>CAWCWS010000010.1:0-171438 GCA_963799325.1 uncultured Alphaproteobacteria bacterium | reverse complement strand
CAGAAACTCTTTCATTTCAGTATGTTATGAGCGATCAGCGGGCTGGACGCAAGACCCGCCCCATAACCCGTTGAAGTTGTTCTGATTTCCTTCCGGCGAGAAGGAAAAAGCCCATGCCTTCGCATGAAAGAGTAAACGACTCTGTATCCAGGAAAGTTACCGCGAATGTATCCAGCATTCCGGCGGCTTTCAGCGCCAGCAGCGATCGCGCTTCGCTGCAGGCCAAGGTTATCCACCTATCTTCCGACCTGTCGGGTTGGAGTTTTCAGCGTCGTATACCAAAATCGATTGTAACAACTCATTCGAAGGCAGTTCTGAAAGCCCGCTTGTGGCCAATGACTATCGCCGAGGCACGATTGGTGTCGCGTCATCTCGGCTATTGGACCGACTGCGTATTCGGAATGCTTACCGGAGCCAAACTGATGTTTGACGAGATCGATCTTTCCAACCCCGATGCAATGCTCTCAGGTATGACGACTGAAGAAATCGTGCGCTTGCATGGTGCTATGATGGAGGCTTTTGACAGCGAGGTCGATCGACTGCGGCAATCGAAGACGCTTCATCCGCGCGACAACAGCATCGGAGTGATTAGCGCCGTACGCACGTTGCAGCAGGAAATCGACGATCTCCGCGCCGCGCCCGACACTGTGCAACGCCACTGCGACATCGAAATTGCTGTTGGCCGGGTGGAGGCCGAACTTACCGAGATCGTGTCACGCAACGAAAAGACCAAGGGCTTCACGGAAATCAACGTAATGAGCTCGCGCACCAAATCTATTCACGAACTGAAGGAGTGTTTTAGACGCGCGCCGACGTCACATGCTGTTATGATGGCGGCATTGTCGGCTCTTTCTGACATCTACGACGACCGGCAATCCGATCCAGCGGATCCCAGTTCTGAGACGGGCACAACTACAGCGGTCGATGACCAGGCTGCGATAGCGATCAACCAACCAATTAATGTTCAGCTTGTTGACAGCCTGCCCGGAAGCGATGGTGCTCCCGGCGCCGCTTCGAGTGGCGCAGTGCAACCCACCCTGCCTGCGGCTCCAACGCGGGGTGCCGTTGCCGGTGAAGAACCGGTGTCAGAAACTGACCCCATGTCGGCAAGACAACCATCGACAGAGCTTGATACACCCAGCTGCGAAGAGCAATCGCCATATCCAGCATCTGATCTGTCCTCGGCAAGCACGGAGGCCGCAAGTGATACGACCACAGCGGTAAAAACCGAGCCGGTGACCGAAACGTCGGTGGCCGATCCGCTGTTCGCTGGCTTAATTGATCGGGCGCGAGTTTATCGTCCTGAGGCTGCTGGTTCTGCCTACCCACTTCTATCCGTTGCCGCAGGCGAGTACCTGCAAGCCTGGGCCCGCAGACTAGGCTCAACCGTTCCGGTCGCTTTCAACAAGCTCGAATGGGATGTGAAGGTCAAAGAACCCACCGGCGTGGCTTCTGCAAGGAACAAGATCCAAGTCTTCATCGACATCATCGGCGACCACAAGATCGATACGTACAAGAAGCGTGACTTCCAGACTTTCGTTGATCTCATTATTTGCTATCCGAAAAACAGCAAGCAGACGAAGGCCTGTCGTGGTGTTCCAACCCGCAGTTTGATATTGGGCATCCGAGGGGCCGGATACGCGAATGTGGATCCCGCTCATTTGGAGACTTTGTCAAAAGTTTCGATTAAGAACGGCTATCTCGCCTTTATAAACAGTACGATCCGGGCGTGGACGGATGAAGCTGAAACGATGGACCAACTAATTGGCATCAATCTAAACAAGTTAAGGTACCCGAAAAAAACAATTCGCGACACCAATAAAGACCAGGTGAGCCGCCGAACACTTACTGCAGTTTTTACAAATGGATTGGAATCCGGCCGTTTGGCAGATGCGATGTTACCCTTGTTTGGATTGTTAGCCACGCGGCGGCTTGGCCTTCTTACTCACCTTATGGGAACAGACATAACCTCTCAATTCGGCGATGCCGAGCACCCGATTCACACGGTGAAGTGTAGAAGTGTTGTCACGCTGAACGGTAAAAAGGTTATCCGGCCGCTGAAGACATCCGACGCTGAGAAGACATTCACTTTGCATACCCTTCTATCGAAGATCGGGTTTACAGACTGGATGCTGAAACGAAAAGATAGATATGTTTTCGAAGCGCTCCATCTCTACGAAGATCCGTCGAGAAGCACGTCCAAACGTATGTCACGCTTGTTCGAAAGCTCCGGTGCTTTGGCTGGTGAAAGTTTTAAGTCTCTCCGTGATCTGAGCATCGACATGTATGACGACAACGTTAAAAAAAGCGGTCGAGCAGTGCGTCAGATGTCCGGACATGCTGCTAAAGACGTTCATGACAAAAGCTATGGTGTCACGGGACTGACGGAAGATCGCGCAATCGAGCTGACGAATATCAATCTGCCGGAATGGTTGGAAGTAATCAGCGAGCTGTACATGGATCTGGATTACGAGGCGATGGCCAGGAAAGACCTGAACGACACACGTCGAGACATTGAAGCTAAGGCCGACCGAAACGCGTAAAGTGTACGTTAAGTCGGAAAACCCTATGTAAACAGGTCGTTTGGTTTGAGACTTCCGGCAGGCTAACGTATTGCGTCATCCATAGTTGTTTATGACCGTATGCAATCTTGCGTGACGGTGGCGCCGTAAAGCGCCGGAAGATTTACTGGAAAGCTGTACGGCGACCACTGCTCTTGCGGCTTTTCAAAGTAGCACTTTCAGCCAGTCAGTTTGCAGACCGCTTTCTTCGGCCCACGATCTGTAGTGTGCCGTCCGGCAGTGGCCGCTGCAGTTTCATGGCATCGTCTGTGTCAGCAGTTAGCCATGCTTCGATTTCGTCAGGTCCTGTCAGAATGACCGGCATGGCTTTGGGATGAACCGCGGCGACTTCGGCGTTGGGCTCGGTCGTCAGAAAGGCGAACAGGTCGTTCGTCGTCTCGCCTTCTTTCAGCTTCCGCACCGACGTCCAGTTCGTCCATATCCCTGCAAAGCATGCCAATGGCTCTGTATCGTCGCGGGCAAACCAAACCAGTTCCGGCTTGGCATTCCCGACCTTCTCGTATTCCGAGAACGCTGTGAACGGAACGATGCAGCGATTGCCGGTTCCAAGCCACCGTCTCCAGTGCGGGGACTTTGTATTGCGCACATTCGTAATGCCACCATCAGCGGTTCGGTTCTTCAGCGCAAACGATGGAGACGGCATGCCCCAGCGCATCATGCACATCACCCGACCCTCTTCCGTCTGTGTAACGACCGGTGCCGCATAGTCCGGGTAAATGTTTGTCATGGGAGGCATATTGCCGGTGCGGTCATCCCAAACCTGCAGCGTTTCATTGATTGCAGCTTGGCCTTTGCTCATCGAGTATAAATTGCACACGCCGAAAATCTCTGCTCCGGACCATGACCGATCCTGTACTGGCGACGAGTATGCTCGGCTGACCGTACCGTCGGCAAGTCTGAGATCGGGAAACGCGGCGACCATTGCGTACGCCCCTTCCACGTCGCACAGATGCACGCCCAATGCGTCCATACCGAGCGCACCGGACGCATGAATGGCAAAGTGACCCTGACCCACTTCGCATTCCAGCCAGCGCTGTAGATCGACCAGGCGCCCACCTAGCCCTCGCCCTGGCACTTCGAAGCGTATAAGCACCGGAAATGCACGCTCATCGACGGTCTTCTGAGGAGTGGAACGGCGGGACATTGGGATAGGAAACCAACTAGCTGATCGAATTGAGATCTGCACGTTAGCGATTAAACGTCGGTCAATATAGAAATTAGTTCCTCATGGTCACTCAGACGGACACGCTTCGCAGCAGCAACCTTACGAAACACCCTGCTGTCAGAACGTGAAGGTACTGGGCATCGGTTAGCAATCAGATAAATATTCCTAGGCGCGCCGGTATTGGAGGTTAACGCAGTTGTGCCTTCCTCTGATTTCAGCTCGAAATCTGGATCAGGGTGTGGCCAACCGGATGGCAAAAATTGGGTAGCAGTAGCGTGTCGAGTTGCCTTTCACGTTCATTCCCGGTGCATTTAGCCAACGGCAGTGGAACTCAATCCCTCTTTGTCCAGATCGGAAATCAATCAAACGGCGTGTAGGCGTACGCCTGTTCTTGCGCTCGGTCGTTGACCCATTTCTGCTTCAGTTTCACGAATGCGAGATCAGCAGCTTTTTCTTTCGCACGCCGTTTGGTCCGCGATGTCGTATTGGCACCGGGACGAACTTTTGAAGCCAACTCGTCCGAACACACGGCTAGTCCCTGACCTTTGCGACCCCGTCGGGTTATTCCATAGCGGAGTTGTGAATCCGCAGCGCTGTGACCCATGGAGCCTGCTATCGTCAGTCTGTCGTGTCCGTCGGCAATCATGTTGGCCCGACATTGGTCTCGGTATGTGCGGAATGTGATTTTGCTGGTAAGCTCGGTGGCGCCTACAGCTTTGTGGAGGCAGGCGTGTAGCATTCCTTTGACACTGTCAGCGCCATGTTGGCGGACCAATGCACGGATGCGATCCAGCCCGAATTTGAGATCGCGCAGTTCGTCATAGCTGAATGCGTTCGTAAGCCGCAGAGCCCGGGTTGGAGCCAATCCTTTCTGATTGGCCTCGGAAAATTTTGCATTTTGAACGATGAGTTCATCACGAAATGGACGGGCAGTAAGCCACTCCGAAAGCCGCAAACCCAGGCGCGGGCCGTATCGATTGATCACTTTTAAAACACCCTCGACCGGATGTGCTGGCGAAAGCTGCAGATTGATCGCATCCTGCTCGGACTGGTCGATCCATTTCGCACGACCGGCGCTGGTCCGGATCGGGAGTTTTGGTTTGTCCACGCGTTTAGCCCGCGCTTTGGTATGGGCGTCGAGAATGTCCACCAGCGCTTCCACGGTGTCTGTATCGATTTGCTCCAGATCGAAATAGTCTCGATAAGCTTGAAGCAGGCATGCGCGGATCTGCGTCCATGAATTGTTCGCCAGTTCCGCAGCGTTGGCAACAGCATGCCAAGTGATTTCGAAGAGATCTAGAGGCTGCTCTGCCCGCTGATATCGATGGGCACTGCGTTCGAGCAGTTCAAAGCGATACCGGTAGGCCTCGACAGTGTTTTGTGTGCGATGGAAGGGACGACCGGCCCGATTCAGCTGGCGAAGCGAGCAGGGGTAGTGGTCATAGCCCTCGACCGAGATTTCAGCAAAAATCACTGTGTGCCCTCATATTACATAGAAATACGATTCTAGCTCGAACCCTTGCAAAGAGCGAATTCTCGGGTCGAAACAGGGCTTCATGAAAAGCCGACTTCGGGCTACCTTCCTCGTCCCGATCCAGGACGAATGCGCTTCATATTTCGTCCGACTGCAGATTAGGCGATCGTCATGAACTGGTCCCGCGCACTGACGACCGCCGATATAAGCCGCTTGAGATTACGGATCGATCCGCCCTGCCAATGGCGCCGCAAAATCACGAGTTCGTCCGGCGTTAGTGGGGCGGCCCATCCAGTATGCAGTCCACGGCTGGCATACTCCGCGGCCAGCAGCTGTGGCGCCAGCTGTCCCAAATGCTCCCTCGCAGGCAGTGGGCATTTGATGGTCTCCAAGCGGTTCAGGAGCGGCAGCGGAATGTTTTCGCTGCTGTTGGCCGAGAACACCCAGTTCAAGCCGGATAGGTTAGTGGGCTTGCCAAGAAACGGGCAGAGAAACGCACCAGCCCGACGGGGTTCGAGCAGACCGAGCAGTTTTGTGCGGATGTCCCCATTTCGGCGCGATCCTCCAGCTTTCTCAAGCTCGTCAAAGATCAGGATTGGATTGGCAATCTCGTTTTCCACGACTAGATTGAGGTGAACGCCGGGCCCACCTGTCCCCCAGTGTTGATCCACCCCAAGCAGGTTGGCGTCCGATATTCCGGCACCATCGATGGTCAGAGACGGTGTGCCGAGCAATTGTGCAAGCTCTTCCAGCAGCGTCGTCTTTCCGCATCCTGGACGGCCAACGAGTAAGACAGGCGGCAGTTTGATATACGGGTGCGGGACCATGGAATTCAGAATGCGGTCTATAATCGTTTCCAAATGGGGCAGCTTTCGAACCAGCTCCGCTCGAATCGGCGCGAGATCCGGGGTCGAAACAAGCGGTAGTTTCACGCCGCCCAGACCGTCCCGGTAGAGTTTTAGCCGCTCGTCGAGCTCGCGGTTACCGGATTTCTCGAACATCGGGATGACGACAATTCCGGATGCGTCTTCTTCTACACGACTACCGTCAGCTTCCTCCCCGTCGTCTTCAGCATTGGCCGTGACGGTTGGCCTATCGTGCAAAACCTTGCCATCAGCGTTACCGTGGCTGCTACAAGCTGGCTCGGAGCCGTGGCTATCATTCTCCGCGTCGGCCCCATCGTCGGCATCGGTTGCTGCTGCGATAAGGCAATCATGCAGCCGTCGCACATCGCGCAATTTGACGGTTAGGCGGTTGATCTCCCGGCGCTTTCGGACCGGATTGTCGCCCCAGACTGCCTCCTCGGCGCGCTCAGTCGCTGCGTCTTCTTCCTGCCAGGCTGCGACGAGTTCGGGCGCTCCGGCGGCGAACATTGCTACGCGGATATCTAGCCACGAACCGATAGCGTCCAGAATGTCCTTGTCCGCGGTAGCGATGACATGGGAAAGTTCGCCCTTGAAATCGCGAGCGCGCGTCCAGAAGGTTGTTGTCTTCTGGTGCAGCACCTGCTCCGCCGGATCACCGGCAGCCAGCTGCAGCAGCTGCAGATGTGCAAGCGCCAGCCGGTGTACGAACGCTGTCAGCGAGTTTGCATCGCCATCTTCAATGAGATGCAGTTCGTAGAAGCGGGAGGCCAGTCGTGGAACCAGCCGTTTGCCCCGGGGATCAGTTGCGAGCCGGCACAGAACGGTATCAGTCAGGTCCGCAATGGCCTGGCTGTCGTAGCGGGCGGCACGGAGATACATCTCGTCTATCAAGCGCACCGGATTGGCATCGGCGTCGTGTTTGAAGACGTCGGCAATGCCGTAAAAATCGTTTTGGTCGTCAAGCTGGCCATCTTGACCGTCCTGTTGTGCTAAGTCCTCGCTGCGCTGTCCAGTATTCCCCGGCGCTTTCTCCGGTATCACGGCCCGCACCAACGGGATCAGGCTCTGCATATCGCGGTCCCGCTCCGGGATCGGCAGGTGGGCGAGGCACGCGATCAACACGGGCAGGCGATCGACGCGGTTCTGCAAAGGCGCAATCTGCCTCGCAAACGCTGCACCTTTTACCACGATGGCATGCGTCGCGTCGTAATCGAGCAGATCGCCGAGTTTGGTGGCGAGTTCATCGAAGTTGCGCACGAGATCGCTACGCTGACCGGACCAACGACCTGAGAACGGCAGGCCGACGGCATAATTACCAGGGATCGTCGCAGGTGAGACTGTACCGACGGGTGCAGCAAGCAGCGACGCTGTGTCCTGAACGGGGAAGGCTTCCCCGAATGTCGCGGTGGTACGGCGGACGATGACGCTGTTCGAGGCCAGGCCCGACATCTGCAGACTGTTCCGCCACGCCACCATGCCACCAGCGGGCACCATGCTGCACTGCAATGCACGGCGCAGCCCTACCGTTGCCTGTAGTTCGTTAGCTCGTTCTGTCCGTGACGAGACGTTACGGCGCGGAATCCTGCCCCTGAGTTGAACGCGCGCGCTCCGTACCGGTCGTTTCATGAGCTTATGCATCGCGCTGCCCTCCCATGTTGGTATCCGTCGTCGGATCGGCGTCCGACCCACCGTAGCGAGCAAGCAGCGTAACGAACGCAGCGCAGGCCGGATCGCCTGCTTCGATCTGCGCCGACAGCAGATCAATAGCCCCCATCGGGAAGTCAGCGCCCGTCCGCATGCTGTGCTTGTGCGCCATGCCAGCCAAGGCGATGGCAACTACAGGTCCCGACATGGGTCCAAACAGCGTGCTGGAAAGTGGATCGCACACAGGGCCGATTTCGCGTTCAAGCAGTAAGTCAGACCTGGGCCCAAACCTGAACCCCTGCCGTCCGGACGGCCGCGAACGAAGCTCGTGGGGAGCTGTCGCGCTGCCGCGTGCCGTTTTAACTTCCAAACGCCCCTCGTGAACACCGGAACGCTTGTTGTTGTTGCCGTGCCCACCTGCGGGTACGGCTTCGCCGTCGATGATTTTGGTCATCTTGTACTCTTTTGAAGTTTCGAGGGTTCGGACCTACCAAGCCGCGCCGGTTGCCGCCGTCTGATCGCCGATGGGCTCGGCGCCGGGCTTGCCGTGTGTCCAGTAGCGGCTGCTCGGTCGGTTCGACTGCAGCATGACGTAGACTGCGGTCTTCGGGCTCGCCATTTCTACCGGATATGTCAGCCGCAGGCGACCGTCGGCGCCCCCCGTCGGTTCTAGGACACCGCTGGCCAACAACTGGTCGCGCGCCCGCACCGTGGTTGGGGTCAGTTTGAGATCCCCATCGACGCGGAATTCTGAGCCGGGGAACAATACGAAGGTCCGGTTCTCTGTCATGGTGCCGGAGAGCCGGTAGTTGGACAGGCAGCCATCCTTGTCGCTGAACGTCCACAGGTCAGTGGACAGAGCGCTCAAGGCTCCCCCATAGATTTTGGGGTCCGAAGGATCGGGCGCACGGCAGGTCGGCAGAAAGTCCACGTCCTCCAGCATAAGCTCGAAGTGCCGGTTGAGTGGATAGCCTCCTGCGGCCAGCAGTTCGAACATTTGGGGCACGAGGCTCGTCATGATCGCCTCGCACCGGGACGACATCTTGAACGCTGGGACATCGGCACTTGTCACCTGCACATCCGGCTGCAGAGCGCTTGCGCGATTCAATATCCCCTCGGCCCGCTTGAAGTGGGTGGACGTCAGTTCGAGCGAGGTCGAAGTGCACACGAAGATCGTCTGGCCGTATCGGTGCCGGTTATCCTGCTTATGGCTCAGCAGACGGCCACCCACTGCGCCGGAGGAGCCGACATATACATCGCATTCAACGTCATCGTCCCGGGAACTGGAGACGATTGCATAGACGCCGGGACCGTTGAGCGAGCGCAAATATTTGCTGGTCGACAGCTCGGCCCACGGCAGGCGACCGACGCTGATGGTGGAGGTTGGCATGGAGAAAACAGTGGCACTTTCGAATGCGCTGAAGCTCTCGACGGATTTGAAGGTCATCGGCGTCAGGATGCCGGAAATAGACTTTGGGGCGTAATGCATGAGGTCAATCTTTCAGGATGTGACCGGCATCGAGGGAGCGTTGGACGTGCCAGAGCAGACTGCCACCCACGCAAGCGTAAGAGCAGGGCAAAGATGTGTTCCAATGCGCGTTCAGCCGCGTGCCAACCCGGACCTGTCCGGATTCAGCGCGTTAGCCAACCTCGATTACCGAAGGGTTGGGACTAGAGGAGAACGGTGCAAGGAGCGGCAGTGCGAGCGCACGGCAAAACGCCGGACGGTTCGAACAATGCCGCGCAAACGCGCAAATAGATCATGGTGGGGGATTGGCCGCCTACGGCCATGGGGGTAACGGTGAGCATAGCTCTACCTTTCTGTTGAGGCAGATCGGTGGGGTCAGGTTCCCATGGGTGCTAGACACACCCTTGGGGACCGCCACTGGTCCACAGACAAACGATCCGACTATTCGAACCGAATCCGGAACCTAGTGGTCCGCGCGTCGGACGCCAAGGATTTACGCTTCTTATGCTTAACACCTACCCGCCCACGGCGTTCTGAGCGTAATCAAGATCAAGATCGAGGCATCAGATCGCGCAAACATACCGGTCCAAAGCGGCTGGAACCGACGTTCGATCGGCGCTGATGTCAGATAGTCAGATTTACACCGCAAGCTGAACGTGTGCCTGCGTCTCGGTTCAGAACAGGCTGTAAACTGTTACAAACACCACTTCACTACCGACCATCACTATCAAGTGCAGACAACGGTAGTGAACGGGCTACAAAGGGTAGTGAATCACCGGTTTTCAATGTTTCCATAAGGCTCGAAACTCTTCCTGTTGGAATTTCGGCAAAAGAGAAATTCGGAAACTTTCGACCGAAAAATTCCCGAACTTTCTTCGGCTTTCAAAAGTTTTCCTTTTCGTAAAAGCTGCCGCCCCATGCGCGTAGGCTCATGTTTTGATTGGCTTATTTTAGAAATCGAAAGAAAATTTTTCGCAGTTTCGCCCAGATGGCATCGTTGGAAATGATGAATGGAATCCGGTTTCGGAAATTCGGATTCCAAGTTTCGACACCCCGAATCTTTCGCTTAAAAGTCCAAAATTCCAAAACTTTCGGTCGCCCGTATTGTCGCCATTGTTGCCAATCCCTCTCGGGGTAATTTGGAAAAGGCAGATGAACCAGAAATGCGCAATTCCTACGCGACCCTCCGAGCCATCCACCGCCGTTTTTAAAGAGCATGGTTCCGGACTGGAGTTGCCCATTCACAATAGACCGCATTACGAACTCATCGTGGCTAGCGGCGGTTCGACACGGCACGGGGGAAGCACGAGACATTGCTACCGCCTTCGCTCCTACTCCACCCCCGCCGGCTAATGCTCCAGAAAGCCAATGTTGACTGTGCGGTCAAAGCACAAACCGCACTCGCCGCAACTTTTGACGCTCGCTTCGTTCCTAACTTTGGCCTTGTGAAGCGGGCACAGCTTCCACCCAGATTTGGGCAGATCCTTTTCTTCCTTCACCACCAGCGTGGAATCCATCTCGTCGCAAGTATTGGACCACCGCAGCCTGAACCGGTCCGGGAACGCAGCTTTCACCTTCGCCAGTGCCTGGCCGATTTCGCTGTTTTGGTTACGGGCCGTGTAGCCGAAGGCATGCAGCGCCGGGAACTTTTCCAGTTGCTCCCCCCACCATTCCACATACTCGACGCTGTAAAAGTCGCCAAGGCTGTGGAAACGAATGACGAAGCCTTGTCGCGTTGCAGCTTCCGTGGCGCGGATCGCGAACTCGATTTCCAATTGTTGGAGCAATTCGGGACCGGTCTCATAGCGCCAGGCTCGTGGTTGGCTCATGCGATTTCCGTAACAAATGTGGTACACACGACACGTGATTGGGCACGTCTCACGCTCCACGAGCGCAAATGAATTCGATTGTCATCCCCTTCCATCTGCCCGTGACGGCACGATCGCCCAACTTGCGTGAATGGCGGCCGCTTTTCAGCACATTCTCGAATGGAGTGGCCTTGCGTTTCAGGTGAGGGTGGAGCGTTGTCCCCGACACGATCGCCGGATGAGTTTTGGCCAGCACGTTCGGCTCCCGCAGCACCTTGGACGTATGACGCTGCTTCGCGCGCTCCCGAACTGGTTTGGGTTCGGCCTTTGCGCGCACAGCCTGTTTGGCCAGCGTTGCCTCCAGGACGTTCTGATCCGTACGATCAGAGGCGACGATATCGATCGCCCCGGCTGGCGACTTGCGGACGTAGAGACGATGGTATCCTGCCCCTAGACCTTCAGTCGCCTCCATTAGATTGAGGTTTGCCAGGTCAGACGTGGCAAAATGCTGATCGACCAGCGCCTTCTGCTCCTGCGCCGCCTTCAGCCTCGTCGCCTTGGGCTGATCGTCCAGGCGCAACTGATTGGCCATTTTCCTGGCGCCGAGCTCCTCGAATTCGCTCTCAAACTCTTCCACGGTCAGATTTTGCGAGGCACCGTATGCGATCGCGGCAGCCCAGTTGCTTTTGCCATATGCCCCAAGGGGCGCGTCCATGCCTGCAACAAGATGCTGCAGCAGCGGCGAGGCGATGTGTCTCGTTTGCGGAGCCAGATCCACACCGATCGAGCCGAGAAACGCCTCCCAACCTGCTCTATCGCCATGGAAGGGCCGATACAGGTCGTATACGGCGGCCAGAGCCTTCGCCTGTGCTCGCTTCAGGTCCACAGCCTGGTCCAGTGCCAGCGCCGCCACATCAGCAAAGCAGCGCGTCGCCACGTCGTACAAGTCCAGAGCATTTGGCCCTGCCGGGACCAGCGCTATGTTTGTCGGAACGGCGTCGATCCCCGGCGCAATGATGGCGGGAGACCTTTGCACTGCAAAAGTCTCAGCGTCGGGCACATATTCAACTGAAGTGTCTTCGATCCTGTCGTTGCCAACCTTGGCAACATGCGATTCAGCAACAGCCTTTTGGAGCTGGTGCGGGTCTTGCCCAATTCGCCATAACATCTTGCGATACTCTGCGAACGACCTTTGGAATGGGGTCTTTGCCGGGCGGTCAGGATCGAACGGAGCGAATGGCGGCAGCGGTTTTAGGGCGTTATTCATCGTCAACTTTTCTCCCAACCGCGCAGATCGCGGAACGCTAAAATTACCTTGGCCGGCCCTATGGATCGCCCCGCACTTGCGGTCTGTGCCAAGAAGAACGTCTGCGGCACCGGCCACCGTGACCGGGCACCGGCCCCTTTCGTCGGGGATTAACCTCAACAATGGCTAGGCCAAGTAGGTCATGTCGACGATTGCGGCCTCCCAATACGCCCAACCGAACAACCGGTTAGTTCTCTTTCTGACAGTGAATTTGGCTTGAAAGCACTAAAATTGCAGATGGGTTTTGCTTTGCATCCGAACTGCCGTGGTCATGATGCGGTAAGGGCTCTTCGTCCCTCCGGCGACAGACCAAACGCATCCGAACGTGATCTACTCCATTCGGCCGGTGTTTCGACCAAATCATTCATGGGCATTAGCAGCACCGGTGGTCCTGGTAATACGGCTCGAACCACCGTTTTTCTCCGCTCGGTCAGCTAGTCAGCCAGTTTGGCAGGTCAATTCAGGATCACATTCCAAACCTTTTCGGTGCCGAACTTCCTTCGGAATCACTGCCAATCGCACCAGAAACCGGTACGATATCCTCGCCCTCGAAGTTCGGGGCCACTTTGCTGATATCCTTCAAACCTGCCCTTGCCTGATTGAGCTCGCACAACGTGTCATATCCAAACAGAGGAGGCGTTTCGTACGAAGTGCCAGCACCATGCCCCCTTGTGAAACAGCAACCGGCGGCTTTGCAGACATTTCGGCTTCAACCGCGCATGTCAGTGTTCATTCAGCGACAAATCCTCTGCGGTCATGTCGGGCGGAAAGCGGACGATCGCGGACGCTAAACATTCCAGCCAGCTACAGCTGGAAGCGGACTATTGGCGTTCCAAACGTCAACTGTTTCGTTGGACAGAATTCGATCAACAAAAGTCGTACCGATAATGATTTAAGGGTCACCGTTGCATTCATCGTCCTTAGAAAATATATTGAACTGGTCCTCAGCTACTATAGCCCTCTTCAAAATTCTATTCGGAGCCTCGCGTTCCTTGGGCATGGGCGTAGGCAGATCGGCGGCGGCGAAGCAGAGACCGACCACGACCTTGTCGAGCGTCTTTTCAAGCTCCGGCTCCATCGCAAGGGTCGCTTCCAGCACCCAGAGCAGTTCCAGTAATTCGTCGCTCATCCGCGCAGTCCAGCGTTCGGGGCGGATTTCATCGAGTGGCGAGGATTTCTTGCCCGCCCGCTTTTTCATCCGGTAGCCCAGCCACGACTGCAAGACCTTCAAGCCCGACACCTCGAACTCCCAGACCTCGGGCGACACGGGGCCGAACCGGCCATCCCCCACTACGATCTCGCGCTTGGCCTCGTCATAGTCGTGTTCGACCGGGTAGTACGCCGGGTCGGCGGACACGCCCTTGATCGTGGTGGCGGTACCCTTCGGCACTTCATCGCCGCGATCCTTGCCCCGGAACCGTTCGGCATAGGTATGCAGCCAGATCAGCTTGCGCCCCAGCGTCGCCGCCTCGGCAAAGACCTTGCCGTCCTTGGTCAGCGGGACACGCGGGCCGGGGGTTTCAAGCTCATTCCAGAAGCGCCGGGTATAAGATTGCCCGCCCAACAACGCATAAACATATGCCGCAAGGTCTTCGGCATCCGGCGTGGTGCCGTATTCCGCGCCAACGGCATCGAGCAGACCGGCCGTCACGTTCGGTTCGGTTGCGGCGGTGTCCCGGTAGAGGGGGATCACATCCTTACCGCCGCGCCCGCAGAAGGCATCCTTGTCAGGCACGGCGGCACCGACGCAAAGACCAGCTCCATAGCCTATAACTTTCGTGCTCATAGTTATCAGAAAAACCTGATGTTCCGAAACCAAGTCCCAGAGCAGACCACCCATTCTGTCGTTAACGCGGTTGTCCTCAAAGGCGAAATGGCGATCCAAAAAACGCCACAAATATTGTCGGATTTCCGGTCTGGCGTCCTTTCCAGTCAAACCAGAAATGGCACGAAGCGACAGACGCGAAGAATGGTGCGGGTATGCACGTTCGACCTTTCGGTAGTTGTTATTATGAAATGCTTTCGATTTTTCAGCGGCTGGGGTGGCAATAAGCCGATCCCATCTTTTTTGGAGTGTCGTCTCATTTTCGGCTACAGGCCAAGCTCTGCCGAACATCGAACCGCTCCGCTGGAAAGGGAATAGATCAACCAGCCTCGGCCAAGCGAAATAGTCACCTTTGCCATCGGGAAGGAAAGGTGCGTGCCAACCATCTCCGCAATCTCGCCACGCAAGGTCAGAGAAATTTCCCACAGGCTCAAGTTGGCTTAGTTTGTTGTCCCGGTCAGCGCCTTCGATCTTCGTATAATGCACCTTCGCGGGCTTGCCGGGCGAAGGCTTCGCCGACCGGACGCCAATGGCGATGGCAACAGGCGTTTGAATATTAAACACGTTGGGCGTCTTGCGAGTGCCGATATTGTCGCCACCAAGGTCGATAATCCAAAGCTCATCGAAGGTGCGCCGCATCACTTCCCTCACACCGATAAAACCCGGTCCGGCCAGATAGCTCGACGCGGTAATAAACGTTACGACGCCGCCGCTGGTCTGTTGCTCGAAGAGACGCCAGAGTGCCCAGCGCCAAAAATAGACATAGTCGTTATACAGGTTTTTCAGATGCACCCCCGCGCCCGCATCGCTCGCCGGTTCGGTGAAGTCCCGAAAGATCGGGCGTTCGCCCTGTTCTTCCTGTTTCGCGCCGCCCTCGATCTGGTCGCCAAAGCGAACCCAACCGCCCTTCCGCTTCGTTGTTGTGTCGTCAAATTCAATCTGTTGCCGGTCATAGGGCGGATTGCCCAGACACACGAGAATATCCCCGCCCTGCTTAACCTTGCGCGCGGCCTCGTGTTCTTGAGTCAGCGCGCGATGGCGTCAGGTCAGCCCGCCGGGCGGTGCCGCATTCGGGCTTTCTAGCGTGTCCGCCAAATAGATGTTCAACCGCTTGTCGAGCTTCTCCTCGGGCTCGCCCGCTGCCGCCTTGGCGTCGTTCATCGCGCCTTCCAGCGCTTGCGTAAGCCGCAAATGGGCGACGGCATAGGGGCCAACCAGCACCTCGAACCCATGCATATTCTCGCCCATTTGGCGCGCGCGGGCGGGCACCGCGCCGGGGCCGGACCGCTTGCGCACCTTTTCCAGCCCGTGCTTAACAGCCGCAACGGGATAGGTGCCGGTGCCTACGGCTGGATCAAGAAACACCACGCCATCGTCGGCAAAGCCCAGCTTTTTGCCGAACCGCTTTTCGAGCAGCTCCGAGGCCAGCCGGACCTGCAATTCCACCACCTCGCGCGGGGTATAGTAGACGCCATAATCCTTGCGCAGCTTGGAGTCATAGGCGGCAAGGAAGTCTTCATAGAAATACAGCCAGAGGTCGGGCTTCGATTTCAGGAAGTCGTGCGGGTCGAGCGCTTCGAGCGAGCGCTTCAACATTTCGAACCCGACCACCAATTCATCGCGCGCGGCCTTCTGGCCCAACAATTCTAGGGTCCGGGCAAGCAACCCGTTGTTCGCGTCGAGCGTCTTAGCGGCCTCGGTCGGGTCGAGCTTGGGCGCACCGGACAGTCGGGCTAGCAGCATCGCATAGGTCACGGTCTGGGCGTAGGCATCCGCGAATTTGACATCGTCGGAATCAGGGAAAAAGAACTGCCGCCATTCCCCCGCCAGAAGCCCAACGGCAGAGCCGGGCAGGCTCAGCGCGTTTTCGACCTCGGACCGCAGGAACCGGCTCAGCGGGGCGAGGTATTTGGCAAGGCCGGAAGGCGTGTGCGGGATCATTTGGCTGCCAGCCCAGAAAGTCACGGAACAAGCGGTCCAGCGCCTCGGCATCTTCCTTGCCGGTCGCGGCCTTGCCTTTGTCGGTCGGATCATCCATAGCCGCACAAAAGGCTGGCCGTCCGGGCGTTCGCCGGATCGGTAGAGCGACCAATCCCGGCCATCGGTATAGGTTGGGTTGGGCAGGCCTTTCAGCTTTGGTCCATTGCTTCTTGTTGTGGTCGCCTTTGAGTTTCGGCGCATCCGCCCGAGGCCGGGCGCTTTCAATTCGATGTACCCGCAGATCAGGCCCCCTACATAGATTGCAATGTCGGCCGGACCTTGTGTTCCGACAAATGCGTTTCGGTCCGGGTTTTGACCGTAAGTCCATATTTCGCCCGAGTGGCGACAAAGAGCGCAGCGACCTCGGGCTTCAACTGGTCTTCGGGCGACGCAGCCCCGGGCAGCGCGAATTTCGCCTTTAATGCACTTGCGAAATTTTCAAGATCGGCGATGTTCATCTTATTGTGTCAGACGTCTCTGCTTCATCTGTAGACACTACCCGTAACGAGGTCTGAAAGACAGCTATTTTAAAGGGTTCCTTCTCGTCACCAGTGCGATTGTGACGTCCGCTCGGCGCCAATCTAGTCTCGCTTTGTGTGCGGTGGAACGGCCGAAGGCTATCTGTTTGAAAGTAAAATTTGATAGCGCTTAAGGCCCGCTGCCGAACAAAGTGAACAGGACATGTGCCCATTTTCGTAGGGGTGCATAGGTCTCCCTTCCGGTAGAGCACGAGGGCTGCTCAATCGCGAAGGCCGACAACGCTGACGTCTCGGCACATCTTACAATGCGTGGCCGCAATGTCCGCTTCCGGGAAACCGGCTCACTTATTCCGACCGTTCGCAATGGGCCGCGAATGCCGGTCACGATGGGCTTGAGCTCCAGAACAGCGAAGTCTGCTCCGAGCCCATTTCGGACGGACGTAATGTAGTTGGACACCGGCGTTAGCAGGCCATTGCTGCAGCTTGCACAAGATTGGCCAAGTTCCCGAAAAAGCTGGCTGTTGGGACTGGAATGGCCTCGGTCTTTAAGAGAGCTATGGTCGAAGTTTTCTTCTGTTGATCCAATTCGGCAGGCTCGGAAACCCGCAGATAAATGCATGATCTCCTTCCCGTCCACACCATTGGCGTTGGGTTGGAACTGCAATGGTTGGAACAGACGCGAAGGCTGGCGCGGTGAGTTCGTCATAATTTTAATAATTATCCCTTTCAATTCTCTACCGACGCCTTTGTCACTTCAGTTTCGAGCGCAACATGCACGGTATGAACAAACAGGTTTTGACGGCGGAAAGTGCCCATCTCGACCCGAAAGGATCTGAAGCGGTCGTAGCGCTATTGAAGGGCATCATCGCACGGCAAGAGTTTCAAGTCGTCTTCCAGCCCATACAGGGCCTGCAGTCCGGCCAAATTCTTGGTATGGAGGCGTTGTGCAGGTTCGAGGGTGAGCCGTACAGGCCGCCCAATATCTGGTTTGCAGATGCAGAGCGCGTAGGGTTTGGCGTCGAACTGGAAATGGCGGTCTTCGAAAAGGCTCTCGAAGCGCTCGGGAAACTTCCGGAACACGTCTACCTATCATTGAATGCTTCGCCGGCAGCAATCGTGTCGGGCCGCGTACGTGAAGCATTGGCTAACGCAAACTGTGAGCGTGTCGTGCTCGAACTGACCGAGCATACAGTCTGCGCGAATAAGACATCCTTGTTCGAACAGTTGGCACTCATTCGTTTAGAAGGTGTAAGGTTAGCACTCGATGATCTGGGTGCGGGATTTTCCGGGCTTCAACAGCTTGTCGACCTCAATCCTGACGTCCTCAAACTTGATATCAGCCTGATATCCTCTATCGATACCAATAGCTCTCCGCCGATCCCTCGTGTCCGCGATGGTCGGTTTCGCTCGGGACACCAAAGCTCAAGTCGTTGGCGAGGGGGTTGAAAACAAAAGCCAGCATGAGTGCTTGAAGGGCCTCGGAGTCGATTGTGGGCAAGGATATTTCATAGGTCGTCCTGCCGGTCTGGATGATGTGCAACGGTTTTTGCGGTCAACGATCCATTTGCCGGCTCGGGAAAATGAGAATTCGATAATACAACGGGATGTTTCGTCTTCCATTCAGGCGGGGATACAAACCGACGAGGCAATCGCTTTGCTTCGGACCACCCTCGATAGTATCGATAAGGGCATCCTGGTTGTAGACGCAAACCTGAACGTGCCGATCCTAAGCCCGCGGGCTGCTGAACTCATCGATTTGCCTGCCGCTTTTTCTGCAAATCCGCCGACATTTCGCGATATTCTGGCTCATCAGGTTAAAGTCGGTGCGATTACCCAGGATTATATGAAGTCCAGCATCAACGGTGTCATCTTCGATGGCCATACCTTGAAGGAAGCTCACACCTACACCCGCAAGACCAAAAGCGGGCGCTGGCTGGACGTCCGCACGACGCCCCTTCCGTCGGGCGGGTTCGTACGCACGTTTACGAATCAGACAACCCGGCATCGGATCGAAGACATGCGCAAGCAATCGGACGATGCCTATGCCGCATTATTCGAAAACGCTGCTGTCGGGATCTACCGGTGCAACTCAGCCCGTAAGCCGGTCAGGCTGAACCCCATGCTGGTCGAGATGCACGGCTATTCCTGCGAAGCCGACATGCTGAAAGAGATCGAAACCGATGGTTCGGGTAACGGTTGGTATGTGGAGCCGGACCGGCGTCGTGAGTTCCACGACAGATTGCTGCGTGACAGCCGCGTCACCGACTTCATATCGGAGATCTGCTGTCATCTGACCCGCAAACGCATTTGGGTGTCCAAATCCGCATGGATGATCTCGATCCGGCTGGTAGACCCATAGGCTACGAAGGAATGGTGTTGGACGTTTCCAAGCGCAAGCGTTCAGTGGACCTGATCCAGCACGCTGCTAACCACGATAGCCTTACACAACTTCCCAACCGGTCAAAATTCAACCGGGCAATTAAAAAATGGATGGGGAAAGCGGAACCATTCGTACTGATGTATCTCGATCTGGATCAATTCAAACCGGTCAACGATACCTATGGTCATGCAGTAGGCGATGGAGTTCTGATCGCAGTATCAAGGCGATTGGAGCGCGTTCTACGATCCAACTCCCGTATATATCGGATCGGTGGAGACGAGTTTGCCGCGTTGCTTGGTGCCGACGATGCCACAGATGTGACGGCGGTGGCAGGCCGTATATCGAACAGTCTCAAGGAACCGTTCGTAATAGACGGTCACCGCCTGGAAATTGGCATTAGTATCGGACATGCATGCTGGCAGACTGATAGTGAGGATGTAGCCCATCTATTACAACCGGCAACTGAGCCCTCTACGCTTAACAAGGCTGCCAAACAGGCCGAGCTGTCTAGAATACGGTAAATGGGCCTGACTTGTTCTTAACTCCAAACTCCTAATTTTGGAAAATCCACTTGTGTTGGTTCTTGCTCAGCGGGATCTAAGCAGATGGGCGGTGAAGCCGGATTTGGTCGATTTGTCTGCAAAGCTGGACACCCGCAATAACCTGGCTCTGACTGGCTGGTTGTGATTCACTTTCGTGATGGAGGTGCGATCATGAATCCGAGTAGTCTTTTCAGCCTTGCTGATCATTTAGAGAAGTTGAGCCAGGACGGGGATCCGCTTGAGGTTCTGGCTGCAACCGTGGACTTCGAGTATTTCCGCACCTGGCTTATAGAAGGTCTGGGCTACGGTGATGGCGCCAGGGGTGGGCGCCCACCGTTTGATCCCGTGTCGATGTTCAAGGCGCTGATCCTGCAGGCCCAGCACAATCTGTCGGACGCAAAGACGGAATTCATGATCCGGGACAGGCTGTCCTGGATGCGGTTCCTTGGCTTTGAACTGGGCGGGGCCACACCCGATGAGAACACCATCCGCCACTTTCGTAATCGGCTGATCGAAACCGGGACACTCAAACGGCTGATGAAGGCGTTTGACTGGCAGCTGCAGAAGAAGGGGTACATTCCGATGTCGGGGCAGATTGTCGATGCCTCACTCGTTCCTGCTCCCAAACAGCGCAATACCGAAGACGAGAAGGCCGCCGTAAAGGCGGGCAAGTCAGCCAGTGAGATTTGGCCCAACGAACCCAACAAGGCTGCTCAGAAAGACGTTGATGCACGCTGGACGCTGAAGATCGGTGGCAAGGTTCGCTACCGCCCGGATGGTGCGCCATTACCGATGATTGCGATCCCGACGTTTGGCTACAAATCCCATATCTCAATCGACCGGCGATACGGCTTCATCCGCGAGGCCACAGTGACGTCAGCAACGGGGGCTGACGGCCGCCAGTTACGCCATGTCGTCAGCACCGACAACACCGCCTCCGATGTCTGGGCCGACACTGCCTATCGCTCGCAGCGCAATGAGGCCTGGCTGGCGAGACACATGCTGACCAGCCGCATTCATCGTCGCAAGCCCAAGGGCAAACCCATGCCGAAAGCGATGGCGCGCGCCAATGCCCGCAAATCGGCCGTCCGCGCCAAGGTCGAGCATGTCTTTGGGCATCAGAAGAACCGCTTTGGATTGTTTATCCGCACTATCGGCTTGGCACGAGCCGAGGCCAAACTGATCCTTGCCAATCTGGCCTACAACTTCGACCGCCTGATCTTCCACGAGCGCAAACGCGCCATGGGGTAAGTGCGACCAGAAACGGCGAAAACACCCCGTTCGTAGTCGGATCCAACGGATCCGGCCACCGAAACGCGCGCCATCAGCCCTTCAGGCAAAAATTAGCGCCAATAAACCCGGTTTTTGCGGGTGTCCAGCTAAGCGGACTTTTGTGACAATCGTCCAGCGTCGCTGTCGGAACGTTCCATACATTTATATTATGCTACAAACTACGTTCATCTATAAAAAAATATCGCATGCAGAAGGAAGCGTTCGATTTCGAATAGAGCCGAAATCGAACGCTGATATAGATTTTATTTTACGCAGGACGGGCTACACACTCTCTCTTGCGTTCAATGCCCTTTTTGTTGTTGCCGCCAGTTACCTGTTTAACTTGGCCGTTAGGACAACTTCCATCATCAACAAGAACTTTGGAGCCACTTCGGAGTTTTCCTGGTCCTGGCTCGCTGGTCACCATTGTCGATTGACACGCTGTGAGCGTGAACAGAGCTACCAGCAAGGATGCGATTGTAATCTTCATGTAATTTTCCTCTCCATCTTCAATTAATTTTGAAGCCTAAAAAATAAAATGGAATCAGAGATCTTTGTCCAAATATCATTGCGGTTTCCGATTCAGAGCATGGCGAGTTTATTGGCCCCTAATGACCTGAATGGGCTCCAAGCGGACATAGCCGCTGCGTTCTGTTCCGGACGGAGCATGGGTATGCCCAGATAATATGCCTCGCTCAAATCCACTTTAGTGAGCGTCGTAATCTGCCGACGATCTGCGAAGATCGCAGAGCCCGTGGCTCAGCACCATGGATTGCCGCTGTTCGGCCAACGTTGCGCCAAGCCTTCCTGAATGAGAACGTCACCTGCATTCCGTCCATCTTTCAAGCGAACGCTTACTAGCACCCTGCCATGGCGCCCGGATCCGCCGGTTTCGATCAATTCGTAGCCACCATTCATGAGTTGGCGAAGGCGTGTGGTCGCCTTGCGAGCCGTGCGGCGTTCGGCGGAGCACGATGCGTGTTGCCCATACTCTGGAGTATCTACACCAGCCATGCGCCATTTGACGCCACGTTCCCAACCGGTGTCACCGTCGACGATACATGTAACCTTCCGTTCGGCTCGATTGCCGCCGCTGCATGTGCCGATTTGCGCCGCAGCTATGGTGGAAAGGCTTGGAAGTGTTACGAGCGCCGCAATGAACGCAATGCGAATGATCATAGGGTAATACCGTGTCGGTTGGGTTCTCTGCTGCTCTCCCATTTATGGAACACCAATCTTAACGCGGCACCAATACGGTATCCCAAATATACAAGCGCCCGTTCACAGGTTTAGGACAGTTTGCCGGATCGCTTAGTCGACGGTGTCGTATGAAAGCTGTTCGACAGAGCAGCGATTTCGCCGAATTGGTGGGCTGGGAACGACGCGGCTACACGCAGTTTCAAACCCTAGAGCCCGTTTCTCCGGGGTCGATTCAAGTTTGAGTTTGTGATTCATCATTGCAGCGAAGGAGGCTGCGATGATGGCACGGGCATATAGCGAAGATCTGAGGATAAAGGTTCTGGAGGCAGTTGGAGCGGGAGCTTCGGCTCGCTCGGCGGCAGCCCGATTTGGCGTAGGGGTGGCGACGGCAGTGATCTGGGCACGGCGCTACAGACAGAACGGTGAAACCAGTGCACGGCGGCAGGGCGGACGCCGTGGTTCCAGGCTCGATGCTCACGAGGGGTTCGTGGTTGGACTGATCGAGGCGAATGCGGACGTGACGCTCGACGAAATGGTTGAGCATTTGTCGAAGGAACGCAGCGTAGCAATGAGCCGGGCTGGGCTGTGCAAATGGCTTCGTTCTCGTGGCTGGACGCATAAAAAAAGAGAGCTCATGCTGCCGAACAGAACCGGCCAGACGTGTTGAAACGGCGGCAGGACTGGCTCGATGGGCAGCTCGATGTCGATCCTTCAAAGCTGGTCTTCATCGACGAGACCGGTCTGTCGACGAAGATGGCGCGCCTGCGCGGGCGGGCTTTGCGCGGCGAGCGATGCCGTGCTGCAATCCCACACGGGCACTGGAAAACAACAACGTTTACCGGCGCGTTGCGACTGACAGGCATGACGGCACCGATGGTTCTCGATGGACCGATGAACGGAGCCGCCTTCCTCGCGTATGTAGAGCAGGTTCTGGTGCCCACGCTGAAGCCCGGTGACGTGGTCATTATGGACAATCTGCCGGCGCACAAATCCGCTGCCGCGCGCGAGGCAATCGAGCGGGCCGGAGCAACCCTGGTATTTCTGCCGCCCTACAGTCCCAACTTCAACCCGATCGAAATGGCGTTCTAATAGCTCAAGTCCATCATGCGGAAAGCCGCCGAGCGGACCATCGAAGAGCTCTGGGCAACCGTTGGCAACGCCATCGACGCCTTCACACCCACCGAGTGCGCCAACTATTTCAAAGCCGCAGGATATGAGCCGGATTGAGGTGAATCAGCTCTAGATGGATGGCAGAACAACTTTGAGGCACTCAGAGAACACCTACGATCAACCCAGAAAGAATCCGACAACTGGTCACACGTTACACACAACTGTTCGAACGCTTGAAAATCTCCCTGAGAAGTTTGCCGTGCAAACTTCTCAGGCTCAATCTTCTGGAATACGCAAACGACGATCCCCTACGCTTGGAAGGAGATTATCGGCGTCGGTTCTCGATTCCAGCATTCTCACCTCCCAGCAAAACATCGTGCTAAGCAACGATTTCGCACGCAATGTGAGCAACTGGGTCTGCTTCTGAGTGGGTATCAAGGATGGGCTTCATGGAGCTCCTTTCGCGGTTCGATCCGAACTAAAACGAGGCGCTCCACTTCCTTCGACGCGAGAATAGGTATTCGGCGATACTCTCATCGTCAGTCTTTCGAATGCGTAAGAACTGCCGATCGAGCTGTGCTTGGGAGCCATGGAAGCTGCGCACCACGTTTTGCGAGATCAGCGAAGACACGTCCTTGACCGGCGATTGCGTCTGCGTCAGGATTGTATCCAACGGAATTGCTGCGGATGTATCCGGACTAGAGTCATACACTCCGTAGCCAGATAATAGTGTTGGAAATCAGAAGCTTACGGAATTCCTGGATAAAAGTCCCTGTCTCTCCGCCATTTAACATGTTGATATCGCAGTGTTTTCTTTTTCCGCTCTTCCTGCCGACATGTCAGGAGGTTACCTGCGAGGCGGTTCGAACCGTCTCTGTTTGGTCTCTGATTTGTCGTGATTTGCCGCCCCGGTCTCAAATGCCAGTTTCGGTGGGTATGGTGAGCAGGGTTGGCGATGTGTTGCATCGGCGGGCGGACGCGTTCTGGCTCGGGTTGGTTCCAGACGACGTATTGTGATCACTCGCCGGGTCGGGTGTTCCAGCCTCGATCAGTGTAGTTACTGTATCGAGCAGCGACGCTGAATCTTCCGGCGAGCCCACCGGGTTCGTCAGATCGGCATTCCACACTGTCAAAGCTGAGGATCGCCTTGGTGGTTTTGTCTCAGGCGATCTCGAACAGCTTTGTCTGCTCGTTCCAGCCGGCGGGAATCGTAATGTCGCGCAGCTTGCGGCTGGTCAGTTCCGGTGGCTGCTGACCGGAGCAGATCGCTTCGACGATGGATGGCGACAGGAATGCCAGCGGTAGAATGCGGGTGATGAGCGCAACGGTCGTTGTGTCCTGCTGTGCGATGGTCGCAAGCGATGAACCAGTCTTCAACTGCGCATACCAGCTTCGGGCTTGAGCCAGATTGTTGATGAGCATGGTGTCGATCTGCGGTTCGGTGTGGCCCAGCACCATTCTGGTCTCTACCCCACGTCGGCGCTGATCGAAGGTTGTGGAGATCGTCATGGCATCTAGATCGATACGATCTGATGCGGAGATGTGAAGCAGATCGGCCATCGCTTTCGGGCCCAGCGTCACCGAGAGATAACCGGGCTGCAGGTCGACTCGATTGATCGCCGGTGCGAACATCACAATCGGATCGTTCTGCGATCCAAGTTTGCGAACCAGCCGTTCGATCCCATTCCGGAGCGCGACCTGTTCGTCTGCGCTGGCATCAATCATCAATCGGCTCGGCAGGATGGGGTCCGCCAGCCAAGATTGGATTGCATCCGCGATAGCCTGCTCCAGTGTTGCTGCTGGCAACCGCCATCCGCCAATCGGTTTGTCCACTTCGCCGCCGATTTCCTCTTCCCTACCCTCGTTTCTTTCGCTTTCACCACTGCGGACGATCAATCTGTTGGAGATGTAGTAGCGGTATCGCCTGCCCTTCTTGTTGGCATGACTGGGGGTGAGACGATCTGCCGTCTCATCAAACACCTTGCCGACCAGCGGCGACGATGCGGTGCGGTAGGATCGTTTGGGACGGGCTGGTGATGGGACCAAATACTGCTGATCGGTGGTGGGCCCTGCTTCACTGCCCACGTCTGGCAGCGACTGCTCGTCTCCCATAATGCCGACATGATGTTCGTGCGCTGCGACGTCCTCGTTGCAGTCTGAGGAGTTGCTTTCCAGTGCTCTGTCATCAGGGCTGCCCGCTACGCCGTCAGTGCCCGATCGTTCGACTACGTCTTGATTAGCGTTGGCATCTTCAGCCTGCCGCTGCTCCCCGATCCTGAGCCTGTTCTGCACCTGCTGCCAAATGGCGGGATCGACAATTCCATCATGCTGGCCGTCGTAGGTTGTTCCCTTTTGATGGACCATACCGACGTAGATCGGGTTGGTCAGGATGCGGTACAGATGCCCTCTGGTGTATGGAAGGCCACCCAACTCTCGTCCTGCTTTCGTCGTCCATTGTTTTGATCGCAGACCGAGTTTGTCAGCCTCTGCCTTGACCTGTCGGACGGTGCCGTGTTCGAGATAGAGATCGTAAATCTGCCGGACGATGGTGGCTTCATCCTCTTTGGCAATAAGTGCTCTGTCTTTTGCAGTCGTAGCCCAGCGGGACCGGACCACCCATCCACATGCCCTTCTTCTTCGATGCCGCAATCTTGTCCCGTATCCGCTCCGCCGTGACCTCGCGCTCGAACTGGGCGAACGACAAAAGGACGTTCAGCGTCAACCGTCCCATGCTGGTTGCCGTGTTAAAGGATTGCGTGACGGAGACGAACGAAGCCTGAGCCTTGTCCAGCCGTTCGATCAACCGGCTGAAGTCCGGCAGGGATCGGGTGAGCCGGTCCACCTTGTAGACGACGATCTGGTCCACCAGCCCATCATCGACGGCTTGCAGCAGTTCCAGCAATGCGGGACGGTCCATGTTGCCACCCGACAGACCGCCATCATCATAGTGGTCTTTCAACAGCACCCAGCCTTCATGCTTCTGGCTGGCAATATAGGCCTCACAGGCCTCCCGTTGTGCATCGAGAGAATTGAACTCCTGCTCCAGCCCCTCCTCCGACGACTTGCGGGTGTAGATCGCGCAGCGAACCTTGTTGGGTCTGCCAGTCGATACGGTGACTTTGTTTCCCCTCATGGTCTCACCTTCTCCATCATGGCCGCAATCCGAAGAAGCGTGGTCCCGACCAGTGAGCACCGGTTATTGTCTTGGCGATCGCTGATAGAGACTGGTATCGTTTGCCCCGACAGACAAACCCGCCTTTCACGACCTCCACCTGCCATGTCCGCCCGTTCCACTCCCGCACAAGCTGCGTACCGGGTGCCAGCTTGGGGGTCAGTTTTGGCGGCGTCCGCGATGGTGCCAGATCAGGTGTCTTCGCCGAAGCAGCAGCCTTAGCTTGGTCGGCATCCGCGTGTGTCGATGCGGGCACTTTCGTAAAAGCGGTGACAGCACCTGTTGCCTGATCGTCGTCCCATGATGCCTGCGATGCCGAGCCGTTGGTGGATTGTTTTGTTGGGGAGCGCCTCGGCTGGAGTTGCTCACACTCTTTGGTCCCGACCTGCTTCAATGCAGAAGCCAGAACACGTTCGATACGTTTTGGGACTTGGCCCAGCGCTTCGGTCTGAACCTCGTAGGCTACCGCATCGCGGAGGAAGGCAGTCGAGGCTCGGGGTGGTGGCGGGGCGCCGACTATCTCGTGCCATCCTGAGATCAGCGTCTGCCTGGCCAAGCCGTCGAGCTCGGACAGGCGATCAGCGAGAGCAGCTCGAGATCGGCTGCTCCTCGAGGTGATAGATCGCCGATGCCTCGCAGTCTCGATCCCTGAAGAGCTGGTTACGCTCATGACAGCCCCCCTCCCGTCTACGCCGCCTCGACCGTTAGCTCCTTGGCAATGTGATAGGTACCAGCGCCGCCGTTCTCCGGCTTTCTCAGTTCAATACCGTATCCGGCCTTCCGCAATCCGGTCAGTGCTGCCCTGGTCGTATGCTGTTGCCAACCGAACTTCTCGCTCGCTGCCGCAATCGTCGCTCCGCTCTTGCGCTCCAGCAGCGCGATCAACTGCGCCTTCTTGGTCGGCTTGGGTGATTTGGCTGCAGTTGAGGCGGCTGTTTTGCTCCTGGTCGCTGTCGTCATGATAGTATCCTCGTCTCAATTCGAAGAGCGGACTATTCCGCCTCCGTACCGAGCAAAGCCCGATCATCGGGCGAAGAGACTGGCTACCGAGGGTGCAGGCGACAGACACACCAATGCTTGCGGTGGCGGACGAGTCCAGTGGCGAAGTAAGACAATAACGACCTGCGATAAATGAAGGAAATCGACCACTCACAGGTACCGCTGGCTACGCCCGGGTCGGGCGGAAAGCAGCCGGTCGGCATGTCTCAATCGAACGACCATACCTGGGGGAAACCGGAAGTTGGCTGCAGCTTGAACGAAGGTCCGGTTTGGAACGAATGCGGCCGGCTAGCGGTCAAAGGTGATGTTCCCGGCAACATGTGATTAGCGTTGCGGGCTCAATGCCGGCGGAATAATGGATTTTCTATATATGCTGCCGCTATCCGCCCCCAAAAACACTCTGCCAAGCTGCGGTGCTATCCACGCGATGGATCAGCGGCCGTTCATGCGCTAGTACTCACTGTGAACGACTTGAAGAGGTCTGTGCAATTGCTTCCGAGGTTTTATCATGCGAATTGAGCGTGTTCAGATAGAAGAAGGCTTTCTCGATGGGCTCGACGTATCGTTTGGCCCAGGCCTCAACGTCATTATCGGCGAACGCGGAACTGGTAAAACCTCGCTCATCGAACTTGTTCGGTTTTGTCTCGGCGTGCAGGGATATACGTCGGATTCAACAAAACGAAGCCTCGATCACGCGCTTTCTATACTGGGAAGCGGTCAGGTCACAGTTACGCTGTCCGATGGCGAGCACGAAATCCTTGTAACGCGTACGGCTTCCGATGATTCCCCTCGGGCATCCGGACCGTATGTTCGCCCGATCATACTCTCACAGACGGAAATCGAAACGGTCGGACTTCGGGCACAGGGCCGGATCAGATTGCTCGACAGTTTCGGAGGCGACCAAAGGGATACGGAAGCCCAGGAGTCCGCGGCGGCTCCGAAGTGCGTTCCCTAACGGCCGAGGCGGAAGCGCTGCGTCGGGAGATTGACGAACTCTCTGGTCAGATTGAAGAAATTCCCGCTTTGGACAAACAAATCGCCGAGCTTGCTCCACAAGAGCAGAAGTTGGCAAAGGTTTCCGCCGAAGCCAACGAGAAGAAGAAAAAGCTTGACGTGATCTCCGCCAATATTGCGGCGTCGGCGGTCGGCGTCAGCGCGATCGAGCGTTTTCACCAGTCCGTGTCTAAATGGATGTCTTCCCTTTCGTCGCTTTCATCAGTGCCGCTCGCTCGTGAGTCTCGGCCAGAAGGCGCTGGTGATGACCCGCTCGCGAAAGGTCGCGGGAGCGTTGAGCGCGCAAGAGATCACCTCCATAAGGCACTCCAGGAATTGCAGACCGCAGTGTCTGAAGCCGACTCCCATCTTCGATCATCGCAGGATAGCAAACTCAGTATCGAAGATCGCGCCAGGCAACTGCGCAAGGAGGTCGAGGCCTTGCAGGCGGGGGCGGGCGCGATCGTCCGTCAGGGTCAGCAGCTCCGGGAACGCAAGGCGCAACTGGACTCGCTCAAGACCGTACTGGCTGAGCAGCGAAAGGCCTTCAATGATATTGTAACGAAGCGAAACGCCGCCCTTGATCGACTGGATTCGATCCGGGAACAGCGTTTTAGCGCACGCAATACTGTTGCGACCCAACTTACAGAAACACTCGGACCCCGTATCCGAGTGAATGTCACACGCGCTGGACATTTCGAAGCCTTCGCTGCCGCCATAACTGATGCGCTACGCGGCAGCGGGCTTCGTTACAACGAACTTTCCTCGACATTGGCCGGCAGCGTGAGCCCTCGTGAATTGCTCGAAGCAGTGGATGCGAATGATTTTGATCTCATCGCCGAAGCCACTGGGATCACAAAAGACCGGGCAGCCCGTGCACTGGCGCAGTTGCGCGAATGCGATCTCGGGGCACTGGCCACGGTCGCCGTAGAAGATACCGTAGGGTTGCAGCTTCTAGACGGCGCTGACTACAAGGGTATCGCCGAGTTGTCCACCGGCCAGCGTTGTACGGTGGTGCTTCCTCTGGTGCTGCGGCATACTGAACGCGTTCTCATCGTCGATCAGCCGGAGGACCATATCGACAATGCGTTCATCACTGATACGCTGATCGCCTCTGTGCTCGCGAGGGGATCAGATAGTCAGATCATTTTCTCGACGCACAACGCGAACATCCCTGTGTTGGGGAACGCGGACCGGGTTATTCAGCTCGGCTCCGACGGAAGGCGTGGGTTCCCCGTGCTGGCGTCGAATCTCGACGATCCGCCAGTTGTGAATGCGATAACCACCGTCATGGAGGGCGGCACTGACGCCTTCAATCGGCGCGCGACATTCTACAGCCGTCATGAGAAGTCATGACGCGAGACGAAGCACTAGAGAGTCTTTCTTCCAGTTCGGCGCACGACCGGCTGAAGGCAGCGCGCTTCCTGTCACGTAACAGAAACTCCGCCGATCTTCAGAGACTACGTGCCGCCCTCAGGGACGAAACCGTTTCTTACGTCCGCACCGCTCTTGAGCTTGCCATTAAGAGGGTGTCGAATTTTGTGGCTCCCGCAGCCGAGGACACCTCGGAGGAATTTGAGATTCCCGAAGATGTCCGGACCCAAATCCGGAATGAAGTCACCGAGGAAGTCACAGGCCAGATACTTCACGAAATTGCGTCGCCCGTTGGTTTGATCGCATCCGCCGCAGCGCGTGAAATCCCTGAGTACGAGCATTCCAAAACCAGAAGGCATGTGGAGAACCTGAAACGCTTATTCGAGGCGATTGAGCAACTCAAAAGCGCAGCCGCGGTTCCTAGACCCGAAGAATTTGACCTGTCTGAATTGCTGGCGGAAATCGTATCTGAGACAATTGGCACAAACGCGGTCGAAGTCTCGCTGCATGGCGCGAAACCCATGTTGATCACATCCGACCGCGCCCTTCTGCGACTCTCTGTCTCCAACGGAATACGAAATGCGGTTGAAGCTGTTGCCGGCATTCCTGCTAAGAAACCGCATCCGATCGTCATCACTTGGGGAGAGACTGACGTCGATTACTGGGTCGCGGTGCTGGACCGCGGCCCCGGCGTGACCGGTCCCGCAGAATCCGCATTCGGCATTGGCAAGACGACCAAGAAGGGACATAGCGGCTTTGGACTCGCCATTGCCCGTCAGGCCATCGAGACGTTGGGCGGCGCATGTACGTTACAGCCAGCAACGGAGGGCGGCGCGCGGTTCGAGATACGGTGGGAACGATGACGCTGCATGTGCTCATAATTGAGGACGACGACGACTTCGTCGATGAACTGCGCGAGACCATTTCTGCATTGCCCGGCCACAGCAACATCCGCGTTGCCGGCAGCAGGGACCAGGCATATGAGATGCTTGATGACGGTTTCCTTGACCTAGTGATACTTGATCTCAAAATCCCCACAGTCAGCGGTGCGCTCGACGCCGACCCGGAACACGGTCATGCGGTGTTCTCCCGGGTTCGAACTGTTGCGCCTGGTACGCCGTTCTTTGTTCTCACCGGATCGCCTGCCGAGGATTTTATCCCTGAGATGCTGAGCAACCAGCAACAGATTGATATCTGGAGTGAAGGGCACGAGTCCGGCACCATCCTGTTTTTGAGAAAGCTCGACGTTGATCGATGCACTGAGAAGCTGACGCCAGTCGCCAGAGCGATCAAACGCCTGTCGGATGTCGAGCTCGACCGGGGCGGCATCAACCTATCTCTAGCCGAAGATCGCCTCATCAGGATATTCGCCAGGAAGTTCCAGGGCGTGCGCTGCGTCGTGTCCAGCCTTGGAGGCGGCCTGTCAGGCGCCCGCGTCATTCGCGTGCTAGTCACTGACAGTCAGGGCGTTCAGGTACACGACGCCGTCGCCAAACTTTCCAAACCCTCGGATATTCGATGGGAAGGCGATTGTTACGACCGTCATGTAACCCGACTGGCTCCTGCCGCAACGCCACGGAAACTCGCCACCCTGGAGTTCGGGGCGCATAAACTCGCAGGTGTGTTTTTTGGTCTCGCCGATGGGTTTGATGAATCTGCTTTCGATGTTGCCGGTAATGCACCCGAGCGGTCCGAGGCCGTCATTCGCGGCGTCGAAGCTGCCACAGCGCGATGGATTGATGGGGTCCCCGAGACCCGAAGGTCTGTCAAGGAGATACGAGAACGTCTTCTGGACGACGAGTCCCTTAACCAAGTTATGGAAACATTCAATCTTGACTGGATAGCGGACTTCGAGGAACGCGAAATCCAGGCCAAATGGGCATGCTGTCACGGCGATCTTCACGGATGCAATGTCCTCGTGTCACCGACAGAAGTGGCGCTGATCGACTACGGAGATGTTGGTGACGGCCCTGCAAGCCTCGACCCCGTCACGATGGAGTTGAGCCTGCTTTTTCACCCGGACGCTCCCGAAAGGGACGGTGCATGGCCATCCGCCGACCAGGCGAGAAGATGGGGCGATCTTGACGCTTATCTTGAAGGCTGTCCGTATCCAGAGTTTGCTCGGCAGTGTCGAAACTGGGCTTTGCGCGTGGCTGCCGGCAACAGGGAGGTTGCAGTTTCAGCTTACAGCTATCTAGCACGGCAACTCAAATACGACGACACAGACAAGGATCGCGCCCTAGCTTTGCTTGAGGGCGTCCGGTCCTTTTTCGCTGGCGAAACGTAACTCTGATTTGACTGAAACTCAGTCTCGGTAATTCTGATTATATGCCGGCAGCAATTGCTTCTCATACAGTACCCTATTTTCGGTCCGCGTTTGATGGCTGGTTCTTGAGCAACTAAGCTTGATCAAGGCTGGCGATAGGCGCAGAAAAGCAGTCATTCGATACTGTGAGTCAGAATGGCAGCAATGGGCCGATTTTGTTGAAAAAGTCGGTGTTGCTGCGGGCCTGAAGTCCTGACTCAATTCTGTTTGGAAGAGGAGGAATCAGCGATGATGGGCAGACAATCCCAGTTTCAGTCGGCGCTGTTCTACGAGTTCAATCTGGAAGAACATGTGCCGCAAAACCATCTGCTTCGTTTGATCGACCGGTTCGTCGATCTGGCAAGTCTGCGGCAGCAGTTGGAGCCTTTTTACAGCGCGATTGGTCGGCCTTCGATCGATCCTGAACTGATGTTGCGAATGCTCTTGATGGGCTACTGCTCCGGTATCAGGTCAGAGCGGCGGCTGTGCGAGGAGGTTCATCTGAACTTGGCCTATCGCTGGTTCTGCCGTCTTGATTTGACGGACGCCGTGCCGGATCACTCCACCTTCTCCAAGAACCGGCATGGGCGTTTCCGCGAGAGCGATCTGTTTCGAAAGCTGTTTGAGCATGTCTTGTCACGGTGCATTGCGGAAGGGCTGGTTGGCGGCGAAGCGTTCGGCGTGGATGCGTCTCTGATCAAGGCGGATGCCAACCGCGAAGACGGTATCGGGCCAAAGGATTGGTCTTTGGCCGACCATGCCAGCCGCGCGACCACCGAATATCTCGATACGCTCGATGATGCCGCGTTCGGTGCCGCAACGCCGGTCGTACCCAAATATATCTCACCGTCCGATCCTGCAGCTCGTTGGTCTGCGGCAGACCGCGGCAAAGCCTACTTCCGGTATTGCACGAACTATCTGGTTGATCTCGACCACGCCATCATCGTCGATGTGGAGCCCTGCGTGCCCATCCGGCAGGCGGAGAACAAGGCCGCTCGCGATATGATTGAACGAACGATGGATCGGTTCGGCCTCTACCCCGCACGATTGGCTGGAGACACCGGCTACGGCTCAGCCGAGATGCTGGGGTGGCTGGTCTATGAGCACGGTATCGAACCCCACATTCCTGTCTTCGATAAATCAGGCCGTCGCGACGGTACGTTCACGCGCAGCGACTTTAGTTACGATCACAGCCAGGATGTCTATCACTGCCCCGGCGGCAAACAGCTTCACCATTACAAGCGCCAGTTCAAGAACCCTGAGCTACCCCCCGAAATCAGGACACTGACGTAAGCTACGATTTGCTGTCTGCTGATCTCCGACAATGAGGAGATTTAAGATGTCAAAACGCAAGCAACATGCCCCGGATTTCAAGGCGAAGGTGGCTTTGGAAGCCGTGAAGGGCGAGGAGACGATATCCGAACTGGCGAGCCGGTTTGGGGTTCATCCAACGATGATCCACCAGTGGAAGCGGGCGCTTCTCGACGGCGCGTCGGGCGTCTTCGAGCGGGGCAGCCGGAAGCCGCCGGAGATCGACGAGGATCAGATCCGTGATCTACATGCCAAGATTGGGGAACTGGCGGTAGCCAACTCTTTTTTGGAGCGAAAGCTCAAACCCTGGATCGGGAAGTGAGGCGCTCGATGATCGATCCTGCACACCGGGACCTATCGATTGGCCGCCAGTGCGAACTGCTGTCGATCTCACGGTCGTCGTTTTATTATCGGCCCGTCGGCGAGAGTGAGTTCAACCTCATTCTGATGCGTCAGATCGACGAACAGTTCCTGGAGACACCGTTCTACGGCGTGCGCCAGATGACCTGGCATTTGCGCAACGAAGGGCACCCGGTGAACGAGAAGCGCATCCGTCGTCTTATGCGATTGATGGGGCTCATGCCGATCTACCAGAAGCCGAACACCAGCAAGCCCGCGAAGGGGCACCGGATATGGCCATATCTCTTGCGTGGGTTGCGAATTGACCGGCCCAATCAGGTCTGGTGCTCCGACATCACGTATCTGCCGATGCGGCGGGGCTTTCTATATCTGGTCGCCATCATGGACTGGCACACGCGCAAGGTCCTGAGCTGGCGTATCTCGAATACCTTGGAAGCCGACTTCTGCGTCGATGCGCTGAACGAAGCCATCCTTCGGTTCGGCCCGCCTGAGATAATGAATACCGATCAAGGATCGCAGTTCACATCGTTCGCCTGGACCGACCGGCTCCGGCGAACGGGCATCCGCGTCTCAATGGACGGCAAGGGCCGCTTCCTCGACAACATCTTCATCGAACGCCTGTGGCGCAGCATGAAGTACGAGTGCGTCTACCTGCATGCATGGGAGACCGGTTCGCAGGCCCGAGCCGGGATCCGTAAATGGATGACATTCTACAACAACCAACGACCGCATTCAGCGCTTGGCGGAAAGCCGCCGGCGATGTTCTACTGGCAACGAAACACGATCACGCAAACCGATCAGCAGGAGCAGAGAGTAGCTTAAAATGCGCCAGATCCTGTCCAACGATTGGGGAGTAGCTCAAACGATTGGCGCGCTGCCCGCAGGCCTCAGCGACATGCCTTGGCATAAATTTTCATTGCTCAACGTCGCATCAACCGCCGTGTGGGCCGGGTTGCTGGTGGGGGCGGGAAACTTCTTCGAGGCTGCAATCGAGGAAGGTGTTGCCAACGTTGGGGCGCAGCCAGCCTCATACTACTTGCGCTGTTTGTCGGTGTCTTGATAGTCGCGTGGCGGCGATTGTCGGCGGTTCAAAGGTCCCCCGAAGAGGTCTGAACCGTAGTGACCATTTAAGAGAATTTTCATGCGGTTAGGCTGATTTTCGGCTGATGGGCAGCCGCTGTCAACGCCGGACTAAAAATCCACCACTGGCCGGAGTAAAACTACACCACTGACAGCCAAGGGATTTCGAGGAAGGTTCAGGCGTCTTTCGGCTTGGAGCTCTGTTTGAGGCGATAGCTCTCGCCGTTCATCTCCAGAATGTGGACATGATGGGTCAGTCGATCGAGAAGCGCACCGGTGAGGCGTTCTGATCCGAAGGTGCCGGTCCATTCATCGAATGGCAGGTTCGACGTGACGATGGTGGAGCCGCGTTCGTATCGCTGGGAGAAGACCTCGAACAACAGCTCGGCGCCGGTTGGCGACAGCGGCACATAGCCAAGCTCGTCGATGATCAGCAGAGCGTATTTGGCGATCTGCTTTTGCAGGCGGAGCAGACGCTTCTCGTCACGGGCTTCCAACAGTTCGTGGACCAGTGCCGATGCCGTGACGAACCCGACCGACACGCCCTTTTGGCAAGCGGCCAGTCCGAGGCCAAGTGCGATATGCCTTCGGCCTCGTGCTCGGACCGGTGGCGCATCTTCGGCCTCAGTCCCGGTTCCGCTGTTGCCGACCGCAATGATGTTCTCGCGGGCAGTGACGTAATCGCAGCGTGCCAGTTCCATGACCAGCGTTCGGCTCGGCACTCGAACCAATGGCGTGCTTTCGCCTCACTGTTCAGGGACGGCATGGCTTTGAAATCGAAGCTGTCGAGACTTTTAGTGGTCGGGAACCTGGCGGCCTTGATGCGCCGTTCCACCATTCGACGCTCCCGGTCAAGGAGTTCCAGTTCCGCCAATCGCAACAGATAGCGGGAATGATCGACACCCTCAGCCGCACATTGCTTTGCGATCTTGTCATGTTCCCGCAAGAAGGTTGGTAGCCGCAAAGCCTTGAGATGATGGGCCAGCAGAAGCTGTGGCGTATCGTTCATGTCCCCGGTCATGATCGCCCACCTGACAGCAGCGCCATGTAATCACCGGCAGATGTGGCGGCGACATGGGCTTTGGGCAGGTAGGGATAGACCGTCATATCCAGCCGTGGTGGACGGCGCTCGATCCGGCACAGCATCAGATGCTTCACCGCATCGAAGCCGATCGTTCCCCGTTCCAAAGCAGACACGATCCCGGCTTCGACATCGACCATGGAGAATGTCTCCAGCAGCCGGAGCACCTGAACGAACTCCCGTTTGCCGGGCTTGCCCATCCGAGATTCCATCAACCGGCGCAGGGTAATGAACGCTTCAGGCAGTTCCCAGTCAGCCAGCGGGGCGGCTTGATCAAGCGCGTTGGTCTTCTGCTCGATCAGCGCCAGATAATGCAGCGGATCGAAGACGTAATCCTCTTTCTCCCATGATCGCGGATGCCGGGCGATAATCTCCGTTCCGTGGGCAATCACCACCTCATGGACATAGCCACGCACCATAACCGGTTGGTGGCCGTACTGGGTGGGAACGAAATAATCGTTGCTGCGGTATCGAACCAGAGACAGAGAACTGATCATTGATACCCAAAGCGCCTTTTCAGCATCTGCACATTTTCTCAAACCGTGGCGAGTTCGATCGCTATGCCTTGGCCGACGCCTATGCACATCGTGGCCAATGCATGTTTGCCACCATTGGTGGCAAGTTCCAGCGCAGCGGTGCCGGTGATGCGCGCGCCGCTGGCACCGAGTGGGTGACCCAGCGCAATGGCACCGCCATTTGGGTTCACACGGGGATCGTCGTCGGCAATACCGAGGCGGCGTAGCACAGGCAGCGCTTGTGCCGCGAAGGCCTCGTTCAGTTCGATCGTCGCATAATCTGCGATGCTCGTGCCGGTGTGAGCCATCAGCTTTTCGGTGGCCGGGCCCGGACCTAGGCCCATGATGCGCGGAGCGACGCCGGCCGTCGCGCCCGCAACAAAGCGGGCCAACGGGGTGAGATCGTAGCGCTTCACGGTGGCCTCATCGGCGAGCAGCAACGCGGCCGCGCCGTCGTTCACGCCGGATGCATTTCCAGCCGTGATTGTGCCGCCCTCGCGGAAGGGCGCGCGCAACCGCGCGAGCGCCTCCAACGTGGTTCCTGTACGGGGATGCTCGTCGGTATCGACGATCACGGGATCGCCCTTGCGCTGCTCGACCGTGACGGAGACGATTTCAAGAGCAAGACGGCCTTTGGCCTGGGCGGCCACGGCCTTCTCCTGAGAGCGCACGGCGAAGGCGTCCTGATCCTCGCGGGACACGCCCTCCTGTGCAGCCACATTCTCGGCCGTCTCGGGCATGGAATCCACGCCATAGGCGGCCTTCATGGCTGGGTTGACGAAGCGCCAGCCGATCGTCGTGTCGTGGATCTCGGCCGAGCGATCGAATGCGCTCGTTGCCTTCGGCGTGACGAAGGGAGCGCGGCTCATGCTTTCTACACCCCCGGCGACGCCGAATTCGATGGCGCCCGTCGCGATGGCGCGCGCAATGTAGAGGACCGCATCCATGCCGGAGCCGCAGAGCCGGTTGAGCGTGACGCCCGGCACGGTTTCCGGCATTCCGGCAAGAAGGGCGACCATGCGGGCGACGTTTCGATTGTCTTCGCCGGCCTGGTTGGCGCAGCCATAGGCGACCTCGCCACATTGCGACCAATCGAGATCGTGACGAGCGCGGAGCGCGCGCAACGGCACCGCCCCCAGATTGTCCGTGCGGACCGTGGCGAGTGCACCACCGAAGCGACCGATGGGGGTGCGAACGTAATCGCAGATGAAAACGTCGTTCATGCGGCCTCTCCCGAATGTGCAGCCTTGGTGCGAGCGTGGAGATCACGAAGAACCTTGAGTTCTTCATCCGAAGCCGGAGGTGTTTCGTCGACATGATCCTTGTATTCTATAGGCCAACCCACGGTTGCCGCCATCTGCGCCCGTGTTGCGCCGGGGTGCAAACTGGTGACGACGAAGCGGCAGCTTTTGCCGTCGAACCCGTCATCGGCCACGGCCAGCCCATTGACGTCCATCATGGTCCAGACCGCCAGATCGGTGATGAGGGTCGTCGGGCCACGGGTCGTCACGTCATAGTCCTTGCGGGTTTGCCCATCGGTACCGTGACCAAGTGAGGTTCGAAAATCGATGGTGTCGACGAAGGTGCGGTCGGACTGTTTGGCGGTGATAAAGATCTGCTGCGCCTGCGTCGCGATTTCCGGCGCCCCACCGCCGCCGGGCAGACGGACTTTGGGCTTCGCATAATTGCCGATGACGGTGGTGTTGATGTTGCCGCGCCTATCGAGTTGAGCGGCGCCGAGAAACCCGATGGTGATGCGCCCACCCTGAAGCCAGTAGCGAAACATTTCGGGCACCGAGACAGTCGCCAGCGCCGTGTCGTGCAACTCCCCATCGCCGATCGAAAGCGGCAACACGTCCGGTCGCGTAGCAATCGTGCCGGACTCGTAGATCAGCGTGATATTCGGCGCGTGCGTCAGACGGGCGACGTTGCAGGCCGCGGAAGGCGCGCCGATGCCGACGAAACACACGTCGTCGTCGCGCAGCAGGCGCGCGGCTGCGATGGTCATCATTTCGGTCGGCGTGATGTCACTCATCGAGAATGGTTTCCTTCAGCCACGCTTGGAACCCTTCGCGATCGGTGGCGATCCGGTCCCAGTCAAGATAGGCGGCGTTGTCGCGCGGGTAGAAGCCAGTGACGTAAGAGGGTTTCGCGCCTCCCGGCACCTCGCAGATCGCATCGACGCACCAGTGGGGCAGGATACAGGCATTGGACCCGCCGGAACGGTTGTCGAACGCGCGAAGATCATCCACCACTTCCTCGACAGTGACGATGGCAACGCGGGATGCGAGAACACATTCCTTCTGCACGCCGACGATGCCTTCGATCATCACATTGCCCGCCCGGTCCGCCCGTTGGGCATGAATGATTCCGACATCGGGCTTAAGGGCTGGAACAGCGGCGAGCGTCTCGCCCGTGAAAGGACACTCCACCGACCGCACATTGGAATTGACGTCTGCAAGCTCCGCGCCGCAATAGCCCCGGAAAACTGCGCATGGCAGGCCTGCCGCTCCGGCCTCGTAGGCATTGGCCATCGCGGCGTGGGAATGCTCCTCGATCTCCAGCGCGCTCGGCCAGCAATTCTCCACCGCATCACGCACCCGCCGCAGCAGGCCGGCACCTGGATTGCCGGCATAGGAGAAGATCATCCGGGACACGCAACCCGCACCCACGAGCTGATCGTAGATCACGTCCGGCGTCATGCGGATGACCGTCAGATCGCGCAGCCCTTGGCGGATGATCTCGTGGCCCGCAGCGAAGGGAATGAGATGAGTGAAACCCTCAAGCGCCACGGTGCAGCCGTCCGTTACATGCTCGGCGATCGCCTCGGCCAGGGGCAAAAACCGTGCGGTCATCGGGACACCTCCTGAAGAGCTACCGTCACAAATCGCGGATCTGTCGTTCGATGCTGCGAAGCGTAGCCTTTAGATCCTCCACCTGCCGACCGTTCAGCGCGGCGATGGAAGTGTCCTCGAAGCGCATAGCGATCTGCATTAGTTCGTCCGCCATCGTGCCCCCGGTGTCGGTAAGACTGATCTGTACGATGCGCCCGTTGCCCGCCGGGCGAATGCGGGACACAAACCCGCGTCGATCCATCGTTCCGATCAGGCGAGAGAGGGTGGACATCTCGACGGTTACCAATTCGGACAGTTCGCCAAGTGTCGCGGCACCGGATTGCCGCAGGCTCGCCAGCACTCGGTACATGGGCAACGTCACATCGTGGGCGCGAATTTCGGCACTGAAGCGCTCGCCCAGTGCAACGCCCACCCTGTTCAGCAGATAAGGCACGCTGTCGGTGAAGACGTAAGCCATCGGTTTCCTTGCCTAGAGCGCTCACGGACGGGGCCGGGGTTGCGATGGTGTCATGACGAAATCGAAGCGCGAGCGCCACAGCGTTGGTCCCTCGTCCACAGCCTCGAAGCTTGCCACAAGAGACTGCTTGACGCCGAATACGCTGTCCGATTCGATCCAATCGTCACCGTCGACGAATGTATGGGTGACGATTCGCTGAAAGCCGTCGGCGGTGACCAGAAAGTGCATGTGTGCCGGGCGGTAAGGGTGGCGTCCCAATGCGCCCAGCATCTGCCCCACCGGCCCATCGTCGGGGATGGGATAGGAGACCGGCTTGATGCCGATGAATGCGTACTCACCGTCCGGGGCGGTGGTGAAGACACCGCGATTGTTGCCCTTGGGCTGAATGTAAGGTTGCTGCACATCGTAGAAGCCATCGGCATTGTCCGACCACACATCGACGACCGCTCCCTCGACCGGGTTCCCGTCGAGGTCGATCACGCGACCGGTGAACAGGCAACTTTCGCCCTTACCATCGAGGCTGATCGTGTCGCCCATCTCGCGACGGGGGGCGTCGTCCACATGGAACGGTCCGAAGACCGTGTTCTCGGTCGCGCCCGCTGGACGATCGTTGTCGATTGCATCAACGAGCATCGAAAATCCCAGCGTATCGGAAAGTAGAATGAATTCCTGTCGCTCCGCCGTACACATCTGGCCGGTGCGGGTCAGGAAATCGATGGCGAAATCCCATTCCGCCTGCGTCAGCTTCACCTCCTTGGCGAAGGCGTGTAGGTGGCAAACCAGCGACGCCATGACGGTCGCCGTGCGTGGGTCCGTATCCGCACCGATACGGGCGTTCACGACCGCCTCTGAGTCGGGAATAGTAAAGTAGCCGGATTTGTCGCCATTGGTCTCCATCGTCATATCCTTTCCATCAAGGGCCGTTCGCCGCTCCAGGCGCGCTGGAGCAACTGCCTTAAGGCAGCCTCTTCAAGCGGTCGCGGGCACCAGTAGGGTGAGGCCATTGCCTGAGCGGCCATGCGGTCGAGATCGCCCTCGGCGACACCCAGATCGCGCAATGCCAGCGGCGCGTTCAGGGAGACCGCGAAATCGTACAGTCCACCGCCCGCTTCACCATTGAATAGGTTGGCCACCCCGGTCAGCGCGTCGGGTACGGCGGCCTCAACGAAGGCGATCGTGTGCGGCAGCAGGATGGCGTGGGTGTCGGCATGGGGCAGGTTCAGGCTACCGCCAAGCGTGTGGCAGAGTTTGTGGTGGATCGACATGCCGACCCCGCCCAGCACTGTGCCGCAAAGCCATGCGCCGTAGAGCGCCCCGTCGCGGCCTTCGATGGAATTTGGATCGGCCACGATGGCAGGGAGCGCATCGCGCAGCGTCCGTAGCCCTTCCAAAGCCATCAGCCGGTAAATCGGGCTGGCGTCCCGCGCGTAAACCCCTTCAGCAGCGTGGGCCATGGCGTTGAGGCCGGAAGTGACGCTCATCCCCATGGGCAGGCTGTCGGTGAGATCGGGATCGTAGATGACGATTTCGGGCAGTATTTCCGCGCCACGGCGCGTGGTCTTCACGCCATTTTCGGTCTCACCCAAAATGGGCGTCACCTCCGAGCCGGCATAAGTGGTCGGCACCACGATTTGCGGCGCGCCGGTGCGCGCCGCGATGGCTTTGCCAAGTCCGGTCGTCGAGCCGCCGCCGAGTGAGACCACGCAATCGGCGCCGCTCGACGCATAGGCGTCGCAAGCGACCGCCGTCACCTCGACTGGTGTGTGCACGGCAGCGCGGGCATGGACGCCCACGCACTTGCCGTCCAGCCGTTGCGCCAATGCGTCGGCGTCCTGCGATTGCTCAGGCGTGGAAAGCACCAGCGCGCGGGACAGTCCGTGCGCCTTCATCTGCTCGCCGACAGTCGCACTGGACCCGCGACCGAAGACAATGTGACCGGGCGGCTGTTCGTGGACGAAGGCTTCCACGCCGCTCACTCCTCGTCGAGCTTGAACAAACGGCGCGCGTTGGTGCGGCCGATCTTCATGCGATCGACTTCCGCGATGGAAGCGGAATCGAACCACTCCGCGCCGTGGTCGATGTTCTCGAAGGGCCAGTCGGTCGAGAACATGATCCGGTCGGACCCCAGTTCCATCATCGCGTCCTGAAGGGTCTGGGTGCGGAAGTTGCCCGATGTCGTGATGTGGAAGTTCTCTTGGAAATAATCCACGAACTTGCGCTTTGCCGGATAGCCCTTCGGCAGCTTCACCCAGGCGTTGCGATGGTCGATGCGCCAAAGCATGTACGGGATCCCTTCGCCCATATGGCCCAGAATGATCTGGAGCGAGGGATGCTCGTCGAACAGGCCCGACGCGATCAGACGGAGCGCATGAACGGCGGTTTCCTGTGCGAAAGCCCATGTGGGACCGAGCAACCAGGGGTGGCCTTCGTAGATGCGCGAGTCCTGCGGCAGCGGATTGCGGGGGTGGAGGTAAAAGGGAACGTCCAGCCGCGCGACCTCGGCCCAGAAGCTGCGATATTGCGGCAGGTCGTAGTAGAGCAGATCGTTGCCATTGCCGTGAGCCGCATCCTGCGAGAAACCGTTCACCAGCGCACCGACGAAACCCAGCTCGGTCACGCAACGCTCCAGTTCGCGGGCCGCATCATCTGGGTCCTGCAGGGGAAGTGCAGCGAAGGCGCGGAAGCGATCGGGCCGCTTGGCGCACTGCTCGGCCAGCACATCATTGGCGCGCTTTGCAATGTCGATGGCCTTGGTCCGCTCGGATATGGCCTGCACGGCGGGCGCATTGAGCGACAGGATCATGGTCTCAATACCATGTTCGTCCATCAGGTCGAGGCGCTTGCCATGGATGTCGAGCAGCCGGTGCTGCAACTCCTCCCAATAGTCACCCGGCACGAAACCGGCGGAATCCTGCACCGTGTCGGGGATGGCGAAATGCTCTTCGAGCGCGACTTTGCCTTGCATGATGTCGTTCCTTCTCTTGATCTTCGGTGCCACTCAGGCGGCTGCGGGTTGGGCGAGCATGGCGTGGAGCTTGTCCACCAGGGAGGCGAGGTCTTCGGCGCTTTCGGCAAGACCGAAGACGTAGCGGTCGGGGCGCACCAGAACGGCGTTCGCTTCCACGGTATCGAACCAGCGGGTCAAAACGCCGTCGTCGTCGACGAGCAGCGCTTCGCTTCCCTCCGCTCCTACGGTGACGATGCGGCCGCCGAGCGCCTCGAAAGCCTGTTTCTGATCACCGTCCAGCGCTTCGAGCATGGCGGGGTCGCGCGTGAGGATCGTCCAATCGGTGCCTACGATATCGTCGAACAAAGCTGTGCGCTTGCCGTCATTCACATGGCCTTGGGGAAACACATCGCCATAGCCTGCAACCAAACCACCAGACAGCGGAGGGTAGCGTATCTTCGATGGTTTCTGGTCGGCCTTGCGCGCCGCCAGCATTCGCACGTCGCGTTCGCGAGCTTTCTCCGCGTCCCGCATGGTTTGCACGCGGCCAAGCTCGATCGCTTTCTCCGTAATGAAGCGAACGTGGGGCTCGCGCTCGATCTGATAGGTGTCGAGCAATGTGTCCGAATGACCGGACAAAACGAGGTCCAGTTTCCAGGCCAGATTGCGGCTGTCGCGGATGCCAGACACCATACCCTGCGCGAGAAACGGCGGCATCTCGTGGGCCGCATCGCCTGCGAGCAGAATGCGTCCGTCGCGCCATTCCTTCACGATCTTGGAGCGGAAGGTGTAGTTGGCGACGCGGATCAGCTCGGCCACGTCTTGTCCCATGTACTTGGCCACGCGCGCCCACACTTTTTCGGGCTGCGTCACGTCGCTACGCTCGTCTTCGGCCGTGAGGGCAAAGGAGAAGCGGTGATAGCCGGGCCCGATATTGACGATGGAAGTCGGTTGCTCGGGTGAGCAAACCTGCTGGAACATCGGCACCCCGTGATCCTCGCGCAGCATCTTGAAGTCGCAGACCAGCCAGTTCTCGAAGAAGCCGTAGTCGTCGATCTCACCGTCCATATGGGCGCGGACCATGCCGTTGGCGCCATCGGCACCGACCACGTAGCGGGCTTGAAAGGTGTGTTGTGCGCCGTCAGTACCGGTGCCGATCAACCGGACCCGTTCGTCATCCTGCACCAGCGTGTCGATATTGATGCCCTTGCGGACATGGACCGTTTCCAGCGAGGTCACATGGCGGTCTAGCACATCCTCCATGTGCGGTTGGTACATCATGTACTGCTGCGACCAGCCGTTGGGTGCGGGGTTCTCGTATTCGATAGAGACGAGCGTCTCCCCGTCCTGATTGAGCCACTCGTAGCCGTCTTGCGTGCGGATGCCGGGTTTCAGCGCCTCGGTGATGCCGAGCTTCTGAAAGGTCCGCATGGCTTCGTCATCGAAGCCCGCAGCGCGCGGCAGATTGTAGAGCCCCTCGTAGCGCTCTACGATCAACACCTTGCGTCCAAGTTGGCCGAGCAGTCCGGCCAGGACCATGCCGGTCGGCCCGTAGCCGACGATTGCGACGTCGTAATCGGTCATGTTCGCGTTCCTTGTATCGAGGTTGAGGCGGTCATGGCACTAGGGCCCCATCATCAGCGTCACGCCAGACAGCGCGATTGCGGGGATGAAGGTGACAAGCAGCAGCGCCAGAATGTAAAGCCCGAGAAAGGGCGCGATGCCCCGGTAGATGGTGGCCAGATCGATGCCGAACATCGACTGGACGACGAAGATGTTGATGCCGAAGGGCGGCGTGAACAGGCCTATGGCAAGGTTCATCGTGACGATTATGCCGAAATGAACCGGATCAACGCCGATCACCTGCGCCAGCGGCAGCAGCAATGGCGTCAGCAGCAGGATCGCCGACAGCGGGTCGATGAGACAGCCAACGGCGAGCAGCAACAAGTTCAGCGTGAGCAGCAAGGCCCAGCCGGGCAAAGCAAGCGCCTCTATCGAGGCCACCATCTGCGCCGGTATTTGGTTGACGGTGATGAGCCAGGAAAACACCCCCGCGCAGGCCATCACGATGACGAGTTGCGAGGTGAGCGAGACGGTATTGCGTGCCGCCTGCATCAGGTCCCTAAGCGAGAGATCGCGCAGGATGAAGGCGGAGACGACGGCCGCGTACAGGCAAGCCACCCCCGCCGCTTCGGTGGGCGAAAAGACGCCGCCGTAGATGCCGCCAAGAATGACGATCGGGACGCCCGCCGCCCAGATGCCACGTCCGAATGCAGAGAGAAAAACGCTCGTCGAAAAAGCCTCGCCACGCTCGCTGCCCCGTTGACGACCGTACCAGACGACGTAGAGGCCCATGAGAACAACGATCAGCAACCCCGGCAGAATGCCCGCCGCATAAAGCTTCGGCAGCGATGCATCCGCCGCCGCCGCATAGACGATCATCGGAATGGACGGCGGGATGATGACGCCGACCGCGCCGACCGAAACCAGCAAGCCGGCCGAGTGGGCGTCGTCCACTCGCTGCTCGCGCATCGAAGGCATCACCACCTTGCCGATGGTTGCGACCGAGGCTGCGCCGACCCCGGTGATGGCACCGAAGATGGCGCCCGCCGATATGGCCGTCAGCGGCAGCTTTCCGGGCACGCGCCCCATCCCGGCTGACACCATGTCGACGAGCCGTTTGGCGATGCCACCACGATCCATCAGCTCGCCTGCCAGAATGAAGAACGGCAGCGCGAGTAGCGCGTAGGCATTCACCGACGCGAACAAATACTGCTGCAGCGCGATGGGCGGAATGCTCATGGTCGCCATCAACGTCACGGCGCTTGCCGTCAGCAGCACCAGAAAAATGGGATAGCCCAGCAGCATGAGCAAAACGGGCAGCATGAGAAGCGTCCAGATCATCGCTGCGTGCTCGGCTCGTCGCCCGGAAGCACCGCTGTGGGCCACAACTTGATAATCGCGACGATCACGATGCCGAACAGTCCGACGAGCACGAGCGAATGCGCGGACCACAATGGAATGCCGGCCATGTTGGAGCGCGTGCCGCTCGACCACAGCCGCATCACCACGGCAAGGGAATGCCATCCGACGAAGCCGCAGACCGCAATCGTCAGCAGCCGCTCCCCGAAGGATATGATCGTCGCCACGCGACCGGACAGGCGGGTCGAAAGCAGGTTCATCCGCAAATGGAGGTCGTTCAGCGAGACGCGCGGTGCGCCAAGGAAAGCGATGGCGACGAGACCGAAGACGAGCGTTTCGTCGACCCAGGGCATGGAGATGCCGCCCAGATAGCGCAGCCCTGCCGCGAAGCAGACCAGCGCCACCATCGCCAGCAACAGAATGGCGAGCGTATCCGTGAGCGCGCTCGCCACTTGCTCGGCTGCGTACCGGAAAGGCACTTTCGATACGCCGTTCACGGGCCGGACCCTACTTCGCCAGCCGAGCAGCGGCCTCGCGGAAGAACGTGACTTCACCGTCCAACGCCGCATTCTCGGCATTGGCCCTGGTAAGAGTGGCGGATACCGCGTCCAGGTATCCCTTCGTGTCGGCCTCGTTCCACTCAACGAGCGTGCCGCCATTGTCCTTCCAGACATCTCGCAAGGAAGCCACGAAATCGGCGTTCCAGCCGTTCGCGTCGCCAAGGGCTTCGCGTCCCGAAGTCTTCACCAGTTCGGCAAGGTCGTCCCCGATGGTGTCGAGAAAGGTCTGGCTCGCGACAGCCGTCACGATTAGATAGCTTTCCGGCATCACTACGAGCTCCTTGGCAACGTCGTAGAACTTACCGGTGGTGAAGACCGGCAGACCGGCCACGAAGCCGTCGACCGTACCGTTTTGAAGCGCGGGCAATGTCTCGCCCAGCGGCATGGAGACGGGCGATGCGCCCAGCGACGTGAGTGGCCCCGTGTTCAACGCCGTGGGACCGGCGATGCGAATCTTCTGCCCGTCAAGGTCGGCAAGCGTGTCCACCTTGGCGCGACTCAACAGCCCGAGCGGGCCGTGCGGAAAGGCAGCGATGGGCGCGAGCCCCTTGTCGTTGCCGAAGGTCGCGATGCGATCGAGCACTTCCGGGTCGGACAGGACCGCCTGCGCGTGGGCGAAATCATCGAACAGGCCAGGCACGTCGAAGATTTCGAAGCGCGGATCGAAATTGACGAAGAAGCCCGATGCTGGAGCGGTCACTTCGATGGTGCCGAAAGACACTCCCTCAATGGTGGCCGGGATCTGCCCGAGCTGATTCGCCGGGTAGAGTTCGACTTCGATAACGCCGTCGGAGCCCGCCTCGACCCGCCGCTCGAACGACTGCATCCATTGTAGAATGGCGTCGTTGTTAGTGGGTGACGCGACCTTCAACGTGTAGTCGGCCGCCATTGCGGTGCCCGCAACGAGGGCGGATGCGACCGCAAGAACACCGGCCAGAGCTTTAAAGGATGAACGCATATCGAGACCCTCCCAGGAATGCGGCCTGATCGCCGCTTCGAGAGGCTAGCTCAAAATCATTGCGTTTGCAAATATTTCAAATGCAACTTATTTTCGGGAGCGCGTCGTACAACCTGCGAGGAACCATGGCACGGCGTCGTTCACACGCTTTTCGATATCCCCTTTCGTGATCGTTTCACGCCTTCCGGTCAGCCAGCTCATCTGAAGGTCGCCGAGGATCATGTCGTGGAACCGAACCGCGAGACTAAGGGGGTCCGCGTCGGGGTCGATGATGCCTGCTGCCTGCTGCCGAGTCATCCACTGTGCGATGATGGAGTAGGCCTCGGCTGGACCGGACTCGTAGAACATGCGACCACCCTCGGGGTGCCGACGTCCGATAGTGGCCATCATGCGGTGGACCTTGAGCCCCCGCTCGGTCAAAACGCCGGTGAGGAAACTGGTTGCGATACGACGCAATTGATCCTCCACCGACCCTTCTGCATCGATGTCGATACCGATGGTTACATCGGCGCAGATGGTCTCGATGACCGCTTTCAACAAACCAACTTTGTTGCCAAAATGGCTGTAGATTGTGGCCTTCGATCCACCGACGGCGTTGATGATGTCGTTGATGGACACCGAGTCGTAGCCCCTATCGAGGAAGAGTTGCATCGCCTTGCGCACGATGCGGTCCTGCTTCTCGCGACCCGCGCGCGAAGCAGGCTTGGCTTCCTTCTCGGGCGCATCGTCGGCAGCTAGTGCTCTTACGAGAGCCATGTCGTCACCGGACCGTTGTTCGTGCCCATGCCATTTGCCACCCGTTTTCCGCCCTCGATAAATTCGTGTTGCTCATGGGTTTACAGGAAGCGTGGTTGCAGTCTAGCCTAGCCGTAAAGTACGTTACGGTACCAATCGAGCTGGGAGGCTCGACCGTGATGTCCAGTGGGAGGGCCGATGATGTCAAACGACTGGAGACTTGCGAGCTTTCGCGCCGACGGTGACACCCGCGCCGTCGCTGGCGTCATCGTGAACGGTCGCATTCATTATGCGTCCGACCTGCTAGGTGGGCAGGAGTTGAGCGCGATGGATCTGCTGCAGGATTGGGATAACACTTGCCGTCGGTTGGACAACATGGCCGCTCCCGACGGCGGCGGAATGGCCGTGGCGGATGCAGTGCTCGACGCTCCGGTGCTCTACCCCGGTACTTTCTATTGCGCTGGCGCCAACTATTGGGACCATCTCGAAGAGATGGGTGACTTCGTGAAGAAGATGACGGGTTCCGCCCCCTCCATGGAGAAGGGCGCAGAGCCTTGGCTGTTCATCAAGACTTCGGCCCCCTCAATCATCGGCCACGGCGCCGATGTCCATCTTCCGATCTTTTCTGATCAGGTGGATTGGGAGGCGGAGCTTGGGGTCGTGATCGGCAAGCGCACGACCAACATTTCCGAGGGCGACGCTTTGGGCGCGGTCGCTGGCTACCTCATCGTGAATGATCTGTCGGCGCGCGATTATATTAAGCGTGAAAACAACCCCTTCATCTACGACTGGATCGGGCAGAAGTGCTTCACCGACGCGGCCCCGATGCGTCCGTGGTTGACACCGGCTTCCCGCATTTCGGATCCTGGCAATCTCTCTATCAGCCTGTCGGTCAACGGAGTGGTGAAACAGGACTCAAATACGAGCCAGATGGTCCACTCCATTGAGGAGCAGATCGCTTATCTGAGCCGCCACATCACGCTGATGCCGGGCGATGTCATCGCCACAGGCACGCCTGCAGGCGTGGGAATGCCTAAGGGCGAATTTCTTAGGCCGGGCGACGAAGTGGCCGTTACAATCGAGGGGCTCGGCACCTTGTCGAACCGCTGCGTGCAAACCGAGAAGGCCTGATCCGATGCAGAGCAAACCCGAGCCACGCGCGTTGGAGATGATCTCCAAAATGCTCGGCCTCGATCTTTTCGTGGTCATGTCGCAGGGCAGCGGCGAGGATATCGGCCCGCATCTGGCGGACCATCTCGACTACATGATCGAACTGGAGCGCGAAGGCGCCCTGTTCGCGTCCGGGCCGCTCGGCAACGGCGAACCGGGGGACGGGCTCACGATCCTGCGCGCCGAAAGCCTGGAAGCGGCCAAGGCCATAATCGCCGCCGACCCGCTCTCGCAGCGCACGAGACGAAGCTTCACCGTTCGCCCATGGAAGGTGAACGAAGGGTCGCTGACCTTGACGGTCACGCTGTCCGACAAGGGATCGACGCTTTCCTAACGGAGAGCGCCAAGGAGGAGAACATCATGCGTATCGCGATGCTGGGACTGGGAAAGATCGGAATGCCGGTCGCCGCCCACATGATGGCCGCCGGCCACGATGTAATCGGCTATCGCCGCTCGTCGATGGACGAGTTCACGGCGGCTGGCGGCATGGCGGCGGCGTCCATCGCCGACGCGGTGAAAGATGCCGAAATGGTGCTGTCCTGCCTTCCGGGACCGGACGCCCTGCGCTCCGTCATGGACGGGCTGGATGGCTTGGTGGCCAACGTGGCCGAGGGGGTCACGGTCATTGAGCTCGGCTCCCACCCTGTCGAGATCAAGCAATGCTATGTCGCACCGCTCGCCGAGCGGAACGTCACCTACATCGACGGTGAGGTCAGCGGCACGCCGGGCATGGTGAGCGCACGCAAGGCGATGGTCTTCCTCGCCTGCGACGCCGAGGACTACGAGGCGGCTGCATCCGTGGTCGGCGGCTTTACGGACCAGTGCATGCATCTTGGTGCGTTCGGCTCCGCGACCAAAGCCAAGCTCGTAAACAATGTGCTCGTCGCACTCGACATCGCGGGCGCCGCGCAGGCGATGGCGCTGGCGCTGAAAATGGGACTCGACGAAAAGTTGCTTATCGAAGCACTGGCGGCCGGTAGCGGGTCGTCCGTGCAGTTTCGCATCCGCGCCCCGTGGATGGCGGAACGCAAGTTCACCCCCGTGCAGGGCTCGCCCGTCGCGCTGAAATATTATCTCGACGAGGCTGGAAAGACCGCCCGCGAGCACGGTGTCGGGACCGATCTGATCGACGCGCTGAGCACGATCTACGAAGCCGCTATCCCCACCGTCGGCGAGCGCGACGTCGCGGCACTCATCGACCATTTCGACCCTGACCTGAATGGAGACACCTAAATGATCCGCGTGAAGAAACTGTCCCACGCCGCCTACGAGACACCCGACTTACAGGCGCAAACCGAGTATTACACCGACGTGCTAGGACTTGCCCATGTCGGGGCCGAGAAGGGCATCACCTACCTCGGCGGTACCGTCGACCATCACTCCATCGCGCTCACCGAAGGCCCGAACGCGCGGTGCAGCACCATCGCCTTCCAGATCGCGCCCGATGAGGACTTGGCCGATTTTGCGAAGCAGACCGAGAAGCTCGGCCTGAAGGTCGAGACCGTAAGCGATCCGGAGCCGAACATCGCCAAGATGGTGCGCTTCGAGGACACCAAGGGCACGCAGATGCATGTCTTCCAGCAGCCCGATCCGGTCACGCGCGACTTCACTGGCAAGGGGATCCAGACCTCGAAGCTCGGCCACGTCGCCTTCCACGTCACCGACGTCAAAAAGGCGACCGAGTTCTATTGCGACGTGCTGGGCTTTCGCGTGTCGGACTGGATGGGCGACTTTTTTTCCTTCCTGCGCTGCGGTACCGATCACCACACGATCAACCTCGTGGAAACGGGCAAGGACGCCCATTTCCACACGGCTTTCGAGCTGCGCGACTGGAACCACATCCAGACCGCTGCCGACATCCTGGCGCAAAACGACTATCGCCTGATGTGGGGGCCGGGCCGCCACGGCATCGGGCACAACCTCTTTACCTATCACAAGGGACCGAACGGCCTCATCACCGAGCTCTTCGCTGAACTCGATCAAATGACGGACGAGTCGCTCGGCTATTTCGAGCCTCGCCCCTGGCACGAGGACAGCCCGCAGCGGCCCAAGGTCTGGGAACGTGGACCCAACGCCTCCAACGTCTGGGGCCCGCAGCCGCCTGAAGAAATGATGAAAATCTGATGGTGGCAGCCGTCGCTCCCATGATTTTGCAGGATGCTGGACAGGACGTCGCGCCCGCACTTGACGTGCGCGACGTATCCATGAGCTTCGGCGACCACCTGGTATTCGAAGACATCTCCATGTCCTTGGCGCCCGGCCGTATCCTGTGCATCGTCGGCTCGTCGGGCTGCGGGAAGACAACCCTGCTGCGGCAGATTGCGGGGCTGCAACAGCCGACAACGGGCAGCATCCACTACGAAGGTGCACCCGTTACCGGCCCGTCGCGCGACCGGGCGATCGTCTTTCAGGACTACGGGCGGGCATTGCTGCCCTGGCGGACGGTCCGCGGGAATGTGGCCCTTGGCCTCGAAGGTACCGGGCGCTCGCGGGCCGAGATCGACGGTACCGTCGACCGTCTGCTCGACACGACGGGCCTGACGGACGCGGCCACGCAATATCCATCTGAATTGTCGGGCGGAATGCAGCAACGGGTCCAGATCGCTCGATGTCTCGCGCAGGATCCCAGCATCATGCTGATGGACGAACCGTTCGGCGCCCTCGACGCCATGACGCGCGCATCCTTGCAAGACGAATTGCTTTCGCTCGTTGTGGCGCAGGGCATGACGGTGGTTTTTATCACCCACGATCTGGAGGAGGCCATCTATCTTGGCGACGAGGTGATTGTGCTCGCCTCCAATCCCGGGCGCATTGTCGAGCGGATCGATGTCGACCTCGCCCGCCCGCGCAATCAAGTGACCACGCGCGAAGATCCGGCGTTTCTCGCCATGCGCCACTCCCTTCATGGCCTGATTGCCGGCCATTAAATCGATGAGGTTTTCCCCCCTCTCCTTGATCGTTCCCGCCATTCTAGTTGCAGGATGGCAGATCGGTGCTGCCACCGACGTCATCGACGAAGGAGCCTTTTCGCGCCCCACGGCCATCCTTGCGGCCGGTGTCGACGCGGCAGCCAGCGGAGCCTTGTTCCGCGCGACGTGGGAAACGCTCATCGCGGCGGGCATCGGGCTGGCCTTTGCCACCGTGGTCGGCTTTGCGCTCGGAGTGGCGCTTGGGTTCCAGCCCTGGTTCGAGAGCATCTCACGCCCCGTTCTCGAAGTGTTGCGGGCGATCCCGGCCATTGCGTTCACGCCGCTGGCACTTCTCGTATTCGGCTTCGGGCTCGGGATGGAATCGAGCGTCGTGGCCTATGCCTGCATCTGGCCGATCATGATTTCCACCATGGCCGCAACCCGCTCCATCGCACGAAGGCATCTGGAGGTGGCGGCCACGCTGGAATTGTCGCCAGTGCGTAAGCTGTTCTCTATCATTGTCCCGGCCATCGTTTCCCGGGTGGCGGTGGGCTTCCGCACGGCCATCGGGTTTGCGCTCATCGTCGCGGTGACGGTGGAAATTCTCGCCAATCCAAGTGGTCTCGGCTACGCGCTCATTGCGGCACAGCAGGCCTTCAGGCCCGATCTCCTCTACGCCTATCTCGTCTGGCTCGCTGTCGTTGGTGTAGCCGTCAACGCGCTTGCCACGCGCATCGTGCCCCGGTCCATGGAGGGCGTGTCGTGATCGCTCGCAAATCCATGCTCACCACGACCGCGGCCAGCATCGCGTTCACGTTCGCCGTGTTGCTGGTTTGGGAAATGACGGCACGCAGCGGTGCGGTCGGGCGGGTGTTCCTGCCCCATGCCAGCGACACCTTCGCCGTCATCTGGGGCGATCTGACGAGTGGCAGCCTATGGTCCAGCATCATCTCCACCACCTGGCGGATGCTTCTGGGATGGCTGCTCGCCGCCGGGCTCGGCATCGGGCTGGGTGCTCTCATCGGCATGTCGCGTTTCGCGCAAAACCTACTGATGCCGACGCTAGAGGCGTTTCGCCCCCTTCCTGCGTCCGCCGCCATTCCTGTCGCCATTCTCATTTTCGGCCTAAATGACGGCATGGCCGTCGCGGTGGTCGCTTTCGGGGCCATTTGGCCGATCCTCCTCGGGTCCATCGAGGGGTTCCGCAACATTCCCCGTGAGCTGCACGAAGTGGGCGCAATGTATCAGATGTCGACGGCGCGCTTTCTCACCCGCATCGCGCTGCCCTCGGCCTCGCTGGACATCATGTCGGGTCTTCGGATCGCTTTGGCGCTCGCGCTCATCCTCGCCGTCGTCACCGAGATGCAGGCTTCTCTGCCGGGCGTTGGCTACGACATTTTCATCGCTCAACGAACCTTTCGCAGCGCGGACCTCTACGCGAATTTGATCGTCATCGGACTGATCGGTCTCGCCGTCTCGCAATGCCTCGTCTGGATCGAACGTCGGTTGTTTCGCTGGCGCGCTCGGTAATGTCTCAACAAAAACACCAAAGGGAGAACATCATGCTTACGAAGACAAAGGGGTTCGCCACATTCGCGCTCGTCGGTCTGCTGGCCAGCACGTCCGCGCTTGCTCAACAAGCCAAGATGGCCATCGGATATCCGCCGTCAATCGACTTGCTGCCTGCGATGGTGGCCGCCGATAACGGGTGCCTCGCCGGAGAGGGGCTCGATGCCGAGCTGGTCAAAATTCCCGTCGTGACGTCCATTCCGCCAGCACTGCTTTCCGGCTCGCTGCAGATCGGCATGAGCACGGCCACCAACATGCTGCCTGCCGTCGAGAACGGTCTTGATCTTGTGGTAGTCGCCGGATCCAGCCGTTCCATCGAAGGCAATGAAGGCATCAGCATCGTGAGCGCACCGGGCAAGTCCGTAAACTCCGCCAAGGACGTCGAGGGCATGACCGTCGGTGTGCCCGGCATCATGAGCGTGGGCGACTTGATGTTCCGCAAATGGCTACGTCTGGGCGGTGTGGACGACACGAAGGTCACCTTCGTCGAGGCCCCGTTCCCGCGGATGCCGGAGCTTCTGAAGTCCGGCACTGTGGACGCCGTGCTCGCGGCGGAGCCCATCCGCACGGCCCTTATCGCCAACAAGATCGGTGAACTGGCGGGCACCGAATATTACGGCGCCACCAACCCCGATATGACGCTGACATTCTGGATCGCCAGCGGAGAGTGGGCGCGTGCCAACCCCAAAGCCATCGCGTCATTCCAGAAGTGCATGGAAGCGGCGGTGGAACAGATCGGCACTGATCTCGAAGGCAACCAGGCCAGCATGAAGAAGTATCTCAACTTCAGCACGGACGCGAAGCGCGATTGGTCGGCCAAGATCACCAAGGAAGATCTCGATGCCTATGTCGAGGTCGCCAAGGAGTTCGACATGTTGCGTGGCGACATCGACACCGAGAAGCTGATCTTCAAGCCGTAAGCGCCGAAGCCCCGCCAGAAGGCCGGGCTCCGCAGACCACGGAGCCCGGCTCATCCTCACCTGCCTGGAGAAAATTCATGGCCGTCACCCTCATTAACGTCTTCAACGTTCCCGCCGACAAGGAAAAGGAGTTTCTCGAAAACTGGCGTCGGACCGCCGAGTTCTTCAGCAAGCGCGACGGTTTCATCGAGACCCATCTCCACCGCAACACCGGCGTCGGCAACCAGACGTTTCAATTCGTCAATGTCGCTCGCTGGAAAGATGCCAATGCCTGGAGCGGCAACCACGACGATTACAAGCCGACCGAATACGAGATTCCCGGCGTGAAGGGCCATCCGGCCATCTTCCAGACCGCGATCAACGTTTATTCCGACGACTATCCGGAGGGCGAAAAGGACACGCACTGGATTTCTCAAACGAGTTGAGCGCTGGTTTTTAGCGGTCGTTGAGCGGCAGGATCCGGCCGATTTTGTTGAAAAAGTCGGAGTTTTGAGCGGTTTGAGATTGGTTCGTGACGGCTCTTGCGACTGCGTTGCTCTGCTACCGGAACCAACTTCGCCAGCTTTCTGAGGTTCTGGGCTGTGGCTGCGAGGTGGAACTCGTCTCTTGCTCCATTTGGTCCTCGAAGGCGCAGGCGGTCGAGCTTTAGAATGCGTTTTAAGTGCGCGAAGAGCATCTCAACCTTCTTTCGCTGGTGCCGCGAGATAACGTAGGCATCCGTCTTCGCGATATCGCGCGCCATATCTCTGGCGCCTTCGTTTGTAGACCGTAGGATTTTGCGAGCAGGTTCCTTCGGAACGCATCGGTGTTTCAATGCGCAGGTCTCACAGTCGTGTTTGCTGGCGCGGTAGCGGCGCATTCCGTCAGCGCAGATCGTATCGCGAGGGTGAGCTACTCCCCAATCGTTGGACAGGATCTGGCGCATTTTAAGCTACTCTCTGCTCCTGCTGATCGGTTTGCGTGATCGTGTTTCGTTGCCAGTAGAACATCGCCGGCGGCTTTCCGCCAAGCGCTGAATGCGGTCGTTGGTTGTTGTAGAATGTCATCCATTTACGGATCCCGGCTCGGGCCTGCGAACCGGTCTCCCATGCATGCAGGTAGACGCACTCGTACTTCATGCTGCGCCACAGGCGTTCGATGAAGATGTTGTCGAGGAAGCGGCCCTTGCCGTCCATTGAGACGCGGATGCCCGTTCGCCGGAGCCGGTCGGTCCAGGCGAACGATGTGAACTGCGATCCTTGATCGGTATTCATTATCTCAGGCGGGCCGAACCGAAGGATGGCTTCGTTCAGCGCATCGACGCAGAAGTCGGCTTCCAAGGTATTCGAGATACGCCAGCTCAGGACCTTGCGCGTGTGCCAGTCCATGATGGCGACCAGATATAGAAAGCCCCGCCGCATCGGCAGATACGTGATGTCGGAGCACCAGACCTGATTGGGCCGGTCAATTCGCAACCCACGCAAGAGATATGGCCATATCCGGTGCCCCTTCGCGGGCTTGCTGGTGTTCGGCTTCTGGTAGATCGGCATGAGCCCCATCAATCGCATAAGACGACGGATGCGCTTCTCGTTCACCGGGTGCCCTTCGTTGCGCAAATGCCAGGTCATCTGGCGCACGCCGTAGAACGGTGTCTCCAGGAACTGTTCGTCGATCTGACGCATCAGAATGAGGTTGAACTCACTCTCGCCGACGGGCCGATAATAAAACGACGACCGTGAGATCGACAGCAGTTCGCACTGGCGGCCAATCGATAGGTCCCGGTGTGCAGGATCGATCATCGAGCGCCTCACTTCCCGATCCAGGGTTTGAGCTTTCGCTCCAAAAAAGAGTTGGCTACCGCCAGTTCCCCAATCTTGGCATGTAGATCACGGATCTGATCCTCGTCGATCTCCGGCGGCTTCCGGCTGCCCCGCTCGAAGACGCCCGACGCGCCGTCGAGAAGCGCCCGCTTCCACTGGTGGATCATCGTTGGATGAACCCCAAACCGGCTCGCCAGTTCGGATATCGTCTCCTCGCCCTTCACGGCTTCCAAAGCCACCTTCGCCTTGAAATCCGGGGCATGTTGCTTGCGTTTTGACATCTTAAATCTCCTCATTGTCGGAGATCAGCAGACAGCAAATCGTAGCTTACGTCAGTGTCCTGATTTCGGGGGGTAGCTCAGTTTGCGTCCCATAGATCATCTCTTTTGTTGCAGAATATGCTCTCAAAGGAGCGGCACAAATCCGCGACAGGTCCACATTGGCAAACGGGCGCCATCCAGACATGACAATGTCGGCCGGGCAGTTCGGAACCGGTTTCTCCAGACCTGAGCAATTTCATGACTTCCCTTCTTGAACCGGGTATTAAGCTTTGTCGATGCCCGTCTAGTGATGTCTGATCACGCGGCGTTCAATGAGAACAACTGCGAGAAACAGAAAAATCGAAAGCGAAGACGACATGACGATTGCCGCGTAAAGCTTGTCGGATTGATAGTTGAAAGTTGCCTGAATGATCAACGCGCCGAGCCCTTTGTCGGCCCCAATCCATTCGCCTACAATGGCACCGATAACTGCCGTTGCCGATGCGATGCGCAAGGATGAGAACAGCATGTGTAATGATCTCGGCCACCTTAAGCGCCAGAACGTTTCCCATGGTGTTGCGGAAAGCACCCGGAACAGTTCCTCCTCGTTGTGTGTGGAGGAGCTCAAACCGCGTATCATGTTCACCAGAGTCGGAAAAAAGCAGATCACCGCGGCAATGATGATCTTGGGCGTCATTCCCAATCCAAAGATAAGAATGATGATCGGTGACAGAGCGAGGATCGGAATGGTGTTGAAAAACAGGATGACCGGAAAGTAGGCGGCCTGGACAAACCGGCTATAGGCAAACACCACTGCCAGCAGGACTGCAGCGGTGTTGCCGATGACAAAACCGGAAACTGCCTCGATGAACGTCGGCGTGAAATTCGAAACCAGAAGCGGCCATTGCTTTATGAACACCTGAAAAATCTGGGTAGGCGTTGGCGCTATGTAGTTGGGAACGCCGGACCAGGGCAGCAGAAATTGCCATGCCAGAAGTATGGAGGATATGCCGAAAATCGGCAGAACGGTTTGCAGCGATTTGGACAGGGGTTTCCGGTTCATGAAATCCGTTCCAGTTCACTGCGCAAATCTGTTATTGCCGAAATCAGTTCCGGCGCATCCCTCTCACAGGCGTTTCCTTCCTTTTTCCAGGATCTCATGTCGGTAAGGGAAACAATACGTCCGGGTTTGGCGGCCAACATCATCACGCGTTGTCCGAGATAAACCGCCTCTTGAATGGAATGCGTGACGAACAGGATTGTGGTTTCCGTTCGCCGCCATATTTCCAGCAATTCGTCGTTGAGCCGGTCGCGGGTGATTTCGTCCAGCGCGCCGAACGGTTCATCCATCAGCAACAATTTGGGTTCGTCCACCAGCGCGCGTGCTATTGCCACCCGCTGGCGTTGGCCGCCGGAAAGCTCGTGTGGATAACGCTCTCCAAGGCCCTCGAGCCCCATTAGGGCCAGCAGTTCGTGGATACGGCTCGAAGTCAGCCTAGTCGAATTGCTGCCGCCAACAATGGCGGGAAGATTGACGTTCTCATTCACGGTCCGCCACGGCAGCAACGTGCTTTCCTGAAACACGAACCCTGTCTGACAATTTTTACGGATTGCCCTGGGCGTATCACCCAGAACTTTTACATCACCGGAAATCGGCTCCAGAAGGTCCGCCACAACGCGAAGCAACGTTGATTTACCGCAACCGGATGGACCAAGGATTGTCAGAAACTCCCCGGCGGGTATCGTCAGGTTGACGTCGGTCAGCACGATCACATCAACGTTGGTGCCGCGATAACCGACGTCGAGACGACTGGTTTCAACCGCCGGTGTCATTTTCCGGAATAGTCAAGTTTCGGACGTGCATCGGACGTCATTTCCAGAATCTTTGTGGTGTGAACGTCCTCGAGCGATGGTCTGCCATTGGTATATTGGCCAATGCTGTCGTAGAGAGCCAGTTGCTCATCCAGCGATGCCGGATCGAACGTGCCCCAACCTTTTTCGGCTGTCTTGTCGTCGAAGCTCAGCTTCAGAATGAGATCGACCGTCTTGAGCTCCCACTCCTCGCTGATGCCGTCGTTGTTGTCGACGAGAATGTTGACGGCTTCTTGAGGGTTGGAATGGACAAAGCCCCAACCCTTGCCGGCAGCACCGATAAAGGCGGCCAGGGTATCGGCGTTGTTCTCGATTGCCGCATCGGTGGCAAAATAGACGTTGGAGTACGCAGGCAGTCCTAAATCACTCGCCAAGAGGTCGATACGGTCTTCACCGACAACACTCAGGGCTTGAGTATTGGTAATCCAGCCGCCAATGGCATCCACTTCGCCACGCACGAGCGGTGCCTTGTCAAAACCGACATTGACGGTTTTGAGTTCACTCATCTCTATACCGGCCTTTGCGGCAATCGCCTCGATCACGAACCGAGCCGTCGGTTGAATGCCGATTGTAAGACCTTTCAGATCCTCGACACTGCGTAGGGGCTTTTCGGGTTTCGAGGTAAAAGCATACGGGCCGGTTCTGAAGCCCGCTGCGATGATCTTGATCGGGACTCCGCCGGCGCGGGCTGAAAACAACTGCGCCGCATCGGAAAATTGGCCGAGGCTCGCAGCGCCGGAAATCACCGGCGGGACCGTCGCCGAATTGGGGCCGCCAGGGCTGAACTCGACATCGAGTCCGGCGTCTTCGAAATAGCCCTTGTGCAATGCGACGACGTCGCCCATCTGGCCGTTCGAGATCAGCCAGTCATACTTGACGACGACCTTGGCCTTGTCCGCACCGGACGCCCTGGTCGGCAGGACGAGTTGTATCCCGCTGCCCAGCGCCAGAACGCCCGCTCCGGTCGTCGTCAGGAATCTTCGGCGGTCCAAGTTGTGTTTGTTGTTCATTGTCTTTCCTCCTTGTTGGATTGGTCGTCATGAATTCCGCTTGGTCACGTCGTGGTAGGCGTCAGCTCCTCCTTCGTTCCAGGCGTAGAGCTCCCAGAGCATGTCATCGGGATCGAGAAAATAGACACAGCGGGCGTTCCAGGAGTAGTTGTCCGGCGGGCTTTTGAATTGCACGCCCCGTTCCCGTAACTGCTCATAGATGTCATCCAGGAGTTGGGGTGACTCCAGTTCCACTGCGATACAGGCCTTGTTCACGCCTTTGGGTGCGCGCGCACCGGAAACGCCGGTATTCTCGCTGATATGGTCGATTTCCCAAGCTGCGAGCGTTACGCCCGGCCCGTGAAAGTCGACGAACCCTTCCGCTTTACGGCGTACGTCAAAACCGAGTTTCTCGGTATAGAACGCGATCGTCTTTTCGACGTCTTCGACCAAAATGCAGATGTCGGTAATGGCCTTCACTTTGCCCAAAGACATGGATCAGTCCTTTTCAAACAGGAGAATATCGATTGGCGTGGAAACACGGTCTGCCGCGCCTTTGATGTGCGCGCGCATGGCGGCTCGCGCCTTCTCGGCATCGCGCTCGGCTAGGGCATCGATGACTGCGTTGTGCTCGGCAAGAGTAGGGTCGATCACCATTTGCTCCGACCCGGTGCGGCGCGCTAGATGGATGGACTGGCGGGTTTGCAGGGCGATGTAGTTGATGAACGTGCTGATATACTCATTGCCGGTGGCTTTTGCGATTTCGGCGTGGAAGGCGATATCGGCGTCAATACTTCCCTCTTCGCGACGCTCCGCTCCCGACATACGCTCAAGGGTATGGCGGAGGACGGAGACGGTCTCGTCAGTCATGTTGGGGGCAGCAAGGGCGGCGGCCTCGGTTTCCAGAATGCCACGCAACTCGAACAGTTGTCCCATGCCTTGGCGGCTCTTCGCCATTTCAGGATCAAGCCTGATGACCTTGGACTCTTCGGGCGGCATCACGAATGCACCGACGCCCTGACGCGCGCGGATCACACCATCCGCCCGCAGTTGGGAAATGGCCTCGCGAAGCACATTGCGGCTGACGCCGTATTGCTCGGCGAGCTGGTTTTCACCGCTCAGCTTCTCGCCAGATTTCAGCCGTCCGTCCTTGATCTCGCGCACGATGTGCGCCGCGACCCTGGACGGCAGGTGATTGGTTTCACCGATGATCGTAGACGGTCTCTTCACAGCCTTAACTCTTCAACTTGCGCCAGACGGGCGACACCTTCCGCAACCAGGCAGCCCGGGTTCATCAGGTTGGCCGGGTCGATGGCATGCTTAAAAGATGCCAGAAGCCCAAGACTGACCGGATCACCTTCGTTCTGAAATACAGCCTGCTTCGTGCGTCCAATGCCGTGCTCGGCGCTGAAAGAGCCATCGAATGAACCGACGATCCCGAATATCCGACCCTCGATCCGCTTGCCGACGCTGCGCGCCTCATTCGCGCCGATAGCAGCTGGCGGGATGGCGTTGAAATGGACGTTGCCATCTCCGGCGTGCCCGTAAGCCTGCGGTGTCCACTCCGGGAACTCTGTGCGCAGCATTTCCTCAAGCGCATCGATAAGTGGCGGAATGTTGTCCAACGTCACCGAGACGTCGGAGCGGACGTGATAACCGTTGATCACATGGCCCTCGACCAGCCCTTCCCGGATACGCCAGAAATCACTGGCCTGCGACTTGTTCTGGGCAATGGCGGCGTCGATGATGGTTCCAGCTTCATGCGCATCAGCCAGAACAGCTTCCAGAATGTCGCGCAGCGCCAGATCACCGGCGCAGGAAAGTTCGATGAGCACATACACTGCGCATGGTGCGTCCAGCGGCACCCGCAAGTCCGGATCGGCGAGCCTGGCAAAGGCAAGGCACTCGCCCGACATGATCTCGTATCCCGACAGGAATTCATGACACTGTGACCGCAACTGCTGCAAAAGCGTCATCGCATCGTCAAAACCGGAGCAGCCGATATAGGCCGTTTCCACAGTCCCTGGAGCTGGAGACAGTTTCAGACAGGCGCCCGTGACGATTCCAAACGCGCCTTCGCCCCCAATGAAGAGCTGTGACAAGTCCGGACCGCGATTGTCCTTACGCAAACCCGTAAGATTGCTCCAGAGCGTTCCGTCCGGCAACACGACCTCTAGACCCAGAATATTGTTGCGGGTCATGCCGTATTTCACCACCTCGGTGCCACCCGCATTGGTGGAAACGATACCGCCGATTTGGGCGCTGCCTTGCGCACCCAGCGATATGGGAAATGCACAATCGTGGTCGCCCACAGCTGTCTTGACATCCTGGAGGATACAACCGGCATCGACGGTTGCCGTTAGGTTGATGGGATCAATACGGCGCAAGCCGTTGAGCCGTTCCAGACTGATCACAACACATCCGCCGCCACTCTTAACTGCCCCTCCGACGAGGCCAGTGTTACCGCCTTGCGGTATGACAGGAACATCGTTGTTGGCGCAGAGGCGCACGACCTTGCAAACCTCGTCGACCGTCGCGGGCCGCACGACAGCAACGCCGTCGCCCGCATTGTCGCCTGACCAGTCTTCGAAATAACGCGACAGATTCTGATGGCGGTCGACAAGGCCTAGCTTGCCGACAATGACGGCCAGTTCCTCCAGGAACTGACTGGCATACCCTTCGGTCTCTTTCACCGATGACAGCACGGCAGCTCCCTTCCTCAACGACGGGTTGATACCACACGCTTTGTTGTCCTACAAGTAGACAAGTTAACGCGCCTAGAGCAGTGGCCGTATGTTCTCGGTCGCATCTGATTGGAGAACCACAATGACGAACAGTGACCGCGCAGTGGACAACAGAAATTTCTATATAGACGGCAACTGGGTTGCACCCAGAAGTGCAAAGAAACTCGATGTGATCGACCCTTCCACCGAACAGGTTTGCGCCACCATTTCGCTCGCCGGGCAGGATGATGTCGATGCGGCGGTCGCCGCAGCCAGGTCGGCCTTTCCGGCGTGGTCGGCAACTCCCGCAGAGAAACGAATTTCACTGCTCGAAAAACTTCGTGACATATACGACGATCGCAAGGCGGAAATTATCGACGCCATCTCCATGGAGATGGGAGCGCCGAAAGCGCTGTCGGAACAGGCGCAATGGGCGGCTGGTGCCGGGCACATCCGCGAGACGATCCGCGCGGCGAGCGCATTCGTGTTCGAGCGTGAACAAGGCGACGATCTGCTTGTCTACGAGGCAATCGGGGTGGCGGCGCTCATCACGCCATGGAACTGGCCCATGAACCAGGTGATGCTGAAGATCGCGCCCGCATTGGCGGCAGGTTGTACCGTCGTGCTCAAACCATCGGAGATCGCACCCCTATCCTCGATGGTCATCGCGGACATGATCGACGAAGCGGGTTTCCCCGCCGGCGCCTTTAACATGATCAATGGCGATGGAGAGGGCGCCGGCAGCGCGCTTTCCGTTCATCCCGACGTGGATATGGTGAGCTTTACCGGTTCAACGCGCGCAGGCGCGCTCATTACCAAGGCCGCCGCGGATACCGTTAAGCGTGTAAGCCTTGAACTGGGCGGCAAGGGCGCAAATGTCATTTTCGCCGATGCCGACCCCAAGGCTGTTGAGCGCGGCGTCCGCCACTGCTTCATGAATTCGGGCCAGTCCTGCAACGCTCCGACGCGCATGATTGTCGAGAAATCCTTCTATGACGAAGCGGTGCAACGGGCCGTCGATGTCGCCGAACGCATCGAGGTCGCTTCGGCTCACAAGGATGGTCGTCATATCGGTCCCGTTGTCAGCGAAACGCAATGGAACAAGATCCAGGGCCTCATCCAAGATGGCATCGATGAGGGTGCGCGACTGGTTGCAGGTGGCACCGGCAAGCCGGACGGACTCAATGCCGGCTATTTCATCAAGCCGACGATCTTCGCCGACGTAAGTAACGATATGAAAATTGCACAGGAAGAAATCTTCGGACCGGTACTTGTCATGATCCCGTTTTCCGATGAGGACGAAGCCCTGACGATCGCCAACGACACGCCTTACGGCCTCGGGAATTACGTTCAAACTCAGGACAGCGATCGCGCACGTCGTGTTGCAAAGGGCTTGCGTTCAGGCATGGTTGAAATCAACGGAGACTCTTTGGGGTTGGATACTCCGTTTGGGGGATTCAAACAATCTGGCAACGGACGCGAACGTTCTGTTTGGGGCCTGGAAGACTATCTCGAGATTAAAGCTATCGCCGGCCTGTAGCGTTTGTAGCTTCTTTTAAATTCGTCGCTGGCATCGATATGACAGCTGCAACACGGTTCTAATGAAGTGACCAGTGCCCGTTTCCCCATCGATTCTGATAATAATACGTCATCTTCAGGGAAGCAGATTGTGCAGCAACTGGCTTGCTCCATTAAGGTGGCCCACCGCTGGAGTTAAAGTTTCGGCGGTTGGGACGAACCGGTATTGGCCTGTCGATTTGCAGCGTAGCACCGCGTGATCGACTTTGGCGAAATGGCTTCTGGAGCCGGTGGGCGGCAGCAGATTGAGCTGTGCGTTCGAAAGGTGTTGAAGTGTTACCGCCAGTCCTCCGCTCTCCCGTGCAGCTCAATGCGCAAATGTGACCGTGAAGTTTGTGACATATTCCTCCCGCGTGCGGTGCCAGTGGAGCATCTGGGTCATGCTGTCGACCTGATCGTCGTGGCGACCGTTAGGGAATTGGGAGATTTCGTTGCGGAAGTCCGTAAGCCATGGGGCGTTGGTTGGTAGCAGTACATCGCCTGCCTCAATGGCCGGGGACTCACCTGACGCTCGAGTGATCTTGTCGCCGTGTGGCTCTATGGCGATGGGGGTGCGGATGGACCGTTCGGCTTCCAGTTGCTGTAGCAGCGCCATGCCGGAGGCTTTGTCCTCGATCAGGATGGCGTAGGGTTCGAACTGTTGCGCCAGTTCGATGATGGCGCGCCGAAGTTCGGGAAAATCCAGCTTCTGGCGGAAGACGTCGAGCAGGTAGTATTTCTTGTCCTTGATGAGCCACGTCGTGCAGACGCTGTAATCGTTCAACTCGCCGGCCTTGGATGCTGTGTCCCAGCTTTGGACCACCTGGGCATCGTGATCGGACGGTTCGGTCTCATAGGTGCGGAACCAGGACCATTTCAGGATCTCGCCATCCTCGGGGATCGGTCGCTGCTGGTACTGGGCCGCGAAGTGAAACGAACCCATGTTTACTTTGAGCTTGTTGAGGACAGATAGCGGCTCACGGACAGGCTGCAGCAATCCACCCGGTTCGCGGCGATGCCAGCGATCGGGACCGATCTGTATGTCCTGCTCGACTTCCGCGATGGCGGGGAGGTCCAGGTGAACCCAGTCGTCGCCCTTGCTCAGCACATGGCCGATCAGGTCTTCCTGATGCAGGCGCTGCATGACGATGATGATGCAGTCGGTGCGCTTGTCGTCCTGACGGGTGTAGAGGGTGTTGTCGAACCAGTTAGCCACTGCGGCCCGCTGGGTCTGGGACATGGCCTCTTCCGGCTTCATCGGGTCGTCGATGATGATCATGTTCCCGCCACGCCCGGTCAGGGTGGCGCCGGTGGAGGTGGTCAAACGATACCCACGTCGGCTCGTCATGAACTCAAGGTCGGCATTCCGCTCGCGGCTGAACCGGGTTCCGGGAAAGAGCTGGCGGTACCAAAGTGTGTTCATGACAGCGCGTGTGTCACGGGCGAACTTCGTCGCCAATTCCATACTGTAGCTGCTGGCGACAATGCGGGCGGTCGGGTCGTGTCCCAGAATGAAAGCCGGGAATGCCACCGACGCGCTAACGGACTTGAGATGGCGCGGCGGCACGGTGATGAGAAGTCGTGTGATATGACCGAGACGGCATTGTTCCAGATGCCAGGCAATGGCTTCCAGATACCAGGACGGAACGAAGGTCTGCGTCGGGTTGAGCGTCTGGAACACCTTCTCGACAAAGCTCATGAAGTCCTTGCGAAGGATCGCCCTTAGGAGAATGGGGTCCATTACGGACCCCATCCAGCGTTGCCTTTGCCGCTGCTATCGACGGCATCGGAACTACCGTTGCCGATAGAGTCGTCGGGATCCGGCGCAACCATTCCGGCCGGCAGCCTGTCCGGAGTATCTGTCCCTCCATTGTCCGCCATCTCGTCGAACGCATAGTCGTGGTTGCGACTGAGAAAGGCCTTGATGATGGCTTCGTCCTCTTTCGATACGACTGTATCGATTGCCTTGTCGGCATCCTCGTCCGCCATGCGTAACAGCAGATCGATTGCCAGGTTCATGGCCCTCGTGTCACCCTTGATGGCCTTCACTGCGAGGGATTTGATAATGCCGCGCTGCTTGGTGACCCGGATCCTTGACCCGCCCTCATTCAACGAGATGCGCATGCCAAACTCGTCACGAACATCCGACATGAGGTTGCGCACCCCCTTCTTGCGTCCTTTCGGATTGCCGGATTGGCCTTTCTTGAACTGGTTGGCTTTGGGTGGACGTTTATAGCCCACCTCGTAGTCGTCATCACCGCCATTGGTACTGTCGTCGCTCATGGCTCATTCTCCTTTAGGTTCAGGTTTGCGGTCAGGCATCAGGTTTGGGCAGATTGCTGCGGTGCAGCCTGATCCGCGCGTTCGGCCAGTTCGGCCCGGCGGTGCTCCTGCAACTCGGCAAACGTCATGCCGGTGGCACGGTGGATGATCGGCTCCCCCGTCGCTTCCGACAGGCGCAGCAGGGCGGCATCCACATAGTGGCTGTCCAGTTCGATCCCGTAGCCACAACGCCCGGTCCGGGCGGCCGCCAACAAGGTCGAACCACTGCCGACAAACGCATCGAGGATGACGTCTCCCCGGTTCGATGAGTCCAGTATCGCATCGGCAAGCAGTCGAACCGGCTTCACCGTCGGATGGGCAGCCAGTTTGGCCGCCCTGCCCGAACCAAAACTGCTGGAACCAGGATAGCGCCAAACATTTGTTCTGTTGCGTCCGTGTTTGCCCAACTGGATGTTGTTGACGTGCTTTCCCCGCCCGCTCTTGAACAATCCGATCAGCTCGTGCTGGCTGCGGTACTGGCCGCCCATGCCGCCGGCAGTTTTTACCCAGGCGATGATGTTCTTGCGCTCCGTGTAGTGAACAGCACCCGCTGTTAGCAGGGCATCCAGATGGGCGTGGTCCATGAACAGGTAGTGAAGCGACCCGTTCGTGGAGAAGGCAACGAGGTTGGCAATCACATCCGTCAGGAACTGCGTAAACTCGGCAGCAGACATCTCCCCGCTGGCCATCGCAAATTCCCGATGCCGTCCCGTGCTGGACACATGTCCATTCACGGGGACATTCCACGGACTGTCCGTGATCACCATCTGCGCGCGGGCATTGCCCAGCAGAGATTCGTAGACCGACGCATCCAGTGCATCCCCGTTGGCCAGCCTGTGGTCCCCCACGGCAAACACATCCCCGACCTCCGAGACCGCAGGTTCGTTCCTCCATGGCTCCGACCACGGCGGCTCCTCCTCCGGTGCATCCTCCGCATCCAGATGATCCGCAATGCGAAGGTCTATCTCTGCCGTCTCGAACCCCGTGATGGTCAGAGGAATGTCCAAGTCCAGGGTCGACAGGTCGAACAGTTCCGCGTTCAACTCGTCCGACCACTCCGACAGCTCTTCCAGCTGGCTTTCCATCACAGCGTAAAGCCGCAGTTCGTCCTTGGTCAGATGGTCCACATAGATGACAGGAACGGTCTCCCGGCTCGCCAGCTTGGCGGCACTCAGCCGTTCGTAACCGCACACGACCGTTCCATCCGAATGGGCAAGGACGGGTTTGAGATCGCCGAACGCAGTTATCCCGTCCGTCATCAAGCGAGCGAGTTTCTTCGATTGGCGGCGGATCCGGCGTTTGGGCGGCTTCAGGTCCCCGTGAGAACGCCGGAGCAATAATCCACCACAGGAACGGCGATTGTTTTCGCTGAGGCCGGAGTAAAACTCCGCCACTGATAGGCTCTCCGTTTGATCGGAGGGATTGGTGAAGAGCGTGGATTTGTATGGTCGAGTTCGTCGTGCCGTTTTGATTGACGGTATGAGCCGCCGCGAAGCTGCCCGGTTGTTTGGGGTTGATCGGCGGACGGTCGATAAGATGCTGCTGTTTTCGATACCGCCTGGCTATCGTCGCACGAAGTCAGTGAAGCGGCCGAAGCTGGATCCCTTCGTCGGGATCATCGATGCGGTTCTGGAAGCTGATAAGACCGTTCCCCGGAAGCAGAAGCATACGTCGAAGCGGGTGTTCGAACGGCTGCGTGACGAGCATGGATATGCTGGCGGCATCACCGTTGTGAAGGATTACATCTTTGCGGCCAGGCAGCGTCAGCGGGAGATGTTCGTACCGTTGGCTCATCCACCGGGTCATGCCCAGGCAGACTTTGGCGAAGCCCTTGCGATCATCGGCGGTATCGAACGCAAGATCCACTTTCTGGTGATTGAGCTGCCGCATTCAGATGCGTGCTTCCTGAAGGCGTATCCCGCGGAGACAACAGAAGCCTTTTGCGATGGCCACGTGGCCGCATTCGACTTCTTCGGTGGCGTGCCGATTTCCATTCTATATGACAATACGAAGATCGCTGTTGCCCGTATTCTGGGTGACGGGAAGCGCAAACGAACCCGCGTGTTCTCGGAGCTGGTCTCCCACTATCTGTTCGAGGATCGCTTTGGTCGTCCCGGCAAGGGGAACGACAAGGGCAAGGTGGAAGGGATGGTCGGCTACACTCGCCGCAACTTCATGGTACCCAAACCCCGGTTCGCCAGCTTCGACGATCTCAATGCCTATCTGTGGGAACAATGTCGCAAGCGCATGGCGGACAAGCTGCGTGGTCACAAAGGCACGATTGGCGAACGGTTTGCCACTGACGCTGAGCAGTTACAGCCTTTGCCTGCTGTTCCCTATGATGCCTGTGACAAACAAACGGTTCGGGTCAGTTCCCTGTCTCTGGTCCGGTATCGCAGCAACGATTATTCCGTCCCCACCCAGTACGGCCATCAACCGGTTACGGTGCGTGGCTACGTCCATGAGGTGGTGATTGCCCACGGAACGGAGATTATCGCCCGGCATCCGCGCTCATGGGAGAAAGAGGATTACGTCTTCGATCCGCTGCACTATCTGGCGCTGATCGAGCAGAAGACCAATGCACTTGATCAGGCCGCACCGCTTGCTGGCTGGGAACTGCCTGAAGCGTTCATTACCCTGCGCCGGTTGATGGAATCTCGCATGGGCAAGCCCGGCAAACGGGAGTTCGTTCAAGTGCTCCGGCTGCTGGAGACATTCTCCATGGGCGATGTCGAAGCCGGGATCGTATCTGCTTTGGAACGGGGAACGATCGGCTTCGATGCGGTGAAGCATCTGATGCTGTGCCGGATCGAGCGCCGTCCACCACGGCTGGATATGACGGTCTATCCCTACCTGCCCAAAGCCCATGTCGCCGCCACATCTGCCGGTGATTACATGGCGCTGCTGTCAGGTGGGCGATCATGACCGGGGACATGAACGATACGCCACAGCTTCTGCTGGCCCATCATCTGAAGGCCCTGCGGCTGCCAACCTTCCTGCGGGAACATGACAAGATCGCAAAGCAATGTGCGGCTGAGGGTGTCGATCATTCCCGCTATCTGTTGCGATTGGCGGAACTGGAACTCATTGACCGGGAGCGTCGAATGGTGGAACGGCGCATCAAGGCTGCCAGGTTCCCAACAACTAAAAGTCTCGACAGCTTTGACTTCAAAGCCATTCCGTCCCTGAACAGTGAGGCGAAAGCACGCCATTGGTTCGAGTGCCGAGCCGAACGCTGGTCATGGAACTGGCCCGCTGCGATTATATCGCTGCCCGCGAGAACATAATTGCAGTCGGTAACAGCGGAACCGGAAAGACGCATGTCGCACTCGGGCTCGGATTGGCCGCTTGCCAAAAGGGCCTGTCGGTCGGGTTCGTCACGGCATCGGCACTGGTCCACGAACTGCTGGAAGCCCGTGACGAGAAGCGTCTGCTGCGCCTGCAAAAGCAGATTGCCAAATACAGTCTGCTGATCATCGACGAGCTTGGCTATGTGCCGCTGTCGCCAACCGGCGCCGAGCTGTTGTTCGAGGTCTTCTCCCAACGATACGAACGTGGCTCCACCATCGTCACGTCGAACCTGCCGTTCGATGAATGGACCGGCACCTTCGGCTCAGAACGTCTCACCGGTGCGCTCCTCGATCGACTGACCCATCATGTCCACATTCTGGAGATGAACGGCGAGAGCTACCGCCTCAAACAAAGCACCAAGCCGAAAGAAGACTGAAACCTCCTCGAAAACTCTTGCCGTCAGTGGTGTAGTTTTACTCCGGCGAGTGGCGGGGTTTTGGTCCGGCGTTGACAGTTCGGCGCTGCGGTTGGTGGGGATGGACGGAGTATCTCGTCATGTCTTCGATCCATCTTCCAGCCGTCATTCCGTCTCGCAATGCGTGGAACAACGGCCGCATTATTGGTCAGAAACGGCCGCTGCTGCCAAAGCATGTCTGGGCCATTCGCGTGCGGCTCGAACTCGCTCATGCGACACGCGATCTCGCGCTGTTCAACACGGCCATCGACAGCAAACTGCGAGGCTGTGATTTGGTCAAACTGAAGGTCGCCGACGTTTTCGCGACCGGCCTGGTGAAGGAGCGCGCCTCCATCATGCAGAGTAAGACGAAGACACCGGTCCGTTTCGAACTCACCGAAGGAACCCGAGCGGCCCTGAACGACTGGATCACGAATCCACTCATGAGCGGGCACGAGTACCTTTGGCCCGGACGCCTGCGAGATCGGCCGCATATCTCCACCCGCCAACATGCGAGAATGCTCAAGGATTGGGTGCGCTCCATCGGGTTGGAGCCGAGCGCTTACGGCACACATTCGATGCGCCGCACGAAAGTTGCCCAGATCTACAAAAAGACCGGCAATCTGCGCGCCGTGCAGCTCCTCCTCGGTCACACGAAGATGGACAGTACAGTTCGGTATCTAGGCGTCGATCTCGAAGATGTGTTGGCAATTTCGGAAGGCGTGGAGATCTGATCGAACCGGGCCGGCTGCAGAGCCGGTCCTTTGCTGCCGGTCGCATGAAATTGGGAGACTTCTCGAAAGCAGCCATTAAAATCGGGCTGGCTAACCAGGGCGCTCACGCACCAAGTTGGCCTTCGGCAGCCGAGCGTCACACCAGAACGGACGGATTCCCGCATGTCGATGCACGTTCGGGTAATCGCTGCGCTAAAAATGGATCCCTGATCGACATAGTCTCCGAGGGAACGTGCACAGAGAGAAAGACGTTAGTGAAGGTCACCGCTCAAGTTTGAACTGCTCGGGGCCATGAACGTTTCAACATCGATTTAACGATGCAAATGATGTTTCTGTGGCCTTCAGACCATCACAAACTTCAACCCGAAAGCAGCTATGATGACCACCGAGCAGACCTATCTCTATATCTACGTCGCCTGCATGGCAGCCGGTGCGCTTCTTTTCTCGATCTGGGCGCGCGATCCCAAGGGTGTGCACCGCGAAGAATATCTCGTCGCGATCCTCATTCCCGTATGGTCGGGTCTCGCCTATCTGGCAATGGCCAGCGGGCTGGGAACGGTCGAGATTGCCGGCCAGACGACCTATTGGGCGCGGTATGTCGATTGGGTCGTCACCACTCCTTTGCTGCTGGTCGCCCTGTTTCTGACGGCAACACACCGGCTGCGGGATCGGCCTTACACGTTGTTAGCAGCGCTCGTGGCTGCGGATGTGGTCATGATTGCCTGCGGTGCCGTCGGCGATTTATCGACCGGCGGGACGCGCATGCTGTTTTTCCTGATCGGCTGCGCGGCACTGGTTGTGGTGTTCTTGCTCGCGTGGTTCCCGCTGCGAAGGCTGGCCGCTACCCAAGGGGCCGATCTGGAGCGTGTGTACACCATCGTTCTGGCTTACCTGTCGGTCTGCTGGATCGGGTACCCGACCATCTGGTACTTCGGACCGTCCGGCATCGGCGCGATTTCGCAACCCGTCGAAACCATCTTATTCGTCGCGCTACCCGTATTTTCCAAGGTCGGGTTTTCGATCCTCGACCTGTTTCTGCTGCGACGTCTTTCTCCGACCCGAAGCCACAATCCGGCACTCGAAGAGCCCGGCATGGCGGTTGGATAAGGTGTCCGGAGATCGGAAACACCAATGCTGAGCGAGCCATGTTGCATCGCGTTGGCGCAGGACAAGTCTTGCGCCTAACCATATTTGCTGCAGTTCACGCGCCCACGAGCATAGCCAACGTCATATTGCCGTAGAGAGTGCCTCGATCTTGCAGGTCAGCTGCCATTTCACACCGTCAGGAGCGAAGTCGAGCCGCACATCGGCATTCATGGCGGCTTCGGTGATCTGGTTGATAACAGTCGAGCCGAAGCCCTTGCCTTCCGGTGGAACCACGTGTGGGCCATCATGTTCGGCCCATTCAATTATGAACATACTCTCGTCATCTCGCAGGTTCCATTCGATCTCGACCCTGCCTTGGTCGGAGGACAGTGCACCGTATTTACTGGCATTGGTGGCCAGTTCGTGAAGCGCCATGCCGATGGCCTGGGCGGTGCGTGAACCCAACCGGACCGACGGACCCGACAGGCTGATGCGAGGGTGCTCGACGTCGATAAAATGGCCGAGCTGCGATTCTGCCAGTTCGCGTAGGCCAACCCGGTCGCCGCTGCTCTGAAACAATAGGTCTTGTGCTTTCGCAAGCGCATCGATCCGCTCCAGAAACCGGGCGACGAAATCCTGCGAACCGCTGCGCGCGGTCTGCCGGGCCAGCACCTGCACCAGCGTCAGGACGTTCTTGGTGCGGTGGTTGATCTCGCCCATCAGGTCGTGCTCGCGGTCCCGCGCCTGTTCCAGTTCCCGCTCGTTCCGGACACGTTCGCTCAGGTCGTAAAAATAGCACAAAACGCCCGGCTCCCCGTCATCGAGTTCGATGCGCTCGGTGCTCCAGTCATAGGCTTCCAGCACATGGCGATCGGCACGGTCCTCGATCACCGGATCGGCATGATACGGCTCGCCCGTCGCAAGCGTATGCCTGAACCGTGCGACCGCTTCGCATGCGAAATGCGCGGGCCACAGAATGTGTAGCACCTCGTCCAGATCGCGACCTATCAGACCGTCGATGCCCGCAAAGGCCGCCTTGCCACTCTCGCTGACGCGCACCATCCGTAGACCGGCGTCAACGACATAGGCACCGAACGGCGCCACATCGATCATCTGCCAGAACTTGTCGTTGGCCAGCCTGCGGGCATCGGACTCCTTCATGGCGTTGGTAATGTCGGTCAAGGTGCCCGTAATGCGGGCGACCGCGCCTTTCTCGGGATCGAGGGGTGCGTGCGCCTCGCCCTTGTCGCACACCGTCAGGATGCGACCGTCCAGCAGAACGATCCGGTAGCTGAACTCGTAGGGGCCGGGCTGCGCGGTCGCCTCGCGCATGCGGCCGGTCACCCATTCGCGGTCATCGGGGTGGACAAAGTCCCGGATGTTTTCCCATGTGATCGGACCGAGGGTGGGAACGCCGAACATGCTTCGCAGGGCGGGGGACAGTTCCGACAAGCCGTTGCCGACATTCATATCATAGAACCCGAAATCATCCTTGACCGGGGCTTGATCGGCCCTGGTTGCGGTGCGCGCTTCAGTGACATCGATGAAAATCCCGGTGATGACCGCCTGCCCATCGCGCTCCGAGTGGTCAAGAGACGAGTGCTTAATCACGTGGCGCACCGTGCCATCCCGATGAACGACGCGAAATTCACGAGTGTTTGTGCCTCCTGATTCCAGGTAGGCGGTGGTTTCGGCCTCGAACCGGACGCGGTCATCAGGATGAACCCGCGCGAAGAAACTGTCGGTCGAGACATGGCTCTTCAAGCCGAGAAGCGCTTGTGCTGCGGGGGACAGAACGGCGGTATCAGTCGTTGAATCCCACGTGAATGTCGACACAGCCGGAAGCCGATCGAGCGCTTCGGAAATCCCTGATTTGGTGTTGCCCATCTCTCGCGTATCTGAATTCCCATGTCTGCGACAATATCATGCAGATTGTCGAACTGAGTCAAATAACGCGGTTGAGTATTCAGATTTTGAAGCGGGCAATCGCTTTGCCGAGTGGAAGAGCTTTAGCGTTGGTAATTAACAAGGCTATCGAAGTGGCTTCGTCGCCAACAAGTTTAGAAAGAGAGGTATCGCTCCAATGGGTCGAAGGGAGCGTTGGAATCCTACTAAGCGATCGTCATTCGCGGCCCATTGCGGACGGTCGCAGCGTTTCAGGTAGTTTCCCAAAAGCTGCCGGTTAGCCTCTGGTTAAATCTATGACGGTCCGAGACACTTCACAGAAGTCAATAATCGCGCAGGCTGGATTTTAGTATGGTCTTAAAGTTGACGTGTTTGGATTCATGCCAGACGTTGTGGAGGAATTACTCCTCCGACGGTTCTCGAACTTTTGAGCTACCCCCCGAAATCAGGACACTGACGTAAGCTACGATTTGCTGTCTGCTGATCTCCGACAATGAGGAGATTTAAGATGTCAAAACGCAAGCAACATGCCCCGGATTTCAAGGCGAAGGTGGCTTTGGAAGCCGTGAAGGGCGAGGAGACGATATCCGAACTGGCGAGCCGGTTTGGGGTTCATCCAACGATGATCCACCAGTGGAAGCGGGCGCTTCTCGACGGCGCGTCGGGCGTCTTCGAGCGGGGCAGCCGGAAGCCGCCGGAGATCGACGAGGATCAGATCCGTGATCTACATGCCAAGATTGGGGAACTGGCGGTAGCCAACTCTTTTTTGGAGCGAAAGCTCAAACCCTGGATCGGGAAGTGAGGCGCTCGATGATCGATCCTGCACACCGGGACCTATCGATTGGCCGCCAGTGCGAACTGCTGTCGATCTCACGGTTGTCGTTTTATTATCGGCCCGTCGGCGAGAGTGAGTTCAACCTCATTCTGATGCGTCAGATCGACGAACAGTTCCTGGAGACACCGTTCTACGGCGTGCGCCAGATGACCTGGCATTTGCGCAACGAAGGGCACCCGGTGAACGAGAAGCGCATCCGTCGTCTTATGCGATTGATGGGGCTCATGCCGATCTACCAGAAGCCGAACACCAGCAAGCCCGCGAAGGGGCACCGGATATGGCCATATCTCTTGCGTGGGTTGCGAATTGACCGGCCCAATCAGGTCTGGTGCTCCGACATCACGTATCTGCCGATGCGGCGGGGCTTTCTATATCTGGTCGCCATCATGGACTGGCACACGCGCAAGGTCCTGAGCTGGCGTATCTCGAATACCTTGGAAGCCGACTTCTGCGTCGATGCGCTGAACGAAGCCATCCTTCGGTTCGGCCCGCCTGAGATAATGAATACCGATCAAGGATCGCAGTTCACATCGTTCGCCTGGACCGACCGGCTCCGGCGAACGGGCATCCGCGTCTCAATGGACGGCAAGGGCCGCTTCCTCGACAACATCTTCATCGAACGCCTGTGGCGCAGCATGAAGTACGAGTGCGTCTACCTGCATGCATGGGAGACCGGTTCGCAGGCCCGAGCCGGGATCCGTAAATGGATGACATTCTACAACAACCAACGACCGCATTCAGCGCTTGGCGGAAAGCCGCCGGCGATGTTCTACTGGCAACGAAACACGATCACGCAAACCGATCAGCAGGAGCAGAGAGTAGCTTAAAATGCGCCAGATCCTGTCCAACGATTGGGGAGTAGCTCACTGATGTGTGGTCCATGACCCGCAATACGCGTTCATCACCCTTGCCGGGAATCGAGTGGTCCGCGGTCCCCAGCCTACGTTTCTTTCAGGACAACCCCAATCTCTGCAACACTACTGATTATCGTATCCGCTTCCGCCGAAACCGGCTGCGTGCAGCTTTGTCCGCGTCGATCAAAAATCGTCAAAGTCCGCTTTGTACAAAATGCGACTATGATACTAAGAGTATCGACTGTCTGCTTCCCGCCCAACCCGGGCGTAGACAGCGGTCTCTGCGACTGGTCGCTTTTCGCTCCCCTATCGACATTCAGATCAAGGTCTCACTGGACTTCCCGTTCATTGCAAGCATTCCTGAGCGTCCCCCCGATTGCGGTGAGTGCGCGGGGGAACGGCCTGCTGATTGCCATCGCGGGCCTTCGGTCAGTGCAACGCCTCGCATGACGTGAGGTGCACTGAACCGAAGGTTGAAGCTTAATGACCCTGACCCAAAATCAAACCGCTGCCCGCACTTCCGCACATCAAAGCGAAAGGGAGAGTATCATAGAAGTCACTTCGTCCCGTCGAACAAGTTCTGACGCCCGCCCGATTAAGCTGACCGAGGCCCAGCAAGTGGTGCTGGTGCGAGCAAGTCAGAACGAGGACGGCGAACTGATCAAACCGCGACCTGATAACCGAACTGGAAGCCGGGAACCTGAGACTGGATTCGGGTCAACGCTGAACGATAAGCGTATGATCGTAGGGTTTTGCAACAAGGGTCTGATTGAAGGGAATGCGGATGATCTTTATAGCCTCCGTCTAACGGCGACTGCGTTTGTTGCCCTTCATATTGACTGGTCCGAATGGCCGGAACGCCTGCGATCATACACCAATGCTGATGCCGACGCTGATACGAGCGCGTTGGATGCCATCGTAGAAGGCCCTCATCTTAAAGATACCGATCTTATCCGACCTGCCACGTCTCTCCGTGCGGGCAGCAAAGGCGCTGCCGTCGTTCAACTCCTCCAACGTGAGGGCGGAACAACGCTGGCCGAGATGGAAGCAGCCACCGGCTGGCAGACCCATTCGGTGCGCGGCTTCCTGTCTGGAACGGTGCGGAAGAAGCTTGGACTGGAACTTGTGTCATCCAAAGGCTGTGATGGGGTCCGAACATATCACATCGCATTGGATGTGGAGGCAGGTGAAGATACCGAAAGTGCCGTAGACGCTGATCATGATGGCGTAACCACTGTCGCAATGGGTGACGCAGCGTGAGCGCGCCATCTGTTAATACTGCCATCCGCGAACACTGGCGCGCGATGACAGGAACCGACATTCCCGCCGCGCTGAACGGCTTGCTGCTGGATGCAGCGCTCGCTTACGAGAACCAGTGCAATGAGTATGGGGGGTTATCGCTGGGCGACCGCAAGCGGTTGGCAAAGGCCAGTTGCGAGGACGTAGCCGGAACGACAACAACTGCTCGCAAAACCGCATCGTCAGCTCGGATATCAAAACCGACCCAAACATCCACGTCTTCCTTCGCCTTCGGCACACAGTTCGTCCGCGAATGGAAGGGACACGACCAGATCGTCACCGTCGTCGAGGACGGGTTCCTATGGGACGGCGAGGTCCATGCCTCGCTGTCTGCGGTCGCACGCGCGATAACCGGCACCCGCTGGAACGGCCCTCGCTTCTTCGGACTGGAGACGAAGAGGTTGAGTCGGTGAACTTGGACAACGACGTCGGTCGTCTCAACAGTGCTGCAATTACGGAAGCTAGCGGTGCAATTGCGTCTGTGCGAGTGGGGTCGGATGGCCGAGCCCATGAGAGGGCCAATGCGGGATCGGCTTTAGCCGTCGATGATCGCTATAAACGTTGCGTGATTTATACGCGCAAGTCATCGGAGGAGGGGTTGGATCAGGACTTCAACTCTCTGCACGCCCAGCGGGAAGCTTGCGAGGCCTACATCCAGTCCCAGCGCCACGAAGGATGGCGACTGTTGCGGGACGAGCATCACCTCTACGACGATGGCGGACTGTCAGGCGGCAATATGGAACGCCCCGGTCTGCAACGCATGCTTGCTTCCATCCGGTCGGGGCAGATCGATGTGATCGTCGTCTACAAGGTGGACCGTCTCACACGATCGCTGGCCGACTTCGCTCGCATTGTCGATGTGCTGGACAGCCATAAGGTCTCGTTCGTGTCGGTGACACAGGCCTTCAACACCACGTCCAGCATGGGACGGCTGACGCTCAATGTACTGCTGTCGTTCGCCCAGTTCGAGCGCGAGGTGACGGCCGAGCGGATCAGGGACAAGATCGCGGCGTCCAAACGGAAAGGCATGTGGATGGGCGGCCCGGTGCCGCTGGGATACCGGGCGCAGGACCGCAAGCTGCTAATTGAGAAAGATGAAGCCATCACCCTTCGAAGGGTCTTCGAGACCTATTTGACAACCCGATCCCTGCCGAAGACCAAAGCGGAGTTCGACGCAGCCGGACTGCGCACACGGCGATCTATTCGCAAGAGTGGCAAAGTGTCGGGCGGCAATCCGTTCTCCTGCGCCGGGCTGTCCGCTATTCTGCACAAAAAGGTTTATCTCGGCATGATCAGCCACAAGGGCGAGGTGTTCGATGGTGAACATGAGGCGCTAATCGACAAAGCAACCTTCGCGACCGTTCAAACCCTGCTGGATGCGTCGCCCAGTGGCAATCGGACCAAACGGACAGCGATGCCTTCATCCTACCCACAACCCGGTCGATTGCTGAAAGGCAAGCTCTACGACAGCGCGGGTTTTGCAATGACGACCACCCACAGCAACCGGCAAAGTGTCCGGCACAACTACTATCTCTCCACAGCTTTGGCCCAGAATCGGAAGGCGGAGGCAGGCACACCGCACCGGGTACCGGCTGCCCGATTGGAGGAGGCGGTTGTAAAAGCACTTCCTATCGGACGGATCGAATGCGTTGACCGCATCGACCTGACCCCAACCGGAGCCACAATGAAGCTGAACGGCAATGGCGGAGAACCTGCACCAGTAATCCCGCTGATCATCGAATGGAGACAACCAGTGCGTCGACGTCGTCTTACGCCAAGCGCCTCATCACCATCCATGCGCCAACAGCGACAGACGGAGAAAGCCGAAGCCGGTAACCGCAAGCTGTCTCGAGCCATCGCTGAGGCACACCGCTGGTATCAGGATATCCGCTCCGGCACCGTCACTTCCATTGATGAGCTTGCAACCCGCGAGAACCGTTCCGTTCGCGCCGTCCGACTGAACCTCGCGCTTGCATGGCTCGCTCCGGACATTGTGCGCGCTGCACTCGATGGCAAACTGGATACCGGTCTAAGCGTCACCGAGCTGGCGAGATCGCTGCCCAAAGATTGGAAAGACCAACGAAGGGGCCTTCGGCTTGGCTGAAAGCGCACACTTGGGGCCATCCAATACCATCGCTGGCACCGCCCGCCAATGCGGTTCGCACGTTCATGGACCCGGTCACTGGCAAGCACTGTTCGTGCCATGCAACTGGTCTCTATAATGCGACTGCAATCGGTAGCACGGCATGGTCGAAAGCGATGCGGAGACACTGGCAGGCGTGGCGGCAATACTAGGACTAAACGGTAAGGTATCGTGTGATGGAGACCGGTACCGGCCGTCTAAGCCGCGCAAATCTCGGAGGAATTCGGCTGGCCTACCCGAATGCAAGAATGCGAGAAAAGAATGGTGGAGCTAGACGGAATCGAACCGACGACCTCTTGCATGCCATGCAAGCGCTCTCCCAACTGAGCTATAGCCCCATCTGGCAAGCCGGTTGGGTTCCGGCTCGAAGGGTTTGGATCGAAGGCGGAAACGTGTCTTCCTGCGCTCGATCGTTCGAAGCGGACGCGGGGTCCGTTTCGATGGGCGTTCTAGGCGTGGTGGCGGCGCAGTGCAAGGGTCTTTGGCCGCCACGCTTCGAGAACCTCGCCTGGGGCGGACCGGCGCACGGTTTCGAAGCAAAACCGGAACCATCCGCCAGCCAGAAGTCCTGATCTAGCTTTCTTCCTTATCGCCGCCCTTGCGGGGAATGATGTCGTTGAGGTTGTCGTTATCCTCATCGTCGTCTTCCAGGAAAGGACCGTCGGTTTCTTCCTCGTCGTCATCATCGACTTCGACATCGGGAATATCGTCGGGCACATCCTCGTCGTCATCGCCGTCCACGGTGTCGCCGTCATCGTCCTCGGCGTCGTCGAGGGAGATGATTTCGGGGCCTTCCGTTTCGGCCTCGTCCTCATCATCGTCGTCGGCGACGTCCTTGGCTTTAACTTCCTTTTCCTTCTCGGGCTTCGCCTTGGCCGTGACGACCTCGAAAGCCGTGCCGCATTTGGGGCACAGGATCGGGTCGCGATTCAGGTCGTAATATTTCGCGCCGCATTCGGGGCAAACGCGCTTTTCGCCGAGTTCTGGCTTGGCCAAGGGAAACCTCATAACATGCTGGGGGCGCCGCAAAACAGAGGCGCAGAATGATGGGTGGTCCTAGCGACCGCGCGTGTGCAAGTCAAAGGCTTGTGGACCACTTGTTCGGGACCGGCGCAACAGGGTGTGACAGCGGGCCTTTCCCGCCCTAGAACGCGCCCCATATGGCGTGCGCGCCGACATGTTCAAGCGGAGCCACGATGGGCCACCACAATCACGATTCCGCCCCGATGACGGCGACGCCCGGCCACGCTTTGAAAGGGGACTTGCGCGTTCCCGGCGACAAGTCGATCTCGCACCGTTCGCTGATTCTGGGCACGGTCGCCAACGGGCGCACGACGGTTCGCAATCTGCTGGAGGGGGACGATGTGATGGCGACGGCCTCCGCCATGCGGGCGATGGGAGCCACCATCGAAAAGACCGGCGACACGTGGGCCGTCGATGGCGTCGGTAATGGCGCTTTGCTGGAGCCGGAAGGGCCGCTGGATTTCGGCAATGCCGGCACCGGCTCGCGGCTGACGATGGGGCTGGTCGCGCCTTACGATTTCGCAGTGACGTTCACGGGGGACGCCTCGCTGTCATCGCGCCCGATGGGGCGGGTGCTGGACCCGTTGCGTCTGACGGGCTGTCAGGTGAAAGCGGCTGAGGGCGACCGGCTGCCGGTCACGTTGCATGGCGCGCCGCTGGCACTGCCGGTTACATATACCGTGCCGGTGGCCTCCGCGCAGGTGAAATCGGCCGTGTTGCTGGCGGGGTTGAATACCGCCGGCACCACGACAGTGATCGAACCGGTGTTTACACGGGACCACACCGAGCGAATGCTGGCGGGGTTCGGGGCGGACATCCATGTTGAGACTGACGAAGCCGGCGTTCGCACGATCACGCTGCAAGGGCAGCCGGACCTGAAACCGCAGGACATCACCGTGCCCGGCGATCCGTCCTCTGCGGCCTTCGCGATCGTGGCTGGACTGATCGTGCCGGGTTCCGACGTGACGGTGTCCGATGTGCTGCTCAACGAAACGCGCACCGGGCTGCTGCTCACGCTGCAGGAGATGGGGGCAGACCTTGCGATCACCGACCGCCGCATGACGGGGGGTGAGGAGATCGGCACCATCACCGTGCGCCATTCAACGCTGCGGGGCGTGACGGTGCCTGCGGAGCGTGCGCCGTCGATGATCGACGAATATCCGGTGCTCGCAGTCGCCGCGGCTTTTGCCGAGGGCGAGACCGTCATGCTCGGGCTGGACGAATTGCGGGTGAAGGAATGCGACCGGCTTGCGGCTACCGCGCGTGGGTTGGAAGCCAATGGCGTGGCCTGTCTCGAAGGCGAGGACACGTTGACCGTCACGGGCGGCGCGGTGCCAGGCGGTGGGACGGTTGAGACCCATCTCGACCACAGAATCGCGATGGCGTTTCTCGTTATGGGCATGGCATCGCAACAGCCGGTGACGGTGGATGATGCCACGATGATCGCCACGTCATTCCGCGAGTTTCCTGATCTCATGCGCGGTCTCGGGGCGGACATCACATGACGGTTTTGCGCATCCGCCGCCTCGTCCACGGGCAAGGGTTGGCCCTGCCGTCCTACGAGACGGCTGGCAGTGCGGGGCTGGACCTTCCTGCGGCGGTCGATGAACCGCTGACGCTGGCACCGGGCGCGCGGGCGGTGGTGCCCACGGGCCTCGCTATCGCCTTGCCGGACAACCACGAAGGGCAGGTGCGGCCTCGGTCGGGGCTGGCGGTCAAACACGGTATCACCGTGCTGAACGCACCGGGGACGATCGATGCGGACTATCGAGGGGAGCTCCACGTGCCGCTGATAAATCTCGGCGCTAAAACTTTCGTCATCGAGCGGGGCATGCGGATCGCGCAGCTGGTGATCGCGCCGGTGGTTCAGGTGACGGTGGAAACCGTGGACTCGCTGGATGAAACGGAGCGCGGTGAAGGCGGGTTCGGCTCGACGGGTAGTTAGCTTCGCTCTCACCCCGGATCCGGGTCCGGGGCAAGCTGCTTTCGGGCTGCGCCCTTCGCTGCGAGGCGCGGGGCATCAGCCCCGGTCGGCCGCTTGGCCTGCTGAAAAACTTACGCCCGGCGTAAGTCTTTCAACGCCGCCGCAACGACCGCATCCTCGTCCTGGTCGATGGAAACCGTGACGTGCAACTCGTCCTCGCCGGGTTCCTCCAGCGCGGCGAACTGGCTGTCGAGCAGGCTTTCGGGCATGAAATGATTTTCGCGCTGCGCCATGCGGCGGGCGATCAGGTCGCGGGAGCCCTGCAGGTAGACGAAGACGACCGGTTCGCCCGCCATCACGGTGATACGCGACCGGTATGCCCGCTTGAGAGACGAGCACGACGCCACCACCATGCCGTCGCCGTCGGCCATTTTTCGCCCCAGTGCATCGAGCCACGGCCAACGGTCGGCGTCGGTCAACGGTTCGCCCGCGCTCATTTTATCAATATTGGCTTGCGGGTGCAGGTCGTCGCCCTCGATGTAGCGGGCGTCCAGCGCATCGGCGATCTTCTCTCCGACCGTGGATTTTCCACAGGACGTGACGCCCATGACGACGAGCAGGCGTGGCAGGGCTTTCATCTTGCCGACCATCACAGCGACGCCGTGATGCCGCCGTCCACATACAGGGTGTGGCCGTTGACGAAGCTGGCGGAGGGGGACGCGAGAAAGACGCAGGCCCCCACCAGTTCCTCCACCTTGCCCCAGCGCCCGGCAGGCGTGCGTTTCGACAGCCATTCGGAAAACTCGGCGTCCTCGACCAGGGAGCGGGTCAATTCGGTCTCGAAATAGCCCGGCGCAATGGCGTTGCATTGCAGGCCGAGGCGCGCCCAGTCGGTCGCCATACCCTTGGTGAGATTGACCACCGCGCCCTTGGTGGCCGTGTAGGGCGCGATGCCGGGGCGGGCGAGCGCGCTCTGCACCGAGGCGATGTTGATGATCTTGCCCGCGCCGCGCCCGATCATATGTTTCGCGCAGGCCTGACCCACATTGAAGACGCTGGAAATGTTGGTCGCCAGCAGCTTTTCAAAAGCGGCTGCGTCGAATTCATCGAGCCGCCCGCGATGCTGCATACCGGCATTGTTGACGAGAATGTCGATGGGTCCGTGGTCCCCTTCATATCTATCGACAGCGGCTTTTGTGGCGGCATGGTCGGTCACGTCGAAGGGCAACAGATCAGGCGGGTTGGCGAAGTTTTCCGCAGCGCGTTCGAGCTTCCCCACATCGCGGCCATTCAGCACGATATGCGCGCCCGCATCCGCCAACCCCTTGGCGAGCGCCAGACCGATGCCCTGGCCGGAACCGGTCACGAGGGCGGTCTTGCCGCTAAGATCGAAGAGGGCGTTGGTCATGGCGGTTACTGGCTCCGAAAGGGTATGCGGCCCTCCTAGGCCGAACGGCGTTGATTTGCTACGGCAGGAAAAACCATGCCGGAAGCCGATACCATGCAAAACGCACCTTTTCACGAAAGCCACGATCCGGTCTTCGATAGCTATGTGATGTTCAATGCGCCGGTGAAGAAACTGGCGACCGGGTTCGACTGGGTCGAGGGGCCGGTCTGGTTCGGCGACGCCGACTGCTTGCTGTTTTCCGACATTCCCAACAACCGCATCATGCGGTGGAACGAGGAGACCGGCATCTCGACATTCCGCAAACCCTCGAATTTCTCCAACGGTCATACGCGGGACAGGCAGGGACGGCTGGTTTCCTGCGAACACGGCACTCGTAGAGTGACACGGACGGAATTCGACGGCACCATCACGGTCATCGCCGACAGCCATGACGGCAAGCGGTTGAACTCACCCAATGATGTGGTGGTGAAAAGCGACGGGACGATCTGGTTTTCCGATCCCCATTACGGAATCGGCACGAACTACGAGGGCTTTCGCGCCGAGCAGGAACAGCCTTGCCACGTTTATCGCGTTGAACCGGAGACGGGGGACATCCGCGCGGCCGTCACCTCGATGCAATGTCCCAACGGGCTGGCCTTTTCCGCCGACGAGACAACGTTGTATGTGGCCGATACGGGAACGATGTTTTCGCCGGATGCGACCCAGCACATGCGGTCGTTCTCGGTATCCAGGAACGGAGATTGCACCGATAACGGCGTTTTTCACACCGTCGATGCGGGTGTGTCGGACGGGTTCCGGCTCGATACGGACGGCAATATCTGGACGAGCGCCGCTGATGGCGTCCATTGCATCGCACCGGACGGGCGGTTGTTGGGCAAGGTGCTGGTGCCGGAAATCGTGTCGAATGTCTGTTTTGGCGGACGCGGGCGCAGCCAGCTGTTCATGACCGGCACGACCTCGATTTATCGGATCATGCTCAATCGCGAGGGGCTTGCAACATTCTAGGTCTAGCCGGAGGGCGCATGCTCACGCGCGCATTTCGCTTTCCAGCGCCTGCAATACGGTCTTCGGTTCGACGGGCTTGGGAAGCACACGACAAGCCTCGATGCCGAGATCCCTGGCAAGTGCACCGGGATAACCGGTTGCAAAGACAAAAGGAATATTCTTCTCGCCAAGAATTTCGGCCACAGGCACGGAAGTCTCATTACCCAAATTGTAATCGAGACAGGCAAAATTGACGTCATTGTTGGTTAATGCGTCCAGAGCGCTTGCAACATCGTCCACAGGGCCGACTACTGTATAGCCTGCCTGCTCGAACGCGTATTCCATATCCATCGCGATAAACGGATCATCCTCAACGATCAGGATGGTTCGTGCGGCACCGCTGGAGTTCATACCGCTCATGTTCCCGGATGTGTCACAAGCCGCAAAGCCCGACAGATTGTACTTTTTGTGATTCATAACGCGATACCAATTCTGGTCACTTCCAATCGTTCCGTCAATATAGAACTATATTATCAGATCGCGGTTACCCGACCGTAAAGGTCTCAGCCAAAGGGTTGCCCAACGGGCAGACCGTGCTAGCTTCAGGCAACATCAATGCGTGCCGCCAGCAATGGTGGCGTCTGGGAGGACAATATGAAAAATAAAATTTTGACCATCGCGATCGGTTCCACACTGGCTTTCGGCGTCGCTGCCGAAGCACTCGCCGTGGAATGGAACGCATCCGTCTGGGGCAAGCGCCGGGCGTTTACGGAACACGTGGAAAAGCTGGCCGAGCTGGTCAGCGAAAAGACGGGCGGCGATTTCACCATCAACATTTCCTATGGCGGGCTGTCCAACGAGCGTGAGAACCTGGACGGTATTTCCATCGGTGCCTTCGAGATGGCGCAGTTCTGTGCCGGCTATCACGCCGACAAAAATCCCACGTTGATGGTGCTGGAACTGCCGTTCCTCGGTGTCGGAACGCTCGATCAGGAACGCAAGGTCTCCGAGGTGCTCTATGCGCATCCCGCCGTCACAGCCGATCTGGCACGCTGGAACGCGACACTGCTGATGCCGTCGCCCATGCCGCAATACAACATTGTCGGTGCCGGCGAGGCACCCAAGACGCTGTCCGACTTTGAAGGCTTCAACGTCCGGGCGACCGGCGGCATCGGTGAGGCAATGAAGGCCGTCGGCGCGGTGCCGACATCGGTCACGGCGACGGAAGCCCGCCAGGCGCTGGATTCCGGTGTCGTCAAGGGGGTCGCTTTCGCGCCTCACGCCCACATGTCCTTCGGCACGGTCGAAGGGGGCAACTGGTGGACGACAAACCTCAATCCCGGCACTGTCAACTGCCCCGTCGTCGTCAACAGCGATGCACTGGCAGCACTTTCCGATGAACACCGCGAGGCGCTGATGTCCTCGGTCGGTCCGGCTCTCGACCATTATGTCGAAAATTACGAGACCAACACGATGGGCGCGTGGGGGCCCAGAATGGAGGAAAAAGGCATCGAGCAGGTCACGTTCACCGATGAGGAAATCGCGGCCTTCAAGGAAAAGGCTGCTTCGCCGATCGCCGCCAAATGGATCGCGGACAACGCCGCCAGCGGCCTGCCCGCCCAGGAATTGTACGATGTGACCGTCAAGGCGATCGCCGATAATCAGTAGGTCGGCAGTAGGCCGATTGCCAAAGGCGATCTGACATGGCGGGGGCCGCCTCCGTACTGATCGATGACAGCGCCCTGTCCCGCGTGGACAGGGCGCTGTTTCGCGTCGAAGGCTGGCTGGCGCTGGTGTCGGGGCTGGCCGTCTTCGCGCTGGTGTTGCTGGCGGTCGTGTCGGTTTCGGGGCGGAATTTCTTCAATCGTCCCCTGTCCGGTTACGTGGACTGGATCGAGATCGCCATGCCGCTGATCGCCTTCATGGGCGTGTCCTACACCCAGCGGGAGGGCGGGCACATCCGTATGGATATTCTTGTCGGCAAGTTGCGAGGCCGCGCCCTGTGGCTGGCCGAGTTGATAACGACGAGCGTCATTCTGCTCATAATGCTGGTGCTGGTTTATGGCTCCTGGTCCCATTTCGACCGGTCGTTCGATTTCGGGTCTCCCTGGTGGAGCCGGGATTCCACGATGGATATCGCGATTCCTCTCTGGCCCGCCAAGCTGCTGGCTCCTATAGCCTTTTCCGTGTTATGCGTCCGTCTCATGCTGCAAATCTGGGGCTACACCCGCGCACTTATCTCCGGCACCGCCACGCCCGTTGCCGTGCCGCTCGTCGAGGATGCCGCGACACAGGCCGCACGGGAAGCCGCGACCGTGTCCGGGTTCGACGATGGCGACCCCAAAGCGGAGCGCGGCTGATGGAACCCATCGATATCGGCATTGCCGTATCCCTCTTCATGCTGGTCATGGTCATTCTCGGCATGCGCGTGGCGTTTGCCGCAGCGATGGCGGGCATCGTCGGGCTGATCTGGATCTTCTGGGCCAAGAAGGGCTACGACCCCGACCAATTCATGTGGGCCTTCACCATCGCGGCCAAAACGGCGGGGCAGGTACCCCATTCCAAGGTGGCAAGCCAGGCGCTGTCGCTGATACCGACCTTCATCCTGATTGGCTATCTGGCCTATTATGCCGGATTGACGACCGCCCTGTTCGAAGCCGCCAAACGCTGGGTCGGATGGGTGCCCGGGGGCATGGGGGTAGCGACGGTGTTCGCCACCGCCGGTTTCGCCGCCGTGTCCGGCGCCTCGGTCGCCACGGCAGCGGTGTTCGCCCGTATTGCGATTCCGGAAATGCTGGCGCTGGGCTACGACAAGAAGTTCGCCGCCGGGGTCGTGGCGGCAGGGGGCACGCTGGCATCGCTCATCCCACCCTCGGCCATCCTCGTCATCTACGCGATCATCGTGGAGCAGGATGTGGGGCTGCTGCTACTCGCCGGTTTCATTCCCGGCATGGTCTCGGCGTTGATCTACGCGACACTTATCATCGGGATGGCGCTGGTGCTAAAGGATTTCGGCCCGCCGATCAGGGGATTCACCTGGCGGCAACGGTTCGCCTGCCTGCCAGCGGCCCTGCCGATCTTCGCGGTCGTCGCGATCATCATCTTCTTCGTCTACAACCCCTTCGGCGGTGACGCATTCGGCACGCCGACCGAAGGCGGGGCGATCGGGGCCTTCATCGTCTTCCTCGTAGCGCTGTATCGCGGGATGCGCTGGCCGCAGCTGAAATCGGCCCTGCTGGAAACGGCCAAGCTGTCCGTCATGATCTTTACAATCATCTGGGGCGTGCTGGTCTATGTGCGGTTTCTCGGCTTCGCCGATCTGCCCGCCTCCTTTGCCGAATGGATCGCAGGTCTCGAACAATCGCCCATGCTGACGCTGGTGCTGATCCTGCTGGCCTATGCGGTGCTGGGCATGTTCATGGATGCGATCGGCATGTTGCTGCTGACGCTGCCGGTGGTCTTTCCCGCCGTCATGGCGCTGAACGGCGGTCTCTATGTCTCCGCAGAGGACAGCGCCTTCGGCATGAACGGCACGCTTTGCGCCATCTGGTTCGGTATTCTGGTGGTCAAAATGGCGGAGTTCTGTCTCATCACGCCTCCCATCGGGCTGAACTGTTTCGTGGTGGCCGGTGTGCGGCCGGACATTTCCGTGCAGGATGTGTTCAAGGGCGTCACACCGTTCTTCATTGCGGACGGCATCACTATCGCCACTCTGGTCGCGTTTCCCGCCATCGTATTGTGGTTGCCGCGCCTGACGATGGGCTAGCGACTGCCAGAAGCCGTTTCAGCGCAATTTCATTCTACCAACGCCGCGATAAACGCAATGGCACGCCAATTCTGCAGGCTTATCTACGCTCATAATGGAACCTTGTTCCAAGCTTGAGCGTGTTGCGATGCAAACATACCCGATCTTTCTGAAGCTGGCGGGTCGCCGCGTCGTTTTTTCCGGCGCGGGAGACCATGCGGCGGCCAAGATCAAGCTGCTGCTGAAGACCGAGGCGCGCATTACGGTCTATGGGGAGAATCCATGCGTGGACGTTTTGCGCTGGGCCGTTGAAGGTCGCATCGAGTTCACGCCACGCCATATATCCGAAGGCGATACGCTCTGCGCCCGCCTCGTCTATGGCGCCAACGACGACCCCGCCGAAGACGCCCGCGCCGTTGCGCTGGGCCGACAGGCCGGGGCGATCACCAATATCGTGGACAATCTGGAAGCGAGCGATTTCCTCACGCCCGCCATCGTGGACCGTGACCCTGTCGTGGTCGCCATCGGCACGGAAGGCACCGCGCCGGTACTGGCGCGCAAGATCAAGGCAAGTGTTGAGGAAATGCTGCCGGTGTCCACCGGTCCGCTCGCCCGCATCGCCAACACATTTCGTGATAAGGCTGCGACGTTGCGTGGACCACGGTCGCGGCGGGATTTCTGGGCGCGTTTTTTCTTCGATGCCGGCCCCAAAGCCATTGCCGATGGCGGCGAAGGGGCTGTTTTGCCCGCGCTGGAAACTCTCTTCGACGCCGTGCAATCGGGCGGCAAGACTGCCGGTTCCGTCGCCCTCATCGGCACCGGGCCCGGTGATCCGGACCTGCTGACCATGAAAGCGCGCCGGATGCTGCACGAGGCCGATGTGGTGTTGCACGACCGTTTGGTCAGTCCGGACATCCTCGAACTGGCACGACGTGAGGCGACGGTCGTTTCGGTCGGCAAGCAGGGTTATGGCCTGTCCTGGAAACAGGACGACATCAATGCACTCATCGTCGAACACGCCGCCAAAGGCGCCAAGGTCGCGCGGTTGAAATCCGGCGACGCCGCCATTTTCGGACGGCTCGATGAGGAAATCGACGTGCTGGAAGCCGCCGGTATCGCGTGGGAAATCGTGCCCGGCATCACGTCCGCTTCCGCTGCTGCCGCCGCCATCGGCACCTCGCTCACACGGCGCGGGCGCAACTCGCAACTGCGCTTCCTGACGGGCCGCGATGTGGACGGTTTTGCCGAGCAGGACTGGCGTTCGCTGGCGAAAGAGGGCGCAACTGCCGCCATCTATATGGGTCTGCGCGCCGCCACCTTCCTGTCAGGTCGGTTGCTGATGCACGGGGCAGACGCGGCGACCCCGGTGACGGTGATCGAGAACGTCTCGCGCATCGATCAGCGGGTCGTGCTGTCGTCGGTCGGCACTTTGGTGGCCGATCTGAAAGCCGCCGGTATCACCGGCCCCGCCGTTCTTTTCCTCGGTTTGACCCCGCGCCGCATGGCGCAGGTCGAACTGCCCGCAATCGCCGCTCAAATGGAGCAAACAGCATGACCGACAAAAGCCTGCGCCGCCCGTTCCCGCCCAAGATCGTTACCGCCAACGATCTGATGGAGGGAGACGCCATCTACTTCACCGTCGACCACCATTGGTCCCGCGATCACGGTGACGCCGCCGTCGTGACCAATGCCGACCGGGCCGATGCCCTGCTGGCGGTGGCGGCCAAGCAGGCGGACCGGATCGTCGGGGCCTATCTCGCCGACGTGAAAGTCGGTGAGGACGGAAAGCCGGAACCGGTCCATTTCCGCGAGATTTTTCGCACCAAAGGCCCGTCCAACTATCACCACGGCAAACAGGAGGTCGCGTAATGTATCGCTATGATGAGTTTGACGAGACATTTCGTGCGCGAGCGCGTCCGCCAGTTTCGCGGGCCAGGTGGAAAAGCGTATCGACGGCTCGCTGACCGAGGACGAGTTCAAGCCGCTGCGGCTGATGAATGGCCTCTATCTGCAACTGCACGCCTACATGCTGCGAGTCGCCATTCCCTACGGCTCGCTCGACAGCACGAAGATGCGGCAACTCGCATTGCTGGCGGAGAAGTGGGACAAGGGTTACGGCCACTTCACCACCCGGCAGAACATCCAGTATAACTGGCCGAAGCTGGCCGATGTGCCCGACATGCTGGACGCGCTGGCGGATGTGGGAATGCACGCTATTCAAACCTCCGGTAACACGATCCGCAATGTCACCGCCGACCATTTCGCCGGTGCCGCGGCGGACGAGATTTCCGACCCACGCCCGACGGCGGAGTTGATCCGGCAGTGGTCCACCGATCATCCTGAGTTCCAAGCCCTGCCGCGCAAGTTCAAGGTCGCCGTTACCGGTTCGCCGAACGACCGCGCCGTGACGAAGGCGCACGACATCGGGTTGCGGATGGTGCGAAACGCTGCGGGAGAGCCGGGCTATGAGGTCATCGTCGGCGGCGGTCTCGGGCGCACGCCGATGGAGGGCAAGGTGATCCGGGAGCATCTGCCGGTGGCCGATCTGCTGCCCTATCTGGAGGCGATTTTGCACGTCTATAATCTGCACGGAAGGCGTGACAACAAATACAAGGCGCGGATAAAAATCCTCGTTCACGAGGAGGGGCTGGATGAAATCCGCGCCGAGGTCGAAGCGGCTTTCGCGTGGCAGAAAGAACGTTTCGCTGCTCCTTCCGACGCTTTGGTCGCCGGTATCGAGGCTGCGTTTGCCGTTCCGCACCTGGGTGAACGTGACTTTACGTCATACGAAACGGCAATCGCCGCCGACAAAGCCCTGCGCGGTTTCGTGAAAACCAACGTCACCGAACACGCCCATTCCGACTACGCCATCGTCACGATTTCGCTGAAGCCCGTCGGCGGAACGCCGGGCGATGCGACAGCCGACCAGATGCGTGCCGTCGCCGATATCGCCGAGCGCTACGGCCACGACGAAATCCGCGTGTCCCACGAGCAGAACCTGGTTCTGCCCCATGTGGCAAAAGCCGACCTGCCGGTGGTGTTCGCCACGCTTCAGAAAGCCGATCTGGCGAGCGCCAATATCGGGCTGCTGTCGGACATTATCGCCTGCCCGGGCATGGATTATTGCGCGCTGGCGACGGCACGCTCCATCCCAATCGCGCAGGAGATCGCAACCCGTTTCGACGAGCTTGGGCTGGAAGCCGAGATCGGCAACATGAAGATAAAAATTTCCGGCTGCATCAATGCCTGTGGACACCATCACGTTGGCCACATTGGTATTCTGGGCCTCGACCGAGCCGGTGTCGAAAATTACCAGATCACGCTGGGCGGTGACGGAACGGAAAAATTCGCCATTGGCGAACGGGCCGGACCGGGTTTTGCGGCGAAAGATCTTGTGCCCGCGCTGGAGCGGTTGATGGAAGCCTATCTTGATCTGCGTCAAGGCGCGGACGAGGCGTTTATCGATACATTTCGCAGGCTGGGTGCCACGCCGTTCAAGGCGGCGCTGTATCCGGAAAACGCGCGGGTGGCAGCATGACGATCATCAAACGAGACGGCACATTCGAGCGGATTGCGGACAATTTCGCCTTCCATCCGTTGGAGAAGGCGGACGGGTCGTCCTTCGACGTGCCATCCGACACCGACCCGAACACCCTGCCTCTCGACGCCGTGGCCTACCGGATCGCGTTTCCCACATCCCACGACGGGCGCGGTTTTTCGATCGCGCGCCGGTTGCGGGAACGGGGTTATGAAGGCCATCTGCGCGCCAGCGGCAACGTGCTGGCAGACCAGTTTCCGTTTGCCATGAATTGCGGTTTCGACGATGTGGACATCCCCGACGCGCAGGCCGGGCGGATGCCGCAGGCGCAATGGGTGGACGCCGCGTCGCGTATCCCCCACACCTATCAGGACAGGCTGATGCGGCACATGCCGCGTGATGCCGCTTAACGCCATGAACGATATGACCGCCCTGAACGTGACCGACGCCGCACCCATCACCCCGCCGCACCCGGACGCGCAGACGGTCACGTCCGTCACCCACTGGACGGACCAGCTATTCTCGTTCCGCGTCACCCGTCCGCGCACGCTGCGTTTCCGCTCCGGCGAGTTTCTGATGATCGGGCTGGAGCAGCCGCCGAAGGACGGCAAGCCCGGCAAGCCGTTGCTGCGCGCCTATTCCATCGCGTCGCCATCGTGGGACGAGGAGCTGGAGTTCTATTCGATCAAGGTGCCGGACGGGCCACTGACATCGCGACTGCAACTGATCCACCCCGGTGACCATGTGATCGTGCGCCCGAAACCCGTGGGCACGTTGGTGCTGGACGCTCTGCTGCCGGGCAAGCGGTGCTTTCTGGTCGCCACCGGCACCGGAATCGCGCCCTTCGCCTCGCTGATCCGCGACCCGGACCTGTACGAGGCCTACGACGAGATCGTGCTGACCCACACGACCCGCACCGTGGCCGAACTGGGCTACGGGGCGCATCTCGTGGACGCGGTGAAGACGGATCCGCTGGTGGGCGAGGAAGCGACATGCCAAGCTGCGCTATCTGCCGACGACGACCCGCGAGAAGTCGCCCGTCATGGGCCGGGTCACGGACATTTTCCGCGATCCCGCCCGTCTGGAAAGCCTCGGTATCGCGCCGCTTGGGCACCGACGACCGGGTGATGATCTGCGGATCGCTGGGTCTGAACGAGGACATGGCGGCCATCTGCGAAGCGGCGGGGCTGGAAGAGGGCGCCAATTCCAAACCGGGCCATTACGTCGTGGAAAAAGCCTTCGTCGGCGAAGGTGTGGCCTGAATTGGTAAAGTCTGACCGACCGTGACCCGTCGTTTGATCTCGACCGGCTCTCCCTTCGAGAAAAAAGCCGGTTACAGCCGCGCTGTCATTTCGGGCGACTGGTGTTTTGTTTCCGGCACCACGGGTTATGATTACGCTACGATGACGATGCCGCAGAGTGTGACGGACCAGACGCGCAATGCGCTCGGCACGATTGCGACTTCGCTTGAAGGCACCGGATTTGCGCTGAGGGATACCGTTCGCGCCCGCTACATCGTGACCGACCGTGCCGATGTTCCGGCGGTCTTTGCGGTTCTGGGGGAGCGATTTGGTGACATTCGACCGGCTGCTACGATGATCGTCGCCGACCTCATCGAAGAGGCGATGAAGGTGGAGATCGAATTGACGCTTTACCGCGATGAAGTTGATCGAAACGAATAGGCTGCACGGCGGTCAAACCGCCGCGCCCTTGCGTTGAACTCAGGCTGCGACGGCCTTCATGAAACGGTCGCGGATGACGACCGGGTCCATCGTGATGACGGGCATTTTCGCGTTGCCGCTTTCGCATTTGCACACGATGACGGTCATCTTTCCGGAGTCGATCGCGGCCTGGAGAACCTTGCCCGTATCCTCTGCCTGACACTCGATGACATTCTCGCAGCCACAGGCTTCCGCCACCCTGGCGAGCGATGTCTTCTTGCCCGCATAGGTCGGCTGGTCGCCGGTGGAGCCGTAGGAACCGTTGTCGATGATGAGCAGGATGTAATTGTCGGCCACGTTGTTGGCGATGGTGGGCAGGGTGCCGAGATTGGTCAGCACGGAGCCGTCGCCGTCGATGGAAATGACCGTCTTGGGCTGGGCAAGCGCCAAACCGAGCCCGATAGAAGACGCCAGCCCCATCGTGCCGAGCATGTAGAAGTTGGTCGGCTGGTCGTCGATGGCGTGCAATTCCTGGCTCGGGAATGCCGATGTTGCAGACGACGAGCCGGTCGCGAAGGATGGGCGCGATTTCTTTCAGGATTTCGGACCGGATCATATCAGTAGCCTCCCCAGAAGGTCGCATCGGTGAGGATCGCCACCGGCTTGTTGCACATAAAGGTGTATTTCAGGATCGCGTCCAACTCGTCCGCATCCGCCCGCTTGTGGAAATGGAAGGTGGGAATGAGCATCCGGTCAAGCAGCGCCTTCGTGTGGACCGCCATTTCCACCTGACACGCCACCGGTTCGCCGAGTTCGCCACGGTATGAAATGAGCATCGGCAGGGGCAACGCGGTAGAACTGCGTCAGCGTCGCCAGCGTGTTCATCGTCACGCCGAGCGCCGTGTTCTGCATGATGATCGCGGGGCGTTTGCCGCCCATGAACGCACCGGCGCAGAGGCCCATGCCCTCGTCCTCCTTGTTGGACGGGATATGGTAGATCGCGTCGCGGGCGTCGATTTCCTCGATCACACCGGCCAGCTGCTTGCAGGGCACGGTGGTGACGAAGGACACGTCGTTGGCGACCAGATCGTCGACGATCTTCGTGTTGATGTCGGTCACGATGGATTTCCTTCAGTGGTGGGTTCGAGATGAAACGTCTCGTCGGGAAAATATTTGGCAAGGCGGATGTCGGCCGTGCGGGCGTGGCCTTCCATACCCTCCAGCCGGGATATACGAGCGGTCGCCTCCGCCACCGGTTTCGCCCCGTCGCGGGTGGCGCGCTGCCATGTGACGATTTTCGTGAACTTGTGGACCGACAGCCCGCCGGTATATTTCGCAGCGCCCGAGGTCGGCAGCACATGGTTGGTGCCGGAGGCCTTGTCGCCGAACGCGACGGTCGTTTCCTCGCCCAGAAACAGCGACCCGTAGCAGGTGAGATTGGCGAGCCACCAGTCGAGATCGTGCGCCTGCACGGTCAGGTGTTCGGGCGCGTATTCGTCGGAACAGGCGGCCATGTCGGCGCGGTCGTCGCACACGATGACCTCCGCATAATCGGCCCAGGCCGCACGGGCATTGTCGGCGTTGAGCGTCGGCAGGGCGTCGATGAGCTCCGGCACGATGTCCATGACACGGCGGGCGAGGGTCTCGTCGTCGGTCACGAGCCAGACGGGGGAATTGTAGCCGTGTTCGGCCTGTCCCACGAGGTCGGCGGCGACGATGTCAGGGTCGGCGGTCTTGTCGGCCAGAATGAGCGAGTCGGTCGGCCCGGCAAACATGTCGATGCCGACGCGCCCGAATAAAATGCGCTTGGCTTCCGCCACGAACTGGTTGCCGGGACCGGCCAGAATATCGGCTTTCGGCAGGCCGAACAGGCCGAATGTCATGGCCGCTACACCCTGCACGCCGCCCATCGCTAGAATCGTATCGGCGCCGCACACATGGGCTGCATGGATGATGGCAGGCGCGATGCCCACTTCGGGCCGCGGCGGGGAGCAGACCACGACGTTCCTGCACCCCGCAACGCGCGCTGTCGTGACCGTCATGATGGCGGAAGCAATATGGCTGTAGCGACCGCCGGGCACATAGCAACCGGCGGTGTTGCAGGGGATCGCCTTCTGTCCGGCGACGAGTCCGGGCACGACTTCCAGTTCCACGTCCTGCAAGGTCGCCTTCTGCGCCTCCGCGAAACGGCGGACATTGTCGTGGGCGAAGGCGATGTCGTCCTTCAGCCTTTGCGGCACCTTGGCGGAAGCCGCTGCGATGGCGTCGGCATCCAGCAGGACCGGGCCGTCATACTTGTCGAACTGTTTCGCATAGTGCCGTGCCGCATCGTCGCCGCCCGCTTCGATGGTATCGAGGATGGACTGGACGGTGGCTCTCACGTCAGTGGCGTCGGTCTGCGCGGTTTTCTGTGCCCGTTTCAGGTAGTGGCGCGCCATAAAATTCTCCCACACGCCCGGGTATCAAACCGAACGGTCTTTGGTGCTTATGCAGGCAATGTTACAATAAGCGAGATGTCGGGCAACTCCTATCTATCCATCTTTGAGACTAACAGTGCCGAAATCGCAAAGGCATTGACGGGGCGAAGTTTGACGCACTAACGTCGGTTCCGCGAACGCGCGGTTCCGCACGACCACCTAAACACTACCGCGCACAGGGAGAATTCAATGATCAAGAAAACCATAGCCGGACTGTTGACCGGCGCCGTTCTGGCCCTTTCGGGCCAAGCCGCATACGCCGACGCCCACGGTGAAATCACCGTCGGATATTTTCTGGAATGGCCCATGCCGTTTCTCGCCGCCAAGGCTGCAGGCACCTATGATGAAGCCCTTGGCAAGAAAGTGAACTGGGTCACGTTCGACACCGGCACCGCCATGTCGGCTGCGATGGCGTCCGGCGATGTGCAGATGTCCGTGTCCCAGGGCGTGCCCCCATTTGTGGTCGCAGCCTCCGGCGGTCAGGACATCCAGGTTCTGGACGTGGCAGTGAGCTACTCTGAAAACGACAACTGCGTCGTGGCCTCCGGTCTGGAGATCAACAAGGACAGCGCAGCCGAACTGGCCGGCAAGAAAGTCGCCGTGCCGCTGGGCACAGCCGCTCACTACGGTTTCCTGAGCCAGATGAAACATTTCGGCGTTGCCGTCGATGGCCTCCAGGTCGTTGACATGGCGCCTGCCGAAGGCGCTGCCGCTCTCGGTCAGGGTTCCGTCGACATGGCCTGCGGCTGGGGCGGTGCGCTCAACCGCATGAAGGAATTCGGCAACATCCTGTTGACCGGCGCTGAAAAGCAGGAACTGGGCATTCTCGTCTTCGACGTGACATCCGCTCCCGCCGCCTACATCGCCGAGAACGGTGACACCGTCGCCAAGTTCCTGAAGGTGACGGCCGACGCCAACGCCGATTGGGCTGCCAACAAAAGCGACGAAATGCTGACCGTTATCGCTACGGAATCGGGCATGGACAAGGATGCAGCCGCCGCGTCGCTCGCCACGTTCGAATTCCCGACCATCGACGAGCAGCTTTCCGCATCATGGTTCGGCGGCAACGCCGCTCCGTTTATGAAAGGCGTCGCGGACGTCTTCGTGGAAGCCGGCTCCATCGACTCGGCGCTTGACGACTATTCCGGCACGGTCAACACCGGGCCTCTGGAAGCCGCCAAGGGCATGTAAGACTTCAATGGCGCGGCTCTTACGAGCCGCGCCATTTTCTGCGAACTACCGAATTAACGAGGCTCACTGGTTTCCGCGCGAGACGTGACGGGGGCGGAAGGTCGGGGGACATGAGCGGACTTCTGATAGACGATCTATCCATGCGGTTCGACCTGCCGGGGGGCGGGCACGTGCAGGCATTGCAGAACGTCACGATCGACCTGAAGGCGGGGGAATTACTCAGCGTGCTTGGCCCCTCCGGTTGCGGCAAGACCACATTGCTGAACATCGTGGCGGGGTTTTTGGCACCCACCGGTGGCACGATGACGCTGAACGGCCACAAGATTTCCGGGCCGGATGCCGAACGCGGCATGGTCTTCCAGCAGGGCGCGCTGTTCGAGTGGATGTCGGTGCGCGAGAATGTCGGCTTCGGGCCGTCCATGAAGGGCATGGCGAGCGCGGAGAAAAGCAAGATCGTCAACCGGCTTCTCGATGTCGTCGGGCCTGCAGGATTTCAAGGAAAAAGCGGTCTACGAATTGTCCGGCGGCATGCAGCAGCGCGTGGCGCTGGCCCGCTGTCTTGCCAACGACCCGGACGTGATCCTGATGGACGAACCGCTGGGTGCGCTCGACGCGCTGACGCGTGAGAAGATGCAGAGTCTTGTTCTGAAATTGTGGAAGGAGACCGGCAAGACGATCATCCTCATCACCCATTCGGTGGAGGAAGCTCTGCTTCTCGGTGAGCGGCTGATCGTGATGGCCCCGCGCCCCGGGCGCATTCACACGGAATACCGTTTGCCGTTTGCCGAACTGGGCGTCGATGCCGACCTGCGCGAGGTGAAGAAGCATCCCGATTTCGGGCCCAAGCGGGAAGAAATCCTCAACATGATCTGGAACATGGAAGAGGAAATCATGGGCGTGCAGGAGGACGCGGCATGACCGGGCTGTTCTTCCTCATCATCTATATCGCCATTTTCGCCGTCAGCGCCTTCGTCGTCACGCGGCTGATACAGGGCAAATTTTCCGATTACACATCGCTGAAAACCGTCACCTTCGGCGATGAAAGCGCGGTGCGCCCGAACCGGGCGGCCGGTATCATTTCCATTGCGACGATCTTTCTCATGTGGGGTGTGTTCACCGGTTCCAGCCTGCTCCCGTCGTTTCTGCACGCGCCGGGTCCGTATCTGGGCACGACAAGCTTCACCTACACCGCGCAGGCGGACGGGGTGACGGACGATGCGACTGTCACGGTCGTAGTGCACCCACGCGGCAGCAGGCCGGAGTTGCAGGCGGTCGCGCCGGGCGACGGGTTTGCGAAGGACGACATTCTCGCCATCGCGCAGTGGCGCAGCGGGCTGGTGCGGGTGGACGGCAACGATGAGATCAAGAAGAGCGCCGGGGCCGAGGTCGTGGCCATCGACGGGCAGCCGATCGCGCCGGGGCAGACGGTCGCCACCGCGAACGGCTCGGTCACCCTGTCGGACAAGGGCACGCCCAACTTCACGCCATCAAAAGGCTGGCAGATGGAGCCGCTCTATTTGCCCGCACCGGAAGAGGTCTGGGCCCGTACGGGGCAGATCATGACCGAAGGGTTCCGCAACTTCTCGCTGCTGGAACATCTGGGCTATTCCCTGTTCCGTGTCGTGGTCGGCTTCGTGCTCGGCGCGCTCGTGGGCATTCCGCTCGGCTATGCGATGGGCCTGTCGAACTGGTTCCGCGGCTGGTTCGACCCGATCGTGGAATTCATGCGGCCCGTGCCGCCGCTGGCGCTCATCCCGCTCGTCATCATCTGGGCGGGCATCGGCGAGACCGGCAAGATCATCCTGCTGTTTCTGGCGGCCTTATGGATCATGGCCATTGCGGCGCGGTCCGGCGTGTCCGGTGTGAATATCTCCAAGGTTCATGCCGCCTATTCGCTGGGCGCGAGCAAATGGCAGATCATGCGCCACGTCATCGTTCCGAACTCGTTGCCGGAAATTTTCACCGGCGCGCGGGTGGCGATGGGCGTGTGCTGGGGCACGGTGGTCGCTGCCGAACTGGTGGCGGCCGAACAGGGAGCGGGCATGATGATCATGACGGCCTCGAAGTTTCAGAACACCGACATCGTCATCATGGGGATCATTCTGATCGGCGTGATCGGCTTCGGCATCGACATGCTGATGCGGTGGGCCGAACGGATTTTGGTGCCCTGGAAGGGTAAGGGCTGAGCCGTCGGGAAAGTCAGGGGCTGAAGCCCGTTCAGTTCTTGCCGTAATAGCCTTTGTACCAGGCCACGAACGCCTCCACGCCATCCTCGATCGAGGTCGTGGGAGTGAAACCGGTGGCGTCGGTCAGCGCATCGATATCGGCGAAGGTGGCGGGCACATCCCCCGGTTGGAGCGGCTTGAACTCGATCTGCGCCTTGCGTCCGACGGCCTTTTCGAGACATGCGATGAAGTGCATCAATTCCACCGGCCTGTTGTTGCCGATATTGTAGAGCCGGTAGGGCGCGGTCGATGTGGCCGGGTCGGGAGCGTCTGAATCCCAGTCCGGGTTCGGCGTTGCCACATTGTCCGCCACGCGCAGCACGCCGTCCACGATGTCGTCGATATAGGTGAAGTCGCGGGAATGCTTGCCGTAGTTGAACACCTCGATCGCCTCGCCCGCCATGATCTTCCGCGTGAAGATGAACGGCGACATGTCCGGCCTTCCCCACGGACCATAGACGGTAAAAAACCGCAGGCCGGTGCAGGGCAAGCCGTAGAGATGGGCGTAGGTATGCGCCATCAACTCGTTGGATTTCTTGCTGGCCGCATACAGACTGAGCGGATGGTCGACGCCGTGATGCTCGGAAAACGGCATCGCCGTATTGGCCCCATAGACCGAGCTGGACGAGGCGAAAACGAGATGTTCGACGCCGGTATGGCGGCAGGCTTCCAGAATGTTGGTGAAGCCCACAATGTTGCTGTCGATATAGGCGCGCGGATTCTCGATCGAGTAGCGCACCCCTGCCTGCGCGGCGAGATTGATGACGACGCGCGGCCTGTGTTCGGCGAACAGGGCGTCCACACCCGTCTGCGATTTCAGGTCGATCTCGGCGAAGGTAAAATGGTCGTGCCCGGCAATTTCCGCCAGTCGGGCCCGCTTCAGGCCGACATCGTAATAGTCGTTGAGATTGTCGAGGCCGACGACCGTCTCGCCGCGCTCCAGCAGGGCTTTGGTCGTGTGGAAACCGATGAAGCCGGCTGCGCCTGTGACGAGATAGGTCACGCAACTCTACCCGTCGAAGCCGAGAAACCGGGTGACGTGTTCCGTCGGGCGGCGGCGGGAGACGACGGAATTGGCGACGAACTCCTCGTCCGGCCAGCCGAGCGCCACGCAGGTGAGGATGACCTGGTCGTCGGGTATGGCTGCCACCTCGCGCACCACCGGGCTCTGCATGATGCCCTGCCCGTTGATGACCGCACCGAGCCCCTTGCTCCACGCGGCCAGCACCAGACCGTAGGTCATGGCGCCGGTGTCGAAATGGGCGATGGTGTTGCCGAGCAGGTCGCGGTCGAAGCAGACGACGACCGAGACCGGCGCGTCGAACTGGCGGAAGCCGCGCATCACCCAGTCCTGCCGCCGTTCGGCATCGTGGCGTTCGATGCCCATCGCCTCGAACAGCTGCACGGCGATCTCGATCTGGCGCTTGCGGTGTTCGCCCTCATAGGCGGCATAGTCCTCGATATCGCGGGTCGGTGTAACGCCGCCGAGCATGCGCTCCGTATTGCCCTCGCGCACCCGCTCCAGCGGCTCGCCGGTCAGAACGTGCAGGTGCCAGGGCTGGGTGTTCATGGAGGAGGGCGCACGGTTGGCGAGCGCGATGATCTCTTCCATCGTCTCCTGCGACACCGGCTCGTTCGTAAAGCCGCGGATCGAGCGGCGTTCGCGCATGGCCTGTTCGAGTTTCATCGTCGGAGTCCTTGCTCGGAAATGCTCAATGGAGTTCGCGCATGGAGGCGGCTTCGAACGGTTTGAATGGTTCGGTGTCGTCGCCGCGCACCTTCCGCACCCAATCCGGGTCGTTGAGCAGCGCGCGGCCGACGGCGATCATGTCGAACTCGCCGCCGCTCCATGCGTTCGATGAGTTTCTCGAGCCCTGCCGGTCCGGAATTGCGCCCGCCGAAGGCGCCGAAGAAATCTCCATCCAGCCCGACGGAGCCGACGCTGATGGTCGGCGCGCCGGTCAGCTTCTTGGCCCAACCGGCGAAGTTCAGACCATTCTCGCCGTCCAGTTCGGGAAATTCCGGTTCCCAGAAGCGGCGCTGGGAACAGTGGAGCATGTCCGCCCCGGCTTCCACGAGGGGCGCTAGCCATGCCGTCATTTCGTCCGGCGTCGCGGCCAGTCGCGTCTTGTAATCCTGCTGTTTCCATTGGCTGACGCGCAGGATGATGGGAAAGTCCGGGCCGACGGCAGCCCGCATGGAACGGACGATCTCGGCGGCGAAGCGTGCCCGTTCGGGAAGCGTCGCGCCGCCCCATGCGTCATCGCGCAGGTTGGTGCCGCTCCAGAAGAACTGATCGACGAGATAGCCGTGGGCACCGTGGATTTCGGCCACGTCGAAACCGAGCTCTTTGGCTTCCAGCCCGGCCTTGGCGAACGCGGCGATCGTGTCGGCGATGTCCTCCTCGCTCATCGCCCTGCCGCGTGGCATGTCGGGACCGATCAGTCCGGAGGGGCTTTCGACCGGGGCGTCGGGTTCCCACTTGGTCGTCGGGTTCTTCGTGGACCCCGTGTGCCAGATCTGTGGCCCCATCTTGCCACCGGCTGCGTGGACACCATCGATGACCCGCTTCCAGCCGTCGAGCGCGTCGCCGTGGAAGAAGGGAATAGCCTCCTCGTTCTTGGAGGCCGGGCGGTCCACCACCGTGCCTTCGGAAATGATAAGGCCTACGTCGCCTGCCGCGCGGCGGCGGTAATAGTCGGCCACGTTGTCTTTTGGCACGCCGCCGGGAGAGAACGAGCGGGTCATGGGGGCCATGACGATGCGGTTCTGCATCGTCAGTGATTTCAATGTGTAGGGTTGGAAAAGAACGTCTGTCGATATGTCGGTCATCGAGTCATTTCACTGGAACGGTGTTATGCCATCGTGTGCCCGTGGAGCGGGGTGAGGTCAAACCTCTCGTGCTCGGCACCTGTAAGGCCCGTCATTACGTTTTCAGCGCATCGACGCCTCATACCAGTCGACGATCTGCGCCCGTTCTTCCGGCGTGATGTTGGACACGTTACCCGGCGGCATGGCGTGGCTGCGTCCGGCCTGAATGTAGATTTCGCGGGCGTAGCGGGCGATCTGTTCGTTCGTTTGCAGCACGACGCCCTTGGGCGGCACGATCATGCCGTCCCATGTGGGTTCGGTCGCGTGGCACATGGCGCAGCGGCCCTGAACGGTGATGCTGGCCTGCTCGAAGCCCGGGGCCTGCATGAACCGTTCGGTGCGCTGCGAGACCGCCGCTTCCGCTTCGCCCGTTTGAAACGCCGGATTGGTGGAAAGCCAAGCGGCGATCACGAACAGCAATACCGTGGCCAGCCACGTCCATGTAGGGCCTTCGCCGGTGGCGTGCTTGGTGTTGAAATAATGGCGGATTGTGACACCCATCAGGAACACCAACGCGGCGATGATCCAATTGTATTCGGTCGCGAACGCCAGCGGGTAGTGGTTCGATAGCATCAGGAACAGGACCGGCAATGTCAGGTAGTTGTTGTGGGTGGACCGCTGCTTGGCAATGATTGCCGTATCTCGGGTCCGGGGTGCGCCCGGCCTTCAGGTCGGCCACGACGATGCGCTGGTTCGGCATGATGATGAAAAAAACGTTGGCCGACATGATGGTAGCCGTGAACGCGCCCAGATGCAGCAGCGCCGCGCGGCCGGTGAAGACCTGCGTGTAGCCCCATGCCATCGCAACGAGCAGCACGAATAGCAGCAGCATCAGCCCGTTCATGCTGCCGCCGATAAATTTGCTCTTGCACAGGAAATCATAAACCAGCCAGCCGATGGTCAGCGAACCCGCGGAGATGAGGATCGCCTGCCAGACGGCGAGATCGGCCACATTGCGGTCGATGAGGAACAGTTCCGCGCCGGCCCAATAGACGATCATCAACAGCGCGGCACCGGACAGCCACGTCATATAGGCTTCCCATTTGAACCAGATGAGGTGGTCCGGCAGCCGGTCCGGCGCGACGAGATATTTCTGCACGTGGTAGAAACCACCGCCGTGGACCTGCCATTCCTCGCCATAGGCACCCGGCGGCAGGTCAGGCGTCTTTCGCAACCCAAGATCGAGGGCGATGAAGTAGAAGGACGAACCGATCCACGCGATCGCCGTAATGACGTGCAGCCAGCGCACCGCGAAGGCCAGCCAGTCCCACATGATCGCAAAATCGTAATACATCGCGCGCGCCTTTTTCCCGCATATGCGGCTCTAGCCTACAGGTCGATAACGATCCGGTCGGGAATCTCAAAATAATATTCCTCAAGATTGTCGCCCGGCTTGTCTTTCGGCCCGGCCCTGTCGACGACCAGAAAATCGCTGGCCTCGTATAGCGGTGTCAGAACCCCATGCCAGATATTGCGGTGAAAATTGATGCCCTGGGACGGGGTGGCGAGAAAGACGTGGGGGTCTGCGGGCCGTCCACCATCATCGGCGCATGCCAGAACAAGCCAGGGGTGATGGCCGAGAGGATAGAACGCCTGACTGCCGAGCGGATGGCGTTCCACCATCGGCACCGTCAGTGGCACGGCATAGGGCTGCCCGGAAAAGATGCTGATGATCGCGGTGCCGCCCTCCTGTGCAACATCGGTCATCGCGAGCGCATGGTGGCGGATGCAGTTGCCATTATTGATGGGAAACGCATCCGCGCCCGGAGTCTCGATGACCGTGCCGAAGGGCGCGAAAGCGGTCGCGGTCAGCGGGATGGGTTTGAGAGGGCTCATGCTATGGTTTCGTGTTGCGGCCGATTGGAAACCATGACGCATAACGGCACGCCGCTCAATTCGTGCTGCCCGCAATTCCGACGGAATGACAGTTCCCGCTGGCGTGACATATCAATGTGTTGCACAAGCAGAGGTCTTATCCGCCCGCCCGAGCCCGTGGTCATGACCAACAGCTGCCTTATCGAAAAGCTGAGTTACTATGCCGAACTGTCGGACGCTGACTCTGGTTATATCGCCTCTCTGGAAGAGGAGGAGCGCAATTATCCACGTCATACGGAAATCTTCACCGAGGGCGATCCGAACGAGTATCTCTACGCGGTCAAGAAGGGATGGCTCTATATCTACACCGATCTTCCCGATGGGCGGCGGCAGATCGTGCGGGTGCTGGTGCCAGGAGACATCGTGGGGTTTCCCGATCTGGCGTTCAAAGCCGCTACAACGAACCTGCGCGCGGCGGAAGATACCTGCCTGTGCCCGTTTCCCAAACGCAAGCTGGACGTCATTCTGGAAAATTCGCCGCGCCTTTCCGCGTTGTTGTTGACGCTGGCAAACCGGGAACTGGCCTGCATGGTGGATATGATCCGCGTTCTGGGCAGAATGAGCGCGGAGGAGCGCCTGAGCTTCTTCTTCCTCGACATCCGCGCCCGGTTGCGCATCACCAATAAATCGATGACGGACACGTTCCGTATGCCGCTCAACCAGCATGAGATCGGCGATGTGCTGGGGCTGACCCACACCTATGTCAGCAAGTCTGTCCGGCGCATGGAGGATAATGGTTTGATCGAACGGGAAGGCGGTACGATCCGCCTGGTGAAGCCCCAAATGATGGCCGAGCAGATCGGTTTTGAGGACCGGTACGGCAGTCTCGACACGTCCTGGTTTCCCGACGTGAAGGACTGAAGGCGGACGAACGATTATGCTGTGCGGATCGGTCTGGCAATCCCCGCGCCAGCTTCGTGGTCTATGCACGTCACGCGATACGCATGTCGATCTGCCCTGCGCAGCTCTTCCGGTGGAACCGAAACCAAGGTGGAACGACCCGATGAAATCCATTCTTGTCGTGGATGACGATGCTTTCGACAGCACCCTTATCGCCAACAGCCTGAAATCGGCATGTGCCACAGCCGCGATCACAGTGGTCAACGACAGCCGGAAAGCAGCCGACCGTTTCCGCGACATCAAGCCGGATCTGACCCTGCTCGACATCAGCATGCCGGGGTTCGACGGGTTCGAGGTTCTGCAAGTGTTGAACACCTGCCCGGAGCGTCAGGATTGTGCGGTGGTCATGCTGTCGGGCTCCACCAACCCGCTCGACAAATCGCGGGCGGCGGAACTGGGCGCAAACGATTACCGCGTCAAGCCATCGCGGCTGGATGCCTATCGTGAACTGGCTGAAGACCTCGTTGCACCGGGCATCGTGAACAGTCCGTCACGGCGGGTTGGCGTACCGGTCACCAGCTTTCGCGGGGCAATGACCGCGTGCAGGAACGCATTGCGCCGGACGTTGAAGCCGCGACCGGCCCCTCATTCACCCACGGTGGTTCTGTAACCCGAATTGTATTGTGGTTGCCGCTGGTTATGCTTAAGGCGCTTCGTCCAACCGGCGGTTTCGATGGCACGCTTCGCGCATGCCATTAAGGGTTTGGTTCTGTTTATCGTGTGACATTTCTTCATTCGGCGACACGCTGGCAACCCGAATGCCGGGGATCGCTCGATCGCAAAGAAATTGCATGTGCTTGGAGGCATGTGAATGTCGGCCAGCAACCTGAACAAGACCGATCAGCAAGACCGGACGCCCGATGCCCGAACGCTTCATGGCAAGGGTGTCGACGCGGTGTCTGCGTTGCTGCGCGGGATCATAGCGCGCGACGCATTCGATCTGGCGTTTCAGCCGATCTGCAACCTGCATTCCGGCACGGTGGAGGGGCTCGAAGTGCTGACCCGCTTTCACGGAACGCCTTACCGCGCACCCGATATCTGGTTTGCGGAGGCCGAACGCGTCGGCATGGGCGTGGAACTGGAACTGGCGGTCATCCAACGGGCAATCCGTGTTTTTCCGACCCTGCCGGACCCCGTCTATCTGTCGATCAACGCCTCCGCGGCGGCTGTGGAATCCGGCCTGGTAGCAAAGGCGCTGGATGGCACGCCCTGCTGCCGCACAGTGCTGGAACTGACCGAACATACCGATATCGGCGATGAGAAGGTTCTGCTCGACCAGCTTGCCACCATTCGGGCCAGAGGCACACGGCTGGCGCTGGACGATGTGGGCGCAGGGTTTTCCGGCCTTCAGCAACTCGTCAAACTGAGCCCGGACATCATCAAGCTCGACATCGCGCTGACATCCTCGATCGACACCGATCCGATCCGCCGTTCGCTCGCGGCTGCCATGATGGGCTTCGCCAACGAGACCGGCGCGCAGGTCGTGGCAGAAGGAATCGAGACCGACTGCCAGTTGCTCGCGCTGATGACGTTGGGTGTTCCCTGCGGACAGGGCTATTATCTCGGGCGCCCATCGACATTGGCCGACGCCTTGTCGGCAATCGCCCGCGGGTATGAACCGGAGACCAGACCTGCCGGTGTCGAGCCGAGAGCCGTGCAAACCTTGCCGGAAACGGCGATCGACAACGAAGCCGCCGCGTCACTTCTGCGCACCACGCTCGACCACATGGATCAGGGCATTCTGGTGGTCGATGGCGATCTCAATGTGCCGATTCTGAGCCAACGGGCTGCTGAACTCATCGACCTGCCGGTCGCTTTTTGCGCCAATCCGCCGTCGTTCCGGAATGTGCTGGCGCATCAGGTGAAGGTGGGCGCGATCACGCAGGAATATATGGAATCCAGCATCAATGCCTTCATTATCGGTGGGCAAAAGCTGGATGAGGCGCACACCTATACGCGCAAGACAAAGAGCGGGCGGTGGCTGGACGTGCGGACCACGCCACACCCGTCCGGCGGGTTCGTGCGCACGTTCACCGATCAGACAGCCCGCCACAAGGCGGAGGAACTGCGCAAGGAATCCGACGACGCCTATGCAGCCCTGTTCGAGAACGCCGCGGTCGGCATCTATCGCTGCAACGCGGATGGCCGCCCGGTCCGTATGAACCCGGCCCTTGTAGAAATGCACGGATATTCCTGCGAGGCGGATATGATGCAGGCGATAGAGCGCGAACGAGGAGGACTGGTATGTAGAGCCGGATCGACGCGCTGTGTTCGAGAAAAAGCTACAAAGCGATCTGCGCGTTACCGACTTCGTGTCGGAAATCTATTGCCTGCTGACGCGGGAACGAATCTGGGTCTCGGAATCCGCCTGGATGATTTTCGACCCGGCCGGACGTCCGGCGGGTTACGAAGGCATGGTCATCGACGTGACCGAGCGCAAGCGCACCACGGATCTCATCAAACATGCCGCCGATCACGACAGTCTCACCGGGCTTCCCAATCGCTCGAAGTTCAACCGGGCGCTCGACAAGCTGCTCGAAAGCGATGCCCGCTTCGTACTGATGTATCTCGACCTCGACCGGTTCAAACCGGTCAACGATACCTATGGCCACGCGATTGGAGACAGCCTGCTCGTCGCCGTGGCGAGGCGGTTGAAAAACGTGCTGCGCAAATCCTCCGAAATCTACCGGATTGGCGGCGACGAATTTGCCGTGCTTCTCGACAGCGACAATTCACGAAATTGCGCCGCAGTCGTCGACAGGATGAGCGACACGGTGCGGCGGCCGGTCACTATCGACGGGCACGCCCTTTCCATCGGCGTGAGCATCGGCCTGGCGAGCCGCGAGGCGGAGCATGTATCGGCCTCGGACCTGCTTCATCGGGCCGACCTTGCCCTGTATGCGAACAAGGCACACGGTCACTCAGTCGACGGACCGCCCCGGCTGGCGTAGAGTTCAGCGTCGGCGGGTTTCCATTCGTGCGTAACCGCAAACCATATTATTTACACACGTAAATAAAATACGCGATTTTCGACCACACGATTTTCAACGAGGTAAAATGCCGGTCCCGGTCCCGCTGCATCAGAACAAGAAACGCATCGACACGATGGAGGAACTGGCCGTTGCCATCGGCGTGTCGCGTCCCACCTTGTCGCGCTACTTTCAGGACCCGGACCGGGTCAGCCGTTCATCCCGGGAGCGGATCGCCAAGGGGCTGGAACAGGTCGAATACGTTCCCAATTTCTTCGCCACGCGCATGAATCGCAAATCCACGGGCATGATCGGCGTCATCATCCCGTATCTGAACGACCTGTTCTTCACGAAACTGCTGGAAGCCATCGAACGGGCTGCGATGGATGAGGGGTTTACCGTCATCACCCAATGCTCCCATTCCGACGCCCTGATCGAAGCCCGCGCTGCCGAAACCTTCATGTCGATGAACGTGGACGGGGCGCTCGTGGCGCCGCTTGGAAACCAGAGCGACATGAAGGTTCACAGACGTCTGCAGTCAAGACTGCCGTTCGTTCTGGTGGATTCGCGCCCGGCGACCATGCCGGAAGTCGATTTCGTGGGCACGAATCATGCTCAAAGTACCGGTCTGGCAACGGACTATCTGTGCCGTGTTGGCGAACCACCGCACTTCCTTGCCATGCCGCGCGTCAATTTCAACGCGATGGAACGGGAGCGGGCTTATATCGCGAGGATGGAGGAGCTCGGGCACGAACCGCGCATCATCGGTGTGGATGCGATCGACGACAGCTGGCTCTACGAGGCCCACGGCCAGGCGGTGCTCGACCGGGAATTCGCCGCGGGACGCCTGCTGGATGCATCCATCCTGTGCGTCAACGACCGGGTGGCGATCGGCGCGCTGCGTTCCGCAGCATCTCACGGGCTGGAACCGGGGGCACAACGGACCGGCGGTTTGCGGATCATGGGGCACGACGATTACCCGATTTGCCCGTATCTCACGCCCAGCCTGACCACCGTCGCACAAAATGTGGACGCGATCGGACGGGCTGCAGTGTCGCGTTTGGTCGGGTCGATACGCGTGCAAAAAAACCAGAATGAACAATTCGTTAAGCTGTTCGACGGTGATCTCAAAATCCGCCAATCGGCATAGAAACCGCCTGATTTTTCGCCATCTCTGCCTGCAAGACATGCAGTTCACGCAATTCGGCATTGACGAACGCACATGGCTCACGCTATGAATGAACGCGTGTAAAAAAGGGAGGACTGAAAATGTCTATCATCAAAACACTGCTGGCGACCGCAGCCGGCATCACCATGACCATCGGCTCCGCTGCCGCCGACGGCCATTCCAAAACGCTGACGATCGCCACCGTGAACAACGGCGACATGATCCGCATGCAGAAATATACCGACGATTTCACCGAAAAGACCGGCCATAAGGTCGAATGGGTGACGTTGGAAGAAAACGTGCTGCGCCAGCGCGTGACGACGGACATCACCACCAAGGGCGGTGCTTTCGACATCATGACAATCGGCATGTACGAAACCCCGATCTGGGGCAAGAACGGCTGGCTCGTTCCGCTCAACGACCTGTCCGAAGAATACAATGTCGGCGACATCCTGCCAGCGATGGCCGGCGGTCTCTCCTATGACGGCACGCTCTATGCGGCACCGTTCTACGGTGAGTCCTCCATGATCATGTACCGCAAGGACCTGATGGAAAAAGCCGGCATGGAAATGCCGGAAGCGCCGACCTGGGAGTTCATCCAGAAAGCCGCAGCCGCAATGACGGATCGTGACAACGAGATCAACGGCATCTGCCTGCGCGGCAAGGCCGGCTGGGGCGAGGGCGGTGCCTTCATCACGGCCATGTCCAACTCCTTCGGCGCACGCTGGTTCGACGAGAACTGGAATGCCCAGTTCGACACCGAAGAGTGGAAGAACACGCTGACCACGTTCAAGACCATGATGGACGAGTCCGGCCCAGCCGGTTACGCCACCAACGGCTTCAACGAGAACCTGTCGCTGTTCCAGCAGGGCAAGTGCGGCATGTGGATCGACGCGACGGTCGCGGCATCCTTCGTGACCAACCCGACGGACTCCACCGTTGCCGACCAGGTCGGTTTCGCTCTCGCGCCCGACACCGGCCTCGGCAAACGCTCCAACTGGTTGTGGGCCTGGGCTCTGGCCATTCCTGCCGGAACGCAGAACGAAGCGGCTGCCAAGCAGTTCATCGAATGGGCAACCGGCACCGGCTATATCGAGCTTGTCGCCGAGAACGAAGGTTGGGCCAACGTCCCTCCCGGAGCGCGCACGTCGCTCTACGAGAACGCCAACTACAAGGACGTTCCATTCGCCAAGATGACGCTGGACTCGATCCTGTCGGCCGACCCGAACAACTCGACGGTCAAACCGAGCCCGTATGTGGGTGTCCAGTTCGCGGCCATTCCTGAATTCGCCGGTATCGCAACCGACGTGAGCCAGGAATTCTCCGCAGCCTATGCCGGTCAGCAGACGATCGATGAGGCACTGGCCAAGGCGCAGGCCATCACGAACGACGCAATGGAAGCTGCAGGCTACAAGTAGGCCGACAGCAACGACCAGGGGCCGCGCATGGCGCGGCCCTTTTTCTTTCGGGGGCACCCGGTAAACATGTAAAAATATGGCACGGGGGTGCCGTGAACGGGGGAGGTTCAATCGATGGCGACTCAAAACTCCAGATCCGCTGCCCGCCTGATGATGGCCCCGGCCGTTATCCTGCTTCTCGGCTGGATGCTCGTGCCGCTCGTCATGACGCTGTGGTTCTCCTTCCGCAATTACCTGCCGCTTGCGCGGTGGTGATCTCGGCTTTGCCGGCTTCGACAACTACGTCCGTTTCGTCAGTTCCAGCGCGTTCTGGCCGAGCGTTCAGGCGACGCTCATCATCGTCGGCAGCGTGCTCATCATCACGATGGTCCTCGGCGTGTTGCTCGCCCTGCTGCTGGACCAGCCCATGTTCGGACAGGGCATCGTCCGCATTCTGGTGATCGCGCCGTTCTTCGTCATGCCCACCGTTTCCGCGCTGGTGTGGAAGAACATGTTTCTGGACTCGGTCAACGGCCTGTTCGCACACATCTGGCGGGCATTCGGTGCCCAGCCGGTTGAATGGCTGTCGCAGGCCTCCATCGAGTCGATCATTCTGATCGTGAGCTGGCAGTGGCTGCCGTTCGCCACGCTCATTCTGCTGACCGCCGTGCAGTCGCTGGACGGAGAGCAGCTGGAAGCCTCCGAGATGGATGGCGCGAAACCGCTGCAACGCTTCTTCTTCATCATCCTGCCGCATCTGGCGCGGGCCATCACCATCGTGGTGCTGATCCAGACCATCTTCCTGCTGTCGATCTTCGCAGAAATCTTTGTGACCACTGGCGGCGCGTTCGGCACCAAAACCCTGTCCTATCTGATCTACCAGCGCGTGCTGGAAAGCCAGAATATCGGGCTCGGCTCGGCGGGGGGCATCTACGCCGTCATCCTCGCCAACATCATCGCGCTGTTCCTGATGCGCATCGTCGGCAAGAACCTGGACGCGTAAGGAGAGCATCATGGCCCGTTCAGTGACAACCAACCGCAAGATCATCAACACCGCCGCCGCGTGGACGATCGGTCTGCTGATCTTCTTCCCGATCCTGTGGACGATCCTGACCAGCTTCAAGACGGAAGCCGAGGCGATCGCCTTCCCGCCATCCTTCCTGTTCTTCGACTGGACGACGGAAAATTACGGCGTCGTGATGGAGCGTTCCAATTACGCCCGGTTCCTGTGGAACTCGATCTTCATCGCGGGCGGGTCCACCATCCTCGGTATCATCATCGCGATACCGGCAGCGTGGTCGATGGCCTTCGTGCCATCGCGGCGCACGAAAGACATTCTGCTGTGGATGCTGTCCACCAAGATGCTGCCAGCCGTGGGCGTGCTGTATCCGATCTATCTCATCTTCATCAAACTCGGCCTGCTGGACAGCGTGCTGGGGCTGACGATCATCATCATGCTCATCAACCTGCCGATCATCGTGTGGATGCTCTACACCTATTTCCGCGAAATTCCCGGCGAGATACTGGAAGCCGCGCGGATGGACGGGGCCTCGTTGCGCTCGGAAATCCTGTATGTGCTGACGCCGATGGCCATTCCCGGCATCGCCTCAACGCTGCTGCTGAACTTCATTCTGGCGTGGAACGAGGCGTTCTGGACGTTGAACCTGACGGCTGCAAAGGCGGCACCGCTCACCGCGTTCATCGCCAGCTATTCAAGCCCGGAAGGGCTGTTCTACGCAAAATTGTCGGCGGCTTCCACGATGGCCATATTGCCGATCCTGATCCTTGGCTGGTTCAGTCAGAAACAACTCGTGCGGGGCTTGACCTTCGGCGCGGTCAAATAGGGAGGCTTTCAATGGGCCAGATCACACTCAAGAAAGTCTCCAAGAGTTTCGGTTCCACCGAGGTCATTCCCGGTGCGGACCTGGAAATCCGCGACGGCGAGTTCATCGTCTTCGTCGGCCCCTCCGGTTGCGGCAAGTCCACCCTGCTGCGGATGATCGCGGGGCTGGAAGACACGACCTCCGGCGCCATCGTCATCGACGGGAAAGACGTGTCGCAGGTGGGCCCGTCCCAGCGCGGCCTTGCGATGGTGTTCCAGTCCTACGCTCTCTATCCGCACATGACGGTGCGCAAGAACATCGCTTTTCCCATGCGGATGGCGAAGATCGACAAGGCCGAACAGGACCGGCGCATCGAAGCCGCCGCCGCCGCGCTGAACCTGACCGATTATCTCGACCGCAAGCCGGGGCAGCTTTCCGGTGGCCAGCGCCAGCGGGTTGCGATCGGGCGGGCCATCGTGCGCGAACCGGCGGCATTCCTGTTCGACGAACCGCTCTCCAACCTCGACGCCGCGCTACGCGTCGGCATGCGGATGGAAATCGGCGAACTGCACAAGAAGCTGAAGACCACGATGATCTACGTCACTCACGATCAGGTGGAAGCCATGACGATGGCGGACCGGATCGTGGTGCTGCAAAAGGGCATCATCGAACAGGTCGGCACGCCGCTGGAGCTGTATCATACACCGCAGAACAAGTTCGTCGCAGGCTTCATCGGCTCGCCGAAAATGAACCTGCTCGAAGGTGCAAAGGCCGCGCAGCATGATGCGACGACCATCGGCATCCGCCCGGAACATATCGCGGTTTCGACCGCGCCCGTCGATGACGCATGGCAGGGCACGGTCGGTGTGGCCGAACATCTGGGCTCCGACACATTCATCCATATTCACGGGATCGAGGGGTGTGATCCGATGACTGTCCGTGCCGAAGGGGACGTGGCGGTGACGCATGGGGACACGGTCTATCTCACGCCTGACCTGTCCAAAATTCACAAGTTCGACGCGCAGGGCCTGCGGATCTGATGAAGCGCCTTGACGGAAAATCGGCCCTCATTACGGGGGCTGCCCGGGGCATCGGACGTGGTTTTGCAGAAGCGTACATCGCAGAAGGCGCGACGGTCGCGATTGCCGATATCGATTTCGACGCCGCACATGCGACGGCAGAGGCACTCGGCGACGGGGCCTATCCTGTGCAGATCGACGTGTCCAATCAAGGCAGCATCGAAGCGGCCATCGCGCAGGTCGTGGCCCATGCGCGCAAACTGGATATTCTGATCAACAACGCGGCGCTTTTCGATGCGGCGCGCACGGTGGACATCACGCGGGAAGGGTTCGAACGGCTTTATGCCGTCAACGTCGCTGGAACTCTCTTCACCATGCAGGCAGCCGCGAAGCAGATGATCGCGCAGGGGCCCCGTCAGCCCGGGAACCACGGCAAGATCATCAACATGGCGAGCCAGGCCGGGCGGCGGGGCGAGGCTCTCGTGCTGGTCTATTGTTCCACCAAGGCCGCCGTCATTTCCATGACCCAGTCCGCCGGTCTCGATCTCATCGCCCACGGCATCAACGTCAACGCCATCGCGCCGGGCGTGGTGGACGGGGACCATTGGGACCATGTGGACTCCATGTTCGCCGAACTGGAAGGCAAGCCGCTTGGCCAGAAGAAGGCGGAGGTCGCAGCCGGTGTTCCTGCGGGCCGGTTCGCGGTTCCTGCCGACCTGTCCGGCATGGCCGTCTTTCTTGCGTCCAAGGAAGCGGATTACATCGTGGCCCAGACATACAATGTCGACGGCGGGCAGTGGATGAGCTGATGAAACTCGATCTCGCAGCCCTTTCCAAATTGCCCGCCGATGTCAGCGGTCCGGAATACGATCGGTCCGGCCTGTCCGCCGGTATGGTGCATATCGGCCTGGGCAATTTCCACCGCGCCCATCAGGCGTGGTATCTGCACCGGCTGATGAATATGGGGCTGGCCCACGACTGGGCCATTCTGGGCGCGGGCGTTCGTCCGGCCGATGCGGTGCAGCGCGACAGAATGCTGGCACAGGATTGCCTGACGACGCTGATCCAGCTCGACCCCAACGGCAAGTCGGCGGAGATCACCGGCTCGATGATCGGCTACGTTCCGGTTGCCGCCGACAATGCCCCGCTGATCGCGCACATGGCGGAACCGGCGATCCGCATCGTATCGCTGACGGTTACGGAAGGCGGTTATTATCGCACCATCGATGGCACACTCGATGCCGACCACCCCGACATCGCCTATGACGTTACGCACTTCGATACGCCCAAAACGGCATTCGGTGCCATCGTTGCGGCTCTGAAACTGCGTAGGGACCGGGGGGACGGCCCCTTCACATGCCTGAGTTGCGACAACCTGCAGGGCAACGGTGATATTCTGCGCAGCACGATCGTCGGTCTGGCGAAATTGTCCGACCCGGACCTTGCTGCATGGATTGGTGCCCACGTCACCTTCCCGAATTGCATGGTCGATTGCATCGTGCCGGCAACCGGCGAAGCGGAACTGGCGCTGGCGCAATCGTTCGGCGTCGATGATGCCGTTCCGGTTACCCACGAACGTTTCCGGCAATGGGTCATCGAAGACAGGTTCTGCGCCGGTCGTCCCGACTGGGATAAGGTGGGCGCGACGTTCACTGACAATGTCCATGCCTTCGAAGCCATGAAACTGCGCCAGTTGAATGCGGGCCACCAGATCATCGCCAATCCGGCGGAATTGCTGTCGATCCACACCATTGCCGAAGCGATGGCGACGCCCGCCATTCTCGGGCTGTTCCGCAAGGTGGAGACCCTGGAAATCGCGCCTCATGTTGCCGCTGTTCCCGGCATGACTCCGCTGGCCTATGCCGACCTCGTCGAGCGCCGTTTCGCCAACCCTAAAATCCGCGACACCACACGCCGCGTGGCCTTCGACGGATCGGCACGCCATAGCGGGTTTCTGCATCCTGTCATCCGGGATGCGCTCGCCGCCAACGCCCCCCTCGACGGCCTTGCACTGGTGGAAGCGCTTTGGGCGCGCATGTGTGCGGGCACGCGTGAGGATGGCAGTGTGATCGAGGCCAACGACCCGCTCTGGGCGGCTTTGGTGCTTGTGGCGCAGGCCGCACAGGACAATCCGCGCATCTGGCTTGCGCAGGAGAGCATCTACGGTGACCTTGCCGATGCGCCGCGCTTCGCCGACAGTTTCGACCGTTGGCTCCGGTTGGTCTGGCGCGAAGGAACGCTGACGGCGATCAAATCCTACCTTAACGCGCCGACCACCTGACCTCGGTCTAATTCTGCGGCTTGATCCGCGCGCCGCTCTTGTCGGCGAAGGCGGCCAGTCGATCGCCTGCTGCGGGTTGTGTGTTCACCACGCCCGCCACGAAAGCCTCCATATAGGCGGCGTCCATCGCCGACATGTTGCGGCTGTGGGAGATGGCAGAACAGATGGCGAAATTGGACAGGGGCGGCACTTCGGTGACGGCGCGGGCGAGGTCCATCGCTTTTGCCTCGCAATCGGCCTCGACATACTGGCACAGCCCGACCTCCATACCCTCCCGCGCCTTATAAATGCGCCCGGTCAGCATCATGTCGATCATGCGGGCACGGCCCACCAGTTCGGAGACGCGGATGGTCGCCCCGCCACCGGTGAACAGCCCGCGCTGGCCTTCCGGCAACGCAAAGTAGGCGCTCTCGTCGGCCACGCGGATATGGGCGGCGGAGGCCAGTTCCAGTCCGCCCCCGACGGTTGCGCCCTTGACGGCGGCGATGATGGGCACACCGCCATATTCCATCTTGTTGAACGCCTCGTGCCAGCGCAGGCAGACCTGCATGAAGTCCGCTGCCGTGCGCTGTTTCTTGTGGTGTTCGACAAGGTCGAGGCCGGCGGAAAAGTGGTCGCCTTCACCGCGTAATACCACGGCGCGGGCACCGGCGCGGGGCAGGGCGGAAAAGACGGCAATCAGTTCCTCGATCGTGTCGGCATTCAGCGCATTGCGCTTGGCGGCACGGTTGAGGCTGACGATGGCGATATCGCCTTCGGCGGTGAGAGCCAGGTTCGTGAGGTCGAGATCGGGCAGGGTCAGCATGGCGTGGCGCTCGGTTTGGTCCGGGGGTCAGTCAAAGGGTATGTCGCACAGACGCCCGGCAACGGCACCTTCGGCGCGCAGCACTTCCACTTCGTCCCCCGCGCGGCAATCGGTGCTGACCAATGCGTAGGCGATGTTCGCTTTCAGGCGGGGCGACCACAGGCAGTTGGTCATGTCGCCGACCCGATCGCCGTCCTTGAGAATGGTGAGCCAGTTATAGCCGAACGGCGCACGCTCCTCGCCTTCCAGCACGATGCCAAGCTGATGGCGCTTGGGGCCTTCCGCATGGATACGGCGGAGTGCCTGAATGCCGATCGTATCGTCCGGCACGTGCAGGTCCACGTAAGCGCCCAGCCTCACCTCGTAGGGGTTGGTGGTCAGATCGCTGTCGCCGCCGACGGATATAAGGCCGCCCTCGATGCGTTCGGCGGTAGCCGGTGCGCCGGGGCCGATGTCCCACGCCTGGCCCGCCTCCTTGAAGATCTGCCACAGGCGGTCGCCGAACCGGTGGTCGCGCAGGTAGATTTCGAACCCTCCCTGCTTGGACCAGCCCGACCGCTGAACGGCGACCGGAATGTCCTCGATGGCGCATTCGGCAAACCAGAAATAACGCAAATCGCGCACCCAATCTCCGCAGACATGGGCCACAACGTCCTCCGCCTTCGGACCTTGCAAGGCCATCGGCGAAACATCCGGTTCGATCACCTCCACATCCAGCCCGCGTTCGGCCGCTATCGTATCGGCCATCAAGCGGATGTCGCTGTCGGCGATGGAGAACCAGAACAGGTCCTCGGCCAGCTTCAGGCAGATCGGATCGTTGATGAGCGCACCACGGGAATCGCAGATCGGGGCGTAGCGGCCCTGACCGACCTTGCATTTCGACAGGTCGCGCACGGTCAGTATCTGCGCCAGCCGGGCGGCGTCCGGACCTTTCAGCTGCACCTGCCGTTCCGCCCCCACGTCCCACTGGGACACGCCGTTCATCAAGCGCCAGTATTCGGCGTCGTAATCGCCGAAGGACGTGGGCAGAATCATGGAATTGTAGACGCTGGCACCGACCATGCCTTCGGCCAACGCGGAGCGGTAGAACGGCGATTCCCGAAGGCGCGCCGAGGGTGCGAACTGGACCACGAAACAACCTCCCAAGTCGTGTGATGGACGCCCCTTGAAGCATGGAGCCGTTGGCGTCCATGCCTTTTTAGCGCCTGCTTCGTTTCAGTCCTGCAGTTGACTCAACCGGTCGAGCGGGCAGGGCACGTTCTTCTTGCCACATTTGCGCCGGTAGACGAGTTGCCAGCGGTCAAGACGTCTTGCGTCCATATTCCGCAAACGGGCGATGATCGTTTCGAGAAATGGCAGGCGTTCCGCCTTGCCTGGACAGGCGCTTCCACACCTTCTTCTCCCGCTTCGTCATGCCGCATCCCTTGCAGATACCGCCGGGATATTTGCAGATGTCGATGCACGGGTTGGGCGCGTCGCGCCAACGCCGTTTGATTGAGCTGTCGGGCACCTTGCTCATCGGGCGGTGTCTACCAGGCGTCCGCGATGACGATCGCGCCGGTCGCCGCCAGAATGAGACCGATGGCCAGCCCGCTCCACGTGAAAAATTGCGTGGTGTAGCGGGTGCCCTGTCCTGCAAACAGGGTCGTGATGCTCAACGTGGTGCCCATGCCCAGCGCGAGGCACAGGATGCCGAGAGCGGATGCGGCCACGTCGAACTGGGCAATGCCGAAGGATGCGATGGCGAGTGCCACGGGTTCCGGTGTCAGTGCCAACAGCACCAGTGACCGGTTGAGTTGGACTAGTGGCACAGGATGAACGCCGGAAACGGCCGGTTCCGTAGGCGGTGCCGGTGCGGGGAGGGCCACCGCCTTGTTCCGCGTCACCGTATGAAGCAGCAGATGCAGGCCGATGGCGATCAGCGCGCAACCGGCCAGCACCCGCAGCGCACCCACCGGCACGGCGATACCGAATGCGGTGGCCGCGTAAATCGCGCCAATGACAAGGGCAAACGCGATCAATGCGCGCGCGCCCGCGAATACAAAGGCATCCAGCACAGGCACGGCAGGGCTTGCGGCGCGGTTGGGTGCCGGTCCGTTTTCCGTATAGGTCCGTGACGCGAGATGGCGGGCTGCCAGCAGGATCTTTCCGTGGCCCGGCAGCAGGACATGCACAGCCCCGAAGGCGAAGAGAACGATGGCGGATAGGGGGCTATGCAAGGCCTCGAACGGCACCGCCATCCAGCCCTGAAGCCAGGCCGGCAGAAGATCAATCACCGTCATTCGCGCTTCGCACACCTTCGAGCGTTTCGCCCGTGTCGTCGTATGGATCGATGCGTTCCAGCGCCATCGTGTAGCCGACCTCGGCCAGGCCCGTATCGATCGTTTCCACACGCAGACTGCCGACCGCTTTGAACGGCTCCCACATAGCCAGCACCTGCACCGGCTCCGGGGCTTCCACCAGAACGATCTGGTTCGGCGGCGGGGCGGGCACATGGATGCAGGCACCCACGTAGGGCACCAGCAGGAATGTGCGGGTCATGCCGTCCTCGACGTTGAACGGGGTCATGTATCCGGCCAGCGCGATACGCTGGCCGTTCAGTTCCGCACGGGGCATGTCGGCCTTGTCGGTGACGGACGTGGACATCCGTCCGCCGGTTTCGCTCCACATGACATTGGGAGATAGCGAATTGGAACCGCCTTTCCCATTGTCGACCATATCGAAAAGACTTTTGGGCGGCTGGAAGGCGGGCAGGTCGTCGGGCAGAAGGTCGGCCCATTGCAACTGGCGCAAGGCATCGGACTGGTCGGCCGTTCCGGCACCGGCCGTGATCGCAGCCAATTTCGGCCCGGGTGCACCACCGATGGTGACGAGAGCCCAACCGAGCCCGCCCATGACGGCGAGAAGGGCGATCCGTGTGACAATGGAGTTCATAAGACACCTTCGTTCGTATGGAGACCGCTCATGCCGTCGCCCCCAGCCCTTCGCCGAGACTCATGCGGTAAGCACGCCATGCGGGCAACAGTGCGGCGAGCAGTCCGGCCACAAGAATGGATACAAGTACGAGAACATCCCGCGCGGAAATCCCGACCGGCAGATCAAGCCCGTATTCCGCCCGCAGCCACGGCGCGACCAGTGGTGTGGCGAGGGTCATGACGATCAGGCCCGTTAGCAAACCGGTCAACGTCACCAGACCGGATTCCGCAACCAGCAGGCCGGATATGGCGAGGGGCCGGGCGCCAAGCGAGCGCAGGATGGCAATCTCGCGGCGGCGCTGTTCGAGTGTTGCCAGAATGGTCGCCACGAGACCGACGATGGCGGTCAGAACCACCATGACCGCGATGGCTCCCAATGCCCGCTCCGCCGTGCCGATTACGGCCCACAATTCCTGCAACGCGACACCGGGCAGGACGGCGAGCAGCGGTTCCTCGGAATAGTCGTTGATGGCGCGGGCGGTGCGGAAAACGGCGAGCCGGTTGTCCATGCCGACCAGCAGTGCGGTGATCGCATCGGCCTCCAGTTCGCCGGACACGGCGCGAGCGCGAAGGATGTCGGCAGGGGTCGTGTCGCGCGCTCGAGCACCGCTTGACCAGTCGACGTGGATCGCTGTGATCGCTTCCAGCGACACGTGGAGCGAGCGGTCAACGGGGGTACCGGTAGGCTTTAGAATGCCGGACACCGTGAAGGGCAGATCATCGTGGGCGACGAGGCCCGCACTGCCCAGCCCGTGGGCGATGACCACGCGGTCGCCGATGGAATAATCCAGCGTTCGCGCGACGTCCGAGCCGAGCACGACATTGAACAGGTCACCGAAGGCTTCGCCCTGTGCCAGTTCCAGCGACAGGTCACGGCCATAGCGGTAGCGGTCGAAATAGGCCGCGTCGGTGCCCACGACGCGGAAGCCACGGTGGCTGTCGCCAAGGCTGAGAGGCACGGTCCACGCCACGTCCGGCAGGGCGGCGATGTCGCGGGCCGACTGCATGGTGATGTTGTTGGTGGCGTTGCCGATGCGGAACACGGAATAGAGCATCAGCTGCACCGAGCCCGACCGTGCGCCGACGATGAGGTCGGTGCCGGAGACGGTGGAATTGAAACTCTGCCAGGCACCGATGCGCAGGCGCTCGACGGACAGATAAAGCACGGTCGAGACCGCGACCGCCAGCACGACGAACAGCACCGCCAGTCGACGGGACCAGAGCGAGCCGAATACCAGATTGGACAGGAGGCGAAGGCGCATCAGTGGGTTACCCGTGCGATGTCGCGCAGGTCGTAGGATGCATCGAACCGGTGCCCGATCGCCGGGTCGTGGCTGACCATCAGCAGGGCCGATCCGGCCGCTTCCACCGATGCGAACAAGACGTCGAGGAAGGCGTCCCGTGTCTCCACGTCGAGAGCGCTCGTGGGTTCGTCGGCGACGATGAGCGCGGGTTTCCCGATCAGCGCACGGGCGATGGCGACGCGCTGTTGCTGGCCGACCGACAGGGTGCGGGCGGGCGCGGTCCACAATGATTTCGGCAAGCCGAGCCGGTCCAGCAAGTCGCGCGCCTCGGTGTGATTGTCGCGCTCCACCTTTCGCCCGAATGCCAGCGGCAGCAGGACGTTGGAGAGCGTGTCGAGATAGGGCAGGAGGTTGAACTGCTGGTGGATGATGCCGACCCTGTCCGCCCGCAGCGCATCGCGCGCTGCCGGTCGGGCGGGCATGGGCGTTCCGCCGATCGCGATGTCTCCCGATGCGGCGGCAAGCAGCCCGGTCGCGAGCGACAGGAACGTCGTCTTGCCGGACCCGGAAGGCCCGCGCAGAAAGACGCGCGCACTTTTCATCATGTCGAAAGCGTCGATCCGCATTGCAAAACCGGTCGGTCCATACGCGAAGGAAACGTCACGCATGGTAAGCGTCGAGGCGTCCATAACCGGAGCCGGCGCGCCGCTCGGGCGCGCCACCGTTTCCATGTTCACAAACGTTTTAGCTCGTGGCCGGAAGTGTGATGACAGGATCGTCGGCTTCCAGTTCGACCGAGCCCTGTCCGGATGGCGTCGCATAATCCACGTCGATCTCCTCGATCGACGGGTAGAGCGTGAACAGGGTCGTTTCCATGCCCGTCAACGCCGCGATGTCCGTGCATGAGAATGTGTAGGCAGCCTCGAACGCGTTATGGTCACCTTCCTGATGCAGTTCCACCGCGTTGGACGCTACAGTGCACCCAGCCGCTTCCGTCATGGTGAAGAGCGCGGACGGGTCGGAGAGCTGCGCGGTAGCGGCCTCGATGGCGGCTTTTTGATCGTCCGTTTCGGCCGTGTGCTCGAAGCCGACGATATCTTTACCGGGCGCTTCCAGCGCCATCGTCACGTCGTTGCCGTCGATCGCGATCTGAAGGGTGACATGGCCGTGCTCGTGAGCGCCAAGCTCTCTCTTTTCTTCCGCATGGAGGGCGGAGGTGGCGAAACCGGCGAACAACAGGGCGGCCAAGGCGGTGGGGAGGGGTGCGCGCATGAAACTTATCCTATATCGGTGTGAGGGCATGACCGGGTTATATCGTAACTTGGAAAATTACAATAAATGAACTGCGTCATTTGGTCGAAAGGCAGCGATTGAAAGCGAATTCCCAACTCAACGTCGCCCTGCACACGCTCGGCCACATCGCGGCCCGCGACGGCGCGCCGATGACGAGCGAGGAACTGGCGGCGTGCGCCGGCACGAATCCGGTCGTCATCCGGCGTATTCTGGGTGTGCTGCGACGGGCGGACCTCGTTACATCGACACCCGGACGGTCGGGCGGATGGTTGCTGGCGCGCAAGCCGGTCGCCATCACACTCGCCGACATTCACACCGCCCTCACCCCGCCGCGCGAAAGGTCCGAATCCGGCCCGGATCAGAGCCACGATTGCGGCATCGCCAACCGTCTCGACACCCGCCTCGATGCGGCCTTGCGTCGGGCCGATATGAGTATGCGCTCCGAACTCGACCGCACGACGCTGGCCGATCTGGTCTAGGGCCGCGTCGGGCGGCCAACCAATCACGATCAGCCGGATGTCTTGAATCCTCCCGTCCCGAAGCATTGTTGTCGCAGACACCGTTTCGCTTTATCGAATGGGTGCAGAGCAGGAAGTATCGTCGCCGTGCCTACCGGACGCGCCAGCGATCCGCGAAGACCGGAGGTTCATGGCCGATCATGACCACATCGCCGACCAATACCAATTCAGCCACTCTCAACGAGCTCATCCTCAGATCGATCGTCGATTTCGCCATCGTGACCCTCAATGTGAACGGCACCATCACAAGCTGGAACGAGGGTGCCGAGCGTATTCTTGGCTGGAGCGAGGAGGAAGCGATCGGGCAACACGCCAATATCTTCTTCACCCGGAAGGACACGGAGCAATCCCGCCCTGAAATCGAGATGGCGGGTGCCTTGAAAGAAGGTCGTGCGGAAGACGAGCGCTGGCACGTGCGCAAGAGCGGACAGAAGTTCTGGGGCAGCGGTTTGATGATGCCGCTTCTGGCTGCGACCGATGACGACGGGGACGCTGTTCAAAGCAAAGGCACGGTCGAAGGTTTCGTCAAGGTATTCCGCGACGGCACGCTCGACAATCAGGGCAATGGCGCGCTGAACAGGATGGAAAACCGTGCTGCGATGGCCATGCGGAAATCCGGCACGGTGGGGCTGTTCGACTACGACCTTCTCGATGGTACCATCGTGGCCGACCCCGTGGCCGCCGTTCTGCACTGCGTATCTGTCACGGACGCGCGGCAGGGCGCATCGGTGGAGAATTTCTTCGACGCCGTGCTGCCGGAAGACGAGCCGTATGTGCGGGAGGCGCTCGCCATCGCTATCGCAGAAGGCAAGGATCTGGACACGACCTACAGAGTCGTCTCCCCTAATCGCCAACCACGCTGGGTGCATTCCCAATCGTCAATCCAGCGTGACGGGGACGGACGGGTGGCGCGCCTGTCCGGAATCGTTACGGAAGTGACGCAGCAGCGTGAGGAAGTGCGGATGCAGGAGGCGCGGTTGCGCTTTTCGGATGACGTGCGCGGTTTAAGCGATGCGGACGCCATCACCAGACTGGCTTCGAACGTCATCGGGTCAACTCTGTATGCCAGCCGTGCCGGCTACGGGTATGTTGACCCGGACGGGGACGAGATCGACATTCGTACCGACTGGACGATGGAAGATGCCGAAAGTCTCGTGGGTGTCCTGCGGATCAGTGATTTCGGACGTTTCGGAACGGCCCTGCGCAACGGGCAGAACGTGGTGATCGGCGACGTGCGCCAGAATATCTGGGTCGATGATACGCGTGCGCTCGAAGGCATAGGCATACGGGCTCTTGTCAACCTGCCATTGATGGAGCGTGGGCGGTTGAAGGCCGTACTGTTCGTCAATGATACACGCGCACGGGAATGGAGAGACGGTGAAATCGCTTTTCTCCAGTCGATTTTCGACCGTGCCGATGTGGCGATCGAACGCGCCCGTTCGGAGGCCGAGCGCGATGTGATGAATGCGGAACTGGCCCACCGCATGAAGAACATGCTGTCCATCGCGCAGGTTATCGTCAACCAGAGCCTGCGGCAGGTGGGTGGATTGGAAGCGGAGCGCAGCGCGATTGCGGGCAGGCTCAATGCGCTCGGCGATGCGCAGGATGTCTTGACCAATGTCAACAATCAGGACGCTGGCATACGCGGCGTGATCGAAGCCGTTATGCGCCCGCACAATGACGCCGGACGCATTTCCATGAAGGGCAGCAGCCTGATGCTGAACGCGCAACAGGTGCTCGGCCTGTCGCTGGCGCTGCACGAACTGGCAACGAATGCTGCCAAATACGGAGCGCTTTCCGGTGACGATGGACGTGTCGACATCACATGGTCTCGCAAGGAGGACGGGTCGTTCAAACTCAACTGGAACGAGGTCGACGGCCCACCCATCACGCCGCCACCGGTACGCGGCTTCGGCTCCACCATTCTCGACAGGATCACCGGACGGTATTTCAACGGCACGTCGCAGATCGCATTCGAGCCGAACGGGGTCGTTTTCACGATCGAAGGCCAGGTTTAGACCCGCAGCGATCGAGGCACCGTCGTGCAACATAGGCGGTCAATAGTGCCGCACGGGGCATCGCGCTGTGGCTATGGCCGCTTGGATGGTGCAAGTGTGGCCCCGACCAACGTGCTTCGACCAGTCGCGCCTGACGCCGTATCGTTGCCTGCATCCGGAGAAGCCAACGTGTCGACAACGACCCTTGAAAAGCCCGACGATACCATCCGTTCGCTCGCCCGCCATTGCATGGGCTACCGGGATGCCATCGACAGCCGTGCCTGGGGGCAGCTGGTGATGACACTGGCGCTCTATTTCGCGCTGTGCCTGACCATTCTGCTGGCCGTTCAGGCCGGATATTGGGGTGCGGTGGTGCTCTCGATGCCGGCGGGCATGTTGCTGGTGCGCCTGTTCACCTTCCAGCACGATTGCGGGCACGGCTCGTTCTTTTCCGACAAGCGCCTGAACGATGCGGTCGGGCGTTTTCTTTCGCTGTTCACGTTCACGCCCTACGGGTTCTGGAAGCGCACCCACGCGCTGCACCATGCCAGTGCCGGCGATCTCGGGCGTCGCGGCATCGGCGATGTGGATACGTTCACTGTGCGCGAATACGAGGCGCTGACACCCTCCGCCCAGCGCTGGTATCGCATCTATCGCCACCCGCTCATCCTGCACGTGATCGGCCCGCCGCTCTATTTCCTCCTGCTTCAGCGTTCCCCCTGGGGACAGCCCCTGACGCCGGGTGAGTCGTGGCGCTCCATCATGGGGCTGAATGTGGCGCTGCTGCTGGTGTATGGCGGGCTTTCGCTGATATTCGGTTTCGGCACGATCATGCTCTCCCTTCTTCCGGTGGCCTGCATTACGACGTGGGTGGGTGCTTGGCTGTTCTTCGTACAGCACCAGTTCGAGCATACCCACTGGGCGCAACCGGAGGACTGGAACCTGCAAACGGCTGCCCTGCACGGCTCGTCCCACTATGTTCTGCCGGCATGGATGAACTGGCTGACCGGAGACATCGCGCTGCACCACATCCACCACCTCAACAGCCGCGTGCCAGGCTACAGGTTGCGCGAATGTCTGAAGGCCGAACCGAAGCTGGCGGAAATTTCCCGCCTGACAGTGCGCGACAGTATCGGCTGCATCGGGCTGTCGCTCTGGCACGAGGGCGAGGGACGGCTGATGTCCTTCCGGACCGCCGCACGGGCGTGAAGGCGGGCTGTTAATTTGGTAAAGCGCCACTGATGACGAACCGGACGACCACGGCAACGGGCAGGTGCCTTGGTTTGCCGATTTTCAGGAATCGCTTGCGGTAACCGGCAGCAGGGATTTATTCTGACCTGGCGGAATGCGTTTCCGCGATGGCATGGAGTGTATCTGCTGAACCCCGACCCGACCGACGCGACATCAACACCGTTCCATTCGGCCATCAGCGTGCGCGATGTGAGCAAGGTCTTCGGGCCGATAAATACCGGCTTTCGCGCGCTTGACGACGTGTCGGTCGAGATCGCCAACGGTGAGTTCTTCACCCTGCTTGGCCCTTCCGGCTGCGGCAAGACCACGCTTTTGCGGCTGCTGGCAGGTTTCGAACAGCCTACGTCCGGTTCGATCCGTCTCGATGGCGAGGATATTGCCAGCCTGCCGCCGTTCAAGCGGCCCGTGAACACGGTCTTCCAGAGCTACGCCCTGTTTCCGCACATGACCGTGCGCCGGAACATCGCTTTCGGTCTGGAGATGCTCGGCAAGCCCGAAGCGGAAATTGCATCCACCGTCGCCGAGATGTTGGCGCTGGTGCAGATGGAACCGATGGCGGATCGCAAGATCACGGAGATTTCCGGCGGCCAGCAGCAGCGCGTGGCACTGGCGAGGGCTTTGGCACCGCGCCCCAAACTGCTGTTGCTGGACGAGCCGCTATCCGCCCTCGACCTTGTGCTGCGTCGCGACATGCAGCTCGAACTGAAGCGGATGCAGCGCGAAACCGGTATCACATTCGTCTTCGTCACCCACGACCAGGATGAGGCGCTGACCATGTCCAACCGCATCGCGGTCATGAACAAGGGGCGCATTCTGCAGGTCGGCACGCCGCGCGACATCTACGACCGGCCACAGCACCGTTTCGTCGCGGGCTTTATCGGCGAGATCAATCTGGTTCCCGCAAAACCGGCGGGCGGGAACGAGTATGCCGTAGCGGGCGTCGGGTCGGTGCGTGTGGCCAACCCCGGCAAGACAACCGGCGACGCGATGCTCGCCATCCGACCGGAGCGCGTTTCGCTTGGCGCGCCTTCCGGGCAGAAGTCCGATGAAAACCGGCTCGGCGGCACACTCACCGAGATCGTCTATCGTGGTACGGACACGCTCTACCATTTCGATCTTGCCGACGGAACACCGATGCGTTCGCGGCGGCAGAATGCGACGGCTGCTCCGGACGGACTGACCGCCGGGGATGCCATCGAATGGTGGTGCGCGCCCGATGCTGTCTCCGTTCTGCCCGATGGTGCCGAATGAGCGCAGCCCCGTCATCCTTGCGGACGAACCCGCTGGTGATGCGGGCGCTGCTCATCGGCCCCGCCGCGCTCGCCATCATCGTGTTCATGGTCGTTCCGCTGGGGGTGATGGCCTATATTTCCGTGCAGCAGCGGGATTATGGCGGCGGGGTCGTCTGGGGGTCGTTTTCCTTCGAGGCGTATCAGCGCCTCCTGTTCGAGCGCGAACTCGACGGCACGCTGGCGTTCGATCTGTCCTACATGCGGATCGTGCTGCGCTCCGTCTGGCTGTCGGTTCTGACAACCACCATCGCATTGGCGGTGGGGTTTCCCGTCGCGCTTTACATGGCCACGCGACCTGCCAAATGGCGCGCCGTACTGGTCTTCATGGTCACGCTGCCGTTCTGGACCAACCTGCTGGTGCGCAACTATGCGTGGATCCTGCTGCTGCGCGACTACGGCACGATCAACAACACACTGATGTGGCTCGGCGTCATCGACGAGCCGCTGGCGCTGCTGCACACGCAAACCGCCGTGGCCATCGGGCTCACCTATTCGTTCCTGCCGTTCATGGTGTTGCCGATCTATGCGAGCCTTGAGAAACTCGATTTCCGGCTCGTGGAAGCCTCCTTCGACCTCTATGCCGGGCGATGGCAGACGCTGCGGCGGGTCATCCTGCCCCTGGCCCTGCCGGGAATCGCTGCCGGGTGCATTCTCGTTTTCGTGCCGAGCCTTGGCTCCTACGTGACGCCGGAACTGCTGGGCGGCGGCAAAACGCTAATGATCGGCAATCTGATCGGCCTGCAATTCGGCGCGGCACGCAACTGGCCGTTCGGGGCGGCGCTCGGCCTGTTCCTGCTGGCGCTGGTTCTGTTGTCCCTGTTGGCCTATTCGCGGCGCTACAAGGATGCGGCCCCATGAGCGGCATCCTGCCCTTTCGCCGCACACCGACCGGCAATGCCCGCCACTGGCCCGGCCTGCTGGCGGCGACCGTTGTCTTCTTCGCTTATGTGTATCTGCCGATTATCATTCTGGTGGTGCTGTCGTTCAACGAAAACCGCACGGTGACTGTCTGGACCGGTTTTTCTCTCGATTGGTATGCCAAGGCCTTCGCCAACCGCGACATCGTCAATGCGGCCATGAACTCGCTGTTGATTGCCTCCATCGCCTCCGTCACGGCGACGATTCTGGCCACGCTGGCCGCCGTGCGGATGGCCTCGCGGGAGACGTTCAGTGGCAAGGGGGCGTTCAACGGCCTCATCGCATTGCCGATCACCGTGCCGGAGATCGTGCCCGCGGTGGCAACGCTCATGTTCTTCGCCAGTCTCGGCTTCACGATGGGTATCGGCACGGTGACGATCGGGCACACGATCTTCTGCATCCCGTTCGCCTATCTGCCAATCCGCGCGCGGCTCGAAGGGATGGACCCGCGACTGGCGGAGGCGGCAGCCGACCTCTATGCGCCGCCGCTGCGCACCTTCTTCAAGGTCACGCTACCGTTGCTGTGGCCGGGCATCGCCTCGGGGCTCGTGCTGGCATTCATCATCTCGCTCGATGATTTCGTCACGACATTCTTCTTGGGCGGGGCCGGTTCGACCACGCTGCCGATCTACATTTTCGGGCTTGTCCGCACCGGCGTCACGCCGGAAGTGAACGCCATTTCGGCGCTTATGCTGCTGCTGTCCCTTGCACTTGTTTCGCTTTCGCTCTTTCTTGGGCGGGAGAAGAAGACGTAACTCACTCGATCAGGAGAACTCTATGACCTCACGTTTCAAGGCACTCTTCGCCTCTACCGCCATCGTCATGGCCGGTTTCGCAACGGCTGCCCACGCCGATGGCGAGTTGCGGCTCTACAACTGGTCCAACTACTTTCCGCCGAGCCTGATCGAGAAATTCGAGAAGGAAACCGGCACGAAGGTGACGCTCGACTCCTTCGCCTCCGAAGACGACCTGCTTGCCAAGTTGCAGGCCGGCGGCGGCGGATACGATGTCATCTTCCCCGGCACGACAACCTTCGTCGTGATGACGGAAAAGGGCCTGCTGGAGAAGATCGACACCAACCAGATGGCGAATTACGGCAATGTCCTGCCGGCGTTCCAGTCGATCGCAGGTGATGACAAGCGCGAATATTCCGCGCCCTATATGTGGGGCACGACCGGCTTCACCTACGACCCGGCAGCCGTTCCAGGCGGTAAGCTGGAAGAAAGCTGGAAAGAGGTGTTCGAGCCGCGCGACGAGCTGAAAGGCAAGATCGCCATGCTCAACGAAATGACGGACGTATGGAACGCTGCGGCCTTCTATCTCAACATCGACAAATGCACCGAGGATTCAGCCGAAGCGCAGAAGATTCTCGACCTTCTCGAAAAACAGAAGCCGGACGTGAAACTCTATTCCAGTGAAGGCACCATCGACCGGGTGATCGCCGGTGAAGTGCCGCTGCACATGCAGTGGAACGGTGCGGCGCACCGCGTAAAGGAAAAGAAGGCGGACGTGGTCTATGTGTATCCGAAGGAAGGCACGACCTTCTGGACCGACCAGATGGCCGTTCCGAAAGGCGCTCCGAACCTGGAGAACGCAAAGATTTTCATCGACTGGATGCTGAAGCCGGAAAACGCTGCCGAAGCCTCCAACTACACCGGCTATTCCAATGCTATCAAAGGCTCTGGCGAGTTCCTGAAGGCTGCGTTGCAGGCCGATCCCGCCGTCAACATGCCGGAGGAGTATCAGGAGCGCCTGCGTCCGTTCACCAGCTGCTCGCCCGCGTCGAAAGACCTGCGCGAGCGCGTGTGGACCAAGCTGAAATCCTGACCTGACTTGGAAGGCGGGCCTGACCGGTCCGCCTTTCGCTCTTTCCCCGCCATGTCCTTCGAACACGATCACGGCTTTGACCGCTCCGATGTCGGCCTGCACAATTGGCGGGAGCGGCCTTTTAGTCAGTGGTCGTTTCAGCATGTCAGCGAGTTCGTTCCATCCGCCCGCGTGGCGTGCACTGGGAGCGGCGAGCCGGAAGCGGCGGCACCGTTCGAGGACATCTCCGTTTCGCCCGATGGCACGCAAACGTCCCTATCGGCCTTTTTGGAGCGCTCCGAGACCGATCTGTTCGCCGTGATGCGTGACGGATATGTGGTTGCGGAATGGACCGCGCCACATGCGCAACGCGCGCTCCCTCATCTCGTGTTCAGTGTCTCCAAGTCCATCACCGCGCTCATCGCCGGTATTCTGGAAAAACAGGGCGCGCTCGATCTGACCAGAACCATTTCAAACTATGTGCCGGAAACACGCGAGTGCGGTTTCGGCGATTGCTCCCTGCGCAATCTTCTCGACATGCGCGTCAGTCTCGGGTTCCGGGAGGAATATCTCGATGACGCGGGCGATTATGCCCGCTACCGCCGTTCGACCTTGTGGAACCCGCCGATAGAGGGGCAGCCGGTCGAGGACATGCTGGGCCTGCTCTGCTCGCTCCCCAAAGGCGATGGTCTTCACGGGGGGGCATTTCACTACCTGTCTCCCAATTCCGATATGCTCGGCATCCTGCTCGAACGGGCAACCGGCTCACGGTTTGCAGACCTGATGTCGGAACTTCTATGGAAGCCGATGGGTGCGCAGTCCGATGCCTGGATGACGATCGATGCGAACGGTTATCCCAGGGCCGCGGGTGGTCTCAGCATCATGGCGCGCGATCTCCTTGCCGTGGGCGATCTTCTCTGCACGGACGGGGCCGCCGGGTCACGCCAGATCGTGCCTGCCGACTGGATCGCCGACATGCGCCGGTCCGGCAACCGGCCCGCCTGGGCCAACGGAAATTTCTCAGGCTTTTCAACCATCGACCGCTATCGCAGCCAATGGTATCAACTCGCTGCGCCGTCGCAGGTATCAATGGCAATTGGCATTCACGGCCAGTGGCTATACGTCGATCACGCCACGCGCACGGTTATCGTCAAACTGTCCTCGCAAACCTTGCCGATGGATGAGGCGTTGGACGAAGAGTGCATTCGGGTCTTTCACGACGTGTCGCGCCTATAACGGTTCACAGACCGATCAGGGCGCATCCAATTCGATGGCGATGCCCTGTCCGACACCGATGCACATGGTGGCGAGTGCCCGCTGGCCGCCGTTGAGGCTCATTTCGAGCGCTGCGGTGCCGGTGATGCGGAATGGCGTGCGCAATTTTGCCAGCACCTCTTCCGTCGTGCCTTCGCGGGGATGCTCGTCGGTAACGACCACGACGGGATCGCCCTTTCGCTGCGGGATGGAGACGGGAGTGATTTCCCTGGCCAGCCGCCCGTTTCGCTGGGCAGAAACGGCCTTTTGCTGACTGCGAACGGCGAATTGGTCCTGCTCGATGCGGGAAACACCCTCGTCTTCCGCCACGTTTTCGGCCGTTTCCGGCATGGAATCGACACCGTACTGGCGTCGCATCAGCGGATTGACGAAACGCCAGCCGATGGTGGTGTCGAAAATCTCCGCCGAACGGCTGTAGGCGCTTTCCGCCTTCGGCATCACGAACGGGGCGCGCGACATGCTTTCGACGCCAACGTGCCGCCGAAGCGACCGATGGGGGTGCGGATATAGTCGCAAATATAAGCGGTTTTCAGCTCGCTCATGCCGCAACCTTTCGGGAATGTCTCATCGACGTTTCTCCATTCAACGGACGGTGGTTGTATGATTTACACGCTTTTTGCTGGTTCAAAGCGATAGAAAGTTCGCAGTCTTTCGCCGCGCCACTGCCCCCGCTGGTCTTTGGCAACTGGCGGCGAAGCGGTGAGCGGCATTGCCGATCATCTTGAGGTGCAAGGCTGGACACCCGGAACAGAGTTCCGCAGCGGTATCACCGACACCGGTCCGGCAGAACGGCTGGCGCATGGTCTTCCGGCCTGCTGGACTTCGCTCTGCATCACGACGCTGTCGCGCACCATCGACTCGGCGCGAACGGTCATCCCCGAACGGGTTATCGGCGTGGAGCGCACGCAGGACAGGACGGGTGATCTGTGGTTCGCCAGTGTGAGCATGAACATGACGGGACCGAAGCGCACAATCGAATTAGACGGCTTCAAAGCGACTTGGCGATAGATCGGTACGGTTCACGCCGGATGATTGCAGCTCGTCCGGCCAGGCATCTGATACGACGAGGCCTGCAGTCGCGCGGGCCAGCACAGGGGCCATCATGATGCCGTAGCCGCCCTGACCGGCGAGCCAGAAGAAGTTTTCCGCCTGCGGGTCGAAACCGACGACTGGTGCCCCGTCAGCCACGAAGGTGCGCAAGCCCGCCCATGACCGGCCGATGCGGCTTGTATCGAGCAACGTCTCGCGCGCCACCCAATCCATCAGCACCGCGATGTCGAAATCGTCCGGCTGACTGTCCTGCGGCTCATCGGGCGTGGCATCGCCGGGCGACACCATGAAACGTCCGGCATCCGGTTTCCAGTAAGCGTCGGAATCGAGGTAATCGACGACCGGCATGGCCTTGATGGCGCTCGCACTTGCCAGTTCCGCGGGCGCATCGAGAATGATGCCGGTCCGGCGTTTGGCAACCAGTCCCATGTCGGCGGCACCCGCCATTGCGCCGATCTGGCCCGCCCAAGCACCGGCCGCGTTGACGATGATCCGTGCAGCGAACCCTTCGGTGCCGCAATGAACGTCCCACCCGTCCTTCGTCCGTTCGAGCCGATCGACACGGCGGTCGCAGACCAGGTGTCCGCCGCGCGCCTTGAAGGCACGTAGATACCCCTGATGCATCGCCGCCACGTCGATGTCCTGTATGCCGGTATCGTGAAATGCCGCACCGACCCGGTCCGGCCGTAGCAAAGGTGCCATCTGTAAAGCGCGCTCAGGTGTGACGTCGACAAGACCGTGATCGGCGTCGGAGGTCTTGATGGTCCGTGCCATCAAATCGGCCAGCGCCTCGCTTCGCCCTGGTGGCGCAACCACCAATCCGCCGCGCGGGGACAACAGGGGATGGTCGGAAAAACCGGACGGCGGACCGGTGAAGAAATTGCGACTGGCATGGTTTATGCGGCGCACGACGGGCCCACCGAAATGCCGCGTGTAAAGCGCCGCAGAGCGCCCCGTGCTGTGGTAACCGGGCTGTGTTTCGGCTTCCAGCAACAGCGTCGGACCATGTGCCGCCAGCTCAAAAGCGGCGGAGGCACCCGACATGCCGCCGCCGATGACGATGTATTCATACATGGCAAATTGTGTCCCGTTCCGGTGCATCTCGAACTGCATGACTGCATGAACGGGTTTGACGCAACAAAAGCCTTTCGCACAGAGAACGCAAGAAAACATTGATCGCTTGACTTAATGTAAGAAAACTTGCTCTCATGTTGTCATGAACCAAAACTCCGCCATCAGCCCTGTTCGAGACCGATTGGAGATGGCGGTGCGCGATGGATCGAAGGCCGACCGCAGCCTTGCAAGCTACATGTTGGCCCAGTTGAATGGCCTGGCTTTTGACACCGCCGCTACGCTTGCGGACAAGGTGGGTGTCAGTGAACCAACCGTGGGGCGGTTCTGCCGGTCGCTCGGCTATAAGAGTTTCAAGGACCTGAAGGCGCATCTGCGGGACGATCTGGGGGACAAGCCCTGGCTGATCAGTGACAGGCTGGGCGAGATGCAGGCGCGCGCCAAGGCGGGCGAAGACCATCTGGCACGCGGACTTGAACTGGAAATCGCCGGTTTGGTCTCTGTCTACGAACTCGCTCATTCGCCGGAATGGAGCCGCGTGGCGAAACGGCTGGCCACAACCCGACGCGTGTATGTGACCGGATTCCAGACCGAGCGGGGCGTCGCGCAGATTTTCGCCAACCAGCTTCAATATCTGCGGGACGACGTTCATCTGCTCGATCTGGCAGGCGGCAATTTTTCAGAACTGCTGGTGTCCGACGAGTCGGAAAGCTGCGTCGTCGTGTTCGAGGCCCGCCGCTATTCAAGGCTGGCGCGGGTGCTTGTGCAGGAAGCCCGGGCAGCCGGCATTCCGGTCACGCTCGTCACCGACCCGTTTTGCGACTGGGGCCGCGAAGCGAGCGACGAGATGTTCGTCGTGCCCACCCAGTTCGGCCAGTTCTGGGAGTCCAATGCTCTCATGGCATCGCTCGCCAATCTGCTGGTCAACAGCGTGTTTCTCGAAATCGGGCCATCCGTGGAGAAGCGGCTGGAACGCATCCAGACGCTCCATGCGGGCTTCACCGGATATGTCGGCGGCACAGCTCCGTCGAACGGCGAGGCCGCGAGATCGCGCGGGATCAACGATCCGATTGCAGACCGCGACCCGCAGACGTCCGAACCTCTCAAACAACCCACCAGCAATAATAACGATAACAGGGATACCGAAGATGACATTTCACACACGCATGATGCGCGGCACAGCGCTGGCGACACTGGGCCTGATGACATTCGGCACCGCGACGGCGGTGACGTTGAGCGCGGCGCTGGCGCAATCGGCAACGATCGTTCTGCCCGCAGGTGAACTGGGCGCGACGTCCTACGACCCGATCCGCGCTTCCAAGCTGAACACCGCCAACGCGCTGATCTACGACCGGCTCGTGGAACAGGACGCCGACCAGTCCTTCCACCCGCATCTGGCGACATCGTGGGAAGAAGCCGCCGATGGCATGAGCTGGACGTTCAAGCTGAAGGAAGGCGTGACATTCCATGACGGTTCGGCCTTCGACGCGCAGACAATCGCGGACTGGATTCCCGACTTCGCGGGAACCGAGAACGCGTTTCTCGCCGAAGCCATCGGCAGCGTCGAGGTGATCGACCCGCTGACCGTCAAATTCGTGATGAACCGTCCCGAGCCGAACCTGCTCTACAACCTTGCCAGCACCTTCATGGGCGTACCCGGACAGGCTGCGTATGACGCGGCGGGCACCGATTACGGCGTGACGGCTGCCGTCGGCACAGGCCCGTTCAAGCTGGAGAGTTTCTCCATCGGTCTGGAAACCAAACTGTCGCGCAACGATGATTACGCCTGGGCCTCACCGCTTTCGGTCAATCAGGGTGCGGCTGCCTTTGAGGAACTGACGTTCCGCGAAATCGCAGACCAGTCTACGGCCTTTCTGGAACTGAAAACCGGCGGCGTCGATGTGCTGCTCGGCGTGCCGACGGACTTTCTGGAAATCCTGAAATCCGAAGCCGATGTCGCGATCCTCACCATTCCGGGCACCGGCATCGCCTACATGCCCATCAACACGACGGCAGCGCCCTTCGATGACATCAAGGTGCGGCAGGCGACGGCATTGGCCGTCGATCAAAAGGCCATTCTGGAGAGCGTGTACAACGGCGTCGGCGCGGTGGCGCAGAACTTCCTGATCGCCTCGTTGCCCGAATCCCAGGTGAAGCCCGAACTCAACGTCACCTTCGATCTCGACCGTGCCAACGCGCTGCTCGACGAGGCAGGCTGGGTGATGGCAGACGACGGGGTGCGCGCCAAGGACGGTGAGCGGCTTGCGGTCAAACTGTTCACGGAGAACGATACCGAGTTCAAGCGGCTGGGTCAGGTCATTCAGGCGCAGCTAAAAGAGATCGGCATGGAAGCCAGCATTACGGTCTTTGATTCCAGCACCATCCGCGACGAATACAAGCGCAACAGCCATCAGTTGGCAGTGCGCAGCTATGACTGGAACAATTCCGATATTCTTGACTGGTTCTTCTCCGGCGAGCGGCTGGGCTACCCGAACGTGTCCATGTGGAACGACCCGGAATCGGAAACGCTGAACAAGGTGGCCATGACGGAGTCGAAAACCTCCGCCGAGCGGATCGCCAATTTCCGCGCCTATCACGAATATATCCTGTCGCAGTCGCTGTTCGCGCCGATCTACGAGCCGACCACGAACATCGCCTACAACACCACGACCGTGGACCTGCCTGACACCATCCGAGGCCCGCGCTTCCGCTCGCAGTCGGTGCTGGACATGAAGCCGGCCGAATAACGGCAGGACAGTAGGGGGGACACCGGGATGATCGCCAGATATGCCGGCCAAAGGCTTCTGATGCTCATCCCGGTGTCGATCTCGATCTCGATCGTTATCTTCGCCATCGTCCACCTGTTGCCGGGCGACCCGATCGACAATCTGATCCGGGTTGGCTCGTCGCCGGAGGACCGGGCGGCGCTGACCGCGAAATACGGTCTCGACCGGTCGCTGTTCACACAATACGCCGTGTGGATTGGCAACATGTTGCAGGGCGATTTCGGGCAGGCCATCGTGTTGCGCCGACCGGTGGTCGATCTGATCGCGCAGAACCTACCCTATTCGTTGCGGCTCGGTGCGCTGGCCTTTCTGTTTTCCTCCATCGTCGGCATGGTTCTCGGCACCATCGCGGCGGTGACGAAAAATCCGGTCACGCAGCAGGTCGTGCGCGGTTTCATACTTATCGGCTCGACCGTGCCCGGCTTCTGGCTGGCCCTGCTGTTGATCCTGCTGTTCTCGGTCACGCTGGGCTGGTTCCCCGTCTCCGGCGCACGCGACTGGACGGCACTCGTGCTGCCCGTGCTCACCATCGGTGTCGGCGGCGTGGCGCTTGTCGCCCGGGTGACGCGCGTGGCGCTGATGGAAGTGGCGCGGGAAGACTTTGTTACACTGCTGCACGCCAAGGGGCTGTCGAAAACGACGATCCTGTTCAAGCACCTCATCCCCCACGCCCTGCTGCCGGTGGTCACCATTCTGGCGCTTCGGATCGGCTGGATCTTGGGCGGCGCGGTGACCGTCGAGTTCGTGTTCGGGCGGCCCGGCCTCGGCTCGCTGCTTATCCGCGCGCTGGGCCAGCGTGATTATCCGGTCGTGCAGGGGTGCCTGTTGATGCTGGCGCTGGCGGTCATGCTCGGCACACTGATCGGCGATCTGGCGCAGGCGGCAATGGATCCACGTGTCAGGGAGGCGACGAAATGAGAGCTTTGGCAGTGCGTATGGCGGGCCTTGCGGGGCCACGGCTTGCAACATTCACGCAGTCCGGCGCAGGCCGCGCCATGTCGACGGGTCTGGGGATGGTCGCAGGCGGGTTTCTCATCCTGCTCATCCTCACCGCGATTTTTGCATCTTGGATCACGCCTTACGATTTCGCCGCGCAGAACCTCGCCAATTCCAACGCCAGCCCGAGCCTCGCGCACTGGATGGGCACGGATGAATTCGGGCGCGACGTGCTGTCCCGCGTCATCTACGGCGCACGTACGTCGCTGTCGGTCAGCGCAACGGCCATTGGCATATCGGTGCTGGCCGGTATGACGCTGGGCGCGGCGGCGGGCTATTTCGGCGGGTTGTTCGAGCGGGTGGTGATGACGGTGGTCGATCTGACCTGGTCGTTTCCCGACATTCTCATCGCGCTCATCTTCGTGGCGATCCTCGGCCCCGGCCTGACGTCGACGATGTTTGCCATCGCCATCGCCTATCTCGCCCAGTTCACACGGCTGACGCGGGCGCAGATCGTGCGGCTGAAGCGGGAGACGTTCATCGAGGCGACCATCAATCTCGGCGCGACGCCCGCTCACATATTGCTCAAGCATCTCATGCCTAACGCGATCGCGCCCGTTATCGTGGTCGCCATGCTGGCGATCGGCGACGGTATCGTATTGGAAGCGACGCTCGGCTTTTTCGGCCTTGGCGCACAGCCGCCGACGCCAAGCTGGGGGGCGATGATGAGTTCGGGAACGGCGCAGCTGTTTCTCGCGCCCTGGGTCATCATCTTCCCCGGCGTCGTGGTGGCCATCACCGTTATCATGGTCAACCTGTTCGGGGACGAGTTGATCCGGGCGCTCGATATTCGCGAGAGGTTGCGGGGATCGTGAGTGCCGCCTTGAAAGCGTTGCCCGACCATGTTGCTGCGCGGCCAATGCTTGCGGTCGACAATCTGGGCGTGTCGATAAGTGCCATCAACCCGCTCGCGGGGGTGACGTTCGAAGTGGCCAAGGGCGAGATACTGGGCATCGTTGGCGAGTCAGGTTCCGGCAAGTCGCTCACCGCGATGGCCGTCATGGGGCTGTTGCCGCTTATCGGCGGCGCGATCACGGCAGGCAGTGTCACGTTCGACGGGGAGGATGTGACCCACCTTCCAGAAGCGCAATACCGCAAGCTGCGTGGGGGTCGCATCGGCCTCATCACGCAGAACCCGATGACCTCGCTCGACCCGCTGAAACAGATAGGCCCGCAAGTCGATGCGGTTGCCCTGCTGCATCTCGGTCTCGACAAACATGCGGCCAAGGCGCGAACCATCGCCCTGCTTGGCGACCTGCGCATTCCCGAACCGGCCTCGATCTATCATCTTTATCCGCACCAGATGTCGGGCGGAATGAAGCAGCGTATCGTTATAGCGATGGCGCTCGCCGCCGACCCGGACCTGCTGATCGCGGACGAGCCGACGACCGCGCTGGACGTGACCGTGCAGGCGCAGATCATCCGCCTGTTGCGTGATCTCGTGAAGGAACGCGACCTGAGCCTCGTTCTCATCACCCACGACATGAGCGTCGTCGCGCAAACCTGCGACCGGGTGATGGTGATGTATGCGGGTACGGCGGTGGAGAACGGCACGGTGGACGCCATTTTCGCCAACCCGCGCCATCCGTATACGCAGGCATTGATCGGCTGCATTCCGAAGGGGCTGGACCCGAACGAGCGGCTGACCGGCATTGCCGGCACCGTGCCAAGCGTGGCGAACTATCCCGCCGGATGCCGCTTCCACCCGCGCTGCACCCGTGCCGAGGATATTTGCGCCACGACACCACCCCCGATTGTGCAGGGCGGTGGCGGTTCTGCCGCCTGCCACTTCGCGGGCGAGGTGTCGCAATGACCGCGCTTCTGGAAGTGCGCAATCTGTCGAAAGCCTTCGTCAGCGGTGGCGGGCTGTTCAAGAAGGCGCGATCCATGCACGCGGTCAATGACGTGTCGTTCGACGTGGGCAAGGGCCGCGTCGTCGGCGTGGTCGGTGAGTCCGGTTGCGGCAAGTCCACGCTGGCGCGCCTCATCCTGCGGTTGATCGAACCGACGCAGGGCACCGTCACGTTCGACGGTCTCGACGTATTGGCCCAACCCGCCGCCGCCATGCGGAAATTGCGGGCGCGGATGCAGATGGTGTTTCAGGACCCGTATTCCGCAATCGACCCGCGCTACACGATCCAGGAAGCGGTGATGGAATCCTACGGGATCCAGGGCAAGACGCTCTCCGCAGCCGACACGGTAGCGACGGCGGCTGAATTGCTGGAAACGGTCGGTCTCAGCCCGCAGATGGCGACGAGTTATCCGCACCAATTGTCCGGTGGCCAGAAGCAGCGCGTCGGCATCGCCCGCGCTTTGGCCCTGCGGCCCGCGCTGGTGGTGCTGGACGAGCCGACCGCATCGCTCGACGTGTCCGTGCAGGCGCAGATCATCGGGCTGCTGGAAGAATTGCAGGACACGCGCAACCTGACCTACGTGTTCATCAGCCATGATCTCAGTCTGGTGAAATACTTTTGCGACGAAATCCTCGTCATGTATCTGGGGCGCGTGGTGGAGCATCTGCCATCGACCGACGATGCCCCGCGCCACCCCTACACGCGCACACTGATGGACAGCACCTTTTCGCCCGACCCGGCCAAACGGCGGGAGATCGAGCCGTTGGGGGGCGAAATTCCCAGTCCCTTCGACCTGCCCCCCGGCTGTGCCTTTGCCGCCCGCTGCCCGAAGGCCACCGATATCTGCCTGAAGGAATTACCGGGACTTGCCGCTTTCGGTGGCGGCCATCCGGTCGCCTGCCATCATCCGTTGCAGGACTGACCAAAAATGATCGGCAATGCCGCGAACCATGTCGGCGGCTTTCGTGTGCTGACCGCAGAAATCGCCCACGAAACCAACACCTTCTCCACCCGCCGCACGGACATCGCCGCCTTCGGGCGCCGCATCCTGCGCCTCGGGGCCGATGCGATTGAAGCGCGTGGCCATGCCAACACCGAACTGGCCGGTTTCCTCGATGTGGCGCGCGAGAACAAGTGGCAGATGACCCACAGCGTCAGCGCCGTGGCCGGCCCGGGTGGACGGGTGACCCGGACCGCATTCGAAACCCTGTGCGCACCGATTCTCGAAGCGCTCGGCAACGGGTCCTTCGACGGCATTCTGCTTGGTCTTCATGGCGCGATGGTGCTGGAGGACGAGGAGGACGGTGAAGGTGCGTTGCTGGCGCGCATTCGTGACGTGACGGACCGCCGGTTGCCCATCGCCATCACCCTCGATCCCCATGCCAACGTGACGGAGCGCATGTGCGATCTGGCCGATATTGTCGTGTCCTACCGCACCTATCCCCATATCGACATGCGCGAGACGGCCGTGCGCGCGGGGCGCATTCTCCACCGCGCAATGGCGCGGGAAATCGCGCCCAACACGACGCGGGTGACGCGCCCGATGCTGGAGGAGGTGAACGGCGGTCGCACCGATATCGGCCCGATGATCGACCGGCTGGCGGCGGCGGCGGCCTTCGAGGAAAGGCCGGATGTCTTCGCCGTCAGCATCAATGCGGGCTTCGCCAGCGCCGATATTGCCGAGGTGGGTCCGACGGTTCTGGTCACGGGGCAGGGGCCGACCGCAGACCATTTCGCCTTTGCCGAAAGCATCGCGGACGACATATGGAACCGGCGTGAGGAGGTGCTGAACGACTATCTGACGCCGACTGCGGCCTGTCGCATTGCGTTGGACCACATCTCGGACGATGGCCCGCTGATCATTGCCGACTATGCCGACAACCCCGGCGCCGGTGCCTATGGCGACGCGACCGCCCTGCTCGCGGCGATGGTGGAAGCCGGTCTCGACAATGCGTGTTTCGGTCCGCTCGTCGATCCGGCAGCCGTCTTGGTGCTGGATGCACTGTCAGTCGGCGATAGCACCCGCATTGCATTGGGAGGACGCACCGCTCCCGATTTCGGTGGCGGTCCGCTCGAGCTGGACGTCACGCTGGTTGCCAAGTGTGACGGTGTGTTCGTGGGGGACGGGCCCATCATCGGTGGCCTTCAGGGAACGTTCGGCGCTACCGCCGTGGTGCGCGCCGGTGGTATCGACATATTGATCACCTCGATCGCTGATCAGATGCGTGACTTGCAACAGTTCCGCGCCTTCGGTATCGACCCGGCCGCGAAACGGACGGTGGCGCTCAAATCCATGCACCACTTCCGCGCAGCCTTCGCGCCGATCGCGTCGAAAATCATCGTGTGCGATTGCGGCGCGCTATGCACCATGCGCTACGACCGATTGCCCTACCGGAACGTCCGCCGTCCGATCTTTCCGATTGACGATGACGGCTTTGAATGAACAGCGAATGCTTGATGACAGGACTTCACCCCACACGAGCGAACAGCAGTCGATGACGCTCTGCGCCATCTCCTGCGCGGACTGGGGCGCCCAGGTTGCAATGGGCGCACTCTCACTCTTTTGTGCAAAGGTTGTCCCAGATTCCCGCTACGCGTGATGTCCGCTTTTTGGTGGCAGGTGTGCATTTGGCTAAAAGCATGTAGTCTGTATTTCTCACAGACTTTGGAGCTTACGCCGATGGAACATGAACCGGAATTGCGGAGCCAGATTGTCGATGACTTGCATGATGCGACATATCACAAGTCAAACGCCAATGCCCGGTTCATGTCACATCAACTGCATTTAGCAGAAAAGGGTGAAGACGCTCTTCAAACGCACTCCGGCGTTTCTCGCAAGGAAAACACTGTCACCGTCACGTCAAAATCTCTTGTCATGACGGTTCTGAACAACAGAGAGGGCTATTATTCTGTCGCCGGATACAATGCGCGGGCCAAACATTGCTTTGGTGAGATTTATCTGGGTCTGGACGCCGGGCCGGAATACGAGCGTCAGGCGGCCGCAATCAATGCTGCCATCGGCGCTATAAGTGCGGAAAAGTCCTTTGATCTGGTTCTTGGTCTGACGCGTCAGGCGCTTGCCAAAAATGGCGGCGCGGTGTCCGATGCGCTCGGTACCGTTCTGACGGATGTGTGCCATGCGTGGTTCGACATTCCCGACGGCAAGCATATTCTGCCCGGTGGGGTGCGCCTCGACGTCAGCGGCCCTCCGCTGTGTCCGGGAGATTTTAATTTCCCCTCCGCGCTGATCTTCTATCCCGATCCGGCGGGCACCATGTCCCAGCTCGGTGCGGGTCAGGGGCAGGGCTTGCTGGCGGGGGCGACAGCCTTCGTCAAAGACATTCGCGCGTCCGGTGCATTGCCCACGGGGCCGCTTTCACGAGCGGTGCTGGAGGCTTTTCCCGATGACGACGAACTCGCCGCGCGCAGTCTGCTGGGGATCATGATGGGTATGATACCCACGACCATGATCAATGTGACGAACTGCCTGAAGATGTGGTCCGGCCACGACAATGCGGGCTTCAAAAAGATGGGAGCGGCGTTGATGAAGCATGGGGGGAGCATTTCTTACGAACGTGCCAAAACGGTTCTGGTCAAACCGATGGTTCAGACCATTCAGCCCACGCCGGAACCTCCTGCCGTCTGGCGCACGGCCGTGAGGGAACACGATCTTGGCGGTATGAAGATCAACGCCGGTGACAAGATCATCGTCTCGATCATGGGTGCGTGTCGTCAGGATCTTGCCGAAGAGGTCGTGACGCTGGACCCGGTTTTCGGCGGGGACCGTTCTCTGGAAGGCCATCCGCTCCACGCCTGTCCCGGATCAGCGGCAGCGGTCGGCTTCATGCTCGGGTTCATCAACGCCGTGATAGAACCGGTCTGACTGGGGACAGCACAGGCCTACGAAGGCGAAGCGACGTCGTCTTTCACACAGCCAACCGTTCGGCAGCGGCTTTATGCCAGTTCATTTGCATGGTCGCGAAATTCTCGATCGTCGGTCCCAGCACGTCCTGCGCCTGTTGCATCTCGCCGTTGGCCTGCAATATCTCCACGCGGCACAGGCTGTTCAGAGCGTGTTCGCGATCTGACCTGCGCCCGGCGGCTGACGCCTCGGCCCGGTCGAGATAGTGTTCAAAAGTCTTGCGAGCGTAGCCGGCGGCTGCCAGGCGAGCCATCGCGCGGTAGGCCGCGGCTTCGCCAAGTCTGTCGCCAACCCTGGCGCGGGTCAGTGCCATCGCTGCAAAATGACGGGCGCGGGTTATATCGCCCTGCGCAAACAGTCCTTCCGCCAGCCATCCGTGGTCGAGGGATATGAACAGGCGAATGTTGTTGGCTTCCAGCCAGCTGGTGCCGTCCTGTATCGCGCGCAACGCCTTGGCATTGCCCTGCATGGTCCAGTCTATGTAACCCAGCTGGGTGGTGCCCCGGCCCAGATGGAGCGTGCTGCGCGTCCGGTCCGCCATCCGTAGCGCGTTCACCGTTTCGCCGCGTGCATCGTCCCAACGACCCTGAAATGCGGCAACGGCACCTTTCCACAACATGATGGATCCGGCGATGAAGCCTTCCGGATTCTCGGCGATGATGGCGGCTGCCCGTTCGAAGCACGTATCCGCCTCCTGAAAATGTCCCTGGTCGCCCAGGATCGAGCCGCAAATGGCCTCCGAGTAGGCCGCACCGATAGCGATCGACCGCTTGCCAAGCTGGTTGGACGCGACGCCGACGGTCTTGTCCAGAAGGCCTGTTGCCTTGTCATAGGCGCAACTGGCCGCATAAGCCTGCCCGAGAGTGGCTTCGCAGAGCCGCCTCAGTTTGAGGTCGTCCAGCTTTTCGGCACCGTCCAACGCAATTTCGAGATGCCGGGTTGCCTTGGTCGCATCGCCCATCGCGTAGTGGACATAGCCGAGCCAATAGTGAGCGTAGCCGGTTCCCGTGTCGTCGCCGTTCTGCTGTGCCAGTTCGATGGCCCTGCGCAAATATGGCAGTTGGTCAGGATGGGGGTCGAAGACGCAGAGCGGGCTCAACCGGCGCATGATGCCCGCCCAATTTTGATATGTGTCGGTGGAAACGGCCAACTGGTCGATCGCCTCAAGGGCTGCAATATATTGCTTGCGCGCCCGGTCGAGGGACAGGGTCGCCACCGCCTTGTCACCGGCCTGTTCGGCGTATGTGGCGGCGTTCGGGAAATCCCGTCCTGCCAAATGATGATAAGCGAGGGCTTCGACAATCCCGTCCTGCGACTCTCCGCGAGCCGAGTTGCGCAGCATTTCGGCAATACGCAGGTGAAGCTGGCGGCGCTGATGCAGGCCCACGGAATCGTAGATCACCTCGCGGGCAATGCCATGCTTGAACCGCAACCGGCCCGGTTGCTCGTCGGGATGCAACAGATCGTCCTTGGCCAATATCTGCAACACAGGCTCACTCAGCGCCGAACCGGCAAGGCCTTCCAGCAACCATGTGGGCACGACGTTTCCGATGATGGCGGCCATGCGAACGATCTCGGCTACGGCGTCGGACAGTCTTTCGACCCTCGCCACGATCAGCCCTCCCAACCAGGCCTCGCTGGTGGTGGATGCGCTGATGGACCGGGTTTGCACGTCAGCCGACGCCCGGCACAGCTCCTCGAGAAACAGCGGATTGCCGCCTGCGAATTCGCGGATTTGCTGGGCAAGAAAGACGTTTATGCCGGGCAGCAGGTGGGCGATGGTTCCGTCGAGGTCGGCTTGAGAAAAAGGCGCAAGATCGATGATCTGCACAGGGGCCTGTACAGGGTCTTGTCCGGGCTGCTGCTCGGGTGCCGTTCGCGCGGTGGCAAGCACCATGATCGGCAGATCGGAACGGTGGAGGCCTTCAAAAATGTCCCGCGACACATCATCGATCCACTGCCAGTCGTCCACGAACAGCACCAGCGGTTGCACTCTTGCGAGACATTGAAACAAACGCTGCGCAGGATTTACGATCCGCTTGCCGGTTTCACTGCCCGTCTCGGTCAGCGAAAGGGCATTGAGGAAAATGTCGGCATTGTTCGTGTCAACGCCGGACCAAAACCCCGCCACTCGCCGGAGTAAAACTACACCACTGACGGCAAGAGTTTTCGAGGAGGTTTCAGTCTTCTTTCGGCTTGGTGCTTTGTTTGAGGCGGTAGCTCTCGCCGTTCATCTCCAGAATGTGGACATGATGGGTCAGTCGATCGAGAAGCGCACCGGTGAGGCGCTCTGAGCCGAAGGTGCCGGTCCATTCATCGAACGGCAGGTTCGACGTGACGATGGTGGAGCCACGTTCGTATCGTTGGGAGAAGACCTCGAACAACAGCTCGGCGCCGGTTGGCGACAGCGGCACATAGCCAAGCTCGTCGATGATCAGCAGACTGTATTTGGCAATCTGCTTTTGCAGGCGCAGCAGACGCTTCTCGTCACGGGCTTCCAGCAGTTCGTGGACCAGTGCCGATGCCGTGACGAACCCGACCGACACGCCCTTTTGGCAAGCGGCCAATCCGAGCCCGAGTGCGACATGCGTTCGCCTCTGCTCGACCGTGGCGCATCTTCGGCCTTCCCGGTTCCGCTGTTACCGACTGCAATTATGTTCTCGCGGGCAGCGATATAATCGCAGCGGGCCAGTTCCATGACCAGCGTTCGGCTCGGCACTCGAACCAATGGCGTGCTTTCGCCTCACTGTTCAGGGACGGAATGGCTTTGAAGTCAAAGCTGTCGAGACTTTTAGTTGTTGGGAACCTGGCAGCCTTGATGCGCCGTTCCACCATTCGACGCTCCCGGTCAATGAGTTCCAGTTCCGCCAATCGCAACAGATAGCGGGAATGATCGACACCCTCAGCCGCACATTGCTTTGCGATCTTGTCATGTTCCCGCAGGAAGGTTGGCAGCCGCAGGGCCTTCAGATGATGGGCCAGCAGAAGCTGTGGCGTATCGTTCATGTCCCCGGTCATGATCGCCCACCTGACAGCAGCGCCATGTAATCACCGGCAGATGTGGCGGCGACATGGGCTTTGGGCAGGTAGGGATAGACCGTCATATCCAGCCGTGGTGGACGGCGCTCGATCCGGCACAGCATCAGATGCTTCACCGCATCGAAGCCGATCGTTCCCCGTTCCAAAGCAGATACGATCCCGGCTTCGACATCGCCCATGGAGAATGTCTCCAGCAGCCGGAGCACTTGAACGAACTCCCGTTTGCCGGGCTTGCCCATGCGAGATTCCATCAACCGGCGCAGGGTAATGAACGCTTCAGGCAGTTCCCAGCCAGCAAGCGGTGCGGCCTGATCAAGTGCATTGGTCTTCTGCTCGATCAGCGCCAGATAGTGCAGCGGATCGAAGACGTAATCCTCTTTCTCCCATGAGCGCGGATGCCGGGCGATAATCTCCGTTCCGTGGGCAATCACCACCTCATGGACGTAGCCACGCACCGTAACCGGTTGATGGCCGTACTGGGTGGGGACGGAATAATCGTTGCTGCGATACCGGACCAGAGACAGGGAACTGACCCGAACCGTTTGTTTGTCACAGGCATCATAGGGAACAGCAGGCAAAGGCTGTAACTGCTCAGCGTCAGTGGCAAACCGTTCGCCAATCGTGCCTTTGTGACCACGCAGCTTGTCCGCCATGCGCTTGCGACATTGTTCCCACAGATAGGCATTGAGATCGTCGAAGCTGGCGAACCGGGGTTTGGGTACCATGAAGTTGCGGCGAGTGTAGCCGACCATCCCTTCCACCTTGCCCTTGTCGTTCCCCTTGCCGGGACGACCAAAGCGATCCTCGAACAGATAGTGGGAGACCAGCTCCGAGAACACGCGGGTTCGTTTGCGCTTCCCGTCACCCAGAATACGGGCAACAGCGATCTTCGTATTGTCATATAGAATGGAAATCGGCACGCCACCGAAGAAGTCGAATGCGGCCACGTGGCCATCGCAAAAGGCTTCTGTTGTCTCCGCGGGATACGCCTTCAGGAAGCACGCATCTGAATGCGGCAGCTCAATCACCAGAAAGTGGATCTTGCGTTCGATACCGCCGATGATCGCAAGGGCTTCGCCAAAGTCTGCCTGGGCATGACCCGGTGGATGAGCCAACGGTACGAACATCTCCCGCTGACGCTGCCTGGCCGCAAAGATGTAATCCTTCACAACGGTGATGCCGCCAGCATATCCATGCTCGTCACGCAGCCGTTCGAACACCCGCTTCGACGTATGCTTCTGCTTCCGGGGAACGGTCTTATCAGCTTCCAGAACCGCATCGATGATCCCGACGAAGGGATCCAGCTTCGGCCGCTTCACTGACTTCGTGCGACGATAGCCAGGCGGTATCGAAAACAGCAGCATCTTATCGACCGTCCGCCGATCAACCCCAAACAACCGGGCAGCTTCGCGGCGGCTCATACCGTCAATCAAAACGGCACGACGAACTCGACCATACAAATCCACGCTCTTCACCAATCCCTCCGATCAAACGGAGAGCCTATCAGTGGCGGAGTTTTACTCCGGCCTCAGCGAAAACAATCGCCGTTCCTGTGGTGGATTATTGCTCCGGCGTTCTCACAGCATGTGGTTCAAATTGAGACTGGATCGCATGGGGCTCATTAAAATCCACTAGATTCACCAACAGACACTCCCCCATTGTTCCCGCTCAGTCCATGCTCAAATATCATGGATGGTATATAAAATGGGCATTTGACGCATGGGTGGTGCCATCTATCGTCGGCGGTGTGGAAATCGAGGTTTCCATGATGCCGGTTTGGGAGGACAGGCGGATCAGTCGATAAGGTCCAGAGTTTTCTCAACGACATCGCAGTTCTACGCGCAGTGTTCGGCGCGGTCGGGGAGTCGATATGTCGAATTGGAAGAATTACGTCGGCGGTGCCTGGATAACTTCGTCGTCAAACGCTTCACTCGATGTTTTGTGCCCGAGCGACGGTGCCGTTTTCGCCTCTATAGCCGACAGCAACGCGAGCGATATCGATCAGGCAGTTGGTGCGGCGCGCGCCAGTCTATCGGGCGACTGGGGCGCTATGAACCCGGTCGATCGCGGCCGTCTGCTCTCCCGTCTTGGACAGCTGATACGCGACAATGCCGCCGATCTGGCCGCCGTCGAAGCCCGCGATACCGGCAAACCGCTGACGCAGGCCCGGGCGGATATTGCAGCCTGCGCCCGATATTTCGAGTTCTACGGCGGTGCCGCAGACAAGGTTCACGGCGAAACCATCCCGTATCTGAAAGAGTATTTCGTATCCGTCGTTCGTGAGCCGCATGGGGTGACGGGCCATATTATTCCCTGGAACTATCCAGCCCAGATGTTCGGGCGCACCCTTGCGCCTGCGCTGGCAGCAGGCAACGCCACTGTCTTGAAGCCGGCGGAAGAGGCGTGTCTGAGCTGCTTGATGCTGGCGGAACTTGCCCATGAAGCAGGATTCCCAAAAGGCGCGCTCAACGTTGTGACAGGAACAGGCGCTACTGCCGGTGCCGCGCTTGCCGACCATCCCGGCATCGATTTTCTGTCTTTCACAGGCTCACCGGAAGTGGGCACTCTGGTACAGATCGCGTCGGCGAAACTGCACCGTCCATGTGTTCTGGAACTGGGCGGAAAGTCGCCGCAAATCGTCTTTGCAGACGCGGACATGGACGCAGCCCTTCCCACCATAATTGCCGGTATTGTGCAGAACGGCGGGCAAACCTGTTCGGCGGGAAGCCGGGTGCTCATCGAAAGTTCGGTGTTCGACGAAACGGTTGCCCGGATCGCGGAGCGGATGGATGGTCTCGTCGTCGGCTCCCACGAACAGGACCGGGATTGCGGCCCCCTCATCAGCGCACGACAGAAGAAGCGGGTTGAGGGGTTTATCGAACGAGCCGAGGCCGACGGTCTGACGCGGCTGGCAGAGGCAACATTCGCGCCCGATCTTCCTGACCATGGATTCTATATTCGCCCGGTCCTCTACGGCCCGGTTCCCCCCGACAACAGGCTTGCGTGCGATGAGGTCTTTGGTCCCGTGCTGGTCGCCATTCCGTTCGATGATGAAGCCGATGCCATCGCCATCGCCAACGGTACCGAGTTCGGACTGGTCGCAGGCATATGGACGACGGATGGCGCACGCCAGATGCGTATGGCCCGGGCCATGAAATGCGGTCAGGTCTTCATCAACAATTATGGAGCGGGCGGGGGTGTGGAGCTTCCATTCGGTGGGGTCAAACACAGCGGCCACGGCCGCGAGAAAGGCTTTGCCGCCATGCACGAATTTACCGTGACGAAGACGATCGTCCTGAAGCACGACTGAGGAATATGACCCTCAAGCAGCACGGCATATCGGTCATCTTCATCAGCCACGCGCTGGAAGAGGCCTTGGAGATTTCCGACCGCATCACGATCCTGCGGGACGGACGCCACGTCGTTACCGGCCCAACATCGGATTTCGACCGGGAATCCATCATTCAGGCGATGGTCGGGCGTGAGCTGACCGAAGAATTGTATGGCACCCACAAGCGGAAGGCACGGCCAGCGGGTGAGCGTATCCTGAGCGTCCAGAACCTGCGCGTCGGCGGTGTCGTCAAGAACACATCCCTGTCGGTCTTCAAGGGGCAGGTGACCGGGATATTCGGCCTTGTCGGTTCGGGCCGGACCGAAACCTTCAAAGTTGTGTCCGGCGCGATCAAGCGAAACTACCGCAATGGTGGCGTCGTCTTGTACAAGGGCAAGCCCGTAAGATACCGCGTGCCGGTTCCGGCTGTCAGGGACGGGATTGCCTACATCACCGAGGATCGGAAGATCGAGGGGTTTTTCGACACCATGTCGATCAAAGCCAATATTGCCATTGGCCTGCTGTCGAAGGTTGCACGTGGTAAATTCTGGCTGAACGAACGGGAAATGGAAAAGACCGGAGCGGAATGGGCCGATGCCCTTCAGGTGCGTGCGGTCAGCAGGGACGCGGACGTGGTCGAACTGTCCGGCGGCAACCAGCAAAAGGTCGTGATTGCGAAATCGCTCGTGCAGGATCCCGAACTGATCATTTTCGACGAGCCGACGCGCGGTGTGGATGTAGGTGCGATCGCAGAGATTCACGACATCATAAACCGGCTGGCGGACGAGGGGAAAGCGGTGGTGGTGATCTCATCTTACCTGCCCGAGGTCATGCAGCTTTCCGACCGTTTGCTCGTTGCGCGGCAGGGCAAGATCGTCGAGGAATTCATGCCGGGCGAGGCGACCGAGAAAACGCTTATGTATGCGGCGGTGCATTGAGTATGACACTGAACCTCGACCATATCGTATCCCTCGCCCGCTTGCCTGCCGAAGCCATACCGGCCCCGGCAATGGAGATGGTCGAACTGTGCCTGTTCGACTGGACGGCTTGCGGTCGGGCCGGCCTCGGCGAACCCGTCAGTAAAGCGGTTCTGGAACTGGTTCGTAGCGAGGGTGGTGCAGCGCATGCCACACTTTTCGACGGCTCCAGGCTTCCGGCCCGGGCGGCAGCGCTCGCCAACGGTACGATTTCCCATGCGTTGGACTATGACGACACCCATTTCGCTCATATCGGGCATCTGTCGGTCGCCATCTTTCCAGCGGCATGTGCGGTGGCCGAAGAGGTGGATGCCTCCGCCGTGGAGTTGTGTCACGCCTATCTGGTTGGAGCCGAAGCGGCGGTGCGGCTCGGCATTGCGTTTGGAAGCGAGCATTACCAGCGTGGATTCCATCAGACGGCAACCGCCGGTGCCTTCGGGGCGACCATTGCCGCCGCCCGCCTGCTCCGGCTGACGCAAGAGCAAACCCGTCACGCTATCGGCATCGTTTCGACACGGGCCAGCGGTCTGAAATCGCAATTCGGCACGATGGGCAAGCCGTTCAATGCGGGCGTCGCAGCCTCCAACGGTGTCGAGGCCGCCAAGCTGGCCGCGTCGGGCTTCACGTCCTGCGACGATGGCATTTTCGGGCCGCAGGGTTTCATCGATACCCATTGCAACGCGCCGGACCTGAAGGCCGCCTGGGCCGACCCTCCACCGGACATGTTCCTGTTCGAGCAGATCAAACACAAGCTGCACGCCTGTTGTCATGGAACGCACGCGATGATCGACGGGCTTTCCGGTCTCCTGGCCGCCACACCCCTGACGGGCGAAAACATCTCACGGCTGCGCCTGCGCGTGGCCCCACGCTGGTTGAGGGTTTGCGACAAGAAAACGCCGCGCACCGGGCTGGAGGTAAAGTTCAGCTACGCCTGGCTGGCGGGCATGATCGTGACGGGTCTGGACACGTCCTCCGACAGAGCCTTCACCGATACAGTGTGCACCGACCCTGTCCTCGCCGCCTTCGCCGAACGCGTCGAAGTCATCGGCGATGATGCAGTCGGCGACATGGTCACCCTTGGCCGGGTCAAGACGACAGACGGTCGCCATCTCGAATTCAGCTGCGATCTCGCGTCTCCAATGAACCGGTCGACATTGCAAACGGGTCTGCGCATGAAGGCCAACGATCTCATCGGTAATGACGTGGCGGACAGGATCTGGTCAGCAACACAATAACTGGAAGGCGCCTCCGCACGAAGGCTTGCGGCCACGCTCTACGCCCCACACTCATGATATAAAACGGAACGCTATCTTGAACATGATCACCGACGAATATCAGGAAATCCGCGAAGGGGTGCGTGCGCTCTGTGCCGAGTTCCCTGCCGAATATCACCGCAAGGCCGATGCCGACCGGGCCTATCCCGACGCGTTCGTGTCCGCCTTGACGCGGGAGGGCTGGATGGCCGCATTGATACCGGAAGAATATGGCGGGTCCGGCCTCGGCCTGCTCGAAGCCAGCGTCATCATGGAAGAGATCAACCGGGCGGGCGGCAATTCCGGCGCCTGTCATGGGCAGATGTATAATATGAACACGCTGGTACGACACGGCTCCGAGAAGCAGCGCAAGCGCATTTTGCCAAAGCTGGCCAGCGGAGAATTGCGCTTGCAGTCGATGGGCGTCACCGAGCCGACGGCAGGAACCGACACGACCAGCATCAAGACAACAGCCGTGAAAAAGGGCGACCGCTACGTCATCAACGGCCAGAAAGTGTGGATCAGCCGGGTGCAGCATTCCGACCTGATGATCCTGCTGGCGCGCACAACGCCACTGGCGGATGTGGCGAAGAAATCGGAAGGCCTGTCGATCTTTCTGGTCGATATCGCCGAGGCCATGAAGGGTGGTATGGCGGTCAAGCCGATCGCCAACATGGTCAACCACGAGACGAACGAACTGTTCTTCGACAATCTGGAAATACCCGCCGAGAACCTTATTGGTGAAGAAGGTAAAGGGCTTAAATATATCATGACCGGCTTGAACGCCGAGCGGGCGTTGATCGCGGCTGAATGCATTGGCGATGGCTACTGGTTCACCGACAAGGTGACCGCATATGTGAATGAGCGCACGGTCTTCGGACGGCCCATCGGGCAGAACCAGGGTGTGCAGTTCCCGATCGCCGAAGCCTTTATAGAAGTTCAAGCCGCCGATCTGATGCGCTACAAAGCCTGCGCCCTGTTCGACGCCGACAAGCCTTGTGGAGCGGAAGCGAACATGGCCAAACTGCTGGCCGCAAAAGCAAGCTGGGAAGCGGCCAATGCCTGCATCCAGTTTCACGGTGGCTTCGGCTTCGCCAACGAATACGATGTCGAGCGCAAGTTTCGCGAGACGCGGCTCTATCAAGTTGCACCGATCTCGACGAACCTCATACTGTCCTATGTCGGGGAGCATGTGCTCGGTATGCCTCGGTCGTTCTGATGCTGCCGCTCGCAGGTCTGAAAGTCGTTGCCATCGAGCAGGCCGTCGCTGCTCCCTTCGCCTCGTCACGGCTGGCCGACGCCGGTGCCGATGTCGTCAAGATCGAGCGGCCAGAGGGAGATTTTGCGCGGGGCTACGATGCCGTCGCCGCCGGACAGTCGAGCTATTTCGTCTGGCTGAACCGCGGCAAGCGCAGCCTGACCCTCGACCTTTCGTCGGCACAGGGGAAGGCCGATCTGGCGGACCAGCTGAAGGATGCCGATGTTCTGATCCAGAACCTGAAGGTCGGATCGCTGGCGAAGCTGGGTTTCGATCCCGAACGACTGTCGGAAGACCATCCGAAGCTGATCGTGTGTTCCATCTCCGGCTATGGTGAAACCGGGCCGATGGCGCACCGAAAGGCCTATGACCTGCTCATCCAGGCCGAGACCGGTTTGTGTTCCATCACCGGCGGGCCGGACGAACCGGCACGGGTGGGGCTGTCGATCGTTGATATCGCCACCGGTGCCACGGCCTACAGCGCCATTCTCGAAGCGTTGATACAGCGTGGGATTACCGGGCAGGGCAGCCGTATTTCCGTATCCATGTTCGACGTCATGGCCGACTGGTTGACGGTGCCGCTGCTGAACCACGAGGGCGGCAACAGCCCCCGGCGGGTCGGGCTTGCGCATCCATCCATCGCCCCGTACGGCGCTTTTCAAACCAAATCCGGTCAGCTTATTCTCATCTCCATCCAAAGCGACCGGGAATGGGCGACGTTCTGCACCGGGTTTATCGGTGACGAAACTTTGATTTCGAACCCGCGATTCGCCACCAATCTGGCGCGCGTCGCTCATCGGGCAGAAACGGATGCACTGGTCGCCGAGGCCTTTCTGCGGGTCGATGCCAACGAGGCTACGGCACTGCTGGCCAGTGCCGATATCGCCTTCGCCTCCGTCAACGATATGGAAGGGCTCTCCGCCCACGAACACCTGCAACGCATCACGGTCGAAACGCCGAACGGTCCGGTGTCCTTTCCCGCTCCCGGCGCGCGGATCATCGGCGAAGACCGCAGCTATGGCGCTGTGCCCGCGCTGGAATCTTTGGCAACGGAATGAGCGGTATCGACACCGGATATCTGAGGCAATGGATCGGGCGCGAGCAGGTCTCATCGGAGGTTCTGACGTCATCCCTCGTCGGCCGTTTCAATGCCATCTTCGATCGCGTGTCAGGCACCGAAACGGGCGACGCTGCACCTTTGCTGATCCATCTCTGCCTGTGCCAGCCAGCCGCCGCGCAACATGCACTGGGAGCCGATGGAAATCCGAAAACCGGTGACTTTCTGCCTCCCGTGCCTTTGCCGAACCGGATGTGGGCGGGCGGACAGTTCGAATTCCACGCAAGCATCCGTATCGGCGATGTCGTGCAACGCCGTTCTACCGTTCGCGATGTGGTCGTGAAGGAAGGCCGCACCGGAACACTGTGTTTTGTGACCGTCGAACACGTCATCACAAGCGACGGAAGGCGGGCTGTAACCGAGATTCAGGATATCGTTTACCGCGACGCTTCAAGAGCTTCGTTAGCGCAGCGCGATTCAAAACCCGCGCAACAAGGCGATTACCGGTTCGAGGTTGATCCTACCCCATCCCTCCTCTTTCGGTATTCTGCGATAACGTTCAACGGGCACCGGATTCACTACGATGCACACTATGCCCGTGATGTGGAAGGCTATCCGGGTCTGGTCGTTCACGGCCCCCTGCAGGCTACGCTTCTCTGCCAGATGTCAGCCGATATAAGAAACCGTCAACCATCGTTCTTTCGGTTCAGAAGCCTGTCACCGTTGTTCGATACTGCGGTGTTTTCGCTGAACGCAGAAGAAGCCGACGGTGGGGTTCGGTCTTGGACCGCTACTGACAACGGGCCGGTCTCTATGGAGGGGTTCGCGAAATGGCCATAGCAACCAATCTGCGGCTGCCGCCAAGGTCTGGAATGATAGTCGTCAGCAGTCTTGCTACCGCGTTGTCCGTCTGGTCGCGAGGTAAAGGCTGGTCTCTGAATTGGCGACGCCGCGGATAAGGCGGATACGGCGCAGGGTTGCATCCAGCGCTTCCAGCGTTTCGGTGCCGATCTCGCACACGATATCCCAACGACCATTGGTGGTGTGGATCGCCTGCACGGCGGGCAGTCCCAGTAAGCCATCGACGATTTGCGACGTGCCCTTGCCTTCGATCTCGATCATCATGATGCCGCGCACTGGCAGTTGCCCCGCATCGCCTTCCACCGCGACGGTGAACCCGGTGATCGGCCCATCGTGGCGAAGCCGATCGAGCCGGGCCTTCACCGTCGCCCTGCCAAGCCCCAGTTCCACCGCGAGCGCCGAGATGGATGCACGACCGTTCCGCCGGAGCGCAGCGATCAGCCGTTCGTCGGTATCGTCCACTTTGCTCATAGTGTTCCTTCAATCTGACAATTTCTCGTTCAAACCGACCATGATGCAGGCTGGGATCGGGCGCAATCCGGTCGGACAGTCCAGCAGAATGCAGAACAGGAAGACCGTACCCATGAATGCACCCCTATCCCCAGCCGATCCTATCCAGCCCACCCTGCCCAAAGCGCCCGAAGGCACCAACCTCGTGCCGTTCGTGGACGTCGACAACATGATGAAGCTGGTTCATGCCATCGGCATCGAGCCGCTGCTGGAGGAGTTGGCCGGCTTCATCGAGGCGGATTTCCTGCGCTGGGCGCAGTTCGACAAGACGCCGCGTGTGGCGGCTCATTCGCCCGAAGGGGTGATCGAACTGATGCCAACCTCCGACGGCACCTCCTACGGGTTCAAATACGTGAACGGCCATCCGAAGAATACGAGAAGCGGTTTACAGACGGTCACCGCGTTCGGCGTGCTGGCGGCGGTCGATACGGGCTATCCCGTCCTGCTGTCGGAAATGACCATCCTGACCGCACTGCGCACGGCTGCAACTTCGGCGCTCGTCGCGAAATATCTGGCACCAAAAGGTGCGACCACGATGGCGATGATCGGCAACGGCGCGCAGAGCGAGTTCCAGATGCTCGCCTTCAAGCGTATCGTCGGCATCGATACCGTGCGTCTCTACGACATCGACCCTGCCGCTACCCGCAAATGCGTGCACAATCTGGAAGGGTCGGGCCTGACCGTCGTTGCCTGCACGACACCGGAAGACGCACTGGAAGGCGCGCAGATCGTGACAACATGCACGGCAGACAAGCAATGCGCGACGATCCTGACCGACAACATGGTCGGCGTCGGTATTCACATCAACGCCATCGGCGGTGACTGCCCCGGCAAGACGGAACTTGCGCGTGATATCCTGATGCGCTCCGATATCTTCGTGGAATATCCACCCCAGACGCGCATCGAAGGCGAAATCCAGAGTTTGCCCGCCGATCATCCTGTGACGGAAATCTGGGCGGTGATGGCGGGCGAGGCCGAGGGTCGCACGAGCGATCGCCAGATCACCCTGTTCGATTCCGTAGGCTTTGCCACCGAAGACTTTTCCGCCCTGCGCTATGTGCATTCCAAACTCGAGGAGACCGGCCTTTACGCCAATCTCGACATGATCGCCGATCCTGACGACCCGCGCGACCTGTTCGGCATGGTCCAACGGGCGGCCTGATGCGCTCGGTTCAGGCACCGGCGGCTGTCGTCATGGTGCGGCCGCACCATTTCTCGGTGAATGCCGAGACTGCGGCGGACAACACTTTCCAGCGCGCAGGACCGGCTGGCGTCGACGTCGCGAGCGCCGCCTACGATGAAGTGACACGGGCAACCCAGATCCTCGCGGCGCGCGGCGTGAGCGTTCATCTGTTTGAGGACGACTGCGACGACCGGCCCGATGCCGTGTTCCCCAACAACTGGTTCTCGACCCATCCGGGTGGTCATGTTGCCATCTACCCGATGGCCGTTCCCAGCCGCAGGCGGGAGCGCCGGTCCGACATCATCGACATGCTCAAGCGGGACTATCGTGTGCAGGAGATCGTCGACACGTCCGGGCTGGAGGAAGACGGCGTCTATCTGGAGGGCACCGGTGCGATGGTGCTCGATCACATGGACCGCGTGGCCTATGTGGCCCGCTCGAACCGGGCCGACCCGGTAGCGCTGAAACGCTTCTGCGCCCAGTTCCAATACGAGCCCATCGCCTTCGACGCGGTGAGCGATGACGGTCAGGCGATCTATCATACGAATGTGCTGATGTGCGTCGGAACGGACGTTGCGCTCATCGGATCGTCGCTCATCGTTGATGCCACACGGCGAAGCGAAATCCTGTTGCGACTCGGTGATAGCGGACGAACCATCGTGGAATTAAACGCGGACCAGATCGGAGTATTTGCAGGCAATGCAATCGAATTGCAGGGCCGCGACGGACGCTTTCTCGCAATGTCCACAACAGTGGCGAGTGCATTGTCGCGCGAGCAGCGCCGCGTCATCGAGCGCGATCTGCCCATCGTTCCGCTTCAAGTGCCCACAATCGAACATGCCGGTGGCTCTGTGCGCTGTATGATTGCAGGTGTGCATATGAACCCCCGGCAACGGACTATGCCTGCCACCCTTGACTACGACGGACACCCCTTAGCCGTAGCAATGTGACTGGCGTTGCGGAGCGTCGTGGCGCAGATTCACCCACCGGCGCGACCCATGCTTAAGGAGGATCACCCATGATCGGATCCATGTTGATTACCGGTTGCTCGACCGGCCTGGGCCTTGCGTTGGCGGTTCAAGGCGCAGGGACCGGCTTCCGCGTTTTCGCGACCATGCGCGATCTCACAAAGCGGGAGGAACTGGACGGTGTGGTCGAGGCTGCAAGCGTCGAACTGGATGTGCTGGAACTCGACGTGCAATCCGCCGAGAGCATGAATTTCGCGGTCCAACAGGTGATCGACCGCGCCGCGATCATGCTGGACTGTATCGCTCTGCCGAAACCACGGGTCCGGCTGCGAACATCGCAATGGGCGGAGGATCTTTGTATGCTGAAGACGCAGACGGACCCGGAGGGCATAAAGTTACGAACACAGGTCATCGAGCGCTTTCCCGGCGGCATGATCTGATGGCCGATCGCGCCGAGCAGCCCGATGCGCTCAACGTCGTGATGCTGGGCGCAACCGGTGTCGTGGGCACGCAAACGGTTTCGGCTCTGGCACGCGCGACGATCTCGCCTGTTTGCGCCTGCTCGGGCGCAGCCTCTACCAAGGTCCGGGTGCGAACGCGCCTTTGGTGGAGCATCATGTTATCGATGTGCTCGACCCTGCCAGCTACCGCGCGCATCTCAATGGATGCGACATTGCGATCTGCACGCTCGGTGTCGGACAGCCTACCAAGGTGGATCGCGCGCATCTCGTACGCATCGACCATAACGCCGTTCTCGGTTTCGCAACCGCCTGCAAAGCTGCCGGTGTCCGGCATTTCCTGCTGCTGTCCTCCATTGGTGCGCATCCGGGTTCACGGTCTTTCTATCTGCGCACAAAAGGAGAGTTGGAAGATGGTCTGGAGATCTTGAATTTCGAGCGTCTAAGCCTGTTTCAGCCCTCCATGATCCTGACACCGACCAATCGCTATGGATTGTCGCAAGCGCTCACGCTGGCATTGTGGCCGCGTCTCCATCCGATCCTGATCGGTCCGCTGGCAAAGTTTCGGGGCGTACCCGTTGATATCCTCGGTCAGGCCATTGCAGCATCGGCACATGTAAAACCTGCCCCCCGGTGTGATGCGGTTTCGTGCCACGGATTTCCCAAGACTGGCAAACAGAACCTCGTAGAAGCGCCATCGGCCGGTGAACCCGGTATATTAAGCCTACTTTGAATCACGAGTTCAACGATGCGAGATCCGGGCATTGTCGCTTTGAGACACGCGCGTTCGCGACCGGTCAAGAACATTGGCTTTTAAAACCGGGTAAGCGGACACTAAGTGACAGCTGGGGTCCGGGAATGACTGGAAGCAGAATTGCGATACGTCTGACTTGGGCTCGAAGCGGTTGATGGTTCGATCGGATCCAAATCGACGTAGCTTGCATTTGCTGCAGCAGCAGCGTTTGCACGGTTACCGAGCGCCACTTCAGCGTTGATTGGGGACCAGATAGTATAAATTTTGGTTGGGAAGTCAGCAGCACATTTTCAATTCAGAGCTGGCTACCTGCCGGGTGTGGCGGCCGAACCGGCGAGGATGCCGCCATCGATTGTCAGTTCGGCACCTGTCATGTAGGTGGCTTCGTCGGATGCCAGCAGTACGGCGAGTGCGGCGACTTCTTCGGGTTGGCCGAACCGCTTGAGTGGTGTGTCCGATACGAAGCCGGCCTCCCGTTCGGCCCGATCCGGTCCGTCGCCGAGCATCGGTTCCCACATGGGCGTGATGATTGCTGCCGGATGGATCGAATTGCACCGTATGGCGAGACTTTCGGCGGCGCAGTAGAGCGCGACAGATTTGGTGTGGTTGCGGATTGCGGCTTTCGAAGAGGCGTAGGCAGCGGCGGCGGGAATACCCACCATGCCGGAGCGTGATGAGATGTTGATGATCGATCCTGCGCCTTTCGACCGCATGGCGCCGATTGCGTAGCGGCAGCCGAGGAACGTGCCGTCGAGGTTGACGGCGTGCACGGCTCGCCAGTTGGCAAGGGTTGCATGTTCGGGATCGTGGGAAGGGGGTGGGCCGTCGAACGGTCCTTCGAAGCCGGTAACGCCGGCATTGTTCACCAGCACATCGATCTGCGGGAAGGCTTGCGCTATGGCTGCCCAATCGTCTTCGTCGGCCACGTCGAGCTTGTGGAAGGTCGCACCGATCGCATCCGCTGTCGCGTTGCCGGTGGCTTCGTTCACATCGGTGACGATCACTGTCGCCCCTTCGTCGCAGAAAGCACGGGCAATCGCTGCGCCAATGCCACGTCCGGCACCGGTCACGATGCAGAGTTTGTCGGCCAGTCGGGGCATGGGCGTTCCTTAATAGGAGGGGTGGTGGTGCGGGCGGTTGGATCAGCGAGCGCGCCTTCGGAATAACGCCCGTCATCTTCAGAAGTGCAGGTTCAGATGGGCATGGTCACCACCGTGTTGCCCACCTTGCGACCGGTATCAACGTGTTCGTGTGCCAGAACCATATCGTCGAACGCAAAGCGTTTGCCGATGACCGGTTCCAGACCGTTGTCCGCATAGAACGCCACAACGGTGTCGAGAATCCTGCGGTCTTCCGCAGCACCGCCCGTGAAGCATCGCTGCCCGTGTCGGCGGGCCTTCAGGTCACCGAACAACAGGTCGACCCCGTTGATCGAGATCAACAACAGACGCCCATTCGGGCGGAGTGCGTTACGGGCCACCTTCCAGGACGCAGTCCCGGCTGTATCGACAATGATATCGTATTGCCTGCCGGTCTCCGCGAAGTTCGTTGTTTGATAATCGATGATATCGTCCGCACCGAGGCCTCGCACCAGGTCCGCATTGGCGGCGCTGCAAACAGCCGTAATCCGCGCCCCGAGACGCTTTGCAATCTGGATGCAGGCGCAGCCGACGGAGCCGGATGCTCCGTTGATGAGAACAGTCTCTCCGGCCTGCACCTGCGCCTTGTTGACGAGGAAGTCGTATGCGGCGGTTGCCCCGAAAGGAATGGCGGCTGCGCTTTCGAAGCTCATATGGACCGGCTTCCTGACCAGTCGTCCGTCTGCCGGCATGGCGATGAATTGAGCGTGGGCACCCAGATCCGAACCGGGGAAGCCGACTACGGCGTCACCTTCCTCAAAGTTCGTCACCTTGCGCCCGATAGCGTCGACTATGCCCGAGAACTCGGTCCCCAGGATCGGTTTGCGTGGACCGAAGACACCAATTGCTGGCCGCCCCATCCAACCGAGACCGGGAGGCATGGACAGACTGCGCAGCCGACCATCCGCCGAAGTGACGGTCGTCGCCCTTATCCTCACGATCACCTCGTCAGGCGCAGGTTCCGGCTTGGGGAGCGAGACCTGTTTCAGAACGTCCGGCCCGCCATACCGGCTGTAGGTGTATGCCTGCATCAAAGTGTGAGCTACCCCCCGAAATCAGGACACTGACGTAAGCTACGATTTGCTGTCTGCTGATCTCCGACAATGAGGAGATTTAAGATGTCAAAACGCAAGCAACATGCCCCGGATTTCAAGGCGAAGGTGGCTTTGGAAGCCGTGAAGGGCGAGGAGACGATATCCGAACTGGCGAGCCGGTTTGGGGTTCATCCAACGATGATCCACCAGTGGAAGCGGGCGCTTCTCGACGGCGCGTCGGGCGTCTTCGAGCGGGGCAGCCGGAAGCCGCCGGAGATCGACGAGGATCAGATCCGTGATCTACATGCCAAGATTGGGGAACTGGCGGTAGCCAACTCTTTTTTGGAGCGAAAGCTCAAACCCTGGATCGGGAAGTGAGGCGCTCGATGATCGATCCTGCACACCGGGACCTATCGATTGGCCGCCAGTGCGAACTGCTGTCGATCTCACGGTCGTCGTTTTATTATCGGCCCGTCGGCGAGAGTGAGTTCAACCTCATTCTGATGCGTCAGATCGACGAACAGTTCCTGGAGACACCGTTCTACGGCGTGCGCCAGATGACCTGGCATTTGCGCAACGAAGGGCACCCGGTGAACGAGAAGCGCATCCGTCGTCTTATGCGATTGATGGGGCTCATGCCGATCTACCAGAAGCCGAACACCAGCAAGCCCGCGAAGGGGCACCGGATATGGCCATATCTCTTGCGTGGGTTGCGAATTGACCGGCCCAATCAGGTCTGGTGCTCCGACATCACGTATCTGCCGATGCGGCGGGGCTTTCTATATCTGGTCGCCATCATGGACTGGCACACGCGCAAGGTCCTGAGCTGGCGTATCTCGAATACCTTGGAAGCCGACTTCTGCGTCGATGCGCTGAACGAAGCCATCCTTCGGTTCGGCCCGCCTGAGATAATGAATACCGATCAAGGATCGCAGTTCACATCGTTCGCCTGGACCGACCGGCTCCGGCGAACGGGCATCCGCGTCTCAATGGACGGCAAGGGCCGCTTCCTCGACAACATCTTCATCGAACGCCTGTGGCGCAGCATGAAGTACGAGTGCGTCTACCTGCATGCATGGGAGACCGGTTCGCAGGCCCGAGCCGGGATCCGTAAATGGATGACATTCTACAACAACCAACGACCGCATTCAGCGCTTGGCGGAAAGCCGCCGGCGATGTTCTACTGGCAACGAAACACGATCACGCAAACCGATCAGCAGGAGCAGAGAGTAGCTTAAAATGCGCCAGATCCTGTCCAACGATTGGGGAGTAGCTCAGTGCGTCCTTTACCGGTCGATCTGTACGCGACCCGATTATCCGACAACAGGATGCCCGCGCCCTTCCATGCACCGGACAACGATGCTCTTGCGCTGCTGGTTGGCCTCGATCACCCCGCCGAACAAACCGAACAGCGCGCCGGCAATCGCGCCTCCCGCGATCGTCAGATCGTCTTCATCCGACCCCATGACCCCGCCGAACACGCCACCCGCAACGGCAGCACTGATTGCCTCACGACTGAACTGCCGCTGACCGCGCGCAAGGTTCCGGCAGTCATGCAGATCGAACGCATGGACCAGGTTTGGCGGGCCATCGAGTATGGGCTCGTAGTTGGCACCCATGTTGGCGCAGGCCGAAAGCGCAAGAACGGCTGCGAGTATGAAGATGCGAAACAATGCCTTTGAGCGTGGAAGCCGTAAGCGGCTGGAGATCGTTATTGAGCAGGTTTGCGACCTGCATACCAAGGCCTGTGCCCAGGCTTGCCCGGAGATCGGAGAGCTGTCGGTATCCAACTCTTTTTTTGGAGAACAAGCTCAAGCCATCTCCTTGAATGGGGAACCGGGAAGTGAGGGCTCGATGATCGATCCCGCCCACCCGGATCTGTCGTTGGGTGCCAGTGCGAAATGCTGTCGATCTCGCGCTCTTCGATTTACTATCGGCACGATGATGAGAGCGATCTGAACCTTACTCTGATGCGCCAGATCGATGGACAGCAACATGGAGCGCGTGAGAGCCATCGGTCCGAGCGAAAGCAGCGATAACCAGGGCAGCCAGCTCACGTTGTTCGTCTCGACGGACAAGCTCCGGCGAACGGGTATCCGCATCTTGATGGACGGCAGGGCCGCTTCCTCGATAAAATCTTCATCGAGCGGCTGTGGCGTAGCACGGAGTACAAGTGCGTTTGTGTGAATGGATGCGAGACCGGCTCGGAAGCCAAGGCCGGCATCTTCAATTGGATGATGTTCTACAATGACCGACGATCGCATTCAGCCCTTGGCGTAAAACCGCCAGCGGTGCTCTACTGACTACAAAACACGATTGTACAAATCGATCAGCAGGTGCAGAGACTAGAGCAGGTTCATCGAACGCTGGATCATACGGGGTAGCTTTTTCCGGTGTAGGCTGATTCCATCCTCCTTTTGGGGAGAATGAGATGACCCGAGCCTATAGCGATGATCTTCGTGGCCGCGTTCTTAAAGCGCTTGCAGACGGCAGTTCGGCGCGCAGTGCCGGGCGCCGGTTCGGTGTTGCACCATCGACTGCTGTGCGCTGGGTGGATCGCCACCGCTCGCTGGGCGAGACGTCGGCACGGCGTCAGGGCAAGCCGCGGGGCTCACGGCTCGATGCACACGAAGCCTTCATCCTCGCTATGATCGATGAACAGAAGGATATCACCCTGACCGAGATGGTTGAACGGCTTCAAGCGGAGCACGGCGTTCGCATCAGCCGGGCCATGCTGTGTATCTGGCTGCGCCGTTGCGGCTTTACGCATAAAAAAAGACGGGACATGCTGCCGAGCAGCAACGCCCTGACGTTCTGATACGCCGCCAAGCCTGGTTCGATGGACAACTCGACCTCGATCCGGCGAAGCTGGTCTTCATCGACGAGACTGGCCTGTCTACGAAGATGGCACGGCTGCGCGGTCGTGCACTACGCGGCGAGCGGTGCCGGGCTGCCATTCCTCACGGACACTGGAAGACAACGACCTTCACGGGAGCGTTGCGGCTGACAGGAATGACCGCACCCTTCGTACTCGACGGCCCGATGAACGGTGCGGCGTTCCTGGCCTATGTGGAACAGGTGCTCGCTCCCACGCTCGAACCTGGCGATGTCGTCATCATGGATAACCTGCCCGCTCACAAACCGGTCGTAGTCCGAGAAGCGATCGAACGAGCAGGAGCCCGTCTGGAATTCCTGCCCCCGTACAGCCCGGACTTCAATCCAATCGAAAACGCCTTCGCCAGGCTGAAGGCTCTGATGCGCAAGGCAGCAAAACGGACCATCGAGGAATTGTGGGACACAGTCGGTTCCCTGATCGACGCCTTCACGCCAACTGAATGTGCCAACTACTTCAAAGCCGCTGGCTATGAACCGGAGTAAGATGAACCTGCTCTAGCTTGAAAGCGCCAGACCCTGTCCAACGATCGGGGTGTAGCTCAGTCCGTCTAACAGCTTCGTACGGGTATCAGCGCAAGGCAATCTATTCTCGGCCGCGTGGTCTGCCCCATCGCGATGCTCTACTGTCAGAGTTTTTCTTTCGGCAGTTGTAACGGACCGGGATCGGCTTGTCTGTTTGCAGCGTCGAACCCTACACCATTCTGATCGAGTACAAGGCCTCCGGTATGGCGCTGCAGCAACTGGAAGCCGGGCAGTCCATTCACACCCCCACCGCGATAGAGCCATTCGGTAACAAGCTCACCCTGGCGTCAGAAGGGTCCCCAGCCATAGAGGCAGGCGATGTTCTGCTTCTCGCCAACACATCCTAGCTCACGGACTTCCGCAATGAAATCTTGCAATTCCCTCCTCGATCCCCACGACGATCAGATCGACAGTATGACCCAGATGCTGCACTGGCACCGCACGCGGGAGGAATATGTCACCAATTTACAGGTGACATTCGTGCATTGAGGAAGCACGGCGATCGTCGAGTGCTCGGGGGCGCTATAGCCGGTAAGGCAGCAGTTTGTGATACGATGTCGAGAAATGCCCCGAAGCGCGTGACAGCTGTCGAAAACATCATGCTTTACTGTTCTCGGCAAATCGTGCGGAGGTCAGTGTCGCATTGCCATAGTCACCATGTCATCCGTGTCCAGCTTCAACGCCGCGTGCCAAAGCGGCGTTTTGGCGAACACCGCCCTGTCGTATTGGCCATGATGGACCGCATCCGTTCGGCTTAGCAACCCAGTCCAGCATAGCGGTCGCAGAACCTGCAAATAGAGACCGCTCAGCATGTAGTCGAAACGATCGTGCTCGTCCGGCTCGCCGTACAGAACGCGACGCAGGTCGGCGCCGGTCGCACCGCCTTCCGCTTCCACGTTCAGAACGTTGAGAAACACATCCCAGTTGCCCGGGATAGGATCATCGCCAAAGCGTGACGCCAGCTCGTGCCGGGTCTCGAACAGATAGAACGGCGTCACAATGCCGAAGACGTTGGCAGGATGCCCGACCAAGCCCTGTCCCGCCCTGGTTAGCTTGAACGCGCCCTTGTAGTGCCGCCCGATCTTCAGCGCGAGCATGATGTCGTGGAGTTCCATCAGGGGTGGGAAGTCAATCTCGTTCAGCACCTTGTTGAGGTAAAACAGATCGTCTTCGGTATATCCCGGCCATTCGAACTCTCGCGCTGCCCAGTGGACGAACACGCGTTTGAACGCTTTCGACGGTGTCAGCGGAATGCTGCCGTGTTCCGCAATGTAGTCGAACGTCCGTATGACGGCGCGCACCATCGGCGAATGGGCCAACGCCGGATGATCGTCGTTCAGAGAACGGAATTGGATCATACGGTTGTTCCCCTCACAACCACCCGTAGACGTAGATGTTGGAACGTCCGAAGCCAATCTCAACAACGGCTTCCGCTAAGTCAATTATCACAGAACGCTTAGCGCCCTTCTGAACTGACTGGCTGTCTCTTCCCAAGTGAACGATGCGGCCCGGTCGATTGCCTGCTGCCGCGGCAGCGTCAGTGCATTCTTGACCGCGACGCTCAGATCTTCGTCAAGCCATCCGCTTTCACCGTGGGTGACGACATCGACGGGTCCGGTAACTGGAAACGCCGCCACGGGCAATCCACAAGCATTCGCTTCGATCATCACCAATCCAAACGTGTCGGTACGGGAAGGGAATACGAACACGTCGCCTCCCGCAAGATGGGCGGCCAAATCATTACCAAACAGATATCCGAGGAACCGCGCCTGCGGAAAACGTCGTTCGAGGGCTGCCCTTTCCGGCCCGTTGCCGATGACGATCTTTGTGCCGGGGACGTCCATTTCCAGAAACGCCCGAACATTCTTCTCCTTTGCCAAACGCCCGCAGTGCAGCAGGAAGGGTGGTGTTCCATCGTATCGTATGGCTTGTTCCGGCCTGAACGTCTTGTGATCGACACCCCGGGTCCAGACTTGCAGGTTCTCAAATCCGCGCTCGGAAAGGTCTTTCGCCACCGCAGGCGTAGGTACAAGAACGGAGCTTGCCGGACTGTGAAACCGGCGCAACAGGGCGTAGACGGCGCGTTCAACTCCGGGAACCGGCACCCGTGCCGAAACGTATTCGGGAAACCGGCTGTGATAGCTCGTCGTGAAAGGAAGCTTACGGGTCAGGCAGTAGCGCCGCACGCGCCACCCGATTGGCCCTTCGGTGGCAATGTGAATGGCGTCCGGTTCAAAAGCGTCGATCTCCCGGGCAATGGTGCGAGGACCGGGCATGGACAACCTTATCTCGGAATACGACGGCAGTCCGATCGTGCGCCGCCCGTCGGCAGACAGGACATGCACGACATCTCCGTCTGACCGGAGCTGGCGGGTCACCTCCTTCAAGGTGCGGACGACGCCGTTGACCTGCGGCTCCCACGCATCGGTTGCGATTAGAATCCGCATAAGATCATGCGACTTTTGAGGAGAGTTCGGCCTGTTGCAGCAACCTCGTGCGATCGCGCACCCAGTCCACCAACTCCAGACGCCCGTCGGCATGTTCGACAAGGGCGGTGCAGGATTCGACCCAGTCACCATCGTTACAATAGTGTATGCCGTCTATGTCACGGGATTCAGCGGTATGAATATGACCGCAAACCACACCATCAACTCTGGCTTCACGGGCATTGCGGACGACAGCTTCCTCGAAATGGCCTACGAACTCGACTGCTCGTTTCACCCTGTTCTTGAGAAAGGCGGAAAGGGACCAGTAAGGCAGGCCGACACGTCTTCGGATACGATTAAAGATTGTGTTCACTTTTATCGCGTTCGCGTAGGCTACATCGCCAAGGTGCGCGAGCCACTTCGCGTACAGAACCACCCCATCGAACTTATCGCCGTGCACGACGAGATAACGCTTGCCGTCGGCGGTGGTGTGCACAGCCTCCATACGCACCGCGACGCCTCCAAACCGTTGACCGCAGAAGTCACGGAAATGTTCGTCATGGTTGCCTGGAATATAGGTGATCTGCGTTCCCTTTCGGGCTTTCCGCAATAGCTTCTGGATGACGTCGTTGTGGCTCTGGGCCCAGTACCAGGACCGCTTCAGAGCCCAGTTGTCGATGATGTCGCCCACGAGGAACAGGTGGTGAGACTCAGTATGACGCAGAAAATCGAGGAGCATCTCGGCTTGCGAATGGCGTGTACCGAGATGGACGTCAGACAGGAAGATCGTGCGGTAGTGAAGACAGGGTCGCGCCTCGCTCGTTCCTGCGCGGCCTCTGGGCCCCAATTCTTGGTGCGAAAACGAATCGGGGATCGGGAATGGCGCGTTCATGGGCCGATGCCATCACCCTGTTTCGCGAAGGTGAGGTGACAGGACAGTGACCGTTTTTTGACATGTTCCGATTTCCTGAGAGCCCAATAGCGTTACCGTGGCGACGATGAACGATTGTGCCGTTCAAGATATCGGCGCAGCGCAGACCGGATCGCGCTTCTGGTTGCGCTGGGCGCGACACATTTTCAGCGGATGGTAGGATGAACGCGCGAGTCCGTACGTTTACGAATGTTCTTCGTCCGTTGCCGCAGCAGAATGATTCACACCTTCAGTGGTGGGACTTCAAGTCGCTACTTGAACGAATCCATATATCATGCAATCATGATATATGGATTCGTTCGATGCCCTTTCCGCTTTTTCGGCCTTGAGCCAACCAACCCGATTGGAGGTGTTTCGCCTTCTTATTCGAGCCGGTTCTGACGGTCTGCTGGCAGGCGAAATCGGAGACCAGCTTGATGTCCGGCAGAACACGATGTCGGCCAATCTGACTGTATTGCTCAACTCTGGTTTGGTGCGGAACGAGCGGCAAGGGCGTTCCATCCGATACTTTGTCAATTTCGATGCTCTGCGTGGCTTGTTGGCATTCCTGATGCAGGACTGTTGCGGCGGCCAGCCGGAACTGTGTCAGCCCATCATTGACGAACTGGCTTGCGCCTGCTGATGCCGACTCTTGGACAGAAATTGTCGGCTGAATTCGTTGGAACCGCTTTCCTGCTGGCAACGGTCGTCGGCTCCGGCATCATGGCGGAGCGTCTGGCGGGTGGAAACGTTGCCATTGCCCTGCTTGGCAATACCATTCCCACCGGTGCCATTTTGGTCGTGCTGATCACGATGCTGGCTCCGATTTCAGGAGCGCATTTCAATCCTGCCGTAACATTGGTGTTCGCCGTGAAACGGGACATTACGAGTAGGGAAGCTGTGGCCTATGTGCTGGCGCAAGTGGTGGGTGGACTCATCGGCGTTTGGATGGCTCACCTAATGTTCGGAGAAAATCTCCTTCAATTCTCCCAGAAACTTCGCAGCGGCGGGTCGCAATGGTTTGCGGAAGGCGTGGCGACCTTCGGCCTCGTCGTGACCATTCTGGCGACGATCAAGGCCAAGGAATCCGCTGTGGCAATGGCGGTCGGACTGTACATCACTGCCGCATACTGGTTCACCGCGTCCACTTCGTTCGCCAATCCGGCAGTCACGATTGCACGGGGGTTTTCCGACACGTTTGCCGGTATCCGCCCGCAGGACGTTCCCTGGTTCATTGCCGCGCAACTGACTGCCGCCCTGTTGGCTCTGGCCTATTGCCGGTGGCAGCTACACGCGCCAGATACGAAAGCCGAACGGCCATGAGCATCGTCATCCATCACAATCCTGATTGTGGAACGTCACGCAATGTTCTGGAGATTATCAGGGGGCTGGCCGGTGAGCCGGTTGTGGTCGAATATCTCAAAACCGGATGGACGCGCCCGCAGCTTCAAGCCCTGTTTGCCGCTGCGAACCTGACCCCGCGCAATGCGCTACGAACGACGAAATCGCCAGCCGAAGAGCTTGGTCTGACCCACCCTTCGGTATCGGACGATGCCATTCTCGACGCCATGCTGGACCATCCCGTGCTGGTGAACAGACCCATCGTCTGCACCGCCAAAGGCGTGGCGCTCTGCCGCCCGTCCGAGGCTGTATTCGCCCTGCTGGATGTTCCATCGGGAACGACGTTCACGAAAGAGGACGGGGAAACGGTGATCGCACCATGAGTGACGACTTGCCGAACCTTCAAGAGAAGCAGTTGCCGTCCTGCCAATTTCCGCAAGCTGTAGAGCCTAGCCATGCTCCCCGCGTCCTCATGCTCTACGGGTCGTTGCGGGCCCGGTCTTTCTCGCGGCTGATGACTGAAGAAGCGGCGCGGGTTCTGCGCTATCTGGGGGCAGATGTTCGCATCTTCGACCCGAGCGGATTGCCCCTTGTCGATGATGCACCTGAAACGCACGAAAAGGTGCAGCAACTTCGTCAACTGTCGCTCTGGTCTGAAGCCCATGTCTGGTGTTCGCCGGAGCGGCACGGTGCCATGACGGGCATCATGAAAACACAGATTGACTGGCTGCCGCTCGCCCCGATCGGTGGGGTGCGACCAACACAGGGCAGAACACTGGCGCTCATGCAAGTGAATGGCGGTTCGCAGAGTTTCAACACGGTCAACCAGATGCGAATCTTGGGCCGATGGATGCGGATGATTACGATACCCAATCAGTCTTCCGTGCCGAAAGCCTTTCTTGAATTTAGCGATGACGACCGTATGAAGCCCTCTCCGTTTTATGACCGCATGGTGGACGTGATGGAAGAACTGATGAAGTTCACGCTTCTGACAAGAGGGCACTCCGAATACCTCGTCGATCGCTATTCCGAGCGTGTCGAAAGTGCGGAAGAATTATCGAAGCGGGTGAACCTGAAGGGTATTTAAATGGCCCTGCAAAACCATGTGCGCTGAAAGACGTCATTCCGATAACGAGTACCGGCTTGGCTACAATTTCAGCCGTGCGGGATACACGAATTCACGCTCGGCCAGGTTCTCGATATTGCAGGACAGCTTCCTGGGCCGCGGCGCAAGCGCATAGGTTCTTGCGCGAAGATAGCTAGGGTCGAACTCAATCACAGCCAGAATGCGACGGCTGTTACAAGCGCTACGGCTGACATGAAGTTGGCTGCGAGTTTGTCGTAGCGGGTCGCTACGCGCCGGAAGTCCTTCAGGCGGCAAAAGGCATTCTCGACGAGATGACGATCCCTATACCGGCGTTTGTCATATCGAATTGCTTTCTTGCGATTGCGGCGACCCGGAATGACCGGCGTTGCGCCGACTTCTCGGAGGGAGCGTCGCAGCGCGTCGGCATCGTAACCCTTGTCACCGAGCAAATATTTGATGCAGCCAGCACGATCCAACAGCGCAGGTGCAGCGCTGACGTCGGAGACATTTCCAGCAGTTAACATCAGGGCGTATGGGCGACCTACAACGTCTGTGAGCGCGTGGATCTTGGTTGTCCAGCCACCACGTGAGCGGCCGATCGCCTGAATCGAACGCCCCCTTTTCCACCAAACGCGGCGCGCTGTGCCTTGATGTATGTGCTGTCTATCGAAACGCTCTTTGTGACCGCACCGGCATCGACCAAGGCATCCAGCAGATTGATCCAGAAGCCCTTGCGGGACCACCGATTGAAGCGATTATATATTGTGGTGGAAGGACCATACTCGGCCGGGCAATCGCACCACCGGCAACCGACTTTAAGCACATGCAGAATGCCAGAGATCACCCGCCGGTCATCGACCCTGCGGGCTCCGGACTGGTTCTTGGGCATATGCGGTTCGATCGCGGCCCACGCCTCATCTGATAACCAAAACAACGCCATCGTCCGTCTCCTGTGATCCATTCGTAACGAATGAATCAAAGAGCCAATGCAAATTCAATAGCCTGATTGGGTTTGGACCCTAACCATCGCGCGATTGTCCTGAAACGAGGTTAGGGTTTCCGGCGAAATCGGCTCCCCAATGACCACCCGGAACGGTTTCCCCATCAGCCGGTGTGTTTCGCGGAAGAAGAGGGCAAGCCGCATCGTGTAGTTGAAGTGGCTTGCGATCTGAAACAGCCGCGAATTCTGCCCCTCGAAGTAAAGTGGCACAACGGTGGCCCCGCTTTTCGAGATGAGCTTGGCGAGAAATATGTGCCACTGTGGATCGACCGCCGGCCCCTTGAGGGGGTGCTGACTTGTGGAAACGCCACCGGCGGGAAACATGCCGAGACATCCGCCTTCCATCAAAGTGTGCAGAGCGGCCTTTCGTGTTCCGACATTGACCAGCGTGCCGGCACGCGTGCCATCGAAACTGACGGGAAGCAGGACGCCGGACGCTTCCGGTGCCTGACACAAAACCTGATTGGCCATCACTTTGGCATCTCGACGGACCATTCGCAGCAACCAGGTCATCACCAACCCATCCGCCACGCCATAGGGGTGATTGGCGATGACGATGACCGGGCCCGAGCGCGGTATGCCTTGCAGTTTCGTGTCGTCGTAGCGGACATCCAGTTGCAGACGGTCGATCGCAGCATTGAAGAAGTCGCCTTTGGATCGTGCGCTGCAATATTCCGTATAAAGGCGTTGCAGGCGGCGCTGCCCGGTCAGGGATTCCACAAGTCGAATGATGGTGTTGGGTATCAGGCCCTGTCCGTGTGCGGCATAGGTGAAGTCGATACCGCTTCGATGCTTGCTCATGGATCTGTCGACACCGGTTGAATTCTCCAACCAGTGCAGGTCATCCATGTCATCTCCACGAAGGTCTGATGACGCTGCGTGACGGCCTCTCAGGATGATCAGGGCCTCTCTCCGGAAGCGATCCGTGCCGAAATCTCAAACAGAACCGACCTCAGATCGGCCACGGTGTCCACGACATAATCGCTGCCGCGGCAACCAGTTTGACAGGCCGCTCTCCTGACGTTGCTCGCCCGTTGATCTGCGCCCGCCAGTTCTTCTTGACGGCCAACCTCGTTCCGCAGGAGCGCGACTGTCAACACCCGGCGGCGCGTCCTTCGGCAATGCCCGCGCTGCTCGTCCACCCGCCACCCGCCACGGCTCGTGAACGCCGAGATCGACCAGCGTTGTACATCATCATGGCCGTCGGGCGTCCAAATGGAACGTCGTCGGCACGACAACGGTCTCGGAGCATAACCTGGGCTGCTGCAACCGGCGGCACGCGGTCATGAATTGATCGGACGTCACCGTGGTCGAGCCAGTACACATCTGCGTCGCGCAATCTGAAACGACTAATGCCGCTCCCGGAATCAACTCGGCATGACGAGCTGCAACGTCCTCAATAACGAAACGAAGATCATAGACCCTATCAACATCGCCGTCTGTCGGCGTATGACCAATGGCGGCTACCCATTAGTCCCTAACGTTGGG
>CAWCWS010000009.1:0-208001 GCA_963799325.1 uncultured Alphaproteobacteria bacterium | reverse complement strand
CTGCCGTGTCAGTTTTTTTGCCTGTTGCAGACGCCACTTTTCGATAGCCGCATGGTTGCCGGAGGTCAGGACGGGGGGAATGTCATGCCCTTCCCACACAGCCGGGCGGGTGTAGTGGGGGTGTTCGAGCAGCTTGTGGCCGTCCGCGCCAGTTTCAAAACTTTCATGGTCGCCCGAGGCACGGTTTCCCATGACGCCCGGAAGCAGGCGGACGATGGCATCGAGCAGCGCGAACGCTGCAAATTCGCCACCAGCGAGGATGTAGTCGCCGATGGAAACTTCTTCCAACCCGCGCGTATCGATGACGCGCTGATCAACTCCTTCGAACCGTCCGCAAACGAGGGTGACGCCGGGACCGGCGGCGAGGTCGCGCACCCGCGCCTGCGTCAACGGCTTTCCGCGCGGGCTCATCAGCAGTTTCGGCCCCGGCGTTCCAACGGCGTCGATGGCCCGGCCCAGCACGTCGGCGCGCAGTACCATGCCGGCGCCACCGCCCGCCGGTGTGTCGTCGACGCTGGAGTGCTTGTCAGTCGCATGGGCGCGAATGTCATGGGCTGCCAGCGACCAGTCTCCCCGTTCCAGCGCCCGCCCCGCCAGCGCATGGGCGAGAGGGCCGGGGAACATGGCCGGGTAGAGGGTGAGAATATCGGCTTGGAAGGGCGGTTTTGTCGTCATGGCCGCAGCCTTTGCATAAGAGCCGCGCCTTCGCCATATAGCGGCCCATGAGCAGAACCGCACCCATTGCGAAAATGAACGGCATCGGCAACCGGATCGTGGTGGCCGATATGCGCGGGCGCGCGGACGCGGTGACGGCGCAGGCGGCGGTGGCCCTGAACGGGGCGATCCCGTTCGATCAGTTGATGGCGATCCACGATCCCGTGACCGAGGGCACCGACGCGCTGGTGCGTATCGTGAACAATGACGGCTCGTCGGCAGGTGCCTGTGGCAACGGAATGCGGTGCGTGACGCTGTTCCTGTCCGGCGAACAACAGGCCTTCACGTTTCAGACGCAGGCCGGTCTGCTGCCCGCGGCAATCGACGGCGCGCACATTTCGGTCGGCATGGGGCATCCGCGCTTCGAGTGGGACGCGATCCCCATGTCGGAAGAGTTTTCCGACACGTCCGGCATCGAACTGGAAGTCGGGCCGCGGGGCGCGCCAGTGCTGCACACGCCTTCCGTCGCCAACATGGGCAATCCCCATGTGGTGTTCTGGGCCGACAAGGCGGTGGAAGACTACGAACTGGACCGGTTCGGACCGATGATCGAGCATCATCCGTATTTTCCCGAAGGCGTGAATGTTTCGGTGGCGCGGGTAACGTCGAAGGTCTCGCTCGACCTGCGGACATGGGAACGCGGCGTCGGGCTGACGCAGGCCTGCGGATCCGCCGCGTGCGCCGCTGCCGTGAGCGCGGCGCGGCGGGCATTTACGGGACGGACCGTGGCCGTTCGCCTGCCGGGCGGCACGCTCGATATCGACTGGACTGAGGCCGGCGTGACCATGACGGGCGCGGCGGAGCACGAGTTTGGCGGTACGTTCGATCCGGCCACCGGTGCGGTGACGGTGGACGCATGACCGGCTTTTCCGTGCCCAAATTGCAAACCCTCACCTTCGGATGCCGCCTCAACACCTACGAAAGCGAGCAGATGACGCGGGCCGCCCGCGAAGCCGGCTTGGATACGGTCGAGGGCGGGGCGATCATCGTCAACACCTGTGCGGTGACGGGTGAAGCCGTGCGGCAGGCCAAACAGGCCATCCGCCGTGCGCGCCGCGACCGCCCTGACGCCCGCATCGTCGTGTCCGGGTGCGCGGCGCAGACGGAACCGGAAACCTTTGCGGCCATGGAAGAGGTCGATCTGGTCCTCGGCAACGCGGAAAAGCTGGAAGCCAGCAATTACCGCGCCCTGCCGGATTTCGGGGTCAACCTGTTCGAGAAGGTGCGGGTCAACGACATCATGGACGTGCGGGAGGCAGCGTCCCACATGGTGGATGCCATCGAAGGGCGCACCCGCGCTTTTGTGCAGGTGCAGAACGGCTGCGACCACCGCTGCACCTTCTGCATCATCCCCTATGGTCGCGGCAATTCCCGCTCGGTGCCCGCTGGAGAAGTCGTGGCGCAGGTTCGGCGTCTGGTGGACGAGGGCGGATACAAGGAAATCGTGCTGACGGGTGTGGACCTGACGAGCTGGGGCGGCGATCTCCCCGCCAAGCCTTCGCTTGGCCGTCTTGTGCAAGCCATACTCAGGCAGGTCCCGAAGCTGGCACGCCTGCGCCTGTCCTCCATCGATTCCATCGAGGTGGACGCGGCGCTGATGGACGTGATCGGCGGGACGACCGTCTCATGCCCCACTTCCACCTGTCGCTCCAATCCGGCGACGACATGATCCTGAAGCGTATGAAGCGCCGCCATTCCCGTGCCGACACGCTGGCCTTCGTGGACGCTGTTCGAAGGGTGCGGCCGGATGCGGTCTTCGGGGCCGATATCATCGCGGGCTTCCCGACCGAGACCGACGCCATGTTCCTGCAGTCGCTCGCCATCGTGGACGAAGCGGACCTGACGCAGCTGCATGTCTTCCCCTTCAGCCCGCGCAAAGGTACGCCCGCGGCACGAATGCCCCAGCTGGAGCGGGCGCTCGTGAAGGAACGCGCGTCCGCGTTACGCGCAAAGGGGCACGTCGCGCTGTCGCGGTTTCTCGATGCCCGCGTGGGCGAAACGCACACCGTGCTGATGGAACCGGAGGGGCGGGGGCGCACGGCCCAGTTCACGCCGGTCATCGTTTCGGGAACGGAAGCGGGTGCCAACACATTCGAGCAGGTGACCATCACCGGTCACGACGGTGCGCGACTGACAGCCGTGCCCGCACCACAGTCCATCTGAAAGACCAACATTATGGCAGACAAACAGGACGGCTTCTTCAAACGGATGTTCCGTTTCGGCAAGAAGGACCGCGATCTCGACGAGGTGCCGGACGCAACCACCGACACGGCTTTGGGCACCGGCGACCAGCCGGACCCCGTGGCCCATGCAGAGGCCGCTGCCAACGTGGTGGCCGATTCCGAGGCAGGGGCCGATATGTCCGATCAGGGTGGCGGGATAGAGCCGATCAAGGATGTGCCTCCGCCGCCGTCCGAGGATGATACAAAGGGCGCACCGCCAAAAAAGTCCGATAGCCCGGACGACTCGCCCGCCAAGAGCGAGTCCGTTCCGGGCCATGACGACGAGCCCTTTCCCGATCCCGACGCCAAGCCGGCAATACCCGTCGCACCCGTTGCCGATGCTCCCGGCGACGGCATATTCGAAGCGCCGGGGGAAACCCATGTGGAAACGCGCGATGGGGAGAGTGGCAAACCCGCCGTTCCCCCAAGCGACACGCCGGAACCGCCACCCCCGGCGGCGGACCCGGAGCACGAGCACGACTTTCCGCCCGCGAAGACGGCACCGGAAAACACCGCGTCGCTCGATACACGCTCGCCAGTGGCGCAGGAAGGCAACCTGTCCGCGCCGCCGAAAGTGTCGTGGTTCAAGCGCATGGGCGAAGGGCTTACCCGCACGTCGAGCCAGCTCACCACCGGCATTTCCGGTGTCTTCACCAAGCGCAAGCTGGACGAGGAGACGCTGGAGGAACTGGAGGACATCCTCATCCGCGCCGATTTGGGCGTCACCACTGCCAGCGCCATCACCGATCGGTTGGCCGACCAGCGCATGGGGCGCGATGTGACCGACGAAGACGTGCGCACGCTCATGGCCGAAGAGGTCGAGCGGGTGCTCACCCCCGTCGCCGGGCCACTGGAACTCGACCTCGACCACCAGCCCCACGTCATCCTCGTCGTCGGCGTCAACGGGTCCGGCAAGACCACGACCATCGGCAAGCTGGGGCAAAAATTGTACGACGCAGGCTTCTCCACCCTCCTCGTCGCCGGCGACACCTTTCGCGCAGCAGCGGTCGAGCAGTTGAAGATATGGGGGGAGCGCACGCTTTCTCCCGTCATCTACCGGCCCGATGGGGCCGATGCGGCGGGTCTGGCCTACGATGCCTATGTGCAGGCCCGCGACGAGGGGCGCGACGTGGTGCTGATGGACACAGCCGGTCGGTTGCAGAACAAGACCGAACTGATGGCGGAGCTGGAAAAGATCATCCGCGTGTTCAAGAAACTCGACCCGTCCGCCCCCCACACCGTGCTGCTGACGCTGGACGCGACCACCGGGCAGAACGCGCTCAACCAGGTGGAAATCTTCAAGGATGTCGCTGGCGTCAACGGGCTGGTGATGACGAAGCTCGACGGCACGGCGCGGGGCGGCATTCTGGTGGGGATCGCTGCGAAATACGGTCTGCCGGTCTATTTCATCGGGGTTGGCGAGCAGGTGGAGGATCTGGAGCCGTTCGAGGCGCGGGAATTCGCACGGTCGATCTCCGGCCTGTCCGCCTAGAGGTGGTCCGCCTAAACATTGGCCGTGCACGGACTTTAATCAGCGCTGGACCGAGGCGTCGCGCTTTGGCAGACTTGTGCCACGCCATTCAACGGAGACCCCTCCATGCGCCTTCTCACCACACTCGCCGCGGCCACGCTCACCGCCTTCGCATTTTCCGCAAACGCCCAAAGCCTGCCGGACCTGGAAGGCCGCACGGTGACTGTCGTTACGGAAAACGCCTATCCGCCGCTGCAATTCGTCGATCCGAAAACGTCGGAAGCCATCGGCTGGGAATATGACGCGATGGCGGAAATCGCCAAGCGGCTGAACATGAGCGTCGAATACGAGAACATCTCGTGGGACGCGATGATCCCCGCCGTCAATCAGGGCGAATATGACATCGGCATGACAGGCATTACCATCAAGGACGACCGGGCCGAGCAGGTGGATTTCTCCGACCCCTACATGCGCTCGGAAATGTTCATGCTGGTGCGGGGCGATGAGGAACGGTTCACCGACGCCACGACCTTCGCCGCCATGGACGACGCACTGATGGCCGCGCAGGCGGGGACGACGCCGTTCTATGTCGGCGTCTATACCGTGCTGGACGGGGACGAGCAGAACCCACGCATCAAGCTGTTCGAAACGTTTGGCGCACAGGTGCAGGCCTTGCAGGCCGGCGATGTGGACATGGTGCTGACGGACGGCACGGCAGGCAACGGCTATGTGGAAGCCTCCGACGGCAAGCTGAAGCTGGTCGGCGAGGCGCTGGGTGCCGAGGATTTCGGCTTCATCTTTCCCAAGGGGTCCGATCTGGTCGAGCCCGTCAACGCGGCCATTGCGGCGATGACCGAGGACGGCACGATCAATGCGCTGAACCAGAAGTGGTTTCTCGACTACAAGTTCGGCGAATGAAGGCCGGTCGGCCTCCATTAATTTGACACAGAAGCGATGACCCCGAGGCGGGCAGGCACCGTCCGCCCGGACTTTCCCTATTGGCTGGCGTCGATTGGTGTGCTGGGCGCACTGGCGGCGGTCTCGATCCTGCTGTCCGGCCAGTACCGGCAGATATTCAACACCGTCTCGGCGGGTGTGTGGATCACCGTGACGGTAACCCTGTTCGGCTTCGCACTGGCCAGCGCGCTGGGCTTGGTACTCGCCGTCATGGCGCTGTCCGGGTCACTGGCGTTGCGTCAGATCGCGCGGTTCTACGTGGAGATCATGCGCGGCATCCCCACGCTGGTGCTGCTGCTCTACATCGCCTTCGTCGGTGCTCCGGCCCTGGTGGCCGGTATCAACTTCGCGTTCGGCTGGGCGATGGATGCGCCCATGCGCACGCGGGACTTTCCACTCGCGTGGCGGGCCTCCATCGCGCTGATGCTCGCCTATTCCCCCTTCATCGCCGAAGTTTTTCGCGCCGGGATCGAAAGCGTCGACAAGGGCCAGCTGGAAGCGGCCAAGGCCTTGGGCCTGCGGCCATGGCACCGCTTCCGCCACATCACCATGCCGCAGGCCATCCGCACCATCGCCCCGCCGCTCGGCAACGATTTCATCGCCATGACGAAGGATTCCTCGCTGGTCTCCGTGCTCGGCGTCGCCGATATCACGCAGATGGGCAAGGTCTATGCGGCGGGGTCGTTTCGGTATTTCGAGACGTATAACGTGGTCGCGTTCGTCTATCTGCTGCTGACAATTTCGCTGTCGCTGGGGCTGCGCGCGCTGGAGCGGCGGATGAAACGGCGGGGTGGGGGCGGGTAGGCGCTGAATGTCGGCTATGCGGACCTTTCGGCGTTTTCGGTTTCAACAATTGTCTAATCAACGACAAACCGACGATCGGCGCAAAGTGCCAACACCTGCCGTTGATGATTTTGTGCAAGGTCTACGCCGAGTCCGAAATTCGAAGAATACAACTTGTCGCAAATCGGCTTGGTGAATGAAGCACTGCGCGACATGATTGGCCGTTAGCGGAAGTTAGCTTGCGGCGTCGTCGTCGGCGATAGCGGACATTCAATAAATTCAATCATGCGATTTCAAATTCCCAATTGAGCGAGGCTAGATATCATGCGATCATGATATATGGATTCGTTTGACGCCCTTTCCGCTTTTGCGGCTTTGAGCCAACCAACTCGATTAGAGGTGTTTCGCCTTCTCATTCGTGCTGGTTCTGATGGCTTGCTGGCCGGTGAGATAAGCGACCGACTGAACGTCCGGCAAAATACGATGTCGGCCAATCTGACGGTGTTGCTCAACTCCGGTCTGGTGAGAAACGAACGACAAGGGCGAACTATCCGCTATTACGCCAATTTCAACGCCCTGCGCGGTCTTCTGGCGTTTCTGATGCAGGACTGCTGTGGTGGAAAACCGGAACTGTGCCAGCCTATCATCAAAGAACTCGCCTGCGCCTGCTGATGCCCACGCTTGCACAGAAACTCTCATCGGAATTTGTGGGTACGGCTTTCTTGCTGGCAACAGTCGTCGGCTCCGGCATCATGGCCGAGCGTCTGGCTGGTGGAAACGTCGCCATTGCCCTGCTTGGCAACACTATTCCGACAGGTGCCATTCTCGTCGTTCTCATCACGATGTTGGCCCCGATTTCAGGAGCGCATTTCAATCCTGCCGTGACACTGGTGTTCGTCGTGAAACGGGAACTTACGAGCAGGGAAGGCGTGGCCTATGTGCTGGCGCAGGTGGCGGGTGGCCTCGTTGGGGTGTGGATGGCTCATCTGATGTTCGGCGAAAATCGTCCTTCAATTCTCCCAGAAACTTCGCAGTGGTGGGTCTCAATGGTTTGCGGAAGGGGTCGCGACCTTCGGCCTCGTCGTGACCATTCTGGCAACGATCAAGGCGAAGGAATCCGCCGTTGCGATGGCGGTAGGTCTCTACATCACAGCCGCCTACTGGTTCACCGCGTCCACCTCGTTCGCCAATCCGGCCGTCACGATTGCGCGGGGATTTTCCGACACGTTTGCCGGCATCAGACCGCAGGACGTTCCCTGGTTCATTGCCGCGCAACTGACTGCCGCCCTGTTGGCTCTGGCCTATTGCCGGTGGCAACTCCACAACCCTGACACGAAAGCCGAACAGCCATGAGCATCGTCATCCATCACAATCCTGATTGTGGAACGTCACGCAATGTTCTGGAGATTATCAGGGGTCTGGTCGGTGAGCCGGTTGTGATCGAGTATCTAAAGACCGGATGGACGCGCCCGCAACTGCAGGCCCTGTTTGCTGCCGCCAGCCTGACCCCGCGCACTGCGCTCAGAACCACGAAATCGCCAGCCGAAGAGCTTGGTCTTGACTGACCCATCGGTATCGGACGAAGCTATTCTCGACGCGATGCTGGCGCATCCCGTGCTGGTGAACCGGCCTATCGTTTGCACGGCTAAAGGCGTTGCCCTCTGTCGTCCGTCAGAGGCTGTGTTCGCTCTGTTGAATATTCCATCGGGAACGGAGTTCACGAAGGAGGACGGGGAAACGGTGATTGCCCCTTGATGAACGACTTTCCGAACCTTCAACAAGAACAGCTACAGCCTTGCGAAATCCCGCAGGCCGTAACACTGACCATCCGCCTCGCATTCTCATGCTCTACGGGTCATTACGCACACGGTCTTTCTCACGGCTGATGACGGAAGAAGCGGCGCGTGTTTTACGCTACCTCGGGGCTGAGGTTCGCATCTTCGACCCAAGTGGATTGCCTCTCGTCGACGATGCACCTGACGCGCACGAAAAGGTGCAGGAACTTCGTCAACTATCACTGTGGTCGGAAGCGCATGTCTGGTGTTCGCCGGAACGGCACGGTGCCATGACGGGCATCATGAAAACGCAGATCGACTGGCTGCCCCTTGCCCCGATCGGTGGGGTGCGACCGACACAGGGCAGAACACTGGCGCTCATGCAAGTGAATGGTGGATCGCAGAGTTTCAACACGGTCAACCAGATGCGAATATTGGGTCGATGGATGCGGATGATTACGATTCCCAATCAGTCTTCCGTGCCGAAAGCCTTCCTCGAATTTAACGAAGACGATGACCGGATGAAGCCCTCTCCGTTTTACGACCGTATGGTGGACGTGATGGAGGAACTGATGAAGTTCACGCTCTTGACGAGGGGGCACTCCGAATACCTCGTCGACCGCTATTCCGAGCGTGTCGAAAGTGCGGAAGAAGTATCGAAACGGGTGAACCTGAAGGGTATTTGAATGGCCCCGCAAAAACATGTGCGCTGAAAGAACGTCATTCCGATAACGAGTACCGGCTTGGCTACAATTTCAGCCGTGCGGGATACACGAATTCACGCTCGGCCATGTTCTCGATATTGCAGGACAGCTTCCTGGGCCGCGGCGCAAGCGCATAGGTTCTTGCGCGAAGATAGCTAACCATCGCGCGATTGTCCTGAAACGAGGTTAGGGTTTCCGGCGAAATCGGCTCCCCAATGACCACCCGGAACGGTTTCCCCATCAGCCGGTGCGTTTCGCGGAAGAAGAGGGCAAGCCGCATCGTGTAGTTGAAGTGGCTTGCGATCTGAAACAGCCGCGAATTCTGCCCCTCGAAGTAAAGCGGCACGACAGTGGCTCCGCTTTTCGAGACGAGCTTTTCGAGAAATATATGCCACTGAGGATCGACCGCCGGTCCCTTGAGGGGGTGCTGGCTTGTGGAAACGCCACCGGCGGGAAACATGCCCAGACATCCGCCTTCCATCAAAGTGTGCAGAGCGGCCTTACGGGTTCCAACATTGACGAGCGTGCCGGCACGTGTGCCATCAAAACTGACGGGAAGCAGGACGCCGGACGCTTCCGGTGCCTGACACAAAACCTGATTGGCCATCACTTTGGCATCTCGACGGACCAATCGCAGCAACCACGTCATCACAACCCCGTCCGCAACACCATAGGGGTGATTGGCGATGACGATGACCGGCCCCGAGCGCGGTATGCCTTGCAACTTTGCCTCGTCGTAGCGGACATCCAGTTGCAGGCGCTCTATCGCAGCATTGAAGAAATCGCCTTTCGAGATCGAGCTAGAATATTCCGTATAGAGGCGTTTCAGGCGGCGCTGTCCGGTCATTGATTCCACAAAACGAATGATGGCGTTGGGTATTCGGCCCTGTCCGTGTGCGGCATAGGTGAAGTCGATACCGCTTCGATGCTTGCTCATGGATCTGTCGACACCGGTTGAATTCTCCAACCAGTGCAGGTCATCTATGTCATCTCCACGAAGTTCTGATGACGCTGCGGTGACAGAGGCTTAGGATGATGCAGGCCTCTCTCCGGAAGCGATGCGTGCTGAAATCTCAAGCAGGACCGGCATCAGATCGGCCACGGTGTCCACGACATAATCGCTGCCCGCGGCAACCAACTTTTGACAGGCCGCTCTCCTGACGTTGCTCACCCATTGAGGGTCTGCGCCCGCCAGTTCTTCCTGTGACAGCCCAACCTCGTTTCCCGAAAGGGAGACGCCGACTGTCCAACACCCGGCAGCGCGTCCTTCGGCAATGCCCGGCACTGTATCGTCCACCTTCACCACCCGCCACGGTTCGTGGACGCCGAGATCGACGAAGCATTTGTACATCATCATGGCCGTGGGGCGTCCGAACGGGACGTCGTCGGCACAGACGAGAGTATGGGGAACATAACCTTGGGCTGCTGCAGCCGGCAGCACACGTTTCATTATCGGACGTACATAGCCCGTGGTCGAGCCAATCGCGACACCTGCATCGCGCAAATTTGAAGCGACGATTGTCGCTCCCGGAATCAACTCGGAATGGCGGGCAGCGACTTCCTCATTGAGCGGCACGAACACTTTATAGACCAAATCAACGTCGCTATCGGTAGGCATATGACCAACGGCATTTGCCCATTGCTCCATAATGTTCGGATCGTTCAGCATTTCGCGGATGTGGTCGCGCTTTGGTAGACCCATGGGTGCGCGGGCATCCTCTACGGTGACTGTGACCCCGAACCGGCTGAAGGCTTCTACGAACGCGGCCACAGGCGCACGGGAACCGAAATCCACCATGGTTCCTGCCCAGTCGAAAACGACTGCTCGCAACTCTTTCAAATCACGTCTCCAGAAAAAGGCGCGAAGCGCTTCCGATACCGAAGCACCCATTGAATATGACACGCGACAACGATGTGACGATTTCTTCGCCTACCGAAGCGACCGGTTAATATCGGCGCTTTTGTCATGAGCCTGTCATGGCAAGCCTCTTTGGCAGGTTCGGAAAACGCCAAACGCCACCGGAGACGATGCATGCCGATCGGACCACCCGCGCGGGAACAGCAACGAGTGATGGGCATCCTGGCCAAAGCCTCTGCGGATGCGATTGCCGATCGATTCGCTCGTCTACAACAGGTTCCAGCATGGCACTTCGTGCGACCGCCGGAGACGGGGTTGGTTATGGTCCGTGGCCGCATCGCTGCGAAAGGCGCTCCGTTCAATTTCGGAGAGGCCACAGTGACCCGCTCAGTTGTTTCACTCGACGGTGGCACGATGGGCTATTCCTACGCGCTGGGGCGTAATCACAAGAAGGCCGAACAATCCGCTGTGCTGCACGCCATGTGGAAAGCCGATGAATTCCGTGATGTCGTCGAACGCGAGGTCGTCGTCCCACTGGAGCAAGCCTCCCTGGCGGACGATGATCGGGTCCGAGAGGAGATTTCGGCGACGAAAGTGGACTTCTTCACGTTGATGCGGGGCGACGATTGATGAACGCGCCCGCACATGCCCCTGCAAACACCTTGGCGCCCGGCTTCGAAGATGCGGTTCATGGTTCCCAGCGGGTGTTCAGCGCCCTGATGCAAGCGATGGCGCGACCCGGTCGGTTGGCAGAGCTGACGGATCTGCCCGACTCGCCCGCGCCGCTTCTTGCCACGACCGGTGCGGTGTTGCTGGCCATGGCCGACTACGACAGCAGGCTCTGGCTGGCTGACGCCCTTCGCGCTCACCCGGCAGCGTTCGAATGGATGGCATTTCACACCGGCGCGCCGCGAACTGATGTTCGGGCGGAGGCGACGTTTGCCGTATTGACCGGCGCGGCCACAATTCACGATCTCGACGGTTTCGCGCTTGGTATTCCGGATTATCCCGATCGTTCGACCACGATCCTGCTGCAAGTGGAGGCTCTCGGTATCGACGGCCCCTTGAAGCTTTCCGGTCCCGGTATCGAAAAAGAGCACCGCCTGCGCTGCGAACCGTTACCGGACGGCTTTATCGACTGGTGGCAGGCCAACCGTGCGGTTTTTCCCCTGGGAGTGGACCTCGTGCTTTGCTCGCCGGACGCTGTCGCCTGCCTGCCCCGCACCGTGAAAATCGTGGAGGCCGACTGATGTATGTCGCGGTCAAGGGCGGGGAGCGCGCGATCGCGAATGCCCATCGACTGTCCGCGGACAGAAGACGCGGCGACCGCAGCGTTCCGGCGCTGACGCTGGAGCAGATTGCACAGCAACTGGCCTTCGCGGTCGACCGGGTGATGAGCGAAGGCTCTCTGTTCGACAGCGAGCTGGCAGCGCTGGCAGTCAAACAGGCCGCCGGCGATCTGATCGAGGCGATCTTTCTCATCCGTGCCTATCGCACGACCCTGCCGCGCTTCGGAGCGACCCGTCCCGTCGATACCGGCGCGATGCTGGTGGAGCGTCGGATTTCCGCCACCTACAAGGACATGCCCGGCGGACAGGTGCTGGGCCCGACCTTCGACTATTCGCACCGCCTTCTGGACTTCATGCTGGCGGCTGAGGGCGCGGTGCCGTCACCCGACCGGGTGCCGGACCCGAACCCGGGACCGACGCCCGGTATTGCCGCCATTCTCGACCGTGAGGGGCTGATGGAGCCGCACGGGACGTTCGACGACGATGCGCCGGTGGAAGACCTGACGCGGGAGCCGCTGGACTTTCCCGCCAGTCGCGCCCTGCGGCTGCAAAACCTGTCGCGTGGCGATGAGGGGTTTCTGCTTGGTCTGGGATATTCCACCCAGCGCGGCTACGCGCGCGGCCATGCCTTTGCGGGAGAAATCCGCATGGGAGAAGTCGAGGTGGATTTCTTTGCCGAGGAGTTGGGTTTCGACGTGCCGCTGGGGCGGCTGAAGGTCACGGAGTGCCAGATGGTGACCCAGTTCAAGGGTTCGGCAAAAGTTCCCCCGCAATTCACGCGCGGTTACGGCCTGACCTTCGGGCAAAACGAACGCAAGGCCATGTCGATGGCACTGGTTGATCGGGCGCTGCGCTGGGAGGAACTTGGCGAGGAGCTGATGGCCCCGGCGCAGGATCACGAATTCGTCCTGTCCCACTCGGACAACATTCAGGCAACGGGGTTCGTCGAACACCTGAAACTCCCCCATTACGTGGACTTTCAGGCCGAACTCGACCTGGTGCGGCGCATGCGGGCGGAGGTTTCCGCACACACGGTCGAAGACGATTTGAAGGAGGCAGCGGAATGAACGCACGCGCCGTCGTTTTCGATATCGGCAAAGTCGTTCTGCACTGGGACGTCCATGCGCTTTACGAACCGATGCTTGGCAGCCGGAAGGCGTCGGAGGCGTTTCTTGATGAAACCGGCTTGTTGGACTGGAATGTGCGCTTCGATGCGGGTCTGCCGTTTGGCGAAGGCATTGCGGAAATGTCCATGCTGCATCCCCACCACAAAGAGGCGCTGAAGGCATTCGATGATCGTTGGATCGAGACCGTGCCACACGCGATAGAAGGTACACTCGCTATCATCGATCAACTGACGAAAGACCGTGTGCCGTTATACGCCGTCACCAACTTCGCTGCAGACAAGTGGGAACAGGCGAAGGAGACATATCCGTTCCTAGCGACCGTATTCACCGATGCCGTCGTGTCCGGTCAGGAAGGTGTGATCAAACCGGGCGCGGAGATCTTCGAGCGCCTGCTGGATCGCAACAATTTGCGTGCAGTCGATTGCGTCTTCATCGATGATTCCGCCCCCAACGTTTCCGCCGCCGCCGCTCTGGGGTTCGATGCAATCCAGTTTCATTCCCCTGAAACACTGGCGGTCGAACTGAGAGAACGCGGCTTCCTCCGCACGGAGGCCGCCGCATGAGCGCGTACAATTTCGCCTATCTGGACGAGCAGACCAAACGCATGATCCGCCGCGCTATCCTCAAGGCGATCGCCATTCCCGGCTATCAGGTGCCGTTCGCCAGCCGCGAAATGCCCATGCCCTATGGCTGGGGCACCGGCGGGGTTCAGGTGACGGCGTCGATCATCGGTGCCGACGACGTGCTGAAGATGATCGATCAGGGTTCCGACGACACGACCAATGCGGTCGCCCTGCGCGGGTTCTTCGAGCAGACGGCCGGTGTGGCGACGACGACGAAAACGAAGGATGCGACCATCATCCAGACCCGCCACCGGATACCGGAGGCCACCCTCGGTGAACATCAGGTGCTCGTCTATCAGGTGCCCATCCCTGAACCGCTGCGCTTTCTTGAGCCGCGCGAAACGGAGACGCGTAAGATGCATGCGCTGGAAGAATACGGCCTCATGCATGTGAAACTGTACGAGGACATCGCGACCCACGGCCACATCGCCACCACATATGCCTATCCGGTCAAGGTGATGGGCCGGTATGTCATGGACCCGTCGCCGACCCCGAAATTCGACAATCCCAAGATGAACCGCATGGCCGCATTGCAGCTTTACGGAGCCGGGCGCGAAAAGCGGATCTATGCCATCCCGCCCTACACCGAGGTCGTCAGCCTCGACTTCGAAGACCATCCTTTCGACGTTCAGGACTGGGGCGACACGGCTTGCGCGCTTTGTGGTGCGACAGGGATCTATTTCGACGAAATCATCACGGACGATCGCGGCGGGCGCATGTTCTGCTGCTCCGACAGCGATCATTGCGAAGAGCGACGCAATGCAGGTTTCGATGGCACGCAGCCGCCGGTGAAGGAGGCCGCGCAATGAGCGACCGTCCGCTTCTCAGCGTCACCGCTCTTTCGAAATATTACGGTCGACACCCCGGCTGTCTCGACGTGTCGTTCGATCTCTACCCCGGCGAGGTGATGGCGATCGTCGGTGAATCCGGCTCGGGAAAGACGACGCTTCTGAACTGTATTTCCACAAACCTGGAACCATCGTCGGGAACCGTGGAATACGCGATGCGCGATGGTCGCATGGCCGACCTCTACGGCCTTGGTGAAGCCGAGCGGCGCTTCCTGATGCGGACCGACTGGGGTTTCGTTCACCAACATCCCGCGGACGGCCTGCGTATGGGCGTGTCGGCGGGTGCCAATGTGGGCGAGCGCCTGATGGCAGTGGGCGAACGGCACTACGGCAACATCCGCACACGGGCCAGCGACTGGCTGGAGCGGGTCGAGATCGCCGTGGACCGTATCGACGACCGCCCGACGCAATTTTCCGGTGGAATGCGCCAGAGGCTCCAGATCGCACGCAATCTGGTTACCTCGCCCCGCCTCGTTTTCATGGATGAACCCACCGGCGGCCTCGATGTATCAGTGCAGGCGCGGCTCTTGGACCTTGTTCGCGGCCTGGTGGCCGATCTCGGCCTGTCGATCATCGTCGTGACCCACGATCTGGCGGTCGCCCGCCTGCTGTCCCACCGCATGATGGTCATGAAATCCGGTCGCGTGATCGAAACGGGGCTCACCGATCAGGTGCTGGACGATCCGCGCGAGCCCTATACGCAGCTCCTCGTCTCCTCGATCTTGCAGGTGTGATCATGTCGGACAGGACCATGCTACGGCTGGAAGATGTTTCCAAGACCTTCACCATGCACTTGCGGGGTGGTGTCGATCTCCCGGTGTTCAGCGGGGTGACGTTTCGGGTGGCGCAGGGTGAATGCGCGGTGCTGGCCGGGCCGTCCGGTATCGGCAAGAGTTCGATCCTCAAAATGATCTACGGGAACTATCGTGCCGAGGGTGGCATCATATCCATCCGCAATGGCAGCGAATGGCTGGACATCGCTTCTGCCGATCCGCGAACGATCCTGTCCTTGCGGGAACATGGGCTTGGATACATCAGCCAGTTCCTGCGTGTCATTCCGCGCGTCAGCGCCCTACGTGTCGTCGCACAGGCTGCGATAGCGCAGGGAACCGGGGTGGAGCGGGCTATGGCGGACGCTGAAAACCTGCTCGACCGGCTGAACCTGCCCCGAAAGTTGTGGGACCTGCCACCGGCCACGTTTTCAGGCGGCGAACAGCAGCGCGTCAACATCGCGCGCGGGTTCATTGCGCACTATCCTGTGCTGCTGCTCGACGAGCCGACGGCATCGCTGGATGCCGAAAACGCGGCTGTGGTGGGCGATCTGGTGGAAGAGAAGAAGGCAGCCGGGGTCGCCATGCTCGCGATATTCCACGATCCCGAAATGCGGCGTCGAGTTGGGGACAGGCTGGTCGACGTGTCGGATTTCGCAGCCGGTCGTTCAGCGTGAAACCGCTCGGCGACGCCCCGTTTCTCCACTCCACCGTGGAGCCGGTGGAGACGACTTTGGGGCGCTACACCGAGATCGCCGCATATACTCGGATCAGCCACACGGAGCTGGGCGATTATTCCTACATCATGGAACATTGCGACGTCTTCAACGCGCAAATCGGCAAATTTGCCAACATCGCATCATCCGTTCGCATCAACGCGACCAACCATCCTCTCAATCGTGCAACCTTGCATCACTTCACCTACCGTTCGAACGACTACTGGCCAGGTGCCGGTCGTGACGAAGCCTTCTTCGCAAGGCGGTTTGAGGCCCGTGTCACGATCGGCCACGACACATGGCTGGGTCATGGCTGCACAATTCTACCCGGCACGATTATCGGTGACGGAGCCGTCGTGGGTGCGGGCGCCGTGGTGACGCGGAACGTCGCTCCTTACACCATTGTTGGCGGTGTGCCTGCCCGCGAGATACGGCGCCGGTTCAGCCCGATGATCGCCGCGCGCCTTCAGTCCCTTGCCTGGTGGGACTGGGACCACGACCGGCTCGGCGCAGCACTTGAGGATTTCCGCAATCTCGACATCGAAGCCTTTCTTGCCCGTCACGGCTGAACCGGACCGGGCGAGAAGTTTTCCACTGTCATGGAACTGAGACGGAACTGACACGCAGTCATCGCATGACGCCTTCAGGGATCACCCTAACGAAAGGTAAATGCCATGCTGCACTTCCAGAATGTCACCCGGCGTTTCGGCACCAATGTCGCGGTCGACAGCGTCGATCTGCTCATTCCGTCCGGTCAGATGGTCGGGATCATCGGTTCATCGGGCGCGGGCAAATCGACCCTGTTGCGGATGACCAACCGACTGATCGGGACGAGCGAAGGGTTCATCCACCATGACGGCGTGGAAGTCTCCAGCCTTACCGGTGCGGAACTGCGCCGCTGGCATCGCGACTGCGCGATGATCTTTCAGCAGTTCAACCTGGTGCCGCGCCTCGACGTGCTGACCAACGTGCTGCTGGGACGCCTGAACCATCGCTCTTCCTTCAAAAGTCTGCTGGGTGTGTATTCCGACGAGGAACGCGCCATGGCCCTGCAGGCACTGGAACGGCTCGATATCGTGCAGACCGCGCTGCAGCAGGCCGGCACCCTTTCGGGCGGTCAACAGCAGCGGGTGGCGATCGCCCGGGCGCTTTTGCAAACCCCCAAGATGATCCTCGCGGACGAGCCGATTGCCTCGCTCGACCCGCGCAACGCCCAGGTGGTGATGGAAAGCCTGCGCGACATCAACCGCCGCGACGGCATAACCGTCATCACCAACCTGCATACGCTCGATACGGCCCGTGCCTTCTGCGAGCGCATCATCGGCATGTCGAAAGGCAAGGTCGTGTTCGACGGCACCCCCGACGAGCTGACGATGGACGCGGCCCGCGCGATCTATGGCGTCGAGGGCATGAAGGATGCGTTTTCCGAAGCCGTCACATCGACCTCACTTGCAGCGCCCGGAAACGGCGTCGCAAAGCCGAAAAGACAGCGTGAGAAACGGCGCAGCCGTGTTGCCCCGCCTGTTTCGCAACCGCTTGCCGACCTTCCCGCGGGAGGCGTCGCGAACTAGCGGCGAACCGCATCATTGTGCGGACCGGTTCATGCGGTCCGGGTCAATATCCACTTTAACCGATCCTATGGAGTCTCCCATGTTGAAGAAACTGCTTCTCGCAACCACGGCAATCGCAGCCCTTGCAGCCACCACTCTCACTCCGGCGCTCGCCGCATCGAAAGTTTTTCGCGTCGGAATCCTCGGCGGCGAAAACGAAGCCGACCGGCTTCGCAACAACCAGTGTCTGATCGATCTGTTGCCGGCTGCAATCGGCGTCGACGAGGTCAAACTGTTTCCGGCCGCCGACTATGACGGCGTTGTTCAGGGCCTGCTTGGCGGCACTCTCGATTACGCCGAACTGGGTGCCTCTGCCTACGCCAAGGTCTACTCTGACCGATGCGGAAGCCGTCGATCCTGTGCTGACCACCGTTCAAACGGACGGAGCCACCGGCTACTACTCCATCATGCTGGCCCGCAAGGATTCCGGCATCAACACGATCGAAGACATGAAGGGCAAGAAACTCGGTTATGCTGACCCGGACTCCACGTCCGGCTATCTTGTTCCATCCGTTGCCCTGCCAGCACAACTTGGTATGCCCCTCGAACGATATTTCTCCGCGCACCGGCTTTGGTGGTGGGCATGAGAACGGCGTTCTGGAAATGCTGAAAGGCAACTTCGACGGTCAGGTGACGTGGTCTTCCGGCGTTGGCGACTATGAGGACGGCTACACCTCCGGCAACATCCGCAAGATGGTCGACAAGGGTCTGCTGGACATGAACGATGTCACGGAAGTGTGGCGTTCGCCGCTCATTCCCAACGGCCCGATCGTCGTGTCCAACAAGCTGGACGCGGACATCCGCGCCAAGTTCGTCTCGTTCATGAAGGCGCTGCCGACATCCAATCCCGATTGCTTCTCCGCAATTCAGGGCGGTGACTTCAAGGGCTTCGTCGATGTCGACCATTCGTTCTACGAAACGATCGTAGCGGCCCGCAAAGCCCAGATCGGTTCCTAGGCCGCTTTCGCGAAAACCGGACCGCTCCGCCTCTCTCGGCGGGGCGGTCCTTTCGATCAACTCTTCCAGCGGCCCGCGCGGTCGTGCCAACACATGAACGGCGCTGGCGTGACGATTACAACAACCGTCCAGAACGATAATCCTTCCGGCAATCCGCACCAGACGGGCGCCGGAATGTCTCCCGCTGCCGCCGTGGTGGAAGGTCACTGGCGCGAAATGCGGTCACGCAAGCGCTTGTACACGTGGGGCGGTTCGGGCGTCATTCTGATCGCCCTGATGGCGTCTCTATGGTTCGCCAACGAAACCAACTCCGGCAAGTTCTTCGAACGCCTGCCCTACATCTTCGACTTCCTCACCGATCTGAAGCCGCGCGACTGGCTGGAACCGTTTCGCGCCCTGTTCGATCTTGCCAGCCCGTACGATGACGGAAGCCTGAAGTTCAACTATCCGGTCGATCGCGTCTACATCACGCGAAACGCTCTATATCCCTGAATATTTCTACAAGATGGCCGAGACGCTGAACATCGCGCTGCTGTCGACGCTCATCGGCTTCACGTTCGGTTTTGCCCTGTGCTTTCTGGCCGCCCGGAACCTGACGGCCAACCGCTGGCTCCGGTTCGGCGTGCGCCGGTTCATGGAACTGCTGCGCGCGTTTCCTGAAATCGTCATCGCGGGCTTTTTTCTCGCAATATTCTCGCTCGGGCCAATCGCCGCCATCATCGCGGTCTCCGTCCATACGATCGGGGCTTTGGGCAAGATGTATTTCGAAGTCGTGGAGAACGCCGACATGCGGCCCGATGAAGGCCTGCGCGCCTCCGGTGCGACGTGGCTCGAACGGGTGCGGTTCGGGATCGTGCCGCAGGTCGCCCCGAACTTCATGAGCTATGCCTTGCTGCGTTTCGAGATCAACGTGCGCGCCTCCACCATCATCGGCGCGGTTGGCGGCGGCGGGATCGGCGAGACCTTGCGCTCTGTCTATCTCGCGCGGACACGAGGCCAAGACGATCGCGATCATCGCGTTGCTGTTCTGCACGATCGTCGCCGTCGATCAATTCTCAGCCTGGTTGCGCGGTCGCCTTGTCGGCGCGCAGGCGTTCGCATTTGGAAAGGGCTGATCCATGTCCGCGACCATGAATGCAGCTGTCGGTTCCGACGAACTCGTCAGGCTGCGTACCGCCCATCCCGACGTGTTCTCGCCGCCCTTCCTTCGGCGGCACGGCTTGATGATCGCAGGGATTGCCTGCGTTCTCTACTCCATCTTCTGCTGGTGGTTCTTCGGCATTGGAAAGGCACTGGAACGGGCAAACTGGGAAATTGCGGGCGCATATCTTGCCGACTGGGTGTCCTATGAAATCCGCCCCGATGTCGAGTTCGAAGAGGGCTACCTGCAGGTCACATACCCCCGCTTCTCCCCTCTTGGCGACAACCCGAACCCCGACTGGATCACCACGGAAACGGCGCTTGTCACGCTCTCTGTTCCGCGGGCAAATGCGGCCAACCCGACACCGGGCACCACACCCGGCCTGACCTTCATGGCACCGGATGCGCCGCAAGCGGATAACACGCCGCGGCCTGCGCCCGATGCATCGTCCACGGCCACGCAACCGTCCGAACCGACAAGCCAAAGGCGCATAACAGCGGCTACGGTCGAACTCGGCCGCACGACCATCACCATCGACGGCTCCGGCGACCGCACCCTGGTCAGCATCCTGCGAGACGGCCGAACCCTACGGCTGGACGTGGAGCGGGAAGTCGCGGTGACTGCTATCGACCCGTTACCCGAATGGGCGGTGCAGAAGGAACCCGGCCAAACGGTTCGTTTCAATCTGGGTTGGACCGGACGTTTGGAGGTGCAGGATGACGAGGTGAAGGTCTGGAAGCGTTTTTTCGGCTGGGAGAACTTCTTTTTCGACACGAACTCCGCCTTCTACCCCTTGACCGGTTCGCAACGTATCGCGGCACTGTTCGGCGGTGGCTCATTGGTGGAGGGCCGCTCCAACGTCTCGCTCGCCTGGGAGGATTTCACGATGAACCCGTCCTGGCAGCATTGGGACGTTTGGGTAAAACTGCTTCAAACGATCGTCATGGCATTTGTCGGAACGTTGTTTGCAACCCTGCTCGCCTTTCCCTTGTCCTTCATCGCTGCCCGTAACGTCACCCCATCCAGGGTCGCCAATCAGGTGTTGAAGCGGACTTTCGATCTGCTGCGGTCCGTCGACATGTTGATCTGGGCGCTGTTCTTCACCCGCGCTTTCGGTCCCGGTCCACTGGCGGGAATTTCGGCGATCTTCCTCACCGATACCGGCACGCTGGGCAAACTCTATTCCGAAGCGCTTGAGAACATAGATGACCGGCAGCGTGAGGGGGTGAAGTCGGTCGGAGCCCATCCGACGCTGATCCAGCGGTACGGGGTCGTCCCGCAGGTGCTGCCGGTCTTCCTTTCGCAGTCGCTGTATTTTTGGGAATCAAACACCCGTTCGGCGACCATTATCGGGGCTGTCGGGGCGGGCGGGATCGGCCTGAAATTATGGGAGGCGATGCGGACCAATCAGGATTGGGAGAACGTGGCGTATATGGTCATCCTCATTCTGCTCGTGGTCTTCGCTTTCGATGCGATATCCAACGCGCTGCGTTCCCGCCTGACCGGAAGTGCCCGCTGATGAGCGAACGGTATGCCGTCTATTTCACGCCTGCACGCGACAGTGCTCTCGCCGAGCGGGGGGCTTCCTGGCTCGGCAGGAACGTCTGGAGTGGAGAGACCTATCCCTCGCGCCCAGCCGGTGGCCTGTCGGCGCAACGCATGGAGGAGTTGACGGCCACACCCCGCCCTTACGGATTTCATGGCACGTTGAAGGCACCGTTCAGGCTTGAGACCGGCGTCGACCGCGCAGCCCTATGCTCCGCAATCGACGCTTTCGCCCGTGGGCAGAAACAGGCGTTCATCGATCGGCTGGAACTGCGCTGGATCGGTTCGTTTCTGGCACTTGTCGGCGCAACACAAAGCGAGTCCGTTTCCGATCTGGCTGCTTCACTCATTCGCCACGTCGAACCGATGCGCGCCCCGCTAACGGAAGTCGAAATGGCCCGACGAAAGCCCGACAGCCTTACGAAGCGACAGCGCGTCCTTCTTGCCGACTGGGGCTACCCTTTCGTGCTGGACGAGTTCCGCTTTCACATGACCCTGACAGGGCAGGTTCCCGATAATGAGCGGAAAAGCGTCTTTGCGGCAGCTTGCGATGCGTTTCACCCCTGGTTGGGACAGCGTTTTGCCATCGACCGGATCGCACTGTTTCACCAGTCGGCAGTCGGGGCACCGTTTTTGGCCGACCGCGACTGGCCGTTGTCGGGTCATGCCGATGGCGAAGAGTTCAATCTCTCGACCGCCCCATCAATCTCTCTGGACCACTGAAAATGGACATGATCTTCACCAACGCGCGAATTGTTCTGCCGGATGAGATCGTCCTGGGCAGCGTAGTCGTGCGCGAAGGCCGCATTCACGCAATCGATGCGCACGGCATGACGAGCGGCCGGGTTTCGGCGGGTAGCCAAGCCACTTCAGAGGACATGGGCGGCGACATCCTGATGCCGGGTCTCGTGGAACTGCACACGGACCATCTGGAAAACCACTACGGCCCGCGCCCCGGGGTGCGGTGGGACTCCATGTCCGCCATTCAGGCCCACGACGCACAAATTGCCGCATCTGGTATCACCACGGTCTTCGATTGCTTCCGCGTCGGCAGGGACAGCCTTGAAGACGGGTTCGATCCCGGCGAGATGCGGCAGCTGGCGGGCTCGCTTCTGGAAGCGCAGGACGAGGGGCGTCTCCGGGCCGAACACTTCATTCACCTGCGCTGCGAGGTCTCGTCGCCAGACGCCCTCGCGGAGTTCGAAACCTTCTCCGACATCGACGGCGTCCGCCTTGCGTCTCTCATGGATCACGCGCCGGGTCAGCGTCAGTTCCAGACGATGGACCAGTATACGCTTTACTATAAAACGAAGCGCGGCCTGAGCGATGCGGAGTTCGAGAAGTTCTGCAACGAACGTCTCGCGCAATCGGCGACCTATTCGGCTCCGCAGCGGCAGGCGATTGCCCGCCTGTGCGGACAGCGCGGCATCTCGCTCGCCAGCCATGATGATGCGACGCTCGCACATGTGGACGAGTCCATCGAAGCCGGTGTCAGGGTCGCGGAATTTCCCACGTCCCTTGCAGCCGCCCGCGCGAGCCACGACGCCGGGCTCAAGGTTTTGATGGGCGCACCCAATGTCGTGCGCGGCAAGTCCCACTCCGGCAATATCGCTGCCCGCGAGCTGGCGGAGAACGGTCTGCTGGACGTGTTATCTTCAGACTATGTGCCCATGAGCCTTGTCCATGCCCCGTTCGTTCTTGCCGACGCCATCGACGGTATGACACTGCATGCAGCCGTCCAGATGGTGACCAAGCGTCCGGCGGAAGCCGTGTCGCTGGACGACCGCGGTGTCATCGAAGTGGGCCGCCGGGCCGATCTGGTGCGGGTGTCACCCAAAGGCGGCAAAGTACCTGTCGTGCGCTCCGTCTGGCGTGAGGGCGTGCGGGTCGCATGATAAGCGAAAGCAAACATCAGGAAATGCAGACCGATCAACGGACGGGCCACCTGTTGGGGCCTGGCAGGATCATCATGGTCGTCGGCCCCTCGGGGGCCGGAAAGGACACGCTGTTGGCGGGCGTAAAGGACCGTTTGGCCGACGACGAAATGTATGTGTTCCCGCGTCGCATGATCACCCGCGAAGCCGATCCCTCTTCCGAAGATCATGAAACCATGTCTGCAGAGGACTTTGCGAACCTCGACCGGGCCGGACGAGTCGGCCTGAGTTGGCAGGCTCATGGTCTTGGGTACATCATTCCCGAACGCATCAAGACCGATATCTCAGAAGGTCGCACTGTTGTGTTCAATGGATCGCGCGGGTCGGTAAGCGCGGCTAGGAGCATTTACCGGCATGTCGATGTGGTTCTGGTCGGAGTCGGTGCCGACGTGCTCAAACGGCGTTTGCAAAGCCGGGGTCGTGAAACGACGGATCAGATCGAGCGTAGGCTTGCGCGTGCCACCATGACTATCGATCCAGACTGGACCGTCGTCGAGAATGACGGTTCCATCCAGCAAGGCGTCGATCGATTGTTGGCAGTCATTGTTTCCAAATCCGGAAATGACGCGACTGCTGTTATCCAGCCGTCATAAAGAGCTTCTATCCAAAGGCCGTGAGAAACCTTCAGGATACAACCATGCGACCGCTCAAAAGTACCCTTATTGCCTTGGCACTTGGCCTTGCCACCACCGTGTCCGCCCATGCGCTGGACGGCCGGCTCGACATTGTACACGAGCCAGCCGAACAACGACGCTCAGCAAACGGTCGACGCCTTCATGGACAAGTATCCCGATGTGGAGGTGACCTTCGTGCGCGACGGCACGACCAAGATCATGGCCAAACTGATGGCCGAACTCGACGCGGGTCAGAGCCCGGCCGATCTGTTACTGATTGCCGACAGCGTCACGATGGAAGGCCTCGCAGCGGATGGAAAGCTCATGGCCTACCCGGAGGCGGATGTTGCAGCCTATGATCCGGCCATTCAGGATCCGGAGCGGATGTGGTTTCCGACCAAGCTCATCACCACGGGCATCATCTACAATACCGATGCACCAATGAAACCGACCTCATGGCAGGACTTGCTTTCGCCGGAGGCCAAGGGGCAGGTGGCGATGCCATCGCCGCTGACATCAGGTGCCGCTCTCATCCACACCAACACCCTTGTGTCCAACCTCGATCAGGGTTGGGATTACTATTCGCAACTGGCCGCCAACGGGGCGCAGGCGTCGGGTGGAAATGGCGCGGTGTTGCAGGCCGTTGCAGGCGGAGAGAAGCTCTATGGCATGGTCGTGGACTTCCTACCTATCCGCGAGAAGGCAAAAGGTGCACCCGTCGATTTCGTCTTCCCGACCGAGGGCGTATCGGCGATCTCGGAGCCTGTCGCCATCATGTCCGGCACGCAGAATGCGGATGCTGCCAAGGCATTCGTCGATTTCGTCATCTCGGAGGACGGTCAGAAGCTTGCGGCCAGCCAGGGCTACATGCCGGCGCGTCCCGGCGTGTCCGTTCCCGAAGGCTTTCCTGCATTGCCGGACATAAAGGTTATGCCGTTCGACGCTTCCGCAGCGTTGGAATCGGCGGAAGCGGACAAGGAGAAGTTCGCCACCATCTTCGGCCAGAACTAACGCACGGGTATGAACGCTGATCGCGCATGAAGGTTCGGCCCGGCGGGTGAGAAGCGTATGGCGGAAAACCGGCGGGCACGGCGATCACTGGTCGGAACGTGAGGGGGCAGTTCTAGCAGCCGCCTGCCTACTCTCAGTGCTTGTCATCTGCGCGTTCCCAATCGGCAGACTTGCATGGTCTGCATTCGGTGTTCTGGCAGATCCGGAGCACGCTTTGACGTTGCTGGGTTCGCGAACGGTTTTACGAGCGACGGCAAATACACTATCGGTCGCGGTCCTGTCGACGCTCCTTGCACTGGCCGTAGGCCTGACTTTCGCGCTGTGCCTATCAACGATGCGTCTGCACTTCCCCCGTGCGCTCGCTTTCGTCTTCGTGCTGTCGATGATGATCTCGCCGCAGGTGTCGGCACTGGCGTTCAAGACGCTGGCGGGACCGGCTTCGCCTCTTTTGAACACCTTCGGAATCGCCCCGCCCGCCGGCACGCCGAACCCCATGCTGGGGCTGGACGGGATTGTCCTCGTGATGGGCCTGCAGCATGCGCCCGCTGGTCGCGATTACCTACGCTGCCGGGCTGGCGCGGGTGCCGTTTGCACTTGTCGAGGCCGCGCATCTCGACGGCGCATCGTCGTTGCAGATCGTCAGACAAATCATTCTGCCGGTGACCCGAACGCACCTGCTGGCCGCGAGCCTGTTGGGTTTCGTTGCAGGCGTGGGCAATTTCGGCATACCGGCCTTGCTCGGCCTGCCGGTCGGTTTCATCACCTTGCCGACACTGATCTACCGCGAAATCGCAAGTTTCGGGCGCGGCGGTATCGAGGACGCCGCCCTGGTCTCGCTGATTATCGCAATCATGGCCGGGACCGCGGTTGCCGCTTCGGCCTGGCTTATGGCGCGTGGAACCGTCCGTCTGGAAGCCGGGGGCTCGATGGAGCCCTTCGTCGGCAACGGCATGGCGACGGCGAACGACAGAAGCCATGTGGTGGATTTTCCTTCTGGCGACCGTCTTAGTCCCGATGGTCTCGCTGTTGGCCACCTCTCTTGTCCCCGCCTACGGGGTGGTTCTGCATTGGGAAACCGTGACCCTGTCGCAGTTCACGGAAGTCCTTTGGCGACAATCCATGGTCCAGCGCGCCTTCGCCAATTCCCTGGTGTTTGCAGGCGTCGCGGCGGTGTTACTTGCCTGTCTGTCGATGGCACTCGCCTACAGTCTCGATCGTCGTTTGCGGCGGTTCCGGGGTCCCGTTCTGGTGTCTCGTCGAACTGCCGTTCGCCCTTCCCGGGGTCGTGATCGCCATCGCGTGCATCCTGCTGTTCGTGCAGCCCCTGCCGCTGATCGGCATATCGATCTACGGCACGGCGACGATCATCATCTTTGCCTATCTGGCCTCCTTTCTTGCCATATCGATCAAGCCGATCATGGCCGCGATCATGGCGCTGGACGACGAAATCGAGCAGGCGGCCTTGCTGGATGCGGCCTCCATTCCGCAGAGGCTGGGTTTGATCATCCTGCCCCTCGTGCTTCCCGCGGTTATCGCCGGCGCTTGGATGGTATTTTTGCTGGCCTTCAACGAACTGACCATTTCGGCCCTGCTGTGGTCCGCAGGCACCGAAACGGTGGGAGTGGCGCTCCTCAACCTGGAGGATGCCGGGCTGGGTGCGGAGGCGGCTGCGCTTGCGGTCTTGGCGACCGGTATTGTGGTGTTACTGATGATGATGCTCGAAGCCGCTGCCAAATGGTTGCCCAATAATGCATTGCCTTGGAGAGTCCTGTGCCCAGCGAACACTTGAAGCTGCCAAGTTAAAGTTATCCGTATTGAAGCCCGCGCCTGCCGACAGTTCAACGCTATACCCGTCGCATGATGGGTCCCGCTACTGCAGCAGCGGCCCTATTGCAGCCTTCTGCGGTGGGTTTTCTACTATGGCCCTTCTCTTCGCTGACACGGATTGATGATCTAATCGCCGAAGCGCACGATCTGCAGGCTTCCAACGGTGGCGATCTGGGTACTGAATGCCTGTTACTCAAGCGCCTACGAGCGATGACTGAGCGCAACCGTGGTGACGCGATTTGCTGAAGTTAATTGAAATTGAGGCGCTAAAAGCATGGTAACTGATCGCTCACATCGAGCCAACGGGAACCCTTGAAGTTCTGCAACCAGGCCAATGTTGGGAGACCACTCATAAGCGGCGCGGTTTGGCGCAATTTTCATAATCTGCGTCCCCATAGGGCAATCTCATCGCAGCAATCGTGCGACGCGCAAAAATCGTCTGGCGTCGCTCTGCCCACGAGGCCTGTTTCAAGCATTTTCATACAAGTAGGTGCTGTCACCATAACGTCTTTAATCTGCAATGTGGCCGTTGCAAAACTGGCGCACCACTGCCGCATCGTCGGCGAACCGGTCGGCGGCTCTTAGACCCCAACATCCGGAGAACAATAATGAAACTGATCACACGTTTTACGTTGCCGTTGCTGGCTGGTGTTTCCGCCCTGTCGATGTCGACCGCCTTTGCCGAACCGACACAAGAACTCATCGATGCGGCCAAAGCCGAAGGGACATTAACAACGATCGCTCTGCCGCACAGCTGGTGTGGCTACGGCAAGGTCATCGAAACCTTCAAGACCAAGTATGGTTTGGAGGTGAACGAGCTTAACCCCAACGCGGGCTCGGCTGACGAGTTGGAAGCCGTCAAGGCCAACAAGGGCAATACGGGTGCTACCGCACCCGACGTCCTCGACGTCGGCCTGTCCTTCGGTCCTGCCGCCCAAGCGGAAGGTCTGCTTCAACCCTACAAAGTCTCCACATGGGACTCCATCCCGGATGATGCCAAGGATCCGGATGGCCACTGGTACGGCGACTACTACGGTGTGCTGGCGTTCGCTGTGAACTCGGACATCTTTCCCGAGGCACCGCAATCATTCGCTGACCTGAAAAAGCCCGAGTTTGCAAACTCCGTTGCAGTTATCGGTGACCCACGCACCGGCAACTCCACCATGATGACGGTCTATGCAGCCGGTATTGCCGAGGGTGGCACGGCTGGCGGAGATGCCCTGAACAGGGGTATCGACTACTTCAAGGGCCTGAAGGACGGCGGCAATTACGTTCCGGTCAACGGCAACTCGCAGAACCTCGCGCAGGGCACGACCCCGATCTACTTCGATTGGGACTACAACCTGCTCGCCATGCGCGACACGCTGGCAGGCAATCCACCCGTTGAAGTCGTGGTGCCGACCGACGCGGTGATTGCAGGTGTCTACGTACAGGCGATCTCCGCTTACGCGCCGCACCCCAATGCAGCCAAGTTGTGGATGGAGTTCCTCTACTCCGACGAAGGCCAGCTGCTTTGGCTGGAAGGCTACTGCCACCCGATCCGCTTCAACGATATGGTCGAGCGCGGTGTCATTCCACAGGCGATGCTCGACAAGCTGCCACCGGCGGAAAACTACGCCAAGGCGGTCTTCCCGTCCCTTGCCGAACAGGCAGAAGCAAAGGAAGCCATTGCTGCCAACTGGGCAAGCCAGATGGGCGTACAATAGGTCAGCAAGCTTACTGGTCTGACGTGCGAATGGCGGGCCCGACCCCGCCATTCGCTCTCCGAAACTGCGCGACGTTTGAACACCATGGCTGATACTGTTTTTCCCGCCAGCACCACCTCAGGCGCAAGAATCGGCAATGACCTCCGCTTTCAGACCGTCTGGAACTGGCTCGGCCTTGCACCCTTCCTGATATTCATAGCGCTGTTTCTGATCCTTCCAGTGCTCTATCTCATCAACGGTGCATTCCAGACACCGGATGGTCGCTATTCTCTCGAAACGCTGCTGTCTCTGCGAGCACCAGAATTTGCCAATTCCTACTGGCTCTCGATCCGCCTCAGTTTTGCATCGGCAGCCATGGGCACTCTCTTCGGGCTGGCTTTGGGCTATGCACTGATCCTCGGGGGATTACCGAACTGGGTGCGCCGGTCCTATATGACATTTTCCGGTGTCGCCTCGAACTTCGCGGGCGTGCCACTGGCCTTCGCGTTCATCGCAACGCTCGGTCGCCTCGGGCTGGTGACGCTGGTGCTGCGCGATCTCTTCGGCATCAACATATATGCGGCCGGTTTCAGCCTGTTCTCCTTCTGGGGTCTGGCGCTCACCTATCTTTATTTTCAGCTTCCGCTGATGGTGCTGATGATCGCGCCTGCCATCGAGGGACTTCGACCGGAATGGCGCGAGGCGGCGGAAAGTCTTGGGGCAAGCCGGCGTCAATATTGGGGGCGCATCGGGTTACCTATTCTCGCCCCATCCATCATGGGTTGCTTCCTGCTACTGTTCGCTAACGCCTTTGGGACGCTTGCGACCATCTACGCGCTGACATCTGCCAACTTCCAGGTCGTGCCGATCATGCTGTTCCAGCAGATTCGCGGCAACGTCCTCTATAACCCCAACCTCGGCTACGCGCTTGCGCTTGGCATGATTCTCATCATGGCGGTCTCGAATACGCTCTACTTTGTATTACGTCGAAGAGCGGAACGGTGGCAAAAATGACGCTAAAGGTGCCGCTTCTTTCCACCCTCATCGCGGTTGCCGGTGCGCTGTTCTTTTTTGTGCCGCTGATCGCGACATTCAAGTTTTCGTTGCAAATGCGGCGTGGCGAATATTCATTCGACGCATACCGATCCGTGTTCGAAAGTGACACGTTCCTCGATGTACTTGCCTTTTCGGCCACCGCTTCGCTGACAGCGATCCTGGTTGGCGCATTGCTCGTGGTGCCGACGGCCTACTGGGTACGCCTTAAGCTGCCCGAGATGCGCCCTGTCATCGAGTTCCTGAGCCTTCTGCCGCTCATCATTCCACCGGTGGTGCTGGTGTTCGGCTATGTCCGCGTTTACGGCACGGGGTCATTTCTGCCGCTGACAATGTCCGAGCAAGGCACGAACGTGCTGCTCGTAATCGGTTACGTCGTTTTGTCGGTGCCTTACATGTACCGCGCCGTCGACAACGGCATGGGGGCGATCGATATTGCCACGCTCACGGAAGCTGCTGAAAGTCTCGGCGCGTCACGGATGAGGACGATCACGACCGTCATTTTCCCCAACGTGCGTTCGGCCATCTTGTCCGGCGCGTTTCTCACGTTCTCGATCTCGCTGGGCGAATTCGTCATTACGAGTTTGCTCAACAGGCCGGGCTTCGGACCATATCTGGTGCAGGCGGGGCAGGATTTCGCCTATCAGCCGGCCGCGCTTGCGATCATGGCGTTCGCCTTCACTTGGGGATGCATGGTGCTGATGGAATATTTCGCTACGCGCAAGCCGGGTCAGGGTTTTGCACCACGCCTTGCAGCCCTGATGGCCCGCAGGCCACGCCCGTGACAATTCTGACATGAGGTTTCCGACATGAGTTTTCTCGATCTGTCCGCCGTCAGCAAGACGTTCGGCACGACCACGGTTGTCGAAGGCTTCGACTTGTCCGTCGAGGACGGCGAGTTTGTCTCGTTTCTCGGGCCGTCCGGCTGCGGAAAAACCACGGTTCTGCGGATGATCGCAGGCTTCGAACAGCCGACGTCGGGCACGATCCGGGTCGGGGGAGAAGATGTGACGGGCCTGTCGGCCAGCAAACGGCGCATCGGCATGGTGTTTCAGGCTTACGCGCTGTTTCCCAACATGTCCGTGCGCGAGAATGTTGCTTTTGGCCTGCGCATATTGGGCATGAAGCGCGAGGCTGTCGACCAGCGTATCGGCGACATGCTGGACCTGATCGCACTCAGCCATCTGGCCGACCGCTATCCCTATCAGCTGTCCGGGGGGCAGCAGCAGCGGGTTGCACTCGCGCGGGCCCTAGCGCCGCAGCCCAACCTATTACTTCTCGACGAGCCGCTATCGGCGCTTGATGCCCAAATACGGGTGGCTTTGCGGGACGATATCCGTGCTATTCAGCGAGAGCTTGGGATCACCACCGTCTTCGTTACCCACGATCAGGAAGAGGCGCTGTCGATCTCGGACCGTGTCGTTGTCATGCACAAGGGAAGGGCGGACCAGATCGGGTCGCCACAAGAGGTCTACAACCGCCCGGCCACCCGGTTCGTCGCGGGATTTGTTGGCAAGCTGAATACATTCGACGCGCGGGTAGGCGAATCCGGGGCGGTGATTTTTGCCGGAGCCACCATTGAAGATGTGGCTCCCGCCAACCACGCCAGCGGAGCTGAGATTACAGTCGCGCTGAGGCCGGAGGCCCTTTCGCTTGTCAAACGCGACGGGGACGATTGTGCTGTCGAGGGCCGGATCCTGCACCGCGCCTTTCTCGGCTCCGTCATCCGCGCCGAGATCGAGGTCGCCGGACGCGCGGTTTCGGTAGACATGTTCAACCGCAGCGGAGCGCGCTTGCCGGTGGCAGGTGAAACATCGCACTTGTGGTTCGCTCGCAGCGATCTGCTTGTGTTGCCTGTTTGATCTTGCCCGCTCGAAAGACATGCCATGACCTCTTCTGTTTTCGACGGTCCCGGCCGTTTCTGGCGCGGTAATCTGCACACCCATTCGACCCTCTCGGATGGTTGTCTCGATCCGGCCGAAGTGTGCCGCCGCTATGCCGCCGAGGGATATGACTTTATCGCGCTGACCGACCACATGGTCGGACGTTACGGCTACCCGATAGCCGACACGGTGCCGATGCGGACCGACACGTTTACGACAATTCTCGGCGCCGAACTGCATAGCGGCACGATGGAAAACGGCGAACTCTGGCACATTCTGGCGGTCGGCCTTCCAGCGGATTTCGCGCCGTCAGAGACCCCGGATTTCAAGCCGATAACAGGCCAGGAAACCGGCCCGGAGCTCGCAGCCCGTGCCCGTGCCGCCGGTGCTTTTGTCGCCATCGCTCACCCGCAATGGTCCGGCCTCACCCTCGCCGATGCCCGGACGATGGAGGCGGCCCATGCCGTCGAGATCTACAATCACGGGTGCGCCGTCGGCTGCGACCGGCCTGACGGTTTCTCGATTGCCGATCTGCTGCTCACGGAGGGCCGCAGGGTTACTTTCATTGCCACCGACGACGCCCATTTTACCGAACCGGACCATTTCGGCGGGTGGGTGATGGTAAAGGCTGCCGAAAACGAACCCGAGCAGTTGCTTGCAGCTTTGAAGGCCGGTCATTTCTACGCTACCCAAGGCCCAGCCATCCACAATATCGAGCTGCGCGAAACGGAACTCGTGGTCGAGTGCAGCGCTGCGTCGGCCGTCATCGTTCAGGCCCGCGGGTCGGCGGCAAAAGCAATACATGGCCATTCTATGACGCGCGCGACCCTTTCATTCGACCCACCTGCAGGACTCGAATGGTGCCGTGTGACGGTGGTGGACCGGGCGGGCCGACGAGCATGGTCGAACCCGATCTGGTTGTAGGCGGAATTCCCAGCTTCCAGTAGGCTCATCTGCCGCTGAGCGGGCACAGCGCCTGACGAAACTGACCCGTTGTTTCTTGCCACGTGAATGATAACGCGCGTTCGATTGCCTGCTGCTGCGACAGGCTTAGGGCGTTGCGGGTCGCGACCGCCAAGTCTTCGTCCATCCAGCCGCTCATGCCGTGCGTGATGACGTCGATCGGTCCGGGAACGGGATACGCAGCGACAGGCAATCCGCACGCCATAGCCTCGATCATTACCAGCCCGAATGTGTCTGTGCGTGAGGGAAAGACGAACACGTCGCCGCCGGCCATAAGGGCTGCAAGGTCAGCACCGAACCGGTAGCCCATGAAGCGCGCCTGCGGGTATTGGCAAACGGGCAGCGACGTATTCCGGAAACCGGCTGTGATAACTGGTCGTGAATTCTAAACTCCGGGCAAGGCAATATTGCCGGGCACGCAGCCCAATCGGTCCTTCGGTAGCAATATGGACGGCGTCGGGGGTAAAGGCCTCCATTTCGCTTTCAATCTGCCTGCGTTGCGGGAAGGCCATCCGAATTTCCGGATAGGATGGCAAGCCAACCGTGCGCCGCCCGGCTGGCGATATAATCTCGATCGTGTCGCCGAGCAATTCTAAACCCGCCTTGACGTAAGAGAGCGTGCGGACGACGCCGTTCACCTGAGGCTCCTATGCATCGGTCGCAATGAGAATACGCAAATGCCTAAGCCGCTGCCTGAACGGCAGCGACTTCGCCGAGTAACCGGTCCCGATCGCGTGCCCAATCCAGCAATTCCATGCGGCCATCGAAATGCTCGACGAGCGCTGTCCCAGATTCGACCCGGTCTCCGTCGTTGCAATAGTGGATACCGTCGATCATGCGGAATTCGGCGGTGTGGATGTGACCGCAAATCACACCGTCTGCGCCAGCTTCATGCGCTTCCCGTACGACGGCCTCTTCGAAATTGCCGACGAACTCGACAGCGCGCTTCACTCTGTTTTTCAGGAACGCCGACAAAGACAAGTACGGCAAACCGAGTGTGCGCCGAACGCGTTTGAAGACCGTATTGGCCTTCACTGCCGTTTTGTAGGCGACATCTCCCAGATGAGCGAGCCACTTGGCATAGAGCACCACGCCGTCGAACTTGTCGCCATGGAGAACGAGATACCGTTTGTCATCGGCAGTGATGTGTGAGAACGCCGGAGCAATAATCCACCACAGGAACGGCGATTGTTTTCGCTGAGGCCGGAGTAAAACTCCGCCACTGATAGGCTCTCCGTTTGATCGGAGGGATTGGTGAAGAGCGTGGATTTGTATGGTCGAGTTCGTCGTGCCGTTTTGATTGACGGTATGAGCCGCCGCGAAGCTGCCCGGTTGTTTGGGGTTGATCGGCGGACGGTCGATAAGATGCTGCTGTTTTCGATACCGCCTGGCTATCGTCGCACGAAGTCAGTGAAGCGGCCGAAGCTGGATCCCTTCGTCGGGATCATCGATGCGGTTCTGGAAGCTGATAAGACCGTTCCCCGGAAGCAGAAGCATACGTCGAAGCGGGTGTTCGAACGGCTGCGTGACGAGCATGGATATGCTGGCGGCATCACCGTTGTGAAGGATTACATCTTTGCGGCCAGGCAGCGTCAGCGGGAGATGTTCGTACCGTTGGCTCATCCACCGGGTCATGCCCAGGCAGACTTTGGCGAAGCCCTTGCGATCATCGGCGGTATCGAACGCAAGATCCACTTTCTGGTGATTGAGCTGCCGCATTCAGATGCGTGCTTCCTGAAGGCGTATCCCGCGGAGACAACAGAAGCCTTTTGCGATGGCCACGTGGCCGCATTCGACTTCTTCGGTGGCGTGCCGATTTCCATTCTATATGACAATACGAAGATCGCTGTTGCCCGTATTCTGGGTGACGGGAAGCGCAAACGAACCCGCGTGTTCTCGGAGCTGGTCTCCCACTATCTGTTCGAGGATCGCTTTGGTCGTCCCGGCAAGGGGAACGACAAGGGCAAGGTGGAAGGGATGGTCGGCTACACTCGCCGCAACTTCATGGTACCCAAACCCCGGTTCGCCAGCTTCGACGATCTCAATGCCTATCTGTGGGAACAATGTCGCAAGCGCATGGCGGACAAGCTGCGTGGTCACAAAGGCACGATTGGCGAACGGTTTGCCACTGACGCTGAGCAGTTACAGCCTTTGCCTGCTGTTCCCTATGATGCCTGTGACAAACAAACGGTTCGGGTCAGTTCCCTGTCTCTGGTCCGGTATCGCAGCAACGATTATTCCGTCCCCACCCAGTACGGCCATCAACCGGTTACGGTGCGTGGCTACGTCCATGAGGTGGTGATTGCCCACGGAACGGAGATTATCGCCCGGCATCCGCGCTCATGGGAGAAAGAGGATTACGTCTTCGATCCGCTGCACTATCTGGCGCTGATCGAGCAGAAGACCAATGCACTTGATCAGGCCGCACCGCTTGCTGGCTGGGAACTGCCTGAAGCGTTCATTACCCTGCGCCGGTTGATGGAATCTCGCATGGGCAAGCCCGGCAAACGGGAGTTCGTTCAAGTGCTCCGGCTGCTGGAGACATTCTCCATGGGCGATGTCGAAGCCGGGATCGTATCTGCTTTGGAACGGGGAACGATCGGCTTCGATGCGGTGAAGCATCTGATGCTGTGCCGGATCGAGCGCCGTCCACCACGGCTGGATATGACGGTCTATCCCTACCTGCCCAAAGCCCATGTCGCCGCCACATCTGCCGGTGATTACATGGCGCTGCTGTCAGGTGGGCGATCATGACCGGGGACATGAACGATACGCCACAGCTTCTGCTGGCCCATCATCTGAAGGCCCTGCGGCTGCCAACCTTCCTGCGGGAACATGACAAGATCGCAAAGCAATGTGCGGCTGAGGGTGTCGATCATTCCCGCTATCTGTTGCGATTGGCGGAACTGGAACTCATTGACCGGGAGCGTCGAATGGTGGAACGGCGCATCAAGGCTGCCAGGTTCCCAACAACTAAAAGTCTCGACAGCTTTGACTTCAAAGCCATTCCGTCCCTGAACAGTGAGGCGAAAGCACGCCATTGGTTCGAGTGCCGAGCCGAACGCTGGTCATGGAACTGGCCCGCTGCGATTACGTCACTGCCCGCGAGAACATCATTGCGGTCGGCAACAGCGGAACCGGGACTGAGGCCGAAGATGCGCCACCGGTCCGAGCACGAGGCCGAAGGCATATCGCACTTGGCCTCGGACTGGCCGCTTGCCAGAAGGGCCTGTCGGTCGGGTTCGTCACGGCATCGGCATTGGTCCACGAACTGTTGGAAGCCCGTGACGAGAAGCGTCTGCTGCGCCTGCAAAAGCAGATTGCCAAATACAGTCTGCTGATCATCGACGAGCTTGGCTATGTGCCGCTGTCGCCAACCGGCGCCGAGCTGTTGTTCGAGGTCTTCTCCCAACGATACGAACGTGGCTCCACCATCGTCACGTCGAACCTGCCGTTCGATGAATGGACCGGCACCTTCGGCTCAGAACGTCTCACCGGTGCGCTCCTCGATCGACTGACCCATCATGTCCACATTCTGGAGATGAACGGCGAGAGCTACCGCCTCAAACAAAGCACCAAGCCGAAAGAAGACTGAAACCTCCTCGAAAACTCTTGCCGTCAGTGGTGTAGTTTTACTCCGGCGAGTGGCGGGGTTTTGGTCCGGCGTTGACATTTGTCTGTCGGGGTAAGCGATATCGATCACTATCGGCCATCGCCAAGACCATTACTGGCGCCCATTGGTCGGGACCACGGTTCTTCGGATTGCGATCATGACGGAGCAAAACAACCACAATCAGAATGCGCAACGATTAAAGGTGCGCTGCGCCATTTACACCCGCAAATCGTCGGAGGAGGGGCTCGAACAGGAGTTCAACTCGCTCGATGCACAGCGGGAGGCGTGTGAGGCCTATATTGCCAGCCAGAAGCATGAAGGCTGGGTGCTGTTGAAAGACCACTATGATGATGGCGGTCTGTCGGGTGGCAACATGGACCGTCCCGCATTGCTGGAACTGCTGCAAGCCGTCGATGATGGGCTGGTGGACCAGATCGTCGTCTACAAGGTGGACCGGCTCACCCGATCCCTGCCGGACTTCAGCCGCCTGATCGAACGGCTGGATAAAGCTCAGGCTTCGTTCGTCTCCGTCACGCAATCCTTTAACACGGCAACCAGCATGGGACGGTTGACGCTCAACGTCCTTTTATCCTTCGCCCAATTCGAGCGCGAGGTCACAGCGGAGCGGATACGGGACAAGATTGCGGCATCGAAGAAGAAGGGCATGTGGATGGGTGGTCCGGTCCCGCTGGGCTACGACTCCAAAGACAGAGCACTTATTGCCAAAGAGGATGAAGCCACCATCGTCCGGCAGATTTACGATCTCTATCTCGAACACGGCACCGTCCGACAGGTCAAAGCAGAGGCTGACAAACTCGGTCTGCGATCAAAACAGTGGACGACGAAAGCAGGACGAGAGTTGGGTGGCCTTCCATACACCAGAGGGCATCTGTACCGCATCCTGACCAACCCGATCTACGTCGGTATGGTCCATCAAAAGGGAACAACCTACGACGGCCAGCATGATGGAATCGTCGATCCCGCCATTTGGCAGCAAGTGCAGGACAAGCTCAGGATCGGGGAGCAGCGGCAGGCTGAAGATGCCAACGCTAATCAAGACGTAGTCGAACGATCGGGCACTGACGGCGTAGCGGGCAGCCCTGATGACAGAGCACTGGAAAGCAACTCCTCAGACTGCAACGAGGACGTCGCAGCGCACGAACATCATGTCGGCATTATGGGAGACGAGCAGTCGCTGCCAGACGTGGGCAGTGAAGCAGGGCCCACCACCGATCAGCAGTATTTGGTCCCATCACCAGCCCGTCCCAAACGATCCTACCGCACCGCATCGTCGCCGCTGGTCGGCAAGGTGTTTGATGAGACGGCAGATCGTCTCACCCCCAGTCATGCCAACAAGAAGGGCAGGCGATACCGCTACTACATCTCCAACAGATTGATCGTCCGCAGTGGTGAAAGCGAAAGAAACGAGGGTAGGGAAGAGGAAATCGGCGGCGAAGTGGACAAACCGATTGGCGGATGGCGGTTGCCAGCAGCAACACTGGAGCAGGCTATCGCGGATGCAATCCAATCTTGGCTGGCGGACCCCATCCTGCCGAGCCGATTGATGATTGATGCCAGCGCAGACGAACAGGTCGCGCTCCGGAATGGGATCGAACGGCTGGTTCGCAAACTTGGATCGCAGAACGATCCGATTGTGATGTTCGCACCGGCGATCAATCGAGTCGACCTGCAGCCCGGTTATCTCTCGGTGACGCTGGGCCCGAAAGCGATGGCCGATCTGCTTCACATCTCCGCATCAGATCGTATCGATCTAGATGCCATGACGATCTCCACAACCTTCGATCAGCGCCGACGTGGGGTAGAGACCAGAATGGTGCTGGGCCACACCGAACCGCAGATCGACACCATGCTCATCAACAATCTGGCTCAAGCCCGAAGCTGGTATGCGCAGTTGAAGACTGGTTCATCGCTTGCGACCATCGCACAGCAGGACACAACGACCGTTGCGCTCATCACCCGCATTCTACCGCTGGCATTCCTGTCGCCATCCATCGTCGAAGCGATCTGCTCCGGTCAGCAGCCACCGGAACTGACCAGCCGCAAGCTGCGCGACATTACAATTCCCGCCGGCTGGAACGAGCAGACAAAGCTGTTCGAGATCGCCTGAGACAAAACCACCAAGGCGATCCTCAGCTTTGACAGTGTGGAATGCCGATCTGACGAACCCGGTGGGCTCGCCGGAAGATTCAGCGTCGCTGCTCGATACAGTAACTACACTGATCGAGGCTGGAACACCCGACCCGGCGAGTGATCACAATACGTCGTCTGGAACCAACCCGAGCCAGAACGCGTCCGCCCGCCGATGCAACACATCGCCAACCCTGCTCACCATACCCACCGAAACTGGCATTTGAGACCGGGGCGGCAAATCACGACAAATCAGAGACCAAACAGAGACGGTTCGAACCGCCTCGCAGGTAACCTCCTGACATGTCGGCAGGAAAGGCGAGAAAATAAAACACTGCGATATCAATATGTTATATGGCGGAACGTCAAGTCTGCTGCGAACTCGTCTCTCCGTACGACCAAATTCCCATTATAATGGGACTCTGCAGGGAATAATCGAATTTTCCGGCAATATGCAGCGCAATTCGGGTTCCAGACCCCATCAATGCATGGGGTTTGAACCGTAAATTCCCTAAACCAAAGTGCAGGGAATTTACGGGTGCCAGAACGATGGCATCAGGGATCTATTTGGACGAATACAGGGATCGATTGAAATCGCTGTCACCGCAGGTTTGAATCTGGCCCGATATGTCATGGGAATGGGGTGGCCCGCTTTGGTGAAGGCCCGACCAAATGGCGTTACGACAACTTTCACGATGGCGTTTGCCCGATTGTCAAACCGAGGATTGACGAACACACGGCTGTTGATAGCCGCGGGAACCCCTAGTCCTGAAACAGCCCGGCCAGCGCTTTCAGCGTCCTGTGACTAAACTGGTAAGTGCGGGACAAGTCCGTGTCGGGAACTGCCACGAACCCTGGGTCGAAAGGATGTCCGCTGCGTTCGTAAGATAGGGATTGGACAAGCGGCCAATACTCTTCCTGATCCTGATCCTGAAGTCTTAGCTTTACAGAGACCACACATCGACCATACGGATCGAGAATTGTGACAAAGACCCAAATTTGGAGCAACCTGACAATCTCCAAGCCGGTCGAGGCGATCACATGATCGAACCGTTCGCGAATTTGATCGGGCGACAGGTCAAGATGGCCGTCTATAGCAGATAGTAGGAACGCCTCGACCGCATCCGCAAACCGGTGCTGGATCGGCAACTTCTCAATGTGTGGCAGTCGAAGATCATTATTCCACCGTTGTCCCTCAACCACCGGAAACTGGCACTGCTGGCTTACAATGCGACAGCTATCCACAACACGCGCTGACCCAGCAACTGCCATAACAAGATGAACTGCGTCCCTCGGTGTCATGATGCCAGGGCTTCTGCCTGCCGGTTGCACCGTCATCCAGTCTTCCAGGCGTAATAAGCGTGCCTGCTCCCGGACTGTGGGGAGTGGGACGGCAAGCGACTTGGAGATGGTTTCGACAAGGTCGGAAGGGCGAGGCGGCATGGGTTTGGTTGAACTCTGCGAGATCGCTCAGCTTTACCGTCCGCTTGGGACGACGTCCACGATGGTGTGAGTATTCGAGATTAGGATTGCAACTGAGCCAATGAGCGTTTAATCGAGTGATGCTCGATGAAACGGAAACTATTGCCATGACCACTAACCTCTCGATCGATCTCCATCTTTATTGGCCACCTCGGTGTTCCAGGATCCTGGGTGACGTCCGCTTTGAAAGCACCCGTTCGTCGTGCGCTCACCAAGGAGGAACGTCACATGCTGGAGTTGAAGATTACCTATGTCCCCATCGGGGATGTCAACGCCGGACCAAAACCCCGCCACTCGCCGGAGTAAAACTACACCACTGACGGCAAGAGTTTTCGAGGAGGTTTCAGTCTTCTTTCGGCTTGGTGCTTTGTTTGAGGCGGTAGCTCTCGCCGTTCATCTCCAGAATGTGGACATGATGGGTCAGTCGATCGAGGAGCGCACCGGTGAGACGTTCTGAGCCGAAGGTGCCGGTCCATTCATCGAACGGCAGGTTCGACGTGACGATGGTGGAGCCACGTTCGTATCGTTGGGAGAAGACCTCGAACAACAGCTCGGCGCCGGTTGGCGACAGCGGCACATAGCCAAGCTCGTCGATGATCAGCAGACTGTATTTGGCAATCTGCTTTTGCAGGCGCAGCAGACGCTTCTCGTCACGGGCTTCCAGCAGTTCGTGGACCAGTGCCGATGCCGTGACGAACCCGACCGACAGGCCCTTTTGGCAAGCGGCCAATCCGAGCCCGAGTGCGACATGCGTCTTTCCGGTTCCGCTGTTACCGACTGCAATTATGTTCTCGCGGGCAGCGATATAATCGCAGCGGGCCAGTTCCATGACCAGCGTTCGGCTCGGCACTCGAACCAATGGCGTGCTTTCGCCTCACTGTTCAGGGACGGAATGGCTTTGAAGTCAAAGCTGTCGAGACTTTTAGTTGTTGGGAACCTGGCAGCCTTGATGCGCCGTTCCACCATTCGACGCTCCCGGTCAATGAGTTCCAGTTCCGCCAATCGCAACAGATAGCGGGAATGATCGACACCCTCAGCCGCACATTGCTTTGCGATCTTGTCATGTTCCCGCAGGAAGGTTGGCAGCCGCAGGGCCTTCAGATGATGGGCCAGCAGAAGCTGTGGCGTATCGTTCATGTCCCCGGTCATGATCGCCCACCTGACAGCAGCGCCATGTAATCACCGGCAGATGTGGCGGCGACATGGGCTTTGGGCAGGTAGGGATAGACCGTCATATCCAGCCGTGGTGGACGGCGCTCGATCCGGCACAGCATCAGATGCTTCACCGCATCGAAGCCGATCGTTCCCCGTTCCAAAGCAGATACGATCCCGGCTTCGACATCGCCCATGGAGAATGTCTCCAGCAGCCGGAGCACTTGAACGAACTCCCGTTTGCCGGGCTTGCCCATGCGAGATTCCATCAACCGGCGCAGGGTAATGAACGCTTCAGGCAGTTCCCAGCCAGCAAGCGGTGCGGCCTGATCAAGTGCATTGGTCTTCTGCTCGATCAGCGCCAGATAGTGCAGCGGATCGAAGACGTAATCCTCTTTCTCCCATGAGCGCGGATGCCGGGCGATAATCTCCGTTCCGTGGGCAATCACCACCTCATGGACGTAGCCACGCACCGTAACCGGTTGATGGCCGTACTGGGTGGGGACGGAATAATCGTTGCTGCGATACCGGACCAGAGACAGGGAACTGACCCGAACCGTTTGTTTGTCACAGGCATCATAGGGAACAGCAGGCAAAGGCTGTAACTGCTCAGCGTCAGTGGCAAACCGTTCGCCAATCGTGCCTTTGTGACCACGCAGCTTGTCCGCCATGCGCTTGCGACATTGTTCCCACAGATAGGCATTGAGATCGTCGAAGCTGGCGAACCGGGGTTTGGGTACCATGAAGTTGCGGCGAGTGTAGCCGACCATCCCTTCCACCTTGCCCTTGTCGTTCCCCTTGCCGGGACGACCAAAGCGATCCTCGAACAGATAGTGGGAGACCAGCTCCGAGAACACGCGGGTTCGTTTGCGCTTCCCGTCACCCAGAATACGGGCAACAGCGATCTTCGTATTGTCATATAGAATGGAAATCGGCACGCCACCGAAGAAGTCGAATGCGGCCACGTGGCCATCGCAAAAGGCTTCTGTTGTCTCCGCGGGATACGCCTTCAGGAAGCACGCATCTGAATGCGGCAGCTCAATCACCAGAAAGTGGATCTTGCGTTCGATACCGCCGATGATCGCAAGGGCTTCGCCAAAGTCTGCCTGGGCATGACCCGGTGGATGAGCCAACGGTACGAACATCTCCCGCTGACGCTGCCTGGCCGCAAAGATGTAATCCTTCACAACGGTGATGCCGCCAGCATATCCATGCTCGTCACGCAGCCGTTCGAACACCCGCTTCGACGTATGCTTCTGCTTCCGGGGAACGGTCTTATCAGCTTCCAGAACCGCATCGATGATCCCGACGAAGGGATCCAGCTTCGGCCGCTTCACTGACTTCGTGCGACGATAGCCAGGCGGTATCGAAAACAGCAGCATCTTATCGACCGTCCGCCGATCAACCCCAAACAACCGGGCAGCTTCGCGGCGGCTCATACCGTCAATCAAAACGGCACGACGAACTCGACCATACAAATCCACGCTCTTCACCAATCCCTCCGATCAAACGGAGAGCCTATCAGTGGCGGAGTTTTACTCCGGCCTCAGCGAAAACAATCGCCGTTCCTGTGGTGGATTATTGCTCCGGCGTTCTCACGCGAGCTTGCATCACTCGGACATAAGCCGGGATACATGACCCATTCGGCCCATTGCGGACGGTCGCGACGTCTTAGTCAGCTTCCCGAAAGCGGCCCTTCAGATCGCGCGTCTTCAGAAGCGCTGTGAGGGCAGCTAAGCGGAAAAACTGACCAAAAATTTGCACATCCTAAGAGTTTCACGAAAATCAAGAGCGCTCTTTTGAAGCGCTCTCTGAACGCGTTCTGGTCGGTCGATTTTGATCACCGGTTTGATCACAGAGTTCTATGAATCTAAACTAGCGCTTGGCAACCTCGAAGGCACTCGGTGATTGTCAGAGGGTTGCGATGCGGTGCATATTGTCGAAATATTAATCGCTTGCTAGCGTATCGAACGATAGCTGAAAGCGAGGTAATTTGTACGCCTTGGAAACAATGTAGCGACAATAGCTCTTCAAGAAGATCGGAAATGTGGTAAATGTCTGCGTATTTGTTGGCAATAATGGATGTTCATGACCAAGAACTCATGGCAAAATACATTGAGCAGTCTCCTGCGCACGTCCGGAAATTTGGAGGTCGGTATTTAGTTCGAGGCAGCGAGCCAACTTGTCTGGAAGGCACTTCATTTAACTCACGAACCGTCATTGTTGAATTTCCGAACCGGCGATCTGCGGAGCAACTTTTTTCTGACCCAAGCTATATTGAGATTGCGAAAATTCGACAGAGGGCGTCCACAATGAGAACGCTGGTCATTCAGGACGGGTTTGAATTTCATCTGCCAGTTGAATAAAAGGTACCGTTAATATCTGAACGATAGTGGGGTCTCGCAAATTTTACATTTTTAGTGTTTAGACGATGTTGGTCTATCAGAAGAATTTCATACTTTGATCATGCGACATGGCGCTCAGGTGACACTGTTCTGCGGCGTTCTCCGAATTGTGATATCAAAAGTGAGAGGTCAACTGCAGTATTGTATCGTGCTTCGTCCGCTGACATTCGAACCATCCAGACGTGAACGTCTCCGGAACCGTCGGCTTTCGGAAACAATAAATTGCCCTGTTCAGCGGTGCCATATCCAAGACGCGCTGCTAGACCTCTCATAATGTTTTTTGGCTCCATGAAGCACACGTACTGATCCGGGCGGAGGTAGGCTAGGGCCATCCTAATGACTGCGCGAGCGAACAGAGGGGTGATTGCAGTCCCCCTGGGGCCGTTTGGCCCGGGTGCCCCCCATAACTCACCATGATAGGCAACGCGGCCAGTGATCTCATGACCTGCCGTTGTCATGCTTGTTGTTATATTGGTCGTATTAAAAGGCGAACATTCAAGCGGGAAAGTCGTTCGATTCTGAAACGTGTATGTACCCAGGTCTGTATCCTCCAGGGTTAGCAGCTTCATTGCTTGTGTCTGATACAACTGGCCATCCTGATCGTAGAGGCACACCCAGAAGCCATTCAGTGGCTGGGCAGATGCTTCATTAGGATCGAATGGCGGCTTGATCGGTGGCCGCAATTCCTGAGCATTGCATCGATCACGGAACTCGTGGAAATCAACACCCAACTGAATTGATAGATCTTGCTTTCGAAGCCAAGCCGCTATCGTTTCAACAACTCTATCGTCTGCATCGAATGACAAAGCCATCTGATCAAGCTGCCTGATCAAGTCCCAAAATTTGGATCTGATCAGTTCGAGATACGTAAGATGCAAGTATGGGCGAACCATCTGGTAAAGAACAACGCATGAGCACACGTTGATAATTGTAGCGTGTTCGGTCGTTCGTGCCTGGCCGAGGTAGCATCGTGCTCACATGGTCGTACCAAACCCCGCCGAAAGTCAGTAAATGGTCGAGCGGGGGTACCAAATAACGGTCAGCGGCTCTATCAAGATAACTGGAATTTACAGGTCGTCCGATTGCACTTTGTGCAAAAACGCTACCAATCCAATCAAATAGTGCCGATTTCGGGCCAATCTCGATGAATACCCATTCATCTTTGATATTCCGCATCAATAGTAAGCGGTCACGAATGGCCGCAAATGCGTCGCTTTCTACTTCGCCTTTGGACTCGCACCAAACATTTATAGCGGTTCGTAATTCAGAAGAACCTTGGTTCCACACATCGTTGAAGGGATACTGCTGTGCTATTGAAGCCTCACCGTCGTCTACGTGACGAAGGTAAGCCAGACCACTGAGACGAACTGCATCTGGAGTTTCAAAAGCTCGTGCACTTCTCAGTAATTCAGAAGCAGCGCTCGTGAAGGCTTCTCCCGTCTCCGTTGTATTGAAAGTACCACGAGATCTTTCAAACAAGGCTCCACCGGCAATCTTCTCAGCCGTTGCCAGAAGACTGGTGGCAGTGGGGCGTGCGACGTTCAATTCGGCCGCGAGATGTGAGATGTTTTTAGTCCGCCGCATCGTGACGGCGGCTAGGGCGATCAGCGCAATATTTTTCAAAGGATACATGGCTGGTCATTCTCCGTCGGCCTCGTTCGTACTGTAAAGAATTTTTTGCACTAATGATAGCATTTTCTGCTTCGCTGCTAGGTCCAGTTCGTTTCGCAGTGCGTGAGGATGTGCATCCTTCGTCACTGCGCCGAAATGCTCTGCTGAACCGCTAACTCTTTGCGGAGCATGTGATGGTAGGAGGTCAGCGACCTCAATTAATTGAACAATTTTAAATGCCACCCGACCGTCGCCCATATCCATGGCGACGTCATACGCCTCCTCCAGCAAGCATAGTAGATAAGCCTCCACGTCCAATTCCACCCCGTCAGTCCCCCGAACCTTGAGCCTGATATCCACGGCAGTGCGGCGCAAGGCAGAGCTGCGTTAATGCACATTTTTTTGACAGCTCTAGAAAATTTCTTGAAATCTTAACCTTCCATTTTTGAAATTGTTTCCGTTTGATCGACTTTATAGTTTGGCCAGATGTTGAATGCGGACGTCTGGTAAAGCCAATCAACGAGATTTTCGAAAAGTTCGAGCGTACTGTCTTGATCTTTGAGGCGAGCGCAACTTCGGTGTCTGGAATAGACGTTGATGGCTCGACCCTAAGGAACGGTGCAAGGGAACGGCTCCTCGCTGTATTTGAAGAAGCTATGAAAGCTCCATTCAAAAACGAAGCGGAAGCAAAGCAAGCCTTAACAATACTCACACATCCGCTATGCCGAAGTGAGCACCAGAAAGGGCGAGGGGCAGCAATTGTACGGGCTGGCGATTTGCTGTCGAAGGACGGGGATCGTTTTGCAATTGTTCGAAGCGAGCTCTTCGCCCTGCTGGCTTTGCTTAACGACGAAATCCCAACGGAAAGTCGGCTGATCGAGAGCTTAGAGCATGCGTTGATGCAAATCCCAGATAGCATGTAGTTCGCGAGTAGCCGTCAGGATTTTGTCCACTTATTTAGAGCATTTTCCGATCATATTGCATTGTGTCCTGCAACACTCCCTAGAGCAGGTTCATCGAACGCTGGATCATACGGGGTAGCTTTTTCCGGTGTAGGCTGATTCCATCCTCCTTTTGGGGAGAATGAGATGACCCGAGCCTATAGCGATGATCTTCGTGGCCGCGTTCTTAAAGCGGTTGCAGACGGCAGTTCGGCGCGGAGTGCCGGGCGCCGGTTTGGTGTTGCGCCATCGACCGCCGTACGTTGGGTGGACCGGCAACGCTCGCAGGGTGAGACGTCGGCACGGCGTCAGGGCAAGCCGCGGGGCTCACGGCTCGATGCACACGAAGCCTTCATCCTCGCTATGATCGATGAACAGAAGGATATCACCCTGACCGAGATGGTTGAACGGCTTCAAGCGGAGCACGGCGTTCGCATCAGCCGGGCCATGCTGTGTATCTGGCTGCGCCGTTGCGGCTTTACGCATAAAAAAAGACGGGACATGCTGCCGAGCAGCAACGCCCTGACGTTCTGATACGCCGCCAAGCCTGGTTCGATGGACAACTCGACCTCGATCCGGCGAAGCTGGTCTTCATCGACGAGACTGGCCTGTCTACGAAGATGGCACGGCTGCGCGGTCGTGCACTACGCGGCGAGCGGTGCCGGGCTGCCATTCCTCACGGACACTGGAAGACAACGACCTTCACGGGAGCGTTGCGGCTGACAGGAATGACCGCACCCTTCGTACTCGACGGCCCGATGAACGGTGCGGCGTTCCTGGCCTATGTGGAACAGATGCTCGCTCCCACGCTCGAACCTGGCGATGTCGTCATCATGGATAACCTGCCCGCTCACAAACCGGTCGTAGTCCGAGAAGCGATCGAACGAGCAGGAGCCCGTCTGGAATTCCTGCCCCCGTACAGCCCGGACTTCAATCCAATCGAAAACGCCTTCGCCAGGCTGAAGGCTCTGATGCGCAAGGCAGCAAAACGGACCATCGAGGAATTGTGGGACACAGTCGGTTCCCTGATCGACGCCTTCACGCCAACTGAATGTGCCAACTACTTCAAAGCCGCTGGCTATGAACCGGAGTAAGATGAACCTGCTCTAGTGAGGTTTTCTACGACGAGTGAGCAGACTTCCGTTTCCATCTTCAGTATAAGGGTAATTCCCCCGGAAATTAGCGCAGTTTTTAATTAGAATATTTTCACTACTATTTAGGAGAAAATTCGAATGAAGAAATCACGTTTTGCCGAAGCCAACATTATTGAAATCTTGAAGCAGGCCGAGGGCGGTGTCCCCGTGCCTGAGTTGTGTCGCGAACATGGGATGAGCAATGCCAGCTTTTACAAATGGCGCGCCAAGTTCGGTGGCATGGATGCGTACTGATCTCCCGCATGAAGGATATGGATGACGAGAATAAGCGTCTTAAGAAGATGTACGCCGAAGCACAGATGCAAAATGATGTGTTGAAGGAAGCGCTTGGAAAAAAGTGGGAGGCTATCCCAACGCAAAGAGATGGCCTTGTGGCCGTGCAACACCGAAAGTTGAGCGTCGTCAGTGCGTGTCGGACATTCAGCATTGGTGAGACTTGCTATCGTTACAAGCCCAAATTGAGCGATGAAAACGAGTTGATCGCTGATTGGCTTCTGGCCCTAACAAAGGCCAAGAAGAGTTGGAGCCTTGGACTGTGCTATCTGCACCTTCGCAATGTCCGTGGCTTTGGATGGAACCACTAACGTGTGTATCGCATCTACCGGGAGCTGGAGCTTAACATGCGCATAAAGCTCCGTAGGCGGCTGAAGCGTGAGAAACCTGATGCTCTGACGGTTCCAGATGGGTCAAACCACGTTTGGTCGATGGACTTCATGGCAGACCAGCTTGCCGATGGCCGCACCTTCCGCACACTCAACATTCTGAACGACTTCAACCGCGAAGTGCTGACCATTGAGGTCGACTTCTCGCTGCCATTAGAGAGCGTTGTGCGAGTATTGAACCAAGTTATTGGCTGGCGTGGTAGGCCTGACGCGATTCGAGTGGACAATGTTCCAAAATATATCAGCGCCACGCTTTAAGTGTGGGCCGCACAGCGTGGGATCAAGCTGATGTATATCCAGCCTGGCATGCCGCACAGAACGCCTACGTGGAACGGTACAATCGAACCGTTCGCCAGGAATGGCTCGGGCAATATCACTTTGATACGCTGGAACAGGTTCAGGATCACACCACACGATGGCTATGGACTTACAAAAATGAACGGCCAAACATGGGAATAGGAGGTGTAACGCCAGCACAAAATCTCAAACAAACAGCATAAATTCTACCAAAACGCCCAGCTAAAAATGGGGCGATACCGTTTCACTGTTCTACACGGCGACTCACCGTCTGCGGGAACGGCCTTGCACTTTGCTAGAGCGTTTTCCGGGCGAGTAGAGTCTGGTTTCGGATTGTGATTCAAGCTTCCTTTTGAGGGAGGTTTGAATGCCGCGTGCGTTTTCGATTGATCTTCGTTACCGGGTGGTCGCTGCGATGCGGGACGGGGTGAACACCCATCAGGCCGCAGCGCGGTTCGGGATTGGCATTGCGACGGCTGTGCGGTGGCGATGGCAGGACCGTGCCGGTCGCACCGATCCGTTGCCGATGGGCGGCGACCGCCGCTCCGGCCGGATCGAAGCGGAAGCAGACTTCCTGCTGGGCCTGGTCAGCGAGAAGGACGACATCACCCTGGCCGAGATGCAGCAGCGTCTGGCCGACGAGCGCGGCCTCAATGTCGGGATCGGCACGGTGTGGCGGTTCTTCGACCGGCGCGGCGTGACATGGAAAAAAAGACTGCGCACGCCAGCGAGCAGGACCGGCCGGACGTCCTGATACGGCGGCAAACATGGTTCGACAACCAACACGATCTCGATCCAACGAAGCTGGTGTTCATCGACGAGACCGGACTGAACACGAAGATGGCGCGCCGCCACGGGCGTGCCCCGAAGGGCGAGCGATGCCGCTCACCCGTTCCCCACGGCCATTGGAGTGAGGCCGCCAGCCCGCCACTGGTTCCCGCCACTGGTTCAAGGGCAAGGCCGAACACGACCTTTACAGGCGCCCTGCGGCTGACCGGCATGACCGCGCCAATGGTCCTCGACGGTCCGATGAACGGGGCCGCGTTCATCGCCTTATATCGAGCAGGTGCTCGTCCCGACGCTGCGGCCCGGTGACATCGTCATCATGGACAACCTTCCGGCGCACAAGCCACTTGCCGTGCGCGAGGCGATCGAGCGTGTCGGCGCGGAATTGCGCTTCCTTCCGCCTTACTCTCCCGACTTCAACCCCATCGAGATGGCGTTCTCAAAACTGAAAGCGCTGCTGCGAGCCAAGGCTGAACGAACCATCGAAGCCCTCTGGACCACCGTCGGCACCCTGATCGATCGCTTCCCTCCCAACGAATGCGCCAACTACTTCGCTGCAGCAGAATACGACGCAATACGATCGGAAAACGCTCTAGGGTTCAGAGTCGATTAGAGCCAGAATGCGATGGCGGTGGTGAGGGCGACACCAGACAGGAAGTTGGCGGCGAGCTTGTCGTAGCGGGTGGCCATGTCAACGCCGGACTAAAAACCCACCATTCGCCGGAGTAAAACTACACCACTGACAGCCAAGGGATTTCGAGGAAGGTTCAGGCGTCTTTCGGCTTGGAGCTCTGTTTGAGGCGATAGCTCTCGCCGTTCATCTCCAGAATGTGGACATGATGGGTCAGTCGATCGAGAAGCGCACTGGTGAGGCGCTCTGATCCGAAGGTGCCGGTCCATTCATCGAACGGCAGGTTCGACGTGACGATGGTGGAGCCGCGTTCGTATCGCTGGGAGAAGACCTCGAACAACAGCTCGGCGCCGGTTGGTGACAGCGGCACATATCCAAGCTCGTCGATGATCAGCAGAGCGTATTTGGCGATTTGCTTTTGCAGGCGCAGCAGACGCTTCTCGTCACGGGCTTCCAACAGTTCGTGGACCAATGCCGATGCCGTGACGAACCCGACCGACAGGCCCTTCTGGCAAGCGGCCAGTCCGAGGCCAAGTGCGATATGCCTTCGGCCTCGTGCTCGGACCGGTGGCGCATCTTCGGCCTCAGTCCCGGTTCCGCTGTTGCCGACCGCAATGATGTTCTCGCGGGCAGTGACGTAATCGCAGCGGGCCAGTTCCATGACCAGCGTTCGGCTCGGCACTCGAACCAATGGCGTGCTTTCGCCTCACTGTTCAGGGACGGAATGGCTTTGAAGTCAAAGCTGTCGAGACTTTTAGTTGTTGGGAACCTGGCAGCCTTGATGCGCCGTTCCACCATTCGACGCTCCCGGTCAATGAGTTCCAGTTCCGCCAATCGCAACAGATAGCGGGAATGATCGACACCCTCAGCCGCACATTGCTTTGCGATCTTGTCATGTTCCCGCAGGAAGGTTGGCAGCCGCAGGGCCTTCAGATGATGGGCCAGCAGAAGCTGTGGCGTATCGTTCATGTCCCCGGTCATGATCGCCCACCTGACAGCAGCGCCATGTAATCACCGGCAGATGTGGCGGCGACATGGGCTTTGGGCAGGTAGGGATAGACCGTCATATCCAGCCGTGGTGGACGGCGCTCGACCGCCCGTCTCAATATCGTAATAATCGCCGAAAGCGTCGGTCGTATTGTTCAAACTACCAGTGAATGTATCATTTGCTCCAATGACATTATCGGACAAGAAAACATTGCGCCCATCACCGGCAATGCTGAAAGCGAAGCCGGTCACTTGAGCGGCTCCATCCATATTGATGGTGTCGCTGTTGCCGAGAAACGCGCGCCACGCCAGATCATTTTCCCGCTCTTCAATTAGAGTGCCGGACGTGACATCGCCAAGCTCAGTCAGGTTGAATGAGCCGTTGAATATCCTGATCTCTGGGTTAAAGAAATCATCTCCAGCCAGGTCAATAGCGACATTGATGGCCGTTCCACCCGCTGGCATCGATTCGATATAAGAGAAATCGGTGCCGAATATACTGACAGTTGATGTGGTTGACCCGGCACGGTAAGTGAAATTTGTCGCTGTTTCTGAGATATTCGTTGTATGGAAGACGAGGGGCGTTCCGAAATCGAACTGGTCTGCCGGGCTGTTAAAATTGAAAGAAACGTCTGCCATAATAATTGTCTCGCATGAAACCATGTCGGATCGTAAAAAATAAGCACGTGCAGATCTAAATTTCAAGAAACGACAAGTTTTTCATTTGTCACGAATGAAATCGAACTTCCGTTCGGGTCGATGACTGCAGGGTGAATTTGGGTATCCTGCATGTTCTGAACATCAGTTGCAGATGGTGTTACTGCCCGGTCCCGTATGCGCCTCCCATCACAATCTAGAACCGGATAAGACTACGGTCGCTTAAGGGTTTCAGGATCAAACTGACGAATACGCTGGTCGCGGTGACCAGAAGCGCTCCGATCGACAGCAGATATAGTTAGCCGTAGCGCACTGCATTTGGTGGAGTGCGATGCATCGGCATCCGTTGCAAAAGGGCAGGTTCGTCGCGGCTGACAAGCGGGCGACCATCGAGATGACAGTCGAATGGCCAAGGCGACAGGCCGTCGCATTCGCAAGCTACCGACCACGATCGTCGACATGATCCAGGTTCGGATTGAGCGGTCGTGCTAAAAATCGACATCTTGCGGATGAGGACGAAATGCTCGTGCAGAACGAATATCTGTCCCCGAACCCCTAACATGCGCGACCGGATGAGCGATGCGCCAGCTTATGCAGTGCCGGTCGGGATTGGCGACGTGATGATAGGCGGCACGGTCTCGCACGTGGTCACGTCCCACATCGACAGTTTCGATGAAGGAGACCGCGTTGTCCTCTCCGGCGGTTGGCAGGACTGCGCTATAACGAACGGCAAATGCGTCATCAAACTTGACCCCGACATGGAAAACTCTTCCCGGCGCATTGAACGCGGAACTGCCGGACGGCATCGACATCTACTTTGAGAAGTGTCGGTGGTGACGTGCTGGACGCCGTGTTGCCCAACCCAACCCCAAAGCCCGCATTCCGGTCTGCGGCTTGATCTCGCAATACAACGCAACCGCCCTGCCAGACGGTCCTGCCGGATGAAAGCCCTCATGGGACAGATTTTGCGCAATCCGGAGAGCACTTCGATGGGATCATGTGCCGATGGGTGCTGATGTGTCTACAGGACCAGACTGCAGCTGCAGCCGCGTTCAAGAATCTTCCAAAACCAAATGGTGTCTAGATCGTCCCGAGCACCGACACACTGGGCGACAGATTGAAAGCGGAGCGTGACGTAGCCGGAGCGACAAGCGTGTCGGAAATGATTTTCGGTTCGATAGCTCACCGCCCCTTGGGGGATTTGGCGATATTCCGGTCCGGTACCGGCGCGGTGGTTTCAACCGTGTCCCGTGGATCGAAGAAGACCATCGTGGACTTCAAGTGAGCCATCCGCCGCTTGACGTCGGCCGGTCGAACGGTCCGTCTTCTCACGTCATCACGATCCATTCTCACGCCGGTTTGCCGATCACGAATTGATTGTATCGAGTAGCGAAACCCATTTGCGTCAAAGCGGATGCAGCCGGAATATTCCACGCACCCCCTTGATCGCCCCAACGCTTGCTGTGAAGCTGGCTGCATCGCGCTTGGGAGGGCTCACCGTTTGCTGGAATTGAGAAATGTCGGACGCAAGGTCGGCAATCAGTTTCACATTTCCGGCGTCGATCTCGTCATGGAGAAAGGCTCGCTGAACGTTCTTCTGGGTCCCGACGCTGTCCGGCAAGACATCGCTCATGCGGCTCATGGCCGGGCTGGACCGGCCGACCCACGGCGACATCCTGATGGACGGCAAGAGCGTCGTTGGGAAGCCTGTCCAGAAGCGCAACGTGGCGATGGTCTACCAGCAGTTCATCAACTATCCGGCCTTCACGGTTTACGAGAACATCGCCTCGCCGCTTGCGTGTTGCAGGCGTCGACAAGGCCTTGATCGACGCGAAAGTGCAGGAGGCGGCAGAGTTGATGAAGCTGACGCCTTACCTCGAACGCACCGTGCTAAATCTCTCCGGCGGGCAGCAGCAGCGCACGGCGCTTGCGCGGGCTCTCGTGAAGAACGCCGAACTGGTGCTGCTCGACGAGCCGCTCGCCAATCTCGACTACAAACTGCGCGAGGAATTGCGCGCTGAACTGCCGCGCATCTTCGCGGAATCCGGTGCGGTCTTCGTCTATGCCACGACCGAACCGCACGAGGCGCTGCTGCTTGGCGGGGATACGGCGACGCTGCACGAGGGCCGGGTGACACAATTCGGGGCAACCATCGATGTCCACAACCGCCCGGCCAATCTGGTGACGGCGCAGACGTTTCTCCGACCCGCCGATGAACATACTCACCATGGAAAAGCGCGGGGACCGCATCGTTCATTCCCTTGGCGAAACGGCCTTGCCCGCAGCGATGACAGGCCTGACCGATGGACCCTACAGCATCGGCATACGGCCTCATCACATCCGGCTCCACGAGAGTGCGGATACCTTCATGCGACTGGAGGGCGTGGTTTCGACCAGCGAGATTGCCGGTTCGGAGACCTTCATCCACGTCCGGATGGACGAGACGCGCCTCGTCATCCTGACCCACGGTGTCCACCGTGTCGCGACCGGGGACCGGATTCCGCTTTACCTCGATCCATCCCGCTTCTTCGTCTTCGCGAGCGACGGCGCGCTCGTTGCGGCACCGCAAGAGCGCATGGAGGTCGCCGCCTGATGGCCCGGATCACCCTCGACCATCTGGCACATTCCTACATATCCGACCCGCAGACGGACGCGGATTTCGCGTTGAAGGAAATCGACCACGCCTGGGAAGATGGTGGCGCTTATGCCCTGCTCGGTCCGTCGGGATGTGGGAAGACGACGTTGCTCAACATCATTTCGGGGCTGCTTACGCCCTCGCGTGGGCGTATTCTTTTCGACGGCGACGACGTCACGCAGTTGCAGCCGGAAGCCCGCAACATCGCGCAGGTGTTCCAGTTTCCGGTAATCTACGACACGATGACGGTGGCGCAGAACCTGGCGTTTCCGCTCAAAAACCGCCAAGTCGAGCAGGGTGAGATCGACCGTCGCGTCGACGAAATGCTCGGCGTCCTCGATCTGCGCGACAAGGCCAACCGGAAAGCGCGCGGGCTGACGGCGGACGAGAAACAGAAAATCTCGCTCGGGCGCGGGCTGGTGCGCCACGACGTCAACGCTATCCTGTTCGACGAACCGCTGACGGTGATCGACCCGCACATGAAGTGGCAGTTGCGCACCAAGCTGAAGGAACTGCACCGCCAGCTCGGCCACACGATGATCTACGTCACCCACGACCAGACCGAGGCGCTGACCTTCGCCGACAAGGTGGTGGTGATGTTCGAGGGTGAAGTGGTGCAGATCGGCACGCCGGAAGAGCTGTTTGAGAACCCTGCCCACACCTTCGTCGGCTATTTCATCGGTTCGCCCGGCATGAACATCCTGCCTGCAACCGTGGAGGGCGCAAAAGCCCGCATCGGTTCCCATGAGGTTGGTCTCAAGGGCGGCTACGGCCCGCAGCAGGGCAAGATCGAGATCGGCATCCGCCCGGAATTCATCTCCTTCGCCAAGGGCGGCATTCCGGCAAGGGTGGACGCGGTGGAGGATATCGGTCGCTTCAAGATCGTCCGCGCGAAGGTGGACGACATGGCGCTCGACATCGTGTTGAACGAAGGAGAGCCGGTGCCCACGGACCCGACGCTGGTCTTCGACGCGACCAAGGTGAATGTCTACCGCAACGATCATCTGGTCCGACCCGAGGGGAGCGCCTGATGGACAAGACCTACAACAACCGGGCATGGCTGCTGGTGCTGCCGGTTTTCGCACTGGTCGCCCTGTCGGCGATCATTCCCATCATGACCGTCGTCAACTATTCCGTGCAGGACACGTTCGGCAACAACCAGTTCTTCTGGGCCGGGACGGAATGGTTCATCCAGACGCTGCATTCCGACCGCTTCTGGAACGCGCTGGGCCGGAACCTGCTGTTCTCCGGTATCATTCTCGCCATCGAAATTCCGCTCGGCATCGCGATTGCGCTGTCGATGCCGAAGAAGGGGCTGGGCGTGCCGGTCTGCCTCGTGCTGATGGCGCTGCCGCTGCTCATCCCGTGGAACGTGGTCGGCACGATCTGGCAGATTTTCGGCCGTTCCGATATCGGCCTGCTCGGCTATACGCTAAAGCAGCTGGGCTTCGACTACAATTACACGTCCAACGTTCTCGACGCCTGGCTGACGATCATCGTGATGGATGTGTGGCACTGGACGAGCCTTGTGGTTCTGCTGTGTTACGCGGGTCTTGTGTCCATTCCCGAGGCATATTATCAGGCGGCGCGCATCGACGGAGCATCCCGTTGGGCCGTGTTCCGCTACATCCAGCTGCCGAAGATGCGAGGCGTGCTCGTGATCGCGGTACTCCTGCGGTTCATGGATTCGTTCATGATCTACACTGAACCGTTCGTGCTGACCGGCGGCGGACCGGGCAATTCCACCACGTTCCTGTCCATCGATCTGGTCAATCAGGCCATCGGCCAGTTCGATCTCGGTCCGGCGGCGGCCATGTCGCTGATCTACCAGCTGATCGTGTTGCTCGTCTGCTATGTGTTTTTCACGGTGATGACGCAACTCGATACCGACAAGCCGCGGGAGGTGGAGGAATGAGCACGACCGAAGTCCACGATCTGCCGCCCGCCGTTCCGCCTGCCACAACCACGAAGCTGGTGGACGGCACGGCCAACCGCGCGGTGCGAAAGCGGTCGTGGAAATGGCTCGTGCCCACCGTCTACATCACCTTCCTGATGCTCCCGATCTACTGGCTCGTGAACATGAGCTTCAAGACGAACCAGGAAATCCTGTCGTCGTTCACGCTGTTTCCCGCCAACCCGACGCTTGCCAACTATGCCGTCATTTTCGGCGATGCGTCCTGGTACAACGGCTACATCAACTCGATCATCTACGTGGTGTTGAACACGGTCATCTCGCTCGGCGTGGCGCTGCCTGCCGCCTACGCATTCTCGCGCTACCGGTTTCTCGGCGACAAGCACATGTTCTTCTGGCTGCTGTCGAACCGCATGGCCCCGGCGGCGGTGTTCGTGCTGCCGTTCTTCCAGCTTTATTCGGCCTTCGGGCTGATCGACACGCATATCGCGGTGGCGCTGGCCCATTGCCTGTTCAACGTGCCGCTTGCGGTATGGATTCTGGAAGGTTTTATGTCCGGCGTGCCGAAGGAGATCGACGAGACGGCCTATATCGACGGCTATTCCTTCCCGACATTCTTCGTGAAGATTTTCACCCCGCTCATCGCCTCCGGCATCGGGGTCGCGGCCTTCTTCTGCTTCATGTTCTCATGGGTCGAACTGCTCATCGCCCGCACGCTGACGACGACAGACGCCAAGCCGATTGCCGCGATCATGACGCGGACGGTGGGCGCAAGCGGCGTCGACTGGGGCGTGCTGGCAGCGGCAGGTGTGCTGACGATCGTGCCGGGGGCGTTGGTGATCTATTTCGTGCGGAATTACATTGCCAAGGGCTTTGCCTTGGGGAGGGTGTGATGGGGTGCTACCCGAACTCCGTCATTGCCGGGCGTCGTCCCGGCAATCCAGCCTCTCGGTCGCAGCGATGAGCGGTTACGTCTATATACTGGCGTCCGCTCGCAACGGCACGCTCTACACCGGTGTAACGTCCGACCTGCAGGGCCGTGTGAGTGAGCACCGGCAGGGCATCAAATCAGGTTTCGCCTCGCGATACGACTGTCACCGTCTGGTCTGGTACGAGCGGCACAACGGAATCGAAAGTGCCATCCAGCGTGAAAAGTCGATCAAGAAATACAAACGTGGTTGGAAGCTCAATTTGATCGAAGGATGGAATCCAGATTGGAACGATCTTTTCGAAACCTGCTACGAACAGGATAACCCGTTCGTTCCGACGTTCGAGAAGCGGTACGAGCCGTTTCCACAGGACCCGGTGCTGGATCACCGGCACGGAGGCCGGTGATGACGACCGACCTGCACGTCGGTGCCCCAGGCGAGGAGCCCAAGATATGATCGACCTCTCATGGATGGCCTGGACGCTGCCCACCGCCCTCATCTGGGGCGGGATCGTCTCGTGCCTCGTTGCCATGTGCGTGTGGGAATATTTCTCGCCCGGCGGCAATCCGCGCGTCGGCATCCTGCGCTTCGAGACGACCCGGGGCGACCGGTTGTTCATTTCGCTGCTCGGCGCGGCGTTCATTCACCTCGCATGGCTCGGTCTCATGGGTGATCAGCTTTGGTGGGCGCTGGTTATTTCGGCGGTCTACGCTTTCGGGGTGTTCAAGACCGTTTAACGTGCCACAATCGTACAAACCGACATCAAGACCGGGGCCAACTCGGCAACGTTAAAACTGAACAATGGGAGAATACGACTATGCGTTCATTTCTGATGACAACCTCGGCTTTTGCCGTCCTGCTGGCGGCGACGGCCACCGCGCAGGCCGACATGGCAGCCGCGGAGAAATTCCTCGCGGAGGAAATCAATGGCCTTTCCGTCCTGACGCCGGACGAGCAGAAGGCCGAAATGCAGTGGTTCATCGATGCGGCCCAGCCGTTCACGGACCTGGAGATCAAGGTCGTCTCCGAAACGATCACGACGCACGAATACGAATCCAAGGTGCTGGCCCCGGCCTTCACCGCCATCACCGGCATCAAGGTCACGCATGACCTGATCGGCGAAGGCGACGTGGTGGAAAAACTGCAGACGCAGATGCAGTCGGGCGAGAACATCTATGACGGCTACGTCAACGATTCCGACCTCATCGGCACCCACTGGCGCTATCAGCAGGTCCGCAACCTGACCGACTGGATGGCGGGAGAAGGTGCCAGCGTTACGTCGCCCACGCTGGCATCTCGACGATTTCATCGGCCTGAAATTCACCACCGCACCCGACGGCAAGCTGTATCAGCTGCCCGACCAGCAATTCGCGAACCTTTACTGGTTCCGCTACGACTGGTTCAACGACGAGCAGAACAAGGCCGATTTCAAGGAGAAATACGGCTACGACCTCGGCGTGCCGGTCAACTGGTCGGCTTATGAGGACATCGCCGAATTCTTCACCGGTCGCGATCTTGCGCGCCTCGGCGTCGAGGGCAAGGTCTTCGGCAACATGGATTACGGCAAGAAGGACCCGTCGCTCGGCTGGCGCTATACCGATGCGTGGATGTCGATGGCCGGGATGGGCGATAAAGGCGAGCCGAACGGCCTGCCGGTCGACGAATGGGGCATTCGCGTCAACGAGCAATCCCAGCCCGTCGGTTCCTGCACGACCCGTGGTGGTGCGACCAACGATGCGGCCGCCGTATACGCGGTAACCAAGGCGATCGAGTGGCTTGAGAAGTACACGCCACCGGAAGCTGCCGGCATGACCTTCGGCGAGGCCGGGCCGATCCCTGCGCAGGGCAACGTCGCCCAGCAGATGTTCTGGTATACCGCCTTCACCGCCGACACGGTCAAAGAGGGTCTGCCTGTCATGAACGACGACGGCACGCCCAAGTGGCGCATGGCCCCGTCTCCCGCACGGCGCGTACTGGAGCGAAGGCACCAAGATCGGCTATCAGGATGTCGGTTCCTGGACGCTCATGAAATCCACCCCGGTGGATCGCGCACAGGCCGCATGGCTCTACGCTCAGTTCGTGACGTCCAAGACGGTCGATCTGAAGAAGTCCGATGTCGGCCTGACGTTCATCCGTCAGTCCACCATCGATTCCGACCACTTCACCGAGCGCGCGCCAAAACTCGGCGGTCTGGTGGAATTCTACCGCTCTCCCGCCCGCGTGGCATGGTCGCCGACCGGCACCAACGTGCCGGACTACCCCAAGCTGGCACAGCTCTGGTGGCAGAATATCGGTGACGCCATGTCCGGTGCGAAAACGCCTCAGGAGGCTCTCGACAGCCTCTGCGAGGCGCAGGAAAGCGTGATGGAGCGTCTGGAACGTGCAGGCGTGCAAGGCGATATCGGCCCGAAGATGAACGAGCCGAGAGACGTGCAGTTCTGGCTCGACGAGCCCGGGGCACCCGTCGCCAAGCTGGACAACGAGAAGCCTGCGGGCGAGACCGTCTCCTACGACGAGCTCATCAAGAGCTGGACCGAGTAGGGTCTAACCCTCACGCTAAAGAGAAAGGCCCGGGATAGTCCCGGGCCTTTTTTATGGGCACGCCCTGATCGATCAGACGATCAACTGGCCGCCGTTGATCTCCAGTGTCTGCCCGGTGATGTATCCGGCAGTTTCGGGGTGGGCGAGAAACAGGTATGCGGCAGCGCAATCCTGCGCCGTGCCGAGCCTTCCCAACGGAATGGACTTTCGTGCCGCCGCCAGCTTCTCCGCAGACGAATAGCGCGTCGTGGAAATCCGTATCGATCGTGCCCGGTGAAACGGCATTGGCACGGATGCCATCGGGCGCAAGCTCCCGCGCGAGCGCTTTCGTGTATGTCGCGACGAACGCCTTCGTGGCGCTGTAGATCGACGACCCGGGACTTCCCCCCGTGGTTGCCGAGATGGAGACCGTGTTGACGATGGCGCCGCTTTTCGACTTTCGAAGCAGCGGAATGAGCCCGCCGGTCACGCGCACGACCGCGGTCTGGTTCAAGGCGACGATTTTATCGTAATCGTCCAGGTCCAGCGCATCGGCCGGATAGCGCCCGAACATCGTTCCGGCATTGTTGACGAGCACATCGACACGCCCGGACCGTTCGGCCACCCATCGGGTAAAGGCGTCCAGTTCCGCAGGTTGGGTGAAATCGTATTCGCAGACCGCCTCGGCGACGCCTGACAGTGCGGCTGCGGTTCCACGGCGTCCGCTATGGGCCAGCACACGTGCTCCGCATGCCGCGAAGGCTGTTGCCACAGCAAGACCGATACCGCGCCCGCAACCCGTAATGACGACCGTGCGATCCTGAAACATGTCAGGTTTGAAGGGCAGCATGAGTGTTTCCAATTGTGCGTGAGCGGCCTGGAGGCGGTGTCGATCAACAGTACGGAAGTCAACTTTGCAATTGTGATATTCGATCTATCGCCAACCGCGAGGAACGTTCGATGAGAACGGGCGCCTGCAGTTTCCGGCACGACGGTACCACTCCGGTCGATCCAAATCCAATCTCACATCGGCCCAGTTCGATAGGACGTTGTTCATGACTGTCCGGTTTCCCCGCGAGATAACCGCACGGATTGCAAGAGATGGAGTTGAAAGGGGCAACTTCTCGCGAGGCTAGTTGAGCGCTTGCGGCAGATAGAGCGCGATCTGGGGAAACGCGATGAGAGCCGCCACCATGCCCAGCATGGCGATCACGAAGGGTACTGCTCCGAGCATGACCTCGCCCATCGAACCGCTACGACGCGCCGCCTGAACCACATAGAGGTTGAGTCCGACGGGCGGCGTGATGAGGGCCATTTCGATGAGCACGATCATCAGGATACCGAACCAGATCGGATCGAAGCCGAGACTGACAATGATGGGGACGACGATGGGAATCGTGATGACCATCAACGACAGCGTTTCGATGAAGAAGCCGAGCACGATGTACATCCCCACCAGTACCATCAGCATCGCGAATGGGCTCAGACCCAGTCCTTCGAGGAACCCGCGTAATTCGCCCGATAGACCGGCGGCCGAGAGGGTGAAGTTGAGAAACGACGCGCCGATGACAACGAGCATGATCATGGAGGTGATCTTCACCGTGCCCATGACGCTGTCGACCACCATCCGCCACGTCACACCGCTGAAGATGGCGGCGATGAGGAAGGCACCGCCGACACCGACTGACGCTGCTTCCGTGGGCGTGGCCCAGCCTTTGTAGATGGAGCCGATGATGGCGGAAAACAGCAGGATGATCGGCAGCAGATCGGCCAGACCCCTGATCATCTCACCCAGGGGAAACGTGCGGCGCGGACCGCCGAGTTCGGGCTTCACCATGCAAATCGCAGCAGCGATCACCATGAACAGAATGGCAAGCCCGATGCCGGGAATGAGGCCTGCCAGAAAGAGTTGCGGTATCGAGGTCTGCGTGAGGAAGCCGTACACGATGAGGTTGATGGAGGGCGGGATCATGATGCCCAGCGTGCCACCGGCGGCGATGGCACCCGAGAACAGTTTCGGATCGTAACCCAGCTTTTCCGCTTGTGGCATGGCAACCGTCGCCACAGTTGCGGCGGTGGCGACCGACGACCCCGACGTGGCCGAGAACATCGTTGCGGTTGCGATATTGGCATGAACCAGTCCGCCCGGCATCCAGGAGACCCAGCGGTCCAGCGCCGCATAGGTGCGCCCGGCAATGCCCGTTCGCACCAGCACTTCGCCCAGCAGGACGAAGAACGGAATGGCGATCAACGCCGCGTTGTTGGAGGTGGACCAGACCATCGAACCCAATCCGCGCAGCAGCGGAAAGGGCGTGAAGAACTGATCCACCCCAAAGCCCAGCAAGAACAACACGATGCCCACAGGGATGGACAGCGTGAGCAGGCCGAGCAAACCGAAGGAGACGAACGGCAACATCAGGCCTGCTCCTCCCATATGGCTTCGTGTTCAGGGAAGACCCCGATCACACGTTCGCTGGCATCGAACTCACCGCGCCAGACGAGATTGGCAGCAGCCACGAACGTCAACCAAGCCATAACGGCGAACCATGCCCACCCCAGCATCCAGGGAAGTTGAACCAGCGCCAGCGGCGTTTCCAGCGGAGTATTGGCGCGCGACCCGTTTTTCAGTGTGGCCGCGACGACCGGCCAGCATTGGAACGCGATGACGGACACCGTTCCGGCCAATACCAACATCGAAAACAGATCAAACATCGCCCGCCAGCGCGGCATGGTCAGATTGCGCAGGAAGTCGATGCGTACGTGTGACAGTTCCAGCAATGCAAAAGCCATGCCCCATGCCGTGCCGATGGCCATGACGTAGCCGGATATTTCGTCGGTTCCTCCGAGTGAGGAACCGAGGCGGCGGAGCACGATGTCCAGCAGGACGAGCGCAGCGCATGACAGGAACATCATGCCGACCCCAATCGCCACAAGGCGATTGATCTTGCGTAGTCCGGCTAGAAATGTGTCCGCCACCCGGTTCATCTTTTTACTTCGTCGCGATGGTCACATCGACCACCTTGCCCACGGTGTCGTTCCAGCGCTGTGCCCAGTCACCCCCGGCCCGTTCTGCCCATTCCGGCAACACTTCACCTTGCAGGATTTCACGAGCACGGCCCAGATCGGCATCGCTCACGTCAACCAGCGTCATCGAACGCTTGTCGCCGGAGGCGCATTCGCCCTCACCGGTCAGGCAGGCAATGTCGTTTTCCAGTGCTCCCTGCGCCGATGCCCATGCGGGCGCTTCGAACTTCTCTGCGATCTCCTTGCTGATGAGGGTCTGCGTGTCGGCATCCAGACCGTTCCACTTGTCGAGGTTCATGGCCGTCACGACCGGGTCCCATCCACCGAGTGGAATCGTCATCAGATGCGTGGAAACTTCCCACCAGCCCGCGCTGTAACCCGAACCGGCACCCGTCACCGCGCAATCGACGACACCCTTCTGAAGTGCACCCGGCACCTCGGAGAAGGAGACGTTCACCCCTTCCGCGCCCAGCGCTTCGAGGAACTTCGCCGTCATACGACCGGACGCGCGAATTTTCAGCCCCTTGAGGTCATCGAGATTGGCGACAGGTTTGTTGCAGAACACGACCTGCGGCGGATAGGGCGCGATGGCCAACACTTTCGAATTGAAACGGGTCTCGAATATCTCGTCCACCATCGGACGGGCCGCTTCGACCGCAGCCTTCGCCTTGTCAGCCGACATGGCGACCAGCGGCACGTCGAGCCCTTCCAGTTCAGGCGCATCGGCAACCGCGTAGTCGCCCACCGTCATACCCACATCGAAGACACCCTGCCCGAGCAGCCGGAAGACTTCGCCGACACCGAGGTTCATCTCGTTGTGCGTCGTGACGGACGTGTTGATTGTGCCGCCGGAGGCTTCGGGAAGCGTCGCGCCCCAGAAGGGTTTTTCGTAATCGTTGTGGAGCGAAAGGCTGGACCAGCTGCCGACGACCGAAAGGTCTTCGGCTGCGGCAGGCGCCATCACGCTGGCCGAGGTCAGCAGTGCGATGAGTGTGGTTTTCATTGTGTTTCTCCGTTTCGGGTTGGATCGAGTTTAGGATTGTCGTGAGAGAACGGCCAGAAATCGCGCATCGAGGCGCTGATGAGCGGCGTGGTGTTCGAGGGAACATCGGTGACCAACATGCAACCGGGCGCATGGGTGATGCACAGCGTAGGTTTTGCGGCAGCGATAGCAGCCTGCGGCGTGACCCCACATGCCCAGTAGACCGGAACTTCGCCCTCGCGGATATCAACCGGGTCGCCGTAGTCCGGCACGTCCAGATCAACGATCCCGAGCATGGCCGGGTCGCCCCAGCATAATGGCGCTCCGTGGGCGTGGGGATAGCGCGAACAGATGTCGTATACGGCAGGCAGATCATCCAACCGGTATGGTCGCATCGTCACCACGACGGGACCGCTGAACACACCGCCGGGAATCGTCTCCACACTCGTGCGGAACATCGGCACGTTACGGCCCTGTTCGATATGGCGAACACCGAACCCTTCACGCTGCAAGGCGTCCTCGAACGTGAAGGAACAGCCAAGCACGAAGGTGACGAGATCACTTGTCCAAAGGTCGCTGATATCATCGATCGTGCCCTGCAAAACCCCATCGCGGTGGACACGGTAGCGAGGCACATCAGAGCGGATATCCATATCACCGCCCAGCGCCGGCAGCCCCGTTTCACCGGGCGACGATACGTCGATCAAAGGACACGGCTTGGGATTGTTCAGACAAAATTGCAGAAAATCAGCAGCGTATTGCGCAGGTAGAATGACGACGTTGCCCTGGAGAACATCAGGTGCCTGCCCGGCAGTCTGACCGGTGAACGCACCGGACCGTGCCTTCTGCCGCACCTGCAAACCTGTCTTGAACAATTCGTCCGATAACATGCCCGTCTCCTCCAGAAGACCCTGGAGCAAAACGTGAGGAACAATCCAATCGAACTTGTTTTCTAGGTTTGATAGACATTTTTGATGGTCCGGCTGTGCAGGAAGGCGGATAACTCTTCGCAGATGACTGCCATCAAGATGCCGGAAGCGCTATCCGAAACATAGGACGCGGTGAACAGAATTGGCGGTAGAGAGAGCTTTGTCCGCAGCTCCACCAAATCCCCGGACGCCAGTTCCGCCGCGATCACGGATTTGGGGACCACACAGATACCCAAGCCGGATTTGGCCAACCGGATAAGAGCACCAAGCGACGTCGATGTCGTCATATCGAGATTGGCGGCTGCATACGGTGTGAGCAATTCACGAATCTGCCGGTTGGGTTTCGTATTGTTGGCGAATGTCAGGATCGGTTCGCGCGCGATTTCCACTGCACTCCAGGCATTGTGCCGAGCGCCGATATGCGGTGTCGCTGCAAACACCATCTCGTAGCCGCAAATGTCATGGTTGTTCACACTCACCTCCGCGACCGGACCCATGAGAAACGCGATATCGAGCTCCCGCGCGACCAGGGAATTGCGGAGATTGTCGGTCGCATCGACGGTCAGGTCGAAACTCAGCCCCGGTCTGGACCGGTTCAGATGGCCGAGAAAATCCGGCAGCCAGGTGGAAACCACGGTTTCCGACGAGCCGAGACGGATGGTCTGTTCGACGACGGTCGTGTCGGCAAAAGCCGAAAGCACATCCTGATCGAGCCGCATGAGCCGTTCGGCAAACGGCAGAAGCCGACGGCCCTCGGCGGTCAGTTCGGCATTGCGGACCTCGCGCAGGAACACCCCGGTTCCCAGATCCTGTTCGAGAACGTGAATGCGGGCTGAAATCGCCGGCTGCGTGAGATTGAGCTTCTCGGAGGCGCGGCGAAAGCTGCCAAGCGTTGCGACCCAGTAGAACGTATCGAGATTTCTGATCTTCATACCGGGCTCGGGGCTTTGGCATTTAGGAGCAGCTTGTAGGTCCGAAATGAATCGCTGCCAATTCTGCCAGCTTTGGTGTCGATACGAGCCGTGTAATATCGCCTTTGATCAAGCCCCGCACTCATGCTGGTGCCGCTACCTGTTGTCATCGAGCTTGCTTTGGGCAGGCTTCAAGCATATTGCCATTATCTCGGACCGAATACGCACACGGTTTTTCGCCAGCAGCACGTTCTGCTGGGTTCCCAAAAGTGAGCATATCTGTATGAGCACACGGGTTCGAGCCCATTTCTTAGATGTGTTCATTGGCGAAAGGCCTAAAAATGACCAACGGAACTGTAAAATTCTACAACGACCAAAAAGGCTTCGGCTTCATTGAGCCGGAAGGCGGCGCGCAGGACGTTTTCGTCCATGCAACTGCTCTGGAACGCTCCGGCATAACCGGCCTTTCTGAAGGACAGAAAGTCAAGTTCGATACGGAAGTCGATTCCCGCAGCGGCAAGACCGCCGTTGCAAAGATCGAGCTTGCTTGAAAAACGTCTGAAGCCGTGAATGATCCACGGCGCAACTGGATTGCAGGAGGCGGCGGGGATTTCCCCGCCGTTTTCGTTTATACGCGTCAGGACCACCCTGACAAATACCGTTTATTACGGTTATCGTCTCACAGACCGTAAAATGGCTTGTTGGACGGGGAGAGGAGAAAGCGTGGTCGCTATGACCCCTCTTTTCCGATAGACCACATCTGCATCCCGCCCCAAGGGGGAACGGTCGTTTGAAGACGAAGCGGATTTCCATTGGTGAAAACGCTTGTCGAGCGGATCACCATTCGGGGTGGCTTTGCGGGCCCTGCTGCGGTCCAACCTACAGCCCCTGCTGCGACCTGTGACCCGCACGTTGCTCTCCAATCGGCAGGCTCGCCGCCTTTTTCTCCACCGGCACCTCCTCCTGCGTCCTGGCTCAGGGTCGGGTAGAGCGGAAGATCTCGAAGCTGTGCTGGAAAGGTTGGGCTTCGTGCAAATCGACAGCGTCAACACGCTTGCCCGGGCACACGATCTCATTCTTTGGTCACGCCGGGGACGGTATCGGCCGGTGGCTCTGCAACAACTCGTTGCGCGGCGACGGTCAGCCTTTGAGCATTGGACGCACGATGCCGCCGTCATCCCGATGGAATTCTATCCCATGTGGCGCCTGAAGTTCGCACGGGATGCCGAGCGTATGATGGCAAACTGGACAAGACGGCGCCGCCACGGCTGGAACGACGAACTTGATAGGGTGCGCCGCCACATATCCGATCACGGGCCAACCAGTTCGCTGGATGTCAGGCCGAACGCGGCAGCCAATCCTTCCGGCTCGTCGGGTTGGTGGGACTGGCACCCATCCAAAACGGCACTGGAGTATCTATGGCGATCCGGCGAGCTTGCCGTCAGCCATCGAAGCGGCTTCCGAAAACATTACGATCGTGTCGAGCGGGTCATACCGGCAAGCCTGCTGGCAAAGCGCGTGGACGTGGAAGAGACGGTGGACTGGGCCATGCGATCGGCGCTCGAACGGCTCGGGTTCGGGACGAGCGGTGAATTGGCTGCGTTCTTCGACATCGTTCGTCGCGACGAAGCGAAACGCTGGTGTGAGCAGGCGCTTTCGACGGGCCGGATCATCGAGATACACTTTGAAACAGCCGATGGGGCCCGCCGGCCGGCATACACCACCGCGAGCAGTCTCGACAGTATCAAGACGCTGCCGGAACCTTCCCGCCGCGTCCGCATACTGAGTCCCTTCGACCCGGCGCTGCGCGACCGGGCACGAACCGAGCGGCTCTTTGGCTTCCGCTATCGCATCGAGATTTTCGTGCCGGAGGCGAAGCGCACCTACGGCTATTACGTGTTCCCGGTCCTGTGGGGTGACCGTCTGGTCGGACGGATCGATGCGAAACGCAACGGTGACATCGTCGCGGTTCGGGCATTCTGGCCGGAACATGGAACGAGGCCAGGCCGTGAGCTTTGCAAGGGTTTGGACGTGGAACTGGAGCGCATCCGGCACCTGACCGGCACCAGGGCAGTGCAAATAGCGCCTGACTGGATGCAAAGTTGATTTCCGTTCACGACACGATCGTTTCGAGATCAAACCCGCAACGGTCACTTCAGACGTTCACAGCCATGCCAAGGTGGCTGCCGCAAGTAGAATATATCGTGTTGCCTTGGCTAGTGTGACCAAAGCGAGGAATGAGATCAAAGGCTCCCTCATGAGCCCCGCAACAACGGTCAGTGGATCGCCGATTACCGGGAGCCAACTGCCCAGAAGCGACCACCGGCCGTAACGGCCATACCAGTTCTGAGCGCGCTCAAGTTGCCGCCCGGAGCCGGGAAACCAGCGTTTGTCCCTGAATTTCAATAGATATCGTCCGATGTACCAGTTGATGACGGACCCGATGACGTTCCCTGTCGTCGCTACGATGACCAGAATGGATGCCGGATGGGACGCGGCTATCAGAAGCCCGGCCAGAACCGCTTCTGATTGCATCGGAAGGATCGTTGCGGCTACGAGAGCAGAGGTGAAAAGGCCAAGATATGCGATCATAGGTCTGTCATGACTCGGCGCTTGGTGACGGATGCACTGGAAATATCGCCATTCAAATCCGGCGATAACGTTGATCGATGAACTTCCATGGATCGAATCTATCCGGCCGCAAGGTCACACGAAAATGCCAGCGGAAATCTTACACTTTCAGGCCAGTCCGCTCATTGGTATATGTTTCACTCTGCTCCGCAAAACGTCTCGTATAGCGATGCCATCAAGGCGATGGTCTGCTCATCGGCGAGTGTGTAGTAGATCGATTGGCTCTCGCGTCTGGTTTTCAAGACGCCCCCCTTGCGCAGTTTGGCGAGGTGCTGGCTCAGGGATGATTGACCGATGCCGACAGCGTTCTGAATTGCACCGACCGTCGCTTCACCGTTGGCAAGGAAACACAGGATCAGCAGCCGTTTCGGGTTGGCCATGAGCGCAAGACGGCGGGCCACGTCTTCGGCACGAGCCTCCAATGCCTGTAGCGCCGCCGGATCAGCCGTCTCCATCACTTCCTAAATCATGCTTGCCTAATATACACTGTTCTAATATTTATCATCGTAACACCTGTCTGCCAAGGAAACTCCTGTGCCACCGGACATCATCACGCCCTTTACGCCCTGGGCGTCACTCATCGGCGGTATCCTGATCGGCGTTTCCGCTGTGATGGTTATGGCGCTGTTCGGGCGGATAGCGGGTATTTCCGGCATATCGACAGGGGCGATGAGTGTTTTGAACCCGTTGGTCGGAAAGGCCGATGACTGGGGGTGGCGGCTGGCGTTCCTCGCGGGGCTGATCGCCGCGCCACTGCTCGTCGGGCTGGCTGGCGGCACCGTGCAGCAGACCGTATCCGACAACCTTGTCGGCATGGCCGTGGCGGGTCTTCTTGTCGGCATTGGAACCACACTCGGGTCGGGCTGCACTTCCGGTCACGGGGTATGCGGGCTTGCACGGTTGTCACGACGGTCGCTTGCAGCCGTCGCCACGTTTATGGCCTTTGCGGGCCTGACAGTCTTTCTCCTGCGCCACGTGTGGGGAGGCTGAACGATGCGGGTTCTTCTCGGCTTTCTCGCCGGTCTCGTTTTCGGTGTGGGTCTCGTCGTGTCCGGCATGTCGGACCCGGCCAAGGTGCTCAACTTTCTGGATGTCTTCGGCAACTGGGATCCCTCCCTCGCCTTCGTCATGGGCGGCGCGTCGCTGACAGCGTTCTTGGGATTTCGCTTGGCATGGCGGCGAAAGACGCCCGTCCTCATGGAACGGTTCGAACTCCCATCGAATACTGCGATCGACATGCCACTGCTGACGGGCGCTGCCCTGTTCGGTATCGGCTGGGGCATTGGCGGCTTTTGTCCCGGACCGGCCTGGACCGCCCTTCCGCTGGCGGCAACCGGAACGCTTGTTTTCGTACCTGCCATGTTGGCTGGAATGCTGGTGGGCGGCCCCATCAAGGCTGCCCTCGTATCGGGAACATCGCCCGGCCGGCAGGGAGCCTGAACCCATGACCACGCCATCCGATAAGCGTGTCGTTCGTCATTCGCCATCCACTGGCCCGGTGTCGCCGGATGTCTGGGGCCTGTACGACCCGCCGAGTGGATCGGCGCAGTATGTCGTTGCCTGCCCTGCCACGAAGGCCTGCGCGATCGTCGATCCGGTGCAGGGCTTCAACATCAAGAGCTTTGCCACGGATACCGGGGCGGTCGATCAGATTGAAGCGCTCGTGGAGAAGGAGGGGCTGTCCGTTCAGTGGGTTCTCGACACCCACCCCCATGCCGACCACTTCACCGCATCTGCCATTCTGGCCGAACGGTTCGGCGTGGAAAACGGCATCGGTGCGCGAATCCGGGACATCGCCAAACTCTGGCGCGGCTTCTACAACCAGCCGGACGCGTTCGATGTCGACGCCCATTACGCGCGCCTGTTCGAGGATGCCGACCGCTTCGAAATCGGCGACCTGTCCGTGCGGGTCATGCTGTCGACGGGTCACACATTGGGGTCTGTCAGCTATGTCGTCGGTGATGATTGCGCGCTGGTGCACGACACGCTGATGCAGCCGGACAGGGGCACGTCCCGGTGTGATTTTCCGGGCGGATCGGCAGCCGAATTATGGGATTCCATTCAGGCGATCTTCGCGCTTGGAGATCAGGTCCGCCTGTTCGTCGGACACGATTACCCCAATGACGAACGGTCCGACCCCCAATGGGAGGCAACGGTTGCCGAGCATCTGGCGCACAATATCCACGTCGCGCACGGCACAGACCGTGACGAATGGATCAGGAAGCGCGAGACACGCGATCGGACTCTGCCACTGCCGGACCGCATGTTGGCGGCGCTGCAGGTCAACCTGCGGGCAGGCAAACTGCCCCCGCCAGAAGACGATGGCAACCACTACCTGAAGCTGCCGGTCAACCGGTTCTGAACACGCGTCTCGGACAGCTATCCTGCGTCCTGATTGTTCAATGCGTCGTCCTGCCAGCGTGTCGTGCGGATCGTCGTTTTCTCGATCTTGCCGTAATTGTTCTTCGGCAGGGCTTTGACGAACGTGTAGGACTTCGGACATTTGAAAACGGCGATGCGCGCCCGACAATGCGCGTCCAGTTCCTTGCTATCGGCAACATGCCCGTCCCTGACAACGAGAAAAGCCGTCACTTCCTCGCCCCAGTCCTCGCTCGGACGTCCGATCACGGCAACCTCGGAAATGGCGGGGTGAGTGAGCAGGCAATCTTCCACCTCGCGCGGATAGACGTTGCTGCCGCCGGAAATGATGAGATCCTTCGACCGGTCGCGCAGCGTCAGGTAGCCGCTGGCGTCGAGGCTCCCCATGTCCCCCGTCCACAACCAGCCATCACGCAAGGTGGCGGCCGTGGCATCCTCCTTACCCCAATACCCGGCCATGACCGGGGTGCCCCGAACGGCGATTTCACCGATATCTCCCAGCGGCACACCGTTCCCATCAGCATCGAGAATGGCCACTTCGACACAGGATTGAACGCGACCGACTGAACCGAGCCTGTCTAGCCTTTGCTCCGCATCCCGGTCGGCGATGTCGGCGCGCGACAGGGCCGAAATCGCCATCGGGCATTCGCCCTGCCCGTAAATCTGCACGAAACGGTCGCCGAACCAGTCCGTCGCGGCCTCGATGTCGGCCACATACATCGGCCCGCCGCCATAGACGACCGTTCGCAACCCGTCTCCGTGCCACCCTGCCTGCTGCGCCGCGCTCAACAGGCGTTTGACCATCGTGGGGGCGGCGAACATCGACACGTTGTCCAGCTGCGGAATGAGGGCGCACAGTTCAGGCCCGTCGAACCCTCCGGATTCCGGCACCACATGGCGGCTGCCACGCAGAACGTGGATGAAATTGTAGAGCCCCGCGCCGTGGGAAATCGGTGCTGCATACAGCGCTGCATCGGTGTCGAATACGTCATCGACGTCACTCAGATAGGCATATGACATGGCGGCGAGATTGCCGAAACTCAGCATGACGCCCTTTGGCGTGCCGGTCGTCCCGGAAGTATAGAACAGCCACGCGAGGTCCGAGGACCGGCGGAATGCGGGTTCCATCAAAGGGGGGCTTTCAGCCCATCCGCCTTCCAGTTCGTCGAGAGCGACGGTATGGCACTTTTTCGGCCAACCGTCTTTCTCGGCCCCATGTCCGGATTGCACGAACACCAGACGGCACCCGCAATCTTCCAGTATGAACGCGGCTTCGCGCGGGTGAAGCTTTGCATTGATCGGCACCGCCACGGCACCGCAGAACCAGATGCCGTAGAGCAGTTCGAGATATTCCGGGCGATTGCCCATATAGATCGCCACACGGTCGCCGGGCACGATGCCGTATGCCCTGCCGAGCAGCCCACCCAGACGCGCTGCCCGATCCGCGAAACGACGATAGTCGGCAACGACAGCCGTTCCACGCATCAGCGCAGGCGCGTCCGGGCACCTTTGCGCTGTCCGAACCAACCAGTGAGCGAGGTTCATGCCGCTCCGTAGCCTCCGCCTCCGGGCGTGATCATGAACACTTCATCGTCTGGTTGCATCTCACGCTTGCGGGTGTCGGCGATATCCTCGCCGTTGATCCGAAACACGCCGATGGCCCCATCACCACCGCCCGCGAGTCCCTCAGGCGCTTGCGACAGGCGGCTCGGGATCGTGTTGAGCAACCATTTCCGGCCCGTCCGCATCCGGTAGCCGATGCGTTGCCCGTCTCCGCCGGGCTGTTTGCCGGTGCCGCCCGTGCCATGTTCCAGTTCCTTGCAGGTAAAGGCGATCGGATAGGACGCTTCGAGAACCTCCACCGGCACTGCCGAAACCCCGGTCGGGTAACAGATCGCTGAGAGGCCGACTTTCGTCGCCCGCGCGCCCATGCCGCCGGAATAGTTGAACATGGAACTGGTGAACGGTCGGCCTTCGGCATCCTTGCCCTGCACCTGGATCGTCCAGACGGCGCCGGACCCTTCCGCCACCACCGCGTCGGGCACGATCTGCGCCAGTGCCTTCAGGATCGGGAACGGCACATACATGCCGACCACATGGCGCGCATTTACCGGCGACGGGTAGCGCGCATTGACCACACATTCTTCCGGCAGCTTCAGCTTGATGGGCGCAAGCGAACCGGCATTGTTGGGCAGTTGGGGGTTGAGCGTGGAGCGGATGGCGAAGGTCGCATAGGCGTGGGTATAGGCCGGAACCACGTTGATCCCCATCGAACTCGGGCCGGACGAACCGGCAAAATCGATGGTGATTTCACCGGCCTCCGCATCCACCGTCACCGCGGTCTTCAATTCGATGATTTCGCCACCCGGCACATCGAAGCGGGACGAGCCGTGATAGGTGCCCGCCGGCAGTTTGCGGATGGCGTCCCGCGTCGCCTTTTCGGACCGTGCAATGATGTCTTCCGACAGGTCTTCGATATCATCCAGCCCGTAGCGGTCACACAGGGCGTTCAGCCGTTCCGAGGCGATCATGCCGCTGGAGACCTGAGCGCCTAGATCGCCCATCAGCGCGTCCGGCGTGCGCACGTTGCGCTTGATGATGTCGAACAGCGTCCTGTTCGGTTTGCCCGCCTCGTAGAGCTTCATCACCGGGATCCACAGACCTTCCTCGTGAATGTCCCGGGCGCCGGAGCCGATACCGTAGCCGCCGATATCGCTGTGGTGGATGGTCGATCCCGCATAGCCGATGATGCGGTCGTTGCGGAAGATCGGCGACAGGACTGTGATGTCGAAAAAGTGCCCTGCCGACATCCACGGGTCGTTGGTGATGAGCACATCACCGGGTTTCAGATCGTCGATGTCGATCTTGTCGAGCAGGTTGCGCGCGGCTGCCGCAAGCGAATTGATATGGCCGGGGGTGCCGGTCACGGCCTGCGAAACCATGCGGGCCTTTGCATCGAACAACCCGTTGGCGAGGTCTCCCGCCTCGCGCACGATCGGACTGAAGGCGATGCGCTGCAGCGCGCGCGCCTGTTCGCTGACGATCCCGATGAGATTGCTCCACAGGATCTGAAGTTGAACGCCGTCCATCAGGATGCTCCCTCTCGTCTGTCCGCCACGATGCTGGCGCTTTCGTGCAATGTTGCGACCCAGCCTTCGAGAATGAAAATGGTGGTTTCCCGCTCCTCGATGATGGCCGGGCCTTCGATACGATCCTTTGCCGTCACGTTGACCCGCTGGTGGACCGGAACATCGTGCAGCCCGTTGCCGAAGAAGACCTGTCGGGTTTCGGGTCGCGCCGTCGCCTCGGCCTCGCCATATGTGGTCGCGCTCCGCTCCGGCGTCATTCCACTGGCGGTGACGAGCCAGTTGACCGTTTCGATCTCCATGCCGTCCAGTTTCAAGCCGTATTGCCGGTCGTATTCCGCATCGAACAGATCACGGATCGCCTGTCGGTTGCGGCTGGAGCGGATGTCGGCGGGTAGCTCGATCCGCACCTCCGATTGCTGCCCGACATAGCGCAATTCGACGGAGTGCGAGAACGCGGCATCCGCGTCGGCAATACCGGCTTCGCGCAGCGCGTCGGACCCCTCTTTCTCCATGCTCGTCAGCACCTGTTCCACGCCGTCCCAGTCGAGCGTGGACAGCGGGCTTACGAGACTGCGCACGAGGTCGATCTGTGCGGGCGTGACCAATGTGCCGAAGGCCGACAACACGCTCGCGAGCGGCGGATAGATGACCTTCGTGCTTTCGGTCAGTTCGGCCACCTTGCAGGCATGAACCGGGCCAGCGCCGCCAAAGGCCAGCAAGGGCATCCCGCGATAGTCGATCCCGCGCTCCGTCGCGTGGGTGCGCGTAGCGGATGCCATCTGTTCGCACACGACCTCGAACACCCCCCATGCCGCCTGTTTGGCAGGCAGGTCCAGTCTCGAGCCGAGGGTTTCGAAAGCGGCCCGCGCGGCACCGGCGTCCAGTTCCATGTCGCCGCCGAGAAACCGTTTCGGGTCGAGTATGCCGAGCATGACATCGGCATCGGTGACGCAGGCGTTTTTTCCCCCCCGTCCGTAGCAGGCCGGGCCGGGCATGGAGCCCGCGCTTTCCGGTCCGATTTTCAGGAGGCCGAGATCGTCCACCGATGCGATGGACCCGCCACCAGCGCCGATTTCGATCATGTCGATCGACGGCACGGTGATCGGCATTCCGGAGCCCGGCTTGAACCGGTAGCGCCGGTCCACCTCGAACGTGCCCGTCACCAGCGGCTCGAAATTCTGGATCACGCAGGCCTTCGCCGTCGTGCCACCCATGTCGAAGGAAATCAGGTCGGGAATGTCGAAAATGCGCGCGAAATAACACGCGACCAGCGCACCGGCGGCGGGGCCGGATTCGATCATCCGCACCGGCATATGGCTCGCCCGTTCCGCGCCGATCACGCCGCCGTTCGACAGCATGATGAGCGGCTGTTGCGGGAACCCGCGCCGGTCCAGTTCGGCGATGAGTGCCGAAAGATAGGGCCGTGTGATCGGCACCGTATAGGCATTGATGGCGACGGTGGACGCGCGGGGATATTCCCGCATCTGGGGCGCGATCTCGCTCGACAGCGACACATAGATATCCGGCGCCTCGCGGTGGAAAATATCCCGCACTGCGCGTTCGTTCTGCCCGTCGCGATAGGCGTTGATGAAACACACCGCCACCGACACGACCCCCACTGTGCGGCATTTGGCGATGACCTCCATCACCTTCGTTTCGTCGATGGCTTTACCCACTTCGCCATCAGCGTAGATGCGTTCGTCCAGCGTGAACGTCCGTTCGGCGGGAATCAGCGGTTCCGCAAACTCGATCTGTGGATCGTACATGTCGTAACGGTGCTCGTCGCGAATGTAGAGAATGTCGCGAAAGCCATTCGTCAGCAGCAGCGCGACCGGCGGACCCTTCCTCTCGATCAGCGCGTTCGTGACCACAGTGGTCGCATGGACCACCACGTCGTCCAGCTGATCCGGTTCGATCCCGGCCTTGCCCAGAACGAGATCGACACCGCGAAAGAATCCTTCGAGCAGATCGTCGTGGGTCGTCAGCGTCTTGTCGACGAAACTGCGCCCGTCGGAGGCGAGCAGGACGGCATCGGTGAAGGTGCCGCCGATATCGATGGCGAGTGAGTATGAGGTCATACGGGGTACTCTCTGCATCCCAGATTTTCGGAAATGGTGCGGGCGGCTTCGGTCACGATCCTGAGCTGTCGGGCCGACGGTTTCGCGCGGATATCCTGCGTGGAACCCGCAATCGTGATCGTGGCGATAAAAGCCGTTTCCAGATCGAAGATGGGTGCCGACAGCGCGTTCACGCCGGGCAGGGTTTCCTCCGGCGCCACGGCCCAGCCTTTCTTCTGTGCCTCTGCAACATCGGCTGCGAGACGGTCCGGATCGGTGTTCGTCGCGGTCGAGACCGCATGGAGCGGTTCGGACAGAATACGCTGTCTCTGAGCATCGCTCCCAAACGCCAGAGCCAGCTTGCCCTGTGCCGAAGCATGGAATGCAAGCAGCGCACCCGGCTTGGTGACGATCTGAACGGGAGAATCGGTGCGCACGATATCCACGACGCGCATTCCATCGTGTTCGGGAACGGACAGCGTAACCGTGTTCGACGTGGCATCCCGCAGGTGCATCATGACAGGGCGCGCGGTCGTCGTAAGCTGCGTGCCGTCGGCAATCGCCTGCCCGATATGAAACAGTTTGAGCGTCAGCCGGTAGCGTTCGGTCTCCGGATCCTGCCGCACATATCCCAGCGTGCAGAGCGTCTGCAGATACCGGTAAACCTTCGCCCGTGGCATTCCCAGATTGCGCGCGAGGTCCGTCACCCGCGCGCTCTCCGACATCGGCGCCATCGCTTCGATGATGCTGAAGGCCGAAACGGTCGATTGATTGGTCGTCTTGTCGGGAACATCGCTCATGGCATCATCCCGCAAACAGGCTTGGGAGGGTGAGCGACAGGGCGGGCACGAACGCGACGAGCATCAGCACGACGAGGCAAATGCCGATCATCGGCAGCACCGCCTTTGAAACGGCCTCCAACGGCGTGTTGCCGATGGCCGACACGATGAAAAGGCACAGCCCGACCGGCGGCGTAATCATGCCGATCATCAGGTTCAGCACCACCATGATCCCGAACTGCACCGGGTCCAGCCCGAGCATCGGGGATATTGCGTTGAGGATCGGCATGGCCAGAACGAGAGCGGCCAGCGGCTCCAGAAACAGCCCGAGGACCAGGAGAACCAGGTTCAGGAGCAGAATGAGAATCCAGGGTTCGTCGCTGATCGCCACCATCTGCGCGGCAACGGCTTGCGGAATATTCTCGATGCCCAGAATGAACGACGTCATCGTCGCCATTGCCACGATCAACATGACACCCGCCGTCAGTGTGGCGGTGTCGTAGAATGCGTCGGCAATCTGCTTCAGCCCGAGCGACCGGTAGAGCAGCGTTCCCACCAGCAACGCATAGACGGCGGCCACGGCTGCCGCTTCGGTCGGCGTGAACACGCCGCCCTTGATACCGCCCACGATGATGACGGGCAGGAACAAGGCCGGCAGTGCCTTGATGGTCAGCCCAAGTCGCTCGTCCGGCATCACCGCCTCGGGGAGCGGGTGATCCTCGATTGTGGCCTTGCGCAGGACATAGGCGATCAGGCACCCGCACAGCACGAAGGCCGGCACGATACCCGCGAGAAACAGGTCGGCGATCGAGGTTCCGGTCAAAACGCCGTAGAGGATCAAGCGCCAGCGAAGGCGGCACGAGTGGGCCGAGAATGGAGCCCGCTGCCGTCAGCGCCGCCGCATAGGCCGGATCGTAGCCATCGCGGCGCATGGCCGGGATCATCACGCTGCCGATGGCGGACGCTTCCGCGGTCGCCGCGCCGCTGACCCCGGAAAACATCATGCTGGCCACCACGTTCACCGCCGCCAGCCCGCCACGAACCCTGCCGACCAGCATTTGCGAAAAGCGCACGATCTGCTTTGTCAGATCGGCCGAGTTCATCAGATTTCCGGCCAGAATGAAGAACGGAATTGTCAGCAGCACGAAATTGTCGACGCCCGCGATCATCTTCTGCGGAAAGGCCAGCATCAAATGAAGCTGATCGTAAACGATCAGATAAGTCAGCGATGCCAGACCGAGACTGAACGCGATCGGAACGCCGAAAATCATGAAGGCGATGAACGCCGCGAGATAGAGCGTCATGCCGCGCGGCTTTCATGTCGGCGTTGCCCAATCGCGCGCGTGGCGCAACCAGATCAAGCAGATTCCGCGACATCCGAGCAACGCCATGCCGATTGGCAGCGACGCATAGACCCAGAACACGCTCGGCACATTGGCCGTGGCCTGTCCCGTCAGGTCTTCCACAATGAAGCTCAGTGCCGGTATCGGCTGCCCGCCGGCAAGTTTGGCGTAGACATATCCGTACCATGCCAGCGTGAAACACAGCGCGCCCGACAGCACGCTGACGATCATCGCAACCCAGATCGACGGCACCCTTGGAAGGGCGGATGCGAGAAACGAAAGCGCGGCCACCTCACCCCGCTCGAACGCGAGAACGGCCGCCAGAAAAGAGACCCAAATTAAGATGTAGCGGCACAGTTCCTCCGACCAGAGCAGCGAGGAATTGAACCCGTACCGCCAGACGATTTGCGCGCTCATGATGGCCAGCAGGCTGGCGACGAGGACTATGAGAAACCACCGAAGGGTCGCACGAAGCGCGTTTTGAAACGTCAGCATCAAATCTCCCCTTTGTGCCGGTGGCCAGTCGTTCGATGAATGGATGTGGAGAGAAGCCCTCCGCTCAGTCGAAATCGGCATCCTGATAGCGGGTCAGGTGCAGGTAATCCTCGCGCGGCGGAGCGAACACGTCGAGATTGACCGCCACCTCGTCCCCGAGCGCTTCGCCGCAATGGACGACATCGGGCGGAATGCGGACGACCTCGCCCGCTCCCACTTCGATGACATCCTCACCGATTTCGAAACGAACGCGCCCTGAAAGAATGTAGGCCAGCTGCTCGAACGGGTGGGAATGGGGTTTCTTCTCCATTCCCGGTTCCAGCCAGTTCATCACCATCAGCGCTTTTTCGCCGCGAAAGGCGGTCCGCGATACACCATCGCGGACCTGTTCCTTCGGCAGGTCCGTCCAGCGGTAGGCTTTCGCCGCCATTATTGGGCGTCCCTGGCAAAGGCTTCGAGAAACTTGGCGATGAGCGGGCCCTTGTCCTTCCACTGTGCCACCACGGGTTCGGTAAGGCTCTTCATGGTGTCGAGGTCTTCCAGGGTCGAGATCGTCACGTCATTTTCTTCGAGAAACGTGATCAACTCGGCTTCCTGAGATGCGGCCAGTTCATACGCTTCAGTGGTGGTTTCCCGTCCCGCCTCGATCAGCGCAGCCTGATCGGCCGCGTCGATCTTGTCCCACGTGGCTTTGGAAACCATGATCGCACCCGGCCAGAAGTAGTGGCCTGTCAGCGCCACCTTCTTACCGGCATTGTAGAGGCTTTCGGACTTGATCGATGACAGGTTGATTTCCACCGCGTCGATCGTGCCGGTTTCCAGCGCGGAATACACCTCTCCATACGCCATGCCGATCGGGTTCACCCCAATGGCTTCCCAGATCGCTTTATGCAGAGGGATCGGGACGATGCGTGTTTTGAGACCTGCAAAGTCGGCGACGGTCTTCACGTCTTTTTCGCGCGCCAGAAAATGGCGTTGCCCCGCATCGACGAAACCCAGCCCCTTGATGGATTTCTCATCAAGCGTCGCGAGCAACTCTTCACCCAGCGGCGAGGTGAGAACCTCCGAAAGCTGCTCGTAGCTCTTGACGACGAAAGGCTGCTGCAACGCGTCGAACGACGAGGCGCCGATGACCAGTGGCAGCGTGGCCGTCGATACGAGCGCACCGTCGATGGTGCCGATCTGGATACCTTCGAGCAGTGCCTTGTCATCGCCAAGCTGGCGGTCGCCATAAACTTCGATAGACACGTTACCAGCGGTTTTTTCAGCGACCTTGCTGGCAAACAGCTCCAGCCCTTGGTGAAAGACGTGACTTGAAGAGGCTGCGTGCCCCATTTTCAAGGCGACTTTTTCGGCAAAGGCCGGAAGCGGGGCCGCAAATACGGCGGCGGCAAGTGCAAGCGATAAAGCGAGACGGTTCACGATCATTCTCCTCCCAGAGTGTTTCGCTGTGTAAAACAATAAATGTGAGAGTGAAACAACAAGCCGTGTTTGTCAATCAAGCTGGCCCTGCGCTTTGAAGAAGACGGAAAACGCATTTGACTTTTTGGCGCACCCCTTTGGCCCAATCAGGCGTATTTCGACCCGTATGTCGCGTGCGCGCCTTTAATGTGCCAGTGACAATGGATGGACCAAGACGACACGACCCTTGCCACCTCTCCGGCACGCGTTTCCCGCCCCGCACCGGGCACAAGAACCCGTGGTAAAAGCGGAAAAACTGCTGCGGTTGCGACGGCACCCACGCGGGATGCGGCGCGCAGCCAGGCCGCCATTCTGGCCGCCGCCAACCGCGAATTTGTGGCTCACGGATATACCGGTGCCTCGGTCAACGAAATCGCGTCGGGCGCAGGCATCAACAAGCGGATGCTGTATCATTATTTCGGCAACAAGGAGGGGCTGTTTCTTGCCGTGCTGGAGGCGGCCTACGAACGCATTCGCCACGGCGAACGGGCACTTGACCTCGATCATCTGGAACCAGACGCCGCGCTCGAAAAGCTGGTTCTGTTCAGTTACGACCACTTCATCGAACACCCGGATTTTCTCGCCCTTCTCAACATCGAAAACCTGCACGAGGCCGGGCATCTGAAGAAATCCGACCGGGTGCAACAGATGCACTCGCCCTTCGTGGAAGCCCTGCGCGACCTGTTAAAGCGGGGGGAGAAGGCGGGCATCATGCGGCCCGGCGTGGACCCGGTGGAACTGTATATCACAATCGCGTCGCTCTGCTTCTTCCACCTGTCGAACCGGCACACCCTGTCGTTCATTTTCGACAGACCGATTGCCGATGCCAATGCGGTGGCGGCACGGCGGCAGCATGTGCTGGCGGTCATCACAGGCTTTTTGCGTCCCTGAGCCATCGTCCCGCCACTCCCGCTTGACAGGATCGTTTGCCCGAACCTAACGTAACCCACTGGTTACTTAAGGGCGGCGAGACGATGGCGAACGACAAGCGTCTGGGACTGATCATGCACGGTGTCACGGGCCGGATGGGGCTGAACCAGCATCTCATCCGTTCCGTTCTGGCAATCCGGGACGATGGCGGTGTGAAATTGTCGGATGGCACCCGCGTGATGCCGGACCCGATCATCATCGGCCGCAACGCCGACAAGATCGCACGGCTGGCCGCCGAACACGGCATTGCACGCCACGGCACCGACCTCGACGCGGCCCTCGCCAATCCCAACGATACCCTGTTCTTCGATGCTGGCACGACGCAGATGCGCGCGGGCCTGCTGGAAAAGGCCATGCGTGCAGGCAAGAACGTCTATTGCGAGAAACCGATTTCCGACGATCTCGACGCGGCATTGGCGCTGGCAAAATTGGCGGAAGAGTCCGGCGTCAAGCACGGCGTCGTGCAGGACAAGCTGTATCTGCCGGGCCTTCGCAAACTCAAGCGTCTCATCGATGCCGGCTTTTTCGGTGAGATACTGTCGGTGCGCGGCGAGTTCGGCTACTGGGTTTTTCCCGGCGACGGCATTCCCGCCCAGCGTCCTTCCTGGAACTACCGCGACGCCGATGGCGGCGGCATCATTCTCGACATGCTGTGCCACTGGCGCTACGTGCTGGACAACCTGTTCGGCGCGGTGAAGGCCGTGTCCTGCCTCGGTGCGACCCACATTCCCAAACGCTGGGACGAGCAGGGCAAGCCCTATGATGCGGACGCCGACGACGCGGCCTACGCCACGTTCGAACTGGAAGGCGGCGTGATCGCCCAGATCAACTCGTCCTGGACGACCCGGGTGCGACGCGACGATCTGGTGACGTTCCATGTGGACGGAACGAAAGGTTCGGCCGTAGCGGGGCTGACGGATTGCTGGGCCCAACACGGCACCGCGACGCCGAAACCCACCTGGAACCCGGACCAGCCGCAGACCATCGATTTCTACGACACGTGGTCGAAAGTGCCGGACACGGAGACCTTCCCCAACGGCTTCCGCGCCCAGTGGGAGGATTTCATCCGCTATCTTCACGACGACGGCCCGTGGCCCTATGGCCTCATGGAAGGGGTCAAGGGCGTGCAACTGGCCAAGCTGGGTTTGCAAAGCTGGAAGGAACGGCGCTGGCTCGACGTTCCGGATTTGAAAGCCTGACCGGATGGCAACGCTCACACTCCCGCTGACGGGCGGCGGCACCGAACGCTGGACCACCGGCGAACCGCTTGCCCTGCCCGTCACTGGCGAACGCCCCGACGACCGTCGGTTTGACCGCATCGCCTATGCCGCCGCCCATGTGGTGACGGACCCGCTGGCCGATTACGACCCGTTTCTCGAACCCGCCATCGACTGGGAGCGGACGATCGCGTTTCGCGAACACCTGTGGGATTTGGGCCTCGGCGTGGCAGAAGCGATGGACACCGCCCAACGCGGCATGGGGCTCGGATGGCCGGAAGCGCAGGATTTGATCGCCAGGTCACTCGGTGCCGCCAAGAGCCGCACCGATGCCCTCATCGCCTGCGGTGCGGGCACCGACCATCTGGACCCGGGACCGGACGTCTCGCTGGACGACGTAATCCGCGCCTACGAGGAGCAGGTCGGCTTCGTCGAGGGTAAAGGCGGGCGCATCATCCTGATGGCGTCGCGGGCGCTGGCTGCCGCTGCGAAAGGGCCGGACGATTACACCCGCATCTACGACCGTATTCTGTCGCAGGTGCGCGAACCCGTCATCATCCACTGGCTCGGCGAAATGTTCGACCCGGCGCTGGAAGGCTATTGGGGCAAGGCTGACCACAATGCGGCAATGGACGTGTGCCTCGACGTGCTGGCCGCCCATGCCGACAGGATCGACGGCATCAAGATTTCGCTTTTGTCGAAGGAGAAGGAAATCGCGATGCGGCGGCGGCTTCCTGCCAACGACAAGGGCGGCGTGCGGATGTATACCGGCGACGACTTCAACTACGCCGAACTGATTGCGGGAGACGAGCAAGGCCATTCCGACGCGCTGCTCGGCATCTTCGACGCCATCGCGCCGGCGGCTTCCGCAGCCTTGACGGCACACGGCGCGGGTGACGTGGCGCGGTTTCACGAAATCCTCGCGCCCACCGTGCCCCTGTCGCGGCACATCTTTGCCGCGCCGACCCGGTTCTACAAGACCGGCGTGGTGTTCACCGCCTTATCTCAACGGTTTGCAGGACCATTTCACGATGGTCGGCGGGCAGGAAGGCGCGCGTTCCACGCTGCATCTGGCGGAGCTGTTCCGGCTGGCGGACAAGGCCGGCATTCTGCCGAACCCGGATGAAGCCGCCGCGCGCATGGCGCGGGTGCTGGCGGTGCGGGGGGTGATGTGACTCCCGCAGAAAACGCTCGATGACGGTCTCGGCGGGCGCGGCGGCCTGTCGATCAATCTGGCCACCATCCGCGAACAGGGCGACATGGAAGCGGCGATTGCCGCCTGTGTGCGCCACGGAATCAAGGCCATCTCCCCCTGGCGCGATCAGGTCGCCGGGATCGGGCTGGACCGTGCGGCGCAGCTGGTGCGCGACCACGGATTGCGTGTCACCGGCCTGTGCCGCGGCGGCATGTTCACCGCACACCGACGAGGCGGGACGCCGCGCCGCCATCGCCGACAATTTTCGCGCCATCGAGGAAGCCGCCGCACTGGGAGCGGACTGCCTCGTGCTGGTCTGCGGTGGTTTGCCGGAGGGCTCGCGCGATCTGGCCGGTGCGCGTCAGCAGGTGGCGGACGGTATCGCCGCCATCGCCGACACGGCGGCACGGGCCGACGTGCGCCTCGCCATCGAACCGCTGCACCCCATGTATGCCGCCGACCGCAACTGCGTCTCCACCCTCGGGCAGGCCCTCGACATCGCCGAAGACATCGCCCCGGACTATCGGCGTGGCCATCGACACCTACCACGTCTGGTTCGACCCGAACTTGGACGCGCAGATCATGCGAGCGGGCAAGGACAACCGCATCTTCGCCCATCACATCTGCGACTGGCTGGTGCCGACCAAAGACCTGCTGCTCGACCGCGGCATGATGGGCGACGGGGTGATCGACCTGTCCGGCTTTCGCGACCTGATCGAGGCTGCGGGTTTTCACGGGCCGCAGGAAGTGGAAATCTTTTCCGCCGCAGACTGGTGGACCCGCGACATGGACGAGGTGCTGACAACGTGCATCGAACGCTACCGGGAGATTTGACATGACCGACACCGCAACCGGACCATTCGCCGACGAAGCCGCCCTCGAAACGGCGCTGGCCACGCCGGACGACGGCCTGGTCGCGGACCTTGCCCGCGTTCCGGGCACGCTCGTCGTGCTGGGCGCCGGCGGCAAGATGGGGCCGAGCCTCGCGCGGCTGGCCCGCAACGCAATGGCCCGAAGCGACCGCGTCATCGCCGTCGCCCGCTTTTCCGAGAAAGGTCTGCGTGACCAACTTGATGCCGACGGCATAGAAACCATCGCTGCCGACCTGCTGGACAGGAATGCTGTCGCCGCCCTGCCGGACGCGGCCAACGTCGTCTTCATGGCCGGCCGCAAGTTCGGCTCGTCCGGCGCGGAACATCTCACATGGGCCATGAACGCCCACTGCCCGGCTCTGGTCGCGGAACGCTATAAGGATGCCCGCATCGTCGCCTTCTCCACCGGCTGCGTCTATCCGTTCTGGCCAGTTGAAGGTCATGGCAGCGGACCGGACGAGAGCGTGCCTGCAAACCCGCCGCCGGGGGACTACGCATGGTCATGCGTGGCGCGGGAACGGATGTTCGAGCATTTCAGCCACGTGTACGACACGCCGGGGCGCCTGTTCCGGCTCAACTACGCCATCGAACCGCGCTACGGTGTGCTGCACGATGTTGCGGCAAAGGTGCTGGCGGGCGAACCGGTCGATGTGACGATGGGCCATGCCAACGTCATCTGGCAGCGCGATGCCAACGCATGGGCCTTGCGCGTCGCTTGCCCACGCCACCACGCCCACCAGCCCGATCAACGTGACGGGCACGGAGATCGTCTCCATCCGCGCGCTCGCCCACGCTTTTGCAGAGACGTTTCGACAAGCCGGTCACGATCACCGGCGAGGAAGCCGACACCGCGTGGCTCAACGGCGCGGGGGCAGCGGCAAAGCTGTTCGGCGATCCGCCGGTCAGTCTGGAAACGATGATCGACTGGCAGGCGGACTGGATGTTGTCGGGCCAGCGCAGCCTGGCCAAGCCGACCCATTTCGAAGCCCGCGACGGGAAGTATTGACGTGACGCCAGACGACATCCCGAGCCATCTGCGAAGCGCCTTCAAGTCCGGCCTTGCCATACCTGCCCATCCGCTGGCGCTCCATGCCGACCGGACGATGGACAAACGCCGTCAGCGGGCGCTGACCCGCTACTATCTCGACGCCGGTTGCGGCGGGCTGGCGGTCGGCGTTCACACGACGCAATTCGCCATCCGCGATGTCGGCCTTTACGAGCCGGTGCTGAAACTGGCCGCGCAGACGGCAGCGGACTGGAGCGACGGACCCCCGCTTCATGATCGCCGGTGTGGCCGGGCAAACCGAACAGGCCGTGGCCGAAGCACAAGTCGCGCGCGGCCTTGGCTACCATGCCGTCCTTGTCTCCCCCGCCCCGTTCAGAGACGCCAGCGAAGACGAACTGCTGGCCCATGTGAAAGCGGTCGGAAAGGAAATGCCGGTCATCGGTTTCTACCTGCAAACCGCCGTGGGCGGGCGCGTGCTGTCGATGGATTTCTGGCGGCGTTTTGCCGAACTGGATTCGTCATCGGCATCAAGATCGCCCCCTTCCACCGCCACCGCACCATCGACGTGGTGCGCGGCGTCGTCGAGGCGCGGGCCGAGGATCGGGTGACGCTCTATACCGGCAACGACGACCACATCGTCGGCGACCTCGCCCTGCCGTTCGTGATGCGCCGCGACGATGCGGACGTGACGGTGCGAATCGCAGGCGGGTTGCTTGGGCAATGGTCGGTCCATGCCAAAGCCGCCGTCGATCTGTTGGCCGACATCCATAGGACAATCGCCAACGGTGCCGATGTCCCGGTCCGTATTCTGGCACTTGATTCGCAGATGACGGACATGAATGCCGCTGTCTTCGACGTCGCCAACGACTTTCACGGCGTCATCGCCGGATGTCACGAGATCCTGCGACGGCAAGGCCTTCTGGAAGGCATCTGGTGTCTCGATCCGGACGAGGGTCTGTCCCCCGGACAGGCCGGGGAACTCACGCGAGTGGCCACCGATTATCCGCACCTGACCGATGACGCCTTCGTTGCGGCCAATCTGGAGCGCTGGCTGGCCGATTGATTTCGATCCGTAAAATCCGGCGCTTGACAACACACCGGTCACAAGCGACGCTGCAATAACCATCTGGTTACTTAATCGGGAAGCGGGCATGACGCGCGCTTCGTTTTGGAGGAAACATCGAATGAGCATCAAGATATCCGCAGCCCTCTTGCTGGGCGCCCTCACCGCGGGTTTTGCCGCAGGACCGGTATTTGCACCGGCGTTTGCGCAGGACTGGAAGCCGGAAAAACCCATCAACATCATCGTGCCCTGGTCTGCGGGCGGGTCCACCGATCAGGTCACGCGCGTTGTCGCTGGCGAGTTGGAAAAAGCGCTGGGCGCAACGGTCGTCGTGCAAAACCAGCCGGGCGCTTCCGGGTCCATCGGTTCGAAATCGGCGCTGGAATCCGAACCCGATGGTTACACATGGACGGCAGGCGCCGCGCAGGATCTCGGCACGTACAAGGTGCTCGGCATGCTCGATACGTCCATAGAGGACTGGAAACTCTATCTCAATGTCGCCAACGCGTCCGTCATCGGCGTCAACGCGGATTCACCCTACCAGACGATGGACGATCTTCTGAAAGCCATGCAGGACGACCCGCAGTCGGTCACGATCGCCACGGCGGGCCTCAATTCCGGTGGCCACAACGCCATCGAAGCCATCAAGGCGGCAGCGGGTGGCGACTACAAGCATGTGGTCTATGACGGTGGCAATCCGGCGGTCATCGCAACCGTATCGGGCGAAACCGTCGCCACCACACAGCTTGCCGTGGAACAGGCGGAAATGATCCGCGCCGGTCGCATCCGCCCGCTCGCCGTGCTGAACAACGAGCCGCTGACACTGGAAGGGTTTGGCGAGATTCCGGCCATCACGGATTCCGTGCCGGATGTGCAGATCGCACCCAACTATTTCGGCATCTTCGTGCCCGGCACCGCTCCAAGCGAAGTGACGGACGCTCTCGACAAAGTGTGGGGCGATGCGATCAGCGGTTCGCAGGCGCTGAAAGACTATGCCGCCAACCGCGGAGCGGTGTTTGCACCCTATTACGGTGAAGATGCGCAGACCCGCGTGCTGCCCGCCATCCAGACCAACGCCTATCTGCTGTTCGACGGCGGCAAGGCCACGGTCGATCCGGCAACGGTCGGTATCGAGCGGCCCGCCGAATAATCCGGCCTCTCGTCTCCCGCCCGCCGCCATGTCGCAGGATATGGCGGCGGGTTCGTTTTGCATCACCCGCTTGCCGAAGGCTGTATGACCCCTCCGACCCCACCATCGCGTGCCATTGTATCCGATAACGCCCCTGTTGCCGGACAGATGGCGGCGGACAAGGGACCGACGCGGGCGGACGCCATCGCGGGTCTCGTTTTTATGATTTTCGGTGCGCTGATCGTCATCGAATCCTGGCAGATGCCGCGAATGGAGCAATTCGGCTCCTCCATCTGGTCGGCCCCCGGTGTCGTGCCGGGCATGATCGGCATTGCGCTCGCCATCATGGGGTGCGCCCTGCTTCTCACGCTCGCGCTCCGCGCTTGCAGCCGGCCCTTCGGGTATCGAAGCTGAGAGAGGCGGCTGGCGGCGGGTTGCCATCACGCTCGCCTTTTGCCTGATTTTCGCGGGCGGACTGATCGGGCTCGTTCCATTCGTCGTGGCAGCCTTCCTCTTCATCGCCAGCTTCGCACTTTATTTCGATCTGGCGGACCGCCGCGTTTCGGGTGCACCTCCAACCGGCAGAATACTGGTGATCCGCATCGCCGTTTCCCTTGCGGTGGCGGCTATCGGAGCCTTCGCGATCACGACCGTCTTTCAGGACATTTTTCTGGTGCGCCTGCCGTGACCCGCCTTGATGGCGCCATCGCGGACATGCGCCGATGACCGGTCTAATCTATTTCTTCGACGCGCTCGTCGCCTTCGCCACCAGCCCGATGACCCTGTTCAACGTGGCGTGGGCCACGTTTCTGGGCATTCTGGTCGGTTCGCTGCCGGGCCTGACGGCGACGCTCGGCATCGCGCTTCTGACCACGCTGACCTTTCGCATGGACGGCACGCAGGCGATCCTGATCCTCATCTGCATGTATGTGGGCGCGATCTACGGTGGCTCGCGCTCGGCGATCCTGCTCAACATTCCCGGCACCCCCGCCAATGCCGCAACCGCGCTGGACGGGTTTCCACTGGCCCGCTCCGGCCATGCAGGGCAGGCGATGGGCATTGCTACCGCAGGTTCGTTTGCCGGTGGCATGATCGGGATGCTGGCGCTCGCCATCGTCGCCCCGGTGCTGGGAGATTTCGCGCTCTCCTTCGGGTCTTTCGAGTTCTTCTGGCTCGCCCTTTTCGGCGTTCTCATCTCAGGCCAGATCACCACGACGGGCGATGCCCTGAAAGGTTGGATCGCAGGGTTTATCGGCCTGTTCGTCGCCATGATCGGGCAGGAAGGCATCCACTCCTACCAACGTTTTTCATACGGCTCGTCCGACCTTGCCGGGGGCATCGGCCTGCTGCCCGCATTGGTCGGTGCGTTCGGGTTTGCCGAAATCCTGACCGTTATGAAGGCCCGGGGCTTCCAGTCGGTGCGCGATGCCTCGGACAGGATCGTGCCGCGCATCGCCGAGGTCTGGCGTTACCGCCGCACGATCTTCCGCTCCGGCATCATCGGCACATTCATGGGGCTGCTGCCCGGTGTAGGCGAGGATATGGGGTCGTGGATGTCCTATGCGGCGGCCAAACGTGCCAGCAAGGAGAAGGAGAAGTTCGGCCACGGCTCCCTCGACGGCCTGATGGCGGCGGAGACGGGCAACAACGCCGCCGTGCCCGGCGCAATCATCCCCGTGCTGACGCTGGCCGTGCCGGGCTCCGCCCCCGCCGCCGTGCTGCTGGCGGCCATGTTCATCCACGGCATCCGCCCCGGTCCGATGATCATGATCGAGTCCCCCGCCTTCGTGTTTCAGGTGGTGGCGATGGTGGCGATGGCGATGGTTGCCATGCTCATCATCGGCCTGCTGCTCACCCGTCCGCTGCTGATGGTGCTGGCCGTGCCCCGCGCCTATCTCATGCCGCTCATCTTCACGCTTTGCGCCATCGGGTCCTTCGCCATCGCCGGGCGCATCTTCGATGTTTACGTCATGCTCGCCTTCGGGCTGATTGGCTTCGCGCTGCGGGAGATGGACTTTCCGATGGCACCGCTGGTGCTGGGCATCGTGCTGGGCGACCTGCTGGACAAGAGTTTCCGGCGCGGCATGACGTTGTCGGACGGCGATTTCACCGCCTTCCTCACCCGTCCCATCTCGGCCTTTCTGGCATTTTGCGTGCATCGTCATGCTGCTCGGCGCATTTCCAGTCGTGCGGCGCAGCGTCGGTGCGGGGTGGCGCAGAATGACCGGAAAGGGATCAACATGAAGATCACTCTTTGCAACGAAGTCCTGCGCGACTGGCCGCTGGACCGGCAGGCCGGATATGCAGCGGCTTTGGGCTATGACGGTCTTGAAATCGCACCCTTCACTTTGCACCCGGACGGGCCGGTTCCGATCACGTCCGAAGCGGCGGTTCGAGCGCGGAAAATGGTGGAGGCCGAAGGCATCGTCGTTTCCGGCCTTCACTGGCTTCTCGTCGGTCCCGACAACGTCTCGATCACCGAACCCGGACACGCGGCCAGCACGGACAAAGTCATGGCCGCGCTGGTGGATTTGTGCGCGGCATTGGGCGGCACTTATCTGGTGCACGGTTCGCCCAAACAGCGCATCGTGGGCAACGACACGGCAAACGCGCACGACACTGCGCTGGAGCGGTTCCGCACCGTTACCAAACATGCCGAAACAGCCGACGTCGATTATTTGCTGGAGCCGCTCTCCGATGACCAGACCGCTTATATCAACACCGTGGACGACGCCGCCGAAGTCGTCCGCGCCGTTGGGTCGAAACGCTTCGCCACGATGCTCGACGTCTGTTCCGCAGCCAAGGCCGAAACGCGGCCCATTCCCGACCTGCTGACCGAACACATACTCACCGGCCTCGTGCGCCATGTCCATTTCAACGACCCGAACCTGCGCGGACCGGGACAGGGCGACTACGACTTCGGCCCCGTCGTCGCGGCTTTGGCGAAACTCGATTATGACGGCTGGATCGGTGTCGAACCCTTCGACTACGTGCCGGACGGTCCCGGCAGCGCGGCCCGCGCCATCGGCACCATCCGGGCGCTGGAAAGCGTGTATTGCGGAAAGACAACATGAACGACGTTCCCACTATCACCCTGCTCGGCGTCGATCTGTTCGAGCGACCCGTGACGTTCCGCCTGCCTTTCAAGTTCGGCGCGGTCACACTGCGCGCCGCGCCGCAACTGTTCGTCCGCGCCACGGTTTCGGTCGATGGCCAGGAAACGCAGGGCATCGCGGCTGAACTATGCGCGCCAAAATGGTTCGACAAGAATCCGGACCTGACGAACGAGCAGAATTTCGACCAGCTCCGCGCCTCGCTTCGCACCGCCTGCCGCACCTATCTCGCCTTCGGCCCGGCACCCTCCGCCTTCGCGCTCCACGCCTGCACGCAAGCCGCACACTATGACGCCTGCGCCGCGCACAATCTGAACGGCCTCATCGCATCCTACGGCACCGCCCTGCTCGACCGCGCCATCCTTGACGCCCTCGGAAAGGCGGAAGGCACCTCTATCTTCGAGACCATCCGCACCAACCGCACAGGGATCGACGCATCCACCACGCCTGACCTCTACGGCCACGATATCGCCGCCGCCCTCGCCACCTTGCCTGCGCCAAACACGATCGCCGTGCGCCATACCGTCGGCATGGTGGATGCCATCCGAGAGACCGGTCTGACGGAACGGCTTGATGACGGTTTGCCGGAAAGTCTGGAAGCGGTCGTCGCCACATACGGCCATCGCCACTTCAAGCTGAAGGTCGGTGGCGACGTCGATGCCGATATTGCCCGTCTCACCGCCATCGCCGATGTGCTGGACGGGATCGACGGGGAGAGCATGGTCTCCATCGACGGCAACGAGCAATATGCCGATGCCGGTGGCGTGCTGGAATTGCTCGACGCAATCGAGGCCGCCCCTGCCCTCGCGCGGCTTTGGGCAAACACCGCCTATCTCGAACAACCCATCGCCCGCGCGCGTGCCCTGTCGGAACCGGTCCACGCCATTGCTGCGCGAAAACCCGTCGCGGTGGACGAGAGCGATGCCCACATCGGCATTTTCCCAGTGGCGCGGGCGCTCGGTTATCGCGGTATCTCGTCGAAATCCTGCAAGGGTTTTTATCGCGCCGTTCTGAATGCCGTGCGCGTGGCAAAATGGAATGGGGAGGCAGGTAACACGTCCCACTTCATCATCGCCGAGGATCTCACCACCCAGGCCGGCGTCGCCGTGCAGCAGGATTTCGCGCTCGCCGCTTTGGTCGGTGCGACCCATGTGGAACGCAATGGCCACCATTTCGTCGACGGGTTCGGTACATCGACGCAAGCGGAACAGGACGCCTTTCTCGCCGCCCACGGCGATCTCTACGAGAAAGCCCCCAACGATCGGGTCCGCCTCGCCATCCGCGATGGAGCCGTCTCCCTCGCCTCCCTGCACGTGCCGGGCCTGGCCGCGCCGGTCGAGCCGGTCTGGGCCGACCTCACACCATTGCCGATGGACTGACGCGCCGAAGCGGCCGTTATGGAATTGCGGACAGCCTCAGGAAGCCTGTGGTGCGACACCGGTCCCCCTGCCGCTGATCACGCCGCGTATGAGCACCGGCACGCATAAGGCTGCCGCAACCAGTGTGGTCGTTATGTCGGGTGCCACGAACAACAACGCCGAAACCGCCAGCAAAGCGCGCTCCCATGCCAACAGGGGTTGCGTGAGATAACCGGAAAACGCCGCCGAAAGGGCGGTTATCCCGAGCATCGCGCCGGATAGGGCGAGAAAGAACAACGGCCATGTAAAGCCCTGCGTCACGATCAGCAGCGACGGGGAGAACACGAACACGAACGGCACCAGCGCCTTGCCCATCGACAGGCGGAAGGCCGTGTTGCCCGCCTTGAAGGCATTGGCCCCCGCTATCCCCGCCGCCGCATAGGCGGCCAGCGCCACCGGCGGCGTCACATCCGCCAGCACGCCGTAATAGAAAACGAAGAAGTGAGCGACGATCGGTTCCACGCCAAGCGCGTTGAGGATCGGTGCTGCGATGGCGATCATGATGAGATAGTTGGCCGTCGTCGGGATGCCGCAGCCCATGAGGATGCAGACCACCGCCGTCATCATCAGCGTGAACAGCAATGTGAGCGACTCCACGGTGAACAGATCGAAAGGCACGAAGGCCATCGCACTCTCCGCCCATCCGCCCGCGGTCGCGGTAACGAGATAGACGATCTTGAAGCCGACGCCCGTCAGCGTGACCACACCAATCACCACACCCACAAGTGCAGCAGCGGCGGTGACGGAGAGCGAGTATTTCGCCCCCAGCACGAAGCCATCGAAAATGTCCTGCGCCGTGCCGCGCACCGCGTCAGACAGCGACAGGCGCATGACGTTCTGCACAACCATCACCGCGATACAGGCCGTGATGCCCCAGAAGGCTGCTGAATAGGGCGTCCGGCCCGACAGCAGGATACCGACCAGGATGATGAGCGGAAAGACGGTGATCCAGTTGGCCTTGAAGACCGCCCATGCGTCCGGCAGTTCTTCCTTGGTCAGCCCGCGCAGGCCGAGCCGTTTGGCTTCCATATGCACCTGCACCAATACACCGAAAAAGTGCATGAAGGCCGGCACCAGTGCAGCTGTCAGGATCGTCGTCAGCGGCACTTCCAGATATTCGATCATCAGGAACGCCACCGCACCCATGACCGGCGGCGTGATCTGCCCGCCGGTGGAGGAGGCGGCCTCCACGGCCGCCGCGAAATGGCGCTTGTAGCCGATCTTGATCATAGCCGGAATTGTCAGCGATCCGGTCGTGACAGTGTTGGCGATGGAGGAGCCCGAGATCGACCCCAGCATGGCGGACGACAGCACGGAAACCTTGGCAGGACCGCCCGCGTAGCGTCCGGCCAGGGCCGAGGCGAGGTCGATGAACAACTGCCCCAGCCCGATCCGCGTGGCCAGCACGCCGAACAAAACGAAGTGGAACACGTAAGTCGCGATGACGCCCAGCGCAGTGCCGTAAATACCCTGGCTCGTCAGGTAGAGATGGTTCACCAGCGAGGCCCACGACGCGCCCGGGTGAACGAGAATGCCGGGCATGGCCTGTCCGAAGATCGCATAGGCCATGAACAGCATGGCGATGACCGGCAGGGGCCAGCCCATCGCGCGGCGCGTGGCTTCCAGCAGCGTGACAATGAGGATCGTGCCCATCGTCACGTCGAGCAGGTTGGGATTACCGACACGGAAGGCCAGCTCATCGAAGATCCACGGCACATACATGGCCGAGACCACGCCGCCAATGAGGAAGGCCCAGTCGATCAGTGGCAGGCCGAGCGGGTTCAGGACCGAGGAACGCGTCGGCTCCGCCTGAGAGCGACCGGAAAAGGAGAAGACGGCAAACACCAGCCCCAGCGTGAACGCGAGATGGATGCCCCGGTGGGTGGTCTGCTGCAGGATGCCGAAACCGGCGGTGTAATAGTGGAAACAGGCCAGCAGAAACAAGGCTGCCGAAGATGCGTAGAGCACGGGTCGGGCGAGGGGGCGGAAGCGCACCTCGCTGTCGAACTTCTCTTCCAGCGCCTTCTGTTCGGCTTCACTGAGAGGCGCGGCCATCTCTTCCGGTTCCGTCGCGTGCGGTTCGGCCGCACCTTGCGCCATGCCGGTTTCATTGCGTGTGGCCATGTATGGTTCCCCCCTCAGAGAAACGGCCGGAGCGTTGCGCCCCGGCCGTTAGTTCAGTCCAGTCTATTCGAGCAGACCGGCTTCCTTGTAGAAGCGTTCCGCACCCGGATGAAGCGGGATGCCGATACCGTCGAGCGCCGTTTCCTTGGTGATCGACTTGCCTTTGGCGTGGCCCGCATCGAGCAGGGCGCGGGTCTTGTCGTTCCACAAGGCGGCTGTGATGCCGTAAATCAGCTCTTCCGGCTGGTCCGCGCTCGTTACCCACTGGGCACCGACGGACAGCGTTTTCACGTCTGCGGTCTGGCCTTCATAGGTACCGGCAGGAATGAGGTCTTCGGCGAAGAACTCATAACGCTCGGCGATGCCACCGGCATTGTCGCCGTCGATGGGAATGACCTTGATGGCCTTCTGTGACGCGAGTTCGGCAATCGCGCCGGCAGGGAACCCGCCCACGAAGAAGAACGCATCCATCGCGCCGTCGCGCATCCGGTCCGCCGCCTGCGAGGGCTTGAGGAACTCGGCTGTCACATCGGCTTCGCTCATGCCCCAGCCTTCGAGAATAATGCGGGCATCGACCAGCGTGCCGGAACCCGGCTCATCCATCGATACGCGCTTGCCCTTGAGATCGGCTACCGTCTCGATACCGCTGTCGGCGGAGGCGATCAGGTGGATGGATTCAGGATAGAGGTTGGCGATGGCGCGCAGTTTCTCGACGGCCGGCTGACCTTCGAAAACGCCTGTTCCGGTATAGGCCCAATAGGCTACGTCAGACTGGGAAAAGCCGCTCTCGATCGTGCCGCCGTTGATGCCGTTGACGTTGGCGACCGAACCGTTGGCCGACATGGCCGTGGCGATCAGGCCGGGCACACCGCAGGAACCGCCCTCGTCACAGGAGCGCGAGCCGGGTGCAGCGGAAATGGCGTTGGCCAGCAGGCCGCCGATCGGGAAATATGTGCCCGAGGTGCCGCCGGTGGCGATGCGGAAAAACGACGGTGCCTGCGCGATGGCTGCGCCTGCAAGTCCCAATGCGACGGTCGCGCCGATCAGCGCGGTCGCAGTGCGTCTGGTGAATTTTATCATGGTTTTTGTCTCTCCCAAGAAATGTTATGGCCGTCGAATGGGCCGGAAACCGGGTCCACAATGCACATGAACCGGCGCAATAGCCAGCCTTGCTGTTTCGATACCCACCGAAGAGGAGGGCGTTCTGTGAAGACCGTTCCCGAACGCGCAGACAGTTCAGCCTTGAACCCGTAAGCCGCTTGCAAACCGGACTGTCTCCATCCAGATTGCGCCCATGCAACTGACCAAACAAACAAACTACGCACTGCGCATCCTGATGTACTGCGCAGCGCGTAATGAGGCTGTGCGGTTAAGGGATGTGGCCAAGTTCTACGGGCTGTCGGAGACTTTTCTGCACAAGGTTCTGCTGGTCGCCCGCGATGGGGGGTTCGTCGTCACGATGCGCGGACGGATGGGCGGGTTGAAACTGGCACGACCGGCCAGTGAAATCCGCGTGGGCGATGTGGTGCGCGTAATGGAAGAACGTATCGAGCTGGCCGACTGTTTCCGTAGCGATTCCGGCTGTCCGCTGGAACAATCCTGCGGCCTGAACGGTGCCCTGCACCGGGCGTTGCACGCCTTTTTCGATGTTCTCAACGACTATACGATTGCCGACATCACCGACGAACGCGCCAATATCAACGTGCTGGCGACGCTGGAAGCGATGATGAAAGTTCCGCTCGATGCCAAGGGTACGGCACCCGTCAACTGACAGTGACGCCATTTGCAAACCTGCCGAAATGTCGCCGGTAGGCCAAGGTATCCGGTTAAACTGGACAAATTGCATCCGGTATTTCATGGAAGGCGCATAGTGTGCGTATATCCGTCAGGTCCGTTGCTCCATTCCGCCTGCTCCCAGCATTATACGGACGCCTGAGATATGCAGCCAGCAACTCAGCACGACCTGGTCGGCGATCCGGCATCCCAGTCTTTGGAAAGCGCGCAGCGTGCACCACTGCCCCGCGTCGAACGGGCCGGGCGGAGCATCGTATCGGCAATCGCCTATGGTTCGGCGATCATCTGCGCCCTGCCATTGCTGGCCGTCGCGTTCGAGGCACTGACAGGCTCGTTTGCCACGACAGCCCGGCTCGGCACGTCGCTATTGCCCGGCTTTGCCCTGACAACGCTCGTCTTGATGGTGCTGGTGGCAACCGGCACGTTCTTTATTGGCACAGCAACCGCGTGGCTCGTCTCCTCGTGTGAGTTCGTCGGAAGGCGGTGGCTGGAAATCGCGCTCGTGCTGCCGCTCGCCTTCCCCGCCTATGTGTTGGCCTACGCCTATACGGACCTGCTCGATCATCCCGGTCTCGTTCAAACGCAGTTGCGCTCTCTGTTCGGCTGGGGGCCACGGGACTACTGGTTCCCGGAAGTGCGCTCGGTGGGCGGCGCGAGCCTGATGCTGACGCTGGTGCTGTATCCTTACGTCTATCTGCTGGCGCGGGCGGCCTTCATTCTGCAGGGGCTGGCCCCGTTCATCGTGGCGCGCAGCGTCGGTTGCCCCCCTTTCCGCGCGTTCCGTGAGATTTCGCTGCCACTGGTCGCCCCTGCCATCAGTGCGGGCGTGTTGCTGGTCTTGATGGAAACCATCGCGGATTTCGGCACGGTCGCCCATTTCGGCGTGCAGACGCTGGCGACGGGCATCTACACGGCCTGGTTCACGCTGGGAGACCGGGTGGCTTCGGCACAGATGGCCCTGAGCCTGCTGGCAATCGCGCTATTGCTGTTGTTTCTGGAACGGCTGCGGTCGCGGGGCGAGACGGCGCTGGCGCAAAACCCGAACAGGCTTCACTGGCCGCGTATCCGGTTGAGCGGGCCGGTGTCTTGGGCGGCGTTTGCCATGTGTTTCACGCCGGTTCTGCTGGGCGCGCTCGTTCCCACAATCATGCTGCTGTCGCTGGCCCGACGGTCACAACAGGACTTGCTGTCGGAGCGCTATTTCGGCTTCGTGGCCAACTCGCTCACCGTGGCCACCGTGGCGGCAATCGTCACCGTGACCGCAGCCATCGCGCTCAGCTACAACAACCGCCTGCGCGGCAGTGCAAGGGCCCGCACCGCCGTGGGCATTGCCCGTGTGGGATACGCGGTGCCGGGGGGCGTCATCGCGCTCGGTCTGTTCGTGCCGGTTGCGTTTACCGAAAACGCCATCGACGCATGGATGCGAGGGACCTTCGGCATCTCCACCGGCCTGTTTCTGTCCGGCTCCATCGCGCTTCTTGTCATGGCCTATATGATCCGCTTTCTGGCCGCCGCTCTGGGTGCCTGGCGGGCGGGTGAAATGACCGTGACCCGCGATCTAGACCGCGCCGCTGCCAATCTGGGCGCGCGCCCCGGCGCCATCCTGCGCCGTATCCACCTGCCCCTGTTGCGCCCTGCCGTGCTGACGGCCGCACTGCTGGTCTTCGTCGATACGGTGAAGGAACTGCCCGCCACGCTTATCATCCGGCCATTTGGATGGGACACGCTGGCGGTGCAGGCCTACCGCCTTGCCGCCGACGAAAGACTGGCGGGCGCGGCGGTTCCCAGCCTCATCATCGTCGCCATCGGCCTGCTACCGGTGATCGTGGTGTGCAGAGGATTGCGCGAAAAAGTCTGAGCGACCGGACGCACGGAAAAAGGGCGCGGCTTGTGCCACGCCCTTGTCCTTAAGCCGCCCCTGAACCGAATGAAGCAGGCTTACTTCCAGCCGACATCCGCAAAGATCTGTTGCGCGGTGCTGACATTCTTGGCGACCTTCGACAGATCGACGGGATCGGCCTCCCAGTCTCCAAGCTGTTTGACGGACGCGCTCGCTTCCACACCTGCCACGACCGGATATTCGTCATTGCCGGCGGAAAAATACTGCTGTGCGCTGTCTGAGGCGAGATATTCGAGAAATTTCACCGCGTTGTCTCTGTGCGGTGCGTTCAGCGCAACGCCACCGCCGGACAGGTTGACATGGGCACCCGCCGTGTCGGTCATCTTCGGAAACACGACGCCGATGGTGTCCATCGCTTCCTTCGACAGGCCGTCCACATCGGTGCGAAGGGCCCGGGCGAAATAATAGGTATTGGAAACGGATATATCGCATTCGCCCGAGACGAGCGCCGTCAACTGGTCGGTGTCACCGCCCTGCGGTTCGCGAGCGAAATTATCGACGACGCCTTGTGCCCAGCCCCGTGCGGCTTCCTCGCCGTGGTTTTCGATGATCGCCGACAGCAATGTCTGCGAATAGACGTTTGTCGAAGAGCGGTGACAGACCTGGCCCTTATATTTCGGATCGGCCAGCGCGAGGTAGGTGAGCGGCGGATCGCTCACATCTTTCTTATCAAAGAAGAAAATGCGCGCCCGCTGTGAAAAGCCGAACCACTGGTTGTCGCTGTCCTGCAAATTGGCGGGAATGCGCTCTTCCAGCACTGCGGAGTTTGTCGGTTGCAGGACACCGGCTTCCTTGGCCCGTTCCAGCCGTGTCATGTCGACGGTCAAAAGCACATCAGCGGGGCTGTTGGCGCCCTCCGCCTTCATGCGTTCGATCAATTCGTCGGCCTTGCCCTCAATCCGGTTGATCGTAATGCCGGTCTGCGCCGTGAAATCGGAATAGAGGCGCTCGTCGGTATCGTAGTGGCGCGATGAATAGAGGTTCAGCTCGCCGTCCGCATAGGACGGTGTTGCCAGCACGGTGGAACCGAGAAGCACTGCGAGCGTGATATGATGGAGAGTTTTGAGTGACATGATGCGATCTCGTTAAAGTGGACAATCGCAGTCATATTATCCGCCCCCGAGGTCGGCAACACCTCAGGCCGCACTCTGGAATGTTTCCATATTTGTGCGGAACAGGCGTTTTCTCACCGTAATCAGGACGATGTTTCAAACATCGAGCGCGCGGCAATCTTCCCACATCCAGCTGATATCCACATGGTCTCCGGGGCTGACCGGCAATTGTCCCGGCCCGTTGTTCGTCTTGATGATGAAGCTGTCATTGTCGGCCACGCGCAGGCGCGTGCGGATGACATCCCCCATGAAATGCCGTTCCAGCACCTCCGCCTTGCGGGTGTGTGCGTTCGATCCGCTCCATTTCGCGTGGATCATCACCCGTTCGGGCCGGATGGAAATGCGGGACGTATCACCGATTTCCGCCCCGTTCACCCGTTGCGCGTCCACATGGGAACCGTCTTGCAGGCGGACGGTCGCGCGGTTGTCCTTGATGCCGACAACGATGCCGACGAGCCCGTTATTCTCACCGATGAAATTGGCCACGAAGCTGTTGAGCGGCTTGTTGTAGAGTTCCGCGGGCGAGGCCGTCTGTTCCACGCGTCCGTTGTTGAACACGGCGATCGTATCCGACATCGTCAGCGCTTCCGACTGGTCGTGGGTGACGTAGACGACGGTGATGCCGAGCGACTTGGCGATGCGTTTGATCTCCTGCTGCATGGACTCGCGCAACTGCTTGTCGAGTGCGCCCAGCGGCTCGTCCATCAGCACCAGCTTCGGCTCGAACACCAAAGCCCGCCCCAGCGCGACACGCTGCTGCTGCCCGCCGGAAAGCTGCGCCGGACGGCGGTCCTCGAAACCGTCAAGTTGCATGATCGACATGATACGCCGGACATTGTCATTCACCACCGACCGGTCGAGTTTGCGGACAGTCAGCGGAAAAGCGAGATTTTCGGCCACACTCATGTGTGGAAACAGGGCGTAGCTCTGAAACACCATGCCGATATCGCGCTCATGGGCCGGCACGTTCTTGACAGCCTTGCCGTGGATGAAGAGTTCGCCCTGCGTCGGCTTTTCGAACCCGGCCAGCATCATCAGGCTCGTCGTCTTGCCGGAGCCGGACGGGCCGAGCATGGTGAAGAACGAACCGGCCTCCACATCGAGGTCGAGATCACGCACCACCAGCGCCTTGCCGTCATAGGACTTCGAGATGCCCTTGAAGGCAACGGCAGGGTCCGTTTTTGGCGGCGTCAACACGGCATATTCCAGAGACCTTTTGGTGTAGATGCGATGCGAAGCGGGGCGATACAAGCGCGGGGATGGCCAGCTGCCCCTGCGCACCTGCAAAAAGCCTGAAGCCATGCCGCTTCAACCGTGCTAAAACCCTGCGGTCGTTGGCATAACGCAACGACGACGCGATCCTGTCCCGATAGGCAGGCCGCATCCGGGTTTGCCGGAGCGAACGGACACCGACATGCAGACAATTTCCTCATCACCCGACCGCTGGCTGAAAGTCAGCATCGTGGGGATTTTCATCATCATGGCGATGGCGTCTCTCTATCTCGCCAAGGATTTCTTTCTTCCCCTATTTCTCGCCATCATCCTTATGCTGACGCTGAGGCCGATCGTACGAAGGCTCGAACGGTTGAGAATACCGGCTTCCGTGTCGGCTCTGGTTCTGGTGGTCGGCCTTTCGACGGCGATTGCCGGCGGAGTTTATTCGCTGGCCGGACCGTTTACCAACATCGTCGGTGACAGCGACCGCTACCGCTACGAGCTGCTTCAGAAATTCGAGTTCCTGCGTCGTCCGATCAGTCAGGTGCAGGACGTCGAGGAGCAGGTGTCGGAAATCGGCGAAAACGAGGATAGCTCCGTTCAGAAGGTTTCCGTGCAGGGCCCCAGTCTGATAACTGAAGCGGCATCGGGCATTCTCGACGTCTTCACCACCATCGTGATCTTTCTGGTGATCCTCGTATTCCTGCTGGCGTCGGGCGACCTGTTCTATCAAAAGCTCATCAATACGTTCGAGCGGTTCGGAGACAAGAAGCGCGCGCTGAAGGTTGTCTACGATATCGAGCGGGATGTCTCGGCCTATCTGTTGACGATCACAGGCATCAACGGCTTGCTGGGCGTGGCTGTCGGCAGCGCGTTTTACGCCTTGGGAATGCCGAGCCCGATCCTGTGGGGTGTCGCGGCGGCTCTCTTCAACTTCGTGCCCTACATAGGCTCCGCCGTCGGCATTTTTCTCTCGGGGGTCGTCGCCATTGTTACCTTTCCGGAATTACAATCGGCTCTGGCTATTCCGGTATGCTACCTGTTGCTGACCTTCTTCGAAGGGCAGTTCATCACCCCCGTTGCCGTCGGCCGACGGCTTTCACTGAATCCGGTCGTGGTTTTCGTAAATGTCGCGTTCTGGGCGTGGATGTGGGGTATTGCAGGAGCCTTGATCGCGGTGCCGCTGCTGGTCGTCATCAACATTTTCGCATCCCATTTCGAAGGATTGCGCGTCTTGTCCGAGTTTCTATCCGGACGCACGGTACAGCATAACGAGCCATCCGAGACAAAGTCGGAAACCGCCTGACTATTCCGTCATTTCCGGCACATGGTCAGCGACCACAGCGCCCCGATGGCCGATAGGCTTGGGTGCGCCGGTCGTCGTGTCCATGCGGGTCTGATGCTCGGCCTCGGCGTTGAGGATGGCCCCCATTGCGAAGATGAGGATCGAATAATTGAGCCACAGCATCGTGACGATGGCAACGGACAGGGAGCCGAACGTGGCGCTGTAATTCCCGAAATTCTCGACGTAAAACGAGAACAGGATGGACAGCAACACCCAGCCCAACGTGCCGACGAATGCGCCCGGTATCAACCATACCGCTCTGGCGTCACTTCTGTCCGGCCCCAAGCGATACAGCACCATAAGCGCGGCCATCACGAACAGGAACAGGAGCGGCCAGCGCAATAGCAGCACCAGCCATTCGAAGTGTTCACCGAGCGGCAAAGCGAGAAAAATCGCGGGTAAGGCTGCGACGGTCACGATGGCAACCGCCAGAAATATGATGCCCCCCAGGGTCAGGCCAACCGACAGCAGAGCCGACACGATGAAGCTGCGGTCGTCATCCTCCCGGTAAGCCTCGGATATCAGGCCGACCAGCGAACCGACCCCCCGCGAACCGCTCCACAAGGCGATAGCGAGCGCAGCGAGAAGACCAAAACCCAGACCAGCCTCCGGTTGAGACAGCAAGGCGTCCAACCGTTCTGATATGATTGTAAAGGCCTGCGGTGGAACGAAGGATTGGATCGCCGCGAGATGGTCGCGCAGGGTTTCCCGGTCCAGAAACAGACCATACGTCAAGACGCTCGCGGCAATCGCCGGAAAAATGGAAAAGAATGTGAAAAACGCCACACCGGCGCAGCGAAGCGAGATATCCGCTTCGCCGAACCGGGCGAACACCCGTTTGGCAATCGGCCACCACCCTTTCAGAGGTATCTGAAAGGGTGACTCGGCATATTTACCGGACCGGGATTCTAACTTTTCCATATTTCAACAACGCACATTTGCGACCCGGTTCAGGTCTTCTTTTCACCGTCTGCAACACCCAGCACGGATGTGGATGATACGACATTCTCACCGAGCTTCGATTTACCCGCCGGTATGGCAGACGAAACGTCCGGCGATGACCGCTTCGAGGCAGGCTTCGTAGCCTTGGACCGTGTGGCCTTTGCCGCTGCCGACTTAGCGACAGCAGGCCGTACAGCGGCGCTTTTACGTGGCTTTTTCTGCACCACCGGTACGTCTTGTGTGGTCACCCTCGGATCGAGGCTGCGTGGAAAGTCGTCCCTGCGCTCAGTGTCTTCATCATCACGCTTGTAACTGATGAACGATGCAGCCGCTGCACCCAGCGCCAGGGCAGCGAGGCTGACTGGAATGGGATTGTCCCGGACCCAGGAGCCGGCGTCCCCGGCGATATGCGCAGCCCGCTCAGGTGCATGACGGGCAAGATGCGCGGCACGGTTGCGGGAGACCTTATAGCCAGCAACGCTGTTGCGATATGCGGCATCTGCGTAGGAAGCAGTCGTTTCGCGGGCACTACCGGTAGCGGAGGCGGCACCATCCGAAGCGCCGCTCAACAGGTCACTGGCTTTTTCCTGTATGGATCCAACAGCTTCGCTGACATCGTCGGCAAAGCTGGATGCCTGTGCCTTCAGCGCATGGATATGGTCGCCAGTGCGCTCTGCGGGGTCGGTCGCGACCGGCAACTGACGTTCACGCATTGTCGGACGCGTGCTTTTGTTGAGCATGATGCCAGCGAGACCGATACCCGCCAGCAAAAAAGATATGGGCGAGCTTTTCGCCGTATGCATGAGCGCGTCCAGGGTGTCGGCGGGAGAACCGCTGCGCGACCCGATGGCTTCGCTGACAATCCGGTCCGGCGTCAGCGAAGCGCTAAGTTCCGTTGCACGCCTGTCGAACCGCGCCCGCGTCTCCGCAATACGGTCTTCGATGTATTCAGGGCTGTTCTCGTAGTTTTGCATCAGACGTTCTCCCGAATGGTTTCAGCCGTCCGGTTGATGGACGCTGCAGTGCGGTGCGGCATGAGATTTTTCGGTTTCATCAGGGACGAACCGCGCATCACGAAAAACAGTGTGAATAGCAGGAAGACAGCGGCAACGATCACCGGTGCCCACGGACCGAAATATGCTGCCAGCAAGATGATCAGCGCCTGAGCGAGTATCAAAACCCCGCAGAAGCCAAGCATCAGACCGATCAGCAGATAAATGACGCCGTGGCGCAGATTTTCGACCTTCTCCGCTGTCTCGGCACGGGCCAGCTGGATTTCCTGCTGAACCAGCAGGATTCCGTCGCTGACGAGACCGCGCATGGAATCGATCGTGTGTTGTATGGACATTCTGAAGTCTCCTGAAATCGGTCTTAGCGGCGCGGCGCTTTCAATGTGGATGCGAGCATAAAGCCCACGATCGCCAGTCCACCGGCCACGACGAACGGCTTGTCGCGCACGAAACGCTCCACCTTGCCGGTCAACATGCCCGTATCAAACCCGCCGACTTCGTCGGCCGCCTGTGTCAGACCGCTGGCTGCAGCGCGCACGTAACCGGCGCTACCGGCATAGCCATCGCTTTCGAGGCTGGAACTGGCGGCATTGATCGCGCGCCCGATAGTGCGAACCACATCTTCGACCTGGCTTTGGCCCTGCTGCGATACGCTCCCGAGCGTTTGCAAAGATGTATCGAGGGCTTCGTCGGTGAAACGGGCAGCGGATTGCGTGGCCGTATTGGCCACCTGCTCCAGCTTGCTGGATTTTTTCGGAGCAGTCTTGCGGGCAGTCTGCCCGGTCGTGTTTGTGTTGTCTGGCATGATCAACCTGTCTGCTGGTGTATCGGCTTCGGCATCACAACGGTGGATACGACCATTCGTTCCCCTGCAATCTATTGGAATGTGCGCGCCCATATCCGTTGCAACTGCCAATCACATGCCCCATTGTTGCGAGTGGTTCCGAACTGGGCTTCACCCGACACATCGATGCTGAAATCACTGATCACACTCGCCGCACTGGTCGTTCTTGCTGCGCCCGGTTCGGCCAGATCGGACCCGCTCAAGGTTGTCACAACCTTTACGGTCATCGCGGACATGGCGCGGAACGTGGCGGGGGATGCGGCCGAGGTCGTGTCCATCACCCGACCGGGTGCGGAAATCCACGGCTATCAGCCGACCCCGCAGGATCTCGTGCGCGCCAGCGGTGCCGATCTGATTTTATGGAACGGGCTCAATCTGGAACTGTGGTTCGAGCAGTTCATCGCCAATCTCGGCGATATACCCTCAGTGACGATCAGCGACGGCATCGAGCCGATCGCGATTGCCGAAGGCGCCTATGAGGGCAAGACCAACCCTCATGCGTGGATGGGCCCCGACGCCGCCCTGATATATATCGACAACATCCGCGACGCCCTGTCCCGATACGACCCCGACAATGCTCCGGTCTATGCGGCGAATGCCGAGGCCTACAAGGCGCAGATCGCGGCCACCATCTCCCCCTTGCAAGACCGTCTGGCGTCGATTCCCGAAGAGCGGCGCTGGCTGGTGACGTGCGAAGGCGCGTTTTCCTATCTCGCTCGGGATTTCGGCCTGCGCGAACTCTATTTGTGGCCGATGAACACAGATGCGGTCGGCACGCCGCAACAGGTGCGGCGGGTCATCGACACGGTGCGGAAGAATGACATTCCGGTGGTCTTCTGCGAAAGCACGGTCAATACCGATCCGGCCAAACAGGTCGCCCGCGAGACGGGAGCCCGTTACGGCGGTGAACTCTACGTGGATTCCCTCAGCGAAGCGGATGGCCCGGTGCCGACCTATCTCGATCTGCTGCGCGTCACGGCACAGACCGTCGCCGACGGTCTGGCCGCGCAGTGAGCGACATCATCGGCATCGAGGCGAAAGGCGTCACGGTCACATATCGCAACGGCCACACCGCCCTGCACGATGCCAGCTTTACTGTGCCCAAAGGCACGATAACGGCGCTGGTCGGCGTGAACGGCGCGGGCAAGTCCACCCTGTTCAAAACGATCATGGGCTTTGTGCCCGCCGCCCGCGGCGAAATCCGCCTTCTCGGGCGTACGGTGCGGGAGGCGTTGAAGGCCAATCTGGTGGCTTACGTCCCCCAGTCGGAAGAGGTCGACTGGTCGTTTCCCGTGCTGGTGGAAGACGTGGTGATGATGGGCCGCTACGGCCATATGGGCTTTTTGCGCCGGGCATCCGCGAAAGATTATGCTGCGGTGGAACAGGCCCTGTCCCGTGTCGGCATGGCGGATTTCCGAAAGCGGCAGATCGGCGAATTGTCAGGCGGCCAGCGCAAGCGGGTCTTCCTCGCCCGGGCTCTGGCGCAGGACGGGCAGGTCATCCTGCTGGACGAACCGTTTACCGGTGTTGATGTGAAGACCGAGGACCAGATCATCGGTCTGCTGCGCGAATTACGCGACGAGGGGCGCGTCATGCTGGTCGCCACCCACAACCTCGGTTCGGTGCCGGAATATTGCGACCGCACGGTGCTGGTGAAGAACACGGTCATCGCCCACGGGCCGACCGAAACGGTGTTCACCCGCGAAAATCTTGAAATCGCCTTCGGCGGTGTGCTGCGCCACTTCACGCTCGGCGGTGACGAACTCCACGACGATGACGACACCCGCGAAGTCCGCATCATCACCGACGACGAACGCCCGTTCGTCGTTTATGGCGAAGACAGCCGGGAAAAAAGCAAGCGATGAGCGTTTTGCTCGAACCGTTCGGCTATTCCTACATGGTGAACGCCATGTGGGTTTCGGCCTTGGTGGGCGCAGTCTGCGCGTTCCTGTCGGCCTATCTGATGCTGAAGGGCTGGTCCTTGATCGGGGATGCGCTGTCCCATTCCGTCGTGCCGGGAGTGGCGGGAGCGGTGATGCTCGGGCTGCCATTTGCCTTTGGTGCTTTCATCGCCGGCGGACTGGCGGCGGGGGCGATGCTATTCCTGTCCCAACGGTCGGGTCTTAAAGTGGATGTGGTGATCGGCATCATTTTCACCTCCTTCTTTGGTCTGGGTCTGTTCATGATCTCGCTGAACCCGATCGCCATCTCGGTGCAGACCATCACGATGGGCAACATTCTGGCCATCTCGCCGGAAGACACGATCCAGCTCGTCATCATCGCGGTCGTATCACTGACCGTTCTAGCGGTGCTGTGGAAAGACATGCTGGTCGCCTTCTTCGACGAGAACCACGCCCGCTCCATCGGCCTGCGACCGGACGTGCTGAAGGCCGTGTTCTTCGTGCTGCTGTCGGCATCGGTGGTTGCCGCCATGCAGACGGTGGGCGCGTTCCTGGTGATCGCGATGGTCATCACACCCGGGCGCGACGGCCTATCTGCTGTGCGACCGCTTTCCGCGTCTGCTGGTCCTATCAATAGCGATCGGAGCGATCACGAGCTTAATAGGGGCCTATGCCAGCTTCTTTCTCGATGGCGCGACCGGCGGCATTATCGTTGTATTGCAAACACTTGTCTTTCTCGCAGCCTTCGTCTTTGCCCCCAAACACGGCCTGCTCAACGCCCGCGCCAAGGCGAAAGCCGCACTGGCCCAGCCGAAGGCGTCACCGCAAAGTTTGCCGCGATGACTGTGGATACCCTGCTGCTGCCGTTCCAGTTTCCGTTCATGCAGAACGCGTTTTTCATCGCGTTGCTCGTGGCCCCGCCGACAGCCTTGCTGTCCTGCTATCTGGTGCTGAAGGGCTGGGCGCTGATGGGGGATGCGGTGGCCCATGCCATCCTGCCGGGAGTCGTCATTGCCTATATCGTCGGCATCCCGCTCATAATCGGCGCGTTTGCCGCGGGGATGGGCTGCGCGCTGCTGACCGGCTATCTTTCCGCCAACAGCCGGGTGAAACAGGACACGGTGATGGGCGTGGTCTTCTCCGGGATGTTCGCCATCGGGCTGATCCTGTTTGTGGCCTTCCCGTCCGACGCCCATCTCGACCACATCCTGTTCGGCAACATGCTGGGCGTCGGCAGTGGCGACCTCTGGACGGCGGGGCTCATATCGCTTGTCGTCTGCACGGTGCTGCTGGTGAAATGGCGGGATTTCCTGCTCCACGCATTCGACCCGGCGCAGGCGCAGGCGTCGGGCCTCCGCACCGGCTGGCTGCATTACGGACTGCTGGCGATTCTGTCGCTCACCATCGTCGCCACCCTGTCGTCGGTGGGACTGGTACTGGCCGTGGCCCTGCTCGTGACGCCGGGAGCGATCGCATTCCTCACCGTGCGCAGCTTCGGTCGGATGCTGGTCGTGTCGGTCGCGGTGTGCCTGTTTGCGATGCTGACGGGGGTCTATGCCAGCTTCTTCCTCGACGCCGCCTCCGCCCCCACCATCGTTCTGGTGCTGACGGCCCTGTTCCTGCTGGCACTGGTCATCCGGCTGCGCCAGACCGCCCGCGCATCTCGTATCGCCACAATTGAAAACGGCGCGATGGAAGCCACCGCGCCGTAAGCATTCGACATAGACGAAACGTCCTAGCGGGGTGCCAGAACCATCATCATCTGGCGGCCTTCCAGCTTGGGTTCGGCCTCCACCTTGGCAATGGATTCGGTGTCTTCACGGACCTTTTTCAGCAGGTCCATGCCGAGATTCATGTGCGCCATCTCGCGGCCACGGAACCGCAGCGTCACCTTGACCTTGTCGCCCTCTTCGAAGAACCGGCGCACGGACCGCATCTTCACCTCGTAGTCGTGGGTGTCGATGTTGGGGCGCATCTTGATCTCCTTGACCTCGATGACCTTCTGTTTCTTCTTGGCTTCCGCCCGTTTCTTCTGCGCGGCGTATTTGTAGCGCCCGAAATCGAGAATCTTGCAGATCGGCGGCTTGTTGGACGGCGAAATTTCTACCAGATCGAGACCGGCCTCCTGGGCCATCTCGATGGCGCGGTCGGTTGGTACCGCACCGTGGTTGGTGCCCTCCGCGTCGATCAGCTGAACTTCGGGGGCGGTGATTTCGGTATTGGCGCGGGGGCCGCTTTTCTGCGACGGGGCGGCTCTGTGTGGACGGCGAATGGCAGGCATCTCCTCATTCAGGCAACCGGATATCGGTACCTTCCGGTGGGCCATATAGCACGGGCGCAGGGCAATTACACCACCGAACCGTCCGTTTGGCGCGCTTTGCTTTCCAACAGTTTATCATACACCGCAAGCGTGGCCCGCTGCATGGCGGAAATCGAGAACAGCTGTTCGCTACGCCTTCGGGCACGGGCGCCAATAGCGTGACGCTTGCCCTGTGGCACCGCGACAACGGCACGGATAACGTCAGCGAGTTCTTTTGCATCTCCCGGCGGGACCAGCCAACCGGTCCTTTCATCGCCCTGCGCGACGATGGTTTCCCCCACCGCCCCCAGATCGGTGGCGATGACCGGACGCTCCATCGCGCCCGCTTCCACGGCCGCGCGGCCAAAAGCTTCAGGGCGGACGGAGGCGACGACGGCACAGTCGCAGGCTGCCAGTGCAAGGGCGGGATTCATGCAGTGGCCCGGCATGACGATACGGTCGTGGACGCCCGATTGAGCAATCCGTCGCTGCAATTTTTCATCAAAATCGCCCTTGCCAGCCAGCGCACCGGCCAGCACGGCCACGACGCGGGGCTGGTCGGAACGAAGCTGCGCCACGGCATCAACGACGACGTCCTGCCCCTTCCAGCTGCCCATGCGTGCCAGATGGAGCACGACGAAATCGTCCGGTTCGACACCCCATTCCGCCCGCTGCGCCGCCTTGTCCCCATCGGAAATCGTCGCGGGGTCGAACAGTGCAAAATCTGTTCCGCGCGGAATGGCAACGATCCGCTCTCGCGCCCAGGGGTAACGGGTGGCCACCAGATCGGCGGTCCATTGCGAATTGGCAATCACCGCATCGGCGCGCGCCATGACCGAATTGTACAGCGCCTTGATGCGCGATCCTTCGCTGTAGGCCCCGTGATAGGTCGTCACAAATGGCACCTTCATGCGCCGCGCAGCCCACATCGCGGACCATGCGGGTGCGCGGGACCGGGCGTGGACGATATCGGCCCCCGTCGCGTCGATCAGCCGGGCGATGCGGGTGGCGTTGCGATAGATCGTGATCGGGTTCTTGGTATCAAGCGGCAAGGTCTCGTGGCGGGTGGACGGCGGCAGGTCCCGCACCAGCGCACCACCCTCACTGGCGATGACGCTGCCCCAGCCTGCCGCATCGAGGGCGTGGGCGATATCCACCGCAGTGCGCTCGGCGCCACCCGTATGCAGGGCGGGCACGATTTGCAGCACGGTTGCGCGGCGCACGGGCTTTTGGTTCACAGCGTCCATAAACGTCATGTGCCGCAAAACGCCATTCGGCGAAACAGGAAAGCCATCAATGACCGACGAGAAAACCGGCAAGCTGGACGTAGACGGCACCGCCATCGCCTTCCGCGCACAGCAAGGCCGCACACCCGGCCTCGTCTGGCTCGGCGGCTTCCGCTCCGACATGACGGGCACGAAGGCCGAGAGCATGGTGGACACCGCTGCCCGCCTGGGCCACGCCAGTCTGCGCTTCGATTATTCCGGCCACGGCGAATCCGGCGGCGCGTTCCATGATGGCACCATCTCGAAATGGGTGAGGGAAGCCGTCGCGGTCATTCTGGACCAGACCGCTGGGCCGCAAATCCTCGTCGGGTCCAGCATGGGCGCATGGATCGCGCTGCGGTTGGTGGAACAATTGAACGGGCAAGGTGATGACCGCATCGCTGGCCTGCTGCTCATCGCCCCCGCGCCGGACTTCACGTTCGAGTTGATGGAACCCTCCTTTACTGCCGAACAGAAGGCCGCGCTTGAACGGGACGGGCGCATCGAGGAACCATCTGAATACAGCGACCAGCCCACCATCATCACCCGCGCCTTGATCGAGGATGGACGCGCCAACCGCGTGATGAAACCGGGTATGAAGCTCGGTGTGCCGGTCCGCATTTTGCAGGGCAGCGCCGACCCGGACGTGCCACCGTCCCACGCCGGAAAGCTGGTCTCCCATCTGGCGCAGGACGACGTAAGCCTGACGATGGTGCAAGGTGGCGATCACCGCCTGTCGCGGGAGGCCGATATCGCGCTGCTGACACGCATGATCGAGGATATGATGCGGCAAATCTAGCGGCACTGGTCATGCCGGTTTCGCTTGCCGCCCGCGCCTGCCCTGCTACATAGCGGACATGCTGAAATCCTCCCCCATCCCTCTGGCGCGCATCCGCAACTTTTCGATCGTCGCCCATATCGACCACGGCAAGTCCACGCTGGCCGACCGCCTCATTCAGATGTGCGGCGGACTGGAGCTGCGCGAGATGTCCGAGCAGGTGCTCGACTCGATGGATATCGAGCGCGAGCGCGGTATCACCATCAAGGCGCAGACAGTGCGGCTGAAATACACGGCCAACGATGGCGAGGATTACATCCTCAACCTGATCGACACGCCCGGCCATGTGGATTTCGCCTACGAGGTCTCCCGCTCGCTGTCGGCCTGCGAAGGCTCGCTGCTGGTGGTGGACGCCTCGCAGGGCGTCGAGGCGCAGACGCTGGCAAACGTCTATCAGGCCATCGACAACGACCATGAGATCGTCACCGTCCTCAACAAGATCGACCTGCCCGCCGCCGAACCGGAGCGCGTCAAGGAACAGATCGAGGAAGTGATCGGCATCGACGCCTCAGACGCGGTGGAAATTTCCGCGAAAACCGGGCTGGGCATGGAAGCCGTGCTGGAAGCCATCGTCACCCGCCTGCCTGCCCCGAAGGAGGGCGATGCGGAAGCGCCGCTCAAAGCGCTTCTCGTCGATAGCTGGTACGATCAATATCTCGGCGTCATCGTGCTGGTGCGCATCATCGACGGCCAGCTGCGCAAGGGCATGACGGTCCGCATGATGGGCACCGACGCCAAGCATCCGGTGGACCGGGTCGGCGTCATCGCGCCGAAGCTGGTGGAGGTGGAAAGCCTTGGCCCGGGCGAGATCGGCTTCATCACCGCGTCCATCAAGGAGGTCGCCGACACCCGCGTGGGTGACACGATCACCGAGGACAAACGACCCACCAAGACCATGCTTCCCGGCTTCAAACCGGCCCAACCGGTCGTCTTTTGCGGCCTGTTCCCGGTCGATGCCGCCGATTTCGAGGACCTGCGCTCCGCCGTCGGCAAGCTGCGCCTGAACGACGCGAGCTTTTCATACGAAATGGAATCCTCGGCGGCACTCGGATTCGGCTTCCGCTGCGGCTTTCTCGGCCTGCTGCATCTGGAAATCATCCAGGAGCGGCTGGAGCGCGAGTTCGACCTCGACCTCATCGCCACCGCGCCAAGCGTCGTTTACGACCTGCATATGCGTGACGAGACGGTGAAGCAGCTTCACAATCCGGCTGACATGCCGGACGTGATGCAGATCATGGAAATCCACGAACCGTGGATCAAGGCGACCATTCTGACACCGGACGAGTATTTGGGCTCTATCCTCAAACTATGTCAGGACCGCCGTGGCATCCAGCTGAACATGACCTATGTCGGTGCCCGCGCCATGCTCGAATACGAACTGCCCCTCAACGAGGTGGTGTTCGATTTCTACGATCGGCTGAAAATCGATCTCGCGCGGCTATGCCAGCTTCGACTATCAGCTTCAGGAATACCGCGCGGGCGATCTGGTGAAACTGTCAGTGCTGGTCAACGGCGAGCCGGTGGACGCCCTGTCCATGCTGGTCCACCGTTCCGTGGCCGAACCGCGCGGCCGCGTGATGTGCGAGAAGCTCAAGGAGCTGATCCCCAAGCACATGTTCAAGATTCCGATCCAGGCCGCCATCGGCGGCAACGTCATTGCCCGCGAAACCATCTCCGCCCTGCGCAAGGACGTGACCGCCAAATGCTACGGCGGCGACGCCACGCGCAAACGCAAGCTGCTCGACAAGCAGAAGGCCGGCAAAAAGAAGATGCGCCAGTTCGGCAAGGTGGAAATTCCCCAGACCGCGTTCATCGAAGCGCTGAAGATGGGGGATTGAGGAGGCAGTGAAACATTGGCAGCGTACTGAAGATGAACAGGTGGGGAAACCGAAATGAATGAAGAACTGCAAAAGCTCATCGATGCCACCAGACATATTCGTCCGTCCCCGGAAGAGCGCGAAGCAGGAAGACGCAGCTTCGTCTATGGCAATACCAGCTTTGAGAATGACTTGATCACGCGCGAGATGGTGGATGAAGAAGCCGACCGTCTAGCGGGTTCTGCAAAGCAAAAACCCGTTGACTGACGAACCGACCGTTCGACGCCACAGCCATGCGGACGACGCGAGAATTGAGACAAACCCTGTTGAGATAGCTCGTCTTGAAGTACGCAACGGATTTGCGCAATTCGACCAGGTGGACGCTCTCGTCCTCGATGCCCTGGAACGGGACCGGTTCCTTTTACGTCCTTCCACAATCCTGGGGCTCCAACGCGCAGCTTTGCAAGGTTTAAGCCGGTATGCGGGGAACTATCGACCGGGGGACGTACATATTAGCAAAAGCGCACATCAACCGCCCGGCTCTCACATGGTCGCGGGGCTGTTGGAAGAGATGTGCGACTACGTAAACGAAGGTTGGGAAACGTCGAACGGAATACACCTTTCGGCTTACGTCATGTGGCGATTGAACTGGATACATCCCTTCGCCGATGGTAACGGACGCACCTCCCGTGCCGTATCTTATCTCGTGCTTTGCGCCAAGGCATTGAGCATCCTTCCGGGGCGTCCGAAAATACCGGACCAGATTGTCGATAACCGGATACCCTATTTCGAGGCGCTGGATTCCGCCGATGCTGCCTGGCGTGATGGAACTCTCGATGTCGGCAAGATGGAGACGCTTCTTTCAGGAATGCTGGCCCGTCAACTTGCCAACGCCTATACCCAGATCGGTGGACAGACTTGATTGAACGCTTCGCCAACGCCATCATTCTCCTGCACGGGTGGCGGGCTTATCTGTTGGCTGTGCTCGCCGGTGCGGCAACGGCGTTAGCGCTGGCACCATTGCACCTCTGGCCGGTCGTCTTCATCACCTTCCCGATCCTCGTATGGCTGCTGGATGGAGCCCTGCCGCCGGCACGGGTTGGCACCCGCAAAGCGGGCTTCATCCGCCGCGTCTGGCCCGCCTTTCGCATCGGCTGGATGTTCGGATTCGGCTATTTTCTGGCCGGGCTGTGGTGGATCGGCAATGCGCTGCTCGTCGAAGCGGAAACCTTCGCGTGGCTGCTGCCGATCGCCGTCACCGCCCTGCCTGCCGGTTTGGCCCTGTTCTGGGGACTTGCCTGCGCGGTCGCGCGGATCGTCTGGCATGATGTCGGGCGGATGGACTGGCTGCGGTTCGTCACGCTTGCCTCCGCTCTGGCACTGGCGGAATTCGCCCGTGGCACGGTGTTGACGGGCTTTCCGTGGAACCTCGTCGGCTATGCCGCCATGCCGTCGCCGGTCGCCATGCAGACGTCGGCGTTGATCGGCGCTTACGGCGTTACGTTCCTGACCCTGCTCGCCGCCTGCGCGCCCTCCATTTTCCCCCGTCCCGGCGGGTGGAAAATCGCATTGCCGCTGATCGTTATCCTCGTCGGCGGCCATATCGGCTACGGCACCTTGCGTCTGTCCCAGAATCCGACCGAACTGCGATCGGAGGTCGTCATCCGCGTCGTCCAGCCCGCTATCGACCAGCGCGACAAATGGCTCGGCACCAACGAAGATGCCATCATGGCGCTGTATCTGGACGGTACGAACGCCAATACCGGCCCGGAAACGGCCTCCGCCGCCGCGTTCACCCATATCATCTGGCCGGAATCCGCCTTTCCCTTCATCCTCACCGAACGTCGCGACCGGCTGGCGCAGATCGCCGACCTGTTACCCGCCACCACCACCCTTCTGACCGGCGCGATGCGCCGCGAGCCGCCTGTCGGAAACGAACCGTCCCGGGTCTATAATTCCATTCTCGCCATCGACGGCGAAGGCACGGTGGTTGGTGCGCGGGACAAGACGCATCTCGTGCCGTTCGGCGAATACCTTCCCTTCACCGATTGGCTTGCACCCCTGGGCTTGCAGCAGGTCGTGGCCGGTAGCGGCTTCGCGGCGGGCAACCGACGGCAAACTCTGCCCTTGGCCGACGCACCGACGGTGCTTCCGCTCATCTGCTACGAAATCATCTTTCCGGGCCGCGTCATTCCCGAAGGCAGCGACCGCCCGGCCTGGATCGTCAATCTCACCAACGATGCCTGGTACGGCAACACCCCCGGCCCGTATCAGCACGCCCATCAGGCTCAGGTCCGGGCGGTGGAAACCGGGCTGCCGCTGGTGCGGGCCGCCAACAGCGGTATCTCAATGGTGACGGACGCTTACGGACGTCGCATCGCCGAACTGCCGCTGGGTGTGCGTGGTGTCGTGGAAAGCGCGTTGCCTGTCGCGGCTAGCACCCCACCCTTTACCCTAATGGGTAATGGTCCGGTTGCAACTTTCGTTCTATGGCTGCTTTTGACAACGATAGTTCTATCTGGAGTTGTGCTACGGCAGCGGGTCTAGCATCACTCCTACTCCATTGATTCTGTAGAGGTTTGGCATTGGCTGCGGCACCCAAGAGCACCCCCCATCATGTCGACGTGTACGTTGGAGAACGGGTCCGTCGCCTGCGTTCGATGCGGAAGATTACCCAACAGGGCCTGGCCGAGGCGCTCGGCATATCCTTCCAGCAGGTTCAGAAATACGAAAAGGGCACCAACCGGATCAGCGTCAGCAAACTCTACGAGATCAAGCAAGCGCTTGGAGCGCGGCTGGAAGACTTCTACGTCGGTCTCGATGAGGAGACCGATAAGGTCGCGGTTTTCGCGGAATCGCCCTCTCCCGAATACAAGATGGACATTGGGAACAGTCGTGAAGGCGCCGAACTGATCGAAGCCTTCCTGACCATTTCCAATCCGACCCTGCGCCGTCAGGTTCTGGCCCTCGTGAAATCCATCGCCGCCGACCCCGACCGGTCCGGCTGATTGGCGCTGCGGACAGTGCCGCCGCCGCTTAACCCGATTTCCTGGACAGCACCGCATCCGGATTCATGATTGCCTGCGGATCGAGCGCGGCCTTCACCGCCCGCATCGCAGTCAGCGTCGCGGGATCACCCAATCTGGCCAGTTCGTCCGCCTTGAAACGGCCGATGCCGTGTTCGGCGCTGATGGCGCCACCGAGGGCGGCGACCATATCGTGCAGACATGCGGTAAGGGCTTCGCGCGTGTCGGCATAGTCGGCCTTGCTGCGCCCCTCAGCGGGAAACAGGTTATAATGCACATTTCCGTCGCCCACATGGCCGAACGTGTTGAAACGGATGTCGGGGGCGATTTCACGCAGAGCGGTGCGTCCGTCCGCGATCAGGCGCGGCACGTCCGACAGGGGCACGCTGACGTCGTGGGACGCGATGGCCCCGATAACGCGGTTGGCTTCGGGAATGGTTTCGCGCACCGCCCAGAACGCCTCGCGCTGGGCTTCCGACCGTGAAACGGTGCCGTCGGTGACGATGCCTTTTTCGACGGCATGCCCGGCCACCTCTTCCAGCAGGTCGGCGGCGGCCCCGTCGAACAGGCCGACCTCCAGCAACACGGACCAATCCGGTATCGGGTGCAACGCCTGCCGGACCTGCGGGTGGGTCTGGGCCAGCCAGCGCAGACCCTGCCCGTCGATCAACTCGCACCCGCTGACCGCATCCCCCAGCCTGTCCCGCGTCAGTGCCAGCAGGGAAAGCGCGTCTTCCGGCGCGCGAACGGCCAGAAACGCCGCCGCCCGCGACCGTGGCTCCGGAAACAGGCGCAACGTGGCCGCCGTGATGATGCCCAGCGTGCCTTCCGACCCGATCAACAGGTGGCGCAGATCGTAGCCCATGTTCGATTTTCGCAACCGGTGGGCTGTGTCCATCACCGACCCGTCCGGTAACACGGCCTCAATACCCAGCGTCAGCTCCCGCATCGTGCCGTAACGCAGCACCGCCGTGCCCCCCGCATTGGCCGCCAGCAAACCCCCGAGCCGTGCGCTGCCCTTGGAGGCAAGGGACAAAGGAAACATCAAACCGGCGTCCCGCGCCGCAGCGTGGACATCGGACAGGATGGCACCGGCTTCCACCGTCATCACCCCCTCTTCCCGCCACACCCCGCGCACGGCGTCCATCCGTTCCAGCGAGACGGTGAGCGCCGGAACGCCACCCGCCACCTGCCCGCCGACGAGACCCGTTCCGCCGCCATAGGGCACGATTGCCACACGGGCTTCCGCGCAGGCCCGCACGATGGTGGCCACCTCTTCGGTGGTGCTGGGCACGGCGACATGGGCAGCGCTTCCCACCGCCTGTTTACGCAATTCCTGCCGGTAGCGATCATCGGCCTCGCGGAGCGTATCGTCCGGCAGGAGCGTGGTGAGACGCTTGATGAAGAGGCCTGACGCGGGAGCGAGCGGAGCAGGCACCCTAGCTGCCCGACACCCGAAGCAACACCTTGCCCTTCACGTCCCGGGCGGCGATTTTCTCCAGCGCGGCCGCGCCCTCTTCCAGCGGGAATACCGAATCCACATGCGGCTTTAACGTGCCATCGGCCAGCCAACCGAGCAGGTCGTCGATATTGGCACGGTTGCCCGCAGGGTCCCGCATGGTGAACGAGCCCCAGAACACACCGCGCAGGTCCGCCCCTTTCAGTAATGGCAGGTTGAGCGGAATTTTCGGGATCGGTCCGGCCGCGAACCCGATGACCAGAAACCGGCCACCCCACGCAATGGAACGGAAGGCGGCTTCGGAAAAATCGCCGCCGACCGGATCGTAGATCACATCGACGCCCTTGCCGTTGGTCGCCTTCTTCAAAGCGTCCTTCACATCGACCTCGCTGTAATTGATGCCGATCGACGCGCCGCATTCCTTGGCAAATGCCACCTTGTCGTCGGTGGACGCCAGTGCGATCACCTCCGCGCCCATGATGCGCCCCAGCTCCACCGCTGCCTGCCCCACACCGCCGGAAGCGCCGAGCACGGCCAGCGTTTCACTGGGTTTCAGGCCCCCCCGGTCCTTCAGCGCGTGATAGCTGGTGCCATAGGTGATCATCAGGCAGGCGGCCTGCTCGTCGCTCACCCCTTCAGGAATTTTCGACAAGGCGATGACAGGTGCCGCGACGTATTCGCGCGCCGTGCCGCTTTGCACGTAACCGCAAACGCGGTCGCCAACCGCGAATCCCTCGATCCCTTCGCCCAAGGCCTCGACCACGCCGGACATTTCCGCGCCGATGGAAAACGGGCGAGGCGGCTTGATCTGGTATTTATCCTCGATAATGAGGCAATCGAAGAAATTGAGCGCGGCGATCGTGACACGCACCAGCACTTCGCCCTTTTTGGGTTCGGGCGCATCGATCTCGTCCATCACCATCGTGGATGGCGGGCCGGGTTCCTTGGACAGCAGGGCTTTCATAGACGTGTCTCGCATCTCAGGGGATATGCCCGCTTTCAATCGGCGCGACCGGCGTTTTGCAAGGGGGCAAACTTTATCCCGTTTCAAAAAACGGCCTGATTTGCCCTTCACTGAAAGGCGGCAATCGAGATTTGTGTCGGATGCAACGGGGAATTAACAATGTCGTTTAGCTTTTTGTAAGGCGATCACGGCATGGTTGTTGAAACATGACCGGATAACGCGTTTTTCGTCCGGTTTGCTTGAGAGACTGACAGGTTGGGACTTACCATATGACACTTCGCACAGCTGCCCTCGCACTTCTTGCGGCCACCACATTCGCCGCACCCGCCCTGGCGCAGGCGGCACCCAAGCCGATCAAGCAACACAAGGCGTGGGGCGCCTTCAGTTATGAGGACCAGAAGGCGGGCAAAATCTGCTATATCCTGTCGATCCCGACCGCAAAAGAACCGGCGGACCGGAACCACGGCGATGTTTTCTTTCTGATTTCCCAGAAACCCGATGGCTCCACCGGCTTCGAGCCGCAGTTCGAGGTCGGTTATCCGCTCAAGGCCGATGCCGGTGTGACCGTCACTGTCGACAACAAGACGTTCGACATGTTCTCGTCCGGCAACAACGCCTGGCTCAAGGATGTCGGTAAGGAACCCGATCTGGTTGCCGCCATGCGCGCCGGCAGTTCCATGAAGGTGTCGGGCCAGTCCACACGGGGCACCAGCACGACATACACTTATTCGCTTTCCGGCGTGACGGCTGCACTCAACGAAGTGCAGAAGTGCCGCTAGGGCGAAAGCCTCGCCCATAACGGCCTTGCTGTCGCAGACGACGCGCCACATATAGCGGCGTATGGCACTTTCCCTCGACCTCACAGACCCGGCCTCACGGCCCAAGGTCGACGCCACGCCCGCGCGAAAAAATCTTGTGGGTCTGTCGAAGCCGCAAATGGTGGCGGCATTGGCGGATGCCGGTGTGCCGGACAAGCAGGCACGAATGCGTGCCTCGCAGCTGATGAGCTTCATCTACGTTCATGGCCACGCCGACTTTTCCGCCATGCACAATGTCGGCAAAGACACGCGTGACCTGCTGGAAGACAAGTTCACCGTCGAACGCCCCGAGATCGTCGAGGAACAGGTGTCCGGCGACGGCACGCGCAAATGGCTGTTCCGTTTCGCGTCCGGCGGTGCGGGCAAGCCGGTCGAGGTGGAAACCGTTTATATTCCCGAAGCCGATCGCGGCACGCTGTGCATTTCCAGCCAAGTCGGCTGCACCCTCACCTGCACGTTCTGCCACACGGGCACCCAGCGGCTGGTACGCAACCTGACGGCGGGGGAGATCCTCATGCAGTTGATGGTCGCCCGCGACCGGCTGGGCGATTTCGGCAAGCCGCCCCACGAGCGCCGCGTCACCAATATCGTGATGATGGGTATGGGCGAACCGCTCTACAATTTCGACAATGTCCGTGATGCCCTGCTTCTGGCTTCCGACGGCGACGGGCTGGCACTCTCCAAACGCCGCATTACCCTGTCCACATCCGGCGTCGTGCCCGGCATTCACCGCACGGGCGACGAAATCGGCTGTGGCCTCGCCATTTCCCTTCACGCGGTCAATGACGCATTGCGCGACGAACTGGTGCCGATTAACCGCAAATACCCGATCGCGGAGTTGATGGCGGCCTGCCACGCCTATCCCGGCCTGTCGAACGCCAAGCGCATCACGTTCGAATACGTGATGCTCAAGGGGGTGAACGATTCGCTCTCCGAGGCGAAGGAACTGGTGCGCTTGCTCAAGGGACTGCCCGCCAAGATCAACCTCATCCCCTTCAACCCGTGGCCCGGCAGTTCCTATGAATGTTCCGACCAGCGGCAAATCGAAAAGTTCGCCCAGTTCGTGAACGACAATGGCTACGCCTCGCCCATCCGCACCCCGAGGGGCCGCGATATTCTGGCCGCCTGTGGACAGTTGAAGAGCGAATCGGAGCGGCTGAAGAAAACGGATCGCGACGCTTTGGAAAAGGCCAGCGCAGCCGAAGCCGCGCTTGGTAGCTATCCCGTTGCGATGGCGACGGGCTATGGCGACTAGCGCCGTTCGCGTCCAAGCGAACGGCGAGGAGGCCAAATGGCCGCCCGGCACCCATGTGCCGCCCCTTCTCTGGGCATATGAGGAGCATCGGGCAAAGCCTGATAGCAGCCTGCCCCGGACTTGATACGGCGTGAAAGCCGAAAAGCCCTAGCGCCCTTCCTCCAGCAATATCCGCACCGCGAACACCGCAAACACCGTGCCGAACAGGTAGTCGATAGCGCGCCCGATACGCGGATTGCGCGACAGTGCGGTTGAGAACCGTTCCGCGGTTAAGATCAACAGAACCAGCGGCGGGGCACAGATCACCACGAAGAACACGCCCAGAAACGCCATTTTGTGCGGAGCGAACGGGTCATCGGCGCTGACGAATTGCGGAAGGAACGTCATGTAGAACAAGACGATCTTCGGGTTGAGCAGGTTGATGCCGATTCCCGTCAGAAAGGCGCGTTTCAGCGTCACAACCCGCGTGCCGCGCTCGCCTTTCTCCGGCATCGAGAACGACGACCCCTTCCAGATCGCCTCCACCGCCAGCCACAGCAAGTAAGCGGCCCCCACCAGCTTCAGCACCGTGAACGCGGTGGCGGATGCGGCTATAATCGCCGATACGCCCAGCACGGCCAGCGCCGTATGCACCAGTGTGCCGGTCGATGCTCCTGCCAGCGAGACCAGCCCGGCGGCGCGCCCGCTATACAGGGTGCGCGAGATGAACAGCGTCATGTCCGGCCCCGGCGTTGCCGCCAGCAACCACGCAGCCAGCGCGAAGGCGATCAGGACCGGGGCATCGGGGATAAAAGGCATGGCCGTCGGGAATGTGTATTTGAGGTCGCCGCGACAATCGGTGTATGGCCCCGACAACGCAAGTGCGACTATCGAAAGCACAAGCGAACCGGACCAGAGTTTCCATGCGACGGCGCACCATTTTGAAAACCAGCACGAACGATTCGAAGCCGTGGAGACTGGCCACCCGTCCGGCACGCACCACACTGCTCATCGTCGGCACAGGGCTTGTCGTGCTCGTCCTTTTCCGCCTGATGCCCGAACTCGATCAATGGACGGCAACGCTTTTCTACACTGCCGAGGACTGTGTGCTGGACCAATGTCTGCCCTTTGCCGCCGTTGAACACTCGTTCTGGCAGGACGTTCGGGAGTTCGGACTCACCATTCCGCGCCTCGCGATTCTCGCCACCTTCATCTGGCTGGCATGGGCTCTCTTCTGGCCTGCTCGCCGCACGGCCCAGGACGTCGTCATACCGATGTTTGCAGCCATTTCGGCTTTCATCGGCCCGTTGCTGATCGTCAACTGGATTCTCAAGGAGCTTTGGGGCCGCCCCCGTCCGTTCCAGACCGCACCGTTCGGTGGTGACGGGGTCTATGTCCCGCCCGGCACGATCAGCGATCAATGCGCCAGCAACTGCTCCTTTGTGTCCGGTGAGGCTGCCGCCGCCTTCTGGCTCGTCTGGCTGGTTTTTATCGTTCCCCGCCATTGGCAGACGGCTGTCCTTGCCGGCGTCATAGGCTTCGCAACGGGCATATCCATCCTCCGCATGGCGTTCGGACGCCATTACCTGTCCGATGTCACCATGAGCGCGTTCATCGCAACGGCTTGCGTGACGGGCACCATATGGGCGCTGCAAAGTGCTGCGGGACGGCGGTTGATTGACAGGATCGTGGCCTGGTCGAATGCACGCTCGAACGCCCGCGCACAACGCTGACGTGCCCGACAACTTGCATGGCAAGCGCGTGGCTGTCTAAGAGCATCACCAACAGTTTCCGCCGGACGTTTTGCCATGCCCAAAGTCGACAAGAGCAACATCAAGAAGGTCGTTCTCGCCTATTCCGGCGGCCTCGACACTTCCATCATCCTGAAATGGTTGCAGACGGAATACGGTGCCGAAGTCGTCACCTTTACCGCCGATCTCGGCCAGAGCGAGATCGAGGGTGGAGCAGAGCTGGAAGAGGCCAGGCGCAAGGCGGAAAATCTCGGCATCACGGAAATCTATATCGAGGACGTGCGCGAGGAATTCGTGCGCGATTTCGTCTTCCCCATGTTCCGTGCCAACGCGGCCTATGAGGGCGTCTATCTGCTCGGCACGTCGATTGCCCGCCCGCTCATTTCCAAAAGGCTGGTGGAAATCGCCCGCGAGACCGGGGCCGACGCCATCGCCCACGGCGCGACCGGCAAGGGCAACGATCAGGTGCGCTTTGAACTCGCCGCCTATGCGCTGGACCCAGCCATCAAGGTCATTGCCCCCTGGCGGGAATGGGAATTCAAATCCCGCACCGACCTGATTGCCTTCGCCGAGACGCATCAGATTCAGGTCGCCAGGGACAAACGCGGTGAGGCACCGTTCTCCGTCGATGCGAACCTTCTGCATTCGTCCTCCGAAGGCAAGGTGCTGGAAGACCCGGCTGATCCGGCTCCGGAATACGTCCACATGCGCACCATCTCGCCGATGGACGCACCTGACAAGCCGACGCAAATCACCGTCGGTTTCCATCTGGGCGACGCGGTCTCAGTCGACGGCGAAACGCTGTCGCCAGCCGCCTTGCTGTCGCGCCTCAATGCGCTCGGCAAGGAAAACGGCATCGGGCGGCTTGATCTGGTGGAAAACCGCTTCGTCGGCATGAAGTCCCGCGGCGTCTATGAGACCCCGGGAGGCACGATCCTGCTCACCGCCCACCGGGCGATCGAATCGATCACCCTTGACCGTGGTGCGGCGCATTTGAAGGACGAATTGATGCCGCGCTATGCGGAACTCATCTACAACGGCTTCTGGTTCTCCCCCGAGCGCGAGATGCTGCAGGCCGCTATCGACCATTCCCAGCGCCACGTGGAAGGCGACGTCACACTGACACTCTACAAGGGCAACGTGATGGTGACCGCCCGATCGTCGCCAAAATCGCTCTATTCGGAAGCGCTGGTAACGTTCGAAGACGATGCGGGGGCCTACGATCAGGCCGACGCCCACGGCTTCATCCAGCTCAACGCCCTGCGTTTACGCACGTTGGCGGCGCGCAAGGCGCGGTTCGGAGGCAATGAATAGGCGTGTTGACCGTTAACGATAGACTTCATCTATCGATCAGGCAGCGACAGGGTGCCCCTTGTGGTGCGGCGGCAATCGCCACATATTAGGCGGGAACGGAACCGTAAGGTTTCGCTGCATTTTCAATCAACCGTTCTTGAGAGGACATCATGGCTGATTTCAACCAATACGGGTCGGCACAGACCCGCCCGACCAGCATGGATCAGGCGCAGATCGACCAGGGTCTGCGCTCTTATATGCTTGGCATCTACAACTACATGGCCATCGCGATGGTCATCACCGGCGGCGTGGCGCTTGGCCTGGCCGGTATGGTGATAGCGGACAGTGCAGCAACGACCGTCGCCACACTGCCCAATGGCGTAGCGCTGAACCAACTTGGTTTCACCCTCTATGCGACACCGCTCAAGTGGGTCGTGATGCTCAGTCCGCTGGCATTCGTGATGGTGCTTTCTTTCGGCATCAACAAGCTGTCGGCATCCGCCGCCCGCACACTGTTCTTCGTGTTCTCCGCGGTCATGGGCGTGTCCCTGTCGTCGATTTTCCTGCAATATACAGGTCAGTCGATCGCGCAGACGTTCTTCGTGACCGCCGCCGCTTTCGGCAGCCTGTCGCTGTACGGCTACACCACGAAGCGGTCGCTGTCGGGTATGGGCTCGTTCCTGATGATGGGTCTGATCGGCCTCATCATCGCGATGGTCGTCAACATCTTCCTGCAATCGAGCATGATGATGTTCGTCATCAACGTCCTCGGCGTGCTGATCTTCGCAGGCCTTACCGCCTACGACACCCAGCGCCTGAAGCATATGTATGACGCCGTCGCCCACGACGCGACGATGATGGCGAAAACGTCCATCATGGGTGCGCTTTCGCTCTACCTGAACTTCATCAACATGTTCATGTTCCTGCTGTCCTTCATGGGCAACCGCGAATAGAACGCGCCGACAGGTTTGAATGCAAAAGGGCGGTTCGCAAGAACCGCCCTTTTCTGTTTCCACGATCGTCAGCTCCGGGCTGTGTCCCGAGAATCTGGTGCTTGCCGAATTTCGTAAGTCGCAGAGAAGCCCCGATCCAGATCCTCGGCACAAGGCCGAGGATGACGGCGTTTGTAGCTTTGTCTCAGCCCCCCCGCGCCAGCGCGGCGTGGATCATTTCGACCGTCGCATCCTTGCCGTAGAGCGCGGCGAATGAGCCGAAGCGGGGGCCCTGATCCTGCCCCAGCAACACCTGATAGAGCGCCTGAAACCAGTCACGCAGCGGTTCGATACCGTGCGCCTTTCCGGCAGCGAAGACTTCCGTCTGCAACGCTTCACCGTCCGCATCATCCGGCGCTTTCGCCAGCCGTTCGGCAAGGTCTGCCATCGCAGCCCGTTCCACATCCGTTGGCGCGCGAAACGTCTTGGCCGGTTTCACGAAATCCTCGAAATAGCGGATTGCAAACCCGACGAGTTCGTCCAGTTTTGGGTTGTTGGCAGGCGTGGCGTCTGCATCGTATTGCGAGATGAAGCCCCAAAGCGTCGCCTTGTCGGACGCATTGGCCGCACTGACGAGATTGAGCAGCATCGAAAAGGTTACCGGCATGTCCGCTTTCGGCGGCGAACCGGCATGGATGTGCCAGACCGGGTTGGCCAGACGCGCTTTCGCATCCTGCGTCTCATACGCAGCCAGATGCTGAAAATACTCGTCCACCGCCCGCGGGATCACGTCGAAGAACAGCTTTTTGGCCGTGCGCGGCTTTGTGAACATGAACAGTGACAGGCTCTCGGTTGGCGCATATTTCAGCCAATCCTCCACCGCGATACCGTTGCCGGACGTTTTCGAAATCTTCTCGCCATTCTCATCGAGAAACAGCTCGTAAATGAAATGCTCAGGAGCCCGTCCGCCCAAGGCGCGGCAAATTTTATCGTAAAGTGCCGAGTTGTTCTGATGGTCCTTGCCATACATCTCGAAATCGACGCCCAGCGCCGCCCAGCGCATGCCGAAATCCGGCTTCCATTGCAGCTTCGCCTTGCCGCCGAGGAAGGATTGAGTCACCTCCTTTCCGTTCTCCATAAAGGTCAGCGTGCCCGCTTCAGGATCGACCGCGATCATCGGCACATACAGCACCTGACCCGTCGTCTGGCTGATCGGCAGGAACGGCGAATAGGTCGCCTTGCGCGCGTCCCCCAGCGTTGGCAGCATGATATCCATGATCGCATCGTAATTGCGCGCCGCCGCCTTCAGCGCTTCATCGAACCGGCCCGATGAATATTCCTCAGTCGCCGAGGCGAATTCGTAGGTAAACCCGAACCGGTCGAGAAATTCTCTCAGTTTGGCGTTGTTATGGTGTCCGAAAGTGGCCTGATCGCCACCAAACGGGTTTGGCACCTGTGTCAGCGGCCGGCCCAGATGCGCCTCCAGCATATCGGCATTCGGCACGTTGCCCGGCACTTTGCGCATCCCGTCCATGTCGTCGGAAAAGCAGATCAGCCGCACGGGCACTTCATCGCCCGTTAGCAGCCGGAAGGCATTGATGACCATCGACGTGCGCGCCACTTCGCCGAATGTGCCGATATGCGGCAGGCCGGAGGGGCCGTAGCCGGTCTCGAAAAGGACGCCGGTCTCGGGATATTTGCCTTTGTATCGCTTAACAATCTTGCGCGCCTCCTCGAACGGCCAGGCCTTGGACGCCTGTGCGGCCTCCACAAGATCGGCGGACGTGTCGATAGGCGGAAAGTCGGGGTTGGTCATGGTGCAGGACGATGGTTGGAAAGATCCGCAACGTCTAGAAGCGCTCGATAGGACTATCAACCACATTGCGGCGGCAACGCCCCGCGCCTACCTTGGCGCAAACGCCACAGGACGCCGCGCCATGACCTCCGCCATCTCCGTTCAGGACACGATCATCTATGTCATGGTGTCGATCTCCGCCGTCGACCGCTCCATGAGCGATGAGGAAATGCGCCATATCGGCACCATCGTCAAAACCCTGCCCGTCTTCGACGGCTATTCCTCCGACCGGCTGGTGGAAGCCGCCAAGACCTGCCGCGACATCCTGCAGGAAGACGAGGGACTGGCCACGGTCCTCGGTCTTGCTGCCGCCCTGCCTGCCCGCCTGCAAACCACCGCCTATGCGCTGGCCGCCGAAATCGCCGCAACGGACCGCAATGTGACGGTCGAAGAATCCCGTTTTCTGCAGCTGCTCCGCGCCCGCCTCGGCCTCGACAGGCTGACGGCGGCAGCGCTGGAACTGGCCGCCCACGCCCGCCACCAGACCGACACCTCGCAGGACGGGTGATCCATGAACGTTTCCGGCTTCCTCTCCACATATGAAGGCGGCATCCGCCTTGGCGTGGCGCTCGGTCTGTTCGCATTGCTGGCATTGACGGAGGCTTTGAAACCCCGCCGCAAACGCACGCAAACCCGCAAGGCGCGCTGGACCACCAACCTTGCCATTATCATGGTGGATTCCGTCATCGTGCGCCTGCTTTTCCCCGCCGCCGCCGTGGGTGTGGCATTGTGGGCGGACGCGGCTGGTTTCGGCTTGTTCAACATGGTCGAAGCGCCGTTCTGGCTGGCGATCCTGATCTCGTTTCTGGTGCTGGATTGCGCCGTCTGGGCAAGCCATGTCGCCAGCCATAAAGTGCCGCTGTTCTGGCGCTTTCACCGCGTCCATCACGCTGACCGCGACATCGACGTGACCACCGGCATCCGCTTTCACCCGGTCGAGATTATCGCCTCGATGGCGTGGAAGGCGGCAGTCGTCGCCCTGCTCGGCGCACCGGCCATCGCGGTCATCGTGTTCGAAATCGTACTGAACGGCACGGCCATGTTCAATCATTCCAACTGGAAATTGCCGTTACGGCTCGACCGCTGGCTGCGGCTGGTGCTGGTGACGCCGGACATGCACCGGGTCCACCATTCGGCCAAGGGCGACGAGACCGACAGCAATTACGGCTTCAACCTGCCGTGGTGGGACCGGATGTTCGGCACCTATATCGACCAGCCGGAAGCGGGCCATGATGGTATGACCATCGGACTCAACCGCTGGCAGGACGACCGCCCCGCCCGCATCGGCTGGGCCATGATGGCACCGTTTCGGAAATAGATAGAACGCAAGAGCGGTTCAAACCCAAGTTTGAACCGCGAGGGGGCCAAGCGGCCGACCGGCACCAATGTGCCGCCTCTCGGAGCGCAGGGCGCAAGCCCGACAGCAGCCTGCCCCGGACCACGATCCGGGGTGAGAGCAATAAGAGCCCTAAAAGATTCCGACCGGAAAATAGCGCAGATACAATTCTGCAAACCGTCCGTCGCGGAAGATGGTCGCAAGCGCATAGTCGATCCCGTCGCGCAATTCATCATCGTCCCGTGCCACGGCAGCGGTAAGCCCGGTGCCGAAATAATCGGCGGAAAAGTAGGGCGGCCCGGCAAATGCGAGCGCACGCGGGCCGGGTTCCTGCATCGAGAACGACAGATTCACCGCATCGCCGAACAGGGCGGCGACCGTGTTGGCACGTAATGCCTCCAGCGCCGCTGTCTGGTCGGCAAACAGCCGCAACCGCGCGGTGCCGAACCACGCCTTTGCAAACGCCGCATGGGCCGTGCCGTCGATGATGCCGATCTCGCGTCCGTCCAGTTGCTCGATAAAGGGCACCGCCCCATCCACCCAACCTGCCAGTTCCGAGGAAGCGGGAACGGCGAACCGCCCGGGCAGGCGAAAATAGGCGTGGCTGAAATCGAGCGTCTCGCGCCGCTGCCGGGTCGGGCGCAACCCGGCGAGGGCAGCCTCCGCATTGCCGGACAGCAATTCCGCCTCCAGTTCCGCCAGCGGCACGGCCTGTATCTGGCAGGAATCGAGCAATGCCAGCGTGCGGCACACCTCCCGCGCCAGATCGACGTGAAAACCGGTCAGGCGCTTGCGGGCATCGATGAAGGAGAAGGGCGGAAAATCCGTGACCGTCAAAAACCGCAGCCGCGTGCGACCGGACAGGTCCGGCCTCGTCAGGCGGAAATTGGGGTCTACGAACGAGGGAATGACCGGCGCCGTTGCGACCGGAGCCTGTTCTGCGGTCTGCGCACTGGCAGGCACCGGTACCGGTATGGCCATGAAGAGGGCGGTCAGAATGAGGAACATGCGCAGGATCATGACGTTTCCTAGCCCTCACAGGCAGCCGATACCAGCACCCATCACGCCCCTTGCACCATCCGCGCAATATGCTACATCGCACCGGCTTGACGCACCCTTTGTGTGAAGCAGCCCGGCAGGCTCAATGGCATGCCTCGTCGGGATTTTCGGGCGCAAACGATAAATGCGCCCTTCAACCATACCGGTCCGCTGCAAGATCCCGTTAGGGTCGGCGCATGGCCGTTTCAGGAGTATGAAATGCCCAAGATGAAGACGAAGGCTTCTGCCAAGAAGCGATTCAAGATCTCCGCCACCGGCAAGGTGATGGCCGCTCAGGCCGGCAAGCAGCATGGCATGATCAAACGGTCCAACAAGTTCATCCGCGACCAGCGCGGCACCACGGCCCTTTCCGAGCCCGATGCCCGCATCGTGAAAAAATTCCTGCCATACGGCGCGAAGTGAACACCGCTTTTTCAAGGAGATAGACAATGGCTCGTGTCAAACGCGGTGTAACATCGCACGCCAAACACAAGAAAGTTCTCAAGGCTGCCAAGGGCTACTACGGGGCCCGCCGCAAGCAGATCAAGATCGCCAAACAGGCCGTCGAAAAGGCGCAGCAATACGCCTACCGCGACCGCAAGGCCCGCAAGCGCACGTTCCGCCAGCTCTGGACACAGCGCATCAATGCCGCCGCCCGTGAGCATGGCCTGACCTATTCGCGTCTGATCGACGGGTTGACGAAGGCGGGTATCGAAGTCGACCGCAAGGTGCTGTCCGACCTCGCCATCCACCAGCCGGAGGCTTTCGAGGCTCTGGTCGGCAAGGCGAAGGCGTCGCTGGAATATCTGAAGAACACCACGCCCAATGCTTTTGAAAGCGCTGTTGCTTCCTAGACCAATGCCATTGAACGTCATCCTAGGGCCCCGTCCCTAGGATCTGGTCGGCCTTGTCATCGCCCCAGATCCTCGGCACGGGGGCCGAGGATGACGACGTGGTGGATCAGCCAGTGACCAATATCGACGAACTCGAAGCCAGCGTGATGGCCGACATCGACGCCGCGCAGGACGAGGCGGCGCTGGAAGCCGTGCGCGTCGGCGCGCTCGGCAAGAAGGGCACCATCTCCGCGCAGATGAAGACGCTCGGTGCCATGAGCGCCGAGGAACGGCAGGTGGCCGGTCCTGCCCTGAACGGCTTGAAAGTGCGCGTCGGCGAGGCCCTCGCCATCCGCCGTGACATCCTCAAACGCGAAGCACTCGACGCCCGTTTGGCTTCGGAAACCGTGGACGTTACGCTGCCAACACGTCCTGACCCGCTGTCCCGCGGGCGCATCCACCCGATCAGCCAGGTGATGGACGAGATCACCGCCATCTTCGCCGACATGGGCTTTTCCGTCGCCGAAGGGCCGGACATCGAGACGGACCACTACAACTTCACCGCGCTCAACTTCCCCGAAGGCCATCCGGCGCGGGAAATGCACGACACGTTTTTTCTGAACGCTGACGAAACCGGCGACCGCAAGGTGCTGCGCACCCACACCTCACCGGTGCAGATCCGCACGATGGAAGCGCGACAGCCGCCCATCCGCATCGTCATTCCCGGCAAGACATACCGGCAGGATTCCGACGCCACCCATTCCGCCATGTTTCACCAGCTCGAAGGGCTGGTCGTGGACAAAAGCGCGAACATCGCCAACATGAAGTGGGTGCTGCAGGAATTCTGCAAGACCTTCTTCGAGGTCGAGGCGCTGGACATGCGCTTCCGCCCGTCCTTCTTCCCCTTCACCGAACCGTCGCTGGAAGTCGACATCCAGTGCGACCGCTCCGGCAACGAGGTGCGGCTGGGCGAAGGCAGCGACTGGATGGAGATTCTGGGCTGCGGCATGGTCCACCCCAATGTGTTGCGTGGCGTCGGGCTGGACCCGGACGTCTATCAGGGTTTTGCATGGGGCATGGGCATCGACCGCATCGCCATGCTCAAATACGGCATGCCCGACCTGCGCCCGTTTTTCGAGGCGGATCAGAGGTGGATCGAGCATTACGGGTTCCGCCCGCTGGACATGCCGACATTGTTTGGAGGGTTGAGCGGGTAGTGCCAACCCTATTGCGGAAATATGGTTTCCGGTTCCACTTCTTTGCAGGTGAACCCGATGAGCCGCCGCATGTTCACGTCACTGGCAAAGGCTGCATTGCCAAATTCTGGCTTCAGCCGGTTGAAATGCAAAACGCACGCGGCTTCACGACTGCCGAAATTCGAAATATAACGGCTACGATCAACGAACATCACCAGCGGTTTCTGGAGGCATGGAATGGCCGACCACAGTGACTATCCTGAAAAAAACGAACCAATCGAGGCATGGTGTGACCCCCAATCGCTCCACGCCCGCTTGAAGGACGGGCGGCATATCGAAAATCCACTTTGGTGGTATCCGACCTTACTCCAGGCCTCGCCGTCCGCACGCAACCGGATCGAATTGAACATTGCGGGTCTTCACTGGCCGGAGATTGATGAAGATATTTCGATCGAAGGAATGCTTAATGGTTACAAGGCGCGCAACGCGGTCGATCCGGCAGCGGTGTCGGAAGCTGCAGAATAAGACACACCGCGCCTGTCGCGCAGAAATATTGATATCATGAAATTCACCCTCTCCTGGCTGCGCGATCATCTCGATACCGACGCAACCCTCGACACGATCTGCAACACGCTCACCATGATCGGCCTTGAGGTCGAGGCCGTAGACACGCGCGAACAATTCGCGCCGTTCGTCATCGCAAAGGTCGTGTCCGCCGAAAAGCACCCGGACGCCGACAAGTTGCAGGTGCTGTCCGTCGATACGGGTGCCGGCGATCCGGTGCAGGTCGTCTGCGGTGCGCCGAATGCCCGAGCGGGTATGAAGGGCGCTTTCGCGCCACCCGGCACCTATGTGCCCGGCATCGACACGACCTTGAGCGTTGGCAACATCCGGGGCGTCGAATCCCGTGGCATGATGTGTTCCGAACGCGAGCTTGAGCTTTCCGACGCGCATGACGGCATCATCGACCTGCCGGACGACGCGCCGGTGGGCGCGCGCTTTGCTGACTATGCGGGCCTGTCAGACCCGATCATCACCATTGGCATCACCCCGAACCGCCCCGACGCGCTGGGCGTCGCCGGGATCGCCGCAGACCTCGCTGCTGCCGGTCTCGGCACGGTGAAGAAGCCCACGATACCGGCGATAGCGGGGGAAGGCCCATGCCCGGTATCCGTCGACCTGTCGGGGGCGGGCGATTTCTGCCCCGCTTTCGGCTTGCGCCTCGTGCGCGGAGTCAAAAACGGCCCATCCCCCGCATGGATGCAGCGCCGCCTGCGCGCCATCGGGCTTCGTCCCATCTCGGCGCTGGTGGACATCACCAACTACATCACCTTCGACCGGGGCCGACCGCTGCATGTGTTCGATGCCGCCAAGGTGCATGGCAATCTGTCCGTGCGTCCCGCAAAGGCTGGCGAAACCTTCGTTGGCCTCGACGACAAGACCTACACCCTGTCCCCATTGCACTATGTGATCGCCGATGAAAACGCCGCCGAATCGTTGGCCGGTGTCATGGGCGGCGCGGCCTCCGGCGTGGATGAAAACACAACCGACGTGTTGATCGAAAGCGCACTCTGGGATCCTCTCACAATCGCCCGCACGGGCCGCGATCTCGGCATCATCACCGACGCCCGCTACCGCTTCGAACGTGGCGTGGACCCCGCCTTCATGGAAGACGGCCTCGACCTGGCAACGCGGATGGTACTGGACCTGTGCGGCGGCACCCCGACCAGGGCGTCCATCACCGGCACCGTGCCGACACCCTCGCTCGAAATCGAGTTTCCAGTCTCCGAAACGAAGCGCCTCACCGGCATCGATGTGCCGCAGAAGCGGGCGCGCGACATTCTCGTGCGGCTGGGTTTCGGCACGGAAGTGTCTATTGATGGCAGCAAGGAGCGGATGCTCGTTTTCGTGCCCTCCAACCGCCCGGACATCGAAGGCAAGGCCGATATCGTCGAGGAGATCATGCGGATCAACGGTGTCAACGCCATCGAGCCGCACCCCCTACCGGCGCTGTCATCGGTCGGGCAGAAAATTCTCACCACCGGCCAGACCCGCACCCGCGACACCCGCCGCACGCTGGCAGCGCGCGGCATGAACGAGGCCGTGCTCTATTCTTTCATTCCCCACGCCCATGCGGAAGCGTTTGGCGGCGGCGCGCCAGCGCTGACCCTCGCCAACCCCATCGCTGCCGACATGTCCGACATGCGCCCCTCGCTCCTGCCCAGCCTGCTGGCGGCAGCCGCGCGCAACGTGGCGCGGGGCACCGGCGATCTGGCGCTCTTCGAGGTCAGCCACGTCTATTCCGGCGACAAGCCGGAAGACCAGCACCGCGCAGCCTCCGGCATCCGCCGGGGCACCGCGCGGCTGGAAAGTGTGGGACGGCAATGGTCGGCAAAATCCCAACAGGTCGGTTGGCTCGATGCCAAGGAAGACGCGCTGGCCGTTGTCGCCGCCTGCGGTATGGACGCGGCCAAAGTGCAAATCGAGGCTGGCGGACCGGACTGGTTCCATCCGGGCCGTTCCGGCACATTGAAACTCGGCCCGAAAATCACGCTTGGCCATTTCGGCGAACTGCATCCGGCGACGCTCGAACTGCTGGACCTCACCGGCCCGGTCAGTGGTTTCGAGATCATGCTCGACGCCATTCCCGCGCCCAAAAAGAAAAGCAAAACCAGCAAGGGTGCGCTCACTCTCTCGCCGCTACAGCCCGTGCGTCGCGACTTTGCCTTCGTTATGGACCGTGGCGTGACCGCCGAGACCGTGCTGCGCGCCGCCAACGGGGCCGATAAGAAGCTGATTTCCGGTGTCACCGTGTTCGATGTCTTCGAAGGCGCGTCGCTCGGCGACAACGCCAAATCGCTGGCCATAGAGGTCACGCTGCAACCAACGGCTAAAAGCCTGACCGACGAAGAGATCGAGGCTGTAGCCGCGAAGGTCGTGGCCAACGTGGAATCCTCCACCGGCGGAAAGTTGCGCGGCTAGAACGCCGTTCGGAGTGCGCTTTTGCGTGGTCACCCGTGTTTCCGCGAAAGCGTTCTCTCGCAGTCCGGCCCATGCACCCCTATATTGAGACTCCAGTTTCAACTGTCAGGAGGTTTCCATGACCAACGTGCTTCTCATCGGCGACAACGCGCCGGACTTCACCGCCAACACCACCGAAGGCGAAATCAAGTTCCACGATTTCATCGACGGCAAATGGGCCGTGTTGTTCTCGCACCCGAAGAACTACACCCCGGTCTGCACCACGGAGCTTGGCTACACCGCCAAATTGAAAGACGAATTCGACAAGCGCGGCGTCGTCGTGATGGGTCTTTCCGTCGACAAGATCGAGAACCACGACGGCTGGCTCGCCGATATCACCGAAACGCAGGGCTCTTCCGTCAACTTCCCGCTCATCGCCGACGATGGGACCGTCGCCAATCTCTACGGCATGATTCACCCCAACGCCTCCGACACGATGACGGTGCGCTCGGTCTTCGTCATCGGGCCGGACAAGAAGGTGAAGCTGAAACTGGAATATCCGGCATCCACCGGTCGCAACTTCGACGAGATCATCCGCGTCATCGACTCGCTCCAGCTGACCGCCAATCATCAGGTGGCAACGCCGGTGAACTGGAAGGACGGCGAGGACGTCATCATCGTGCCCGCCGTCTCCGACGAGCAGGCGAAGGAGAAATTTCCCGATGGCTGGAAGACGCTGAAGCCGTATTTGCGGGTCGTGGCCCAGCCGGGGAAGTAGGACGCGAGCCCCTTTCCAAACTCCGTCATCCTCGGGCTTGTCCCGAGGATCTGGAGCCTCTCAACTTGCAGGAACGCGCCGGATCCTCGGGTCGGAGCCCGAGGATGACGATCCATTCTATTTCAGAGCAAGCCTCAAGCCGGAACCTCACTCCCGTCATAGGCAAACACCTTGCCGGTATCCGCCGCCGAAAGCCCGTCCAACACGTCCAGCATCGCGCCAGCCGAATAGGCTGCGTCGAAAAGCTTTCCGTCCGCCACGTTGCGCTGAAACGGCTTCGATAACCCCGTATCTACTGTGCCGGGATGTAGGCCGACCACCACGCCATCCGGCCATCGGCGGGCGTGTTCGATGGAGGCGGTTTTCAGCATCTGATTGAGTGCCGCTTTCGCTGCGCGATAGCCGTACCACCCGCCCACGCCGTTGTCCGAAATCGACCCGACCCGTGCGGACAGGGCCGCAAACACGCTCTTGGCGTCTTTCCGCATCAACGGCAGAAAGTGCTTCGCTACGAGCGCGGGACCAATCGTGTTGACGGCAAAGGCGCGCGCCAGCGCGTCCGCATCGAGGTCACGCAGGCTTTTCTCCGGCCCGAAGCCGTCTTCGGCGTGCAGCAAGCCAGTCGCCACGATGACCAGATCGAGCTGTCCGCCAACAGTGTCGGCGGCTGCGCCAATCGTGTCCGGCTCGGCATAATCCAGCCGCACGGGCCCACTGCGCGAAAGACGCACAACTTCCTCCATGCCCTCCCGCGCTTCCAGTGCGTCGGCAAAAGCCGATCCGAGCCCGCCGGTGGCTCCAATGACGGCACATCTTTTCGGGGTCCATAGGGTCATCGCTGCACACTAATTTCCTGCACGGCGCACGGCAATCTTGCATATAGTCCGAAACGTCGTTTCAGTGTCGCACGCATCGGGGAGGGTGGGACATGAGCCAGTTGGAGACCAGAGGCGACAGCGCGCCGCCAGTGCCGAAAAAGGGCATCTGGGGCTGGATTCTGTTCGATTGGGCGTCCCAGCCCTTCCACACCCTCATCATCACCTTCATCTTCGCCCCCTACTTCGCCTCCTCTGTCGCCAGCGACCCGACAACCGGGCAGGCACAGTGGGGCTATGCGGCAGCGATTGGCGGCATATTGATCGCCGTCCTGTCCCCCGTGCTCGGGTCGATCGCGGATGCGTCCGGCCCACGCAAACCGTGGATCGGTGGCTTTTCGCTGCTTGCCATTGCAGGCGCAATTTCCCTGTGGTGGGCCATACCGGATGCCGGGTCCTCCGGCGTGCTGTTTGCGCTCGCCGCCTTCGTGGTCACCATGATCGGCTTTCGAGTTCGCCGCCGTCTTCAACAACGCCATGATGCCGGACCTGGTGCCCCGCGCGGAGCTTGGTCGTCTGTCCGGCAATGCCTGGGCGTTCGGCTACATCGCGGGGTTGCTTACCCTCATCGTGGTGTTGACGACGATGGCGACGAACGATGCGGGCAAGACCCTGCTCGGCATGGAACCCCTCTTCGGCATCGACGCTGCGGCCAAGGAAGGCGAGCGCGCCTCCGGCCCGCTCACCGGCCTGTGGTATCTCGTCTTCGTGCTGCCGTTGTTTTTATTCACGCCGGATGCGCCCAAGAGGGTGCGCGCCGCCGGTGCGGTGAAGCGCGGCTTGCAGGGCCTCGGTAACACGATCCGCACCCTGCCCTCCAACCGCTCGCTCTTCGCCTATCTCGGCTCGTCCATGATCTACCGCGATGCGCTGAACGGGCTTTACACGTTCGGCGGCATCTATGCGGTGGGCGTGCTGGGCTGGTCCATCGTGGAAGTCGGCATTTTCGGCATTCTGGCCAATCTCACCGGTGTCATAGGCGCATGGATCGGCGGGCGGGCCGATGCGGCGCGGGGACCGAAATTCGTGGTCGCGACCTCCGTGCTGGTGCTCATGCTGGCAAGCCTCACGGTCGTGACCACAAGTCCGACCGAAGCGTTCTTCATCCCGCTCGGCGAAGGCACGTCGGTGCCGGATATCGTGTTCTATATTTGTGGCGGTCTGATTGGCGCAGCGGGCGGGTCGTTGCAGGCCGCGTCCCGCACGCTGATGGTCGATCAGGCCGAGCCGGATCGCATGACGGAAGCCTTCGGCCTCTACGCCCTGTCGGGCCGCGCCACATCCTTCCTCGCGCCTGCCCTCATCGCCATCGTCACAGACCTGACCGGAAGCCAGCGCCTTGGCGTCACGCCCATCGTGGTGCTGTTCCTGCTGGCGCTGCTCTTGCTGCCGCTCGTGAAGCAGAAGACACCGGCCTAAGCCCATTCGGCGGAGGAGAATCCAAACGCGCGCAGCGCGGGAGGCCAAGCGCCGACCGGCGCGAACGCGCCGCGCCTCGCAGCGAAGGCCAAAGGCCTTCTGCGTGAGAGCCAATCAATGCCGAAAATGCCGCATTCCCGTAAAGACCATCGCCAGACCAGCCTCGTCTGCGGCAGCAATGACCTCATCGTCCCGCATGGACCCGCCGGGCTGGATGACAGCGGTAGCACCCGCTTCGGCGGCTGACAGCAAGCCGTCGGCAAAGGGAAAGAAGGCGTCGGATGCGACGACACAATTGCGCATTCCGTCGTCGCCGAAGGCGTCGAGCCCCTTGCGCGCGGCGATGCGGGAGGAATCGATCCGGCTCATCTGCCCCGCGCCGATCCCCAGCGTCGCCCCGTCGCGGGCATAGACGATGGCGTTGGATTTCACATGTTTGGCGACACGGAAGGCAAAGCGCATGTCGGCCAGTTGCGTGTCGCTGGGCGCACGTTTTGTCACCACGCGCAGATCGAGATCGTCCACCTGTCCGGCGTCGCGTTCCTGCACCAATAGCCCGCCAGCCACACTTCGCACGGTCAGCCCCGACGCAGCGCGCGCCAGCCATGCCGCCTGTCAGCAGAACCCGCAGGTTCGGCTTCGCGGCGAGCAGTTCCAGCGCGTCGGCGTCGGCATCCGGTGCCACTATGACCTCGCTGAACACGGCGATGATCGCGCGCGCCGTTTCCGCGTCCAGTGTGCGGTTGAGCGCGACGATGCCACCGAAGGCCGAAACCGGGTCGCAGGCGAGCGCCTTTGCATGGGCTTCAGCCAGCGACGCGCCACTGGCCACACCGCACGGGTTGGCATGTTTGATGATCGCCACGGTCGGCCCGGTGAAATCGCCGACCAGTTCGAAGGCTGCATCCGTGTCGTTGATATTGTTGTAGGACAGTGCCTTGCCCTGCACTTGCCGGGCGGTCGTCACCCCGGCGCGGGGCATGGCAGTGCTGTAAAGCGCCGCCTGCTGGTGCGGGTTCTCGCCATAGCGCATTTCGGAAACAAGCCGTCCGCCGAACGTGCGCGCCGGAGGCGTCTCCACCGCGAACGCATCGGCCATCCAGTTGGAAACCGCGCTGTCATAAGCCGCAGCACGGGCAAACGCCGCCTGTGCCATGCGCTTGCGAAAATCGAGCGTCGTCGTGCCATCGCTCATATCGGCCAGCAGAACGTCATAATCGCCCGGTGACGTGACCACCGTCACATAGGCATGGTTCTTCGCCCCCGCCCGCAGCATGGCGGGGCCGCCGATATCGATATTCTCCACAATAGCCGCTTCGTCGGCACCCGAAGCAACGGTTTCCTCGAACGGGTAGAGATTGACCACCAGCAGGTCGATGCCTTCGATCCCATGCGCGTCCATTGCCGCCGAATGGTCCTCCGCATCGCGGATGGCGAGCAGTCCGCCGTGAATCGCCGGATGCAGGGTCTTCACACGCCCGTCCATGATTTCCGGAAACCCAGTCACGTCGCAAACGTCCGTCACCGCCAGTCCTGCATCACGCAACGCTTTCGCACTGCCGCCGGTGGAGAGCAGTTCCACGCCCTTGTCCGCCAGCGCCCGACCCAGATCGACCAGCCCCGTCTTGTCGAAAACGGACAGCAGCGCGCGGCGCACGGCCACGCGGTCGGGGGCGGGGATGGAGCGGGTGAGGATCATGGGGCATGTCGAAGGGGGCGTTTGTGCGCCCGTCTTTACCCGCCTGCCCTTGGCGGACAAGGGGCAACGCGCTACGGCCCACAGATGAGCGATTTGACTGTCCTTGGTATCGAAACAAGCTGCGACGAAACCGCCGCCAGCGTGGTGCGCCTTATTGACGGCAAACCCCTGATCGCCTCCAACATCGTCGCCAGCCAGATCGAGGATCACGCCCCGTTCGGCGGCGTAGTGCCGGAAATCGCCGCCCGCGCCCATCTCGATTCTCTCGACGGCATTATAGCTGCGGCGATGAAGGTGGCGGATGCGACTTTCGCCGACCTCGACGGCATCGCCGTCACGTCCGGCCCCGGGCTGGCGGGCGGGCTGATCGTCGGTTCCATGACGGCGCGCGCCATCGCGATGGTCCACGACAAGCCGCTGCTCACGATCAACCATCTGGAAGGCCATGCCCTCACCGCACGGTTGACGGATGATGTGAACTTTCCCTACCTGCTGTTGCTCGTTTCCGGCGGCCACACACAGATTTTGCGCGTCGACGGGGTTGGCGAATACACCCGCATCGCTACGACGATCGACGATGCGCTCGGCGAGGCGTTCGACAAGACGGCGAAATTGCTCGGCCTGCCTTATCCGGGCGGTCCTGCGGTGGAGAAGGCCGCGCGCGACGGAGACCCGAAGGCTTTCACCTTCCCCCGCCCCCTGTCCGGCCGCGACACGCTGGACATGTCGTTTTCCGGCCTTAAAACCGCCGTTCGCAACACGGCCATGCAGACGTCCGATCCGAATATTTCTGACATCTGCGCCTCGTTTCAGGCCGCCGTCGGCGATGTGCTGGTGGACAGGCTGGAGCGCGCGATGGACAATTTCGGGCCACCATCCGCTCTCGTCGTGGCAGGCGGGGTCGCTGCCAACGCCTACTTGCGGGACAGGTTGGAGGCGGTTGCACGAACCCGTGCCTGGCGCTGGATCGCCCCGCCAGCGGCTTTATGCACCGACAACGCCGCCATGATCGCATGGGCCGGGCTGGAACGGCTGCGCGCAGGGCTGGTGGAGCCGGACGCCGGCATCCGCCCCCGCTGGCCGCTGGACGCCGACGCATCGGCAGGCTTCGGCTCGGGCCGCAAGGGGCGCAAAGCGTGAGTGCCGGTCCGCAAATCGCCGTCATCGGTGCAGGCGCATGGGGAACGGCGCTGGCACAGGCTTGGGCGGACAATGGCGCGCTGGTCACGCTGATCGCGCGGACCGATGACGCGGCGGATGCGCTGCGCACCACCCGCGAAAGCCCTTATCTGCCGGGCATCCCCATCACCCCCGGCTTGGCGATAAGAACCGATCATACGTCCTTGGGCGAGGCGGAAATTGTAGCGCTGGCCGTTCCGGCACAAACGCTTGCCTCTCTGCTGGAACAAATTGCCCCAAGCCTGCGACCCGACACGACCCTCGTCCTGTGCTGCAAGGGCATCGACCGTGTCACCGGGCAAACGATGGCGCAAACGGCGGCAACGGTTCTTCCAGGTTATGCGATCACCGTCCTGTCCGGCCCGTCCTTCGCCCACGATGTCGCCCGCGGACGCCCCACCGCCGTGACGCTGGCGGCGTACGACCTTGCTAAAGCGAAAGATGTTTCCGCCGCGCTCTCCACACCATCGCTCCGCCTTTACGCCAGCGACGATGTGGCTGGCGTCGAAGCGGGCGGCGCGCTGAAGAACGTGCTGGCCCTCGCCGTTGGCATCACCCGCGGTCTCGACCTCGGTGCCAGCGCGGAGGCGGCCCTCATCGCACGCGGTTTCGTCGAAATGACCAGGCTCGGCGAGGCTATGGGCGCACAGCCAAACACGCTGGCGGGCCTTTCCGGGCTGGGTGATCTGGTGCTGACCTGCTCGTCCCCCCAAAGCCGCAACTTCGCCTACGGCATGGCGCTCGGGCACGGCGAAGCGCTCGACAACCGCCCGCTGGCGGAAGGGGTCCACACCGCCCGTGCGGTCATCGACATCGCCGCCCGCTCAAACATCGACATCCCCATCATGGGGACGGTCGCGGAAATTCTGGACGGAAAGCTGTCACCCCGCGAGGCTGTCACCGCCCTGCTGTCCCGTCCCCTCAAGGCCGAATCCTAGGAGTTTTCATGCAATACTGGCTGTTCAAATCCGAACCGTTCAAATGGTCCTGGGACCAGCAGAAGGCGAAGGGCGAGGCGGGGGAGGAATGGGACGGCATCCGCAACTATCAGGCCCGCAATTTCATGCGCGACATGACGATCGGCGACCGCGCATTCTTCTACCATTCCAACGAAGGCCTTGAAGTCGTCGGCGTGGTGGAGGTGAGCGCGACCAGCGCGCCGGATTCCACCATCGATGATGAACGGTGGGACTGCGTCCACATCCGCGCTCTGGCCGATATGCCGAAGCCAGTGACGCTGAAACAGGTGAAGGCCACGCCGAAACTGGCCGAAATGTCCCTCGTCACGTCCATGCGCCTGTCGGTGCAACCGGTGAAGCGGGAGGAATGGGAGACAGTGTGCGCGATGGGCGGCATGGACCCCGATACGCTCAAGCCGGTCTGACGATCACCGCCCCCACTCCGCGCTGTCCATCTCCCGTAGCCGCGAAATTGTGCGCCGGAACTCGAAGGCTTCCGTGCCGCTGGTCGCGGTGTAGAGCGATTCGGGCATGGCTTCCGCTTCAACGATCAGCACACGCCCCGCGTCGTAGAGCGTGTCCACCAGTGCGATGAACCGTTTCACCGCATTGCGGTCCTCCGGCCCCATCACCGGCACACCTTCGAGACAGACGGTGCGAAACCGTTTGACGATGGCGAGATAGTCGGACGCTCCAAGCGGCGTGCGGCACAGATGGTGGAATGTGGTCCGCACCTGTCGTCTGGCCGCCCTGTCGAAGCGAATGTCACGGCCCGCGACCGTCAGGATCGCCGTTTCCTCCGCCACATCGCCGACCATGTCGTTCCATACCGCTTCGAACGCCTTCTCCGCGCCAAATCCGGTCAGATAGCGGGTGCCTTGTGCCAGCCGGTTCATACGGTGGTCGGTGGGGGACGCCAGTTCGAGCACCACCATCCGCTGTTCCAGCAGGCGGATGAACGGCACGAAGAACGAGCGGTTGAGCCCGTCCCGATACAGGTCGTCGGGCGCGACGTTGGACGTGGCGATCACCGTCACACCGCGTTCGAACAGGGCGGTGAACAACCGCGCGAGGATCATCGCATCGGCGGCGTCCGTAACCGCGAATTCATCGAACGCCAGAAGTTGCGCCTCTTTCGCCAAAGCGTCCGCAACCGGTCCGATCGGGTCGCCGTCGGTGCTGTCGTCCTGCCGGAACGCATGAATGCGGGCGTGAACGTCGGCCATGAAAGCGTGAAAATGCGCCCGACGCCGGGGCGTGGCACGGGGCATCCCGTCCGCCAGCGCGTAGGCCGTGTCCATCAGCATGGTCTTGCCGCGGCCAACGCCGCCGTAAAGGTACAACCCGCGAACGCTGTCCGTTTCGCCTTTCTCACGCCCCTTGCCGAACAGCCAGCCCAGCGCACTGCCCTTGTTGGCAACGCGCGGTCTGGCCAAATCGCGCAACAGGTCGTCCTGCGCGGAAATGGCACCGTCCTGCGCCGGGTCGGCGATCAATTCGCCAGCGGCAATGCGCCCGTCAACCGTGGCGCGCAGGGACGTCATATCGAAAACCCGCAGCCTTCAGCGCGAGAAGGAAATCGCCTTGCCCTTGGATGTGGAGCCGTCGAACCGCTCGTCGGAAGACCGGTAGAGCGTGGCCGCCTGCGAGCCGGATTTGTCCACCAGCACGACCTGCTTGCCCGCCAGACGCCACGCCTGAACGTCACCGATATCGGTGCCGCCGCAGCCCTTGACCGCCGCGCGGTTGCCACCGGACCATTTGGTCGTGGACATGAAGATCTGGCACCCGCCACCCCCGACCGCCACGGTCCACGCGCCGACCAGCGCACCGGTCGTGACGGGCTGTGCGGCATCGGCTGCCGTGACGGAAGCCACCTGAACCGGTGGTTGGCCATCCGTCGTTCCATCAAGAGACGGCTGAAGATCGCCCGTGGGGGCCGTGGCAACCACCGGACCTGTCTGAACGGGCGGCGGAGGCAATGTCTGCTGCTGAACGACCGGCAAGGGCGCGGGCGTCAACGGCGCAGGCTGTTGCTGAACCTGCGACAGGTTGCCACCCGAAAAAGGTCCGGTCCGCGTGCAGGCGCTCGCACCGACGGCAAGGCCCAGGACAAGCGCAAGCGATACCTTGCGGCGCAGGTTGGAACTGGATGAAAGGGAAAGAACGGTCATACTACGTTTCGCTTGTACTGGCGCATCGTCCGAGTGCGAAATCCCCTTGATTTCGTCCGCACCGATCCGCATCCGGCAGCCAGCTCGGGAAGCCAGCCACTTGTTAGGGTTGTGTTGACTATGCCCGTAAGGCGTAACCATGACCATAACACGCCGTTAAGCGGTAAAACGATGCAATTCATGGTTAATGATTACGTGTCGCCACTTCACTCGGCAATCGCGGCGTCCAGCAGGGTGTCGAGGGCCTTGCCCATCTGCTCCAGACTGTCGCTTGCTTCAGCCACATCATAGCGCGCCGACAGCGTTTCAGGTGCCAGTGCGCCAATGCGGGTGCGGCCCTGTTCGTCCCACACCAGAACCCGCACCGGCAGATCGATCCCTGCTTTCGGATCGGCCTGCATAATCGGCGTTCCGACCTTCGGGTTGCCGAAAATGACGAGCGTTACCGGCGACAGGGTCAGCCCCGCCCCTTCCGCGTTGGCCTGATGATCGACGACCGCGAAAACCTTCGCTCCCGCTTTTTCGATGGCGGCGACGAGTTGGTCAGCAGTCTTGCCTACATCATGGGCACTGGTGCGTGTAATCCATGTTCCGGGATCAGCCGCTTGAGCCATTAGCACCGGCTGGCTGGCCAGCATTGCGGCGGCGGCGGTGGCAAGACCGAGACGGCGGGCGGCATTCATGAGCATTTCTCCCTGTCGAAAGCGTAGAACTGCCGACTCCTGCTTGAGTTCCGCTGCGTCAGCTCGATTTTTCGGCAATGCCGGTATAGGCGGCGTCGCCCCACAATTCCTTCACCCGTTTGTCCCGTCCGCAGGCGGCACGGTAATAGGTGTAACGCAGGGTGCTCTTCTCGTAATAATCCTGATGGTAGTCCTCGGAATCAGTGAATGTGCTGGCCGGTTCGATGGGCGTCACCACAGGTTGTCCCAACGCCGCTTCGGCCTCCGCCTTGGCCTGTTCGGCAGCGGCTCTCTGCTCATCGTTCAAGGCGTAGACTGCGGTCGTGTATGAAAAACCACGGTCGCAGAATTGGCCTCCGGCATCGGTCGGGTCGACGGAGCGGAAGAAAATGTTCAGCAGCGTGGCGTAATCGGTCTTGGTATCATCGTAGGTAATCTTGACCGCCTCGCGATGGCCGAATTCGGTATGGTTCTTGTAGGTCGGATTGTCGTTCGTGCCGCCGATATAGCCGGACTTCACGTCGATCACGCCATCGACATATTTCTCGAAATCCTTCTCGATGCACCAGAAACAACCTCCTGCAAAAATCGCCTCCTGCTGGGCAGCGGCGGCTGGCAAAGTGCCAAAGACCGGAAGTGAAAGGGCGGTTGCGAGGAGGAAACGGCTGAATGGTCGGGTCATGAAAGGGTCTCTCGGATGAGTGAAAGGCGGTTTGCACAGGGTAAAAGGCAATATGCCCAATTCGTGGCAAACCCGGTGCAGGGGCGTTCAAGGCTGCGTGAAGCAACCGTGACCATTTTTGGTCCTAGCGTTTCAGAAGTTGGTAATCGTCGTCGATCACATCGCCATTCGAAGCCAGCAGCACGAGTTCCTCGCGCTCGAACACCTCGAACCACGCATCCCACTCCACCATCTCCCGGCGGTCCGTGGCGTCGGTATTGTTTTCATTGTGATCGTGAATGCCCTGTTGCCCGAACACGAGCGTAAGAGCCTGCGTCGTGTCTCCGGTTCCGGTGGGCACCTGCGTGATCGCGGGCCGTGCGGTGCGGGCGGCGGCCCAGTCCTTGATTTCCTGATGGTCGGTCATGCGGGCTGTTTCGGACATATGGTTCTCCTGAAATGATGATGTGCCAGCGCAATAATGCCGGTCGTATCAGACCCAAACGCAAACAGGCCGGAGCGGTTGCCCCGGCCTGTCACGACGTCCTGTCGGAATATTGGATTAGTGGCGCGACCAGCCGTCGGCCAGATACACGCCAAGCAGGTCGTTGCGAACGTGGACGCAGCGTTTCACCTTCACCTTGCGATAGCCGTAGCCCTTGGCGCGGTATTCATACCGGCAGAACTCCGTGCGGTTGGCATAGGGGTCGGCGACATACCGTTCCTGCGTATGGTAACGCTCGACAGGCTGATAATCGGAACGATAGCCGTCGCGGTAGCGCGGGCGGTCGTAATGGCTGGTGCGGCTCTGACTGGTGCGGCCAAAGGATAATTCCACCCCGACGCGGCTGCGGTGGTGGGAAGTGCTGTCGTATCCGACCCCGTTACCGACCTGCTGCATGCGGTAAGTGTCGTAACTCCGGTCATGGGAATAGTCGCCCGCCTGTGCGGTGCCTGCTGCAACCAGCAGCGCGAATGCACCGGCGGCGATGGAAATGGTCTTGGTCAACATGGGTTTCACCTCATTCATACGAAGGCGTTCATCGCCCCGGTCCCTGAGAAAAAACTGCCACAAATGAGAGACAAGCCCTATCGATTGCGGGATTCACCATGAACGTGTCGCATTTTAACGATCGTGGCACGGATGCGGCAATGACCAGCTTTGACTGATTCCAAACGGCGCGGTAGACGATAAGCAACCCGTCCGGCACTGGATTCTGGCAGCCTTTTCATGAGCGATATGACCACGGTCGACCCGGTGACGCGCAAGCCGCGCCCGCTGTCTCCCCATCTGATGATCTACAAACCCATTCCCACGATGGTGATGTCGATCCTGCACCGCATGACAGGCGCGGCCCTCTATGTGGGCACGCTCTTCGTGGTGTGGTGGCTGGTTGCCATCGCGTCCGGGCCGGAAGCGTTCGACACGGCATCCAGCTTCTTCGGCAGCATTGTCGGCATCGTCATCCTGTTCGGTTACACCTGGGCGCTGATCCATCACATGCTCGGCGGGCTGAAGCACCTGATGCAGGATACCGGCACCGGCCTGCAACGGGATTTCACCACGGCACTCGCCTATGCCCACATCATCGCCTCCGTCGCCCTCACGATCCTGCTGTGGGTCGTCGGCGCGCTCGTCGTTTAGGAGGATGGCCATGCCAAAGCATCATACACACCACGACTACCGCACTCCGCTGTCCCGCGTTCGCGGTCTCGGCTCGGCCAAGGACGGTACGGAGCATTTCTGGCGCCAGCGGCTGACGGCCATCGCCAATGTGCCGTTGATGCTGTTTTTCGTCTGGTCCATCGTCCACCTGTGGGGCGCGGGATATGTCGAAACGGTCGCATATTTTTCCCAACCGCTTGTCGCTATCGTGTTCGCGGTGATGATCGCGGTTGCCGCCCTGCACATGAAGCTGGGCATGCAGGTCATCATCGAGGACTACGTTCACGGAGCGGCTGGAAAAGTGCTTCTGATCGCCAACATTTTCTTCAGCATCGCCGTTGCGGTTGCCGCTTTGTTCGCCGTGCTGAAACTCGGATTTGGAGCCTGATATGGCCGCTAGGATGAACGGAACGCATGGTCTCAAGGGCGCATACACCTTCATCGACCACACGGTCGATGTCTGCGTGGTCGGCGCTGGCGGTGCGGGCTTGCGCGCAACGCTCGGCGCAGCGCAGGCAGGCCTGAAAACAGCTTGCATCACGAAAGTGTTCCCGACCCGCTCCCACACGGTTGCCGCACAAGGCGGTGTTGCCGCCTCGCTCGGCAATATGGGCAAGGATTCCTGGCAGTGGCACATGTACGACACCGTCAAGGGCTCCGACTGGCTGGGTGATCAGGACGCCATCGAATATCTGTGCCGCGAAGCGCCAAAGGCCGTCTATGAGCTGGACCATTTCGGCGTGCCATTCTCCCGCACCGAGGAGGGCAAGATCTATCAGCGCCCCTTCGGCGGCATGACCACCGAATTCGGCGAGGGCCCACCCGCGCAACGCACCTGCGCCGCTGCCGACCGCACGGGCCACGCCATGCTGCACACGCTCTATGGCCAGAGCCTGAAATACGACGCCGAGTTCTACATCGAATATTTCGCCATCGATCTCATCATGGAAGACGGGGCCTGCCGTGGGCGTGGTCTGCATGGACCTCGCCACCGGCGAGCTGCACCGCTTCCGCGCTCATAAGGTCATTCTGGCCACTGGCGGCTACGGCCGTGCCTATTTCTCCTGCACCTCCGCCCACACATGCACCGGCGATGGCAATGCGATGGTGCTGCGCGCAGGCCTGCCGTTGCAGGACATGGAGTTCATCCAGTTCCACCCGACCGGCATTTATGGCGCAGGCTGTCTCATCACCGAAGGCTCACGCGGCGAAGGCGGCTATCTCGTCAATTCCGAGGGCGAGCGGTTCATGGAGCGCTATGCGCCGTCCGCCAAGGATCTCGCCTCCCGCGATGTCGTCTCCCGCTCCATGACGATGGAAATCCGCGAGGGGCGCGGTGTGGGCGCCAAGAACGACCACATCTATCTCCACCTCGACCATCTCGACCCGGACTTGCTGGCCGAACGCCTGCCCGGCATTTCCGAATCCGCAAAGATTTTCGCTGGCGTCGACGTGACGAAGGAGCCGATCCCGGTCATTCCGACCGTCCATTACAATATGGGCGGCATTCCCACGAACTATCATGGCGAAGTGCTGACCAAGGTGGACGGCAACCCCGACCATGTGGTGCCCGGCCTGATGGCCGTGGGCGAAGCGGCCTGCGTGTCGGTGCATGGCGCCAACCGCCTCGGTTCAAACTCGCTGATCGACCTCGTCGTCTTCGGACGCGCCGCCGGCCTGCGCTGCGCCGAAACCGTCACCCCGGGCTCCAGCCACGGGCCGCTCGCACCGGACGCAGGCGAAAATTCGCTCTCCCGTCTTGACCGTTTTCGCCACGCTTCCGGCGACACGTCCACCGCTGAACTGCGCGACGCGATGCAGGAAACCATGCAGTCCAACTGCGCCGTCTTCCGCACGTCCGAGATTCTGGACGAGGGCCACGAGAAGATTCACAATGTCTGGAAAGGCTCCGACGACATTTCCGTCACAGACCGCGGCATCATCTGGAACACCGATCTGGTGGAAACAATGGAATACGACAACCTCATCGCCCAGGCCGTGGTCACGGTCGATTCCGCCCGCAACCGCAAGGAAAGCCGCGGCGCCCATGCTCACGAGGACTATCCCGACCGCGACGACAAGAACTGGATGCACCATTCGCTCGCCTTCGCCGACGTCGACGCCAGGAGCGTGACGCTGGGCGAACGTCCGGTGCATACGTATACGTTGTCCAACGAGGTCAGCTACATCAAGCCGAAGGCGCGGGTGTACTGAATATCACACGGCCTGAAGCGGCACGGGCATCATGGAACCCTTCGGCACCCACCGCCCGACCGGCCCGCTTGCGCTCGCCCTCTGGCTGACCCGGAACACCCCGTTGGGGCGGGGAAAGCTGCGGCGACCGTTGAGAAACGCGTTTCAGCGTAATCCGCGTCCGCTCGACCTCGTCACATGGGGTATGCCCATGCGCCTCCATGCGGGTTCCGTCACGGGTGAAACCAAGGTCGCGTTGGCACCGTCCCGTTACGAGGCGACCGAACTCGCCTTTCTCCGCGCAGCGCTCCACAAACCCGGTGCGACCTTCATCGATATCGGGGCCAATGCCGGGCTCTACAGCCTGAATCTGCTCGCCACCGTGCCCCACTCCATCACGGTCCACGCCTTCGAACCCCAGCCGGAAATGCTGGCGCGGCTGCACGTTTCGCTGGCGCTTGCGGTTGACCATCTGGCGAAGACCGGCAGCACGGCGCACGTCCACCCCTTCGGCCTCGGACCGCAGGCGGCCACGATGGAGATGGTGCGGCCCGACGGAGATTTCGGTGAGGCCAGCGTGTTCGCACCGTTTGCCGATGTCAAAGGTGACCGCATTTCCATCGATGTGCGCGCCGTGTCCGATATCTGGGCGGAACTCGACCTCGACAACGCCGCCGCCTTGAAGATCGATGTGGAGGGGTTCGAGGCCGAGATTTTGGGTGCGCTCATTGACACCTTGCCGGACGCCCTGCCCGCCGCCATCTGCCTCGAACATCTGGCGCAGGACCACTGGGGGAGGGACATCATCTCCGAACTGACTGCTCTCGGCTATCGCAAGGTCGCGACAACCCGCGCCAATACGATGATGCAACGATCATGACCGGCGCACCGGCACCGGACAGTTTTGACGCAGACCGGCATTATGCGTTGACCTCGCTGCTATGATTGTCGAAGAGGCGCCATGCGCCACCATGCGGTATCGCACTCTCCAACCCCGAGGACACCGGCACCCCTGATGGCACATTTGCCCCCCGACCCATATGGTTTCTCCCGCTGGGGGCACGGGCTTGTTACCGTCATGGACAATGGCGATGCGGGCCTTCTGAACCCTTCGACGCCGGATGCGCCGCCGGTCAGTCTTCCGCGCATTCTCGCCAATCTGGACGAGCGCGGTATCCGTGCGCCGGTGCTGCTTCGGGTCGCGTCCACGCTGGACGATTCCATCGCGACCATCAACCAGGGTTTTGAAAACGCCATGGCCGCGTCGGGCTACAAGGGCCGGTATCGCGGCGTCTTTCCCGTCAAGGTCAACCAGCAGGCGCAGGTCGTTGCGCGCATCGTGGAGGCTGGGCGGCGCTGGTCTTTCGGGCTGGAGGCCGGATCGAAGCCCGAACTGGTCATCGCGCTCGCCCAGCCGCTGGAGCCGGATGCGATCATCGTCTGCAACGGGGTCAAGGACACGGGCTTCGTTCGGCTGGCGATCCAGTCCCGTCAGGCCGGGTTCGAAACTGTCATCGTCCTGGAAAGCCCCGACGAGCTGGAAACCGTCCTCAAGGTCAGCCGCGAGATCGGTCTTGAACCGCTGCTGGGCGTGCGGGTGAAACTGTTCAACCGCATCAGCGGCGACTGGGCCGAATCTTCCGGCGACCGGTCCACCTTCGGCATGAACGCCGCGCAGATTCTCGACGTGGTCGACCGGCTGCGGCAGGAAGAACTGCTCCACTGCCTGCGCCTGCAACATTCCCATCTCGGCAGCCAGATTCCCGACGTCAACGATTCCCGCCGCGCCACCGTGGAAGCCTGCCGCATGTTCGTGGAACTGTCGAAAGAGGGTGCGCCGCTGCAATGGCTCGACCTTGGTGGCGGTCTCGGCCACGATTACACGGGCGAGAAGCGCGCGTCTAAAAGTTCGATCAACTATTCCGTCGAGGAATATTGTACCAACATCGTGGAGACCGTGGGCTTCGCCATGGACGAGGCCGGGATCGATCATCCAACGCTGGTCACTGAAAGCGGGCGCGCCGTCGTCGCCTCTTCCTCCATCTTCCTGTTCGAGGCGCTGGAAGCCACGCTCTACGACAGCGAGACGATGGCCGCGCCGGAACCGGACGATCACCACCATGTCCACGATCTGGCCGGTGTTGCGGCTTACATCACGCCGCCCCGCATACAGGAGGCCCTCAATGATGCGGAGTATTTCCGCCGAGAAATGCGCTCGCTGTTCATGCGCGGCTCCGTCAGCCTGCGGCAGATGGCACGGGCGGAGCGCATTTATCTGGGGCTGATGGCGCGCATCAAAGCCGTTGCGCGCGACATGCCCGATGATGCGGGTCTGGCCGAAAGGCTGGAGGCACTGGCCGACATCTACCATTGCAACTACTCCCTGTTCCAGTCGCTTCCCGACGTCTGGGCCATCGGCCAGCTTCACCCGACAGCCCCCATCCAGCGGCTGAACGAGGAGCCGATGCGCCGCGCTATCCTGTCCGACATCACCTGCGATTCCGACGGCAAGCTCGACCGGTTCATTCTGGCCGATGGCGTTTCGCCGTCCCTGCCGGTCCATGATCTCGTGCCCGGCGGGCGGTATCATTTCGGCGCCTTCTTCGTCGGCGCCTATCAGGAAACGCTGGGCGACCTGCACAACCTGTTCGGTGACACCAATGTCGTCACCATCGCATTGCGGCGCGACGGCGGTTTCGACCTGCTGGAGGAGGTCGGCTGCGACACGGTGGCCGAAGTGCTCTCCTACGTGGAATACGACGTGCGCGACTGTATCGATGCCTTCCGCAAACGGCTGGACAAGGCGGCGTCCGAAGACCGCCTCACGTCGGCCGGGCGCAAGACGCTGATGGAAAGCTACCGCGCGGCAATGGCGTCCACCACCTATTACGAGTAAGCAAGCAGGCACGCTGCCTGCGACCGCAAACCGGCTTGCCAGCCCTGACGGGCTTTGTCACAGGTGGCGGGAAGAACCTCGGAGACGGAACACTGTCATGGTTGAACTCGCCCTACCCAAAAATTCCCGCATCGAGGACGGCAAGGTCTGGACGCAGGTATCATCCGATCAGAAGGCCCCGACCCGCGAATTTCGCATCTACCGCTGGTCGCCGGACGATGACGCCAATCCGCACATCGACACCTACACCGTCAACACCGACGATTGCGGACCGATGGTGCTGGACGCTCTCATCTGGATCAAATCCAACATCGACCCGACGTTGACCTTCCGCCGTTCCTGCCGCGAAGGCATCTGCGGCTCCTGCGCCATGAATATCGACGGCACCAACACGCTGGCCTGTACCAAGGGTATGGCGGAGGTGTCCGGCGCGGTCTCCATCTATCCGCTCCCCCACATGCCGGTGGTGAAGGACCTCGTGCCGGACCTGACGCATTTCTACGCCCAGCACCGCTCCATCGAGCCCTATCTGAAAACGGTGACCCCGAAACCGGAGAAGGAATGGTTGCAGTCGCCGGAGGACCGGGAGAAACTCGACGGTCTCTACGAGTGCATTTTATGCGCCTGCTGCACCACGTCCTGCCCGTCCTACTGGTGGAACGGCGACCGCTATCTCGGCCCCGCAACGCTGTTGCAGGCCTATCGCTGGCTGATCGACAGCCGCGACGAGGCCACCGGCGAACGCCTCGACAACCTAGAAGACCCCTTCCGCCTCTACCGCTGCCACACGATCATGAACTGCGCGCAGGCCTGCCCGAAGGGATTGAACCCGGCCAAGGCGATCGCGGAGATCAAGAAGATGATGGTGGAGAGAAGGGTCTAACCTAGCTTTCCCGACGGCAGACCCCAAACGCAAAACGGGCACCCAAGGGGTGCCCGTTTCGTTTCATGCCTTGGAGATGGAGAAGCTTAGAACCGGTAGTTCACGCCGACCATGACTGTGTGGTAATCGAATTCGTCATCGGCGACCCGGAAGTCCGTGCCGAGCGGGTTGTTGGCAACGAACGTTGCGCCAACAGGTCCACCAGCCGCGCGCACCGTGGTGTCGTCATCACCAAATGAGGTGTAGAGGTATTCAAGCGACAGCGAGATGTTGTCGGTCAGGCGGTATTCCGCGCCGGCGCCGATCTGGTAGCCAATATTGTCGTCGTCATCATTCAGCACGAACGTGTTGACACCGTTGGTCGTCGTAAACGAATGGTCGATATCGCCGAACACGACACCGCCCGTGGCATAGGCCATGAAGCTGTCGGAGGCTGCGTAACCCAGCTTGACACGACCGGCGGCCGTGAAGTCCAGCTCGCGCTGGATGCTATAGGATGCTGCGACCGAGAAGGCCGTCGACGTGCGCTCGATGTCCATGAACTGCAGGTCAACCAGTCCACCGAAGACGAAGTTGTCATACTGGTAGTCGTAGCCAACACGGACCGAGCCGCTGAATGAACCGTCATCATCGTCGTCGCACGCCACGGCCGGAGCGATGCTGGTGGGCTTGCCCGAGCAGAAGCCGGGTGCAAAGGCGTTGGCGCCGGTTCCCGTGGGCACGAAGTTGCCGGGCTCGTTGAAGATGCCGTCGAGATCGGTGTCGAACAGGATCTGGCCGCTGTTGCCATCGGCCTCGAAGGTTCCACCGAGGAAGCCACCGACATAGGCGCCGGTCCAGCTCCGCTCGACGACGGGGGCAAGGATCGGGTCGGCGGTGACGATGTCGGCAGCGGTCGCTGCACCGATGGAAGATACGAGAAGAGCCGCTGTTGCGGCGGCAAGGATCGAACGGTTCATGACGAAGCCTTTCAACAGGAGAAGGAGGCGCTTCGGCAAGGCACGCACCGGAGCATGGTGGATGTATAGGGGCCGAGACTAGCAAAAAAGGAAATCCCGGCAATCCATCAAACCGCCGTCGCCGCGCAAATGCGGATGCATGTGACTGGAATGCCACAGGGTTTTCCCGCAGCCCAGCCACCGGCGTTCCGGCAGTCCTACCCCCCACCCCGCCGCTTCATCCGCCGTTCCAGCGCCCTTAATCCCAGCGACAGCGAGATCGTCAGCAGCAGATACACGAACGCCACCACGTTATAGGTCTCGAAATACCGAAAGGAGCCCGCCGCATAGACCTTGCCCATTTGCGTGATGTCGGCGACCCCCAGCACGGAAACCAGCGAGGAATCCTTGGTCATCGCGACGAAATCGTTGCCCAGCGGCGGGGCGATGGTGCGGAGTGCCTGGGGCATGGTGATGTGGCGGAAGCGGTGCCAGGGTTTCAGGCCGAGCGCCTTGGCGGCTTCCAGCTGACCTTTGTCGACGCTTTCGATTCCCGCGCGAAACACTTCGGCGATGAACGGCGAATAGGCGAGCATGAGCGCGATGGAAGCCCGCCATGCCAGCGGAAAATCCCGCGTCCGCATGGGCTCGTCCATCGCCCATCCGAACGCGGCGTTGACAGCGGCGACCAGCGCCGGTGCGCCGACAAACGCGATGTAAAGCAGCAGCACCAGCGTCGGGATGCCCCGCATGACCTCCACGTAGAACCGCGCCACCTGCCGCGCGGCCATTGAACCGGACAGGGCCATAACGGCGAGCAACAGACCGAGCAGGCTTGCCATCGCGAATCCGAAGACCGTCACCGTCACCGTGATCCACACGCCCGCCGTGACGGTCGAGAAGATCTGCCGGTATTGACCTGACAGCAGGATGGCGATGGCCGCCATCGCCCCCAGCACGCAGATTGCCGCCAGCCAATAGGGAAAGTCCGGGCGGGCGGTGGCCCGCCTGGGTGTCATGGGGTTGGCGTCATGTCATCACAGACCGAACGGTTCTATTCGCCGAACTTGTAATCGAGAAACCACTTCTTGTTCAGCGCATTGATCGTGCCATCCTCCGTCATCGACGCGATGGCGGCGTTGACCGGCCCGACCAGATCGGAGCCCTTCGGGAAGATGAAGCCGAAATCTTCCGACCCCAGCGCTTCGCCCACCAGCTGCAACTTGCCATCGGATGCGGCCACATAACCGTTGCCCGCCGTGCCGTCGGTCAGCACCATGTCAACGTCACCGGCCTGCAAGGCTTGCACCTGTGCGCCAAACGTTTCGAACAGTTTGATGCGCGGGTTCTGCTCATCGCCGTCCAGCACGGAATAGACACCCACATAGAACGGCGTCGTGCCTGCCTGTGCGGCCATCAGGGTGTCGTCGGTTGCGGCGAAGGTGGTGGCGTCGGTGAACCGCTCCTCATCGCCCCGCACCAGCATGAACATTTCAGACCGCATGTACGGGTCGGAGAAATCGACCTGCTCGGCCCGGTCGTCCTTGATGGTGATACCGGTCATGCCGATGTCGTATTCGCCCTGATTGACGGCCGGGATCATCGCGTCCCACGAGATGTTCTCGTATTCGACTGTCATGTTCAGTCGCTTGGCGATTTCCGCCATCGCGTCATATTCCCAGCCGATGGCTTGCGACGTTTTCGGGTCCACGAATTGGAGTGGCGGATAGGCGTTTTCCGTCACCACGGTAACGGTCCGGCCTTCCAGATCGGGCAGGTCGGCAGCGTTTGCGGATAGTGTGAGGGCCGCGAATGTAGCGGCGGCAAGGGTCGTGAAAATGCGCATGAGTCGGTCCTCGTTGGATGGCTGGAGCCAAGTGTGCCAAAGCAGCGCCTTGCGGTCCAGCGCCACCTTCGGACCATACGAAGGCTAGGCGGACAGACCGGAGATCGACCGCGCAAAATCTCGCGCCTCGAATGGTTCGAGATCCTCGACTTGTTCGCCCACCCCTATGAAATAGACCGGCAGGCCATATTTGGCAGCGATACCCACCAGAATGCCGCCCCGCGCCGTGCCGTCCAGCTTGGTCATCACCAGACCGTTGACGCCCGCCACGTCCTTGAAGATTTCCACCTGATTGAGCGCGTTCTGCCCGGTAGTGGCATCCAGCGTCAGCAGCACGGTATGGGGAGCGGAGGGATCGAGTTTCCTGAACACGCGGATGATCTTTTCCAGTTCCGCCATCAGTTCCGTCTTGTTCTGCAACCGCCCTGCCGTGTCCATCAGCACCACGTCGCGCCCCTCATCGCGGGCCTGCACGTAGGCGTCGTAGGCCAGCCCCGCAGCATCCGCACCGTCCGGGCGATAGATGACGGGGGAAAGCGTGCGTTCCCCCCAGATTTTCAACTGCTCGACGGCCGCCGCGCGAAACGTGTCGCCGGCGACCAGGAGGGTGGAGAAGCCGGCGTCATACAGCTTCTGCCCCAACTTGCCGATCGTCGTGGTCTTGCCGGACCCGTTGACGCCAACGACGAGAATGACATGGGGCTGGTGGTCGAGGTCGAGTTCCAGCGGCCCTGCCACAGGGGTCAACACGCGCTCGATCTCCTCGGCCATCAGTGTGCGCACGTCCTCATCCGTCACGTTACGGCCCATACGCTGGTCGGCCAGCCGGTCGGTGATGGCGGATGCAGTGGCAACCCCAAGATCGGCGCGGATGAGGATGTCCTCCAGTTCCTCCAGCGTGCCTTCATCCAGCTTCCGTTTGGTGAAGACGCCGGAAATGCTGGTGGTCAGCTGGCTGGATGTGCGGGAAAGACCGGACCCCATACGCTTGAACCACGACACGTTCGGTGGCGCGGAAAGCCCGCCTTCACGCGGCTCGAACAACATGGTAGACGCCGTGTCGGCAATGCTGTTCTTCGACGGGGGAAAGTCATGCTCATGTTCGGGGTCGGCAGCCGGTGGCGGCGGCTCCGGCGTGTCGGAAAGCGGCATAGCACCGTCGCCCGCCTGTCCCGAATGGGTCTCGCCGGGCGCTTCGAAGACCCCGTCGGGTCGTTCGCCATTCTCCGGTTCATCGGCGACAGGCACCGGACGGCGTGCCGCCTTGGCGTCCGGGTCGGGATAGGGTTCGTTCTCGTGGCCGTAAGCGTGAGCTGTCGTCTGGTCGGCAACGGGTGTGCCCGGAGCGGGGGACGCTTCCGGGCTATCAGGCTTTTTTGGCGATGCGCCTTCTGTTTTCCCCGAAGGAGGGGGCGCAATATCCTTGATCGGCTCAATACCCCCGCCCTCGTTGGCCATATCGGCCCCGGCCTCGGAATCGGCCACCACGTTGGCAGCGGCTTCCGCGTGGGCGACAGGGTCGGGTTGCTCGCCGGTGCCGAGAGCTGTGTCGGTGGTGCTATCCGGCACCTCTTCCAAGTCGCGGTCCTTCTTGCCGAAGCGGAACATCCGCTTGAAGAAGCCGTCCTGTTTGTCTGCCATGTCGTTGGTCTTTCAGATGGACTGTGGTGCGGGCACGGCGGTCAGCCGCGACCCGTCATGACCGGTAATGGTCACCTGCTCGAATTTGTTGGCACCCGCTTGCGTTCCCGAAACGGCGACCGGTGTGAACTGGGTCGTTCGACCCCGGCCCTCGGGTTCCATCAGCACGGTATGGGTTTCGCCGACCCGCGCATCGAGAAACCGCGACAGAGCAACCTGCCCCTTTGCGCGTAACGCGGACGCGCGTTCCTTCACGAGTGCGCGGTCCAGTTGCGGCATCCGCGCGGCAGGCGTGCCCTTGCGCGGGCTGAAGGGAAAGACGTGCAACTGAGTCAGGTCCGCCTCGTCCACGATGGCGAGCGACTGCGCGAACATGGCATCGGTCTCGGTCGGGAAGCCCGCGATGATATCGGCCCCGAAGACCGCATCAGGCCGCACGGTCCGCACCGCATCAACGAAGGCCAGCGTGTCGGCTCGGGAATGGCGGCGTTTCATACGTTTCAGGATCATGTCGTCGCCGGATTGGAGCGACAGATGGAAGTGCGGCATGAGGCGCGTGTCCCCGCCGATCACGTCCATGAGTGCCGCGTCCACCTCGATGGAATCGATCGACGACAGGCGCAAGCGAGCCAAGGCTGGAACCTGCGTGAGTATGGCTTGCACCAGACGGCCAAGCGAAGGCTTGCCGGGCAGATCGCCGCCCCAGCTGGTCAGATCCACACCCGTCAGCACGATCTCCTTGTAACCGCCCTCGTCCACCAGCCGCCGGACCTGCGCCACGACTTCGCCTGCGGGCACCGAGCGGGAATTACCGCGGCCATAGGGAATGATGCAGAAGGTGCAGCGGTGGTCGCAGCCGTTCTGCACCTGCACGAAGGCGCGCGTCCGGCCTTCGATGGCATCGACCATGTGGGACGCCGCCTCCCGCACGTCCATGATGTCGTTGACGCGCACCTTCTCGAACAGGTTGACGCCGAAATCCGGCAGGGCGCGATAGTTGTGCACCTCCAGCTTCTCCGCATTGCCGAGCACCAGATCCACTTCTTCCATCGCCGCGAATGTTTCCGGCTCCGTCTGTGCCGCGCAACCCGAAACGACGATGCGGGCGTCCGGACGTTCCCGCCGCGCGCGGCGGATGGCCTGTTTCGCCTGCCGCACCGCTTCCGCCGTCACCGCGCAGGTATTGACGATGATGGCGCCGCCCTCGACCGTATCCAGCCCCGCTTCGCGGGCGGCGCGGGTCATCTGCTCGCTCTCGTAGGTGTTGAGACGGCAGCCGAAGGTCAGGGTTTCCAAGCCTTGAGAGGTCATGCGTTTACCGTCACCGCACCGGTGGCCGGATCGAACGTGCCACCAAACTCGTGCTCGGCAGCGCCCGTCATGGTCACTCCGCTATCGGTCCATGCAATATCGAGCGTTCCGCCGGGCAGGCGCACGGCCACCGTGCGACCGGTGAACCCGCGCCGCGCCGCGCTCACGGCAGCCGCACAGGCGGCGGACCCGCAGGCCTGCGTCAGCCCCACGCCGCGCTCCCACGTTCGCAGATCAAGCGCCGTCTTCGATGTGACCCGCGCGACCGAGACGTTCACCCCTTCGGGAAAATACGGATGGTGCTCGATCATCGGGCCGAACCGGTCCAGTTGATAGTCTTCCACAGGCTTGTCGGCCCAGAACACCACATGGGGGTTGCCCATATTGGCGACGGAAGGCGTATGCAACACGGGGGCGCCACGCGGCCCGACTTCCAGTTCTATGCCGGACGTATCGGCGAATTCTTCCGACATGGGGATCGCGTCCCACTCGAAGTGCGGCTGGCCCATGCCGACCGAAATGCGCGTACCCTCGATGGCGGCAGGCAACAATCCGGCCTGCGTCTGGAACGTGAACGTATCCTCTTCGCCCGCCAAATAGAGCGTCACGCAGCGCATACCGTTGCCACAAGCGCCCGCGGTGGAACCATCATTGTTGAAAATGCGAATAAACGCGTCCGTGCCGTCCGTGACCGGATCATGGATCGCCATGAGCTGATCGAACGGCACAGCGCCGTTCAGCGCGACCGCCGCTTGAGCGGTAACCCGGTCCGCACGCCCGCGCATGTCAGCCACCACAATCTGGTTGCCGATACCGTTCATTTTCGCAAAGGGCGCGTGTTCACTCATGGGCCGCTATATGGCGAAGGCGCGCGGCTTATGCAAAGGCTGCAATCATGTCCTTTCAAGCCGACATTCTCACCCTCTACCCCGCCATGTTTCCCGGCCCGCTCGCCCATGCATTGGCAGGCCGTGCGCTGGAGCGCGGCGACTGGTCGCTTGCCGCCCACGATATCCGTGAACACGCCGCCGACAAACATTTCACCGTGGACGACACACCGGCGGGCGGCGGGGCGGGCATGGTGCTGCGCGCCGACGTGCTGGGGCGCGCCATCGATGGGGTGGATAAGCCGGGGCCGAAACTGCTGATGAGTCCGCGTGGCAAGCCGCTGACGCAGGCGCGGGTTCGCGAATTGGCTGCTGGGCCGGGTGTCACCCTCGTTTGCGGACGGTTCGAAGGGGTGGACCAACGGGTAATCGACGCCCGCGGATTGGAGGAAGTATCGGTCGGCGACTACATTCTGGCCGGTGGCGAAATGGCGGCGTTCGTGCTGCTCGACGCCATTATACGCCTGCTGCCCGGCGTCATGGGCAACCGCACGTCCGGCGATCATGAAAGTTTTGAAACTGGCGCGGGCGGGCGGCAACTGCTTGAACACCCTCACTACACCCGCCCGGCGGTGTGGGAAGGGATCGAAATCCCACCTGTCCTCACCTCCGGCAACCATTCCGCCATCGACAGGTGGCGGCTGCAACAGGCCGAGGCGCTGACGCGGGAACGGCGGCCTGATCTTCTGGGAGACGACGGTGAAAACGGTTCTGACATTTGAGAGAGTGGCTTTGGGTGCCGCCTTCATTGCACTCTTCATTCTGACAAAAGACTGGACAGGCGTAAGTTGGATCGCCTTCGTTCTGCTGATACTGGCACCCGATTTGTCCTTCGTCGCGTATCTGGCTGGTCCAAAGGTAGGAGCGTTCGTCTACAATTCGCTGCACACGTGGCTCGCGCCCGTCGCAGCCACTGCCGCAGCGTGGCTTGCGGATTGGCACTATGGCTACGGCATTGCGTTGATCTGGTCCGCCCATATCGGCTTCGATCGCGCGCTTGGATACGGCCTGAAACACGTCACCGGGTTCAAGGACACCCATCTCGGGTCGATCGGCGGAAAGGCGTAACCACGCTGGACAAAAAGCCCGCAAAGCCCTAGACCGCGCCCATTCGGACAAACCCGAACAGACGAGTGAACCCGCCCCGGGCATGTTAGTCATGTCCATTTGCTGCCCGAACGGTCCGGCGAAAGTGGCGCTCTGACTTGCACAATCAAGAAAATGACCGCGACAACGCGGTCTGCAAACAAGGTTTGAACCCATGAACGTCATTGCCGAGATCGAGGCCGAACAGGTCGCCGCTATCGAAGAAAAACGCAAACTGCCCGAATTTTCCCCCGGCGACACGGTCCGCGTGCTGGTCCGCGTGACCGAGGGCACACGGACCCGTATTCAGGCCTATGAGGGCGTGTGCATCGCCCGTCAGGGCTCGGGGCTGAACCAGTCCTTCACGGTCCGCAAGATTTCCTACGGCGAAGGCGTGGAACGTGTATTCCCGGCCTATTCTCCGCTGGTGGAAGGCGTCGAGATCGTCCGTCGTGGCCGCGTGCGCCGTGCCAAACTCTACTATCTGCGCGAGCGTCGCGGTAAATCCGCCCGTATCGTGGAAAACACCAACACCCGGTCCCGCAAACTGAACGACGCTGAACGCGCAGCCTTCATGGCCGAAAAAGGCCGCTTGGAAGCCGAGAAGGTCGCAGCCGCGCAGGCGCTGGCAACCGAAAAGGCCGCCGAGGATGCAGCCGCCGCGGCCGAGGCCGGTTCCGATAGCTGAGGCTTTCCGGCTTTACCCCGACACGCCATCATCCTCGGGCCTGACCTGAGGACCCGGACAATAAAACGGTGCACTCCGCGCACCGGATCCTCGGCTCGTGGGCCGAGGATAACGACCTGTCAGAAGTCTGAGCGCAGCCTTTATGGTGAAGGTCTCAAACTCTGCACGAACCGCTCAACCGTCGGCAGGATGTTCTCCACGACCACCCCGATCCCCTCGGCGGTCGGATGGATGCCATCGGCCTGATTGAGCCGTGCCACGCTCGCCACCCCGTCGAGAAAGAATGGGTAGAACATGACATTGTGCGTATCCGACAGGTCACGAAAGGCGGCACGGAACGCCGTCACGTAATCCGCGCCCATGTTCGGTGCCGCTTCCATGCCGGTCAGCAGAACGGCGATGTTCCGCTCTTTCAACCGCGCGATCATCGCGTCCAGATTGGCCTTCATCGACGCCACGGGCAGCCCGCGCAGGCCGTCATTGGCACCCAGTTCGAGAATGACGCCGTCGGTCCCGTCCGGCACCGACCAGTCCAGTCGCGCCAGTCCGCCGGAGGTCGTGTCCCCCGACACGCCGGCCCCGACGATCTTGGCCGCGATGCCGCGCTCGTTCAGCGCCACCTGCAACTGTTCGGGAAAACTTTCGCCCGCTTCCAGCCCGTAACCGGCGGACAGCGAATCCCCCAGCACGACGATCGTGGCCGGCACGCCGGTCTGTTCGGCTCGTACGGGCAATGCGAAAAACAGCGCCACCAGCACGAATGCCGCAGCACATTTCAAAAGGTTCACTTTGACTTTCCTTCCATGCGGCCCATATCGGACCGACTGTGCGGTAGATGTGGGCGAAATGACGACGATGCAACAGACCGACGAGGCGCAAGCCGTAATCGCGCTCCACGATATCCATCTCACCCTCGGCGATGGGGCCAGCCGTGTGCATGTGTTGCGCGGCATGTCGCTGGACGTTCCAGCCGGTCGCTCCGTCGGCGTGGTGGGCCCGTCGGGCTCCGGCAAATCGACGCTGTTGATGGTCATGGCCGGTCTGGAGCGGGTGGATTCCGGCTCCGTCATTCTGGCGGGGGCGGATTTCTCCCGTATGAACGAGGATGAATTGGCCGCCTTCCGGGGCCGTAACATCGGCATCGTCTTCCAGTCCTTTCACCTCATTCCCAACATGACGGCGCTGGAAAACGTCGCCGTGCCGCTCGAACTGGCGGGGACGGCGGATGCCTTCGACAAGGCCGCCAGCGAACTGCGCGCAGTGGGTCTCGGCGAACGGCTGAACCATTATCCTGCGCAAATGTCCGGTGGCGAACAGCAGCGCGTGGCCATCGCCCGTGCGCTGGCGCCCGACCCCCGCATTCTTGTGGCGGACGAGCCGACAGGCAACCTCGACGAGGATACCGGCGCGCAGATCGCAAAGCTGCTTTTCGACAAGCAGCGCGAACGCGGCACCACACTGGTGCTCGTCACCCACGACCCGTCGCTCGCCGCAAAGTGCGACGTACAGGTGCGGGTGCGGGCCGGTGAGATCGAAAGCGTGGACGCGCCCGAACTGGCAGTCGCATGAGCGACACGCGCTCTGCCGCCACTGTAAGTCTCGCCTTCAAGTTCGCGTTGCGCGAACTGCGCGGCGGCTTGTCCGGCTTCTACATCTTCCTCGCCTGCATCGCGCTGGGCGTCGCCGCCATTTCCGGTGTCAATGCGGTGGCCTTGTCGATTACCTCCGGTATCGAACAGGAAGGCCGTGTGCTGCTGGGCGGCGATGCGGCTTTCGAGACCGAACAGCGCCGTCTGTCCGATCGCCGAACGGGCCTTCGTGTCCAATCTCGGCACCACTGCCGATACGGTTGCCATGCGCGCGATGGGGCGACTGCCGGACGGGTCCGACCAGAGCCTGATCGAGCTGAAGGCCGTCGATGCCGCTTGGCCGCTGACCGGTGAGGTTGTCACCCAACCGGCCAATGCTATCGACGCCATGAAAGCGGGCGACGGAGTACTGGTGGACGAAATCCTGCTGGCCCGGCTGGAAATCGCCGTGGGCGACACGATCGCCATAGGTTCCGCACAGGTGCCGGTGCTGGGCACGATTGTCAGCGAACCGGACCGTGTCGGCGACGGTTTCCTCGTCGGTCCCCGCGTGATCGCCAGCCTCGACACGCTGGAACGAACCGCACTCGTGCAGCCCGGCTCGCTTGTCGAATGGACCACGCGGGTGGTTCTCGACGATCCGTCCGATGCCAACCTGACCGCCCAACTGGCAACCGCGAAGGCACAGTTTCCCGAGGCCGGATGGCGGGTGCGCTCCCGCACAAATGCGGCCCCGTCACTGACCCGCAATGTCGAACGTTTCTCGCAATTCCTGACGCTGGTCGGTCTGACGGCGCTCATCGTCGGCGGCGTCGGTGTGGCAAACGCGGTGCGCGCCTATCTCGACGGCAAGCGCGGCGTCATCGCCTCGTTCAAGTCGCTGGGTGCACCGGCCACCTTCGTGTTCTGGGTTTATCTGCTGCAAATCCTGTTACTGGCCATTGCCGGTATCGTGATTGGCCTCGTCATCGGCGGCACCCTGCCCTTTATCGCCCGCTGGGCATTGGACGGTATCCTTCCGGTCGGCAATGCCAGCGCGTTTCACCCCGCAGTGCTGCTGTCCGCCGTCGCCTACGGCCTGCTGACCGCGCTCGTCTTCGCGCTCTGGCCGCTGGGACAGGCGCGGGACATTCCGGCCACCGCCCTGTTCCGCAACGCATCACGGGAAGATGGCGGCTGGCCGCGGGCATGGATCGTTATTGCCACCGCCATCACCGTTGCAGCACTGGTGGCACTGGCCGTGTTGCAGGCCGCCGACCAGCGCATCGCGCTCACCTTTATCGGCGGCATTGCCGTGTCCTTCCTGCTGCTGCGCATCGTGGCGTTCGGCATCCAGAAGATCGCCAAGATGATGCCCCGCGTCTCGTCCACCCCTCTGCGCCTCGCCATCGGCAACATCCACCGCCCCGGCGCGCTGACGCCGAGTGTTGTATTGTCGTTGGGTCTGGGACTTGCATTGCTGGTGGCCCTCGGCACGATCGACAGCAATTTGAGGAGCCAGATTTCCTCCAACATTCCCGAACAGGCACCGGATTTCTTCTTCGTCGACATTCAGGCAGCCGAATTCGATGCCTTCCAGCAGGAAGTGGCCGCCGCCGCGCCGGACGGCACCTTGGAAACGACGCCGATGCTCCGTGGGCGCATCGTGTCGATCAACGATGTGCCGGCATCGGAAATCAAACCCAAGGAAGGCGGCGAATGGGTGTTGCGGGGCGACCGGGGCATCACCTATGCAGAACAGCTTCCCCCCAATTCCACATTGCAGGACGGGGAGTGGTGGGCCGCTGACTACAGCGGCAAAAATCTCGTCTCCTTCGCCGCCGAAGAGGCCTACGAGGTCGGCGTTGCCGTGGGCGACCGGCTGACCGTCAATGTGTTGGGCCGCAACGTGGAAGCAACCGTCGCCAACACCCGCAACGTGGAATGGCAGTCCATGTCCATGAACTTCGTCATGGTCTTTTCGCCGAACACCTTCGCCGGTGCCCCCCACGCACACCTCGCCACCCTGCGCGTGGGCGATGCATCGGACCTCGAAGGCGAGGAAACCGCCGAACAGACGGCGCGGGACGGGGCAATCCTGCGCGCCATCACCAACGCCTTTCCTACCGTTACGACCGTGCGGGTGCGCGATGCGCTCACCACCGTCAACGGCCTCATCGAACAACTCGCGACCGCCATCCGCGCAGCCGCCCTGCTGGCGCTCGTCGCCTCCATTCTCGTTCTCGGCGGCGCACTGGCGGCCGGCAACCGGGCGCGTATTCACGATTCAGTCGTGCTGAAGACGCTGGGCGCAACCCGTCGCACGTTGATTGGCGCCTATGTGGTGGAATATGCCCTGCTCGGCCTTGCCACCGCTCTGTTCGCGCTGGCAGCCGGCACGTTGGCGGCCTGGTTCGTGATCGGCGTCATCATGGGATTCACCTTCACGTTCCAGCCGCTGCTGGCGCTGGCGACCATCGTCGCCGCACTCGTGTTGACGGTCGGTTTCGGCCTGATCGGCACCTGGCGCGTGCTGGGCCAGAAGGCGGCTCCCATGCTGCGGGAGGCGTGACCGGAGCGTGCATTGTCCGCCGATGGAAAGAAAACCCACTTTGCGCGTTGAGCCACGATACACACGCATTGCAAACGGAAACTCACCATGAAACGCAGTCTTCTCATCCCCCTCGCCCTCGCAACTCCCCTTATCCTTGCCGGCTGTGACGATGGTTCCGAGCGTATCACCGCGCTCGAACAGGAATTGCAGGCCGAGCGTTCCGGCGTTGAAACCGTGCGCGGCGAGGTCGAAACGGCCCGCACCGAACTGGAAGCCGCCCGTGCACGCGTTGCTGAACTCGAGGCGGCACAGAGCGGTGCCGAAGGCATCAAGACCGAACTCGATACCGCCCGCATCGAGTTGGAAACCGCTCAGGCCGAGATGGACGCAATGCGCACCCGCGTAACCGACATGGAAGATGCCCGCATCGCCAGCGAGGATATGCAGATCCAGATGGATACGGCCCGCGCCGAACTCGATGCCGCCAACGCCCGCCTCGCCGAACTGGAAGGGCTGGAACAGACCACTCTCGAATTGCGGGCACAGCTGGAAACGGCACAGGCCGAACTGGAAGCTGCAAATGCCAGCTTGGCCGAACTGGAAGCCGAAAACACGCGGACAGGCGCGGTCGCCGATGAACTGGGCGCAGCCCGTGCGGAACTCGAAACCGCCAACGCCCGCGTTGCCGAACTGGAAGCGCAGATCGAGACGAACGAGGATATGCAGGTGCAGATGGAGGCCAACCAAGCCGAACTCCAAGCCGCTCAGGCCCGTATCGTCGAGCTGGAAACTGCAACGGCACGGCCCGTCGTCGCGCAACCTACCGATTTGCAAGCCACGTTCGGCGACCCGATGAAAGCGGTCGTCGTGCGGTTGCAAAACTATCAAAGCGGCCTGCGTCAACTTGAAGGCACGGTCAGCGGGAACCCGGCTGCCGTTCAGCAGGTCGAGGCGCTGCAAGGCGATCTGATCGAGATCGGTCGTGAACTATCGGTCGCTGCCGACGGTGCCGGTATCGTACTCGACTAGACTTGCCCCTACGATTGTCGGCAGACATAAGAGGCCTCCTGCTGATGCAGGGGGCCTTGTTTGTATCCACGTTTCAATCCACATGCCGGTTCGCGCGCCTCGAACCGGTAGAGTCATGCTAACCCTCTATTCCATGCCGTCCTCCGGCAATTCCTACAAAGCCCGGCTGATGCTGGCGAAAACGCACGCACCCTTTACCCATATCGAAGCGGAAAACGGGTCGGGCGTCACCCGTAGTGCGGCGTTCCTCGCGCTCAACCCGAAGGGCAAGGTGCCTTTGTTGGTACTGGAAGATGGCCGCACACTATCGGAATCAAACGCGATCCTGCTCTATCTGGCGGAAGGCTCGGCTTACATCCCCGATGACCTGTTCCAGCGGGCGCAGATGCTGGCCTGGATGTTCTGGGAGCAAAACGCCCACGAACCCGTCATCGCCGTCCGCGCCGGTATTTTGACCTACGACGACAGGGTCGCCCAACGAACGCCAGAGATTCTCGATCCGTTGCTAGACCGTGGCCATGCCGTCTTGCAGGTGATGGAGACAGCGTTGGCAACGTCACCCTATCTCACCGGCCTCATCATAACCGCCGCCGACCTGTGCCTCTACGCCTACACCCACACGGCGGGTGAACGGGGCGGTTTCGAGATGGAGCGCTTTCCGGCGGTCGTGGCTTGGTTAAGACGGGTGGCGGATGACGAGGGCCACGTAGAGTTGGATTGGGCAAACGATTCTAGCACGTCTTCTGCGTAGTTGAATCAAATTCACAGAGCTGATCTTCGTAGTATTTGCGGAGTAAAATCCTTGACTATTGGAGGTTTGTAGGCATTGTTTCATTCCGACCGGATACGCGGATCAACAATGACACCAATTCCAAATTAACATAATAATTGCTACGCCCTGCGATTATTTTATGCACAAAATCAGATTGATTCAAGGTTTCGAGATATTTTGACGCTGTCTGCCTTGTAACCCCTAAGTCGGATTGTACATACTCTATTTTTGTATACGGATGACGAAATAAATTATTCAAGAGGTCTTGAGAGTATATTTTGGGGAGTCTTTTTCTCATGTTTTTCTTCATGTCTGCCATCTGGCTACGCAAGCCTTCGACCAACTCCAGTGTCGAGTTTGATGTTTGTTCGACGCCAATAAGGTTGTAGAGAATCCAGCTTTCCCAGTTTCCAGTTTCCCTGACGTATTGAAGCAGGCGATAATATTCCGCTTTCGTACTGTTCACATATCGGCTAAAATACAAAACAGGGATTTCAAGAAGACCGCTTCGGGCCAAATAAAGAACATTGAGCATCCGGCCAAGGCGACCGTTACCATCAGAGAACGGGTGAATGCTTTCAAACTGATGATGAATGATAGCCATTTTTATCAACGGATCCAAATTGCAGTCTGAAGAATCATTTATAAACCGCTCCAATTCGCCCATTGCATCCTGAATGACATTTATTTCTTGTGGCGGAATATAAACCGTTTCGCCAGTGCGTTCGTTCCTTAACGCTGTCCCTAAGGTTGATCGAAAACCATCTTCCCGACCTTTCAATTTTTGAAACATGGCTATCATCGTGCCGTTTGTGATAAGACCGGTATTAGCTAAGGCAATCGCTCCGAGCTTTAGTGTCTCCTTGTAGAGTGCAACTTCTTTGGCGGCTGGCGATACGATTTCTGCTGCAAATAGATCGGCTTTGAACAATTCGTCCTGTGTCGTAACAATATTTTCTATTTCCGATGAATCGCGTGCTTCTTGAAGTCCAAGTGTTTCAATAAGGATAGATGGGTTGGGCAGCGCGCTTACTCTACCCTTGAGTTCTCCCAAAGCACGGTTGGCTGCAGCAAGGGCTTTCAAAACCGGGATTGTTTCTAGGTTATCTGTCGGCGGTAGAGGGGGAAGTTTGTATGTGGGTTTTAACACGATCTGCTCAATATGTTAGCGAATATCGTTTTTTATAACATATCAAGCCAAACATGTTAGCGAAACCATCGTGTGCATCACACACCCCGGTTCTGCCGGTTCGCAATCAGATCCTCCACCACCGCCGGGTCGGCGAGCGTGCTGGTATCGCCAAGCGAGCCGAAATCGTCCTCGGCGATCTTGCGCAGAATACGCCGCATGATCTTGCCGGAGCGGGTTTTCGGCAGGCCTGGCGCGAACTGGATGGCGTCGGGGGAGGCGATTGGGCCGATGTCCTTGCGCACATGATTGCGCAATTCGATCTTCAACTCGTCCGACGGTTCCGCGTCCGCCATCAGCGTCACGTAGCAATAGATACCCTGCCCCTTGATGTCGTGCGGGAAGCCCACGACCGCACTTTCCGACACCGCCGGATGCGCCACCAGCGAGGATTCAACCTCTGCCGTGCCCATACGGTGGCCGGAGACGTTGATCACGTCGTCCACACGGCCCGTGATCCAGTAATAGCCGTCCTCGTCGCGCCGACACCCGTCACCGGTGAAATATTTGCCTTTATAGGTGGAGAAATAAGTCTGCACGAAGCGCTCGTGATCGCCATAAACGCTGCGCATCTGGCCCGGCCAGGAGCGCGGTGATGCACAGGTTGCCCGATGCGGCCCCTTCCAGAACCGCACCCTCGTTGTCCACGAGCTGCGGCTGCACGCCGAAGAACGGCACGGTCGCAGAGCCGGGCTTCGTGGCGATGGCACCCGGCAGGGGCGTGATCATGTGCCCGCCGGTTTCCGTCTGCCACCACGTATCGACGATGGCGCAACGTTCGTCGCCAACCACCCTGTGATACCAGTCCCACGCTTCCGGATTGATCGGCTCGCCCACCGTTCCAAGAATACGCAGCGACGAACGATCGTCGCCTTCACCGGCCCGTCGCCGCCTTGCATGAGCGCACGGATCGCGGTGGGCGCTGTGTAGAAAATGTTGACCTTGTGCTTGTCGACCACCTGCCAGAAGCGGGAATTGTCGGGATAGTTCGGCACGCCCTCGAACATCAGCGTCGTCGCCCCGTTGGCGAGCGGACCGTAGACGATGTAGCTGTGACCAGTCACCCAGCCCACATCGGCGGTGCACCAGTAGATATCCCCGTCGTGGTAGTCGAACACCAGTTCGTGGGTCATGGCCGCCCAGACGAGATAGCCGCCAGTTGTATGTAAAACACCTTTGGGCTGGCCGGTGGAACCGGACGTGTAGAGGATGAACAGCGGGTCTTCCGCGTTCATTTCCTCCGGCGGGCAATCATCAGAGGCTGCATCGACCGCCTCGTGATACCAGACGTCACGACCCGGATGCCATTCGATGGCCCCGCCGGTGCGTTTGACGACCAGCACGTGGCTCACATGGGCATTCTTGATGGCGGCTATCTCGATGGCGGCGTCGGTGTTGGTCTTCAGCGGAACCGGCTTGCCGCCCCGCAAGCCCTCGTCCGCCGTGATGATGAAGGTGCTCTCGCAATCCACGATCCGCTGCGCCAGCGCGTCGGGCGAAAAGCCGCCGAAGACGATGGAATGGACCGCGCCGATCCGCGCGCAGGCAAGCATCGCGTAGGACGCTTCCGGGATCATCGGCATGTAGATCGTGACCCGGTCGCCTTTCTTCACGCCGTTGGCCTTCATCGCATTGGCAAGGCGGCAGACATGGCCGTGCAAGCTGGCGGTAGGTGATGTGAGCGTCTTCGGACGGGTCGTCCCCTTCCCAGATGATCGCGGTCTGGTCGCCACGTTTTTCCAGATGCCGGTCGATGCAGTTGGCGGAGACGTTGAGCGTGCCGTCCTCGAACCATTTGATCGACACGTCGGGATATTGGTAAGTCCAGTTACCGGCCTTTGCCGGAGCCTTCATCCAGTCCAGCCGGTTCTTGTGCTTGAGCCAGAACGTATCCGGGTCGGCAACCGACTGCTCGTACATGCTCTCGTAAAGCGCCGCGTCCACATGGGCATGGGCCGCAGCCTCTGGGCTGACAGGATAGGTCGTGTCGGTCATGGAAGTCTCCCGGTATCGATGCGCGGCCTGACCCGGCGTGTTCCTCCCACCGGTTGCCGCAGACGTGTGATTAGCAACGGCCTCGGGCTGCGTCCATTAGACTTCCGTGAGACAATGGCGCGAAGCGTGAACAGCGGGCCACGGCATTGCCCAAGTGCGGGCAAAGACTCGCCACATTATACCTTATGACGGTTCTCACAGACCCGTGAGCGCATTTTCGACCCGGCATTTGCCTTGTGGGGTTCCGCGCCGTTTCGACAACACGCCCTACAAGGAACTTCGACATGATGGTTTCCAGACGCGCACGCGCGGCGTTGATCGCTCTTGCTTGCATTTTGCTGGCCGGATGCACGCAAACCGCAACGACCGGCGGCACGGCCGTCAGCACCTATAGCGGCAATCTCGGCGCTGCATCCGTCAGCGAGGCGGACCGTGAGGCCCGCAAGGCCAAGCGGGAGGCCGCCCGTGCCCGTGCCCTTCAGGCGAAGGAAGAGCGCCGTGCAGCTTTCGAAAAGGCGCGCGAGGACCGCCGTGCCGAACGCGTCGCCAAGCGTGGGGACGGCACCGGTAAGACCGTCGCCAGGAGCAAATCCAAAAGGACTGCAAAGGCTGAGAAAAAAGCGCCCGAAATCGTCGCCAAGGCGCGCAAGTCCGCAAGCGTGAAGCCGCCGGCCAAGAAGGCGGAAAGTAAAGCGGTCAAAAAATCCGTGAAGACATCGGCTGTTCAAAAGGTCGCGCCCGTAAAAGCGTCTTATGCCGCAGCCGCCGGTGCGCGGGTCGCGACAGCAGGCAAGCCGTGGGATTGTGTGCCGGGTCGTCTGAAGGCCGTTCTCGGGCAGGTCGCGCGCAAATACGGGCGCGTCACCATCAATTCCACCAACCGCTCGCGGGTTCTCAACCGCAAGGTCGGCGGCAAGCGCGGCTCCTATCACCTCAAATGTGCCGCCGTCGATTTTCGCGTCAACGGCAGCACCAAGGGCCTCATTCGTTTCCTTGCCAACCACGATCTGGTCGGTGGCTACAAGCGCTATGCGTCGGGCTATTACCACATCGACACCGGCCCGAAACGCACCTGGTAGCCTGTACGGGGCTGGATAACGTCAACCCGTCGTTACCGTTAACCACCTTCCCTTACGCAAAATCGACGCTTCCCCTTCACACTCCGGCAATCCCGTTCGCCGGAGTTCCAGACGATGCGCCTTTCCCGTTGCCTGCCCCGCATCGCGCTGTTCATGGCCTGCGCCATCGTGCTGTCGTCCTGCGCCAGTGTGCCGGGGCTCTACCGGATCGGTGGCAAGGGCACGGTGCATTACACCAAGGCATCGTGGTGCGTACCGTGGAGCCTGAAGCGGGTGCTGCGCCGCGTGGCCCACAAATATGGCGACGTGACCGTGTTCTCCACATGGCGTTCGCCCTGGCACAATTATAAGGTCGGCGGGGCGGCAAAGTCCTACCACAAGACGTGCCGTGCGGTGGATTTCAAGGTCAACGGCGACATGGCTGCCGTCTATCGCTACGTGAAGAAGCAGCGCGCAGTCGGCGGCCACAGCATGTATCGCTCCGGCCATATCCACATCGATACCGGGCCGAAGCGCAGCTGGTAAACGCGTCTTGAACCAGCGGCAGGTTTCGGGTGGCGAGGGATGCCGGTGCGGCCTAACCACTGGACACCACATATCAGACGGAGCCAGCCACCATGTCACGATCCATCCGGTTCACCGGAATGCCAGCCGCCGAGGCGAAAGCCCTGCGTGAAGGGTTTCCCGATGCCTACGGAAACCTGCCCGAACGTGCGGTCAGCGATGGCGGGGGCAATCCCTGCCGCCACTGCCTGAACATGATCGAAAAGGGCGCGATGATGCTGATCGCCGCCCACAAACCGTTCGAGGGCCTGCACGCCTATACGGAAACCGGCCCGATCTTTCTGCATGCCGACGATTGCCCGACCCCGCCGGGCGACGATGCGCTGCCATCCGTCTTCGACAGCCCGTCCTACATCCTGCGCGGTTACACCGCCGACGAGCGCATCGCATACGGCACCGGTGGCGTCATCGCCCGGAACACGATTACCGGGCGGGCGCAGGCCATATTGAAGGATTCGTCGATCGCCTTCGTGCATATCCGTTCGGCCTCAAATAATTGCTGGCAAGGCCGCGTCGAACGGGCCTGAACGCTCCTCGCGCAAACGCCATTTGGCCGTGAACGGACGCCGTGGCATGGAGGTTCATGCCCTTCCTGCATGATCCTCATTCGCCCTCATATCCGCCACCCCGCTTCATGGCTGCCGAACCCTGTGAAATGTCCCTGCCCTGCCCGGTTGGCGAGCGCTCTTACCACGCGCTTGTGCCGGACGGGTGGGACGGTGTCTCGAAACTTCCCGTTCTGCTCCATTTCCACGGTTGGGGGCGGCAGGGCCCGCTCATCATGAAGCACAGCCGCATCGCCGGTGCGACGCGCAAGCATGGCGTGCTGTTGCTGGCCCCGAACGGGCAGGGCCGGTCGTGGCGTTTCTGGTCGAAGGATACGCGCGATGTGCCCTTCGCCAGTTCCGTTCTGGCGGACGCGGCCAGGCGCTGGCCGATTGACACAAGCCGTATCTATGTCTCCGGCTATTCCTACGGCGCTGCGATGGCCTGGCGCTACGCTTGCGAGGCGGGCCGGCCGATCGCCGCCCTGCTCGCCATTTCCGGCTCCTTCCCTGACCAGCGCGAAAGCTGCTTGGCACCGGTCAACGTGCGCCACGTTCACGGCACCACCGACACGGTGATGGCCTACCCGTTCGGCACCGATGGCGACATCGACGGACCCGTGGCCCTGTGGCGCGACCGGAACGGCTGCGCGGGTGCGCCACGCGTCTCGCGGTGGCAGGCGGTGAAAGTTCTTCCGATCGAGCGCCACGAATGGCCGGACTGCACATCGGGCAAATCCGTCATTCTCGATGTTCACAAGGGCGGACATTTCATCCCCCGCTTCTGGATCGACCGCCAGCTGACCCAGCTTCTGGGCAAAGTGGGCGGATAGTCGCACTTGCAGGACGCGATGGCCGTTGCCATAATCGCTACATTCTCAACGCACTGAAAGGAGGTGATCTGATGTCGAGCAATTTCACGAAGCCGGTCGGGTCCATGTTTGTCAATCTCGGTGCGGGGCAGCCCTCGCTCTGACATGACAGGCCGGAAACGGGTTTGCGCTGACGGTTCGTCGGCCTGAATCTACGGGGAGACCCAGCCGGCACCTGACGATTGCGAAAGCCGTTGCCATTCATTTGGCAGCGGCTTTTTCGTGTTCAATCAGAAGTCGCTCGCGATGCCCTTGTTTTCCCAGTCGCCGTAGCGCACCGGTTCCGGCCCTTTGCGACCGGCGATCTCGCGGGTATCAGTTTGGTCCTGTCCATAGGCCTGCGCCCGTCGCGCAGCCGCTTCCGCCAGCGCACGCTCCGCAGGGGTGGACCCGTTTGCGGTGTCGGCAGGTTTGTCGTTTTCGCTGTCCATAGAACCCTCCGACACGTTGCGGCGTTGTGGCGATGTCCGATACGCCCCATATCCGTATCGAAACACGCTTATACAAGCCATGCGTCAAAGGAACGGAGCGCGCGATGAACTTCTTCAAGACGACCGTTTTGCTGACGGCCATGACCATGATGTTCGGTGCCATTGGATATCTCATCGGCGGCGGCGGCGGCATGATGATCGCGCTCGGCATCGCAGCCGCGACGAACCTGTTCGCCTGGTGGAACTCCGGCAAGATGGTGCTGCGGATGCACGGGGCGCAGAAAGTCGATGCGCGCACTGCACCGGAACTGGTGAATATGGTCGCGGATCTGGCGGAGAACGCGGGTCTGCCGATGCCGGACGTCTATATTCTGGAGACCGACCAGCCCAACGCCTTCGCCACCGGCCGCAATTACGAGAACTCCGCCGTTGCCGCCAGCCGTGGTCTGCTGAACGCTTTGAACCATGACGAAATTGCCGCCGTCATGGCCCATGAACTGGCCCATATCCGTTCCCGCGATACGCTGGTGATGACCATTACGGCAACGCTCGCCGGTGCCATCGGCATGATTGCCAACTTCGCCATGTTCTTCGGCAATTCCCGCAATTCTCCCTTCGGCATGATCGGCACGATCGCCATGATGATCGTGGCACCGCTGGCGGCGGGCGTGGTGCAGATGGCCATTTCCCGCACGCGGGAATACGAGGCTGACAGGGACGGCGCGGAAATCTGCGGCAACCCGATGGCACTGGCCTCCGCCTTGCAGAAGATCGCCCACGCCGCCGGTCGCACCGTCAACATGCCCGCCGAACACGCGCCCGCCACGGCGCATATGTTCATCATCAATCCGCTCAACGGCAAGCGGCTGGACGGTTTGTTCTCCACCCATCCCGATACCGGCAACCGCATCGCCGCCCTGCACCAGATGGCCCGGCAGTTGACACCCGTTACAAAGTCGAACCCGCGCCGCGATCGCCACGAACGCCCGACGACCCGTCGGTCCGGCCAACGCCGGTCCGGCTCCGTGCCGTCTTCAGGTAAATCCGGCAACCGCAATTCCGGACCGTGGGGTTGAGCGCCAACCACCGGTCCCGACCGAAGAGCAAGCCGCAGAAGTCGAACGCACCCGGCATTGCCGTTCGCCGCATGGCCGCGACGGTTCTTTCCCGCGTTATTGACGACAAGCGTGGACTCGACGGGGTGCTCGATTCTGTGCAGGACCGTATGAGTGATATGTCCGCGCAGGACCGCTCCCTGCTGCGCGCCATCGTGACCGTCGCGCTTCGCCATCGGGGCGAGATCGACTTCGCGCTGGCAAAACTGCTCGACCGCCCCATCCCCAAACGCGCGCGGCACCTGTCCCACACGCTGCATGTGGCTGCGGCGCAGATCCTGTTCATGGACATTCCCGATAGCGCCGCCGTCGATCTGGCCGTTACCGCGATCAAGGAGGATGAACGATCGGCACGGTTTTCCGGCCTCGCCAACGCGATCCTGCGCGGCCTGTCCCGGCAGGGTGACGACGTGTTTGCCGGAAAGGATGCCGACGCCCGCGCGCTTTTGAACATGCCGGTTTGGCTCGGCAAACGTATCCGCAAGGCCTACGGCAAGGAACGCCTCGTGGCGATTGCCCGCCAGCACATGGTCGAACCGGCGCTCGATCTCACCGTTCCGAAAGACCGCGATACATGGGCCGAACGCCTCGGTGGCGTACCGGTGCTATCGCAGACCGTGCGCCTTCTCCGCCCCGGCAGCCTGACGGAGTTTCCAGGCTACGATGACGGCGCATGGTGGGTGCAGGACGCCGCCGCCACCATTCCCGTCACCCTGCTGGGAGACGTGACGGGCCTGCGCGTTGCCGACCTTTGCGCTGCACCCGGCGGCAAGACCGCGCAACTGGCGGCGCAAGGCGCGCATGTCACGGCGCTGGAAGCCAACGCGAACCGTCTCGAACGGCTGAAATCCAACATGCAGCGCCTCGGCTTCGACGTGGATGCGCGGCAGGGCGACCTGTTCACGTTCGAGCCCGACGAACCCTTCGATGCCATTCTCATCGATGCGCCGTGTTCCTCTCTCGGCACCATCCGCCGCCATCCCGACGTGCAATGGACCAAAGATGCGGCGGTCGTGGATGAACTGGCCGACCTGCAAGCGCGTATGGTGCGCCACGCGGCAACCATGTTGAAACCGGGCGGACGGCTGGTCTTCGCCAACTGCTCGCTCGACCGTGCCGAGGGCGAGGACGTCGCAGCCGCCCTGAACCGGGAAGACAATGGCCTGACCCTCGATCCGGTTCTGACCGGACGAACTGACCGGCCTGCCGGAAGCGCTCACAGGGCTTGGAACCATCCGCACCCTGCCCTCCCATCTGGCCGATGTCAGCCCGCCCGACGGAACGGCGGAACAGGACGCGCCGCGTTTTCAGGGCATGGACGGCTTTTTCGCCGCCCGCTTCATCAAAACCTGACTACGAAAATGCACCGGCACGGTGTCGAAGCGGTTTCCGAACGGGTATGCCTGAAAGCGCACGCACCGAACTTCGAATCACCGGCTCGCAGCCTTTGATACCGACCAGGCGGAGGAACACGCACGAAATGAGCGTCGTCGATCGGTCCTCCCGCTTGTTGAAACCCCTCGTCGGTGCCCGTGACACGCGATCGCCCGAACCCGTGCCCGACACGAAACGGCTGCTGGCAACCCCGCAGGACATCGTCGAAGCCGATGCCACCCGGGCGCGGGCCATCTACGAGGGCACGTTCACCTTCGGCAGAACCACCCGGGTCCTGCAACCCGATTCATTCTTCGACGGCACCCCGGCAACAGGTGCGGCGGACAGGCATTGGGCGGCCTCCCTGCACGGTTTTCAGTGGCTGCGCGATATTGCAGCGAATACAGCTCCGACCGCACGCCTCAACGGAGCGGCTCTCGTCATGGACTGGATCGACGCCTGCGGGATCCCGACATCGGGGCGTTCGAAGAGCATCGCATGGAATCCCGATGTAGCAGCCACCCGCCTCATGGCATGGTTGCGCCACGGCGAAGGTCTCTTCGATCTTCCGGCACCGCATCCGGAGCAGGATAGCGCTAACATCAGGCCAAACGACACGAGACCGCAAAGCTGGTTCCGCAGCCTCGTGCGCCATACACGGTTTCTCAACACCGTCGTGACCGACGCCCCGGCCGGTGAAATCCGTCTGCGGGTCCGTATCGCGCTGGCGATGGCGGCAATCTGCATCGACGGGCGCGACCGGAGCGTGGAACGCGCGATCAAGGCGTTGGAACAGGAACTGGTCCGTCAGGTCGCGCCGGATGGCGGGCATATGTCCCGCAACCCGGCAGCGCAGGTTCGGCTTCTGTGCGACCTGTTGCCCCTGTTGCGCCTCTACCGCGACACGGGAAAGCCCGCCCCCGATATTCTGGCGTCGAAAGCGGCCCGCATGGTGGAGGCTTTGCGCTTCTTTCGCCATTCCCACGGACGGTTGGCCCAGTTCAACGGAACAGGGACCATCGACGACGACCTCGTCGGACGGCTGTTGCGCTTCGACGGTGTGGAAGGCAGGCCGGTGGCCAGTCTCGGCCAGACAGGGTTCGACAGGCTGGCAAGCGGCCGCACGGTCGTGCTGGTCGATACCGGTTCTGCAAGCGTGCCCGATGCCGCTCCCGATGCGATGGCGGGCGCCCTGTCGTTCGAAATGTCGAGCGGCGGTCACAGGTTCATCATGAATTGCGGCTGGCCGGATGTGGCCTATGCCGATTATCGCGACCTCTCCCGCGCGACGGCGGCCCATTCCACCCTCACGATAGCCGATACGTCCTCCGCCCGTCTGGCCGGAGCGGCATCGGCCCAAAAAGGCGCTTTTTCGTTTCTCGCCGGACGGGGCATGGGCAAGGCACCCTTGTCCGTCACCCGCAAGCGCACCGACGATGCGGAGCGGAAATCCCTCAGCGCCAGCCATGACGGGTACGCCGCGCAGTTCGGCTTCCATCACGAACGCGATCTCGACCTCCTGGAAGGTGGCAACACGCTGCAGGGCAGGGACCGCCTGCACCCGACCGAACAGGCGACACCGACAACGGCGACGATCCGGTTTCACGTTCCGCCGGATATCTCCGTCTCCCACCTTGCCTCCGGCCATTCCATCCTGCTGGCCACCGGCGCGGGCAAGGGTGCCACCCAGGCATGGACCTTCACCTGCATCGACGTGGCTGTCATGCTGGAGGAAAGCATCCGCTTCGACGGCAGGAATACGGGAGACCCGCCCCGCAAGGCCATGCAGATCGTGCTGTCCTTCGACGTTTCCCCCGATCGCACGACAGAGATACGCTGGACCCTGCAACGCAATGTGCAGACAGGCCGCCAGCAGGGCGGTGAGACGAAGCCTCTCGATGCCGTTGGCGATCTGCTGACCATGCTCGAAGACGTGCCGCCCCAAAGCACGTCCGACGCCGAAAACGGATCGCGATGACGGCGCGTATTCTGGTCTGCCGCCCGCAACCGGGGGCCGACCGGACGGCGCAAACCTTGCGCGACCGGGGCTTTTCGCCCGTCATATGTCCCCTTCTCCAAATCCTGCCCACCGATACGCCCTGTCCCATAAACGAAAGCGCCATCGGGGCTCTGGTCGTGACGAGCCGACAGGCCGTGGAATATGTGCATAAGTTCCGCGACAAACCTGCCTATGCCGTGGGTCGGGCCACCGCCGACGCATTGTCGCAAGCCGGATTCACGCGGATTCGCGCGACGGATTCCGACGCGAAAGCCCTGAGCGACGCGGTGCCGGGTTATTTGGTTTTGGACGGACTTGCGCCTTCTGCACACATCCTGTGGCCGTGTGCGCGGGAGCCGGCTTTCGACATGGTCGCCGCATTGGAGCAGCGAAAAATCGCTTGCTGGCCTTGGGCGGTTTATACAGCGGAGCCGCTGATGCGCTTGCCATCGACCATCGCACGACAGCTTGCAGGTGGCGGGATCAATTCAGTGCTGCTGACATCGCCGCGCATCGCCGCGACCTTTGCCACTCTCACACCCACCGTTCCTGACAATACCCGTTTGCTATGCTTCAGTGAGGCGGTACGCCTTGCGCTGCCCGAAGACCTGCGCGACCGGGCGCAAGCCGCATCGGAACCAAATGAACAGGCCCTGCTTTCCCTGTTGTGAAGCCCCGATAGGCTTTCCACACATGTCAGCCGGTGCTTTTTCCCTTTGCCTTTGCGAAGGCACGCCGCATTGTCTACGATAGTGAATACATACAGCCCATAGGGCCCTTGATGGGTTCTGGTGCGCGCAGCACGAAAGTGAGTGTCGAGACACATGGCGAAGAACAAGACGAGCGCAGGCAAGCCAACCGGAACCCGGCCCGGGGCAAAACCTGATACAAAGACCAGCGCAAAGCCCGACGCAAAAACCGCCGGTTCAACCGGAGCGTCCGCTGCGTCGAAACCTGCAACGCGCCATTCCGCCGTCACCAGGAAACCCGCTATTATCGAGGGTGAGGCCAAACGGGTTGCGCCGAAAACCGCTCCGACGCCGCCCGCACAGCCATCGGCATCCGCATCACCGAAGACCGCCGCTCCGGTCGTTCCCAAGCCGCCCATGCCAACGCCCTCCGGCAAGCCTGCCGGAACAAGCAACGGCATCCAGCCCGCAGAGCACACCGCCGACACCGCCCAAATCATCGGCTTCACCGTCGAAACCGGCAGCGGTGACGCCTGAATCCGCCCCCGCGCAAGCGACAGGCAATTCGGGGTCATCGGGGTTCGGCAAGCTGGCTCTGGCGGCATTGTGCGGTGCGATCCTCGCCCTGCTCGGCCAATGGATCCTGTCTGGAATGACCATCGCAGGACGATGTTGCCACCGTTCCCGACAACCTCGAACAGCGCCTTGCCGCGCTGGAACAACAACCTGCGGTCCAATCTGCAGAAATCGACGAGGCGCAGATCGAAACCATCGTCCAGCAACAGGTCGCAACGGCGCTTGCCGGGCAAGAGGGCACCGGCTCGGGTTCCGAAGACCGCCTCACCGCGTTGCAATCCACACTGGAAGCCACGACCGGGCGGCTCGACACGCTGGAAGGGGCCGAACAGGCCCGCTCCACCCGTCTCGACCAGCTCGACAAGGCCATCTCGTCCGGCGATGCGGGCGACCCTGCCGCGCTGGCCGCCCTGTCCACCACGGTGGACGACCTGACGGCACAGGTCGAAACCCTCCGCACGACCGTGCAGGGCCAAACCGGCGCAGACCCGACACTGGCTGAAACACTTACCGGTTTGCAGGAGCAGGTCGCATCGAACCAGGCTGCCAATCAGGCCGCTCTTGAAGACATGCGTGGCCAGGCGACAGCCACAAGCGACAGGTTGGCGTCTCTCGATGCCCGCCTGACCGACATCGCCGCCAACAGCGAATCCGCCCGGCAGGCGGCGCAACAGGCGGCGCAGGCCGCCAGTTCCGCTCTGCAATCGAGCCTCACCGAACTGGCACAATCCACCGATACACGTATCGCTACGCTGACCGATCGTCTCGAAAACGGGGCCGACCGTGTCGCCGCGCAGGCACTTGCAGCGGCTGCCCTCAAGCGGGATGTGGACCTCGGTGTGCCCTTCGGCGGCACCCTCGATACGCTCAAAAGCGTGACCGACAATTCCGAAGCCCTCGAACCGCTCACCGCCTATGCCGAAACCGGCGTTCCCACGCTCATCGCGTTGCGCAACCGCTTCGACTCCGTAGCCGATGATATACGCGCCGCCGTTGCCCCTGCGCCCGCCGACGACAGCCTTGCATCGCGTCTGCTGGCAGGTGCCCGCGGGGCTGTGCAGGTGCGCCGTTCCGGCGAGAGCGAGGGCGGCATCGAAGCCGATCTCACCGCAGTTGAAACCGCACTGGCTTCCGGCAAGATCGCCGAGGCCGATGCCGCATGGCAGGCCCTGCCCGACCCGGCAAAAGCGGCTTCCCAAGCCTGGCACGACGATCTGACGGCCCGGCTGACGGCCAGCCGTCTGGTGTCGGACGTGGTCGACACTTCATTGCGGGCCTCATCTCCGGCCCCCACTCAATAGGGCGTTTCCTGAACACCTTTTCCTTTCCCGCCTGACCGGACCGCTTTCATGCTTCCCATTGCAATCTTCTTCCTGATCCTCTTCGCAGCCGCCATGTTGTTCGCCTGGTTGATGGACAATCCGGGCACGGTCACGATCGACTGGCTGGGCACGGAAATCACCCTGTCGATGGTCCAGTCCATTCGTGGCGCTTGCTATCATGGTGGCGTTGGCGATGATCGTCTGGGCGATCATCGCCGCCATCATTCGCGGACCGAAAACCTTTGACCGCTTCCGCAAGGGACGGCGACGGGACCGGGGGTACGACGCCCTGTCGCGCGGTCTCATCGCAGCCGGTGCCGGCAACGCCCCGCTGGCGCGGCAACTGACGAAGGAAAGCGGCAAATATCTGGAGGACGAGCCCCTCGTCGCCATGCTCGACGCGCAAACCTCGCTCATCGAAAACGACCGCATGGCTGCCCGTGAAAAATTCGCCGCCATGATGGACCGGGACGAAACCCGTCTGCTGGGCCTGCGCGGTCTCTATCTGGAAGCCGAGCGCGAAGGGAGCCAGCGAAGCCTCCGCCCAATATGCCCGCGCGGCTGCCGATGAAGCGCCCGGCACCCCCTGGGCGGCCAAGGCGGCCCTGAAGGCCCGCGTTCTGGCCGGTGAATGGGAGGAATCCCTCGCGGCCCTTCAATCGGCCCGTTCCAGCGGTGCCATCGACAAGGATGCCTATAACCGCCAGCGCGCCGTTCTGCTGACGGCCCGCGCCATCGACGTGGAAACGCCCGACCCGTCCTCGGCGAAGACCGACGCCCTGCGCGCCCACAAGCTGGCACCGGACCTCGTGCCCGCCGCCCTCGTCGCCGCCCGCACCTGCATCCGCCTCGGCGACATGCGCAAGGCGACCGCCGTTCTGGAACGGACGTGGCGCGAAAGCCCCCATCCTGACATTGCCGAAACCTATATGAATGTCCGCGCCGGCGACTCCGCCTCCGACCGCCTCAAGCGCGCCGAAACCCTCAACGCCAAGCGCGGCGGCACGGTGGAAGGCTCCTACGCCCTGGCGCGGGGCGCGATGGACATGGGCAATTACGACCGCGCCCGCGAGGCCATGCGGACCGTTCTGACCACCGCCCCCACCGAGCGGGCCTGCCTGCTCATGGCCGACATCGAGGAAGCCGAACACGGGGATACGGGCCGCGTGCGCGAATGGCTGTCCCGGGCCGTCACCGCGCCGCGCGATCCGGTCTGGACCGACGGTACTTACATTTCGAAGAACTGGGCGCCGATTTCTCCCGCAACCGGCGAGATCGACGCGTTCCAGTGGCGCGTGCCGATGGAAAGCATCGGCGGCGCGGCACAGGCCATCGACTACGAAAGCCTGTCCACGGCACCGAGAATGACGCCGGACCACGAGGAGATCGTGCCGGTGGAATCGCAGGTCGCAGCAGCCCGCATGAATGCCGAGGTGGTGGATGCCGAAATCATCGAAAAACCAGAGACGCCGAAGCCAGAGACGCCAAAGGCCCCGCCCGCCAAACCGGCACCGGTCGTTCCGGAATCGAAGCCGGTAGCGGCTGCGGTCGCACCAGTTATCGACAACAGTGTCGCCAAGACAGAAAACAGGACGACGGAAGACATGGCAGACCGGAAAGGCCGTTACGCCTTCGGCTGTGGCCAACACGGCAGGCTTCACCGCTCCCGGTGCGGCAACGTCACCGTCGCCCACTGCAAAACCAGCGCAGACGGCAGCGTCCGAAAAGAAAGTCCCTGAGCCGACCACTCAAAAACCTGGCGAAACCGGAATCTCGACCGCCAAACCCGCACCCGTCGAAAAATCAGCCGAAACCAAACCCGTATCGAAGCCCAACCCTCCAATTTCCACAGCCGATACCCGTGCAACCTACCCCCGCACCAGTGAGGAGGCCCGGCGCAATCTCGATGCCGACAAGGATGGTCGCCTCGACCGCAGTCCGGACGATCCGGGTATCGACGGCGATGCCAAGCCCAAGGGTTTGCTCAATCGCATCGGCCTGAAATAGGCCACCTCGATCGTCCCGACGGGTTCGGAAACCCGTCGGCATTGCTGTCTTAAGCCAGCGATTTCTGCTTCAGCATTCCGCGATTGAGCAGCAATTCGGCGATCTGAACCGTGTTCAACGCAGCCCCTTTCCGCAGATTGTCTGACACGATCCACATATTGAGCCCGTAATCGACGGTCGGATCCTCACGAATGCGCGAAATGAACGTCGCGTCTTCGCCAGCCGCCTCGTAAGGCGTGACGTAGCCACCGTCCTCACGCTTGTCGACGACGAGACAACCCGGCGCTTCCCGCAGGATGGTGCGCGCTTCATCCGCCGACAGTTCGTTTTCGAACTCGATATTCACCGCCTCACAATGGGATACGAAGACCGGCACCCGCACGGCGGTGGCCGTGACCTTGATCTTCGGGTCGAGCATCTTCTTCGTCTCGGCGTTGATCTTCCATTCCTCTTTGGTGTCACCGGAATCCATGAACACGTCGATATGAGGAATGACGTTGAAGGCGATGCGTTTGGTGAACTCCTTCGACTCGATGGGATCGGCCACGAACACCGCGCGGGTCTGCTCGAACAGCTCTTCCATCTTCGCCTTCCCGCCACCGGATACCGACTGGTAGGTGGACACGACGACGCGCTTGATCGTGGCACGGTCGTGCAGCGGCTTCAGCGCCACCACGAGCTGTGCCGTGGAACAATTCGGATTGGCGATGATGCCCTTCTTGGACACGCCCTCGATGGCATCGGCATTCACTTCCGGCACGATCAACGGCACGTCCGGGTCATAGCGCCAGGCGGAGGAATTATCGATCACGATGCAGCCCTTGGCCACGATCTTCGGTGCCCATTCCTTTGAAATGTCCCCACCGGCCGACATAATGACGATATCGGTACCGGTGAAATCGTAATTGTCGAGCGACTTCACCTTCAGAATGCGGTCGCCGAACGAGACTTCCGTGCCCTGGCTGCGGCGCGAGGCGAGAGCGACCACCTTGGCCACGGGAAATTCCCGTTCGGCCAGGATGTTCAGCACTTCCCGGCCCACATTGCCCGTGGCACCGACGACTGCGATTGTATAAGACATGAAGTTCGCTCCGCTCTCCCACGAGACAAAGGGATCACAACTTCTCCCGCAGGGAGAGATGCGGGAGCGGTTACAGAGAGGTGGTCTTGCCAGTGGTCTGGGTTTTGCTCTCGAATGTCATGTCGCGCGTTCTACCGGTGCCGCCACGAATGTCAAACGGCTGGTCAGCCGTGCCCTTCCTGCTAGCCATATTCGCCGTGTCAGCGCCGGCACAGGCTGCCGACACGCGCGCCGTTCTCACTCTGATTCAGGACACAGCCATTTCGGGCGAATACGCCAGCGGCGCGCGCTTCAGCGAGGCTTTCGGCGCGGACGGAACAACCCGGTACACGGATGAAACCGGCACGATCGAAGGCCGCGTCACCATCCGTGACGATGTCATGTGCTTCACCTATCCCGATGCAGGTACGATCGACGGCGGCTGCTTTGCGGTCGAGCGTCGCGGTGAGAACTGCTTCGACTTCTACGCCACTGACACTACGGCCACGCCATTCCAGCGCCACAACGGTCTGGGCTGGACGGCGCGGGCATGGCGGAACAACCGCGCCAGCACCTGCGAGGCGGCAGCGATCAGCTAGGGTCACCCTTCGGCTTCGATGAGCTTCTTGAGATCGGACAGGGCCTGAATGGCCAGTCTTTCACCGCGCGTCGCGCTGGACGAGTCCGCCTCTTCATTGTCGAGCCGCCACACATCCAGCTTCAAGGATACATCCCCAAACGACGTGCACGTTTCAGTCTCGAGAGCGTCCACGATGGTATCCTGCAGCAGGCTTACGCCGTCGCTGAGATCCGGGTGCAATTGTATCGTTCGATCGTTGAGGAGTTTGGCCGCGGTTCGATAACTGTCCACCAGACGACCAATCCGGCGGTCTCCGATCCCGATCTGCTGGACGAGGTAATACGACGAAACGATGTCATCCACAGGCGGTGCCGCCCGAAGTTGACTTGAGGTGACATCTTTTTGGCTCACGAAGAGACCTGTTTTTGCGGTGGGAACAAGATTGAATAAAATCAATACAGATGGTGCTTGTCATCCGTGCCGGATGTCACGCGTCAATAAGACCGTGGGTAAAGTATGACGGTTGAAAACTTCAATTTGTCGGATTCATGGACACGGGATCTATTCCACATTGACTATTTCAAGGCTGAAATATGCGTGCCGTTTGCGCTTGATTGAAGGCTTTTAAATGCGCCGATACCAATCTGAGATTCTTTCAGGGATGAGACGTTCAGAGTTTTCGTATATCTACAAAACGCCCCGTCACCGCAGCAGCAGCCGCCATTGCTGGTGAAACCAGATGCGTGCGTCCCTTAAAACCCTGACGCCCCTCGAAATTGCGGTTTGACGTGGAGGCGCAGCGCTCTTCGGGCTTGAGACGGTCGTCGTTTATAGCCAGACACATGGAACAGCCCGGCTCGCGCCGCCCTCCGCCTGCTGCAAAGGTGCGTCTTCTCAGGGCCTTGACCAGCAAGTGGCGCCAAGTCGTTGAGACATACAAGCGGCTTCTGGAACAGATCAAGATACGCCAAAGGCGGAGGCTCGATGAACTTCTGGAAGGCATAAATCCCTGAAGACATGGACGAGGCATTCCGCCTCCTTCTTGATGCGTAAGCCGGGGGGTGGATAGCCGGATTGAACACCTCATCGCAGCCGATGATACTTTGGCCTATACCGCCCGCATTTTGCGCCCGTGTGCCGGAATTGGGCCCGTTGCTAGCACCAAGCTCATTGCAAAGAAGTCGGAACTGGAACAAATATCAGGCTGCCAGGCGGCAACGCTCACAGGACTTGCGCCGATCGCCCATGACAGTGGTGCCCATCGCGGCAAATGGACTATCGATGACGGACCACATCGGCTGCATCACATTCTGCTCTGGATGGCCCTCGTCACAAGTCATGACAACCCGGCCCTGAAAACCTTCGCAAACCGACGCAAACCGACTGTGCGAGGCCGACATGCCGCACGAGGTTATCGTCACGGCAGTCACCAGAAAGCTCGTCAGAATTGCAATCGCACTCTGCAAACCGCACCAATTGTGGAACGCTTAGAAACCGCGAAGATACACTTGCTAGACCCCGACTGAAGGTGTCGCGGGCTCGTCCGGCCCTTCGGTCGGTCGGTTGCCACGCGGCACGATTTCGGCCCAGTTCGTATCGGGAGCGAAAGCGAGAAAAGCGTCCAATGCCGCCAGCGCATCGTGGCCCGCAGCGTCAAACTGGTGCGCGCCCCTGTCGAGACCGGCCGGAAGTTCGAGCCGACGCCCATCGGCTCGTTTGACCACTACGGCGACAGACGTGCCACGAGCGGCCTCGCCCTGCGGACGCAATGTCAAACCGGCGGCTTCCGTGGGCAGGTCGGAAAAGTCCACTTCGAAGTTCGGCGATTTACCACTGGCAAAGCGGCCGAGCGGGTAGCCGACACCACGATAGACCTTTGGGTAGAGCGGATCGTTCACCAGATCGCCGTCCATGACGATGGAGAGGTCAGCGCAACGAGCGACCATCTCGGATACGCCCATGCCCTCAGACATGGCGCCATTCCAGCGGCGGGTGAAGCGTTCCTGTTCCGCCGCCAGTTCCGCCGCCAATGGGCCCGCGTCGCCCGGGCGCAATCCGGGACCGGGCTTCAACGAACCCGAGCCGAAAAAGCCGTCGGACCCATCGAAATACTGCACGGCATTGTTGAAGTGGTGGAACATGGAATAGAAACCGCGCCGGAAATAGCGGGCGGGGGTGGCGAAGGCGAAGGAGTTGTAGGCCACGAGAACCGGCCCCTCGTTACCCTGTGCCCCGCTACCGGTCTTGAACATGGCGAAGCCGTGCCGCTTCTTGTACACCGTTTTCTCCGAAGGCTTGCGGATCGCCGCGCCCTCGTTGGCGTAGACGTAGATCCAGCCCGCCCGTTCCAGATCGAACGAGAAGGGTAAGTAACAATCCACCCAGCGGTTGCGGCGGATGATCCAGTTCCAGGCATGTTCCTCCGGCTCGAATACGTTGTCGCGTACGCGCGTGAAGCGATTGTCCTCGATCACCACATTGACGGCGCTTGTGCGAAAGCGGTTGTAAGGCGCATCTGCAACGGTGCCGGGCGCAGCCACGCGGTCATTGCGGGCGAAGATATGGATGCCATTGAAAGTGTCGCACACGTCGTTGTCCCGCACCGTCAGGTCGCCCGCAATTTCCCAGGCGCGCACGAAATCGCCATCCAAATGACGGTGATCGTCGTTCAGCACCGGCTGCCCCGCACAGCCCCGCGGGTTGGAACCGTGGACTGCCTCCCAGTCGATCGCATTCCAAAGCGCATTGTCCGCGCTCATGTCCTGACGGAAGGCGTTACCCTCGATCAGCACGTTGCGCGTGTCGGTTCCGTTGAGGCCGATGCCAATGGTCGCGCCTTCGAAACGGCAATCACGCACTGCGATGTAGCGACAATCGTCGATATAGAGCGCGGTTGGCCAGGTATCGCGAAAATGGATGCCTTCGACTATGACGTAATGGCAGTCGCGCAGGGTCAGCGCCGCCAAGTCGCCCAGATGCCCGACGGCCGGGTAGTGCCCGCCGGCAGCGCGGCGGGTCGCCTCGTCGCGCAGGAATGTGCGCGCTGTGGCCTTGTCGAGCGGGCCGGTGATGCGTGTGGTGTCATCTCCCGCCCGCACGACGATCGGCCGCGCTGCCGTCCCCCGCAGACCCGCCAGAACGAGCGGGTCCGAATGGTGGCCGGAGGCAAAATCGACAAAGTCCCCTGCAACGATGTCACCGGGTACGACGCGGCCATTGGTGATCGTATGGTGCATGTTCGCTCTCCTGCTCCGTTTGTCGGCTGCGGTTCAGTCCGCGTTTTGCGCCAACACCGCAGCGCGCAGTGCTTCGGCCTGCCGGTCGAGCGCGTCGCGATCCTCATCTACGTCCACGTCATCACGCAAGGTGCTCTCCAGCGTGGCGAGCGCTGCGCGGGCGGCGGGCTGGTCGTAGAGCGGCGCCTCCCAGCCTGTGGCGCCACCGTCATTTTCGCGGTGAAGCTGCTTCACGCAATTGCCCTTGCAATCCTCACCGTCGACGATCTTGGTCCATCGCGGGCCGAAGGCCTGAACGGCCAGATACATTGCGAAGGCCTTCTTGGTTTTCACTCCGCTCGCCAGCATCGCGTCGAGAAACATGCGATGCACATCGCGGAACGGGCGCACATGGTTTTCGCGGTAGCAATAATGGTCGTGCAGGATGGCGGCCTTCAGGTAGGTCCGGTCGAAAGGTTTGCCGACGATGATCTGCGCCCAACCGGGAATGGACGCACCATCCGTCGTGCCACTTTGCTTGGCGTTTGATGTCCACACGTCACTTTCCCACGCGATACCAGAGGCTTGCACGAAGCGGATGACGGAACCGAGACGGCAGATCACCTTGGGGTCGGTCTCGCAGCCAAGTGGGTTCAAGCGGATGCGACCGGAGATCATGTCGCCCGCAGCACGGCTGGTGGCCACGGAGCCCTTGTCGCTTTGGGCCTGCAACAGCGCGACGTAGCTTGCCACGCGTGTGGTGCAATCGGCTTGGGACGCTTTACAGGCACTTACCTTGGCCTCGAGCCACGGCCTGAAATGGGCGATGGAGGAATAGACGCCAGGATAGCCCGCGAGCGCACAGTCCTTACCCCAACTCACGATGCCGACGAGGGTGGAGGGCTCGCCGCTGTCGGCGGGGGCACGGTCCACGATGCCGCCACCGCTGTCGCCTTGGCAACTGTCATGGCGACCGCCCGAAAACCCGGCGCAGAACATGCCCGGTTCGATCACCCCGTTGATGCGCTCATATTGGCGCGCACAGAGGTTAGTGTCGTAGACGGGAACGGCAACCTCTTTGAGCGTCATGGACATCTTGCCGGTTTCCGTCACACCCCATCCGCGGGGCCACAGGCTTCGACCCGTCTGGTAGAGTGCGTCGTAGTCCGCTGGATCCGGCATGGCGGCGGAAGCGCGGCGGCTTATGGCAATATCCTCGAGCGGCTCTGCCAGCCGGAGCAGGGCCACGTCATTGGCGAAGGTCACGAGGTCATAGGCCTCATGCTCCATGACGAACGTGACCGGCACCATCTCACCGTTTGTCAGGTCACTATCGGCTCCAGGCTCCGGGCGGTCGACGGCGCCGGTGAAGACGCTCATCCCATCCGTGTCCCTACGCGTGACCGTGCCGTCCCGGGCCCGGGGATAAAAGCAATGTGCGGCCGTCACGACCCATTCGGGCTTCTTGGCACCCGGTGTCCATGTCACCAGGCCTTCCTTGACTTCGGGCGCGAGCAGTGTGCCGCCGCAGAAAAAGTTGCCGTTACGGTCATAGAGCGCAACGGCGGACGGACCTTCACCAGGACGCACGTTCTGGCCGTTTATGATGCGCGGTTGAGCGAAGGAGCGCGTGTTCTGCACGCCTCCCGTTTCGACCACGACACCTTGCGCTTCGGCACGGTCGGGCAGGGCCGCGAAGGCAAGCGTCAAGCCGAGCCCTATACCGACGCCGGTCAGCGCCCTTCTGTTCGATCGTGTCATGACATTCTTCTCCTGTTTGCGTTTCAAGTCCTGTCGAGTTCCGCCTCAAGCCACGCGCGGACGTCAGGGTGGCGAAGGTCGATGTAAATGCCGCCCGCGCCGCACGTGTCCTTCGCATTGGCCGTGGTGCCCCGTGAGACGATGCCGGCGAGGCGGTGTTCGTTTCCCAGATCGACGAAGACAGGCGCGCCGGAATCGGCGAAACAACTGTCGGCGTTACCATTGGGGTCGAGCGATGTTGCGGTGAATTCACGTGCCGCCGCGCAGGGCATTTCCGGCGCTGTCGTGTCGCAAGGGGTGAAGGCGGCCAGCAGAGCCGTGAAGTGCTTGCGGCCCGTGTGGGACGTCTGGTCGGCGATGCCGTAGCCCGATGCCAAAGCCTGCTTGTAGGGTTCGCCGTTCCAGAACGGTTCGACCGGTAGCACAGAGAAAGCGTCTGCAAATGTCGGCAGTTCCGTAATCGTCAGGAGAGCCAGGTCGTTGGCGGGGTAAGACAGGGGTGCCAGACCGGCCGCGACGCGGGCCTCGTTCCCCTTCCACGCGCGAAGGCGGGGACAAAAAGCCTCATCCATCAGCAATGACGGACCGTAGACAGCGCGCTCGATGTAGAACTCGCCAACACGCGACCCTTTCGGCTCCCAGGCGGTCGCGCCGAAGGCAACGCTGGCGGGAAAGCCCGCATCACAGACGCAGTGAGCGGCCGTCAGCACGCGGTCGTGGTCCACGAGCACACCGCTACATTTCACCGAGTCCGCCTCGTTACGCAGGGCGACGGTGGTTGCGAAACTCTTGGGATCTTGCCTGAAGAGCCAGTTCGTGTGACCGGGTTGGGGAAGCGGCCGAAAGAGCGTGACGGCGATGTCCTCGAACGGCATGTTGCAATGCTTTGCGCCCATCCGCCAATCCAGGCAGGCCGGGCCACCGATGAGGCCGCCAGGGGCTTTGAAATCTTCGATGATCGGCTTTTTGAAGTCGGAAACGGCTTGGCCGCCACACATTTTCATATAGTCGTCATTGGGAAACTTTATTTCCGGAAGTGGCGCATCGACAGGGCCTGTCGCAGGCGTCCCCCACAGTCGCCAAGGCTCGATGGGCAGATATTCGGTGGGCGGGAACTGGACTGACGGAAATTCGATCGTGGGGGTCGTCGTGGCGACCAAGTCGAACGCATTCTGCATCCGTTTCGCAATATCGGCGGTCACGGCAGTCACGTCGATCGTGGTGGTCGTGTCGGCAAAGGCGATGTTCGGCGGGCTTTCGTTGGGCTGAATCGCCTCTAGCAACTGGTTTTGCGAGAGGTAAAAGGTCGGGCCTTCCAGTGCCGACAAAGCGGACGAAGGCGTCGCGTCGTGCGTCCTATCGGATGTGGTGACGTGGCTGAGGTCGGGCTGCCGGGAGGGCAGGACACCTCTCATCACCAGGTCGGACACACTGTCCGGCATAACGAAGATGCGCGGCGCGGCCATGTGTTCGCGACGGCCGAGGCCCTGTATGAACTGCCCCATATCGATGCTGCGCAAGGCGATGTTACGTTCGGCGCATCTGGCGAACGTGACATTCGTCGCATCCATACCCGTCAGCGCCCAGCCGCCAGCACCCACAAACGCATCGACGCGCACGCCCAGATCCGAGCCGAATGCCGGTTGAACAAGCAGAGTTGCAAGAGCAAGCGCCGCAAAGCGGAGGTGCCGCGGGGGGGAGATCGTCGCCCGCAGCACCCCCATCGGCCTATTCCTCGACATCGTTGACGGGTTGCGGGGCAAGCATCCCGGCAATGACGCCGATGGCGGCCGAAGCTGTGGAGACGAGGATAGCCGGCACCTCTTGGTCCGGATGGCGCAGCATCATGATGATAGCCCCCACCAGCGATACCAGCAGGGCCGCACCAATGATCCAGACCGCCATGCGGTAGACTTGGTTGTTGGGCACCGCCGCGCCGACTTTGCGCAGCGTGCCGATAGGGTCTTGCCGCATGGCTTCCACCAATTCGGGGTCGTCTTGCGACGCGCGTTGCAGCGCCCGCACGGTGGTGTATCTGGCAAGTTCGGCCATGTCCGTTCTCCCTTCTATCGACGTGCCGTCACGCGCCTGCGGCGGTGCGCAACGGTGGAACATCGGACCCACCCGGCGCGTGGCGGGCATACCAGTCCGCCTCGTTTGAGCCGTCGATATTGAGGCTCGCCTGGCCGGATTGGCCCTGCCGCAGCGTGATCCGCTCATCGTCGAAACTCGGCCACGTCATCGTCAACGCCTCGCCATAGGTCGTCATCTGCTCCTGCAGGATACCGGTCGCGATGCGTTCGCCCATGCGCAGGCTGTCGTAATAGTCGCTATAGAAGTGGACGCCCGCCATGTTGCGGCCGATAGAAATGTTGGCGGCCAGTTTGTTCAACTCGCCCACCAACGTGAGTGGCGGTATGAGTTTCTCGCTGTACGGCTCCAGCTTTTGCCCATCCTTTGTGGGGACCAGCGGCGTGGCGAAGGCACCCTTATCGCCAACCGCTTTCATGGCGAGCGCGTGGCCGTGAGCGTCGTACATCTGGAAGAACGCCTTCAGCACCGTCACGCATGCCCCCGCCACCGTGGCGTGGCCTGCCCCGTAGGTCGGGTGCATGGGCGAACCTTCGGGAAAAGCCATTGGCAGCAGCAGGTTTTCCGACGAAATGTCCGGCAGTGCCACGCCGGACGCCGCGAAAGAAGCAGCAACAGCGCGGTTCCTGCCCTGATTTTCGTTGTGCTTGTGGATGGCGCCCAGCAGGCTGAACTTGTCGTGTTTCGCCTCGCGCAGTTTCAACACATGAGCGGTCGCCAAGTCACCGGACTTGCCGAGGGCCGGCGCGAGGTCGCGGTGGGCGCAGATCGTCGTGACACCGGCCAGTGCTTCCGGGCGAGCACGGGCGTGAATCGCGAATTTTTGCCGCCGCACCGCCTTCAGCGCCCGCGTCGCCACTTCCGTCACCAGCGACAGGACGTGCGGTCCGCCGAAGGTCGCGAATGGGGCGCGCTTGTCGCCCCCTTTCTGTTCCGGCAGCCCGATATCCGTCGCCGCGCCACCGGCCAGAAACAGCAGACAGGCGTTCAGGTAGGCCTGATAGAGCTGGTCGAAATGCACATAGGTCGCCAAATCACGCGGGGTGTTGATGAAGCGCAGCGCATCATCGCCAGTCTCAAAGGCCTGGATCGCGCCGACATTGGCACCGTTCTGCACATCGAGAAAAGCGGCCCAGTCACACATGTAGTCGCGGCCACTCTTCTGCCCCTGCACCCGCTGGTCAATTCGTTGAGCGCCGTACAAAATGTACCCGTCTTCCGCACCGGCCTGCACATTGCCAGCCGCGTCGCAGGCGGGAACGGTCAGGGTGCGCATCTGCTGCAACGTCGTATCGCGATCCGAATCCGCAGCCTGCGCGGCGCGGGCATCCGTGCCGGTGTAGAGAAACTGCGAAATATAAGGCCCCTCGTTTACCCCCGGCACAGAGCCGCGAAACAGTGTCTTTCCGGATAGGGCAGCCGCCCGTTTCACCCGCTGATGGCGGTTGCTCGCCTGAACCGAAAGCGGGTTGCCCGCCTCGTCCTTTGGCGTTGCACCAAGATCGAACCAGGGCATCTGCGCAAGCGCATTTGTCACATTCGTCGTCTCGCCCTTGTTCTGGCGGATGTCTTCAAACGTCGTGTCGCGTAGCAGCGCCATAGCGTAAACTTCTGCCAACTCGGCCGCCAATTCATCGGAACCAAGCCGTGGGGCGGGGGACATGGCGACAGCGTCGGCGTCCGGCCCCTGCAGGTCGTAGACATGCCCGGCGACCGGGCTTTCCCAGCCGCGTACGGTCCACGCCTTGTCAATGCCATGCTTCTTCTGGTCGGCTTTGGTGGGCCCGGTGAGAAAGGCTTTGACAGACGTGCCCGTGGCATTACCAGGCCCCAGCGGCGCATTGAATTCGATGCGGCCATTGCCGTCATGCGTCGGCTGGGTGATGGCGGCCATCAACGTCTGGAACGCACCGTCCTGCACAATGCCGTTCACATCATGGGGCAGACCTTTGGTGAAATTGGTTGGGAACTGCGGTTCGAAGGCTTCGCTTTCACCATTGTGACGCTGCGTGGTAGCGGGGCGCGATGCACCGGATGCAGCAAGCCGCAAGAGGCGGGACCGGTATTCGCGCTCGCTGGCACCGGGCATTGGGCTTGGTTGTTGATAGGTCATCATACGATCCTCCATGTGTATGCCCAATGTTAACAAGTCGGCATTCTGGACGCGCGTGAATAGATCATGAAAGTAATATCAATGGCGTCGATCAAACCCGACATCCGATAGATCATCACCCGGTTTACAGACGAAATCGGCAGTTTTTGCCAACCAGCGAACAATGACAGTCTATTCTTCCGCACTCAGCTCAAAGAACGATTGTCCCGTTACCAACTTGCGCAATTTTGGCCAACGAACACAGAAATCGTTGAGGTCTCGAATCTCCCAAAGGTTCTCCCGCCAGTCGTCATCGCTTTGCATCAAGACATTCCCGCACGCGCCTCTGCGCTTTGTTGAATGCTAGACGCGGTGAGGGCCAAGCCATCGTGAAAACTTCATGAATGGTGTTTCCAAGTCGCTTTTCGCGCGCAACAGTGCAGCAACCGGATTGTGGAGGCTTACGGGAACAAATGGCGGATACGGGAAAAAAGGCGGTGCCATTCACGCTCGACTTGCAATTGACCGGACCATTCCGCGCCACGTGGAGCGATGGGCGCGAACTGAAACTGAGCGTGGAGCGGGGGCGCGCGATGCTTGCCATCCTGGCCCTTGCGCCGGACATGCAGCACAGCCGCTCATGGGTGCGCGAGGTGCTCTGGTCCCGCTCGCCGAAGGACCAGGCGAGCGACAGCTTTCGTCAGTGTCACGCCGCCTTGAAGGCCGCATTGGGCGACCGTTTCGAAGCGGTCGTGACCGGCGACCGTCTCGATATCGGACTGGTTGCCGCCCTTGTGAATGTGGACGGCGACTTGTCCCGCGGAACCCTGCTGGAAGGGCTCCACGTTTCCGGGGACGGCTATACGCATTGGAAAGCGCGCGCGACGGCGGCGCTGGAGCAGCGCCAGCGGGCGCGGCTGACCGAACGTGCGACCGCGTTGCGTCCGTGTATCGGCATCGTACCGTTTCTCGCCCGCACCAATAGCGAAAGCGACCGCCATCTGAGCGACCTTGTGGCGCAGGAAGTGTCACGCGCCTTGTCGCGCAATCGCGGCTTCGACGTCATTTCCCACATGTCCAGCCGCCGCTTCACCGGCAACGCTGTGGATCTCGACGCAGTGCGGGATGCACTTGGCACGGATTACGTGGCGACCGGCTGCATTGCGAGCGTCGACCCTGTGAATGGACGCGCAACGGGCCGCGGCTTTCGCCTCGACATCGACTTCGTTGAAACGGCCACGGGCCGCCTCGTGTGGAGCGAAGTGATGGAAGGCGCGCTCGCCAATCTGCTGGAGACGGGCTCTCCACGATGGCGGAAATCGCGCATCGCATCGGAGCGGGCGTATTGCGCACGTCGGTGGAACTGACGCGCTCGCAACCACTGCCGCAGGTGGAAAGCCATGCGCTTTTCACCACTGCCCTGGACTACATGCACCAGCACCGGCTGCGCACGTTCTCGTTGTCACGCGAAATACTGGAAACGCTGGCGGCGCGGCATCCGCGCAATGCGACGCTGCGGGCATGGCTCGGCATGTGGTATCTGCTGCGGCAGGCGCAGGGTCTTGGCTCGCCCGGCGGCGACGATCTGGGCGAGGCGCGCAAGCAGACCCGCCGCGCGCTCACCATCGACCCCGACTGCCCATTGTCGCTGACCGTCGACGGCATGACCGGCTCCCATCATGCCCACGATTTCGACGAGGCGCGCGAGCGCTTCGACCGTGCCGTGGAGTACGACCCCAACAACGCTTGCGCATATGATGTATTCGCGTCTGCTGTCTTTCACCGGCGAAGGCGCGCAGGCCGTGCGTCTTGCGGAACGAGCCCAGACTTTGTCGCCGCGCGATCCACAGGACTATTTCTTTCAGATTATGCGCGCCACGGCGCATTTCGTGGCGGGTGACCTGCCCCGCGCACGGGCGCTCGCGGAGCAAGCGGTGGTGGCCAATCCGCGTCACACGTCTTCGCTACGCAGCCTCGCCATCATCTGTCAGACCATGGGCGACACGGTTGCGGCACGACACGCGCTCGCCCGACTGCGAGAGCGTGAACCCACACTCACCGTCTCCGCCTATCTGGCGGCGCACCCGGCCGGAGACCTGGCCACCGGTCGCGCCTGGGCCGGTGCCCTGGCCGATGCCGGCCTGCCGCGATGAACCGTCTCTTTTCCTCACGACTCACCTGAAAGCACGACACCATGAGCGCACTAACAACCAACACGGCCATGACCGCGATGACGGCGATGACGGCGATGAGCGGGTCCACCGCCATGACGGCGATGACAGCCATGAGTGGCGTCATGCCGACGGCCGGGCTGCATGACGGCCCAACCGCTGCCGGACTGCTGATCGCCCGCGATGGCATCGGCGGCGCGTGGAACAGCGACTTGCTGAATCCCACGGACCGCTGCGCGCATGTGGCCGCCAATCTCGCACACTGGTCGCAGGCCATACGCATGTCGGTGCTTGCACAGGATCTTGTGACCCGCTTCGTGGTCTTGGCGCATGGAAGCGATGGCATCGGCGTTCATCTGCGCACCGGTCTGGACGAGGAGGAAGGCGGTCTGAACGCCACCTATGCCCGCATCGCCACGTTCGAACGGCCGAGCCATACTGTTTTGCGCAACCAGATGGAGCATGTGATCGACCATGCCGACCTGCGCGCTGACCGGATGGCGGAAATTCAAAGCCAGGCGGGCTACCCGCTTGCCTACCTTGCCGCCATCGTCGGGTTGTCGCCGGGCACGCGCCGCCATGTCCACGAGCTCGTGGACCTGACGCAGGGGCTGGCAACGCAGGTCGTGCTGTCGGTGAAGCACGGCCTTGCCATCACCCGACCGGACGCATTTTCCCCACAGATTCAGCCCGTCATTCCCACGCCCGGCCACGCCTCTCTGCCCAGCGGACACGCGACCGAAAGCTATGCCGTCGCAGTCGTGCTCGCTGCACTTGCCGAAGCGCACCCTGCGACGACCGCCATGCTCATGCGGCAGGCAGCACGCATCGCGGTCAACCGCACGGTGGCGGGAGTGCATTACCCGATCGATTCAATTGCAGGCGCCATGCTCGGCATCACCATCGGACAGGCCGTGGTGGCGCTCGCCACCGGTGGAAACGATCTGGCAGGCGGTGCCTTTGCCGTGACGGGTAACGGGCGAGGTCTCAACTTCGACGGGCGCTATCTGGAAGGCGGGAACGGCTTCGACCCGCTGACCGCAAATGCCAGCGTGCAAGATGCCGTGAGCGTGTCAGCCGGGGCGACCGGGCCGATCGCGGGAAGCGAGATGCTCGCTTGGCTGTGGGGCCGTGCGCAGGCGGAGATGGCCTGATGGTGCTCGCCTGGACCCCGGACCCCAACCCCAACCGGGTTACGCTGTCCGACCCGGACGTGAGCGGGCTTGTCGGCACCAGCGAGGAAGATGTGGCTGATGCCTACAATCAATGGACCCTGTTTCACGGTGCCAATTTCGAACTGTCGGCGCGGCGACCCGACAGGTCGATCGACCGTGACCTTGTAGACGTCGTTCACACGCTGGCGGATGACCCACGCCTGCGCCGTATTGTGAGGGCGGATACGGTGCCACCTTTCACAGGCAGAGGCATCGGCCTAGGTGACCCGGGGACGCCACTCGCCACGACCACCCCCGGTGGAGCATCCGCTCCGCTGTTGCTGTCGCGCGTGCCGCTGCCGCCGGAAGCGCTGTCACGGGCTTATGACAACGACCGTCCCGACACCTACGTTGCCTATGACGGCATCGACCCGACGCGGATGGTGGTGGTCGGCATCGTCGATGACGGGATCAACATCGTCCATGACCGCTTCCGTCACACAAGCGGGTCTCGAGTCGACTTCGCCTGGGCGCAAGACGGCGCCGGAGATCCGTTGGCCGCTTTGGAGACGCTGCAATTCGTCGGCGCGTTCGGCACCCACCGTCCGGCGGCGCTTCGCCTACGCGCCACCCACGGCACCCATGTCGCCGACCTTGCCGCAGGCTACCCGCCGGACGACGATGCCGGGCTGCACCGGCGCATCGTTGCGGTGCAATTGCCCTCCTTGGCAGTGCAGGACACGTCCGGCACGACGCTGGTCTCCTTCGTGAAGACGGCGGCGCAATTCATCTTCAACCGCGCCTTCGTCATGTCGGTGGAGCGAAAGGTGGACCATCCACTACCGGTAGTGCTGCCCTTTTCCTTCGGTTTCGGTGCGGGACCGCGCAACGGGCGCTTCGTTCTGGAGCGCGTACTGCGCCAGCAGGCACGGATTTACCGCGAGCGGGTGGCACGACATTTCGCTGCTAAAGGCAGGGCGGTGGATCCGCCCGCCGTGCGCATTCTACCCGCCGGCAATGGCCGCCTGTCACGGGGTCACGCCGTCGGGTGTGCGCTTCCACCGTCCGAAAACCAAGACGCCGCGACCCATAAGCTGGACATGCACCTGCGCGTGCAGCCGGGTGACCAGACGAATTCGTTCGTCGAGATTTGGCTGCCCGATACCACTATGGCCACCGACATCACGGTCACGCCACCGGGCGGACCACCATCCGAGCCGCTGATCGGATTCGTGCAGGCCTCCATCGGCAGTGGGGACCGGGGCGATAGTATCTGGCCCGCCGCGTCTTCGGGTCCGAACTTTGATGTTCGCCCGCAGCTTTTGACGCGCAACGGTGCTGTGGTTGCGCGGTTGACGGCGGACAGTCCGAATACCTTGCCAGCCCGCACCGACGCCGAAGGCCCGCACCGTCTCATCCGTGTGCTCCTCGCCATCGCGCCCACAGACACTGTGGGGCTGCCCGCCATGCGGGAACCGGCTCCAGCCGGCGCTTGGCGCATCGAGGTCTCAGCCGTGATCGAGGGGGCGGGGGACATCCGCGCCTGGGTGCAGCGCGATGATACGCCCGGCTCCGCCCGCCTCACTGCGAAGCAAGCGTATATCGACCGGACCGAAGATGACGATGGTCGCGTGGCGGACCCGCAGCGCCCGCATCTCGACGACGATGTCGGTAACACGGCCACCGTGCGCAGGCGAGGCACGCTATCGGGCCTCGCCACCAATGCGGCGGAAGAGGGTGAACCGACAATGGCCGGGCTGGACGCTGTAATCGCCACCGGCATCCGCGCCGATAGCGGCGCACCGGTGCCGTATGCGGGGCTGGAAGACGCCAAGGCAGAACCACCTATCGGCGGTTCCGACATCACGGTGGTGGTGGAACGCTCCCGGGTGCTGCCGGGCATTCTGGCCGCAGGCACCATGTCCGGCACGACGCTGATGCTCAACGGCACCAGCATGGCGCCACCGCAGGTCGCGCGCATGATCGCCGACTGGCTCGAACCGCTCGATGAAGCGCAGCGTGGCGATTTCGACGCCGTCGCCGCACTGCCATCCATTCTCGAACTGGAGCAAGCACGATGATCTTGGCGACAGGCACATGGCAAGGGCGGGGCGGGCATGAGATGCGCGGCACCTTCACACTCACCCGTGAAGGCGACCGGCTGTGCATGGCAACGTCCGACGACTTCTTCTTCGACGGGTCGCCCGAGCCCGCATTCGCCGTATCGCCCGACGCCGCGACCGACGCGACAACCGCCCGACAAGGCCGCTTCCTTGATCTGTTAGGGACCGGACCGACGCCTGCACCGGCAATCGCCGTGCGCGGACGTCAGAGCGGGCTGCTGCCGGAAGGTCTCGCCATCACCGACATTCACACGATCTTTCTGTGGTGCTTCGGCTTTCCCTTCCTGCTCGGCATCGGGCGGGTGGTGCCGGTGAAGTAAGCATGAACACCGCCGAAATCGTCACCAACCAGGACGCTTACGAGCAGATCGGCCACGACTTTATTGTCGAAAAGCTGATCCCGCAGATGACCGCCACACTGCACCGTTTCGATGTGGTGGGCGACGCGAAAACGCTGGACGCCGACGGCAAGGAACTGATGTACGACCTGCTGTTCAGAATCCTCACCGCGTTCGAAGGCGCGCCTTCGTTCGATCATGGGGACGAGACGTGGCGCGCGGGAATTTTGTTTACCGGCAGTGGGCACGACTCGGGACGCATTCTGCGTGGACAGCGCGCGGTGCTGCACGGAGATCCGTTATCGGCGGCCGTGGACACCTTCCCCGAAACACCGTGAGCCGAAGGGTTAAGCGTGTGTCGAATGCCGGTTGCCCCTGTAAATGAGCGACCCCTCCGAAATCAAAACGCTGACAAAAGCTACGATTTGCTGTCGGCTGGTTTCCGATGAAGAGGAGATTGAAGATGTCGAAACGCAAGCAGCATTGCCAAAATTTCAATGCCAAGGTGGCTTTGGGGGCCGTGAATGGCGATGAGAGAATATCTGAACTGGCGATCAGGTCTTGGGTTCACCCGACGATGATCCATCTGTGGATGCGTGCGCTTGTGGACGGCGCGTCCGGCGTCTTCGAGCGGGGCGGACGGAAGCGCCCCCTACCTTACCCCCGCGGTGGTAGTTCGTGGCCGAAATGGCGTTTGAGAATGTAGGCGATATCCTCGTAGCACGAACCGACGCGGACGATTTCCAGCGTCTCCACGTTCAGCAGGGTGGAGGACGAGCCGTAGGGGTGGAAGCGTTGCAGACCGTGATCGACCACCGTATCGGCGATGGCGATGATCTCCGGCTCGATATCCTCGACGCAGAACTTCGTGCCCGACAGCGACACGTTGGCGGAGGAACCGAACAGGGGCACGAGATGCTCCATACTCAGCGCCGTCAGATGCCGGTGGCATTCGCCGCCATTCATCAGCATCACCACCGTGCCGTCCTTGGTGGAACGTTCCAGCATGTCGGGGCCGAGATTGGCGAGCAACGGATGGTCAATGCGGGCGGGCGCGATGGCTCCCAGCGGCAGGTCGTACTCGCCGGTGATGGCGTCCACGATCTCGCGCCCCCGCGTGGAACAGGCGTGGACCTGATCGTGCATCGCGCGGTTGCCGATCATCGCGTTCAGCTTGCCGTCGGCGCGCTGCTTGGTGCGGAAGATTTTCAGCAGCGCGTCATGGGTCGAGCCGAGGGCGGAATAGCCGATCGTGTGCGGCACGATGGCAACGCCACCGTTCCTGAGGGTCTCGAAGGCGCGGGCGGCGTCGTCGGCGGGGTCGAAAAGGGACACGGTTCCGGCTCCTATATGATGCCCCGCGCCAGATAGTCGGCGCGTGTTTCCTGCGACAATCCGAGCAGTCCGTCGAAAACATCATCGTTGTGCTCACCCAGCTCCGGGCCGACGTGGCGCACGGAACCCGGCGTGTCCGATAGGCGCGGCGCCACGTTCTGCATGTGGATGGGGCCGAACTGGGGATGCTCAACCTGCACGATCGCCTCACGCGCCTTGAAGTGGGGATCGTCCATCATGTCGGCGGCTGTGTAGATCAGCCCCCACGGCACGCCATGTTCATCGAGCAGCGCGGTAAGAGCGTCGAGGGTGAGCGTGCGGCTCCATTCGTCGATCAAACCGTCGAGTTGCGCCTGATGCGCTCCGCGGGCGGAATGGGTGGCGTAGCGTTCGTCGGTTGCCAGATCCGGCTGGCTCATAGCATCGGCGAGGCGCTTGAAGACGGTGTCCTGATTGGCAGCGATCAGCAACATCCTGTCGTCGGCGGTGCCGAAGACGTTCGACGGGGAGACGTTGGGCAGGATCGCCCCGGTGCGCTCGCGGGTATATCCGGCTACCGTATGTTCGGTGACGAGGCTTTCCATCATGTTCAGCACGGCTTCGTAAATGGCCGAGTCCACCACCTGCCCGCGCCCCGTGCGCTCGCGTGCGTGTATTGCCATCAACGCGCCCAAAGCCGCATGGACGGCGGCGAGTTCATCGCCGATGGAAATGCCCATGCGCGAGGGTGGCGAGGCGGGATCACCCACCACATAGCGCAAACCCCCCATCGCCTCGCCGATCGCCCCGTATCCCGCGCGGGATGCGTAAGGCCCGGTCTGGCCGAAGCCGGTCACGCGCACCATCACCAGTTTGGGATTGATGGCCGACAATTCCTCGTAGCCAAGGTTCCAGCGCTCCATCGTGCCGGGGCGGAAATTTTCGATGAGAATGTCGCTGCTCGCCACCAGATCGCGAACGATCTGCTGGCCTTCCGGCGTGCGCAGGTTCAGCGTGATGGATTTCTTGTTGCGCGCGACCACCGGCCACCACAGAGACTTGCCGTGGGGCTTTTCCCGTCCCCAGACGCGCATGGGATCGCCGACGCCCGGCTGTTCGCACTTGATGACCTCGGCGCCGAAATCCCCCAGAATCTGTCCGCAGAACGGACCGGCCAGCAACTGGCCCATTTCGATGACACGCAGCCCGGCCAGTGGACCTTCCGCGGCAGTGCCGGACCCCGTTTCAGCCATGTGTCATCTCCATGTGCCCCACCGGAGCGCGTTGAACGAAAAGCGTAAAGAAAAGGCTTGCACGTACTCCTATGTGATATACGGTTCGGGATACAAAACAAGGCGAATTGGCCCGAAAACTTGTGTGATACCATCGAAATTGTGGAGGTTTCGGCCCGTGACGGGATACAAAACGAAACCGTCATTGTGCCGACCCGGGCGAAGTTGGACCTGATTTCCGCAATTTGCAACGCGGGGCTTCCGCGCTTCGAGGCGACGAGTTTTGTCAACGGCGCAAAGGTGCCCCAGATGGCGGATGCGGAAGCGGTCATTGCGGGTCTGAACGGCGCGGAACAGGCGCGGGCCATCGGGCTGGTGCTCAATCCGCGCGGTCTGGACCGGGCGCTCGTCAGCAATGTTGGTGGCGTCAACTGCGTGGTGGTGGCGACCGATACATTCGGCCTGCGCAATCAGGGCCGCGACGTGCCCCGCATGGTTGCCGACTGGCACGAAATGGCGAGTTCCATGAACCGGCGAAGCGCACGCCCGGCCAACGGCCCGAGACTTGGCCTGACGATCGCCGCCGCCTTCGGCTGTCCGTTCGAGGGGGAGGTCACGGTCTCCCGTCTGATGGCGGTCATCGAGGATGCCTGCACAAATTTGCCCGGCGGGCTGCCCGACGAACTGGCCCTTGCCGATACAATCGGGGTCGCCTGCCCCGCCGACATCCGCGAACGGGTGCGAGCGGTGCGGGCGGCCTTCCCGGACCTGAAATTGCGGCTGCACCTGCACAACACCCGTGGCACCGGGCTGGCCAATGCGTGGGTGGGGCTGGAAGAGGGCGTGACCAGTCTCGATGCCAGCCTCGGCGGCACGGGCGGCTGCCCTTTCGCGCCCCGCGCCACCGGCAATATCGCCACCGAGGATCTGGTCTACATGCTCGACCGCGCGGGCGTCTCCACCGGCGTCGATCTGGACGCCTGCATCGAGGCGGCCTTGTGGCTGGAGAAACAGCTCGACACCCGCGCGCCGGGACAGGTGATGCGGGCCGGGCCGTTTCCAGCCGCCAACATGGCCAGCCGTGCCGCATGAGCGACCCGCTTCCCATCGACGCCCAGCCATCAGCCGCAGAAATAGCCTATACGAGGCTGCGTCGCGAAATCCTCGATGATACCTTGCCGCCCGGCCAGAGGCTGACGGAACAGTCGCTCGCCGCTCGTCTCGGCATCAGCCGCACGCCGGTGCGCGCGGCGGTCGCGCGGCTGGTGCAGGAAGGGTTCGTGGAGCGTGGTGAGGGTTATTCCACCTGCGTGGCGCAATTCGACCACCACGATTACGTGCATGTTTTCGAAATGCGCGCGCGGCTGGAGGGATATGCCGCCCGACAGGCCGCGATGAACGCCTCGCAGGCCGACGCCGCCGAACTGCACCGGCTGGCCGATATCATGACCCGTCACACACCGCCAAAGGACGAGCGCGACTACGGCATCATTTCGGAGGCCAACGAGGCGTTCCACCGCACCATCTATCAGGCCGCCGGTTCGCCACGCATACAGGTCGTGCTGGCGGCGGTCGTGCAGGTCGCGGTCGTGGCCCGCACCTACCGGACCTATCGCACCCGGGATCTGATCCGCAGCGCCCAACACCACCAGGACATTGCCGACGCCATCGCATCCGGCGCGCCGGACTGGGCCGACCATGCCATGACATCCCACGTGCTGGCGGCACTGGCGGCGTTGCGGGAGACACACAAGGATACGGCCGATACCCATGCCGAGGCCGCCGCATGAGCGCAGCCGTGCCTCACAACTGGAACACCCGCGAGCGGATAGCGCCCGGACCCGCCGCGACGATGCGCTGGCCGGAGGGCAAACGGCTGGCGGTCTGGGTCGTGCCGAACCTGGAATATTACGAATACCTGCCCCAGCGATACGATTTCCGCGACCAGTTCGCGCGCATCCGCCACCCGGACATCATGCAATGGTCGTGGCGCGACTACGGCAACCGCGTCGGCGTCTGGCGCATGGCGGAGGCGCTGGCCGAGTATCCGGTGGCGATCACCGCATCGACCAATCTGGCGGTGTTCGAGCATTGCCCCGAAATCGCGGCACTGGTGCGGGAGCGGGACTGGGAGGTGATGAGCCACGGTCTTTACAACACGCGCTATCTGGGCCGGTCCACGCGGGAGGAAGAGCGGGCCGAAATGCACCTGTGCCTCGATCTGGCGCAACGCCATACTGGGCAGCGCATCCGCGGCCTTCTCGGCCCCTGTGTGACGAACAGCCCGTGGACGATGGACCTGATCGCCGAAGCCGGTTTCACATACCATGCCGACTGGGTGCACGACGATGTGCCCGTGCCGGTCTCCGTGCCGGAGGGCCGTCTGGTATCGATGCCCTACGCCTACGACACAAACGATGGCCCGGCACTGGAAGGGCATTTCGATGCCGATTATCTCGTGGACGCCAACATCGCGCAGTTCGACAGGCTGCTTGCGGAGGCGACGCCGGAGGCCGGTCTCGTCTATTGCCTGCCGCTGCACACCTATCTGATCGGCCAACCCCACACGGTCGGCGCGTTGCGGCGTATTCTCGACCATATCTGCGCCGCCGATGGCGTCTGGTTCGCCAAGGGCGGGGACATTGCGGACGCGGCCTTTTCCAGCTTGGAGGCCGCCCCTTGAGCAAGCCCAGTGGACAGCTTCAGCGGGCACGTCCCGACCATCCCCACCACGGCTGGTCCCCCCTGCTCGCGCGTCCGCATGCGCGCTTTGCCAGCGGGCACCGGCTCGGCCTGTGCCCCGTCGTCTGTTTCGAGAGCCACGAGGATTCCGTGCCGGACGGCTGGCCGCAGCCGAACTGGCTGGCTGGCGGGGTCGGCACACGGCCTGACCCCAACATCGCCCGCATCGGGCAGCGGGATTACGGCCTGCGCGCGGGGTGGCCGCGTTTGCGCCGGGCGATCCTCGATTCTGGTTTAAATTATGCAGCCGCGATGGACGTGATGACGGCGGAGACGGTGCCCCATTTGCGCGACGCCGTGGCACAGGATGTCGCCGACGGTCGGGCGGAATGGATCGCCCACGGCCTGAGCGTCAACCGCCCGCTGCATGATGGCATGAGCGAGGCCGAGGAGATGGGTTATCTCACTGATGTCAAAGACCGTCTGACCGCGCTCGGCATCGAACCGGACGGCTGGTTGGGCATCGAATATGGCGAAAGCCGCCGGACCCCTGCCCTTCTCGCCCGCGCCGGTTTCGCCTTCACCCTCGACTGGTGCAACGACGAACAGCCGTTTCCCATGACCTTGCCGGACGGCGCACTCTCCGCCCTGCCCCAGATGGCCGATCTCGACGACGCATTCGCATTCGCCGCGCCGCGCGGGATCACGCCGCAAAGCTATGGCGAGCGGATCGCCGCTGCCGCCACCGGACTGGCGCAGGACGGCGAAACCTCGGCGCGGGTGATGCTGTGGTCCATGCGACCGTTCCTGTCCGGTCAGCCGTTCCGCATCGGCGCGGTCGAACAGGCACTGCAGGAGGCCGCGGCACTGCCCGGCCTGCTTGCGGCCACACCGTCCGGCATTCTCGCCGCCTTCCAGCCCGGAGACCTGTCATGAGCGACCGCACGGACGCAGCTCTCGAAGAAATCCGCGCCCTCTATGCCGGGCAGAACATCCGTTCCATCCCGTTGGGCATCGGCAAACGGGCCGCCATATTGGTGGTCGATTTCCAGCACATTTACACCCGAGGCCGTGCAGCGACCGGTCTTGACGCCGTTTACGCCACCGCGCGGCTGATAGCGGCTGCACGCAAGGCGGGGCTGCCGGTTTTCTACACCGTCGTCGCGTTCGACCCGGACCGCCACGATGACGTATTATGGCTGACGAAACTGCCCGGCCTGAAGGATTGTTCGCTGGGGCGCGAGGAAATCGCGGTGGAGGAACTGGTCGCCCCCGAAGCGGACGACATCGTGCTGCACAAGGAGGCCGCATCCGCCTTTCACGGCACCGGTCTTGGCGCGATTCTGGAAGAGCGCGGCATCGACACGCTGCTGGTCTGCGGCACCTTGACCTCCGGCTGTGCGCGCGCCAGCGTGGTGGACGGCATGGCGCACAATATCCGGATGATCGTGGTGGACGGCTGCGTGTCGGACCGCTCGCCCCTGCTGCACGAATTGTCCATGTTCGACATGGGCACCAAATATGGCGACGTGATCCCGCTGGACGAGGTGATCGCGCAGATCGAGAACGGAGCGGGCACATGACCGCTGCTATCGCACCTGACGGGCGCACGCCCGCTGCAATCGCCATGAGCGGCGTCGCCAAGACGTTTCAAACCCAATCCGGCCCCGTCCACGCCCTGCGGCCCACGGACCTGTCCATCGAACCCGGCGAAATTATCGGTCTGCTCGGTTTCTCGGGAGCGGGCAAATCCACCCTGCTGCGGCTCATGAACATGTTGGAACACCCGACCGGAGGCACAGTGCGCGTGGAGGGCGACGACCTGACGGGCTTGTCCCGTTCCGCGTTGCGGACCGCGCGGCGGCGCATCGGCATGATCTTCCAGCAGTTCAACCTGCTCAGTCATGCCACGGCCATCGAAAACGTGGCCTTCGCACTGCGCATAGCGGGCGTCGCAAAGGCGGAGCGGGAAACCCGCGCCCGCGAGGCGCTCGCCGTCGTCGGGCTGGCGGAGAAGGAACGGGCCTACCCGGCGCAGCTTTCAGGTGGCCAGCGGCAGCGCGTCGCCATCGCCCGCGCCCTCGTCAACGACCCCGGCGTGCTGTTGTGCGACGAGGCGACGAGCGCGCTTGACCCGCACACGTCGCTTTCCATCCTGCGCTTCCTGAAACGGCTGAACGACGAACGCGGCACCACCATCGTCATCGTGACCCACGACATCAAGGTCGCCAGCTATATCTGCGACCGCTGCGCCATCATGGAAGACGGGCGCATCACCGAATGGATCGACATGACGGACCCGAAACCCACAACGCCGCTGGGCCTGTTCTTCATGGAAACCGCGAAAGGCTGGACGGACGAAACCATCCTTCCAGGCGACGAGGCGGAGGCGGCGGCATGATCGAGGCGCTCATCCAGTACGGACCGCTGCTGCAAAAGGCGATCTGGGAAACCCTGCTGATGGTGGGCATCACCATGATCGTCGCCATCGTGATCGGCGGGCCGCTCGGGCTGCTGCTCTACGTTACCGGGCGGGGCGGGCTGGCCGAGCGCCGGTGGCTGAATGAAACGCTGGGCTATGCGGTCAATGCGTTGCGCTCCTTCCCTTTCATCATCCTGCTGGTGGTGCTCATTCCCGTCACGCGGCTGCTGGTGGGCACGTCCATCGGTCCGCGTGCGGCGGCTGTCGGTCTGTCCGTCGCGGCAATCCCCTTCTTCGCGCGGCTGGTGGAACAGTCGCTGCGTGACGTGCCGGGCGGCGTGATCGACGCGGCGCTCGCCGCCGGTGCCTCCAACACCCAGATCGTGCTGCATGTCCTGATACCCGAGGCCATGCCCGCCCTCGTCTCCTCGTTCACGCTCACATCCGTCTCGTTCATCGCCTATTCCGCCGTTGCCGGTGCGATCGGTGCGGGCGGGATCGGCGACCTTGCCATCCGCTACGGCTATTACCGCTTCGAGACCGAGGTGATGATATGGTGCGTCATCGTCATGTTCGTCCTTGTGCAGGTCGTGCAATGGGCGGGCACCTGGGCGGCGCGCGCCGTGGACAAACGCTGAATTGCCAGAAACTGAAATCAACCAAACCGAACAAGGAGAAACGACCATGAAAACCACCCTCATCGCAGCCCTGACAGGCGCGACCATCGCGCTATCGGCAGGCATCGCTTCCGCGCAGGAAACCATCCGCATGGGCTTCTTCCCCGGCCCCTATGCCGACCAGTTCACCAACGGCATCCAGCCCATCCTCGAGGAAAAAGGCTACACGATCGAGAAGACGGAATTCTCCAACGCCATCCAGCCCAACACGGCCCTGCTGGACGGTGATCTGGATGCCAACGTGTTTCAGAACGACGGCTGGATGAACCTGTTCAACGAACAGAATTCCGGCGATCTGGCGCGTTACACCTACATACCGTCCGCCCCGCTCGGGCTTTATTCCAACAAGATCAAGAGCATGGACGAACTGGCGGACGGCATGACGGTAGCCGTGCCCAACGACCCGACCAATCTCGGTCGCGCCCTCGCTTTCCTGCAGGAGCAGGGTCTGATCACGGTGAAAGATGGTGTCGAGCCGACCAAGGCCACCGAAGCCGACATTGCCGAAAACCCAAAGAACCTGACGATCATGCCGCTCGACGCGCCGCAGCTCATGCGGGCGCTGGACGATGTGGACGTGTCGGCGGCGCTCGGTAACCACGTCATCGCCTCGGGTAACTCGCTCTCGGACGCCATCGTGATGGAAGACCCGGCCACGCAATACCAGATCACGGTCGTGGGTCGTGCGGGCAACGCCGACAAACAGTGGGCGAAGGATCTTGTGGCGGCCTACCAGTCGGATGCGTTCAAGACTTATATCCAGAACGATCCGAACACCGCCGGTTTCTCCACGCCGGAATACTGGCGCTGAAACTGCGCGCGGGCAGGAGCATGAACACAACGCTCGATCATATCGGGATCGTCGTTCCCGACCTTGCCCGCGCGGCATCCGACTTCGAAGCGCTCGGCTTCCGGCTCACGCCGGAGGCCGGGCATACGGGGGCGGACGGGAAACCGGCCGGCTCCGTGCAACGCTCCATCATGCTGCATCGGGGCTATATCGAGGTGCAGCAGATCACCGGCCCGCCAGGATCGCATCTCCTGTCGCGCGCGCAGGACAAGTTCCACGGCCTGCATATCCTGGCCTTCGGCGTGGAGGATGCGCCAGAGGCCCGTAAACAGGTCGCTGCGGCGGGTCTGCCGGTGGGCGACGTGATGGAATGGGCCCGACCTGTGGACACTTCTGAGGGGAAACAGGATGCCCGTTTCTCCTTCTTCATCGCCGATTATCACGCTGCCGACGAGGCTCTGCTGTGCTGGGTCCACCACCGCACGCCTCACTTGCTGCGGGACGATGATCTCATCCGCCACGCAAACGGGGCCACCGGCCTGTCCGGGCTGACGATCATGGTGGCTGACGGTGTGAACGCGCAGTCTGTGCATCAACGAATGATGGCGAGCGGCGGCACCGCGCTTGGCGACAATGTCGGCTTTGGCGATGCCGTGCTGGCGATCCGCCAGCCTGACAAGGCCAAATCCGCCGGAGACGATGGCAAAGCGTGGCCCGCCCCCGCCTATATGCGCGACATCCATATGGATTTCGCAGGCGGCAGCGATGTGCTCGACCGTGCCCGCAAGGCGGGCTGGCCGGTCGAGGATGGCGTCATCGACATGCGCGGGCGCTACAACATCCGCATTCTCACCCGACCACCGGACCTGACCTGATGAGTGAACCCACCCTGTTGCAGAACGCGGCCACCTTCGTCGCCGGCCTGTCGTTCGGCGCTCTACCGGACGATGCCGTAGCAACCGTCACCCTCGGTTTCACCGACACGCTGGCGGCGTTGATCGCGGGCCGACCCGAACCCGTCGTGGCCGCGTTGGAACGCTATCTCGACGGGGTAAAGGCACGTCCTGCTACGGGCGGCGACGTGGCCGCCCTGCTCGGCGAACGGCGGCTGAATGCCGAACATACGGCCCTGCTCGATGCGACCGCCGCCCACGCCCTCGATTACGACGACTACGCTTTCGCCAACCATCCCAGTTCCGTCATGGTGCCTGCCATCATGGCCGCCGCGCAGCTCTCCAGGGCTACCGTTACGGGCAAGGCGATGACGACAGCCTATGTCGCCGGATACGAGGTCTGGGCCGAGATCATGTCCCGCGAACCCGACCACCTCCATTCCAAAGGCTGGCACCCGACCGCCGTGTTCGGCCCCATCGGCGCGACCGCCGCCTGCGCTTCGGTGTTGCGGCTGGACGGGGAGCAAACGGCCCACGCGATGGGTCTGGCGGTCGCGTATGCCGGTGGCGTGATGGGCAATTTCGGGTCGATGGCCAAGCCCTATCACGCCGGACGGGCTGCGGAGGCGGGTCTGCGCTGCTGCGGACTCGCACGGGCCGGCATGACGGCCACGATGGGCGCGCTCGATGGTGAAACCGGCCTGCTGGCGGCGCTTTCCCCCAATGGCAAGGCGGACCGCAGACCTTCCGCGCCCTTCGGCACACGCTGGCACATCGAGAAAACCGGCCTCAACATCAAGAAATATCCCACCGTCGGTGCGTCCCAACGCGTGGTGGATGCGGTTCTGGCGTTGCGTGAAAAGGAGAGCATCGACCCTGCTGACGTCACGAAGATCGTGCCCCGCGTGTCGGTCAAATATGCGAAACTGATGGCCTATGCCGACCCGAAGGACGCGGCGGAAGCCAAGTTTTCCCTCGCATTCGCTGCAGCCGCCGCCCTGCGCTTCGGGCGTCTGGGGCTGGCGGAATTGGAGCCGGACGCTCTGGCCGACCCGGAATTACGCCGGTTGATCGCCGCCGTCGAGGTCGATGCTGTGGAGGAATACGACCCCGACTATCCGGTGCCCGCGCCCTTCGACATGGCGACGATCACGCTTTCCGACGGGCGGGTGCTGGAGACTGAAAAGGTGGCGCGCGCCACCGGCCATGTGGACAAGCCGCTGGAGCCTGCGGAACTGAAAGCCAAGTTCATGGCCTGTGCCGCCTATGGCAGGCTACCGTCAAATCAGGCCGAAGCCTTGTTCACGGCAGCGCAGGGCCTGCCCGGCCTGCCCTCGGTCAACCCGTTGCTGGTCGTTCAGCCTCTTTAGTTGCGCGTGATGATTTTGGCATGCAGCCGCTTGATCGTGCGGCTGGCGGTTGTTTCGCACAGGCAGGGGATGGCCGCATGAACGAGTGCTGCAAAGGCCGCGCCGAACAGTGCGCCGGAAAATTTCAGCGCAAACGCGGCATGCTGCAGATAGGTCTCGTCAACGCT
>CAWCWS010000008.1:0-56921 GCA_963799325.1 uncultured Alphaproteobacteria bacterium | reverse complement strand
TAGCATGGGTGGGGAGGGGTGGATAACATTCCGGTCGGAACACGACTGCTAAACGAACCACCTGTGATAAAGCCTCTGGTCCCTTGTATACCATCAAGCGTCGCAAACGTTCCGACGGACCAGTTTGTGTAGATGCCCCGAAAGCACCACACCAGATTGAAGGTAGGCAATGGCTGCTAAGAGTCGAGGTAAGGCGAATCCCTGCACGAACACCCAAAGGCGTCTTTTCCCAACCTCTGGCGGTTACTGCCAAAATCCCAGCTGTAATATTGCGCTGTTCGGACGCTGCAGGCGTTAACGTTCACATTGCGCAGTGGCACAGATATTCCGACAGCCAAAAATAACGGCCCAAGAACAAATGATGAGCTTACTGCAGAAGAGCGGGGGCGTTTAAGAACCTTCTTCTGCTTTGCGCGAACTGTCACACTACGGTCACAAAGCACCGTCGGCCTTCTCGAGACCAACTGAACCATAAAATGGGAAAAAATAACCACGAAGAACTAATTGCTGGCCCTTTCGGGGTCGACGTTACACAGTAGATCTGATGCTGAAAGGCTTCGGGAAGAAATTAATCGGCGACAACGCGAACGATTCCAGAAAGTGTATTGGTCCAGATAATAGCTACAAAACGAATCCAGAGGCCAAAAGAGGCTAGGGAATGGAAGCACCTATGTTTACCGACTCTCCACACCTAACAAACCTGTATGTTACCAGCCCTCTCCCACGCAATCGAGAGCTTCTAGAAGCTGACGAGATAGAAGTTGTAGAAATTTTCCGTCAACATATCGAAGGTTCTAGCAACCGACAGTATCGATGGCCCCGCTACCTTCCGCTCCCCTTTTCCCGCGCGAACGGAGGAGCTGCTTAAGCCTAGGCACACCGATGACCGGAGCTGAATGGATTGCAGAAAAAATTAATACTTCAAACATTCAAGGTACCTCGCGACCGAGAGAGCACGAGGTTGTGTTTGTAAGACGTACCGAAGAATCGACGTGAAAATACATCTGCGTCGTTCCGAACATTGAAAAAGAAATTAAAGATCATATCGTCAGCACCAATGATGTCGAAGAAATTCTTGCGCTTCAACCAGAAATTGCTGATGACGGGAAGTCATCGGCCGAAGCACGTTGGTCTCGAAGTGCGACGGAAGATCTCCAGTCGCAAGAAGTCGCGTTTGGCGGAGTTGAAGATTATATAGTGCGATTTGTTATGATAACGATATATCTATATACCGCAATAAAACATTCGCTTTTGGACCATGGGCTAAGAAGGCACTCGCGAGTTGCAGATCTACAAAAACTGGGTTATAGCGGTATGGTCGAGGTTCAACTGAAGAACAAATCCGTCGTGACAGTCGCGTTGAACGGTGAATACGACGATTACGATGGATGTGGCCCGTGAAGTGTCGCGCATATATCAGGTAAACTTTGAGCATTCTTCTTAAAACAATCCGAATGACTCCATTACCTCGTATGGTGCGGTAGAATGCAAGCAACTAGGGTTTAGAACTCTTAAGTGGGGGGGGAGATTTTTGGTGGCCTGCCAAAAACAGTGGACAGGCTCTGCAACGACCATCTTAGAGAGCGTTTGCGCCGCATTAGGTGATTAGACAACATCGCCGGAAAGTACACCGCGTACTTATTTGGCTCTGTGGCTCAAATGGATCCTCTAATTGGTCCGACGTCGATGTACTCCTCGTCGTGATCGGGTGGGTGATGTCAACATTATCCGCAGTAAACTGGCCGCTACTGCAGCAAATTACCCCCTTCACTGTCACCATAGTGTTGCCTCAAGAGTTTAGGAGATTGGGGTGGATAGCTGGGGAAAGGCGTTTTTGTGGTAATCGCACGGTAAGGATGTTTACAAGAAGATCATAATGCTGTAGTATGTCTCGACAGATACGTCTAACAATAACGCCTTTCTAAATTCCGTGAGATCTTTTATTTGCTTGCGGACACCCCTCTGCCACCCCCCGATACCCCGCCATCTTCTCCTCCCCCATCCGCTTGCTCGCGCTCACCATCATGGCCCAGCGCGGGTTCTTCGCCAGTTCGTCGGCGTGTTTGTCGATCCAGGTCCAGTAGAGAGCGTCCCAGATTTCGGCCCAGTTTGCGCCGTCGCCGTCCGCGCCTTCCTTGCCGGTCCAGTCGGACATTTTGCGGATGTAGTTGGAGCCTGAGAAGTAGGGTTTGGTCGTGATCAGCCCGCCATCGGCAGTGCTGGCTCATGGCGTAGGCGTTGGGGACCATGACCCAGTCGTAGGCGTCGACGAACATTTCCATGAACCAGCGGTAGATGTCGTCCGGGTCGATCTCGCACAGGAACATGAAGCCGCCGAGCACCATCAGGCGCTCGATATGGTGGGCGTAGCCGGTCTCCAGAATGCGGTGGATCGTGTCGTCGATGGGGCCGATGCCGGTGGTGCCGTCGTAGAAACTGTCGGGCAGGGGGCGGGTGTGGTTCCAGTGGTTGCCGTTGCGCATCTCCACGCCGAGGTCTTCGTAGGTGGCGTGGATGAACTCGCGCCAGCCGATGATCTGGCGCAAAAAACCCTCCACGGAATTGACCGGCACATCGTGCTTTTCCGCAAAGGCCAGCGTCTCGTTGACCACCTGCCGGGGTGTCAGCAGCCCGCAGTTGAGCATGGGCGTCAGCACCGAGTGCCACAGAACAGCTTTCGCCCTTCAGGATCGCATCCTCGTAGTCGCCGAACAGGTGGAAGCGTTCGTGCAGGAACGTGTCCAGCCATTCGGCGGCGCCCGCGTGGTCGATCGGGTATTGGGGGCTGGCGCAGGAGCCCGGGTTGTCGGGGAACGTCTGCTCCACCCATTCCCGTGCCGCGACTTCCGTGGGCGTGGCGTTGCGGGGTGCGATGAAGGGCATGTCGCCGCGTTTGGATTTCGGCACGGCCTTGCGGTTTTCATGGTCGAAGGACCATTTGCCGCCAACGGGCTTGCCGTCGTCGTCCATCAGGATGTTCAGCCGCTTGCGCTGCCATGCGTAGAAGTCCGCCATGAACCAGCGCTTGCGGCCATCGCGGTATTCGCGGTTGAGCTGGGGCGTGTTGAGGAAGGCGGGGGTGTCGAGGGTTTCCAGCTCAATACCCGCTTTATCGCAGGCAGCGGTGAGGCGCTTTTCGAGCATGAAGTCGTGCAGGTGGGCAACGATAATGCGGGTCGTGCCATCCTTCGCGCAATCGGCCACCGTGCGGGCGAGCAGTTTGGAATCGTACTCGTAGTCGATCCGCTCCACGGCAAAACCGTCCTCACGCAGCCTGTCCGCGTAGGCCGTCATGGTAGCGCGGTGGTAGGCGAGTTTCAGCTTGTGGAAACGGGCGGGGTATTGGGGGTCGCCGAAGAACAATGGCTCCTCGACGAGTAAGACGTGGTCAGGCATTTCCTCCAGCGCGGGGTGGTCGGCGAAAAGCTGGTGGGGGAAGATGAGGGCTGTTGTGGTCATGCGGCATCTCTGTCTTGTCGTGCCGTCTTGCACCAGCGGTCCGATAGCCGCACATTGCATGCAAATCCCTCCTGCTGAGTCCGTTCCATGCCCGTCAACAACCGCATCGCCGACTTCCATTCCGAGATCACCGAATGGCGTCGCCACATCCATGAAAATCCCGGCCTGCTCTACGATGTGGAACACACCGCGTCCTTCGTGGCCGACAAGCTGCGCGCCTTCGGGGCGGACGATGTGGTGGAAGGCATCGGGCGCACGGGCGTCGTGGCCGTCATCAAGGGGCGCACGAACACGTCCGGTCGCGTGATCGGCATGCGGGCGGACATGGACGCGCTGCCGATACAGGAAAAGCGCGATCTTCCGCATAAATCCAAGGTCGAAGGCAAGATGCACGCCTGCGGCCATGACGGGCACACGGCCATGCTGTTGGGCGCTGCCAAATATCTGGCGGAAACGCGCAATTTCGACGGCACGGCGGTGATGATCTTCCAGCCCGCAGAAGAGGGCGGCGCTGGCGGCAAGGCCATGTGCGACGACGGCATGATGGCGAAGTTCGGCGTGCAGGAAGTCTATGGCCTGCACAACATGCCGGGCCTGCCGGTGGGCGAGTTCGCCATCCGGTCCGGCGCGATCATGGCGGGCACGGACGAGTTCACGATTACGGTCAAGGGCCTCGGTGCCCATGCCGCCATGCCCCATATGGGCAACGACCCGATCATCATCGCCACGCAGATGGTGCAGGCGCTGCAATCCATCGTGTCGCGCAATGTCGACCCGCTGATGAACGCGGTGCTGACGGTGACGGCCATTCAGGCGGGCAAGGCCTATAACGTCATTCCGCAGGAAGCGAAGTTCTGGGGCACGATCCGCACTCTGGACAAGGATGTGCGGGCGCTGGTGATGAAGCGGCTGGACGAGATCGTGACCGGCATGGCGACTGCCTTCGGGGCCGAGGTCGATATCCACATCAAGGAAGGCTATCCCGTCACCCACAACCATGCCGACGAGACGGGCTTTGCTGCCCGGGTGGCGCAGGACATCGTGGGTGAGGGCCGCGTGAACGTCGATCAGCTGCCCGTCATGGGCGGTGAGGACTTTTCGTTCATGCTGGAAGAGCGCCCCGGCGCGTTCATCTTCATGGGCAACGGTGACACAGCCGGCCTGCACCACGAGGAATACGACTTCAACGACGAGGCCATTCCGGTGGGCGCAAGCTACTGGGCGAAGATCGCCGAAACGGCGATGCCGGCTAGCTGGCTGATTACTCGCTGACCACAACATAACGCCCGACCAGCCGACCGGCTGTGTCGAAGCGGCGGATTTCGGTGGCGCCGTTGTCCAGTGTCAGGGTCATCGACATGCCGGTATCGTCGGCACGGGCGGCGCTGATCGTCGCGTTGGCGGGCACGGTGACCGCCACCGGTTCGCCGGAGCCTTTAGCCGATTCTGCGGCTGGCGCATCGCCACTGTTCACGCGATAGACTACGGCGATGAGAACCGTCATGAGGCCCACTGCCATGATACCGCCCGAAACAGCCAGCAGCCGCACCATCTTGCGGCGGATCGCTTCCACCTGCGGGTCGAGCGGTTCGTCTTCGGGAATGTCTGTCATGAATAAAGGGCGCTGATGGATGGCCAGTTCCGATACCGAAGATCGTGCCACGATGGAAGTACCCCCTGTGGAAGCCGCCTCGTCGGAAGCGATCTGGGACGTGTTGGAAGTCTCTCATTCCGGCGACGGCAAGCGGGTGGACAAGTTCATCTCCGCCAACGCGCCGGATGATTTCTCGCGCGCCCGCGTGCAGGCGCTGGTGCGGGCGGGCCAAGTGACGATCAACGGTATCGTGCCGCCGTGGCACCAGTGTGAAGGTGGCAGTGGGCGACGTGGTGCGCTTCGCCATGCCACAGCCGGAAGACGCCACGCCCGAACCGCAGGACATTCCCCTCGACGTGGTGTTCGAGGACGACGATCTCATCATCATCAACAAGCCACCGGGCATGGTGGTACACCCGGCACCGGGCAACAGGGACGGCACGCTGGTCAATGCTCTGCTGCACCATTGTGCAGGCCAGCTATCGGGCATCGGTGGCGTCAAGCGGCCCGGCATCGTGCACCGGTTGGACAAGGATACGTCCGGCATCATGGTGGCGGCCAAAAGCTACCGCGCGCATGTGGATCTGCAGGAACAGTTTGCCGACCATGGTCGGACCGGACCGCTGGAGCGCGCCTATCTGGCGTTGGTCTGGGGCGTGCCACCGCGCATGAAAGGAACGATCGAAACCCATATCGGCCGCCATCCAACGCATCGCACCGCGCAAGCCGTCGTCGACCCAAGCCGGCCGGACGCGAAACATGCAATCACCCATTATCAGGTGCTGGAGCGGATCGGCGACAACCACAAAACAGGCGTGCCGCTCGCTTCGCTCGTCGAATGCCGGTTGGAGACGGGGCGCACCCACCAGATTCGTGTTCACATGGCCCATATCGGCTGCCCGTTGCTGGGCGATAGGGAATATGGGCGCGAATTTGCCAGCAAGGGCACTGCTTTGGCCGAACCGGCCGCCTCGCATTATGCCGCATTGGGCAGGCAGGCGCTGCATGCCCGCCTGCTCGGTTTTCGCCACCCGACGACAGGAGAAACCGTGCGTTTCGAGGCGTGCTTTGCCGGATGATATCCGGCGTCTCATGGAAGCGCTTTAGCACATCCCTCACTTGGGTTCGTTGATCGCCTTGAGTGACTGGACAAACCTTTGGGGCAGATGACGGGCCAATGGCGTTTTCAGCCCCATGTCCTCCGCAATGCGCCGTAAATAGGTGACGCAGGAATTGAGCGGCCCATTCCAGTATTGCGTGCCGCTCTTGCGGCTCTTCACGACCGCCACAGTCCGCAAAAATTCTTCCCGCGTGAGATTGATGCGGTAACGGGCGAGCAGATAGGCCTCTTCATGGTCTCCATCGCTCGGGCCCGTACTCGCCAACACAGGAACGAAATGTCCGGCGCTGTAGACGGCATTGCTGTCCGATGCCGGATGCAGACCGGATATCTCGGTCGCGCCCGGTTTCAGATCGCCATTGGCAAGGCGCGGCACATTGCCGTTCGCGTCCAGCTTGCCGAATGCGACGGACGCATGGCCGTAGCTGAGCGCGTTACGGGCGCGAAATTCGATGAAATAGGGTTTGTCCGGCGACAAAGCAGGGCGTTGCAGGCCGTTGGGAAACGGCGCCAGGGGTTTGCCGCCCAGAATACCGATGCGACCGGTATAGACGGACGCAAAATCGCTTTGCGACGCATATTTCGATTTGCTGGTGCAACCGGTGGCGGTCAACAGCACGACGAGTGCCATGAGAATGGTTTTGAAGGGCATGATTATCCATCGAGCCAGCGGACGATGAGGAATCGACGTGAAGGGCTGAACACTGGTCATGATGGAGAAAATACGCGGGAACTGTTCCGCGCAACGCAACTACCATTCGATGATGTAAGAAATACAGGTAGAACAACAACGGGCGGCGAGAGCCGCCCGCTGCAATAAGTCGAATTAGCCGGAAACGACGACTGGTGCAGGGGCTTTGCCCTTGCCTTTGCCCTTACCAATGCTTTCGCAACCGGTGAGGGAGATGAGTGCAGCGCATGTCAGTGCAGCGATAAAGATTTTCTTCATGTCATTGATCCTTGGATATTGATTTCGTCGTTTAACCACCACGCTCGGCAAAGCGGGCCGTCAGCGTCCCTAGTGTCTGAATGTGTTGTGAAAAAATAGTGAATTTTTGCAACACCCTGTATCATTTGAACCTCCAACTGGCCTCACCTGTTAACCGGGTGACGCGCTTTTGATTTTCATTTCCGGCATATTGGGCCAATATCATCGTCCAATACCGGTAATTTCATGAGCGATTTCGGTCGCAAGCATTTGAAAGAAGGTTCGATTATGGTTCGATTGGCAGTGTTTCTTATCATGTTATGGCGGTTGGTCACTGCCTGCACAGGCGCGGCAGGTCGTTGGTGCCAACATTCCCAAGGGCACCATCCTTGTCGATACGAGTGACCGGCGTTTGTATTTCGGTCTCGGAAACGGTCAAGCCATACGGTACGAGTGTGGCAGTTGGACGCGCCGGTAAGCAATGGACAGGCAAGGCGCGCATCAAATCGAAGCGTTGGAAACCGGCGTGGTCGCCCACGGCCGAGATCAAACGCGACAACCCGAATATTCCCGACGTTATTCCCGCCGGTTCGCCATACAACCCGATGGGTATTGCAGCGCTCGTGTTGAACAAGGGGCAATACGCCATTCATGGCACCAACAACCCCGGCTCCATCGGCAATCAGGCATCTTATGGCTGCATCCGGATGCATAACCGAGACATTGCCGACCTTTATGATCGCGTCCGTTGGCGGACCAAGGTCGTCGTTCAGCGGTAAGCTATCAGTCGAGCAGCGGACTCCATGCGGGGTCGCTTGCGAAGTTGGGGGTCGTCACCTGCCGTTCGTTCCGGCCGGTGAGGTCGATGGAATAAAGCTTCGGACCACCGGTTGCACCGCGCGTTTCGCGGAAGAACATGAGTGTGCGGCCGTTGGGTGCCCATGTGGGCCCTCGTTGTGGTAGCCTTCGGTCAGGATGCGCTCACCGGAGCCATCCGGCCGCATGACGCCGATGAGGAAGTTTCCACCCGACTGTTTGGTGAAGGCGATCAGATCGCCACGCGGGCTCCAGACCGGTGTCGAATAGGAACCGGCCCCGAACGAAATGCGAGTGCCCTCGCCGCCGGCGCCGACATCACGTAGAGAGCCTGTCGGCCCCCACGGTCGCTTTCGAACACGATCTGCCGCCCGTCCGGTGAATAGCTGGGGGAGGTGTCGATGGCGTTGGTCGACGTCAGCCGCGTCGTGTTCCGTGAACGCAGGTCCATCGCGTAGATATTGGCATTGCCATCCTGCTGAAGCGACATGACGATGCGTTGTCCGTCCGGCGAAAAACGCGGCGAAAATGTCATGTTCGGGAAATTGCCGACAGCCTCACGCTGGCCGGTTTCGATCTGCAGCAGATAGACGCGGGGCTGGCCACCGGCAAAGGACATGTACGTCACTTCCTGGCGCGACGGCGAAAAGCGCGGCGTCAGCACAAGGTCGGAACCGTCCGTGAGAAAGCGCAAGTTCGCACTGTCCTGATCCATGATCGCCAATCGCTTGCGACGCTTGTCCTTTGGACCGTCCTCCGCCACGAACACGACGCGCGTGTCGAAATAGCCGTCCTCGCCTGTCAGCGCCTTGTAGATAGCGTCAGCGATGATGTGGCCCACACGGCGCACATTGCCGGGGTTGGTGGAATATTGCTGACCGACAATCTGCTCGGCACCGAACGTGTCCCACAGGCGGAATTCGGTGCGGAACCGTCCGCCGCCTTCGGACACGACTTGGCCCGTGACGAGGGCGGCAGCCTTGATCGATGTCCAGTTGGGGAAATTCGGCGTGGCGTTGGAATCGCTGATCTGGTCGATGAACGACGCCTGGCTCAGCACATCGAACAGGCCGGACCGTTCCAGATCGGCGGACACGACTGCGGTGATTTCGCGCGCGATCGTATCGTCACCCAGAAAGGCGGGGATTGCGATTGGCAGCGGTTCGACATTGCCGCTCGTGATGTCGATCTCGATGCGCGCGATGGGCGGGAGATGTGAGCGATGCGATTGCCAGCGTCACGAGAGCGAATGTTGCGATCAGGAAAGATTTTAGAGCGGTCATAATGCGTCCGAAGTGTGAATTCGTGGGTTTCGGGTAGACCGAAAACAGGGTTGGGGCGGCGTAGGGTCAGAAAGTGCCTAAAGCATGTCGGCAAGGGAGAAATTGACGGTTACATCCGCCCAGGTTTCATACTTCTCGGCAGGCAGTTTGTATGGCGCACAGCGTTGCACGGCACGGCGGGCACCACCGGCAAACGTGCGGTTGGTGGTGGCGTCCGACCCGCTGGCAGATGCTTCGGGCCGTCCGTCGATCTCGCCATTGCGATTGAGGCGAAACACGACCTTGGCACGCAGGCTGGCGGCATCGTCCGCTCCGGCCAGTGCGCCGACATTCCAGCACTTTTGAATCTGGCCGCGCAGGGCGTCTATTTCCGAGGCCGACATTTTCAGTGCGTTGTTGGCCTTGGCGACACCTTGCGAGGCCGGCTGTTCGCTGCGCTTTGCACCGCCAGCGGAAGGTTGTGTCTTGTCGAGCAGCGCGGTTTGCGTTTCCTTTGGCGGCTCTTTCTTTTCAACTGGCTTGGGCGGTTCAGGGCGCGGTTTGGGTGCGGCAACCTGTTGAGGCAATTCGAGATTCTCTTCTTCAGCCTCGGCTTCGGGTTCAGCCTCAGCCTGCTCCGCAAGGGCTGCAATATCGGTTTTCGGTTCTGCCGGTTCCGGCTCAGGCACGTTCCTGTTCAGGCTCCGGGCGTGCTTCGGGTTCCGGCGGCTCGGGCACGGGTTCCGGTTCCGGTGTCGGCTCGACAGGTTCCGGCTGTGCTTCCGCTGTTTCGACAGGCGGATCGGGGGTGGGGTCAGGCGCATCGGCTTCGACATCGCGGGTCGTTTCGCCCGTATTGTCAGCCGGTTCCGGGCGCGGCGGCGCCTGCGTCGGTGTGGGTGCGGGCGTCTCGGAAGGCGGCGCGTCGACGGTGCCTTCCATCGACCGGGTCAGTTCTTCAATGGGCACGATGTCCACCGGCATGGCGTCGACCTCCGGCACACTGAGCGGACGGGGCGCGGCGATGGACACGACGGCCCAAGCCAGGATGGCGGCATGGGCCGCACCCGAAATGAAAACACCCGGCTGGAAGCGGGAAGCGCTCATGTCAGTTCGTCTGTTCCTGCAATGTGACAAGACCGATGCGGTTGTAACCAGCCGCGTTCAGCGCGCCCATGATCCGCATGACCGTGCCATAATCCGTCGCCCGGTCGCCGCGCACATAGAGGCGCTCCTCATACCCGTTTTCGGCGATGGCCTGCAGCTTCGGGATCAGTTCTGCGATGGCGATTTCGTTGTCTGCGAGAAACACCTGCCCGCCCTCGCGCACGGAAATGGTGATCGGCTGGGTGTCGGAATTGAGGGGCTTGGCCTGACTTTCCGGCAGGTCGATGGGCACACCGACCGTCAGCAGCGGGGCGGCGACCATGAAGATGATGAGCAGCACCAGCATAACGTCCACGAAAGGTGTGACGTTGATTTCGCTCATCATGGCCGCACGGCGGCCCCGCCTGCGACGACCGCCGGAAACGCCCGATGTGCCTGTGCTCATGCCCATATCGTTACACTCCTGCCGCGCGGTTCAAGCGCCGGATTGTTTCTCGTCGATCTGCCGCGACAGGATCGAGGAAAATTCGTCGGCGAACGCTTCCAGACGACCGGCGATCTTACCCGCATCGTTGGAAAACTTGTTGTAGGCCATGACCGCCGGAATGGCCGCCAGCAGCCCCAGCGCGGTGGCCAGCAAGGCCTCCGCGATACCCGGTGCGACGACGGCAAGGTTGGTGGATTTGGACCCAGCGATCGCCTGAAAGGATGTCATGATGCCGATAACCGTGCCGAACAATCCGATGAAAGGGGCAGCCGAACCGAGCGTTGCAAGAAACGGAAGACGCTTTTCGACCTTTTCCATTTCCCGGTTCAGCGCAACGTCGAGGCTCTTGTCGATACGGGTTTGCAGGCCAATCGGAGAGCGGGCATTGCGCTCGAACGAGCGTTTCCATTCGCCCATAGCCGCCACGAACAGCGCGCCCATGCCGGTGGTCGGACGACCGGACAGCGTTCGATACAGCTCTTCCAGGTTCTGGCCGGACCAGAACACATCTTCGAACTGGTCCATCTGCTTCTGCATCTTGGAAAAGGCACGCCACTTGTCGAACATGATGCCCCAACACCAAACGGACGCGAGGATGAGGCCGATCATCACCAGCTTCACGATCAGCCCCGCTTCGAGAAAAAGCCCGATCAGGGACGTGTCGACCGTCGCTTCCAGCTCGGACTGGTCCACAGCCTGGGCGAAAACCGGTGTCGTTGCGAAGAGGGCAGCGGCCGCGAGAATGGGACGACGGAGAAGCATGGGTGGGGTCCGGCAGGGGAAAGGGTCGGATAGATTGCGGGCAAACGGGTGCACCAAAACCGACCTTGGTGAAAAGTTGGGTCAAAGCATGGCGCCGGGTGCGTTTATGCGCCTGCAATGAAGATGAAATGACGATGAAGTGTCGTGGTTAATCAATCGTTATGATGGGTCAACGCCCAAGGCCTGTAGCAGGGCGTCGGGATAGCGGCTTGGCTTGCCCTCCGGCGTCATCAGCACGACTGTCACGCGGGCGGTCACAAGCACCGTTTCGCCACAAACGATGCGCTGATCGAAGGTCAGTCGCAAACCCTTGAGTGTGCCCCGGTTGGTTGTGATGGTGAGCAGATCATCGATGCGGGCCGGTGCCTTGTAGTCGATCTCCATCCGGTGAACGGCGAAGGCCAGCGCCTCGCCATAGCACCCATCGGCCATCTCGCTGTGATGCACACCGAGCAGGCGCACATAGTCCGACCGGCCATGTTCGAGAAAATCGAGATAGCGCCCGTGATACACCACGCCGGAAAAATCCGTATGCTCGAAATAGACCCGCGCTTCCAGGGTGTGATGGCCGTCGTGAAGAGTGCCTGCGATCATTCTGCATCCTCTTCGAACAATCCTGCCTGCCGGGTCTCCAGACCGCCCGGAACCGCCAGACCCATATGGTCGAAAGCGCGGGGGGTCAGGATGCGGCCACGGGGGGTGCGCTGGATGAAACCTTGCTGGATGAGGTAAGGCTCGATGATGTCCTCGATTGCGTCGCGGGGTTCGGAAAGCGACGCGGCGATCGTCTCGATGCCCACCGGACCACCGCCGAAATTCTCGCCGATAACCGAGAGGTAGCGCCGGTCCAACTCGTCCAGCCCGATGGAGTCGACGCCAAGCTGATGGAGTGCCGTGTCGGCGAGTTTGCGGTCGATGGCATCGACTTTTGCGACCAGTGCAAAGTCCCGAACCCGTCGCAATAGACGTCCGGCAATGCGCGGGGTGCCGCGACCGCGACGGGCGATTTCGAGCGCGCCGTCGTCGGTGATGCCGATACCGAAGATGCGCGCGCCGCGCCGGACGATCTTTTCCAGTTCTTCCACCGTGTAGAATTGCAGCCGGATGGGAATGCCGAACCGGTCACGCAGAGGCGTGGTCAGCAGTCCAAGGCGGGTGGTGGCGGCAATAAGCGTGAAGCGGGCAAGGTCGATCTTGACCGACCGCGCCGCCGGACCTTCGCCGATGATGAGATCGAGCTGAAAATCTTCCATCGCCGGATAGAGGATTTCTTCCACCGCAGGCGCGAGGCGGTGGATTTCGTCGATGAACAGCACGTCGCGCTCGTCGAGATTGGTCAGCAGTGCTGCCAGGTCGCCCGCCTTGGCGATGACCGGCCCGGAAGTAGAGCGAAAATTGACGCCCAGTTCCTTGGCCATGATTTGTGCCAGTGTCGTCTTGCCGAGACCAGGCGGGCCGACGAACAGCACGTGGTCGAGGGGTTCGCTGCGCTGTCTGGCGGCTTCCACGAACACGCCGAGGTTGGACCGCGCCTGGGCCTGGCCTGTGAAGTCCGCCAGCCGTTCGGGGCGGATGTTGGCGTCTTCCCCTTCACTGGCCATGTCTTCGCCTTTCTGTTCGGCGTCGAGAATGCGGTCGTCGCTCATTTGGACAGTTCCCGCAGGCCGAGGCGAATGAGGGTCGCGCCGGTGGCGTCCTCACCCGCGCTTTTAAGGGCAGCGGACACGGCGGCACTGGCTTGCTGGCTGGAATAGCCGAGATTGGTGAGGGCGGAGACCGCATCCTGCACGGCGGAGCCTGCAACGCCTGCGCCGATTTCCTGTTGCAGGCCGAGTGTGCCGGTGGCGTCGGCGGACAGGGCAGGGGCTTTGTCTTTCAACTCGGCCACGATTCGCTGCGCCACCTTCGGGCCAACGCCGGGCGCGCGGGACACGGTGGCCTTGTCCTGCAAGGCGATGGCGGAGGCAAGATCGCCCGGCGTCAGCGTGCCGAGAATGGCCAGCGCCACCTTCGCACCGACGCCCTGCACATTCTGCAACAGGCGGAACCATTCGCGCTCCAGATCGGCGGAAAAGCCGAACAGCTTGATCTCCGTTTCGCGCACATGGGTTTCGATGGCCATAACGACCGCCTCGCCGGTGCCGGGCAGGGTGCCGAGCGTGCGGCTGGAACAATGGACCTGATAGCCGACGCCATGGACGTCGATGATGATCCAGTCGTCGCCGATGGAATCGAGCGTGCCTTTCAGTTTGCCGATCATGAGGCGAGCGCCTTCTGAATGCGGGCATCAGCCGGGCCGCGATGGTGGGCATGACAGATGGCGATGGCGAGCGCGTCGGCGGCGTCGTCGCTGTCCCATACGGCCTTGGGCAGCAACAAGCCGACCATGACCTGTATCTGCTTCTTGTCGCCGTGGCCGACGCCGATCACGGCTTTCTTGACTGCGTTGGGTGCGTATTCCGCGACAGGCAGGCCAGCCAAAGCGGGGACGAGCAGGCAGATGCCGCGGGCCTGCCCGAGTTTCAGCGTGGCCGCCGCATCCTTGTTGACGAAAGTGTTTTCTACGGCCGCTTCGCTGGGCGCATGACGTGCAAGCACATCCTGCAAACCATCGTGCAACTGGGTCAGCCGCGTCGCCAGATCGGTCTTGGCGTCCGATTTGATCGTTCCGGCGTCTACGAATATCAGCCGCGAGCCGACGCTTTCCACGATGCTCCAGCCGGTGAAGCGCAGGCCGGGGTCGATGCCGAGAATGCGGACTGTTGCGTCCACTAGGCCGACAGTTTCGCCATGGTTTCGTCATCGATGTCGAAATTGGCATAGACGTTCTGCACATCATCGTCGTCTTCCAATGCGTCGATGAGTTTGAGCATGGTCGCGCCCTTGTCCTCGTCCATCGGCACCTGGTTCTGGGGTTTCCAGATGACGTTGACGCTTTCGGCCTCGCCCAGTTTGGCTTCCAATGCGCTGGCGACATCGCCCAGGTCTTCGAAACCGGTGATGATAATGTGGCCGTCGCCCTCTTCTTCCATGTCGGAGGTCACGTCTTGTGCGCCTGCTTCGATAGCGGCTTCCATGACGGCGTCTTCGGAACCGATAGCGGCGGGATATTTGATCTCGCCCACACGGTCGAACATGAAGCCGACGGAGCCGGTTTCGCCCAACTGGCCACCGTTCTTTGTGAAGCATGCGCGCACGTTGCTGGCGGTGCGGTTGCGGTTGTCGGACAAGGCTTCGACGACGACTGCCACGCCGCCGGGTCCGTAACCCTCGTAGCGGATTTCGAAATAGTCCTCGGAATCACCTGCACCGCCTTTGTCGACCGCCCGCTGGATATTGTCCTTGGGCATGGACACGCCCTTGGCGTTCTGAATCGCCAGACGCAGCCGCGGGTTTCCGTCCGGGTCCGGGCCGCCCATCTTTGAAGCGACGGTGATTTCCTTCGACAGCTTGGCGAACTGCTTGGAGCGCACGGCATCCTGCCGGCCCTTGCGATGCATGATGTTCTTGAATTTGGAATGGCCTGCCACGGATCGCCTCAATAGGTTCGTCAATACTATGGCGGCTTATAGGAACGGCGGGGCACAGCGTCCAGCGCAGTTCAAACCTGACGTCGGAGCGGCTTGGCGGTAAGGGTAGGGCGTCCCGATTCGGTTGCCCTCTCCCTTCATGACTTCAGATCCCACTAAGCACGCCGTGCTGAAATCCGTATTCGGCTACGACGAGTTTCGTGCGGGGCAGGAAGAGGTGATCGACACATTGCTGTCCGGCACATCGGTGCTGGCTGTCATGCCAACGGGTGCGGGCAAGTCGCTTGTGCTTTCAGGTGCCCGCCTTGGTGATGCAGGGGCTGACGATCGTGGTGTCGCCACTGGTCGCACTGATGCAGGATCAGGTGTCCGCCCTGCGATTGGCGGGTGTGGCGGCGGACGCGATCAATTCCACGCAGGATCGGGATGAGAACGTAGCAGCCTGGAAGCGCGTCGCGTCGGGCGAAACGCGCATTCTCTACATGGCTCCCGAACGGTTGATGACGGACCGGATGCTGGCCGCCGTCTCCCGCCTGCCGGTCTCGCTGATCGCCATTGATGAAGCCCACTGCGTCTCCCAATGGGGGCCATCCTTTCGGCCTGACTACGCGAACCTCGGCGATCTCTCCCGCCGCTTTCCCGATGTTCCGGTGGCGGCGATGACGGCGACGGCGGACGAGGAGACGCGGCGCGATATCGAGGTGCAGCTGTTCCATGGCGGTCACCGCACATTCGTATCCGGTTTCGACCGGCCCAATATCACGCTGAACGTGACGCCGAAATCCGGCTGGAAAGACCAGTTGCTCGCCTATGTCGACGAGCGAAGGGGCCAGACGGGCATCATCTATTGCCTGTCGCGCAAAAAGACGGAAGAGGTGGCTGACCTGCTGAACGGCGATGGCCACAATGCACTCGCCTATCACGCAGGTCTCGCGCGGGAGGAGCGGAGCGAACGGCAGGACCGGTTCGTGACGGAGGACGGGTTGATCGTGGCCGCCACCATCGCCTTCGGCATGGGGATCGACAAGCCCGATGTGCGGTTCGTTTTTCACACCGATCTGCCGGGGTCGGTGGAAGCCTATTATCAGGAGATCGGCCGCGCTGGTCGGGACGGGCAACCGTCCGACGCCATGATGCTGTTCGGTCCCGGCGACATCCGTCTGCGCCGCCAGTTCATCGAACGTTCCGACGGAGACGACGACCACCGGGCGCGGGAAACGGCGCGGCTCGGCTCGCTCATCGCTTACGCGGAGGCCAATACGTGCCGCCGACAGACGTTGCTGGCTTACTTCGGTGATGCGTCCGAGCCGTGCGGCAATTGCGATGTCTGCGCCGATCCGGTCGCGCTGACCGATGGCACGGACGAAGCGCTGCTGGTCATGGAGGCGATTTTCGAGACCGGCGAACGCTACGGGCAATCACACATCATCGACGTGTTGCGCGGGGCGGAAACGGAAAAAGTGCTCAACGCCAAGCACCATCGCCTCGTTGCCCATGGCAAAGGCGAAAGCACAGGCAAAGCTGTCTGGCAGTCGATCATCCGTCAAATGGTTGCGATGGAGTTCCTCGAAGTCGATACAGGTGGCTACAACAGTCTTCTCGTGACCGAAAAAGGGAACGGGCTGAGCCGTGGGAAGGGCACGTTTTCCTATCGGGCATTGCCAGCCGCCGGTTTGACAGCCGGTGTGGCGCGCAAACCGACGCGCACGCCTGCCAAGCCTGCCGCCGATCTTTCAACGAAAGACCGCGACCTGCTGGCAGGCTTGAAAAAGCTGCGCCTCGATTTGGCGAAAGAACGCTCGGTGCCAGCCTATGTGATCTTTCCCGACCGCACGCTGGAGGAAATCGCCCAGCAGCGTCCGTCATCGTCCGGCGAACTGGCGACCATCAAGGGTGTCGGCAAGACCAAACTGCGCGAATTCGGCGCGCAATTTCTCGATACGGTGCGGGGCTTCATGTGAGGCGGCGAAAACGCCAGCCCACATGAAGTCCACCTGCATCGAGGGCTGGTTCAGCCGATCATGCCGGCCTGTTCGTAGCTGGCAGTCTTGTCGGCGATTTCCGTTACCTTGCCGTCCCGCTCTTCCTTGGCCTCCACCTTGGCGAGTTCCGCCTCGGCCTCTTCCAACGCTTGCCCCGCAGCACCCAGCTGGTCTGCCAAATCCTGTATCGAGGTCTGCAAGTTCTCGCGGCGCAAACGCGCGGCCTTTGCAAAGGTCGGGTAAGCGAAGTGGCCGGGATCTTCGATGCCGGCTTTCTTTTCCTCATAGGCAATCTGCTTGTCGAGATCTTCCGCCATGCGGGTAAATTCCCCCGTCATGGTGCCGATCTGGGCAACCTGCCGGGCTTTTTCCTGAACTTGAAACTGCTTCAGGCGCAGCACACTTTCGCGAGACTTCATATTCCATACTCCAAACAAATACACGTTTGCCGGTGAGAGCCGCATCGAACGCGCGGATATACCGGGGCCGAAATACGCACGGCCTTGTCGTTCACGCTGGGGCACAATCGTTAAAAAACCACACGTGTTACCGGTCGTTTGCCGAATTGACGGTGCATTTACCGCCTGTTCACCACGTTCCTTACGAGCCGCTTCACGGACCTTTCCAAAGTGTGTGCAGGTAAGAATTCGTTTACCTCGCTCGTTCATGGTGAACGTGCGTTCGGACGAGTGTGCAGCGCGGGCGTATTTCGTGCCTGGCTGAAGCTGCCACTTTTCGACCGTAAAAATTAACTGGTTTTCAGAAGCGATCGGCATTCGTATTTATGTCGATATATTATAAGGTTATGAGAAGGTCTTACAATATTGCCCACAGGCGCTTGCGCAGGACGGCAACCATTTGTTAACCATGTTCAGGCCAGTATCGCGTACGAAATACCACCACCACGGCCCGGCCGGTAACGCTCGCACCATGCGCGGGACGCCGGACCAGCCGCTCGAAGGGGAATGAAATGCGCGTACTGCTGATTGAAGACGACAGCGCCACCGCCCAGTCCATTGAACTCATGCTCAAGTCCGAGCAGTTCAATGTCTACACGACCGACCTGGGGGAAGAGGGTGTCGATCTCGGCAAGCTCTACGATTATGACATCATCCTTTTGGACCTGAACCTGCCGGACATGTCCGGTTACGAGGTTTTGCGAACATTGCGTCTGTCCAAGGTGAAGACGCCAATTCTCATTCTGTCCGGTTTGGCAGGGATTGAAGACAAGGTGCGTGGCCTCGGGTTCGGTGCCGACGACTACATGACCAAGCCGTTCCATAAAGACGAACTGGTCGCCCGCATTCAGGCGATCGTGCGCCGGTCCAAGGGCCATGCGGAGTCGATCATCACGACCGGCGATTTGAAGGTCAATCTGGATGCCAAGACGGTGGAAGTCGCTGGCCAGCGCGTTCATCTGACCGGCAAGGAATATCAGATGCTGGAGCTGCTTTCCCTGCGGAAGGGCACCACGCTGACGAAGGAAATGTTCCTCAACCATCTCTACGGCGGCATGGACGAGCCGGAATTGAAGATCATCGACGTCTTCATCTGCAAGCTTCGCAAGAAGCTGGCTTCGGCCACGGGCGGCACGAACTTCATCGAAACAGTTTGGGGCCGTGGCTACGTGCTGCGCGAACCGGACGATGTTCAGATGGCCAAAAGCGCCTAACACGCCCAGAGCGCTCTTCTCCGGCGGGCCCGCATACGGCGCGCGCCCCCGCGATCCTTACTTAAAACCTAACGCAGCCGATAAAACAGGCTCTTCGCATTTGAGAACGGGATAACCGTTCTGCGAAACGGCCTGTTTTCATGTTTCTGTCACGCTTGTCTCCTGAACCGGGAGCCAGTGCCATGAGACGTGTTTTCAAGAATGCCATTTTCATCACCATGATCGCGATGGGTGTGTCCTGGGCGATTACATGGGTGACAGTTGGTGCCGATGCCAACGCAATGTCTTCCGACGTTTTCTGGCTCACGCTGATCGTGCCGGTGCTGGTGGCATTTCCGACGGGCATCATATTCGAGCATCAAAAGATCGAACTTGCCGGCATGAACGCACAGCTGGAAGAGGTGCGCGATGCACTTCTACTCGCCAACATCAAGCTGAGACGAAAGGCCGAACGGGATTTTCTCACAGGTCTCCCCAACCGCGAAGCCTTCGTCACCCAACTGCACCGCTACCTCTCCCGTGACCGGGGCGGCATGTTGCTTTTTCTGGATGTCGATCACTTCAAGCGCGTCAACGATACTTATGGCCACGATGGCGGCGATAAAGCCCTGCAGCTTATTGCCAGTGCATTGGCCGAGCATGTGAGACCCGATGATCTGCTGGCCCGCGTTGGCGGGGAGGAATTCGTGATTTATTTACGGGAGATCGCGCCCAAGGAGAGCGAGGCTGTCGTGACACGCTTGCGTCATGCTGTTTCCAACATAGCATTCGGGCCCGATGACAAGCCCTGTACGCTCTCCATCAGCATAGGTGGTGCGTGGTGTGACAATGCCATAGGCTTCGACAAGGCATTGAAAATAGCCGATACGGCCCTTTACAGCGCAAAGGAAGGCGGTCGGAACTGCTATCACTACGCGCCAGAGGTCAGTGGGTCTGCCGACGCCGGTTCCAATGCAGGTGCAGATTCACATGCCGGTCAGAGGACCACGCTGGCGGCCTGATCGTCGCGCCTAGGCAGCAGCCTTGCGCACTTCCGTGCAAATGTCGTCGACCACACTGTTGACCAGCGTCTCGTCATCTCCTTCTGCCATCACGCGGATCAGCGGCTCGGTGCCGGACTTCCGGATGACGACGCGGCCTGAATTGGCAAGGCGTTGGCGGGCGTCTTCGATACATTTTACCACCGCATCGGCTTCCAGGGGTTCGCCGGTCTCAAAGCGCACGTTCTTCAAGACCTGCGGTACCGGGTCGAACCGATTGCAGATTTCCGACACCCGCTTTCCGCTGTTGCGGACGACGGCCAGCACTTGCAGGGCTGCCACGAGGCCATCTCCGGTGGTCGCATAGTCGGACAGAACGAGGTGGCCGGACTGTTCGCCGCCGACGTTGAAGCCGTTCTTCCGCATATGTTCGACCACATAGCGGTCACCAACCGTTGTGCGGGCCAACGACAGGTCGAGCGAGTGGAGGTAGCGTTCGAGGCCCAGATTGGACATGATCGTTGCCACAATGCCATTTCCGCGCAACCGCTCGGATGCCTGCCAGGACTGGGCGACGACGGCCATCAGCTGGTCGCCATCCACCACGTTCGAGTTCTCGTCCACCACAATCACCCGGTCCGCATCGCCATCGAGCGCGATGCCGATATCGGCGCGCACCTCGTTGACCTTATTCTGCAGCAGGCGGGTATGGGTAGAGCCGCAATCGGCGTTGATGTTCGTGCCGTCCGGTCTGTTGCCGATGGTCACGACCTCCGCGCCAAGTTCCCAAAGCGCCTGAGGTGCGACCTTGTAGGCGGCACCATTGGCACAATCGACCGCAATACGCAGACCGTCGAGGGACATGTTGCGCGGCAAGCTGCGTTTGGCGGTCTCGATATAACGATCCTGCACCCCGTCCACACGCGTGGCGCGACCGATGCTTTTGCCGGTGGCAAGGCGGGCCGTCAGATCTGTTTCGATCAGTTCCTCAATCGCGATTTCGTCATCGTCCACAAGCTTGTAGCCATCCGCGCCGAACAGTTTGATGCCGTTATCGTGGTACGGGTTGTGGGAGGCCGAAATCATCACGCCAATGTCCGCACGCATGGAGCGGGTGAGCATGGCGACCGCCGGGGTTGGAATGGGGCCGAGCAGGAAAACGTCCATGCCAGCGGCGGTGAAGCCTGCAACCAACGCATTCTCGATCATGTAACCGGACAGGCGTGTGTCCTTGCCGATCACCACGCGGTGCTTGTGGCGCCCGCGTTTGAACAGCATTCCGGCTGCCATGCCGACCTTCATGGCCGTTTCGGCTGTCATCGGGCCTTTGTTGGCAAACCCGCGAATGCCGTCGGTGCCGAAATATTTGCGTGTCGTTGCGCTGCTCATGTTGTGTCCTACTCGAGGCGGTCGATTGCGGTCTGGCTAATCGAAAAGGTATTCGATCCCGTTACCGGTTATCGACAGACACTAGCTGGAAGCGACGGCGTCGTCATTCACATGATGTGACAGCGTGTGGAGGGAAGGGAAGCGCGGACGTGCAAAACCGAAAACGGCGCGGAGAATAATCTCCGCGCCGTTATGGTCACTCCACTGTTCCGATCAGGACGGCTGGGGTTCCAGCCCACCGGTGTCGGGTTCGTCACCCTTTCGCGGTTTGGGCTTTGCGCCGGATTTCGGTACGGCCGACCCGCGGGATGGCGGGGTATCATCGCCAAGATCGCGCGATGGTGGCTTTCCTTCCAACAGCTCGGCAATTTCCTTACCCGTCAGCGTTTCGTATTCGAGCAAGCCCTGCGCCAAGATTTCGAGATGCTTCTTTCGTTTTGTCAGAACCTTTCGAGCCGTTTCATGGCCTTCATCGACAAGGCGGCGAACCTCCGCATCGATGATCTGCGCTGTATCTTCAGACACATTGCTGGTCTGGCCCATGGACTGGCCCATGAAGGTCTGCTGGGTTTCAGCGTAGGCGACCTTGCCGAGCTTGTCGGAAAACCCCCATTGCGTCACCATGGCGCGAGCGAGTTTCGTTGCCTGATCGATGTCGGAGGATGCGCCCGACGTCACGTTCTTTTTGCCGAATGTCAGCTCTTCCGCCACGCGACCCGCCATCATGACTGCCAGACGTGATGTCATCTCTTCGTATGACATGGAAATCTGGTCCCGCTCGGGCAGCTGCATCACCATGCCCAGCGCCCGACCGCGCGGGATGATGGTTGCCTTGTGGACGGGATGCGAGGACGGCACGGTAATCGCAAGCAGAGCATGGCCTGCCTCGTGATAAGCGGTGTTGCGCTTCTCTTCTTCCGACATGACCATGGTGCGCCGTTCGGCACCCATCATCACCTTGTCCTTGGCGTCCTCGAATTCGGCAGCTGTAACGAGCCTCTTTTCACGCCGGGCTGCAAGCAGGGCCGCCTCGTTGACCAGGTTTGCCAAATCGGCACCGGAGAAACCCGGCGTTCCGCGTGCGATGACCTTCAAATCGACATTGGGTGCCAGCGGCACGTTCTTGACGTGAACCTTTAGGATTGCTTCGCGGCCCATGATATCCGGGTTGGACACGACGACCTGACGGTCGAAACGGCCGGGGCGAAGAAGCGCAGGGTCCAGCACGTCGGGACGGTTGGTGGCGGCGATGAGAATGATGCCTTCGTTCGTTTCGAACCCGTCCATTTCCACCAGCAACTGGTTGAGCGTCTGCTCGCGTTCATCGTTGCCACCACCCATGCCGGAGCCACGGCTGCGACCGACGGCATCGATCTCGTCGATGAAGACGATGCAAGGCGCATTTTTCTTCGCCTGTTCGAACATATCACGCACGCGGGATGCACCGACACCGACGAACATTTCAACGAAATCCGAACCGGAAATGGTGAAGAACGGCACATTGGCCTCGCCGGCGACCGCGCGGGCGGTCAGCGTCTTACCGGTACCGGGAGGGCCGACGAGTAACACGCCGTGGGGCATCTTGCCACCAAGACGCTGGAATTTCTGCGGGTCGCGCAGAAAGTCGACGATTTCGACCAGATCTTCCTTGGCTTCGTCCACACCGGCCACGTCATCGAAGGTCACGCGACCTTCCATCTGGGTCATCAGCTTCGCCTTGGACTTGCCGAAGCCCATGGCCTTGCCCTGACCGGACTGCATCTGGCGCATGATGAAAATCCACACGCCAATCAGCAGCAGCAGCGGCAACCAGTTCAGAAACATGCCCATGAAGGACGAGCGGCCATCCGTCAGCGGCTTGGCCGTGATCGTCACACCTTGCGCGTCGAGACGCTTGACGAGATCGGGATCGGACGGCGCATAAGTGGCAAAACCGACCGACTGGTCCGTGTAGGTGCCGGTAATCTGATCGCCCTGAATGGTGACGGCCTGAACGCGATTCTTTTCCACTGCTTCGAGAAACGACGAATAGGCGATCTCATTCGTGGCGGGTTCGTTGGTCGAAGGCTGGAACATCTGGAACAGGGCGACCAGCAGCAGGGCGATCAGGCCCCACAAGGCAAAATTGCGGAAATTGGTGTTCATAGGTTCACTTTCTCACAGTCCATACAGGTGGACCGCGCCTGTGGGCGGGGTTTCGGCAACGACCCCTGTTGAATGCAAGATAGGCAGAGCGGTGCCCGCTGCCAAGGGAACAATGCTGCGGCATCCTAAGCTGATGAACCGGCATCCAGTGTTTCCGCCGTCGCGATAAGGTCCAGCGCTCGGTGAATGGGCGCATCGAAACTCGAGATGTAGTGGACGCTGCCGGGTTCGTCCGTCCGCCCGGGCCGGCATTCGGTTTGCACGGTAATGCACTCTTTATCGAACGTCAGCAGGCACCGCCCCACCGCGTAGCGGGTCGGTTTGCCGCGGTGCACCGCGTTCAGGATGGGGTCCAGCTTCGAGACGGGAATTGGGTAAGCGTTGGCACCGATGCGCCGCACGGCAGCAGCAATGGCTCCGGCCAGGATGATTGCGGGCACGGAGCCTGGTTGTGCCAGCCTCAATATACCAGCGCTCTGCGAACCATTGGCCCGCAGATAAGCCGCCACCTGAGCCGCACACCAAGACCGGCTGCGCCCGCACAGGCTGGCGAAGCGGGCGCGGGCGGCGGGGTCTTTGCACGCCGCCAGTCCTTGCCGGATACGGACACGTTCGTATGCCAGATCATCATTGGTTGGGTCATCGCGCCAAGGCAGAGCATGTTTGGTGAGATGGTCCCGTAACCGCTGGCGGGAAATGTGAAGCAGAGGGCGGAACAGGTCGATACGATGGCCTTCGATCACCAGTCCGGTGCGCGCCGCCATTCCAGCGAACCCACTTGTGCCGCCGGTTGCGTGTCCAAGCCGCCCCGCACGCATGGTGACTGTTTCCGCCTGATCGTCCCGCGTGTGGCCGAGGGCGATACAGGTGGCCCCAACGTCGCGTGCATGAGCGTGCAGCAAAGCGTAGCGCGCCATACGGGCCGAGGCTGAAGAGCGTGTGCCGGTCGGCTTATGCCGCCAGACAAGTGTCCGGTGGGGCAATCCGAGTGGCAGGCATATATTGGTTACGAAAAGAGCGTCTTCCGCACTGCCGTCCCGCAAGCCGTGATCGACGGTGGCCACAGTCAGCCGACAACCGGATCGGGCGCGCCAATCAGCAAGGCAATGGAGCAAAGCCATGGAATCGCCCCCGCCGGAAACGGCGACAAGTATGTGCCGGTCGGGGGGCACGGGCAGGCCGTCATTCTGGAAGTGAGGCTCGAAGCGGAGTTCCGGTTCCTCAGATGATCTGGCGTCCCGATGCCAATCATATCGCGGCGGCGTCATGCTTAGATGCAGCGCGCAGCCGCCTGTTCGTCGCGGAGACGCGGGGCGAGGCGCGGGGCCGCATCCGGATATTGGTTCAACACTTCGGCATAGGTCGCGCAGGCGACTTCGCGCTGGTTGAGACCCGCCAGCGACAAACCGAGACCGAGCAGATTGTCGGCAGCCGTGTCGGCTTCCGGTGCCGTGCGGTGCGCGTCGAGCTGTACTTGTGCGGCGTCATAGTAGCGCTTTTGCCAGAACAGGGCTTCACCAAGCGCAGCTTTGGTTTCGCCTGCGACCGCGCTTTCCGGCCACGCTTGCAAGGCTGCCCGGGCCGCCTGTTCCGCACGGGGATAGTCCCGGTTGGTCACAGCCTCTTGGGAGACCAGCAGGACGTCCTCCGGCGACGCACCAAAGATGGCCGCATCCACCGCTTCGGGCGCCGCATCGGCGGAAGTGCTGTCCAACCCGTCCAGAACGCGGCCCGCATCGTCAGCGGGTGCGGCGTCGACCACGTTGCCCTCGGCGTCGAAAATCAACGTGCCCAATGCGCGGGGTTCGAGATCACGGCTGGCGAGGTCATCACCGTTTGTTTCGGCGTCAGGGGAAACCTCTGCGACGGAGCGGTCGGATACATCCGTATCGGCCAGTGCATCGCCGGAGGCGTCAGCTTCCAGCGTGGTCTCAGGCTTTCCCAGGCGGTCGGAGACCCCGCTTTCGTTTTCCGCAACTGCCGTGGACCCATCCGACGGCGCCGAACCCTGCCGGTCTTCCAGTTCCTGAAAACGCAGTTCGTAGTCTTCCTGCTGGCGGCGCAGGTTTTCCTGCGTTTCCAGAATCTGGAACGTCAACTCCTCGATGCGACCGTTGAGCTGGCGGATCAGTTCCTCCAATTCGTTAACGCGGAAGGACTGGTCTGCCTGCACGGGCACGACGACAGACGGAACTGTTTCACCGACCGGCGATGCCCAGCGCGGCGCTGCCAGCGCCGATGTGGCAACGAGGAGGGATAAGGCTGTAATCAGGACGCGCATAAATGTCTTCCTAGCTGCCTGCGCCGCCGAGCAGGGTGACGGCGCGGCGGTTCTGGTTCAACGATGTGAGGTCGGAGCCGACCGCAACAGGGCGTTCCTTGCCGTAGGAAATCGTGCGGATGTTGCCGCGATTGATACCGCGGGATGCAAGATAGTCCCGGGTCGCGGAAGCGCGGCGGGCGCCGAGTGCGATGTTGTATTCCCGTGTGCCGCGCTCGTCTGCATGGCCTTCCACGGTGATCGAATAGTTGGGGTAACGTGCCAGCCAAGTAGCCTGTTTGTCGAGCGTTGCGCGCGCTTCCCCGGTCAACGAGCTGGAATCGGTGGTGAAGAACACCCGGTCTCCCACATTCAGCGTGAAATCCTGCTGCGAGCCCGGCGTTGCCGAACCGGTTCCATCATTGATGCCAAGCTGGGCGTTGTTGTCCGGCAATGGCTGTTTTTTGGCGCAACCGGCGACGAGTGCGAGAAAAACCATGGCGATGATCGGCAAAATGGATGAATGCAACGTGCGGCGCATGGCCGGACTCCTTAAAACGCTTGAAACTGGGTCGTGTGGACAACCGTCTGCACCTTCGCACGGACTGTATGCCCGCGAAAGACCGCACACTCCACGCACCATGACGTGAATTGCGGCTACAGATTGGCACAAAACGCCATGGCGTGACGATAGCTGTTCTTAATTCGATTTCGGCGCTTGCATGGCCCGCTGCCTTCGCTAATCTCACCTTCCATGTCAGGTGAAGACCAGCGCACATCGAACGCTTCCAGCCACTCTACGCGGGGTGAGGCGGTGCTGTCTGTCGAAGGGCTGACGACGACGTTCAAAACGTCCTCCGGCGACGTTCATGCCGTCAACGATGTCAGTTTTTCGTTGAAAGCCGGGGAATTGTTGGGCGTTGTCGGTGAATCCGGGTCCGGCAAGTCCGTCACCATGATGTCGTGCCTGAAATTGCTGCCGATACCGCCCGCGCACATCCGTGCCGGCAAGGCTCTGTTCAACGGGCGCGACCTGTTGGCCATGTCGGACGAGGAACTGCGCGCCGTTCGCGGCGGCGATATCGGCTTCATCTTTCAGGATCCGATGACATCGCTCAATCCGGTCTTCACGGTCGGCTTCCAGCTTATCGAACCGTTGAAGCTGCATATGGGCTTGTCCGGCAAGGCTGCGAGAGGGCGGGCTGCGGAATTGCTCGCGTTGGTGGGCATTCCCCAGCCGGATGAACGGTTGAACGACTATCCGCACCAGTTTTCCGGCGGAATGCGCCAGCGGGTGATGATCGCCATCGCACTGGCTTGCGACCCCAAGGTGCTGTTTGCCGATGAACCGACCACCGCGTTGGACGTGACGGTGCAGGCGCAGATCATCGAACTGGTGAAGGACCTGCGCGAGAAGACAGGCACGGCCATCGTGTGGGTAACACATGATCTCGGCGTCGTTGCCGGCATCGCGGACCGCGTGGCCGTCATGTATGGCGGGCAGATCGTGGAAATGGCGGATGTGGACAGGCTTTATGCCAATCCACGCCATCCCTATACGAGGGCGCTGTTGGAAACGCTGCCGAATGCGGAATTGCATGAGGGGCGCGACGAGCGTTTGCGCTCGATACCGGGTCAAGCCCCCAGCCTTCGCAAGCCGCTCCATGCCTGCCCGTTTGCGCCACGGTGCGACCATGTCCACGCCCGTTGCCTGCAGCAGAACCCTCCCATGTTCGATGCCGGTCCGGGTCAGCAATCGCGGTGCTGGTTGGAAGTCGAGAGCGACGAGGCGGCCGCATGAGCGAGACGCTGCTTTCCATCGACGATCTGAAGATACACTTTCCCATCCATGCGGGACTGCTGCGCCGCAGGGTGGGGGAGGTGAAGGCGGTCGATGGCATCACCCTCGATATTCGCCGGGGTGAAACGCTCGGGCTTGTGGGTGAAAGCGGTTGCGGCAAGTCCACCGCCGGCCGTGCCGTGTTGCGCCTGTACGACCCGACATCCGGCACTGTGCGGTTCGAGAACACCGATATTGCCGAATTGTCGGACGACGCCATGCGAAAGATGCGTCCGCGCATGCAGATGATCTTTCAGGACCCGCAAGCCTGTCTCAATCCGCGCATGACGGTCGGCGCCATCATCGCCGAACCGCTGGTGGAGCATACCGGCTTGACCGCCGAGGAGCGCATTGCGCGGGTGCGGGAACTGCTCGATCAGGTCGGCCTCAATCCGGATTACGTAAACCGCTATCCACACGAATTTTCCGGCGGCCAGAGGCAGCGTATCGGTATCGCGCGGGCATTGGCGCTCGACCCGGATTTCATCGTGTGCGACGAGCCGATCGCTGCGCTGGACGTGTCGATTCAGGCGCAGGTGGTGAACCTGCTGGAGGATTTGCAGGCCGAGCGGGGGCTGACCTACCTGTTCATTTCACATGATCTGTCCATGGTGCGCCATATCGCATCGCGCGTGGCCGTCATGTATCTGGGCAAGATCATGGAACTGGCCCCGGTGGCCGATCTCTATGCCGACCCGCGCCATCCCTACACGAAAGCGCTGCTGTCAGCCGTGCCCATGGCGGACCCGGCTGTCGAGGCCAAACGGGAGCGCACTATTCTGACCGGAGACGTGCCCAGTCCGGCAGCACCTCCGCCCGGTTGCGTGTTCTGCACGCGCTGCCCGCTGCAAAAGGAAATGACCGAAGCGGGGCAGGACACAGAAAAGTGCTTTACGGTGCCGCCGCAATGGCGTTCCATTGAGTCTGGAAGTGCAGGGGGCGGAGCGGACGAGCGGTTCGTCGCCTGCCATTTCGCATGATGGCGCGGTTTGAGCCAACTGCGTGACTAAACCAACGAACGGCGGGCCAACCGCCGTATCAACAAGGAGAGAGCTTAAATGAAGACTTTCAAAACAATGCTGCTGGCGAGCGCCGCGATGGGCGTAGCCATCGGTGCTGCCTACGCCCAATCGGAAGGCGAACGCGGACGCGACGGTGAGGTCAAGATCATCTACTGGCAGGCGCCGTCGATCATGAACCCGTATCTTTCGGGCGGCACCAAGGACATCGAGGCGGCGTCGCTCGTTCTCGAACCTCTCGCACGCTTCGACGAGAACGGCGAGCTTGTGGCTTTTCTTGCCGAATCCATTCCGACGCTGGAAAATGGCGGCATCAATGAAGGCTCCACACAGATCACGTGGAAACTGAAAGATGGCATCATGTGGTCCGACGGCACGCCGGTCACATCTGAAGATGTGAAATTCACCTACGAATATTGCACCGATCCTGAAGGCGGTTGCGCCCAGTCGGCCAAGTTCGACGGTATCGCCTCGGTGGAAACACCGGACGCGCAGACCATCGTGGTCAACTATACCGAAGCAAAATTCGTGCCGTATTCCGCATTTGTCGGTGGCCAGTCCCCCATCATCCAGAAAGCGCAGTTCGCCGATTGCCTCGGTGCCAAGGCTCCGGAATGCACGGACGCCAACTTCTCGCCCATCGGCACCGGTCCCTTCACCGTCACCGAGTTCAAGCCGAACGACGTGATCACGATGGCGGCCAACGAAAACTACCGCGACCCGAGCAAGCCGGCGTTTGCAACGCTGACCTTCAAGGGTGGTGGTGATGCTGCTGCTGCGGGACGTGCCGTCATGGAAACAGGCGAATACGATTACGCCTGGAACCTGCAGCTTGCACCGGATGTGCTGGCGCAGATGACGGAAGGCGGCAAGGGTATGCCCGTCTCCGCATTCGGCACACTGGTCGAGCGTATCGAGATGAACATGACTGACCCGTCCCCGGATCTTCCGGAAGGCGAGCGCTCCACGGCCAAGCATCCGCATCCGATTCTGTCGGACGTGAATGTGCGCCGTGCGCTGTCCATGGCCATCGACCGTCCGCTGCTGGTGGAAATCGGTTACGGCCAGGCCGGTCGTCCGACATGTAATCTCGTTCCAGCCCCCGCTGCCTACGCTTCCGACAACACGGATTGCCTGACGCAGGACATCGAAGGTGCCAAGGCGCTGCTCGACGAAGCCGGTTGGGTTCCGGGGTCCGACGGTATCCGCGAGAAAGACGGCAAGAAGCTTTCGCTTCTCTTCCAGTCTTCCACAAATGCCGTTCGTCAGGATTTCCAGGCGATCATCAAGCAGAACTGGCAGGACATCGGCGTCGAAACCGAGCTTCGCAACATCGACGGTTCGGTGTTCTTCGGTGGCGATCCGGCATCCCCGGACACGTTCCAGAAGTTTTATGCGGACGTGGAAATGTACGCCAACAACTTCGACGGCACCGATCCGGAGCAGTATCTGACGCAGTACACCTGCGAAAAGGCACCGCGCCCGGAAACAGGCTGGCAGGGTGAGAACATCAACCGTCATTGCTCGGAAGAGTATGACGCGATGGCCGCCGAACTCGGCCGCACCGGTGATCCGGCAGCCCGACAGGCACTTGCCAAGAAGATGAACGATGCGCTCACGAAGGACTCCATGACCATCGTGCCGCTCGTCGACCGTGGCCGTGTGTCCGGAGTGCTCCAACACGCTCGGCGGTGTTGTGCTCAACACCTGGGATTCCGAGTTGTGGAACGTCGCGGATTGGTATCGCAAGGAAGCCGAATAAGGCTTTATCCAAGAGGGCGGTGGCTTCGGCTACCGCCCTTTTTGCTTTCGCTTAGGAAAGACACGCCCATGGTGCCGATGGCCTCCCCATGCTGACATTCACCATACGCCGTCTGGCGCTGGCCATCCCGACACTGCTGTTCATCAGTTTCGTCATCTTCTTCATCGTAAAACTGTCGCCGTCAGACCCGACCGCCAATCTGCCGCTGACCATTCCGCCGGAAGTGCGGGAGAAAATCCGCGAAAGCCTGGGGTTCAACGAGCCATTCATCGTTCAGTTTTTCCTCTGGCTCAAACAACTCGTCGTCAACGAGCCGATGCACTGGATGAACGAACGCTTTGGCACTGGGTTCGAAGTCGGCCAGCGCATCATATCCTACCAGACCCGCTCGCCAGTCATGGACATCATCGCCCAGCGCATGCCCCAGACGCTCTGGGTGGTGGGAACCAGCTATATCGTGGGCATTCTGATTGCGGTGCCCATCGGCATCATTTCCGCCTACCGGCAATATTCGTGGTTCGATCAGGCCGGTACGTTCGTGTCGATGATCGGCTTTTCCGTGCCGCCGTTCTTCTCCGGCGTGTTGGTGATCGTCATCTTCTCGGTCCAACTGGGATGGTTGCCATCGATCTACGACACCACCCTCGTAGTCGACTCGTGGGATGCTTTCGTGCAGCAGTTCAAGCAGATGATCATGCCCGTGATGGTGCTTGCGTTGCAGACCACGGCGCAGATCAGCCGGTTCTTGCGCGCTTCCATGCTGGACAATCTCAGTCAGGAATATGTGCGGACGGCCCGCGCCAAGGGGCTGAAGGAAAGCGCCGTGGTGATGGTGCATGTGCTTCGCAACTCCATGATCCCCGTCATCACGGTTATCGCGCTGGGCGTGCCCGCCATTTTCGGCGGGGCGATCATCACCGAGCAGGTGTTCAAGGTGAACGGGCTGGGGCAGTTGCTCATCATCGCCATTCAGGGCGGCGACGTGCCCACCGTGCAGACGATCACCTTCATGTTCGCCGTGCTGATCGTGCTGGCCAACCTGATTGCCGATGTTCTCTACGGCATCATGGACCCGAGGATCCGCTATGACTGATGCCCGCAACCAACCTTCAGGCACAGTCCCGGGCCCGGCCCGCAACCCGCGGGATGTGACCGATGGCGTTGCCGTTGCCGCCCCCATGCTGGGCGGTGCTTTGCCTCATCTTGCGGTAACGCGATCGGAGATCGAGGCTGTCTTCCCCGATGCGGCATTGGGCGAACAGCGCACGTTTGCCGGTGATGTCTGGGCGCAGTTCAAAACACATAAGGGCGCGCTGTTCGGCGCGGTGGTCTTCTTATCCATTCTGGCCCTCGTCATATTCGGACCGTTCCTGTGGCCGCTCGACCCGACATTCGTGGATATCCGCTCACGCAATCAGGGCTTTTCATTCGCCCATCCGTTGGGCACGGACCAACTTGGGCGCGCGATCTGTTTGCCCGTGTCCTGTCCGGCGGTCAGGTGTCGATGGCGGTCGGTATCACGGCCATGGTATTGTCGCTGTTTCTCGGCACGCTTGTGGGCGTGCTGGCCGGATATTTCAAACGGCTCGACGGGCCGCTGATGCGGTTTACCGACCTCTTTCTCGCCCTGCCGTTGCTGCCGCTGCTACTGGTCATCGTCATGCTGTTCCGCGAAAGCCTGAACGGTGTGATGGGGCCTGAGGGCGGCATCTTTGTCTTGATGGTCGGGGCGATCGGCGCGACTTCGTGGATGCAGGCGGCGCGCATTGTGCGCGGTGACGTGCTGGCGTTGAAGGAGCGGGAATTCGTGTTGGCGGCCAAAAGCATCGGCGCGCCTTCCAAACGCATTATCACGCGGCATATTTTGCCGAACGTGCTGTCGCCTATCATGGTGTCGGCTACGCTTGGAGTAGCGACCGCCATCATCACCGAAAGCGCGCTGTCATTTCTCGGTCTCGGCTTCCCGCCGGACTTTCCCACATGGGGCCGCCTGTTGAGTGATGCGGTGCCGTATCTTCAGCAATATCCGGGCCGTGTGCTGTGGCCCGGACTGGCCATTTCGCTCACCGTTCTGTCGATCAACTATATCGGCGACGGTCTGCGCGATGCGCTTGATCCGAGGCTGCGAGGGCGCTGAAGGCCGTTAGGCTTTCAGGTGCTCTTCGATCTCGTGGATCGGCAGGTTGGTAAGGTTCTTGTCCAGCTCGCCGATCATCTTATTGGTGACTTCCTGATGCATCTCTTTCCGCATTTCGCCCAGCACGAGGGGGGCAGCGGCGATGAGAAGTTTATCGTAGCGGCCCTTATGGGCAAGTTCGTAGAGCTTTGCGGAAATGTCCTTGGCAAACTGCTCCTTGTTCATCCGGTGCCAGTCCGTATCTTCGACGGCTGAACGGTGCTCGCCGCCCCCGCCGCCATTGCTGACACGGCCGCGCCGGTTGGCGGCCTGCTCGCGATTGGGCGGATTGTCCTGCTCCATTTCGCGGATAACTTCGAGGTTCATATACTCCTCATCGCCCTCGTTACGCAGGAACAGGGCTTTCTCGCTGTCAGCGACAAGCACCCAGGCGTCGTGGGGAATGGTAAAACCGGACATGGAAAACCTCGTTATAAGATTGGACTGCTGGCGGAACGCCCCGCCATTGCCCTTCGTTCCAAAAGCGGCTCCACAGCAGCGCGTCGTGGCTTTCGCAGTACGGTTTCGTCGCTTACAAGCGGTAAAACCTTTGCGGAGACACGGACCATGGACACCATTCCACATTATATCGGCGGCAAACGGGTAGAAGGCGCGTCAGGCCGTTCGGCGGACGTTTTCAATCCCGCCACCGGCGAAGTGCAGGCGCACGTGCCGCTGGCTTCCGCCGACGAGTTGAACACTGCCATCGCCAATTCCGTCGCTGCACAGCCTGCATGGGCGGCCACCAATCCGCAGAAAGCGCGCCGCGCGTGATGATGGAGTTCGTGCGCCTGTTGCACCGCGACATGGATAAGCTGGCCGAGGCCCTGTCTCGTGAACACGGCAAGACACGACCGGACGCCAAGGGCGACATTATCCGCGGTCTCGAAGTGGCCGAGTTCTGCATCGGTGCGCCGCATTTGCTGAAGGGTGAGTTCACCGAAGGCGCGCGGGCCGGGCATCGACATCCATTCCGTGCGCCAACCGTTCGGCGTCGTGGCGGGCATCACGCCGTTCAACTTTCCCGCCATGATTCCCATGTGGAAATTCTGCCCTGCTATCGTGATGTGGCAACGCCTTCATTCTCAAACCCTCCGAGCGCGACCCGTCCGTGCCGCTGATGCTGGCCGAACTGCTGACAGAAGCCGGTCTGCCGGACGGTATCTTGAATGTCGTGCATGGTGACAAGGAAGCCGTGGACGGCATTCTCGATCATCCCGACATCATGGCCATCGGCTTCGTCGGCTCCACGCCGATTGCCGAATATGTCTACACCCGCGCCTGCGCTACGGAAAGCGGGCACAATGCTTCGGCGGTGCCAAGAACCACATGATCATCATGCCCGATGCCGATATGGATCAGGTCGTCGATGCGCTGGTGGGTGCCGGATACGGTGCGGCTGGCGAACGCTGCATGGCCGTTTCCGTCGCCGTGCCCGTGGGTGAAGATACGGCCAACCGGTTGATGGACAAGCTCATTCCCCGCGTCGAAAATCTCAAGATCGCGCCTTATACGGCGGGCGACGATGCCGACTTCGGGCCACTTGGTCACGAAGGAAGCCCGCGAGCGGGTGCTGGGCTACATCGAAAAGGGCGTCGAGGAAGGCGCGACTCTCGCGGTCGACGGTCGCGGGTTCTCGATGCAGGGCTATGAGAACGGATTCTACGTGGGCGGTTGTCTGTTCGACAACGCCACGAAGGATATGACGATCTACCGCGAGGAAATATTCGGCCCGGTCCTAACCGTCGTTCGCGCTGGCGACTACGAGGAAGCCGTCGACTTGGCGATGACCCATGAATACGGCAACGGCGTCGCCATCTTCACCCGCGACGGCGATGCGGCGCGGGATTTCTGCCAGCCGCATCAATGTGGGCATGGTGGGCGTCAACGTGCCGATTCCGGTGCCGATCGCCTATTACACATTCGGTGGGTGGAAGCGGTCCGGCTTCGGCGATCTCAACCAGCACGGGCCTGATGCGTTCAGGTTCTACACGCGCACCAAAACGATCACGTCGCGGTGGCCTTCCGGCATCAAGGAAGGGGCGGAGTTCTCCATTCCCACGATGGGATAAGGTCCGCTCGATTTATCCAACGCCGCTGAACCTCGCCGATACTTCCCGAAATTCCATTCGGGAGTGTCGGACATGTTCGACGAGCAGGTTATCGCGGAAATCACTCAGATTGCGGAGCGGCTGGATGTGCCGCCTGCCGCCTTGCTGGCCGTGGCGGAAGTCGAGTCCGGCGGACGGGCCTTGGCGAAAATCGGCAGTCGCCGTGAACCGCTGATCCGGTTCGAGGGGCATTATTTCGACCGGCTGCTTGGCAGTGGCAAACGCCATGAAGCGCGCGCACTAGGGCTGGCCAGCCCGAAGGCCGGGGCGATAAAGAATCCGACGCACGCAAGCTGGTCGATGGAAACTGTTGGGGAGGGCCGTCGCCATCGACCGTGTCGCTGCCTATTCCTCCGTCAGCTGGGGGCTTGGTCAGGTCATGGGGTCTCACTGGTCCTGGTTGGGCTATGGCAGCGTGGATGCGCTCGTGGTCGTCGCCCGGTCCGGTGTGGCGGGTCAGGTGGAGCTGATGGCGCGTTATATCGACAAGGCCGATTTATGCGAGGCTTTACGGGCGGCGGATTTCCGCACATTTGCACGGCGTTACAACGGGCCGGGCTTTGCGAAGAACCGCTATGACACCCGCATGGCAGCCGCTTCACGGCGCTGGGATCAAAAGGCTGGATGGTGAGCGAAAGAGAGTCTGCCCGCCGTCGTCGCAGAAGCGGATGCCGACCGCAGACTACAGTTCGGTGCCCGTGGGCCTGATGTTCGGCAGCTGCAACGAGCGCTGACCGGCAAGGGATACTCGCTGAAAGCGGACGGCCTGTTCGGCATGCAGACGGACAAGGCTTTGCGGCGCTTTCAAAGCAAGCGGCTGCTGCCATCGACCGGCATTGTAGGGTTCAATGAAGCTTTCGCATTGTTTGGCCTCGATGCGGCTTTGCGGATCGCCGGGCTTTCGGGTGCGGGCACATTCCGCCGCCTTTTGGCAACAGGGGCGGCCTTCGTTTCGCAAGCGCATCGCAGAACACTTTCCATCATCCGCCGCTTGGCCTAGTCCTTCGCGCAATCCGGTAACAGCCGGGCATGAGGATGAGCGCGATGAAAAGCAGGCACGACCGTATGGACGAAATACTGGCTCTCGCGCCGGTCATTCCCGTCCTGAAATTCGACGATGAAGACACGGCCATCGCCGTCAGTCAGGCCTTGGTGGACGGTGGCCTGCCGGTCATCGAAATCACATTGCGGACCAGTGTGGCGCTCGACTGCATCCAGGCGGTTGCCAGGAACGTGGAAGGCGCCATCGTCGGTGCCGGTACGGTGTTGACCAAGGATATGGCGGAAGAAAGTGTGGAGATGGGCGCGCAGTTTCTCGTCTCGCCCGGTTCCACAGTCGGCCTGCTCGACAGCCAGCGCAAGGCGCACACGCCGCTGCTGCCGGGTGTCTCGACACCGAGCGAGGCGATGGCACTGCTGGCGGACGGCTATCGCACGGCGAAATTCTTTCCGGCCGAAAATTCCGGTGGTATCGGACGGCTCAAGGCGTTCGGCTCGGTGTTTCCCGATCTCATGTTCTGCCCGACGGGCGGGCTGGATGCAGCCAAGGCGGTGGACTATCTGGCGCTGCCGAATGTTGTCTGCGTTGGCGGTTCATGGCTGGCACCGGACGACCTGGTAGCCGCTGGTCATTACGATGCGATCCGCGAACTGGCCGCAGAGGCGGCTGTTCTGGGGGCATAGTCATGCGCGCCCTGTTCATGTGCGGCGGTGCTTGCTTACCGCGCATCTCCACACCGCCCATGCCCGTGTGCTGGTCTTCGTGCCCGCGTCCATGACGGATGTGATGCACGCACTGGCCGAAGTGCATGAGAAAGCCGGTGGAGATGAGGTCGTGCTGTCGATGGCATCGACCTCGCAACTGGCCCGTCAACTCGATGCGGGCGCACCTGCGGATGTGTTCCTAACAGCGGACGAACAGTGGATGGACTGGGCACTGCAGCGCGATCTGGTGTCGCCCGATACGATCACCACATTTGCCGGCAACACACTCGTCGTTGCCGTGCGCCGCGAGGTGGAGAACTGGGCGGACGTGGACGCCATGTTGACGTCGGAACGGTTCGCCATGGCCGAGGAAGAGGCCGTGCCCGCCGGTCGCTATGCAAAGGAGGTGCTCGTTACGCGTGGACTTTGGGAACAGGCGCAGCATCGGGCCGTGCGGGCGGAGAATGTCCGCACAACACTGCGTCTGGTCGCACGAGGCGAGGTGGATGCAGCCATCGTCTACCGCACGGACGTGAATGTGGAACCGGAGACGCGGGTCGCGTTCACCTTCCCGCAATCCGACCACGCGCCGATCCGCTATTTTGCGTCCCTGACAGCCGGATGCCGGAGAGACGGCGCGGGGCTTCATCGATTTTCTCGCCACATCTGAAGCGCAAGCCATTCTGGAAGCTGCCGGTTTCAGCCTTCCACCATTCGACGATCCCAATGATCGAAGCGCTCACCGATCCGGCCACATTCCAAATCATCGGTCTGTCGTTGCGGGTTGCGGCTTTGGCGATGCTCGTCGCGTTACCCCTGGCGATCGGCGTGGGAGCGCTGCTTGCCAGACCCCATTGGCGGGGCAAATCGCTGGTATCCGCCCTCGTCCACATGCCCCTCGTCATGCCACCGGTCGTCACCGGTTACGCGCTGCTCGTCTTGTTCGGCAAGCGGGGTGCGATCGGCGGTTGGCTCGACGAAATGGGCATACAGATCGCTTTTTCATGGGTGGGCGCGGCCATCGCAGCGGGCGTGATGGCGTTTCCGTTGCTGGTGCGCCCGATCCGTCTCGGTTTTGAAAGCCAGGATCCCCGCCTTGGACGAAATGGCAGCGACCCTCGGTGCGTCCCGCTGGCGGCGGTTCCGCACGGTGGCCCTGCCGCTGGCATGGCCGGGTTGCGTTGCCGGGCTGGTGCTCGGCTTCGCCAAGGCGTTGGGGGAGTTCGGTGCGACGATCACGTTTGTCGGCAACATCCCGGGAGAAACACAGACCCTCTCTGTTGCCATCTACACCCTGCTGCAATCTCCCACCGGTGATACGCGGGCGCTGGCGCTGATCGGATTTGCGGTCGCCATATCTTTCATTGCAATGATCGGCTCGGAGTTCCTGACATCGTGGCTGCAACGACGCGGGGAGAAGTGACGTGCTGACCATCGACATAGAGGGCACCGTCGGCACGTTCCCGATCGAAGCCAAGGTCGACGGCGGCATGGGCGTGACCGCGCTTTACGGCCGGTCGGGGGCCGGCAAATCCTCGCTGTTGCGCGCTGTTGCCGGGCTGTGGACGCCGGATAGCGGGCGCATATCGGTTGGCGACACCGTCTTGTTCGACAGCGAAGCGGGTATCGACGTGCCGGTGCACAAGCGCAAGCTCGGCGTCGTGTTTCAGGCCCCGCTGTCTGTTCCCCAACATGAATGTCGAGCGCAATCTGCGCTATGCCTATGACGGCAAGGCCGATGACCTGTGGCGGTCGACACTGGCCATGCTCGACCTCGAAGCCCTGCTGAACCGCCGTCCGCGCAATCTCTCCGGCGGTGAGCAGCAACGTGTGGCGCTGGGCCGTGCGTTGCTTGCGCAACCACGCATATTGTTGTTGGACGAACCGTTGACAGGCCTGGACGACTACCGGCGCGCACAAGTGATGCCCTATCTTCACGCCATCCGCGACACGACCGATGTGCCGATGCTGTATGTCAGCCACCACCGCGAGGAAATTGCGGACCTGGCCGATCTTGTTTTTCTGATCGAAGATGGCCGCGTGACAGCGGAGATGACACCTTCGGAACTGCTCGACTACGATCTGACGGGGCAGTGCGGCATGAGGAGAGCGTTCGGTTTGGTCATCGGATGTCTGCTCGCACCGCGCAGCCCGCACGCGCTGCCTGCGAGACGGGAGAAACCGATATCCGCATTGCCATCGGTCCCTCTCCCCAAACCGCCGTGCGGGACAGGGCTGCCCGCGGTCTCGCCTCCGCGATCGACCGGCAATTGCAGGGGCGGGCCTGCGCGACGCTGCTTTCCGATAGCGAGGCTTATTCCGGTGCGGCTGCACTCGACGCTTTGGGGCTGGTTGCCGATATGGCGCTTGCCGTCGGTGTCGATAATCGCCCAGCGTGTGCCGGCATACCGGTTCTTCGATCTGCCATTTGCGTTCCGCGATTTGCAGGCGGTGGACCGGATGGCGAACAGCCCGACCGGCAATGCGCTGGCCGCTGCCGCTGGGGGGCAGGGATTGCGACCGTTGGGTCTTTTCCATCAGGGATTGGACCAACTGGTCGGCCATGAAGGATGTCGTCGTGCCCGCCGATCTGCTCGGTGCGAAGATGGCGGTGGATGGCTCCACGTACGGCACACGCTGGATGGCGGAAGCGGGTGCACCGCCGCAAAGTTTCGACCGTAGCCGCCCTTCGGATGGCTGACGGACCGTCGTGTCGATGCCGTGACGGGCCAATGGCGCGAGATTAGACGCCCTGCGGCGTGCGGTGCCCTGGCTTCCATTCTCGAAACCAATCACCGTTACGCTGGATACGTCGCCGTTGCGGATGTCGCATGGTGGCGGGGCTTTCGCCCGAGCTTGCCAGTGATCTCGAAGACCTCGTAACGACGAGGCTGCCAAGGCCAACGACTACGCCGAGGTCTCAAAGCGAGCGGGCACGGAACGCGATTTTACGATCCCCATTGTGGTGCGCACGCTCACCCGCATGCAGCGGAACCTGTGGCTGGAACGCGTATCCGACACGTGGCAGCAGGCCGAACAGGAGATCGGTCTTGGCAATCTGGTGGAACAGACAGACGTTTTCAACGCCTATCCCTGACTGTGTCCCGCGTTAGCGGGCGCGTTCCAGAAACCCTGCAAACCGATCCATTGCCTGTTCGATATTGGCTTGGGAGTTGGCGTAGCTGAGGCGGATGTAGCCTTCGCCTAAAATGCCGAAATCCGGTCCGCCAATCGTCGCCACCCCCACTTCTTCCAGCAAGGCCGACGCCAATGGCTTCGCTTTCCAGCCGGTGTCCGTGATGTTGGGAAAGGCGTAGAACGCGCCCTTCGGCATCGTGCATGTCACCCCCGGCAGGGCGTTGGCTCTTTCGACAATCAGGCGGCGGCGCGTGTCGAACGCGGTCATCATGTCCGCCACCGCATCCTGAGGGCCATCGATAGCGGCGATGCCGGCATATTGCGTCGGCGCGTTCACGCAGGACCATGCGTTGACCGCCAGCTTGCGCACTGCATCGAACAGGGCGTCCGGCCAGATCGACCAACCCATGCGCCATCCTGTCATCGCCCAGGTTTTCGACCAGCCGTTCAGCACGATCAATCTGTCGCGTATCTCGGGGAAGGTGAGCAGGCTCGTGTGCTCCACGCCGTCATAGGTCATGGAATCGTAGATTTCGTCGGACAGGATGGCCGCTCTGGGAAACCGCTCCAGTGCAGCCACCAGCTTTGCGATTTCAACACGCGGGGTCACGCCGCCTGTCGGGTTGGCGGGCGAATTGAGAATGACGAGCCGCGTCCTGTCGGTCAACAACGCCGCTGCTTCGTCACCGGAAAACGCAAAACCGTTCTCCTCCCGCACAGGCACTGGCACAGGGGTCGCGCCGGTGAACTCGATCATCGAGCGATAGATCGGAAAGCCGGGGTCGGGATAGAGCATCTCCACGCCCGGTTCGCCCAACATCAGGATGGCTGCAAACATCGTCACCTTGCCACCGGGCATGATGCAGACGCGCTCCGGCGACACTTCCACACCGGTCGTCGCCAGCGTGCGCCGCACCACAGCTTCGCGCAGAGCCTGCAATCCGGTGGCCGGGGTGTAGCCGTGGTGGCCGTCGCGTATCGCCTTGATCGCGGCTTCCGCGATATGTGGCGGGGTGGCAAAGTCCGGCTGGCCGATGCCGAGATTGATGATGTCCTTGCCCTTGGCGGCCAGTGCCGAGGCGCGGGCCAGAACGGCAAAGGCGTTTTCCTCGCCAATGCGGCTGAAGGCGGTTATTGGTTCGATCATGGGAACAGCCGTGTTTGCAGGATGCGTCATGTGTCGGCGGACCGGGCTGCGGACGCAAGGCGGGGAGGAGAATTCAATGGGCGGACGGTTGGAGGGTAAACGCGCGGTGGTGACGGCGGCGGGGCAGGGTATTGGCCGTGCCATTGCCGATATGTTCATCGAAGAAGGTGCCGAAGTGATCGCTACGGATATTGATGTATCCAGCTTGCCCGGAGGTTCCATGCTGGACGTAACGGACGCCGAGGCGGTGCGGGCCTTTGCGCGGGAAACCGGCGGCATCGATATTCTGGCCAATGTCGCGGGCTTCGTTCATCACGGCACGGTGCTGGATTGCGACGACGATGCGTGGGATTTTTCCATGGATCTCAACGTCCGCTCCATGCACCGCATGATCCGCGCCTTCCTGCCATCCATGATGGAACGCGCGGCGGAGCGGGGCACAAGCGGGTCGATCATCAACATGGCCTCCGGGGCATCGTCTCTGAAAGGGCGCGCCAAACCGCTATATCTACGGCACGACGAAAGCTGCGGTGATCGGGCTGACGAAGGCGGTGGCCGTGGATTTCATCCGCTCCGGCATCCGCTGCAACGCGATTTGCCCCGGCACCGTACGCTCGCCTTCCTGGGAAGCGCGGGTCGAGGAGTTGGGCCGCGAGGTCGGTGGGGCCGATAAGGCCATGGAGATGTTCGTCGCCCGCCAGCCCATGGGCCGTGTGGGCGACGCACGGGAAATCGCGGCCTTGGCGACCTATCTGGCAGGCGACGAAAGCGCGTTCACAACCGGCACTGCGATACCGATAGACGGGGGCTGGACGCTGTGAGAATTCTCGTTCTCGGCGCAGCAGGCATGCTGGGCCGGAAGCTGATCGAACGTCTGCTGCGGAATGGCGAACTGGCCGGACGAGCCATCGAGTCGATCGATGCCTTTGATGTATTGCAAGCGGATTGTGTCGACGGCCGTGTCACCACTCATGCCGGCGATATTGCCGAGCCTGCTACAGTGAGCGCACTCGTGGCGCGACAGCCCGATGTCATCTTCCATCTCGCTGCCGTCGTGTCGGGCGAGGCCGAAGCGGATTTCGACAAGGGCTACCGCATCAATCTGGACGGCACGGCCAACCTGTTCGACGCCATCGTGGCACGGCTGGAATATTGCCCCCGCGTCATCTTCGCGTCGTCCATCGCCGTGTTCGGGGCACCGTTTCCAGACGTCATTCCCGACCATTGGCACCCCACGCCCCGCACATCATACGGCGCACAGAAGGCCGTCGGCGAGTTGCTGCTGTCGGACTATTCCCGCCGCGGGTTCATGGACGGGCTGGCGTTGCGGCTGCCGACAGTCTGTGTGCGACCGGGAAAGCCGAATGCTGCGGCATCGGGCTTCTTCTCCAACATCATCCGCGAACCGCTGGTGGGCAAACCCGCCAATCTGCCGGTACCCGATAGCCTCGTTCACTGGCACGCCAGTCCAAGGGCGACGGTCGGGTTTCTGCTTCACGCCGCTTGCCTGGACACGGCGCATGTCGGGCCGAACAGAGCGTTGATGATGCCGGGAGTGGCCGTTTCTGTTGGAGAACAGCTGGCTGCATTGCGGCGTGTTGCGGGTCAGCAGGCCGTCGACCTGGTTACGAGAGAGCCGGATGATGCCGTGTCTGCGATCGTGTCCAACTGGCCATCACGGTTCGACGCAAAACGGGCGTTGGACCTCGGCTTCGTTGCAGACGCTGATTTCGATGCGATCATCGCAGCGCATATAGAGGATGAGGCGATCAGCCTTTCGGCTTGACCGACGCGAGAGGATGAGGACCGAGCGGCTGCGCCATCACGATGGTTGGGCCATGCAAGGCATGGGCATCGATCTCCGGCGTCGGCAAGGGAACGGTCGCGCCGACAAGAAAGCCAGCCAGGGCCGCTGCACTGCATAGTCCGGTCCAAACGCCTGTTGCCATCATGTGGTTCGTTTCCTCAGCTGTTGCGAAAATGCCCGCAGCGCCACTTTCCGGTAGAAAGCGTTAATGCCGCGTTAAAGAGCATCGTTGTTCGGCTATACCTTCAGAGTATCCCGAAACGTGACAGGATTGAGACGGCCCGTGCGGTGCGGTTTCAGACGGCTGCGACCGAGCCGCGCACTTTGAGTTTCGGTGCAATCAGCCCGTTTGCGGGGTCTACAGGACGCCCGGCCAACTTTTCATACAAAGCCTGCGCGGCACGCCGCCCGATTTCGGCGTGTCCATCGTCCACCGTCGTCAGGGGCGGGGACGAAAAGCTGGCTTCCAGAATGTCGTCATATCCGGTGACCGAAATATCGCGCCCCGGTTCCAGCCCGTGTTTGCGTAGTCCATGCATGACGCCTAGCGCCAAGGTGTCGGAGCAACAGGCGATGGCGGTGGGTTTGCCGTCCTTGAGAATGGCGCTGACCGCCTCGAAACCAGCCTGCCGGCTGTAGGGAGCCTCGATGTCCGGCCGTGCGGGCAAGGGGAGACCGGCATCGGCGAAGGCACGGGCAAAGCCGTTGCGCCGGGCGCGGCCCGTCGATGTCATGCGCGTGCCCCCGAGCAGGGCTATATCGCGGTGGCCTTGTTGGATGAGGTGGGAGGTGACGGCCGCGAACCCCGTTTCATCATCGCCCATGAAGGCTGGAACGTCCGTGCCTTCCACGGTGCGCGCGACCAGCGTGACCGGCAAGCCACTGGCTTCGATACGTGCGATATCCTCGGCGGTGGTGCCGACGGATGGGGACATGATGACCCCGTCCGCACCGAACTGCTGCAACGTGCCGATGAACGCTTCCTGTTTCTCCAGATCGTCGTCATGGTTGCACAGCAGGAATGTCTGACGATACGGAATCCAGCTCCGTCTCGATGGCGCGCAGCATTTCGGCGAAGAACGGATTGACCACATCGCGCACGATAAGACCGACGATATCCGACCGCTGTGTCCGCAGGCTGGCGGCACGGCGGTCGTAGACATAGCCGAGTTCCTTGGCGCGGGCCTGCACTTTTTCGCCGGTAGCGGTGGCTACGAGAGGGGAGTTTCGCAACGCAAGCGACACGGTGGCGGTGGACACGCCGAGATCGGCAGCGATGGCGGCGAGCGTAATTTTTTGCACCGGCAGTCCTTCGCCCAAACTATTGCAGGCTGATTTAACCCGTTGCGGGCCTCCGGTGCAATTCGTTAGGGTCGTGCCACCCATTTTGTGTGAAAGACATGCCCGTGCGCCTTTGGATCAAGACCCCGCTTGCCGTTCTTGCCGAAGGTGCGGGAGGTGGCATCGTTGTCGAAAACGGGCGCATCGTGGAACTGGTGTCCTCCGGTTCGACGCCACATGCGGACCGTATCTTCGACGCCAGCCGTCATGTCGTGCTGCCGGGTCTCATCAACACGCACCACCATTTCTTCCAGACGCTGACGCGGGCCCATCCGTCGGCGATCAACAAGGAATTGTTTCCCTGGCTTCAGGCGCTCTACCCGATCTGGGCGCGCAACGTGACGCCGGACGCCTTTCGCCTCGCCACACGGCTTGCGCTGACGGAATTGCTGATGAGCGGCTGCACCACTGTGTCGGACCATCAGTATCTTTTTCCGGGCGGTCTGGAAGACGCGATGGACATTCAGGCCGAGGAAGCCGCCAAGCTGGGTATGCGGATTACCCTGACGCGTGGGTCCATGAGCCTGTCGGAAAAGGATGGCGGCCTGCCGCCAGATTCCATCGTGCAGGACGATGATACGATTCTGGCCGATTGCGAACGGGTGATCGGCAAGTATCACGACAAGTCCGAAGGTTCGATGCTGCAGGTGGCGCTGGCGCCCTGCGCGCCGTTCACCGTCACCAAGCGGTTGATGGTGGAAACGATGGAGCTGGCCCACAAGCACGATTGCACCTGCCATACGCATTTGGGCGAAACGATCGATGAAGATGCCTACTGCCTCGAACACTTCGGCTGCCGCCCGGTGGATTATCTCGAAGATCTGGGTTGGTTGAACAGCGCGCACGTGGCTCGCCCACGGCATCCATTTCAACGACGACGAAGTGCGGCGGCTTGGCAAGGCTGGTGTCGGGGTGTGCCATTGCCCGACCTCCAACATGACGCTGGGCTCCGGCCAATGCCGCACGTTGGAACTGGAAGCGGCGGGCTCCCCCGTGGGGCTCGGGGTGGACGGTTCGGCCTCCAACGACAATTCCAACCTGATGGAAAGCGTGCGCCATGCGCTGATGATCAACAGGCTGACCTACGACCCGGCCAGCATCACCCATCTCGACGCATTCCGCTGGGCCACCGAAGGCTCCGCCCGGTGTCTGGGTCGTGACGACATCGGCGCAATCGCGGTCGGCAAGCAGGCGGACCTGTCGTTCTACACGCTGGACGAATTGCGCTTTTCAGGTGCAGGCGACCCGCTGGCGGCGCTGGTACTCTGCGGCGCACATTCGGCCGACCGGGTGATGGTAAAGGGTGAATGGCGGGTGGAAGACGCGCATCCGGTGGGCATGGATATCGCCAGGTTGCGCCGCGAGCACGGGGATGCGGCGCGGGCGTTTCTGGAGACGATGTGAAGTTCTCGTCATTCCGCTCGGCGCAACCGAGAACCATGGTCCGCATCTGCCCCCCGAGACCGATACTCTCATCGCTGACGGCATTGCAGACCGGCTGGAAAAGCGAACGACAAGCGACCGCGTTTTCTTCGACGGCGCGAGGTCGATCGGGTATTCACCCGAACATATGGGTTTTGAAACTACCCGGTCGGCAACGCCAACCCAGCTTATCTCCGATTTGCTTCTATACACCAAAGACTGTCTGGAATGGGGTGTCGATCGATTCCTTTTTCTGAACGCCCATGGCGGCAATGTGCCGATTGCACAGATTGTCTGTCAGGAGTTGCGTGCCCGCCATTGCGTGCTTGCCGTGTCCACGAAATGGGACAGGTTCGTAAAGGGATTTGGTATCGTGTCGGGTGAAGAAGAAGCGCTTGGCATCCACGGCGGGGAGATTGAAACAAGCGTCCTGCTCGCGCTCCATCCTGACCGCGTGGACATGCGGGCGGCTGCCGACTTTCCCTCGCTGCAATCGCAGCTTATCGAACGACACACCCATCTGCGCGCCTACGGCCCCCACGCCTTCGGCTGGATGGCGCACGACCTCAACCCGAACGGTGTTGTGGGCAACGCATCACGCGCCACCGCGGCTACCGGCGAGCGCTTGCTGGATGTTGCGGTAACGGGCCTTCTCGAATTGATTGCCGATATGGAGGCTTTTGACTTGGCTCAACTGAGGAACCTACCCACATTGGGTCAAACGAAATAGGTCATCTGCCCATGTCCGACGCATTTCAGACCATTCCCGTCACCGTCCTCACCGGCTATCTCGGTGCTGGCAAGACGACGTTGCTGAACCGCATTCTCACCGGCGACCACGGCAAGAAATTTGCTGTCATAGTAAACGAGTTCGGCGAGATCGGCATCGACAACGACCTCATCGTGGAGAGCGATGAGGAAATCTATGAAATGAACAATGGATGCGTGTGCTGCACCGTGCGGGGCGATCTGGTGCGTGTCGTGCGGGGGTTGCTGAAGCGCAAGGGCCGGTTCGACGGTATTCTGGTGGAGACCACCGGCCTTGCCGACCCCGCACCTGTCGCGCAGACATTCTTCATGGACGAGGACGTGCGCCGAAGGCGCGGCTTGATGCCGTGGTGGCGATGGTCGATTGCCACCACTTTGCCGAGACCCTGTCACGTGCGCCGGAAGCCGAGGATCAGGTGGCGTTTGCCGATGTCGTGGTGTTGAACAAGACCGATCTGGTGGACGCCGACGGGCGGGCAAAGGTCGAGGCGACGGTGCGCAAGATCAACCCGCACGCCGTCATCCACCATGCCGAACGGGCGGGCGTTGCGCTGGACGCGGTGCTGGACCGGGGTGCTTTCGACCTCGACCGCATATTGGAGGACGATCCGCATTTTCTGCACGGTCACGCGCATCACGACCACGTCCATGATGAAAGTTGCGCACCGGATTGCGGCCATGACCATAAGCTCGATGCGGATACCCACGACACGACCGTCGAGTCCATTTCGCTGCGCGGCGGGGACATGAAGTCGGACCTGTTCTTCCCATGGATCAACAAGCTGACACAGATCGACGGGCCGGACATTCTGCGGCTGAAGGGTATCGTCGCGTTTGCGGGGGACGAGCAGCGCTATGTCGTTCAGGGCGTGCACATGATCGTCGAAGGGCACCACCAGCGCGACTGGAAAGAAGGCGAAGTCCGCGAAACGCGGCTCGTCTTCATCGGGCGGGGACTGGATAAGGAGAAGATCGAGCGTACGTTCCGGGCGTGCGAAGTGCAGGCGCTCGCGGCCTGAGCGTGGCGACCGTCGCGCCCCATGATTTCGATGATCATGTCGAATGCGCGGCATTCGTCAGGGGCGAACCGTGCTTCGCCACCGTGCAAGGGGCGGTTCACTTCCCGGTAAGCAGCAGGACGGTCGAAGCCAATGACGGTTTGCTGGCGGCCATCCCCGCCTTGGATGGCAAGTCGTTGCTCACCGGGGGCGAGGACGGGCGCGTGGTGCGCGTAACCTCCGACGGGGCCGAACTTGTCGCCGAGCAGAGCGGAAAGTGGATTGACGTGGTCGCTGCCGGACCGAACGGGGCGGTTGCCTTCGCGTCGGGCCGAACGGCATGGCTCGTGGCGAACGGCACGATGAAGGAGTTTGCGCACGAACGCGCCGTCGAGGCTCTCGCCTTCATGCCGAAAGGACTGCGGCTAGCCTGCGCGCGCTATAACGGCGTCGCGCTCCATTGGGGGGTGGGCGGCAAACCGTCGGCGTTGGATTGGGATGGTGCCCACATCGCCGTCACCGTCTCGCCGGACGGGCGCTACGTGGTGACGGGTATGGCGGAAAACGCGCTGCACGGCTGGCGGCTGGACGCGAGACGCGCGCAGGACGCCCATATGCGGATGAGCGGGTATCCGGCCAAGCCGAAGAGCCTGTCGTGGTCTGCGAAGGGGAAGTGGCTCGCATCATCCGGCGCGCCGGCAGCGATCTGCTGGCCGTTCGACGGCAAGGAGGGGCCGCAGGGAAAATCTCCGAAGGAACTCGGCACGAGGGGCGACGCGATGGTGGTGCAGGTCGCCTGCCACCCGGTCGCGGATGTTGTCGCCATCGGTTATTCGGACGGCATGGTGATGGCGGTGAAGATCGACGACGGTGCGGAGCATGTGCTGCGGCGCGCCGGTCAGGGGGCGGTATCCGAGCTTGAACTGGGACGCGAAGGGCGACCGGCTGGTCTTCGGCACGGAGGCGGGTGAAGCGGGCGTGGTGACGCTGTGAGCAACGGTCTAAACGCATGGTGCGACTATCCAAAAGTCGACGTCGCATCCGCGCCGGATGGGCCGCTTGCCGGGCTGACGCTTGCCGTCAAGGATCTCTACGATGTGACAGGCTATCCGTCCGGTTGGGGGCAGCCAACGCGACTGGCCTCCTCCGAACCGGCTACGGAAACGCAAGGCGCAGTGCAGAAACTGCTGGACGCGGGTGCCGCCTTTGCAGTCAAGAGCCAGTGCGACGAACTGTGCTTCTCGCTGAACGGCGTGAACGCCCATTACGGCGCACCGGTCGAATCCCGCTGCACCGGAACGCATAACCGGCGGATCGTCTTCCGGCTCCGCCGCACTGGTCGCTGGCAGCGTGGTGGACATCGCCACGGCGTCGGATACCGGTGGCTCGGTGCGGGCACCGGCCTCCTATTGCGGGTTGATCGGGCTGCGGACGACCCACGATGCCATCGCGCTCGACCGCACCATGCCGCTGGCCCCCAGCTTCGATGTGTTCGGCTGGTTTGCGAAGGACGCGGCGACCTACGCTGCGGTCGGTGACATTTTGCTGCCGGCGGACAGCGCCGACACGAAGCTCGCCGGCCCCTCTTGTCGCCGGTTCTCGATGCTTTGGTGCTGGGCGATGAGGAGTATGAAACTCACGCCGGATCGTGGCGCGGGATGCAGGAAGTGTTCGGCTGCGACCGGGCGATCACCAAAATCGATTTCGAACTCGACGACGCCTACTGGGCTTTTCGCCGATGCCAGGCCTATGAAGCGTGGCGGGCGCTGGGACCGTGGATCGAAAAGGCGAAGCCCGATCTGGGTGCAGATGTGAAAGACCGCTTCGATTTCGGACGGTCGGTAACGGACTTCGAGTTCAAGCGCGAGACAATCTTGCGCCACGACATCACGATGCAGTTGGAAGCCCTGCTAGGCGATGACGGCGTGTTGGTCCTCCCGACATCGCCGTCCTGCGCGCCGCTCAAATCGTCCACCGACGACGAACTCGGTGCGTTCCGCGAACAGGCCTTGAAACTGTTGTGCCTGTCCGGTCTGTCCGGCCTGCCGCAGATCACCCTGCCGCTTGGAACGGTGCAGGGCGCGCCAATGGGCATCAGTTTGCTCGGGCCGCGCGGGAGCGATCGGCGGTTGATTGCACTTGCGCAGACGGTGATGAGCTAAAGTTCGATTGCCTCGCCATGGGGCGTGCGGGCTGCGGCTGCGTGCCAAGCGGCTTCGCGTTCTGCGAGAGCGGCGGGGCTGGTCACGCCTTTAGCGCTCATCAGTGTTTCGAGAGCTGCGAGCCAGTGGTTCCAGTAGCGGGTGCCATCGTCATTGGGGTCGGTATCGAGCTGGGCGGATAGTGCATCGGCCCATTCGACCCAACTCAACGCGCCTGCCTCATGCAGAGCGACAGTCATGGCGAAGGCTTGCGCCTGCCACGGTTCTGAGAACACCGGTTCGCTCCCACCCGACCGGAAGTCGAGAGGAATGCGGGGCAAAATCGAAAGGTCAATCGCGCTCAAGATAGGGCTCCCACAGATCGAGTGTCACGCTGTCTTGCGGGTTGCGATCGTCGCCCCACAATTCGGTGGCGGCAAAACGCACCTGATAGAGCCATTGCGGGTGTTCGCCTTTTCCGTGCGCGTTGGTGTCGGGAAAAACGTGGTGGCCTAAAACCTTGGCGATGGTCCCGTTCCGCCCGCGGGCATAGCGGGGCAGGCGGGTGTGGCCGGTGGGGTGGCGGTTGACGGTGCGGACGGTGTCGGCAACTGCGAATGCCGGTTGTGACGTAGCGGGCCGGTCGGCGGGGCCACCCTTTCGCAGCAAAGGTTGCACCATGTTCGCCGTCATGATGCGCGCCACGGGCTTGGCAGGTTCGCGTGCGTTACCGTCGGCCAGTTCATCGGCGCGGATCATGCCGCGTTCCAGCAGCAGGGTTTGGAGTGCTTCGGTCCAGATGCGGTAATAGGGAAAGCGCATGTAGTCCGCCGGTGGCAGGCTTTCGCGGGCATGGCGGGACTGGTCGATGTTCCACTGGCCGCAGGCACCGATGGCGACGACCATGGCCAACGCGCGGGCTTCCCATTCGGCGTGGAAATTCGGCTCGTCGGCTTCTTCCACCACCGGGCCGAAGCCGTGCATTCCGCCAAGATCCTGGCCGCCGTTCATTCAAGCGTCCCTGTCGATAAAGTTGCCGGGCTGAACCGGCAAGCCGGTGCCGATCATGGAATTGCGGGTGACGAGTTTGGCAAGTGCCTCTTCGGTCCAACCCTCGGTTTCGGCAGGCCGTTGCGGGATGACGATGTAGCGCGTTTCAGCGGTGGAATCGTGGACTTCCACGGCAATTTTTTCAGAGAGTGGAAGGCCGAAATCCGCCAGCACGCCACGCGGATCTATGACGGCACGGGCGCGGTAGGGGGGTGATTTATACCATGTGGGGGGCAGGCCCAGCACGCTCCACGGGTAGCAGGAGCAGAGCGTGCAGACGACCATGTGGTGGGTGTCGGGGGTGTTGAACACGGCCTCCATATGTTCGCCCTGCCGGGACATGTAGCCGAGGGAGTGAATGGCGGCGGTGGCATCCCCTTTCAGCCATTGGGCGAAATCCGGTTCCAGCCATGCCTTTGCCACGACATGCGCGCCGTTCTGCGGGCCGATCTTGTGCTGGTAGGTTTCGATGATGCCGTCGAGGGCGGCCGGGTCGATATAACCCTTCTCCGCCAGCAGGCTTTCTAGCGCGCGCACTCGGGCATCCATGTCGGAGAGATGGCTGTGGTCGTGTTGGTCACTCATTCGGCGGCGACCGGCACGGCGGAGCGGCTCTGTGCGAATTGACGGGCGGCGTCGCCGAAAGCGCGGAAGATGGCTGTGGAAGCGTCGTCCTTGCGGTGGGTTTCCCGCGCCCAATATTCCGGGTGCCATTGCACGCCGACGACAAAACCCGGGGCATCGCGCACGCTGACGGCTTCCACGGTGCCGTCCGGTGCCCACGCTTCCACGACAAGCCTTTCCGGCACACGGTCGAGCGCCTGTGTGTGCAGGGAGTTGACCCGCACGGCAGCGGTGTCGGCGAGGATAGAGGCGAGGCAGGATCCGTCTTCCACCTTCAATTCGTGAGACAGTTCGAAGCGCTCGTCCAACGTTCCGTCCCACGGATAGCCGTGGCCCTTGATCTGCCGGTTTTTCTGGAACGCCGCCGTGATCGAACCGCCCAACGCCACGTTCAATTCCTGTACACCACGGCAGATGGCCAGCAGCGGCACGCCGCGCTCGATCGCAGCCCGTATAAGTGGCAGGGTCGTTGCATCCCGTGCGGAGTCGAAAGGGCCGTGGTCATCGGTCGGTTCCACGCCATAATGGGATGGATGCACGTTGGACCGCGACCCGGTGACAAGCACCCCGTCCACACGGTCGAGAAGTGTGTCCATATCCAGCCTGTCGCCAAGTGCCGGCACGATGAGTGGCAGGCAACCGGCGCTGTCCACGGCCGCATCCACGTAGGGTGTCGGTGTTGCATGCCAGTCATAGGGGTCGACGTGTTTGATATCGGCAGTAACGGCGATGAGCGGGCGCATGGCGGCAGATTCCGTGTGACAGTCCGCTGATCGTAGTGCGGGCAACGGGTTGCGGCAACACGGTGAAACGTTGTGGCGATACGCTGGCACCACATGCATGTATCGACAGTTTAATTGATTGTCATGATGCAACAACACCATTGACCTACTAGCCAATCGCGCCGTCACGGTGCTAGAAAGCGACACCGCCCGGATAGTCGTGCGCGGTGGGGGGAGGTTTGTGCCGATATGGTCAGACATCCGCTGGGAGATGAAAAACCAATTCGGAGGAAGTCCATATGGACAGACGTTCATTTATCAAAAAAGCCGGCCTTGTCGGCACAGCCGGTGCAGCCGCGACGCTTGCCACGCCCGCCCTTTCACAGGGTGTCAAGGAGATGGCAATCGTCTCCACATGGCCGCGGGACTTTCCGGGCCTCGGCCTGCCGGCACAGCGTCTTGCAGAGCGCATCACCGAGTTGACCGACGGTCGTATCACGACCAAATACTTCGCCGCCGGTGAGCGCGTCGGTGCGTTCGATGCCTTTGACGAAGTCGCTTCCGGCAATGCACAGGCCTATGCCGGTGCCGACTATTACTGGAAGGGCAAGCACGCCGGTTGGTCCGCATTCACGGCTATCCCCTTCGGTCTGACCTACACGGAGATCGACGCGTGGATCAAATATGGCGGCGGTCAGGAATTGTGGGACGAGCTGGCAGCCGAATTCGGCCTGAAGAACTTCGCAATGGGTAACACCGGCGTGCAGATGGGCGGTTGGTTCAACAAGGAAATCAACTCCGCCGAAGACCTGAAAGGTCTGAAAATGCGTATTCCGGGCCAGGGCGGCGACGTCATGGCGAAACTCGGCGCTTCGCCTGTTTCCCTTCCCGGCGGTCAGATTTACGAAAACCTCGTTTCCGGTGCAATCGACGCCACGGAGTGGGTTGGTCCGTACAACGACTACTTCATGAAGTTCTACGAAGCTGCGAAGTACTACTACTTCCCCGGCATGCACGAGCCGGGCGCACAGCTCGCCTTCGGCATGAACAAGGCGTTCTGGGACAGCCTCGAAGCTGTCGATCAGGCGATCATCCAGGCTGCGTGTAACGAAGAAAACGCGCGCACGATGGCGGAAACCAACTGGAACAACGGCATCTATCTCGACAAGCTGATCAAGGAAAACGGCGTCCAGCTGCGCGAGTTCAACGACGATGTGTATGCAGCGTTCGCTGAAGCTGCAGAGGAAGTGTTCCAGGAATCGCGCGATCATTCGCCCCTGGCCGCCAAGATCATGGATGCAACCGCAGCTGCTCGTTCCGCAGTCGGGCCATGGATGATCAAGTCGGACATTTCGTACTCGATCAAGCGCAACGAAGCGCTCGGCATCGAGTAACTCAATGCTCGGCCCCGCCTCAACGGGCGGGGCCGTTTCCCTTTTCCGAACCTGCCTCCTCTCCGACCTCTCGAATAGGCCAGTGAACGCCGCGCCGGTTTGGAAGCCGGTTCGGAAAAGGGACATACTGTCTTCCGCAGCATGACGAACCTATGGTCCGATAGGGTGTTGGAGACGGCTAGAATGGCAGCCTTCGGGGAGGGGGCGTCGCTGCACATGGACGGCATTGCTGCCTTTGTGTTGCGATATGAGTTGGGGGGAAACAGGTGAGCAATTCGAAAACGAGTGTCTTGCCCATGGGGCATCAGCCCGGCGACACGATTATCCATTCCGGCAATGGCGTTGCCCATCCCGGCGATACGACGACCTTTGCGGTACGCGCATTCGGATGGGGCATGCTCGTTCTGCTCGTTGTCTGGTTCGCCAACACAATCCTGAAACTGTCCTACGGGTGGCCCGGTGCGTTGAGCCTGTTCGATGGTGGTGGCGTTCTGTCAGCCATCGAAGCTGCGTCCTACGCTGCCGGTATCGCGCTCGCGCTTTGGATCGTTGCCAAGGATCGCACAGTTCCATTGCGTGCAGACGCTGCCAGAATCAGCGATTTCAACCTGCTTGTCGTGCGCGCCTGCTTTTTCGTCGTTCTTTTCATCGGGGTCGGGGACACGATCATTTCCGCTCTACGTGTCGAGGGTGTGCTAGAGAGCGTCGTTGGCGACCAGTTGAACCGCGATCTGGGGCGTTCGCAATTTCGCGGGCCTTGGGTGCATGTGCCCCTCGCCATTCTCGGAGTGATAGCCGCCTTCTTCGTGCGCACGCTTGGCTTCCATTGGCTTACATTGATGATCGTGTCGGCGGAATTGCTCATCGTGATCACCAGGTTCGTGTTCTCGTACGAGCAGGCTTTCATGGGCGATCTGGTGCGCTTCTGGTATGCGGCTTTGTTCCTCTTCGCGTCGGCCTACACGTTGCTCCATGAGGGCCATGTTCGGGTGGACGTGTTTTATGCAGGCATGCAAAACCGCACCAAGGGGGGCGTCAACACAATCGGCACGCTGTTTCTCGGTATGGGTGTGTGCTGGACGATCCTCATCATCGGCTTCGGTGGCAGCAGTGCCATCATCTATGGCTCGGTAACGAACTTCGAGGTCTCGCAGTCCGGCTTCGGGCTTTACGTCAAATATATCATGGCGGCGTTTCTGGCCGTCTTCGCGGTCACCATGCTCATCCAGTTCGTCAGCTATCTCATGGAGTCGGTCGCCGACTATCGTGAGGAACCAGGCACGCGGCTCGTCAGTGCAGACGACGCCTCACATTAAGGCCGGGGGGCCACACGTCTATGGAAATCGTCTTCCTCATTCTGTTGCTCGTCTTGATGGCAACGGCGCTTGGCTCCGGCTATCCGGTGGCGTTCGCACTGCCCGGTTCCGCCATCCTTTCCATATCGGCGGCGGCACTTTGCGGTTACTTTTTTGCCGGCGATGTGGACGCCTACTTCGCGCAAGGCGGCCCCTCGGTATGGCTGTCTGCCGGTGTGACGAACCTTCGCGGTATCTACTGGGAGGTCGAGCGGGACACGCTGATCGCCATTCCGCTGTTCATTTTCATGGGCATCATGCTGCAGCGATCCAAGATTGCCGAAGACCTGTTGATGACCATGGCCAAACTGTTTGGCCCCGTGCCTGGCGGCTTGGGTATCTCCGTCATCTTCGTGGGTGCCTTGCTGGCGGCGACCACCGGCATCGTGGGCGCGACCGTGGTGGCCATGGGGCTGATTTCACTGCCCGCCATGCTTCGCAATAATTACTCGCCCGCCTTGTCCACCGGCACGATTGCCGCGTCCGGTACACTCGGGCAGATCATCCCGCCATCCATCGTGCTCATCATCCTGGCCGACCAGCTGGCCGCCGCCACCGACCAGGCGGGCACGACCCGTAAGGCGCTCTATACGGCGTCCACCGGCGAACTGACCATGCCATCCGCCTTTGGCGTCACATCCACGTCGGCTGGTGAAATGTTCCTCGGCGCGCTCCTCCCCGGCCTCGTGCTGGTGGGTCTGTATATGCTCTACATACTGATCTACGCGCTGATCTTTCCAAAATCCGCACCGCCGGTGCGGAACGATACGGGCCTCGACAAGGCTTTCTGGAAACAGCTCGGTATTGTGCTCGTGCCACCTCTGGCGCTCATCTTTCTCGTTCTCGGTTCCATCCTGACCGGCGTCGCAACGGTGAACCAGGCAGGGTCCATCGGCGCTGCCGGCGCATTGCTGATGGCTGGCTACAGGCTGCATGAGGGCCGCAAGGGTGCTTATACGCCGGCCCTTTGGGCGCTGGGGTCGGTCATCGTCATTGCCTTGATCGTCAACAATTTCAACACGAACATCAAATCGTTCAGCACGACGACTGACTCCATTGCCGTCCTATGTGCTGCCATCGCGTCGGTCATACTCATCGCGTCGCTCGCCGTGTCTGCCGTCCGCACCTACAAGTTGCAGAACACGCTGCAGGACGTGATGATCGAAACATCGAAGGCCACCACCCTGGTCTTCATCATCCTGCTCGGTGCTGCGATGCTGACGGCTGCCTTCCGCGCCTTTGGCGGTGAAGAGCTGGTGCAGCATTTCCTCGAGGGCATTCCCGGCGGCTTCTGGGCGAAGTTCGCGGTGGTCATGCTCATCATGTTCATTCTCGGCTTCTTCCTCGACTTCATCGAGATCGCCGTGGTCATCGTGCCCATCATGGCACCCATCCTGCTGGCCGACCCGTCCGCCAACGTCACCGCCGTGTGGCTGGGGGTGATGATCGGACTGAACATCCAGACTTCGTTCCTCACCCCACCGTTCGGTTTTGCATTGTTCTACCTGCGTGGCGTGGCACCGGCGATCGTGAAGACGCTGGACATGTACAAGGGCGTCATCGGTTTCATTGGCCTCCAGATTCTGGCGCTCGGAATCGTGGCCAACTTTCCGTCGCTCGTGAACTACCTGCCAAACCGCGTGCAGCTGTTGTCGGAAACATCGCCACCGCCACGCAACCCGCGCATCGAATATTGCGTCGAAGAATATGTCTATGACCAATTCACCGAAGCGAATGGTCGTTTGCCAGCCGCGATTACCACCATGCAGAGCGTGGATGCGTCCTTCCTGCCGGAGGCGCAGCAGGACAATCTGACGGGGTCTTATGAGGCGGTCGATGCTGCACGCGCTGCGTTGGTCGCTTCCAAGGAAGCGGAACGGATCGAGACCGCGGCTGCCGTTGCCTATCGCCCGGATCATGTGTTCGTTCGTGGCTTGGAGCGGGATGCACGGGTGTTCGATGCCAAGATCCAGCCGCTGGAACGGCGTCAGTCCCGTCTACGTGGCGATGACAATGCCGATGCCCGCGCGCGGGTTCAGGTGCAGATCGACGAAGCGATTGCCGAGCGGGATGCCCTGTTGGCTCAAATACCTGCCAGCTGGACCGAAACCCGTGCGGAGTTCGTCAAATTGACGAAGGAAGTGGACCGTCTGCGCGCGGAATACCGCACGGCCGCCGATACCGCCTACGGCGATGTGCTGGCTTTGAAAGAGGTGTTGGCCGGCAACGAGGCGTTCGTGGCTCTCGGTGATGGCTTCGACCGGATCGACAGCGCGGTTGCCAACCAGACCTCGGATGAGGCGCAGGACGTCATACAGGATTTCGAAACCGAACTGCAGCGCGTCGACGGCACGTCGAAGATCAAGACCCAGCTGTCGCGGGCACGTCGTGAGCTCAAAAAACGGACTTCGAATATGGAAAAGGTTGCCGAGAACCTTGCCGAAGCCCGTGCGCTCTACGCGGCCCAGGGCGAATGGCGGCAGCTGGTGACACCGGAGTTCACGGACGCGCTGGATGGCTATGAAACGATCATGCGCGACACGGTTGGCTTGCGCCAACAGACCCGCCTGAACCGCGAACAGGCATTGTTCGTGGCGGCCTGCCAGTCTCACCACCGGGATATATCGCTGAACTTCTAGGTTCGCGGTCTTACCGGCTATGACGTTTCAAAACGCTTGACGACAGCCTGCTTGACTGCGGGCTGTCGTGGGCTGACACTCCGGTGACGAAGCGGGATCGCTTCGCAAATGACAGGTTTAGGACTTCACCATTACAGGGAGCGCCGCATCGTCATGACGACGACTGGATCGACGACAGACACTACCAATCAGATATCCGGACAAGCGAGCGTTACTAAAAACGCCACAACGACTTCAGCCGCCTCTCTGGCCAGCGGAGCAATGCGTCGC
>CAWCWS010000007.1:0-159327 GCA_963799325.1 uncultured Alphaproteobacteria bacterium | reverse complement strand
GGTTTCGCCGTGTGCTTCCTGGCAATTCCCCATGATTATAGTGTTGCAATTACAAGTCTCTAGCTGTCACCCTTTGGTATGGACCGCGCCGGTTTCACCGGAGGCTGTTTGGTTTAAGTTATGCGGCCATGGCTGGCTCGTCCAGCATGGCGTAGGATCGCTCTCCTGCTTCTGCTGGCGGTATGTTTTCTATGGGTTCCAATAGACTGCGATTGTTGAACCAGTCGACCCATTCGAGGGTGGCGAATTCGACGAAATCGAAGTTCCACCAAGGTCCACGCCGGTGGATCACCTCAGCTTTATAAAGGCCGTTGATAGTCTCTGCGAGAGCATTGTCGTAGCTGTCACCGACACTTCCAACGGATGGTTCGCTATCAGCCTCCGTCAGCCGTTCACTGTATTTTATCGGCACGTATTGGCTTCCCTCCAAGAACCAAATTGGCGCTATGATGGATAAGGCCATCACCTTGTGCAGGACGCCGATCGTGCAAGGCCCGTTCGAGGGCACCGAGAACGAAACCAGTGTGGGCCGTTCGACTGGCATGCCACCCGATATTACGGCGGGCGAACGTATCGATGAGCGAGCCATTGAAGGCGCGATCGATCCGAGCCCAATGGCGAGCAGCGACATATACAAAGCCCTTCCATGTGGCGACGTAGGTGAAGTCGTTCGGCCTTGCGCTCGGACCGATGGCGCGCTAGCGGCCTCACCCCAAAGTGCGTTTGGTCTGGGGGCATGGAATTGCCGATTGACGTGATTGAGCGGGCACGGTGCCACCTTGTTGCTGATTGTCGTTCTGACAGGTTTGCCGCGGACAACGCCCGGTAATCCCAAGCTGCTCATCAACTTAGCGACGGTACGGCGGGCGATATCAAAACCCTACCGTTGCATCTGTCGCCAGACCTTGCGGACGCCGTAAACCTCATGGTTTGCCTCAAATACGCGCCCGATCTCGAGAAATAGGCCCCATAATCTCCACGGTGATCGTCGATGAACGCGGTCATCTCCTGAACGGGCGCCCGGGGTTCAGGCTCGCTCCGCACCCTGATCTGGGGACGCAAAATACGCAGATGCCTTGCGCAGGATCTCGTTGGCCGGACGAAGCTCCCGGTTCTCCCGCTCCAGAGCCTTCATCTTCTCCGCCAAGCCGGTCGTGATGCCGGCACGGTCACCCGTGTCGCCCTCGACCTTCTTGACCCGGTCGTTCAGCGTTTGCGGCGCAGCCAGTCTTCGCAGCCGTCTTCGAGGAAATCGACAGGATCGCCGACCATCGCGAGCCGTGTTCGCCCTCGTTGTTCAAAACCATCCGTACCGCTCGTTCGCGGACTTCCGGTGACTATTTGTTCGTTGTCTTGTTTGTCATGCTCTACCCTACTCAGGAGTTGGAGCCTCCGACAAACCCGGCGCGGTTCGCTACGGATGGTCTGAACCGATAGAGCAGGCCAGTGCTTTACCGCCTCGACGGTTTGATAAGGTAACCCCTTAAATTGCTTTCAATTCGATGGCGATGCCCTGTCCGACACCGATGCACATGGTGGCGAGTGCCCGCTGGCCGCCGTTGAGGCTCATTTCGAGCGCTGCGGTGCCGGTGATGCGCGCACCGGATGCGCCGAGCGGATGGCCGAGCGCAATGGCGCCGCCGTTGGGGTTAACGCTCGGGTCGGCGGGATCGACGCCGAGGCGGCGCAGGACGGGAATGCCCTGGGCGGCGAAGGCCTCGTTCAACTCGATGACCGAATAGTCGTCGATCCTGGTGCCGGTCTGCGCCATCAGCTTTTCCGTCGCGGGGGCCGGTCCCATGCCCATGATGCGCGGTGCGACGCCTGCGGTGGCCCCGGCAACGATGCGGGCAATCGGTGTGAGGCCGAAGCGTTTGACGGTGGCTTCGTCGCAGACCAGTAAAGCGGCCGCGCCGTCATTGACGCCGGAGGAATTACCTGCCGTCACCGACCCGTTGTCGCGAAATGGCGCGCGCAGTTTCGCCAGCACGTCGACGGTGGTGTCGGCGCGGGGATGCTCGTCGGTGTCGACAACAACGGGGTCGCCCTTGCGCTGCGTGATGGTAACGGGGACGATCTCCTTCGCGAGCCGCCCGTTAGCCTGGGCCGCGACGGCCCTGGCCTGGCTGCCGCGGCGAACTCGTCCTGGTCGGCGCGGGAGACGTCTTCGTCCTCCGCCACGTTTTCGGCCGTTTCCGGCATGGAATCGACACCGTACTGATCGCGCATCAGCGGATTGACGAAACGCCAGCCGATGGTGGTGTCGAAAATCTCCGCCGAACGGCTGTAGGCGCTTTCCGCCTTCGGCATCACGAACGGGGCGCGCGACATGCTTTCGACGCCGCCGGCGATACCGAAAGGAATGGCACCGGTCTGGATGGCACGGGCGATATACAGCACGGCGTCCATTCCAGACCCGCACAGACGGTTGAGCGTGACGCCAGGAACCTCAACCGGCAGGCCGGCCAGCAATGCCGACATGCGGGCGACGTTGCGGTTGTCCTCGCCCGCCTGATTGGCGCATCCGTAAGCGACCTCGCCGCATTGCGCCCAATCGACGGACCCGTTGCGCTCCATCAGCGCAGCGATGGGAACCGCTCCCAGATCATCTGCCCTGACGGTTGACAGCGCGCCGCCGAACCGTCCGATCGGGGTGCGGATAAAGTCGCAGATATAGGCGGTTTTCAGTTCGCTCATGCCGCAGCCTTTCTTGAATGTGCCACTTTCGTGCGGGCCTGAAGGTCGCGCAGGGTCTGCAATTCCTCGTGCGTCGCGTCCGGCGTTTCCGACAGCGCGTCGTCATATTCGATGCGCCAACCGACCGTTGCCGCCATCTGGTCGCGTGTCACGCCGGGATGCAGGGATGTGACCGTAAAGCGGCAGGACGTCCCGTCGAACCCGTCGTCCTTGGGCTGGCGACCTTCGGCATCGCGCATGTGCCACACGGCCATGTCCGTCACCAGCACGGTCGGCCCCGCGGTGTGGACGTTGTAATCGGCCCGCGTCTCTCCGGGCAAGCCGTTGCCGAGGGATGTGCGAAAGTCGATGGTCTCCACGAAGGTGCGCGTTCCCTGTTTGGCGGTCATGTAGATTTCATGGGCCTGGGTCGCGATCTCGGGCGCACCGCCGCCGCCGGGCAAACGCACTTTCGGAGAGGCATAATCGCCGATGACGGTGGTGTTGATGTTGCCGCGTTTGTCCAGTTGCGCCGCGCCGAGGAAGCCGATGGAAATCCGCCCGCCCTGCAGCCAGTAGCGGAACATTTCCGGCACGCTCACCGTGGTCAGCGCGGTGTCGCACAATTCCCCGTCACCGATGGAAAGCGGCAGCACGTTGGGACGGGTCGCGATGGTGCCGGATTCGTAGATCAGCGTGATGCCCGGCGCATGGGTCAACCGGGCGATGTTGCAGGCCGCCGACGGCGCGCCGATGCCGACGAAACAGACATCGTCGCTCTTCAGCAGACGGGCGGCAGCAATCGTCATCATGTCGTCCGGAGTTGCGGCGCTCATGGTCACAGCCCTTTCACGCGGTCGGCAAAAACGGAAGGATCGGTCTGCATGACATGCTCGTCCATCCAGGCGAGGAAGGCGTCACGGTCGGCAGCGATGGGGTCCCAGTCGAGATAGGTTGCGTTGTCACGCGGATAGTAGCCGGAGGCATAGCTCGGGTTCGCGCCCCCCGGCACATGGCACACGGCGGACAGGCACCAGTGGGGGATGATGGTCGCGTTGGCGTGCGTTGCGCCAGACGAATGGCGCAGGTCGTCGACAATTTCCTCCACGGTCACGATGGCGGCCTTGGCAGCCAGAAGGCATTCCTTCTGCACACCCAATATGCCCTCGATGAGCACGTTGCCTTCCCTGTCTGCCTTCTGGGCATGAACGATCCCCACGTCGGGGCGAACGGAGGGCACGGTAGCGAGTTCCTCGCCGGTATAGGGGCAGGTAACGGACTTGATCGTCGGGTTCACATCCGCCAGCTGCGCGCCGCGATAACCGCGGAAGACGGCGAATGGAAGCCCCGCCGCACCGGCCTCGTAGGCCTGTGCCATCGCGGCGTGGGAATGTTCTTCGGTCTCCAACGCATTGGGCCAGCCGTTTTCCACCGCATCGCGCACGCGCCGCAGCAGTCCGGCTCCCGGATTGCCGGCATAGGAGAACACAAGCCGTTTCGCACAACCCATGCCGATCATCTGGTCGTAGATCACATCCGGCGTCATGCGGATCAGCGTGAGGCCCTTGCGGCCCTGCCGGATGATCTCGTGGGCAGCCGCAAACGGGATCAGGTGAGTGAACCCTTCCATTGCCAGCGACTGTCCGTCATGGACATGGGCGGAAATGGCGTCCTTCAGCGAAACGTGGATGTCGCTCATCGTGCCGGCACGCCTGGGTCGCCAAGGGTGGTCGCAGCTTCCGAGAACGTGCCGCCCATCTCGCCGTGCGGGGCCAGAACGAAATCGTGCTCGACGTCGTAATAACGACCCTCGAAGCCCATTTCGGTCTGCTTCGCCGCGTCATCGACCGGATCGAACTTGGCCATCAGGCTCTGCTTCACGCCGAAGACGGCATCGGAATTGATGTAGGGATCGTCCGGGTCGAAAATATGCGTCGTCAACCGGTCGTAACCGTCCGCCTCCACGATGTAATGGAAATGAGCCGGTCGCATCGGGTGGCGACCCAGCGCCTTGAGCAACTGGCCGACCGTACCGTCAGCCGGAATCGGGTAGAATTTCGGTTTGACGGCCTTGAACCAGTAGCGCCCGTCCTTGCCGGTGCGGAACACGCCGCGCAGGTTGAAATCCGGCTGGATGCCTTTCTGCTGGACGTCGTAAAAGCCCTCGTCGTTGGCCTGCCAGACGTCGATCTTGACGCCCTCCAGCGGGTTGCCCTTGGTGTCGCGCACATGGCCGTGCACATACATGGGTTCGCCCTTGCCATCGAGATCGATGTTGGAGCCCATGTCCCGCTCCGGAGCGTCATCGACATGGAACGGACCAAGCACCGTATTTTCCGTGGCGCCTGTCGGACGGCGCGAATTCACGGCATCGACCAGCATCGATACGCCCAGAGTGTCGGACAGGAGAATGAATTCCTGACGCCAGTCGTCGCACAGATGGCCGGTGTGGGTGAGAAACATAATTGCCTGCATCCATTCGTCCTGCGTCGGCTCGATTTCCTTCACCGCTTCGTGCAGCTTGCGGACGATCACCTCATAGACCTTGGCAAGGCGGGGATCGGCATCGGGAGACGTGCGGCCCGCGACGACTTCCGCCGAGTTCTCCTCGGTGAAATAGCCTTTCTCGTTTTCCGGTATCGGATAGGGAAGGTCGCTCATCGGCTCGTCTCCTGTTTGGCCAGAACCTGTTTCAGGGCACGGCTCAGTTGCTCGTGTGCATCGTCAGTGGCGGCGTTGGAACGCCAGGCAACATGATGGTCCGGGCGCACCAGTATGGCTCCGCCGTCGCGCACCTCGCGCAGGCCGGCCCAGTCGCCGGACAGGTCCTGCCAGTGTTGGCGGGGACCGATCTTGTGCGCGTTGATGGTGATGCCGAGTGCGTCGCCAACGCTGCCGGCAGCCTCCACCCAGCCATCGCCGCCGATGCCGGTGAGAACGGTGAACACACCGTCGCCGCACAGATCGAGGGTCGAAGACCTTGCCGCCATCGGGTCCGAAGATCCATGCGTGGGGAAGCCGGGCACCGGGATAGGTGGTCGGCTGATAATGCAGTTCCTCGTCACGCTCGAACGGCGGGGCGTTGGAACCATCGCCGGCCACCGCGTCGGAGACATAGCGCTGGTTCATCTCGACGCCATGAGAGTCGAACTCGTATTTCTTGTGCGCGATGGCGTCCCGCACGGCCTGACGCTGTGCCTCCGCATCGTCTGTGTCGTCCACGCGGGCATCCATGTTGGCCTGCATGACGTCGGGATCGATGGAGTCGAGCAGCCCCAGCGCACCGAAGATCGGCCCGAATTCCTCGATCGACTTGTTGGCCCGCGTCACGATCTGCCTGGCGATCGGTGCGCGTTCAGCCTGATAGGAGTCGAGCAGCTTCTCACCCGCCTGCCCTTTCAGAACCATCGCCAGCTTCCACGCGAGGTTGAAGGAATCCTGGATCGAGGTGTTCGAGCCCAGCCCGTTTGACGGCGGGTGGCGGTGAATGGCATCGCCTGCGCAGAACACGCGACCGTTGGACACGGTTTTCGCGTACATGTCGTTGACGGTCCAGGTGGACACGGACGTGACATCGATCTCCAGATCGTCGTCGCCCACCAGACCACGGATGACGTTCTTGGCGAAAGCGTCGTCGACCTCGGGAGCGCCTTCCTCGATGTCGTAGCCCCAGATGGCCAGCCACTCGTTCCACGGGCGGATCATCCGGACGACGCCCATGCCGATCCCGCCCACGTTGGAACCGGGTTGCAGCACCCAGTAAAGAACGGAAGGGCGGTGGGCGACGTATTTCGACAAATCCGCCTTGAACAGCAGGTTGATGGAGCCTGCCTTGCCCATCGTGCCTTCGAAATCGAGGTTCTCGTTCTCGGCAACCTTGGAATTCCCGCCATCGGCACCGACGAGATATTTCGAGCGAACGATCACGTCCTTGCCGGACAGACGGTCGCGCAACGTTGTCGTCACGCCGTCCGCATCCTGCTCGTGGGAGACGTATTCGGTGGACATGCGGGCCTGTGTGCCGCGGGAACAGGCGGTCTTGAACAGCAGCGGTTCCATGAAGGTCTGCGGCAGATCGTTCATCCTGGACGGCGAGGCCCGTTCATGGGCGGCGGCGGATTCAGGCGATGTGCCCCAGGTCTGGATGCGTCCAAGCTCCTCGCCCGTCAGCGACGTGCAGAACACGTTGTTGCCCATCAGTTCCTTGGGTGTCGCGTCCTTGTAGGCCTCCGCCTCGACCTCCTGGCCAAGATCGCGCAACACTTCCATCGTGCGCTGGTTGGTGATGTGCGCGCGAGGCGTCTGTGCCAGCCAGCGGTAGCGGTTCACCACCATATTCTCGACGCCGTAGGACGATAGCAGGGCAGCCATCGACGAGCCCGCAGGACCGGTGCCGATGATGAGAACGTCGGTTTCGATGTCAGCTTTCGTCGTCATGATTTTTCTCCCGAAAACGTGCCGCCCGTCAGCCTGCGCCGGACGGGAAAGAGTTGAATGCCGGTCCTGTCGCTGAACAGGCCCCAAAGGCCTCGTGGCGCCAGCAGCATGATGAGAATGGCCGCCAGTCCCAGCGCCATCAGGTAGAGCGTGCCGTAGTCGCCCAGCAGTTTCTGCAGCAGGTAGAACACGAGCACGCCCACGATCGGCCCTTCGAGAGTCCCGATGCCGCCAATGACGACGATGAAGATGACATAGGCCGTCCAGTCGACCACCGAGAAAGCCGCGTCCGGCGAAACGCGGGCCGTTTGCACGTAGATCAGCGCGCCGGTAATACCGGTGATGAACGCAACCGTGAAATAGACGATGGTCTTGATGCGTGTCGCATCCACCCCGACCGAGCGGGCGGCAACGGCATTGTCACGCAGGGCCGCCAGTCCCAGCCCGCGTTTGGAGCGCAACAGGGCGTAAACGCCGGCGATCACGGTAACGGCCAGCGCGAGCGCCAGCCAGTATGTGGCGATGTCGATGGCGTGGCTGGTCTTGACGTCGAACGTATCACCGATCCACTCGACGCCGATCATGTTCTTGTTGGCGTCGCGCGGCAGCGATGTGCCCGTGCCGCCGCCCAGCGTTTTCCACTGGGCCACCAGAAGGCGCACGACTTCCGCGACGACCCAGGTTCCGATGGCGAAATAGGCACCTTCCAGACGGAACACGAAGAAGGCGGTGGGAACGGCGAGCGCCAGAGCGACAAAGCCCGCAAGCATGATCGATGGCAGGGGCCCAAGGTCGGCGAGAATGACGAAGGCAAACATCGCGTATGCACCAATGCCGACGAAAGCCTGCTGGCCAACCGAAACCAGCCCCGCATAACCGGCCAGAAGGTTCCAGCACTGCGCCAGAACGAGCATCGTCAGGATCAGGAACATATCCTGAAGCTGGGACCGGCCCAGCACGAGAGGCGCAAGAATTAGCGCAATCACAAGGAAGATTGCGACCACGGTGAAGGTCCGGGAAGCACGGGTGCGGGTTTCGACAGAATAACTCACGCGACGCTGCTCCTAGTCGACCGCGCGCGGGAACAGACCACGCGGCTTGACGAGAAGGACGACCAGAAAGGCGATGTGGCCGGCCAGGATCTGCCATTCCGGATTGATCGCAGCGCCCACCGTCTGCGCCACCCCGATAATGATGCCCCCTGCCAAGGTGCCCCAGAGCGAGCCGAGACCGCCGATAATGACGGCCTCAAAGGCGTAGATCAGCCGTGCCGGTCCGATGGTCGGGTCGAAATTGGCGCGGGTGCCGAGATAGAAGGCCGCGATGGTCACGACGATCATGGCGATGCCCGTCGCTTGTGCGAAGACGCGGGACGGACGGATGCCCATCAGGCTTGCCGTCACCGCGTCGTCGGACGTGGCGCGGAAGGCACGACCCATCCGGGTGCGGTAGAAGAGCTGATTCAGGCCGACGATCACGATGATCGCGGTGACGAATGTCGCCAGCGACATAACGCCGACATTGATCCCGCCGAGGCTGAGCGATGCCGTTTCCAGCCCGTCCAGCGGCAGGCGTTGGCTGTCGGCGGAAAACCCCTGCAACAGGCCGTTCTGGATGACGATGGACAATCCGAACGTCACCAGCAACGGCGGCAGGATGTCGTCACCCAGGGTTCTGTTGAGAACGACATATTGCAGCCCCCAACCGACCGAGAACATGATCGGCAGCGCAATTGCGGTGGCGAGAAAGGGGTTCAACCCCAGGGCCGTGACCAGAACGAGAATGAGAAACGCCGCCAGAACGATGAAATCACCGTGGGCAAGGTTCACCAGCCGCATGATGCCGAAGACGAGCGACAAGCCGGCTGCAAACAGGGCGTAGAGCCCGCCGAGCAGAATGCCTTGTATGATGGTGTCCAGCCAGTTCATCTAGGCGGCCACCCCGAAATAGGCATTGTGGATGGCGTCGCGGGACAGCGCGTCCGGCGTGCCGGTGAGCGTGATACGCCCCTCCATCATGCAATGGACCCGGTCCGCGACCTTCAGCGCCTGCCCGATATCCTGTTCGACGACGATGATGGACGCGCCCGACGCCTGAATGCGCGGAAAGGCGGCGTAAATGTCCTTGATGATGACGGGGGCCAGTCCGAGGCTGATCTCGTCACACAGCAGAACACGCGGGTTCGACATCAGCGCCCGACCGATGGCCACCATCTGTTGCTGACCGCCGGAAAGGGCGGTTCCCGCATTGGTGCGCCTGTCCTTCAAAACCGGAAACAGGTCGTAGATCGCATCCAGCGACCATTCACCACCGATGTCGCGGCCGTGCGCGCCGATGAGCAGGTTTTCCTCCACCGTGAGTGAAGGGAACAGCTTGCGACCCTCCGGCACCATCGCGATACCCCGCGTCATCACCTCCGCCGGTTCCAGCGCGCCGATGACGCGGCCGTCGAACGTGACAGTGTCGGCGCGACTGGGCAGTACGCCGCATATGGCGCGCAGAAGCGTCGTCTTGCCCGCGCCGTTGGAACCGATGATCGCCAGCGTTTCACCGTCGTCGAGATCGAGCGAGACATCGAACAGCGCCTGAAAGTCGCCGTAGAACGCATCGAGATCGCGGATGGTCAGGAGCGCGGTCAAACCTCGATCCCCAGATAGATTTCCTGAACCTGTCTGGACGCCATGATCTCGGCCGGTTCGCCGAGGCCTATAACCTTGCCGAAATCCAGCACCAGCAGGCGCGTCACGACCGACGTGAGAGCGTGCAACACGTGCTCGATCCATACGATCGACACACCGCGCGCGTGGATGGTGCGGATCGTTTCCACCAGCGCGCCACACTCGCCCTCGGTCAGGCCACCGGCAATCTCGTCCAGCAACAGCACCTTCGGATCGGTCGCCAGTGCGCGGGCCAGTTCCAGACGCTTGCGCTGCAACAGGGACAGTCCGCCCGCCTGATCGTTCGCACGCGGCAGCAACCCGGTCTGCTCCAGCACGTCGGCACAGCGTTGCGTCACATCGGCTTCGTTTGCCCGCGAACCGAAGGCGGCTGCGACGACGAGGTTCTCGAACACGGTGAGCTTGCCGAAAGGTTGGGGCACCTGAAACGAGCGCCCCAGACCCATGAAGCAGCGTTTCGCCGCCGGCATCGTCGTGACGTCCTCCCCCAGAAACGTGACCGTTCCCGAAGATGGTGCCAGATTGCCCGTGATCAGGTTGAACAGGGTGGACTTGCCCGCCCCGTTCGGCCCGATGATGCCCAGCGCCTCACCCTTTTCGAGTTCGAACGTCACGTCGTCGGCGACGGTGAGCGCGCCGAACGACTTGTTGACGCTCTTCAGTTCGAGAATGGCCATCGCCGGATCTTTCCGATCGCCCGCCTAGACGAGCGGTTCCATCGTTCCACCGGTCGGGATATCGGGCGAAGCCTGATTGTCCACGATGACGAGATCGAACGAGCCGTCGTCCCCGCGGCGCCACTGGCCCCCGACGAGCGGGGTCTTGGCGACGTTCTTCTGGGCGAATGGCGGCACCGGCGCCCCGCCCCAGGCGACATTGCCGACGATCGTATCGTGGCTGGTCGAGGCGATGGCTTCGGCTACGGCATCCCCGTCGGTCGGGTCGCTCACGGCGCCCATCACATGGGCCGCCAGCTCGAACAATGCGTGGGTGAAACCGATGGGCTGGGTCCACGGATTGCCGGTGGCTTCCGTATAGGCACCGGCAAGGTCGCCGGCGGACATCTTGTTGAGCGACGACGAGAACGGGTGTGACGGGGACCACCAGACCTCCGACGAAAGGTTGTGGCCCGCCTCGCCCAAACCCTGCACCGATTGCGGGAACAGGATGGCCTTGCCGATGGAGGCGGCCTTTGGCGTGAAGCCCTGCTGCTTGGCCTGGTTCCAGAAGGTCGTGAAATCCGGCGGGATCATCACACCGGTGACGATCTCGCAGTTGGCCTGCTTGAAGGCGTTGATCTGCGCGGAGAAATCGTCGGTCAGGTTCTGGTAGCGGCCCGGGTCGGTGAGCGTGTAGCCCTGCTCGGCGAGAACTGGCGGGAAGCCCACATTGGGGTCCCCCCAGGCATTGCCGTCGCCATCGTTGGGGAACATGCCACCAACGGATTTGTTCGTGTCGAGCTGACCCCACATATTGGTGAAGTTGGCAATCACGTCTTCCAGACCCCAGAAGAAGTGGTAGCTGTAGTCGAACGGCTGCCACGAACCCGGGTCACCGGGATTGCCCTGCTGGCCGATGAAATAGGGCTGCCACGGGGCGGTGGTGGAAATGCACGGCACCTCCTCGCCCTCGCAGGTGGTGGCGACTGGGTTGACCGTCTCGGGTGTCGAACCGACCAGCATCAGATGGATGCCGTCGTCGACGATCAGTTCCTTGGCGACTTCGGCGGCGCGGTTCGGGTTGGACTGGGAATCCTTGACGATGACCTCGAAATTCGCGCCCATCGCCTTGGCCGCTTCCATGAAGCCATCGATGATGAACGTGTCGGCCTCCGAGAAACCGGCCAGCGGGCCGGATTGCGGCGTCACGTAACCCAGTTTGATGGTCGTGCTCTGCGCGCGGGCGATGAATGGAAAACCGGAGACGGCGGCTAAACCGGCGGCTCCCTTGAGCAATGTGCGGCGTTTCAGGATCATGGTGTCCTCCCAGACGGTTGGTGTTGTTACGTTTATTGCGGTCGCGCGCCTTCATAGGCGCGTTGCAGCAGGTCGCGGATAGCGGGCCGTTCGATGGAACGGGGGTTCGGATAGGGTTTGGCAACGGCGAGATCGGCCGCGCGGTCCAGATCATTAGCGGTCAAACCGAGTTCGGCAAGCGTAAGCGGTGCGCCGAGTGACGCAGCGAAATCGTGCAGCCCGCCACCAACCGATTCCGTCTTCAGCAACTCGGCGAGGGGTGCCAGAAGCTCCGGCACGGCTTCGGCGTTATAGGCGGCGGTATGAGGCAGCAGCACCGAATGGGTTTCGGCATGGGGCAGGTTGAACGAACCGCCAAGCGTGTGCGCCAGCTTGTGGTGCAGGGCCATGCCAACCTGTCCCAGAACGGAGCCGCACATCCAGGCCCCGTAGAGGGCGTCGCTGCGCGCCTGCAGATCGCCCGGGTCGGCAACGATGGCCGGAAGGGCCGTGTGGAGCGCGCGAAAACCGTCCAGCGCCATCATGGATGCGACCGGGTTGCGGTCCTCGGCATACAGTGCCTCAACAGCGTGGGCCATCGCGTTCAGTCCCGATGTCACGCTCATCGCCACCGGCAATCCAAGGGTCAGGTCCGGGTCGTAGATCACCGTTCCGGGCAGAATGGCCGGGTCGCGTCGCGTTGTCTTCACCCCGTTTTCGGTCTCTCCCAAAATCGGGGTGACTTCGGAGCCTGCATAGGTGGTGGCAACAACGATGTGGGGCAGACCGGTGCGGATGGAGAGAGCCTTGCCGAGGCCCACCGTCGATCCGCCGCCCAGCGCCACGACGCAATCCGCTCCTGCATCACGGCACGCCGTCATGGCTTCTTCCGTCATCTCGACGGGCGTGTGCATGGCTGCGCGGGTAAAGGCTTTGCCGCCGAGGGAGGCTGCGAGTTTCTCGACCTCGTCAGCCTGGAAGGGTGTGGAAAGAACGAGCGGGCGAACGCAACCCAGCCGCTTCACTTCATCGGCAAGAGCCGACACGCGACCGGACCCGAACAGGATACGGGCAGGCAGGGTTTCATAGGTGAACGCCATATTCGATGCGGTCGATCCGGCTCCGGTCTTGGAACGTGGCTCGTTGCTCATCGGACTACAAACCGGTGGTTTGCTGTTCCGGCAAACGTCGGCAAGCTCGGGATCGGGTCGGACGAATGCGTCATGCCAGCAGTTCCGCACATGTATCGATGGCACCAATATGTCCTCATGTAAAACATTTGTCCATATAACAAACATGTCTTTCGGTTCGCTTATGTTCGATTGTTGACGATCGGCCTGTCAACAACATCGCCGCCCCTAGGTGACGACGTATCGCAACGGGTCATCCAGCGTTGCCGCGCGGTATCCCGGACGGGCCGCCATTCCGTTCATCCAGTCGGTCAAGGCCGGACCGGTTCTCAGTCCGCAACCGAGCGCAACGGCTCTACCGGCGCCGATCATCACGCTGATATCCGCGATGGTCGGTCGTCGGGTGCCCGCTATGTAGCCGCCTTTCGCCAATGCGGTATCGACCAGATCGAGCGCGCTCTGGGCTCCGCGACGGGCCTGTTCGGCAGGCCCCGAACCGGCCCGCTCCTCCGGCGGGATGTCGCGGATAAGGGTGCGTATCGGAGGCCACAGACAACCGGAGAACCAGTCGAGCCACATATCCACGGGCGCACGCTCAACCGGACCGGCTCCATACCAGAGGTCAGCAGCGAACGTGGCCGCGAGATATCGCAGGATCGCGTGGGATTCCCACATGACGAGATGTCCGTGTTTCAGGACAGGAATCGTGCGGTTGGGATTGAGCTGCGCGAATTCGGGCGTATCGAGGCCGCCTTCGACGCCGCCGCATGATATGCGCTCGGGCACGCATTGCAGCTCGTGGCACAGCCAGACCACCTTTTGCACATTCGACGATGTGGACCGGCCCCACAGGACCAATGCCGGATACCCGGTCATCAAATTGCCATGCGGGGTTCCGGATGCAGGGGCGTATGGCACCGGTCAGATATGACGATCCCATTTGTGGACATGGGACTCGGCGAACACGCCGGCTTTGGTGAACGGGTCGTTGTCGTGAAACGATTTCGCAGCTGCCAGATCGTCCGCCTTGAAGATCATGAAGCTTGCGATGTTGTCGCCGCTGCCATCGTCGTTCAGCAGGGGGCCGGCCTGTATCAGTTCGACGACACCGCTTTGAAGATAAGCGCGATGGGTCATCCGGTGTTCCTCGCGCAGGGCGAGAGTGTCGGGGGCATCGAAGCACAGGCGTATGAAAAGCATGGTTCAGCTTCCTTTCGTGTTTTCGGATAATGACCTTAGAACATCCACCGTGCCGCGCGGCGGGTAGTCGCGCTGGATGATCGTTTCGATGCCTTCCAGCATGTCGGCAAAGCCGAAGCGGGCGAAGGGCGTCGAATTCAGGATCGCGGAATAGACCGTGAGGTCGGGCGCAATCAGAAACGTAGCGGGCTCGGTGAAGAAACCGGAGGGCTCGCGCTCGCTGATGGAAGCGGACACGTAGAGGTCCCAGTCACGGGCCTGTTCCAGTGTGAGGCCGTAGCCGAAAGGCACGTCGCTCACTCGCCAGTCGGCTTTCGCCTGAACGGCCCGTTCCCTGTCGTCCATGCTGAGCGCCAGAACCGACACTCCGCGCCGGAGGAAATGGGCGGTCTTCGCCTGCAAATCCAGAATATGCCGGTGGCATCGCGGGCAATGCAGGCCGCGATAGAAGTCGATCAGCAGAAACCGGTCGATCGCAACGTTGGAAAGATCGAACCGTCCGCCATCGGTCAATTCGACCACCAGCGACGGCGCGGTCTGACCGGGTATCAGCCTAGGCATCTTCGCCCGGTGCCGTGACGTCAACGAAACCCATCGTCACATCCTTTGCCGACCACAGACGCAGGCGAACAGGCACGCCGAGTGTCCCACCGATGAGGGAGCCGATTTCTTGGGCGGCTTCGGTCAGAAACTCCGGCGTGCGCGTGGCATTCGGCAGATACTCGATCTGGACATGCGCCGGTTTTTCCGCATGCCCGGACAGGGTCGGGATGATCATGCAGAACACCTTGGAAATCTCGGTCTGCATGATGGTGCCGACCTGACGTTCTATCTCGATCAATCCGTCCTGAAGACCGCTGTCTTCAGAAACGGACGGATCGACGAATATTTTAACGGTCGGCATGGATCATTCCCGTCAGGCGAGGGTCGATTTCTGATCGGAAAAAGTAACCTTCATCGTCAGGTTGCCCTCGTTGATCATCCAGGGGCGGACCGTATAGGTGCGCGCGCCGGACTTGTGCATCGGATCGCTGTCCGCGATCTCCCGCGCATGAGCGAGCGAATTGGCACGGATGACGAAGACACCCTCGCCGTGCCAGGTTTCCTCGTCGTCGTCCCACAACGGACCGGCGGCGAGCATGATGCCATCCTTCTCGATACGCACCTGATGTTCGAGATGCTCCTTCAAATTCTGCATGACCGGACCCAGTCCGTTGGACGGTGATGTGGTCACGAGAAACATGTCCCATTGAAGCATGCCGGCAGAAGCCTGCTTGATGTCTGTCTTCGTTACTTTCGGTTCGCTCATGGCCGTTCTCTCCCCGGTAAGCGCGCGCCGCGAAGATACGCGGCACCATCATAGTATTTACTATACGAACATATGTCTATATAGCGGACAAACAGATTGCAAGTCTGTGGGGTGGAGGGGTTCATGACAACGCAGATCACGGATGCACAAATCGTGCACCGCAACATCCTCATGCGGGCGTACGACGCCTGTCTGGCGGTGCTTGCGGGCGTGGCATCGATCTGGATTCTGCTCCTGATGGTCGCCATCACCGCCGATGTCCTGTCCGCGCTTCTCCTGAACGCACCGATCTACGGCGTGGTGGAAATTACCGGGCAGTCGGTCGTCGCCATCGTCTTCTTCCAGTTGCCCTATGCGCTCCAGCGCGGACGGATTACCCGGGCCGACTTTCTGATTGGGGCCGTTGTCGAGCAGCGTCCGGCGCTCGGGGCGGCCATGAACATGCTGTTCTGCTTCCTCGGTGCCTGCGTGCTCGCAGCCATTGCCGCCCGCGCAATTCCGTCCGCCATCGACGCCTTCCAAAGCGGCGAATATTTCGGGGCCAGAAGCGTCTTCTCGGCTCCCATATGGCCGGTCTTCACCTGCGTGGTGATCGGCAGCGTCTTGATGACGATCGAATTTCTCATCCAGACTGTCGCCGCCGCACGACGCATCCGCGGTATCAGCGGTCTGGAAACCCTATTTCTGGTCGTTGGCGTCGCGGCCGTAGCGGGACTGGCCGTCTATGCCGGTCTCGCCGACCTGTCGCGTCCGGGCATCGGCGCCGTGGCGCTGGCTCTCGTCGTCGTCTTCATTCTTGTGGGGATGCACATTCCCGTGGCCGTCATGCTGTGTGGCGTCGTTGCCATCTGGATATTGCGCGACAACCCCACGGTTGCACTCAAGTCGCTCCAGACCGCTGCAACCGGAACCGTCAACAGCTTCGCCTTCGGTGTCGTGCCGCTTTTCGTGCTGATGGGCCTGTTGCTCGACCGGGCCAATATCGGCCGTGATGCCTACAAGGTAGCAGCGTGGTCGCTGCGGCGCTTACCGGGCGGGCTGGGGATCGCCACCGTTGCCGCCAATGCGGTGTTCGCTGCCGTGACGGGAATTTCCATCGCGTCGGCGGCCGTCTTCAGCCGGATTGCAGTGCCGCAGATGGTGAAGGCGGGTTTCAGCCGGTCGTTCGCTGCCGGTACCGTGGCCGGTTCGAGCGTGCTGGGTATGCTGATCCCCCCATCCCTGCTGCTGATCATCTACGGTTTCGTATCCGAAACCTCGGTGGGCAAGCTGTTTGTTGCCGCGATCATTCCGGGCATCATTCTTGCCCTGGCCTTTTGCGTTTTGATCTTCGGACTGGCGTTGCTCGCTCCCAAAATGGTCATGGATCACGAGGCGGAGGTGGTGGATATCGATCCTGTGAGCAAGCTGGATGCCGTCAAGCTGCTCGCACCGATTGTCGGATTGGTGGTATTGATCCTGGGAGGCATCTATCAGGGCTGGTTCACCCCCACGCAGGCTGGCGCGATCGGAGCATTCATCGCCCTGATCATGACCTATGCGCGCGGCGCGTTCAAAACCGCCGATCTATGGATCGTGCTGAAGGAGACGGCCGAGATTTCCGTCATCGTCCTGTTCCTGATCATCTCCGCATCGGTCCTGACGAAGATGCTGGCGATGTCGACGATTCCCACAACGCTGGTAGGGCTTGTCACGGATGCGGAGTTCGGTCTGTGGGGCTTCATGCTGTGCTATCTGGCCATCGTTGTGCTGCTGGGCATGATCCTGGATTCCACATCGATCATCCTCATTATGGTGCCTCTGGTTATGTCGATCGTCACGACACTCGGCACCCCTGTCGTGGGACCGGATGTCCTGATCTGGTTCGGTATCGTGACGGTCATCGCCGTCGAGATCGGACTGCTGACGCCGCCTTTCGGCATAACGGTCTATGTGGTGCGCGCATCGCTTCCTGACGGGATGATCAGCCTGGGCGAAGTCTTCCGCGGTGTCTTCCCGTTCGTCGTGGCCATGACGCTCGTGACCCTTCTGCTGACGTTCTTTCCCGCACTCAGCCTTGTTCTCTTCTAAGGAAACACCCTCGTGACCCAGATCCTACTGGCCGCCATCGCTGTCGCAGCCGGTTTTTTGCTGGCATTGCAACCGGCGGTGAACGCGGAAATCGTGCGCGCTTCGGGCGTTCTCTTCATAGCCGCTTTCGTATCCGTCGCGATCACGCTGCTTCTCCTCAGCGTTCCGGCGCTGAACGGTCTCAGGGTCGCCCATCCCGGATGGATGAAAGCGATGCCTTGGTGAATCGTCATCGGCGGGGTTGCCGGAGCCGCCATCGTGTTGTCCGGCGTGATGATCGGACCCCGTGTCGGAATCGTGGTTCTCACCTGCAGCATCGTACTGGGTCAGGCGCTCGGTTCGATGGCAGTGGACTCGATGGGATGGTTCAACCAGCCGATCCGTCCCATTTCAGTTGGACGGATCGCCGGCGTAATCGTCGTGTTCGTCGGACTGATAATCGTTCTGCGGTCGAGCTACCGCGAGGCCGGCGGTTGAACCGTATTCGTGATGGCGGGGGGCCTCAGGGTCTAGACCAGCGCAACGCCGATTTCGCGGGCTGCGTTGTGCAACACGGCGAGGTTTTCGCCCAACATCTTTTCCACGGACGTGCGCGCTTCCAGGGCCGCCACATTGATGGCAGCGACCGTTTCGCCGTTGCGCGCGACAATCGGCACCGCAAGGGAAATGATCCCGACCTCCAGCTCACCGTTGACCAGGGAATAGCCCTGGCGGCGGATCGTATCGAGCTTCTTGTTCAGACTGTCGACGGTGGTCAGTGTCCGGTCGGTATAGGCCTTAAAGCCTATCCTGGGCAGCAGATCGCCCAATTCGGCTTCCGACAGGTTCGCCAACATCACCTGACCCAGCGAACTGGCATGGGCCGGTAGGCGCGAGCCCACTTCGAGGGCCGACGAATAGATCCGCCGCGGCTGAACGCGGTGCACATAGACGACTGTCGCCTCGTCCAGAACGGCCACCGAACAGGACTCGGCCAATTCATCGGAGACGCGGCGGGCAATGGAAGCGGACACCTGAGGCAGCTTCGATGCTGACAGATAAGCGAAACCGAGGTCCAGAACTTTCGGGGACAGCCAGAAATACTTGCCGTTGGACGTCACGTAGCCAAGCGTGACAAGGGTTTGCAGAAACCGCCTTGTCGTACCCCGAGTCAGGTCGATCCTCTCGGCCACCTCCGACAGGGTCATCCGGCTGTATTGTTCGTCGAAGGCACGGATAATGCGAAACGCCCGCTCGACCGATGCAACGAAGACACCGGACGGTGGGGGAACATCATCCAGTACGATCTTGGAGGCGTCCATGTTTTTCAAGATCTGTATTCCGGATATTCCATCGACCTTCCATTAGGGGCAGACGGCTTGCGATACAATTGCCCCTAGGCAGCCGCCCCTAGACAGTATCGGCGCGTTGTGAATCTCTCCCCGCCGAAAAACGGATTTCGTTGCCGACGCCTTTGACCATCGGGAAATCGTATTCCAGCAGATGAAACGGCGCATCGGCACCGGCGGCTTCGATGTCCGCTGCGTTCTCGACCCGTCCGTAGCGTGCGATCAGGGACTCCTTCACGCCGAAGACGACGTCGCTCTCGACGTAGGGGTCGCCTTCGGTAAAGACTTCCGACGTGACGCGCTCATAGCCGTCTGCCGATACGATGAAATGGATATGGGCCGGACGCATGTTGTGGCGGTGGGCCAGATGCAACAGTTCTCCTGCCGGGCCGTCATTCGGTATTGGATAGGCGCTCGGCTTCGTGGTCCAGAATGCGTAGCTGCCGTCGTCCTGCGACATCAGCCGGCCGCGCAGGTTCATGTCCGGCTGGTCCTCGTCCATGTTCTCGTAGAGGCCGTTTTCAGCCGCCTGCCAGATGTCGATCTCCGCGCCAGCAATCGGATTGCCGTCCATATCCGTCACCCTGCCCCGCACCAGCGTCTTTTCGCCGTCTTTCTCGCCCCGTCTGGCGATGTTGCCGCACTGCTCGATGAGCGGAGCCTGCTCGCGGTAGAACGGCCCCAGCACACTGCTCTCGAAGGCACCGTCGGGTTTGCGGTTGCTGACCGCATCGACGGTCATCGTCAGGCCCAGCGTGTCCGACAGCAGGAGAAACTCGTGCCTTGCCTCGTTGGATATCTGCCCGGCACGGGTGAGAAACGCGGCCGCGTCGATCAGTTCCTGCGGCGTGAGCTCCACCTCTATGGCGTATTCGTGCATGCGCCGGATCAGCGTCGTCACGATGTATTTCAAACGGGGATCGTGGATGCCTTCGTAGGCTGCAACGGCGTTTTCGAGGATCGTCGTCTCTGCATTGCTGGTCATGTGGGCATCCTTTTTCTGCTGCTGCGGCAAATGGGCAATGCCACGGTGGCACTTGCAATGGCGCTATCGTTATGTTTGTATATTAGACAATTGTCCACTTTGCAAACAACACGTCAGGAAGCATGTTTTTAGAATGGCGTATACGCTTTTGAACGGCTTGAAGGTGATCGAAATATCGGCGTTCGTCGCAGCTCCTCTGGCGGGGTTGACGCTGGCGCAGCTTGGAGCCGAGGTCATTCGTATCGATCCGGTGGGCGGCGGTATCGATCATGGCCGCTGGCCCTTGAGCGCCAATGGAACGAGTCTGTATTGGAGCGGCCTGAACCGTGCCAAGAAATCGATCTGCCTCGACCTGAAATCGTCGCACGGTCAGGACGTGCTGGGCACACTTCTGGCTCGAGGCGACGGCAACGGTGGCATTCTGCTCACCAATCTGACCGGTCCCGACTGGCTGTCCTACGAGACGCTGACCGGGCATCGCAGCGACCTCGTGATGGTCGATCTCAAGGGCCACCACGACGGGAAACCGGCCGTCGATTACACGGTCAATTCCGCCGTCGGCGTGCCGTTCGCCACGGGTCCGGAAGAAACCGAAGGGCCGGTGAACCACATGCTTCCTGCCTGGGACGCTGTGGCGGGACTGTCGCTGGCGACAGCGATCCTGGCGGCCGTTCGAGCCCGGGACACGACCGGCGAAGGCCAGCATCTCTCCGTTGCCCTATCGGATGTCGCCTATGCGTTCATGGGCAATCTCGGCGTGATGGCGGATACGGAACTGACCGGTACCACCCGGCCAAGACTGGGCAACGACCTCTATGGAGCCTTCGGAACCGACCTGCCCACCAGCGATGGCCGCTACGTCATGGTGGTCGCGATCACGACACGCCAGTGGCAGTCATTGTTGACCGCATCGGGCACGACCGGGGCCATGGCCGAACGGGAGGTCAAACTCGGGCTGGATTTCACGACCGATGAAGGCCGCTTCAACGGTCGCAAGGCGATTGCCGAAGAGCTTCGGGCCTGGTCGTCGCAGCTGACATTCGATCAGGCCGTCTCCGCGCTGGAGAGCGAACGTGCGCTTTGGGGGCCGTACCAGACCTTCGGACAGATGATGGCGGACGATCCCCGCGCATCGACCCGGAACCCGATGATCCAGCGGATCGAGCATCCCGGGGTCGGGCCATACCGGATGCCCGGGTCCGCCATCCGCAATACGCGTGAAGATGAAGGCGAGCTCAATGCGCCACCCACCATCGGGCAGGATACGGAAGCCGTGTTGCGCGATGCCGGGCTGTCCGACGATATGGTGAAGGCGGCACTGGATCGTCTGGCGATGGGAAAATGAGCACGATTCCTCCCTATTCCGAGCTCGAAGGCTGGCGAGCTAAAACCCGCTCCCGGAACAGCGTTATGGACCCCGGCCCCGCCCGGCGGCTTGCTGCCACACTGGATCGTGCGGCTCCCGTGGACGTTTTGCCCGCCTGCTGGGCCTGGCTCTACCATCTCGAAGCCGCACCCCACGCGCGTCTGGGACCGGACGGTCATCCCGTAACCGGCGATTTCCTGCCCGCGCTTCCGGCGACGAGACGCATGTTTGCTGGCTCGGAGATGACTTTTCATGCGCCGGTCGTCTTCGGCACGACCGTGGAATTGCGGGAAACGGTGGCAAATGTCGAAAAGAAGACCGGCAAGACCGACGATCTGTGGCTGGTCACACTGGCCATCACGCTCCGCGCCGGTGAAGCGCTTCTTGTCGAGGAACGGCGGACGGTTGCCTATCTCCCGACGGCGGGCGGGCTGCGCACCGGACAGGTGTCCGACCTGAAACCGGCTCACGAAACGGACGTGACTCCTGACGAGGCCATGCTCTTCCGTTTCTCGGCGCTGACCTTCAACAGCCATCGCATCCACTATGACCAAGCCTATGCGACCGGCGTCGAAGGATATCCGGAACGGGTCATTCACGGACCGTTGCAGGCCATGTTGCTGGCAGGATGTGCGGAACGCTGGAGCGGCAAGGCGCTGGCCGGCTTCCGGTTCCGGGCCGTGGCCCCCGCCTTTCTCGGCGATACCCTGTCCCTGTGCGCAGCCGCCACCGACGGCAACAGGATGGCGCTCGAAATTAGGACGCCGGACGGCATCACCACAACAAAGGCCCAGGCGCACTTTGCATCGGCCAACACGGAACAGACACGATGACGAGATTGCAGATGGTCGATGACAATGTGGGGACGAATGATCCGGACTCGATTACCGATGAAAAGTTGATCGCGCTCGCACGGGACATTTCCAGTGATATATCGGCGTTCATCGCTCTCATTCCATCGAGACTGCCGAAGGGTGCCGACGCGGATACGCAATTTCTGCGCCACGGTTACGCATGGTTCGCAACGCTTGGCGAAACGCTGGCGGCTCTGTGTGGCTGGGCCGATCAGCTGGTTTCCGAAGGTCAGTTCTCGCGTCTCGAACGGATGATCCTGGCGGCGGCCTTTGCCGAATACCTGCACCAGATCGGCCACGGAGTTGCGATGAGCCAGGACGAGGTCGTCCGGCCGCTTCATTTCGGGCTGGAGGAAGAGGCGGTCGAACTTCTCTCCTCCGACGCCGCACAGGTCATGGCGTTGTTCGGCATCGGTCGGATCGGACGTGATATCGTCGAGGAAGCGGTGAAACAGAACAGCTGCGGAGCGGCCGGACTGGACGATACCCTCACTATGATCGCCGACCAGTTCCACGATTTCGTGGATGAACGTGTGACGCCTGAAGCCCACGGCTGGCATATGCGCGACGAACTGATACCGGACGCGTTGATTGCCGAACTGGCGGAACTCGGCGTGTTCGGGCTGACCATCCCGGAGGAACACGGCGGTTCCGGCATGGGCAAGCTGGCCATGTGCGTGGTGACGGAAGAACTGTCACGCGGCTATATCGGGGTAGGCAGTCTCGGCACCCGGTCGGAAATCGCGGGCGAACTGATCCAGCTGGGCGGTACCGATGCGCAGAAGGCGAAATATCTCCCGGCCATCGCGGCGGGCGAGATTTATCCTGCAGCGGTTTTCACGGAGCCCAACACCGGCTCCGATCTGGCGTCGCTGAAAACCCGTGCCACGCGCACGGACGACGGATGGGTGCTGACAGGCAACAAGACGTGGATTACCCATGCAGGCCGGTCCGATCTCATGACCGTGCTGGCGCGCACCGATCCGGCAGAACCTGGCCATCGCGGGCTGACGATGTTCCTGCTCGACAAGCAGCGCGGCACCGCCGAAGACCCATTTCCCGACGCGGCCATATCCGGCGGCGAAATCGAGGTTCTCGGCTATCGTGGCATGAAGGAATACACCGTCGCATTCGATGGGGTGACGATGCCGCACGATGCTGCCCTCGGCGAGGCGGAAGGGCATGGATTCCGTCAGCTGATGTCCACATTCGAGGGCGCGCGCGTGCAAACGGCTGCCCGCGCCGTGGGTGTTGCCATCAACGCCTTTGAACTGGCGCTCGACTATTCCCGCGACCGAATGCAGTTCGGCGAACCGTTGCTTCGCTTCCAGCGCGTTTACGGAAAACTCGCCCGCATGATCATCGACATTACCGCGGCACGACAACTCACCTACAGCGCGGCGCGCGCCAAGGACGAGGGCCAGCGGTGCGATATCGAGGCGGGCATGGCCAAACTGCTCGGCGCGCGCGCGGCATGGTCATGCGCCGACAACGCACTCCAGATTCATGGCGGGAACGGATACGCCACGGAATATGCGATCAGCCGGGTGCTGTGCGATGCGCGCATTCTCAACATCTTCGAGGGCGCAGCCGAAATTCAGGCGGAGGTCGTCGCACGGGGATTGCTCACGCGACGCTCGAACAGGGTATCATCATGAAGACGATCATCACCTGCGCCATTACCGGCAATCTGACCCGCCCGGAAGACTGCGAGGCTCTGCCGATCACTCCCGAGCAGATCGCAACCTCCGCTCTAGAAGCCGCCGATGCAGGGGCAGCCATTGCCCATATCCACGTGCGCGAACCGGATACCGGCGCGCCTTCCATGAAGATGGAGCTTTACCGTCAGGTGATGGATCTCATTCGTGCCAGGAACACCGACCTCATCATCAATCTGACGACCGGACCGGGCGGGCGGTATCACCCCAGCGAGGACGATCCCGGCAAACCCGGTGCGCGCACGAACCTTCTGTCCCCCGAGAAGCGGGTCGAGCATATCGTTGCACTAAAGCCGGATGTCTGCACGCTCGACCTCAACACGATGACGTTCGGGCGCGAGGTGGTCATCAATGTGCCGTGGTCGGTGCGGCGCATGGCCGAAATCGCGTCCGGCTGTGGTGTGCTGGCGGAAATAGAACTGTTCGACACCGGCGACATTCACCTCATGGGCGATCTGTTGTCCGACGGCACCCTGTCGCGTCCGCTCATGTGTTCGCTGGTGACCGGTGTGAAATACGGCTTTCCCGCCGACAGTCGGACGATGGCCTTTGCAGCCTCGCTCCTGCCGCAGGACGCCATATGGACCGGTTTCGGCGTCGGCCGGTTCAGCTTCCCCATGGTCGCACAATCCTGGCTGCTGGGCGGGAACGTCCGCGTCGGGTTCGAGGACACGACATTCTTGGAGAAGGGCGTGAAGGCGGGCAGCAATGCGGAATATGTAGAAAAAGCTCGGCATCTTATCGAAATGCTGGGCGGTTCCATCGCGTCCGCTTCAGAAGCGCGGGCAACCCTGTCTCTCGACACCTGACTGGCGCAGACCCGCACGGATATCCCCCTGCCCGCGCAGTAACGGGTCGATAAACGCATCTCCGTCACCGCTCGACACACCCCCATATGTCTGCTATATGGTCATTTGTCTAATATGAGGACATTTGGAGGAGGATGAAATGAACGTCACGTCAACACTGCGGTCGGGCGCGTTGATTGCCACGGCAATCGTCGGACTGGCTGGAACGGCACATGCCGAAACCTACAAAATGACAATGGGATCGAGCCACCCGCCGATCTTTCCCTGGGTCGGCGCACTTTCCACCGAAGTGGTAGGGCGCTCGAACCAGATGCTGGAGGAGATGGGATCGGAGGATCGCATCGAATGGACCGAGAGTTACGGCGGCGCGCTTTACGGATTTCAGGATACGCTCGAAGGCGTCTCCGATGGTCTGGCGGATGCGGGCTGGGTCGGCACGTTCTGGGAAGAGAGCAAGATGCCGTTGCAGAACGTCACCTACTACACGCCCTTCACGATCGATGACCTGACCCTGCTGGCGAAAATCATCGACGACCTGAACGACGACTTTCCTGAAATGGAAGCGGCCTGGGACAAGCAGAACCTGGTCGTTCTCGGCACTGCAACCGCCGATACCTATCAGATGTTCAGCAAATTCCCGATCAACACGCTTGCTGATCTGGAGGGCCACAAGGTTCTCGCTCCCGGACCAGCTGGCGCATGGTTTCCCCCTGTCGGTGCGACCCCGGTCAACGGCGGTTTGCCGACCTACTACAACCAATTGTCGACCGGTGTTGCCGACGCTGCCGTGACGCTGACGACGGGCTACTTCCCCAACAAACTTTACGAAGTGGCACCCTATGTCACCATCGTGAACATGGGTGCGTCCTATATCGGCGGTTTTGCGGTCAACAAGGATACTTGGGAAGGTCTTTCCGACGACGTTCAGAAGGTCCTGCGCGAACTGGGCAAGGAATATTCCCGCGTCAACGCCGAACGGGTCGAGGCGAATTACACCAAGTTCATGGACCTTTTGAAGCAGAACCCGGACGTTACGGTTTCCGTCCTTCCCGCAGCCGAACGTCAGGCCTGGATCGACAAACTGCCCGGTCTGGCCGGGGAATGGGCCAAGACCGATCCTGCTGCTCCAAAGCTGCTGACATCCTACATGGAAGCGGTGCGGGCGGCCGGTATCACGCCATCGCGCGATTGGGACAAGGAATAGAACGAGGCACCGGGGAGAGTTGCTCTCCCCGGTCGCCGCACAGGCAATCATTGACCAATTCATATCTTGGGACAGGCGCGATCATGGACATCACGAAAGAAGACGAGGCAGCACAGCAGAATGTTGAGCAACTGCGTGACGATATCAGCCGTGCCGACCCTGACACATTGCGCTTGCTCCTGACAGATGCACGCACCCATTACGGCTGGCAGGACCGGGATGTGGACGATGCCACCCTGAAAGCAATCTACGACATTGCAAAGATGGGCCCGACCAGCATGAACCAGCAGCCCGCACGCTTCGTGTTCGTCCGTTCGCAGGACGAGAAGGCGCGTCTTGCCGAATGCGCGATGGAAGCCAATCGACCCAAGATCATGGCTGCACCCGTCACGGCCATCATCGCCTATGACACGGAGTTTTACGAAAAACTGCCGGAAATTTTCCCGCCCAACCCGAACGCCGCCGACATGTTTCGCAACAACGAGGCGATGGCGGAGGACAACGCCTTCCGCAACGGAACATTGCAGGGCGCCTGGTTCATCATGGCAGCCCGCGCCCTCGGCCTGGATACCGGCCCCATGTCCGGTTTTAACCCGGACGCGGTATCGAAGGGTTTCCTCGATGGTAAGAACTGGACCCCCAACTTCCTGTGCAATATCGGCTACGGTGACGTGGCCAAACTGTTCCGCCGTCTTCCACGTCTGGCGTTCGACGAGGTCGCGACGATCGTCTGATAACTTACCGATAGCATGCTGTTGGAGAATGCTTGAAACGCAGGACACGCCGTCGAACAGCGCAGGTTTCCATTGGCGGGTCACCGTGGGATGAACCCCAAATCGCCGCTGGCAAGGACATGGCCCCACCGTTCTGTTCGAACGCGAAAGGATCAAGCTCACAACGATCGAGCAGCGCCGTTTGCAACAGTGCCAACGCGCTGCCTGAACTGACCCAGTTAACGAGCCGATCTCTCCGCCTGATCCTGCGGCCCGAAGACCCAAAACCCTGACGACCGATACGGCAGTGAGAACGTCCCATACGCTGTTCCGCACTGGTGTTTCGAGTGCGGTGGTTTCCGGTGATGACGGTATGGCTGATGAGCAAACAGGAGTTGGATCGCGCTGAGGTTCTGCAGCGTGTCGTTGAGCGCAGGCTGGGCGTTGCGGATGCGGCTGCACTGATCGGACTGAAGCGGCGGCAGACGTCCCGGTTGCTGGTCGCATACCGTTCCAGCGGCACGGTCGGCCTTACGTCGAAGCGGCGTGGCAGGCCGTCGAACTGCAGGCATACGGAGGCGTTTCGCGGCTATGTGTGGGTCTGGTTCGCAGCCACCATCACGACTTCCGTCCCACGCTCGCATCGGAGAAGTTGGTCGAACGCCACGACGTCACCGTGTCTCGCGAGACGCGGCGCCAATGGATGATCGCGGATGGTCTTTGGGAGAGTCGCGTCGAGCGCAAGAAGCGCGTTCAGCAGCCTCGACAGCGCAGGGCCAGGTTCGGTGAGCTGGTGCAGATCGACGGCTCGCTCCACTGGTGGTTCGAGGATCGCGGACTGACGTGTGCGCTGCTGGTGTTCATCGACGATGCGACCGGACGGATCCTGCACCTGCGCTTCTGCCCGTCGGAGAGCACGTTCGATTATCTTCAGGCTGCGAAGGCTTCGATTGCGCGCTACGGCAAGCCTTTGGCCTACTACTCCGACCGCCATTCGATCTTCCGGACCGCGAAGGTGGCAACGAAGACGGGCGGTTATCGTGACGGCATGACCCGGTTCGGCCGGGCTCTGGACGAGCTGAACGTCGACATCATCTGCGCGAACTCTCCGCAGGCCAAGGGGCGTGTCGAGCGGGCCAACAACACACTGCAGGACCGGCTCGTGAAGGAGATGCGCTTGGAAGGCGTATCATCGATCGAGGCGGCGAACGCGATGGTGCCGACATTCGTGGACGCGTTCAACGCGCGGTTTGACAAGCCGCCCTACAGCACCGAAGACGCGCACCGACCGCTCGCACCGCACGACAACCTGGACGGTGCGATGTGCGTCAAGCACCAGCGAACGGTCTCGCACGCGCTCACCCTGCGCTATGATCAGGTGCTGTTCATCCTCGAACCCAATGACATCAGCGCCACCCTCGCCCGCAAGCGCGTGACGGTCTGCGACTATCCCGGCGGACGGCTGGAGATCGAACACGAGGGCGTCGCCCTGCCCTATAACACGTTCGACAAGGTGAAGCCGACCAGGCGCGCCGAGGTGTAGTGGAGAACAAGCGGCTCGACGATGTGTTGACTATCATGGCGCAGATAGCGCCGGTCGAACCGAGTAAGCGCTCGCAGGCCGCCCCCAAACGCCGCGGACAGACCGGCCATATGTTCGGGACGGACGCCGCACCGTGAAGGAGAGAGGACATCTCTAAGTTGCGCACAGGAGGACATTTCTATCAGGCGGTCACAGCCACTTTCCATGCCGCATGCAAGTAGCAACCCCGCCGCATTGCCGAAGCGGTCCGGACCCATGAGCGGGGTGATGCCTTCTACCCAGCACGAGAGGGCAAGCATATTCAGCTCGTCCTTGCCCCACCCGCAAAGATCATCGCCTCGAATGCCTCGAAGCGCCTAAGAGCGTCCGTGAGGGGCAGACCATCACGTTCCACTCGTTCGGGCGTTATGCCAGTCAGCCACGTAAAGTGCGGATCGAGCGCGGCGAACGCGCCCGTGCGGTCGCAGCCGCAGCGCTCACGCGGCTGTTATACCAGCGTTCTTGACATACTGCCGGGTGTCGATACCTAGTGAGGGTATGAAGCGTTGTTCAAACCATTCCGGCACTTTCTGCCTTACTGCCTTCTTGGCTCGTTTCATACTCGTGCTAGGCGTCGTTTTTTCGCCGGTGTTCAGCAATATGACCGTCGCGGATGCGATGATTTCTGGATGCGGAAATGGCTCCGATAGCGCGATCGTTTCGATGCCAGCGATGCACGACATGCATTCGCATACGGTTTCGCCGGATTATGGCGCTCACGATATGTCGGCCCATGCTCATGGTGACACTTGTTGTCAGGCTGTTTCTATGATTGCCATTCTTGATCTGCCTGTTGCGGCACAGGCCCGCCTCGAGCGCACGCGTTTGAATTTGACCGCGCAAGCGCAGTTGGCCCTGTCCGTCCTGATGCGTGTGGAACGACCGCCGAACGCCTGATCGTACATGCCGGATGTGACCGGCATTATCGGCTGCATTCCCGTGTGGCCTCGCGTAAACGATCAGGAATACCGATATGAAGACCTATCCATTCGGCCCCGCGCCGTTGGTGCTGCTCGCCCTCCTCGGCGGCTGCACCTTGCAGGAATCAACGTTTCCCGCCGAAGTGACCACCCTTGAAAGCCCTGCAAGTGCATCGAGCGGTGTTCGGCCCATCCAGCCTGCAAGTGTGATGAGCGGATACACCCACCGCACGCCAGCCGAACCGACGCCGTGGCGGGAGCGCAACAAGATCCAGCCCCAATTCCCGGCGCGCGAAATGCCTGCCGGCGAGATGGAGCAGGGCTCGTGAGTGCGGGATCCTTGATGCGCGCCTTGACCATGACGGTCGCGCCAGTCGTTTTGTCCGGCTGCGTCGCCCTTGCAGGCACCGAAGGCTACCGTCTGAACCAAGCCGGTTTTGACAACGTGTCTCATTATGCCCGGCAAGCCACTGGCAAGGAGACGGTCTGGGTCCAGAATCGTGCCGAGGCGCAAGCTGTCGCCAAGCGCGTGAGCGCGACGATTGGCGGTAAGACCATTTCCGCCGATGTGGCGGTGCAGGTCGCATTGCTCAACAACAAGGGGTTGCAGGCCGCTTATGCCGGTGTCGGAGAATCCGCCGCCGAGGCATGGCAGCAGTCGCTGCTCATCAACCCGGTGGTGTCCCTCGGCGTACTGGGCATCGGGGCACCGGAACTCGGTGCTTATCGCGCGCTGGAAGGTCTCATCGTCAACAACATCCTGACCATCCTGACACGGGAGAAGCGTATTGCAATCGCTGATGCCCGTTTCCGGCAGGCGCAGCTGGTAGCCGTCGAGCGAACACTTGCCTTGGCAGCGGAAACCCGCGTCGCGTGGATCGAAGCCGTGGCGGCCTTCGAGACCATCACCTATCTCAAACAGGCGCAAACCGCAGCCGATGCGGCATCCGAACTGGCCGCCGAACTCGGCAGGACCGGTGCCATTCCAAAAGCGGCACAGGGGCGCGAGCACGCCTTTTATGCCGAACTGACCGGACAGGTGGCGCAGGCAAAGCTGGACGCGCAACTCGCCAAGGAGAAACTGACACGGCTGATGGGTCTATGGGGTTCGGACGTCTCCTACACCGTGCCGGACCGTCTGCCGACCATCGGCGGGGCCACGAAATCCAAGCCGAACATCGAGGCGGAGGCGCTCGACAAGCGCGTCGATCTTCAGATCGCCAGACTAGAACTTGAAGCGCTGGCCCGTTCCTACCGCCTGACGGACGCAACCCGCACTCTGACAGATCTGGAAATCATCGCCGGTGTCGAGGCCGAGCGGGAGATCGAAAGCGAAATCGAGCTGGAGAACGGCGAACTGGTGGAGACCAGCGAGAAGAAGACGGTCATCACGCCGCAGATCGAGATCGAGTTCGCCATTCCCATCTTCGACAGTGGCAAGGCCCGTCTCCGCAAGGGTGAACTCGCCTATATGCGGGCAGCCAACGAACTGGCGCAGAAGGCGGTCGACATTCGCTCCGAAGCACGCTCGGCCTATGCCGACTATCGCGGCAGCCGCGAGATCGCGCTGCATTACCGCGACCGCGTCGTGCCGTTGCGAACGCAGGTTCAGGCAGAGTCTTTGCTCGAATTCAACGGCATGATTTCGAACACGTTCGAGCTTCTGGCCGATACGCGCGCACGCATCGGCGCATTGCAGCAATCGGTCGATGCCAAACGCCGGTTCTACATCGCCGAAGCTAACCTTTCGGCCACGATCTATGGCGGCGCGGCTGCCGGGGGCGGCGGTGGTGGCGGCGGTGGCGCTGCGATGGCCGAAGCCGGAGGAGCGCCCCATTGATCATGCCCGATAACCATTCCCGAATCCCGAACTTCCCGACGATATCCATTACGATCAGGAGTATTCCTCATGACTGACATGAACAGACGCCGCCTTTTAGGCATGGGCGCTGGCGCTGCAGGCGTCATGGTCGCTTCCCATGCATGGTCGAAAACGACCAATATGGGGCTGCCGGATTTGGCGACCTACGACAGCGCGGCCACCATGATGCCGACAGAACCGACGACCGGCGTGCCTTACAATCCGGTGGTCACACTGAACGGCTGGACGCTGCCGCACCGTATGAACAACGGCGTGAAGGAGTTTCACCTCGTTGCCGAGCCGGTGGAACGCGAGATGTCGTCCAACATGACGGCCTATCTGTGGGGCTATAACGGCCAGTCAACCGGACCGACCATCGAGGCCGTCGAGGGCGACCGGGTCCGCATCTTCGTCACCAACAAGCTGCCCGAACACACGTCCGTCCACTGGCACGGGCAGATTCTGCCATCGGGCATGGACGGTGTGGGCGGTCTCAGCCATCCCGGCATCAAGCCGGGGCAGACCTTCGTCTACGAATTCGACCTGAAGAAGAGCGGCACCTTCATGTATCACCCCCACGGGGACGAGATGGTGCAGATGGCCATGGGAATGATGGGCATGTTCGTCGTTCACCCGAAGGACCCGGCCTTCCGCCGCGTCGACCGCGACTTCCTCATCATGCTGAACGCCTTCGACATCGATCCCGGCTCCTACATGCCCAAGATCATGACGATGACAGACTTCAATCTGTGGGCCTGGAACAGCCGCATCTTCCCGGACATCGATCCGCTGGTCATCAACCAAGGCGACGACGTGCGGGTGCGTGTCGGTAACCTGACGATGACCAACCATCCGGTCCATATGCATGGCTACGACTTCAAGGTCTCCTGCACCGATGGCGGCTGGGTCGACCCGGCCAACGCCTGGCCGGAAGTGTCGATCGACGTGGCGGTCGGTCAGATGCGGGCGTTCGACTTCAAGGCCGACCACCTCGGCGACTGGGCGATCCATTGCCACAAATCGCACCACACGATGAATGCGATGGGCCATGACGTGCAGACGGCTATCGGTGCCGACAAGTCCAACATCAGCAAGAAGATCAGGCTGGTGGAGAAGGGCTATATGCCAATGGGCACCACGGGCATGGCAGAGATGGCCGAAATGTCGATGCCGATACCCGACAACACCGAGCCGATGATGGGCGGCTGGGGCCCGCACGGACCACTGGAAATGGGCGGCATGTTCTCGGTCGTGAAGGTGCGCGAGGGCATCGCGTCCGGCGATTACAGTGACCCCGGGTGGTACGAAAACCCGCCCGGCACACAGGCCTACGAATGGACCGGCGAACTGCCGGACTTCGCCACGGCTTCGGACGCCAGCACGAAGATCACGCCGCAACCGGCTTCTGCCAAGCCGGCGAAAATGCCCGGCATGAAACACGACCATTAATCATCCTGCGACGCCGCTTAGCCGCTTCGCATCACACTGAAGGAAACTAACATGAAAACACTCATCACAACTGCCGCTCTTGCCGCTGGCCTTTTCGTTTCGACCCTTGCCCACGCCACCGACTACACGACCGGCACCATTGACAAGATCAAGAAGGACAAGATCACCATCACGCACGGTGCGATAAAGAACCTCGACATGGATGCCATGACGATGGTGTTCGTGCCCGCCGATGACGAAATCGCCGCCAAGCTGAAGGAAGGCGACACGATCGAGTTCGTCGTCGAGCGCATCGAGGGCAAGCTGACCATCACCGAGGTGAAATAGCAGCGCCCCATTCACATCCGGCGGCGCACAAAGCGCCGTCCCCCTTCCCACTATCGATCGAGAAAAACCCATGACAATCACCAGGATCGCGCTTGTTGCAAGCCTGTCGTTCGCTCTGTCGGCCCCGGCATTCGCACACGCAAAGAAGGGCGCGACGACGCCCGCCGAAGGTGCCACGGTCAAGACCGTCGACAAGATCGCCATCGGCTTCACCATGCCCATGCGCGTCACCTCGGTGAAGCTGCTTTCGGGCGATATCGAACTGCCCGTCCGCCGCGACATCGGCATCGAGGCCGTCGAGGAGTTCACCGGTGCGCCGGAAGCGCCGCTCGCCCCCGGTGCCTACACCATCGAGTGGAAGGGCATGGCACCGGACGGGCATGTGATGGAAGGCGACATCGACTTCACCGTCGCCGAATAGACGGCACATTCGAAAAGAAGGAACAGACCATGACATTGCGGAAACCGCTTTCACTCCTCCCCGCACTCGCGCTGGCAACCGGACTGCTGGCACTCACGCCCATGCACGCCCATGCGGATATCGAGGCAGATCATTCCATGAGCGTGATGAAGACACCGACCTGCGGCTGCTGCGGTGCGTGGGTCAACCTGGCCCGCAAGGAAGGTTTTGAGGTGGAGGTCACCGACATGCAGGATTATGTGGCCATGAAGGAACTGGGCAAGGTTCCCGATGATATGTGGTCCTGCCATACCACGCGGATCGCTGGCTACACTGTTGAAGGGCATGTGCCTTTCGAGGCCGTCCGAAAGTTGCTCTCCGAAAAGCCGAACATCGCAGGCATTGCGGTTCCGGGAATGCCGGATGGGTCGCCCGGCATGGGTGACAATCCGTCAGCCGTCTATGACGTATTCGCGTTTGGTGGAGATGCGAAACCGGATGAAGTTTTCTTCAAGGCCGGTTCAGGCGAGCAAGAAGCGGGCTGGCTCGAACGCCTGCTCGGTCGATAGGCCACGCATGTTCGCGCTGGAAGGGTTGGCACCGGTCGACGGCTGGGTGATCGCAGCCATCGTTGCAAAGGCCCTGTGGTATGGCGCGGCCCTGCTCGCCATAGGCGGTGTCATGTTCGTAGCCCTCTTCCGGCACGACGATCGCGACCTTGCCCATTTCGCACGACGCATGAGCGCCATCGCGGCATTGGCGATGCTGGTGCTTCTGGCGCTCGGCTTCGCTATTCAGGCTGCGCGGATTTCGGGCATGGGGTTCGGGGGCATGGTCGAGCCGATGATGCTCGGCGTCGTTTGGGAAAGCCCGCTCGGAAGACTTGCAGTCTGGCAATGCGTCGGTGCTGCGCTGGTGCTGCTGCTTGCGGTATCGAACAGGACAGGAGGGTTGCTGGCGCTCGGTGGCGCAGTGATCATCGCCCTGTCCTTTGCTCAGGTCGGCCATTCGCTTGGTGAGCGACCCTTGGAGAACCTGCGATGGGCACTGGTATCGCTGCTCGCGGTTCACCTGCTGGCCGTCTCGTTCTGGATAGGCGCGTTGCTGCCGCTCCACCGTGCTGCAGCGTATGTTACCCGCGCTCCGTTGCTGCATCGTTTCGGTGTGGTTGCGGGCTGGGTCGTGCCGCTCCTGCTCGTCGCGGGCATCACATTCGCCTGGCTGATTTCGGGTTCGCTCGCCGCGCTCTTCAGCACCGCCTATGGCTGGACGTTGATTGCGAAGGTGCTTTTCGTCTCCACGTTGCTCGCATTGGCCGCGGCAAACAAGTTGCGTCTTGTCCCCGACTTGGCTGCAAACCGGATTGGCGCGGCGGCTGCCCTGCGCCGGTCCATAAGATTGGAAGGCGCGCTCGTCGGCCTCATCCTGCTGGCAACCGCAGCGCTGACGACAATCACCACGCCGCCGGTCAATTTGTAACTGGTCAGCCCCGAGCCTTGTCCAGCAAATCAATCAGCTCGATGAACTTTTTGCGCTGCTGCGCCGGATCTCCGGATTGCACAGCGTCTTCGATGCAATGGTGCGCGTGGTTCTCGATAATCAGCTTCTCGACGGCTTTCAGCGCGGCGCGGATCGCAGCCGTCTGGGTGAGTATATCCACACAATAGCGGTCCCCCTCGACCATGCGCGCAACGCCCCGCACCTGCCCTTCAAGGCGACTTAACCGCTTAAGCGTCTTTGACTTATTTTCCAGCATTCGCCGTTTATAGCTGCCCCAAGACAAAATGCGAAGCCGCAGGGTTGGAACCTTTCACGGCGTGATCTACTTATACCCCACACAGGTATTGAGAGGTGCACGAAGCCAATGTCCAAATACGTCAACTTCGCAGCGATGATCACGACCTCGACTATCGTCATGTTCGGCTTGATGTATCTCAACACCTACGCGGTCAACCATGTCTTCTTCTCCCAAACCCGCATGTGGATGGCACTCTATATGGGCGGCGCGATGGCTTTGGTCATGCTGGCGTTTATGCTCGGTATGTACCAGTCGAGGGCGAAGAACTGGGCGATCGTCGGTGTTTCAGTCCTTGCGTTTGTTGTGGGTGTAACGCTCGTTCGGTCGCAGGCAACGGTTGGAGATGTCGCTTGGATGAAGGCGATGATACCCCACCATTCCATTGCAATCCTGACATCGGAACGGGCTGACATTTCCGACCCTCGGGTGCGGGAACTCGCTGACGGCATCATTGAGGCCCAGCGCCGTGAAATCGCGGAGATGAAAGCGCTCATCACCGATCTGAAAAATTAAGTCCGCAACTCAGAGGAATAAAACCATGATGAACGGTATGAATATGGATCGCTCCATGTCTTGGATGATGGGCGGCATGGGACTTTTCACATTGCTTATTGTGATTTTCCTGATCGCCGGCATCGTCTTCTTCATTCGCCGCGCACGCTGATTTTCAAATACCCAACTTGAAAGACCGAATCTATGACCACCACAGGTTTCGCATCCGACGCCGTACTGTCCACCACCGCGACCGGCAAGAACGCTGTGCTCTACCGAATGGCGATGGAGAAGCACACGTGTCCGTTTGGATTGAAGGCGTGGGACCTTTTGCGCCGTAGAGGCTACAAGATCGACGATCACCATCTGACAACCCGGGCAGAGACGGATGCTTTCAAGGCGCAGCATGACGTCAAATCGACTCCACAGGTCTGGATCGATGGCAAAAGGATCGGCGGATATGATGCGCTAACCCAACATTTCGGCATTGCGAGAGACAAGAATGCGACAACCTACGGCCCTGTCATTGCGATCTTCGCCACGACGGCGATCATGGCTTTGGCGCTGTGCTGGAATCTCTATGACAGCGTCGCTCCGATACGCTGGGTGGAATGGTTTGTGGCCTTCTCGATGGTCGTTCTGGCAGTCCAGAAACTGCGTGACCTCGACGGCTTCACCAACGGCTTCCTCGGTTACGACCTGCTCGCGCAACGCTATGTTCCCTACGCATGGTTTTATCCGTTCGCGGAAGCTTTTGCAGGCATTGGCATGATGGCACTGATCGGAAGCATGTCGCCCCTCGTCTGGCTTGTAGCACCAGTCGGCCTGTTCATCGGCACGATTGGCGCAGTCTCGGTCATTTACGCCGTCTATATCCAGAAGCGTGATCTGAAATGCGCCTGCGTCGGTGGTGATTCTAACGTGCCACTCGGTGCCATATCGCTCACCGAAAACCTGATGATGATCGCCATGCCGCTCTGGATGATGGGCCGCGCGATTTGGGGCTGAGGCAAGTGCCGCCTAATGTCCAAGCTGGGAATTTTTTTGATGCGCAATCTATTTTACGAATGATCATTTTCCCCGAATGATCGGTCTTAGCTAAAGGTCCGGTATCGGCCATCCAATACGGCCAGTTAACCAACACGCACGCCAGTTTGCGGCGAATTCGAATTTAGTAACAATGGGCTCGAAGCGAAATGGGCGGTGGCGTCTTCCAGTCCGATTGTCCTGGCGACACCGGCCTATTGATACGCACGAAGCGCATCGGCCGACCCTTCAACGATCGCGTGCTTCGCGAGTGACATGGGCATGCTTAGTTCGTCGGGCACCCGAGCGGGTACCCGTAGCCGCGAGCGTTCGTATCGCTCGCGGCTCTGTTCCAGTGCGGCTGCCATATCAGGCTGCCGCGTCCCGCAGGAACGCGGGAACGGTGATGACTTCCGCCCCCTCGGACGGTTCATCCTCAGCCACAGATTCCGGCGTCGGCACTTCAGACAGGGGAAGCGACACATCGAAGGCCATACCTTCAGGAAGCCAACGCTTCGCAGCGATGAGCCGGGTGTCGGAGAGTCCGATACCGCGGTTATCGGCGAATACCTTCTCCATCGACGCTGCGAGAATGCCCTTCTTCTGGTCCGGTCATGTAGCGCCTTCACAGCGTCATCGGCCGGAGCGGTCAGGATCGTGCGACTGGTGAGATCGAGGGTGCTGTTATAGGCCCACAGTCCAGCGAACACGAAGGGTTCGCCTTAGGTAGATGAATCAGGTGGGGATTCTTCCCGCCGCCCTCCGCCTTGGTCCATTCGTAGTGGCCATCGGCTGGGATCGGGCACCGCTTCGAATTGAAGCTCGCGCGGAACGAGGATTTTCGTGCGCAGCTTCCGATCTTGCATTGAAGGTCGGGAATTTCGGCCGCTCCTTTGCCCAGAACGGGATGAGCCATCAGGACCCCTCTCCCACGATCCGCGTGCCGTCCTCTTTGGCAATAAACAGAACGTCTTGTGTCGGCGCGATGTTGTAGCGCGCTGCCGTCTTCCGGCCGGCATCGGCTTTCGGAATGATCGACAGTGCCGAGCGAACCTCAGCCCAAGACGATTGAAGGACGAAACGCCCGCACATGCTGGTCTCCTTCAATGGGCGAGCCTGTCAACTGTAGGAGCGTCCCACATCGAAGGCTTGTCGTCCATACGCGATAGCGCATATTGCCACTTTATACGTTACAGCGTATCAAACAGAGATATACGCACTAGCGATTGGCTTTGTATCATGGAAACTGTCCGAACGCCGTCACAGTTTGGCGCAGCTCTCCAACGCAAGCGCAAGCAATTGCAGCTGACCCAGACCGAACTCGGCAACAAGGCTGGTTTGAGACAAGCAACAATCTCCAACCTCGAGGCAGGACTGCCGACCGTGAGGGTAGCGTCGGTCATGAGTGTCCTGGCTGCCATGGATCTCGAGATCCAATTGGCACCAAGGTCGCGTTCATCGAGCGCCGATGTGGAAGACCTGTTCAAGTGAAGGGATCCGGCAAGGACGGTCGGAGGCCAGGACCGTAATGGCGCGCACCCGCCGTTATGCGCCTCTTGGCCGTCTATCTGAATGACAGATCTGTCGGCACTTTAGAGAAGCAACCGAACGGAGCTGTCTCGTTCGTCTATGCGTCGAGCTGGCTGGACCTCGATGGCGCGATGCCGGTGTCGCTCTCGCTGCCGCTGCGTGAGCAGAAGTACACGGGTGCGGCCGTCCTTGCAGTGTTCGAGAACCTGCTGCCGGATGCCGAGCCCCTACGCCGACAGGTGGCCGAGCGTGTCGGAGCAGCGGGCACCGGAGCTTACGATCTGCTGGCTCAAATCGGCCGTGACTGCGTCGGTGCCCTGCAGTTCGTCCCGCAGGATATGGAGCCGACACCCTCCACACGTATCGATGCAGAACCGATCGATGACGAGCAAATTGCCGACATCATCGGCAATCTTGGCCGTTCACCTTTGGGCCTGGGTCGCGATGACGCTTTTCGGATATCGATTGCAGGCGCACAGGAGAAGACCGCACTCCTTCACCATGAAGGCAGATGGCACCTTCCTCACGGAACGACGCCGACCACCCACATCATCAAGCCTGCGATCGGCATGTTGCCGAACGGGATCGACCTCACCGATAGCGTCGAGAACGAATGGTACTGTCTCGCTCTGTTGCGTGAAATCGGACTGCCCGTCGCGAACGCGGAGATCATCCGCTTTGCAGACCGAAAGGCACTGGTCGTGGAACGGTTCGACCGGAGACTGACTGCAGACGGAAAGATCCTACGACTGCCGCAGGAGGATTTCTGCCAGGCACTCAGCGTTCCCCCAACATGCAAATACGAGAGCGATGGCGGGCCGGGTGCCGGTGCCATCGCGGACCTGCTTCTGGGTAGTGACGACCCCGCGCAAGACCGCGAATTACTCTTTGCCGCGTTGTCCGTGTTCTGGCTGATCGGCGCGACAGACGGGCACGCCAAGAATTTCAGTATCTTCCTGCGACCCGGGTCGTCAATTCTCAATGACACCGCTCTACGACGTCCTGACCGTCCAACCGACAGTGGATCAAGGAGGTGTCGACCGTCGAAACTTCCGGCTGTCGATGTGCATGGGCGATGGCCGTCATTACCGGATGGATCAGATCGTTGGTCGACATCTCGTGGAGACAGGGCGACGGATCGGGCTGTCCAAGGAAACGGCGACCGGAAGCTTACGAGTGACCGGACATGCGGTGGAAAGAGCGCTTGACACACTGGAACAGAACGCTATCGGACGGTTTCCCGGAGTATATTCACACTTCCGTCGAAGCTGGTTTCGCTTCGCGCAGACGTCTCATCCCGTAGCCTTCGAGGGCCGAACTCTACTGCATGAGACGATCGCACCTGTCTTTCAGCAAACGGGTCAAGATCTCCGCATCGTTTGCCGCATCAACGGGTTCGCTCGTTTAACCAGCTCCCTGTCAAAGCTTTAGCTTGCTACGTGGAAGGGTTTGTCACCGCCGTCTACAATGACGACAGGGTGACGATACAGGAGAGTATCGTACGGACCGTTAAAGAACCGCCAACCTCAAATGCTGGAAACATAGACAAATTTTGGAGCGGGCGATGAGATTCGAACTCACGACCTAAACCTTGGCAAGGTTTCGCTCTACCCCTGAGCTACGCCCGCTCGGGCGGCTGTTGCCAAATGGCCTGCAGCGGGGCGTATATGCGCCAACCGAAATCGCATTGCAAGGCAGCAATCCGTGCAAAATCTCCCTTCCGCCCCGGTCGACCGTCAAACGTTGATCGACTGGCTCCTGGCAAACGACATCGTGGTCGAAACGTTCGACCATCCGGCGTTTTTTACGGTGGAGGAAGGGGCATCCTTCAAGGCCGATCTGTCAGCGCGGGGAATCACTGGTGGCAATACGAAGAACCTGTTCCTGAAGGACAAAAAGGGGCGGCACTTTTTGCTGACGGCGCAGGAAGACACCGACATCGACCTCAAACAGGTTCATCGCCTGCTGGGCGGCCAGGGACGCGTTTCCTTCGGGCGCGCGGAGCAGATGGAAGCCTGGCTGGGCGTCTCGCCGGGCTCCGTTACGGCCTTCGGCATTCTCAACGACCGGAGCGACAACATTACATTCGCCATTGATGCGCGCCTTTTGGAGAATGACCATATTTTTTGCCATCCCATGACCAACGAGGCCACGACCCGCATCCGCCGCGACGATTTGCTGGCCATCGCCCGCCATGCAGGGCATGATCCGCTGATCGTGGACCTGTCGGAGACGCCAGATTGACGCGCGGTCAAAAGCCTTTGAAATTACGGACCGCGTCCCCATTTCAGGGTCGACGCAACGGGAAGACACAAGACCGATGAGCGATATGAAGACGAGTTTTCAACTGGGCAACGCACAAATGGGCGGAGCAGTGGTGCCGGATTATGGCGCACCCGCCGCGCCGGTGTGGCGCACCTGTATCCGCTGGTGCAAACGCCGTCATCAAGGACGTGTCTACCGAGACCTTCATGAATGACGTGATCGAGGCTTCTAAATCCGGCCCGGTCGTGGTCGATTTCTGGGCACCCTGGTGCGGGCCGTGCAAGCAGCTTGGGTCCGGTCATCGAAAAGGTCGTCTCCGAAGCCGGTGGGCGCGTGACGCTCGCCAAGATGGACATCGAGAAATATCCGGAAGTCGCGGGCCAGATGGGCATCCAGTCCATTCCCGCCGTCGTCGCCTTCGTCGATGGTCGTCCGGCCGAAGCGTTCATGGGCGCAAAGCCCGAATCGGAAGTGCGCGCCTTCATCGACAAGCTGGCCGCTGCCGCGCCGGTTCCCGCCGGGCAGTTCGACGGCAAGGCGATGCTGGATGCCGCCGACACGATGCTGGCCAACGGCGACCACGGCGGTGCGGCGGAAGCCTATGGCACGGTCGCGCAGCACGAGCCCGGCAATCTCGATGCACTGGCCGGTCTCGGGCAGTGTTATGTGGCCGTCGGTGAAACCGACACGGCGCGCCAGCTTCTCGATCAGGTGCCGGAAGAATTCCGCAGCGAAGGCGTCCGTCGCCAAACTCGCCAAGCAGATCGAACTCGCCGATCAGGCCGCATCGCTCGGGAACACGGACGACCTGCGGGCCGCCGTCGACGCCGACCCCGCCAACCATCAGGCAAGGCTCGACTATGCGGTTGCCCTCAACGCCCACGGGCAGCGCAACGAGGCTGTCGATCAGCTGATCGCCATCGTCAAGGCCGACCGGGAATGGAACGAGGACGGCGGGCGCAAGCAGCTTGCTCGATTTCTTCGAGACCTGGGGCCCGATGGACAAGGCCACGATCTACGGGCGTCGCTCCCTGTCGTCCGTTCTTTTCTCCTGAGGGCACGCCGATGAAAGCCGGAAACACATCCTACACCGACATTCTCGACCTGCCCGACGAGGTGCCGATCTTTCCGCTGTCCGGCGCTTTGCTGCTGCCGGCGGGCAACATGCCGCTGAACATTTTCGAGCCGCGCTATCTGGCGATGATCGACGATGCCATCGCGTCCAACCGGATGATCGGAATGATCCAGCCCCGCATCGATGCCAATGGAACGGACGAAGAGACGCCCGCTTTGTGCGATGTGGGCTGTCTGGGCCGTATAACCGCATTTCAGGAAACCGGTGACGGACGGATGGTGATGAACCTGTCGGGCATTGCCCGTTTTCGGGTGCTGGACGAACTGCCGGGCCGCAAAGGCTACCGTCTGGCGAAGATCGCCGGTTTTGCCGACGACCTCGACGAGAGCGAGGAAGCCGCCCGGGCCGTGGACCGCGACGGCCTGTTGCAGGCCTTCAAGGCCTATCTGGCCGCCAACGACATGGAGGCCGACTGGGACGGCGTCCGAGAGGCCTCGACCGAAACGCTCGTCAATTCCCTGTCCATGATGAGCCCCTACGGCCCGGCGGAGAAGCAGGCCCTGCTGGAAGCGCCGGATTTGAAAACCCGCGCCGAAACGCTGGTGGCGATCACGGAAATCATGCTGGCCCGAAAGTCCGGCGACGGCTCCTCCGGCACGTTGCAATAGGCGGCACCTATGAGCCGTTCGGTTCCCAGCGTTCGTGAGGATAAATCCCGGCAGGAGGGAGCACGTCAACCGCGCGTCGAGCCGAAAATGCTTGACCTGCTGGTCTGCCCGCAAAGCCACGGCTCGCTGACCTACGACCGTGACGCGCAGGAGTTGATTTCCACAAAGGCGCGGCTGGCCTATCCGGTGCGGGATGGCGTGCCGCTTCTGGTGGTCTCCGAAGCGCGGGTTCTGGAAGACTGAAACAAACAGGCTTGGAAACACAGCATCGGTTGTGTCAGAACGACGACCGATCGCTGCATGGGCCGACCCGTTTGTCAGACACTCCCAAAAGACACCGCCGAGACAGCGTCGATCAGGTGTTTCCCGCAAAACTGCTCGGCGGGCATGAGCGGTTCCGCACCACGCGGCTCAACAGTGAGCGGGAACGCTACGAGGAATTGGCTGAAACCGGCCAGAAACCGGACACGATGGTGATCGCCTGTTGCGACTCGCGCTCGTCACCGGAAACCATCTTCGATGCCGCGCCGGGTGAAATGTTCGTGGTCCGCAACGTGGCCAATATCATGCCACCCTACGAGCAGGATGGCGAATATCACGGCACGTCCGCCGCGCTGGAGTTTGCGGTGCAGGAATTGCGCGTCAAACATATCGTTGTGATGGGCCACGGCCGCTGCGGTGGCATCAAGGCGTTTCGCGGTCAGTTGACGGGCGAGGACCAGCAACCCCTGTCGCCGGGTGATTTCATCGGACGCTGGATTTCGCTGCTGGAGCCTGTCGCGGCACGCATCGAACGGGTGGAAGGGGAGAGCGCGGAAGACCTGCAAGTGAAACTGGAGGAAGAATCCATCCGCCAGTCCATCGAACACCTGAAGAGCTTTCCCTGCGTATCGATTCTATTGGAGCGCGGCCAGATCGCCTTGCACGGCGCCTGGTTTGACATTTCCACGGGTCAGCTTTCGGTGCTCGATCCCGCGACCGGTGCTTTCAACGCTCCGGGTCCTTAAGAACAAAAATCATTCCGGAACCGTCAGGGCGTGGGCATCGACGGGGTTGCCGATCCCCCGAAGGGTGACAGTGCCCAGACTGCGCCATTCCTCGTTGCTGCAACCGCGCCGGAAGGCATCGTCCGCAATGATTGCCATTCCCCGCTCCTTCGCCAATGCTTCCAGACGCGCGGCAATGTTGACCGTTTCTCCATAGACCGTGAACGCTTCCCGGCTGCGCGACCCGATCCGGCCCGCAACGACGGAACCGTGGGCCAAACCTATGCGGCAGCGGAACCCGTGACCGTGCAAGGCTGCAACGATCTCCTGCGCCGCCGACAGTGCCGCGTCCTGCGGTGCCTTTGCCGGAACGGGGTTGTTGAAAGATGCGAGCAGCCCGTCGCCGGTATAGGTGATCACCGACACCGCCCGCGTCGGCCACAATGTCCGCGCAGTCCGACAAGACGCGCGTCCAACCGTACGATGACATCCTTCGGGCTGGCTCGCGTAGCGAACGACCGAAAACTCGACGATATCGAGCAGGAATATACTGGTCGGACGTTCCTGCGCGGCGAACTGCCCGCCACCGAGCAACCGGCGTGCCACTGGCGCAGGCACGAACCGCCCCAGCGCATCCGTCGCCACCTGCCTCCGATCGCGTTCCCGCGCATGGTCCCGCTCGGCCCGCACCTGGGCCAGGAAAACCTGCCGTGCCCGATACACCGTGGCCGCAAGAATGACGGCGACAATGACCAGCGTGCCCGCCTCGATCACCCGGGTGCCGGTGCCCGTGAAATCGATCGACAGAAAGACGGCTTCATAATCTTCGACCGTCGTGTCCCGCGCCAGATCGTTCCATGTGAGCGGATTGGCAATGAGGCCGCGCAGGTGAACAAACAGCGCAAGCCAGCCGCCTGAGCAGATGGCTCCGGCCCACAGAACCAGCGGCCAGGACAGCGACAGCGTCGCCAGCGCAATGACCGGCAGCAACATGTGGACGCCCCACATACGGATCGCCAGAATTTGCGGCACGTCGTCGAAGTTGCTGACGGGAATAAGCGCGTAGGCGGCGCAAATGCCCAATCCGTCGACTGCAACGACCGCATATTTCAGCCACCATCGGTCGTACCGGGTGCCGATGACGAGCAGATGCACCATTCCGATGGCGGTGTAGAAGGCAAGGACGGCAATAGCGCCAAACCGCAGCTGGAAGTCGAAACTGACCCAGACCACCATGTACCAGACCAGCGCCGTGGCGACCGCACCGGTCCGCAGAAGCAGGGCGAGGCGCAGGCCGTTGCGCTCCGTTCTTTCCAGTCGCTCCAGTGCCAGCGTGCGAAACGAGGCCGACCCGGACGACGTATCGGCGCTTTCGGGCACGCCCTAGATCGCTTCGCCGTTCAACAATGCCGGGTTGGCGGCAGAACGGCCCGCAGCCTGATCGATAAAGGCGCGCTTCAGGAACGGCAGCCGGTCCACGATACCGAGGCCGACCGTTCGCAGGGTCCGCAACGGGCCGATGTCGTTGGAGAACAGCCGGTTCAGCACGTCCGTCACGACGCCCATCTGCACCGTGTCGAACCGCCGCCAGCGCTGATAGCGTTCCAGCACATCAATGGAACCGATATCGAGACCGAGGCGGTCGGCCTCCACCAGCACCTGAGCCAGCGCGGCGGCGTCCTTGAAGCCCAGATTGAGCCCCTGCCCCGCGATCGGATGAATGCCGTGGGCCGCATCCCCCACCAGCGCGAAACGAGGCCGCACGAAATCCCGCGCCAGCGTCAGCCCCAGCGGAAACGCTTTTCGCGGACCTGCGACCTCGAACGCGCCGAGCTTGTGACCGAAGCGGGTTTCGAGCTCCAGCTCGAAGGTGAAATCGTCCGCCGCCATGAGCCGCTTGGCGACCGCAGTGGGTTCCGTCCACACCAGCGAGGTGCGCGTGCGTCCGCCGTCTTCATCGCGCAACGGCAGCGTGGCGAACGGCCCGCCGGGCAGGAAATGCTCCTCCGCACGCCCCTGATGGTCCCGCTCGTGGGACAGCGTGGTGACGATCCCCATCTGGTCGTAGGACCAGCGCACCGTGCGGATGCCGGCCTGTGCGCGCAGTTTCGAATTCACCCCGTCGGCGGCGATCAGCAGCTTGGCAGACACGGTCTCCCCCGAACCCAACGTCACGATGCTGGCTGCCTCGCCGGTCTCGAAACCGGTCACGGTTTCCCCGTGCCGCAGATCGATACCAAGTTCCTCGGCACGGCGCCGCAGCGCCCCCACCATCACCTTGTTCGGCACCATATGGGCAAACGGCTCGCTCGGAATCGTCCACATCGCCGAATGTCAGAAAGACCGGGCGCACAGGGTCATTGGTGCGGGAATCGGTCACGATCATTTCGTTGATCGGCTGGGCGTGGTCGAGCAACTCGTCCCAGATGCCGATTTGGTCCAGCATCCGACCGGCAGCGGCAGCGATTGCGGACGCCCGCTCGTCTTTCGACAGGGCATCGGCAGGGGCTGCATCAACCAGCATGACATTGAGATGAGGTGCCGACGCCTTCAGCGCCACGGCGACCGAAAGGCCCACATAGCCGCCACCGGCGATGAGGCAGTCCACCTTGCTTGCACCTGCGACCATCACGTCCACTCCTGCTCTTCTCACGAGACTTCTTGACAGGTTGCCGGTCGCCCTTGCAACACGGCACACCGTCACGCCTCACACCGGACAACGCGGGCATTCCCGCAAGGCTGCTTCCATGACCGAATTGCCCGAAGAAAACGACCGCTCCGCCCCAATCAAATCTGCAATAGACCGGCTGCTCGCCTATCTCGATCTGGAAACGATCGAGCACAATCTCTACCGCGGGCTACGGCCCGAAATCCGGCTGGCAGCGGGTGTTCGGCGGCCAGGTCATCGCGCAGGCGCTCGTGGCGGCCCAGCGCACGGTGGACGAAGCGCGACCCGTTCATTCCCTTCACGGCTATTTCCTGCGCCCCGGCGATCCGCAGGTGCCGCTGGTCTATGAAGTGGACCGGGTGCGCGACGGTGGCTCGTTCACCACGCGGCGGGTGCAGGCGATCCAGCATGGCAAGCCGATCTTCTCGATGATTGCGTCGTTCCAGTTGATACAGGAAGGTCTGTCCTTCCAGATGGACATGCCGGATGTTCCCGCCCCCGAAGACCTGCCGAGCCAGCACGAACTCGCCGACACCTACGAAGGCGACCTGCCGGAGGGTCTGTTGCACTGGTTGCGCCGCCCCCGCCCGGTAGAACTGAGGCTGACCTCTTACGACCACTTCATCACCGACAAAAAGCTGCCCCCCGTACAGCATGCATGGCTGCGCGCGACAGGGCCGGTGCCGAAGGGCAACGCAGCGGCACAGGCCGTTCAGACGGCTCTTCTGGCTTATGCCAGTGACATGACGCTGCTCGACACCGCGCTCTACCCCCACGGGCAGAAAATTTCGGACCAGAACTTGCAGGTCGCGTCCCTCGACCACGCCATGTGGTTTCATGCTCCGGTCGATCTCAACGACTGGCTGCTGTTCACCCAGGACACGCCCTCCTCCAGTGGCGGGCGCGGATTCACGCGCGGCATGATCTATGACCGGTCCGGCAGACTTGTTGCATCCTGCACGCAGGAGGGCCTCATCCGCCCGAAGGATCAGAAGCCTAAAAAATAGGCAGTGATTTTTATTGGCGATTTAGACGGCTGATTTTTAGGCAATTCCCATCGCAGTCGATCTGCTCCAAAGTCTTAACACATTGTAAACAAGCCGACTCTCTTGCCAGTTTGAGTCTGGCACGGCGCTTGAAATGCTTCGGGCAGATGAGCCCATGCGCGCTCATTTCAAGCAATGGACCGGCCGCTCCCGAGCCGGACCGCAAACTGGAGAGAAAAAGCGACATGAAGCTGATCATAGCTATCATCAAGCCTTTCAAGCTCGACGAAGTGCGTGACGCCTTGTCCGCCATCGGCGTGGCAGGGGTGACCGTTACCGAAGTCAAGGGCTACGGACGGCAAAAGGGGCAAAGCGAGATTTATCGCGGGGCCGAATACGCGGTGCATTTTGTGCCCAAACTCAAACTGGAAATCGCTGTCGACGACGCGCTGGCAACCCAGGTCGTGGACACGGTGCGCGAACATTCCACCACCGGTCAGATCGGCGACGGCAAAATTTTCGTCCTCGATCTGGAACAGGCCATGCGTATCCGCACCGCCGAAATCGGCGTGGACGCACTATGAGCCGCGCTGTGAGACATTTGGGGAAAGACACAAATATGAAAACGTTACTCAAGACGGCAGGTCTCGCTTCAGGCGCGCTTGCCCTCACCCTGTCCGGCGCATTGGCGCAGGACACCACGGCCGTGGTGGTTCCCGCAGTCGCCGGCCCGGTCGGCGTCTCGCCCGAGGTCGCCTATATCTTCAACACGTTCCTGTTCCTCATCGGCGGCTTCCTCGTCATGTTCATGGCGGCAGGTTTCGCCATGCTCGAAGCCGGTCTGGTGCGGTCCAAGAACGTCTCCATGCAGTGCCTGAAGAACATTGCGCTCTATTCGATCGCAGGCCTGATGTATTGGGCGGTCGGCTATTCGCTCATGTATACGGGCGTCGACGGCGGATATATCGGCTCCTTCCTGCCCTACAGCTTCGATGTCGTAGGCGCTGGCGATGATGCTGCGAAAGCGGCCCTGCTCGGCACCGGCTATTCGACGGCCTCCGACTGGTTCTTCCAGATGGTCTTCGTGGCGACAGCTGCATCCATCGTGTCCGGCACGGTGGCAGAGCGCATCAAGATCTGGCCGTTCCTGATCTTCGTCGTGTTCCTGACCGGCTTCATCTATCCGATTGCCGGTTCCTGGCAGTGGGGCGGTGGCTGGTTGTCCGAAATGGGCTTCTCCGACTTTGCCGGTTCCACGCTGGTTCACTCGGTCGGCGGCTGGGCGGCTCTGACGGGCGCGATCCTGCTCGGCGCACGCAAGGGCAAATATGTCGATGGCCGCGTCATTCCGATGGTCGGCTCCAACATTCCGCTTGCAACGCTCGGCACGTTTATCCTGTGGCTCGGCTGGTTCGGCTTCAACGGTGCGTCCCAGCTGGCCGCCGGTTCGATCGGTGACATCTCCGATGTCTCCCGCATCTTCGCCAACACCAACCTCGCCGCTTGCGGTGGTGTCGTCGCGGCCCTGATCGTCATGCAGATCATGTATGGCAAGCTGGATGTGACAATGGCCCTGAACGGTGCACTGGCCGGTCTGGTATCGATCACTGCCGAACCGCTGGCCCCAAGCCCGATGTTCGCGATCCTGATCGGTGCCGTCGGTGGTGTTATCGTGGTGTTCGCGATCCCGCTGCTCGACAAGCTGAAGATCGACGATGTCGTCGGCGCCATTCCTGTCCACCTGCTGGCCGGTATCTGGGGCACGCTCATCGTGCCGCTGACCAACGCGGAAGCATCGTTCGTCACCCAGCTCATCGGCGTTCTCGCCTACGCGGCCTTTACCATCGTGGCTTCGGGCATCGTGTGGTTCGTCATCAAGCTGGTGATCGGCCTGCGGGTGACGGAAGAGGAAGAAGCATTGGGCCTCGACAAGACGGAAGTCGGCGTCGAAGCCTATCCGGAATTCACGTTCGGTCGCTGACCGCCTCCCATCGGCAAACACCGACGTGACAACGAGAGGGCCGCGGCAGGAAACTGCCGCGGCCCTTTGTGTTTGCCGGGCCGATAATCGCTCCGCAATCAAAGCCGCATGGTTAATGCGCCTTTAACCCTCCACCGCCTACAGATTGACCGGAAACACGAGTCGATCCGCAAGCGAGAGTGAATGCCGATGCAGGCCCAGCCGATGCCAGTTGCCGACCCAGTCAGGGTCGGCGGTCACATGGGCCACATGCAGCATCCTGCCGTTCGTGGAGACAATCCACGTGCAGGACGGCGCAAGCCCGCTGTGTCCTTCGGCACATTTCTGCGCCACATCGTCCCCGCCCCCCTCCGCCGTCTTCTGGCACTGGCTGCAACCGGCGCGACGCTGTTCCTTGCCTTGTGCGGAGCCGTGGCACTGGCAACATGGTCCGTTTCCGACCCCAGCATCACCTATGCGGCGGGGGGCGAGACGAGCAACTGGATGGGCTATTGGGGCGCGAGTTTTGCGGACCTGTCGATGCAGTTCATCGGTCTCGGTTCCATTGCTCTCGTGGGCGTGATCGCAGGCTGGTGCCTCTACACCCTGACCGGCCGTCATCTACCGTCTCGGATTGCCCGTTTCAGCCAGTTCGCCATCGGCCTGTGTCTGTTGACGGCGGCGCTTGGGTGCCTCGCCGCACCGCAGGGCTGGCCACTGTTCGGTGCTGTCGGTCTTGGCGGTGTGATCGGCGATGCCTGGCTCGCCATTCCCCGGGCCTTCATCGGCACTTATCCGTCCGGCCCGCTGGCAGCCGTTGCAGCCGTGTGTCTCGCTGCCCCCGGCCTGTATCTCCTCGCCCGCTCCACCAACATCCATCGCGGTGTGCCACCGGTCGAAAGACGAATCGATGAGCCCGTGCCTGAACCTGCACCGGCAGAGGACGAGATCGGCGAATTCGGCATGTCCTATGAGGATGAAGGCCGCGACTGGGGCGCGTTCTTCGCAACGCCCATCGGTCTTGCTTACCACCTTGCCTACAGCGTCAAGGCGATGTTTCGCGCCCGCGTGCCACGGCGCAACACCGAACCGCGCCGCCGCATGGCCGAACCGACGCTGATGGCGCACATGCCCGAAACAGGTTTGCGCGCGGCCATGTCCGCCGTTCCACCTCTCGATACGGACTATTTCGAGCAAGTTGACGACCCGGCCGACGACCCGTTCGGCACGCCCTCCCCGCCGATCACCGCAACGTTCGGCACTGCCGACATGATGCAGACCGGATATGCGGCGAGCGCGGACATCGGCACGTCATACCTGCCGAACGAGCCTGCCAGCGTTTCACCTGCCAACACTGCTCATGCCCACCTTTCCCAAGGGGTATCCTATGCGCCGTCGATTCTGCCGCGCGCGGAACTGGCCGGTGCCGAACCAGCCCAACCTGCAACGCCATTCGCTCACGAAGCCGACACCCGGCCCGCTCCGGCTCCAAACGTGCAAAAAGCGCCGCCGCCATGTCCCCATCAGGCGGGTTCGCACTCCCGGCCCTCGAGCTGCTTTCTCCACCGAAAAGTCTCGGTGCGGACGCCACACTCTCCAACGAGCAACTGGCCGAAAACGCCGCTGCGCTGGAAAGCGTGCTGGAAGATTTCGGCGTCAAGGGCTCCATCATTCAGGTCCGCCCCGGCCCCGTCGTGACCCTCTACGAACTGGAACCGGCACCCGGGGTAAAATCCTCCCGCGTCATCGGTCTGGCCGAAGACATCGCCCGCTCCATGTCGGCCATTGCCGCCCGCGTGGCGGTGGTGCCGGGTCGCAATGCCATCGGTATCGAATTGCCGAACCAGCGGCGTGAGACGGTCTATCTGCGCGAACAGCTGGCGTCGAAGGAATTCGCCAATTCCAAGGCCAAGCTGCCCATGTGCCTCGGGAAAACCATCGGGGGCGAGCCGGTCATCGCCGACATGGCCAAAATGCCTCACCTGCTGGTGGCCGGCACCACCGGTTCGGGTAAATCCGTCGCCATCAACACCATGATCCTGTCGCTCCTGTACCGGCTGTCGCCGGAGCAGTGCAAACTCATCATGATCGACCCCAAGATGCTGGAACTGTCGGTCTATGATGGTATTCCGCACCTTCTTACCCCCGTTGTCACGGACCCCAAAAAGGCCGTCGTCGCGCTCAAATGGACCGTCCGCGAGATGGAAGAGCGCTACAAGAAAATGTCGAAGGTCGGCGTGCGCAACATCGACGGCTTCAACACCCGCGTCCGTGAGGCTGACGAAAAGGGCGAGGTGATTGAGCGCACGGTGCAGACCGGATTCGACCGCGAGACCGGCGAAGCCATCTACGAAAGCGAACAGCTCGATCTGGAACCGTTGCCCTACATCGTCGTCATCATCGACGAGATGGCCGACCTGATGATGGTCGCGGGCAAGGACATCGAAGGCACAGTCCAGCGCTTGGCTCAGATGGCCCGTGCTGCAGGCATCCACGTCATCATGGCGACCCAGCGTCCATCGACCGATGTCATCACCGGCACGATCAAGGCCAACTTCCCGACCCGCATTTCCTTTCAGGTGACGTCGAAGATCGATTCCCGCGTCATGCTCGGCGAGGCCGGTGCCGAACAGCTGCTCGGCATGGGCGACATGCTCTATATGGAAGGCGGTGGACGGATCACCCGCGTTCACGGTCCTTTCGTCGACGACCACGAGGTCGAGGAGATCGTCGCGCATCTCAAACTGCAGGGCGTTCCGCAGTACCTGGAGGGCATCACCGACGAGGACGACGAGGACGATGGTGACGACAATTATTCCGGCGGTGGCGCGTCCGGTGGCGGTTCGATGGGAGACAGCGACGACCCCTACGATCAGGCCGTGGCCATCGTGCTGCGCGACCGCAAGGCCTCCACATCCTACATCCAGCGCCGCCTGTCGGTCGGCTACAACAAGGCCGCATCGCTCATCGAGCGCATGGAGCACGAAGGGCTGATTTCGCCTGCCAACCATGCCGGCAAACGCGAGATCCTCGTGCCTGCCGAAGACGAAACCATTTGAGGCTGCATCTTAACGCCGCCCCACTCGTTGCCTATCTGGGTAGTGAAGACTTTTGAAGGAGACGACCCATGAAACGCTTTCTCACCGCCGCCGCTCTCGGTTTCGCCCTGGTCGCGGCCGCCGCGGTCAGCCCGCTTCAGGCCCGCGTGACAGGCTCCGACGCACAAACCGTCGATCGCATTGCAGACCATTTCACATCCGTGCCGACAATGGCCGGCGAGTTCATGCAGTTCGGCCCGACCGGAGAGCAGACCAGCGGCAAATTCTACCTGTCGCGCCCCGGCAAAATCCGTTTCGACTATGCCGACCCGGCCGCGCTCACAGTGCAGTCCGATGGCCGCACGGTCGGCGTGAACAACCGAAAACTGAAGACCTGGGATTTCTACCCGCTCCGCACCACGCCGCTGAAACTGCTGCTCGACGAGAAGATCGAATCCAGCAATGCGGCGATCAAGAGCGTCAAGCAGGAGGCCGACCTTACCACGGTCGTGATGGCCGACGAGTCGGTGTTCGGCAATTCCAAGATCACCCTCATGTTCGACCCGGAAACCTTCGACCTGCGCCAGTGGACGATCACCGACGCCCAGGGCAAGGACACGTCCGTGATGATCTTCAACGTGCAGGAAAACGTGAAGCTGTCGAAGCGGCTCTTCCAGATGGACAAGACGCGCGGGCGCACGAATCCAGGCGGGCGCAACCAGGGTAAATAACGTCGACGCCATGCGTTGATCGGCGCGCTACCCTCGGCCACAAGGACGGACCTGCTGCCACGCGAGTTCGTCCATGACTTTCAAGATCGCCACCTGGAACATCAACTCCGTTCGCTTGCGGATTGGTCTCGTCGAACGGTTTCTTGAAGAACACGCGCCCGATGTCCTGTGCCTGCAGGAAATCAAATGCGTCAACGACGCCTTTCCCGCCAAGGCATTCCGTAAAGCCGGTTACGAGCATCACGCCGTTCACGGCCAAAAGGGCTATCACGGGGTCGCGACGGTCTCGAAACATCCTCTGCGCGAAACCGCATCGACCGATTATTGCCTGATGGGCGACACCCGCCATGTGGAAATGGTGGTGGAAACCGGTTTCGGGCCGATACGGATGCACAATTTCTACGTCCCCGCCGGTGGCGATGTGCCGGACCGGGCGGTGAACGCGAAATTCGACCACAAACTGCGCTTTCTCGATGAAATGCACACATTGGACAGCGAAGCGGGCAGCATTCCGGCCATTCTGGTGGGTGATCTCAACATCGCACCGCTTGAAACGGATGTGTGGAGCCACAAACAACTTCTGAAGGTTGTCAGCCACACCCCGGTCGAAACGGATGGCCTGAATGCCATGCAGGCGGCGGGCGGATGGACGGACCTGATCCGCCAGCACATCCCGCCGACGCGACACCGTCTTTACATGGTGGTCCTACCGCTCGCCGAACTGGAACGAGAGCAACAAGGGGCGTCGCCTCGACCACATCTGGTCCTCCCCCCGCCTCGCACCGCACCTGACGAATATCGAGATCGTGCGCGATGCCCGTGGTTGGGAAAAACCGTCCGACCATGTGCCCGTTATCGCCACGTTCGATTTCTGAAGCCTAGGACGGCAATTCGATTTCGAACGCCGTCCCGACCGGCCTGTCCAGCAACCGGATCGTGCCGCCGTGAGCGCGGGTCAGTTCGGCGGCGATCGCCAGACCAAGCCCGGTGCCGCCACTCTTGGCGGACGGTTTGAAGGCCGCAAACAAATTGTCCCGCGCCTCGTCAGGCAGACCGGGGCCGGTGTCGGCAACCTCGATGCACGTGCACCCCGTTTCGGTGCGGGCATGGATCGACAATCGCCGCACGGTCGCTGGTCCATCCGGCAAGCCTTCCATCGCCTGCACGGCGTTGCGCGCCAGATTGGCGAGAATGCGGAACAACTGCTCGCTATCCGCTGCCACTTCCAGATCGGCAGGCACTCCGTTGACCCATTCCACCGCCATGTCGTCCCCATCGAGACCGAGGGATTGCGCCACCTCCTCCGCCAGCCGGTGCAAGCGCACAAGCCGTCGCTCCGGCGCGGATTCTCCCGCTTTGCCGTAAGCCAGCACGGAGCTTGCATAACTTGCCGCGCGATCGATGCTTTTGACCAGACGCGGTGCCAGGCGCTGCACCACAGGGTCCGCCACGGTCTGCAACCTTTCCGAAAACAGCGAGGCGGAGGCCAGCACGTTGCGCAGGTCGTGGTTGATTTTGGAGACTGCCAGACCGAGTTCCGCCAGATGCCGTTGCTGGGTCAGTGTGCCTCGCAGCCGCGTCTGCATGGCTGCGAGTTGCTCCTCCGCCGTCCCGATCTCGTCGCGCCGACCGGACGGTTGGATCACGTGGGCAGGGTCTTCGGGATCGTCGGCGAAGGCGAGCATCGATGAGGTCAACCGCTGCATCGGGCGGATCAACAACCACCGCAGAGCGAGAAAAACCAGCAGCGCCGCCGCCAGCGAAATGAAGAACGAGATCAGCATCACGTTGCGGGCATAGGACAGCATGTCGGCGCGCAACCCGGTCTCCTGCAACACCAGTTCCAGCTGCCCTGCCCGCGTTTCCATCGGCCCGACCACCCGGATCAACCGGCTGCCATCGGATAGCAGCGTATCGAACGCCTCGCGGATGGACGCCAACGCTTGCGACCGTCCAGGCATGGTCAGTTGCACCGTCGTCGCCACCGTTCCGGGCATGGCCGATTGCGCCAGCACCCGCGCGGCCCCGTCACGGCGCACCACGATCATATCGGTCTGCGTCAACCGCAACAGACGGTCCGCCAGTTCGCTGCTGGTCTTCGGACGGGTCGAGCTGTTCCAGCGCCAGTGCCGCCGCCTCACCGGTGGAAAAATGCCGCGCCAGCCATGTCAGACGGTAATTGGCCACCGACGGCACGAAGACCAGCACCTCCGCCAGCATGATGAAAGCGGCGGTGACGACGAGCAGCCGCCCGGACAGGCCCTTGGGAAACCCTCTGGAAGGAAGCCGGATGTCACCCGTATCAGCCGAACATCTGCAGAAACTGCACCGCCTTGCGCACCAGCGGACGCTTGGCCTGCGGCGCGTAGTAGGTCGTCGCAGCCCGCTTGCCGATTTCGGTCATCGTCGGATAGGGCGGCACATAGGCGGCGATATCGGACACCTTCATGCCCTGCGTCACCGCCAACGCCCACATGTTGATCATCTCACCCGCCATATCGCCGGCAATGGTGACGCCCTCGATGGTGCCGCCCTTCGATATGACGATCTTGATGAGGCCGGTCGTCTTGCGCTCCGCCTGCGCCCGGTCGTTCTCTGCATAGGGCCAGCGTAAAACGGCCAGATCCTTCACTTTCGCCTCCCGCGCGGTTTCTTCCGTATGGCCCACATGGGCCAGTTCCGGCTGGGTATAGGTCGCCCACGGAATGATGTGGGTGTCTTCCTTTGCCCACAGGCGGAACAGGATGTTCCGGATCACCAGACCGGCATGATAACCCGCCATGTGGGTGAATTGCAGCGAACCCGCCACGTCACCCACCGCATAAACGCGGCTGTTGCTGGTCCGCATGGTTTTGGACACCTTGATACCGCGGCGGGTGTGATCGATGCCTGCTTCCTCCAGCCCGAGGCCGGAGACGGTGGCGGCACGGCCCGTGGCGACGAGCAGCGTATCGCCATCGATGGTCTCGGTGCTGCCATCACTTTCCACATGGACCCGCACGCCGGTTTTCTTGCCCTTCTCAATCTTCTCCAGCCGCACGACCTTGGTCTGTTCGCGGATGTCGATTCCCTCGCCGCGCAGCTTTTCCAGCACGATTTCCGCGCATTCCGGGTCGTCCTTGCCCAGCGCCCGCGCGCCCTCCAGCACCGTCACCTTGCAGCCGAGTCGCCGGTGCGCCTGCGCCATTTCCATGCCGATGGGTCCGCCGCCGATCACGATCAGATGGCCGGGGTTGGTGGTGCGCTCGAACAGGGTTTCGTTGGTCTCGTAATCCACGTCCTCAATGCCGGGAATCGGTGGCACGAAAGGGGCAGACCCCGTTGCGACCACGAAGCGGCGGGCCTTGATGGTCGTATCGCCAGCCTGCACCGTTTTTTTGTCGATGAACCGTGCCGTTTCCTTGATGACGGTGACGCCGAGCGACTCGAACCGCTCGACCGAATCCATCGGGGCGATCGTGTCGATGACCCCATGAATATGGTCGTGCACCTTGCGAAAATTGATTTTCGGCTCATTCTTTTCGCCACTCGATACACCGAAGTCCGGTGCGGTGCGGATCGAATGGGCGTGTTTGGCGGATGCGATGATGGCTTTCGAGGGAACGCAACCGTAATTCAGGCAATCGCCCCCCATCTTGCCCTTTTCGATCAACACGACTTCAACACCGAACTGCGCGGCGGCGGAGGCCACCACAAGGCCACCGGAACCGGCACCGATGATGCAGATGTCGGGGGTCAGAACTGTGCCGGACTGCTTCTTGGCCATGCTGTCGGTCTCATTGTGCGCGTTGCCGACATATGAGGGCGCGCGTCTCTTTCTGGCAACCGCTTGAGCCTCACGATTGTGCCAGTGCACGCACCGGCAACACCTTGACTTTCCACATGGGGAAACTCTATGTCCTGTCCAACCACGGATGCGTCGTGCCGAAAGGCGTTTGTATGCGCCGTTGGCGTTCAGACCGAACCGCACAGATCATAGAAGGCCCGGCCATCTCCGCCGGCGGATGAAGACGATGAAACGCACCTATCAGCCCAGCAAACTCGTTCGCAAACGTCGCCACGGCTACCGTTCCCGTATGGCCACTCCCGGTGGCCGCCGCGTGATCGCACGCCGCCGCGCCCACGGCCGCAAGAAGCTGTCGGCATAAGCACGAACGATGCTGCGCCCGTCGCAGGGGGCAGCGACACCGGCCTGACGATCCAACGCCTGCTCAAACGGCGCGATTTCCTCGCCGCACGCAATGGCGCGCGCGCCCATGCGCCCTGTTTCGTATTGCAACTCCACGACCGCGCCGATGGCACACCAGCCCTGCGCATCGGCTACACCGTCACCAAGAAAATCGGCAATGCCGTCATCCGCAACCGGGTGCGCCGGCGCCTGCGTGCCGCTGTGGCATTGGCCAGCCTGCCATCAGCCGCTGCGGGGCACGACGCTGTCATCATCGCGCGCGATTCAGCACTGGATGCGCCCCATACCGATCTCGTTGCCGCGGTCGATCGCGCGTTCACCAAAGCGCTGAGACCGAAGGTGCGACCGCCGTTGCAAAATGGCACCAGGGGGAGCACACCGGCCCGCGAAAGTGGACAGGAAATGCCACCGGACCCGTGCATCCCGAACGGCAACGTGGCAAGAGACGCTCCAACCGGCTAGAACCCGGCCGGTTCGTATACGACAACCAAAACAACAGACCAAACAGCAGGCAGACCCGCGCGATGGACAACAACCGCAATTTCCTTCTGGCAGCCGCCCTGTCGCTGGCCGTGGTCTTCGCCTGGCAGGCCTTCATCATCACGCCGCGCATGGAAGCCCAGCGCAAGGCGCAGGAAATCGAGGCCCAGCGCGAGGCCGGAACGGCGGTCACGGTCGGTGAGAACGGCACCGCCGCAGCGCCGGATGGCTTGCCGGGAAGCACCGCTACGCCGGGCAGCGACGCGATTCCCGGTGCGGCCACGCAATCGGCTGTCACGGCAGAAGCGGAAGCCCGTCGCATTCCACTATCCACACCAAAACTCGAAGGCACGATCAACCTCCGCGGTGGCCGGTTCGACGATCTGCGGCTGACGCAGTATCACGAGACCGTCGATCCCTCCTCGCCCCTCATTCGCCTGCTCGACCCGGTCGGTGACGAGGCACCGTATTTCGCGGAATTCGGATTTTCCCCGAACCCCGAACTGGGTGACCTTCCCGGCCCCGCGACCGTGTGGGACGCGGCCGATGGCGCGACACTGACGCCCGAAACGCCGGTCACGCTCACCTACTCCAACGATCAGGGCCTCCTGTTCGAACGCATCGTTTCCGTCGATGACAATTACATGTTCACGATTGCCGATACGGTGCGGAATACGGGCGAGACTGCCATTTCCGTGCGCCCCTATGGTCGCATCGCCCGCTACGGCAAACCCAAGATCGCTGGCATCTATGTTTTGCACGAGGGCCTGATCGGCTCGGTCGGCGAACAGGGACTCGATGAAATCGACTATGACGACATCGAAGAGGAACGGCAGATCACGAAGGAGCCCGCCAATGCGGGCTGGATCGGCATCACCGACAAATACTGGGCCACCGCCCTCGTGCCCGGCGAACCGTTCACCGCCCATTACAACTATTTTGCTCCGTCGGGTCGTGCGCCCTTTTACCAGACCGACTATCTGGGCGACGCCGTTTCCGTCGCGCCGGGTGCAGACCTGTCGCTGACCCATCGTCTGTTTGCCGGTGCCAAGAAGGTGGATGTGATCGACGGTTACGAACAGCAACTGGAAATACCGCTGTTCTCGAATCTGATCGACTGGGGCTGGTTCTATTTCATCACCAAGCCGATGTTTGCGTTGATGGACTTCATCTACAAGGCGGTCGGCAATTTTGGCGTCGCCATCCTCCTCGTCACCGTCATCATCAAGACGCTGTTCTTCCCCCTTGCCAACCTGTCCTACAAGTCGATGGCGCGCATGAAGAAACTCCAGCCGCGCATGGCGGAACTGAAGGAAAAACACGGCGACGACCGTGCCGCCATGCAGAAATCCATGATGGAGTTGTACAAGACGGAGAAGATCAATCCCGCCGCCGGTTGCTGGCCGGTGCTGTTGCAGATTCCCGTCTTCTTCGCGCTCTACAAGGTGATCTACGTTACCATCGAAATGCGCCATGCGCCTTTCTTCGGTTGGATCAACGACCTTTCCGCCCCGGACCCGACCTCCATCCTGAACCTGTTCGGCCTGCTGCCCTATGACAGCCCGGCTGCGCTCGCCATCATCGCCATCGGCGTCTGGCCGGTCATCATGGGCATAACCATGTTCGTGCAGATGCAGATGAACCCCGCGCCGCCGGACCCGACGCAGCAGATGGTGTTCAAGTGGATGCCCGTCCTGTTCACCTTCATGCTCGCCACCTTCCCCGCAGGTCTGGTGATATACTGGGCGTGGAACAACTTCCTGTCGGTGCTGCAACAGGGCTTCATCATGCACAAACAAGGCGTGAAGATCGAACTGTGGGACAATCTGAAGGGGATGTTTTCGAAGAAGGCGAAGGCGGAGTAGCTACACCGCGATCGCTCTCAGCTTGTCATCGCCCCCGGCCCGGGCGTCGCGCCGGGCGGGCACTTGCCGAGAATGATCATGCCCAGCACCTCGTCCTTGGTGACGTCGGACGTCGCTGCATAGCCGACCATCTGCCCGTTCTTCATCACGGCCACACGGTCGGCGAGGTCGAAGACGTCGTGGATGTCGTGGCTGATGAGGAAGATGCCGATACCGTCCTTTTTCAACTGCAAGATCAGGTCGGAGACCATCTTGGTTTCCTGCGGCCCGAGCGCGGCCGTCGGCTCGTCCATGATGAGGATACGCGCGTTGAACAGGATCGCGCGGGCGATTGCGACGGACTGGCGCTGGCCGCCGGACAGTTTCGCCACCGGCTCGTTGAAGCGCTGGAAGTTCGGGTTCAATCGCCCCATCACCTCCCGCGCCTTGGCTTCCATCGCCACATCGTCCAGCGTGCCCCAGCGGGTGCGGATTTCGCGACCGAGAAACAGGTTGCCCGCGCAATCGATATTGTCCGCCAGCGCCAGCGTCTGGTAGATCGTCTCGATGCCGTAATCCTTGGCATCCCGCGGATTGCCGATCTCCGCCTTCGTGCCGCGCACGTAAATCTCGCCACTGTCCTTCGGATACGCGCCGGACAATATCTTGATCAGCGTCGACTTGCCCGCGCCGTTGTGCCCGAGCAGCCCGACGACCTCGCCGGGATGCAGATCGACGGAGGCATGATCCACCGCCTTGATACCGCCGAAGGCGATGGAAATGTCGCGCATCTCGATCAGCGCGGCATCGGACCCTGCGCCGGTTGTGACGGGTATGCTCACTGGAGCTCACTCATTTCTGGCGCCTCCGGTAAACGGTGTCGATCCACACGGCGAGCACCAGAACGGAGCCCGACGACGATCTGCTGGATGGCGGCGTCGAAGCCGATCAGCACCATGCCGGTCTGCAAGGACTGCATGACAATCGCGCCGAGGATGGCCCCGTAGATCGTGCCGATTCCGCCGGAGAACGACGTGCCGCCGATCACGGCGGCGGCGATGACGTACAATTCGTCCAGCGTGCCGAGATTGTTGGTGGCCGAGTTCAACCGCGCCGAGGCGATCACCGCACCGAGACCGGCCAGCGTGCCCATCAGCGCAAAGATCATCACCGTGATCTTGCGCGTGTTGATGCCCGCCAGTTCGGCCGCTTCCGGATTGCCGCCGATGGCGAAGACGTAACGACCGAAGCGGGTGCGGTTGGTCAGGAACGTCATGGCGATGCCGACCGCGATCAAAATCAGCACCGGAATGGCGAAGCCGTGGGAAATGAACACCTCGTTGACCGGCGTGTCGGCGATGGCCGCCTGTTCCGGCAAGGCCAGCCAACGGCGCACGATGCCGCGCGGCCACGGGTAGGAATTGACGAGAATCACGAAGCCGATGATAGCCGCGCAACCTGTCGCTGCCAAAAACCCTTCCGCCCACGGTGGCCGCTGGGGAAAGTTGAACTTCGCCCGGTTGCGCCGCCCGACCCACAGCATCGCCAGCACGGCCAGACAGGCGACGATACCGACGATCCACGAACCGGTCGCGCCAATAGCACCGTAGGGTCCGCCGCCGAGCAGCGAGAACGTGTCGTCCACCGGTGAAATCGTTTCGCCCCGCGCCAGCAAAAATGCCGCACCGCGCCAGACGAGCAATCCGCCGAGCGTCACGATGAACGCGGGAATACCGAGATAGGCGATCAGCCAGCCGTGGATGCCACCGATCATCGCCCCGACGACCAGTCCGCATATGACCGCGATAATCCAGATGACGGGAGAGCCGAGGCCCACGATATCCGGCAGGATCCACACCTGAACGATGGCCATGATCATCGCGGTGAAACCGAGAATGGAGCCGACCGACAGGTCGATATGGCGGGTGACGATGACCAGCACCATGCCCGTGGCCATCACGCCGATGGATGCGGTCTGCACCGACAGGTTCCACAGGTTGCGCGCGGTCAGCATCGCGCCGAACCCGTTGACCAGCGAGCCGTAAAGATGGAACCCGATCCAGATCGCCAGCACCGCCGCGATCATGCCAAGCAGGCGGGCATCGATCTCGGTTGCCTTCAGGAACCGTGTGAATGGTCCTTCGTCCTGCAAGGCAGCCCCGTGGCGCGGTCCGGTTGTCGTGCTGCCAGGAGAGGCGCCCACCACCTCAGGCTGAACCGTCTTGTCACTCTCGCTCAAACCGTTGCTCCCCCGCCGGTTTCAAGTCCGCATTCCGTCTGCAAACAGCGGGACGCTCGCAAGCGCCCTGCAATCGGCAGAACTTCCAGTGGGCAGAATGAAACGGCCGGACATGCAGCCCGGCCGTTTCGAGTGTCAGATCAGGAGCAGCCGTCCACGCCGTCCATCGCGCCGTCGCAGACCTTTTCCTTCTCGATATGGCCCGCATCGATCACGGCGGAGATGTTGTCCTTCGTGATGGGCGTCGGGTCGAGCAGGATGGCGTTCATCTCGACACCGTTGGCACCGTCGGAGAACTTGGTGGCACCTTCAACTGCATCGAGCGCCGTGCCATCAGCCAACTGGGCCGCAATATTGCCGGCAGCTTCGCCCAATGCGCGGGCGTCTTTCCAGACGGAGACCGTCTGCGTGCCACGGGCGACACGGTTCAACGCGGCGTGATCGCCGTCCTGGCCACCAACCGGAACGGACAGGCCCTGCGCTTCAAGCGCTGCAATCGCACCACCGGCCATGCCGTCGTTTTCGGCCAACACAGCGTCGACGTTGTTGTCATTGGCGGTGAGGATCTGTTCCATGTTTTTCTGAGCTTCATCCGGCTTCCAGCCATCGGTGAAGCTTTCACCCACGATCTTGATCTTGCCGGACTTCCACGTCCGGACCGATCACGTCCATCATGCCTTCCAGCAGAAACAGCGCGTTCGGGTCACCCGCATCGCCCTTGATGATGGCGTAGTTGCCTTCCGGCTGCACCTTCTTCACCTCTTCGGCGATGATGCGACCGACGCCCTTGTTGTCGAAGGTCAGGTAGAAAGCACGCTGGTCCTCGATCAGACGGTCGTAACCGACGACGGGAATGCCCTCGTTGGCAGCCTTGTCGACGACAGCGCCCACGGAACCGGAATCAACGGCCAGCACGATCAGCGCATCGACACCCTGTGCGATCAGCGCTTCCACATCGGAAAGCTGTTTGGAGGCGGAAAGCTGGGCATCGGCGGACACGTAGGTATCGCCGTTGGCTTCGATGGCGGCCTTCATGGCAGCCTCATCGGTTTTCCAGCGCTCTTCCTGGAAGTTGGACCAGGACACGCCGATCGTCTTGCCTTCGGCAAAAGCCGCGCCGGTCATCAGCGCAAGCGCGGTGGAGCCTGCCAGCAGCAGGGATGCGAATTTATTCATGGGGTTCTCCTCCCAGAGAATGGTTGGGCAATGTGCGTATGGAGCGCCGGAGATTTCGCCGACACCGCATGATGCGTAAAATGTCCAAAGCGCAGCGCCCTGTCAAACGTTTGCGACACCCTGTCCATTCATATTTCAAACGGTTTGAGCCATAGTGTTGCAGGCATCTTCGTCGAGAGGCACTGTGCCGGACTGAATGGGGCTTGGGAGGGCCGGTCTTGTTTCGTAAAATGATGCTTGCATTGATGGTCGGCCTGTTCGCTTCCAGCAGCGCTCTTGCGGCCGAGCCGTGGGCGGAAACCTCCGGCACGCTGGGCAAGGCCGGGATCATGCCACAGGGACGGTTGTCCGCCGACGAATTGCAACGCCTCATCGCCATCGGCGGCGCGTTGTTCGCAGCCAAGTTCACCGCGCTCGAAGGGGCCGGACGGGCCAACGCGACGCAAGCCATCCTGCCCACGAAACGCCGCAACCCGGCGCAATCGCCCTTCTCCCGCACCTCCGGCCCCGATGCCAACGCCTGCACATCCTGTCACAACGACCCGCTGCCCGGCGGCGCGGGTGATTTTACAACCACGACATTCGTGTCGGAAGGCTTCGCCAACGCGGATTTCGACACGACCGACCCGCAATTCTCCAACGAACGCGGCACCAACCATCTGTTTGGCGCGGGGCTGATCGAACTGCTGGCACGGGAAATGACATTCGAACTCGTGTCCAGACGGCGGGACGCGGTCGCTCTCGCCCGTGCGACCGGCGAAGACCAGCGGGTGGCCTTAACCGCCAAAGGCGTCTAGCTTCGGCCACATCACCGCCCGCCATGACGGGCTGGTGGAGACGGCGGACGTCGAAGGAGTCGACGCCGATCTCACCATTCGCCCGTTCAGCCAGAAGGGCGTGATGACGGGTCTGCGCCAGTTTTCCGTCAACGCCATGAACCATCATCACGGTATCCAGCCGGTCGAACGGTTTGGCGCGCGCTGGACCGGCGAGACCGATCACGACGGCGACGGCTATGGTGACGAGATGAACGCTGCCGACATCTCGGCCCTCGTCGCATGGCAGGCCACCCTGCCCGCGCCCGTTCTGACAGACCCCGAAAGCGACGACTGGAAACAGGCAGCCGCGCGTGGAAACAGCCATTTCAATACGTTCGGCTGCAATGCCTGCCACATTCGCGCGCTGCCGCTGGACAGCCTCGTTTTCACCGATCCCGGTCCTATCGACCCGTCCGGCACGCTGGGCACCGCGCAGGTGAAAAACCCTGCCGAATACGATCTCGGCCTGCTCCCGTGGGCGCGCGCTTTGCCCCGCGACGAACAGGGCCGCATACTGGTGCCGCTATTCGGCGACCTGAAACGCCACACCATGACGGACCGCACCAACGAAGCCTTCGGCAACGAACTTCTGTCCCAGCGTTTCGTCGACCGCACCGCTTTCGCCACGACCGAATTGTGGGGCGTCGCTTCCACCGCACCATACGGCCACCGCAACGACATGACGACATTGGACGAAGCCATTCGCGCCCACGGCGGCGACGGGGCGGCGAGCGCGACAGCCTATGCCGATGCCAGCGATGCGGACCGGTCCGCGCTGATCGCATTCCTGAAAACGCTGGTCATTCCAAAGGATGCCTTGCAGTGAAGCACTGGCCTCTAGCTATTGCACTGATCGCGGCACCGGCGAACGCCGGCGACTTCACCTTCGACGTGCCGGACATGCACGAGGAAGCGGTGGCGGCAGGCATCGACCACACCTATGGCGGCCCGTTCGAATTCTTCGTCGGCGGCGGCGTGGCCTCGTTCGATTGTAACGGCGACCGGATGCCGGACGTTTTTCTCGCAGGCGGTGCGAACCCGTCCTCTCTCTACGTCAATCGCTCCGAAACAGGCGCGTGCTTTGGCCTTCGAGAAAGCACCCGGCCTCGACATCACGAAGGCAACCGGTGCGTATCCGCTGGATGTGGACGGCGACGGCAACATCGACCTCGCCATCTTGCGACTCGGTGAAAATCACCTCATGCGCGGACGCGGCGATTGCACCTTCGAGAAGGCCAACCGCGCTTGGAATTACGATGGCGGGCGGGCCTGGACCACTGGCTTTTCCGCAACGTGGGAAGCGGGCGCGCCGTTCCCCACCCTCGCTTTCGTCAACTATATCGACCGCACCGCACCGGGCTCGCCCTGGGGCACGTGCGAGGCCAACGTGCTGGCCCGCCCCGGCAAGGGCGATGCGCCGAACTATGCCAATCCCCAGCTTCTCGACCCCGGCCATTGCGCCCTCTCGGCCCTGTTCACAGACTGGAACAATTCCGGCGAACCGGCGCTCCGCATCACAAATGATCGCCAGTACTATCGCGGCGGCGAGGAGCAACTCTGGCGCGTGCCGCCCGACCGTCCGGCGCGCCCCTACCGCAGCGCGGACGGTTGGCAGCGGTTGCAGATCTGGGGCATGGGCATCGCCGAACACGACCTGAACGGCGATGGCCGCCCCGCCTACGCGCTCACCTCTATGGGCGATACCAAATTGCAGGTGCTCGACGACGAGGCGGAAGAGGACCGTCCCGTCTATCGCGACACGGCTTTCGACAAGGGCGCGACCGCTCACCGGCCGTATACCGGCGAGGACGGCAAACCCTCCACCGGATGGCACGCGCAATTCGCCGACTTCAACAACGATGCCCGCACCGACCTGTTCATCGCCAAGGGCAACGTGGAGGCCATGCCGGATTTCGCCGCCTTCGACCCGGACAATCTGCTGCTCGGCACGCTGGACGGTGCGTTTCACGAAGCGGGCAATGCAGTCGGGCATTGCCAGGCCCACACGTGGCCGCGGGGCGGTGGTGGAGGATTTCAACGCCGACGGAATGCTCGATCTGCTGGTCGTCAACCGTGGCGCGCCTGCCAGCCTGTTCCGCAATCTTGGCCTGAAAACCGACTTCGGTCATGCGCCGATGGGCAACTGGTTGAAGGTCGAATTGCGCGATGCAGAAGGAAATCTGTCTGGCGTCGGAGCCCGCATTTCGGTGAAGACCGGCAACCTGACGCAGAATGAGACGGTCGCCATCGGCGGTGGCCACGCCTCAGGCCAGGTTGGATTCACACATTTTGGCTTGGGTGTGGCGGAACGCGCCTCGGTACGGGTGCGGTGGCCGGATGGTGACTGGAGCCACGAATATCGCGCCTTCGCCAACCATCATATCGTCATCACGCGCGGTGCAGCGGACCCGATGATGTGGTTTGCGCCGGGGTAGCGGTCAGGCGCGCAAGAACTTCTCGACCGTCCGCGCGCTATCCTCGGGTCGCGTGACCAGAAACAGGTGCCCGTTATCGACCAAATGCAGTTCCGCATCGGGAATGAGGTTCGACAGAACCCGCGCATTGACCACGGGAATCAGCGGATCGTCGGTTCCCGCCATCACCAGCGTCTTCTGCTTGATGCGCCACAACCAGTGGATCGACGTCCAGCCCATCATGCCCAGCAGCTGGAGCGCATAACCGGCGGACGAGGCCGGTTTGATCGCCCGCACATGGGGCGCAATCGCCTCCCGGTCACCCCGGAAATCCCCGCCATAAATGTCGGCCGCGATCTCGCGCATGTAACCTGGGTCGGTGTAGCGGCGGGTATTGGCCATTTTCGACAGGACGGAAGGCTTACCCGGCACCATCGCCCAGCCGGGCGCGGTGGCGACGAGCACCAGCCTGCGGCAGAACTTCGGATACTGGAACGCGAATTGCTGCGCCAGACCGCCGCCCCAGGAAACACCGGAGACATCCACCTGTGTATGGCCAAGAATTTTGCACAGCTTCTTGGCCATCCGCGCCAGCGTCATCGGGCGGTAGGGCAGTTTCGGCAGCGGCGAACCGCCAATTCCGGGCACGTCGAAAATAATGGCGCGGGTGTTTTCCAGCGCCGCCAGAAACGGAAAACCCAGTTCCAGATTGGCCCCGATGCCGTTGAACATCAGGAGCGGCGGGCGTCCGTCGTCTTCGACGCCGGGGGCCAGATCCTTCGTGGCGACACGCAGCATCTGCCCGTCCACATCGATCATGCGGATTTCAAGCCCGCCTTCTCCATCGGACTCCGGCACAGGAACGGAGGCCATGTCACCCGCCAAATTCAACGCGGACTTGCTGGCATTCATCGGCAGCGACATGAAGTCGTCGAGATTGTCTGTGGCGCTGCTCATAAGGCGCTCCTGCGTGGTTTACGTTTACGTCAATTTAGGACGGACGCTCCGGGTTGAAAAGCGCCACGCCCGTTTCGGTTCCTGCGGCATCTAGGCTTCGAAAACGTAAGTACCGGGTGCAGGGCCAAGACTCTTATACTTCCTGTTGCCTGGCTTCTTCGGCGCGGCGATTTCCTTGCCGGATTTCCCCTTCAGGAACTCCGCCCATTGCAGCCACCATGTGCCCTCGTGCTTCTCGGCAGTCTGCGCCCATGCGTCGGCATCCGCACTCTTCGCGTCTCCTTTGACGAACCACGATTTCGGATTGCCGGGCGGATTGAGCAGGCTTTGCAGGTGACCGGAATTGGACAGGATGAACTGCGTGTCCTCGCCGAACAGGCGCGCCGTTTCATAGACGGCCTTCCAAGGGGTGATGTGGTCGGTCGTACCGGCAATCACCATCGTGTCGTGCTTCACCTTGGTCATGTCCACCGGCTTGCCACCGAGGGACAGAGCACCGGGGTTCATGAACGGGTTGGTGTAGATGAGATCAAGGAAATCCGAATGCAGACCAGCGGGCAACCGGGTCGTATCGGCGTTCCAGAACAGCACGTCGAAAGCGGGCGGGTCGTTGCCGAGCAGGTAATTGTTGACCCAGTAGTTCCAGATCAGGTCGTTCGGTCGCATCCACGCGAACATCTTCGCCATGTCCTGCCCGTCCAGCGTGCCGGTGGCGGCGGAGGCCTGCTTGGCCATCATCACGCTTTCCGGCGTGACGAGCGCGGCAAAATCGCTGTCGGATTCCGCCTGCGTGTCGAGAACGCAGACGGCGAGGATCAAGCCCGTCGATCTTGTTGGACGGCTTTTCCTTCTTCGTGTCATGGGCGGCAAGCCATGCCGTGTAGGCCGACAGGGTTATGCCGCCGGAGCAGGACCCCATGATGTTGCAGCGGTCGGTGCCGGTAATTTCCAGCGCCGCATCCACGGCCTCGTCCAACGCTTCCACGTAAGTCTCCAGCGTCCAGTGCCGCTGCTCGGCGGTCGGGTTTCGCCATGAGATGCAATAGGGCTGGATGCCGTTGGACAGCAGAAACTGGATCATGCTCTTTTCCGGCGACAGATCGACGGAATAATATTTGTTGATCTGCGGCGGCACCATGATGAAGGGCCGCTCATACACCTTGTCGGTATTGGCCGTGTAGTGAATGAGCTCCAGCACGTCGTTGCGAAACACCACATGCCCCGGCGTGTTGGCGACGTTCTCGCCGACCTTGAATTTCGAGGCATCGACGGAAGACGGCAAGCCGCCATTCTTGGTCATGTCGTCGAAGAAGTTCTTCAGCCCCTTGGCCGCCGACGTGCCGCCCGTGTCCACCAGCGTTTTCAGCGCGGATGGGTTGGTGAGCAATCCGTTGGAAGGGGCGACAGCGTCGGTGAAGATCGAGGAGACCAGCCGGGCGCGGGCTGATTGGGTCTTGTCGAGATCGAGGCCGTCGACCGTTTCCGATACGGCCTTCTGCCAGGCCAGATAGCTTTGCATCAGGCGTTTGTTGATCGGGCTTTTCGCCCAGGCCGGGTCGGCAAACCGCCGGTCCCCGCGTTCGGGGGCGATTTCGGATGAGCCGGTCATGACATCGGTCATCTGGCTGGCAAAGGTCAGCCAGTGACTCATCATCTTATCGGGGCGCGCGGCCATCGCACCCATCGCGGTGACAGACGCCTTGAACATGTCCGGCACCCGCAGCCCGACCAGCGGGTTCAGCGCCAGCGTTGCTTCGGACGCGGATTTGGCAATGTCCTCCGCGACCTTGGCACCACGGGTTTTCTCACCCTCGCTCTTTTCGCTGTCCGCCATACTTTACGCCGCCTTCTTCAATTCTTCATCGCGCAATTCGCGGCGCAAAATCTTGCCAACATTGGTTTTCGGCAATTCATCCCGGAACTCGATGAAACGCGGCTTCTTGTAGCCGGTCAGGTGCTGGGTGCAGTAGGCGCGCACGATTGTCTCGGTCAGGCTGTCATCTTCCTTGACGATGAAGACCTTGATCGCCTCGCCGGTCTTTTCATCCGGCACGCCGACGACGGCTGCTTCCAGCACCCCGGGGCAGGAGCCGATCACGTCTTCCAACTCGCCTGGATAGACGTTGAAGCCCGACACGATCACCATGTCCTTGATCCGGTCCACGACCTTGCAATAGCCGCGCTCGTCCATCGTGCCGATATCGCCGGAGCGGAAGAAACCGTCGGCAAAGAACGCCTTTTTCGTTTCTTCGGGGCGCTGCCAGTAGTCGCGCATCACCTGCGGACCCTTGATGCAGATTTCACCGCGCTCGCCCAGCGGCACCTCCTTGCCGTCCTCGTCCATCATCTTAACCGCGACGTTGGGCATGGGAATGCCCACCGTGCCCGTATAGGCATCGGTGTCGGTCGGGTTGCAGGTGATGCCGGACGATGTTTCCGAAAGGCCATAGCCCTCACAGATCGGGCAGCCGGTGATTTTCAGCCATTTTTCGGCCACGGCTTTCGTCACCGCCATGCCGCCGCCGTTGGAAATGCGCAGCTGCGTGAAATCCAGCTTGGCGAAATCCGGATGGTTGGCGAGACCGGCAAACAACGTGTTGACGGCCGGGAACGTGTGGAACTTGTATTTCCCCATTTCCTTGATCGTCGCGGGCAGATCACGCGGATTGGGGATCAGCACGCACAAGACCGCCCGCCCGGGTCGACAATAGCGAGCAGGAAACGAAAGCGAAGACGTGATAAAGCGGCAGGGCACAGATGGAGATCATCTGCGCATTTCCGATGCCACCCGCGCGCTTCAGGCCCGGTTGCACCCAGGCATCCGATGCCAGCAGCGCCGCGATCAGCGTGTCGTGCAACAGCGTCGCGCCCTTCGATACGCCTGTCGTGCCGCCGGTATATTGCAGCACCGCCACGTCATCGCGTTTGATGTCATGCTTGGTCAGCTTCATGCCGGCACCCTTGGCGAGAGCCGTTTTCATGCGGACATTGCCGGGTAGATCGTAGGCCGGGATCTGCTTCTTGACGCTACGCAGCACGAAATCGACGATGTTGCCTTTTGGGAAACCCGAGCATCTCGCCCACGGACGTGACAATGACGTGTTCGACGGGCGTCTTGGCCGCCACGTTCTGGTAGACCTTGGCGAAGTTCTCCACGATCACCAGCGCCTTGGAGCCGGAATCCTTCAGCTGATGTTCCAACTCCCGCTCGGTGTAGAGCGGGTTGACGTTGACCACGACCAGACCGGCACGCAGCACACCGGCCACGGCGACGGGCGACTGCAGAATGTTGGGCAGCATGACGGCGACCCGGTCGCCCTGTTTGAGCCCCAGCGATTGCAGATAGGCGCCGAACGCTTCCGAGCGCTTGTCCAGCTCGTCGTAACTCATCGCCTTGTCCATCAGGACATAGGCATCGCGGTCGCGGTATTTTTTGAAGGAATCCTCCAGCAGCCCCACGAGCGAGGAATATTGCGACGTGTCGACCTCGGCGGGGACACCGTCAGGGTATTGTTTGATCCAGCTATGATCCACGAGAACCTCCCAGAACTCTCAAATGATATGTGCTGCGACTGTGACGGAAGCACAGCGCGAGCGCAAATGGTCGCAGGCTTTATGGACAACTTGTGACGTTTACGTCAAATGACTTCTGAATATCGGGGAGGGTATTCGACATGGAACAACTCAGCGGACTGGACGCCACGTTTCTGTATTTTGAAACGGCGCAGACGCCCATGCACGTGGCGGGTCTGACGACATACGATCTGCCGAAGGGGTTTCGTGGTTCGTTCCACAAACACTTTGCGACCTTCTTCGCCGGTCGGGTGCATCTGGTGCCGATTTTTTCCAAGCGTCTGGCAAAAACCGTGCTGGAACTCGACCACCCCGGCTGGGTGGATGCGGGCGAGCCGGACCTCGACTATCACATTCAATCGGTGAAGCTGGACAAGCCCGGCTCCCATGAACAGCTTGAGGCGATGGTCGCCAAGCTGCACGCCGAACCCCTCGACCGCTCCAAACCCCTTTGGCAGTTCACCGTGATCGAAGGCGTCGGCAAGAGCGCCGACGGCAACCGGCAGGCGGCGCTCTATTCCAAGGTCCACCACGCCGCCATCGACGGCGGGGCTGGCATGGCGATTGCGATGGCGCTCTACGATTTCACGCAGGAACCCAGAAAAGTCGATGTGCCCGAGCGGGCACCGCGCAAGGCCGCACCCTCCATTCCCGAGCGCGCCGTTCTGGGTGTCCACGACCTCGTGGCCAACGCCGTCACCCAGCAGCTTAAACTGGCCGAAGCCCTGCCGAAGGTCATGGGCGCGATGCTGGAAGGGGCGGCGAAACTGGCCAATGCCGACCCCAAACGCGCCCTCATGCCCCAACTTGTCGCTCCGAAAACGCCATTCAACGCCACGATGGGCCGTGGCCGGTCCTACGCTGCGCGTTCGGTGGCGCTCGATGGTGCCAAGGCCATCGGCAAGGCAAGCGGGGCGAAACTCAACGATGTGGTCATGGCCATCAGTGCCGGTGCCCTGCGCGCCTATCTGAAGGAGAAGGACAAGCTGCCGTCCCAGCCCCTCGTCGCTTTCGTGCCGATCTCGCTGCGCGAGGCGGGTGACGCCAGCGCCAACAATCAGGTTTCCGGCATGAACGTGCCATTGGCGACGGACATCGCGGACCCGAAAAAGCGGCTCGCGGCCATCGTCGTCAATTCCGGCGAGCGCAAGGATGTGGCGGAAGTCGGCAAGGGTGCTGCCCTGTCCGATTTCACGCTTCTGGGCGCACCCATGATGCTGCCGGGCCTGATGAAGGCGTTCGGGCGCACCGGCCTCGCGGACATCATGCCTTCGGCGGTCAACCTGTGCATTTCCAACACGATGGGCCCGCCCGTGCCGCTCTATTGTGCAGGCGCGAAGGTCACCGCGCTCTACCCCGTCTCCATCGCCACCCACGGGGTCGGGCTGAACATCACGGTACAAAGCTACAACGGTGCCCTCGATTTTGGAGTGACCGCTGGTGCAAAAGCCGTGCCCGATGCGGACCATTTTGGCGATCTGCTGGTGCAATCCTACGACGAATTGCGCGCTGTTTTCAGCGTCTGATCAGCAAGAGTGTGGCAAAAAGGCATACCTTACGTTTACGTCAAAATTTGCCTTTTACGATTTTGACGCCATATTGGGAACGCGCAGTCTGCAACACCGTTCGACAGGTGCTTTGTGGAGCCTCATTTCTGAAGAAGGACGTGCCGCATGACCGCAACAACCTTTGAGTCCGCCGCCGAACCTGCCTTGCGCCCGCCGGGCCGTTCGCTGCTGTTGCTCGAACTGCGCGCCCTGCCGGAACTGGCGGCCTTTGCCGCATCGGCACCAACCCTGTTCGCCACCGCCCCGCGCGGTGATGGCCAGCCCGTGCTGGTTCTTCCCGGTCTTGCGACGTCGGACCGCTCCACCGCGTCTCTGCGGACGTTTCTCAAAAGCATCGGCTACCCGACCTACGGCTGGGACATGGGCCGCAACTACGGCCCCCTGCCCGGCGTGGAAAGCGGGTTGAAGGAACGTCTGAAATCGCTTGCCGAAGAGCATGGGCGCAAGGTGTCCATCGTCGGCTGGTCGCTGGGCGGCATCTATGCCCGTCAGCTTGCCAAGATGCTGCCGGAGCATGTCCGGCAGGTCATCACGCTGGGTTCGCCCTTCAACGGCGATCCGCGCGCAACGAATGCGTGGAAGGTCTATCAGTTCACGTCCGGCCACAAGGTCGACGACCGCGACAACCACATGGGCGGCGCAATCTCCGACCCGCCATCGGTGCCGACAACCGCCATCTATTCCCGCACCGACGGCATCTGCGCCTGGCAGAACTGCATGGAAACGAAGGCCGACAACCGCGAGAATATCCGCGTGCGCTCCAGCCATTGCGGCCTCGGCCATCACCCCGCCGCCGTCTATGCGGTCGCCGACCGTCTGGCCCAGCCGGAAGGGGGGTGGAAGCCGTTTGACCGCAGTGGCGTGAAGAGCTTCGTCTATCCGAAGGTCGATTAGAGCGCCGGACCTCCTCGGGCAACGAATGCTCCGTTTCTATAGCCCGCTTTGCCGTAGCGGAAAACAGCGCCATCCTCATGGCGCATCGTCCCGCCGGCGGCGCGCAGAATGGCATCCCCCGCTGCCGTGTCCCACTCCATCGTGGGGGAGTGGCGGGCGTAGAGATCGGCTTCGCCGCAGGCCAGCAGCGCAAATTTCAACGATGAACCGAGCAAACGGGTCTTGCTGACGTCGGACGCTTTCAGCAGCGCATCCGTGCGCGGGTCGTGATGAGAGCGGCTGGCATATGCGACAGCACCGCTGGCGGGCCACGGTCTGGTTTCAATCGCACGCCCGTCCTCCCAAGCCCCCTGCCCGACGACGCCGCAAAAATAGCGCCCCCGCGCCGGTGCCAACAGCAGACCCAATGTGGGCGCACCGTTTTCGATCAATCCGATATTGACGGTGAACGCCCCCTTTGAATCCGGGCGGATGAACTCGCGCGTGCCGTCCAGCGGATCGACGAGAAAATAGGCTGTATGAGGCTTCAACTCATGGCTGGCGGTATTCTCTTCTGACACGACTGGAATGTCCGGCATCAGCCGCGACAGCGCGTCCAGCAGAATCTCTTCGGCACGTCGATCGGCCTCCGTCACCGGTGAGCCGTCACCTTTGGTGAACGTGTTGATACCCCGCTGCCGCACTTCGAGAATGGCGTCGCCAGCTGACCGCACAGCACTTTCGAGAGCGTCGCAAATGGCCCGTTCGGCGATCATGGGTAAGTGGCGTCCGGACGTCCGATGGACCGATAGGCAAGGCCCGCCTGATGCGCCTCCGCAGCATTATAGACGTTGCGCAAATCCACCAGCAGCCTGTCGTTCAGCGTTGCGGCCATGCGCTTGCAGATCGAGGGCACGAAAGGCGTTCCACTCGGTCAGGATCACGGCCAGATCGGCCCCCTCCATCGCCTGCCAGGGGCCGGTGGTGAACTCCAGTCCCGTCAGATGTTGCGCGGCCTCTCCCATGCCTTCGGGATCGTAGGTGCGGATGGTCGCGCCCGCTTCCTGCAAGGCCGGCACGATGACGAGCGACGGCGCGTCACGCATGTCGTCGGTCTGCGGCTTGAAGGTCAGGCCAAGCACCGCGATCGTCTTGCCCGCCACGCTGCCGCCAGCCGCCTCGATGATGATCTGCGCCATCCGCTCCTTCGCGCGCCGCGTTGGCGGCGATGACGGAATCCACAATCGTCAGCGGCACGCCCGCATCCTCGCCGGTTTTGGAAAGCGCCAGCGTGTCCTTTGGAAAACACGATCCGCCGTAACCGGGCGAGGCGTTCAGAAACTTCGGCCCGATGCGCTTGTCCAGACCGATACCCCGCGCCACGTCCTGCACGTTGGCCCCCACCGCCTCGCACAGATCGGCGATTTCGTTGATGAAGCCGATTTTCGTGGCGAGAAATGCGTTGGCTGCATATTTCGTCAGTTCCGACGTGCGCCGGTCGAACACCACGAGGGGCGCTTCGTTGAGATAGAGCGGGCGATACAATTCCCGCAGCACCTGCGTCGCCCGCGCGCTTTCGGAGCCGATCACGATCCGGTCCGGCCGCTTGAAATCGTCGATCGCCGCGCCTTCACGCAGGAATTCGGGGTTGGACGTCACGTCGAACGGCGTATCGCCCGCCACGTCCCCGATAATGCGCGCCACCTCGTCACCGGTGCCGACGGGGACGGTCGATTTCGTGACGATGACCGTATAGCCCTCGATCATCCGCCCCACTTCTTCCGCCGCCTCGTAAACATAGGTCAGGTCCGCATGGCCATCGCCCCGCCGCGACGGTGTGCCGACGGCGAGAAACACGACATCGGCACTGGCGACCGCCTCCTGCGCCTCGGTCGTGAAATGCAGCCGCCCCGCTTCGCACATTGGTGGCCACCAGCACGTCCAGCCCCGGCTCGTAGATGGGCATGACGCCGCGCTTGAGCGCTTCGATCTTGGCTTCGTTCTTGTCGATGCAGGTGACATCGTGCCCGAAATCGGAAAAACACGCCCCCGAAACCAGCCCCACATAGCCCGTTCCGATCATCGCTACACGCATGGCACTTCTATCTCGGTTCGTCCTCGCAGCGGACGTAGCGGCTGATTGGCACTTTTGCGAGGCCGCATTCCTGACCTGTTGCTAAAATCGTTCGTCAGGCTAGACTTTTTCCAAATCGAACACAGGCACCGGGCAAACCACCATGCTGGAATCGAGACTGCAAGACGGCATCGCAGCCAAGCGCCTGCCCGCCGAGGAACTGGCGAGCGAACTTTGCCGACGTCCACCCGCCGCTGGACCATCACGAAGCAGCCGTGGCCGCCGACCGCTGCTACTTCTGCTATGATGCCCCCTGCGTGACGGCCTGCCCGACCGAAATCGACATTCCGCTCTTCATCCGCCAGATCGCCGCCGACAACCGCCTTGGAGCGGCGAAAACCATCTTTGACCAGAACATCTTGGGCGGCATGTGCGCCCGCGTCTGCCCCACCGAAACGCTCTGCGAACAGGCCTGCGTGCGCGAAGCCGCCGAGGGCAAGCCGGTGCGGATCGGCCTGTTGCAGCGTTTCGCCACTGACGCCGCCATTGCTAACGACGTGCATTTCTACGAGCGCGCACCGTCCACCGGCAAGCGCATCGCGGTCGTCGGTGCAGGCCCTGCCGGTCTCGCCTGCGCCCACCGGTTGGCCATGCACGGCCATGACGTCGTGATCTTCGAGGCGCGCAGCAAGCCCGGCGGGCTGAACGAATACGGCATCGCCACCTACAAGACGGTCGATGGCTTCGCGCAGGAAGAGGTCGATTACATTCTGGCTATCGGCGGCATCGACGTGCGCTACGACCAGCGGATGGGCCGTGAGTTCACGTTGGGTGAACTGCGCAGCGACTACGACGCAGTCTTTCTCGGCATGGGGCTTGGGCGGCGTCAACGATCTGCGGATCGAGAACGAGCATCCGGCGGGTCTCGAAGACGCCGTCGATTTCATCGCCCGTCTCCGGCAGGCCGACGACAAGGCTTCCGTGCCCGTGGGCCGCAAGGTCGTCGTCATCGGCGGCGGCATGACGGCGGTGGATTGTGCCGTGCAGGCCAAGCTGCTCGGTGCGGAGGAGGTGACCATCGCCTACCGCCGCGGTCAGGAACACATGAATGCGTCGCGCTACGAGCAGGATCTCGCCGCCTCCCGCGGCGTCCGCATCCGCCATTGGGCGATGCCCGTCGATCTGAAATCCGATGGCGGCAAGCTCACCGGCGTGTCGATGGAATACACCCGCCTCGGCGACACGAGGCTGGAAGGCACCGGCGAGCGGTTCACGCTGGAAGCCGATCAGGTGTTCCGCGCCATCGGTCAGACGCTGCTGCCGGACGATTTGAACGGCGCGGCCAGCGATGGCGATCTGCAACTCACCGCAGGCCGCATTGCCACCATTGACGCTCACGGCACGACGCATCTGACAGGCGTCTGGGCCGGTGGCGATTGCGTTGCAGGTGGCGAAGATCTGACCGTGACAGCCGCCGCGCACGGCCGCGATGCGGCCGAAGCGATCAACGCAAGCCTGCGGGCGTAAGAGAGGACATTATCATGGCCGACATCCGCAACGACTTCGTGGGCATCAAATCGCCGAACCCGTTCTGGCTCGCCTCCGCGCCGCCGACCGACAAGGCCTATAACGTCGAACGCGCCTTCAAGGCCGGTTGGGGCGGCGTGGTTTGGAAGACGCTGGGCGAGGAAGGCCCGCCGGTCGTCAACGTCAACGGCCCCCGCTACGGGGCGATCTATGGCGGCGACCGCCGCTTGCTCGGCCTCAACAACATCGAACTCATCACCGACCGCGACCTGCAGACCAACCTGCGCGAGATCAAGCAGGTCAAGCGCGACTGGCCGGACCGGGCGATGATCGTCTCCATCATGGTGCCCTGCGAGGAAGCCGCGTGGAAAGCGATCCTGCCACTGGTGGAGGAAACCGGCGCGGACGGGATCGAACTCAATTTCGGCTGCCCCCACGGTATGAGCTGAACGCGGCATGGGCAGCGCCGTCGGGCAGGTGCCGGAATATATCGAGATGGTCGCCCGCTGGTGCAAGCAGACCACGCGGATGCCGGTCATCGTGAAACTCACCCCCAATATCACCGATGTGCGCTACCCTGCGCGGGCCGCCAAAACCGGGCGGAGCGGACGCCGTGTCCCTCATCAACACGATCTCCTCTATCGTCTCCGTCGATCTCGACGATTTCGCGCCCATGCCGACCATCGACGGAAAAGGCTCCCACGGCGGCTATTGCGGCCCGGCGGTCAAACCCATCGCGCTCAACATGGTGGCCGAAATCGCCCGCGACCCGGAAACGGCGGGCCTGCCGATTTCCGGCATCGGCGGCATCACCACATGGCGCGATGCGGCGGAGTTTCTGGCGCTGGGCGCTGGCAATGTGCAGGTTTGCACGGCGGCCATGACCTACGGTTTCAAGATCATCGAGGAAATGACGGCGGGCTTGGCCGCGTGGATGGACAAGAAGGGTCACGCGACGCTGGACGACGTGATCGGCCGCGCGACACCGAACGTTACCGACTGGCAATATCTCAATCTCAACTACGTCACCAAGGCGCGGATCGACCAGGACCTGTGCATCTCCTGCGGGCGTTGCCACATCGCCTGCGAGGACACGTCCCACCAGGCCATCACCAGCATGGTGGACGGCAAACGCCACTTCGAGGTGATCGATTCCGAATGCGTCGGCTGCAACCTGTGCGTGAATGTCTGTCCCGTGGAGAACTGCATCGACATGGTGCAGCTGCCCGCCGGCGCGACAGACACGCGCACGAAGAAAGAGGTGAAGGACACCTATTTCAACTGGACCCAGCACCCCAACAACCCCTCCGTCTCCGACAGCGCCCTCGCCGAAGGCACCAACATGCTGGAACCGGCGGAGTAGACAGCTGGGAAAACTGGACGATCTGGAGCGGGTGGAAGTTCGTTCCTGCACGGAACTGAGACAATGGTTGGCGAAGAACCATACACGTAACGAAAGCATCTGGCTGGTGCGCCACAAGAAAGCTTCACCGCACTATCTCCCCTATGAGGAAATGGTTCGGCAGGCTTTGTGTTTCGGATGGATAGACTCCGTGCCCCGTAAGCTGGACGCGGATCGCACGATGACATTGCTTTCGCCGCGCCGAGCCGGGAGCGCATGGTCAGGCATCAACAAGCGCCATATTGCAGACTTGGAAAAGCAAAACCTGCTCGAAGAGCCGGGAATACGTGCGATAGAGCGCGCCAAATCCGACGGGTCATGGGCCTTTCTCGACGAGGTGGAACGGCTGGAAAAGCCGGATGATCTTGTTATGGCGTTCCAGACGCTGCCGAAAGCCCGTGCCGCGTATGACAATTTTCCGCCTTCCGCACAGCGCGGCAATCTGGAATGGATCAAACAGGCAAAGACCGGTTCCACGCGGGCAAAACGCATAGCCGCTACGGTCGAAGCGGCACGTAACGGCACGCGTGTTCCCTAGTTGGACCGCTCCACCACGAACCGCGATACATCCCCCTCCAACACTTCATGCTCCACCAGCGCATTCCCGCTTTCGTTGCAGAAAGCGGGAATGTCGATGCCCGCCAAAGGGTCGTCGGTCAGACACTTCGAGCCGCGCGCCCACCGCCAACCGCTTCAGACGCGCCCGCGTTTTGAGCGCGGGCAGCGGGCACCGCAGGCCGCGCAGGTCGGCGGTTTCTGTAATCTCGCTCATGACAGGCTTTCGGCAAACAGCTTTCCTGTGCTGTAAATGCTGCTGATCGCCATGCAAAGAGACAGACCATGAAAGCCATCGCCGAGCCACATACCGTCACCGATTTCTGGGCCGATGCAGGTCCGAAAAAATGGTGGACAAAGAACGATGCCTTCGATGCCGACATCCGCACCCGCTTCGGCGCAACGCTCAAGGCCGCCGACAGGCGGGTGATCTCGACCACTGGCAGGACACGCCCGACGGCGCACTGGCCCTCATCCTCGTTCTCGACCAGTTCACCCGCAACCTGAACCGCAACAGCCCCGACGCCTATGCCAACGACAACCGCGCGCTTGCCGTGGCCAAGGCCGCCATCCAGCGCGGCGACGACCAGCGCATGCGCGACGACATTTCCGTCTTCGTCTACCTGCCGCTGATGCACAGCGAAAACATCGAGGACCAGCGCCGCTGCCTCGCCCATATGGAAGCGACCGGTCTGGAAGGAAACATCAAGGCCGCCCGCGAGCATCTCGACATCATCGAACGATTCGACCGCTTCCCCCATCGCAACGCTGTGCTGGGCCGCGACACCACGCCGGAAGAGCAGGCGTTTCTCGACGAAGGCGGATTCAAGGGCTGAATCCCGTAACGCCCCCTTAACCTTGCCGGAAGCGGTAAGCGCCACCTCGGCAATTTCCAAGCAATCTTAAACGAATTGCGCCCAGTCTGGCCGAACCTCGCGCATTTGCGCTTTCGCCGTCGAGATCTGCCGTGCCCATCGTGCCGTCCCAACTGGCTGCCCCGTTCGTGCCCGCATTCGTGCGGAACCGCTGGGGTGCGCATGTCGACAAGGCGCTGGACGTGGCCGACGCCATCGTGTCAGGACGCGACGACAAGGCCGCCTCCCAGCGTATGGCGCTGGCCGCCTTCTCCATCCGCATCATGTCGGCCTTCATCGCCTATGTGAGCCAGGTTCTCATGGCCCGCTGGATGGGGCCGGACGAGTTCGGCATCTTCGTCTGGGTCTGGGTCATCGCGGTCATCGCCGGCACCCTGTCCTGCATCGGCTTCCCCTCCTCCCTCGTCCGCTTCATCCCCCAATACCGGCTGGCTGACGACAACGCCTCGACCAGGGGCATGACGCTGACGGCCCGCCTGTTCGCCGTTGGCACCGCCACTACCGTCGCGCTCATCGGCATTGCTGCGACTTACTTTTTCGCCGACAGCGGTTCGTCGATCTATGTTGTCCCGCTCATTCTCGGCATGTCTTGCCTGCCGATGCTGGCGCTGGCTGAAACGCAGGACGGGCTGTCGCGCTCTTTTGGATGGGTGGACTTTGCGCTGGCCCCCACCTTCATCATCCGCCCCTGCCTCATCCTCGCATCGATGGCGACGGCGCTGGCGCTCGGTTTCGAGGCCAACGCGCAGACCGCGCTGATGGCGTCGATCCTCGCCTGCTGGACCGTCAGCATGGGGCAGTTGCTCCTTCATCAATCGCCGCATCGACAAGACCGTACCCCGCGCGCGCCGCACCATTACCCCGATGGTGTGGGTCGTCGTGGCACTCCCGATCTTCTTGGTGGAGGGCTTCTTCTTCCTGCTCACCAATGTGGACATTCTCATCGCCGGCATGTTCCTGCCGCCCGCCGATGTCGCCGTCTATTATGCGGCGGTGAAGACGCTGGCGCTGGTTCACTTCGTCTATTTCGCCGTGAAAGCGGGCGCCGCCCACCGCTATTCCCAATACCATAATGCAGGCGACCGGATGCAGTATGAGGGTTTCGTGCGCGAAACCGTGCGCTGGACCTTCTGGGGTTCGCTGATCATGAGTCTGGTAATGGTGATGGCAGGCAAGATGCTGTTGTCCCTGTTCGGGCCGGAATTTGCAGCCGGTTACCCGATGCTCTGCGTCCTCGTGCTCGGCATCATGGTGCGCTCGACCGTCGGTCCGGCCGAAAGCGTGCTGACCATGTCCGGCCAGCAAAATATCTGCGCGCTCGTTTACGGTGTCACTCTTGGCGTGAATGTCGCGCTCAATCTCGCGCTTATCCCGCAATACGGATTGATGGGCGCGGCAATCGCCACCACTTTCGCGTTGATGTTCGAGACGGTTGCGCTCTACGCCGTGACATTGCGCCGCCTCGGATTGCGCATGTTCGTCTTCTCGCCGGCCCCGATTCCAAACCCGGCGGCGGCATAGAACATGGGTGTGTTCGAAGACGTTATCATGGGCGGCGGCGGGCCGGATGTCACCCGCAGGCGGGAACGGCGCAGCGAGGTGCGATTGCCGAACCTGCGCGCGACCAGCACCGGTCTGTCCGCCAATCTGTGGGAACTGGAACTGGTGCCGCCCATCGCTCTTGCCCGGCTGGAAAATGATATCACCGCACTGGCCGAGCGGGCGCAAGAACCCAACATCTTCTTCGACCCGCTCATCCTGCAGGCCGCATGGCCCCGGCTGAACGGCCTGCTCGCCAAGCGCGGCTGCTGGATGGCCTGCCTGTGGGAAACGATGGGCGACAAGCCGCGCAGGCTGCGCCTGTTCCTGCCGATCGCGGTTCAGCATACCGGCATTCCGCCCCAAAAGGTGCTGCAACCCCTTGCCAACGAATTCATGCCCGTCGGCACACCCCTCGTCGATCCGGCAACGGCTGGAGAGGCGTGCGAAACGCTGCTGCAACTGCTGGGCGATCCGGCGCTGAAACTGCCCCGTGTTCTGGACATGACATGGATGCGCGGCGACGGTGCCGTCACGCATCATCTCATCAAGGCAGCCGAAACGCTGGGCCTGCCCCACGCCACCAGCCGCAAGCACACCAGGGCCGTGCTGACGGCGGCGGATTCGCACAACATCACGTCCATCCGCGATGTGGTCGGCAAGAAAACCGCGAAGGAATTCGCCCGCCTCAACCGGCGGCTGGAAGAGGAAGCGCCCGTCTCGTTCCATATTCACAGCGAGCAGGAAGCGGTGCTGGATGCGTTCGAGGCCTTCATCGGGCTGGAACTGGCGGGCTGGAAGGGGCGACGCTCCACCGCTCTCTACAACCACAAGAAAATCACCGCCTTCTCCCGGGAGATTTCTGCCCGGCTGGCTGTGGCAGGGGCGTGCGAAATCGTGGAAATGCGCCACGGTTCGCGGGTTGTCGCAAGTCTGATCCTGTTCGGGCGCGGCGGAGACCGGGTGACGTGGAAGATCGCCTTTGCCGAAGACCTCTACCGCGCCTCGCCGGGCCAGCAGGTCATGGTGGAGGCCACGCTGGCGCTGCTGAAACGCAAGGCCTTCGTGCGGGCAGATTCGCTCGCCGTGCGCGACCACCCGATGATCAACCGTCTGTGGCCGGACCGGCTGGCGATACAGGACGTCACCATCGCGCTGGACAGGGACGGCATGGGAAGACTGGGCAGGACCATCGCGGCAAAGGAAAGGCGTGACCGCTGGCGGGCGCTGGCCAAAAGGCTCATCGCGCCCCTGCGTTCACGATAAACGACTTTGATCGGCTGACAGGCTGTCGCGGTGCGACATCCGTGTTAAGCCCTCAGCCATGAAATCCGTCGCCGCACCACATGGTCGCCAACAGGGCAGTTCCGTGCTTCAGCTCGTCATGGCGCTGTTGCTTGCCGCGGTGCTTCCATCGATCTTGCTGGAGACGGCGGGAGACCTTGTTCGGTTACGACTACCGGTTTGGCGATGCGGCACAAAATGCCGTGCTCGGCGTCGGGATCGCCGTCGTTCTCGCCCATCTGGCGATCAACCGGTTCAACTCCTACCCCGGCGTGTCGAACGGCGGCTATGTGCTCATCAGCGTGCTGGTGGCCTTCGCTCTTGTAACGGCCGTGTATTTCGTCTTCCGCCTGCCCTATTCCATCGCCGTCTTCGTCACCGGTTTCGCTACGGCTGCGGGCTATTACATGGCGCTCTACTTCGCGCTGCGCCGCACCAATGTGCCGCGCCTGGTTCTGCTGCCCCATGCCAACCTACTGGAAACGCTGCAGCGATACCCACGTCATCTTCACCCAGATCGACCAGGCCCGAGCAGTACCGGCCGGACATGGGTGCGCCGGTGATGAACATGCGGATGGATTATGACGACGAATGGCTGGTCTTCGCCACCGATTGTGCGCTCAAGGGCATACCCGTCTATCACACCAAACAGATCGCGGAGCAGATCGTCGGCAAGGTGGCGGTGGACCATCTGGCGGAAAACTCGTTCGGCTCCCTTTTGCCGAACCCGTTGTATCTACAACTGAAAATGCTGTTCGACTTCGCGCTCGCCCTGCTTGCTTCTCATACCGGTGCTGCTGCTGCTTGCTGCTGCTGGCCCCGATCATGATGATCGCGCAGGGCAGGCCGGTTCTGTTTCACCAGCGGCGGGTGGGGTATCGGGGCAAGTCGTTCACGGTCTGGAAGCTGCGCACGATGGTGAAACAGGCCAAGGCAACGACGACGATTGCTGCCGAAACCAAGGACGGCGACGCCCGGATAACCGGCATCGGGCGCATTTTACGGCGCTACCGGCTGGACGAATTACCGCAGATTTTCAATGTGTTGAAGGGCGAGATGAGCTGGATCGGCCCGCGCCCGGAAGCCCGTGTGCTGGTGGAGGAATACCAGCGCGAACTGCCTTTCTACCACTACCGCCACATCGTCCGCCCGGGGCTGACGGGCTGGGCGCAGGTCAACCAGGGCCACGTGACGGGCAACGAAAACGTGCTGTCGAAGCTGCATTACGATTTCTTCTACATCAAATACCTGTCCGCCTGGCTCGATTTCCTCATCGTCCTGCGCACCGCCCGCGTGCTCATTTTCGGCCACGGGGCGCGGTGAGCGCCTGTTCCGTTTGCGACATGGACGAACGGCCATTCGCTCGACCAAACGGCCAAACGCTGCGTCCCAGGAGCCGATATCCGGACCGCAAAAGGCCATTCTCCGAAGTCGGCGCAAATTGGTAAGCGCCATTCACCGAAGTGAACGGCACAACGCTGTAAGCGAGAGCGTTTTGGCCGAAAATCCGCTACAGGTCCATGTCGATGGTCGCATGATCCGGTCGGTCTCGGACAGGATCTTGATGATCTTCTGGTAGTGGCGAATATCGTCGAACGACAAGTCCCGGCCCTTGCGGTCCTTCAGCCATTTCTGCGCGGGCTGATACCCGCCGATGAAAAACTCCCACGCGATGCGCGGCACATCCTGAAAATGCTGGCCCGGATTCTTCGCGGTGCCGTTGATGGCGACGATGCCGATGCCGTCACCGGTCTCCACGTAAACCGGCCTGCCGACCACACTGTCCTCCCCCTCCGGAGCCGTCCCCTCGAACGGAAATGGCGTCGCGCCGATGGACCCATCGTCCATCAGGTGCAAACGGCGCAAAGCGGTGCCCTTGGCGGAGATGTCAGCAAAGGCTTCTGGCGAGGACGGATAGGGAATGCGCGGGAAATCGATTTTCAGAAACTCGGCATAGGTGTCGCGGTAGGCCGTGCAGTGGAGAACGCCGTTGGGCTTATAAGTCCAGTCCGCCTTGACGGTTGGCCGCCTCCTCCTTGCGCGCTTTCTTGAACGACGCGTCCTCGTCGAGACCGGGCAGTTTAGGCATCCGGTAGTGCTCCACCATGTCTTCGATCGTCATGATCTGGATGCGTGGCACGCGACCGTAATTGTCAGTTTCGGCAAAACCGGCGCTGGCGGCTTCCGCGACCATTTTCTTGGTCGGCTCGTTCAGCGTAATGAAAATACCGGTTAGCGCCTTTTCGCGCTCGATCACGCTTTTCAGCTTGTGGATTTGATCGACCGAAACCCCGCCGCCCTTCACCTCGATAATGACGCTGGCTTGCACCCGCTTTCCGGTCTTCGCGCTCTTGCCAAGATCAAGCCGTGCGATCCCGTCTATGCCGCCGTCAGCACCCTTGCCGGTCTTGTAAGGCTGCGCGCCGGGAATGAGGGTGACGGCACTGACTAGACGGGCGTCACTACCGTAAAACTTGGCCAGATTCCTCGATAATAGGGTCCGATCGATCTAAAAGAAGTCGGTAGCGAAATGTGGCCCGACCTGACGCCTCGCGATTATCTGCTGGGCTTGAAACTAGCCAAGAGTAAACACCCTCGACGGTACAATCACGCACGCCGATACAAGCGATGTCCACCGTTTTCGGTTCTACTGTTGTCATACGCTCCGGCCAGCGATCGAAATATTTTATCTTGTCCTGCATCAATTCGTTTAAGCGCACATCTTTACCGAAGTAGCGTATCGTCGGGGCATAAAAACTTCGAATTTCATTCAAGTTTTTTGACGTGTCACCAGTGTGCGCGCGTATTAGCTCGAGAACGATATTGAGCGCCTGTGCACGCGCTGCTGTCAATGTATCAGAATTTAAAGGTATATGCGCGGGTTCTTCGGGTTGCGAGATACCTTCAACGCGATTTATGCCAAAGATTTCAATCTCCGACTGCGAAAAAATGTGCATGTCATCCGGGCCCGTGCGGAGCATTCGCGTAATGACTTCCGGCGACACGCCAAAACGTGCCAAGCCTTCAAGCAGATCCGCAGCCATTATTTGAGCGTCGCTCGCCCCCATATTTTTCGCTGAAACCTGATGCACTCCCAGAGCGCCCAGCGCAGTCCGGGTCTTACCTGCGAAAAAGATGTAAGAGCATGCTGAATAGCACTCCCAGTCCTTTAAGATGACAGTTTCCAGCCCGGCTTGGTGGACTTGGTCAGCAATAACTAGAGCGTTCATCGCCAGTCCGCCAGCGCTGTTCAAAGCTAGAATTTTAACTCCTGGATGCGCTCGCAGAATCCGACCAAAATTGAATGTCGCACGCTCGTCGATTTCACCAAATAAGGCGATTACCTCCGGTGTGTCCGCAATCCAGAAGAATGGTGCAAATTCGTCTCGTTGTTCGGCAGACGCAGGAACGGTCAGAGATGCAGACAGCACGCCAAGGGCGCAGATGAGCAGCTTTCTTACTAAGGATTTCGCGCTGTCGAATGTAGAACTCATCATTTTTGAAACGTCCACACCCGATCGGAGTAATTTCGTTGATGCTTCCGTCTCGCCGCGAACAAGTCAATCGCATTTACACGCTCACTTTAATGCCAGCGCGGTCATTTCTGCTCTTGAAAACCCTGACACCACCCGTTGAAAGGAACGCGAGCCAACGGCGAGCCGGGCCGAGGCCCGCCCCGTCGGAGCGGGTGCTGCGTCCAGCAGCACCATCGCGCGAGACCGAGATACTCCAAATCCGGCTCCGCCGGATTTGGTGCCCCCCGCCGGAATCGAACCGGCACTTCTTGCGAAACGGGATTTTGAATCCCGCGCGTCTACCAATTCCGCCAGGGGGGCTGGTCCGGGTGGAGCGGCGCGACTATAGCGGGGCGATGGACAAGCGCAACAACAACCCGGACAATTCGGACATCCATATGGACCCTGAACTGGATGCCGTGATCGCGCCACGCCCTGCCGATGGCAGTGAGGGTGAGATTCGCGGCACCACGGCCCTGCTCGACGATGTGCTGACCACTTTGGCCGCACGGCATGGAGCCGATGCGCGCATCACCCTGTCCACCCTGATGGAGGCCATGCAGGCCCGCGCCCACGGGGTTTTCCTGCTGCTCATGGCCCTGCCGTGCTGCCTGCCGTTCGTCTATATCCTGCCGCAGATCGTGGCCCTGCCAATGCTCTACCTCGCCGTGCAACTGGCACGGGGAAAGACGCGTCTCGTGCTGCCCGGCAAGATGGGCCAGCGCGATTTCGGCATCGGCCTGCTGGCGGGCACGGTGGCGCGGGCGCGACCCTGGCTGAAGCGCATCGAGTTCATCGCGGGGCCAAGGCTGGCGCGGTTGAGCGAGGGCGCTGGCCTACGGGTGGTCGGTGCGTTGCTCACCATTCCCTGCGCCTCGATCCTCGTGCCCTTGCCGCTGACCAATTCCGTTCCCGGTCTCGGGGTGGCGGTCGCGGCTTTGGGCCTCATCGAGCGCGACGGGCTGCTGATCCTGCTCGGGCTGGCGATCGGTCTGGCATGGGTGGCCCTGCTGGTGATCGGCGGACCGACTCTGCTGTTCTTCCTGATCGATTACGTGAAGACGCTGATCGCATGACCGTTTTGTCACCCGTGAAGACCGCATGGCTTGTCACATTCGGCATGGCGTTGGTGTTGGGGGCCGCATGGGCGTTCCAGCTCTACGGATATGCGCCCTGCGCCTTGTGCCTGGAACAGCGCAATCCGTATTATCTGGCGATCCCCGTTCTGCTCGTCGGCGCAATCGCGGGCACAGCGGGCGCACCGGCTTCCGTTCTGCGCGGCACGCTCGCCATCGCGGCCCTGTCCATGCTCGCAACTGCGCTTATCGGCGGCTACCATGCGGGGGTGGAATGGGGCTGGTTCGAAGCGCCTGCCACCTGTGGCGCGGGCATTACGGGCAGCGCCACCGACGCCGGTTCCCTGCTCGAAAGCCTCGCCACATCCACACCGCCGAAATGCGATGATGCGGCAGGGCGTTTTCTCGGCCTGTCGTTTGCCGGGTGGAACGTGGTGGCCGCCTGCGTGCTGGGCGCATTGGCGACGCGGGCGGCGCTGACCGGTTTCAAAGGCAGACCGGCAGTTTGAAACTGCCCTTCTCAAAACCGATCGCGCTCGACGAACTGCCGGGCGATGGCACCGCCTCCAACATCTTCACCTTCATCTGGAGAACGACAAAGCGGCACCAGTCCGGTGTCTGCCTCACCGCCCTGTTCATCGCGGCCGTCTCCATTGCGCCGATCGAATTGCAGAAGCGCATCGTCAACCAAGCCCTGGAGGGGCAGGATTCGACGTTGCTCTTCAAGCTTGGCGGTCTGTTTCTGGTGGCTATCATCGCCATGCAGGCGGCGAAATATCTGCTGGGGCTCTACCAGAACTGGATCGGCCAAAGCGTCATCTTCGCCGCCCGCCGCAATCTGTTCGCCAATCTGAGCGGAACCGCTGATGCCCAAGGCGATACCCGGGCCGATGATGGTGACGGGACGGAAAGTTCCGGCGGCCAATCCGTCGCCGTTATCCAGCAGGAGGTCGAACATGTGGGTCAGTTCACCGGGTCTGCCCTGTCGGACCTCGTGGCCGACGGGGGCAAGCTGTTGTTTGCCGCGGGTTATATGCTCTACACCGACTGGCGTATCGCGTTCGTGGCGCTTGTTTTCTTCATGCCGCAGATCGTTCTCGTTCCAATCCTGCAGAAACGGTTGAACCACTACGTCCGCGAGCGCACCGACCTGTTGCGGACCATGTCGGACGAGATCGACGGGAAGGCGGACGAGGCGACGTTTCAGGATACGTCGAAAGATGTCTTCGGCAACCGCGCCTCATCGGTCGCGGTCAAGTTTCTGATGAAGGCGATGGTCAATTTTCTGAATGCGCTTGCACCACTCAGTGTGCTTGTGTTCGGCGGATACATCTATCTGCAGGGTGGCACGGACATCGGCACGATCCTGGCATTCGTGACAGCCTTCGAGCGCATGGCGGGGCCGTTACGGGCACTTGTCAGCTATTACCGCGTGGCGTCGCTGCGCAACGAGCAATACCACAAGATCGTGAACTGGGCGTCCTAGAGCTCGTCTATTGAACTGTCTCAAACGAGCCGAAGATCATGCGCTTGCCATCGAAGGGCATGGCCGCCTGCATCATCGGGTCGCCCATCATCGCCTCCCATGCCGCATCGCATGTGGCCTTGTCGGGCCAGACGATCCAGGAAAAGGCGATCGCCTCGCCTTCCTTACGCTGTACGGCCATCGGAAAGGACGTCACCTCCCCGTCCGGTACGTCGTCCTCCCAGCAATCCTGAACGTCCGTCGCACCGTGCTTCCGTGCCAAAGCGGCAAAGTCGTGCGCGTGTTTGATAAAGGCGTCTTTTGCCGTCACCGGCACACTGCAGACGGACCCGTTGACATAAGCCATGTGATTTCTCCCAAAGATGACAGCCTATCACGGTTCGAGTGGTGCATCCCAATACAGATAGTCCATCCAGCTCTCGTGCAGGAAATTGGGCGGAAACCGGCGGCCTGCATTGTGCAGATCATAGACGGTGGGTGGCCAGGGCTTGCGGTTCAGCTGCATGCCGGATTCGCGCAGGCTCTTGCCGCCTTTACGCAGGTTGCAGGGCGAACAAGCGGCGACGATGTTGTCCCATGTCGTTTGCCCGCCCTTCGAGCGCGGCACGAGATGGTCGAACGTCAGGTCGCCCTCTTCGGTGCCGCAATACTGGCAGGAAAAACCATCGCGCAGGAACACGTTGAAGCGGGTGAAGGCCGGGTGGCGCTGCGGCTTGATATACTCCTTCAGCGAAACGACCGAGGGCAGCTTCATCTGGAACGACGGCGAGGAGACGCAGGCCTCGTATTCCGACACGATGTTCACCCGGTCGAGGAAGACGGCCTTGATGGCGTCCTGCCACGACCACAGCGACAGCGGGTAATAGGAGAGCGGGCGATAGTCGGCGTTCAGCACCAGCGTGGGGTGGAGCTGCGGGTTTACCGCTATGGTCACGGCTGCGAATGCCTCCCTGGCGTTACCGTCCGTGGCTTACTGTAAGACCAGCACGACGGCTTTGTGAACCCACATTCGGGTCGCACCCACAGGCTCTCAAAACGGCGAGGGCGTTCCACCCTTCAGCACGGCATAGCGGGCGTAGAGAAACCGCGTCGCCACCCCGCGCAACGGTGCCCAGCGTTCGGCGAGCGCCGCCGCCTGTCTGGCGTCCGGTCTCCCCGGCAGGCCAAGCACATCCTGCATCGCGTGTTGCACGGCGATGTCGCCTGCGGGAAAGGCGTCGGTGTGGCCCGCGCAGAACAGGCAGAAGATCGCCGCCGACCACGGACCGATGCCCTTGAAGGCCATCAACGTGGCCATCGCCTCGTCGGCGGGCAGAGCGGCGATGGCAGCAAAATCCGGCGCAGCCTGTGCCAGACCGACAAGCGTCGCATGTTTCGACCCCGAAAGCCCCGCCTCCCGTGGCTTTTCCCCGGCGGCCAGATAGGTCGCAAAATCGAACGGGTCGACGATGGTCCGCAACCGCCCGTGGATCGTCCGTGCAGCCGCACGCGACACCAGTTGCGATGTCACGATCTCCGCCAGACCCTCGAAATCCGGCGGGCGCAGGCGCAGGTCCATCTCCGCGACCTCGACGTCGGCGAGGGTCGGATCGAGCGCCAGCAGGTCCCGCACGGATGCGCGCAACGAGGACAGATCGTTGATGCGTCTTTCCCTTGGGCGTGTTCATGACCCTAGTGTCGCGCGATGATCGTACCCGCGCCACCCGTTTTCCGCTTCGCCCCCTCGCCCAACGGTGCGTTGCATCTGGGCCATGCCTACAGCGCGCTTCTCAACCAGCGGCTTGCGCGGGAAACCGGCGGCACGTTTCTTTTGCGGATAGAGGACATCGACACGACCCGATGCACGCCCGCGCTGGAGGCGGCGATGCTCGACGATCTGCATTGGCTCGGTGTGGAATGGGACGGTAAGCCGATGCGCCAGTCCGACCGCTTTGCCGCCTATCGCGCGGCGCTGGACCGGTTGATCGACGCGGGCCTCGTCTATCCCGCCTTTCTGTCGCGCCGCGCAATCCGCGATCAGGTCGCGCGGCGCGACGACTGGCCCAGCGACCCCGACGGGGTGCCCCATTATCCGGGCGACGAGCGTCGATGGAGCAAGGCGCGTCGCACGCAGGCGATGGCGGCGCAGCCGGACCACACCTGGCGGCTCGACATGGCGCTGGCGCTGGTGGCTGCGCCGATGCTTACATGGCAGGAAAAGGACGAAGGCATCGTGACCGCCGACCCGGCGATCCTCGGCGACGTGGTGCTGGCCCGGTCCGATACGCCGACGAGCTATCACCTGTCGGTGGTCGTGGACGACGCGGCGCAGGGCGTGACGGATGTGGTGCGGGGCCGCGACCTGTATCACGCCACCGCCGTCCACCGTCTGCTGCAACATCTGCTGGCGCTTCCGGAGCCCCGCTATCAGCATCACGATCTCATTCTCGATGAGCAGGACCAGAAACTGGCGAAATCCAGCGGCAGCACGGGTCTCGCTGAGTTGCGCACACAAGGCGTGGGTGCCGGTGAAATCCGGCAAAAACTGGGTTTCCGCTAACGCAGGAAGGCCATCCATATGCCGCCACGCGTTTACGCGACGAAGGCCAGCCATACTCCGGCTCGCGTTTACGCGACGAAGGCCAGCCAAAGCGGCACCGTGACAACGGACCCCGCCAGCGCCAGAATGATCGTGCTCGTCGCCAGCCGTTCGGCCACCTTGAAGTGGCTGGCGAACAGATAGGCGTTCACCCCCGTCGGGCAGGACGCTGCGGTGACGGCGACTTTCAGCCAGAGAGGCGGCAGGGTGAACGCATAGGTGCCGAGAACCCAGATCGCCGCTGGCAGGCCCACCAGAGCGAGCGCAGCGAGAGCAATCGCGGGCACCACGTCTCCCCGCAGGCCGAACTTTGCCGCCCCCATGCCGAGCGCGAAGAGCGCCAGCGGTCCGGTCGTCTGCGCCAGCAGGTCCATCACTCTTACACCAAGGTCCGCGACCATATCCGGCGGCACCGGATCGACCAACCGCCAGACGACGCCCGCCAGAATGCCGATGATGATGGGATTGCGCCCAAGCTGTTTCGTCAATCGAATGGTGATGGCGAGCGGTCGCAATTCGGACGTATCCGCTCCATCCCGCCGGACTGCGAATTCCATCGCGAAGGTCGACAGCGTCAGCAGAATCGGCAGGTGCAGCGCCAGCAACACGAACAGCACTTGCAATCCCGCCGCACCGTAGGCCTGTTCGATCAGCGGCACGCCGAACAGGACGAGATTGGAAAAACCCGCCGACAGCCCGCCCACCGTCGCCGTTCGCATGTCGCGGCGGAAAACGATCACCATGAGCGCCAGCGCCCCAAGCCAGCACAGGGCGAAGCCGCCGAAATACGCGCCCCAGAACGCCCACGGGTCGGCATCGCCGAACGACATGGTGGCAACCGCGCGCCCCAGCAGCACCGGAATGCCCACATTGAACACGTATGCCGCCAGACCGTCCCCTGCCGCGGCCGACAGATAAGCGGTGCGTGCGGCCAGGTAGCCCAAAGCCACCAGAACGAAGACCGGCAGAACGATGTCGATGATGGCGGCCAAGAACTGTTTCCGGCGCGGATTGTGACGCAAGCGATGTCGCATCGCCGCCGCCCCCGTGCAACCACGCCGCACCTGCAATCAGGGCCGCAACGCTTGAATGGTGCTGCACGATAGGCCACATCGGTGCCGTATCGAAAGGACTGAGGACGTCGCAAACATGACCTCGCAAATCGTCATCCTCATCGCCTGCGCCATCGTCGCGCTCATCCTGCTGCGCGGGCTGTGGAACATGATGCAGGGCGGGTCGGCCAACAAGTCGCAACAACTCATGCGTCTGCGCGTGGGTGCCCAGGCCATCGCCGTGTTCATCATGGTCGTTGTGGTATATTGGTCACGCCAGTAGAGCGGAACGCACGTCCACCGGTGCGACACACTTGCTCTCCGATGGCCGAACGGGGTTAAACGGAAATCACGATCCGTGTCCTCACGAGCCACGGTTCGTCGTCACTTTTGTTTCCCGCACGAAGACCGCACGCTTCATGATTCGATCGCCGCTTTCCGTCCTTGCAGCTGTCATGGCCATGTTCGCCGTGTTCGCCGGGCCGGTGAATGCGCAGGATCGCGGGTTCATCGACGAATTCCGCTTCGGTTTCGTGTCCATAAACCCCAGCTTCCTCGACGCCGACCATCCCGAAGGCGATCAGGTCGGCATCAATGCGGAAGTGCTGTTCTCCGAGTTCGACCTCGACTATCGCGCCCAACCGACGGACGGATTCGTGCGCGACCTTCTGACGCCCAGCCTGCACGTCGGCACGACCGTCAATTTCGACGACGATGGCACGTCGACGCTCTACAGCGGGCTGACATGGCAGACCGACCTCGGTGAGCGAGTGTTTCTGGAGGGCAGCTTCGGTCTTTCGGTCAACGACGGTGAGAAGAATGGTGAGCTGAACGCCAGTAACACGGCATTGAAGCGCGCGCGCCTCGGCTCCAACGTCACTTTCCGCGAATCCGTCGCCATCGGATTTCGCGCAACCGAACGGGTCAACATCATCCTGTCGCTGGCCCATAACAGCCATGCCCGTCTGTTCGATGACAAGAACCGCGGCCTGACGAATATCAGCCTGAAGACCGGGTTCTCCTTTTAGCACTTTCGCACTGCGGGGCCGCCTGCCATGAAGGGCCGATACACCCTTTTCCCGTCAAGGCTTGAGCGATGGTCGTTCTCAACAAGATCTACACCAAGACCGGCGACGATGGCACGACCGCGCTCGGTTCCGGCGAACGGCGGCTGAAATTCGATCTGCGAGTGGAAAGCTACGGCACCGTGGACGAGACCAACTCCGTCATCGGGCTTGTGCGCCTGCACACCAGGGGCACCGAACTCGACGGCATGTTGTCGCGCATCCAGAACGACCTGTTCGACCTCGGCGCGGACCTTGCCACCCCGGACACGGGCGAAGACCTGGGATACGAACCCCTGCGGATCATTGACTCGCAAGTCGCCCGCATCGAGCAGGACATCGACTTGCTCAATAAGGATTTGAAACCCCTGCGCTCGTTCATCCTGCCCGGCGGCTCCCCCGCCGCCGCCTTTCTCCATCAGGCCCGCACCGTCGCCCGCCGTGCCGAGCGCCTGATCGTGCATCTGGCTGAGACGCCGGGCGAACACGTCAACACCGCCGGTCTGCGCTACATGAACCGGGTGTCCGACTTCCTGTTCGTCGCCGCCCGCCACGCCAACGAAGGTGGCACGGCGGATATTCTGTGGGTGCCGGGGGAGAACAGATGAGCGCGAACCGCTGACGCCCGATGTTCATTCCCATCCATGACGGAAAGCCGGTGGCGCATGTGGCGTTTCAATACGTTACGGCCATCATCATCGGCCTCAACATTCTCGTCTATTGCGGCGTCAACCTGCTTGGCCTGTTCGGCGGTATGGAACCGGTCACCCTGTCGCTCGGCCATATCCCGTCCGTCGCCAACGACATCCGTATCCTGCCTGCGGGCACGGAAATCGTGCCGGACGCCTTCTACGGAACGACGGCCCTGACCAGCGCCTTTATCCATGTGGATTTCTGGCATCTGGCGGGCAACATGCTGTTCATCTACGTCTTCGGCGACAACGTGGAAGACGCGATGGGCCATGCGCGATACGCCCTGTTCTTCGTCGCCTGCGCCATTGCCGCCTGCTGGCTGCACGTTCTCGTCTATCCCCAGTCGGACTCACCCCTCGTCGGCGCGTCCGGCGCGGCGGCGGGAATCGTGGCGGCCTATCTGCTGCTGCACCCGAAAATGAAGGTCTGGGTGCTGTTTCTGGGCCGCATTCCGCTGAAACTGCCCGCGCTTTATCTGCTGGGCGGCTGGGTTGTCTATCAGGTCTTCATGTTCGTCACCGATCCGGACGGGGTGATTTCATGGGCGGCCCATGTGGGGGGCATCATCGCCGGTCTCGCCCTCGTCACCGTGCTCCGCCGCCCCGGCGTGCCGCTGTTCGACCGCGCCATCGTGCTGCCGGAAGCCGTGGAAATCGACCCGGACCGCATCCGCCGCGCCCGCGCCCACGGCATTCCCGTCATCCGCAGGGAAACGGCAAAAGACGTTCTCAACGATTGACGTAAACGTAACCCGACAATACGACGCAACGGGAACGGACCGTCGCGCCTTGTATCTGTGTGCAAGACGTGCGGTTTCGGTTAGACAAGGCTGAAGAGCGCTAAATTTGGAAGGGTTGAGCCCATGAAAATCATCGTCCCCGTCAAGCGGGTTGTGGACTACAACGTGAAAATCCGAGTCAAATCTGACGGTTCCGGCGTCGACCTCGCCAACGTCAAGATGTCGATGAACCCGTTCGACGAAATCGCCGTTGAAGCCGCCCTTCGCCTGAAGGAAGCCGGCAAGGCGGAAGAGGTCGTCGTCGTCTCCATCGGCCCGGAAAAGGCGCAGGAAACGCTGCGCACCGGCCTTGCGATGGGTGCCGACCGTGCCATTCTCGTGACCGTTGACGACATCGTCGAACCGCTGGCCGTTGCGAAAATCCTGAAGGCTATCGTGGACGAAGAGCAGCCACAGCTCGTCATTCTCGGCAAGCAGGCCATCGACGACGACGCCAACCAGACCGGCCAGATGCTGTCGGCCCTGCTCGGCTGGTCGCAGGCGACCTTCGCCTCCAAGCTGGACATCGATGGCGACAGCGCCACCGTCACCCGCGAGGTCGATGGCGGTTTGCAAACGATCAAGGTGACCATGCCCGCCATCGTCACCACCGATTTGCGCCTCAACGAACCGCGCTATGCTTCGCTGCCCAACATCATGAAGGCCAAGAAGAAGCCGATGGATGTGAAAACGGCTGCCGATTACGGCGTCGACACGACCCACCGCCTCTCGGTCGTCAAGACGGAAGAACCGCCGAAGCGTTCCGCAGGTATCATCGTCCCCGATGTGGCAACCCTCGTGGACAAGCTGAAAAACGAAGCAGGCGTTCTGAACTAAGGATATATGACCATGACCATTCTTCTCATCGCCGAACACGACAACGAGACCCTGTCGGACCAGACCAACAAGGCCCTGACCGCCGCTTCCGAAGATGGGCGGTGACGTTCATGTGCTGGTGGCCGGCAAGGGCTGTTCTGCAGTCGCCGACGCCGCCGCGAAACTGGACGGCGTCTCCAAGGTGCATCTGGCAGAGGCAGACCATCTGGAAAACCGCCTCGCAGAACCGATGGCCGCGCTCATCGTATCGCTGGCCGACCATCACGACGCCTTCGTCGCGCCAGCCACCACCGACGGCAAGAACATCATGCCCCGCGTCGCTGCCCTGCTGGACGTGATGCAGATTTCCGACGTCACGGACGTGATCGACTGCGGAAACATTCGAGCGTCCGATTTACGCGGGCAATGCCATCCAGACGGTGAAATCTTCCGATGCCAAGAAGGTCATCACCGTCCGCACCGCCGGTTTCGCCGCCGCTGGTGAAAGCGGCTCGGCTGAAGTCTCGTCCGTCGACGTGCCGGCCGGTCCCGGTCTTTCGGAATTCGTCTCGGCTGCCCTGTCCGACAGCGACCGCCCCGAACTCACCTCGGCAAAGATCATCATTTCCGGTGGCCGCGCACTGGGCTCGGAAGAGAAGTTCAACAGCGTCATCATTCCCGTCGCGGACAAACTCGGTGCCGCCGTGGGCGCGTCCCGCGCCGCCGTCGATGCAGGCTATGCCCCCAACGACTGGCAGGTCGGCCAGACTGGCAAGGTCGTCGCTCCCGATCTTTACATCGCCGCCGGCATTTCCGGTGCCATTCAGCATCTGGCCGGCATGAAGGATTCGAAAGTCATCGTCGCCATCAACAAGGACGAGGAAGCCCCGATTTTCCAGGTCGCCGATTACGGTTTGGTGGGCGACCTGTTCGAGTTGCTGCCGGAATTCGAGAAGGCGCTTTAGTCTGTGATCTTAACCTTCCCCTCGTGGGGAGGTCGGAGACTAGAACTGGTTCGATTTGTCATCCCCGCAGCAGCGGGGATCCATCGTGCCTATTGAAGATTGCTGAAATATGGATTCCCGCTGCTGCGGGAATGACAAAGATTGAACAGGACCTTCCATGAAAATCATCGGCATCATCGGCGCGGGGCAGATGGGGGCGGGCATCGCGCATGTCTCGGCTCTGGCCGGATATGAGGTGCGTCTCAACGATATCGAGGCCGATGCGATCAACGAGGGCATCGACGGGATTTCCGGCAACATGGAGCGGCAGGTCGCCAAGGAACGGATTACTCCCGACGATATGACAACTGCGATGGCCCGCATAAAGGCCGCGCCTGCGCTTTCTGATCTCTCAGATTGCGACATGGTCATCGAGGCGGCGACCGAAAACGAGGATGTGAAGAAGACGATCTTCAAGTCGCTCCAGCCGCACCTGAAGGACGGCGCGATTCTCGCCACCAACACGTCTTCCATTTCCATCACCCGCCTCGCCGCCGTGACCGACCGCCCGGAGCGCTTCATCGGCATCCATTTCATGAACCCAGTGCCGGTGATGCAGCTTGTCGAGATCGTGCGTGGCATTGCCACGGACGAGGAGACCTTCGACACGGCGATGGCCTACACCGCGCGGCTGGAAAAGGAGACCACGGTTTCCGAGGATTTCCCGGCCTTCATCGTCAACCGCGTGCTGATCCCCATGATCAACGAGGCGATCTACATTCTCTACGAGGGCGTGGGCGACGTGGAAGGCATCGACAAGGCCATGCGGCTGGGCGCGAACCACCCGATGGGTCCGCTGCAACTGGCGGACTTCATCGGCCTCGATACGTGCCTTGCCATTATGCAGGTGCTGCATGACGGGCTGGCCGACACGAAATATCGCCCCTGCCCGCTGCTGGTGAAATATGTCGAGGCCGGATGGCTCGGTCGGAAGTCCGGCAAGGGCTTTTACGACTATCGCGGCGAGACGCCGGTGCCGTCCCGCAAATAGCGTTCACAAAACAGGGAAGGCTCGAACTTTACGGTTCCTGGGTGCGTTCATCCAGCAATCGCATCTTTTAGGAGCCGCCCTATGAAACGTCTTCTCGCCCTGCCCCTCGCCGCCTGCATCGCCGGTTCGATGTTCGCCACATCCGTTCATGCCGTCACCAATGACAAGACCTGCGCCCGCGTCCAGCAGGAGTTCGCACAGAACGGTCGCGTCACCACCCGCACCCGCTCCGGTGACACGCTGCCGATCTATGGCGGCATTCCATACGCAGTCAAAAAGATAGTGCACTGTGGCCCGCGTAGTGTTGCGCACAAAACGTATGTCATCACGTCCGACAAGCGCCGGTGTCCGATTTCGCAACGCTGTGTCTGAAGCGGTTCAGCCCAGATAGACCGGGCTTTTGGGATAGCGCACACGCGGGGTCGTGCGTGTCGCGAGAAAGAAACCGAGCGACAGCGGGCCGACACGCCCCGCGAACATCAGCAGGATGATGACCGCCTGCCCCAAGGCGTCCAGTTCACCGGTAGCGCCGCGCGAAAGACCGACTGTGCCGAACGCGGAGGTGACCTCGAACAGCAGATCCATGAAATCACCGTCATGGCTGAGTAACACAACGAATGTGGCCGCGCCCACCATCAGCATGGCGACCGATGTCAACGCGGTCACGCGCAGCACGTCTTCCAGCGGAATCGATCGACCGAAAGCGGTCAACTCGCTCTTGCGCTGAAAGAACGCGATCGTGGCCAGCAGCAGCGCGATGAAGGTCGTCACCTTGATCCCGCCAGCGGTGGATGTCGGCCCCCCGCCCACCAGCATCAGCATGATGGTCGTAAAAGCCGTCGCATCGTGCACTTCGGCGAAATCCGCCGTGTTGAAGCCCGCCGTGCGGGGTGTGACCCCCTGAAACCACGCAACGGTCAGCTTTTGCCACCAGTGGTCGTAAAGACCGAGCGTGCCTGCGTTGGTCCATTCAAGCATTGCGAACGATCCGACACCCCACACGATCAGCCCCAGCGTGCCCACCAGCATCAGTTTGGAATGCAGCATCAACGGATGCCAGCGCCAATGCTGCGCGAGATCGGCGATGACCGCAAAGCCGATCCCTCCAATGATGAACAGAACGGGGATTGTAACGTTCACCACCGGGTCGAGAGCGAAGCCGGTCAGCGAATCAGGGTAGAGCGCAAAGCCCGCATTGTTGAAGGCGGAGATCGAATGGAAAAGGGCCGACCATGCTCCCATCGCCCAGCCGTGAACCGGCACGAAGGCGATCAGCAGCACGAGGGTGCCAACCAGTTCGCAGACAATGACCACCGTAGCGATCAACCGGACCAATCTGGCGAGGTCGCGCATGGATGTCTGCCCGAGATCCTCCCGTAAGGTGACGGACCGCGGCAGGCCGATCGGCATCCCGAGAGCCGACAGGATGAGCACCGCGAATGTCATCAGACCCAGCCCGCCTAGCTGAATGAGAACAGCGATCACGGCCTGTCCAAAAATCGTGTAGTGGGAGCCGGTATCGACGACCGCCAGCCCGGTAACGGTGACGGCGGAAGCGGAGGTGAAGATCGCCTCGCTCCAGCTCGTCGGCGCAGTTGCCGCGAAGGGCAGCTTCAACAGTCCCGCGCCGATTGCTACAAGTATGGCGTAGAGTGTCAGAAGCGTCAGCGGCGGCGACATGTTGAAAGTCTTGGGCAAGGGGGCAGACAGGCGGCGCATCTGCCTCCTGACCCGCGACCTCATCGACACGGATTCAACCCCGCCACTTCAACGGAGTGCACCGATAAATGCAAAAATTATCGGCCCGGCTTTTCACCGGCATTGGGTCTCACTGAAGGCCTGCAGATCCGCCCGGCGGCCATAGAACAGCAGCATGTCGTCGGCCTCGACGGTGGGATCACTCGCATAGGCGACGCGCTGTCCGGTGCGCACGAGACCGAGGCTTTCGATGGGTTCGCTCCCCCTGTCGAGGGCAATGGCTTTCAGGGATTTTCCGATCAACCGCTTCGGCGCCGTCAGACCGACGATGACCCGGTTACCGCCGACGCTCATATAATCGGTGACGAAAGGCGTGTGGATGCGCTGGGCGACGCGGCGGCCCATATCCTGCTCCGGATTGACCACATGGTCGACGCCGATCTTCGTCAGGATACGGCGGTGGGTGCGGGAGCGGGATTTCACCCACACATCGGCTACTCCGAGCATCCGCGCATTCATGGCGCCCACGATATTGGCCTCCAGATCCTCGCCCATGGCGATGACCACCACGTCGCACTGGTCGATACCGGCATCGCGCATGGCGCGCTCATCGCGGGCATCCGCAATGACGGCCTGCGCCAGTGTTTCCGCGAAATCGTTCACGCGCGCTTCGTTCACATCCATGCCGATGACATGGTGGCCGAACGCCGCCAGATCGGCCGCCACCGTTCCGCCGAACGTGCCAAGACCGATAACGGCAACGGATGGGATGGCTTTGGACATGGCGATGATCGAGGGACGGGGACGGAAAGCGCTTTCTATTCCAACCCGGCGATACACGACAATGCAAAGTTCGTCGCTGCGCCAGTGCTATTTTATCGCAGCGCGCACCAACCGCTTTGCATCGTCCCCCGCCCATTCAGCAGGGCCGTTGAGCCAGCCGAGAACGCATCCCTCACCGTCAGCCAGCACCGTGGCGGGTAGGCCGAAGGCGATTCCGGCCTTCTTCAACGTGTCGAGGGTGGCGATGTCGCCATCGTGGTAAAACGGCAGATTCTGCAAACCGATTTCCGCATAAAACGCTTTCGGTTTCTCAGCGGACCCCAAATCGACGCTCACCGGCACCACCTGGAAGGCATCGCCGCCCAGTTCCGCCTGCAAGGTATCAAGATAAGGCATCTCAACCCGGCACGGCACGCACCATGTCGCCCACAGGTTGAACAGCACCGTTTTGCCGGAAAAGGCGTCGAACGTGACGGGCGCACCGTCCGCATCGGCGAACGCGAGGCTCGACAGGCTTGCGGGGCGGTCGGCGATTTGAAACGCGGCGACTTCCCCGCCCACCGCACCGTCCAGCGCAGCACGCGTGGCATCGTCCATCATGCAGGCGACTTCGTCGCCAACATTGCCACCACCCCGCATGGCATATACGCCCCATGCCACCAGACCGGCGACGATGGCGCATGCTATTACGACCAGAGAGACCCGCTTGTTCATCGTTACCCACCCGTTCCTCGAATTGCTCGACACATAGGCACATGACCGACCAACGCAAAGACACGCCCGATCAAACTTCCGAGGCTACATTGGGCACCTACCTGCCCAGCACAGGCATCGGCGAGAACACCGAACCGACGGGGCTGGAAAAGGAACAGCCGGTCACGTCCAACGCCATGTGGGGCGGGCGCTTTGAGGGCGGGCCGGATGCGGTAATGGAGGCCATCAACGCCTCCATCGACTTCGACCGCCGCTTTTGGCGCCAGGATATCGCAGGCTCCCGCGCCCACGCCGCCATGCTGGCAGCGCAGGGTATCATCACGGCGGAAGACGCCGCCGCCATCGACGGCGGGCTGACCCAGATCGCAGGCGAGATCGAGCGGGGAGAGTTCGTTTTTTCCCGCGCGCTGGAAGACATCCACATGAATGTGGAAGCACGGCTGGCCGAACTCATCGGCCCCGCTGCCGGCCGCCTGCACACGGCCCGCTCCCGCAACGACCAGGTGGCCCTCGATTTCCGCCTTTGGGTGCGCGATGCAACCGACAGCACCGATCGAGGCCATCACCGACCTGATCGGCGCGCTGCTCGACAAGGCCGACACTCATGCCGATACCGTCATGCCCGGCTTTACCCACCTGCAAACGGCCCAGCCCGTCACCTTCGGCCACCACTGCCTCGCCTACGTGGAAATGCTCGCGCGGGACCGTTCGCGCTTCACCGATGCCCGCGCCCGCATGAACGAGAACCCGCTGGGCGTCGCGGCACTGGCAGGCACCGGCTTTCCCGTCGACCGGGAAATGACGGCACGGGCGCTCGGCTTCGACCGGCCCACCCGCAATTCCCTCGACACCGTCTCCGACCGGGATTTCGCGCTCGAATTTCTCGCCGCCGCCGCCATCTGCGGCACGCATCTATCCCGGCTCGCGGAAGAGATCGTCATCTGGTCCACGCCGCAATTCGGCTTCGTGCAGCTGTCCGACAAATTTTCCACCGGTTCCTCCATCATGCCCCAGAAGAAGAACCCGGACGCCGCCGAACTGGTGCGCGGCAAGGTCGGTCGCACGAATGGCGCGCTGATCGGCTTGCTGACGGTGATGAAGGGGCTGCCGCTGTCCTATTCAAAAGACATGCAGGAGGACAAGGAAGGCGTGTTCGACGCAGCCGAAACCCTCTCGCTCTGCCTCGCCGCCATGACCGGCATGGTCGCCGATATGGCTGTCAACGAAGCCAATATGCGCGCCGCCGCCGGCACCGGCTATTCAACCGCGACCGATCTTGCTGATTGGCTTGTGCGCGAGGCCAACCTCCCCTTCCGCGACGCGCACCACGCCACGGGCCGTGCGGTGCATTTGGCCGAAGAGCGCGGCGTGGATTTGGCCGACCTGCCACTGGCCGACCTGCAGGCCATCGATCCTGCCATTACCGAAAATGTCTACGACGTGCTGACGGTCGACGCCTCCGTCGCCAGCCGCACCAGCTTCGGCGGCACCGCGCCGGACAATGTGCGGACGCAGGTGAAGGGATGGCGGGAGCGGTCAGGGTGACAGCGGAATTGGGGTTTGAATGGCTGCTTTGAGCACGAGTTGGAAGGTTGGTTGAGTTTGGCGACCAATTATTGCGACGTATAGGCTGCTGATATTATTCAGAGTTGATCGAGGTTGCAAAAAGGATGGTTTTTGCGACAATTCCGCTCAAATCTCTTTCATATTAACGCGCTTCGATAATTCTTCCGCACTTTCGACACGCTCGGAATAGCGATCGACGAGATATTCGGAGTGCCCTCTCGTCAGAAGCGTGAACTTCATCAGTTCTTCCATCACGTCCACCATGCGGTCATAAAACGGAGAGGGCTTCATACGGTCGTCATCGCTAAATTCAAGAAAGGCTTTCGGCACGGAAGACTGATTGGGTATCGTAATCATCCGCATCCATCGGCCCAAGATTCGCATCTGGTTGACCGTGTTGAAACTCTGCGAACCGCCATTCACTTGCATGAGCGCCAGTGTTCTGCCCTGTGTTGGTCGCACCCCACCGATCGGGGCGAGCGGCAGCCAGTCAATCTGTGTTTTCATGATGCCCGTCATGGCACCGTGCCGCTCCGGCGAACACCAGACATGGGCTTCAGACCAGAGCGACAGTTGACGAAGTTCCTGCACCTTCTCGTGCGTTTCAGGTGCATCATCGACAAGGGGCAATCCGCTTGGGTCGAAGAGTGCGAACATCGGCCCCTAGATAGCGCAGAACCCGCGCCGCTTCTTCGGTCATCAGCCGCGAGAAAGACCGGGCCCGCAACGACCCGTAGAGCATGAGGACACGCGGCGGGTGGGCAGGCTCCACGACTTGCGGAAACTGAGGAGGTGGAAGTTGGGCTTCTTGAAGGTTCGGCAAGTCGTCGCTCATGGGGCGGTCACCGTTTCCCCGTCCTCTTTCGTGAACTCCGTTCCCGATGGAACATCCAGCAGGGCGAATACAGCCTCGGACGGGCGGCAGAGCGCCACGCCTTTGGCGGTGCAGACGATGGGTCTGTTCACCAGCACGGGATGGTCCAGCATGGCGTCGAGAATGGCATCGTCCGATACCGAAGGGTGGGTCAGACCAAGCTCTTCGGCTGGCGATTTCGTCGTTCGTAGCGCATTGCGCGGGGTCAGGTTCGCAGCGGCAAACAGGGCTTGAAGCTGCGGGCGCGTCCATCCGGTTTTGAGATATTCGACCACAACCGGCTCACCGGCCAGCCCCCTGATAATCTCCAGAACATTGCGTGACGTTCCACAATCAGGATTGTGATGGATGACGATGCTCATGGCCGTTCGGCTTTCGTATCTGGCGCGTGTAGCTGCCACCGGCAATAGGCCAGAGCCAACAGGGCGGCAGTCAGTTGCGCGGCAATGAACCAGGGAACGTCCTGCGGGCGGATACCGGCAAACGTGTCGGAAAACCCCCGTGCAATCGTGACTGCCGGATTGGCGAACGAAGTGGACGCGGTGAACCAGTAGGCGGCGGTGATGTAGAGACCGACCGCCATTGCCACGGCGGATTCCTTGGCCTTGATCGTTGCCAGAATGGTCACGACGAGGCCGAAGGTCGCAACCCCTTCCGCAAACCATTGCGACCCGCCGCTGCGCAGCTTTTGAGAAAACTGAAGGACGTTCTCGCCGAACATCAGATGAGCCATCCAAACACCGACAAGACCGCCCACCACTTGCGCCAGTACATAGGCCACAGCTTCCCTGCTCGTAATTTCCCGTTTCACGGCGAACACCAATGTTACGGCAGGATTGAAATGAGCACCTGAAATCGGGGCCAACATTGTGATGAGAACCACGAGAATGGCACCGGTGGGAATGGTATTGCCGAGCAGGGCAATGGCGACGTTTCCACCCGCCAGACGCTCCGCCATGATGCCGGAGCCGACGACCGTTGCCAGCAGGAAAGCGGTTCCAACGAATTCAGCCGACAATTTCTGTCCAAGAGTCGGCATCAGCAGGCGCAAGCCAGTTCGTCAATGATGGGCTGACACAGTTCCGGCTGGCCGCCGCAACAGTCCTGCATTAAAAATGCAAGCAAACCGCGCAGCGCATCGAAATTGACAAAGTATCGGATGGAACGCCCTTGCCGCTCGTTCCGCACCAAACCAGAGTTTAGCAATACGGTCAGATTGGCCGACATGGTGTTCTGCCGCACATCGAGCCGCTCTCCGATTTCCCCGGCCAGCAAACCGTCAGAACCGGCTCGAATAAGAAGGCGGAACACCTCTAATCGGGTCGATTGGCTCAGGGCCGAAAAGGCGGAAAGGGCGTCAAACGAATCCATGTATCATGATTGCATGATACATGGATGGGATCAATGTGTAGTTTGAAGTCGCATCATTAAAAGTATTGAGCATTTTCAATGCGGCTCGAAGACGACGCTTGAAAGCCTGCTTGGCCGACGTTCAGTCAGCAGTTTCCCGGGTCACTCAGACGGGTTGCACTCTCCCCCGCCTTGACGCCCAACCCTGCCTGCGCCACAAAACCGGCAGGGGGCGCGCGGTCGCCTCGTGAGGCGTAAGCTGCAGTCACCGCATCCTGAAAACCCGATCATGCCAGCCGACAGGCGCGCGACAAGGATGCCGCCATGCCCTCTCCCACCGAAATCACGCCCGCTCAACTCGCCCGCCTCGTCGGCACGCCGGAGGCTCCGGTTCTCGTCGATGTTTGCACCGAAGACGACTTCGCATCGACGGGCAGGTTGATCCCGTCAGCCTTCCGCCACCCCTTTGATGACATCGCAGGTCTCGTTCCCCGTCTCGCCGGTCGCAAGGTCGTCATCTGCTGCCACAAGGGCCTGAAACTCGGGCAGGGCGCGGCTGCCATGTTGCGCACGGAGGGGGTAAACGCCCTATCGCTGGAAGGCGGCAAGGTCGCGTGGGATGCGGAGGGGTTCGCCACTGTCCGCGCTGATGCCATCCCGCCCCGCGACAGCGAAGGCCGCACCGTCTGGGTCACCCGCCACCGTCCCAAGATCGACCGCATTGCCTGCCCGTGGCTGATCCGCCGTTTCGTCGATCCCGATGCCCGCTTCCTGTTCGTCGCGCCCGATCAGGTGATGAACGTGGCGGACAGGTTCGCCGCGACACCGTTCGACATTCCGAACGTCGCACTCACCCACGACGGCGACCGCTGCACCTTCGATACGATGCTGGACGCATTCGGCCTCGACAGCGAACCGTTGCGCCATCTGGCGACTGTCGTGCGCGCCGCCGATACGGACCGCCACGACCTTGCACCGGAAGCCGCCGGGCTGCTGGCCGCATCGCTGGGCCTGTCACGGATGTTTCGTGATGACCTGCAACAACTCGACGCAGCCATGATGCTCTACGACGCCTTCTACCGCTGGGCGCGGGACGCCCGTAATGAAAAGCATGACTGGGACAGCCATCCGGCGCTCGAAAGGGCAAAGGCGTGAGCGATCAGTTTCCCCGAACCGTCCGCGAAACCCTCCCCGCCTTCGCGCGCATCGGCCTGCTCTCTTTCGGTGGACCGGCGGCGCAGATCGCTTTGATGCATAAAGTACTGGTGGAAGAGCGCGGCTGGCTGACCGAAAAGCAATTTCTCGGGGCGCTCTCGTTCTGCATGTTGCTGCCGGGGCCGGAGGCAATGCAGCTTGCCACCTATTCCGGCTGGCAGTTGCACGGGGTGCGGGGCGGGCTGCTGGCGGGCGGCCTGTTCGTGTTGCCCGGCGCGGTCGTTATGCTGGCACTGGCGACGATCTATGCTCTTTACGGGTCGGTGCCGTTCATAGCCGCATTGTTCCTTGGCGTGAAGGCCGCCGTGCTGGTCATCGTTATCGAAGCCCTGTTGCGGGTGGCGAAAAAAGCGCTGCATGGCCCGTTGGCATGGGCACTGGCGGCGGCATCCTTCGTGGCCCTGTTCTTTCTGGCCATTCCCTATCCGCTCATCGTCATCGCCGCCGCCGCCATCGGCGCGCTCGCCTTTGCCAGCGCGCAGGACATTGCACCTCCGGTGTCCGTCCGCTGGACGAATACGCTCACCACCGCTGCCACATGGCTGGCCATCTGGCTGGTGCCGGTTGCCCTGCTCGATCTCGTTGCGGGCACGACGATCCTGCCCGAAATCGCCGCCTTCTTTTCCCGTCTCGCCGTCGTCACCTTCGGCGGTGCCTATGCGGTGCTGGCCTATATGGCGCAGGACGTTGTGGCGCAGAAGGGCTGGCTGACGGCTGGCGAGATGATGGACGGGCTTGGGCTTGCGGAAACGACGCCCGGGCCGCTCATCCTCGTCACCCAGTTCGTCGGACACCTTGCGGCTTACCGTGAAGGCGGGTTCCTGATGGGCATCGCCGGTGCCGGCGTGACGCTTTGGGTCACGTTCATCCCCTGCTTCGCGTGGATCTTCACCGGCGCGCCCTATATCGAGTGGATCGCCGCCCAGCCCCGTCTGGCCGGTGCGCTCAAGGGCATCACCGCTGCCGTCGTGGGCGTCATTCTCAACCTGTCGATCTGGCTCGCGCTCCATGTCCTGTTCGCCACTGTGGAGCGCACGCAATCAGGCCCGCTGACGCTCTGGATACCGGACGTGTCCAGCCTCGACTGGCGCGTTGCGCTGCTCGCCGTGCTCTCCGGCATCCTGCTGCTCGGCTTTCATCTGGGGCTGGCGACGGTGCTTGCGGTCGCGGCTATGGGCGGGCTGGTGTTTTCATCGTTCTGAGCGGCTTTCGCGCCGCGCCAAACGTGCTATCAGGGCACCCATGAAAGTCGCAGCCCTTCTTCTCCTCGCCCTTGTCGCCACCGCCTGCGGTCGTGCGGGTGCGCCCTATACGCCGTCGGAAGGCGCGCGGCTGGACGCGAAGGAACAGGGTCTGCCAGCGCCCGAAGCGCCGGTTCCCAACGCCGCCAATCCCGAAAAGCGCTTCATCCTCGACGGCCTTCTCGAATAGCGCGCCGGACTCACATCGCCATGAACCATTTCGATTACCGCGCCGGTATGCTCCATGCCGAGGACGTGCCGCTGGCTGACATCGCAGCAGACGTCGGCACGCCCTTCTATTGCTATTCCCGCGCCACGCTGGAACGCCACTACACGGTCTTCGCCAAGGCTTTCGAGACAATCCCCTCCCTCGTCTGCTACGCCATGAAGGCCAATTCCAACCAGGCCGTGCTGTCGGTGCTGGCGAAACTCGGCTGCGGGGCGGATGTCGTCTCCGGCGGCGAATTGAAGCGCGCGCGTGCTGCCGGTATTTCCGCCGACAAGATCATGTTCTCCGGCGTCGGCAAGACCGCTGCCGAAATGGACCTGGCGCTGGCCGAGGACATCCTGTGTTTCAACATCGAGAGCGAGCCGGAACTGGCGCTGCTGGCCGAACGGGCGCAGGCGGCCGGCCGCACCGCCCGCGTGTCTTTCCGTATCAACCCGGACGTGGACGCCAAGACCCACGCGAAAATCTCCACCGGCAAGAAGGCCGACAAGTTCGGCATCCCTTTCGCACAGGCGTCGCGGGTCTATGCCGCAGCCGGTGCGCTCGATGGCATAGAAGTGACCGGAATCGACATGCATATCGGCTCGCAGATCGTCAATCTGGAACCGTTCGATCTGGCCTTCGCCAAGCTCGCCGATCTGGTGCGCGAGCTGCGGGCCGATGGTCACACGATCGACCATGTGGATGTAGGCGGCGGTCTCGGCATTCCCTACAAGGACGACAACAACCCGCCGCCGGACCCGGACGCTTATGCCGCCATCGTCCACCGGCACGTGGATGATCTCGACGCGAAAGTGATCTTCGAGCCGGGTCGTCTGATCGCAGGCAATGCGGGCGTCTTCGTCACGCAGGTGCTTTATGTCAAGGAAGGCGACGACCGCATGTTCGTGATCGTCGATGGTGCGATGAACGATCTCATCCGCCCGACGCTTTACGATGCCTGGCACGAGGTGCGCCCGGTCGACGCCAACCGCGCCCACACCGCTCGCATCACCGCCGATATCGTCGGTCCGGTCTGCGAATCGGGCGATTATTTTGCGAAAGAGCGCGAGATGGCCAAGCCCCGGCAAGGCGACCTGCTGGCGCTGGGTTCCGCTGGTGCCTACGGCGCAGTGCAGGCCGGCACATACAACACGCGCCCGCTCGTGCCGGAAGTGCTGGTGGACGGTGACCGGTTCCACATCATCCGCCCCCGCATGGAGGTTGAGGCGCTGATCGCACTGGATTCGGTTCCCGACTGGGTTTGAGCTAAGGGCGCTCCGCCTGCGGCACTCACAACATCGCGAGTGTCTCGCCATTGCCGTTATTGGTGCTAGACTTTCACAATGACCGATCACGTCCCTGCATCCCGCCTCACCACCGCCCGCCGTTCTGCATGGGCGGCTTTGGCGTGGGAGCGGATATGGCCCGCACTTCTGCCGCTGTTCAGCGTGGTCGTGCTGTTCCTGTCGATCTCATGGCTCGGCCTGTGGCCGCTGTTTTCCGAGACCGCGCGCTGGGTCACGCTCGCCGTTCTGGCTTTGGCTGCACTGGCCGCTCTCATCCCGCTGGGACGGATCGTCTTGCCCACCGGCGCAGACGTGGACAGGCGCATCGAGGGTCGCTCGGCACTCGCCCACCGCCCCGTCACCGCACAGACCGACACGCTCGCCTCCACTGCACCGGACGACCCCTTTGCGGCTGCTCTTTGGCGGGAACACCGTGCAAGAATGGCAGGCAGGCTCGGCCAGCTTTCCGCCGGAATGCCGCAACCGGATATGGCGCGGCGCGACCCGTTCGGCCTGCGCGCGCTGGTCGTGCTGGTCCTGTTCATCGCCGCCGTGGCCGGTTACGGTCGGTATGGCGAGCGGATCGAAGACGCCTTCCGCAACCACACGATCGCCGAGGCCGTCGCCGGTGGCCGCATTGACGCGTGGATCACGCCGCCCACCTACACCAACCGCCCGCCGGTCTATCTTGATTTGGCGACCGCGCAGAATACGGGAGCACCGATCACCAACCGCGTGCCGGAGGGCAGCGTGCTGGTCGTGCGGGCGCTGGACGTGGATGCGCCGACGCTTGTACGGGACGAAGAAGGATTGGCACGCGAGATCGTGCCGCAGGAGGGGGCCGTTCCCACGTTCGAGACCATTCCCGAAGCGGACCGCGCACTGACTCTGCGCTCCGGCACGAGCGACGTCGCCACATTTGCCTTCGACATCATTCCCGACGAGAATCCGGCCATCACCTTCGTCGACACCCCTCAGGGCTCGAACCGCGGCGCGCTCGAATTCTCCTATTCCGTCACCGACGATTACGGCGTCGTCTCCGCAAAAGCCGCGATCACGTCGCTGGAAGCACCGGAAGAGACCGCCATTCCGCTGGTGGAAGCCCCCGACATTCCCCTGCCCCTGCCCCGCCGCCGGGCAAAAGAGGGAGAGTCAAAGACCAGCCGCGACCTGACCGCCCATGCCTGGGCCGGTGGCCGCGTGGCCATGACGCTGACCGCCACCGACGATGCAGGCCAGACGGGCGACAGCGAGGCTGTCGAATTCGTCCTGCCGGAGCGTATCTTCACCCAGCCGCTGGCCAAGGCCATCGTGTTCGAGCGCCGCCGTCTGGCGCAGGACATGAACGCCCGCCGGTCGGTCGCCGACATGCTCGACATCATCACCAGTACCCATCCCGAAGAACTGATCCCCGACAAGGCCCACTACATGGCGCTGCGTGTGATCTATCGTATGGTTTCGCGCAACACCGCCAAGGAACCGCTGCGCGAGGCGCTCGACCTCATGTGGACTACGGCGCTGGCGATCGAGGACGGCGATCTGTCCGCGGCCGAACGCCGTCTGCGGGACGCGCAGGAGCGTCTGTCGGACGCGCTGGAAGATGGTGCGACGGATGAGGAAATCGACGAGTTGATGGCCGAGCTGCGCGAGGCGATGGACGACTTCATGCGCGAACTGGCCGAGCAGATGGCACGCCAGTCGGAAAACCAGCAGGCGATGCAAGATCCCAATTCCCAGCTTCTGCGCCAGCAGGACTTGAACGAGATGATGCAGCGCATCGAGGATCTCGCCAAATCCGGCTCCCGCGATGCGGCGCGGGACCTGTTGCAGCAGATGCAGCGGATGATGAACAACCTGCAAACCGCCCAGCCGCAGAACCAGCAGCAGCGCCAGAACCCGATGACCGAGCAGATGAATAAGCTCGGCGAGATGATGCGCCAGCAGCAGGAACTGATGGACCAGACCTTCGACATGCAGCGCCGCCAGCAGCAGCAGGGCCAGCAACAACAGCAGCAGGGTCAGGAGCAGCAGGGCGAACAGGGGCAGCAGCAACAAGGTGAAGGCCAGGAACCTATGACGGCGGAGGAATTCGCCGAGGCCATGCGCCAGTTGCAGGAACAGCAGGGCCAGTTGCAGCAACAGATGCAGGAAATGCAGGAAGCCATGCGCGGCATGGGCATGGAGCCTGGCGAGGGCCTCGGCGAGGCCGGTGAGGCGATGGGCGGTGCCGAACAGCAGCTTGGACAGGGCAACACGGGCGAAGCCACCGGCGAACAGGGCCGTGCCCTTCAGGCCATGCGGCAGGGCGCGCAGCAGATGATGCAGCAAATGGTGCAACAGCAGGGTCAGGGTCAGGCCAGCGGTCAGGCCGGCCCCAACGAGCAGGGACAGAACCCGCAAGGCGCGCGCAACGAGCGCGACCCTCTGGGTCGTGAGTCACGTTCCGACGGTCCTCAGCTGGGAGACGACGTGCAGGTGCCCGGCGAGATCGACGCCCAGCGCGCCCGCGAAATTCTCGACGCCATTCGCCGCCGCCTCGGTGAAACGACGCGGCCCCAACTGGAATTGGATTATCTCGACCGGCTTCTGCCGACACGATAAGTGCCAACATACGGGAATGATCAGGGACTGTCTTGGCAGACGCCCGGAGGCCAGGAGGGCACATCCCGTTCTTCGATCGGGAACCGTATGGTTTCATGCATGAGAGCTAGAGCAGGTTCATCTTACTCCGGTTCATAGCCAGCGGCTTTGAAGTAGTTGGCACATTCAGTTGGCGTGAAGGCGTCGATCAGGGAACCGACTGTGTCCCACAATTCCTCGATGGTCCGTTTTGCTGCCTTGCGCATCAGAGCCTTCAGCCTGGCGAAGGCGTTTTCGATTGGATTGAAGTCCGGGCTGTACGGGGGCAGGAATTCCAGACGGGCTCCTGCTCGTTCGATCGCTTCTCGGACTACGACCGGTTTGTGAGCGGGCAGGTTATCCATGATGACGACATCGCCAGGTTCGAGCGTGGGAGCGAGCATCTGTTCCACATAGGCCAGGAACGCCGCACCGTTCATCGGGCCGTCGAGTACGAAGGGTGCGGTCATTCCTGTCAGCCGCAACGCTCCCGTGAAGGTCGTTGTCTTCCAGTGTCCGTGAGGAATGGCAGCCCGGCACCGCTCGCCGCGTAGTGCACGACCGCGCAGCCGTGCCATCTTCGTAGACAGGCCAGTCTCGTCGATGAAGACCAGCTTCGCCGGATCGAGGTCGAGTTGTCCATCGAACCAGGCTTGGCGGCGTATCAGAACGTCAGGGCGTTGCTGCTCGGCAGCATGTCCCGTCTTTTTTTATGCGTAAAGCCGCAACGGCGCAGCCAGATACACAACATGGCCCGGCTGATGCGAACGCCGTGCTCCGCTTGAAGCCGTTCAACCATCTCGGTCAGGGTGATATCCTTCTGTTCATCGATCATAGCGAGGATGAAGGCTTCGTGTGCATCGAGCCGTGAGCCCCGCGGCTTGCCCTGACGCCGTGCCGACGTCTCGCCCAGCGAGCGGTGGCGATCCACCCAGCGCACAGCAGTCGATGGTGCAACACCGAACCGGCGCCCGGCACTGCGCGCCGAACTGCCGTCTGCAAGCGCTTTAAGAACGCGGCCACGAAGATCATCGCTATAGGCTCGGGTCATCTCATTCTCCCCAAAAGGAGGATGGAATCAGCCTACACCGGAAAAAGCTACCCCGTATGATCCGGCGTTCGATGAACCTGCTCTAGTGCTTGGCCATCAACCCGTCGATAGCCGGATGCACGGTTGTGAAAGCCAGAGCGTAGGCCGCCTGCCATTCCTCATGCCGCGTCTGCTCCAGCGAAATGCGCGCCCGCGCCAGTGTCATCTGCACGTCGAGCACATCGGTGATGGATCGGAACCCGGCTTCATATTCCCGCCGCGTGCCCGTCACCGTACGCTCGACCGCAGCGATCTGCCGTTCCACGATCGCCACCCGCCGCCTGGCGGAATGATACGCCGTCCATTGCTTCCGCACCTGCTGCGTCAGCATCCGGGCCGTGTCCTGCGCCATGTAGCCTGCCTGCAACGCATCGTGGCGGGCGGCGGCGATGGACGGCATGGCGGTGAAATCGACGAGCGGCACGGTCAATCGTGCGCCAAAGGTCCAGCCGTTTTGCGTATCGCGGGCCGAATGGTGCAGCTCGCTGGAATAATTGCCGTAAAGCGAAGCCTGCGGCCCAAAACGCCCGCGCACTGCCTTGGCATCGTAGGCCCCGGCATCGGCGTCCAGCCAAGCGGCTGCTAACGCAGGATTTCGCGCCTGCGCCAGTTCGACCGCCGCATCGATACTGTCCGGCACATAGTGAGCGACCGAAGGAGCCGAAAGGCGTTTGGGCACGGGACGTCCGGTCAGGCTTTCGTAATCGGTCGCCAGTTCCTCACGCATTTTCCGCGCCAGATCGTGTTCGCTGCGGGCCGCTTCCACATTGGCATCGGCAATCGCAATGTCCGTCCGGCTGGCATCGCCCGCGTCGAACCGGCGCCGCGCAATGTCCGCGATCCGGCTGACGGCCGCCACGTTGTCGGCCAGCGTGCGCTCGACGGCCCGGTTCAGGCGCAGGTTGAGATGGGCGACGATGGCGTCCATCGCCGTGCGATGTTCGGCGACCAGATAGCCGTAATCGGCGGCCACCGCCCGCGACCGGGCGGCCCTGTAGCCGTTCAGCAAAGCGCCGCTGGTAAAGACCGGCATGGACAGCCCGACGCTGACCTTCGACGTATCGTAGTGAACATCGCCGGCATCGATGGCGCCATCGTAGGATGTGCCGGTCCCGTGGTCGATTTCGACAGACACTTTCGGCAGGAATGCACCGACAGCCACCCGTTTGCGGGCATGGCTCGCGTCAGTGCGGGACAGGGCGGCGCGGACAGCATGGGAACCCCGCAGGGTCTGCGCGACGGAATCGCCGACGCTCGCCGTCTCCAGTCGCAGACCGTCCGTGAGATTGGCCGCGTGGGCCATCGACCGGCGCAGAACGGGCCGGTCCGCAACCCCCAATTGTCCGTGCCGGTCGTCGCTCGGGCGCAGGGAACCGCCGAGCAGGAAGGCGTCACCGAGGCGAACAACGCTGCCCGTTGCCAGATCGTCCACCCGTCCTCTCAAACCTGTGGGCATATGCGAACCTGTTTGCACCGCGCGGGTCACATCCCCCGAACCCCGTAAACCTTGAAGTGCCCGCTCGCCGGTCAGCGCGACGGTGCCCGCCCCGCCTGCCAGCAGGGCGGCAAAGCCGACGATAAAGAGGCGCTGTCGGGTCTTACGGCCCATTCCGGGAAGGGCTGATGCGGGATAAGTGGACGTGCGCATCAGTATTGCACCGCTCTGTCAGGGGTCCGACGCGATTCCGCGAGTGCCGTCTCCACGCGTTGCAGGTCACGCCGTAAGGGCACGATCCGTGCTTCGATCTCGCGCAGTTTCAAACGGGCTTCCTCCACCCTGTTGCGCGCCATGTATCCGTCACGGGCCAGCGCCTCCATGCGAACAAGCTCGTTCCGCGCCAGGTCCAGCGAGGCGGTCTGAATCTCCAGTCTGGCCTTCAGGGCAGCCCCACGCATTTCCAGGCCGGTGGCGTGAACGGGTTGGAAAGCTGGAGCGGGAATGGGTGTGTGCGCAGCGATACCGCCAGTGTTCACACCCTCCGGGGCCATCGCGCCGCGCAAGCCAAGAAGGAGAATTTCCAGGGCGGGAGGCACCGGCGTAGGCTCGATGGAGGCCGTGACCGCCGCATAATCCAGGCCCGTGACAGGCGCGCTGGTGTAGGGCAGATCGAGCGCATCCGCGCGGCGTTCCGGCTGGTCGGGAAATGCCGCTGCGACCGGTTCCGGCGGTTCGTAGAACAGGCCCCAAATGGGCAGCGTCACCGCCGAACAGGCAACGATACCCAGCCACAACAGCAGCGCCTGCCGCGCCGCTTTCGGCACCGGCTCGACAACAGGCGTCACATGACGCGCGTAGGGATGGATCGTCTCGTTCACTGCACCACAACGCAAAACAAAAGGTGGTCGCGCTCACCCTACCCCGTGATGGTGAACCAATGGTTTCCACCTGCACCAGTCGTTTGCCGCCGGTTAACCCTGGAGATGCGGATGATCTGCTAGGGCAGGGATTTCAGATAGGCGGCAATCGCTTCCCGGTCGGACGCGGGCAGCTTGGCCATGTTATCGACCACATCCGCCATCGATCCACCGAGAGAGTCGAAGTCGGGCGTGAAGCCCGATTCCAGCCCGTAGGCGATGTCGGATGCGCTCCAGTCGGCCAGCCCCGCGCCATTGATGGCAGGAACACGTCCCTTGCCGCTCGGGTTCGGCGCACCTTCCATCCAGCGCGCCAGATCGAGACCGCCGGTCATATCACGCGGCGTATGGCAAGCCGCACAATGGCCCGGGCCTTCCACCAGATACCGTCCGAGCTCGATCAGCGGATCGTCGGACGGCGTGGTGACGGAGGCAGGGTCGAGATGGAGCGTCTTCCACAGGCCCAGCCCACGCCGCAGTGTAAAGGGAAAAGCGAGGTCATGAGCCTTCGAGGGGGCATCACTGGCTGGCAAGGTCTTCATATAGGCCCAGAGGTCAGCAACGTCCCCGTCGGTCATCCGCGCATATTGGGTGTAGGGGAAAGCGGGATAATAATGAGCACCTTCCGGCGAAACGCCCTTCAGCATGGCGAGGGCAAAATCCACACCGCTCCATGCGCCGAGGCCGTGGTCGGCATCGCTCGAAATGTTGGGGGCGTGAAACAGACCGAACGGCGTCTCCAGGCCAATGCCGCCCGCCAAGACCAGCTTCGCATCGCCCACAGCGCCAGGCGCGGCGTGGCAGGAGGCGCATCCCCCCGCGTGAAACATCATCTCGCCACGGCTTGCATCGCCGGTTTCGAAAACCGTCACATCACGGTCCGAAAGTGTGTCCGGCGTGGTGAGCAACCAGAACGTGCCACACCCCACCGCCGTCAATACGATCAAGGCGAGGAGGAAGCGTTTCACGCCAGCAACCGGACCGGGTAGTCAGTTTTTGACGCGGTAGGCCTTGTGGCAGGCACCGCAGTTTTCTGTGGCGGTTCCGAATGCGGTCTTGAAGGAGTCCAGATCCACAGGTTTCACGTCAGCGGTGTCGGAGACGAACTTGGCGATCTGCGCGTCGAACCCGGCACGGTCCTCCCAGATTTTAGGGCTGGCTTCCGTCTTCGCGCCCGTTTCCGACCCTTCCGGGAACATGTAGCCGAAACCGTGTGCTGATGAGTTCAGCACGCGGAAGACAAGTTCGGCGGTCGCGGCATCGAAGGGCACTTCGCCCTTTACCATCTTGGCACCGAGGCCGGTGGCGGCCCCCACGTTGCTCATCACGAGTTGCCGCTCGGCGGCAGGGCCGGTGCCACCGTGGGCATCAGCAAACGCGGGCCCGGCGATGAAGATGGAGAGGACAAGGGCAAGAATGGATTTCATGGTCTGCGCTCCGGAGTGACGATTTTCCCAGCGTTTCACACCCGCGCGGCGGTGTCATCACCCTTTTTGAATATACGATTGTGATACGCAAAGACGGAACAGGACGTGGCCTGCATCGTTGACAGATACTACGCTACACAAGCGCCATCCCGGATATCAAATTATGCTGACCCGATCGACACACCTGCCTGTCATGTTCACACTGTTGGCAGGACTCGCCTTCACCAGCGCGAGTGCCAAGGAGGTCGGCGAGGTTGATGTGGACTGGCTCGGCAACGATGTGATCATCGAGGCCATCGCCGACCCCAAAGTGTCGGGCGTCACCTGCCATGTCGCCTATTTCGAGCGCGGCCTCATCGACCGTTTGCAAAAGGGTGACTGGTTTCAGGACCCGTCCAATTCGTCGCTCGCCTGCCGCCAGACCGGACCGATCATCATCAGCGACATCGACACGGACAAGGAAGGCGAGAAGGTCTTTTCGCAACGACAGTCATTGATCTGGAAGTCCGTGCAGGTCACGCGTATTTACGATGCGACGACCGATACCCTCGTCTATCTCGCCCACGCCACACAGGTGCAGGACGGGTCGGCCAAGATGTCTATTTCCACCGTCCCCCTCTATGGGCAGGATGTGACGTGGACGGAAAGCAAGCCTGCCCAATAGCGCCTGACCTCTTGCATTCCAACGTCCGATTGTGTGGATTGCACCCAAGTTCAATCGTGAACCCAAACAGGAGATATGCCCATGCGCTTTGCGCTCAAACTTGCAGCCGCCGGTTTCGCCGCGGTTCTCGCCGCAGGCACCGCCTATGCCGAGACCATCCGGATCGGGACCGAAGGTGCCTATCCGCCCTTCAACTTCACCGACACCAACGGCGAGTTGAAAGGCTTCGACATCGACATCGCCAAGGCTCTTTGCGCCGAGATGGAAGTCGAATGCACATTCGTGGCGCAGGACTGGGACGGTATCATTCCCGCCCTTCAGGCCAACAAATACGACGCCATCATCGCGTCCATGTCGATCACGCCCGAGCGTCTGGAAAAGGTGGATTTCTCCAAGAAATACTACTCCACGCCACCCGCTCTGATCGCACCGCAGGACACGGACCTGACGGAAACCGGCGTCGAGGCGCTGGCCGGCAAGACCATCGGCGCACAGTCCTCCACGACCCATGCCACGTTCCTGGAAGACACCTATACGGATTCCACCATCAAGCTCTATCCGACGCAGGATGAAGCCAACGCGGACCTCGCAGCCGGTCGTCTCGACGCCGTGGCCGCCGATTCCGTGGTGCTGGGCGAGTATCTGAAGACCGGATGCCGGTTCGTCGTCCAAAATGGTCGGCATGATGGAAAACGACCCGAAATATTTCGGTGAGGGTGCAGGCATCGCCGTGCGCAAGGGCGAAACGGAACTCGCCGACCGCTTCTCCGCCGCCATCGACGCCATCCGTGAAAACGGTGACATACGCCAAGGTGCAGGCCAAGTATTTCGACTTCGACGTCTATTGATCGTCGGATAGAAATTGAGACTGCCGAAAAGGCGCTTGGGAAACCGCGCCTTTTTGTTTGCCTAAACGAAAGTCCACGCTTTTCGACAGCGGCATGTCCCGCAGCCGTTCGCCGGTCAGTTTCGCAACCGCGTTGGCAAGTGCCGGAATGCTGGGCGGCGTGCCGGGCTCGCCGATGCCGGCCATGTGGTCGGCGGTTTCCAGCAATTCGATTTCGATGTTCGGGCACTGGTGCATCCGCATGGCGGGATAGGTGTCGAAATTGGCCTGCTGCACCATGCCGTCCTCGAACGTGATTTCCTGCCCCAGCGCGGATGACAGCCCGAACACGATGCCGGACATCAGCTGCGCCTCGCAGATGGACGGATCGAGCGCGCGGCCCACATCGGCGGCACACCACACATTCGCGATGCGGATACCGGCATCGGTCTGCTCGACCTCCACCACCTGCCCTGTCCAGCACCCGAAGGACAGCGTGAAGGCCATGCCTTTGGCGCGGCCTTCCACAGGCACATCCGACCAACCGGACATGTCCGCGACTTTCCGCATCACACCCTGCGCGGTCGGGTATTCCTTCATCAGAGCCAACCGCATGTCGAGCGGGTCCATGCCCGCCGCGGTCGCACATTCGTCGATGAAACTCTCGTGGAAGAACCCGTTGTAGGAGTTGCCCACCGAGCGCCAGAAGCCGATCGGGATGGCCACATCGGCCTTGATGCCCGACACGCGATAATCGGCCACCGTGTAGGGCTGGTCGAACGCCCCGTGGGTGATCGTATTGTCCGGCCCGGCTGTCGAAAGCGATGGATACATCCGCCCCATCACGCTGGCGATGATAGACGGGCAGGCGATCTGCGCCTCTATGGCGACAGGCACGCCGTCGTCGCCCAGCCGCGCCCGCCATTTGGACATGGCACCGGGGCGGTAGGTGTCGTGGGTCGTGTCTTCCTCACGGCTCCACACGGTTTGCACCGGGCGGCCGGGAAACGCTTTCGCCACGCGGGTTGCAAAGCGGGCGAAATCCACCTCCCCGCGCCGGCCGAAGCCGCCACCCAGAAACGTCGTGTTGACGAACGTATTGTCGGCCTCGACACCGGCTTCCGCCGCGCAGTCGGAGCGCACGATGGTCGGCATCTGCGTGCCGGTCCATATGTCGAGACGGGAGCCATCCTCGGCAACAAACGCGGTCGCATTCATCGGCTCCATGCAGGCATGGGCCAGATAGGGCACGGAATAGCGCGCCTCGACGATCCGGTCGCGCGGCGCATCGGCGAAGGCCAGCCCCACGTCGCCATCGTCGCGCAGATTGTCGCCGCCACCGCCTTCCAGCGCCTCGTCGATCCTGGCCATGATCGCATCCGTTGTCGCCGGATAGGGCGCGGCGCCCCACTCGACCGCGACGGCTTCCGCGCCCTTGAACGCGGCCCATGTGTTCTCGGCGATGACTGCGAACCCGCCGCCGAAAGCCTCGTTCTCCGGGCCGGTCATATCGATCACATCGACAACGCCCTTGATCTCTTTCGCCGCAGCACCATCGAACGACACCATCGCCCCGCCAAGACGCGGGTTCATCTTCACCGTCGCGTAGAGCATGTCCGGCAGGTCGACATCGATGCCGAAAATCGGCGCGCCCGTCACCTTCGCCCGCATGTCGGTGCGCGGCTGGCTTTTGCCCAAGCTGCGTCCATGTGGACGGATCACGCAATGCGATGCCCGAAGGCGGCTGCAAGGCAGCCGCTTCCTTGGCCAAGTCGCCATAGGTCAGCGCCGTGCCGTCCGGCAGAACCACCGTTCCATCTATCGTCTTCATGTCGGCGGTCGCCACGCCCGTGCGCTGGTAGGCGGCCAGTTTCAGCGTTTCGCGCGCGGCCGCTCCTGCTTCGCGCATCCGCTCGTAGGCGTCGTTGGCCGACGACGACCCACCCGTGACCTGAAGTCCAAGCACCTTGCCCAGCGTGCCCGCACTGGCGCGCACGGTTTCGGCCAGTATCGCGCGGTTGTAATGGGCGAACGGCACGCCGTCCTCCAGCATCTTGGAATTGTAATAGGCATAGGACGCGGGCGCGATCACGACGTTGATGCGCTCCAGCGGCACGTCGAGTTCCTCCGCCACATAAGCTGCGAGTGTCGTGTTGACCCCCTGTCCCATTTCCGAGCGCGGCACATAGACGGAGACCACGTCGTCGTCGGTGATCGTCACGTATGGGTTGAACGGGTTTTCGTCCGTGCCCCGTTTGGCCTCCAGCGGATTGTCCGGGTCGGACAGGATCTTGTAGGCCCCGAAAGCCACGCCACCGGCAATCGCTGCGGCACCGATGAGGAACGAACGGCGGAGTATCTTGCCCATGATCTAGCCCTCCACTTTCGCGGTTTGCGCGCCACCGGTCGAAGCCGCTGCCCGCTTGATGGCCGCACGAATGCGCGGATAGGTGCCGCAACGGCAGATATTGCCCGCCATCGAGGCGTCGATGTCCGCGTCGGTCGGGTCCGGAATTTCGTCCAGCAACGCGACCGCACTCATAATCTGGCCGGACTGGCAGTAGCCGCACTGCGCAACCTGCTCGGCCATCCACGCTTCCTGCACCGCATGAAGCGTGTCGCCTTCAGCGAGCCCTTCGATGGTCGTGATCTCGGCACCGTCAACGCTGTCCACCGGCGTCACGCAGGACCGTCGCGCCTGCCCGTCCACCATCACCGTGCAGGCTCCGCAGGCCGCAATGCCGCAGCCGAATTTCGGACCCTTGACCTTGGCCACGTCCCGCAACGCCCACAGGAGCGGCATATCAGGTTCGACATCGAGCTGGCGGTCTTCGCCATTGATGGTGAGGGAAATCATCGCGCGTTCTCTCTGGAGTTGTTCCGCACAACCTATCACCCGGTTTCGACCCCGTCATCCATCGTGTATGTCGCGGGTGACGCCGCGCACCGTTGGGCCTATATGGGGCGGGAGACACGAAACCGCCGGCGCATTCCCGATGAACGCTGTTCCCCCCCGGACGAAATTCGAAGCCGCTTTCGGCAAGGCACCCCTCGTAGCCGTCCTGCCCCGCCGCAAGACCGTCGGCGTCGATGTAGGCGGCGTGATGGTGGGCGGCGGCGCGCCGATCGTCGTTCAGTCCATGACCAACACCGACACCGCCGACGTGGACGCGACCGTCGAGCAGGTCGCGGCGCTCCACAAGGCAGGCTCCGAAGTCGTCCGCATCACGGTGGACCGCGATGAAAGCGCCGCTGCGGTGCCGAAAGTGCGCGACCGGCTGGAGCGGCTGGGCCTCGACATTCCGCTGGTGGGTGATTTCCACTATATCGGCCACAAGCTGCTCGCCGACCATCCCGCCTGTGCGGAGGCGCTGGCGAAATACCGCATCAACCCGGGCAATGTCGGTTTCAAAGCCAAGAAGGACACCCAGTTCGCCGCCATCATCGAAACCGCCATTCGCTACGACAAGCCGGTGCGCATCGGCGTCAACTGGGGCTCGCTCGATCAAGCCTTGCTCACATCGCTGATGGACGACAACGCCGCCAACGGTTCGCCCCTGTCCGCCGACGAGGTAATGCGCGAAGCCATCGTGCAATCGGCGCTTCTGTCGGCCCACGAGGCGGAGCGGATCGGGCTGGGGCGCGACCGGATCATCCTGTCGGCAAAAGTCTCCAACGTCCAACAACTCATCGCCGTCTATGCCGACCTCGCATCACGCACCGACCACGCTCTGCATCTGGGGCTGACCGAAGCGGGCATGGGCTCCAAGGGCATCGTCGCCTCCTCCGCCGCGCTGGGCATCCTGCTGCAGCAGGGCATCGGCGACACGATCCGTATCTCGCTCACGCCCGAACCGGGCGGCGACCGCACCCGCGAGGTGCAGGTGGCGCAGGAATTGTTGCAGGTGATGGGTTTTCGCACCTTCGTGCCTGTCGTTGCCGCCTGCCCCGGTTGCGGGCGAACCACCTCGACCACGTTTCAGGAACTCGCCGCCAAGATCGAGCACGACCTGCGCGCCAACATGCCTGTCTGGAAGGACAAATATCCCGGCGTCGAGGATCTGAAAGTCGCGGTGATGGGCTGCATCGTCAACGGCCCCGGCGAGAGCAAGCACGCCGATATCGGCATATCGCTGCCCGGCACCGGTGAAACCCCCGCCGCTCCGGTCTTCATCGACGGCAAGAAGGCGGCGACGTTGCGCGGCGCCAATATCGCCAGCGATTTCGAGGCGATGGTGCAGACCTACGTGGAGACCCGCTTTGGCGCGCCCGGCACTCCTTCTTCTTAGCCTGCTCTTCGCCAATCCAGCATGCGGCGCAATCCGTGCTGGAGGAGAACGGCATCTGGACCCCCGCGAGAATCTGCAACGCCATCTCCGCTGCGGCGGTCAAATACGACGTGCCGCGCAACTTCTTCACACGTTTGATCTGGGTGGAAAGCCGGTTCGACCGCAACGCGCTGTCGCCTGTCGGCGCGCAGGGCATCGCCCAGTTCATGCCTGCCACCGCGCGGGAACGGGGGCTGGCGGACCCCTACGACCCGGAACAGGCGATCCCGGCATCCGCCGCCCTGCTGGCGCACGAAAAGTCGACCTTCGGCAATTTCGGGCTGGCAGCGGCGGCTTACAATGCGGGGCCGGGTCGGGTTGCGCGGTTTCGGGACGGCCGCTCCGGCCTGCCATTCGAGACGCTGGACTACGTGGTCGCGCTGACCGGCAAAGGGGCCGCAACTTTCCTGAAACCCGGTGCCCGCGTGGAAGATTTCGACCTCGAACCCGGCAAGGATTTCTTCACCGCCTGCCGCGCCCTGCCGGTGCGCAAGACCCGGTTCCGCAACGATCTCTCCGTCGAGGTTCAGCGCAAACCCTGGGGCGTCGATGTGGCGGGCAATTTCAAACGGGCCGTCGCCCTGCGGAACTGGGAAAAAGTGCGCGCGCGGCTCGGCACGGTGGTGGGTGACACGAGGCCTGAACTGGTCCGCACCCGCTCCCCCCTTGGCCGCGCGCGCACATGGACCGTGCGGCTCGGCGCGGAAACCCGCACCGACGCCATCGACCTGTGCAAACGCATTCGCCGGCGCGGGCGGATTCTGTCTGGTGAAGAAGAACCGCTAGCTTGTGCGCGACGCCACGAAGCGGGCCAACGCCACTAAAGTTCCGCTATCACCGTAGCCGTCTAGGGCCGTTTCCGCATTTGCCACCGCCTCCCAGAGCATTTTGGTGACAGCCTCGATCCCATGCAGACCGACCAGCGTGGCTTTCCCCGCACCCGCATCCTTGCCGGTCGCCTTGCCCATCGCCTCTGTAGACGCGGTCACGTCAAGCAGATCGTCGGCAAACTGGAAAGCCAACCCGACAGTTTCCCCATATGTCACAAGAGCGGCACGTTTCGCGGCATCCGCACTGGCGATTACCGCTCCGGCTTCGCAGGCATAGCGAATCAATGCGCCGGTCTTCATCGCCTGCAACCGGCGGATACCGCTGGCGTCGGGCGCAACCTGTTCCGCCTCCATGTCCAGCATCTGCCCGCCGATCATGCCGCCCAGTCCGGCAGCCTGCGCGAGCAGGCGCATCAAGTTCACGCGGACCGTCGGGGACAGGCCCTCGTCCGCCGAAACCGTCTCGAAGGCCAGCGTCAGCAGGGCGTCACCGGCGAGAATCGCTGTCGCTTCGCCGAACGCCTTATGAACTGTCGGACGCCCGCGCCGCAGAGCGTCATCGTCCATCGCGGGCAGATCATCGTGGATCAGCGAATAGCAATGGATCATTTCCAGCGCGCAGGCAGCGTCGAGTGCCTCGTCCCCGCTGCCACCGCAGAAACGTGCCGCTTCCAGCAGCAGGAACGGGCGCAAACGCTTGCCGCCATCAAGCGTGCCGTGGCGCATGGCCGCCATCAGTTTTGCCACCCGCGCCATTTCTCCGGGCAGCGCGCCATCCACCAGCAAGTCCGCCAACCGCGCTTCGACGGGCGCGGTCGTGTTGGACATATGGGCGATGAAATCGGCTTGGGTCATGGACGCTTCTTGACGGTCACATGCGCCTGTCGCAAGTGCGCCGTTGGCGTGACCGGCTCGCATGGCCTAAGAGACAGCCATCAAACAGGGTGATGATTCAGGGCAAGCGGGCATTTGGCCAGAAAAACGACCAAAACCCGTGTGCCGCCGTCCTTCGACGCGCCTTTGAAGGCAAAATCCGACGACGCGATCGAACCGCCGAAGCGCGAAAAGCCGAAACCAGCCGGTAAAGGCAAGTCGAAGCGCAGGATCAACAGAACGATCCGGTCCAAGCGCACATTTCGTCAGCGCCTGCGCCGGTTCTTCGGTTGGACAATCCTGGCAATCGTTCTCGTGTGCCTGACCCCGCTCGCGCTGGCCGCGCTCTACACATGGCCCGCAACCCATCCGGTCTCGACGCTGATGGCGTGGCGTTTCGTCAGCGGCGAAACGATCTCCCGGGACTGGGTGGATTTCGACGCCATCTCGCCCAATGTCTGGCAATCGGTGGTCAGTTCCGAGGATGGCCAGTTCTGTGCCCATAAGGGGGTCGACTGGGATGCGGTCAACACCGTTATCGAGGGGGCGCTGGAAGGCGAGAAGGTGCGTGGAGCCAGCACGATTCCCATGCAAACAGTCAAGAACGTGTTCCTGTGGCCGGGCCGGTCCTACGTTCGCAAGGCGCTGGAGGTGCCGCTGGCGCTGGTGATCGACCGGGTGTGGGGCAAACGGCGGGTGATGGAGGTCTATCTCAACATCGCTGAATGGGGTCCGGGCATCTATGGCATCGAGGCTGCCGCACGCCACCATTTCGGCACGTCCGCGGCCAACCTGACCCGCGCACAGGCCGCCCTTCTTACAGTGGCCCTGCCCAGCCCGCTGACACGAAACCCCGCCAGACCCACCCGGTCGCTGGGCCGGATGGCACGCACCGTAGAGAGCCGTGCCGAACAGTCAGGAGCCTATGTGCGGTGTTTGAAAGAGTGACCCGACACCACTTGCACCGGGCTCGAATTCGGTTACAACGCCCTCCAGTTCATGAATTGCGCATTGACTGAACCCGTCCGCTCGACTTGCCGGACGGCCCGCGATCATGATGCACGACAACACATTCCAGCCGGAACGCAGCCGGCCGACCGACCAGACGGAGAAGACGATGGCAGTCCCCAAGAGCAAGATCACGCGCATGAAACGCGGCCACCGCCGCTCCACCGATGCGCTGAAAAACCCGTCCTATGTCGAGGACAAGAATTCCGGCGAATTGCGCCGTCCGCACCATATCGACCTGAAATCGGGCATGTATCGCGGTCGTCAGGTGCTGGAGCCGAAAGACTCGGTCTGAACGACACTTCGCATAGACCGAATGCCGAAAAGGCCGGTGCATCGCACCGGCCTTTTTCGTGTTTACTCGCGGTAAATGGCGAAACGCTTCTGCCGCTCAGGGCTTTACGGCAAGTCTCGCAGCGCGCCTGTGCCGCGTGAAATAGCGGTAGGCGAGCCCGATCAGGGTCATGGACGTGATCATCGTTTCGCCTCGTCGAGTTCAATGCGGCGTGCCTCGGCCCGCTCGGCACGGATCCGCATCCGGTCGGCCTTGGAGACAATGCCACCCGGCAATTTCGCCTCACCGGTCCGCAACGGCCCCAGGTCGAGACGGACCTGCCGCGCTTCCAGACCGCCCAGCACCGTGACGCTGCCGCTGGCGGACGCATTGATGGCGACCACGGAATTGGTGACATCATCATTGGCGAGTGCGGCAGTGGATAGAACCACACCGGCAAACAGAAAAACGGACGTTGTACGAAGGCGCATGGGGAAACCTCTTGTGGAAACCGAAGTCCCGATCATTCCACAAAGCCGTTGGAGAGCGGTTGCTTTCGGTGTGCAACCTTTCATCACTTCGGCAAGGTCTTGCTAACCAGCACGGGCTGGGGTTTTGTGCGGTGAGTATGAGGGGAAGACTATGACGAACCGGCGCGACCCGACCCATCTCGACCTGTTCATTCGGCAGGCAATTTGGCGGTGAGTGACCTGTTCGCCCTCCTCGCCTTCGGCCCGACCGGCTGGGGCGATGAACTCGCAGACGGGCTGTGGCTGACCATCCGTCTGGCTCTCACCACATTGCCGTTCGGCCTGCTGGCCGGTTTCCTGCTCGCGCTGGCCAAGCAGTCTCCCGAACCATCATTACGCGCCGCAGCCAACATCTACACCACCATCTTCCGCGGCGTGCCGGAACTGGTGACGCTGTTCATCATCTACTATGGCGGGCAGATGGCGCTGGGGGCTTTGATCGGCCTGTTTACCGACACCTATGTGGAAGTGTCCGGCTTCGTCGCCGGTGTGATCGCGCTTGGCATCGTGTTTTCCGCCTTCTCATCCGAAGTGTTCCTGTCGGCCTTCCGTGGTATTCCGCAAGGACAATATGAAGGGGCAGCAGCCCTCGGGCTGACGCGGGGGCAGACGTTGCGGAAGGTCGTGCTGCCGCAACTGTTCCGCCTGGCCCTGCCCGGGCTGTCGAACCTGTGGCTGGTGTTGTTGAAGGATACGGCGCTGGTTTCCGTCATCGCGCTGGACGACCTGTTGCGGAAAACCTCGGTCGCGGTGGGCAACACGAAAGAACCGTTCTTCTTCTACATGGTCGCCTGCCTGCTCTATCTCGTGCTGTCGCTGACATCGTCAGCGGGGCTGACGGCGCTCAACAGCCGGTTCAGCCGGGGGATTGAACGGTGAGCATCGCAAATCCGTCCTACGTGTCCACAGCGCTGCTGCCCCAACGTCCGCCACCGCCGAAGATCGCCCGCACGTGGACCGGAACGCGGGTCATCGGCACCATCCTGGTGGCGCTCTGGGTCGCGCTGGCGCTGGGTGTCGCGGCCAGTTTCGTCTTCGGGTTCGACGCGGATTTCGTCAGCCGCTACGGGCCTCGATTGCTTCAGGGGCTTTGGAAGACCCTGTGGATCACCGCCATCTCCATCGTGGCGGGTGCCATTCTGGGCGGTATCCTGACCGCCGGACGCCTGTCGTCACACTGGTGGGCCAACGCCCCCGCAACCGCGTTCATGGCCTTCTTCCGCGGCACGCCGCTGATCGCACAGGTGTTCCTGATCTACTATGGCTCCGGCGAGTTCTCCGACTTCTTCAAGCAGATCGGCCTGTGGTGGTTCTTCCGCGACGCCATCTGGTGCGCCATTCTCGCCTTCACGATGAACACCGCCGCCTATCAGGCCCAGATTTATACCGGTGCCATCCGAACCGTCGGCAAGGGGCAACGGGAAGCGGCGCAGGCGTTGGGTTTGTCGAAAGCCACCATCGCCCGCAAGGTCGTGCTGCCGCAGGCGCTCATCACGGCCTTGCGCCCGCTGGGCAACGAGGTGGTGTTGATGGTGAAGGGCTCGGCCATCGCCAGCGTCATCACCGTGCTGGACCTGATGGGCGAAACGCGCCTTGCCTATTCCCGTTCGTTCGATTTCGACGTCTATCTGTGGGCCGCCGTTCTCTATCTCGTCGTGGTGGAGACCCTGCGGCGGGTCTGGGACGCGTCGGAAGAGCGTCTGACGCGACACCTGAAACGCTAGACGCCGCCATCCGGCTCGCCTAAGCCCCGCACCATGACCGCATCCTTCACCACACAGGACTTCCGCACCGCTTTGGGCAGCTTCGCCACCGGTGTCACCATCGTCACCGCATGGGACGCGGTGACGGAAGGGCCGGTGGGCGTAACGGCATCATCGTTCAATTCCGTGTCCCTCGACCCGCCCCTCATCCTCTGGTCGATCGGGCGCAAGGCCTTATCGGCGCGTGTGTTTCAGGAATCCGACCGCTTTTCCGTCCATGTGCTGACCATCGATCAGGCCGATCTCGCCAACCGTTTCGCCAAAAGCGGCACCGACAAATATGCCGGGCTGGACTGGCGCGAGGGCACCGATCGCGTGCCGCATCTGCCGGACGTGTCCACCCGGTTCGACTGCGTGCGCGAGGCCGTCCATGAAGGCGGCGACCACTGGATTGTCGTCGGGCGGGTGGAAGGGTTCGAACGCGGCGAGGGCGAACCGCTGGTGTTCGAAAATGGCGATTTCGCCGGTGCTGTGCCGCTGCATGTCGCCGCCAGGTTCCGCGCTGGCGAGTGAGCCCGCGCCAGGATCGCCCGGGAAGAAAAACCCTGTAGCCACTGCGCCGTGCCCGTGGCATGGTCCGGCAGGAACAAAGTGCCGCACACAGACGGCATAGTCTCCGTACAATCGCATTTCGGGAGGAAAACCATGCGTAAACTCACTCTCGCGGCCACCGCCGCAGCCCTTCTCGCCACCGCAGCCGTGCCGGCCTTCGCCGCCTGCGACGAAGGCGAAATGGTCATCAAGTTCAGCCACGTCACCAACACCGACAAGCACCCAAAGGGCATTGCTGCCGCCTTGCTGGCCGACCGCGTCAATGAGGAAATGAACGGCAAGGCCTGCATGGAGGTGTTCCCCAACTCCACGCTCTACACCGACGAAAAAGTGCTGGAAGCCATTCTGAACGGCGACGTGCAGATGGGTGCGCCATCCCTCTCGCTGTTCGAGGGCATCACCAAGAAGTTCCGCCTGTTCGACCTGCCCTTCCTGTTTGCCGACATTTCCGCAGTCGACGCCTTTCAGGCGTCCGACGCCGGTCAGGAAATGAAGGACACGATGGTCAAGCGGGGCATCAAGGGCCTCAACTTCTGGCACAACGGCATGAAGCAGATTTCCGCCAACAAGCCGCTGATGGCCCCCACCGATGCCAACGGCCTGAAATTCCGCGTTCAGCCTTCCGACGTGCTGGTCGCCCAGTTCGAGGCGCTCGGTGCCAACCCGCAGAAAATGGCATTCTCGGAAGTTTATGGCGCGCTTCAGCAGAAGGTCGTGGATGGACAGGAAAACACCTGGTCCAACATCTACGGGCAGAAATTCTTCGAAGTGCAGGACGGCATCACCGAAACCAACCACGGCGTCATCGACTATCTCGTCGTGACCGGAACGGAATGGTGGGACGGTCTCGATCCTGAAATCCGTGACCAGCTGGCCACGATCCTTCAAGAAGTCTCCACCATGCGCAACGCGGAATCGGAGAAAGTGAACCAGGAAGCCAAGGCGCAGATCGTTGCAGCCGGTGGCGTCGTGCGTGAACTGACCGCCGAACAGCGTCAGGCCTGGGTCGACGCGATGAAGCCCGTCTGGGCCCAGTTCGAAGGCGACATCGGTGCCGACATGATCGAAAAAGCGCAGGCAACGCAGTAAACTGGGTTTGAACGAACGGTCCCGCCGGACGGGCGGGACCGGAAACGACCGCGCGGCGTTCAGGCGAACGCTGCGCGGGTTCCTTGGGGGAGGACACAGGCCATGACCAATCAGTCACCGGAAACGGAGCGTTTCGCGTGGGTTGCGACCATCGAGGAAACCTTCATCGCAGCAACGCTCGGCGTGATGACGATGGTTGCCTTCAGCAACGTGGTGGCGCGCTACGTGTTCAATGCCAACATTCTGTGGGCGCTGGAAACCACCGTCTATCTGTTCGCATGGCTGGTGCTGATCGGCGCGGCTTACGGCGTCAAGCGGACCTTCCATATCGGTATTGATATCGGCGTGAACATGCTGCCCGCGGGTGCGCGCAAGACGGTGACGCTGATCGCCGGTGCCGCCTGCATTCTCTACGCCGCCCTGCTGCTGAAAGGTTCGTGGGACTATTGGTCCCCCTTCATCTTCGATCGCGCCTTCTATGAGACGTCCGATCTGCCGATGCCCGAATTCCTGCGCTGGATGGAGGGATACTTCAACGATGGCGATACCTATTCCAAACTGCCCAAGATGATCCCCTATTTCGCCCTGCCGGTGGGCATGGCGCTGCTTCTGCTGCGATTCTGCCAGGCCGTGTGGCGGGTGGCCACGAACCGGCAGGACCTGATGATCGCCGCCCATGAGGCGGAGGAAATCTACGAGGACGTGGATGATGCGGTGGCCGCTGCCGCTGATACCGGCACCAGTCCCCGTTCCGGCGGAGGCACACGCTGATGGAAGTCGTTCTCCTCTTCGTCTTCATCATCGGGCTGATGATGATCGGCGTGCCGATCGGCGTGTCGCTCGGCCTGTCGTCGATGCTGTTTCTGGTCGCCTATTCCGGCGGTTCGCTCGCCTCCATCGCGGGCACCTTGTTCTCCGCCTTCGACGGGCACTACACGCTGCTTGCCATTCCCTTCTTCGTCCTCGCCTCGTCCTTCATGTCGACGGGCGGCGTGGCGCGGCGCATCATCCGCTTCGCGGTGGCCTGCGTGGGCCATGTGACGGGCGGTCTCGCCATCGCGTCCGTTATGGCCTGCATGATGTTTGCGGCCTTGTCCGGTTCGTCTCCGGCCACCGTGGTCGCCATCGGCTCCATCGTGATCGCCGGGATGCGGGAGGTCGGCTACACGAAAGAGTTTGCCGCCGGTGTCATCTGCAACGCGGGAACCCTCGGCATCCTCATCCCGCCGTCCATCGTCATGGTGGTCTATGCGGCAGCGACGGATGTGTCCGTGGGCCGCATGTTCCTGGCCGGTGTCATTCCCGGACTCATCGCGGGCCTGATGCTGATGATCGGCATCTATATAGCGGCCAAGTGGAAGAAAATACCGAAACAACCCTTTGCCGGTATCGGCGAGATCTTCGCCTCGGCGCGCGATGCGTTCTGGGGCCTCTTCCTCATCGTCATCATTCTGGGCGGCATCTATGGTGGCATCTTCACGCCCACGGAAGCGGCCGCAGTCGCCGCCGTCTATGCGTTTCTGATCGCCAATTTCGTCTACCGCGACATGGGCCCGCTGGCGACCGTCGGTGGTAACGCCAATATCTCGCTGTTCAGAAAGCCCCACGCCCTCGTCACCGCATGGTTTCACCCCGACACGAAAGCCACCCTGTTCGAGGCCGGCAAGCTGACGATCATGCTGATGTTTATCATCGCCAACGCGCTAATTCTCAAACACGTTCTGACCGAAGAGCGCATTCCGCAGATGATCACCGAGGCTATGCTGGCCGCCGGTCTGGGGCCGGTCATGTTCCTGATCGTGGTCAACGTCATCCTGCTGCTCGGCGGTCAGTTCATGGAACCGTCGGGCCTGCTCATCATTGTGGCGCCGCTGGTCTTTCCCATCGCGATGGAACTGGGCATCGACCCGATCCATCTCGGCATCATCATGGTGGTGAACATGGAGATCGGCATGATCACCCCGCCGGTGGGGCTGAACCTGTTCGTCACGGCGGGGGTGGCGGGCATGTCGGTCTTCGACGTGGTGAAAGCCGCCCTGCCCTGGGTCGGCATCATGTTCATCTTCCTCATCATTGTCACCTATGTGCCGATCGTCTCCACATGGCTGCCGACGATGATGATGGGGCCGGAAATCATCACCCGCTAGGACGCGCTGAAAGTATGCCGTCCAGCGGGTGAGGTTTGCCTAACCTTCGTATGAAGGCAGGGTCGGGATGGCATCGCGCAACGCCTGCCCCCACCCCTTCGACAGAGCCCGATAATAGGGGTCGTCCTCTGCGATGCGCCGTTCGTGCGTCGGCCCGAAAGTGCCTTCCTCAACGTACCGAAGATCGAACGGTGGGGCGACGGCAAGGTTGGCGCGGACGGTGGAATCCATCGACACCAGCAGCAGACGCACCGCGTCCTGATAGGTCATGGACGGATCGAAAGCCCGCAACAGGATCGGCTTGCCATATTTTGTTTCACCGATCTGGAACCACGGATTGTCGTCCGTCGCCTCGATGAAATTGCCCTCCGGGTAGATGAGGTAGAGCCGCGGTTCGGCACCCGCGATCTGGCCACCGACCATCAATGTGCCCGAAAAGGCGGCATCCATGCTGCCACCACTGGTTTGTCCCGGCGTCTTGGAGCGTTCCAAGACTTCCGTCGCCAACGTGTCGCCCACGATACGGGCCACTTCGAACATGGTGGGAGCTTGCAGGATGGACGGGTTGCGTTCCGACGGCACCTTGTTGCGCTCTTCGAGCCAGGACACCACGGCCTGCGTGGTGGCGAGATTGCCGGCCGACATGATGGTGATGGTGCGATCGCCGGGAATGTCCCACGACTTCATCTTGGTGATCGTGGACACGTTGTCGACTCCGGCATTCGTGCGGGTGTCGGAAAGGTACAGAAGGCCTTTGTCGAGTTTCAGGCCGATACAATAGGTCATGGGTTTCAGTCGATTCGAATGGAGAGATTGGGAAAGCGGGCGGCAGCTTACTGCTGCATGGGATGCCCTTCAACGCGGACCGCAACGTCGAGCCGTTCGGAATGGTTCCCGAACGTCAGGCCGTCGACAGGTGCCGCCTCCCGGGCATCGCGCCCGGTGGCCAGACGCATATAGCGATCGTCCGGCGAATAACCATTGGAAACGTCGAAACCGACCCATCCGAGGTCGGGAATCTTGATGTCCGCCCACGCGTGGCCCGCCGTCTGCTCCGCGCCCTGATTGAGCGCCAGATGGCCGGAGACGTAGCGTGCGGGAAAACCGAGCAGTCGGGCGCAGGCGATCATCACATGGGTATGGTCCTGACAGACCCCGGCGCGCCGCGACAGAACGGCTTCGGCGCTCTCGGCAGCCGTGTTCACATCGAGATCGAAGGGAATGACGCTCAGAATGCGCGCCGACAAGGTGTGCAGGGCCGGGATCGGGTCAGACATATCGACCCCCCGACAGAGTTCGGCGATGCCCGGCCCTGCGAAGGTCAGGGGGGTGGACAGGTCGTAGAGCCAGTCCGGCGCTGGCGTGTCTCCCGAAATGCCGTCATTGCGCAGCGGAGTGACCACACCTTCGGCGATGATTTCCAGCCGCGTGGTGCCGCGGGCAATCTCTATCAGGTCTGTGTGGTTACCATGCTCGTCGATAAAGGACGCGCCAACGGAACCGCCCTCCATCGTGACGTTCCAGCCGTCGATGCTTTGTGTGGTATCGCTAACCGGTCGCAACCGCAGCCGTGCCAGACCGTAGGGCAGCGGTTTGGAATAGGTGTAGCGGGTGACATGCCTGATACGGAGTGGGGTGTTGTGTTCCAAAGAGACGATCAGGCGTGGAACCGGTAGGCTTCGGCCACCGAATCCGAAATGGCCACCACATCGTCCATAACCGCGAGCAAAAATTCGTGCAGGCCGTCGGACAAAATCGTATCGATCGAGCCGTGTTTCAGCCGTGCGTTGAGAGCGTCCATACGATCTGACGCCACAATCCGTGAGCCCCCGTGTTCCCGCTGCAGATGCCCGATATGCTTGGCAGCCCGCGACGTGCAGTGGGCGATGGACCGGGGCATGCGCGAATCCAGAATCAGGAAATCGGCGACGTTGGCGGCGGTGTAATCCGTGCCGTGGACCATCAGGAAAGCGCGGTTGATGTGGGCGGAGCGCAGAATCTGCTCCCATTGCGCCAGATCGAGCTCATCGCCCACGTCGGACGCTTTCGGCAGCAGCACGTGATACTTCACGTCGAGCAGCCGCGCCGTGCCATCGGCCCGTTCCAGATAGGTTCCCAGCGAGGCGAAATTGTAGATGTCGTTGCGCAGCATCGTGCCGCCCATCGCCCCGCGCACGATACCACCCGCGCGATGCACGGCAGCGAGAAAGTCCGGCAGGTCGCGCGGTTCGACGGAGGCGCGCAGCACGGAGTCGGTGGCCAGATAGAACTCGTTGATCCCTTCCCACACTTCCCGCGTGATTGCCGTGCGCACGATGCGGGCATTGGTGCGGGCTGAATCGACAATGGATTTCAGCGATCCGGGATTGTCTGCGGAACGCAACAGAAAATCGGTCGCATTGGCCGCGCTGTATTCCGTGCCGTGAACCGCGTTGAACGCGTCCAGCGAGCCGGTCGCCGACAGAATGGCCGCCCATTCCTCGCTCGCGCTACCCTGCCGCGTCAGCGACATGCGCTGACCGGCTTCGATGAGGCGCGCAAGATTCTCCGCCCGCTCGATATAGCGCGCCATCCAAGTCAGGCCGTTGGCGGTCTTGCCGAGCATCATGTGACCGACCCCTTCATGCCCTGGGATTGGGACTGGCCCTGGGATGACTGCGACTGGCTTTGCCCGCCGGTGTCCTCCAGCACCCACGTATCCTTGGTGCCGCCGCCCTGCGACGAGTTCACCACCAGCGAGCCCTCTTTCATCGCCACCCGCGTCAGCCCGCCGGGCACCAGCGTCACGTCCTTGCCATAGAGCGCAAAGGGCCGCAGATCGAGATGGCGGGGCGCAAGCCCGGCTTCGGTGAGGATCGGGCACGTGGATAGCGCCAGGGTCGGCTGGGAAATGTAGCCATGCGGTTTGGCGCGCAGCTTGGCTTCGAACGTCTCCAGTTCCGCCTTGCTCGCCGCAGGACCCACCAGCATGCCGTAGCCGCCGGACCCATGAACCTCTTTGACCACCAGTTCCGACAGATTGTCGAGCGTATAGGCCAGCGCGTCCTCTTCACTGCAACGGTGCGTCGGCACGTTGGGCAGCAGCGGTTCCTCGCCGGTGTAGAACCGCACGATCTCCGGCATGTAGGAATAAATCGCCTTGTCGTCGGAAATGCCGGTGCCGGGGGCGTTGGCCAGCGTGATGCCGCCGGAGCGGTACACGTCCATGATGCCGGGCACGCCGAGCATGGAATCGGAGCGGAAGGTCAGCGGGTCGAGGTAGTCGTCATCGATGCGGCGATACAGCACGTCGATGGGTGTATAACCCCGAGTCGTGCGCATGACGACGCGTCCATCCTTCACTTTCAGATCGCCCGCTTCCACCAGTTCCACGCCCATCTGGTCGGCGAGAAAGGAATGCTCGAAATAGGCGGAATTGAAGGCGCCCGGCGTCATCACGGCGACGACGGGCTTTTCCTTGCCGTCATATTTTTCCGGTGGCAGGGAGGCGAGCGACCGCCGCAGCGCCTGCGGGTAATGCCCCACTTCCCGCACCGGAATCTGCTCGAACAGTTCCGGAAACAGTTGCATCATCGTCTCGCGGTTCTCCAGCATGTAGGAGACGCCCGATGGTGTGCGCGCATTGTCTTCCAGCACGAAGAACTCGCCCGCTCCCGTCCGCACAACGTCGGTGCCAACGATATGAGTGTAGACCCCACCGGGCGGCGTGACGCCGAGCATGGGGGCACAGAACGCCTCGTTCTTCGCGATCAGCGCTTCCGGCACATGCCCCGCGCGAATGATGTCCCGGTCGTGGTAGATGTCGTGGAGAAAGGCGTTCAGCGCCTTGACGCGCTGGATGACCCCGGCTTCCAGCTTCGCCCATTCCTGCGCGGCAAGAATGCGCGGCACGATATCGAAGGGGATCAACCGTTCGGCCGCCTCTTCCTCGCCATAGACGGCGAAGGTGATACCGGTGCGGCGGAACACCGTCTCGGCAAACTCCGCCTTGGTGCGCAGCCGGTTTTCATCCGCGGCCTGAAACCATGCATTATACGCGTTATAAGGTGCACGCGCGGAGCCGTCCGGCAGGTGCATCTCGTCGAAAAAGGGGGATTGGTCGCTCATGGGCTGTTTAATTGCGGCACTTGGGCTTTCAACGCAACCGGACCGGCAGCTTCGGCCCGCTTTTCTCACAACCCGCTGGGTGTCATAGTCGCGCAAACGCTTCACCGGAACGCCGTGCCCCATGCTCAATCGCCGCATATTCGAACCCGAACACGAGCAATTCCGTGATTCGGTCCGCCGTTTCTACGCAGCCGAGGTCGCACCGCACGCGGAAGAGTGGCGCGAAGACGGACGCGTTTCCCGCGACGTGTGGCGCAAGGCAGGCGCTGCCGGGTTCGCCTGCATGTGGGCGGATGAAGCCTATGGCGGCGCAGGGGTGGACGATTTCCGATTCGACCAGATCCTGACCGAAGAACTGGTGGGCGAGAGCGGCTTTTTCCTGTCGCTGCACAACCGTATCGTCGGGCCGTATTTCGCCAAGTTCGGCACGGACGAACAGAAAGCCCGCTTCATGCCGGGCATCGTGTCGGGCGAGCAGATCCTCGCCATCGCAATGACGGAACCGGGAACCGGCTCAGACCTTGCCGCCATCCGCACGAATGCGGTGGAGAAGGACGATCACTGGCTGCTCAACGGATCCAAAACCTACATTTCCAACGGCCAGCTGGCGGGTCTCGTCATCGTCGCCGCCCGCACCGCGGAACGCGGCATCGGTTTATTCGTGGTCGAGGAGGGTATGGAAGGCTTTCGCCGGGGACGGCAGTTGAAGAAGCTGGGCCTGCATTCGCAGGACACGTCCGAACTTTTCTTCGACGATGTGAAGGTGCCGAAAGACAACGTGCTGGGCGACCCGACGCGGGGCTTTCAGGCGATGATGGTGGGGCTGGCGGAGGAACGGCTGATCGGGGCGGTCGGTTATCTGGCCCGTGCCAACCGCGCCTTCGATATTACGCTGGACTTCGTGATGGATCGCAAGGCGTTCGGACGCCCCATCGGCACATTCCAGAACTCCCGCTTCAAGATGGCCGACATGCGCACCGAACTCGACGCCGCGCAGGCTTTCGTCGATCATTGCGTGATGGAACATATCGACGGCAATCTCTCCGCCGAGGCAGGCGCGCAGGTGAAGCTGCTGACCTCCGAGGTGGAGGGGCGCGTGGTGGACGAGTGCCTGCAATTGCACGGCGGTGCGGGCTATATGGACGAGTACGAGATTTCCCGCCTTTACGCCGACGCGCGGATCAGCCGCATCTACGCGGGCACGTCCGAGATTATGCGCGAGATCATCGGGCGCGGGCTGGGGCTGGACGAGCGGGCGAAACGGGCATGAGTGCCGGACCGCTTGCAGGCCTGAAGGTCATCGAAATGGCCGCCATCGGCCCCGTGCCGCTGGCGGGGCAGTTATTGGGCGATCTGGGTGCGGACGTCATCGTCATTGACCGGAAATCCGGCAAGCCGGACCAGACCGATATCAACCGCCGCAACAAGCGCTCCATCGCGCTCGATCTAAAGAGCGAGGCCGGGCGCGATGCCCTGCTCAAGCTGCTGGAAACCGCCGACATTCTCATCGAGGGCTTTCGCCCCGGCGTGATGGAGAAACTCGGTCTCGGCCCGGACGATTGCCCGGACCATCTCATCTACGGTCGCATGACGGGCTGGGGGCAGGACGGGCCGCTGGCGCAAACCGCGGGGCACGACATCAACTATCTGGCCATCACCGGCCTGCTGCACGCCATCGGTCCGAAGGACCATCCGGTGCCGCCGCTCAATCTGGCTGCCGATTATGCCGGAGGCACCATGTTCCTGCTGCTCGGCGTGCTGTCGGCTCTCTACGAACGGCAGGCTTCCGGTAAGGGACAGGTCGTGGACGCGGCGATGGTGGACGGCGCTCCCGCACTGGCCGGTCTGTTCCACACGATGCTGGCGCGCGGACAATGGTCCGGCGACCGCGAGGACAACCTGCTCGACGGCGGCGCGCCGTTCTATCGCTGCTATGAAACGTCGGACGGCAAGCACATGAGCGTCGGCCCGCTGGAACCGCAATTCTTCGCCGCCATGTCGCAAATCCTTGGCGTCGAACTGCCGCAATACGACCGCACCCAATGGCCGATCCACCACGAGCGCCTGCGCGAAATCTTCGCGTCCCGCACCCGCGACGAGTGGACGGCGGCATTCGACGGCACCGATGCCTGCGTCGCGCCGGTGCTGGACTGGTCGGAAGCCCCGAACCATCCGCACAACATGGCGCGCAAAACCTTCATCGCACCGGACGAGTATCACCCAGGCCGCCCCTGCCCCGCGCTTTTCCCGCACACCTTCGACCTCGCCGGAAACGCCCGGCCACGGCAGGGAGGGACACGGACACGGTCCTGCACGAAGCGGGATACGGGCCGGATGAAATCGATACATTGCGGAAAGAAGGCTGCCATCACATGAGCGACCCCGTCCTGCTGCGCGAAACCGATGGCCCCGTCGCCACGCTCACCCTCAACCGTCCGAAACAGGTCAATGCCCTGAACGCCGAGCTACGCGCGGAATTGCGCGAGGCCATCACCGGCATCGAGGCCGACGACACCATCCGCGTTGTCATCCTGAAAGGAGCCGGACGCGGTTTCTGCGCAGGCGCGGACCTCGCAGCCGGCTTCGAACATCCGGTCTCCGCCCATATCCAGCGGGAATACACGCCCGCCCTGACCGGCATCGCCGACAGTTCGAAAATCTGGATCGCGCAGGTGCACGGTTCGGCCGCCGGTATCGGTGCCGCCTTCGCCATGAATTGCGACCTGCTGACGATGGCCGACGACGCCAACATCTACATGGCCTTCGCGGCCATTGCATTGGTGCCGGACGGCGGCAACACGCAGCTTCTGTTGCAGAACATGGGCTACCACCGCGCGCTTCAGGCCGTGCTGGAAGGCGAAAAGATTTCCGCTGCCGACTGCCTTGCCAACGGCATCGCCAACAAGCTGGTCTCCGCCGATACGCTCGACGCGGAAACGATGGCTTGGGCGCAATCTCTCGCAAACGGCGCGCCACTGGCGATGGCTGCCGCCAAACGGTTGCTCCGCAAGGTCGGCGCGATGGACTACGGCGATGCGATCTCCGCCGAAGGCTTGGAGCAGGATGCGCTGCTGGAAAGCGAGGATTGCAAGGCGGGCGTGGCCGCATTTTTCGCAAAAGAGAAACCCGTCTTCACCGGCACATGAACCTTGCTCTCGGGCGGATACTCCTTCTCGCCGCATTTGCCATCGCGGCCTTTGCGGGCAATTCGCTGCTGACCCGCGCAGCGCTGGGTGCCCATTCGGGCGACAGCCTTCTTGGCTGGGAGATGTTCACCGGCCTGCGTCTCGCTTCCGGCGCTGTGATGCTCGTTTTGCTGGCCGGACTGCGTCCATCCATTCCGACACGGAACGATTACCCCGGCATCGCGGCTCTCGCCGCCTACACCGTCTTCTTCTCCCTCTCCTACCTTGCTCTCGGCGCGGCAACCGGCGCGCTCATCCTGTTTGCCACGGTGCAGATCACGATGGTGGCGACGGCGTTCGCCAAAGGCGAAAAGCTCGGTGCGAAACAGGCGTCCGGCATGGCGTTGGCACTGGCCGGTCTGGTTTGGTTATTGCTACCGGGGGCAAAGACACCGTCGTTTCCAGCCTCGTTGGCAATGGTCGTGGCCGGCATCGCGTGGGGTGCCTACACCCTGCTCGGTCGCAACGCCGGTGCGCCGCTCGCCCATACGGCGCGCAACTTCGTCGGCTGTCTGCCGCTTGCCTTGGCGCTCTTTGGATGGGCGTGGGTTGACGGGGACACGTTGAGCGTCTCGGGCATCGCGTTGGCTCTGGCGTCGGGCGCGGTCACGTCCGGGATCGGCTATGCCGTGTGGTATGCGGTGCTACCGGCGCTCGGCACGTCGCTGGCCGCCGTGCTGCAACTGCTCGTGCCCGTCGTCGCCGCCATCGGCGGGCTGGTCTGGCTCGGCGAAGCCCTCACGCTGCCTCTGGTCGGCGCTTCCGTGCTGATTCTCGTCGGTATAGCCCTCAACATTCCACGCACCGTCCGACACGATCACGCATAAGTGTGGGTCTACAGGGTCAAACCGCAATGCTTGTCGCGCTAGGCAAAGGTCGTGCTCCAATAAGCCCGAAACCTCATTCGGATACCAAGACCATGCTTTCCAGACGTTCCTTTCTCACCGGTGCAACCGCCGCGCTCACCGCCCTCACTGTCGCCGCGCCCCTGCCCGCGCTTGCCCACCACACCGGCAAATTCAAGCTGGCCGCCCGGTTTGAACCACGCCGCGTCCGGTTTCGCGGCTACCGGCCCGGCACGATCGTCGTCGATCCTGCAAACCATTTTCTTTACCTGGTCGAAACGCGTTCCCGCGCCCGCCGCTACGGCATTGGTGTCGGCAAGGCCGGTCGTGCCTTTCGTGGTGGTGCCCGCATCGCGCGCAAGGCCAAATGGCCGCGCTGGCAACCCACGCAGAACATGATCCGCCGCGAACCGGGCAAATATGCGAAATACGCCAACGGTGTGCCCGGCGGTCCCGGCAACCCGCTTGGCTCCCGTGCGCTCTATCTCTATCGCGGCAAGCGCGATACGATGTACCGGATTCATGGCACGACGCAGCCTTCCTCCATCGGACGATCCGTTTCCAACGGTTGCATCCGTATGCTGAACCGCCATGTGAACGATTTATACGAGCGCGTGCCGATTGGCGCGCAGGTGGTGGTGTTGTGAGCGACTTGATCTTGAAGCCCGGTTTTCATGTGAACCGACGCACATTTCTCGCCGGTGCCGGTGCGAGCGGTGCGCTGGCTCTCGCCGGTTGTGCTGGCCCGGACCCGGACATTCAGCGCAAGCTGGCAACGCGCCGGGCGCAGAACGAAGCCTACTCCTACTATGAACGCCTCTACGGCCCGCTTCCCAACGAGCAGTTTCCGGTGCCCGCCGTCGATTTGCGGCTCGTCAAACCACAGTTCTTCCGCCGTCAGGTGGACAACACCACCGGCTATGCGCCGGGCACGCTCGTCGTCGATACGCGCACCTTCTATCTCTATTGGACCGAAGCAGGGCGGCACGGCCATGCGCTATGGCGTGGGTCTTGGCCGTGCGGGTTTCGAATGGAGCGGTCGCGGCAAGATCCAGTGGAAGCAGCGCTGGCCGAAATGGACGCCGCCGTCGGAAATGATCGCGCGTCAGCCGGAACTGGAAAAATACTCCGCCGAAAACGGTGGGATGCCGCCCGGCCTGGCCAACCCGCTTGGTGCCCGCGCACTTTACATCTTCGAGGATGGGCAGGACACGCTCTACCGCGTTCACGGCTCGCCGGAAGCCTCCAGCATCGGCCGCGCCGTCTCCAGCGGCTGCGTGCGCCTGCTCAATCAGGACATCATCGACCTCTACGACCGCGTGCCGTCCGGCTCGCCGATCGTGGTGGTCTGAAACGCTGGATAGAGCGATTGACCTAAAGAATGGCCGACAGGCCCGGAATGGCTTTCAGCGCCTTGTCGACCGTTTCCTCGCCTGCGTGTTGCCGCGCATAGGCGACGGTCTCTTCCGCGATACCCTTGATCTGGCCCGTGTCGAGGCCTTCCGCCATCAGGCTTTGGCCGAGCGCCATCAGGCCGCCGGTGCTGCCGCCGAGCAGGGATGAGGCCGCGCCCATCAGCCCGCCCAGCATACCACCGCCCGAACCAGCTGCCGATGATTCGGTTTCCGCACCGTTGAATTGTGCGACCAGTTCCATCGCACCGGGCATGCTTTCGATCATCGTGACGACGGACCCGTCCGTGCCCTCGCGCTGCATGTAGCCGAGCACCATACCGACGGCCTTCTGCGCCAGAGGTTCTGGGACGCCGACATTGGCGGCAATACGTGCGAAGAGTTCCTGCATGGGGTGCCTTTCAGCTATACGCTGTGCATAGGGGTGTTTGCGGGCAGCATAATGCTGCGCAGTCGCAAACGGAAGGACGACAGGGTAATGGGTTTCATCGAGTTCGTCTGGCCGGCATCCCCCGGTGAATGGGGGGCATGGCTGTCCGCTGTCGTCGTCTTCTTCGGCGGTCTCATCACGTTCCTCATGCCGCGCACGATCATGGGCTGGACGGGACTTGCTGCCATTCCGGGGCGACAATTCGGCTTTTCCGAAATTCGCGGACCGCTCGGCGGGTTCTATATGGGCATCGCGTTCTGGACGATCGCGTTTCACCCGCAACCGCTGCTCTACATCGCGCTCGGCACGGCACTGGCACTGGCCTGCCTCGGGCGCATCATCGCGTTCATCGCGGATGGTGCACGCAGTGTCATGCATATGGGCGCGATTGCCGGTGACGCCGCGCTGGCCGCACTACCACTGCTCTACGCGTTTGGCGTGATCCGATAGGAAAAGGATATCGTATCCAACGCGAAAACCGCGTCTCAAAGCGGGCTGACAATGTTGCGGCCTGCAAAACCCCATGCTAGGGCGGGTTCGGTTTCGCCCGGAGCCTTTTTTCGGCATGGGTGGGGGCCGTTCACGAAGCATCGCCCGTTGCGGTGGTCTAGAAGCAGACCATCGGTGCGGGCACAGCGAAGAAGTCGATTCATACGTGGCAGGCAATTCCTCATCCGGACGCGTTTCCGGCGTCGCAGACCGCTACGCATCGGCTTTGTTCGATCTCGCGAAATCGGAAAAGTCCCTCGACACCGTCTCCCGCGACATGGCGTCCATCGGCACGATGGTTGCCGAATCGGACGACCTGAAACGCCTGCTTCGCTCTCCCGTCTTTTCCGCCGACGAGCAGAAGGGCGCCATCGGTGCCATTCTCGACCGGGCGAAAATCGGCGGACTGACCGGCAATTTCATCCGCGTCGTCGCCACCAACCGTCGCCTGTTCGCGGTGCCGGACATGGTGCGCGCTTTCGCTGCAAGACTGGCCGAGCATAACGGGGAGACGAGCGCGGAAGTGACCGTTGCCCACAAACTCTCGGCAGACCAGACCAAGCAATTGAAGACGACGCTCAAAGGCGTTGTCGGAAAAGACGTGGCGCTCGACATGACGGTGGACCCGTCACTGCTCGGCGGCATGGTCGTCAAGATCGGCTCGCGCCAGATCGACACGTCGCTTCGCACGAAGCTCTCTTCCATGAAACTCGCTCTTAAAGAGGCCAGCTAGATGGACATTCGCGCCGCCGAAATTACGGCAATTCTGAAGGACCAGATCAAGAATTTCGGCCAGGAAGCCGAAGTGTCCGAAGTCGGTCAGGTTCTCTCCGTGGGTGATGGTATCGCCCGTGTTTACGGCCTCGATCAGGTGCAGGCCGGTGAGATGGTCGAGTTTCCCGGCGGCATTCAGGGCATGGCCCTGAACCTGGAAACCGATAATGTCGGTGTCGTTATCTTCGGCGACGACCGTGCCATCAAGGAAGGCGACACCGTCAAGCGGACGGGCGCCATCGTGGACGTGCCGGTCGGCAAGGAACTGCTCGGCCGTGTGGTCGACGGTCTCGGCAATCCCATCGACGGCAAAGGCCCGATCAAGTCCGCGCAGCGCGCCCGTGTGGACGTGAAGGCCCCCGGCATCATCCCGCGCAAATCGGTCCACGAGCCGATGGCGACGGGCCTGAAAGCCATCGACGCGCTCATTCCTGTTGGCCGTGGCCAGCGCGAGCTCATCATCGGTGACCGCCAGACCGGCAAGACCGCGATCATTCTCGACACGTTCCTGAACCAGGCTCCGGCCCACAAGAACAAGGCTGACGAGACCGACAAGCTCTATTGCGTCTATGTCGCCATCGGTCAGAAACGCTCCACCGTCGCTCAATTCGTGAAAGTGCTCGAAGAGCGTGGCGCGATGGAATATTCCATCATCGTCGCCGCCACCGCGTCCGACCCGGCTCCGATGCAGTATCTGGCACCGTTCACCGGTTGCGCGATGGGCGAATATTTCCGCGACAACGGCATGCACGCGCTGATCGGCTATGACGACCTGTCGAAACAGGCCGTGTCCTACCGCCAGATGTCGCTCCTGCTGCGCCGTCCACCCGGCCGTGAAGCCTATCCCGGCGACGTGTTCTATCTCCATTCCCGCCTGCTCGAACGTGCCGCCAAGATGGGCGACGAGGCCGGTAACGGTTCGCTCACCGCGCTGCCCGTCATCGAGACGCAGGGCAACGACGTGTCCGCGTTCATTCCCACCAACGTGATCTCGATCACCGATGGCCAGATCTTCCTCGAAACCGACCTGTTCTTCCAAGGCGTCCGCCCTGCCGTGAACGTCGGCCTGTCCGTCTCCCGCGTGGGGTCTGCGGCGCAGATCAAGGCGATGAAACAGGTGGCCGGTTCCATCAAGGGCGAGTTGGCCCAGTATCGCGAGATGGCCGCCTTCGCCCAGTTCGGTTCCGACCTCGACGCCTCCACCCAGCGTCTGCTGAACCGTGGTGCGCGCCTGACGGAACTGCTGAAACAGCCGCAATTCTCGCCTCTGAAAACCGAAGAGCAGGTCGCCGTGCTCTATGCTGGCGTCAACGGCTATCTCGACAAGTTGGCCGTCTCTCAGGTCGGCCCGTTCGAGGCCGGGCTTCTCGCCAACCTGCGCTCCGACCATGCTGACGTTCTGGATGCGATTGCGACGAAGAAGGCGCTCGACGACGACCTGACCAAGCGCCTGAAGGCTGCCATCGACTCCTTCGCAAAATCCTTCGCGTAGGGCGCTGACCAGTGGCATCCCTCAAGGATCTCCGTAACCGGATCGCCTCCGTCAAGGCGACGCAGAAGATCACCAAGGCCATGCAGATGGTCGCGGCGGCGAAGCTGCGTCGTGCCCAGGCGGCCGCCGAAGATGCGCGGCCCTTTTCCCAGCGCATGGACGCCGTGATGGCCAACATCGCATCGGCCATCGGTGATGATACCTCGTCGGCACCAAAGCTGCTGGCAGGCACTGGAGACGATGCCGAACACCTGCTCATCATGTGCACCGCCGAGCGCGGCCTGTGCGGCGGATTCAACTCGTCCATCGCCCGCCTCGTGCGCGAGCACGCCCGCAAGCTGATCGCATCCGGCAAGAAGGTCACCATCCTGCCCGTCGGCAAGAAGGGCGCGGATGTTCTGCGCATGGAATTTTCCGACATCATGATGCCGGTCGTCGACCTGCGGGACGTCAAGCGCGTCGGCTACGAGAACGCCCACGATATCGCCAAGCTGGTTCTCGACATGTTCGACGACGGCAAGTTCGACATCGCGACCCTGTTTTTCAGCGAGTTCCAGTCCGTCGTCAGTCAGGTGCCAACCGCGCAACAGATCATCCCGCCCACGATCAAGGATGTGCCGGAAGCGGAAGGCGTCGCATCCGCGGCAACCTTGTACGATTACGAGCCGGATGAAGGCGAAATTCTCGCCGACCTCCTGCCCCGCAACGTCGCGGTTCAGATTTTCCGCGCACTGCTGGAAAATGCGGCGTCCGAACAGGGCGCGCGCATGTCGGCAATGGACAACGCAACCCGCAATGCGGGCGAGATGATCGACGCCTTGAACCTTACATACAACCGCCAACGTCAGGCGCAGATCACGACCGAACTGATCGAGATCATCGCCGGTGCGGAAGCGCTCTAACAAACCGAACCGCTGCATCCGGCAGCGCGACCACACATTTGACCGGTCCGGCAGTCTGCTTGAACCGGACACACAAAAGGATAAAGGGTAATATTCATGGCGAAAGCAGTGACCCCCAAAGCGGCTCCCAAGGCCACAGCCAAGAAGACGCCAGCCGCTCGCAAGACCGCCGCAGCGTCCACCAATGCCATCACGACCGGCGCAGGCCGCATTTCGCAGGTCATCGGTGCCGTCGTGGACGTGGCCTTCGAGGGCGAACTGCCGCCGATCCTGAACGCACTGGAAACCTCCAACAACGGCAACCGCCTCGTGCTGGAAGTCGCCCAGCATCTGGGTGAGAACACCGTGCGCACCATCGCGATGGATGCCACGGAAGGCCTCGTGCGCGGACAGTCGGTCACCGACACCGGCAACCCGATCATGATGCCGGTGGGCGACGAGACGCTCGGCCGCATCATGAACGTCATCGGCGAGCCGGTGGACGAAGCCGGACCCATCGGTGCCAAAAGCACACGCCCGATCCACGCGTCTGCACCGCCCTTCACCGAGCAGTCCACGGAATCCAACATTCTCGCCACCGGCATCAAGGTGGTCGACCTTCTCGCTCCTTATGCCCGTGGTGGTAAAATCGGCCTGTTCGGCGGTGCCGGTGTCGGCAAGACGGTTCTGATTCTCGAACTCATCAACAACATCGCCCGCGCCCACGGTGGCTATTCCGTATTCGCCGGTGTCGGCGAGCGCACCCGTGAGGGTAATGACCTCTACTGGGAAATGATCGAGTCCAATGTGAACAAGGACCCCAAGGAGAACAACGGGTCCACCGCAGGGTCCAAATGCGCAATGGTGTTCGGCCAGATGAACGAACCGCCCGGAGCCCGTGCCCGCGTCGCCCTGTCCGGTCTGACGATCGCCGAGGAATTCCGCGACGCCGGTCAGGACGTGCTGTTCTTCGTGGACAACATCTTCCGCTTCACCCAAGCCGGTTCGGAAGTGTCCGCCCTGCTCGGCCGCATCCCCTCCGCCGTGGGCTATCAACCGACGCTGGCGACCGACATGGGCCAGATGCAGGAGCGTATCACGACCACCACAAAGGGTTCGATCACGTCGGTTCAGGCGATTTACGTGCCTGCGGATGACTTGACCGACCCGGCTCCGGCCACATCCTTCGCCCACCTGGACGCCACGACCGTTTTGTCCCGCTCGATCGCGGAAAAGGGCATCTATCCCGCCGTGGACCCGCTCGATTCCACGTCGCGTATGCTCGACCCGCAGATCATCGGCGACGAGCATTACGAGACGGCCCGTCGGGTGCAGGAAGTGCTTCAGCGCTACAAGGCCCTGCAGGACATCATCGCCATTCTCGGCATGGACGAACTGTCGGAAGAAGATAAGATCGCCGTGGCTCGCGCCCGCAAGATCGAGCGTTTCCTGTCACAACCGTTCTTCGTGGCCGAAGTCTTCACCGGTTCCCCCGGCAAGCTGGTCGACCTCGACGATACGATCAAGGGCTTCAAGGGGCTTGTCGCTGGCGACTACGACCACCTGCCGGAAGCCGCCTTCTACATGGTCGGCGGTATCGACGAAGCGATCGAGAAGGCCCAGAGACTGGCTGCGGAAGCCGCCTGATAAGGATGTGACATGCCGGACGAGGCCACGACACGGTTAAGGCGCAGCGACGCCATAAACGATGTGTGCCCCTGGTCCGGCGATCCCATTTCCGCCGACGCTCTCACCCGCTATCGCGGTCAGGTCGTCGGCTTCTGCAAACCCGGTTGCAGAGACAAGTTTGCCGAGGCGGTATCCCACTTCGATTCCGCTCTGGCGCGCAGCGAGGCACAAGAGGACTAGCGGTCGGTTCGACCGCCCGTGTAGCAGGACACGACACACATGGCTTTCACCTTCGAACTCGTATCCCCCGAACGGCTTCTCGTCTCCGGCGATGCCTCGCTCGTCACCCTGCCCGGTGCCGATGGCGACATGGGCGTGATGGAAAACCATGCGCCTGTCATGACCAGCCTTCGGCCTGGCCTCGTCAACGCAACGATGGAAGACGGTAGCGATGCGGAGTTTTTCGTGCGTGGCGGTTTTGCGGAAATTTCCCCCGTCAGCGTGACGGTGCTGGCCGAATACGCCCTGCCCCGCCGCGAACTCACGCCGGACATCTTCGCCGAACAGAAGCGGTTGGCACAGGAAGATTTCGATGCCCACCACAAAGCGGGTGACGCGGACAAGGCGGCCAATGCGCGCTCCTATCTCGACCAGCTCAACCATCTGGAACCGACGTTGCTCCCGGCATGATTTTCGGGCGCTGCATTCTATAGATTGAACTCATAAGCCTGTTCCGCGTTTGCTGACAAAGCACACGTGGAAACCAAGCTGATGTTCAAATCCCTCCTGACAGCCCTCGCTCTTTCGGTGACAACGGCATCTGCCTACGCCGCCGACGCCACAGCCGATATGATCGGCCTCGACGGTAAGTCGATCGGTAGCGCGACATTAACTGCCACCGAAACCGGCGTCCTCATTTCCGCCCGTGTCGAAGGCCTAACGGAAGGCCAACACGGTTTCCACATCCACGAAACAGGCACATGTGAGCCGGGCGAAGACTTCAAAACTGCCGGCGGTCATTTTGCGCAGGGTAAGCAGCACGGTTTTCTCGTGGCAGGAGGACCCCACCCGGGCGACATGCCGAATGTGGAAGTCGGTGCGGATGGCGTGTTTTCGGCTGAGGTCTTCAACACACGCGTCACCCTTGATGGAGACAGTCTATTGAAAGACGGCGGCACGGCGTTGATGATTCATTCCGGCCCGGACGATTATATGAGCCAACCATCTGGTGATGCCGGTGACCGTGTGGCTTGCGGCATCATCAAGTTGGCTCAGTGACGTTCACAGTCAGGAAAGCCGCCTTCGCGCGCGCCTTTATGTGCGCATGGCTTCCGCTAAATGGCCAAATTGTCTGACGAGTTCGGTATAAATGTGCCGTTTGAAAGACACGATGCGCGTTTCGATTTCGCCAATATCCACCCAGTCCCAGCCATCGAACTCTACCGGCGCACCTTTCGGCGGGTCAGCCATATTGATCTCGGATTCGTCACCGTCGAATCGAAATGCGAACCACATCTGCTTCTGGCCACGATATTTGCCCTTCAGCGCAACGCCCATCAGATCGTCGGGAAGATCATAGGTGAGCCAATCATTGGTCTGCCCGACGAGCATCGCGTTGACGATACCGGTTTCCTCCCAAAGCTCACGCTTTGCGGCATCCAGTGGCTTCTCGCCACTATCGATACCGCCTTGCGGCATCTGCCAGCGGCGATCTTCATCCGCTTTGGAAAACTCCCCACCGGGCATTGCGATACGGTGCCCCATCCACACTTTGCCGTTATGGTTCAACACCATGATACCGACACAGGGCCGATAGGGCAGGGTAGCCGCGTCAATCCCCTTCACCTCTCGTAGTCCTTGACCAGTGCCGACAACGGAACGAGAGCAACGCCACTGAGCTGTGCCTTTTCGGCCCATTCGGCGATCAGCGAAACACTGGTTGGAAAAGCCGAGGCTGTGCCAATCGCGAAGCCGCGGCGTTTGGCCGTTTGCTCCAGCGCGGCGAGAGACGCCATGATCCGCGCATCGTCCCGCGACGCGTCGATCGTCAACGTGCCGCGCACATTCGGAATTCGCTTTTCCTTGGCGAGAACCGGCACGACAGAGGCGTTGACCGTGCCGTCGTCGAACCATGCCAGACCGCGCTTGCCGATTTCTTCCAGTATGCCTTCCATCGGCTGCGCCGTTGTGATCATTCCGGCACCCAGATAGTTCATCACGATCGGATAGTTCGTCATGCGCCCCAGCGCCCAGCGCAAATTGGCGAGATTGGCACCCGGCTGGGCGGCGCGGACAAGCGTTCGCGGGCCTGGGTCGATTGTAGGATAGCCTAAAGGTTCCATCGGCAGCTGCAACACGACCTCATGCCCCGCGCGACGCGCCTCGGTCATCCAGCGATTGAGCGAATTTCCATAGGGCGAAAAAGCCAGCGTGATAGAGGATGGCAGCCGTTCGATCGCCTCCCGCGTGCCGGACTGCGATAACCCCAGACCACCAACCACCACAGCCACCCGCGCCGCTCCGGCGGCTTGGGCAGGCGCGGCGTAGGCATCAAGCGGCCGCAAACCGGAACTGCCGATACGTGGAAGCGGACCGAATTCGGACTTTTCCACCAGTTCGGCGATGGGAATACCCGGATGGGAGCGAACGGGCGCGGCCACCTGCGGCTCGAAATCCGGGGTCGCATCAAACGTAGTCTCCGCGCCATCCGGCTCGTCGGTCGGACCGAAATCGGCGTCCCCGTCCAATGGTTCCAAAGGCGAAAGGGTGTTGACGGTTTCTCCGTCGATCACGACGGTGCCGCCGGTTTCTCCAGCCAGCGGGTCCCGGGTGGTGGCGGTGGTCTCGGTCTCATCGCCGAGCGCGACACGGGTGTCGCTTTCCGTGCTCGGGCCGCCCGTCCAGACCCATCCGCCAACCGCGAGAAGGCCAAGCAACACGGCCAGACCCGCCCAAACGAACCCTTTGCGCGCAGTTTTATCCGGCGCGGAAAGGGGCGTATGCAGTGATGTGGGACGTGTTCTTTGCCTGCGGCTCATTCAATCATCACCTTGGCATCGAACATGGAACCGACATCGCGGCAGGGCTTGCCTGCCGTGATGTTTGAGGGATCAGACCCGCTTGCAGCTTGCGCCGGTGGGCAATTCGTCGCCATTAGGGGGGAATGCCGCATCGGTCGTTTCACCACGCAGCAATTTCAACGCGGCCTGCAACTGAAGGTCGTCTTTCGACTCCGGCGGAACGTAGTCGAAGGAGCCGGAGCCCGTGTCATCCTGAGCTTCACCTTCGATGGAATTACGAAGCTGGGACTCGCCCCGAGCCTCGACACGGCCTTGCAGTTCTTCCGGCAAGGGCTGTTTGACGATGATGTCCGGATCGATACCTTTGCCCTGAATGGAGCAGCCGGACGGTGTATAATACAAAGCCGTCGTCAACCGCAGAGCGCCGTTTTCGCCCAGCGGAATGATCGTCTGCACCGAGCCCTTACCGAACGAGCGCGTGCCCATGATCGTGCCGCGGCGGTGGTCCTGAATGGCACCGGCCACGATTTCCGAGGCCGAAGCCGAGCCACCGTTGATCAGAACGATGATCGGCTTGCCACGCGTCTGGTCGCCCGGCGTTGCAGAATCACGGCTCACCTTGTTCTTGTCGCGCCCGCGGGTGGACACAATCTCGCCGCGGTTGAGAAAGGCGTCGGACACGCGCACAGCCTGCCCCAGCAAGCCGCCGGGGTTGAGACGCAAGTCGATGACGTACCCCTTCAGCTTTTCGTCGTCCACTTCATTGCGGATGCTGGAAATGGCATCCGTCAGGCCTGAATAGGTCTGTTCGGTGAAGCCGTTGATGTCGAGATACCCGACATCGTCCCCTTCGACGCGGTATTTGACCGACTTCACGACGATCTCGTCCCGCACGATCGTGATCTGAAGCGGCTTGTCGGCCCCTTCGCGCAGCACCGTCAGGACGATAGGCGTATCAATCAGGCCACGCATTTTCTCCACAGCATCCTGCAGGGAAAGGCCACGCACGTTTTCACCGTCGATCTGCGAAATGAGATCGCCCGCGATCACGCCGGCCTTGGCGGCGGGCGTGTCATCCATAGGCGCGATGACCTTCACCAGATCGTTTTCCATTGTCACTTCGATACCAAGGCCACCGAACTTGCCGGTGGTGGAGGTCCGCATGGCGTTGGACTCTTTCAGATCCAGATAGGACGAATGGGGGTCGAGGCTTTGCAACATGCCATTGATGGCGTCCTTGATAAGCTCGGCCTCGGCGGGCTCCTCGACATATTGCGAGCGGACACGCTCGAAGATATCGCCGAAAATATCGAGCTGTCGATACGTCTCGGAATCGGCAGCATCGGCCTTGGAGAAGAATGGGCCACCGGTCTGCACGGCGACGAGGGTCACGGCACCGAAAACGGCACCGGCCAACAGCATTGAAATTCTACGTAACATCGACCCGTTTTCTCCTTGTCGGCGCAACCGGCAACCGGCGCGCTTGGCGTTCTATTCGTTTGCACTCACCTGCCGCGCGGCCCACCACGGAGCCGGATCGACGGGGCGACCGCCTTTTCTGAACTCTACGTATAGCACCGGCGCATTCAACCCAAGCGGCGCGGCATTTTGCGCGATCACGCTTGCGCGTCTGGTAGCCGTCGCACCCATTGCGCCTACCGGTTGCCCGGCGACGACGAAAGACTGCGCCAATACATCCACACGCCCCATACCGCTTAACACGATATGGTAAGAATCGCCTGCGTCTAAAATAAGAACATGACCGAAGGACCGGAACGGCCCCGCATAGACCACACGGCCATCCGCAGGCGCGCGCACAACGGTCCCCGGCGCGGTTGCCAGTGCTGCATTCGGGCTGCGGATACGGCGGGTCGTGCCAACCGCCAGCATGTCGCCGAACGCGAAGACCGGTTGCCCTTCCACCGGCAGGGGCAACATGCCGCGGGCTTTCTCGAAGGCAACCGCCGGTTCACGCCGGTCCGGGTCAAGCGCCGGACTGAGCATCGTGTCGGGAAGTGCACCAGCGGGATCGTCGGATTGCAATTTCTCCCTCGCCAAAGCCAGCCGCTTTTGCTCCCCTTCGACGCGGGCGCTGTCTTCGTCGCGTGCGGCGCTCGCAATCCGAGCCGCCTCGTCGATGGTGTCATCGAGAGCGGCGATCAGGGCTTCCAATGAGGTGGCTTTCTCGGCCAGACCCGTCACCTCGGCCACCGCCTGCTGAATATCGGCGGAGGATGTGCCGAGCCCGTCGGCTTTCTCCTCTGCCAGTAGGGCCAGCCGTGCCTCGTCTTCGGCAAGCTGTTCCAAAGCCTGTGCCTGCTGCACCTTTTCAGTGGCGATGGCCTGCCCTGTGCGCGCCAGCGCTTCCAGTTCCACCTGCAAGGCCTGCGCCTGCGCCCGGACCTGAGGCACCACCGCACCGAGCAAGAGGGCGCTGCGAACGGCACTGAGCGCGTCCTCCGGCTTGACCAGCAAGGCAGGCGGCGGATTGGTGCCCATGCGCTGCAGCGCCGCGATCACTTCGATCAACGCGTCCTGCCGTCCGGCCAACGACGCGCGGATGCGGGTGCGATCCGTCTCCAGCGCGTCGAGGCGGGTTTGTATTTCGGCAATATCGCCTTCCATATCCTGGCTGCGACGGGCGCTTTCGAGCAGGGCGCGGGCGATGGCATTGCGGTCCTTGCCCGCACGTTTCAGTTCCGCTTCCAACCGGGTGCGCCGCGCTTCGGCAGCCGCCAGTTCCGCACGCACGCCGGCGAGATCCTGAACGCGGGTCGCCCGCTCACGGGCACGGTCCTGCGCGGTGATGGTAGTGGCGATTGGCGGACTGGCGCGGGATATATCGTCGGGCACCTGAGCCAATGCTACGGGCGCGGCGAGAAGCGAAAACGCAACGGCAAAGATCGTCTTCAAACCGCCCCTCCTTCCGCTGTGAATCATGGCCGCATCGATGCAATGCACATAGGCTGAACAGTGCGACGTGGCCCGTTAAGGCCGCGTTAACCACGCCTGCGTGGCGAAAGGCGGGCAAGTGTGGTCAGGGTATGCAGTCAGGGCTTGTGGTAGGGGTGACCTGACAGGATCGTGACGGCCCGATAAATTTGCTCCAGCACAAGAATTCGCACGATCTGGTGCGGAATCGTCAACTTGCCGAACGACACGACGATATCCGCCCGCTGCCGGACGCTGTCATGCAGCCCGTCCGCGCCCCCGATAATGACGGCCGGACGTCGCGCGGAATCTGATGGCGTCGCCGATGAGGGCGGCAAATGCCGGACTGTCGATGCTCCTGCCCCGTTCGTCGAACACGATGAGAGCGGCACCCTCGGGCACTTTTGCCATCAGAGCCTGCGCTTCCTCCGCTTGTCGTTGCGCAGGATGCGACCCGCGACTTTCCGGCAGTTCGGCGCTGTCCAAACCTGTCAGCCCGACACCTTTTCCAGCGGCGACGAGACGCTCACCGTAGCGTTGCGCCAGGTCCCGCTCCGGGCCTGTCTTCATGCGCCCGACTGCGAGCAGCAGCGCGCGCATGGTCAGACCTTGATCGGCTGGTCCGCTTCACCGGCTTCGCCGCGCGCAACCTGTAGCCACATCTTTTCCAGATTGTAGAACTCGCGCACTTCGGGGCGGAAAATGTGGACGATCACGTCGCCCGTATCCACCAGCACCCAGTCACAAGCCGGCATTCCCTCGACCTTCGGCGTGCCGTGACCGGCTGTCTTCAGGTCGCGCAGCAAACGGTCGGACACCGCATTGACGTGACGATGCGAGCGACCACTTGTGATGACCAGGTGGTCGGCGAGTGCCGATTTGCCCGCGATATCGATGTGGTTCACCTCTTCCGCCTTCGCCTCATCGAGGCTGGCCAGAACGGTGTCGAGGATGCTGCCGGTCGGCAGGACGCCGTTGGCGGGGGACTGCGCCGTTTCACCGGCTTGAGATTGTGCGTTCAGGTGGAAACCCTCTCTGGATTGGTATGCGGCATCGTGCCACCAGACCTTAATAGGTGTTCATGGGCGACAGTTCAAACGAACTGGATTGATAGCTCACGCCCGTCCTTCGCGAATAGCTGTGGAGGACATTGCATTGCGCGGCCCGTGCAGAAATGTCCATGCCGGAGGGCGCGTTCCAGCCAGGCGGCGCGCGTCGTCCTCATCGATTCGGAACTGCCCCAATGCCCGCGCCGCGAGAGCGTGGTGGAGCCGCAGGGTGGAACCGGGACGGTCGACCACGGCAATCGGCATGGTGGCAGCGATGGCGCGCCACCGGTCCCAGCGATGGAACTGCCCCAGATTGTCCGCCCCCATGATCCACACGAAATCCACGCCGCGATTGCGGGCTGCGATATGGGCCAGCGTATCGGCGGTAAAGCGTGTGGGCAGGGATACTTCGAGCGCGGTGATGACCATGCGCCGGTCTTGCGTCAGCGCCCGGCAGGCGTCGAGCCGGTCAGCAAGCGGGGCCAGTTCCCGCGCATCCTTCAGCGGATTGCCCGGTGTGACCAACCACCAGACACGGTCCAGGGCCAGACGCCGCAAAGCCTGCTCCGCGACATGCAAATGTCCCGCATGGGGCGGATTGAACGAACCACCGAACAACCCGATTCGTTCGCCGGGAAACGCCACGGGCATCCGCGTCGGGTCGGCACTCATGGTGCCATATCAGCCACGGACTTGGCCGGAGCCGCGCACCACATATTTGAACGAGGTGAGCTGCTCGACGCCGACCGGCCCGCGCGCATGCATCTTGCCGGTGGCAATACCGATCTCCGCCCCCATGCCGAACTCGCCCCCATCGGCAAACTGCGTCGAGGCGTTGTGCAGCAGGATGGCGCTGTCGAGACCGGTGAGAAACCGGTCCGCAACCGCCTGATCATCGGCGACGATGGCATCGGTGTGGCTGGAGGAATAGCGCTCGATATGGCGCACCGCGCCCTCCACACCGTCCACCAGACCGGCGGCGATAATCGCATCGAGATATTCGGCGGGCCAGTCGGCTTCGGTGGCGATTTCGACACGCGGGTCGAGTTTCTGGATGGCCTCGTCGCCGCGTATTTCGCAGCCCGCAGCTAGCAGCGCGCCGATCAACGGTTTCGCCAATCTGTCGGCATCGTTGCGGTCGATCAACAGGGTTTCAGCTGCCCCGCAGATCGACGTGCGCCGCAACTTGGCATCCAGCACGATGGCTACCGCCATATCGAGGTCGGCAGAAGCATCCACATAGACATGCACCACCCCTTCCAGATGGGCAAAAACAGGCACGCGGGCATCGCGCTGCACCCGCTCCACAAGACTGCGCCCGCCGCGGGGCACGATCACGTCCACATTGCCCTGCAAACCGGCCAGCATCTCGCCCACGGCGGCACGGTCGGTGGTCTCGACAAGCTGGATAGCATCCGCCGGAAGACCAGCCGTTTCCAGCCCGCGCACCATGCAGGCATGAATGGCCTGCGATGAATGAACCGAATCCGACCCTCCGCGCAGGATGACGGCATTACCAGCCGCTAGACACAGCGCACCCGCATCGGCGGTGACGTTCGGACGGCTTTCGTAGATCACACCGATCACACCCAACGGCGTGCGGACACGGGCAATGTCGAGACCGTTCGGGCGTTCCCACCGCGCGATTTCGGTGCCAACGGGATCCGGCATGGCACCGATGGCCTGCACCGCATTGGCCATGTCAAGCACGCGATTCCGTGAAAGGTTCAGCCGGTCCATCATGGGCGCCGACAGACCCGCCTCCTCACCGGCGGCCATATCCAGCGCGTTGGCATCGAGTATCGTCTGCATCCCCTGCCGGATCGCCTCGGCAGCGCCGATGAGAGCAGCGTGTTTGCGCTCACCGCTTGCGGTTGCCAGCACGCGGGATGCCGCGCGGGCACGACGGCCCATATCTGCCATGACGGCAGGCAGGTTGGACTGATCGGGAGAGGGTTTTTTCAACATGAGCGCGTTTTGCGACGGCGCTTCCGCAGCGTCAACCGGCAGGGTCGGTGGCGACCAGCATCATGTCGTCCGCGTGGATGACCGTGGGTCGTCCGCCGTGGCCGAGCACTTCGACAATAGCGTCCGTCCGGAGTCCGATGATACGCCGCGCATCGTCGCTGTCGTAACCGGCAAGGCCGCGCCCGAGGGTGCCATCCGGCCCCTCAATGCCCACCGGGTCGCCCCGGTCGAACGTCCCGTCGATACCCGTGATGCCCGCCGCCAACAGGCTCTTGCCCTGCCCCATCGCCCGTGCGGCGCCCGCATCGACCCGTATCGTTCCGCAGGTCTCCAACTGACCGGCAATCCACGCCTTGCGCGCGGACGTGCCGGAGGCGGCTTCGAAAAGAGTGGACGGCGCACCCTGCCGCAGGCGGGCAAGGGGATGGTCGTGCTTGCCGGACGCGATGATCATCGCACACCCGGCACGCGTGGCGATCTTGCCCGCCTCGATCTTCGTCACCATGCCGCCGCGTGACAGCTCAGAACCGGCTGAACCCGCCATAGCCTCGATCTGTGGCGTGATAGCGGACACGATGGGTACAAGTTCGGCATCGGGGTCGTCGGCAGGCGGTGCCGTGTAGAGGCCGTCAATGTCGGATAGAAGCACGAGCATATCCGCCCCCGCCATCGTCGCAACACGCGCGGCAAGGCGGTCGTTATCGCCGTAGCGGATTTCGGACGTAGCGACCGTATCGTTCTCGTTGACCACCGGCACGGCACCGAAGGCCAGCAACCGTTCGACGGTATCGCGCGCATTGAGATACGACCGCCGCCCGGCGGAGCCTTCCGTGTCGTGCAGGGTCAGCAACATTTGCCCGGCCACCAGATCGTGCGCGTCCAACGCCTCCGACCATGCCCGCGCCAGCGCGATCTGCCCGACAGCCGCCGCCGCCTGGGCCTCGTCGAGTTTGAGGCCGCGCCGCGGCAGTTTCAACACCGTGCGACCGAGCGCGATGGCACCGGACGACACGAGCAGAATTTGCGCGCCGCCCTTGGCGAGGGCAGCCAGATCGTCCGCGAGTGACGCCAGCCATGCGGTCTTCAGGCCGGATGCAGGGTCAACCAGCAAGGACGAGCCGATCTTGACGACGACACGCCGTCTCCCGGCCAACAGGTCAGCCATGATCGCTTCCGGTGCCCTCACCGGGCAGAACCTGCTCGGCGGGAACTGTCGCAAGTGACGCATCATCGTAGCGCGGATCGTCCTGTTCCGGCTCCTCAGCCGCGCGAATGGCCTCGATATGCACCATCAGCGCGCGCAGGGCATCGTCCGTGCCGCGATGGGTGGCGGATGACATGGCGAGAACCGTCTCCGCGCCGCTGGCTTTCCGCAGTTCCGCGCTCAATATGTCGATCAGTTCCTCGTCCAGCGTATCGACCTTCGACAGCACGATGACCTCCGCTTTGTCGGCAAGCCCGTGGCCATAGGCGATGATTTCGCCCCGCACCGTGCGGTAGGCAACACCGACATCCTCTTCCAGCCCCGACACCAGATGCAGCAGCACCCGCGTGCGCTCCACATGGCCGAGGAACCGGTCGCCGATACCCGCGCCTTCGTGGGCGCCCTCGATGAGACCGGGAATATCGGCGATCACCAGACCGCGCCCGTCGATGCGGGCCACGCCGAGGTGTGGGTAGAGCGTCGTGAACGGATAGTTCGCAATCTTCGGTTTCGCCGCAGACACGGTGGCCAGAAACGTGCTCTTGCCCGCATTGGGCAGGCCGACGATCCCCGCATCGGCAATGACTTTCAGCCGCAGCCAGACCGTGCGCTCGTCCGCCGGCTGACCGGGATTGGCGTTGCGGGGAGCCTGATTGGTGGATGTCTTGAAATGGGCGTTGCCGAAGCCGCCATTGCCGCCCTTGGCAATAAGAATGCGCTGACCCTCTTCGGTTAGATCGCCGATCAGCGTTTCGCCATCTTCCTCATAAAGCTGGGTCCCCACCGGCACTTTCAAAACCGCGTCGGCCCCACGGGCCCCGTGGCGGTTTTTGCCCATGCCGTTGACACCATTCTTGGCACGGTGGTGAGGCTGGTAGCGAAAGTCGATCAGCGTGTTGAGACCCTCGACAGCCTCCGCCCATACATCGCCGCCCCTGCCGCCATCTCCGCCATCCGGCCCCCCGTACTGGATGTATTTCTCGCGATGAAACGCGACTGCACCCGGCCCGCCCGCACCGGAACGCACATAGACTTTGGCTTCATCAAGGAACTTCATGGGAACGGGCTTTCAGTCGCAAAGGTCCGTTTATCTAACCCGTCATCTGCAGGAAGGCGACCATTACGGGCGTTCGATCTTGCCGATATCTTTTGGCCGCGCGAAAATAACCTCCACCCGCCCCACTGGCAGGATCGTCTTGAACACGGTGGCCGTGTTGCGCACCGTGCCATCATCGCGCAGCACCATCTTGTCCCGGAACCGCACGAGATTGGAGCGGTTTTCCGCATCGAGAAACAGACTGTAACTGTAGCGTGCCGTGTCGCCCCGCACCCGCACTTTCGTGTCGCCCCTCACGTCGTCGCGCGTACCGGTGTAGCGCCCCTCGCCGGTCTTGGTGAAAAACCAGGTCTTTGTGTCGCGCTCGCCATCATCGTATTTGAAAGTCTCGACCAGCTTCAGCGTTTTGCCATTCCAGGTGCCGACGAGATCGACCCGAAAACGCCGGTCCACGCCGTTGATTGCCTTGAAGCGACCGAAAGCGACCGTCTTGCCCCGGAAATAGTCTTCGAACCGGAACGTATCCGCCGCGTGAGCCATGACGCTGGCAAACAGGGAAACAATCAGCGCGACTGCCAACAGGAAGCGGGAAAGGAGTGGGGGCATGGCGGGGTCTCGGCGGGCGTTGTCGGAAAAGCAACGCCTACGCGGCACGTTCGGTTTCCAGTGCACCGAACTTCGCTTCGAAGGTCGTGCGCGATAGCGCCATACGAACGGCATTCGCCGCCGTGCCCCGTGTGGGTGAAACCATGCTTTCATGGCTGGTCATATCGAAACCGAGCTTCTCCAGCACCCGCAGCGAGGCAATGTTATCCTCGAAGGCACCCGATGTGATTCGGTCAATGCCAAGCTGTCGGAACGCATGGGCCAATACAGCCCGTCCCGCCTCACTCATCAGCCCTTGCCCCCACAAGTCCGGCGCAAGCCAGAAGCCGAGGTCATGCCCTTCACCACGCGGCCGCACGCCGACTGCGCCGATCAGGGTATTGCGATGTATCGTGAATGTGCAGCCTGCAGAATGGTCCTCGACCTCGCCCGCAATCCAGGCGCGTGCATCATCCACGGTGTAGGATGACGGAACACCGGTCAGATTGCGCGCAACACGCGCGTCAGCGAGAAGCCGTGCGATGGCGTTAGCGTCCACATCGAGCGGCGGGCGCAGGGTCAACCTGCGGGTCACGAGTACATGCATAGGATCGACCTCCCGAGCAGTCCCTTTCGCCTCAGACAGACATGGCTGAAAACACGAAAAGGGAAGATGGCACCCCATCTCCCCTTTCGATGCGTCTTTTCCATGACACTGGATTCAAGACACCGGGGCTATGGAGCGCCGGTTGACATGAAGTCCGGCTTTTATTCTGCGGCTGCTTTCGCATCGTTCGGCACCACGGAAATGGTGACGCGGTTGTTCGCCTTGGTGGCAAACGAGACCTTGCCTTCCACGAGCGAAAAGATGGTGTGATCCTTGCCCATGCCGACATTGGTGCCGGGATGCCATTTCGTGCCACGCTGGCGGATGAGAATGTTGCCCGGAACGACCGCTTCGCCGCCGAATTTCTTCACGCCAAGGCGTCGGCCTGCCGTATCGCGACCGTTGCGGGAGGAACCGCCTGCTTTCTTGTGAGCCATAATCTTGTTTCCTAAGGGTGCGCCCGTATCCACGAACGCCTTTATCTGATTTTTCCAGCCGATATCGCGAAAGCGAATATCGCCAAACATGAAGCGAAAACCAGATCGCCTAGGCGATCTTCGTTTTCGCCTGAGCCTGCCAGTCTTCGATCTGCGCCGTCGAGAACGGCATATAATCGTCGACGCGCTGAATGTCATCGGCGCTGAGTTCGGCAATCTGCTTGAACGTGGTGATGCCCTGTTCCTTCAGCTGACGTTCGGCAACCGGACCGATGCCCTTGATATCGGTCAGCTTGTCCGCATCACCCTCGGGCGCTGTGAACAGCGGTCCATCAAGATCGGCGAGGGATTTCTGTGTGCCGTTATCGACCGGAACCGGCTTCGGCGCGGGCGCATCGTCGCCACCGGGCTGGTGGGCAGGCGACTCATCGCCCTTACCGACGCCTGCTGAACCTGCACCATCCTTGGCTGTATCGTCAGCCGATGACTTCGCACCGGACCGCGCCACGGCTGAACGCCCCGAAGCTTTTCTGGCACCGGCACCGGTGGATTTTTTGGTGGCCTTCTCGCCCTTGCCGAGAATTTCGGAAATCAACAGCTCGGTATAGTGCTGGCGATGGCCGATTTTGCGACGGGAATTCTGACGGCGGCGCTTCTTGAAAGCGATGACCTTGCGGGCACGGCTCTGATCGACGATTTCCGCCATGACCATTGCACCGTCGATGAGCGGCGCGCCCACCTCGTTGCCGATCATCAGCACTTCGCCGAGTTCGATCATATCGCCGGGTTCACCGGCCAGTTTTTCGACGCGGATAACGTCGTCGGGCTGGACGCTGTACTGCTTCCCCCCGGTCTTTATGACTGCGAACATGTTTTTCACTTTCGTTCGAGGCCACGGTCTTTGCGGACGCGATTAACGACCCGCCGCCGTCTTTTTGCCAGTCTGGTTACAATGAAAACCTTCGTCCGAACGTTTCGGACCGAAAGTCGAATGGCGCTCGTGCCATACCAAGGGCATGGCTGCCGAGCGCGCACGGGCGTTTCTTGGGCAAGGATTGCATTCAAGTCAAGGCGTGTATGGCGTCAAACCATGATCTGCGCCCTTGATTTCACCCGCTACAACCGATACCTGCCCATCTCGGACGACCCACGGATGCGGAGCGGCAATTTCCCGCCCGACATCCCCCGCGGAGAGGTGACGGAGTGGTCGAACGTGGCGGTCTCGAAAACCGTTGTGCCTTTACGGGCACCCAGGGTTCGAATCCCTGTCTCTCCGCC
>CAWCWS010000006.1:0-15572 GCA_963799325.1 uncultured Alphaproteobacteria bacterium | reverse complement strand
GGCGCATGTCGGCGATCTGGCGAAGGATACGGATTTGTCGCGGTATATTTTGTAGGGCGGTCTCAGCGGGCCCGTGCCGGGCGGTTGCCGAACCGGTGATGGATATGTCGCTTCAGACTTTGAATGTGTTTCAGTTTGGATGTCTGCTTCGAGCTGTGAATGTCGATCAGCGACGATGAAGCGCCACCCGGCGTACGGCCGCTTCGAGCTCAAAGTGACGCGCCATCCCAAACGATTTCGTCCTAACATCGTTAGCCAGGGCTAAACTGAGATGCCGTGTTAGATGAATTGCGGTTGGCATCTACCATCACTGCCGTCCTGTGCGATGTGCAACATTTCGAATGATTAAACCTAGCAAGTAGCGGCTTTCATAATGTAGTTCATGTAGTTTCTTATCATGACGTAGAATTCCATCGAAGTAAGTTGCGTAGGTCACAAAATTGACATCGACCATGTCGTTACTAACTTTCTTTGGATGCGTACGAACAGGACTCCCCATCCTCATCCACTGGAGCATGTATACTATGTGTATTAACGAAGTTCGATATAGAAATGTGTTAGGCAATTCATGATACTGGGGGCACTTTACGCCATGCGGGTGTGCTTTTCGGGCCTGCACTGCCAATTCATCCACGAGCTCCATAGTTTTTTTTGCTAATTCAGGCGGATAGTTTCCATCAGTTCTAAGCGCGCGAATTTCTGCAGGGCTGAATATGTTGGAGACGTCTTTCATAGCATCTTGCAAATGAGCAGCGTCAGCAAGAATTTTTTCCAAATGTTCAGTCGCTGCGGCTCCGTGTTCGAGCAGTTGTTTTTCTAGTTGACGGTTTCCCAATCTAGCTAACTTTAGATGATCACAGTAATTTTGGAAACCTTGAGTAACTTCGGTCCAAACCATCCGCTTGGTTAAACCAGACGACCTTCCGCTAAGCTTACCAACTTCCGTTGTTCCCTTAAGAACTATTACCTGCTGAGGAAACTCAGCCAAAATTTCTGTTGATTTGTAAATTGATTCAAGTGTGTTACCTTTATAGGCTTCCATCGCAGCATAGTCTGTGAGAACGGCATAATTCGATCTCTTGCCCGATAGATAACGGCGCAGTCTTTCATCTTGAAGATAGTTGCTATCTATGACGAATTTCATGAAATTAAATAACTCATCTGGGCAGGTTCACCGTCTCCGTATCGAATTGCAAAGCAGTGTAAATCACGGAACCGTAGAACAATTTAAAAACTTTCTATAAAACTCCATCTGATTGAGGCTGCATGCTTTCATTTCCTTCCTCAACGACGCCAGTCAAGGGTCTTGAAAGTCCGCTTACAGGTCATTCAAACTGGGACGTTACCCACCCTTCCCAACCCCGCAAGCCGCTGGCATAACTGGCGCATGTTACGCGCCCTTGCTCTCATCTTCACCCTCGTCTTCGCCCTGCCCGCCCTCGCCGCCACCCCCGTGCCGCCGGGCAACCGGTCTGCCGCTCAGCCACCGGTGCCCGCTGGCTCCGTCATCCGCACGCAGGGCACGTCTTTCGAGGCGAAATACGCGAAAATCCGCAATCTGCTGGCGACCGACCGCAAGCTGATCTCCAAGATCAGGAGCGCGGCAAAGACATTCGGCATCGACCCGATCCATATCGTCGGCGCGCTGGTGGGGGAGCACACCTATAATGTGGACGCGATGGACCGGCTGCAGACCTACTACGTCAAGGCTCTGTCCTATGCGGGGCAGGGGCTCGATTTCCAGTATGACGGGGTGACCGTCGCCGATTTCGTGCAGCAACAGCCGTTTTCGCAATGCTCGACCGGCCTGTCGTCCTATGACCTGTGGTCGTGCCGCGAGGCGATCTGGGACATCACCTATCGTGGCAAGACGGTCGGTGGAAAGCCCTGGCCGGATGACCGGTTCGGGCGCGTCTTCTTCCAGCCGCTCTATGCGGGGCAGACGTTCGGGTTGGGCCAATTGAACCCGCTCACGGCCCTGAAGGTCAACGACATCGTGCGCGCAAAACTGCCTCGCACGGCAAAACTCGATGCGGACAATGCGCCGCAAATCTACAACACGATCATGGAGCCGGACTCCACGTTGATCTACATGGCGGCCGTCCTGCGCCATGCCATCGACGCCTACGCCCGTGCCGGTTTCGACATCTCGAACAACCCCGGCATCACGGCCACGCTCTACAACCTCGGCAACGTGACGGCTCGTGCCGATGCGGCGAAACGCAAGGGCGAACTGCCGAAGGAAAATTACTACGGCTGGCTGGTCAACGACCGCGAGGCGGACCTTCGGTCCCTGCTGTAAGCCGCACTATCCGGCTTCTTCCCAGCCTTTGTGAATAAGGCGGTTCAGGCTCGCAATATCGGTTAGCACCAGCGCGCCGGTCGTCGTTTCGACGATCTTGTCCCGCTTCAACCGCGCGATTTCGCGGCTGACCACTTCGCGCCGCGTGCCGATCCGCGCCGCGAGGTCGCGCTGCACCGGGGGCGGTGAGATCGCGCGGTGAGCGGGATTGACCGCGCGGGGTTTCGACTGGCGCAGCAATTCGATGTAAAGCCGGTGCTTGGTTTGCAGAAAGCAATGTTCCGAGACCCGCTCGTTCAGTTGGCGGATGCGTTGCGCCAGCATCAGCATCACCCGCCGGTTGACGGTCGCCTCGCTGTCTATGAGTTCCAAAAAAACCGATTGCGGCATGACGCAAACCCGCGTGCGGGTCAGCGCCGTCACGTTGGCGGAGCGGCCTTGCCCGTCGAGCGCGGCCAGTTCACCGAAATACTCGCCCCCTCCCATTTCGGTCAGAATGACCTCGCGTCCGGTGGCGATCCGCAGCACGATGCGCACGGTGCCGGACAGGATAAACCGGACGTCGCAGGTGTCGTCGTCGTAGTCGATGACGAGTTCGTTCGGCTCGTGGTTCATCCACGAACAGCGCCGCGAGTGGGCGGCGGCACTATCCGCGTCCAGGCCCGCGAACAGGTCGATATTGGCGATGGTGTCGCCGATGACTTCTGTCATAAGCCTCTCCGTCACGCTCGCCCCCACGCAAGTCTTTGCGATGGCGGATGGTCCGTCAACAGGCGCTCCACTATCGGGGCGGCGTTCCGTTGGCCGCCAGTGCCTCGCCCGCGAGATACAGCGATCCCGCAATGATGATGCGCGGCTGTTGATCGGTTGCTTGCGAAAGCGCGTCTTCCAGCGAGTTTGCAACGCGGGCATCGAGCCCTGCCCCCTGCATCGTACGGCACAGCTTTTCAGCAGGAACACCGGCGTCGCTGGAGCGCACCGTGACGGCGCTGGCCGAAACGGCGGCTGTGCCCAGCGGTTGCAGAAATCCGGCGGCGTCCTTCGTGTCGAGCATTCCGCAAATCAGGTGAATGGGGCGTGGGTCACGCCTGTCCAGCTCTGCTAGCGCGTGCGCCAGTGCCAGCCCCGCCGCAGGGTTGTGCCCCCCGTCGATCCAGATATCCGCCCCGTCCGGCGCGAAATCGAACAGCCGTCCTCCCCTCAGGCGCTGCATTCGCGCGGGCCAGTCGGCGGACGTGACGCCGCGGGAAATCGCGTCGTCCGAAATGGCGTGGCCGGTGCGTTCCGCAAAGGCGAGACACGCAGCGATGGCGGTTGCCGCATTGTCGATCTGGTGCGCGCCGAACAGGTTCGGTTTCGGCAGGTCGATCAGCCGGTCTTCCCCCTGCCAGACCATGCGCCCCCGATTTTCAAATGCCGAGAACTCCTGCCCCTGTATCGAAACGGGCGCGCGCATCTTCGCCGCCTGTCGTTCGATCACCTCCAGCGCATCGTCCGCTTGCAATCCGACGATGACCGGCGTTGCCTTGCGGATGATGCCGGCCTTTTCGAAGGCGATCTTGGCCAGGGTGTCGCCGAGAAACGCTTCGTGGTCCATCGACACCGGCGTGATGACGCTGACCGCCACGTCCTCCATCACATTGGTGCAGTCGAACCGCCCGCCAAGCCCGACCTCGATCAGCGTCGCATCCGCCGGATGGCGTGCAAACAGCAGGAAGGCGACGGCGGTGAGGATTTCAAAGACGGTGATGGCCTGTCCGTCATTGGCCAGCGCCACCTCCTCGACGGTCGCCGCCAGTTCGGCGTCGTCCACCAGCGTTCCGGCCAGCCGGTATCGTTCGTGCCAGTTCACCAGATGGGGTGAGGTGTCCACATGCACCCGCAACCCCGCCGCTTCCAGAATGGCGCGGGTGAAGGCCACTGTGGACCCTTTGCCATTGGTCCCCGCCACATGAATGACAGGCGGTAACGCAAGGTGGGGATTGCCGAGTTTGGCAAGCAGCGCCGTAATACGCCCGAGCGACAGATCGAACCCTTTCGGGTGCAGGCGCATCAACGCCTCGATGGCGCTGGCAGCGGCGTTCATGCCGCTTGTCGTCAGCCTGCAGCCGGTGCAGGGGCACCGGACGGGTTCGGCTTCACGCTGGCCTTGTCTTCTGCAACCGCCTTGGACACTTCCACCGCCTCGCCCGACTCTTCGACTTCCACCACCGGCTCGGCAACCGGCTCCGGCTTGGGCTGCTTCATGAGGATCGTCGTGAGCGCGGAGATCGTATCGCGGAGATCGCCGCGCGGCACCACCATGTCCACCATGCCGTGATCCTTCAGATATTCGGCCCGCTGAAACCCTTCCGGCAGTTTTTCGCGGATCGTCTGTTCAATGACGCGCGGCCCTGCAAAGCAGATCAGCGCGCCCGGCTCGGCGATCTGGATATCGCCCAGCATGGCATACGACGCCGTGACGCCCCCGGTCGTGGGATTCGTCAGCACCACGATGTAGGGCAGTCCGGCCTCTTTCAGCATCTGCACGGCGACTGTGGTGCGTGGCAGCTGCATCAGCGATAAAATGCCCTCCTGCATCCGCGCCCCGCCGGAAGCGGCGAATAGGACATAGGGCGTGCGGCGTTTCACGGCCTCTTCCATCGAGGCGATGATGGCCTCACCGGCGGCCATGCCCAGCGAGCCACCCATGAACTTGAAGTCCTGCACACAAGCCGTCACATCCTGCCCGTGGAGCGTGCCCACAGCGGCCACGATCGTGTCCTCAGTGCCCGCCTTGGTGCGGTTTTCCTTCAGCTTGTCGGTGTATTTACGTTCGTCGCGGAATTTTAGCGGATCGATGGCGACGGTCGGCTGTTTCAGCGTTTTGTATGTGCCATCATCGAAGAAATGTTTCAGCCGCTCGTCGGCACGGATCGCCATGTGATAGCCGGATGATGGTACCACATACTGATTCTTCGCCAGATCCTCGTGGAAGATCATTTCGCCGGTCTGCGGGTCTTTCACCCACAGGTTTTCCGGCATCTGCTTGCGGTTGAAAAAGTCGAAGCTCGGGCGGACGTAGTTGGTAATCCAGTTCATGGGCGGGCAGGTTCCGTTTGATGCCGGTTGCGGCGCTTTGTTGGTGACAGACTATGGACAGCGGGGCGCAGCTTCAAGCGCGGGCCGCATGCACCCCTTCGGCGATGTCGCGCACCATCGCAAGGGCGGCAGCTACGCCCTCGCCCTCCGGTGCGGCGGCGATGGCCGAGACAATGGCCGAGCCGACGACAACTCCGTCAGCCGCCTTGCCGATGGCGCGGGCATGGTCGGCGCTCTTGACACCGAATCCCACGCAGATCGGCAGGTCAGTCTTGGCCTTGATGTGAGCGACAGAGGCGGCCACCGCTTCCGGGTCCACATCGGCGGACCCGGTGATGCCGTTCATGGAGACGTAATAGACGAAGCCGGACGTGTTGGAGAGCACCTTGGGAAGACGCTTGGCGTCGGTCGTGGGCGTGGCGAGGCGGATGAACGACAAGCCCGTTTCCAAGGCTGGCAGACACAGTTCCTCGTCCATTTCCGGCGGCAGGTCGACGATGATCATACCGTCGATACCCGCAGCCTTGGCGTCCGCAAGCCATTTTTCAGGCCCATAGCGGTAGATCGGGTTGTAATAGCCCATCAGGATGATCGGCGTGGCGTCATCATCTTTCCGGAATGCGCGCACCATGTCGAACGTGCGCTGCATCGTGTGCCCACCATCGAGCGAGCGCAGGGCGGCGGCCTGAATGGCAGGCCCGTCTGCCATCGGGTCGGAAAACGGCATGCCCAGTTCGATGATATCCGCACCGGCTTCAGGCAGCCCGCGCATGATGGCAAGCGACGTGTCGAGGCTCGTGTCGCCTGCCATGATATAGGTAACAAAAGCAGGTCGGTTCGCCTCGCGCAGGGCGGCGAAGGTGGAGGTGAGGCGCTGGGTCATTAGTATTTTATCACTGCTGCAATTAGCTAATCTTCTTCCAAACTGCGAAGGCCACGAAAGCCTGAGCGCAGGCAGCTATTGCACTGATCAATGCAATTAAGACATTCAAAGATCCGCTAGAAGAATTAGAATTCAAATGTTCAAGAATTTTTGATTCAACAGTCTTTTTGTACTCGTCAAATTCGGTTTGTGAAACCGGTGTTATTTCTATCTCCTCCATCGGAATTGTCACCGACTGTCTGCCGCCAAAGCCCCGTATAGGAACCGAAATTCGTTTTGTTGTAGTCTTGGTAACAACCCTCACCTGCGGAATTTCCGATATGTCCAAATCCCTTAAAAACTCGCCGGAATACCGTATTTTTGTCTGTTGATCTAAAGTGACGCCCTCGAAAGCTAGAACGGCGATCGCAATCAGCAATATGAATGAGAATGCGCTTGCAAATAAAATGACACGTCGTTTCACAACTCCATCCCCAGCGCTTCCGCCACCGTATGCACGTCCTTGTCGCCGCGACCGCACAAATTCATCACGATGATCTGGTCGGCGTCCATTTGCGGCGCGCGTTTGACGACTTCGGCCAGCGCATGGGCGGGCTCCAGGGCAGGGATGATACCTTCGGTGCGGCACAGCAGCTGGAAGGCCTCCAGCGCCTCCGTGTCCATGATGGGCACGTATTCGACGCGACCGGTCTCTTTCAGATGGGAATGTTCCGGCCCGATACCGGGATAGTCGAGACCGGCGGAAATCGAGGCACCTTCCTCGATTTGCCCCTCGGCGTCCTGCAACAGATAGGTGCGGTTGCCATGCAGCACACCCGGTGACCCCGCGGTCAGCGAGGCACAATGCTCGTCCCCGTCCAGCCCCTTGCCACCGGCTTCGACACCGACGATCTGCACATCCTTGTCGTCGAGAAACGGGTGAAAGAGCCCGATCGCATTGGAGCCACCGCCCACCGACGCTACGATCATGTCCGGCAAACGGCCCTCGGCCTCCAGCATCTGTTCCCGCGTTTCGGTGCCGATAACGCTTTGGAAGTCGCGCACCAGTTCGGGGTAGGGGTGCGGGCCTGCCGCGGTGCCGATGAGGTAATAAGTGTCCTCCACATTCGTCACCCAGTCACGCAAGGCTTCGTTCATGGCGTCCTTCAATGTGCCACGCCCGGATGCCACCGGCACGATCTCGGCACCCAGCAGCTTCATGCGGAAGACGTTCGGCGATTGCCGCTTCACGTCCTTGGCACCCATATAGACGACGCAGGGCAGGCCGAAACGGGCGGCAACGGTGGCGGAAGCCACGCCGTGCTGGCCCGCGCCGGTTTCCGCGATGATGCGCGTCTTGCCCATGCGTTTGGCGAGCAGGATCTGACCCAGGCAGTTGTTGATCTTGTGGGAACCGGTGTGGTTCAGCTCGTCGCGCTTGAAGTAGATTTTCGCGCCCTTGCCGTCTGCCGCCCCCTCTCGCAGTTGTTTCGTCAGGCTTTCGGCATAGTAGAGCGGCGAGGGCCGGCCCGTATAATGCTTGTTGAGCCAGGCCAGTTCGTCGCGAAAAGCCGGATCCTGCTTGGCGGCCTCGTAGGCCTCGCCCAGTTCCAGAATATTGGGCATGAGCGTTTCGGCAACGAACCGCCCGCCGAAAATGCCGAACATGCCCTGCTCGTCCGGGCCGTTCCTGAATGAGTTCGGGGCGTGGATGTTCATGACCTGTCTTTCGATAATTCTGTCGCAAAGCACGCATTGAGCAGCGCCGCGATCTTCGCATTGTCTTTAACACCCGGCGCGCTTTCCACACCAGAGGAGAGATCGAGCCCTGCTACCGGTGCGACGCGCTCGACCGTCTCAAGGGCTGCTTTCAGATTACGTTGCCCGATGCCGCCGGACAACAACGCCGGAACGGTCAACGATAGATCATCCAGCAATGACCAGTCGAACGCCACCCCGTTGCCGCCTGGCAGGGCCGCATCTTTTGGCGCCTTCGCGTCCAGCAACAGCATGTCGGCGACACCGTCATAGGCGTTCAGGACCACCAGATCGTCGGGCACGGATACGGGCACGGCCTTGATGACCGGCAATCCATAGCGGCGCGAAACGTCCCGCACCCGTTGGGCGGTTTCCAGCCCGTGCAGTTGCAGCATGTCGGGCCGCATGGTCTCGACGACGGCATCGAGCGTCGCGTCGTCAGCATTCACTGTCACGGCGACTGTTTTTGCGCCCCCTTTATGGGCAGACAACTCGAAGGCCCGTTCAGCGCTTACGTTGCGCGGGCTCTTTTCGAAGAAGATGAAGCCCAAATGCGTCGCGCCATGCGCCACGGCGGTGTCGACCGCTTCGACAGTCGACAAGCCGCAAATCTTGACCAGGAGAGGGAGGGATTTATCCATAAGATTGCTGTGGATCAGGCCTGTACCGCGTGCAAGCCCGAACCGTGGGCCCGCAACCATGCCTTTTGCGCTTCGTAACCGGGGCAGATATCGGCGACCAGCGACCAGAACGCATCGGAATGGTTCATCTCGCGCAGATGTGCCACCTCGTGGGCGGCGAGATAGTCCAGCGCCGCGGGGGGCGCCAGCACGATGCGCCAAGAGAAATTGAGCGCGCCGGTGGTGGAACAGGACCCCCAGCGGGAGGTCGTATCACGCAGGGTGATGGAGGCCGCCTTCACATCCAGCATGGCGCTGTAACGCGTCACCGCTTTGGTCAAATCGGCTCGCGCCTGCCGCTTCAAAAACTCGACCACCTTCTTCGGCACGGTGCCCCGGTCTCCATGCACGCGGATCACCGCGCCGTCTTCGTCCATACCCGTCGCGACAACCCCGCGCGTTCGACCGGAATGAAGGATGCGATGCGGTACCCCGCGCAACGGGATGGTCGCTTTTTCCACGATTTTGACGACATCCGGCAACCGCGCCAGCCGCGCCGCCGCCCAGTGCCGGTTGCGGTGCAGAAAGCCATCGACATCCGCTTCCCGCGTTCCGGGCGGCACGGTGACGCGCAACGCCTCGCCTGTCTTGCCGGATGGCACCAGCCGGAGCGTCAGCCGCGTGGTGCGCGGGTTTTCCACCACCCGCACATCGACCGCCCGTCCGTCGATTTCCAGCAACGTCCACCGCTCGACACGGCCATTGGCAGGGGCAGGGCGTTTTTTCAGTAGCGACAGCATAGGAGACGGCTAACAGATTCGACGAGGATTTGTGCGTTTTTCAGCCCCAAAAAGCAAAAAGGCCCGCTGTTTCCAGCGGACCTTTCTGTTGGCTTGCAGCATTTACGCGGCAGCGGGATTGCCGTTACCGGCTTTCTTTGCCTTGGCGGGTTTGACCACCTTCGGCGTTTCGCTGTTCTCGACCGTCTCGTGACGGTTGGACATAAAGGAGTTGAACTCCTCCTCGTCCTTGGCGCGGCGCAGTTCGCGGGCGTAATCGTCGAATTCAGCGCGCGCTGTATCGAGCTTCATGCGCTCTTCATGCAGGCGTTTCAGTTCTGTCTCGCGCCAGTCGTCGAAAGCGACGTTGCCGGTGCGGGCCATGCCGGTCTGACCGAACGGACCGCGAAAGTTGCCTTTCGAGAAAGCGTTCGTAGCCTTGTCGGTGGCGCGGTTCACGTCGGACTTGAACTGGTCGAGACGGTCACCCCAAACGATGTAGGCGATCATGGCCACGCCAAGTGGCCAAAAGATCATGAAGCCGATAATCATCAGCGCGATCGTGGCAGGCGTCCAAGCCGGTCGGATAAGTGCATTCATAGGAAAACCCCTCTGAAAAATGGTGCTTTCGGCGGCTGGAGACCCGCGTCTTGCTTGACCTTCAGATAGGAGTCTCCGGCGCGGCTTCAAGAAAAATCGGTCGCGCAAATGTGAACTATTCGACACCTTCCACGATGATCAGCTCACTCTGCGCCGCCGTAAGGCGGATCGCCTTGGCGGTCTGGTAGGCTTCAGAATTGTAGCAGGCCAGCGCCGTTTCCACACTGTCGAACGCGATCACCACGTTGCGGGCACGGTTGGGGCCTTCCAGCGAATGGGTCTCCCCGCCGCGCACCAGAAACGTCGCGCCGAACTCTTCGAAGGCCGGTTTGGCGGTGGCAACATAGTCGGGGTAGCGTTCGGCGTTTTCCACATCGACCCGTGCGATCCAGTAGCCTTTTGGCCCTTTTGCAGTCATGTCAATTCCCTTTCATTTCTTCGAGTATGGCGAGCGCCGCAGCGCGTTTGTCGGCAGCCTGCATGATCGGGCGACCCACGACCAGATGGGACGCACCGGCGCGCAAAGCATCACCCGGTCCCATGACGCGTTTCTGGTCCCCCGCATCCGACCCTTTCGGTCGAATGCCCGGCGTGACGATGGCCATATCGGGGCCGACGATGGTGCGGATGGCTGCCGCTTCCCGCGCGCTCGCTACAAGACCGCCCATACCCGCCGCCTTCGCCTGTTCGGCACGACGGCGCACGAGATCGGCAGCGCCCGTCGCGTATCCGGCTTCCGCCAGATCGGCGTCATCCATACTCGTCAGAACGGTAACGCCGAGAAGTGTCATCGAACTACTGCCCAGCGCCGACACGGCAGCGCGCATCGCTTTGGGGTAGGCGTGGAGCGTCAGCATGTGAACGCCAAGCCCGGCCACGCTTTCCACGCCTTTGGCGACGGTCGCGTCTATGTCGAGTAATTTGAGATCCAGAAAGACCCTCTTACCCTCCGCCACCAGTTCGCGCGCCAGCGTGAACCCGTTCTCGGCGGCGGGTGCGTAGGCGAGCTGATGCCCGATCTTGTAGAAGGAAACAGCATCACCAAGCTCGATAATCGCCGCACGGGCCTCCGCAACGGACGGCACGTCGAGAGCGACGATGAGACGGGGGTCGTGTGTCATGGGAAAGGTCTAGCCGTTAGCGAAACGCCCGTCATCCGGTCCTTTGGCGCAATTCAAACTTCTGCACCTTGCCGGTGGACGTCTTCGGCAGCGGACCGAAGATCACTGCTTTCGGCTTCTTGAACCGCGCCAGATGCTCGCCGCAAAACGCGATGATATCCTCGGCACTGGCATCCGCCCCCGGTTTCAGGTCGACGAAGGCGCACGGCACCTCGCCCCATTTTTCGTCCGCCTTGGCGACGACCGCCGCCTCCATTACGTCGGGATGGCGATACAGCACGTCCTCGATCTCGACCGACGAAATGTTCTCGCCACCGGAAATGATGATGTCCTTGGAGCGGTCCTTGATCTGAATGTAGCCGTCAGGATGCGTCACGCCCAAATCGCCGGTGGCGAACCATCCGCCCCGGAACGCGGCTTCGGTCGCTTGTCGGTTCTTCAGATAGCCCTTCATCACATTATTGCCGCGCATAAAGATTTCGCCGATCGTCTCGCCGTCGTGGGGCACAGGTTGCAGAGTGTCCGGGTCCGCGACCATCAGGTCTTCCAGCGCGGTGTTGTTGACCCCCTGTCGCGATTTCAACCGTGCACGCTCGTCGGCAGGCCGGTCGTTCCACTCGTCCTTCCACACGCTGATGACGGAAGGGCCGTAGACTTCGGTCAGCCCGTACACATGGGTCACCTCGATCCCCATCGCTTCCATCGCGCCGATCACGGCGGCTGGCGGGGACGCACCGGCGGTCATCACCTTCACCGCATGGTCGAAATCCTTCATGGCGTCCGGTGCATTGGCGAGCATATTCAACACGATTGGAGCGCCGCAAAAATGGGTGACCTTTTCGTCGCGGATCAACCGGTAGACCGGCTCGTCCCGCACGGCGCGCAGGCAGACATTGACGCCCGCAATAGCGGCGATTGTCCACGGAAAGCACCAGCCGTTGCAGTGGAACATGGGCAATGTCCACAGATAGCGGGCATGGGTTGGCATGGTCCAGTCGACGATGTGGGAGAGTGCGTTGAGGTAGGCCCCGCGATGGTGGGTGACGACGCCCTTCGGATTGCCCGTCGTGCCGGACGTGTAGCCGAGCGCGATGGCGTCCCACTCGTCGGCGGGTAATGTCCAGTCGAAATCCGCGCTGCCCTCGTCCAGCAAATCCTCGTAGGTCATCGAGCCGACCGTGACCGCCGCTGGCATATGCGGGTCTTCGATGTGGATGACGAGGATGTCCTTGTTCGCCGTGCGCTCCAACGCGTCGGAGGCGACCGCCGCAAACTCCGGATCGACAATCAGCACCTTGCTTTCGGCATGGTCCAGAATGAACGCGATGGTCGCTGCATCGAGGCGGGTGTTGATAGAGTTCAGCACCGCCCCCGCCATCGGCACGCCGAAATGGGCTTCGAAATGTTCGGGAATGTTGGCTGCGATCACCGAGACGGTATCGCCGCGCTTGACCCCGTGAGCCGCGAGGCCACCGGCCAGCCTGCGGGTGCGGTCATAGGTTTCGGCCCAGTTGCGGCGCACATCCTCATACACGATGGCCGGAGCGTCCGGGTGAACGCGCGCCGCGCGGGCGATGAAGCTGAGGGGCGACAGGGCAGCGTAATTGGCCGCGTTCGCGTCGAGATCGCGGTCATACATATTGCTGCCGGTCTGCATTATCATGTGTTCCTCACCCTGCCTCCGCTTCCTCATAAAGCCAACGGCCATGTCGCGCGAGGTCCGGTGCTATGCTAGCCAGCACTTTTCGCACGATTACCGGACGAGGATGTCATGAACGAGATCGAAACCGACTATCTGATCGTCGGCGCGGGTGCCGTCGGCATGGCGTTCGCCGATGTGCTGCTGGCGGAGACCGATGCGGACTTCGTCATTGTCGACCGCTTCGCCAAACCCGGCGGTCACTGGAACGTGGCTTATCCCTTCGTCACCCTGCATCAGCCATCCGCATTCTACGGTGTCTCCTCGCGCGAATTGTCGAGCGGGTTGATGGACAAGGCGGGCCACAACAAGGGCATGGCCGATCTTGCCACCGGTGCGCAGGTGAGCGCCTATTTCGATGCGGTGATGCGCGAAACCTTTCTGCCCTCCGGTCGCGTGCGGTTCTTTCCCATGAGCGATTATCACGGCGACGGACGGTTTTCGTCCAAGCTGACCGGCGATCAAACGCAGGTCAAAGCCCGCAAGACGGTCGATGCTACATGGCTGAAGACATCCGTGCCCTCCACCCACAAGCCCGCTTTCGACGTGGCCGATGGTGTCCGTTTCATCCCGCTCAATGATCTGCCGAAAATCACCGAGCCGCCGGAAGGCTACGTGGTCATCGGCGGCGGCAAGACGGGGATGGATGCCTGCATCTGGCTGCTCGACAACGGCGTCGATCCATCCACCATCCGTTGGATCGTGCCCCGCGACGGGTGGTTGATCGACCGGATCAACACCCAGTCCGACGCCTCCTTCTTCATGCAGACGATGGGCGCGCAGGCCGCGCAGATGGAAGCGATTGCCGCGGCTACTTCTTTGGACGACCTGTTCGAGCGGCTGGAAAAGGCGGGCATTCTGCTGAGGATCGACCAGACCGTGAAGCCGAAAATGTTCCACGGCGCGACGATCAGTCAGGCGGAACTGGCGCAGCTGCGGCGCATCGACAACGTGGTTCGCATGGGTCGTGTGAAAAGCATCGAGACCGACCGCGTCGTGCTGGAGCAGGGCGACATACCCACCGGCCCCGGCATCGTGCATGTGGACTGTTCCGCCAGCGCGATCAGCAATGTCGGCACCAAACCGGTCTTCGATGGCGATACGATCACGCCCCAGACCGTGCGGTCGTACCAGCCCGTCTTTTCCGCCGCCTTCATCGCCCATATCGAGGCGACGCGGAACAGCGAAAAGGAAAAGAACCGCCTGTGCGGCGTCGTGCCCCTGCCCAACCACGACACCGACTGGATACGCATCATGGTACCCTTCATGATGAACCAGTTCAACTGGAGCCAGGAGCCGGATATCCGCGCCTGGTTGCGCGACAACAGGCTCGATGGGTTCAGTGGAATGGTGCGTGCGGTGGACAAGAACGACGCGGAAAGACAGGCGCTGCTCGGGCGCATGAAGGCGGCGTCCATGCCTGCTATGGCCAATCTGCATAAACTGATCGCCGAAATCGAAGGAGCCATGTGATGCGACTGGAAACGAACAGGGCCGACATTACCGATGTGCGGATCGCTGATGCCGAAATCCGTGAAATTGGTGAAGGGCAGGTGCGGTTGACGATCGACCGTTTCGGCTATTCCGCCAACAACATCACCTACGCGGCGGCGGGCGATACGCTGAAATACTGGGACTTTTTTCCGACCGGTTACGACAGCCACGGTATCGTCCCCGTCTGGGGGTATGCCGATGTGGCGGCGTCCAACTGCGAGGGCATCGAGGTCGGCGCGCGCTATTTCGGCTATTGGCCATCGGGAGACAGTCTGGTGGTGGAACCGGCCAAGGTCACGCCGGACCGCTTTTTCGACGCATCCGCCCATCGCTCCGAACTGGCCGCCACCTACAATTTTTACCGGCGCACCGACCAGTTAGATGCGGACGCCGAAAACCGGCACATGCTGTTGTTTCCGCTCTACGTCACCTCATGGTGCCTGTGGGATGCACTGTCGAAAGACGGTTGGTTCGGAGCCAGTCGGATCGTCATTGCCAGCGCATCTTCCAAAACCGCCATCGGCCTTGCGTTCGCTTTATCGCAGGATGAGAACGCACCGGACGTCGTCGGGCTAACGTCCCCTTCGAATACCGATTTTGTCGAGGGCCTCGGCCTCTACGACACGGTTCTGACCTACGATGATCTCGAAATCCTCGACCCGTCCGTTCTCACCGCCATCGTCGACATGTCCGGCAACGCCACCACCATCGGGCGGCTCCATACCCATCTCGGCGACGCCATGCGGCAAACCCTCGACGTCGGTCTGACGCATTGGGAAGCGCCGCGACGGGACGATGCCCGTATCCGCGACCGTTCCACGTTTTTCTTCGCACCGGCTCACATCGCCGCGCGCTCCAAGGAATGGGGTGCGGACGAATTTGCCCGCCGCACGAACACGTTCATGCAGGCCGCTACCGAGGACAGCAAACGGTGGATGGCGGTCGAAACCCTGTCCGGTCTCGACGCGCTCGCCGATCTGCACCCGAAGATGGCGCGGGGCGAAAGCGATCCGGCAAAAGGGTTCGTGATCGACGTTTGAACCGAAGCGAATGGCAGTTTAGTCCTCCCCGAAAATCCAGCAAAGACCGATTCACCATGCCCGAAACGCTGCTTTCCGAACCCGATATGGACTTCCTTCTGTTCGACTGGCTGAAGCTGGAAGACAGGCTCGCCGATACCGAGTTCGACCGTGAAACGGTGGAGGCTTATCTCGACCTGTCGCAAAAACTCGCCGTCGAGCAGTTCCTGACACACT
>CAWCWS010000005.1:0-182222 GCA_963799325.1 uncultured Alphaproteobacteria bacterium | reverse complement strand
GCAACGATCTGATATGGTCACTTTGGCGCACATCAAAGAGCAATCACGGCTGAGCCTGGGCAGTTACGGTCGCCCCAGAATGACGGAAGAGTTGAAGGAATTGGGCCTGGATGTAGGCCATCGCCGCGTCGGGCGCCTGATGCGGCAGAACGGCATATCTGTGGTGAGAACGCGGAAGCACAAGGTCACGACGGACAGCAATCACACTTTCAACATCGCGCCCAATCTTCTGGATCGCGACTTCCACGCTCCCGGCCCAAACCAGAAATGGGCAGGCGATATCAGCTATATCTGGACCCACGAGGGCTGGCTGTATCTGGCCGTGATCCTGGATCTGCATTCCCGGCGTGTTGTGGGCTGGGCCGTTAGCAATCGCATGAAGCGGAATCTGGCAATCCGGGCATTGAAGATGGCCATCGCCTTTCGGTCACCGCCAGCAGACTGCATCCACCATACGGATCGCGGCAGCCAATATTGTTCCCACGACTATCAGAAGATCCTGCGCGAGCATGGATTCAAGGTGTCCATGAGCGGTAAAGGTGATTGTTACGACAACGCCGCCGTCGAGACGTTCTTCAAAACCATAAAGGCCGAACTGATCTGGCGACAATCATGGAGCACGCGTCGGCACGCCGAAATGGCGATCTTCCAGTACATCAATGGCTTCTACAATCCGCGTCGTCGGCACTCAACACTGGGGTGGAAAAGCCCCGTCGCCTTCGAACGGAAAGTGGCCTAAACGAGCACCGGGGGCGGAACGGAAACGCGACAGGTCCATATTGTCTCTAACCGCATTTGTTGCCTCTAATTCTTCGTACGCTCACGAGGTCTATTTCCCAGCTCCTCCCGGCCAAGGGGAAAAGAGGATCTCTATAAATCCAGATAACGGCGATAGCGAATGGGCAGTGTGCAGGGCGAAAATCTCGGGTGGCGTCATACGCTTCGCAGTTTTACGAGGAAGGAGGGGGAACACGACTGGTTATCGGTTCTCTGAGAACCAAGTCCGCGATGTCAAGAAGGGTGACTACCTCTGGATGGCTGGTGGCACGGTTTACGGAAACGATAAAATTCGTGCCAAGCTCACCTGTTCCTAATCCGACAGGAGCCCGTTCCAAATTCGGTGAGCTACTCCCCAATAGTTGGACAGAATTTGTCGCTCTTTAAGCTGCTTTCTGCTCCTGCTGATCGGGTTGCGTAATTTTGTTTCGTTGCCAGTTGACCACCGCTGGTGGTTGCCTGCCAAGAGCTGAGTGCGGTCGTCGGTCGTTGTAGCAATACGGGTTCACTGAATGGCGGCTTGCACTATATCGTGGCAACGTCTGCGAACCCGTCCGCGGTCCGCTTTCCGCCCGACCCGGACGTAGCCAGCGATCCCTGTGACTGGTCGATTTCCGTCAGCTATCGCAGGTCGTTTTCTCTCCTAGCCACTGGACTTGTCGGTCACCGCAAGCATTGGTGTGTCTGTCGGCTGCACCCTCGGTAGCCAGTCTCGTCGCCCGATGATCGGGCTCTGCTCGGTACGGAGGCGGAATAGTCCGCTCTTCGAATTGAAACGAGGATACGATCATGACGACAACGACCGAAGGTAAAACTGCTGCCACAACCGCAACCAAATCACCGAAGCCAACAAAGAAGGCGCAGTTGATCGCGCTGCTGGAGCGCAAGAGCGGAGCGACGATCGCAGCGGCGAGCGAGAAGTTCGGTTGGCAGCAGCACACAACTAGGGCAGCACTGACCGGATTGCGGAAGGCCGGATACGGGATTGAACTGAGGAAGCCGGGGAACGGCGGCGCTGGTACCTATCACATCGCCAAGGAGCCATCGGTCGAGGCGGCGTAGACAGGGGGGAGATGGTGATGACAGCGACCAGCTCGTCGGTGACCGAGACTGCGGGTCATCGGCGATCTATTATCGCGAGGAGCAGCCGATCTCGAACCGCTCTCGCTGATCGCCTGTCCGAGCTTGACGGCCTGGACAGGCGGACGCTGATCACACGGTGGCAGGAGCTGGTCGGTGCCCCACCGCCTCCCCGAGCCTCGACTGCCTTCCTCCGCGATGCGGTAGCCTACGAGGTTCAGACCGAAGCGCTGGGCCGAGTCCCAAAACGTATCGAACGTGTTCTGGCTTCTGCATTGAAGCAGGCCGGGATCAAAGACTGTCAGGAAGTCCAGCACAGACCTTCCCCAGCAATTGAACCCACGAACGGCTCGGCATCGCAGACATCATGGGACGAAGATCAGGCAGTATGTGCTGTCGCCGCATTGACAGAAACGCCCCCAAGGTCACTGCCGGATGCTAAGCAAACTAAAACTGCTGCTTCGGCGAAGACACCTGATCTGGCACCACCGTCAACGCCGCCAAAACTGACCCCCAAGCTCGCCCTTGGCACGCAACTGGTGCGGGAATGGAACGGGCGGACATGGCAGGTGGAGGTCGTGAAGGGCGGGTTCGTGTGTCGGGGCAAGCGCTACCGGTCGCTGTCAGCCATCGCCAAGATGATTACTGACGCCCATTGGTCAGGACCGCGGTTCTTTGGATTGCGGCCATGATGAGGGAGAGGAGATCATGACCCGAAGCAATGCCGCTGTATTGACTGGCAGAGCCAAAAAGGTCCGATGCGCCATATACACCCGCAAGTCTTCGGAGGAGGGGCTTGAACAGGAGTTTAATTCGCTGGACGCCCAGCGGGAAGCTTGTGAGGCATACATCGCCAGCCAAAAGCATGAAGGCTGGGTGCTGCTTAAAGATCACTATGATGACGGCGGCCTGTCCGGCGGCAACATGGATCGACCAGCGTTGTTGGAACTGCTGCAAGCCGTCGATGACGGCCTCGTTGACCAGATCGTCGTCTACAAGGTGGACCGGCTCACCCGATCCCTGCCGGACTTCAGCAGGCTGATAGAGCGTTTGGACAAGGCGCAGGCTTCGTTCGTTTCGGTCACGCAATCGTTCAACACGGCAACCAGCATGGGGCGGCTGACGCTGAACGTCCTGCTATCGTTTGCCCAGTTCGAGCGGGAGGTCACGGCAGAGCGGATACGGGACAAGATCGCAGCATCAAAGAAGAAGGGCATGTGGATGGGTGGTCCAGTACCGCTGGGTTACGAGGCGAAGGATCGAATGCTCGTTGCCAGAGAGGACGAGGCCACCATCGTCCGCCAGATCTACGATCTCTATCTGGACCACGGCACCGTCCGACAGGTCAGAAGCAGAGGCTGAGCAGGCTCGGACTGCGATCAAAACAATGGACGACGAAAGCCGGACGTGAGTTGGGTGGGCTGCCTTACACACGGGGCCATCTCTATCGGATTCTCACCAACCCGATCTATGTCGGCATGGTTCATCACAAGGGTGCCACTTACGACGGCCAGCACAACGGTATTGTCGATCCCGCCATTTGGCAGCAGGTGCAGGAGAAGCTCAGGATCGGGGAGCAGCGGCAGGTTGAAGATGCGAACGCTGAGCAGGATGCAATCGAACGATCGGGGACTGACGGCGCAGCCGACAGCCTCGCTGATAGACCAACGGGAAGCAACGCCTCAGACAGCAGCGACGACGTCGAAGCGCATGAACATCACGCTGGCTTTGCGGAAGTAGGGCCACTGTCTGTTCAGCGACAATCAGGATGAGAAGTCCGCGACAATCAAGGTGAGAATGCTGTCGGGGCGGAACGAAGGGAGGGCTTAGCCCGACTGGAGTTCTGCCCCGACAGCGTTGCGTCTCTCTGGAGGCGCGTCTGGCGTTGGCGGTGGCTGGGTTATGGATCGATCTTTTCGATGGAAGGATCGCTCCGTGCCCGGCTGTCACGTCACCGATCACCAGATGAGGCTCTACATGTCGCTCAGACAGACCAATCCAACGGCCATCGCTTCGGCGAAGGCATCGATCAGCCGGGCCACCGGCTACCGTATTGAAGATGATCCCAGGCTTCCCTCGCAGAAGAAGCAGGCCCGGCAACGTCGGCGTCCCGACCCGTTGGAAGCGGTCTTCGAAGCCGAGATCGTTCCCATGCTGAAGGCCGCCCCCGGATTACGCGCCGTGGCAATCTACGAGGAGATCCTGCGGCGGCATCCCGAGCTCGGGCACGGTATACGGCGCACGCTGGAACGGCGGGTTCGTTCATGGCGTGCCCTTCATGGTGCGGAACAGGAAGTGATTTTCCGACAGACCCATCAGCCGGGACGCATGGGTCTGTCCGACTTTACCGATATGAACGGCGCCGGGATCACGGTTGCGGGCCAGCCTCTGGAACACCGCCTGTATCACTTCCGCCTGGCATGGTCGGGCTTCGAGCATGCCCACGTCGTTCTTGGCGGCGAGAGCTACGTCGCCTTGGCCAAGGGGCTCCAGAACGCCTTGTGGACGCTGGGCGGCGTCCCAAGCGAACACCGCAGCGACAGTCTGTCGGCCGCGTTCCGCAATCTCGACAAGTCGGCGCGAGAAGACCTGACGCAACGCTACGAAGGCCTGTGCGCCCATTACGGTATGCAGCCCACCCGCAACAACCGTGGCGTGGCGCATGAGAACGGTGCGATTGAGGGCGTCCATGGCCACTTGAAGCGTGCCATCGGCGATGCCGTGCTGATGAGAGGCTCGCCCGACTTCGACGATCTGGCGACCTACCGCAGTTTTGTCGACGAGATCGTGGGACGCGTGAACGCCCGCAATGCCGACCGTATTGATAGCGAACGGGGGGTGCTTGCGGCGTTGCCGGTTCGGCGCACCAGCGACTTCGAGGACGTCACCGTGCGTGTCACGTCTTCAGGCGGCTTTACGCTGCGCAAGGTGTTCTACACCGTGCCATCACGGCTGATCGGGCACCGGCTGAGGGTTCGGCTGCACGACGACCGCCTCGACGTGTTTATCGGCAGCACCCATCTCATGGAGTTGCCGCGTGGTCGCGCCTCTGCCGCCGGGCGCCACGCGCAGGTCGTTGATTACCGGCATGTCATCCACTCGCTGCGCCGCAAACCAATGGCTCTGCTGAACCTCGTCTACCGCGACCAGCTGTTCCCGCGAGAAGCCTACCGAGCGACCTTCGACATGCTGCTCGAACAGCTGTGTGAACGACAGGCATGCCGGACGATGGTCGATCTGCTCGCACTCGCCCACGAGCGCAATTGCGAACGGGAGTTGGCAAATCTGCTGACAGTCGGCCTGGATACTGGCGAGCTCCCGGATATGGCGGCCCTCAGGACACGGTTCATGCCGGATTGCGCGCGTTTGCCGAGCGTCACAGTCGAGTTGGCATCGCTCAACGCCTATGAAGCCCTGATCGGCTGCGAGCCGGTTCCCGCACTCCAGACTGGAGATACGGCATGAAGACCGCCCCTGCTGTCGATGCGGCCAAACTGACCCTGATGCTCAACGAGCTGCGGCTGCCCGCCATGAAGGGTTTGTGGCCGCAGTTCGCCGAACGGTCCGACAAGGAAGGATGGCCCGCTGCCCGCTTCCTCGCAGCCATTGCAGAACATGAACTGGCCGAGCGTGACCGGCGCCGTACAGAACGCCATCTTCTCGAAGCACGGCTTCTGCCAGGCAAGACCCTCGACACCTTCGAGTTCGACACCGTGCCGATGATATCCAAGGCCCAGGTCATAGCAATGACGAGCGGCGACGGCTGGCTGCAACAGGGATCCAATCTCCTCCTGTTCGGGCCGCCGGGCGGCGGCAAGAGCCATCTGGCCTCAGCCATTGGTCTTGCTCTCGTCGAGAACGGGTGGCGGGTTCTGTTCACCCGCACCACCGACCTCGTCCAGAAGCTGCAAATCGCACGGCGGGAGCTGGGGCTGGAAGCGGCCTTGGCCAAGCTCGACAAGTTCCACCTGCTCATTCTCGACGACCTGGCCTACGTCACAAAAGATCAGGCTGAAACAAGTGTTCTCTTCGAACTCATCGGCGCTCGCTACGAACGGCGCTCCACACTGATCACCGCCAACCAGCCGTTTGGTGAATGGAACAGGATCTTCCCCGATCCGGCCATGACCCTCGCTGCCGTCGATCGCCTCGTTCACCATGCAACGATCTTCGAGATGAATGTCGAGAGCTACCGTCGGCGCGAGGCAATCAAGCGACAAAAGGGCCCCGGGCGGCCCGCAACGTTCGCGACACTGGCAAACACAAACCCTGATTGACGCTCCGCGACAATCAACCTGAGAAATGCCTTGCCAACGACAACTGGTAGCGCAATCCTGCCAAAAGCCGCGACACCAGAATCTCATCCAGATTGTCGCTGATGCCTCATCTAAATTGTCGCGCTACAACTGTCATCAAACGCAGACGACGAGGCCGAAACAACCAGCAATCAGCAGTATCCGGTCCCATCCCCAGCCCGTCCCAAGCGTTCATACCGCATCGAGCCGTCGCCGCTGGTCGGCAAGGTGTTCGATGAGACCGGCGATCGTCTCACCCCCAGTCATGCCAATAAGAAGGGCAGGCGATACCGCTACTACATCTCCAACCGGCTGATTGCCCGAAGTGGTGAAAGCCAAAGAAACGAAGGTTCGGAAGAGGAAGGCAGAGGCGGACCGAGTAAACCGATTGGCGGATGGCGGCTGCCAGCAGCAACATTGGAGCAGGCGGTTGTCGATGCAATCCGGTCATGGCTGGCGGACCCGATCCTGCCGAGCCGATTGATGATCGATGCCAGCGCAGACGAACAGGTCGCGCTCAGACATGGGATCGAACGGCTGGTTCGCAAGCTGGGATCGCAGAACGATCCGATTGTGCTGCTGTCATCGGCAATCAATCGAGTCGACTTGAAGGCAGGCCATCTCATGGTGAAGCTGGATCCGAAAGCGACGGCCGATCTGCTTCACATCTCCGCATCAGATCGTATCGATCCGGATGCGTTGACCATCGTCGCTCCCTTCGATCAGCGCCGACGCGGGGTGGAGACCCGAATGGTGTTGGGTCACACCGAACCGCAGATTGACACCATGCTCACCGCCAACCTTGCTCAGGCCCGAAGCTGGTATGCGCAGCTAAAAACTGGCTCATCACTTGCGACCATCGCACAGCAGGACAATACAACCGCTGCGCTCATCACTCGCATTCTACCGCTGGCATTCCTGTCACCGACCATCGTCGAGGCGATCTGCACCGGTCAACAGCCACCGGAACTGACCAGCCGCAAGCTGCGCAACATCACGATTCCCACCCACTGGAACGAGCAGGCGAGACTGTTCGAGATCGTCTGAACAGAAATCCATCAGGTCGATCCTCAACTTTGCCGGCGTGGAATACCGATCTGGCGATCCCGGTGGGCTCGCCGGAAGATTCAGCGCCGCTGCGTAATACAATGACAACAACGAGAGAGGATGGAACACCCGACCCGGCGAGTGATCCCGAAAAATCGTCTGGAACCAACCCGAGCCAGAATGCGTCTGCCCGCCGATGCACCACATCGCCAACCCCGCTCACCATACCCACCGAAACCGGCATTCGAGACCGGGGCCCCAAATCGGCGCCAAATCAGAGACAAACAGAGACGGTTCGAACCACCTCTCGCGTAACCTCCTGACATGTCGACAGGAAAAACGAAAAACTAAAACACTGCGATATCAATATGTTATATGGCGGAGAGACAGGGATTCGAACCCTGGAGACGGTCTCCCGCCTACACACTTTCCAGGCGTGCGCCTTCGACCACTCGGCCACCTCTCCGCAATGTCCGACAGCGCTTTCGCCATCGCAGTCGAAACGGTCGAAAGACCGTCTTCCACATGAATATCCGCATGACGGGCATTCGGATGGGCCGTGACCAGCGGGCCATCATAGACATGGTCTCACGTTGGAAAATGCGTGGAACCGCGCGGGATATACCCATGCGCGGCCATGCTGACAACCGCGAAACGACATAGGCTTGTGCTTCGTTGGGCCCCCTGCGCTTGCAACCACAGCCTGCGCTCCCACATAACGGACCAAATGGTGCAAACCGCAGTAGCGCTGGTTGACATAAGATGTTTCAGATTCTGATCCGCACCATTGCCGTCATCGCTCTCGCTTTGGCGGTCGTTCTTGTGGTGCTGGATATCACGCGGTCAATCACGGCTGGCGGATTGGTGATGACGTCTGCTTCCGCAACATTACAAACGATCAGCCCCGGCTCCATCGAGGCGATGGCGGAGACTGTCTCGACAAGGCTCCATCCACTTGTCTGGAATCCGGTATTGGTGAGCCTTTTTTCCCTGCCAAGCTTTCTGCTGTGCTTCGTTTTCTCGATGCTGCTGTTCTGGAGCGCCGAACGACGCTCCCGCCCGCTCGGGCGCTTTTCGAGCCGTTAGATGCCGAACCGATCCTCTCAATTCCGATCAGGAGCCTGATATGTTTCTCATAGACCGCCTTACCAGCAAGCTGAAAATGCCCGGTGCCGATACGGTTCTTCCCGGCAGGGCCGAGCCGCTGCCGACTTCGACACATCATTATGTCAACGGAGAGCCCATCGCTGCCGCGCCACCTGCGGGCTACGAGGAAATCTATTTCGGAATGGGCTGTTTTTGGGGTGTGGAACGGTTGTTCTGGGAACAAGAGGGCATATACGTAACCGCTGTCGGCTATCAGGCAGGCAAGACGCCCAACCCGACCTATCAGGAGGTCTGCACGGGCCTGACCGGCCATAACGAGACCGTGCGCGTCGTTTATAACCCGTCTGTCATGCCATTGGAAAAACTGCTGGGCCTGTTCTGGGAAAGCCATGATCCGACACAGGGTATGCGGCAGGGCAACGACCGGGGAACGCAGTATCGCTCCGGCATTTACACAACAACCAAAGCGCAGGCCGATACCGCCAACAAGACACGCGAAACTTACAACAAGGCGCTATCCGCAGCCGGAAAGAGCGCCATAACGACCGAAATCATGGACGCGCCGGACTTCTATTTCGCCGAGGAATACCATCAGCAATATCTCGCCAAGAATCCGGGCGGCTATTGCAACATGCGTGGCGCTGGCGTTGCCTGTCCGGTTCCGCAGAAAGCGTAGTGCGGCACCCCGGCCGGGGCGTGTCTCGACTGGCTAACGAGTAGCGCGGACCGTGCCCGTGGCTAATTCAATGCAGGGCGGAATGTCGGCACTGTCACTTTGCCACTCAATGGCTCGACCGCACTGGTTTCCACCGTTGCGATAGCACCCATGTCCGGCGCAAGTATTCTGCCGGCGAACAGCTGCACCTCGACCGCTTCCGCATTGACCGGTTGTGCCGCACCCAGCACGGCGCGGCAGGCATTGGGTAAATCCGACACTCGGATTTCGCGTTTCTTTTGAGGCGGTGCCGGCTTCGTCTTCTTGGCGCTTTTGCGGACAGGCGGAGGGTTCAACAATTTCGCCCAGTCCTGCAGCTCCCTGCCGCAGCCATCGTCGGCCCGGGGCTTGGCCTGTGGTCGGCAATTCGGCGATCCGGTGGGGCAGGAAAGGCGCACATGCATGTGGTAATGATGCCCCCAATAGGGGCGGACCTTGTGCAACCAGCGTCGGCCGTTGCCGGTGGCGCTTTCGCGGCGGCACAATTCGCGCTTGATCGTGGGGTGAACCAGCACGCGCTCCACCTGTCCGTAACCGGCAGCCGTCTTGATGAGACCGAATGTTTCATTGGTGAAAAGAGGGCCGATCGTGTTCTGGTCCAGCTTGCCGTTGCTGGAAGCGAGCATGGATTGCGCAGACGTGTTGTTGCGCTCACTGCGCGATAGCCGCCGGTCCGGCATTTCGTTGAGCCATATATCCGCATCGAGACCAAGCTGGTGCGAGGCATGGCCGGACAGCATGGGGCCGCCCCGGGGTTGGGAAATATCGCCTACCAGCAGCCCGTTCCAGCCGACCTTTTGTGCATCCTGCGAAAGCTGAATAACCGTGCGGATGGTTTCCGGGTGGCCCCAGCGGCGGTTGCGGTGCGGTCGCATGGCCTGCCAGGTCGGTCCGTCCTGGGCGATGGCGACACCACCGGCAAGACAGCCCTTCGAATAAAAACCGTATGCGGCTGGCTTCATGACGGCTGGCAGTTGTTTGCCGCCGAATTGCTGCTTGGCCACCTGCGCCGTGGCTGGTCCGGAGGCAAACGACACGACAAGTGCCAATCCGATAATCTGCGCAATCCGTTTCATAGTGCCACCCTCTGATCTGCGGGCGCAGTGAATCACGATACGGCTAAAGCGGCAAGGCAGGGTGATTTGACGGCTCTGGGCATGTCGCAAAGTCAGCCTGATTATTGGCTCGCCCAGACGATGCGCGCCACCCAGTCGATCTCGGTAAGTGCGAAAGAGCGGTCCTCATGGTCGGGATTGAGTGAGGCCAGTTCGAGTTTCATCGCGGTTTGCCGCGCCAGCACCTTTGCCATCACTTCGCCTTTCAGGGTGCGGACGACCACGCGGTCACCGCGCCGGATGGACGCGCCGGGTTCCACGATGATCCGGTCCCCGTCCCGGTAAAGCGGCAGCATGGAATCGCCCGATATTTCCAGCGCATAGGAACCGCTTCCCGTGGCACCGGGCAGATCGACAGCGTCCCACCCTTCGCCGACCGGATAGCCCATATCATCGAAAAAACCGCCGCTGCCCGCTTGCGCCATGCCGAGCAGGGGAACGGACCCATTGGTCTGAAAGGGCACGGCGTTTTCAGCCAGCCCTGGAAGGCCGGAAGATTGGCCTGCCGACTGGCTGAAAGGCGTCGATACCGGTGGCGTGACAGGCACAACGGTGTCGTCGATCAGGGCACTCAAAACGTCGATATGGGTATCGGTCGCCGTCATGATTTTCGACAGACTTTCCGTCGACGGCCATCGCAACCGGCCATCATTGCTTTGGCGTTTGGACTTGTTGAACGTTGTCGGGTCCAGCCCCGCTACCCGCGCCAGACGTGACACCGACATGGAATTGCGCTCCGCCAGCGCGTCGATAGCAGACCACACTTGAGAATGGGAAAACATGGCTTCGCACGCGAGTCAAAAAAGGAATATTATCCTCCTTTAAGCCGCCCTTGCATGTCTGTCCAGTCGGTCTTTCGACTATAGTGTGGCCTTGAATGGTCCGCGCGCCGTTTTCAGGGCATGGTCGAGATAGTCGATACGGTCCTGCCCCCAGAAAACCTCTCCGTTCAGCACATAGGCGGGCACACCCACGGCATCGGCGTCGATGGCCGCTTGTGTGTTGGCGGCGCGTTCGGTGGCGACCTTGTCACTGGACGCGGCAGCAATGATTGCATCGGCATCGTGGCCGGAGGAGATGAGCGTTGCCCGAACCGTCGCTTCGTCGGCCATATTCTTGTCCTCAGCCCACACGCCGGTCAGCACTGCGGAAATGTAATTGCCTGCGTCCACACCGGCTTGCGTGATGGCGATGGCGCAGCTGTCGCACAGGGTGACGTCGAGGGGCCAGTGGGCGGGTTTCAGATTGATGGGCAGCCCCCGATAATGGGCAACCCGCTGCAGTTCGATCAGCCGGTATCGCTGTCGCACCGGCGGACGCTTCGGCGGCAGCACCGCGCCGGAAATCTCCCAAAGGGCAAACAGATCGACCGGTTTCCACGCGATCGTCGCCCCGTGGTCCTTCGCCACCTTCCGCAACGTGGCGTGGCCGAGATAGGCGAAAGGGGATGCGCCGTAATAATAGCAGTCGATATGGGGAGCGGTCATGGAAGCACCGGAGCGTTGTCGATGGACCTTGTTAGCCTTTGCCACGCATCCGCACCAGCAACGCCTTCGCACCATTCGCCATCTGCTTGGCCTTTGGCCGCAGGAAGCCGCGCCATGCGGTCAAATAGGCGTGGCCGCGCAGGGTGACGGCGCGGTCGTAGCGCACCAGCGGTACCGTCCCGTCCGTCCAGATCGCCTTGAAGGGTGTTGGATAACCGAGCAGCGAATAGGTGCCGCGCCCATCCTCGATACTGTCCATGATGCCGTGCTGATGCATGAGCGTGCCCGGTGACGCTGCGTGGAACGCCGGATCGTAGGCGCACAGATAGCAGGCCCTTTCATTCGGCCCGGTCATGTTGAGCGCGATGGAGATCGGCCTGTTGCCCACGCTTAACACGTCCACTTCCGGATGCAGCGCGCCCGGTTCCGAGCGGGCCAAGGCGTCGAAGAACGCGTCGATCCGCTTGTGGTTGAACGCAATGGAGATCGTGCCGGTGGCTTTCAGCCAGTCCCGCTTCAGCCGCAGGGCTTCAGTCAGCATCGGTGCAAAACCATCGTCACCCGCGTTGTAGCGGCGAAAGGCGACGGTTCCGTCATCCTCCAACTTTGCCAGTTTGCGGCGGTGGTCACGCCGTCGCTGCTTCGACAGGCTGGCGATATAGTCTTCGCGAGTTTTGAAGCGCGAACAGTCGAAGACCGACAAGTGTTCGGCAGGGTCGGGCGTAAGATTATCGTCACCCAGCGCCACGGCCAGGCGTGATGGAGCGGGTAGGGGGCCTGCGAGAACGACATCGATACCGGAGGCGGTGGCAATAGTATCCAGAATGGCGCGCAATCCTGCCTTACCGGATGAGCCGGGCACACCCAGCACGTCCGCCATCTGCGTATGGGGTTCGCCGAGAACTGAAAGGCACCGCACACCACCGCGCCACTCGCGCATCATGGGAAGCACGGACAGCAGCCTGCCTGCACCGTCCCTCGCGGTGAACACCATCGGGCGCGGTGCCCCTGTCACACCGGTGCAATGGGATGCAACCCAGCTTTCACACCATGCGTAGGACTGGAAAATCGCCCAGTCGTTGCCCGGCTCCGCTTCCAGCGCCCGCCAGTCGTCCGCGATGGCGCGAATGGCGTCGACGGTGGTCAGGATGTCTATGGATACCGGCGCAGCCATGTCGGCGCAGTTGGAGGTGCTGCCAGCCGGAGACATATGCCCCATCAGGTGTTTCGGCTTCACGGTGGAAGGCCTGTTCGGCTCAGTGGGCAGGTTCACTGCAGGTCTAACATAAATACGGCGCGTTCCCGCGCCGTATTGCCGTGCTGGTTAATGGGACGCCAATCACATTATGCGGCGGCTTTTTCAGCCTCGCCGCCGTAGAACGTCTCGCCGCTCGCCGCCATGTCGATGATGATCTGCGGTGGAGCGAAATGATCGCCATACTGGGAGGCCAGTTCCTCCGCCCGTGCCTTGAAGGCCGCAAGGCCTGTCTGGTCGATGAACGTGATGGGTCCGCCAGTGAACGGCGCGAAGCCGAACCCGAGAATAGCACCCACATCCGCCTCGCGGATATCGGTCACGACGCCTTCCTCGACGCAACGCGCGGCTTCCAGCGCGATGGTGTAGAGGTAACGGTCTTTCACATCCTGCACGGACACGGCGTCGGCATCCTGCTGGGGATACATGTTCTTCAGGTCCGGCCAGAGATGCTTTTTGGCGGGCTTGTCGGGATATTCGTAAAAGCCCGCACCGCCTTTGCGACCGATACGTTTGGCATCGATCATCCGGTCGATCAGCTCGATATGGCGCGGATCGACAGCGTTCGCGCCCATGTCGGCCACAGTCTGCTTCATCACTTTTTGGGAAAGATCGATGGCGACCTCGTCGTTCAGCTGCAACGGCCCGACCGGCATACCGGCCATCTTGGCCACGTTGTCGATCATCGGCACGGGCACGCCCTCGATCAGCATGTTCCACGCTTCCTGCATGTAACGCATCACGCAGCGATTGACGTAGAAGCCGCGCGTATCGTTGACGACGATGGGCGTCTTCTTGATCCTGGTGACGTAGTCGATTGCCGTTGCCAGCGCGGTGTCGCCAGTCTTCTCACCCATGATGATCTCGACCAGCATCATCTTGTCGACCGGTGAGAAGAAGTGGATGCCGATGTAATTTTCGGAAGACTTGGCAGCTTCCGCCAATTCGGTGATCGGAATGGTGGAGGTGTTGGAAGCGAAGATCGTGTCGCCGCCCGTCACTGCATCGGTGGTTTCGGTGACGGTGCGTTTGACGCCCTTGTCCTCGAACACGGCTTCCACGATCAGGTCACAGCCTGCCAGATCGGCATAGTCGGCGGTGGGGTGAATGCGGGCGAGCAGCGCTTCCTTCTTCTCCTCGGTGGAGCGTCTTTTCTTGATCGCCCCGTCGAGCAGCTTTTCCGAATGCGCCTTGCCCTCGTTGGCCTCGTCGATATTGCGGTCGAGCAGCACCACATCGAGACCGGCCTTGGCGGAGACGTAGGCGATACCCGCGCCCATGAAGCCTGCGCCCGAGCACGCCGATTTTCTTCACGTCGGTCTTCGCCACATCGGGACGGCGCGCGCCCTTGTTCAGCTCCTGCATGGACATGAACAGGGTGCGGATCATCGCCTTGGCTTCGGGCGTCGTCAGCGTGTGGGTGAAATAGCGGCTTTCCACTTCCAGCGCCCGGTCGATGGGCAGTTGAATGCCTTCGTAGACGCAGCGCATGATGTTGAGCGCGTTGGGGTAATTGCCATAGGTGTTCTTGCGCAGCAGGGCATTGCCGGCCGACAGCATCTGCACGCCCATCGGCGACCACAGGTTGAGCGGTGCCTTGAAGCCCTTCTGGTCCCACGGCTGCGTCGCTTTCAGGCCGTCGCGGATAAGTCCCTTCGCCGTTTCGATCGAGATCGTCCTGCGGCACGACGGTCATTGACGAGGCCAAGCTGCTTGGCCTTGGCGGCGCGAATGTTCTTGCCCTGCAACAGCATTTCCACCGCGCTTTGCGGGTCGATCATGCGGATGACGCGCTGGGTGCCGCCACCGCCGGGCAGCAGGCCGACCTTGACTTCCGGCAGGCCGACAAGACTGGATTCATCGTCGGACATGACCCGCGCATGGCAGGCCAGCGTGATTTCGAAACACCCGCCCAGAGCCGCGCCATGGATGGCCGCGACCCACGGCTTGCCGCAGGTTTCGAGATTGCGGAGATTGAGGTTCAACGCCATCGAGTTCTCGAACAGCGCTTCGGCAGCGGCTTCCGGATCATCGGTCTTGTCGGCAGCATAGGTGTCGAGCAGCTTTTCCAGCATCGAAAGGTCTGCGCCCGCGCCGAACGCCTTCTTGGCGGAGGTAAGAACCAGCACCCTTGATCGCTATCGTCCGTCTTCACGGTCTTCGATGATGGACGCGAGTTCCTCACCCACCGTGCGGTCGATGACGTTCATCGACCGGCCGGGCATGTCCCAAGTAACGAGGGCGATGCCGTCGGAGTCGGTTTCGACGGTGAAGTTGGTGTAATCAGTCATGATGGCTCCTTGAAATAATAGCGTTGCGGCGGATGCCTGCGACGGATGTCTCGCGCTACACCCGCTCGATGATCGTGGCCGTGCCCATGCCGGCACCGATGCACAGGGTCACCAGCGCGGTGTTCAGGTCGCGGCGTTCCAGCTCGTCCAGCACGGTGCCGAAGATCATCGCGCCGGTGGCACCCAGCGGGTGGCCCATCGCGATGGCACCGCCGTTCACGTTCATCCTGTCGTGGTCGATGTCGAAGGCCTGCATGTAGCGCAGCACGACGGAGGCGAAGGCTTCGTTCAGCTCGAACAGGTCGATGTCATCGAGCGTCATACCGGAACGGGCCAGCAACTTCTCGGTCACATCCACCGGGCCGGTGAGCATGATGGCGGGTTCGGAGCCGATATTGGTGAAGGCACGGATTTTGGCACGGGGTTTCAGCCCCATCTTGCGCCCGCCTTCTTCCGAACCGAGCAGCACGGCGGCGGAACCGTCCACGATGCCGGAGGAATTGCCCGCGTGATGGACGTGGTGGATAGTCTCCAGTTCGGGATAGCGCTGCACGGCGACCGCATCGAAGCCGCCCATTTCGCCCATCATCTGGAACGAGGCGTTCAACCCGCCGAGCGACTGCATGTCGGTGCCGGGGCGCATGTGTTCGTCATGGTCCAGCAGAGTGATGCCGTTGATATCCTTGACCGGCGCGATGGAGTTCTTGAAGTAGCCCTTCTCCCACGCATGGGCCGCGCGCTTCTGGCTTTCCACCGCGTAGGCGTCCACATCGTCGCGGGAAAAGCCGTATTTGGTGGCGATCAGATCGGCGGAAATGCCCTGCGGCACGAAATATTGCGGCACCGCCACGCCGGGATCCATCGGCCAGGCATTGCCCGCTGCGCCGATACCGACGCGCGACATACTTTCCACACCGCCGCCGATCGCGATGTCGTCGGCACCGGACATGATCTTGGAGGCCGCGAAGTTCACGGCGTCGAGGCCAGAAGCGCAATAGCGGTTCAACTGGATGCCGGCGACGCTGTCGTCGTAACCGGCTTCCAGAACGGCGGTGCGGGTCACGTCCCCACCGGCTTCCTTCACGGGATCGACGCAGCCGAAAATCACATCGTCGACCTGCTTCGTGTCGAGGTCGTTGCGGTCGCGGATGGAAGCGAGAACACCGGCGGCGAGCCGGTTGGTCGGCACCGTATGCAGCGCCCCGTCGGTCTTGCCCTTGCCCCGTGGCGTGCGAACGTGATCGTAGATGAATGCGTCAGCCATGATGGCCTCCTCGAGTTTGATAATCGTGGCCACACGCTATGCGGCGGCTGGCAGAATGTCTTCCGGTGGTGCGTAGTTGGGGAGCGCGTTGATGCGTTCCAACCATGATTTGATATTCGGATAGTCGGAAAGGGTGATGTCGGCCTGTTCGGGCCAGAACAGATATCCGCACAAGGACAGGTCGGCGATGGTGCAATGGTTTGCCGCCACCCATTCCCGACCGTCCAACCGCCGGTCCAATGTCTTCAAGGCCTTGACCATATTGCCATAGCAGTACCGTGCTTCAGCGATATCCGGCGTCCTGAAGAAACGCGCGAACAACCGGTAGCGCGTCAGCATGCCCGTGAGTTTGTGATTGTCGAACAGGATCCAGCGCAGAACTTCGCGGTCTTCCCACTTGGTTTTGGGAGCGAATTGCGTGAACCGTTCGCACAGATGATAGAGGATGACGCCGGATTGTGTGAGGGCGATGTCGCCTTCGGTGTGGTCCACCAGAACGGGCACCTCACCCATTTCATTCATCGCGCGAAACGCATCTCCAGCCTGTTCGCCACCGGCCAGATCGACGGGCTTTGGCGTCCACTTGGTACCGCACAACTGCAACACCAGCGCCGCCTTGTAGCTGTTGCCGGACTCGTTATTGAGATAGAGGGTGTAGTCGCTCATGCCGCTTTCCCTGCCGGAAACTGCAGACCGGTGAACGGGCGCAACTTCATCGAACAGGTTGCCTGCGCCGACAATTCACCATCCGACCTGTAGAGCCGCGCCTCGGCAAATACGACTGCCTTGCCCGCGCGAATGACTTTGGCTTCCACCTCGATCCGTTCCAGTGGAACGGCGCTGAAAAAATGCGTTTGCAGGTCGATGGTTGCAGGCGCGAACTTCGCGCCCAGCGCGAAGAATGTCAGCGACCCCATTGCGTCGTCCATCATGGCCGCGAGAAAGCCACCTTGCACCGTGCCGCCGAAATTGCACATGTTCGCGTTGGGCGTGAACGACAGACGTACACGCAGCTCCTCCGGCCAGTATTCGACCGGCTGCATGTCCATCCACGCCGCCGAAGGTGGCCGCGTGGATGCGATGAATTCCGGCAGAGGCGGGGCGTGTTCAAACATCTAGCTCTTCTTCCCCGGCGCGCCATATTCGTCGATAAAATCGGCAAAAGCCGCATCGAGTTTTGCCTCATCGGCAAACTCATCGAGTTTTTCCAGCAACACAGTCAGCAGATAATTGTTGCCCAGTCCCTCATACCGTTCATTCAGCGCGCGAAGACGCCCGTAGGCGTCCTCGGTGAGCGCCACATTGAAGCGCTTGGGAAGGGGAAGACGTTTTGATGCCAAACCTAGAACGCCTCTGCGTCCAGCGCCATCATGCTTTCGCAACCGGTCTGAATGCGCGCCAGAAGGGCGGCGGAATCAGGCAGGATGCGACCGGCGAAAAAGCGGCCGGTTGTCAGCTTATTGTTGAGAAAATCTTCCTTACCCGCAGCACCGGCCGCCAGTTTGTCCTGAGCGGTCTTCGCCATCAGGCCCCACATGTGGCCGAAGCAGACGAGACCGAACAGGTGGAGATAGTCGGTGGACGCGCCACCGGCTTCGTCGGGATTCTTCATCGCGTTTTGCATCAGCCACATCGTTGCTGCCTGCAGGTCTGTCAGCGCCTTGGACAGCGGCTCGACGAAGGGCTTCATAGCCTCATCGTCCTTGTTGGCGGAACAGAATTTACCGACTTCCTTGAAATAGGCCTGCACCGCACGACCACCTTTGGACGGCAGTTTGCGGCCCACCAGATCGAGCGCCTGAATGCCGTTGGCACCTTCATAGATCATGGCAATGCGGGCATCGCGGACGAACTGCTCGACGCCCTGGTCTTTTGTATAGCCGGTGCCGCCGAACACCTGCTGCGCCATCACCGTATTATCGAAACCCTTGTCGGTGATGAAGGCTTTTACGATCGGCGTCAGCAGTCCCATGAAATCATCGGCTTCCTGTCTCTCCTCGTCGCTCTCGCCACGATGGGAAATGTCGCCCTGCAAGGCCGTCCAGTGAACCAGCGCGCGCGCCGCCTCGTTGAAAGACCGCACCGTCATCAGCACCCTGCGGATGTCGGGATGCACGATGATCGGATCGGCCTTCATGTCGGGAAATTTCGTGCCGGATATAGACCGTCCCTGAATACGCTCCCGCGCCCAGTCGGCAGCATTCTGATAGGCGACCTCGGACTGCGAAAGCCCCTGCACGCCGACGCCGAGGCGGGCCTCGTTCATCATCACGAACATGGCCTTCAGGCCCTTGTTCTCCGCACCCACCAGATAGGCGGTCGCGCCCTCGTAGTTCATCACGGCAGTGGCGTTGCCGTTGATGCCCATCTTGTGTTCCAGGGATCCGCAGGAGAGCGTGTTGCGCTCGCCGGGATTGCCGTCGGCATCGAGAATGTATTTCGGGCAGATGAACAGCGAAATGCCGTCCACACCTTCCGGCTCGCCTTCGATGCGGGCCAGCACGAGATGCACGATGTTGGACGACATGTCATGCTCGCCGGCTGAAATCCAGATTTTCTGGCCGGTGATGGCGAAGGTGCCGTCATCATTGCGGGCGGCCTTCGTGCGCATCATGCCGAGGTCTGTACCGCAATGGGGCTCCGTCAGGTTCATGGTGCCGGACCATTCGCCCGACAGCATTTTCGGCACATAGGCCTGCTTCTGCTCCTCGGTGGCATGTTCGACCAGTGCGGCAGCCGCACCGGCGGTCAGGCCGGGATACATGCCGAAGGCCATGTTGGCGGAGGAGACATATTCCTGCACGGCTGCGTTCAGCGTGGCCGGCAGGTTCTGACCGCCATAGGCTTCGGGAAAGGGCAGGGCACCCCAGCCGCTTTCGGAATACTGGTCGTAGGCGGCCTTGAAGCCGGTGGGTGTCTTGACAGTGTTGTCGTAACCCTCACCCTCGGTCCAGACGCAGCCCTCTTTGTCGCCAACCTCATTGAGCGGTTGCAACACTTCCTCGGCCAGCTTGCCCGCTTCGCCTAAAATGGCCTCGATCATGTCCGGTGTGGCATCGGCGAAGCCCGGCAGATTGTTGTAGCGTTCGATGTTGAGAACGTCGTTGAGGATGAAAAGCGAATCTTCCACTGGCGCGCGATATGTCGGCATGAAAATCTCCCGGAATTCTGGTCGGTATTCGGTAAACTGGCTTGCGAAGTATGCTTGTGGCACAGTCTTAACACAGACCGGCCCGACTGGCTGCATGAAGCCAAATTCTTACGTTTACGTCAATCAAAATGTTTGAAAGCACGGGCAGAGGCTCCCGGTCACCATTCCGGTAACTTCGGTTAACGCGCTGTTTACCATGTTTCGCCCATGTTTTGCCGTGACGGTCGAAGGTTCGAACGCCTGATTTGCGTTTGTTCCGTTCCGGCCACCAAAGTGAACGAACGAAGCGGACCCAACATGCGGCAGGCTCATCCCAATTCCACTGGTTACGCTCCGGTCGGGCAACAGCCCGCCTATCAGCATGGATATGGCGCGCCTTACCAGGATGCCACCTATTCCGATCCGGGTGGTAATGCCTCTTTCCAGCGCATCGATGGTTTGCGCAACGCACTCGCGTCCATCGAACAACGAATCGGTGGCATGGCACCGGGCTTTACCGGTCAAAATCCCCAGCAATTTCAGGCGCCGCACAATGCACCATATATGCAGCCAGCCGTCGCGCCCCATGCCGGCCCGTATGCCCAGCCCTATCCTGCACCGCAGCAGCAGACCGAAACCATGCAGCAGCAGTTGAACCGGCTTGCCACGCAGGTGGGTCAAGCCAACACCGCCATGCGCCGTCCGCCCGCGGCACCGGCCCGCCCTCAAGGTCAGCCTCAGCAGATGCAACCACAACCGGCGCACATGCAGCAGTCGTCCATCGATCTGAGCGCGATCACGAATCACATGAACGATCTGCGGCAGGAACTGGCCAGCCTCAAGGAAGAGGTCGCCAAACCCGTTTCGGTGAAAACATCTGTCGCGCAGGAAGAGGTGGACCGCATCGCCTCCGCCATAGCCGCCTTGCAGAGCAAGGACCGCATCGACCCGCAGGCGTTCAACCGTCTCACGTCGGAACTGGACGGCCTGAGGTCGTCCATGAAGTCCGATATGGAAGATACGGTGCGCCGCACTATCGAGGCCCGTGCCGGACATGAGGCGGACACGGCCCGTGCCGTCAGCCAGAAACTCGACCATATCGCCCACGGTCTCGCCGCCGCACAGAAAGCCGCCCTCGAAGCTGCCGCCGATGACGGCCATGTGGCCAACCGCATCGACGAACTGGCCCGGCAGATGGAACAGCTTGCACTGCACACGGCCACCTATGGCGAGAGCCACGGCGAAGATGTCGCGCGGCAGACCGATCTTGCCCGTCGCATCGATGAACTGACCAACCAGTTTTCATCCAGCAACACGGACCGCGCCGACGATATGGCACGTCGGATGGACGAGTTGGCGCAACAGGTGGCCTCGAATGGATCGATCCTGACGACCAGCCTCACCAGTCGAATCGACGATTTGACGCATCAGGTGACGGCTTCGGGATCAAGCCGAACGGACGAACTTTCAGAACGTATCGACGCCCTGCGCTCATCCGTGGGTGAATTGCCCCAGACGCTGGCCCCCCAATCCCAGGCCATCGGCCGTCTTGAGGAAACGCTAGACGCGGTGACGCGCAAGATCGAGCAGCTGGCCGAAGCCACTGCCGCATCCACATCCGCCCAAAGCAGCCTTCTCGATCAGGTCTCACAGCGTGAAACACTGTCGCAGGAAGACCTGTCGCAGATCGAAGGCCGTCTCGACGAGATCGCCCGCGCAGTCGTTGCCGTCTCCAATATCAGCCGTGAAGCCCCCCACATCGAAATGCCCGAAATCGACCTGTCGGGCATGGACCGCATCGAAGCGCGTATGGCGGAACTCGCCCGCACCGTGGACGAGATTGCCACCGTCGCCCACGCCGAACCCCAGCGCGACCCGGCGCTCGACGACATCGCCGTCCGCATCGAAGGGCTGACCGACCGTCTCGGGTCATTCGAGAAATACGCCCGTGCCGGTGACCTCGGCGGGGCAAGCGCGATGTTCTCCGCTCCCGATACAGGCCAGATCGAGGAACAACTCCGCAACCTGACAGCCCGTGTGGAGGAAGCCTCCGCCGCCAATTCCACCGGCGCGCAGATGGCCAGCCTCGAAGCGCAGGTCGCGCAGATGATGGCGATGCTGGACCGCGCCCCGCAGCAGGTCGCCGCCGGTGAAGTGGACTTCACACCGCTCGAACAGCGTCTTGCCGGTATCGAATCCCACCTTCAGCAGGCGCCCAACATAACGGTCAACGCCGCACAGGAAGCGGCCCGTCAGGCCATCGCGATGGTCGGTGAAAACTCCGAACAGGGCCAGATTGTCGCTGCTCTTTCCGATCACCTCACTCAGCTTCAGCGCATGGCCGAGACCGGCAATGCGGGCACGGGCCAGTTGCAGGAAACCCTGCAGGCCGTGATGGGTCGCCTCGATGCGATCGAACACAGCGTCGAACGCGTCAATGACAGCCGCAATTCCGTGCCATACGGTGCCGCTGCGCCCATGCCGTCCGCGAACCAGTTGCACGATGCGCCCATTACTGACCGTCATGCGCACGAGCACCGGATGGCCGCTCAGGCCGAGCAGACATTTGCTGCAGCCGACACCCTTTTGGATGTTGCCGAAAGCGATCAGCGTCATGCAGGGTCACATGCATTCGTGAACGCGCCATCTGTCGATCCGACCGATCACATCGAAGGCTTGCCCCCGCTCGATGCCGGTGATGGTGTGGAAGACCATGCGCCACTGGAGCCCAACGGCAGCCACGACCCGCTCGCCTCCTTCGCAGCGTCCCACGGCCTGGCTCCCTCGCCTGCATCCGATGGCGCGCGCCCCAACGCTGTTGCCGCAGCCCGCCGCGCCCTTCAGGCCACATCCGCTGAAATGACGGCGACCCGCACCACGCCCATCGACCCCGGCAAGGACAGGAAGGGAAAGAAAGCTGGTGCAAAGAGTGGCAACAGCCTTGACGGCCTGAAGGACAAGCTGGCCGCGCTGGCATCGAAGTCCAATTCCGAAACGATCGAAGCGGGATCCGGCAAGGACAATACCGCGAAATATCGCAAACCCGTCATGATTGCCGCCGCCGCCGTGCTGCTCGCCCTCGTCGCCTTTCAGGGCATCCAGATGTTCGGCGGCTCCGACGATGGCACCGATATGGCCACGATCGAAATGTCGGTCGACGAATCCGGAACCGCAGTCGCGGACGCCGAGCCGATGGTTGCCGGTGACGACCGGGTCGTGGTGCGCGAAATCGAGCCGGTCGAAACGGACGCTTCCGGCGAGACGGTTACCGTCACGCCCGCAGGTCCATCCGAAACATTCACATTCGGCGGCGAGACGGTCGATGAACCGGCAACTGACACACTGAGCGAACGCCTCGCCGAAGACGATGCGCCGGAGACGATCGAACCCCGTGCGTCGGTCGAAATTGCAGCCGAAGAACCGGTCGACACATTTGCAGTCGAACAGCCGGAACCCGTCGCACCCGTTGCCGCCTACGACGTTCCCCGCACCGCCGGTTCGGACGCTCTCGTCGCCGCCGCAAGCGCCGGCGAGCCGAAGGCACTGTTCGAGGTCGGCATGCGCTATTCCAACGGTCGCGGCGTGACCCGCGACATGGTCAAGGCCGGAACCTGGTTCAAAGCCGCCGCCGACCAGGGCTTCGCTCCGGCGCAATATTCCTACGGCTCCCTGCTGGAAAAAGGCATCGGTGTGGAGCGCGACGTGGCCGCCGCTGCCGGTTGGTATGAACAGGCCGCCGCACAGGGCAACGCCCGCGCCATGCACAACCTCGCCGTCATCAACGCGATGGGCAATCCGCCCGAAGTGCAACCGGACATGGACCGCGCCGTCGAATGGTTCAAACAGGCCGCCGAATTCGGCATCAAGGACAGCCAGTTCAACCTCGGCATTCTCTACGGTCAGGGCATGGGCGTTCCGCAGAACCTGGAAGAGGCCTACAAGTGGTTCGCCATCGCTGCCAAGACCGGTGATACGGACGCCGCTGCCAAGCGTGACGAAGTTGCCGAAGCGATGGGGCAGGTGATCTCGACCGCGCCACTGCGGTCGCCAACAGCTGGACGGCCCAGCCGATCGAGGAAGCCGCCAACCGCGTGACCATTCCCGAAAGCTGGAAAGGCCGCCCGGGTGCGCCCGTCGCTGCCGGTCCGGACCAGATCAAATCCGCGCAGGCGCTGTTGAACCAGCGCGGCTTCGATGTCGGTTCGCCGGACGGCCTCATGGGTCCGAAAACCACCCGCGCCATCATGGACTTCCAGAAGACCAGTGGCATCCCCGTCACAGGACAGGTGGACACCACGCTTCTCGACGCCTTGAAAGTCTGATTGCTTCATATTCGGGACATAAAGTCCCGAATATACATAGCGATGCTCATATGCCCCGTTTGACATGAACCGGTACGAGGCGCATGACGCAGCCCACCGGTCTGCGGTTTGCGCGGTCCGGCAAACCCCCGGTCTCACCTTTATCCCGGTAGCGCGCCGTTGACCCTGTATCTGCCCATTGCCGAAATGTCGGTCAATATCCTCGTTCTGTTCGCAATGGGCGCGGGCGTTGGTTTCCTGTCGGGCATGTTCGGCGTCGGCGGCGGCTTTCTGATGACGCCGTTACTCATTTTCTACAACATTCCGCCTGCCGTTGCCGTGGCGACCGAAGCCAACCAGATCGTCGCCTCGTCCTTTTCCGGCGCGCTGGCGCATTTCAGGCGCGGCACGGTGGATATCAAGCTCGGCGTGATGCTGCTGATAGGCGGCATCGCGGGGTCTGCGCTGGGCGTGATGATCTTCTCCCGGTTGCGTGAAGCCGGTCAGCTCGATCTCATCATCTCCATCCTCTATGTCGCCTTTCTCGGCACCATCGGCACCTTGATGGTGATCGAAAGCCTGAACGCGATCCGCAAAAGCCGGAAGGCTGCGGAAACACCGCAGCCCCGTGCCAAACAGGCCGGCTGGATCATGCGGCTGCCTTTGAAGATGCGGTTCAAACGCTCGCAGCTCTACATATCGGTCATTCCCATCCTGCTGCTCGGCGCGCTGGTCGGTATCCTCGCCTCCATCATGGGCGTTGGTGGCGGTTTCATCATGGTGCCGGCCATGATCTACATTCTGCGGGTGCCGACCAATGTGGTGATCGGCACGTCGCTGTTTCAGATCATGTTCGTCACCGCCTTCACCACCATCGCCCAGTCCGCCACCAACCAGACGGTCGATGTGGTGCTGGCTTTTATTCTCATGGTGGGCGGGGTGATCGGCGCACAATTCGGCGCACAGGTGGGGGCCAAACTGAAAGGCGAGCAACTGCGCGCTTTGCTCGGTCTCATCGTTCTGGCGGTGTGTCTCCGCATGGGCTGGGATCTCGTCTCGATGCCGTCCGAACTGTTTTCCCTCGGTTCGGGGGCGGCACATTGAGATTTTTCGCATTTCTCCTGCCGCTTGTCTTCGCGACACTTGCCTACGGCCAAAGCAGCGGTGACAACCGCCCGTCCGGCGATGTGATGATCGGTCTGGCCGAAGACGCCATCGTCATCACGTCCGGTTTCGATGGAACCAGCGTCGTGGTGTTCGGCAACGTGGAAGGTGTGGACCGTGAGGCGATCAATGCCGGTGATTATCAGGTCGCGGTGGTGCTTGCCGGTCCGCGCGAACGCATCACCGTGCGGCAGAAACAGCGGCGCGGGGGCATCTGGATCAACGGGGATGCGCTCTCCTTCCGCAACGTGCCGTCCTCCTATTCCGTGGCGACATCGGCACCCTTGAGCGAGATTGCGACGCCGGAGGTACTGGCCCCGCTGCAACTGGGGTTCGACCATATCGACGCCCGCGCCATTGGCCTTGCGCCGGGCGACGACGATGCACGGGTGGCGACATACCGCCAGTCTCTCGTTCGCCTGAAACGCAGCCAGCAACTCTACCGACAAAGCGATGGTGGCGTGCAGTTCCTCAACCCGACCCTGTTCCGCGCACGGCTGGACATTCCGGCCAACGTGCCCATCGGCCACCACCGCGCCCGCGCCTATCTGTTTCGCAACGGCGAGTTCATCACGACCCGGTCCGTTCTGCTGGAGGTCAAGAAGAGCGGTCTGGAGCAGGGCATCTACGATCTCGCCTACCGCAACGGGCTGCTTTACGGCATTCTGGCCGTGCTGATCGCCATGCTGACCGGCTGGCTGGCCAGTGTGATTTTGAGGAAAGACTGATGGCTGTCTCGCCCACCTCACGAAGAGTGGCATGGGGTCTGTCCCTCGCCGGTCTCATCCCGTTTGCTGGCCTCACCCTGTTTCTCTTCATCTGGCCGGACATCATCCAGCGCGGTTTTGCGGCATTGGCCCTGGCGACCTACGGTGCTGTCATCCTGTCATTTCTGGGTGGTGTGCGCTGGGGTGCAGCGCTGGACCGCAGCGAGCCTGCGTCCATATTCGCCCTGTCGATGGTGCCGCCGCTGCTCGGCTGGTTCGCGCTGGCGCTGCCGTTACCGCTGCCCTTTGCGGTGCAGGCCATCGGTTTCGCCTTGCACGGAGTGTGGGACTGGCAGGCCGGTCGGGCTGGCGCCTTGCCGGACTGGTTCGTGAACCTGCGCGTCATCCTGTCGGCATTCGTGACGGCCTGTCTCATCCTTGCGACCACCGCCACGCTGGGCGGCTTTGCCTAGGCGCGTTTTACAAAGCGGCTTGATCGCCTCGTGGCCGGGGCATATCCAACGCAATAGACGAATGCCCTGAAGGGGACGACCTCGACATGGCTGGCGGCATTTCAAATTTCCTTGGCGGAAGCCCGATACGGGTGTTCATCAGACTTCTGCTCCTGTCGCTCGTCGTCGGTTTTGTGCTCAGTTGGTCCGGCATCTACCCACGCGACATTCTCGACTGGATCATCGATCTCGGTCGCTGGATCTACGATCAGGGCTTTCTGTTCTTCGCCGATACGCTCGACTACATTTTGCTCGGCGCAGCCATCGTCGTGCCGATCTTCCTTATTGGCCGATTGCTGCGGATCGGCCGCCGCCGTGGCGACTGAGCCCGCCGTAAAGCCGCGCCCTTTCACCGTTACCAACCGCATGGTCGTGGCCATCGCCGCGCCGACCACGCTTGCCTACATCTCCACCCCGCTCATCGGCATCGTCGACACGGGCGTTGTCGGGCGGCTGGGGGACGCGGCGCTGATCGGCGGGCTGGCTGTCGGTGCGGTGCTGTTCGACGTGGTCTTCACCACGTTCAATTTCCTGCGCGCATCCACCGTCGCGCTGGTGGCGCAGGCGCAGGGGGAAGGGGATGACGAGCGCCAGAAGGTCGTGCTGCTGCGCGCGCTGCTGATTTCGCTCGGCGTCGGGCTGGCCATCGTCGTGCTCGCGCCACTCATTCTGCTCGGTCGGCCTGTGGGCGATGAATGTGCCCGAAGCGGTCGAGAACGCGGTGAGGGATTATTTCACGATCCGCATTCTGGCCGCACCGCTGACGCTCATCAATTACTCGCATCCTCGGCTGGGCGCTCGGGTCTCGGGCGTGCCGGGCTGGGGCTGGCCTTGCAGACCCTGCTCAACGGCACGAACGTCGCCCTGTCGATCTGGCTCGGCCTGTCGCTGGGCTGGGGGCTGGAGGGTGTCGCATGGGCCACCGTCGCCGCCGAGGCACTGGCCGCAGTCGTAGGCTTGGCCATTGCCGCGCGGACACTGCGCGCCATTCCTTGGCCGGACCGTGCGCGCCTGTTCGACCGCGAGGCCTTGCAACGCCTGTTCAACGTCAACCGCGACATCATGATCCGCTCGTTCTGCCTGCTGTTCGCCTTCGCCTTCTTCACCGCCCGCAGCGCGCAATACGGCGAAACCACACTGGCCGCGAACGCCGTGCTGATGAACTTCTTCCTCGTGTCCGGCTACTTTCTCGACGGTTTCGCCACGGCCGCCGAACAGCTTGCGGGCAAATCCGTCGGTGCGCGCTACAGGCCTGCTTTCGACGCGACGGTGCGGCTGACGTTGATCTGGGGGCTGGTTCTTGCCGCATTCGCCACCGCAGTCTTTTTCGCGGTCGGCCCGACCGTCATCGACCTGCTGACGACCGCGCCCGACGTGCGGGTCGTGGCGCGGGAGTATCTGCCCTGGGCTGCGATCACGGCGCTGGCGGGACTTGTGGCGTTTCAGATGGACGGCGTTTTCATCGGGGCCACATGGTCCGCCGATATGCGCAACATGATGCTGGTATCGGTCGCCGTCTATCTGCTGGTCTGGTGGCTGGCGACGCCCGTTCTCGGCAATCACGGCCTGTGGCTGGCGCTGAACGTATTTCTCGCAGCGCGTGGGCTGACGCTCTATCTGCGTATGGGCGTGCGGGTGCGGGAGACGTTCGGCTAAAGCACCCTGTCTGCCCATTCATCGCGGCCTTCGCCGACGATTTCGCTGATCGAACCGAGACCGCGCTTGTCGCAAATGTCCGATAACCCTCGCAGGATCGCGCCTGCCAGCCCCGGCCCCTCGTAGATCATGCCGGTGTAAAGCTGCACGAGAGATGCGCCCGCGCGCAGTTTCTCCAGCGCCTGTTCCGCATTGCTCACACCGCCCACGCCGATCAGCGGCATCGCTCCGTCGAGCAGCCGCGCCATGCGGGCCAGCACGATGGTGGACCGCTCGAACAAAGGCGCACCGGAAAGTCCACCGGCTTCCCCGCGTTGCGCCGAGCGCAAACCGTCCCGCGCCAGCGTCGTGTTGGACACGATCAGCCCGTCGATCCGGCTGTCGCGCAGAACGCCCGCAATCGCGTCCATCTCGTGCGTTTCGAGATCCGGCGCGATTTTGAGAAATACGGGCGTCGTATTGTCGCCCCGTGCGTCCTGCACACGGTCGATCAGATCGCGCAAAGGCGCTGCCGATTGCAGACCGCGCAGGCCGGGCGTGTTGGGGGAGGAGACGTTGACGGTGAGATAGTCGGCCAACGGCGCGAAGGTCTTGATACCGTGCGCGAAATCCGCCGCGAAATCCGCGCTGTCCTTGTTGGCTCCCACATTGATGCCGAGAACACCCCGCCGCTTTCCGATGCGTTCGATGCGCTCCCGCACCACATCGGCTCCCTCGGAATTGAAACCGTATCGGTTGATGACGGCCCGGTCTTCCGCCAGCCGGAACACGCGGGGGCGCGGATTGCCCGGTTGCGGGCGGGGCGTGATCGTACCGACCTCTGCATGGCCGTACCCGGATGCCCACATGGCGCGCGGCACCTCCGCGCCCTTGTCGTAACCCGCTGCTACGCCTAGCGGGTTGGCGAAATCCAAGCCAGCCACCCGCATGGCCAGTCGCGGGTCACTGCGCGAGACCATCGGGTGAAGCCCGGCCTGAGCGGCGCGGATGGATAACGTATGCGCCCGTTCAGGATCGAGGCCAAACAGCAGTGGGCGGGCGGTTTTGTAAAGGCTCATGCGTTGCGTGGCGACAGGGGAAGCTGGTGAACGCCGTCAGTCAGTGGCATCGGCTTTGCCCATTCGACGGCCTTTGGGGAGAGGTTAGCATAAAGGTGCGGAAACAGCGCCCCGCCCCGCGAAACTTCCCACCGCAGCGCTTCATTCAAATCCGCGATGCGCACCGCCACCAGCAAAAGATCGTCCTGACCGGCGAAATGTTTTGCCGCCGTTTCGGCAGTCTGGTCGGCGGTGGAGAAATGGATAAAGCCGTCCTGCACATCGATGGGAGCGCCGGTATAGACGCCCTGCGCCTCGGCATCGGCCCATTCCTGTTGCGACATGATCTTGTAGATGAACGGATCGTCGTTCATGGCGTTGTGTCTCATAATGGGTCCCAGCCGGTGTGTTGCCACAAACGGCTGTCACACGACAGGGACCACCACGGAGGTTTTTTCACCATGCGTTTTGCCACACCCGTCCTCGCTCTGGCTTTCGTCACGATGAGCCATTCCGTCAGCTTCGCCGCCGACGAGGAGCGCTACACGATCGTTCCGTTCGAGGATGGCATCATCCGCGTGGACCGCTCCACCGGTGCCATCGACAGATGCCGGGACGTCTCGGGCAGACTGGCCTGCGAACTGTCCGCTGACGAACGGGCCGCGTGGCAGCGGGAGACGGACGCGCTGTCCGACACCGTATCCGATCTGGAAAAACGCATTGCGCGGATCGAACGCGACGGGGTGAAGGCCGCCCCGAACGACAGCTCCATCGATTCCGTCGAGGAAATGGAGAAGGCCTGGACAATGGCCGAGACCTTCTTCCGTCGTTTCTTCGATCTCGTTGAAACGCTGAAGTCGGACCGCGAGAAACCGGAAGCGCTTTAAGACTCCATCAGAAAAGCGTCGATCCGGTCGCAGCTTTCCTTTGCGATGCTGAGAGTATCGAAGAACGCCTGAAAGACGTGGCACCCGCCGGGTGTGATTTCGAGGCGCACATTGCCGTTCGCCGCCTGCCAGCGCGCGGCCATCGTCACACTGTCATCCAGCAGGATATCCTCGGTGCCGACTTCGAACAGCGCGGGCGGCATTCCGGCAAGGTCGGCATAGAAGGGTGAGATATCCGGATTGCGATAGTCTTCTCCGCCTTGCAGGAAGCAGGCGCGGAACATGCGGACATCGCGCGGCTCCAGTATGAGTTTCGGCTTGTCCCACAGGTGGACGCTCGGCGAGCCTCCCATATCGTAAGCGCCAGCCGTCAGGTTCGCACCGTGGAAAGGCACATGCCCGAGCCTGTTCCGCAGCCGCAGCATCGTGACGACAGACAGGTGGGCTCCCGCACTTTCGCCACCGATGGTCAATACGCCGGTCGCAAGATCGTGCTCGCCTTCGACCAGCCAGAGCGCGGCGGCCTCGCAATCGTCCGGTCCGGCGGGGTAGGGGTGTTCGGGCGCGAGCCGGTAATCGACGGATACGATATCGAGACGGCAGGCCTCGCATATCTGCCGCAGCCGCACGTCCTGACTGTCCGCCGAGCCCAGTGTCCAGCCACCCCCGTGCAGATGCAGATAGGTGCCGCGGGCGTTGCCGTCGGATCGGGCGCAGGATGCGTACCGGCACGTCCAACCCGAGGGCGTGGACGGTGCGCGTTTCCGCTTTCGGGTCGAACGGTTCGACAGGAAACGGCCCGTTGCCCTCCCTCCGCGCAGCCCGAACCTGAGCGGGCGTGTAGGACCAGACGTCCGGCATCGCCGCGTTGAAGGCACGCATTTCGACATTGAACGCCCGGGTTTCTTCGCTGATCGCTTCTGGCGTGAAATGTGTTGGGTCGATCTTCATATCATGCTCCATCCGGTGTGCGTAAAATTGCCAGCCGAGGGTCGAGAGGCGTTCGGCCCGTCAATGTCGGCACCATGCGCCCGGCCATGATACAGACGATCGACACAACGAGGCCGATTGCCCCGCCATGCAGGATCGAAACACTGCTCGACCCGCCAAGACCAGCGGATATACCGACAGCAAGCGCGCCGGAAACGATGGCGGCTGAATAGGCGACCCAGGACAGGCGTGACACCCAGCCGACCGCCATCAGCGGGGCGAAAAGTCCGCCTGCGGCAAGGCTCAACGCGAGCAGAAGTGGCGGCACGTTGTCTGCCAGTTCGACCGATGGCGACAGCTTCACCGCGCTGCCGCAGAACAGCGCGAATGCGAGAACGAGCATACGGATCGACGCCATCGACCGTTCGCTCGGGTCTTTGCGCTGGGTGCGTCGCAACGCGCGAACGACGCTCGTGGCGGCCACGAACAGACAAGCCGACAGGCTGTTGAAAGCCAGCAGCAAAAGGGCCAGTGCCGGTAACATTGCCAGCAACGGACGGGCGCCGAGACGTTCGGACCCTGCCCCGTCGACCAACAAGAGCAGCGACAGGGGCAGGGCCGTCATCACCAGAAACACCACGAGCGCCATCCAGCTCGACGCCTGCATCGCAGCCGTGGGGTGGATCGTCAGCGCCGCCCGCGACAGGGCGATCGGAAGCGCGGCAAACCCGGCGGTCAGCACGATGCCTGCCAATATCGGCGAGACGCCGAGGGTCGAATTTGCGATAACCGGCAACAGGGACACGGCGTCCACGGCCAGCGGCGGCAGCAGGTCCGGTGAGACGAAGGCCAGAGCCAGCGACGGGAGCAGAAGGCCGGACATGGCGCAGACTGCCAATACGAGATTGACGGTTCCCACCGCCAGCCATCCGCCGCCCAATGCGGGAACCACAGCCAGTGCCAGAACCGCAATTGCGATCGTGCCGGTGCCGAATCCGGACAGGTGCGTCAGGATCAGCACCACGATACGGGCCTCCGCAAACGCCAGCAGCCCAAGCACGGGCAACAGGACGATCAGCGCAAGCAGCCCCGTGCGCTGGGTGCCGGTGCGCCAAGCCAGCAGGCCCGGCACGGTGACGACGCCGGAACGCTGCATCACCGGCGCGATGGCCACGCCATGAATGACGATGGCGACCGGAATGGCGAAGGCAAGCGCCAGACGGTCCTGCACGGACAGCGCCAGCATGGCCGCGAGAACCGCGCCTCCGGTCCAATCGCTCACACTCGACACGCCAACGGCCGCGGCCCCCGGCACCCGGCCGCTGTAGAAAAACGTCGCCCCCGTCATCGTGCGCCCCTGCCAGCTCAGGAACAGCACGAAACCCGCCAGCAGCGCGATCATCAGACCGGTTGCGGTGCCAACGGGCATACCAAGCCGGTCGAGCAGCAGCATCGCCGCGAAAGCTGCCAGAAAAACCAGGCAGCAAATCCACGAGGTCACATGAATGCGAACGCCGTCGAGAGACCGGCGGCCGGTCGGCACGCGCCGCGATACATCCCCGGCAAGACTCATTAGCGGGTTGCCCTGACTTCGATGAACGCGGCTCGGAACATCAGTCCTGACCGCCCTCGACTGCCACCGGTCGTCCGCCGAACCGCATCGTCAGGGATTCCTGCAACCGTGTCGTGGTTTGCAGGACGATCAGGCCGACGAGAGGCAAAAGCGAAAATCCGAACCACCCGGAGAGCGCCGGTTTCATCCAGCCGAAACCCATTGCGGCCCATCCGGCCAATGCCAGCCCGAACATGACAAAACCTGCGATGAGTGCAACGGCGCGCGCGCGCGGGAACCAGCCTGTGCCATAGCGGCTGCTTCCATAGAAAAGATCGAACATCCCGTCGCTCCGCGTTTCGGTCGGCCAACGCAACGCCGCGGCCAGTGACCACCATCGTGTGCCCAATCCCCGGCGTCGGTGCAACATACAACCACCTGCCGACCCCATCCCTTCGCATGGACAGGATGCGAGCGGTATTCTAACGCTCCCATGCTACATGACGGGAGGGGAGTGGACGTGCAACCAGACGACATGACAGACGCCATAACAACCGGCGTGACCACGATCGTCATCGTGGACGACCATCCGCTGTTTCGAGGCGCACTCGCTCAGGCGCTGACAGGCGGCGGGCAGGATTTCCGTATCCGGGAAGCGGGTGATTACGCGGCTCTTCTCGCGCTTCTGGAAACGGATGACAGCACCGACCTCGTCCTGCTCGACCTCACCATGCCCAATGTCAGCGGTTTTGCCGGTTTGATGGGCCTGCGCGCCCTTCATTCCAGCCTGCCGGTGGTGATTGTGTCGGCCACGGACGATGCAACGACCATCCGCCGTGCTCTCGATCTTGGCGCTTCAGGGTTCGTGCCCAAATCCAGCACCATCGAAACCATGCGGGAGGCAGTCGGTGCCGTGCTGTCCGGTGACATATGGGTGCCGCCCCATGTGGAAACGGGCGAGGAGACCGATGCCGACATCGCGCTGTTGCTGTCGCAACTCGATACGCTGACCCCGCAGCAAACGCGGGTTTTGGCCATGCTGGGGCAAGGTTTGCTCAACAAGCAGATCGCCTATGAGCTGGATGTTTCGGAAGCGACCGTGAAAGCCCACGTCTCGGCGGTTCTTTCCAAACTCAACGTGGACAGCCGCACGCAGGCGGTCATCCGGCTCAATACGCTGGGGGCCGATATTCTGCCGCCCGCACTCACCTAGATCGCGTCCGTTACTCCGCGGCCTGCTGTCCGACCGCCTGTGCGGATTTGGCGACGCCGTTCAGGAAGGCGCGGAGCGATGCCGGTTTCAGCGGTTTGTTGAACACCACCATATCCGCGTCGGCTGCCGCGACGCTCACCTCCGTGCTGCGGTCCGCCGTCACCAGAACGGCGGGCAGTGCAGAGCCGTAGTGACCTCTGATTGCGCTGATGGCCTCTATGCCGGTCGTGGTGTCCAGATGGTAGTCGATGATCACGACTCCGGGCGACTGAGAAGAATTGCACGCTTCCTCCGCGTCTCGTGCCGTCAGAACGTGGCACCCCCAGCCGCCCAGCAACGCCTTCATGCCATCGAGAATACGCGGCTCGTTATCGACGCACAGCACGACCAATCCATCCAGCTTCGCCGAACTGCGTTTCAAGGTGCGCTTGTCTTGCGTCCGCGCTTCGATCGGCACTGCCGCAGTCACAGGAAGTGATACGCTGAAGGTCGAACCCTGACCCAGTGTACTGTCCAGACTGATCGGATGGCCCAGAGTTTGCGCAAGCCGCTGCACGATAGACAGGCCAAGCCCAAGGCCCGGTGCCATGTCCCGTCCGGCTGGCAGCCGTCGGAATTCAGTGAAGACGGTCTCCCGGTCCGCGGGTCCAATGCCTTGCCCCGTGTCGAAAACGTCCACGACAATTTGCTCCCGGATGGTGCGGACACGGATTCCGACAGAACCGGTTTCGGTATATTTGAGCGCGTTGGAAAGCAGGTTCTGAAGCAACCGCCTGAGCAATCCGATGTCGGATGTCACCCAGATGTCCGTGTGCGCCATATCGAGCGGCAAACCGGCTTGCGCCGCCATTGGCGCGAAGTCGCTTTCCAGCCGGTCCAACAGCGTCTGCAACGGGAAGGGTGCCAGAACCGGCTCCTGGGCACCGGCATCGAGCCGGGAAATAGCCAGCACGGCTCCCAATATGTCCTCGACCGATTCCAGTGCGCTGTCGACATTACGAGCGAGTTCGGCATCCGGAGCATTGGCCAGCCTTTCGCTCAGGCTCGATGTGTAGAGGCGCGCGGCATTCAGCGGCTGCAGGATGTCGTGCCCGACGGCGGCAAGAAAGCGCGTCTTGCCCGCATTCGCCGCTTCCGCCATCTCCCGTGCGACGGCAAGGTCGGCGTTGGCATTGCTGAGAGCCACCGTCCGCTGTTCAACCCGCTGTTCGAGCGTTTCGTTGGCCTGTTGCAGGGCCTGCGCCGCGTCCACCAGAGTGGTGATATCGTTCCACGAGATCACGACGCCGCCACCGGGTAGCGGGCGGGCCAGGATTTCGATGGTGCGCGGGCGGTCGCCGACAAGCGTGATCTGCCAGGGCGTTCCGGTTTCGGTCAGACGCTCCATGAAGGCTTCGGTGTCTGCAAATCGTCCCGCTTGCGAATGGGCGATATGGGGCAGCACCGTTTCAGCAATCGCGGACATGGCGGTTCCCGCCGCACCGAACTGGATCGGCAGGTCGAGAAGGGTGCGGAACTGCCTGTTCCAGTTGGACAGGCGGTAGCGCGCATCGAAGACGCTGATGCCCTGATCCACCTGATCGATGGCAGTCTGGAGAAGATCGCGGTTCTGCTGCAACGCCATCGAGGCGTCGTCCAGCAGCCGTAAGGTCTGGTCGGATCCCGTATCGTGCCGTTTCAGCAGGAGCGACATGACAAGCCGGCCGGAAGCCGATCCGATGGCCGAAGCCAGCATCTGTTCCGCAAAATCGAAGGCGTCCCGGTCAACGACGCCGCGTTTATCGGTATCGCGGTTGCCGAAATGGGCATCGAATGCCCTGCGGGTTCGTTCGTAGCCGAGATAGCTTGCAACCGTCGCCTGCAATTCCGCCATGCTGACGGATGCTTCCGACGGCGCGAAACCGCTTTCCCGCTCCCCTTTGCGGAAGGCGTAGGCGGCGGCCTGTATACGCTCCAAACCGGTTGGCTGTCGAAGAAGGGAGACCGTGACAAACACGACAATGTTGGTCAGGAGGCTCGCCACGACCCCGTGTTCGAGCGGTGGCAGCGACAGGCCGAGCAAGCCTTCCGGACGCAGCAGCGCGATGCCCCACGGGCCATCCGACAGCAACGCGGTATTGGCCGAAAGGACCGTCGGCAGAAACAGCGTATAGGTCCATACGGCAAAGCCCGCCCCCATGCCCCATGCTACCCCATGATACGTTCCGCGCCCCCAGAACACGGCGCCGAAGAACGACGGGCCGAATTGAGCGATGGCCGCAAAGGACAGCAGCCCGATCGAGGCCAGTGCCGCCGAGTCTCCTGTGATGCGGACATAGGCGTAAGCGAGGATTAGCACTCCGAAGATCGACACGCGCCTGATCCGCAACAGAAGCGGACCCATATCGTTGTCGAGATGAGCGGTCCGGCCCCGCGACAATACGAAGGGCAGCACCAGATTGTTGGAAATCATGATGCCCAGCGCCACGCAGGCGACGATCACCATCGCCGTCGCTGCCGAAAGCCCACCCACGAAGACCAGCACCGAGGTCCATTGCGCTTCGGCGGCGATGGGCAGTGCCAGCACGTATGTGTCCGGGTCGACGCTCGTGCCGAATGTCACAATGCCGGCCAGCGCCACCGGAACGACGAACAGGTTGATGAGAATGAGATAGCCGGGAAACAGCCATCGCGCCGCACGCACCTCTGCACTGCTCGCATTTTCCACCACACCCACATGAAACTGTCGCGGCAACATCAGGAATGCCAGGGACGACAGCAGCGTCATGATGAGAAACCGGCCAACGTCGAACGGGCGTGAAAAGGTGGCGGACGCGGTTTCCGAAGCCGCGGCCTGTTGCAGCAGATCGACCGGCCCGTCGAAAAGCACGAACAGTGTGAAGATGCCGACGATCAGGAATGCTGCCAGCTTGATGACCGACTCCGTTGCCACCGCCAGCATCAGCCCGCCCTGATGCTCCCGCGCATCGGCATGGCGCGTGCCGAAGGCCACGGCGAACGTCGCCAGAAACACGGCCACGAATGCCGCAGTGTCGAGCGGAAACTCGCCCCTGTCCGCCATGAAAGCGGGACGCGAGGACACGATCATCGTATTGATCGACGTGGTGATCGCCTTCAGCTGCAGCGCGATATAGGGCACCGTTCCCAGCACTGCGATGATGGCCGCCAGCGCACCGACACCGGCCGATTTGCCGTATCGGGCAGCGATGAAGTCCGCGATGGACGTGATCTTCTCCCGCTTCGCCACCGCAACGATATGGGCGTAGAAGCGGAAACCCACAGTGATGACGAGGATGGGACCGAGATAGATGGCGAGAAACTCGAATCCGGTTCGACTTGCCAGCCCGACCGAGCCAAAAAATGTCCAGGACGTGCAATAGACGGCCAGCGAAAGCGCATAGATGAAAGGACGCGGGCGGTGCACGCGCGAGGTGCGCAGACCACGGTCCCGGTCGCCCACATAGGCCACGACGAACAGGAACAGCAGATACAGGACCGCGATGGCGATGACAGACCAGCCCGGCATTCTGCGACCCTCCCGTCCATATTGCTCAAGCGATTCCAGCGTTTCACGCGATGGGTGCGGGAACAAGGCGAGCTCACCATTAACCAAGAATTGCCTTTGCCATTGCTCCGGTGGTTAAAACTTCGTGAACATTATCACCGATACCTATCACCTCGTTGCCGGGGCTTTATCGTCGGCCAGATCATTGAAGGGACTGCACACTATGTTCGCTGAGTTCAAGGAATTCATCTCCAAAGGCAATGTCATGGACCTTGCCGTCGGTGTCATTATCGGCGGTGCATTCGCGCTCATCACCAAATCGCTGGTAGACGACATCATCATGCCGATCGTGGGTGCGATTTTCGGTGGCCTCGACTTCTCCAACTATTTCTTTCCGCTCGCCGACGGCGTGACAGCCAATTCCCTGGAAGCCGCCCGTGAACAGGGCGCGGTTCTGGCCTACGGCAACTTCATCACCGTGGCGCTGAACTTCGTCATCATCGCCTTCATCATTTTCATGATGGTCAAAGGCGTGAACAGCCTGCGCCGGGAGGAAGAGCCCGCTCCTGAAGTGCCGGACGCTCCACCAAAAGACATCGAACTGCTGACGGAAATTCGCGACGCCCTGCGCCGTTAAGACAAACCGCCACTTTTCAAAAGGGGCTGCATCGGCGTAAGGCCGGTGCAGCCCTTTTGCATTTGGACGGACGAATGACACCCGGATTGCGCGCTCAGGCAACCACTCTCGATGACAGTGACATCGTCGGCATCATGAACGTCGCCCGTACAAAGGCCGACATCGTGCCGCTGTGGGTCGGCGAAGGCGATCTGCCGACGCCGCAATTCATCATCGATGCCGCTACAAAATCCCTCGCCGACGGGGAGACGTTCTACACCTGGCAGCGGGGCATCCCCGACCTGCGCGAGGCGTTGGCGGCGTATCACGCCCGCCATTTCGACATCGCTCACGACCCGAGCCGTTTCTTCGTCACCGGTTCCGGCATGCAGGCGATACAATTGGCGCTTCAGGCATTGGCGGGGCAGGGCGACGAGGTGGTGATGACCACGCCCTGCTGGCCGAACATCCATGCCGCCAGCCATGTCGCGGGTGCCACGCCCGTGCACGTGGAACTGGACTTTTCCGAAAACGGCTGGTCGCTGGATATGGACCGGCTGGCCGGTGCCATCACCGAAAAAACCCGTGCGATCTTCCTCAACACCCCGTCGAACCCGACCGGTTGGACCGCCAGCGAGGACGACCTGCGCGCCGTTCTGGCACTGGCGAAGGAGCGTGGCATCTGGATCATCGCCGACGAGGTGTATCACCGCTTCGTCTATGACCGCACCCGCTTTCCGAAAGGCCGCGCGCCATCATTCTACGACGTGGCAGAGGCGGACGACCCGGTCATCTACGTCAATACATTCTCGAAGAACTGGGCCATGACGGGCTGGCGGGCGGGATGGATTTCGGCGCCGCCCGCGTTCGGGCAGGTGTTCGAAAATCTCATCCAGTATTCCACGTCCGGCGTCGCGCCCTTCATGCAGCGTGCCGCCGCGACGGCGCTGAACGATGGCGAGGATTTCGTGCGCTTTCAGGTGGAACGGGCCGGTCGGAACCGCGATACGCTTTGCGATGCACTCGTCGCCACGGGCCGTGTGCGGTTGGCCCGACCGGACGGGGCGTTCTATCTGTTTTTCCAGATCGACGGCATGGAAGACAGCAAGAAGGTCGCCATGCGCCTGATCGAGGAAGCCAATGTGGGCCTCGCTCCCGGCACGGGGTTCTACACCGGCGGCAAACCATTCCTGCGCCTGTGCTTCATGCGCGATCCGGCTCAAATCGTCGAGGGCACAAAGCGGATAGTGGACTGGATCGAACGGCTTTAGGTCGCCGGTGCAGGCCTTGGTGTCGGCACGGTCCTCGCCCGCGGCCCGTTGGCGAGATTGGTGCGCACCAATTCGTCCGGCGTGAAAACATAGAGGTCCGCCGGCGCGGTTTCCATCGCCTTGATCCACAGGCCCGGGTCCACGTCCATATCGACGAGCAACTGCTGGGCAACGGCGCTGACCGTCTGGGCGTCCGCCATGCCGCGCTGCAACGTGCCGCTGGCCGGTGCGGGCGCATAGACCTGATGGACGCCGATGAAAGCCGGTTCACCCGCGCTGCGATACAGCCCGCCGGCCAGCAGCAGCGGACAGGATGAGGCACAGTAGCCCGCTTTCGGTACCCGTGTTGAAATACCGGCTGCGCGCACCAACCGGCTGATAGCCAAGGCATCCGAGACCGACCCTCCCGGAGAATGCAGAAACAGTTCACCAATAGCTTTCGGATTCTCCTCCAGAAATGCCTCGAACCGGTCCGCCGCGCCCGGGTCGATGCGCCCCAGCGCGGATGCGCGGCCATCGTCACCCATGTGAAATTGCAACGGTTCACCCATGACGGTGCCGTCGAGCGGCCCGAAATAGCCGGGCAGGTCCGGCTTCTCCCGCCCCGGCCCCAGCGGCATCGTGCGGGGCAGGTAGGGTCGGGTCTGGTCGCCGGGTTCCGGCAGGTCCATTGGCGCCGGTTCCAGCGTTTGCGAACCGGGCGTATCGGTTGCGCTGCGCTCGGTCAGGTCTTTCAGATCGAGAAAGACCGTTGCGACGGACAATGCAAGCAGGGACAGGAACACGACTTTGAGAAACCGCCCGTCCTGTATCGTCGCGATGAGTGCGGTCAGCGGGCGAGCCAGCGGTCGGGAGATCGTTTCACTCACGCCGAGCTCTGCGGCCCCTTGATGGGCGTGACGACCGATGGCCGCTCGACGCGTTCCGGCTCCGGTTCTGGCTCAGGCGGCAGCGGCACCTCGTTGTCGATCGCGTTCATCTGCCGGTGCAGCCGCACCGCCCGCATCATCTCGCTCGCTGTCACCTCGTTCGCTCCGAGATCGACGCCGTCCTCCGTGCGAATGGCCGCTTGCACGATGCACAGCACGAAGATCAGCACAGCGGGCAACAGGTCGATGGAAATTGCACCCGCCCAGGACGGCAGGAAATCCTTCGCATAGCGCAATACCGCTTCCGGGGCGGACAGGGGGACAAACCGCACAGGCTCTACGGCAGGCCGCGCGATGATGTCATCCGCCGCCGCTGCCAGCGCCTGCGACTGGCCTTGGACGCTGGTCTCGACCCGCCCCACAACATCGGTCTGACGGGAGGCAAGGTCGGCATCTCCACCACTGGCCACCGGCGCAATGAAAGAACGAGACAAATCCTGCGCGGCCCGCTTCACGGCAGGCGCGATGGACGATTGTTGCAACGCGGTAATGGTGCCCGCCAGCGCTACGGCTTCCTCCGCATAGGCGTTGGCGCGCAGATCAACAGCGCCGGACTGGCTCACCAGTTTCCGCATGGCCGCCAGCCGGGTTCCGCCTTCCTCGAACAACTCTTTTGTCGTTTTGCGCGAGTTCTCGATTTCAGTGGAAAGTCCCGTCAGTTGCCGCGACATTTGCGATAGAAGCTGCACCACCGTGCCGGAACCGGATGTGCCCGTCAGCGCGCCGGTGGCCGCTTCTTCTGTCGCCAGTTGATCGAACCGCCGTGCCGCAAGCTGCGTATCGGTCAGCAGGCTTTGGGCGGCGAGTGCATTGTCGTGGGCCTGCTCCAGCTTGCGCTGATATTCCTCGGTCGTATTGGCAAGGTGCTGTTCCAGCGCCGCCCCACCGGCCAGCGCCGCAGCGTTCAGCCAGGACGACATGGCGATGATCATCGCACTGCCCACCGCCATCGCAAGATAGAGATAGCGCCGCCCCTGACCGGCCTTCACATGGGGCATGAAGCGCATGAGGTAGGACCAGAAGCCGAATATGCCCACCGACACGGCGACGGAATAGATGACGGCACCTAAAAAGATGATGGTCGCTGAACCGTTCAGCAACTCGCGCACACCGAGATAGGTGTAGACGCCGGACGCCAACGCCAGAATGGCGAGCGTCGCGCCGGTCATTGTTTCCAGACCCGTTTGGGCCTTGCGCAAATCACGTGACATGAAACGTCTCCAACGCACAACAGATGGCGATACAGGCAAGGTCGTTAGAGACAAATTGCGGCAGCACGACGAAAAACGCCAGCCATGCGATGAGCATGACTGGCGTAAATTCCGAAGATCTGCCCAGCGCCTTCATTCAGGCGCTGTCACAGAAATCAGGAGCAGGGCGCTTCGTAGACAGCACCGTTACCATCACGGTAGCGGCAATATCCACGACGGTCGACCGAACGACCGATCAGGCCGCCGACAACAGCACCACCGGCTGTGCCGAGCACGATACCACCGGTTCCGGCGCCGGCGATTGCAGCACCGCCACCACCGATGGCAGCACCGGCAACGGCACCTTTTTCAGCATTGGTGCACGCGGCAAGCATGAAGAGAGATAGAACGAGAGCGACGATACGCAGCATGACGACGGATCCTTTTTGACTGCGGCATACCCGCCGCGAATAGGTTGGAAACATCCCACAAACCATTCGGTTCCGTCCAGCCCCCGATTTTAGCTGTGAGAAAAATCCCAAGGAAACTGTAAACGTGGTGCCCGGGGGCGGAATCGAACCACCGACACGCGGATTTTCAATCCGCTGCTCTACCCCTGAGCTACCCGGGCAACCGGTTTGCGATTAGCCGATCAGCGGCGTCGCTAGGGTATGCGCCGGGTGAACGCCCGGTGCGCGGCACGTATAGAAATGCAATGCCGCCTAGGCAAGCGCCAAATGCGCTCGGCGATGGGAAAGCCGGTTTTTACACGGTGCCTTGCGGGTCGAGCCAGTTTTCGGACACCGGAAAACCTTCGCCGTCGAGCAGCGACAAGGTCTCGAATAGCGGCAGGCCCACCACATTGGTGTATGAACCGATGAGCTTGACGACGAAGCATCCCGCGATGCCCTGAATGGCGTAGCCACCGGCCTTGCCGCGCCATTCGCCGGACGCGAGATAGTTTTCCAACTCGTCTTCCGACAGTTTCTTGAACCGCACCCGTGTTTCCACCAGCTTGTGCCGCAGCGCGCCGGATGGGGTAACGAGCGTGATGCCGGTGAAAACGCGGTGGGCACGACCCGACAGCAGGCGCAGGCAGCCGGTTGCCTCTTCCAGCAGTTCGGCTTTCGGCAAGATGCGCTTTCCCACGGCAACGACCGTGTCGGCTGCCAGAATATAGGCACCTTTGCGCTCCCCGGCCCGCTCCATGCTGGCAACGGCCATCTCGGCCTTGGTCTTGGCCAGCCGCTTTGCGAGCGAGCGGGGTGCCTCTGCCTTCAGGGGCGTTTCCTCGGCATCGACCGGAGCGAGCGTGTCTGGCACGATGCCCATTTGCGCCAGCAATTCGAGCCGCCGCGGCGACCCGGATGCGAGGATGAGCTTGGGGCGTTCGGCGGCTTTGTCTGGCACGGTTGGTCTTTCAGAAACGGCGCACGATTATGCGTTGTTTACTTGAAACGATAGGTGATCCGGCCCTTGGTCAGGTCGTAGGGCGTCATTTCCACCAGCACTTTATCGCCGGCCAGAACGCGAATGCGGTTTTTCCGCATCCGGCCCGCCGTGTGGGCAATAATCTCGTGTTCGTTTTCCAGTGTGACGCGAAAGGTCGCGTTGGGGAGCAATTCGCTCACGGTGCCGGGAAACTCCAGGACTTCTTCTTTCGCCATGCGTATTCCATATCTGGGCGGAGACGCTGACAATGCGCAGTCCGCAAAAGGGATGTTTATCGGTAAGGGCGACGGCGCGGGTGGCCGTCTGCCGGAAGGTCGCGCGGAACCTAGCCCCTTCCATACGGTTTGTGAACCGCCTGAATGGCGCTAGCTTTTATGGCCGAGAAGCGCATCCACCTGTCCCGACAGCCTGTCGCGCACATCGCGGTAGGCTTCGAGCCTCGTCTCCCGCGAACCGGTCACGAGCGTCGGGTCGCCCGAGGGCCAATAGGCGATCTCGCCGCATTCCAGGTAGGAATTATCGAGGGCGACGTGATGGGCGGTCGGTGTCAGCGTCACGATGACATCAAACCATGTGTCGAGAACGTCTTCCAGCGCCTTGGGTTCATGGGCAGCCATATCAACACCGATTTCGGCCATCACCGCGATGGCAAACGGGTCGAGTTCCCCGACGCGCACCCCGGCAGAGGTCACATAGACGCTGTCGCCATACCGCGCCCGTGCCAGCGCGGCTGCGATGGGCGAACGGATGACGTTGTGGTTGCACACGAACAATACGGACCCGGGACGTTCGCTCATCGCCTCTACCCCCGCCAGTGCAGCACGCAGATGAGCGTGAACAGACGGCGGGCCGTGTCGAAATCGATGGCGATCTTGCCGTCCAATCGCTCTTTCAGGGTCTCGGAACCATCGTTGTGCAACCCGCGCCGTGCCATATCGATCGCTTCGATCTGCGCCGGAGCGGACGTGCGGATGGCCTCGTAGTAGTTTTCGCAAATCTGGTAATAGTCGCGCACGATCCGTCGGAACGGGGAAAGCGACAGCAGATGTGTCGCCACGTCATCCCCGTCCCGCGTCGTGATCCTGAACATCAACCGTTGCTCGACGAGCGCCAGCACCAGCTTGTAGTCCGGTGCCGCCGGTGCCGGGTCGTGGCCGACCGGCCAGAACGTGTTGGCTTCGAGCAGGTCGAAGATGGCGACTTCCCGCTCGTGTTCCACGTCGAGATTGCCGCGCCCGATCGTGGTCTCGTCGAGAACGAGATCGACCAAACGGGCGTTTTCAGGAGGGTTTTGCGGGGCGTTATCGCTCATCGGCCCGTCATGCCGCGCGGTGGTCGGGACGGGAGCGTGTGGCCCAGGCGCCGCCAAGGTCCGTCAACCGCGCTTCCAGCCCGTCGATATCCAGCACCAGTTCGCCTCCGCCCGCAAACGTCACCGTGAGGCGGTCGAGCGGTTCGCTGTCTGAGGCGGGGGCGAAAACCACCGAAAGAAGAGACATCACGGCATCCCCGTCCTGCCGATCGACGCCTTTGGCCTTCGTGGCGCGTACATGGGCGACATCCAGTACGGCGTTGCGCCGTTCGTGGCGCGGGAAGAAGCGACGGCGGGAGGCGGGGGCTTCCCACACGAAGCGGTTGAGCGGCAGCACCATCCGCCCGTCCGCCACCACGATGTCGGCAGGCCGCACGGTCGCGTCCTGCACATGGGCCGACAGCACAGCCAGATCGTCGCCGTCCAGTGCGATCAGTTTCAACAGGGCTGGCGTTTCAGACATGGGGACCGTCGGATGGTGGGCGTGATGAGTGTATCGACTTCTGGCAGGATTAGGCACTCATGCCACTGGCCGCAAGACGATTGGACGATCGAACGGGCGCGCAGGCTTGCGGTTCGCAACCAAACCGCTGCGACCGGTCTGTTCGAACCGATCATATACTCTGGCTGTCGTATGGGATTTCTCGCCGATTGCTGTAGCATGCGGCCAACCGCATCGCAGCATGAACGGCACCGGGAGTCCTCACATGAATTGTCGCAATGTCCTTGCCGCACTCGCCGCAAGCCTCGCTCTGGTAACCGCAGCGCCGATGGTTTCCCATGCGCAGGGTGTTGAGGAAATCACCGTTGCCTATTTCCTCGAGTGGCCCATGCCGTTCCAGTTCGCCAAGGTGAAGGGAACCTATGAAAAGGAACTGGGCATCAAGGTGAACTGGCGCGCCTTCGACACCGGCACGGCCATGTCGGCGGCGATGGCCTCCGGCGATGTGCAGATCGCGCTGTCTCAGGGCGTGCCACCCTTCGTGGTGGCCACATCAGCCGGGCAGGATTTGCAGGCCATCGATGTGGCCGTCTCATACTCGGAAAACGATAATTGCGTGGTGGCCGAAGGGCTGGAGATCACCGCAGCCAACGCAAAAGAACTGGAAGGCAAGCGCGCCGCCGTGCCCATCGGCACTGCCGCCCATTACGGCTTCCTGAAACAGATGGCCCATTTCGGCGTCGACACGTCCACCATGACCATCGTCGACATGGCTCCGCCGGACGGTGCTGCGGCCTTCGCGCTGGGCGATCTGGGAATCGTGTGCGGATGGGGCGGCAGCCTGCGCAAGATGAAGGAATACGGCAACGTGCTGCTGACCGGCGCAGAGAAAGAGGCGCTGGGCATTCAGGTCTTCGACGTCACATCGGTGCCCGCCCGTTTCGCCGATGAAAACCCCGATCTGCTGGCGAAATTCGTCAAGGTCACGGCGGATGCGAACGCCGCCTATCTGGCCGATCCCGACAGCATGATCCGCACCATCGCCAAGGACGCAGGAATGGACGAGGAGGCCGCGCGGAAAACGCTGGAAGGATTCACCTTCCCGACACTGACAGACCAGCTTTCGGAAAACTGGTTCGGCGGTGCGAGCCAGACATTCCTGCAGGAGGTTGCCGACTTCTTCCGCGACAATGGCGAGATCGACGCCAGCCGTTCCACCTACGACGATGTCGTCTCCACCGGCCCTTTGAAGGCCGCGCAGGCGATGACGCGGTAGGCGAGACATCGGGGGGCACCGACCGCTTTATGTATCGTGCGGCGTTAACCTTGGCGTAACCTTTTGAAACCTGCTAGGCTCGATCACGTTATTCAACATAGACCAGTATGTGAGTAGCCCGATGAAACGCCATATCGACATTCCGATGTTAGCCCCGATGGTCGCCTTGGCAGCAGGTGCAGCCGTCGTTTTCCTGATTGCCACGATGGGCTGACTGTTCAGGCCTCATATGGGTCAGTTGATGATCCATTGACTGCTGCGCAATTTCCATTTTTTCGACCGCACGATCTTCGCCCGTCCCGCCTTTTCTTGCAGAGACGCCACGCGCACGGGCTTTGACGCTTTCTTCGGTATCTTCACCGCGATGCGTTGGGGCTTCAACTGATTGGTGTCGGCCTCCGCCACGGATACCGGCGTCGATACCGTTACCACGCCGGACCGTTTGCGCTCACGGGACTCTTCACTCGCTGATCTGGAGGATGTCGGACGCGGGGGCGGCGCGTTCAATATGCTCGATACCTTGTTGGCCATAGTCGAGGTTCGCAGCGTCGGTTCGATGGAAGCCACGACGACCGGGTCGGTCTTGGGGTCGATCTGAGGTTCGACCTGCGGCACAGCGCCGCCCTTGGGCACGATATGCACGATCCGGTAGCCGCCATCCTTCAGGCTTTGCAGAAGTCTGGGTAGCATTTTCGCGGTGCGGGACTGGATGTCGTGCATCAGCACGATTCCTTTCCCTTCCTGCTTCAACCGGCGCATGATGCGGTCATGAATGGCGTCGGTGCTCTTCAGCTTCCAGTCGAGACTGTCGATATTGGCATCGAAAGCGATCAGCCCGCGGCTGGCGACGACCTTGTCTGTCGCCTTGTTGCGGGCGAGATAGGGGTAACGGAAAAACGGCACCTTCGCCCGGCCCGTCGCTTCGCCGTAAACAATGGTGTCGAGCGTCGCGATACCCTTGTCGAGCAACTGCCCCGCCCGTTCGGAAGAGTAGTTCAGCATCCGGTTGTGGTTCCACGTATGGTGCCCGAGCGTATGCCCCTCCCGCACCACACGGCGCACGAGAGCGGGCTGACTGGACGCCATCTTGCCTACATAGAAGAACGTGGCCTTGACGCAATTCTTCTTCAGCGTGGTCAGCACCGAGGACGTGTTCCCACCGAGCGGCCCGTCATCGAACGTGAGGATCACCTCCTTGTCCCGCAGGCCGAGGCTCTTTTCATAGCCGACGAAGGTGCTGTGTTTGGCCGGGTCCAGCGTGATCGTGCGCGCTGTGCCGATCTTGTCCGGCCCGCAGGCCGCATGGGCCTCCGATGAGAGACTTGGCACGAGGGCCGTGATGGAAAGACAGCCTAAAATGGCCGTGCGGAAGCGGTTCGATAAACGCAAAACTGACACCCATACGCAAAACAAAAAGGGTTGGCCGCACTCCGCACGACCTGACATCAGGGTAAACGGGAATGCTTAATCGCGTGTGAAAAGGCCTGTCGGTCTATCGCGCGGTTTTATCGTAGGCAGAGACGAAAGCCTGCGCCTCGGCCCCGACTTTACGCGCATTCCACCCCGGCTTGAAAATGTTGGAGCCGATACCGAATCCGTCCGTGCCCGCTTCCAGCCAGTCGCCGATTGTTGCAACGGTAACACCGCCCACGGCCAGCACCGGCATCTGCGGCGGTAAAACGGCCTTGATCGCCTTCACGCCGTCCGGCCCATGCAGGGAGGCGGGAAAGAATTTCAGCGCGTCGCATCCGGCCTTGATGGCGGCGAACGCCTCGGTCGGGGTGAAGACGCCGGGAAAGCTCAACCCGTTCCGCGCCCGCGTTTGGGCGATCACGTCCGGGTTCATGTTGGGCGAGACGATCAGTGTCCCACCGGAATCCATCACCGCATCCACCTGTTGCGGCGTGAGCACCGTGCCCGCACCGATGATGGCCGTTTCACCGAACTGCCTTGCCATCGTCTCGATGGACCGCAGCGGGTCGGGCGAGTTCAAAGGTACCTCGATCATGCCGATCCCGGCCTCCACCAGCGCCCTGCCGACAGCCTCGGCATCGTCGGGGTCGAGACCGCGCAGGATGGCGACGAGGGGGCGGTGGGTTCCGAATATGCTCATGTGGCTTTCTCTAGCAGGCCCGCGTGGCGGGCGATGGTCATGAGTGCTGGCCAGACAAGATCGTCGGATTGAAACGGCTGGACTGTGGCGTCGAGGACCGCGAGCGCCGACTTGTATCGCTCCATCACCACCCCGCTGCCGATGATCGCCACATCCTGAACGTCGAAACCGTCCCGGGCCGCAGCTTCCAGCTCCATGCCGATTAACATGCCGGACAGGCGTTCTCGTCCTGCTTGTCCACTTGCACCGCGCAGGATCGTATCGGCCCGAATGCCGAACAGGGCGCCCGCAACGCTGCCGGGCGCGGCTATGGCATCGCGCACGGCGTCCGCATACGTGTCTTCCGTCGCCTTCCCATCGTCACCGACGCTGTGGCGCAGGATCGTATGGGCCGAAAGGGCGGCGAAAAGGTCGCCCGTCATGTAGGTGCGGAAACCGGTCACGGTACCGTCCTTCACGTTGGCCCATTTCGAATGGGTGCCCGGTAGAACGATAGTCCCGCTGAACCTCGGCACCCGCGCCAGCAGCCCGGCTATCTGCGTTTCCTCCCCGCGCATGACGTCCCGCTGGCTGTCCGTCTCCACCTTCAAACCCGGCACGATATGAAGCGGGCCAATGGCCGTCAGATACGCCGCGAGGTCGGCAACGCCGGTGGGACAGGGCAAATAGTCCGCCTCCCGCCATCCCTGCCGACTGCCGACCATGCCGCACGAAATGGCAGGGATATCCGGCCATCCCTCTGTCAGGTCCGCGAACCGCGCCGCGAAACCGTCGGCATCCAAATGGCCAATGCCGCTTTGCCCGTGCCGTGTTTCAAGCGCGATACCGGCAGCGTCCAACAGCGCGGCGCGCACATTGGTCGTGCCCCAGTCCAGGGCGATTAACGCGCCGCTCATACGGCCTCCAGCGCCAGCGCAAGGCCGGTCTGTGCGTAAAGCACCGGCAGTTGAATGCCTGCATTGGCCAGCACATTACCGGACAAGACCAGTTTGCAGTCCATCAAAGGATTGTCGAACCGGCGGCTGCCATGCAGCGCCACATGGTCGGGCGTCTGCAATGTCACATGGTAGCTCCTGTGCGGGTCCAGCCCCGGCACCATGATCGAAGGCGGCACCACGGAGCGGGGCCGATCGATCTGCATCACCACCACCCGCGCCGAGCGGGCGTCGCGGCTCACCACGCAGGCCCCCAACAGATCGGCATCCACCGTCGTGATGCGGTGGTAGGCGCCGGTGTGCCACAACGCCCGGTCGGCCTTGTAGCGCTCCACCGCCCGCACGAAGAGCGCCATATCGGCATCGCTGACTTTCCGCAGGTCCAGTTCCAGCCCCATATGGCCGTAGCTGGCAACGAGCGCGCGAAAGTCCGGGTGAAAACCCCGACCCGACGTATGGCACCACGCCGGCCCCACATGGCTGCCCATCACTTCCGGCGGAAAGAAGTGCGTAAAGCCGTGTTGGATGCGCGCCCGCTCCACCGCATCGTTGCTGTCGGAGGTCCAGAACCGATGGGTGCGTTTGAGGATTTCGTAATCGATCCGCCCGCCGCCGGACGCACAGCTTTCGATTTCCACATGGGGAAAATGCTCGCGTATCCGGTCGATCAGGGTATACAGCGCGCTCGTCTGGCGATGCACCGCAGCGTTGCCCGACCGGTCCCCCGGTAAGACGAGATCGCGGTTCATGTCCCATTTCAGGTAGGAGATACGATAGGTGGACAGCAGGGTGCCGAGCGCGTCAAACAGGTAATCGGTCACATCTGTATTGGTCAGATCCAGCACCAACTGGTTGCGCCCCAATTTGCGGGGGTAGGGGTCCACCGCCAGCACCCAGTCGGGATGCGCCTCGTAGAGCGCCGACTTGGGTTCACCATTTCCGGCTCGACCCAAAGGCCGAATTCCATGTCCTTCTCGTCTACCACATAGTCAACGATGGGGTGCAGCCCGTCGGGATATTTACGCGGGTCCGGTGTCCAGTCGCCCAGCGATGTGGTGTCGTCGTTGCGCCCGATATCGGCGGACCCGAACCAGCCGTCATCCAGCACGAACCGTTCCGCGCCCACCGTCTGAGCCGCGTCCGCCAGCGCCTTCAGCTTGGTGTGGTCATGGTCGAAATACAGCGCCTCCCACGTATTGACCGTGACCGGGCGCGGCTTTGCCGGGTCGGGAAAGGCCAGAATATTGCGTCGCACATGAGTGTGAAACCGTTGCGACAGGTCGTTCAGCCCCCTGTCGGACGTGGCCACATGGATTTCCGGTGTTTCCAGCGCGCCACCGGCGGGTAGATGCCCCTCGCGGGAAAAGTGCAGCACGCCCATCTGCAACTGGCATTCGCCGGTGGCGAGACGTTCGATGATCATGCGGTGGTTGCCGCTCCAGCCCAGATGCACACCGAGACAGCGACCGGATTCCTCGTCCGTCGTCGGTGCCAGCATGATGGTGCCGGGAAAGGCCTCGTGGCTCGTGCGCCCGCGCCGGTTTTCGCTCTTCACCAGCCCCATTGGCACCTGCCGCCGGTCGATGGCGAACTCCGCGCACCACCGGCCATGAAAGTGGAGATATTCCGAAAGTGCTTGTGGAACCGGCAGCACGGGCGCGCTCATCCAGTCCACGACGCAGGCATCGTCGCCCTCGTTCACCAGTCTTGATTTCAGCACTGCGACACCGGAATGGGGGCACAAGATCACACTTATGGACAGCGTTACCGCCCGGTGCGGGTCGTGGCAGATGAAGGCGACACCGTTCTCGATCGCTTGCCTGCTTTGATAGTCGAACAGTCCCGCCCAGCCGGGCCTGTCAGTGCCGACACGGTGGGCAATGAGGCCCGGATGGCCCATGAACCCGGCGCCGATTTCCGGCTGCATGGATACTGGCGCATGGTCGTCCATCGTCGCATGGCCCAGGGGGCGCGAGCGGGAGCGGGCGTAGAGTTCGAGGTCCAGCCCTTCGTCGAGCCGGTTACCCAGATAGATGATTTCCGGAACGCCCGTGACCCAGCCGAACAGAATGGTCGCGTTGTCGGCGTCGAGGCGATGGGTGTGAATGGTGGCGGTCATGGTGCAATCGGCGAAAGCATTGGTCACGTCCTTCTAGGCGGGAACGCGAGCTCACGAAACAGCGAGCCACTCAGCCCTTCGTCGCGCCCAGCGTGAGCCCCGCGATAAAGTGTTTCTGCATCAGGAAGAACATGGCGACAGGCGGCATGGCGGCCAGCAGGGACGCGGCGGAAACCAGATGCCAGCGGGACACGAATTGCCCGTTCAGCGCTTTCACGCCAGCCGTAATCGGCTTTGCATTCTCGCCGTTCGTCAGCACGGTGGCCCAGAAATAATCGTTCCAAACAAAAGTGAAAATCAGCACCGCCAAAGCCGCCAGTGCCGGACGCACCAGCGGGAGCACGAGATGCCAGAAAATCTGGAATTCGCCCACCCCTTCGATCCGCGCGCTTTCGATCAGTTCGAACGGCAACGCCTTGATGAAATTGCGCATGAAGAGGGTGCAGAATCCGGCCTGAAAGGCTGCGTGAAACAGCACGAGACCGGTGACAGTGTTGTAGAGCCCGAATTGGAGCGACAGGTCGCGCACCGGCACCATGAGAATCTGGAACGGAACGAAGTTTCCGGCGACGAAAATGAAGAACAGAACCAGCGAAAACCGGAAGCGGTAGATCGCCAGTGCGTAACCGGCGAGCGCCGCCAGCGAGACCGACAGGATCATGGTCGGCACGGTGATCTTGACCGAATTCCACAGATACGTCGCGGCCTGGGATTCGCGGAACACGTCGAGATAGTTCTTCACCATCTGGAATTCGCTCGGCCAGCCGAACACGTTGCCCGCGTTGATGTCCCCGCCGGGGCGGATGGAGGTCATGAAGATGGCGATCAGCGGCAAAAGCCAAATGAACAGAGCGATGGGCAGGAAGACCTTGTAGGCGATCTGCCAGCCGCGCGATTTCTTCGCGATCGGGGTCGGGAACATCAGGCAGCCTCCCTTTCAGTCCGCGCGGGTAGTGCGGCCTGCGCCTTCTTCGTCAACCCGAACCGCACGATATCGTAGGACCGTTCGATGGCACCGCGCAGCAGGTCGTCGTCGGTATCCGGCGTCAGGTGAACCCATGAACGGTGGAAATATGGCGCCTTCTCTGCAGCGCCACCTTCGATCATCATGGATGCCGTCTCGATATCAGGCGTCTTGACCGAAACGCCGGTCATCATACTGCCGATACAGGTGAACATCTTGCCACCGATCTTCCAGGCGTCATGCTCCCCGTCCCACGGATGCGTCAGTTCAGCGCCGGGCAAGTCGGTGCAGATGGCGTTCACACGCCCGCGCAAGGCGAATGCTTTCAATGGTCTACCCTCTCGTCGCGATACATCTTCCACAGGAAGAACGAGATGAAAATCAGCATGATCCCGAACAGCACGGTGGCGATGGCCGAGCCATATCCCATGCGGAACCCGTATTCCGACAGCGCCTGCTCGAACATGAAATAGGACAGCACGTTGGACGACCCGTACGGCCCGCCCTGGGTCATGATCGCAATCATGTCGAACGAACGCAGCGCGCCGATGACGGTCACGACGATGGCAAGGAACGTCGCGGGCCAAAGCTGGGGCAGGATGACGTACCACAGCATCTTCCAGCCCGACGCGTTGTCGAGCCGCCCCGCCTCCACCTGATCGGGGGAGACGTTATTGAGGCCGGTGAGATACAGGATCATACAATAGGCGATTTGCGGCCAAAGGCCTGCGAAGATGATGCCGTAGGTGACGAGGTCCTCATCCCCCAAAATGGACGGCGGGTTCGCCCCGAAGAACTCCCAGACTGCGGCGACGATGCCGAAATTCGGGTTGTAGAACCATGAAAAGATCAACCCGACGACGACCTGCGAGATGACGAATGGAAAGAAGAACAGCGACTTGTAGAACCGCATTCCCGTCACGGTCTGGTTCAGGAAAAGCGCGATGAAAAGCCCAGCTGGAACTGCCAGCATGTAGAGAACGAGCCACAGAATGTTGTTGGTGAGAGACGTGTAGAACCGGCTGTCGTCCATCAGTTCGACATAGTTGCCCAAGCCCACCCAGGTCGCCTCACCCAGCCCGTCCCACGCGTAAAACGAAATCCAGATCGACTGGAAGATCGGCACGATCACATAGACCATGAAGAACAGCAGGGCGGGGGCGAGAAACAGCCACGGCGCGACCTTCAGCCGGTTGCGCCCATACCACGATCGCTTGTCGGCAAGGGAGTGCGGAACTTTCGTATCGGGCAATGCTGGTGCGACTGTCACGGTATCAGCTCCTCCCAAAGCCTTCGGCACGATCGTACCGGTCGTCGAATTGAAACGGGGCGGCTCGCGCCGCCCCGTCATATTGGTCTATTTGTAAACCCGTTCCTGCACCTTATCGAGGCGCTCGAGGATTTCGTCGAGACGGTCGGGCTTGATCATGAATTCCTGGAACCCTTCCATACCGGCCTTGGCCATTTCAGCCGGTGCGTCGCGGTCGAAGAACTGCGCGAGTCCCGTTGCGGTGGAGACGGTTTGAAACCCTTCCTGAATGAACTTGTCGTCGCCGACTTCGGCTTTCGAGTTCGGGGGAAGCTGACCGATGGTCTTGTTCCATTCGCTCTGGATTTCCGGCTGCGCGATGAAGGCGAGGAATTTGCGGGCATCTTCCTTGTTCTTCGCGTTGGTCGGAATGAACAGGGCGTCGGCCGGAGCCTCTTCCGCACGCGGCACGCCCGGCGTGATTTCCGGGAACTGCATGTAGTCGATCTGGTCGTCCGTCAGACCGGCATCCTTCATGGCAGCAACCGCGAAGTTGCCCATGACATACATGGCCGCTTCACCCTTGACGAAGGGTGCCAGCGCATCCTGCCAGGACATCGTCGCGTGATTTTCCACGAAGGAGCAGCGGTCCATCATTTCCGACCATTTGTCGAACGTCGCGCGAATACGGGGATCGGTATATTTGATCTTACCGGCCGTCAGGTCGTTGTGAACGTCATAGCCGTTTGTGCGCAGGTTCAGGTAGTCGAAAACACCGGCAGCGGTCCAAAGGAACTTGGTGCCGATGGTGAACGGCGTGATGCCCGCTTCCTTCAGCTTGTCACAGGCCGACAGCAATTCGTCCCACGTCTTAGGCTCGCCTTCGACACCGGCTGCGGCCAGCACGTCGGAACGGTAATAGATGCCCCACTGGTAGTACGAGTACGGCACACCATACTGCTTGCCGTCCATCGACATCGTCGGCTTGATGGCCTCAAACGAAGTCGACAGGTTCGGGTCGGACGCCCACAGATCTGAGATGTCCTCGAACTGACCGGCATTGACGAACGGCGCCATGCGGTTGCCGGGATACCAGGCCGTGATGTCCGGCGCATCGGCGGACAGGAAGTTGCGGATCGCCGTTTTGTGCGCTTCGCGGTCGGCGATATTGACCGTGACATTGATGTCCGGATTGGCTGCCTTGAATTTCTCGACGGCTGCCTCGAAACCTTCCTTCGGAGCGGGGTTCGGATCGTCGAAGTTGATAACCAGATCGCCAGCCAAAGCTGTCGTCGCCATGAAGGCGGCGATGCCGAACGTGGCGCCGATCTTGAGGATGGATTTTGTCATGCGGTTGTTTCTCCCAATTGCATGCCTGACCGAACGTGGAACTTGGCGCTCCTTTTTGGTTCGACCGTGAAGGGCAGATAAACACAAGCCAACCGCACTTTCAAACGGGCATTCTTCGCTTCACTGACTTGCTTTCGGCAAGCAAAGTCCGCTTTGTGTCCGGTGAAACGCATTTTCCGGGAGGTGAAACGCGTATGGCTGCAGTGGAATTGAGCGACGTCCGCAAGTCGTTTGGAGCAATCGACGTCATCAAGGGTGTCGATCTCCAGATCGAGGATGGCGAATTCGTCGTCTTCGTCGGACCCTCCGGTTGCGGAAAATCGACCCTGCTCCGGCTGATTTCCGGGCTGGAGGATATCTCATCGGGGCGCATCGACATCGGCGGAAAGGACGTCACCTACACCGAGCCATCCAACCGCGGCGTGGCGATGGTCTTCCAATCCTACGCGCTCTATCCGCACATGACGGTCTACGACAACATGGCCTTCGGGCTGAAGATGAACGGAGTCGCCAAAAAGGAAATCGACACCCGCGTGAAACGGGCTGCCGACATTCTGGAACTCGGTCCGCTGCTCGACCGCAAACCCGCCGCCATGTCCGGCGGCCAGCGCCAGCGCGTCGCCATCGGCCGGTCCATCGTGCGCAACCCGAAAGTGTTTCTGTTCGACGAACCGCTTTCCAACCTCGACGCCGAATTGCGGGTGCAGATGCGGCTGGAAATCGCCAAACTTCACAACGACTTGGCCAATACCATGATCTACGTGACCCACGACCAGACGGAGGCCATGACCCTGGCCGACAAGATCGTTGTGCTGCGCGCCGGGCTGGTGGAGCAGGTCGGCTCGCCGTTGGAACTGTATGACAATCCCGACAATGCCTTCGTCGCCGGCTTCATCGGCTCGCCACGCATGAATTTCATCGATAGCACGGTGCAGTCGGCAAGTTCGGGCAGTGCGACGGTCACAATCCCGCAACTCGATGGCATGACGATTTCCGTCGCCACCCGTGACCGGCAGCCGGATGCGGGAGAGACCGTCGACGTCGGCATCCGGCCGGAGCATTTCACATCGGGTGGAGAGCATATGTTCAAGGCACCGACCACTGTCGTCGAGCAACTTGGTGGGAATTCGTTCCTCTATCTCAACATTGGTGGTGAAATGCCGTTGACCGTTGAACAGAAAGGTCATTCTCAGTTCAAGGACGGGGAGGTCGCCACGCTGGGCGTCAATCCGGCAACGGTGATGCTGTTCGGCAAGGACGGATTGCGGATCTAGAGGTGATCGTCGAAATCCATCGATTGGTGGAGAATGCGGACGACTGTGATGCTGTTAGCGTCCACCGTGTAAAACGCGGAATGACGACCGGAATCCTTGCGTCGGTATTCGCGACCATCCTTTGTGGCATACGAGGAGCTGGCTTCAGGAAAATGGGCGGCAAGTCGCAGACTTTTGCGTATCTCGCTCAGATATCGCTGGACCTGCTTGTTCCCGTATTGACTGCTCGTAAACGCAGCAATTCGCTCGAAATCCCTCTCGGCTTTCGGAGAAAGCCGATATTTATTCTTCGCTATATTTCGCAAGAAGCTCTTTGAAAAACTCTTCTGGATCTTGATCGCTCACACCGCTGGCCAGCCCTTCTTCCAAGGCGGCGTCCAGTTCGCTTCGGGTTCGCACTGTATTCGGCCACGGCTCCTCTACCGGTACGGTCGCTCGGGTTCCGCACTCATCGTCATGTCTCCTTCAGTCTCGCGGGTTGGACTTTTCGCCAGCCTAGCATAAACCCACCCACCGCCAACCGGATACGCCCCATCCATGCCCAAACCGACTCTCGGCGTCTGCTACTATCCCGAACATTGGCCGCAGGAAATGTGGGCGGACGATGCTGCGCGGATGGTGGACACGGGTATTTCGGTGGTTCGTATCGGCGAATTCGCGTGGAGCCGGATCGAACCGGCGCGAGGCACATTCGATTTCGAGTGGCTCGATGCTGCCATCGACACGCTGGCCGCTGCCGGTCTGTCGGTCATTTTCTGCACGCCGACGGCAACCCCGCCTAAATGGCTGGTGGATGAGATGCCTGATATGCTGGCGCTCGACGAACAGGGCCGAAAGCGTGGTTTCGGTTCCCGCCGCCACTACGATTTCGCCCATCCCGGCTACCGTAAGGAATGCGCGCGCATCGTCGAAATCCTCGCCAAACGCTACGGCGAACATTCGGCCATCACGGCCTGGCAGACGGATAATGAATATGGGTGCCACGACACGACGCTGAGTTACGGCCCTGCCTCCCGCGATGGGTTCCGTGATTGGCTGGCGCAGAAATACCAGTCGCCGGAAGCGTTGAACCGGGCGTGGGGCAACGTGTTCTGGTCGATGGAAATCGGGTCGTTCGATGAGGTCGAATTGCCCAATCTTACTGTGACCGAACCCAACCCGTCCCACGTTCTCGACTTCCGCCGTTTCGCCTCCGATCAGGTGGTGGCGTTCAACAAATTGCAGGCCAACATCATCCGCCGCCACGCGCCGGGGCGGGACATCGTTCACAACTTCATGGGGCGCGAGACCGGTTTCGACCATCACGACGTCAGCGCCGATCTCGACGTGGCGTCGTGGGATTCCTACCCGCTCGGATTTCTCGAACGGCACGGGCGGGACGACGCGTGGAAGCGCTGGTATCTGCGCGCGGGCGACCCGGACTTTCAGGCGTTTCACCATGATCTCTATAGGGGCTGCACCGGTAGGTGGTCCATCATGGAGCAGCAACCGGGGCCGGTGAACTGGGCCCCGTGGAACCCGGCACCCCATCCCGGCATGGTGCGGGCGTGGACCCATGAGGCATTCGCCCACGGTGCGGAAATGGTCAGCTATTTCCGATGGCGGCAGGCCCCGTTCGCGCAGGAACAATTTCATGCGGGGCTGAACTTGCCGGATAATACGCCTGATGTCGCGCTGACCGAGGTGCGGCAGATTGCCGAGGAAATCGCGCAACTTCCCGATGCCGAAACGCGGCAGTCTCCCGTCGCACTGGTCTTCGACTATCCCTCCCATTGGGCGACACAGATCCAGCCGCAAGGGGCGGATTATGATGGCTTCGACCTGACCATGCGTTTTTACAGCGCCTTGAGGCGAGCGGGACAAAATGTCGATGTGGTTTCGGCCCGGGCGGACCTGTCCGGCTACGCTCTCATCGTGGTGCCTCACCTGCTCATGGTACCGGTCGACTTCGCCGAACGTTGCGGCGAAACGCACGTGCTGTTCGGACCCCGTTCGGGGTCGCGCACGAACGATCACCATATCCCCGATAGTCTCGCTCCCGGTCCGCTCAGCGACATGCTCGGTATTCGTGTCCCCCGCGTCGAAAGCCTGCGCCCCGGTGTCACACGACCTGTCGGTCGGACGGGGGGGCTGGAGAGATGGGCGGAAGATGTGTCGGTGTTGGACGCGGACGTTTTGCTCGCCGACGACGACAACCGCCCCGTGTGGACCCGGAAAGGCACCGCCTCCTATCTCGCCGGATGGCCGGACGAGATGCTGTGCGACCATATCATTCGTGCGGAACTGCAGGCGGCTGGTCTACCGGTTGTCGAGACCGGAGACGACCTGCGGTTTCGCGACCGGGGCACGCTCCGAACGATCATCAATTACGGCCCGCGTGAGCAGGACGCCTCCCACCTGATCGAAAACGGGGACACCATTCTGGTCGGATCGGAAACGCTCCCCGTTGCAGGCATCACCATCGTCCGGCGCGCCTAGCGGTGGGTGCGTGCCACCGCCTCGCTCTTGCGGGACGCGATGGCGCTGGCACCGGTGTCCGAGCCTGACACCATCGCGCGGAATGCGCCGAACAGTTCCACGCCCATGCCGAAGCGGTTGGGTGACATGTTTTCCTTCACCGCCTCGCGCGCATTCCATTCGGCCTCATCAACCAGCGCATTCAACTCGCCGGTCGTCGCGTCCAGCCGCACGATGTCGCCGTCGCGCAGTTTGGCGATACCGCCGCCATCGACGGCTTCCGGGGTGACGTGAATGGCGGCAGGCACCTTGCCCGATGCGCCGGACATGCGCCCGTCCGTCACGAGAGCGACTTTATAGCCCCGGTCCTGCAACACGCCAAGCGGCGGGGTCAGCTTGTGCAGTTCCGGCATCCCGTTGGCGCGCGGCCCCTGAAAACGGCAGACGGCGACGACATCCATGTTCAACTCACCCGCCTCGAACGCTTCGCGGATGCCGCTCTGGGTGTGGAAAATCCGGCAGGGCGCTTCGATGATGTGGTATTGCTCTTTTACGGCAGAGGTCTTCACGACGCCGACGCCGATATTGCCCTTCAGCATCGTCAGCCCGCCGTGGGTGGAAAACGGCTTGGCGACCTTGGCGAGAATGTTGGTATTGCCCGGCTCGCGGGGCGCATCATGCCATTCGATATGGCCATCATCGTCAAGTTTCGGCTCCACTGCCATCGCTGACAGGCCGCCGCCGTGGATCGTTTCCACGTCGTCGTGCAGATGGCCCTCGCGCACCATTTCGCCGATCAGATAGGGCAGGCCACCGGCGGCGTGGAAATGGTTCACGTCGGCCAGCCCGTTGGGATAGACCCGCGCCAGAAGCGGGGTGCAATCGGCAAGGTCGGAAATGTCCTCAAGCCGCAGCACGATACCCGCCGCCTGCGCGATGGCGACAAGGTGCATCACATGGTTCGTGGAGCCTCCCGTCGTGTGCAGGCCGATGACGCCGTTGACGATCGACTTCTCGTCGATCACACGCCCCACCGGCGCGAACCGGTTGCCGGTGCCCGCGATGGACAGCGCGGTGCGGGTCGCTTCCCGCGTCAGCGCATCGCGTAATGGCGTGCCTGGGTTGATGAAGGACGCGCCGGGCAGGTGCAGACCCATGAACTCCATCAGCATCTGGTTGGAATTGGCGGTTCCGTAGAACGTGCATGTGCCCGGCGAATGGTAGGACGCGCTTTCAGCCTTCAACAACTCGTCCCGTCCGATCTTGCCCTCGGCAAAGAGCTGCCGCACCCGCACTCTTCTCGTCATTCGGCAGGCCCGACGGCATGGGACCGGCGGGCACGAAGACCGCGGGAATGTGCCCGAACGTCAGCGCGCCGATCAGCAGGCCGGGCACGATCTTGTCGCAGATACCCAGATACATCGCCGCGTCGAACATGTTGTGGGACAGTCCCACCGCCGTCGCCATCGCGATGACGTCGCGGGAAAACAGCGACAGTTCCATGCCTTTCTGCCCCTGCGTGACCCCGTCGCACATGGCGGGCACACCGCCGGCCACCTGCGCCACGGCACCGGCGTCGCGGGCGGTTTGCTTGATGAGGTCGGGATAGGTCGCATAGGGCGCGTGCGCCGACAGCATGTCGTTGTAGGACGTGATGATGCCGATGTTGGGCACCACGTCGCCGGACAGCTTCATCTTGTCCCCCGGCCCGCAGGCCGCGAAGCCGTGGGCGAGGTTGCCGCAGGTCAGCGCGGAACGGTGCGGCCCGGCGTCGGCAGCGGCATCGACGCGGGCCGTATAGGCTTCCCGAGTGGGTTTCGACCGTTCCACGATGCGGGCGGTGATGGTGGCAATTTCGGTTTTGACGGTCGTTTCGGTCATGATGCGGGGGCCTCCTTACGGTGCCCAATAGACGTGGAGTCTTTGCGTCGGAATGACGGATGACGTGGCGGATCGGCAGGTCGTCGGCAGGGCCGTCTTCCATCGCCCGCTCGAAGACGGCGCGTTTCCTGTCGCCCTCGATATGCAACACGAGGAAGTCGGCGCTTGCGATGGCGGGCAATGTCATGGTCAGCCGCGTGTCAGGCACGCTCGGACTTTCCATCGTCAGGAACAGCGCCTGCTGGTTCGGGTCGATGGCCTTTGCCAGGTTATCGCCATCGGGAAAGAACGAAGCCGTATGGCCATCCGCGCCCATGCCGAGCAGCAGCACGTCGAAGGGCAATTCGTCGTCCTCGCGCAGTTTGGCATCAGCCCATCGCGCCGTATCCCCGGCGGAATGGCCGGGACGGTGCAGCACGAGAAACTCGCTTTCGGGATGGTCCCATAGCGCGGCGTGGTCGCGGATCATCTTCTCGTTGGAGCGCTCGTGGTCGTTAGGCACGTCGCGCTCGTCAACCAGCGCGCAATAGACCATCTCCTTCTCGATATCGGGATGCTGGCCAAAACGTTCCAGAAACAGTTTCGGCGTCGACCCGCCGGAAAACGCGATGGAGCCGAACGTGCCGGTCTCCAGATCGGGTTTCAGACGCGCGGCCACATCATCCGCCAGCTGTCTGGCGAGATCGGCGCGCGTCTCGAACTCGATGAACTCGACGACAGCCATCAGGAATCACCATCGTTCCAGGTTCGACCGTCTCGCTCCATCAGCGCAATCGACTGGCTCGGCCCCCATGTGCCGGCCGTGTATTGACGAACAGGCTGGTCCATCTCGTCCCACGCCTCGAAGATCGGATCGATCCATGCCCATGCGGCTTCCACCTCGTCGCCGCGCATGAACAGGGTCTGGTTGCCGCGTATCACGTCGAGCAGAAGCCGCTCGTAGGCATCGGGCGAACGCTCGTCGAACTCGTCGGCAAAGCTCATGTCCAGCTTGACGTGCTTGAGGCGCATGCCCCCGGGTCCGGGATCCTTGATCATGATCCACTGACGCACGCTCTCGTCCGGCTGCAGCCGCAAGACCAGTCTGTTGGGTGCAGGTGTGCCGGACCGGTCGCCGAATATGTTGTGCGGCACCGGCTTGAACTGGATGACGATCTCGCTGACCTTCTCTGCCATCCGCTTGCCGGTGCGCAGATAAAACGGCACGCCCGCCCAGCGCCAGTTGTTCACGTCCGCCCGCAGGGCGACGAAGGTCGCGGTTTTCGAGGACGCGTCGTCAAGCTCGTCGAGATAGCCCTTCACCTTGCCGTCCGGTCCGGCACCCGCGATATATTGCGCCCGCACGGTGTTGTGGATCGCGTCTTTGTCTTCCAGCGGCGCGAGGCTGCGCAGCACTTTGAGCTTTTCGTCGCGGATGGCGTTCGCCTCGCCGGTGGCAGGTGGTTCCATCGCCACCAGACACAGAAGCTGCATCAGATGGTTCTGCACCATGTCGCGCATGGCACCGGCCTTGTCGTAGTAGCTCGCCCGATCGCCAACGCCCACCGTTTCGGCCACCGTAATCTGCACATGGTCGATATGGGCCGCGTTCCAGACCGGCTCGAACAGGGCATTGGCGAAACGCAGCGCCATCAGGTTCTGCACCGTTTCCTTGCCGAGGAAGTGGTCGATGCGGAAGACCTGACTTTCCTTGAAATAGCGTGCGACAGCCGCGTTCAGGTCCTGTGCGGATTGCAGATCGTGCCCCAGTGGCTTCTCGATCACGAGACGCGCACGGTCGTCGATCAGCTCGAACTTCTCCAGCATCTCGCAGATCGGTCCGAACAGGGAGGGGCCGACGGCGAGATAGAAGGCACGGATGCGCCCGTTATCGCCCTCGTCCAGCTTGGCCTTCAAATCGTCCCAGCCATCGTCGTCGGTCACGTCGAGGGCGAGAAAGTCCAGCCGATCGAGAAAGCGTTTCACGCAGGTTTCGTCGAGGTATTCCTCGTCCACGAATTCGGTCAGCGCCTTGCGTCCGAACTCCTGATATTCCTCGCGGGAATGGCCGTGCCGTGCCGCGCCGATCAGACGGCACTCGTCCGGCAACTGGCCGTCCCGGTCGCGGTGATAGAGCGCGGGCAGCAGCTTGCGTTCGGCAAGATCGCCGGTGCCGCCGAAGATGATGTAGTCGAACGGATCGACGGGAATGATCTGACGCATGGTGAAACGGTTCGCAAAAGGGTGCGGCGCGCCCAGTCTAATCGGTTTAGACCCTATGGCGCAACGGGGTTGAGCGCCCCACACTTGCCGCTTGTTTGCGGCCTAGGGAAGGACATTCATGAGACTTGAGGGAAAAGTCGCGATCGTCACCGGCGGTGGGGCCGGTTTTGGTGAAGGGATGGTACGCCATTTCGTGGCCGAAGGCGCGAAAGTGGTGGTCGCCGACCGTGACGGCGATGCCGCCGCCAAGGTTGCCGAGGCCTGCGGCGAGGCGGCGGTCGCCTTGACGGTCGATGTCGCCAGCGCGGCTGACAATCAACGCATGATCGACGAGGCGGTGTCCCGCTTCGGCGGCCTCGACATATTCATCGCCAATGCGGGCACGACCCATCGCAACATGGATTTGCTGAACGTGAGCGAGGAGGATTTCGACCGCATCACGGCGGTCAACATGAAAGCGCTCTACCACGCCACCCGCGCCGCCGTGCCAGCCTTCGAGAAACGGGGCGGCGGCACCATTCTGGCGACAGCCTCGACAGCCGGTCTGCGCCCGCGCCCGGGACTGGTCTGGTACAACGCCTCGAAGGCGTGGGTCATCAACGCCTGCAAATGCATGGCGGTGGAACTGGCTCCGAAGAACATCCGCGTGAACTGCCTGTGCCCCGTGGCGGGCGAAACGCAGATGCTGGCCGACTTCATGGGCGAGGACACGCCGGAAAAACGCGCAGCCTTCAAGGCATCCGTGCCGCTTGGCCGCTTTTCCCAGCCCCGCGACCTCGCCAACGCCGCACTCTACCTGTGCAGCGACGAAGCCGATTTCATCACCGGTGTCGCGCTGGAGGTCGATGGCGGGCGGTGTGTTTGAGTTAGCGGCTTACCTCGGCGCGCACCTTGCTCATGTCGCACAGAACTTTGCCGTAAGCCGTTCCATCGACATAAACGCGACCGTTGGAGCGCACTTCGCCCTTGCGCCCGCGCACAGTGAAGAGGACCTTATTGCCGGAAACAGTCGCTTTGTAGGGGCCGATTTTTCCAGGTTTTATTCTGTAGTTGGTGCGGTCTCCGCCCGTCGCCTTGCATTTGAAAGGAGCGGCATAGGATGGTGCTGCGAAAATTGCTGAAGAGGCCAGAAGAATGCCGAACGCAAAAAGTTTTTTCATTAGAAAACCTTAAATTCAAATGGTGCTCAACGCACTATTTAAGTCCCGCACTAACGTGTCAATACTCTCGATCCCCACACTCAGCCGCAACAGGTCGTCCGGCACACTCGCCTCGATCGTATGGCGATGCTCCACGAGACTTTCCACGCCGCCGAGCGACGTAGCCCGTTTGAACAGTTCCAGTTTGCCGATTACCGCCAGCGCGTCGCAATCGACCTGAAACGAAAGGAGCGAGCCGAAGCCGCCGCTCATCTGGCGCGCGGCGATGGCGTGATACGGGTCGGAAGCAAGGCCCGGATACAGCACTGCATGCACCCGGTCGTGCCCCTTGAGAAACTCAGCCACCGCCAGCGCATTCGTGCACATCCGCTCCACCCGCAGCGGCAATGTCCGCATACCCCGGATGAGCAGCCACGCCTCGAACGACCCCAGCACCGCACCCGCGTCGTGCCTGTCGGCCTTGATCTGCGCCCAGCGGTCCGTGCCCGCGTCGGCGCAGGCGAGGAACCCGGCCAGAACGTCGGAATGCCCGTTGATACCTTTGGTCGCCGAATGCATCACGTAATCGGCGCCGTGGTCGAGGGGCTGCGTCAGCACAGGTGTGGCGGCGGTGGAATCGACGGCAAGCTCCGCTCCTGTCCGCTTGGCTATGGCCGCGCAGGCCGCGATATCGACGGTTTTCAGATAGGGGTTCGACGGGGTTTCGATCCATACGATATCCGCTTTGCCGGATAACCCATCGCGGGCTTCGGGGTCTGCCATATCCAGTTCGGTCAGCTCGATCCCACGCCGTGCGCAAAAATCTCGCGTCCACTTCGTCGTTCCCCAATAGATGCCGGACTGCATGACGATGCGTCCGCCATTCGGAACCGTCCGCAACAGAGCGGCAATCGACGCCATGCCGGACGGGAACAGCAGCCCTGCCGCCGCATGTTCGGCCTGCCGCAACATCTCCTCGCCAAGCCGCGTCAGATCGCTGTCGTCGCGGGCATAGAGATGGTTTGGTGACAGGGGTACATTGGCCTCGTCCCGCACGAAAGTCGTGGCGCTCTGGATCGGCGGCACGACCCCGCCCGTCGCTTTGTCGATGGCTCCGTTGGCCTGGGCAAACAGTGTGGCGAGGTCAGGAGTATTTTTCATGTGATGCGCTCGTTGGTGGCGGCCCAGTCGGTCAGATCGGCAAGGAAGGCGTTGCACTGGGCCAATTGGTCGATTGCAATGAACTCGTCCGGCAGATGCGCCTGCGCGATGTCGCCGGGGCCGAAGATGACGCCCGGCACGCCGGCCTGCTGGAAATGGCTGGCTTCGGTGCCGTAGGCCACGCGGCCCGAATGGTTGAGGCCGGTCAGATGGCGGATGATCGCTTCCGCGGGGCTGGACTCGTCCGGCACCATCGTCGGCAGGTCGTGGCGGGGAATGTGTTCCACCCACGCCTTCACTCCCATCCTGTCGCCGACGGCTTTCAGGGCCGGTTCGATTTCCCGTTCCACGAAATCGAAAACCTCCTGTGCCAGGTCCGCCCCGTCGTCTCCCGGCACGGTGCGGAAACCCCATGTGAAGGCGCAGCGCGCAGGAATGATGTTGTGCGCCGCGCCGCCGTTGATCAGGCCGATATCCACGGTGGTGTTGGGTGGCGTGAAGCCGTTCGACGGATCGGCGTTTTCGCGCAACCGCTGATGCAACCCATCGAGAAACGCGATGATCTTCGCCGCTGCCACGATGGCATTCGCGCCCAGTTCCGGCACTGAGGAATGGCCGTCGATACCGTGGACGATGGTCTGGTAGGAGCGCCCGCCCTTGTGGCCACCGACAAGCTGCATCATCGTCGGCTCACCCACGATCACGGCCTGCGGGGCGGGCAGGTTGGCCTTCATGTCCTCCACCAGCCCCAGCACGCCGGTGCAGCCGACCTCTTCGTCGTAGGAAAAGGCGAAGTGCAAGGGCGTCTTCAAATCCGCCGCCGCCATCCGTTCCGCATGGGCCATGACGCAGGCGATGAACCCCTTCATGTCCGCCGATCCGCGCCCGAAGAGTTTGCCATCTTTCTCAGTCAGCACGAAAGGTTCCGTCCCCCAGTCCTGCCCATCCACCGGCACCACGTCCGTATGGCCTGACAGCACGATGCCGCCCCGGTCGCGCGGGCCGGTGGTCGCCCACAGGTTGGCCTTGGTGCCTTCCGCATTGTGGGTCAGCCGCACGTCGTATCCGAGCGGCTCCAGCACGGATTGCACATGTTCGATCAGCGCGAGATTGGAATTGCGCGACGTCGTGTCAAAACCCGACGAGGCGTTCGAGCCATGCGATGCAGTCTTGTGTGGTTGGCTTCATGCGGCTTCCAGAGTCCATTTGTGCGCGCGGCGCTTGCGTCATATATCCGTCGCACAACAGCGCGTGCGAGAAAACAGATGAAACGGGTCGTCATCAGCGGAACAGGGGTTTTCACCCCCGAAGAGACGATCACCAATGCCGAACTGGTTGCCGCCTTCAATGCCTATGCGGACCAAGAAAACGAGAAGCACGAGGCCGATATCGCCAAGGGCGAGCGCGAGGCCATCGCCCATTCCAGCGAGGAATTCATCTTCAAGGCGTCCGGTATCCGCCAGCGCCACGTCATGGACAAGGCCGGTGTGCTGGACCCGGACGTGATGCACCCGCAACTGCGCCAGCGCAGCGACGGCGAGCCGGGTATCATGGCCGAAATGGCGGTGAAGGCGGCACGGCAAGCCTTGAAGGCGGCGGGCCGCGAAGCCTCCGACGTCGACGCCGTCATCTGCGCGGCGTCCAACATGGAACGCGCCTATCCGGCCATCGCCATCGAGGTGCAGGATCTGCTTGGGATCGAGGGTTTTGGCTTCGACATGAATGTCGCCTGTTCCTCGGCCACCTTCGGCATACAGGCGGCAGCCGACATGATCCGCTCCGGCTCGGCGAAAGCCATCCTGATCGTGAACCCGGAAATCTGTTCCGGCCATCTGGAATGGCGCGACCGGGACTGCCACTTCATTTTCGGCGATGTCTGCACCGCCATGCTGCTTGAGGATGCGGATACAGCGACTGCGGCAACCCAGTTCGAGGTCAAGGCCACCCGCTGTCTCACCCAATTCTCCAACAACATCCGCAACAACAACGGTTTCCTGCGCCGTTCCCGCCCTTCCGGCACCGACGACCGGCGCGACATGCAATTCATGCAGAACGGGCGGTCCGTGTTCAAGGAAGTGGTGCCGATGGTCTCCGACCTCATCACGAGCCATTGCGCCGAACAGAACGTCGATCCCACCGCCCTCGACCGGATGTGGCTGCATCAGGCCAACAAGTCGATGAACGATTTCATCGGACGCAAGGTGCTGGGCCGGGTGCCGGAGCCGGACGAGCAGCCGAACATCCTGCAGGACTATGCCAACACGTCGTCGGCCGGCTCCATCATCGCCTTCGCGCAGAACCATGCCGACCTGGCTGTGGGTGCGACCGGCGTGATCTGTTCCTTTGGTGCGGGCTATTCGGTCGGGAACGTGATCGTCGAGCGTGTCGCTTGAGGTCGCGACGAACCGTCTGCGACACAATGTCCATGCCAGCTTCCTGTATGGTGCGATGTGCTAGGAGATGGCGCAACAAGGGGTACTGTCTATGATATTTGTTGCCGAAACCCAGTCCGGAGAGCGCGTCGAATACCGCGATACGAAGCGCTATTTGTGGTGGCTCGGCTTCACCGTGCCGCTGATGCCGATCCTTGCCGTGGCTTTGTATTTCGCGCTGGACGGTGCCGTCTGGGTCACGCTGCTGCCGCTCCTCTATTCCTATGTCGCCATTCCGGTTCTGGACCTTGCCTTCGGTGAGGACCACGCCAACCCGCCCGCCGAGGTTGTCGATGAAATGGCGGAAGACGACTATTACCGCACCCTGCTGCTGCTGATCGTGCCGTGCTTCTGGGCCATGCTGATTGTCTGCGCGTGGTTTGTGGCCACCGTCGATCTGCCCTGGTGGGGCTATGCAGCCATCACGGTGGCTTGCGGAATGGCGTCCGGCACGGCGCTGACGGTTGGCCATGAACTCGGCCACAAGCAGGGGCGGCTGGACCGGCTGTTCGCCATGTTCGCAACCTCCCTGTCGGGCTATGGGCACTTCTGCATCGAGCACAATCGCGGTCATCACACCGCCGTCGCAACGCCGGAAGACCCCGCATCCGCGCGCTTTAACGAGAGCGTCTACAAGTTCGCCACCCGCGAATTGCCGGGCACTCTGAAACGTGGCCTGCAACACGAACGCGAACGCCTGAAACGCAAGGGACTGTCGTTCTGGTCGGTCAGAAACGAGGTTCTTCAAGGCTACGCGCTGACGCTGGCTGTCTGGCTGGTGCTCATCGTCTGGCTTGGCCTCGCCGTGGTGCCCTTCCTCATCATTCAAAGCGTGCTCGGCTGGTTTCAGCTGACGCAGGCCAATTACGTGGAACATTACGGACTGAAGCGCGGCAGAAAAGACAACGGACGCTACCAACCCGTCGAGCCCCGCCATTCGTGGAATACGAACCATATCGTGTCCAACCTGGTGCTCTTCCACCTGCAACGCCACAGCGACCACCACGCCAATCCGATGCGTCCCTATCAGGCACTGCGCAATTTCGACGAATTGCCGCGTCTGCCGTCCGGCTATCCCGGTTCGTTCCTGCTGGCGGCCATTCCGCCGCTCTGGTTCCGCGTTATGAACCCGAAGGTGATGGCCTGGGCGGGTGGTGATATGGGCAAGGTCAACACCGGCTCCTAATGCCGGACTAGACCCGGTCCAACATCGCATACCACGTCAGCGCCAGCACCTTTAGTGGGTTGCGGAATGCTGCGCCGCCGGGGAATGCCCTGATCTTCATGTCCCGCAACAGGCGCACTTGATCGTTCATTCCCAGCCAATGTTCCGCCACCATGCGGCCCGTGTGATGCGCCATGATGACCCCGTGGCCGGAAAAGCCGCCGGCGGTCCACAGGCCGGGCTTCAACTCTCGCACATAGGGCATGCGCGGCATGGTGATGCCGACAGTGCCGCCCCAGGCATGGGTGATGGGAACCTCGGCGAGATCCGGATAGATTTGCGTGATCTGGCGGCGGATGGCGCGTTCGATATCGCCCGGCGTCGCTTTGCCGTAAGCCTCTCGCCCGCCAAACAAGAGCCGGTTATCGGCACTCTTGCGAAAATAGCGCACCACGAACCGGCTGTCGTCCACCGCTTCGCGGCCCGGCAGCACGGGCGAATTGTGTCCCAGCGGCTCCGTCGCGCCGATAAAGGACTGGATCGGCATGACATGGCGGGCGATGTCGCCGTCGACATCGGCATGGTAGCCGTTCAGTGCCAGAAGCACCCGCTCGGCGCGGATCGTGCCGCGCGGCGTCTTTACCGCCCAGAGCGCGCCGTCCTTTTGAACGGACACCATCGCCGAGTTTTCGTGCAGCGCCGCACCGGCTTTTGTGGCCGCTCGCGCAAGGCCGATCACGGCCTTCATGGGATGGATGTGGCCGGTGCCGGTGTCCCGCGTTCCGCCGAAGTAGGCGGTGCTGCCTAGGGCTGAAGCCATTTCGGTCCGGTCCAGCCATTCGATCCCGTCATAGCCGTAGCGCTCGCGCAGGACCGAAACCTCCTCCCGTGCCTCCTTCTCATAACGCTGCCGGTGCATGGGCGTCAGCTGCCCCGGCTGGTAGTCGATGTCGAAGCCTTCGTCACGGGCGGTATCGAGCAGGGTGCGCTTGGCGTCTTCCGCCATGTCCCACAGGGCTTTCGACCGCTCGAACCCGTACTGGCTTTCCAGTTCCAGCGCACCGGCCCGCTGCCCACTGCCCATCTGCCCGCCGTTGCGGCCCGATGCGCCGTCGCCGAACCGTGCGGCGTCGATCAGCGTAACGGACGTGCCGCCCTTCGCCAGCCGGTAGGCCGCCGACAAGCCGCAGAAACCGCCACCGACGACGACGACCTCGCACGCCGCATCACTGTCCAACGCGGGGTAGGCGGTCCGCTCACCGCAACTGGTTTCATACCAGGAAAGTCCCGGCGAGACTGGAGAGCGGTAGCCAGGGTCAGACATTCAACAGCAGGAATTCCCGCTCCCACGGCGAAATCACGGTCATGAAGGTTTCGAACTCGGCGCGCTTGATGGCTGCGTAGATACCGACGAATTCCTCACCCAACAGTGCGCCCAGCGGCTCGCTGGTCTCGAACAGCGCGATGGCATCCAGCAGGCCGCGCGGCAGATCGTTGCTGCCTTCGTTGGCGGTGGTTTCCGTTGCCTGCTCCGGCACCGCGCCATGCTGCATCCCCAGCAACCCGCACGCGAGAGACGCGGCGATGGCAAGGTAGGGGTTGGCATCCGACGACGGGATGCGGTTTTCCACCCGTCGCGCGGCAGGCCCCGAAACGGGCACCCGCAGCCCGGTCGTGCGGTTGTCGTAGCCCCAGTGGGCGTTGACGGGCGCAGACGTGTTGATCGTCAACCGGCGGTAGGAATTGACGTAAGGTGCCATCATCACCAGCGCGCCGGGAACGTGAAGCTGCATCCCGCCGAGGAAGGCGCGAAACAGTTCGCTTTCCTCTTCGCCATCGCTGAAGATGTTGTTGCCCTCGGTGTCCAGCACGGATTGGTGAATGTGCATGGCGCTGCCCGGCTGGCCCTGAATGGGCTTGGCCATGAACGTGGCGTACATGTCGTGCTTCAGTGCCGCTTCCCGAAGGGTGCGTTTGAACAGGAACACCTGATCGGCAAGCTCCAGCGGGTTGCCGTGGTTGAGGTTGATCTCCAGCTGCGCCGCGCCTTCCTCGTGGATCAGCGTTTCGATTTCCAACCCCTGCGCCTCGGAGAAATCGTAGATATCGTCGATCAGGTCGTCGAACTCGTTGATCGCAGCCATCGAATAGCCGTTGCCACCCGCCATCGGGCGGCCGGACCGGCCTATGGGCGGCTGCAAGGGCACATCCGGGTCCTCGTTCTTGCTGACCAGATAGAACTCGATTTCCGGCGCCACGATGGGCGTCCACCCCCGGTCCTCGTAGGCGGCCAGCACACGGCGCAGCACGTTGCGGGGGGTGTAGGCGACGGGCTCGCCCCGGTGGGTCTGCATGTCGCAGATCACTTGCGCGGTCGGGTCACCCTCCCACGGCACGGCACACAGGGTCGACAGATCGGGAATGAGCCTCAGGTCGCCGTCGTTGGGCGGATATGAAAACGTGTCGCTCTCTTCCGGCCAGTCGCCGGAAATCGTCTGCATGAAAACGGATGTGGGCAGCGCCAGTGTGGAGGCGTCCAGAAACTTGCTTGACGGCATCATCTTGCCGCGCACGACCCCGGCATAGTCCGGCGTGATGCACTCGACATCCTCGATACCGCGGGAGCGCAGCCACAAAGCCGCCTCGTCCATCGTGGTCACGCCACGGGTGGAATCGACCGGATAGCTCGCGCCGGATTCGTTTTTGTCGCTGGCCATAATGCTCACCGCGTCTGCCTGAAATTCTGGCCTAACACTGCCCGCCACCGCACGAAAGCGCCAGCACCATCACCCTTCGTTAAACATGATTTGCGAACAAGGAGGGGAACGCCTCGCTATGAGGCCAGACACTTTGGCGGAACGACCCGATGGACAACGACGCGCTGTTTCGCAGGATTTCGGCCGTTTCCGGCGTAAAGCGGGAGCGGATGGATGCCCCGTCGCTCGATATCGGGCGCTCGCAACATCTTTATGGTGAAGCACCAGCCGCACCCGAAAGACACCGTTCGGTCGTCTACGATACGGGCACCGCAACCAGCCATATGCCCAACGCGGCGCTGGAGCCGGATTTTGTGGCGACGCCCGTCCGGTCTGAAACGGCGGCAGCGCGATACCCGACGTTTACCGACACGCCCGTGCTGCCGAAAGGGTCGATGATCGACCTGCTCGACAGTGAACCGGAAGACGATGTGCCCGCCGCTGACGTGCCCGGTTCGGACCCGCTCCTGCTGGCTGAAGACGACCCTGAAGCATTCCGGGCCGCCTTTCTACCAAGGGCCAGAGGCAGCATATCTGCCCCCGACTCCGAAAACAGGGAACCGCGCACGGAAAACCGTCCCGCCGCCTGGGTCATTTCCTGCAACGGCAACAAGGCAGTGGTGCAGGGCGATACGGCCTGTATCGACACCGTGACCGGCCTGACATGGTCGGTCGGACGTATGCTGTCGATCCGCGTGGGCGATGCCCGTGTCGTCGGTGTGATCTGCGATATCAACATGCCCGGCAAGCATTACGACGCCACCACGACGTTGCCATTACACTTCCATGTGGAAATGCAGGGCGAAGTGCGGGAAAAGGCGAACGGCAGCGCCATATTTTCCACGGGCATTTCGGCTTATCCCGGTGTCGGCTGCGAGGCCCATCAGGTGCGTGCCGGTGATCTGGAGGCGATCTACTCCATCTCCGGCAAGATCGTCGCCCGCCTTGGTGTCTTGAGCCAGGACACCAGCGTGCCCGCCGTCGTCGATGTGCCGCATATGCTGGCCAAACATTTTGCGGTGCTGGGTTCCACCGGCTCCGGCAAGTCCGCGTCCGTGTCCCTGCTCATGCAGGCCATGCGTGCGTTGGTGCCCGAGTTGCGCACCATCATTCTCGACCCCCACAACGAATATAAACGGGCATTTCCCGAGGCCAATATCATTGATCTGGAGACGCTCGATATTCCGTTCTGGATGTTCCAGCTCGACGAATATGTCGAGGTGCTCTACCGCGGGCGCCCGCCGGTTCACGAGGAAATCGAAGCCCTGCGCGAGTTCATTCCGCAGGCCAAGGCCCGCTTCAAGGTGGGCGACAGCCGCATCGGGCTGCGCTCGGCCGGCATCGGGTCGTCCATGACTGCCGATACGGTCGCGCCCTACCGGTTGAACGACCTGTTTCAGCTGCTGGACGAGGAGGCAGGGCAGCTGGAGTCCCGCTTCGACCGGTCCGCCGTGCGCGCGTTGCGGGCGCGCATCGCCGCCCATGCGGATGATCCACGCTACGCCTTCATGTTCCGGCACCGCACGATTTCCGACATTTCCGAGCACATCGTCTCCGGCCTGTTCAACCTGTCCGGCAGCGACCAGCGCCATACCATCGTGCAGTTGAGCGGTATGCCCATCGAAGTGGTGAACTCCGTCGCGGCGATCCTCGCCCGCATGACGTTCGAACTGGCCGTCGCGGCCCGCGGAAAGCTGAAACTGCTTGTGCTGTGCGAGGAGGCCCACCGCTATGTGCCGGTCCACGCCAACGGCTTCGAGCCGGCCCGACGCGCCATCGCCCGCATCGCCAAGGAAGGCCGCAAATACGGGGCGTTCATGGGCATCATTTCCCAGCGCCCGTCCGAACTGGACCCGACGATCCTGTCCCAATGTTCCACGGTCTTCGCCATGCGACTGACCAACCACGTGGACCAGGACATCATCCGCAAGGCCATTTCCTCGTCGTCCGACAGCGCAGTCGGCTTCCTGTCGTCGCTGGCCAACCAGGAATGCATCGCCTTCGGTGAGGGTGCGCCGACGCCCATGCGCATGAAATTCTACAGCCTCCCGAAACGCTTTCTTCCGGGTGCGGAATCCGGTGTCTTCGAAGAGGACTATCCGGCCTACGACGAGAGCGAGACAACGAGCCTTGTCGCCCGCTGGCGCAAGGTTTCGGGTTAGCGGCGCACGGTCGCGGCAAAACCTGCAACCACGGTCCCCGTCGGCGTGTCGTCGGCGGTCACGAAGCGGACGCACCCGGTTCGCGCGAGATACGGTGCGGCGTCTCCCTTCACCGGCCCGACCAATGATACCCGTGCGCCGGGTTCCTCCGCTTCGCAGTCTGTCTGGAACAAGAGGCTGATCGCCGTGCCGTCCGCCAAACGCGGCGGCAACAGTGCGTGCGGGCCTTCCAGAATAGTGAGATGCGCGACAGAGCCGAGCCGCAAGGGGGCGATGGCCTTATAGTCTTTGTCGGCCAGATAGGCGCGAAAGCCCGCACGGCTGTCTACGTCCAGCAATGTGGCGTGGTCGAACGTGTCGCTGCCCTCCACGTCGGCGGCCATCACGACACGCATTCCGTGCCGTTCCCAGATGGGTGTGACCTGTTCAAGAAACGCTTGATAGCCCGCCTTGTCGGTCACGCCTGCCAGCGCCACGAATGTCAGCCGCTCGGCTTGCGCCGGAAGTGTGGTCAGAGCCAAACTGAAGAGGGCAACGCGGAGCATGGGGACAGAATAGTCCGTCACCCTCAAAAGGAAAAGGAGCGCCCGGTTTCCCGGACGCTCCCTCTTTTTAGTCGATGAAGCCCGTGCCTTACGCGAACTGGTTCATTGTGTTGTCTTCGCCGGAGGCTTTCAAAGCCGCATCGCCCGCGAAATATTCCTTGTGGTCGTCGCCGAGGTCGGAACCGGCCATGTTCTGGTGCTTCACGCAGGCGATACCCTGACGGATTTCCTTGCGCTGCACACCGGCCACGTAGCCGAGCATTCCCTGATCGCCGAAATAGTCCTTCGCCAGATTGTCCGTCGAAAGCGCCGCCGTATGGTATGTCGGCAGCGTGATGAGGTGATGGAAGATGCCCGCGCGGGCGGCCGCATCCTTTTGGAACGTGCGGATGCGCTCGTCGGCTTCGCTCGCCAGTTCCGTTTCGTCATAATCGATGCTCATCAACGCGGCACGGTCATAGGCGGAAACATCGCGACCCGCTTCCGACCAGGCGTCGAACACCTGCTGGCGGAAGTTGAGGGTCCAGTTGAACGAGGGCGAATTGTTATAGACCAGCTTGGCGTTCGGATGCGCCTCGCGCACCCGATCGACCATCGAGGCGATCTGCTCGATATGCGGCTTTTCAGTCTCTATCCACAGCAGGTCCGCGCCGTTGTCGAGGGACGCGATGCAGTCCATCACGCAGCGGTCTGCGCCGGTGCCTTCGCGGAACTGGTAGAGGTTGGAGGGCAGACGTTTCGGACGCATCAGCTTGCCGTCCTGCTTCAGGACCACGTCGTTCGGCTCCATCGTCTCGACGGTGACTTCCTCACAATCGAGGAACGAGTTGTAGCGGTCGCCAAGATCGCCTTCCTCTTTCGAGTAGGCGATCTGCTTCGTCAGACCGGCACCCAGCGAATCCGTGCGTGTGACGATGATTCCGTCTTCCACGCCCAGTTCCATGAACGCATACCGGCAGGCGCGGATCTTGGCGATGAAATCCTCATGGGGCACCGTCACCTTGCCGTCCTGATGGCCGCACTGTTTCTCGTCCGACACCTGATTTTCGATCTGCAGCGCACAGGCACCGGCTTCGATCATCTTTTTGGCAAGCAGGTAGGTTGCTTCGGCGTTGCCGAAACCGGCATCGATGTCGGCGATAATCGGTACAACATGGGTTTCGTATTTGTCGACGGCCACTTCCAGCCGCTTGGCTTCCAGTTCGTTGCCGGATGAGCGTGCAGCGTCGAGGTCGCGGAACAGGCCGCCCAATTCCCGGGCGTCGGCCTGGCGCAGGAATGTGTAGAGCTCTTCGATCAACGCGGGCACCGAGGTTTTCTCGTGCATGGACTGGTCGGGAAGGGGGCCGAACTCGGAGCGCAAGGCCGCGACCATCCAACCGGACAGGTAGAGATAGCTGCCTTTGGTGGTGCCGAAATGCTTCTTGATCGAGATCATCTTCTGCTGGCCGATAAAGCCGTGCCAGCACCCCAGCGACTGGGTGTATTTGGAAGGATCGGCATCATAGGCCGCCATGTCCTCGCGCATGATCTTCGCGGTGTAGCGGGCGATGTCGAGGCCGGACTGGAAGCGGTTCTGCAACCGCATCCGCGCCACGGAATCGGCGTCGATGGCAGCCCATGCGGGGCCGGATTTCGAAATGGTGTTCGCGGCGGACGCGCGTTCCTGCGTGTAGGACATGAGGGAAGTCTCCTGCTTGGGTGCGCCTGATCGGCTGGCACGAAATGAAGCCGCCACCTGTCCGGTGGCGGCTGGGATGGATTGGGCCTCCGGAGGGAGGCGCTGGTTACCCCTTGACGACGATCGGCACCATCATGTCGCCCCAATTGCCCTCGCCGCCGTGGTGGCGTGCGGAACGGACGAGTTCAACGGAAACTCCGGCATCGACGGCGCGCATGACGGAATGGTTGAGACGGTGGAGATCGTTGGCGAGCTGGCGGATGGCGCTTTCCTGATCGGGGTTGACGGACGACTGCGAACTGGCGCGTTCTTTGGCGGCTTTGATCGGTGTGATGGATGCTTCGGTCATGGCAGTCTCCTCGGGTTCGGCGGTTTCCGACATTTGGCGCCGGGAGCGTGTCGAACTGTCAAGGAGGTAAATCCCGTTCTGTCCGGACGCTGTGTGTGCAGTCAAAACCCGAACAGGCGGTAAAAGGCACGGGCATTCCGGTGGAAAGTCGTCTCTTTCGGGTGGTTCTGTAAAAAGCGGTAAAAGAATGGTTTGTCACAATATGACAAATGTCATAGGCGGTTCTCATGGCTGAACAGAAGATTTTCGCCGGTCCCCGCGTGCGCCGTATCCGGCAACGGCTGGAGAAGACCCAAACCGCGATGGCGCAGGAACTGGGTATTTCTCCCAGCTATCTGAACCTGATCGAACGCAACCAGCGCCCGCTGACCGCGCAACTGGTCCTGAAGATCGTCGGCACATACGAAATCGACGTGGCCGAACTGTCCTCCGGTGGCGAGGAGGGCAGCGTCGCGGCGCTGAAGGAGGTGTTTGCCGATCCGCTGCTGTCCGGCGAACTGCCAGGCGACACGGAACTGCTGGAAATCGCCGATGCGGCGCCCAACGCCGCGCAGGGCATTGCCAAACTCTATCGCGCCTACCGCGAACAGCGGGAGCGGTTGTCGGACATGACGACGCTGATGGGGCAGGCGGGCCACGACCTCGCCACACCGGCCAGAGCGCTGCCGCTGGACCGGGTGCGTGCCGTGCTGGAGGATGTGCCGTGGTGTTTTCCCGGGCTTGAACGGGCCGCCATCCGCATTCTCGATGCATTGAAGGAAACGGGTGACCGCACGGACGCCTTCAACGCCCTGCTGCGCACGGAACACGGGCTGGCTGTCCAGGTGCTGCCCGTTGAAACCATGCCCGTGTGGCGCAAGCGCATCGACCGCCATTCCGGTCGCCTGTTCGTATCGGAACGATTATTGCCCCCTGAAAGAGCCGAATTGCTGGCTCAGGAACTCGTCATCCGCCGTGAGGGCAAGGCGCTGGACGAGGAGGCGGCTCTGCTCGGTCTCACTGCGGAAAAGGATGGCGAGGAAGCCATGCGCCTGCTGCGGCTGCAACTGGCGCGCTATACGGCGCTCGCGGTGCTGATGCCCTACGACCGGTGTCTCGCAGCGGCGGAACGCACTCATTACGACTTACCGGTGCTGGCGACCCGGTTCGGGTGTTCCCACGCGCAGGTCGCGCATCGGCTCGTCAGCCTGCAGGACAAGTCCGACGGTCGCCGGGCCGGATTGCCCTTCTTCTCGATGGAGGTTGACCGCGCGGGCACGGTGTTGCGCCGTCTCGGTGCGAAAGGGTTCCCCGCATCCCGCTTCGGTGGTGCCTGCCCGAAACTGGGTATCTACGCCGCCTTTGCCCAGCCGGGACAGATTGTCTGCGAACGGGTCGTCACGCCTTCCGGCGAGGTCTTCATCACCCTGTCCCGCACCGTCGAGGGTATTGTGGGCAATGCGGGCGAGCGCCCGAAAACGTCCGCGCTGTTGCTGGGGATCGAGGACCCGCATTCGAAAGCGGTGCTGGAGGCGGGGCGGGCGGTTGTCGGTAAAACGCCCGTTGTGCCGATCACGTCCCATTCGCTGCCCAACGATATGGCCCATATGCGCCTGTTGCCGGATGTCCAGGCGGTCGGGCCTGTCGAAATCGGCCCGGCCTGCCGGTTGTGCGAGCGCGTGTCCTGCGCTTCCCGTTCCGCGCCCCCCTTGTCCCGCCCGCAGGGGTTGGATGATCTCGTGCAGGGTTTTGGGGCTTACGGTCTGACATAGGTTGAAAAGTGTGGCAGACAGATCACAGAAACATGGTTAACCATTCGTGAACGTTTGGTCTGCCATGAAGTCTTCGCATTGCTGTCCACAAAGGGTCGCAGTGCCCCCATTCGCTTGCAGGAACCCGACCATGATCCGATCTTTCTCCGCCGCCCTTCTCGCCCTCGGCCTCGTCGCCGCAGCGCCCGTTGCCGCTTATGCCAAATGCTCCAACACGTCGGCCGGCTTTGACAGCTTCAAGCAGGATTTTGACGCCAAGGCGCGGTCGGCGGGCATCGGCCAGAAGGGCCGCAACGCGCTCGCCAACGCACAATATTCCAACACGGTCATCAAGTTCGATCGCAGGCAGGCCGAAGCCTTCAAATCCGCAGGCCGCTCCCAGACCAACTTCAACAAGTTCTACGCCAAGAAGACCAACGGTCTGGCTGGTCCGGCCAAGCGACAACTCGACAAAAACCGCAAGCTGTTCGACGCCATCGAGCGCACATATGGCGTTCAGCGTGAGATACTGGTCACGATCTGGGGCATGGAAACGGCTTTCGGTGGCTATACCGGCAAGATCGACACGATCAACGCACTCGCCACCCTGTCGCACGATTGCCGCCGCACGGGGCTTTTCTCGCCCAACCTGATGGCCGCGCTGACCATCCTCGATAAAGGCTGGCTCTCACCCGCTAACATGAAGGGTGCCGGTCACGGCGAATTGGGCCAGACCCAGTTCATGGCTGAAAACTACTTGCGCTACGCCGTCGATTTCGATGGTGACGGCCGCCGCGACCTGGTGAAGTCCCGCGCCGATGCACTGGCGTCCGCGGCTAACTATCTGCGCCGCAATGGCTGGCAGCCGATGCGTGATTACCAGCCCGGCAGCAACAATTTCCGCGTGTTCAATTCGTGGAACGAGTCCACCGCCTACCAGCAGACGATCGCCAAGTTTGCCAGCACTCTCTGATAGCGGGGACGCGACACTCGCGTCCTTTCTCGACGCCAATCCCGGCGTCGAGACCGTCGAGCTTGTCCTGACCGATCCGAACGGCATCACCCGGGGGAAATGGGCACCGGCGGCTACGCTGAAAAAGGCGTTCGCCGAAGGGGTCAATTTTCCCCTCTCGCTCCACGGGCTCGACGTCTGGGGCAACGAGGTGGAGGCGACGGGTCTACACATCTCGTCGGGAGACCTCGACGGCTTCTGCAGGGCCGTCCCGTCTTCCCTGTCCCGCGTTCCGTGGGGGGAAAATGCCGCTCAGGTGCTGCTGGAAACCACCGAGGCCGACGGCACCCCGTTCGGCGGCTGCGCGCGCACCGTGTTGCGCCGCGCTGTGGAACGGCTGGACGCAATGGGCCTGACCGCCGTGTGCGCCTGCGAGATCGAGTTCCACTTGCTCGATGAGGCGGGTGAACCGGTCGGCGCTGCGCTCATTCCCGACGCGCAATTCATGTACAGCCTGAACCAGCTTGCCAAACATTCGGTCCTGTTCGCCGACCTGCGCGAGGCCTGCCGGTTAGCCGACCTGCCGATCGATACGATCGTGAAAGAGGCCGGTCCCGGTCAGTTCGAGGTCAACCTCGACCATCGTCCGGACCCGTTGCGCGCTGCCGACGATGTGGTGTTGCTGAAACGCGCCATTCGCGCCTGCGCCCGGGCCAATGGCCTGACAGCGACGTTCATGGCCAAGCCTTTCATCGGCCAGACTGGCAACGGCCTGCACGTGCATACGAGCCTGCTCGATGACGCTGGCACGAACATCTTTTCCGGCGACGCCGGCAGTACGCGCCAGCGCCATGCGGTTGCCGGTCTGCTGGATGGGATGGCAGCGCACACGCTCGTCTTCATCAGCACGATGAACGGGTTCCGCCGTCTGGCACCGGGCAGCTACGCACCCACCAACGCCAACTGGGCCGACAACAACCGGTCCGTCGCCGTGCGCCTGCCAGCTGCTCCCGACAAGGCCAAACGCGTCGAACACCGTGTCGCCGGGGCCGACGCCAACCCTTATCTCGTCGTCGCCTGCATCCTTCAGGCCATGATGGACGGGCTGGAAGCGGCGCAGGAACCGCAACCGGCGCTTGAAGGCAACGGCTACGAGCCCGACACGCCCAACCGCGGCCCCGCGCTGCCGTTCACGATGGAAAAGGCGCTCGCCGCCTTCGATGACGAGAAAGCGGTGCGGGCGCTTGGCAAATCCATGCACACCATTCTGACCGCGGTGAAGCAGGCTGAACTGGCCGGGTTCGCCGACGACATGTCGCCGCTGGAACAGGCAACCTACCGCTGAACACGGCGGATTGTGCCTGTTTTGCAGGCAGAGCGTGGATTGCAGGCAAAAGCCGTTTGCAATCGCGCCGCGTCGTGGCCTAGGTTTCGACAAACGAGACCCGAACAGGATCCAAACCCATGAAAAAACTGCTTGCAGCCCTTGCCCTTTCCGCCGCCTCCATCGGTGTCCCCGCCGGTGCATTGGCGCAGGACCAGGTGGTCAACGTCTACAACTGGTCGGATTATATCGACGACAGCATCATTGCCGATTTCGAGAAGGAAACCGGCATCAAGGTGCGCTACGATGTGTTCGATTCCAACGAGATCGTGGAAACCAAATTGTTGGCCGGTGGCACCGGCTACGATGTGGTCGTGCCCTCCGCCGACTTCCTGAAACGCCAGATTTCCGCAGGCGTATTCCAGCCGCTCGACGCTTCCAAACTCGATAACACGAAGAACATGTGGGACGTGGTCAACACCCGCGTCGACGCCTACGATCCCGGTGCGGAATATTCCCGCAACTACATGTGGGGCACCACAGGCATCGGCTACAACGTGAAGGCCGCCGAAGAACGCGGTGTGACGGTCGACAGCTGGTCAGTCGTTTTCGACCCCGAGCAGATTGCCAAGTTCGAGGATTGCGGTGTGCATTTTCTCGATGCGCCGTCCGAAATGTTCGTCGCCGCCCTCAACTACCTCGGTAAAAACCCCGATTCCCGCGAACCTGCCGATATCGAGGAAGCCACCGAATTGATGATGAAGGTGCGCCCCTTCGTGCAGAAATTCAATTCGTCCGAATATATCAACGGCCTCGCCAATGGCGACATTTGCCTCGCCGTCGGCTTTTCCGGTGACGTGTTTCAGGCACGCGACCGCGCGGCGGAAGCCGATGCGGGTGTCGAAGTCGGCTATGTCATCCCCAAGGAAGGCTCGCTCATGTGGTTCGACCAGATGGCCATTCCCGCCGATGCGCCGAACGTCGAGAACGCCCACACCTTCATCAACTACATCATGCGCCCGGAGGTGATCGCGAAGGCCTCCGACTACGTGTTTTACGCCAACGGCAACCTTGCCGCACAGGAACTGATGGACAAGGAAGTGCTGGACGATCCGGCTATCTATCCCCCTGCCGATGTGATGGAAAAACTCTACACCGTGCAGCCCTATGACCCGCGCACCAACCGCATTGTCACCCGCGCATGGACCAAGGTGAAGACGGGCCAGTAAGGCCCGCCTGAGGATCTGACAATGAAGGGCGTCGCCTCGTTCCGCCGCGATTTCGCTCCGTGGGACGACCCCGCCGCGACGCCCTTCATCCGTTTCGAGAATGTGACAAAACGCTACGGTGCGGTCACTGCCGTCGATGATCTGACGCTCGACATCTACGAGAAGGAATTTTTCGCGCTCCTTGGCCCGTCCGGCTGCGGCAAGACCACACTGATGCGGATGCTGGCCGGTTTCGAGACGCTTTCACAAGGCCGCCTGCTGCTGGAAGGCAACGACCTCGCAGGCGTTCCGCCATACCGCCGACCCGTCAACATGATGTTCCAGTCCTACGCCCTGTTTCCCCACATGGACGTGGCGAAGAACATTGCCTTCGGCCTGAAACAGGACGGCATGGCGAAGGGCGAGATCACCGATCGTGTGGCCGAAATGCTGGCGCTCGTGAAGCTGGACGGGTTGGCTGCCCGCAAGCCGGACCAACTGTCCGGCGGACAACGGCAGCGCGTGGCATTGGCCCGTTCACTCGCCAAGCAACCCCGCGTTCTGCTGCTCGACGAGCCTCTCGGTGCGCTCGACCGCAAGCTGCGGGAGGAAACCCAGTTCGAGCTTGTCGACCTGCAGGAACGCCTCGGCATCACCTTCATGATCGTCACCCACGATCAGGAGGAGGCGATGACCGTCTCCGACCGTATCGCGGTGATGAACCACGGGCGGCTCGTGCAGATCGCCCCGCCTGCGCAAATGTACGAACGCCCGTCCAACCGCTACGTGGCGGATTTTCTCGGCGACATGAATGTGCTGGAAGGCACCGTGGTTCGGGGCGGCGAAACGACGATGCTGGAAACCGCCGACGGCACGGTGCTGGAGGCACTGGCGCCGGAACCTGTCGTCGCCGGCGATGCCGCATGGTTCGCGGTGCGTCCCGAAAAACTCACCATCTCCCGCACCGCGCCTGCAGCCGCCAACAACGTGCTGGAAGGGGAGGTCTGGGACATCGCCTATCTCGGCGATCTGACCATCTACAAGGTGAAGCTGGACGATGGCACCTTCTTCAAGGCCAGCCAGTTGAACCGCACGGTCACCGCCGACGATCCGATTACGTGGGAAGACCGCGTCTGGCTTCATGCCGAACCCGACAGCGCGCTGGTGCTCACCGCATGAACGAGGCGGATCAATGAAGACCAACCGCTTCACGGTCCTGCTGCCCTATCTGTGGCTGCTCGTTTTCTTCCTCGCGCCGTTCTTTCTGGTCGCCAAGATTTCCCTGTCATTCCCGGCGATGGCCATCCCGCCCTACACGCCGACCTTCGACTGGATCGACGGTGTGGCCGGTTGGCTGGCGAGCGCCAAACAACTGACCTTCGAGAATTACGCCTTCATCGCCTCCGACAGCCTCTACTGGAAGAGCTACCTGTCGAGCGTGTGGATCGCCACCGTCTCTACAGTGCTGACACTGCTGATCGGTTTTCCGCTCGCCTACGGTATGGCCCGCGCGCCCCGCACCCTGCGCCCCATCCTGTTGATGCTCGTCATCCTGCCGTTCTGGACCTCGTTTCTTATCCGCGTCTATGCGTGGATCGGCATTCTGAAGAAGGAAGGTCTGTTGAACCAGTTCCTGCTGTGGGCGGGCATGATCGACACGCCGTTGACGATCCTCAACACCGATATCGCGGTCTATATCGGCATCGTCTATTCCTATCTACCGTTCATGGTGCTGCCGCTTTACGCCAATCTCGAAAAGCAGGATCCGGCACTGCTGGAAGCCGCCGCCGACCTTGGCTGCACGCCCATCTCCGCCTTCTGGCAGGTGACGTGGCCGCTGGCGTTGCCCGGCGTGCTGGCGGGGTGTTTCCTCGTCTTCATTCCGGCGGTCGGCGAATTCGTCATCCCGTCGATCCTTGGCGGGTCGGACACGCTGATGATCGGCAAGACGCTCTACAACGAGTTCTTCCGCAACCGGGACTGGCCGGTCTCGTCCACCGTGGCGGTGATCCTGCTGGCCCTGCTCATCGTGCCCATCGTCATCTTCCAGCGCATCCAGCAGCGGGAGCAGGGAACGTGAACGCGCGCTGGACGGGCTTCAACATTACCAGCGTAGTGCTAGGCTTTGCGTTTCTCTACCTGCCCATCGTTCTGCTCATCATCTTCTCGTTCAACGAGTCGCGCCTTGTGACCGTTTGGGCAGGCTTCTCGACCAAATGGTATGCCGAGGCCTTCGCCAACGATTCCCTCATGGATGCCGCATGGGTGACGATCCGCGTGGCCTTCATCTCCGCCACTATCGCCACGGTACTCGGCACGATGGCCGCGATGGCGCTGGCGCGGCGCATGGTCTTTCCCGGAAGGCTGCTGTTTTCCGGTATGATCTACGCGCCGCTTGTCATGCCCGAAGTCATCACCGGCCTGTCGCTGCTGCTGCTGTTCGTCGCCATCGATCTCGACCGGGGCATGACCACGGTCATCCTGGCCCATATCACATTCTCCATGTGCTTCGTGGCCGTGGTTGTGCAGGCGCGACTGGCCGGTTTCGACCGCTCGCTGGAAGAGGCGGCGCTGGACCTCGGTGCCACGCCCGCGCGTGCATTCTTCTCCGTGACCCTGCCGCTGATCTTCCCCGCCGTGATGGCGGGATGGATGCTGGCTTTCACCCTGTCCCTGGACGATCTCGTCATAGCCCAGTTCAATTCCGGCCCCGGCGCGACCACCCTGCCGATGAAGATATTCTCTCAGGTCCGGCTTGGCGTGACACCGGAAATCAATGCCGTCTGCACCATTCTCGTCGCCATCGTCGCCGTGGGCGTCATCATCGCATCGTTGTCGTTGAAGCGGCAGGAGGTGATGCGCCAACGGGCGGAGCGGCTTGCGGCGCAAGGGTGAATGTAGCTTGAACTTCAAAGCCCGGCGCACGACATAGCGGCGACCGAAAATGACCGAAAGAGCCTGACCATGAGCCGCGAAACCCTCGTTCAGGATATCGGCGAATGGCTTGTCGATCAGGCGCTGGCCGACCCGGACATCATCGAAATGTTCACGCAGGTCTGCCATCGGCTCTACGCCATCGGCGTGCCCGTCGCCCGTGCGCGGCTCACATGGCCGACGCTTCACCCCCTGTTCACCGCCGAGACGATCGTCTGGCATCGGGGCGAAGAGACGGAGTTCGAGCAGTTCCGCCATCAGGAGGATGCCAGTGCAGCGTGGCTGGCAAGCCCCATGAAATACATGATGGACAACGGCGTCGAGGAATTGCGCCGCCAGCTCGACGGCCCCAACCGGATGGTCGATTTTCCGATCCTTGAGGAACTCGTCGATATGGGTATGAGCGATTATCTGATGATCGCCACCAGCTTCGACCAGAAGACGACACGCCTGGAGCGTGGTTCCAATGGCTTGCTCGTCTCATGGGCAGCCGACCGCGAGGGCGGGTTCTCCGACGACGATCTGATCGCGCTCAAACGTATCCAGCGCCGGTTCGCCGCCGCCTGCAAGACGGTCGTGCAGGCCCGCATCGCGCGCAACATCACCGAGACCTATCTCGGCCGCCATGCGGGCCGCGCCGTGCTCGACGGGCAGATCAAGCTGGGGGACGGCCACGAGACCCGCGCGGTGGTCTGGTATTGCGACATGCGCCGCTCCACGACGCTGGCCGACACCATGAAACCGGCGGATTTTCTGGCCCTCCTGAACCGATATTTCGAAGCGACCGCAGGCTCTGCCATCGCCCACGGGGGCGAGATACTGGATTTCATCGGCGACGCTGTGCTGGCGATTTTTCCGTTCGAGGCTGATTCCGGTCAGCACGACGCAGTCTGCCGGGCCACCCGCGCTGCCCGCGATGCCCTGCACTGCATGAAGACGATGAACGAAAAAGCCGAGAGCAAAGGCGTGCCGGAAATCGACTTCGGCATCGGAATGAATATCGGCACCGTCATGTTCGGCAATATCGGCGTCGCTTCCCGACTTTCGTTTTCCGTTATCGGCCCCACGGTCAACGAGGTGGAGCGGATCGAGACGCTCACGAAATCCGTCGGCGTGCCGGTTCTCGCATCCATCGACATCGCCGCCGAACAACCCGAGCTGTGGCAATCGATCGGTCACCATGCGCTTATCGGCGTCGCCGCGAAATGTGAACTGTTCGGCCCGCGCGACCGGGCTGCGTTTTCCGACATCAAGGCCGCCTGAGCACAGGGCAAGCTAGCGTATCGGTTCGCCGCTTGGCTCGGCTTCTGGCAGAAGAGAAACCAGCGAGGGTTTCTCCAACGTTCCGCCGATGGAGAAGGGCAAGCTGTCCGGCGCATCACCGGTCGTCTGTATCGCGCCTTTGAATGCCAATGTGCGGCGAAGGCGGTCCGTCAGGCCTGTCACATGCATCCGCAGGGATGGATTCGATAAATCCGCCTCGGTGATGAACACGATATTGTTTTCGATGCGCCCGGAAACCGACAGCGTATCGAACGCGGTGGCCCCTTCGAACACATCTTCGCTGCGGTCATTCGCGAAAAGCCGCTGCGCCGAAAATCCCTCCACGGTTCCGTCCCGCGCCTTTATGTCGAACGGTCCATCCAGCCCTTCACCGCCGCCGCGTCGATCCATCTTAAGCGTCACATCCGCTTTACCGGTCGGTCTCAATGGCACATCTTCGAACGGTGCAGCCAATGCGGTGAGGTCCATGTTGGTGAATGCGATTTCGGCCCGGCGGCTGCCGTCCGCACCATAGGCGACCTGACCGGCCAACCCGCCGCCCGCGCTTTCGGCGATGCCGATATCGAGCAGTGTGTGTCCGTCGGCCACGCGCATTCCGCCTGCCACCTCTGTAAACGCCCACTGCCCGTAGGTCGCGGTCGGTGCGGAAAGACGCAGGTCCAGCACGGCGCTGTCCTGCCCGGCCAGCGCGACCAAAGCGGTCTCGAAGCCTGTGCCCCTGTCGAGGACCGGCAGTCCACTCATCGCCAGCGTGCCGTCCACGCTCACACTTTGTTGTCGCAATCCGAGATCGAGGCGACCGGATGCCGACCAGTCTCCACTCACCAGCGAAACGTCCGTGATCCGTGCTGCCGGTCCTGCCCAGTTCATGGCCCCGTTCATGGCGAGCGCGAGTGCCGGAACGGCATCGGTGTCGGCCAAACCAAGCCACTGCGCCGCATATTTCAGAGACGGACTTTTCAGCGATACGCTGCCTTCATAAGCGAACCCGGCTACGGTTTCCGCTGTTCCGGACAAGGCAAGACTGAGGGGTGCGCTGATGATCGACAGCTCGACGGGCTTACGGGCGGAATCTCCAGCGTCTCCAATAGAGCCTTTCAGAGCAACGGCCTGCCCGTGCCATACGCCGTTCAGCTCGAAGCTGCCCGCCCTGCCATCGGACGGCAATGCAAGGGTGCCCGACAAGCCACTCAACCGTTCGTCGCTACCGGATGGGGCGAGCGCGGGCCGGATGATGCCGTCCTGCACGGTTACGGACAAGTGTCGGGATGCGGCGGTCTCCTCGACGACGAGATGACGCCACATACCGTCGAACACAGTTGCCATATCCGCTGCCGGCACTGCGATCATGGGGCGAACGAGTTCGATGTCCTCGACGACAGTCTTGCCGGAAAGCGCAGGCCAGAAAGCCAGTTTCACACTCATTCTCTCAACCGTCGCAATCGGCTCACGGTCCGGCGTCGGTGCAGCGATGAATACATTGCGATAGGTCACGGACAGGTAAGGCCACAGCCTGACGGCGGGCGTTCCCGAAAGCGCAACGCTTCCACCCGTGATCGCCGCCAACCGCGATGCGATGCCGGATTTGACGGTGCTACCGGCGAGCAACAACGGGGCCGCAATGAGTGCCGCCGCCACCGGCAATACGACCAGCAGCGCGACGCCCCCATACGTCCGTTTGTTGTTCAATGACCGCACGAACCGCGCCTTCAAATCCCGTCCCCTCACAGGTACTAGCAGAACCGGCCGCCGAACGCACCTCGAAGGGTGCCCACTGGCGACGTCATGCACAGCGCGTTAAAAGCCGGTGAAAACAGCGCCAACGCCAAAGAGCCGCCATGACCGACAGACCGTCCCCCCTCTGGACCCCATCCCCCGAACGGGTGGCGGATGCCAACCTGACCGCGTTTGCCGCATCCTGCCCCGGTGCGCCGCAAGGCACGGATTATGCGGCCTTCCACGCGTGGACCCTGGCGCAACCGCAGGCATTCTGGTCGGCACTGTGGGATCAGGCGGGAATCATCGGCGAGAAAGGCGACACGATCATCGCGGCCTCCGAACGCATCGTCGATACGCGGTTTTTCCCCCAAGCCAGCCTTTCGTTTGCCGAGAACCTGTTGAAGGGCAGGGGAGAGGGCGATGCACTCGTGTTCCGGGGCGAGGATGCCGTTTCGCGCAAACTGTCATGGGACGACCTGCGCGGTCTCGTCTCGCGGCTGCAGCAGGCGATGCGTTCGGCGGGCGTGACCTCCGGCGACAGGGTGGCGGCGATGGTGCCGAACATGCCGGAAACGATCGCCTGTATGCTGGCGGCCAATTCGCTGGGCGCGATCTGGACATCCTGCTCTCCCGATTTCGGTATCCAGGGGGTGCTCGACCGGTTCCTGCAAATCGAGCCGACCCTGTTCATCGCCTGTGACGGCTATCGCTATAACGGGAAATGGATCGACACACACGACAAGGCAGCCTCCATAGCCGCCACGCTGGGCGTTCGCACGACCGTGATTCTGCCCTACGACGCGACCCTGGCCGCACCCGATGGAACGGTCGCGCTTGCAGATTTCATCGCTCCCTATGAGGCGACGGAGCCCGAATTTCTGCGTTTGCCGTTCGATCATCCGCTCTACATCCTGTTCTCGTCCGGCACGACCGGAGTGCCGAAATGTATCGTCCACCGGCAGGGCGGCATCCTGCTTCAGAACGTGAAGGAGCATTGGCTGCACTGCGATATATCCGCAGGCGACCGGGTATTCTGGTTCACCACATGCGGCTGGATGATGTGGAACTGGCTCGTGTCCGGCCTCGCGCTGCAAGAAACGCTGATGCTGTATGACGGCTCGCCGTTTCATCCCGGCCCCGAAGTCGTGTTCGACTATGCCGAGCAGGAACGCTTCGATTTCTTTGGCACTTCTGCCAAATTTATCGACGCGGTCCGCAACTCGCCACTCCGCCCCATCAAAAGCCACGACCTGTCCACTGTCCGCACGATCGCCTCGACAGGATCGCCGCTGGCACCGGAAAATTTCGTGTTCGTCCATGAGGGCATCAAGGCCGACCTGCATCTGGCATCGGTCTCCGGCGGCACGGATATATGCGCCTGCTTCGTGTCCTCCATACCGTGGAACCCGGTCTATATCGGCGAGATTCAGGGCCCGGCACTTGGCATGGCGAGCGACGTTTGGAACGATGACGGCAACCCGGTCCGGCAGCAGAAGGGTGAACTTGTCTGCACCAACGCCTTCCCGTCCATGCCGCTGGGCTTTTGGAACGACGAGGACGGTTCGCGCTACCACGACGCCTATTTCGCCCGTTTCGACAATGTGTGGTGCCACGGGGATTTCGCGGAATGGACCGCGAACGGCGGCATGGTCATCCACGGTCGGTCCGACGCGACGCTGAACCCCGGCGGCGTGCGCATCGGCACGGCGGAAATCTACAATCAGGTCGAGCGCATGGAGGCCGTCGAGGAAGCATTGTGCATCGGGCAGGATTGGCAGTCGGACACGCGCGTCGTTCTCTTCGTTCGGTTGGCAACGGGAGTCGTTCTGGACGATGCGCTGAAAGCCGACATCAAGGCGCGCATCCGCTCCGGCGCATCGCCCCGTCACGTGCCGTCGCTTATCATCGCGGTAGATGACATTCCGCGCACCAAGTCCGGCAAGATCACCGAGCTGGCGGTGCGGGACGTGGTGCATGGCCGCGCGGTGAAAAACACCGAGGCGCTCGCCAACCCCGAGGCGCTGGCGCTTTTCAGGGACTTGCCGGAGCTTTCCGAAGTGACAGGGTAAACAAAACCTTACCCGATACCTTAACCCTGCCGGACGAGACATGGCAGATCGTTAAAATGTGTCGCAGTCTGGCAAGGTGGTGGTCACGCACGACGGCCAATGTGCGTGGAACGGCACGGCACACGCTTCGCCCCATAGTTTCCGTAAGGACCCGGTTTACTAACGACCCCACAGCGTCTCACTCAAATTCCTGAACGCGGGCCGAAAGGTCCGCGTTTTTTTTAGCCTTCGTCCGATGCCCGTTCGTCCACCAGCACGCGATTGGCCGGAAAGCGGATTTCCACCAGCGTGCCCTCCTCCGGTTCGCTTTCGATACTGAAGCTGGCCCGGTTCGCCTCCGCCATCGCGCGGGTGAGCGGCAGACCGAGGCCGGTGCCTCTCTGCTCATTGGTGCGCGCGGGCATTCGGGCAGGCACGGTCTGGACCTGCTGAAACGGCTGCATCGCCTGTTCCAGATCCTGCGCGCTCATGCCGATGCCGGTGTCGCGCACCCGCAATGCCACTTCGCCGGACTGGTCATAGACGGTCGACACGATCACTTGTCCGCCGGAGCGGGTGAACTTGATGGAATTGGACACGAGGTTCAGAACGATCTGCTTCAGGCTGCGCTGGTCAGCAACCACTTTCGGCACGACAGCGGACAGGCTGGAGCGGATGATGATGCGGTGGGTGTTGGCCTGCGCCTGCATCGTTGCCACGCAATTGGACACCAGCAGGTTCAGATCGCAGGCATCGAATGTCAGATCGAGCTTGCCCGCTTCGATTTTGGAGATGTCCAGCAGGTCGTTGACGATATCGAGCACATGGCTGCCGGAGCGGTGGATGTCGCGCAGATAGCCGCGATAGCGGTCGTTCTCGATACGCCCGAACCGCTCTTCGATCATCAGGTCGGAAAAGCCTATGATGGCATTGAGCGGCGTGCGGATTTCGTGGCTGATACGCGCGAGAAAGCCGGTCTTCTCCTCGTTTGCCGTTTCGGCTTGCGATTTGGCTTTCAGCAGTTCCTCTTCCGTGCGCCGCCACGTCGTCACGTCCCGCATGACGGCGCACAAGGTATCGGACTCGGTCAGCCGTCCGATGGTCATGAAGACCGGGATGAGCCCGCCGCCGGGCGTCCGCAGCATGAATTCCCGTCCGTCGTTCAGCAGCCGTTCCACCCCGCCGCCGCTGATGCCGGCCAGATAATCGGCCAGCTTGTCGCGGCTTTCCGGTGCGAGAAATTCCGCCAAGGCGCGGCCTGCCATATCGACGGACGTGCGGTCGAGCAGGGCTTCGGCGGACCGGCTGGCGGCGCGGACCTCTCCGCTTGCCTTTAGGATAATGACGCCATCGGAAGCCGTGTCCAGCACGGCGCGCAGATCGTCCACCCCGACACCGCCGAAACTCTCGCTTGTCGAGCCATCGCGTTCGGTTCTGGATGGTGTGAAGCTGATGATATTGCCCGCATCGTTGGGCAGGTCCGGTTTCGGCCCGCCGCGCTCCCTCTCTGGCCCACCGCCGGGGCGCAGCGTCAGAAGCATGGCGCGGGCCGTATCCCACGGCACGTGCTGGAGGTGGGCGCGCACGTCCAGTCGCTCCCCGTTGCGGTGGTAGATCGGCGCGCCGGGGCCTTTCCGCTCCAAATCATCTGTCGCGCCGAACAGGCTCTCGACACCACCGTCTTCGGCAAAATCCTCGAGCGAACGATAGCCCGTCAGGTTGTAGAAGTCGGCATTGGCGAACAGCAATTCGTGGTCACGGTAGACGAGCAGCGGAATCGGCAGACGGGCAAGGATCGACGTGTCGACGGAATGTTCGGGCACCTTCGGTTGTAGCCGGTCGTCGGCATCGTTCGATACCGGCACGGTGTCACCCAGATCGGATGCGGTCGGGAAGAGCGCGGTTTGGCGCGCATCGTCAGTCCCGTCGGCGGAAACGTCCATCGCCGCATCATCGCCGCTCTCGTTTTCCGCTTGCGCGTCTTTCGCAAACAGTTCGGCGTCCGGCGACGGCACATCCGTTTCGTCCGCATCATGATGGTCGCTTGTATCGGAAACTTCCGGCTCCACAGCCTCGGACAGTTCCTCCGCAGAACCCTCCGGTTCCGCTTGCGCCGCCCGCTTCACGAATGCCGATGGCAGATACGCGATAGCTGGCGCGTCGGATTGAGCGTTCGTTTTTGGGCTTGCGACTTCCTCGACTTGCGAAGAAATATCAGTGGGCGCAACTTGGCCGGAATCCTCTTCGCCGGAAATCTCCTCGCCACCCGCCACGTCGCCTTCCGAGTGATCCAAGTCGTTGGAAGCCTCTTCCCGGCTCACGTCGTCCGCGGAAACAGCCGTGTCCACCGTGTCGGGCTGGGCTTTGACGGCCTCCCCTGTCTCGACGGCACTCTCGGTCTCAGTGTTCACGACCTGCTCGTCAGTGAGCCGGTTGCCGATCTCGTCGAACACCTCCCGGTCTTTCGGCGACAGGATGCGACCCGTCTCTGCAACCACCTCCGTCGAGACTGCGGTTTCATCAACCGCAATCTCCAGCGATGGCGTCGCCTCCGTTCGGGCATCCCCCATGCGAATTATACCGAACCCGTTGAAACCCTTGAAATTGCGCTCCCGGTCATAGGCGGGAAGGCCCGCGAGATCGACGGGCACGACCGTCCCCCCATCGGCTGCAGGCCACAGCACAGTGCGGCCCGACCAGGTGTCGCGGCGGTTCAGCAGGGCATCGATGTCCGTGCCGCCGTCGAGATCGAGCGCTGTTGCGGCATCGGTCCAGGTCCGCCCGATCATCGCCTCCCCATCGGTGCCGAGCGCCGCATTCATTTCACGCCCAACTGAAACGATCATGTTGTCCGCATCGGTTTCCCATGCGAACCGTACTGCCTTTTTCGAAGGTGCAAACCGGAAAAGCGGAATGTCGCTTGCGACAGGCTCCACGGTCTCGATCTGATCGAGTGGGCGTGCATCGGCGGTTTCGGTTTCGACCACGTCCCCTTCATCGTCGGCTGCATTTGAAGTGGTATCCGTTTCCGCATCGTCATCGTCATCGTCATCGCTCCACGCCATCGGCCCCGGTTCGACAGCAGGAGATTTCGAGCGCGAATACCCGACCGCCGCCGCAGCAACCGCGGCCCCTGTGGCGACCGCACCGGCAATGATGGCCGTGGTGACGGAGGGCGTTGCACTGTCCTCCTCAGCCATATCATCGGACGCGTCGTCGCTTTCTTCATGTGTCTCCAGAGGTTCAACGGCGTCTTCGGACGGCTGTTCGGATTTGGGAGCCTTATAATACCAGCGCGACAGGGTGCCGCCGGATTTGCGGTTGGAAAACGCACCTACGCGGGCAGTGGCTGGCACATCGTTGTCGGCACCGGGCTCGACCGTGTCGGTCGGATCACCGGCCACGTTCGGCGTGTCCAGCAAAACCGTATCATCGGTGCCATCTTCATCCGGCTCTTCGGTGCCTGCCATGATGAGAAGATACCGGCCCGGTGCGTCCCTAATCCGCGCCATGCCCCCCGGTAATGCACCCTTGGCCGTCGCGATGGCGCGTTTGACGAGCCGGTCGGTCTCGCCCATCGTTTGCGCGCACAAATCCCGCAACACATCGCCGCCAATCTCAAGGGCGTGGAAGGATGGCGATGCCGCCAGCACCTGCCCGTCAGCCATCAGGATGGCGGAGGAATGGCCGCGCCCGTCGAGACTGTCGACCATGCGTTGCGCCTGCGCGTCCTCCCGGTCGCGTCGCCCGCGCAGGGGTTCGCTCAACAGCAACAGGCCGCGTTCACCGTCGGGCAGGGGAAAAGCGCGCAGGGTGAACCCGACAAGTCCGCTCTTGAAGCCGCGGCGCAGGCGCATCACCGCGCCAACCGGCCCGTCCTTATTTCCAAGCTGCGCCAGTGCGCTGGCCATTTGACGGCGCATGGCGGAATTGATCTGCAACTCGCCGTCGATGGCCTGCCGCACGTTGTCCGCACCGATCAGCAACACGCCTTCGGCGTTGCACCATACGATATCGGAAAGCCCGTCTGCAAAAACGATCGCCGCGCTGCCGGATATGAGATGCTCGCGCACCCCGTCCAAGAACGGTCAGATCCAGATACGAATAGGTTGGGCGGGGCATACGCGGACTCACTCACTCACCGGCCCGTGCAGCGGTTGCAAAGGCTTAACAAAGAATGAATAGCGTTTTGTCGCCAATCTATAAAGCAGGCGGCGGATTATTCGGCCAAACGGTTAATTCGCCCCGCCCGCCCGCTTGCCCCGGGGAGCAAATGTTTCTAAGTGACGGGCGTGTTTCGCCGGACAGCACGTCTGGCGGAACCGACTGTATGCAGCTGTAGCTCAGTTGGTTAGAGCGCTAGAATGTGGATCTAGAGGTCGGTGGTTCGATTCCTCCCAGCTGTACCAGTCACATCCCCCTACTTTGTATTGTCGTCTACCCGCAGCGCGCCAGCAGCTCTGCGACCGTCTGATCGTCCGGCAGGCAGATCGCCTCGCGGGCGCTGAAGTCGGGCAGGGTGATGCGCGTGTTGCGCTCCAGCGCCTGTCGCATACGGGCTGAAAAATCCATCGCGCCGATCAGTCCGGTTTCCGGCAACAGCACACTGAACTGCCGTTCTCCCGTCCGGCCGAGCATATCGATGCCGTAGCGGGAGCTTTCTTCCAGCAGCATGGCGAGGTCCGCGAAGGCGCGCCCCGGCAGGTTCGGGCGCAGGGGCGTGATCACGCAGACCGCGAGGTCGCGCCCGTAGCGTTTGGCCCGGCGGAACTCCGCCCCCGCCCGCTGCAGAAATTCGTGACGCGTCAGCAGCCCGGTATCCGGGTCGATAGGGTTGCGTGCTGGCCGGTTTGCGATTGTCTCGCTGTGGTCGTAGGCGGCTTGGGACTGTGTCATCGCGCCATCATGGCGACGAAGCGTAACCAAAGCGTTGGCATCAAAGGCCGCTTTTGCAAAACGCATCAGCTACGGGCAAGGCGGATTGCTAGAAAAGCGAACCCTGTTGGCCCGCCGGTTTTGCAGCGGTCTTAGCGGTCTTTCGAGCCGGTTTTGCCGGAGCCTCACCGCCAGCGCCACCCAGCACCGCCGAATGCCGCCCGTCCTGCATCTGAATTTCGATGCCGCTGCCAGATTGCAGTCCCGCCAGTTGCGTGCGCGGCACCCCGTCAGCATCCCGGATGACGGCATAGCCGCGCTTCAGCACCTTCTTGAAACTCAGCGTATCCAGGAGCCGCTCCGACTGCTCGACCGAACGACGGCGTGTCTCGAAAATGCGGGCAACCGCTTTGCCCAAGCCATCCTGCACCTTGCCGAGCGACCGCTTGGAATCCTCGACTTGCCTCACCAATCGTGCTGGCCGCAGACCGGCGGAGCGTGTATCGAACATCTCCCGTTTGCGCCGCACGGTGCCGAGCAGCGAGCGAGCATGTGCGGCAACCGTCCTGTCGAGCATCTCACGGCGCTTGCCGACCATGCGCTCCACGTGAGCGAAATCGAGCCTCGGCTGCACCAGCCGGAACCGGTCGCCCGACCGCCCGATCCGCGCCACCAGACCGCGAGACAATCTGCCGGACGCTTCGTCGAAAGCCCGTCGCGGCAGGGCGAACAGCTGGTCGGGGGACGACAAGCCCCGTTCGGCCGCCCTGAATTGCGTTTTGCGCGCTACAATGAGCCGTGAAACCGCACCCCGCACCCGCGCGCCGAAATCGGCGACTGCCGCTTCCAGATCGGCTTTCACGGGCACGGCCCGTTCGGCGGCGGCGGTTGGCGTCGGCGCACGGTGGTCGGCAGCCAGATCGATCAGCGTCCAGTCGGTCTCGTGACCGACCGCCGAAATGACCGGGATGGTGCTGGCGAAGACCGAGCGCACCACCACCTCGTCGTTGAACCCCCACAGGTCTTCCAGCGACCCGCCGCCACGTGCCACGATGATGAGGTCCGGTGGATTGGCGCCCACATTCAACTGATGCACAGCATTGGCCACTTCCCGCCCGGTCGTATCCCCCTGCACCCGCACGGGCCAGACCGTGACGTGGATCGGAAACCGGTCGGCGATGCGGTGCAGCACGTCGCGGATGACGGCCCCGGTGGGCGACGTGACGACCGCGATATGGCGCGGCATGAAGGGCAGGGGCTTTTTCGCGCTCTCATCGAACAAGCCTTCCGCCGCGAGTTTTTTCTTGCGCTCTTCCAGCAGCGCCATCAGCGCACCGGCGCCTGCCGGTTCCAGATTGTCGATCACGATCTGATACTTGGATGAGCCGGGATAGGTCGTCAGCTTGCCGGACGCGATGACCTCCAGCCCTTCCTCGGGCATATGTTTCAGCTTCGCCGCCTGTCCGCGCCAGATCACCGCTTCCAGCCGGGCGCGGTCGTCTTTCAGCGAAAAATAGCAATGGCCGGAAGAGTGCGGCCCGCGAAAACCGGAAATCTCACCGCGCACCCGCACATGACCGAACGTGTCCTCGACGGTGCGTTTCAGCCGTCCCGACAATTCGGTGACGGTGACTTCCAGCGCATTTGTTGTGGTCGAATCGGCCATGCGGACAGACTATCTCAAACCGCCGCGCGATGCCGCAGCTGCAACGGCAGTGCATCGGGGTCCGCGAACGGGTCCATCATCGCGGGAATGGCCGGACCGTCGCCGGAATCCAGCGCGTTCAGGCTGCGCCGGATATGGTTCGCCAAAGCCTCCGTCACCTCGGTGTTGTCCCTTGTTCCCCGAAGCAGGCCGATCTCGCAGTCGGGCAGGGGTGGAAAGCGGTCGCCGCTGTTCAAAATCCGCATTCCGGGCCGCAGAGCCGAATCCGGCAGCACCGCGACAGCCAGCCCGGCCAGAACCGCCGCACCGACCACGGTGGCGGAATAGCTGGAATAGAGAAGCCTGTGTTCCACCCCCTGTTTCGTCAGCGCCGCGATGGCATCCTTGCGCCAGACGCAATGGGGGCTGCCGAGCGCCAGAGGGACGGGTCTGGACGTGTGGACGATGTGGCGTGAGGACGTGACCCAATGGAGCGGCTCGGTGCGGATGAGTTCGGAATGTCCACGCACCTCGTTATGCGTCACGAGCGCCATGTCCAGCTCGCCGCGCCGCACCAGTGGTTCCAGCGCAGCGGTGTTGACGCACTCCACAGTCACTTCCACCAGCGGGTTTTGCCGCGAAAAACCGGCCAGAATGGTCGGCAAAAACCGCTCCGCATAATCGTCCGCGGTGCCGAGACGCACGCTGCCGCGCAGAGCGGATTCGTCGAATGCCGCTGCCGCCTGCGCGGCCTTCTCGACGATGTCGCGGGCGAATGGCATCAGCCTTTGCCCGTCCGACGTGATCGAAATTGTGCGCTTCTCACGCAGGAAAAGGCGCTTGCCCAGCGTGTCTTCCAGCTTCTTGATCTGCATGGACACGGCGGACTGGGTCTTGGCCACCCGGTCGGCGGCGTGGGTGAAGCTGCCGGTCTCGCAAACCGCTAAAAACGTGCGCAGCGGGTCGGTTTCCAGATGGATCATCACTCATTCCGTTTGCTGATGGATAGCATAAAAAACATTCGTTGGATTGATTGATATGACCGACGCATATGAGGCGGGTCAACCCGATACGATGCAAAAAAGGCAAGCGCCATGACCATGATCCGCGATGAAATTTCCACCACCGGCCAAAGCACCACGACCGTCCCGTCGCCTCTGGATGCCATGTTGTGGCTGCGCGCACGCCTGCATACGCACACCAAACGCAAGGCCATCGAGGAATTGCTGAAGGCCGAACAGCACCGGCTGGATGATCTGGGCATCACCCGCGTCGACATCCGCGAAGCACTCGCCAGCGAAGGTGATGCCTCTCAGGCATTGCATCGTGTTTCCGCCAAACGGCGGTGCAATGAAAGCAGGGCCAATTTGCGCTAGGGTGTCTATGAACCCTGCCGACAAACCCTTCGAGACCGGCGATGGCGTCTTGTTCGCCGTCGTCGTTCTGTCGTGGAGCCTGAGCTGGTTCGCCCTGTCATTGCAGGTGGGCGATGTCGCCGTGCAGACGTCCCTCATGTGGCGGTTCATCATCGCGGCTGCGGTCATGCTTGTTTGGGCCAAAGTGGCAGGCGAACCGATGCGGTTTGCGGCGCGCACCCATGCGCTGTTTGCGGCGCTCGGCCTGTTCATATTCTGCCTGAACTTCATATTGTTCTATTACGGGTCGATCTATTTGATTTCTGGCCTGCTCTCGGTCGTCTTCTCGCTGGCGTCCGTGTTCAACCTGGTGATTGCATCCGCCCTCGATCGTAGACTGCCGTCCGCCCGTGTCGCTTTCGGCGCAACGTTGGGTGTTGCCGGTATCGCCCTCATGTTCGCCCCGGAAATCGGCGGGCAGGACTGGTCAGGCGGTGCGCTGCTGGGCCTTGGCCTCTGTGTGCTGGGAACACTGTCCTTCTGCACCGGCAATCAGGTCTCCGCCCGGTTGCAGGCGGCCAAGATTTCCGTGGTGTCGGCCAGCGCTTGGGGCATGACATATGGTGCGGTGCTGAGTGGTATGATGGCGCTGGCACTTGGGCGGTCGCTGGCACCTTCAACCGATCCGGTCTGGATCGGGTCGCTGGTCTTTCTGGCGATTGTGTCGTCGGTCGTAGCCTTCTGGGCCTATCTCAACCTGCTGGGGCGGATCGGCAGCGCGCGGGCGGGCTACGCAACGGTCGTCTTTCCAGTTTTGGCTTTGGTCGTATCGGCTCTGGTCGAAGACTACCGTTTCGGTGTGCTGTCAGCAGTCGGCCTTCTATGCGTATTGGCGGGCAACGTGCTGGTGCTGGGAGGCGGGCGCAGAAAGGTGCCCGCTCCACAGGTGCAAGGCTAGAGCAGGTTCATCGAACGCTGGATCATACGGGGTAGCTTTTTCCGGTGTAGGCTGATTCCATCCTCCTTTTGGGGAGAATGAGATGACCCGAGCCTATAGCGATGATCTTCGTGGCCGCGTTCTTAAAGCGCTTGCAGACGGCAGTTCGGCGCGCAGTGCCGGGCGCCGGTTCGGTGTTGCACCATCGACTGCTGTGCGCTGGGTGGATCGCCACCGCTCGCTGGGCGAGACGTCGGCACGGCGTCAGGGCAAGCCGCGGGGCTCACGGCTCGATGCACACGAAGCCTTCATCCTCGCTATGATCGATGAACAGAAGGATATCACCCTGACCGAGATGGTTGAACGGCTTCAAGCGGAGCACGGCGTTCGCATCAGCCGGGCCATGTTGTGTATCTGGCTGCGCCGTTGCGGCTTTACGCATAAAAAAAGACGGGACATGCTGCCGAGCAGCAACGCCCTGACGTTCTGATACGCCGCCAAGCCTGGTTCGATGGACAACTCGACCTCGATCCGGCGAAGCTGGTCTTCATCGACGAGACTGGCCTGTCTACGAAGATGGCACGGCTGCGCGGTCGTGCACTACGCGGCGAGCGGTGCCGGGCTGCCATTCCTCACGGACACTGGAAGACAACGACCTTCACGGGAGCGTTGCGGCTGACAGGAATGACCGCACCCTTCGTACTCGACGGCCCGATGAACGGTGCGGCGTTCCTGGCCTATGTGGAACAGGTGCTCGCTCCCACGCTCGAACCTGGCGATGTTGTCATCATGGATAACCTGCCCGCTCACAAACCGGTCGTAGTCCGAGAAGCGATCGAACGAGCAGGAGCCCGTCTGGAATTCCTGCCCCCGTACAGCCCGGACTTCAATCCAATCGAAAACGCCTTCGCCAGGCTGAAGGCTCTGATGCGCAAGGCAGCAAAACGGACCATCGAGGAATTGTGGGACACAGTCGGTTCCCTGATCGACGCCTTCACGCCAACTGAATGTGCCAACTACTTCAAAGCCGCTGGCTATGAACCGGAGTAAGATGAACCTGCTCTAGTTGCCGAGCAGGTCGTCGATCACGCTGCGCGTCTTGCGCTGGTAGTCGCGGCTGGAGGACGGGCCGGGCTCCAATAATTCTCCGAAAATATCCCCGAAACCGTCCTTGGCACGCGGCTGGCGCGGCTGGCGGGGCACCCGTTGCTGTGTTGTGCGGCCTCGTGGTGGGGGCATGACAGGATCGCGCGGGTTCGCTCTCGGAGCCGGACGGGGAGCCCGGCGTGCGGAACCGCCGCCGCCCAGAAAGCTGTCGAGCAGGTCGCCCAGCACGTTGCCGTTGCCCTGGGACGTTGGCGCGGGTGCTTCGCGGGGAACGCGACGGCGCGGTGCTTTTCGGGTCGGTGCGGGGCTTGTGGTCCCGCCACCCAGAATGCCGCCCAACACGTCGCCGATCATGTCTTCTATGCCACCAGTCGAACGCTTGCGGCGTGTGGTGGGCATACCCTGCGCCCCGCCGGAAACCAGACCTTCCAGAATCGTGCCGAGCAAACCGCCGCCGACGGCCCCGCCCAATGTCTTGCCGAGCGCCCCGCCGCCGCGCCCGCTGGTCGCGCCCTTGAAGATCGCGCCCATCACCATGCTGGCGATAACCGGCAGCATCTTTTTCAGCAATGTGGCCCCGAGGCCCGTGGACGAGGCGGCATGGCTGGCGACGGCACGGCTGACATCGGGCGTCTTGAACAGATGCCCGAGAATGGCTTCCCCTTCCTCGCGGCCCTTGCGCGTCATGGCCTCTGCCGGATTGTCGATGTAGCGGGCGTGGCGGCCTGATGCGAGCGCCTGAATGAAACCCGCCGCCTGCTGGCCAGTCTGCGCGTTGCGTTTCAGCCCCTGTGAGAACGCTGGCAGAAGTGCGCTTATGGCCTCGGCAGCCTGATCGTTGCTGATGTTGAACTGCTGCGAAAGCTGGTCGATATTCTGCGGCGTCATCAAAAGGTTGGTGAGGTTCATCGTCGTCGGTTCCCGGTCAAGTCCTGGAGCCATTGTGCATCAACGAAGCGGGCAAACAAAGTTCAACCGGTGCCGTCAGTAGGCATATTCTTCAAAAATGTGGTCGATCTCGCCGCCCCAATTGCTGGCATATTGTTTCAGCAATCGCTCGGCCTGCGTCTCTTCCAACTGCACCGCTTCCTGCAACGGGGCGAGGAAATTGGTTTCATCGGCCCCCTGATCGTTCAGCTTGCCACGAGCCCGCAGCCCCCGTTCGGCGATGGCGACCGTCTCGCGGGCAAGGTCCAGCACGGTGCGTTTGCCTGCCGGAGCCGCGAACCCCTGCGACGGCACCGCCTCGCGCATGGCGAAAACGGCGTCGTAATCGAGATCGGCCACCAGCGCCTCCGCTTCGCCGAGCGCAGCATCGTCGTAAAGCAGCCCGACCCAATAGGCGGGCAGCGCACAGATGCGCCGCCACGGGCCACCATCGGCACCGCGCATTTCCAGAAATTTCTTCATCCGCACATCGGGAAACAGCGTCGAGAGATGGTTCGTCCAGTCGCCCTCGTTGGCCGCACCATCGGGTATCTGCCCGACCTTGGCCCCATCGAGAAACTGGCGGAATGTCACGTCCGTGCAATCGTGGTAATGCCCGTCGCGGGTGACGAAATACATCGGCACGTCCAGCGCCCAATCAACGTAGTGCTCGAAGCCGAACCCTTCGTCGAAGATAAACGGCAGCACGCCGGAGCGCTGGTTGTCGGTGTCGCGCCAGATGTCGGAGCGCCATGATAGCAACCCGTTCGGCTTGCCGTTGGTGAATGGCGAATTGGCGAACAGCGCGGCGGCGACCGACTGCAGCTTGGTGGACACCTGCATCTTGCGCCGCATGTCGGCTTCCGAGGCGAAGTCGAGATTGACCTGAATGGTGCAGGTGCGGTGCATCATGTCGAGGCCTTCGCTCCCGACCTTCGGCATGTAGCGGCGCATGATGTCATAGCGCGATTTCGGCATTTTCGGCGTTTCTTCCAGCGTCCACTTTGGCGAACCGCCGAGGCCGAGGAAGCCGATGCCGAGCGGGTCGGCGACATCGCGCACCTGCACCAGATGGGCATTGGATTCGCGGCACGTATCGTGGATCGTTTCCAGCGGCGCGCCGGACAGTTCGAACTGCCCCCCCGGTTCCAATGAGATGGCACCTTCGCCCGGCCCACCGGCAAGCCCGATCAGCTTGCCCTCATCCATGATTGGCTCCCAGCCGGTGCTGTCTCGCGCATGCCTTCCAGCAACGCGCGGATGGAGCCTTCGCCGTCCGGAGCATCGTAGGGGACAGGGGTGATGTCACTGCGGAAGAAGCCGAACTTCTCGTGCTCCGTGCCGATGCGCCAGGCCTCTTTCGGCTTGCAGCCGGATTCCAGTTCGCGCACCAGCTGGTCGCGGCCTTCGATGGGGGTGAGGTCTGTCGTGTCACGGGCCATGAGGGGTCAGCCTGCCGGAAGATGCGTTGCCTGAACCGGTATCGCCGTGCGGGCGCATTGGGCAAGTGCCAATTCGACATTGTGATGAAGGCGGCGCTAGTCCCAGTCCCCCAGCACGGCCTGCACGACAGCAAGCGCAGCCACCGCTGCCGTGTCGGCGCGCAGCACGCGGGGGCCAAGGGGGATGGCGGTCACGTTGTCTTTCGCGCGCAGCCAGGCGCGTTCCTCCTCGTCGAAACCGCCTTCCGGACCGATAAGCAGCGTGAGCGGACCGCGCGGCACAGCCTGCAGGATTGGCAGCGGGTTCTGCGATCCATGCCCCTCGTCGCAGAAAATCACCTGTCGGTCGTCTGGCACCGCATCGCGTAGCGGCAGCATTCCGGCAATGTGTGGAATGGCGAGAATACCGCATTGTTCAGCGGCTTCCGTAACGTATGCCGTCATTTTGTCGGCCTTCAACGCCTTGGCCTGCGTGTAGCGCGTCAGCACCGGCGTGATCCGCCCAACCCCCATCTCGACCGCCTTCTGCACAATATAGTCCAGCCGCGCCTGTTTCAGCGGCGCAAACAGCAGGTGCAGGTCGGGCCGGTCCGGCTGCTCCCGCGTCTGCGATTCCACAACGAGCGAAGCCTTCTTGCGCCCTTCCGCCTCGATACGCGCCAGCCATTCACCATCGCGCCCGTTGAACAGCAGAACGGCACCACCATCCTCCAGTCGCAGCACGTTCAGCAGGTAATTCGCCTGCGCCCTGTCCACAGGCACGGTTGCGCCGGTGTGCAATGTCGTCACTGACGAACAGGCGCTTCGTGGTGAAATCATAGCGTGGCATCGGAATTGCGCTTTCCTGAAAAAGTTTAGGAACCGGATTCCGGCTTCGCTGTTATGAAACCAAAGCACAAGGATCCGCTCCAATGAACACCGACGATCAGACACTCGCAGTCGCCGTTTCCACACTGGCTCTTGCCATTTTCATGACGCTGGGCGTTGCGCTTTCCGGTGCCGACAGCACGGATGCGATCGCGCAGAGCGGCTACGGGGTGGATGCCGGTGCTGTCATTGCTCTCGCTGACTGAGCTGTCCCGCTGCACCGGTCTGCGGCAATAAACATCCGGCGCAGCCTTCCTTCGCGCCAGCCCCCAAGGTATGCCTGATGGCAGTCTGAGGGGGGACACGAAATGCCGGTCATCACGTCGAATGCGGATCTTCAGGCGCTGGCGAAACGGCGCGTGCCCCGCATGTTCTACGACTATGCGGATTCCGGTGCCTATACCGAAGGCACCTACCGGGACAACACCGGCGCTTTTTCCAAATACAAACTGCGCCAGCGTGTAGCCGTCGACATCAGCAATCGTTCGTTGAAAACATCGATGATCGGGCGTGATGTAGCGATGCCGGTCGCGCTTGCGCCGGTCGGGCTGACAGGAATGCAACACGCCGATGGCGAGATCGCAGCGGCAAGAGCTGCCGAAGCGTTCGGCGTTCCGTTCACGCTTTCCACAATGTCGGTCTGCTCCATTGAGGAAGTCGCCAGAAACACGACTGCTCCCTTCTGGTTCCAGCTGTATGTGATGCGGGACCGGGGCTTCATCGAGGCGCTCATCAAGCGGGCGTATGACGCGCATTGCGAGGCGCTCGTCCTCACCCTCGATCTGCAAATTCTCGCCCAGCGCCACAAGGACCTCAAGAACGGCCTGTCCACGCCGCCTAAGCCGACCATCGCCAATATTCTCAACCTGGCCACCAAACCACGCTGGCTGATGAACATGGCGCGCACGAAGAACCGGTCCTTCGGCAATATCGTCGGCCATGCCACCGGCGTGAGCGACATGACGAGCCTGTCGGAATGGACCGCACGCAGCAGTTCGACCAGATCGCTCGACTGGTCGTCGATCGACTGGATCAAGAGCAAGTGGGACCGCAAACTCATTCTCAAGGGCATCAACGACGTGGAAGACGCCCGCATCGCCGCCGACATCGGAGCGGACGCCATCATCGTGTCCAACCACGGTGGTCGGCAGCTGGACGGAGCGGCGGCACCCATCGACATGCTGGCGCGGATCGTGGACGCCGTCGGGGACCGTATCGAGGTCCATATGGATTCCGGCATCCGCACCGGGCAGGACGTGTTCAAGGCCATCGCGGTGGGCGCGAAATCCACCTATATCGGCCGCGCCTATATCTACGGCCTCGGCGCGATGGGGCAGGCGGGCGTCTCCAAAGCGCTGGAAATCGTTCATTCCGAACTCGACAAGACGATGGCGCTTTGCGGCGAGACCGACATCCACGATGTCGGCCGTCACAACCTGCTGGATTTCGAGCCGGATATGAGCAACTCGGAGCGCACACGATGAGCGGCCTTGTCATGCCACCCTTAGACGACGGCATTCTGTCGCGTCGTGCCGAAGTCGTTGCCGCGTTGCAGGCCATCGTCCCCGGCGAGGGCGTGGTGGCGGAAGATACCGGCATGCGCGTGTTCGAAAGCGACGGACTGACCGCCTACCGACAGCTTCCGCTGGTCGTCGTGCTGCCGGAAACGGTGCAGCAGGTGGCCGATGTCATGCGCTATTGCGGCGAAAACGGCATCAAGGTGGTGCCGCGTGGTTCCGGCACCTCGCTCTCCGGCGGCGCGCTGCCGGTGGGCGACGCCGTGTTGCTCGTCATGAGCCGCTTCAACCGCATTCTCGACATCGACTATCCCAACCGGTGTGCCGTGGTGCAGCCCGGCGTCACCAATCTGGGCATTACCCATGCGGTTGCCGGTGAAGGCTTTTACTATGCCCCCGATCCGTCGTCCCAGATTGCCTGTTCCATTGGCGGCAATGTGGCGGAAAATTCCGGCGGCGTGCATTGCCTGAAATACGGGCTGACCGCCAACAACGTACTGGGCGTCGAGTTCGTGACCATCGACGGCGAAATCATCCGCATCGGCGGCAAGCATCTGGATGCGGAGGGCTACGACCTTTTGGGCGTCATCACCGGCTCCGAAGGCCTGCTCGGCGTCGTTACGGAAGTCACCGTCCGCATCTTGCAGAAGCCTCAGACCGCCCGCGCGTTGCTCGTCGGCTTCCCGTCGTCGGAAGCCGCGGGCCAGTGTGTCGCCGACATCATTTCCGCCGGCATCATTCCCGGCGGCATGGAAATGATGGACAAGCCTGCCATCCACGCTGCCGAAGCCTTCGTGCTGGCCGGTTATCCGCTCGATGTGGAGGCGTTGCTGATCGTCGAACTCGACGGGCCGGAGGCGGAGGTCGACTACCTCATCACCCGCGTCGAGGCTTTGGCCGAAGCCGCCGGTTCCACAACCCTGCGGGTGAGCCAGAACGAGGAAGAGCGCCTCAATTTCTGGGCCGGTCGCAAGGCGGCATTCCCCGCTGTGGGCCGCATATCGCCCGACTATTATTGCATGGACGGCACCATTCCCCGCCGCCAGTTGCCCACTGTGCTGGCGCGCATGCGGGAATTGTCGGACCATTATGGCCTGCGGGTCGCCAATGTCTTTCACGCGGGCGACGGCAATCTACACCCGCTCATTCTCTACGATGCCAACGTGCCCGGCGAACTGGAGCGCACCGAGGAATTCGGGGCCGACATCCTGCGGCTGTGTGTCGAAGTCGGCGGTGTGTTGACCGGTGAACATGGCGTCGGTGTTGAGAAGCGCGACCTGATGCCGGAAATGTTCACCGAGGACGATCTGGCCCAGCAACAGCGCGTCAAATGCGCCTTTGACCCGGACGGCCTGCTCAACCCCGGCAAGATGTTCCCCCAGCTTCACCGCTGTGCCGAACTGGGCCGGATGCACGTCCACAAGGGTCAGGTGCCGTTCCCCGATTTGCCACGGTTTTGACCGTGCCCGAGTCCGACACGGACCTTCATCCTCGCACCGCAATGGATGTGCTGAACGCCGTCAAATGGGCGGCTGGTGAGCAGGTGCCGTTGGAAATCATCGGGCAGGGCAGCAAGCGCGCTATCGGCAGGCCTATGCAAACGGCGCATACGCTCGATATGTCCGGCCTCTCCGGCATCACCCTGTTCGAACCGGACGAGCTGGTCCTGTCTGCCAAGGCCGGAACGCCGCTGGTGGATATCGTCGCGGAATTGGACGCCGCCAATCAGGAACTGCAATTCGAGCCCGCCGACCTCGGTCCCGTGTTGGGGTTGGAAGCCGGGCAGGGCACGCTGGGCGGTCTCGTCTCCACCAATTTCGCCGGTCCCCGCCGCCTCAAATCCGGCTCCGCCCGAGACCATATACTTGGCATAAAGGCTGTTTCGGGCAGGGGCGAAATGTTCAAGTCCGGCGGTCGTGTGGTGAAGAATGTCACCGGCTACGACCTGTCCAAAGGCCTCACCGGCGCATGGGGAACGCTGGCGGTGCTGACCGATATCACCATGAAAGTGCTGCCGAAATCCGAAACCGAAGCGACGCTCGTGATCGTTGGCTTGAGCGACGAACGGGCGGCGGACGCCATGTCGGCAGCGATGGGATCGAGTGCGGAAGTGTCCGGCGCGGCCCATTTGCCGAAGCAATCCGAACCGGCGCGCACCATGTTGCGTGTCGAGGGTTTCGCCCCATCTGTCGCGGCACGCATGGAATCGCTCGCTGCGCTGCTGAAACCCTTCGGAACGCTCGATCGTCTTGAAGCTGACCCCTCCCGTGCCCTGTGGCAACTGGTGCGCGATTGCATCCCGTTCGCATCCCGCCAGGAACGCCCCCTATGGCGCATTTCCTGCACGCCGATGCAGGGGCACGAAATCGTTTGCCGCAATACAGTCTGAAACCGACGCCGCCGCCTTCTACGACTGGCAGGGTGGCCTGATCTGGCTGGAAATTGGCGGTTCAGATCCGCAGGAAACCTTGGTGCGGCAGGCGCTTGCAAGCAATGGGGGAGGCCACGCCACCCTCATTCGCGCCACCGCTGCCCAACGGCAAACGACGGCAATTTTCCAGCCCCAGCCAAAAACCCTAGCCGCCCTATCAGCCCGCTACCGTGCCAATTTCGATCCGCACGGCATTCTCAATCCAAATCGGTTGGGAAGCTGATCCATGCAAACCCATTTCACCCCGCAACAACTCGAAAACCCGGCTATTGCGGAAGCGGACTCCATCCTGCGCTCCTGCGTGCATTGCGGGTTCTGCACGGCGACGTGCCCGACTTATGTGACGCTGGGCAATGAGTTGGATTCTCCACGTGGGCGCATCTACCTGATCAAGGACATGCTGGAGAGCGGGCGCGATGCGGGGGAGCGGGAGGCGAAACATATCGACCGCTGCCTGTCGTGCCTGTCGTGCATGACGACCTGCCCGTCCGGGGTGGATTACATGCACCTCGTCGATCACGCTCGGGTTCATGTGGAACGCACGCACAAGCGCCCGTTGATGACGCGGCTGACGCGCGAACTGCTGGCGCAGGTGCTGCCATATAGAGGCCGGTTTCGCGCCTCGCTTGCCCTGTCAAAACTTGGTCGCCCCTTTGTCCCGCTTCTCGAAGCCATCGCACCGTTCAAGCCCTTGGCGGCGATGCTGAAACTCGCTCCGGCATCATCCGCGCCGAAGGTGCGCGAAACGACAAACGGTAAAACTTTCGCGCCGAAAACCGCCAAACGCGGCCGCGTTGCCCTGCTCACCGGCTGTGCCCAACCGGCATTGGATTCCGGCATCAACGCCGCGACGATCGAGCTTCTGACCGGCCAAGGCATCGAGGTCGTCCTGCCGAAAGGCGAGACCTGTTGCGGCTCACTTGTCCACCATATGGGCCGCGAGGAGCAGGCGCTCGGTTTCGCCCGCCATATGGTCGATGTCTGGCATGCCGAGGCGGAGAAGGGACTGGACGCCATCGTCATCACGACGTCCGGCTGCGGCACGACGATCAAGGACTACGGCCACATGCTGCGGCATGATCCGGACTACGCGGAAAAGGCCGCCAGGGTCGCAGCGCTGGCGAAGGATGTGAGCGAGTATCTCGTTTCGCTTGATCTTCCGGAACCAATGCAAAAACGTAATATGACAGTCGCTTACCATGCCGCCTGTTCGCTTCAACATGGTCAGAAAATCAAAGCCGCCCCGAAAGACTTGCTGCGCGCCGCCGGTTTCATGGTCCGCGAAGCGCCGGAAAGCCACCTGTGCTGTGGGTCCGCTGGCACCTACAACATCCTGCAACCCGCCATTGCGGGCAAGCTGCGGGACCGGAAGGTGACGGCTATCGAAAGCGTCTCGCCGGATGTGATCGCGGCAGGCAATATCGGATGTCTGACTCAGATCGGTAGTGGTACCGGCATCCCTACGGTTCACACGATCAAACTGCTGAACTGGGCCTATGGAGGGGCAATTCCCTCCGAGCTAAGTGCCATTCACGCTGAGTAAAGCGGTGAACGGGCGGGAGCCAAATGCTCTTTACCCGCACATAAACGCCCTTCGCGCACCTCCCGAAATGCAAAAAGGCCAGCACCCACGTGCCAGCCTTTGATCTGTTAGCCGGAAAATCGGGCGACGAACGGAAACGCCCGTCCCTAGAAAATCTTGTAGGTGATACCGACGAAAACCTGATTGGAAATGATGTTGGTGTCGAGCGACCCACCACCGTTCAGATCCGCTTTCACCTGTCCATAATCGAACTTGTATTCGGCAAAGGCCGACCAGTTTTCCGTGAAGGCGTAGTCGACGCCTGCCGTCACTTCGGCGGCCACACCCGTCACCTGATATTCAAACGTCCGTTGTGCAAGCGACGGCCCGTCGACTTCCACGTGGGGAATGGCAAGGCCTGCACCGGCGCCAAGATAGGGCGTGAATTTCGAGCCCATATCGAAGCGGTAATAGAGACTGGCGGTCAGGAAGTTGATACCGTCGGTGAACTCCAGCGTGGTGAAATCCGACAGGGCCGGATCGCCGAGATCGGCCTTCACTTTGGCGTGGGTGAATGTGAGGCCGACGCCGAGATCGTCCATGCCGAAATCGCCCAGCCAATAGGTGGCGCGGGCATTATAGACCGGTGGCATTTCGAACGATGCGCCGTCCCACCCCACGCCAACATCGCCGCTGACGCCGTTGTTGAAATCGTAGTCGAGATTGGAATGGGGCGAGGCGTTGGCACCGATGCCGAGCGAAATCGTCATCTCGGCCTGAGCAGCAGCTGGCGAGAAGAACCGGTCGCGGCACAGGCGATCAGGGCGGAGCGGAGCATACGGGCCATCGGCGGACTATCCAGTGATTCCGGGCGCAAAACGCGCTTGTCTTTCAGTGTTAGCGCCGCAAACGCCCGTTTGTCGAGAATGTGGCTTCATCGCGGCGCAGCGAATGGGCCGATGTTGCCTAAATGTTACGCTGCGCCCTTATCCGCCATCAGATCACCTTGACCCGCGCACCTACAGGCACACGCTCATACAGGTCCATAACGTCCTCGTTACGCATCCGGATACAGCCGGAGGAAACGGCCTTGCCGATCGACCACGCCTGATTGGTGCCGTGAATTCGGTAGATCGACGAGCCGAGATACAGCGCCCGCGCGCCCATCGGATTTTCGGGGCCGCCTTCCATGAAGGCGGGCAATTCGCGCCCCTTCGCCCGTTCGCGCACGATCATTTCTTTCGGTGGTGTCCAGGAAGGCCACGTCGCCTTTCGCGTGACCTTGTGGCTGCCTGCCCATTCGAAGCCCGGTTTGCCGACGCCCACCGCATAGCGCCTGGCCTGTCCATCGCCCTGCACGAGATAGAGCCTGCGCTGAATTGTATCGACGATGACGGTGCCCGGCGTGTCGCCGCCGGTCCACCGCACGGTAGCCGGGAGCAACTCCGGGTCGAATTCCTGTGCGGGAGCCGTGCGCTGAACAGCCTGAGACGTGCCCGAGCGGATGACCGAGCCGGTCGTGACGGATGCCCGTCGCTTGCCAACCGTTTGGCGGGCCATCGGCTGGCGGGGTTGAACGCGGGGTGCGGATTTCAACTGGAGCGTCCACGGGGACGACAGGTCTGAGGACAGCACCAGGGGCGGCGGCGCAAGATACCGCTCGCCAGCCTGGGCCGACTGTCCCGACAGGGCGGAAAGACCGAGCGTGGTGGCGAGGAGGGCGGAAAGGAGAACGCGTGACATGGCAAAAACCCGCAAGGAACCGAAGGTGCGCCCACGGTTCTCCATCACCGGCAACGAAAATATGAATCCAATCGTCGGAAACGGCGAAACACTCCGTTTACCTTTCAACGGGGTGAATCAAGCCTGAAGGCGCGTGGTTAATGGGCCTTATGGGCGTAAGATTCAGCGCTGCACGGCCTGCAGTGCACCGCTGGCAAGGTCCGGCAACAGCGGCTCCACCTCGCTGCGGGAAAAGCCGCTGCGGATGCGCCGGTCGTAAAGCATGTTGAGGAGCAGCCGGTCGAAACGGCGGAAATTGGTGAAGCGGGACGTGTCGTTGAAGATGGATTTCGTCAGGCTCGCATCGTCGTTGAGCGGCCCGAGCCCTTGCAACACTTCTTCCGTCATGCAGCGCGAAAACAGCGAACCGCCCTCGTCGGTCACGATCACGGCGTCGGAGCGGGAGATACCGTCGCGGGTGAAGCGTGCCCGCACGAGGCAGCGCCCGCGCACGGGCGTCGGCTCGCCATCGTAAATCCGCTCCCGCACCGTCTCCACGTAAAGCGCGCGTGGCACCAGATGAACGACGAAATTGGCGTCGGCCTCGTTGCGCACCACCACGGCGTCGAGATTGTCGACCAGCTTGTCGATGCGGGCGATGAAGCGCTCCACCTCCCGCTGCCGCCGTTCGTCGCCCTTTACAGGCGCGCGCACGAAAAACCGCACCGGCCCCTCGAAGCGGCGCACGTAGTTTTCGCTGAACGTGTCGGCCAGCGCCAGCGCGCCGTATTCCGCGCCGAACACCGTCTTGCGAAACCCGTCGGACAGGCCCGCCACGCTGTAGGCGTCGCGCGGGGCGGCACCCGACACGCAGGCGGACAGCAGCACAGGCGCTGATTGTCGTCAATATTGCCGCCAAACGCTCCATTCGTGATTCCCGACCGTGCCCGATGTGCTAGGCGGGACAATCGCACGGCGCGCGCCTTGCGGCGAGGGACAAAGTGAGGGCAGGTGATGGACGGGGATAAAAGCGGGCTGATCACGGGTGAACGACGGTGTCAGCCGCTGCCTCTGGTGCGGCGACAAGCCGGACTACGTCACCTATCACGACACCGAGTGGGGCATGCCACAGGACGACGAGCACCGGCTGTTCGAAAAAATCTGTCTGGAAGGCTTCCAGTCCGGCCTGTCGTGGCTGACTATTCTGCGCAAACGCGACAACTTTCGCGCGGCCTTCGACGGGTTCGATTTTCGAAAGGTCGCCCGCTACGGCGACGCGGAGATCGAACGGCTGTGTGAACGACGCTGGCATTGTCCGCCATCGCGGCAAGATCGTCTCCACCATCAACAACGCCAACCGGGCGCTGGAGATGGTCGAGGCCGAAGGGTCGCTCGGCGCGTGGTTCTGGGGCTGGGCGGAGCAGGCGCAGGCCGACCGGCCGGCGCGGATGGACGCGGAAAGCCTGATGGCCCTTGGTTTCACGTCGACCTCCACCGTCATGTCGAAAGCGTTGAAAAAGCGCGGCTGGTCTTTCGTCGGGCCGACCACCTGCTACGCCTTCATGCAGGCGATGGGCTTGGTGAACGATCACATCGAAGGCTGCGCCGCACGGGCGACGACGCAGGCGGCGCAGGATGCGTTCGTGATGCCCACCCGAACGGGTGCTTGAGATTGGCGGGCGGGCGGTTTATGCCGCTCGGCATGGCACGCACCCATCGACATATGACCGCTTGATCGACCGCAGTTGAGCGGTTGCATTCAAGCTCGTTTTGCCTGCCCTTTTCCAAAATTCGAGAGCCTGACCGATGGCCGACAAGAAAAAGAAACCGCAACGCCTCAAGGCGCGGCAACCCCGTGGCTTTCAGGACCGCATGTCCGGCGACATTCGCGCCACCGACGCGATGATGGCGACGATCCGGAGCGTGTTCGAGCGCTACGGTTTCGACCCGATCGAAACGCCGATGTTCGAATATACCGACGCGCTGGGAAAGTTCCTGCCCGACACCGACCGCCCCAACGAGGGCGTGTTCAGCCTGACGGACGACGACGACCAGTGGATGAGCCTGCGCTACGACATGACCGCGCCGCTGGCGCGCCACGTGGCGCAGAACATCAACGACATCCAGATGCCCTACCGGACCTATCGGCGCAGGCTATGTGTTCCGCAACGAAAAGCCGGGGCCGGGGCGCTTCCGCCAGTTCATGCAGTTCGATGCGGATAGCGTGGGCGCTTCGCGGTCCGGCGGCGGATGCCGAAATGTGCATGATGATGGCCGACACGATGGAAGCGCTGGGTGTCAAGAAAGGCGAGTATGTCGTTCGGGTGAATGATCGGCGGGTGCTTGATGGAGTGATGGAGGCTATCGGGCTTGGGCGGCGACGAGAATGCGGAGAAGTCGGCTGGGTGTGCTGCGGGCGATAGATAAGCTGGATAAGTTTGGAATATAACGGAGTCGAAACTGCTTCTTGGACCTAAGGGACGAACCGACGATAGCGGAGACTCACACCGATGGAGTTGATCTGAACGATGAGCAGATTACTACAATTCTGTCTGATCATTCTTGCCTGAACAACGGCATATAGGTTTTATAAGCGTGATCGAAATTTCTGATCGCAACACCCCGAAATACACTGTTTCGAGTTGATGACGAAATTGAATACGCATCTTCGATTATCGACAATATTGAAGATGCAAATCAGCGGCTTTCCGTGGCCAAAAATGAGTTGGGTCGCAAGCGGCGGAGAGAACATCTTAGCGATCGCAAAATTATGCTCATCAAGTGGATACGAAAGTAAGCGGATCAGAATAACACCCTCTTGCGTCCGCGGCCTCGAATACTACACCGGCACCGTCTTCGAGTGCGAAATCACCGCCGACATCCCCAACGAAAAAGGCGAGATCGTGCAGTTCGGGTCGGTCGCCGGGGGCGGGCGGTATGACGGGCTGGTGAAGCGGTTCACGGGGCAGGAAGTTCCGGCCACCGGCTTTTCCATCGGCGTCTCCCGCCTCGCCACCGCGCTGAAAAATCTCGGCCAGCTGGACACCGAAGCGCCGGAAGGGCCGATCGTCGTCACCGTCATGGACAAGGACGCGGAGGCGCTCGCGGGCTACCAGAAACTCGTCCAGATGCTGCGGGAGTCCGAAAACGCCGATGGCGTCAAAGACCTGCGGGCGGAAATGTATCAGGGCAACCCGAAGAACTTTGGCAAGCAGCTGCAATATGCCGACCGGCGCGGCTCCCCCATCGCCATCATTCAGGGCAGCGCCGAGCGCGAAGAAGGCACCGTGCAGATCAAGGATCTGGTCGAGGGCGCACGGCTGTCCGCCGACATCACCGACCACACCGAATGGCGCGGCGAAGAGGGCGTTCGCCCCGCGCAGCAGACGGTGAAGGTGGAGGACATGGTCGCCACCGTGCGCGAAATCCTTGAACGCGCAATGCCTGACCTCACCGCCTTCCTCGACGAGCGCACCGACGCGAGGCCCGAAGTCGCCATCCTGCAACCCGCCGACCCGTTTCTCGACGTGGCGGGGGAGGACATGCGGCGGCGGGTGTTCATGACGCAAATGTCCGATGGCGCACCGCTGTGCCTGCGGCCCGAATTCACAATTCCCATCTGCCTGATGGATTTACCCGCGGGTCGATACGCCTATGACGGCACTGTCTTCCGGCAGGAGCGGGAGGGAGCAAACGAGTTCCGTCAGGCCGGTCTGGAAGATTTGGGCCACGAGCCGACCCCCGCGCGCGACGCGGCTGCGCTGGCAGACATGAGGGAGGCGCTGGCCGTTGCCGGTGCCGATGATGTGTCGATGACGCTTGGCGACCACGCCCTGTTCGATGTGGTCGTCGTCAGCCTCGGCTTGCCCGCCACCATCGCCGCCCGCCTGTCCCGCGCTTTCGGCGGAACCGGCGCAAGTCGACGCGATCATCGACCGTCTCACCGCCGCGCCGGACCTCGTCGCAGCACCTGCCGACCGGGCCGCCACGCTGGCGCTCGACGGCGATCTGCCAGCCTTAACGGAGCATGTGACCGGCATGATGCGACAGGCCGCGCTGCCTGCGACCGGCGGACGCTCTGCTGCTGCCATTGCCACCCGCGCCATCGAGCGGGCGCAGGTCGCCGGCTTCCGCCTCGACAGCACGCGGGCGCAGGCGCTGCGCAATTTTCTCGCTATCGAGGCACCGCTCGCGGAAACCGCTGACCGGCTTCATGCATACGGCGCACAAAGCGGCGTCGAGTTCGGCAGCGCGCTGAAAACGTTCGCCGCCCGCGCCGACGCCATCGGTGCGGCCCCCGTCACCTACCGCGCCTCGTTCGGGCGGCGGCTGGAATACTATTCCGGCGTCGTGTTCGAGGCCCATCGCCCCGGCGTTGCGGAAGCCGTTGCCGGCGGCGGGCGATACGACCGTCTTTGCACGTTGCTGGGCGCGAAGGTGCCGGTGCCCGCCGTCGGGTTTTCCATCTCGCTGGATCGGCTGGCATCATGAGCATCACCATCGCCATCCCCAGCAAGGGCCGGTTGAAGGCCGACACGCTGGACGTGTTTGCCCGCGCCGGTCTGCCCGTTGCACCGCTCGCCGACGAGCGCGGCTATCAAAGCCATGTCGTCGGGCGCGAAGACCTCTCCGTCGCCTTCCTGTCAGCCTCCGAAATTGCCGGTGAACTGGCGCGCGGCGGCGTCGATCTGGGCGTCACGGGTGAAGACCTGGCGCGGGAGACGATCGCCAATGTGGACGAGATCGTGACCTTCCACGTCCCTCTCGGCTTCGGCCATGCCGACGTCGTCGTCGCCGTCCCGCAAGCGTGGATCGACGTCGATACGATGGCCGACCTCGACGATGTCGCCGCCGCTCCATCGCGGACGCACCGGACGCAGGCTGCGGGTGGCGACGAAATACTGGCAGTTGACGCAGGGCTTTTTCGGCCACCACGGGGTCGGCGTCTATCGCATTGTTGAAAGCCTTGGCGCGACCGAGGGTGCTCCAGCGACGGGTGCAGCGGACGTGATCGTGGACATCACGTCCACCGGCTCCACAATCCGCGCGAACCATCTGAAAGTGCTGGATGACGGGGTCATTCTCAAGAGCCAAGCGACCCTTATTGGCGCACAAGAAAAAGGCGACGACCCGCTCGTGAGCGAAGTCGTCGCCGCTGTTCGTCGGGCGGTAAAGTCGGTCTAGACCGAGTCTTTCACGTCGCCCCAGGTTTTCTGCACTTCGCCTTCGGCCTGATCGGCCTGACCTTCGGCTTCGGTCTTCTTGTCGCCGGTCAGCTTTCCGGCAGCTTCCTTCAGCGTGCCCTTGATCTTCTTGCCCATGCCTTCGGACTGGTCAGTATTCGCCATGATGGAGTCTCCTTCGGGGGTTGATTTGCAAACCAACCGCCGACACGGCATTTCGGTTCCCGTTGAAGCGGATGGCAAGAGCGTCGCGGAACTGTCACCGATCTGAAATGCAACTGTCGCGCTTACCCGTCATGGACAGCAGGACTGCAACAGCAACTGGAGCCTCATAATGTATCGCACCCTACTTATGGCCATCGCCGCCACAGCCTGCGCCGCCCCTGCACTCGCCCAATCAGGGACAATGGCCGAAACGGCCTATCAGCTTGGTCCGCGTCCGGCATGGCTGGTCGAACAGATGGACGACAGCGAATTGAAAACGACCCTGCAAGCCTGCATCGGCAATCCGGTCACGCAGACCGACTGGTCGATCGCCCACCGTGGCGCTCCGTTGCTGATGCCGGAGCATACGGTCGAAGGCTATACCGCCGCCGCGCGGATGGGGGCCGGCATCGTGGAATGCGACGTGACGTTCACGAAAGACAAGCAGCTCGTCTGCCGCCATGCCCAGAACGACCTGCACACCACCACCAACATTCTGGCCACGCCGCTGGCGGAAAAATGCACCGCGGGCTTCACCCCCGCCGCCGGAGAGGAGAGCGCCAGTGCCGAATGCCGCGCATCCGACATCACGCTCGCCGAGTTCCGCACGCTGGACGCCAAGATGGACGCCGCTGATTCCAGCGCCACCACCGTCGAGGGTTACATGGACGGCACCGCCGGTTTCCGCACCGATCTCTACAGCCCCGGCACGCTGTTGACCCATGCCGAGAGCATCGACCTGTTCAAGGGGCTCGGCGTCAAGTTCACACCGGAACTGAAGTCTCCATCCGTCGACATGCCCTACGATGGCTACAGCCAAGCCGATTACGCGCAGGCGATGATCGACGAATACAAGGTCGCCGGTGTGCCCGCCTCGGACGTGTGGGCGCAGAGTTTCGACCTGAATGACGTGCTCTACTGGATCGAGAACGAGCCGGAGTTCGGAAAGCAGGCCGTCTATCTCGACGACAGCTATGAAACCGTCGATGGCTGGCTGCCGGAGGATGAGTCCACCTGGGCCGACACGATGGAAAGCCTGAAGGAGCGCGGCGTGAATTACATCGCTCCGCCGCTCTGGGTGCTGGTCAAGGTCGAGGACGGCAAACTGGTGCCATCGCTCTACGCCGAGAAAGCCAAGGCCGCCGGTTTGCAGATCATCACATGGACGGTGGAGCGTTCCGGCCTGCTGAAGGACGGTGGCGGCTGGTATTACCAGACCTCCAACGACATCACGAAGAACGAGGGCGACGTGTTCGAACTGCTCGACGTGCTCAACAAGGACGTCGGTGTCGTCGGCGTGTTCAGCGACTGGCCCGCCACGACGACGTTTTACGCCAACTGCGTCGGCCTGAAATAAAGCGATCGGGATCGGTTCACGACGGGGTGAACCGATCCCGACTTGTTGCGTTGTCGATTTGAAGCCTGTGCATGAGGTGCGGGCTTGAGCAAATCGGGAATAGAAACATGACAGTAACCACACAACCGGTCGTCGGAACCGTACCGCCTGCCGTCGGAGCGCTCGCTCCCCAACGCAAGAAGGCTTCATGGGGCGGCATCTTTGCCGGTACCGTCATCGGTCTGGCCATCATGGTGATGCTCGGCCTCCTCGGCGCAGGCATCGGATTGTGGGCGACTGAACCGGGCGGCGAAACGGATTCGATCGCGACTATGTCGACCGTATCGGCGATCTATTTCGTGGTCTGCCAACTGATCGCTCTGGCAATCGGTGGCTACGCCGCATCGCGCATGTCGGCCACGTGGGACCGCCAAAACGCCATGCTGCACGGCGCGTCCGTGTGGGGTCTCACCACCCTTGCTGCCGTTTATCTGGCAACCTCGGGTGCCACGCTGCTCTACAACAACACCGTCTCCGCCATCTCTAGGCGCAGCCGCTACGGTGCAAAACGTCGCTGCGGCGGTGATTCCGGACGACCTGCCGAATTTCAATCTGCCGGAACTACAAATGTCAGACCTGCCGTCCAGCGTTCAGCAGGCGTTGCGGGATCAGGGTGTGACGGCGTCCGCCATGCAGGCGGAAGCGCGCGAGGCATTCAATAACGTTATCAGCCAGGAAGAGCGTGACCAGGCTGCGTCCATTGCGACCAATACTGCGGTCGACATTATCCGGTCGCCCGGTGACGCGATGAGCGATATCGATGCAGCCATCGACAATCTCGTGGGCCGTGGTGGCGTGATTTCGCAGGAAGACCGCGCGGAACTCGTCGCCGTGATGGAGCGCCGGTTCGGCGTGACCCCGCAGGATGCCGAGCAACTCGTCGCCCGTTGGGAAACCCGCGCCACGTCCGCTTTCGAGAACGCCACACAGGCGTTGGAAGAAGCCCGTGCCGAAGCGCTGGATCTGGCCCAGCAGGCCACCGATGCTTTGGCAACCGCTTCGTTCTGGGCTTTTGTTGCTTCGCTGCTTGGCCTCGGCGCAGCCGTTGCCGGTGCCGGCGCAGGCCGCCGCGAGCATCCGATTGAAAGCTAGGTCTTCTCCAACGCATCACATGAAAAGGCCGCCCAATGGGCGGCCTTTTTTATGCGGTTAAAGCGATTGCCTTGCGTTCAGTACCAGTCACCGAATTTCACTTCCGCGCCGTCCACCAGCTTGGCGAATTCGGCGGGATCCTGCGTTCCACCATCGCGGCCACGGTAGTGATACGGATAGACGAATGTCGGTTTGAACGCGTTGACCGCGCTGGCGGCTGCGTTGATGTCCATTGTGAACGGCAGGTTCATGCACACGAAGGCCAGGTCGATATTCTCCAGCGCCCGCATTTCCGGAATGTCTTCCGTGTCGCCCGACAGGTAAATGCGGAAACCATCCATCGTCAGCACATAGCCGTTGTCGCGGCCCTGCGGATGAAAGTTCTTGCGCTCTTCGGTCAAGTTGTAGGCGGGGATGGCGTCGATCGTCGCGCCGAGAACTTCCCCACTGTCCCCGTTGGCCATCGCTGTGGCATTGGCCTTCAAGGCGTCCGGCAGCATGGCCATGACAGCCGGGTTGACGATGAGCGGCGTGGCATCGCCCATGATACCGGCCAACACGTCGGCGTTATAATGGTCTCCATGTTCGTGGGTCACGAGAATAGCGTCCGGCTTTGGAAAATCGGCATAGGCGGAAACCTCACCGACAGGATCGACGTAGATTGTGCCCTTTGGCGTCTCCAGCACGACGGAGGCATGATTAACGGGATGGACGGTGATGTCGCCCGCACCCGTTTTGAAGACGTTGGACGAATGGGCGTCTGCAAGCGCACTATAGGGCAGGATGGTAACAGCGCCGGTCGCGGCGGATGTGGCGAGGAATGTTCGGCGTGTGAGGGGCATGGATGAACTCCGATCGAGGCATGGATAGGTCACGGCAGTGTTGCGCCGATTGTTGCGGGTGCCAAGTAAACTCTGCGCGTTGCGACATTTGGCATCGGCTCATGTTTGTTGGCGACACAAAAAAGGGACAGCCCATTGGGCCGCCCCTCATAATAGTCACTCCGGAAAGCTGGGCTTGCATCATGCCGCCACTGACATGCGGTGATCCGCATGTCAGCGCATGGCTTGAGTGGGCTCGTATGAGGTAAGCCTGCGGCTTACATCATGCCGCCCATACCACCCATTCCGCCCATTCCGCCCATGTCAGGCATGCCGCCGCCGCCTTCTTTGGCTGGCTTCTCGGCGACCATAGCTTCAGTCGTGATGAGCAGGGATGCGATGGAGGCCGCGTCCTGGAGAGCGTGGCGAACCACCTTCACCGGGTCGATGATGCCCATTGCGATCATGTCGCCGAACTCGCCGGTCTGGGCGTTATAGCCGTAGTTGGCCTTGTTTTCGTCGTTGATCTTGCCAACCACGACGGACCCTTCATCACCCGCGTTCTGCGCGATCTGACGGATCGGAGCCTGAAGCGCGCGGCGCACGATGGCAACGCCCTGCTTCTGGTCGGCATTGTCGCCTTCCGACTTGATGCCGGCTGCTGCACGCAGCAGAGCCACGCCACCACCGGCAACGATGCCTTCTTCGACAGCTGCACGGGTTGCATTCAGAGCATCGTCCACGCGGTCTTTCTTCTCTTTCACTTCGACTTCCGTGGCACCACCGATGGAGATGACGGCAACACCACCGGCGAGTTTCGCCAGACGTTCCTGCAGTTTCTCACGGTCGTAATCGGAGGTCGTTTCCTCGATCTGCTGCTTGATCTGGGCGACGCGGCCTTCGACATCGGCCTTATCACCGGCACCATCGACGAGCGTGGTTTCTTCCTTCGTGATCGACACGCGTTTGCAGGTGCCGAGCATGTCCAGCGTCACGCCTTCGAGCTTGATGCCGAGTTCCTCGGAAATCACCTGACCACCGGTCAGCACGGCGATGTCTTCCAGCATGGCTTTGCGGCGATCGCCGAAACCCGGTGCCTTGACTGCGGAGACCTTGAGACCGCCGCGGAGCTTGTTGACCACGAGCGTGGCAAGAGCCTCGCCTTCGATGTCTTCGGCAATGATGAGCAGCGGCTTGCCGGTCTGAACGACGGCTTCGAGGATCGGCAGCATCGCCTGCAGGGAAGACAGTTTCTTCTCGTGCAGCAGGATGTAGGGATCGTCGAGATCGACCAGGTCATCTTTTCGGGGTTGGTCACGAAGTATGGCGACAGGTAACCGCGGTCGAACTGCATGCCTTCGACGACTTCCAGCGAGGATTCCAGCGACTTGGCTTCCTCGACGGTGATGACACCCTCGTTGCCGACGCGCTGCATGGCTTCGGCGATACGATCACCGACTTCCTTGTCGCCGTTGGCGGAGATGGTGCCGACCTGTGCGACTTCTTCGGTCGTGTCGATCTTCTTGGCCATCTTCTTCAGGGCTTCGACGACTTCGGCAACAGCCGTGTCGATGCCGCGCTTCAGGTCCATCGGGTTCATGCCGGCGGCAACGGCCTTGTTGCCTTCTTTCACGATCGCCTGTGCGAGCACGGTAGCTGTCGTGGTGCCGTCACCGGCGATGTCGTTGGTTTTCGAGGCCACTTCGCGCACCATCTGTGCGCCCATGTTCTCGAACTTGTCTTCCAGTTCGATTTCCTTGGCGACGGAGACGCCGTCCTTCGTGATGCGCGGTGCGCCGAAGGATTTGTCGAGGATGACGTTGCGGCCTTTCGGGCCGAGGGTGACTTTCACGGCGTCGGCGAGGATGTCGATACCGCGCATCATGCGGGTACGGGCATCGGAGCCGAACTTGACTTCTTTTGCAGCCATTTTGCTTCTCTTTCAGTTGTTGCGGCTTCTTCAAGCGCGCAGAAATTTCTGGAATGCGGTCAGTTGGGGGCGTTAGCCACCATCGCGAAGCGATGAGACAAACAAGCGTTGGCGTTAGCCAACGATTCCCATAATGTCGGCTTCCTTCATGATCAGCAGGTCTTCGCCGCCGATCTTCACTTCGGTGCCGGACCATTTGCCGAACAGAACGCGGTCGCCCTGTTTCACGTCGAGTGGAACCAGTTTGCCGGCCTCGTCGCGGGCACCGGAGCCGACGGAGACGATTTCGCCTTCGGCTGGTTTTTCCTGCGCGGAATCGGGGATGATGATGCCGCCTGCGGTTTTCGTGTCGGCCTCGACACGGCGCACGACAACGCGGTCGTGAAGCGGACGGAATTTGATGTCAGCCATCTTTGTCTCGTTCCTGTAAGTCGTTTACGGCTCCGCCTGCGCGGCAACCGATGAATGTATGGATTGTGAAATGCGTGTTAGCACTCGTCTGTAGTGAGTGCCAAAGCGCGTGCTGGAGATAAGAACGGCGTAGGCAGGTGTCAAGAACCCTGCCGACAAGACTGCGCGCAATTCCGCTTGAACCTTGACGATTGTGCGCCACCTGACCTAACGCCTTCGCCAGAAGCCGCACACGGGCGGCGACCTTCCCGACACCCGGACCTTCCCCTCATGCGTGCGATAGCAGGGCTCAACGAACTTGTTGCAGATTACGACGCGGTTCTCAGCGACGTGTGGGGCGTGGTCCATAATGGCGAACAGCCCTACGAGGCCGCCGCCATCGCCTTGCGGGCCTTCCGCGAGCAAGGGGGCAAGGTGGTTCTCATCACCAATTCGCCTCGCCCCCGCACGGACGTTTTGGCGCAGTTCCGCGATATCGGCGTGTCCGACGGCATCTGCGATTCCATCGTCACGTCCGGCGATGTGACCCGCGAACTGGTGCGGCAGGTCGCTGGTGATATCCACCATATCGGTCCACCGCGGGAGCGCTCCTTCTTCAACGGGCTGGACGTGTCGTTCGTGGACTTGGAGACTGCCAAAACCATCGTTTGCACCGGGCTGATCAGTGATGAAGTCGAGAGCCCTGAAGACTACCGGACATTCCTCACGCGGGGTGTCGAACGGGGACTGCCGATGGTCTGCGCCAATCCGGATATCGTCGTGGAGCGTGGCGACCGGATGATCTGGTGCGCTGGTGCTTTGGCGCGGCTTTACTCCGAACTCGGTGGCGAAGTCCGTCTGGCGGGTAAACCCCACAAGCCGATCTACGATGTGGCACTGGCTGCCGTAGGGGACGTCCCCCGCGAACGGGTGCTGTGCATCGGCGACGGTATGCCCACCGACGTGGCGGGCGCGCAGGCCGCCGGTCTCGACCTGCTCTACATCAGCGCCGGTATCCATGCCGCCGAATACGGCCCAGCCGACAAGCCCGACCACGACCGGCTGGCAGGGTTTCTCGACCATCACGGCGCGACGCCAGTTGCCACCATGCCCCGGCTGGTCTGGTAATCCGCATGAGCGCTGCGACCCGCATTCTCGATGAGCCGTTGCCCGCCGATATGCGCGGTGCGGTCATCGCCATCGGCAATTTCGACGGCGTCCATCGCGGCCATCAGACAGTGCTGGACGCTGCGCTGGACATCGGCAGACGGACTGACCGCAAGGTCTATGCCCTGTCGTTCGAGCCGCACCCGCGCACGCTGTTCAACCCCGATAGCCCCGTCTTCCGCTTAACCCCGCGCGATATGAAAGCGCGTATCGTACAAGCAGCGGGCGTTGATGGGCTGCTCGTGCTGCCCTTCACCCGCGATCTGGCGGGCACGTCGGCGCAGGATTTTGTCGACCGTCATCTGGTGGAAGCCACTGGCGCGAGCCACGTCGTCACCGGCTTCAATTTCATGTTCGGTAGAAAGCGTCAGGGCACGCCGGATTTTTTGCGCGAGGCGGGCGAGACGAGCCGGGTTCGGCGTGACCATAGTGCCGGAACATACAGATAAGGAGGGCGAGGAACTGTCGTCCTCCCGCATCCGCCGCCTGTTGGGCGAGGGGGATGTGGCAAACGCCGCCCGCCTGCTCGGCTACCGCTGGTGCGTCGGTGGCACGGTGGTCGAAGGGCGCGCAGCTGGGACGCACGCTGGGGTATCCGACCGCCAATCTGTCGCTGGCCGAAAACTGCCGCCTCGCCCACGGCATCTACGCCGTGCGCCTGCGCCGTGCGGATGGCTCGCTGCATGACGGCGTTGCCAGCTATGGTCGCCGCCCGACCTTCGACAACGGCGCACCGCTGCTGGAAACCTTCGTCGTTCGATTTCGACGGCGATCTTTACGGTGAAGAGATCGAAGTGACCCTGTTCGACCACCTGCGCGGTGAGGAGAAATTCGACAGTGCCGAGGCCCTCGTCGAACAGATGGACCGCGACAGCGCCCGCGCCCGCACCGTTCTTGGCCGAGGCCGAACCGCTTTCCGCGCTTGATCGGGCCATCGCTTTCGACGGGCACCGATAATGGCAACCGACCGCCGGACCCGCGTGCTGATCACCGGCGCAACGGACGGAATCGGCCTGCTACTGGCGAAATCCTACGCGTCGCGCGGAATCGGCGTGCTGGCGACGGGGCGGCGCAATCTGGTCGATCAGGCCGAGTTTTTCGCAAACGATAACATCCACTATATCCGCGCCGACCAGTCCGACCCCGCGCGCGCTGCGACGGCGATAGCGCGTGCGCTGGACCAGATGGAATGGGACGCGCTCGACCTCGCCATCCTCAACGCCGGGATCGGCTGGCAGGGAGCAGCGGAGGTCGAGACTCAGGCGTCCATTGCCGCGCAAATCGATATCAACGTTACCGGCACGGTGCTGACCGCCCACGCTGCCGCGCCTGCGTTGTTGAAGGCTGGCGGGCGGCTGGCGATCATCGGTTCCAGTCTGGCGGGCGGCGCGGAAGGGTTCGCCACCTACGCCGCGACCAAGGGCGCTCTTGCGGGCTTCGCAAGGTCCCTGAGGGAGGAATGGCGGGGCAGGGCTTATGTCACGCTCGTTCACCCCGGCCCGACAAAGACAGATATGCACGATAAGGCGGGCATGACTCTCGGCGCGGCACGCAATCTGTTCATGGCCCCGCACCGCGCGTGCGGCGGGCATCGAAAAAGCCATCCGCACCGGCGACAAGACCCGCAAACTGGGACGCCTCTACTGCGCCCGCGCCGCGTTCGCCCGCCCGAAGGAGGGAGCGTTGTGAAGGCGCTGATAACAGGTGCCGCCGCCGGTCTGGGGCGTGCGCTCACCGATGCGCTGCTGGCCGACGGTCACGAAGTCGTGGCGCTGGACCGCGACGTGGAAGACCTGGAGGCCCTGGCGCTGTCCACACGGGGCGCGTGCATCGTGCGCAAGGTCGATCTGGCCGACCGGCAGGCGGTCGTGCGCTGTCTCGCCACGCTGCACGGCATGACGTTCGATCTGGTCGTGCTGAATGCGGGTATCAGCGCGACGGGTCGCTTCGAGGATATTCCCGCCACCGCCTACAAACCGCTGATCGACGTCAACCTGACCGCGCCCGTCTTGCTTTCTTCCGGCCTCATGGGCGCGGGGCTGATGGCAAAGGGTGGCTGCATCACCTTCATATCGTCCCTGTCCCACGTCACCGGCTATCCCGGCGCGGCTGTCTATGCGGGCACGAAGGACGGGTTGGCGATCTACGCCCGCTCGGTCCGCAAGGGCTGGAAAAAGCAGGGTGTGAACGTGATGACCGTCTTCCCCGGTCCCATCCGCACCGCTCATGCCGAACGCTACGCGCCGCCCGGAGCAAGCGCGAAAAAGCGCATGGCACCGGAGGCGTTGGCCGCGAAGATACTGGCGAAGGCGCGCAAGCCGGTGGCCGAGTTCTATCCCGGCGGGACCGGCGCGCGGATGGCGGCGTGGCTTGCACCGAACCTGACCCTGAGGATGCTGCGCCGCGCGCTCTACGACAAGCTGGACGAGCCGCGCTTCTAAAGCTGTTGCCGCCCGCAAAGGCGCGCGCTAGGAAGCGGCCATGAGCATCGTTTCGAACAGCATACGAATTATCGGCCCGGCTGCGGGCTGACCGTCCCGCGCCGGGTATCCGACGCCACCTGAAACGACGCCTTTTCCAAACGAGATATTTCATGTCCGACAAGACCGAAAGCGCAGCCGAAACCGGCGGGCGCGACTATTCCGATACGCTTTTCCTTCCGAAAACCGACTTTCCCATGCGCGCCGGCCTGCCGCAGAAGGAGCCGGAAATCGTCGCCCGCTGGCAGGAACAGGATATGTATCGCCGCCTGCGCGACAACGCCAAGGGCCGCGAGAAATACGTCCTCCACGACGGCCCGCCCTATGCCAACGGCAACATCCACATGGGCACCGGCCTCAACAAGATCCTGAAGGACGTGGTCACGCGCTCGTTCCAGATGCGCAACCGCGACAGCAACTACGTGCCCGGCTGGGACTGCCACGGCCTGCCCATCGAATGGAAGATCGAGGAGCAGTATCGCGCGAAAGGCCGCAACAAGGACGACGTGCCGATCAACGAATTCCGCAAGGAATGCCGCGATTTCGCCGCCCATTGGGTCGGCGTGCAGAGCGAGGAATTCCAGCGCCTCGGCGTGGTCGGCGATTTCGCCAACCCGTATCTGACGATGAACTTTGCAGCCGAGGCGATCATCGCGGGCGAGTTGATGAAATTCGCCCGGTCGGGCCAGCTCTATCGCGGGTCGAAGCCGATCATGTGGAGCGTGGTGGAGCGGACGGCGCTTGCCGAGGCGGAGATCGAATACGAGACGTATGAGAGCGATACGGTTTGGGTCGGGTTTCTTCCTCCGTCAGGACTCCACGCCGGGCCGCTACGAAAATGCAGTAGATGGCGGGTCCTGGGACGAGCTTGCGGATCCATTGATCGATGCATCAATTGTCATCTGGACAACCACCCCGTGGACCATGCCGGGCAACCGTGCGGTCTCATTCTCCAAAACCATCTCTTACGGCCTCTACGAAATCGCCACTGCCGAGAACGATTTCGGCCCGCAAGCCGGGGCGAAGTTCGTCTTTGCCGACAAACTGGCGGAGGAGTGCGCAACAAAGGCAAAGCTGACGTTCAATCGCCTAGCCGATGTTCCCGCATCTGATCTCGACGGCATGGTCCTCGACCACCCCCTCAAACACCTCGGCTACGACTTCGCCGTTCCACTCCTCGCGGGCGATCACGTCACCGACGACGCGGGCACAGGCTTCGTCCACACGGCCCCCGGCCACGGTGCGGACGATTTCGAGGTCTGGAACGCTTCTCGTGCGCAACTGGAAGCGCAGGGCATTTCGCCCGCCATCCCCTTCACCGTGGACGACGCCGGGTACTACACCGACGACGCCCCGGGCTTCGGTCCCGACACCGGCAATCCGGCCCGTGTCATCGACGACAAGGGCAAGAAGGGTGACGCCAACCAGCGCGTCATCACGGCGCTGATCGAAGCGAACAACCTGTTCGCGCGGGGGCGGCTGAAGCATGATTATCCCCATTCGTGGCGGTCGAAAAAACCCATCATCTTCCGCAACACGCCGCAATGGTTCGTCCATATGGATCGGCCCTGTTTCAACCTCCGTCATCTGCGCCCCCTGCGGGCGCAATCCATGCCGAGGCTGGGGCAGGGGCTGGATTCCGCCCGCAAGGTGGCGGAATGATGGAGAGGCAGGAACCGGCAAAACCCTCCGCGACCTCGCGCTCGATGCCATCGACGACACCCGCTTCGTGCCCGCCCGCGGTCAGACCCGCCTGCGCGGCATGATCGCCGACCGGCCCGACTGGGTGCTGTCGCGCCAGCGCGCATGGGGTGTGCCGATCACGCGTGTTCCGCAACGCCGAAACCGGGCAGGTCATACCCGGCCCGGACTTCGACCAATCCGACGCTCTCACCACCCGCATCATGGACGCCTTCAAGATCCGAAGGGGCCGATGCGTGGTATGAGGACGGCGCGAAAACCCGCTTCCTCGATGGTCTCGTGGACGATCCAGCCGAATGGGAACAGGTGCGCGATATCCTCGACGTCTGGTTCGATTCCGGCTCCACCCACGCCTTCTGTCTCGAACAGCGCGACGACCTGAAATGGCCTGCCGATCTGTATCTCGAAGGATCCGACCAGCATCGCGGCTGGTTCCATTCCTCCCTGCTGGAAAGCTGCGGCACCCGTGGTCGCGCACCGTATGACACCGTGCTAACCCACGGTTTCGTCATGGCCGAAGACGGGCGCAAGATGTCGAAGTCGCTCGGCAACACCATCGCGCCGCAGGACATCATCAAGCAATACGGTGCCGATATCCTGCGCCTGTGGACCTGCTCGGTCGATTATCAGGACGACACCCGCATCGGGCCGGAAATCATCAAGACGGCGGTCAATTCCTACCGTAAGATACGCAACACCCTGCGCTGGATGCTCGGCACGCTCGCGCACTACGAGGGCGACAAAGTGCCGGTCGCGGAGATGGAAGAGATCGAGCGCCTCATGCTCCACCGCCTCGCCGTTCTGGATGGTGAAATCCGCGCCGGCTACGATGCGTTCGATTACAAGGGCGTGATGGCAAAGCTGTTCGGCTTCATGAACACCGAACTGTCCGCCTTCTATTTCGACGTGCGCAAGGACGCGCTGTATTGCGACGCCCCGTCCTCGACCCGCCGCAAGGCGTCGCTGCAGGTCGTGTCCCACCTGTTCGATTGCGTGGTGACGTGGATGGCCCCCATGCTCGTGTTCACGATGGAGGAGGCGTGGGCAGAGCGCTATCCGGATGGCGACAGCGTGCATCTGCAGCAGTTCGCGCCGGTCGATACCGCATGGCGCGACGATGCTCTGGCCGCGAAATGGGCGAAGGTTCGCACCGTGCGCCGCGTCGTGCTGGGCGCGCTGGAAGTGGCGCGGCGCGAGAAGCTGATCGGCGCATCGCTGGAAGCCGCACCACGGGTTCACATCAGCGATACGGCCCTGTTCGACGCGGTGCAGGGCCTCGACATGGCCGACATCTGTATCGTCAGCCAGATCGCCATTGAGCAAGGTGAAGGCAGTGCGGACGATTTCCGTTTGGCTGAAGTCTCCGGTGTGTCCGTGACGATGGGCCATGCCGACGGCACGCGCTGTGCGCGTTCGTGGCGGGTTTTGCCCGAGGTCGGAACCGATGCGGGCTATCCCGATCTGTCTCTGCGGGATGCGGAAGCCATGCGCGAAATCGACGGGACGGCTTGACTCTCTACCGTCGTGTCCTGTGAATTGTATCCGGTGACGGCACGGCGTAGGCTCTGCTGGCAGCCAAGCTACCGCCACAATCCTGTGGCTTAGGCTGCAGTAGCAGCGTTTCCATGCTGGAATCGCCGTATATCGCGCCACGCTTCGCGTCTTGTTTCGCGTCCAGGGGGACTAGCCTGCCATGTATCTGCGTCTCATCGCTCTCGCCTCCCTGCTCGGCCTTGCCGGGTGTATCGGCGGCAATACATATGGCACGGGCGTGACGCAGGAAGCGCAGTTGCTTAGTGATGTCGCCGGTCTCGTGACGCTGGGCTCGCGCGAAAAGAAAGATCCGATCAACTATTCCGCACGCCCCGATCTCGTTCGCGCGCCGGACGGAACGGCCCTGCCGCAGCCGGTGGACACCGTCGCATCTGCCGATGGCTCGTTTCCTGTCGATCCCGAAGAACGGCGTGCCGCGTTGATCGCAGCCGCCGATACGAGCGGCAACTCCGGTTCTCTGATCGTCGAAGGAGTCGAACGACCAGCCATTGCCAAGCCGCAGTTGATTGGCGATCTCGACCGGGACGGGGGAATCGACCTCAGAAAGCAAAAAGTGGCGCGGGAACGTGTCATTGCCGCCCGTAAAACTGCTCGTGGAGCCACCGGCTCCGGCGCACGCCGCTACCTCACGGACCCCCCAGTCGAATACCGCACACCGTCGGAAACGGCTGCGGTTGGCGAAATCGGGGAACGTGAGAGACGTGAGCGCAAAGCTACCACCAACGATCCTTCCAACGCTCCCGGATTCTAGGTTTGCACTCGCACTAGCGTTTTTCCAGAAAGAAGCCTCGCAGGAGTGCTTGTGATTCTTTCTCCGCGATTCCGTCGTAAATTTCCGGCCTATGCAAACACGCCCGTTGAGTGAAAAAACGGATCCCGTTGACGACCGCTCCGCCCTTCTCGTCTCCCGCTCCGAAATACACCCGTTCAATGCGCGCGAATGAAATGGCTGCCGCGCACATCGTACAAGGTTCCAACGTCACGTAGAGATCGCAGCCCGGCAGTCTCTGGCTGTCCGCTTGTGCGCACGCGGCGCGTATGACGAGTATTTCCGCATGGGCCGTCGGGTCGTTCAACTCACGCGTCCGGTTTCCGGCCCTGGCGACAACCACACCGTTGCGGACGAGCACTGCCCCGACGGGCACTTCCTGCCGCGCGGCGGCGGCCCGGGCTTCTTCCAGTGCGATGGACATGAAACTCATGGGATGCTTGTCGCAAGCAGCATCGCTTTGGGCTAGGGAGCGCGTATGAAAAAGATTGAAACCACCAAAACCGAGACCGACGACACCGTGAGCAAAGGTGAGCGCATCGCCAAGCGCATGGCGCGGGCAGGCCTGTGCTCACGCCGTGATGCGGAACGCTGGATCGAAGCGGGGCGCGTCGAGATCAACGGCAAGAAACTGACCACGCCTGCCTGCGTCGTCGGTGAGGATGATACGATTCTCGTCGATGGTGCGCCGTTGCCGATGATCGAGCGCACCCGTTTATGGCTGCACAACAAACGCTCCGGCACCGTCACCACCGCTCGCGACCCGGAAGGCCGTCGGACCCTGTTCGACACGCTGCCGGACGATCTGCCCCGCGTTCTCACGGTCGGTCGTCTCGACATCAACACCGAGGGCCTGTTGTTGCTGACCAACGATGGCGGCCTGTCCCGCGCGCTGGAATTGCCATCGACCGGCTGGCTGCGTCGCTACCGCGTGCGCGCCCACGGCACAGTCACTCAGGAACAACTCGATACATTGCGTGACGGGATCGCGGTCGATGGCGTTCTCTACGGTTCCATCGAAGCGGAACTGGAACGCAAACAGGGCTCCAATGTCTGGCTGACATTCGCCATGCGAGAGGGCAAGAACCGAGAAGTCAAAAACGTGCTTGGCGCACTCGATCTCGATGTGAACCGCCTGATCCGCATTTCCTACGGCCCGTTCCAGCTTGGCGATCTGCCCGAGGGCGCGGTGGTGGAGGTGCGGTCGCGAACATTGCGCGACCAGCTTGGACCAAATCTGATTGCCGCATCCGGCGCGAATTTCGATGCGCCGCTGGCGTCCATGATGCCGAAGGAAAAAGCCGTTGCGGGCGAGAAGAAGCCGAAGGTCAAGCCAAAGAAGATCGACCCCCTCGACCGCCTCGATACCCAAAGAAAACGCCTCGATCCCATAGGACGCAAACCGGGCGGGAAGGGCGGAAAATCCCGTGCGGATCGTCGGCGGTAGTCTGCGTGGGCGGCGGCTGGTCGAGCCGGATGACCGGACCATCCGCCCGACCACTGACCGGGCGCGGGAAACACTGTTCAACATTCTTGCCCACCAGAACCGACTGACCGGCGCGCGTGTGCTGGACGTGTTCGCCGGGACCGGCGCGCTGGGCTGCGAAGCCCTGTCGCGGGGTGCGGAATCAGCAGTGTTCATCGAAAACGACCCGGCCGCAATCCGCATATTGCGATCCAACATCGCCGCGTTGAAACTGGATGACCGCGCCCGGGTTCTCAAACGCAACGCGCTATCTCCCAGCGCAGCAACGGGCCAATTCGATCTCGTTTTCCTCGACCCGCCATACGGGCGGGGTTTGGGCGAGCAGGCCTTGGTGGCCCTGCGCAAAACCGATTGGCTCGCGCCGGACGCCCTTACCGTTCTGGAGGAAAAAGCTGCGGCATTGCCGGATAAGATCGAGGGTTTCGGACGCACGGACCAACGGACTGTGGGCCAGACCGCCTTCGGCTTTTTCCGCCATCATGTCGCAGACGACGCCACATGACAGAATTGTCAGACGCGCCGCCATGCAAGCGCCTGAAACAGCCCCATATAGGGACACAGACTGCGCCCGGATTTCAATGGACCCCCTGAAATGAAACTGATCGTCACCATCCTGTTCATGCTTACCATGCCGTTTGCGGTGCAAGCTCAGGATAAGGCCGAACAGGCCGCACCAGAGATCACATCCTTTACCCTCGACAATGGTATGCAGGTCGTCGTCATTCCCGACCGCCGTGCACCGGTCGTCACTCATATGGTTTGGTATAAGGCGGGAGCGGCCGACGAACGCCCCGGAAAATCCGGCATCGCCCACTATCTTGAACATCTCATGTTCAAGGGCACGGAAACGGTCGCCGATGGCGAGTTTTCCAAACGCATCGCGGCAATCGGCGGCTCCGAGAACGCATTCACGTCCAACGATTACACCGGCTATTTCCAGCGCGTGACGCCGGAGATTCTGCCGGAAATGATGCGGCTGGAAGCCGACCGGATGGAAAATCTGGTCATCGAGCAGGAAAAGATTCTGGCTGAACGGGATGTGGTGAACGAGGAGCGCAATCAGCGCACCGAAAACAATCCCGGTGCCCTGTTGCGTGAAGCCATGAGCGCCGCGCTCTATCAGAACCACCCGTACGGTGTGCCGGTCATCGGCTGGCAGCACGAGATGAATGCGCTGACGAAAGAGGATGCGATTTTCTTCTACGACCGCTTCTACACCCCCAACAATGCGATCCTTGTCGTCGCCGGTGATGTGGACTCCGACGAGGTGAAGGCGCTTGCCGAAGCGACCTACGGCACCGTCGAACGGCGCGCCGAACCTGGAGAGCGGGCGCGTCCGTCCGAACCACGACCCCGCGCGGCACGCCGGGTGGACCTGTCCGACGCCCGTGTGCGCCAGCCGGTGTTCCAGCGCCTTTATCTCGCACCCTCCTATGCCAATGCGGCACAGGGAGAGGCCGAGGCGCTCGAAATTCTGAGTGAAATATTGGGCGGCGGCACCACCAGCCGCCTGTACCGCGCGCTCGTTCTGGGCGATGCCATCGCCACCGGCGCGGGTGCCTACTATCAGGGCGGCTCGCTCGATGATACCGAGTTTGGCGTTTATGCCACGCCACGCGGAGACGCCACGTTGGCCGACCTCGAAGCCGCGACCGACAACCAGATCGACGACATCATCGAAAACGGCGTGACGCAGGCGGAAATCGACCGCGCGGTCAAACGGTTGAAACGATCGGCGATCTTCGCCCGCGACAGCCAGTCGACGCTGGCCCGTATCTATGGCGCTTCACTCGCCTCCGGCCTCACCATCGAGGACGTGCAGCAATGGCCTGACCGTATCGCCGCCGTGACGCCAAAGGCCGTGCAGGACGCCGCAGCGGCCTATCTGCAAAAGGTGCGCTCCGTGACAGGCAATCTCTTGCCCGAACCAGCCCCTGAACAAGCCGCTGAACCCGTCTCAGAACCTGCAACCGAGAAAGAGGGCTGAACCGATGACCCTGCTGAAAACAGCCGCCACCGCATTCATCGCCCTGACAATGTCCGTCACCGGCGCATGGGCCGTCGATATTCAGAAAGTCACCAGCAAACAGGGCATCACGGCACTGTTGGTGGAAGACTACACCGTGCCGCTCGTCGCCATGTCGTTTACCTTCAAGGGCGGCGCGGCGCAGGACGCAATAGGCAAGGAAGGCACCGCCGAACTCATGGCGACGATGCTGGACGAAGGTGCGGCAGACCTCACCAGCCAGCAGCTACAGGAAGCGCTGGACGATGCGGGGCTGAACTATTCCTTCAATGCCGGGCGCGACACGTTTTCCGGCTCCGCGCAGACCATCGTGGATGACAGCGCGCAGGGCTTCGACCTGCTGCGCAAGATGCTCGTCGAGCCACGCTTCGACACCGAACCGATGGAGCGCATGAAGGCTTCGCTGTCCAACAATTTGCGCCAGCAGGAAACCCAGCCGGATGCCATTGCGGGCAAGGCCATGCGTGAACTGGTCTATGGCGACCACCCCTACGGACGTCCGTCCTCAGGCACGCTGGAAACAGTCGCCGCCCTGCAGCCGGACGATCTGAAGTCCTACCACCAGCGCGTGTTCGCCCGTGACAATCTCATTGTTGGTGTGGTGGGTGCGATTTCGCCGGAAGACCTGATCGACATGCTCGACACCGTGTTCGGTGATCTGCCCGAAAACGCACAGCTGACTCCGGTTCCCGAAATCACCGTCGAAACAGGCGAAGACTGGCATATCGAGCTGGACACGCCGCAGACGTCCATCTCCTTTACCCTGCCCGGAATCAAACGGGACGATGAGGACTTCTTCGCCGCCTATCTCATGAATTACGTGCTGGGTGGCGGGTCGTTCTCGTCCCGTCTCTACGACGAAGTGCGCGAGAAGCGCGGGCTGGCCTACGGTGTGGGAACATACCTTTCCCTCAACGACCATTCCGGTTTGCTGGGCGGTGGCTCGGCCACACAAGCCGACCGTGCGCAGCAGACGGTCGATATCATTCTAGCCGAGGTGAAGCGCATGGCGGAGGAGGGACCGACGCAGGAGGAACTCGACAGGGCCAAGGCCTACATCACCGGCTCCTACGCGATCTCGAATCTCGACACATCTTCCAAGATCGCGTCCGTGCTGGTCGCCATTCAGGAGAGTGATCTTGGCATCGACTATATGGACCGGCGCGCCGGATACGTCGCTGCCGTCACGCTGGATGATGTGAAGCGCATGGCGACGGAATTGCTGTCCGCCGACCCGTCCGTGGTCACCGTTGGGCGTCCACTGGAGGCGGCGGGCAACTAGTCGAGACCGACACTCGCCCCCTTGCCGCTGGTGAAGGCGGAATTGGAAGCCGGATAGACCGGCTTGCGTTCCGCCTCTCGCGCATCTTCTTTCGCAGCGCGATCTGGCAAGGAATTGATGACGCGGAAGGCCACGATGACGGCGCCGATGCCGAACACCACGGCGCCCAACCCCCAGCCGATCAGCACACCTTCTGCCCCGCCGAGCCGCTGGCCGAGCCACACAAAGGGAATGATACCGAGTGTGGCCCGACCCCAGTTGAACACCGTCGCATAGACCGGAAAGCCCAGATTGTTGAACGCCGCATTGGCCACGAACAGCGCACCGTTGAACAGGAAAGACGCCGCCACGACGAGGCAGAACGTGCGGATGACGAGCGCCGCGTCGCCGGTCGCACCGAACAGGGCGACGATTTCACCCGACAGCAATGCCAAAACGGCCCACGCAGATAAGCAGTAGATGGTGGTGAAGATGAGCGCGTCGCGCATGGCGCTGTTGACGCGGTCGAACTGCCGGGCGCCGTAATTCTGGCTGAGAATAGGACCGACTGCACCGGACAAGGCGAAGATGGTGCCGAACGCGACTGGCATCAGCCGTCCGACGATGGCCCAGCCCGCCACGGCATCGTCACCAAAACCGGCCACCGCTTCGGTTACATAGGCATTGCCCACCGGCGTGGCGAGTTGTGTGGCGACAGCGGGAATGGCGATGACCATGAATGGTTTTGCAGCGGCCAGACTTTCGCGTCCCTCGAACGCCCCGAGCATGTCGTGAACCCGCACCACAGCCCAATAGCCGACAACGCACATGATGCCGCGCACGATGAATGTGGAGACGGCAGCACCGGTCAGCCCCAGATCGAAACCGAAGATCAGGATCGGGTCCAGCACCAGCGCCGCTGCACCGCCCGTCAGCGTGACATACATCGCCCGCTTCGGATCGCCCTTCGCCCGCAACAGCGCACCGGCACACATGACGAAGCCGAGCAGCGGAATAGACGGCACGACGATGTGCATGAAGTCGATTGCGAGTTGCAGAGTTTCGCCCCTTGCGCCCAGACAGATGCAGGAAAAAACCGACGGTGAAGTATAGAAAAATGGCCAACGCGACCGCCGAGGAAACGAGAATGATGACCGAGGACGTTGCCAGCCGTTTCGCACCTTCCAGGTCGCCCGCTCCAAGTGCGCGCCCGACCAGTGCCGATGTTGCGATGGACAGCCCGATATTGATGGAGATGGAGAAGAACATGATCGTCGCGGCGTAGCCGATGGCGGCCGCCAGTTCCTGCTGGCCGAGCAGGGCGATGTAGAACAGGTTGATCGCGTCGACGAAGAACACCGACACCAGACCGACGGACGACGTCGCCGTCATCACCACCACATGGCGCATGGTCGAGCCGGTCGTGAAGACGCCCCGTTGCCCCTTCTGCTGAACGGCGGCCATCAGGCAGACCTACTTGGCAAACAACGATCCCATGTCGGCAAAAGCCTTGAACTCCAGCGCATTGCCGGACGGGTCGAGCAGAAAGAACGTTGCCTGCTCGCCCGGTTCGCCCTTGAAGCGCACTTTGGGGCGGATGACCCAGCGCGTGTCGTCCCGCGCCAGCAGCCGCTCGCTCATCGCCTGCCAGTCTTCCATCCGCAACACGACGCCGAAATGGGGCACGGGCACCGCGTCGCCGTCAACAGCGTTCGTCGTCTCGATGCCGGTTTCCATACCGTCCTTGTGGTGGGCGACGATCTGGTGGCCGTGCAGGTCGAAATCGATCCAGTGGTCGCTCTCGCGCCCCGTGCCGCAGCCGAGGCCATTTGTATAAAAATCGCGCGCCGCTTCGAGGTCGTGGACGGGAAAAGCGAGGTGGAACGGGGTGATGTCGGACATGATCTTCCTCTCGGGGGCTACCTATTCGGTGGCTTTCGTGGGCTGTGAGCCAGGTTTCTCGTGATGTTCGTTTCGCTCGACCATGTCCAGCGGTTCGGGCACAGGCTCGAAATGAAGGTGCTGCCGGCCTGCGGTCAAACCGTCTTTCAACTGCTCGTTGAGACGATCCTTGTCGCGCCTGCGCACGTCGGCGACGATGCGTGCGGCGTCTTCTTCGCTGCATCCGCTCGCCTGAAGCAACGCGCCGCCCATCACGAGGGCGCTTTCGAACGTCTCGCGAATTTGCCAGACGCGCTCACGCGCCAGCAATTCCAGCGCATGACCGCGGTCGTAGCTGCGAACATAGATCTGCACGTCCGGATATTCGTGATGGATAAGATCGACGATCTTGTCCGTGGTATCTTTGTCTTGGGTGCAAACGGCCACCAGCTTGGCACGTTCTATACCGGCGGCGCGCAGCACATCCTTGCGGGTGCCGTCGCCGAAATAGATGCGGAAGCCGAAGCGTTCGGCCTGCCGCATCCGGTCGGCGGAATTGTCCAGCACGGTCACGTCGTTGCCACCGGCCAGCAAAACCTGCGAGGTGATCTGCCCCATGCGCGAGAAGCCGATCATCAACACGTCGGAGCCCGCACCCTCAAAATCCTCGTCCATTTGTTCGGCCTCGCCCGAGCCGGTCTGAAGGCGGGTCGAGATGTAGACCGACAGCGGTGTTGCCATCATGGAAAGCGTGACGCAGGCGATAAGAATGGAGGCATTCTCGCTGTCCAGAAGCGCCGCGCTGGTCGCTGCGGTGAACAGTACGAAGCCGAATTCCCCATGTTGTGGCAGCACACCGGAAATACGTGCCGCGTCGTTGTGGGTGGAGCCGAATGCACGCGAAAGCCAATACAGGACGACCGCCTTCAAAATCATCGTGACAGGCACGATGGCGATAATGAGCCAGAAGTTTTCAAGCACCACACCGAGATCGACCGACAGGCCGACGGCAACGAAGAACAGCCCGAGCAACACGCCACGGAATGGTTCGATATCTGCTTCCAGCTCGTGCCGGTAGCGCAACTCCGCCAGCATCACACCGGCGATGAACGCCCCCATCGCCATCGAAAGTCCGGCGAACTGCATCAGCACCGCCGACCCGATGACGACGAACAATGCCGCAACGATCATCGCTTCCCGCGCGCCGGTATCGGCAATGATATTGAACAAAGGGTTCAGCGCATACCGCCCCACAAGTATGAGCGCCGCAACACAGGCAACCGCGATGGCAACCTGTCCCATCCCTGCGCCCGTGATTTCCATGCTGCCAGCCGCCAGCAACGGCACGGCGACGAGCAGCGGCGCGATGGCGAGATCCTGAAACAGCAAAATCGAGAATGCCCGCTTGCCATAAGTGGTGCCGCTCTCGCCACGCTCCTCCATCAACTGCAAGGCAAATGCGGTGGAGGAAAGCGCCAAGCCGAAACCGACGGCGAGGGCAGCCGCCCATTCGAACCGCAACCACCAGGCCAATCCGCCAATCAGGAGGCCGGACAACAGGACCTGCGAGCCACCAAGCCCGAAAATCTCGCCTTTCATTTCCCACAACCGAGCGGGCTTCAGTTCCAGCCCGACGATGAACAGCAGCAGCACGACGCCCAGCTCCGCCACATGCAGCACGTCTTCCCCCTCTCCACGCCCGACGAATTGCAAAATGGGGCCGAGCAGCAGGCCGAGGAACAGGTAGCCCAGCACCGTGCCGAGACCGATCTTCTTGAACAGGGGCGCGGCAATCGTCGCGCCGCCCAGCAGAACGACGGCTTCCACGAAGACCATCGATGGTCCGGCGGGATCAGCCACGGGAATGAGGGTTGGATTCGGACAGCATGGAGCGACAGTGTGGCGGTCGCGCGCATGATGCAAGCATCCCTTGTCGCGATGGAAACAAGACCATAGGACACACGCATCATCGTTCCCGCGCACGCAGCCCCATGACCTCCGACTTATGACACAGGTCTTCGACCTCGATACTTTGCAGGATCGCGCCGCCGCGCTGGTCGAGGCCGCGGTGAAAGCCGGGGCCGATGCGGGCGATGCGGTGGTTTCCGCCAGTCGCTCGTCCGGCGTGCAGGTGCGCGACGGGCAGGTGGAGGACACCGAAAGCGCAGAGAATGCCGGGTTTACCCTGCGCGTATTCGTCGGCGACCGGTCCGCCAGCATCAACGCCAACCGCGCCGACGATATCACGGCATTGGCCGAACGCGCGGTAGCGATGGCGCGGGTGTCGCCGCCGGACCGGTTTGCGGGTCTTGCCCCGTCGGACCGGCTGGCGACCGATATTCGCGATCTCGACCTGTTCGACGGCGATGAGCCGGACCAGACAACCATGCGTGAGGCGGCGCTGGCCTGCGAAGCGGCGGCACTGGACGTAAATGGTGTCGAGAAAAGTTCCGGCGCGTCCTACGGTTACGGGCAGGGCGGTGTGGTGCTCGTCACCAGCGCGGGCTTCAGCGGGGCCTACCGCACCAGCCGCTTTTCACTGTCCGTTTCAGCCGTGGCTGGCGAGGGCACGGGGATGCAGCGCGACTACGATTTCGACTCGCAACGCCATGCCGAAGACCTGCGCGACCCGGCCTCCATCGGACGGCTGGCGGGAGAACGCACGGTCGCCAAGCTGAATCCGCGACAGGTCGATACTCAGTCCGTCCCGATCATCCTCTCCCCCCGCATTGCACGCGGTTTCGTCGGCCACATCACCGGCGCTGCAAATGGTGCCATGATTGCGCGCGGCACGTCCTATCTGCTGGACCGGTTGGGAGAGATGATTACGCCGGAGACGATTACGATCACCGACGACCCGTTCATCATCCGCGGCCAGTCCAGCCGCCCGTTCGACGGTGAAGGCGTTGCGGGCGATGGCTATGATCTCGTCAAGGACGGCAGGCTGGAAACGTGGGTGCTGGACAGCGCCACAGCGCGCGAGCTGGGCATGGAAACCAACGGTCGGGCCGTGCGCGCCGGTTCGGGAACCAGCCCGTCTTCCACCAATCTCACCCTGCATCCCGGCACCCGTTCACCGGAGGACATGATCGCCGCGCTGCCCACTGGCTTCTATGTGACGGAGATGATCGGGCAGGGTGCCGATCTCGTCACCGGCACCTATTCCCGCGGCGCATCCGGTTTCTGGATCGAGAACGGCGAGACCACCTTCGCTGTTTCCGAAGTCACCATCGCGGGCCGTCTGCCCGACATGATCGCCCGTATGGAACCGGCAAGCGATCTTGAAACCGGTTTCTCCACCTGCGCGCCCACTCTGCTGATCGAAGGAATGACCGTTGCCGGACGATAGCAGTGTGCATGACGATCTCGCGCTCATCACCAATCTCGCGACACGAGGCGGTGCCATTGCGATGGACTATTTCGGCGACGATCCGAAAGTGTGGATGAAAGAGGGACAATCTCCCGTCAGCGAGGCGGATTTTGCCGTCGACACGTTTCTGAAACAGGAACTGCTCGCCGCCCGCTCCGGCTACGGCTGGCTTTCCGAAGAAACCGCCGACGACGAGGCCGGGCGCATCGGGCGCAAACGCACCTTCGTGGTGGACCCTATTGATGGCACACGCGGATTTCTTTCAGGCAGCCGGCAGTGGTGCGTGTCCATCGGAATTGTCGAAGACGGCCGCCCCATTGCGGGCGTGCTGTTCTGCCCGGCTTTGAGTGAGACCTATACGGCCACAATCGGCGGTGGCGCATGGCTCGATGGCCAACCGCTTGCATGTGCCAACCCGCCCGAAATGCTGCGGGTCACCGGCCCGCGCGGATTGCAGACGAGCGTGTTGAAAGCACTCGACGGCAAGGTAGAGCGCGTGGCGTACGTCCCGTCGCTCGCGTATCGCATTGCAATGGTGGCGGCAGGACGTGTCGATCTCGGACTGGCTCGGTCCGGCCCGAAAGACTGGGATCTCGCCGCCGCCGATCTCATTCTACACGAAGCCGGAGGGCGGTTGACCGCGCTGGATGGTGTGCTGCCCGTCTATAACCGCAAGCAGACCAGCCATCCCCACCTCATCGCGTCCTCCGCCGCGAAACATGAGGAAATGCTTGTCCTGGCCGCCCCACATATGGGATGAGCGCAGCAAGAACTTTGCGCGAAAGGACACGGGACATGGCGATCGAAACGGAACCCAAACAACTGTTGCACCTGGTTTTCGGTGGCGAACTGGAAAGCCTCAAGGGCATCACGTTCCGCGATCTCGATGGGCTGGATATCGTCGGCATCTTTCCCGACTACACATCGGCACGTGCTGCGTGGAAGGCGAAAGCCCAATCCACCGTCGACAATGCCCATATGCGCTACTTCATCGTTCACATGCACAAGCTGCTTGAACCGGAAAATGCCTGAATCCCGTCCCATGACGGTGTGATGATTCCTCTTTTCCGCGAGATACGATGAGCGGCTGGCTCCGATCCCTCGCCGCTGCAACGGCCTTGCGCGCCTATCGCATGGCTGGCTCCACGATCTATCCGTTCGCGGGCATCTTGCTGCGCCGTCGTGCCAAACGAGGCAAGGAGGACAGCGAGCGGCGCTACGAACGCTATGGCTACGCCAGCTATGTCCGCCCCGAAGGCCCGGTCATCTGGCTGCATGCCGCCAGTGTGGGCGAGTCGCTGGCGATATTGCCCCTCATCAAGCGGCTGGAGGACAGCGGCATCAACCTCGTCGTGACGACGGGAACGGTCACATCCGCCGAGATGCTGAAAGGCCGTCTCGGTCCGGGCACTCTGCACCAATACGTGCCCCTCGATCTGCCGAAGGCGGTGGCGCGGTTCATCGACTACTGGAAACCGGACCTCGCCATCTTCGCCGAATCCGAATTGTGGCCGACCACGATTGCCGAGCTTCACGCGCGCCAGGTGCCCCAGTTTCTGGTCAACGCCCGCATGTCCGACCGCTCCGACAAGCGCTGGCGCAAACGGCCCGAACTGTCGCGCCGCATCTTCGGAAAACTGGCGATCGTCACCGCACAGTCGTCCGTCGATGCCCAGCGGTTCCGCCAGCTCGGTGCGCCCTACGTGGTCGATGTGGGCAATCTGAAACTGGACGCTGCCGTTCCCGTGTTCGATGCAAGCGAGGCTGCGCGGCTGAAAGCGCAGATCGGCGGGCGGCCCACATGGCTCGCCCTTTCGACCCATGCCGACGAGGAAAGCATCGTCGCGCAGGCCCACAACCTGCTGGCGGAACACCGGCCCGACGCCCTGACCATTCTCGCCCCGCGCCATCCGCAACGGGCGGATGAAGTGGCTGCGGCGCTGGATGCGGCGGGCTTGTCCTACGTGCGGCGTTCTTCGGGAAGCGTCATCACCTCCGCCACATCGGTCTATCTGGCCGATACAATCGGCGAAACCGGGCTTTTCCTTCAACTGGCCAATATTGCCCTGCTTGGCCGGTCGCTCGGCAATACCACCAGCCGGAACAAGAGCGCGGCCCAGGGCGGCCAGAACCCGGTCGAGCCTGTGCTCACTGGCGCGGCCGTTCTGTCCGGTCGCTATGTTCAGAATTTCCGAGACACTTATCAGGCCCTGCTGGAAAACGAAGCCGCAAGTCTGGTGGAGGACGCTCCGGACATCGCAGCCCATGTGCTGCACCTGTGGTCGCACCCCGGCCTGCATTCAGGCATGACGACGCGGGCGGAAGAGACGATTGCCGGTCTGCGCGGTGCGCTCGATCGCACAATGCAATCGCTCGATCCGTTCATCGCGCCGCTCCAGCTCAAGGCGCAGCTTGACCGCCGTGCAACACGGCATCGCTCAACGTCCATTGCAGCGCAGTAAGACGTGGTGGCGATCTCCGACACACCCACATTCTGGTATGAAAAGCCCGGTCTCGCCGCATGGGCGCTGTCACCCGCCGCCTTGGCCTATGGCGCCGTGACCGGGCGGCGCATGTCCGCCAAATCCGGCCATGCGGCCCGTATTCCTGTCATTTGCATTGGCAATTTCATCGCGGGCGGGGCGGGCAAGACACCGACTGCGATCGCGCTTTCCAGGGTTGCTGCCGCGAAAGGGTTGACCCCCGGTTTTCTCAGCAGGGGTTATGGCGGCACCGTCACCGGCGCGCATCGCGTGGACAGGCACGCCGACACCGCACGGATGGTGGGCGACGAGGCGCTGCTGCTCGCCGCCCACGGCACGACAGTCGTGAGTGCGGACCGGGTGGCCGGTGCCAAGGTGCTGGAAGCGGCAGGCGTGTCGCTCATCATCATGGATGACGGATTTCAGAACCCGTCGCTGCACAAGGATTTCACCCTGGCAGTGGTCGATTCCACCCGGTCCATCGGTAATGGTTTCGTGCACCCGGCAGGGCCGCTGCGCGCGCCGCTCCGCACGCAACTCGCCAAGGCGTCCGCCGTTCTGGTGGTCGGCAAATCCGATGGTGGCATGGCGGTCGTCCGGCAGGCGGCGCGCATGGCGAAACCCGTGATGACCGGCCTGTTGCAAGTGCCCAACCCGGCCCGATGGCGCGGCGTCAAGGTACTCGCCTATTGCGGTATCGGAGACCCGGACAAATTTTTCCGCAGCCTTGAGGCGGTGGAAGCTGTCATCGTTGAAAAACGGGTTTTTCCCGATCACCACCCTTACTCGGGCGCTGATTGCGATGCGCTGTTGCGACAGGCGAGCACGCTCAATGCGGCTCTGGCGACCACTGAAAAGGACAAAGTGCGTCTAGCAAGAGCAGGGCAAAACCACACAACCCTGTATGAACAATCCTATGCCCTGCCGGTCGAGATGGTATTCGAGAACCCCCGCCGTGCGGCCGGCATCATCGACGACGCCTTCGCAGCATTTGGAAAACGCAGCCGCGCCGGCTAGTCACGGGTTGCCTTCCGCGCTGCCATTTCGGCTTTCAGCGAGGCGTGGCAATCCACATAGGCTTCCTGCCGCTCCCAGCTCCAGTAGCGCAATTCGTCCAGCGGAATGGCCTCGCCCGTCACCGCGCAGACGACGTGCTGGCCGGGTGACAGCACCTTGTAGTCGGCTTCCATGTAGCGAATTTGCGCGGGCGCAGGGACGGCGAGGTCGAGACGGTTCAGCACTGGGTCGTTTCGCAGGTGGGGTCGCGGCGCAATCTAGCGGCGACCGAACAGTCTTTCAATATCGCCCAGTTTCAGTTCCACCCATGTGGGTCGTCCGTGATTGCACTGGCCGGAATTCGGGGTGGCTTCCATCTCCCGCAGCAACGCGTTCATCTCTTCGGGCCGCAACCGGCGACCGGCACGCACGGAACCGTGGCAGGCCATCGTGGAGGCCACCATGTCGAGGCGTTTGGAGATATGCGTGGCCGTGCCCCAGTCGGCCAACTCGTCGGCCAGATCGCGCAGCAGCGCAGCCGTGTCGCACGTGCCCAGCGCCGCAGGTGTGCCCCGAACGGCCAACGTGCCGGGGCCGAACGACTCGACCATCAGCCCGCTTTTCTCCAGCAGATCGGTCACGTCCAGGATACGGGCGACGTCGTCGTCCGGCATGTCGATGATGTCCGGCACCAGCAGCATTTGTGTTGCCGCGCCGCCTTGGGCGATTTCAGCTTTCATGCGCTCATAGACCAACCGCTCATGGGCGGCGTGCTGATCGACCAGCACGATACCGTCAGTCGTCTGCGCCACGATATAGGTTTCATGAATTTGCGCCCGTGCCGCGCCCAGCGGCGCGTCGGTCGGTTCGCTGTCCATAGTGCGAATGTCCGCACTCGGCTCGGCATAACCTGTAAGACCCGCTTGCGCCTGTTCCCCGAAGCCGTCGAAGCTCCGTGCCGGTTGCGCCCACCCTTTCGACACCTGTCGTATGGCATCCACCGTGCGCGCACCGCCGGTCGTCGCGGCGCGGAAGCGGGCACCGGCGATGGCTTCGCGCAATGCGCCCACGATCAACCCCTTCACCAGCCCGGGATCGCGGAACCGCACCTCGGACTTGGCAGGATGGACATTCACGTCCACCAGTGCCGGATCAATGTCGATGAACAGTGCCAGAACCGGATGCCGGTAGCGGGGAATGGCGTCCATATAGGCAGCACGCACCGCGCCGGTCAGTTGCCGGTCCTTCACCGGGCGTCCGTTGACATGCAGGAACTGGTGCAGCGCATTGCCCCGGTTGAACGTGGGCAAACCCGCATAGCCGGTCAGCCGCGCCGCCTCCCGCTCCGCGTCTATTTCCAGCGCATTGTCCGTGAAATCATCGCCCAATATCTGACCCAGCCGGTCGTGCAGGGCCGTCGCGCCTGACAGCGCGGGCACATCAAAGCGCGAGCGGTCGGTGCCCGTCAGCACAAAATGAATGAACGGATGGGCGAGTGCCGCGCGCCGTACGACTTCGGTGATCGCGCCCGCCTCGGCGCGTGGCGTCTTCAAAAATTTCAAACGGGCGGGCGTGGCGTGGAACAGGTCGCGCACCTCCACCCGTGTGCCTTCGCCCAATGCGGACGGAACGGGGTCGGACACCGTACCGCCGTCCACTGCCAGTTCCCACGCGCTGTCCGACCCGCGTAAACGGGATCGGATCGTCATCCGTGAGACGGAGCCGATGGAGGGTAGCGCCTCGCCGCGAAAGCCCAGTGTGCGGATGGCTGACAGTCCGCCTTCCAGTTTCGACGTGCAATGGCGTTCGATGGCGAGCCGCAGGTCGTCCGGCGTCATGCCCGCGCCATCATCGCTCACGCGCACCAGTTCCTGCCCGCCACCGGCCGTCACGATCTCGATGCGCCGTGCGCCCGCGTCGATGGCATTGTCCACCAATTCGCGCACCACGGCGGCGGGCCGTTCGATGACCTCTCCGGCGGCGATCTGGTTGACGAGGGTGCCGTCGAGACGGCGGATTATGGGCATGAAGACGGAGAAACCGGAGATTCGCGGGTTGCGACACACTGCCCGCCCAGAGCACGACTGCAAAGAGCGCGGTTGGAGTGTGGCAGATGTGTTGGTAAGGACGTCCAGCGCCTTTTCGATTGCGGGATGCCAATGGACCAGACCAGTCTCGAAACCCTGATGGCACAGGTGGCCGCCGGCAACCGCACGGCGTTCCGCACCCTGTACGAACGCACCAATGCAAAACTATTCGGCGTCGTGCTGCGTATCCTACGGGACAGAGGACGCTCAGAGGATGTGTTGCAGGATGTCTATCTCAAGGTTTGGCGTGTTGCGGGAAAATACGATTCCGCACAGGGCCGGCCCATCACATGGCTGGCAACCGTCGCGCGCAACCGGGCGATCGACGTTCTGCGCACCCAGAAGCCGGAGCGCACGGTCGATGAACCGGGTGACGAGGAGCAGATTTTCCGCCTTGGAGCGCAAGACGCTGAATCGCTCGACGTGGCAGAACTGGAAACCCTGCGTTTATGCCTGGGTGAAATGAAGGACGACGATCGCAACTACGTTTTGCTCGCCTATTACGAAGGGTTTTCCCGAGAGGAACTGGCGGAACGGTTCTCAGCGCCGGTGGGCACGATCAAAACGCGGCTGCGGCGGGGGCTGATAGCGCTGAAAGCGTGTCTGGAACAATGATGGCAATACACGAAAGTCGGGCGGCAAGAGCTGGAAAGAAATGATGAGCAACGAACCGCAAGACCTGCAGATGGATGCAGCCGAATACGTGATCGGCACGCTCACGGAAGAGGAGCGCGCCACGTTTGCCGCCCGTCTGGAGACGGATGCGCGAGGCGCGCGAGGCCGTCGCGTTCTGGGAACGGACGCTGGGCACACTCAGCGCCACCATCTCGCCGGTTATTGTTCCGGAAAGTGTCTGGGCGCGGATTACACATCGGATGTCTGCCGATGTCGTGTCGCCGACGCCTGTTTCCACGCTGGCCAACGCCGGGGCCAACGACAATACCGAAGACAAACTCCGCCGCAGCCGTGGCCGCTGGCGCGCCGCAACGGCTTTGGCTGCCGCTCTCGCCGTTGCGCTCGGGCTGTTGGCGCTCAACGACGCGGTGCGTCAGGAAGCCCTGCCGGTGGTGGACAGGTTAGCTGGGATCGAGCGGGCCCAGCCGGTCGAGGGTTTGCAATTCGTCGCTGTCGTTAACGCCGGTGACGACCAGCCTTCGCTGGTGGTGACTGTTGACGCTGAGACGAAAAACGTGACCGTCCGCAGTTTGGGTGTCGAACGTCCGACCGGCAAAAGCCTGGAATTATGGTATGTGCCGGAAGGCGAGAAAGCCGTTTCCGTCGGCCTTGTCGGTGAAGGGGACATCGACCTGGGCGCGCTACCGGCTCGGGATGGCGACCTGCTCGCCATTTCACTAGAACCGTCCGGTGGCTCTCCCACCGGAACAGCGACGGGGCCTGTGATCTATAAAGGCACCCTGATCGCAGCGGACTAGCCGGTCTGTTCCGTATCCGGCACGAATTTCAATGCCACGCCATTGATGCAATGACGATTACCCGTGGGTGCGGGACCATCGGTGAAGATATGGCCCTGATGCCCTTCGCAGCGGATGCAGTGGACTTCGGTGCGTGGCAGGAACAACCCGAAATCGCGCTTTGTGCCCAGTGCACCGGCAATGCCCTCGTAAAATGAAGGCCATCCGGTTTTCGAATCGAACTTTGTTTCCGAGCGATACAGCGGCAAGTCACATCCGGCGCATGCGTAGGTTCCGGTTTCCTTGATCTCGAGAAGCGGTGAGGTAAACGGACGCTCCGTTGCCTCTTCACGCAATACGGCGAATTCCTCTGCCGAAAGCAGGGCCTTCCACTCGTCCACCGTCTTTTCCACGCGCCCGACCGGGACCGGCAGAAGGTCATGGCCAAAAGTGGTTTCCGTCGCCAGTGGATCGCTTGCGGCACGGGCCGGAACACGCAGACCGGGAATGACGGCCATGCCGACCATTGCTGCGGCTCCGCCTGCGAGAAGGAAGTGACGTCTGTTCATGACAAATTCTCCTATAGAACCAACATAATGCCGAACCCGGCGGATTTCAGCCGCGCCCGGTCACATGCGCGTGACCTGTTTCAACCCATGATTTTCATTGTGATCCAGGTGCCTGCAACGGCGGAAACGGCGGTCAGCACCGTGCCCCAAGCCAAATCTGCCAATGCAACTGTTGTCGTGTAACCCTTGAGCGTTGCCAGATTGGTGAAGTCATATGTGCCGTAGCAGAACGCACCGAACAGCGCGCCGTAAAGCAGGGCGGTTCCCAGGGAGCCGGATTTCAGCGCTGGATTGACGGCGAAAATGATGATGCCGACCACGTAGAAGAGGTAGAAAACCACAGCGACGACGGCGTTGAAATTCTCCAGCAACAAGTCGCCGATCTGGCTCTGGTAGAAGTCTTTCGCAACGTAGCCCAGCCACACGAAATCGATGGCGAAGAAGACGAGCGTTGTGGCGATGTAGGCGACGATGAGGGTGGTCATGGCGATGGTCCGGCCTGAATTGATACTCACTCTAACGCGCGTCGCCCGATTTGGCTTCGATTTGTGCCAGTTTTGCCTTGGCCTTTTTTGTCACAAGCACGGTCACGGCCAAGGTGGCCAGAATGCCGGCACCGAAGACGACATATTTCAGGGCGCTCGTATCGCTACCACCTGCCGCGGCTTGCCCCCCGAGGGAGCCGATCCACACATACAGCAACGTTCCCGGCATGATGCCGAAGAAAGTGGCGATCTGCGCCGGCCAGAAGGCGACGGGCGTGAGGCCGAGGAACCAGTTTTGCAGTGAGAATGGCAGTGCAGGCGACAGACGCAGCAGTCCCACCACCTTCCAGCCTTCCTCTCCGATGGCCTGATTGACCGCATCGAACTTGGGATAGTTGGAGACCTTATCCTGAACGCGGTCATGGAACACGTAACGGGCGGCGAGAAACGACAGTGCCGAACCGAGTGTCGCGCCTACGATGACGAGCGGGAAGCCCCACAGACCGAACGCCACCCCCGCTGGAATAGTCAAAAATGAACCTGGGATCAGCACAAGAACGGCCACAGCATAGACAATTATAATCACAATCCAGCCAAGCGGCCCCAGATCGGTCACCCATGTGCGAAAGGCTTCCACCCATTCGGCAACCGGCAGCAGCCGGTAGGCAGCAATCAGCGCTACGAGCGCAACGATGCCAATCGCGATCTTCGTCCAGGGAAGCCCGGACTTTTCTGAAGTTTTCCGGGTTGCAGTTGCGGTCATCGATCATCGGCCCGTTGTGTTTGGGCGATGATGAAGCGCGCGGCACCGTGATGCAACGCGCGCTCCCTGTTTGGTGAACGGTCGTGAGGTCTGTTCAGCGCCCCTTGAAGACAGGTGTGCGTTTTTGCACGAACGCCATCGCCGCTTCCCGGTGGTCTTCCGTATGGAAGGCGTGGGCCATGCGCTCGGCTTCCACGTGGAGATACTCGTCCAGCGTCGCCGTTTCCGCCAGATGGAAATTGGCTTTCATGTCCGCGAAGATCGATGTCGGCCCGCTGGCGATTTTCGCCGCCGTCTTCGCCACTGCATCCGCAAAGCCATCGCGCGGAGCAGCGAAATTGACGACACCCATATCGGCGGCCTCCCGTCCGGTCAGCGTGGGGGCGAGATAGAACAATTCCCGCGCCTTGGCCTGTCCGACCAGTTTCGACAGAAAGAACCCGCCGCCGAAATCACCTGACAAGGCGATGTTGGCGAAGGCGGTCGTCAGCTTGGCGTCCTCCGCCATGATCCGCAGGTCACAGGCGAGCGCCAGCGAAAGCCCTGCACCGGCAGCCGCCCCGTTGATCGCCGCGATCGTCACTTTCGGCATCGTGTGCAGCAGGCGGGATGCGGCGACGATTTCCTGAATGTAGGAAACCTGCTCGTCGATCTTCTCCGGTTCGGGATTGCCGAGCCGGGCCGCCATGTCCTTCACATCGCCACCAGCGGAAAACGCTTTGTCGCCGGAGCCTGTCAGCACGACCACGCCGACGTCGTCGTCATCGGCAAAGGCTTGCAGATGGTCGCGGATGTCGGCCCACATGAACCGCGTCACCGCGTTGCGCGCGTCGGGTCGGTTGATCGTCAGCGTCGCAATGCGGTTTTCGATGGTCGTTTCGAGATCGGCCATATCAATAGACCTCGAAGAGACCAGCCGCGCCCATGCCGCCCCCGACGCACATGGTACACACAACATATTTCGCGCCACGCCGTTTGCCTTCGATCAGCGCATGGCCCGTCATTCGCGCACCGCTCATACCGTATGGATGGCCTATGGAAACGGCTCCGCCGTTCACGTTCAGCAATTCGTCGGGAATGCCCAGAGTATCGCGGCAATAGAGCACCTGCACGGCGAACGCCTCGTTGAGCTCCCACAGACCAATGTTATCCATTTTCAGGCCAAATCGCTTCAGCAGCTTCGGCACGGCGAACACAGGTCCGATGCCCATTTCGTCCGGCTCCAGCCCGGCGACGGCCATGCCGCGATAAGCGCCGAGCGGCTGAATGCCGCGCTTTTCGGCGTCCCTGGCTTCCATCACCACGGAGGCCGACGCGCCATCGGACAACTGCGAGGCGTTGCCGGCGGTGATCGTCTTGTCCGGTCCGATTTTGTTGAAAAAGGCGGTGTTGCTTGGGGGTCGAAGTGCTGATTCAATCTTCTTGAAGACAGGAGGGTTTGGTGATGATGGGCAAGCAGTGCGGGTCGCAGACGGCTCTGTTTTACGAGTTCGATCTGGAGGTGCATGTGCCGCCGAAGCACCTTCTGCGTCTGATTGATCGGTTCGTCGATCTGGATGCTATCCGTCGACAGTTGGAGCCGTTCTACAGCACGATCGGGCGACCCTCGATTGATCCCGAACTGATGATCCGCATGTTGTTGGTTGGCTATTGCTTCGGCATCCGATCGGAACGACGGCTGTGTGAAGAGGTGCACCTCAACCTCGCCTATCGATGGTTCTGTAAGCTTGATCTGACCGATGCGGTTCCCGATCATTCCACCTTCTCAAAAAACCGACACGGGCGCTTTCGCGAGTGTGATCTGTTCCGGCATTTATTCGAGCATGTCCTGAGCCGTTGCATTGCGGAAGGGCTGGTCGGTGGCGAAGCGTTCGGCGTGGATGCTTCTCTTATCAAGGCTGATGCTAACCGCGAAGACGGTATTGAGCCAAAGGACTGGTCGTCATCCGAACATGCCAGTCGGGCCACAAGCGAATATCTCGACACGCTGGACGATGCCGCTTTTGGCGCAGCGACACCCGTTCAGCCCAAATACATCTCGCCATCCGATCCGGCGGCCCGTTGGTCAGCAGCGGATCGCGGCAAGGCATACTTCCGCTACTGCACCAATTATCTGGTCGATCTCGACCACGCCATCATCGTCGATGTGGAGCCAAGCGTTCCTATCAGGCAGGCTGAGAACAAGGCCTGTCGCGACATGATCGAACGCACGATGGATCGCTTTGATCTCTATCCGGCACGGTTGGCTGGCGACACCGGTTACGGCACGGCCGAGATGCTAGGTTGGCTCGTCCATGAGCACGGGATCGAACCGCACATCCCGGTCTTGGATAAGTCAGCCCGCCGCGATGGCACGTTCTCACGCAACGACTTCCGCTACCCAGTACGGGCTTCAAACCCTGCAAGCCTTCCAGCGTGGTGGACGGGCGGTTGCCCTCGTCTTTGTCCAGCGTCACCTCATGTTCAGACTTTTCCTTCGTCTCCCGGTCCACCATCACCATCGTGGAGGTCAGCGGCACGATCTCGTCATCGAACTTGCCCGCTTCCTGCGCTGCCGCGGTGCGCTGCTGGGATTGCAGTGCGTATTCGTCCATCGCGTCGCGCGATATGCCGTAGCGGTCGGCGACGACCTCGGCAGTCTCCAGCATCGACATGTAGATGTGCGGATGTTCGGCCACGAGTTTCGGGTCTGCCGCCACCCGCATCTCCGGCGTCTGCACCATCGAAATGCTTTCGACGCCTCCGCCGATGCAGATGGGCATGTGATCGTGCACCACCTGCTTGGCCGCGGTCGCAATCGCCATCATGCCGGACGCACATTGCCGGTCCAGGCTCATGCCTGAAACGGTTACCGGAAGACCGCCTGCCAAAGCCGCCTGCCGCGCGATGTTGCCGGCCTGCACGCCCTGCTGCAGTGCGGAGCCGAAAACCACATCGTCAATCTCGCCGCCATCTACACCAGCGCGTTGCACGGCGTGCCTGATCGCGTGTCCGGCCAGCTGCTGCGACGGCGTATTGTTGAAAGCGCCGCGATAGGCCTTGCCGATCGGCGTGCGGGCGGTGGAAACGATGACAGCTTCGCGCATGGGAAATCCTTGGTCTAAAACCGGAAACATACCGGCGGGTATGTTTGACTATGCCGCGTCGATGCGGCAGGGGCAAGCCAACTCTTACGTTAACGGAAGGCTTGTTCCATGACACTCGACGAAATCACCACCCAGATGCAGGCTCGCGTTGCCGAAAAAGGCGCAATCGACGGCAAAGTCGTCGTTTTCGACTTCGGCGACGATGGTGCCATGACCATCGACGGCGCCAAAACGCCCGCTGAAGTCACTAAGGGCGCATCTGCAGATGCCGACTGCACGGTCGGCGTCTCCAAGGACGATTTCGAGGAAATCGCCGCCGGTGAACAGAACGCCCAGATGGCTTTCATGTCCGGTAAACTGAAAATCGAAGGCGACATGGGCATCGCCATGCAGCTAGGTTCTTTGCTCGGCTAAATCGCTTCCGACGCGGTGCGGGCCTTCCGCGCGGCGTCGATCGCTCCTAAATGGCTGGTAAAGACATCGTTTCGATTGCCAGCCATGACCGTCACCAAAGACCAGATCCGCGCAGCCCTTTCCGCCGTCGTGTTGCCGGACGGCTCTGGCAATCTCGTGTCGGCCGGTCTCGTATCCGAACCGTTTGTCACGAATGGCGACGCGGGTGCGAAAGTCATGTTCTCGCTCACAGTTCCCGCCGAGCAGGCCGAGGTGATGGAGCCGTTGCGTGGCGCGGCACAGGCTGCGGTCGAGGCCCTGCCGGGCGTGGCGTCCGCGATGGTCGCCATGACGGCGGAAAAGAAACCCGGCTCACCGTCCGCTTCTCCCCCCACCGCTCCGCCACCACGGGCAGCTGCACGGGAAAAGCCGGGCATTCCCCACGTCAAGCATGTCGTTGCTGTCGCGTCCGGCAAAGGCGGCGTTGGTAAATCGACCACTGCCGTCAATCTCGCGCTGGCATTGAAGGACATGGGCCTCGCGGTCGGTATTCTGGATGCGGACATTTACGGCCCCTCCCTGCCGCGTCTCCTTGGTCTCACCGGCAAGCCGGAAGCGGACGGGCGTGTGCTGCGACCTATGCTGGCCCACGGCCTGCGCGCCATGTCGATCGGTTCGCTGATCGAGGAGGATTCGCCCATGATCTGGCGCGGGCCGATGGTTATTTCCGCACTCACCCAGCTCTTGCGCGAAGTGGCGTGGGGCACGGAGGAAAGCCCGCTTGATGTGTTGATCGTCGATATGCCCCCCGGCACCGGCGACGCGCAGTTGACGATGGCGCAGAACGTTCCATTGGCCGGTGCCGTCATCGTCTCCACGCCGCAGGACCTGGCGCTGATCGACGCCCGGAAAGGCATCAACATGTTCAAGAAAGTGTCCGTGCCCATTCTCGGCATCGTTGAAAACATGAGCACGTTCGTCTGCCCGACCTGCGGAGAGGAAAGCCACATTTTCGGCCACGGCGGTGCGGTGGCGGAAGCGGCAAAACTGGGCGTGCCGTTGCTGGGCGAGGTGCCGCTCCACATGGATATCCGCACCAATTCCGATGCGGGTACGCCGATCGTGGCCAAGGAGCCGAACGGCCCCCATGCAGCCGTTTACCGCGGTATCGCACAGGGCGTAGCGTCGCAGCTTGACTCCGCACGCCCGGAGGGGCCGTCTATCGTCTTCGAGTAAACAGGAAAGGGCAGTCATGCCCATCAATCTGACCACCGACGACGTGACACGACTGGCAAGCTGGCCTTTAGTCATCGACGCCCTGCGCGCGGGCCATAACCTTGCCCCAGCCGACATCGCCGACAGTCTCGTCCATGCGCGCGGCAATACCATGCTGGTGCGTTCTGCATGGATAGACGGGTTAGGCGCTGGCACGAAGGCGGCGACGGTGGTGCCGGACAACGGTGCTCGCAACCTGCCCAGCGTCCACGCGCAAATCACCCTGTTTGACGATGTGACGGGGCAGGTGACGGCAGGCGTCGATGGCACGTCCGTCACGGCTTGGAAAACAGCCGCCGACAGTGCCCTCGGCGCGGATCTGCTGGCGCGGAAGGATGCGAAAACCCTGTTGATGGTCGGGGCCGGCTCGATGGCCCGCCCGCTGATCGAGGCCCACCGCCATGTCCGCCCCGGCATCGACCGTGTGATGATCTGGAACCGTTCACCGGAACGGGCGCAGGCGCTGGCTGACGAGATCGGCGCGGAAGTCGTCACCGACCTCGACGCCGCGATCCCTCAGGCCGACATCATCTCCTGCGCGACCATGACCATCGATCCGATTCTGAAAGGCGCGCTGGTGCCGCCCGGCTGCCACGTGGACCTCGTCGGGGCTTACCGCCCCGACATGCGCGAAGCCGACGACGACCTCCACCACCGCGCCCGCTGGTTCGTGGACAGCCGCGCCACCACGCTGCACCATATCGGCGAATTCGTGCGCCCGTTGGCTGACGGGGATCATCACCGAAGATGCAATCTGCGGCGATCTGCACGATCTCGTGGCCGGACGGGAAGGCCGCGAGAACGACGCCGACATCACCGTCTTCAAGAACGGTGGCGGAGCGCATCTCGACCTGATGGTCGCGCTGGCGCTGGTGCAGGCATACGAGGCCGAACGCCCGATGATCGGCGGCGATCTTTCCGCGATACTCGATGCCCTCGACGAGCCGGTCCTGCTGCTCGACGGCGGCAGGCTGGTGGTGCAGTCGAACGTTGCGGCGCGTGAACTGCTCGGCGACCGGCTGGCAGGCCAACCCTTCGTGCGCGTCATGCGCCAACCCGGCGCGCTTGGGTTGTGTGGACAAGGTGCTGGAAGGAGCCAGCAAGGCGCAGGCGACGATCCGGCTGGTCGGTGCCTACAGCCAGACCTACCGCCTCACCGCCGTTGCCCTCGACGGCGTCGATGCGAAGATAGCGCTGACCTTGCGGGACGTGACGCCCTTGTTGCAGGCCGCCCAGCAACGCGCCGACTTCGTGGCCAATGTGAGCCACGAACTGCGCTCTCCGCTCACGACCCTGTCCGGCATCATCGAAACCCTGCAAGGACCGGCGCGCGACGATCCGGAGGCTCAAGCGCGGTTTCTGGCAACGATGCAGAGCGAGGCCGGGCGGATGAACCGGCTGATCGACGATCTGCTGTCCCTCAGCCGTGTGGAAGAGGACGAACGCGTGCGCCCCACCGGCAAGGTGGACCTGATGACTGCTCTTCAAGCCACGGTCGATCTCGTGCAAAGCCGTGAGGAGAACGCCCGTGCAATCGACATCCGGTCGGGCTGTCACCGAGGCACTGGTGACAGGAGATGGCGACCAGTTGCAGCAGGTGTTTCTCAATCTGCTGGAAAACGCCCTGCGCTACAGCGAGGGCGATGTGACGATCACGGTCGAACACCGCCCGACGATGCCGCGCTTTGCCGGTGCGGTGTGGACGGTGCGGGTTGCCGACACCGGTGAGGGCATCGCGCCGGAACATCTGCCGCGCCTGACCGAGCGATTCTACCGTGTCGATTCCGGTCGCTCCCGCGCGAAAGGCGGCACCGGACTGGGTCTCGCCATCTGCAAACACATCGTCAACCGTCATCGCGGGCGGCTGGATATGGCGAGCACGCTGGGCAAAGGCACAACGATTTCAGTGTTGCTGCCCGTCGCCTGAGCCGGTTTTCCACAGGACAGGTGCACTGTCACAAAACTGAAACACGAATGTCACAAACGCTTCGCACACGCTCCCTAGACCGGCGCCCAGCGGCGGACATTCGCCACGCAGATCGAATGCGCCGCCCGATGAACATAGTCATATGACAAGGAACATCCTGACATGACCGCATTCCTGAAATGCTCCGCAAGCGCCCTCGTGCTTGCCGCCGCCGTCGCAGCCACGCCAGCCGTCGCCCGCGACCAGATCCAGATCGTCGGCTCCTCGACTGTCTTCCCGTTCTCCACAGCCGTTGCCGAACGCTTCGGCCAGAACACATCCTTCGGCACGCCGATCGTCGAATCCACCGGCACCGGCGGCGGCATGAAGCTGTTCTGCGCCGGTGTCGGTGAACAGACGCCCGATATCACGAACGCCTCGCGCCGCATCAAGGACAGCGAGTTCGAGGATTGTGTCGGCAAACGGCGTCACGCCGGTTGAGGTCAAAGTCGGCTTCGACGGCATCGTGCTTGGTTCCGCCAAGGGCGGCATCGAACTGGCGCTGACACGCGACGACATCTACGGCGCGCTTGCCAAGAACATCGTCAAGGACGGCGCAGGTCGTCGCCAACGACGCGATGAAGTGGTCCGACGTGAACCTCGACCTTGCCCGCCATCAAGATCGAGGTTCTCGGCCCGCCGCCGACCTCCGGCACGCGCGACGCCTTCGTCGAACTGGTGATGGAAGAGGCCTGCCCCGAAGCCGTCGAAGCGATGGAAGAAAAAGGCAAGGCCTGCACGGCAATCCGTGAAGACGGCGCTTTCGTCGAAGCCGGTGAGAACGACAACCTGATCGTTCAGAAACTGGAAGCCAACACGAACGCTGTCGGCATCTTCGGCTATTCCTTCCTCGACCAGAACTCCGCCAAGCTGAACGGCGCAACGGTCGACGGTGTCGAGCCCACGTTCGACGACATCGCTGCCGGCAATTATCCGATCTCCCGCTCGCTCTACTTCTACGTGAAGAAAGAGCATGTGGGTGTCATTCCCGGTATCGAGGAATTCGTGGCCGAGTTCACCGACGAGAACACCTGGGGTCCGGACGGATATCTGGCCGACAAGGGCCTGATCCCGCTGCCGGATGCTGACCGTGACACGGTTGCGGCCGACGCACAGGCGCATCAAGCCCCTGTCCATGTAAGCCTGACAGATGATCGCCATTGCCCTCATAGCCCTGGCGGTCATCGCCTATTTCGCCGCCCGCTCGCGCTCCGTAGCGCTGGTGGGCGGCAAGACGGCCAAGCTGCATTCGCGCCCCGTCTATCACGGTTTCTACGCCTTCTTCTGGACCCTGCTGCCTGCGCTGGCCGTATGGCTGGTCGCTTCGCGCATTGCGGCGTGGTTCATCGAAAGCGACCTGACGGCGACGTTCGCAAGCGTCATCGACGCGCTGTCCGGTCCGCAGGCGCAGGCATTCGTCAACGATGTGATGACGCTCGCATCCGGCGGGCGCATCGGCTTTCCCGACGAGCAGAAGACGCTGGCGGGTGCGTATGTCGCAGACTTGCAATGCATAGCGTTCTGGATCGTCGCGGCGCTCGTTCTGGGCACGGCCCTTGTCGGTCTGCTCTACGCATTGTCGCGCCTCACGGCGACCAAGCGTGTGCGCCAGTCGGTCGAAACGGTCGTGCGCTATGCGCTGATCGCCTGTTCCGTCGTTGCGGTGTTGACGACAGTCGGCATCGTATTCTCGCTGATCTTCGAGAGCATCCGCTTCTTCGGGCGCGTGTCCGTTTTCGACTTCCTCTTCGGCATTCACTGGTCGCCCCAGTCGGCCTTCGAGGGGGCGGGCGCTTCCACGTCCGACGATAACAGCCGCGTCTTCGGGGCCATTCCGCTGTTTGCCGGCACGCTGCTCATCACGCTGGTTGCCATGTCGGTGGCCGCGCCGGTCGGGCTGATGTCGGCGATCTACCTGTCGGACTATGCGTCCATCCGGCTTCCGCAAGGTGGCAAAGCCCGTGCTCGAAATTCTGGCCGGTGTGCCGACAGTGGTTTACGGCTTCTTCGCAGCGCTCACCGTCGCGCCTGCTATTCGTGGATGGGGAGAAAGCATCGGCCTGTCCGTATCCTCGGAATCGGCACTGGCCGCCGGTCTTGTCATGGGCATCATGATCATCCCCTTCGTGTCGTCTCTCTCCGACGATGTTATCAACGCCGTGCCGCAAAACCTGCGTGACGGGTCGGCGGCCTTGGGCGCGACGAAATCCGAAACCATCCGCCGCGTCGTTCTGCCAGCCGCCCTGCCGGGCATCGTGTCGGCCATGCTGCTGGCCGTTTCGCGCGCCGTGGGGGAGACGATGATCGTCGTCATGGCGGCAGGATCTGGCGGCGAACCTGACGATCAATCCGCTCGAAGCCGTGACCACCGTCACGGTGCAGATCGTGACGCTGCTGGTCGGCGATCAGGAGTTCGACAGCGCCAAGACACTGGCCGCTTTCGCGCTCGGTCTCGTGCTTTTCGTCATCACGCTGGCGCTCAACATCGTCGCGCTTCGGGTCGTTCAGAAATACAAGGAACAGTATGACTGAGTCCCCAGATCACACCCGGCGAAGCGGCAGTCGAAGCCAACGATACCGGCGCGACCCGCGTCACGCCCCCGGCTTCCGGGCATGGCGGAAAGGGCGTGTCGGACATGGGCCGCACCCGCTCCAAACGCACGGCCAAACGCTTTGCCGCCGAACGCCGCTTCCGCCTTTACGGGTTGGCGGCGGTCTTCACGGCTTTCGGCTTTCTCGTGCTGCTGCTCTCCACGGTGGTCGGCAACGCGATACCGGCCTTCACCTATTACCATGTCGCCCTGCCGGTCGAACTGACGGACGACGGCCTGACGGCCGATAACGCCGACACGTTCGACTACCGCGCCCTCGTGCGTGATGCGGAAGCGGGCCTGTTTCCCGACGTCACGGGCCGAAGTGAAGCGCGCACCATTCGCGGTCTGTTCTCGACCGGCGCACCCGTCATCGTGCGCAATCGAGTGGCCGACAACACGCGACTGGATCGGCACGACCCAGACCATCGACGTGCCGATTTCCGACGATGCGGACCTGTATCTGAAAGGGTCTGGTCGATACGACACTGCCGGAAAGCCAGCGCAACATCACCGACGCCGAAATTGCCTATGTGGACGACCTCGTCGAGCGCGGCATCGTAGAGCGCAAGTTCAACGTTCAGTTCCTGACGGGCGGGGCGAGCCGCGAGCCGGAAATGGCGGGGATCATGGGCGCGCTCATCGGATCCGCCTTGACGCTCGGCATCACGCTGTTGCTATCCGCACCGGTCGGCGTGCTGGCCGCGATCTATCTGGAGGAATTCGCGCCGAAGAACCGGCTGACCGATTTCATCGAGGTCAACATCAACAACCTCGCCGCCGTGCCGTCCATCGTGTTCGGCCTGCTCGGTCTGGCGGTGTTTCTCAACTTCATGGAGTTCCCGCGCTCCGCCCCCATCGTCGGCGGCATGGTGCTGGCGCTGATGACACTGCCGACCATCATCATCGCCTCCCGCGCCGCCCTGCGCGCCGTGCCGCCCTCCATTCGCGAAGCGGCACTCGGCATTGGTGCGTCCCGCATTCAGACCGTGTTCCACCATGTTCTGCCGCTGGCCATGCCCGGCATGCTCACCGGCACGATCATCGGCATGGCCGGCGCGCTGGGCGAAACGGCACCGCTGCTGATGATCGGCATGGTCGCCTTCGTGGTCGACCTGCCGACCGGCGTCACCGACCCGGCCACCGTGCTGCCGGTGCAGATCTACATGTGGGCCGACTTCCCCGAAATCGGCTTCCAGCAGAAGACGGCGGCGGCGATCGTGATACTGCTCCTGTTTCTCATCGCCATGAACGCCATCGCAGTCTGGCTTCGCAGCCGCTTCGAGCGGCGCTGGTAAGATGTGTAAGATGCACCCCATTCAACTTCGACAGGACCGACCGTGAACCGCGAAACGAACAATCCCGTTAAAATGCAGTGCCGGGACGTCTCCGTCTTCTACGGCGACAAGCAGGCGCTCAACGAGGTCGGCCTCGATATCCGCGAGAAGCAGGTCACCGCGCTCATCGGCCCGTCCGGCTGCGGCAAGTCCACCTTCCTGCGCTGCCTCAACCGCATGAACGACACGGTCGACATCGCCCGCGTCGAGGGCGAGATCCTGCTCGACGGGCGCAACATCTACGATGCCGATGTGGATGTGGTGGAACTGCGCGCCGAGGTCGGCATGGTGTTCCAGAAGCCCAACCCGTTTCCCAAAAGCATCTACGAAAACGTCGCTTACGGCCCGCGCATTCACGGTCTCGCCACCGGCAAGGCGGAGATGGACGCGAAGGTCGAGAAGAGCCTGAAACGGGCAGGCCTGTGGAAAGAGGTGAAGGACCGCCTCAACGAACCCGGCACCGGCCTGTCCGGTGGTCAGCAGCAGCGCCTGTGCATCGCCCGCGCCATCGCCGTGTCGCCCGATGTCATTCTGATGGACGAGCCGTGTTCGGCGCTCGATCCCGATCGCCACGGCCATCGTCGAGGAACTGATCGACGAATTGCGCCAGCGCTACACCATCGTCATCGTCACCCATTCCATGCAACAGGCCGCCCGCGTGAGCCAGGAAACGGCGTTCTTCCACCTCGGTAACATCGTGGAAACCGGCGCGACGGACGACATTTTCACCAACCCGAAAGACCCGCGCACGGAAAGCTACATTTCCGGCCGCATCGGGTAAGGAGCCACTCATGGTCGAACTCAACCGACATATCGCATCCGCCTTCGACAAGGATCTGGCGCTCATCGAGGACAAGGTCGTCACGATGGGCGGTCTGGTGGAACAGCAGATCGAGGATGCCGCCGAACTGATCGTCTCGCGCGATCAGGACGTCGCCGCAAAACTGTTGGCCGACGACAAGGCGGTGGACGATCTGGAAGCGGAAATCGACCAGCTCGTCGTCCGCATCATCGCACTGCGCCAGCCCAAGGCGCAGGATTTGCGCTCGGTGCTGGCGGCTTTGAAGGTGGCGGCCGATCTGGAGCGTATCGGCGACTACACGAAAAACCTCGCCAAGCGCAGCAAGGTGCTGGCGCAGGTGCCGCCGGTGGGGTCATCGGCCAAAACCATCCGCCGCATGTGCCTGATGGTGCGCCAGATGGTGAAGGACGTGCTGGACGCCTACCTGACCCGCGATCTTGCCGCCGCCGAAGATGTGCGCCTGCGCGACGAGGAAGTGGATCAGATCCACAACAACCTCTTCCGCACTCTGCTGACCTACATGCTGGAAGACCCACGCCATATCACGCCCTGCATGCACCTGCTGTTCATCTCCAAGAACATCGAGCGCATGGGCGATCACACCACGTCCATCGCCGAACAGATCCATTTTCTGATCGACGGGCAGATGCCGGACGAGGAACGGCCCAAGGGCGATGAGACGTCCGGCTATGTTGCAACCAGCGGAGCCTGACGGCGTGTCGGCGGCGCTTGCAAAACCCGGCGTAGAGCAGGCGACCATTCTGATCGTCGAGGACGAAGCGCCGCAACTGGACATGCTGCGCTACAATCTGGAACGCGAGGGGTTTTCCGTCGAAGCCACAGACGATGGCGAGGAAGCCCTGCTTCTGGCTGTCGAAATCATGCCGGACGCGATCATTCTCGACTGGATGCTGCCGTCCATCTCCGGCATCGAAATCTGCCGTCGCCTGAAGCAGGCCGACGAAACCCGCGACATTCCCGTCATCATGCTGACCGCCCGGGGCGAGGAAGCCGACCGGGTGCGCGGGCTGGAAACCGGGGCCGACGATTATGTCGTCAAACCCTACGGCGTTGGCGAACTGGTCGCCCGCCTGCGCGCCCGCCTGCGGCACACCCGCCCGGCGGCGACCGGTGCCAGCCTGACATTCGAGGACATCGTGCTGGATAGCGCCGAACATCGCGTCACCCGCGCCGGCAAAGCCTCTGCGCCTTGGCCCGACCGAGTTCCGTCTGCTGACGGTGCTGATGGAACGGCCCAAACGGGTCTGGTCCCGCGACCTTTTGATGGACCGTGTCTGGGGTCGGGACGGTGACATCGACCAGCGCACGGTGGACGTGCATGTCGGGCGGCTTGCGCAAGGTGCTGAATGCCGGTGGTGCGATCGAACCTCATCCGCACCGTGCGCGGTGCGGGCTATGCGCTGGACGCCGACGGCTGACACGTCCCGCTCTTGCGACGGGCCAGCACGGCCTGTCATGGCCGGACGATGTCCACACCTTCAACCGAACCGGATAGACTGACGCCACGACACGGTTTTGCTGCTCGCCCTCCTATGGCTGGCGGGACTGGGCGCTGCGGCGCAATTTGCCAAGATCGGCACCGTCTTCGCGCAGGTGCGGGCGCTCTATCCCGCCAACGGGGCGGAGATCGGCTTTCTCGTTTCGGCCCTCAGCGTCGTCGGTATCGTTTGCGGCCTTTTCGCAGGGTCTGCTGATTGCCCGTTTCGGCTTTCGCACCCTGTTGCTGCCTGCGCTGTTGCTCGGTGCTGCCCTGTCCTTCGTACAGGCCGGATTGCCGGATTTCGGGCTGATGCTGGCGACGCGCGTCGTCGAGGGGCTGTCTCACCTCATCATCGTCGTGGCCGCACCCACGCTGATGGCGCAGATCAGTCCGGCCCGCTGGCGACCGCTCGTCATGTCGATCTGGAGCACGTTCTTCGGCGTGGCTTTCGCCATCACCGCGCTGTTCGGCCTTCCGCTGGTCGAGGCGAACGGATTGCCCGCCTTGTTCTTCGCCCACGGCATCGTGCTGGCAGCGAGCGCGGTGTCCCTGCTGGTCATGCTGCCGAAACGGCTGATCTCTGACGACGATGACCACGCCGGCTATCTCCGCAAGCTGGCTGTGGCGCGAACATGTTGCCGCCTACCGGTCCCCCGCCATTGCCGCTCCGGCCTTTGGATGGCTGCTCTATACGCTGACCTATGTGTCGATCCTCACCGTCCTGCCGGACTGGCTGGACGATGCCAGTCGTGGCTGGGCGATTGCGGCCATGCCGATCGCCGGTCTGGTCTCTGCCTTGTTGACAGGCATCCTCATCCTGCCGCGCCTGTCGGCGGTGCATACGGTGATGCTGGGATTCGGCCTTTCAGCATTGGTCGCAGCAGTGCTGCCATTCGTGGAAGCCGCGCGATGCTGGGCGTGGCTCTGTTCGCCTGTCTCGGCCTCGTTCAGGCCGCCAGTTTTGCGGCCGTGCCGGAATTGCTCGATCAAGCGGAGGATCAGGCGCGGGCCAACGGGGCGATGGCGCAGATGGGCAATCTGGGCAATTCCATCGGCACGCCGCTGCTGTTGCTGGCAATGCTGTCGCTCGGTCTGTGGGGCTTCGTTTTGTTCGCCGTGATGGCCTATTCTATCGGCATCGCGCTGCATCTTTGGTGCGCGGCGCGACGAAGCCTAACCTAACTGTTGCCGCGCGCGGCGCGCCGCTTGTCGCCCACCGCAGCTGCATGGGCGTCGAACCCTTCATACTTGGCAAAAATCGCCGTTTTCGGACCCATCTCCTGCAAACCCGTCCGGTCCAGCCGCCCGATGGAACAGGCTTTCAGAAAGTTCATCACCCCCAACGGAGATCGTGTTCGTGCCGCGCCGGATGTGGGCAACACGCAATTCGGCCCCATCATGTAATTGGCGATGGAGCCCGGCGTATCGTGCCCGAGCAGGATTTCTGACGCATTGCGGATATGCGACACATGGCGGTCCGGGTCTTCGGACAGGATTTGCAGATGTTCCGGCGCGTAGTCGTTGATGAAGGCGTAGGCCTCCGCCTCGTCCCGTGCCAGCACGATGCCGCCGGACGTGCCGGAAAGAACCGTGCGCGAATAGCCCGACCGTTCAGCACTCATATCCGCCCAGTAACCCGGAATGGCAGCGCGCGCTTCCTCGGCAATAGCGCGCGATGTAGTGACGAGAAACACGCTGGAATCGTCTCCGTGCTCGCTTTCGATGATCGTGTCCAAGGCCGCAATGCGGGCGTTGGCGGTCTCGTCGGCAAACACGATCGCCTCGCTCGGCCCGGCCGGCATTCCGGGGTCGATGCGGTTGGCAAGCGCGACCTTTGCAGCGGCGAGATAGGGCGAGCCCGGGCCTTCAATCTTGAGGCAGCGGGGCACCGTTTCTGTGCCATAGGCGACCGCGGCCACGGCCTGCGCGCCGCCTGCCTTATAGACGTTCCGGCAACCCGCAATATCCGCTGCCACCAGCGTGGCAGGGTCCACCGACCCGTCCGGCATCGGCGGGGTGAGGATCACGATCTCCGGCACACCGGCAACCACCGCCGGAATGACGGACATAAGCGTGACCGAGGGAAACGATCCTTTTCCGCGCGGTGAATAACAGGCGACGGAGTCAATCGGCGTGAACCGTTCGCCCACAGTCGCACCGGGCCGGATTTCCATCGACCACTGCATTGTTTCGGGCATCTGCCGTTCATGAAACAGGCGGATATTGTCCGCGGAATAGCGCAGCACGTCTACAAATTCTGGGTCTAGCGCCTCGTAAGCCGCATCGAACGCTTCGTCGCGCACGCGCAAATCATCCGCACCCACCTGCGCCCCGTCGAACCGCGCCGCGAACTCCACGAGAGCCGCATCGCCATTCTTCCGCACCGAAGCGATGATTGGCATGACCTTCTCGATGAAGGGCGCGAGATCGTCTTCGGCGCGCGACAGCAGCGTGTCCCGTTCGGAGTTCGACAGGCAAGAAAGATCGTGCAGGGCGACGGTCATGGCGCTATGATTGTTTGTGGGGTTCGGTGTCTTTTACACGCTCGCCATTGCCTCGCTAGGGGCCGAATGGGCTAGAAGGAAAAGAGATATGCGCGACCTCCAGCAACCGGGCCGTTCACCTGTTTATGCCAGAAGCAGTATGGCGGCCACGTCGCATCCACTCTCCTCTCAAGTTGCCATCGACGTGCTGAAGGACGGCGGCAACGCAATGGATGCGGCCATCGCGGCCTGCGCGGTTCAGGGTGTGGTGGAGCCGGGCTCGACGGGTATCGGCGGCGACTGCTTCGTGCTTTACGCCGTCGTCGGCAGTCCTGAAGTCATCGCTTATAATGGCTCGGGCCGCGCTCCGAAGGCCGCGACACTGGCACGGTTGCGGGAGCAAGGCGTCGAGGCGTTGACCCGCACCTCGCCTCACAGCGTCATCGTGCCCGGGGCTGTGGATGCGTGGACGCAACTCAATGCCGATCATGGCACAAGGCCGCTGGCCGAATTGTTGCAACCGGCCATCGAAATGGCCCGCGACGGTTACCCCGTGTCCCCGCGCGTTCACGCCGACTGGCGTAAGAACGAGGAGCATCTGCGGACGAACGATGCGTTGGCCCGCATCTTCTTGCCTGATGACAAGGTGCCGGCGGTCGGCTCGATCCACTATCAAACAGAACTCGCGCAAACGCTGGAACAGATCGGGCGGGAAGGGCGCGATGCCTTTTATAACGGCGCGCTGGCGCAAGAAATGGTTGACACCCTGCAAGGCCTTGGCGGGCTGCACACGATGGAAGACTTTGCTACGGCGAAGGGCGACTATGTGACCACTATCACGTCGGACTTCGCGGGTGAAACCATCCACGAATGTCCACCCAACGGGCAGGGCGTGATCGCGCTGCTTTTGATGAACATGATGCGCCATGCGCCCGACATGCCGATGCTTTCTGCCGACCGCATCCATCTCGAATTGGAAGCCTGTCGCCGCGCCTACGGGGCGAGGGGGGTGCATCTGGCGGACCCGGCGCAAGTGACGGTTCCTGTTGAAACATTGCTGTCGGAAAACTACGCCCGCGCCCTGTTCGACGACATTGCAATGGACAGTGTGAAAACCATCCAGCCCGCAACGCTGGCGACAGAACACCGCGATACGGTCACGATTTCCGTCGTCGACAAGGACCGCAATGCGGTGTCCTTCATCAACACGCTGTTCTGGGGCTGGGGCAGCGGCATTACCACGCCGAAATCCGGTATCGTGCTGACCAATCGCGGCGAAGGTTTCGTGCTGGAGGAAGGCCATCCCAACTGCATCGCACCGGGCAAGCGTCCTCTCCACACGATCATCCCCGGAATGCTGCGCCGCGATGGCCGCACCAGCATGAGTTTCGGTGTCATGGGCGGCGAATATCAGGCGATGGGTCACATGCAATTTCTCACCCGCCATCTGGATTACGGGCTCGACGTGCAGGAAGCGCAGGACGCGCCGCGCTGGATGGTCGATCCCTATACCGGGGTCGTGGAAATCGAGGACACGGTGCCCGTGGAGATTGTCGAAGAGTTGCGCCAACGCGGCCACGACATCGCTTATGCGGCGAACCCCATCGGTGGCAGTCAGGCCATCCGTATCGATTGGGAAAACGGCGTGCTGATCGGTGGCAGCGACCCCCGTAAGGACGGCTGCGCGATCGGCTATTAGACCTGCTCGGCCATCCATTCCTCAAGTCGCGCAACTTGCGCCGCATCCATCCGTAGCAACAACTTGCTGCGCCGTTCGACCACGTCTTCGGCGGTGCGCGCCCATTCGTTCGTCATCAGATACATCACCTCGACCTCGGTCAGTCCGCCGCCGAAATCCTCGCCCAGTTGTTCCTGCGCGGCTGCGTTGCCCAGCACCTGTGTCACCCGTGTGCCGTAAGCTCGGACCAGCCGCTCGGCCTGTGGCGCATCGAGAAACGGGTAGCGTGCGCGGGTCGCGGCGATGAGCGCGTCTATGCCCTGCGTGGGAAAATCACCGCCCGGTAGTGGTGCGCGGGCTGTCCACGGACGTCCGCGACGGCCCAGCTCGTCCCCGATCGCGTCGAGCATCTTCTCCGAAAGTTCGCGGTAGGTGGTGATCTTGCCGCCGAAAATGTTCATCAATCCCGGTTCGTTCTTCGCTCCGTCACGGCGGAACACGTAGTCCCGCGTCGCTTCCTGCGCGGCGGACGCGCCATCGTCGTAAAGCGGGCGCACGCCGGAATAGGTCCACACGATGTCGGCGGGCGTAATCGGCTTTTCGAAATACTCACTTGCTGCCTTGCACAGATAGGTCGTTTCCGCCTCGCTGATTTTCGCATCGCGCGGATTGCCTTCGAAGTCGGCATCGGTCGTGCCGATCAGGGTTGTGTCCTCACGCCACGGAATGGCGAAAATGATGCGCTCGTCGGCGTTCTGGAAGATGTAGGCGTTATCATGCTCGAACAGCGCAGGCACGACGATGTGGCTGCCCTGAACCATGCGGACATTGTGAGCGTCGTTGCGCCCGAACGCTTCGCCCAACACCATGTCCACCCACGGTCCGGCGGCGTTGACGATCAGACCCGCGGTATATTCCACCACCGTGCCGTCTTCATCGCGGGTGTCGATGTGCCAGTGTTCCCCCTCGCGCTTGGCGAAGACGACTTCGCGCCGAGTGGAAATCTCCGCACCCTTGGCGGCGGCATCCATCGCATTCAGCACGACGAGCCGTGCATCGTCCACCTGACAGTCGGAATACTGAAAACCTTTGGAGAACATGTCCTTGAGAGGCGCGCCGTAAGGCCCGTTCTTCAGGTCCACCGTTTTGGTCGCAGGCAGCAACTTCCGCCCGCCGATATGGTCGTAGAGAAACAGGCCCAGCCGCAGCAGCCAGGCGGGGCGCAGGTCTTTGTGGTGAGGCAGGATGAAGCGCATGGGTCGGACGATGTGGGGGGCAGCCGCCCACAGCACCTCCCGTTCCTTCAGCGCCTTGCGGACGAGACCGAACTCGTAATGCTCCAGATAGCGCACACCACCGTGCACTAGTTTCGATGACCAGTTGGACGTGCCGGACGCCAGATCCATCTTCTCGCAAAGCGCGACCGAATAGCCGCGCCCGGCCGCATCGCGGGCAATTCCCACCCCGTTGATACCGCCTCCGATAATGAAGACATCCACATGCTTGGTCATAAATGGCTGGCCTTTTGGAAGAACGCTGCCGCCATAGCAGACGCACGGTGTTTTGCCGAGACATGCGGTTGCGGTTCGCCGATGGCAATGCTTCAAAAGGCGGCACGCGAATGGGCCCGGGAGGGGTCCTCCGGGGAAGTCGTAATGTATCTCGGTCTCGATCTTGGAACGTCCGGCCTGAAAGCGTTGCTGATCGACGCGGACCAGCGCGTGGTCGCCAGTGCCAGCGCGCCGCTCACCGTCCAGCGCCCTGTCAGCGGCTGGTCCGAGCAGGACCCGGCGTCATGGCTCGACGCTTGCGACAAGGCTATTTCGGCGCTGGATGCCGACCTGTCGTCCGTGCGTGGCATCGGCCTGTCAGGCCATATGCATGGGGCGACATTGCTGGGCGCGGACGAGAAGCCCCTGCGCCCCTGCATGTTGTGGAACGACACCCGCTCCGCCACCGAAGCCGCTGCGTTCGACGCCGATCCGCAGTTTCGCACGATAACCGGCAACATCGTCTTTCCCGGCTTCACTGCGCCAAAGGTGGACTGGGTGCGCAACAACGAACCGGACATATTTGCCAAAACCCGTCGTATCCTGTTGCCGAAGGATTACTTGCGCCTCTGGCTAACCGGCGAGGCGGTCTCGGACATGTCCGACGCTTCCGGCACAAGCTGGCTAGATGTGGGCAAGCGCGACTGGTCGGGGGATCTGCTCGCCGCCTGCCATCTCGACCGGTCCCATATGCCGTCGCTTGTGGAAGGCTCGGCAGTATCCGCCCACTTGCGGGCAGATCTCGCATCGCGCTGGGGCATGAACGTCGTTCCCGTCGCGGGCGGGGGCGGGGACAATGCGGCTTCGGCAATCGGGTTGGGAACTGTGCAGGACGGCGCAGCCTTCGTGTCGCTCGGCACCTCTGGCGTGTTGTTTGCCGCAAACGATGGCTACAAGCCGAACCCGGAAAGTGCGGTCCACGCCTTCTGCCACGCCCTGCCAGGCACATGGCACCAGATGGGCGTCATCCTGTCCGCCACCGACGCGCTGAACTGGTGGGCTGGCGTGAATGGCACAGATGCCGCCGCGCTGACGGCCGAAGTATTGGCTGACACGCCGGAAGGCCCGTTGTTCCTGCCCTATCTGGCGGGCGAGCGCACTCCCCACAACGACGCTTCCATCCGCGGTTCCTTCATCGGTCTCGACCATAGCCACACCCGCGCCACGGTCACCCGCTCCGTGATGGAAGGCGTGGCGTTTGCATTGGCCGACAGCAAATTGGCGCTTGTAGAAGCGGGCACGGACCTGTCCCGCGTCTTGGCAGTCGGCGGCGGTTCTGCGTCTCACAGCTGGTTGCAAATCGTGGCGAATGCGCTCGCACTGCCGGTCGACCTGCCAGCCGACGGCGAATTCGGTGCGGCCTTCGGCGCAGCACGGCTCGGTCTGCTGGCAGCGGAAAAAGCCGACCCTGCAGCGATCTGCACATCGCCCGCTACGGCGCGCACCTTTGAACCATCGCGCGATCTCTCGGCTCGATACGGCCATTATCGCGACCTCTATTCAAGACTAAATGGAGCCTTGCAATGACAACCGGCTTTTTCGGCGACACCACACGCATTCCCTTCGAAGGCGACACGAGCACCAACCCGCTCGCCTTCCGCCATTACGACCCGGACGAGATGGTTGGCGGAAAGCGCATCGAGGACCACCTGCGCTTCGCCGTCGCGTATTGGCATTCCTTCGCATGGCCCGGTGGTGACCCGTTCGGCGGCCAGACCTTCGACCGCCCGTGGTTCCAGGACCGCGAGCCGGATCCGATGACGGCGGCCAAACTCAAAGCCGATGTGGCGTTCGAGATGTTCACCGCACTCGGCGCGCCCTACTTTTGCTTCCATGATGCAGATGTCAGGCCCGAGGGCGAAAGTTTCGCGGAAAACACCGACAATCTGAACGCCATCATCGACATCTTCGAAGAGAAGATGGAGCAGACCGGTGTCAAACTGTTGTGGGGCACGGCCAACCTGTTTTCCCACCGCCGCTATATGGCCGGTGCCGCCACCAACCCCGATGCCCGCGTGTTCGCCTTTGCCGCCGCCACAGTCATGACCTGCATGGATGCGACCAAGCGGCTCGGTGGTGAGAACTACGTGCTGTGGGGCGGGCGGGAAGGGTATGAGACGTTGCTCAACACCGACCTGAAACGGGAGGACGCACAGCTCGGCCGCTTCCTGAACATGGTGGTGGAACACAAGCACAAGACGGGCTTCAAGGGCGCGATCCTGCTGGAACCCAAGCCGCAGGAGCCGACCAAGCACCAATACGATTACGACGTCGCCACCTGCTACGGCTTTCTGAAACGGCATGGGCTGGAAGACGAGGTGAAGCTCAATATCGAGCAAGGTCACGCCATTCTGGCGGGTCATTCCTTCGAGCACGAAATCGCACTGGCGCAGGCTTTGGGCGTGTTCGGCTCGATCGACATGAACCGCAACGACTACCAGTCCGGCTGGGACACCGACCAGTTTCCCAACACCGTGCCGGAGGTGGCGCTGGCCTATTACCACATCCTGCGCGGTGGCGGGTTTTTGAGAGGCGGCACGAATTTCGACGCCAAATTGCGCCGTCAGTCTCTCGATCCGAACGACCTGCTGATCGGCCATATCGGTGGCATGGACACCTGCGCCCGTGGCTTCAAGGCTGCCCATAAAATGTGGGAAGACCGTGTGCTGGAGGACTTGCTGGACGAGCGGTATTCCAACTGGACCCATGACGGGGCCGTGGAAATGCTGGCTGGAAAACAGACTTTGTCTGAAGTCGCCGCATGGGTCGAGCGCGAAGGTGTCAATCCACATCCACGGTCCGGGCAACAGGAATTGCTGGAAAATATCGTCAACCGCTATGTCTGATGCTCATGTCTGACTTCGCAGCTACCCGCGCGGCCTTCGACCTGCCGCACGGCATCACCTATCTCGACGGCAATTCGCTCGGGCCACTGCCCAAAGCCGCACGTGCCCGCGTTGATGCCATGCTTGCGGACGAATGGGGTGCGATGCTCATCGGCGGCTGGAACGGTGGCGGTCGTGATGGTGAAGGCTGGATGCAGCAGCCGCGCATATTGGGCGACCGTGTCGGCAGGCTGATCGGTGCCGCACCCGGCACAACCGTGCTCGGTGACACCCTGTCGCTCAAAGTGTATCAGGCGCTCGCTGCCGCCCTCGCACTCAGGCCGGATCGCAAAATGGTGCTGTCCGACACCGGCAATTTCCCGACCGATCTCTACATGGCCGAAGGCCTCTTGGCCTCGCTCGACAAGGACCACGAACTCATCTGCGTCCCGCCGGAGGCGGTCGCCGACCGCATAGGCGAGGACGTTGCCGTGCTGATGCTCACGCAGGTGGATTACCGCACGGGGCGCATGCACGACATGGCCGACCTGACGGCGCGGGCGCATGAGGCTGGCGCGCTCGTCGTGTGGGATCTCGCCCATTCCGCCGGTGCCGTGCCGGTGGATCTGCAGGCGGTAAAAGCTGACTTCGCCGTTGGCTGCACCTACAAATATCTCAACGGCGGACCCGGCGCTCCAGCTTTCATCACTGTGCGGGAAGACCATGCCGAAGCCACCGACCCGGCACTCGCAGGCTGGCTCGGCCACGCACAACCTTTCGCATTCGACCGCCATTACGACCCCGGCCAAGGCATCGACCGCTTTCGCATTGGCACACCGCCTGTCATACAGATGTCGGCACTGGAAGCCGCGCTCGACATTTGGGACGAGCTCGATATGGCCGATGTCCGAACCCGTTCCATCGACCTGTGCGAACGCTTCATCGCGCAGGTCGAGACACCGACCGACCTGACCCTCGTCAGCCCGCGCGACCCCGCCGAACGCGGCAGTCAGGTTTCGTTTTCCCATCCGGAAGGCTATGCGATCATGCAGGTGCTGATCGAACGCGGGGTTATCGGAGACTTCCGTGCGCCCAACCAAAAATGGGCCTGCGTCGTTTCGCACCGAAACATTAACCTCATCTGAAGTTGATTGTCCGCCACCAATCGCATTATCTCTTGCAGTCACTGAAAAATTAAGGTCCCTACCTATATTGGAGACCGTTGCCCAAGCCTGACCAACAGTTGGGGAAGATTGAGTCAACTGACCATTAAGAATCCGTTCCAATTTTGGGAAATAACGCTGTGGTGAAGTGGTAGGTGGTAACGACCTAAAATTTGCCCCTGCCGGATTATTTGGCCCAAAGGTGGCTTGGGTAACAATACCATTGTCTATTTGTTCCCATGCATAGGTAATAATATCCCCGTCAACATCAGTAGCGTTACCGGTCAAAACAAAAGCAGTGCCTTTTGGAATGGTATAATCTGGTAAAGGCGTCATAGAAGGCGGGGTATTACTAAGGGCAATGGTTTGCCCGCAAGAAATGGTTGCTAAATATTCACCTATTTGTTTGATGCTCACATAATGAAAATAATCATCACTATTTTGAGCTACATTATTATTACCAGTAATGCCCGCATAGCCCATAATCGTAGAACCGCTGGCCGGTTCTACTTGTACCAATGTACCTTCAGAAATATGTGAAAAGGAATGATTGGCCCCAAATTGATGTCCCATTTCGTGGGCTACTAAATCAATATCAAAAACATCACCTGTTGGTGTCGATAATGTGGTATAGGCACTCCCCTTTTTATTATCCTGACAAACAGCACCAATAAAACCCGAGTTTCCATCTAGCGTATTTTCTTCTTGATTGAACAAATGACCAATATCATAATTTGCTTCTCCTATAACCGAGGCGAAGGTATTCTGTGCTTGGGTACTTAGACCGCCGCTGTAGGGATCGGTCTCAGGGTCTAAGTAAATTACGGCATCTGTAGTTCCAATAAGTTCCAATCTTACCGCCAAATCACGTTCAAAAACACCATTAACCCTCGTCAATGTTGCGTTGATAGCCGCTAATGCATCCGCCTTTGTACCGCCGTGGAACTGTGTATATTCTCCAGAGGCAGCAATAGCCGCTCTAAACACCCTTAAACTCTGGTCATCAATTAATTTTGCGGAGCGGTTTTGGGAATACGCTTGAAGGGTTGGTTTTGTACGGCAAATAAAATCAATGTCTTTCGCTGTCTGTTCCGTCCTTCTGTACAAAACATACGTATCCTTATCGGATTTCTGCATGAATAACGCCCCGTTCTCACCGGTTACATTGATCATACTTTGAATTCCCTTGTGGGACATACTAAACCGAATTTGTTTAGAGGCATCACTTAGGGCAATACCTTTGAAGGATTTAATATTCGGATATTTTTGGGCCAGTTCGGCTGAAAATAGAGGCGTTTCTTCTACCTTAAAAGCAATCCTTTTTCCATGCTCATCTGGAAAATAAACAATATTCCCGTTTTTCCCTGAAAACAATGCGTCCTTAAAATTTGACTCGTTCAAGATAAACGCTTTGCCGTGGTCAACTTGTAACTGTTTTTCGGAAAACTGTTTTCCTTCCCCTTTTAATTCAGTATTTTTCCAGTATGTATCTTGAGCCGCCCCGTAAAAGGAAAGAAAAGCTATTGTAATTGCGAAAAGTAGACGTAATTTTGTAACCATTAGGGGCTTTTATCTCAAAATCAAATATAAGTCTTTTTATTATCTATCATAGGTGATTACAGTTCGCGGAATTTCTAAATACAAAGAAAAACATCCTATTGCCATTACCATTGGCACCTTTGACGGAGTGCACATTGGTCACCGTAAAATATTGGATAAAATCATAAATCATGCCAAGGAATCCACATTAAATTCTGCGGTGCTTACTTTTTTCCCGCATCCTAGAATGGTGCTGCAGAAAGATGCCGATATTAAATTGTTGAATACGATTGATGAGAAAATGATGATTCTCAAAAATCTTGGTTTGGATATTCTAATCATCCATCCGTTCACTATGAAATTTTCTAGACTAACGGCAACAGAATTTGTGCGCGATATTTTGGTCAACACCTTGCATACCAAAAAGGTGATTATTGGTTATGACCATAGGTTTGGTCGTAATAGAACTGCGAATATAAATGATTTAATCGCCTTTGGTGGCACCCATGATTTTACGGTAGAAGAAATTCAAGCTCAAGAAATTGAGGAGGTTTCCGTCAGTTCCACTAAAATTAGAAAAGCCTTGGAAGAAGGTGATATTGAAACTGCGAATGCCTATTTAGGCTATCAATATATGTTGACTGGTACCATAGTTCGTGGCAAAGGTCTTGGAAAACAATTAGGGTATCCCACGGCCAACCTTTCAATTCATGAGGATTATAAATTGATACCTAAAACAGGTTCCTATATTGTTAAAAGCACTATAAGAAAAAAGCTGGTTTACGGTATGATGAACATTGGATTTAATCCTACGGTAGATGGAAAAGAAAAATCAATTGAAATCAACTTTTTCGATTTTGATTCGGATTTATATGAAGAAAAAATCCAAGTTGATATTTTATCCAGATTACGTGACGAGTATAAATTTGACTCGGTCGACGCCTTAAAAGCTCAATTAGCAAAGGACAAAGAAAAATCCTTAGCCTTTATATCCAACTAATCATGTTAAGGAGGTTATTGTTTCAACGAATGGACAATAGTCCTTTAATAATTTTTCGAATATTTTTCGGAATTCTTATTTCCTTGGAATGCTTTGGCGCCATAGCTACTGGTTGGGTGAGGCGGAACCTAGTAGCACCAACTTACCATTTCCCCTTTATTGATTTTGAATGGTTACAACCTTTGCCGGGTTCTGGAATGTATTTCTATTTTGCCGTAATGGGTCTGCTGGGCATTTTTATCGCATTGGGTTGGAAGTACCGAATAAGTATCATCAGCTTTACGTTGCTTTGGACAGGAGTGTATTTAATGCAAAAAACCGCCTATAACAACCATTACTATTTATTGGTCTTGGTTTGCTTTCTGATGTGTTTTTTACCTGCTAATAGAAGTCACTCTCTGGATGTTAGAATGAGGCCTGTTCTTAAGACCAATGCCATGTATGGCTACGTCAAATGGATTATTGTGCTTCAATTGTTCATCGTATACACCTACGCAGCTATTGCAAAAATGTATGGCGATTGGTTAGATTTTAGCATGATCGAGGTACTTATGAAACCTAAAAAAGAATATCCAATAGTTGGCGGTCTCTTGCAAGAGCCCTGGGTACATCAAATCATAGGTACTGCCGGTATTCTGTTCGACCTCTTGATAGTACCTGCTTTGTTATGGAAACCTACCAGAAAAATAGCTTTTATCCTCTCCATTTTTTTTCATCTATTCAATTCCATCATATTCCAAATTGGAATTTTTCCATATCTATCCTTAGCGTTCAGTGTGTTCTTTTTTGAGCCAGAGACGATTAGAAATCTATTCTTCAAAAAAAAAGAGCCTTACTCCAAGAGCGAATTCCAAGAACCCTCTTATAAAAATTTACTTTTAAGCATTGGGGTCTTTTATTTTACATTACAGTTCCTACTTCCCTTAAGACATTATGCAATTGCGGACAATGTTCTTTGGACGGAAGAAGGGCATCGTTTGAGTTGGCGCATGATGTTAAGAAGTCGGAGTGGAAAAGGAGTATTCACCGTGGTTGACAAAAACACCCAAGAAAAGTTCCCCATAAATCCGGATGATTATTTGACCAAAAGCCAAAAACGGAAAGTGTATACCTATCCTGATTTTACTTGGCAATTTGCCCAGCATTTAGAAAGGGAATTTGAAAAAGAAGGTAAACAGGTATCGGTCTATTTGAAGAATTCAAGAATCAGTATTAATGGAAAACCATATGTGCCATTTATCAATGATAAAACGGACCTGGCTGCTGAAAAATGGAATCCTTGGAAACATCACGATTGGATTCTTCCTTCAAACTTACAGGCTGAGAAATAAGCAGAATACTAGAATTTTTGCGTGCGTTGGCATAATTGTAGTGGCATGCCCCAAGGATCTCTTAACATAACCAAATGGCTACCATCCTCCTTAAACACATCCTCTACAAAACTTGCATCGGCCTTTAATAAACGCCGCTTATCTTCTTCTGCATTTTCAGAAACAAAAGCTACATGAAAAGTTAACGGGTGCAGCTCCTTAAAATTCTCTGCCAGTTCATCTTCCCTTTTGTAAAACTCAATAATAACCCTACCAGAACTATCGGTCAAAAAAGTCATGAAAGGAGATTCCTTTTGTTGATTCTTAATGGTCAGTCCCAAATGGGTACAGTACCAACTGACCACGGCTTCAATATCGACAACATTAAGGGCAAAGTGTTCAAATACCATATTAATCGGTGTTTAGACCTTAAAAGTATCCAAATTAAATGGAAGATTAATGTAAATTTGCCTTCAAAATTAGAACCACCATGTTACAGTTGCAAACCATTAGGGACCATAAAGAGGAACTTGTTATTGCCTTAAAAAAAAGGAATATCGATGCCAACGGACTTTTAGAAGAAGTGCTTCAATTGGATGAAAAAAGACGTTCCACCCAAACCCAATTGGATAATGTGTTGGCAGAATCTAACAAGCTTTCTAAGGAAATTGGAATGCTCTATAAAACGGGTAAGGTTCAAGAGGCCAACCTGTTAAAGGAACAAACCTTAACACTTAAGGAAGAATCCAAACAGTTAGGTGATGATTTGAACACCACCGCAGAAGACCTTCAGCACTTATTATATCAAATACCTAATGCGCCTCATTCCTCTGTACCCGCAGGTAACTCAGAAGAAGATAATGAAGAGGTTTTTAAGGAGGGAGAAATACCTTTGTTAGCCGAAGGCGCTCTACCCCATTGGGAACTGGCTAAAAAATATGACATCATCGACTTTGAACTTGGAGTGAAAATCGCAGGAGCAGGATTTCCAGTGTACAAAGGTAAAGGCGCCCGGTTACAACGTGCTTTGATTGCCTATTTCTTGGACAAAAATACAGCTGCCGGATATACGGAGATTCAGGTTCCACATTTGGTAAACGAGCTTTCCGGTTATGGAACCGGACAATTACCGGACAAGGAAGGTCAAATGTACCATGTAACGGCGGATGACCTGTATTTGATACCCACAGCGGAGGTGCCCGTGACCAATATTTTTAGGGATGTCATTGTCAACGAAAGTGATTTTCCTATTACCTATACAGGTTACACTCCATGTTTTAGACGTGAAGCGGGAAGTTATGGTGCACATGTACGGGGATTAAACCGACTTCATCAATTTGACAAAGTAGAAATTGTACGCGTAGAACATCCTTCCAAATCTTACGAAGCTTTAGATAGCATGGTAGAACATGTAAAAACGATTTTAAGGGAATTGAAACTTCCATACCGTATACTTCGCCTTTGTGGTGGAGATTTAGGATTCACCTCTGCCCTAACCTTTGATTTTGAGGTATTCTCTACCGCACAGGACCGTTGGCTAGAAATAAGTTCTGTATCCAACTTTGAAACCTATCAAGCCAACCGCTTGAAATTACGCTACAAGGACGAGAATGGTAAAAACCAATTAGCCCACACTTTAAACGGTAGCTCTTTGGCGTTACCACGTGTTTTGGCCGGTATTTTAGAGAATTATCAAACTCCAGAGGGTATTAAAATCCCTGAAGTTTTGATTCCTTATTGCGGGTTTGATACTATCGATTAATTTAGGTGTGCCATAAAAGTTAGATGGGCCTTCCCATTTCCTTAACATCAACTTATTGCATTCTGCGTATCTTTGAGTATGCGTTTTATTCTCTTTCTTATTTCGTATATATCCGTAGCAACATTTGCTTGGGGTCAAGATGATTTTTTGGCTAAGCAATATTTTGCCGATGGTGATTTTGAAAAGGCCGTTGTTTTCTACGAAAAGCTCGTGGAACAAAATCCAAGACGAACAGAATATGTTCAAGATTTAGTGGCTTGTTACCAACAATTACAACGCTACGAAGATGCTGGTAATTTCTTAAGGCAAAAACTAGAAGAACGCAGTCCCTATCCTTCCTTATTAATCGATCTTGGCTATAATTACAAGCTACAGGAGCAGGAGGAAATGATGGTGACGTACTATGATAAAGCCTTGGACGTCATTGGTAAGAACCCAAATTACGGCTACGCCATTGGACTTCAATTTCAGAAATACAGCGAATTGGATTGGGCTATTCAGGCTTTTGAAAAGGCGATGAAGTTAAATCCCGCTTTGGATTTTAATTACCAATTGGCAAAAATTTATGGAGAAAAGGGAGATGTAGAGGCCATGTATAGCTCCTACCTTAATTTGGTCAGTAATGGTAAAACTTCAAAATCCAATATCTTAAGAAGTATCGATGATTTTGTTTCCGAAAATCCAGAGGATACCAACAATCTTATCCTTAAAAAGATTTTACTGGAACGGGCACAAAAAAATCCGGAAATTATCTGGAACGAAATGCTGAGTTGGTTATTCGTGCAACAAAAACAATTTGGTAGTGCCTTTCGACAAGAAAAAGCCATTTTTAAGCGGATGGACGGTAGTTCCACCCTGCGTTTGGAAAATTTAGGAGGCATTGCATTGGAAGAAGAAGATTATGAAACGGCAACGGAAATCTTCAAATACATCATCGATAATTCTAGCGATGAGATTATTAGATTGGATGCAGAACTCAACCTCATTGATATTGAACTTATTGATGCCACTGCGAACGAACTGGATGCCATTCAAAAAAAATATGAAAATCTAATCGACATTCATGGGTTTAAAACCCAAACCTTACAATTGCAAGTAGCCTACGCCAATTTCCTAACATTTAAAAAAGACGACCCGTTACCTGCTGAAAAACTATTAAAGAACAGCCTAGACCTGCCTTTGAACACAAGGGGTACCGCTTACATAAAATTAGCTTTGGGTGATATTCTGGTCTACAATAAAAAGTTTAACGAAGCCCTTATTTATTTTTCTCAAATTCAGCAGAAACTTAAAAATGATGTTTTGGGTCAAGAAGCACGGTTTAAAGTGGCACAAACCAGCTTTTATAAGGGTGATTTTGATTGGGCTTTGACCCAGTTGAAAGTATTGAGAAGTTCTACGTCACAACTCATTGCCAATGACGCCATGCAGTTGAGTTTGTTGATTTCAGATAATTCCTTGGAAGATTCCACCCAAACCGCATTGAACACCTATGCTCGGGCGGACTTCCTAGCCTATCAAAATAAAACCACGGAGGCGATTTCGGTTTTAAACGATATCCTTGAAAACCATAAAGGCGAAAAGATTGAAGACGAAGCTTTGTTAAAACAGGCACAATTATTTGAATCACAGAAAAAATACGAGGAAGCCCAATTTAACTATCAAAAAATCATCACTTTTTATCCCAACGGTATTTTAGCTGATGATGCTTATTTCGCATTAGCAGAACTCTATAGAAAAATGTTCAATGCCCCGGAAAAGGCAAAAGAAAATTATGAGAAAATAATTTACAACTATCAGGATAGCTACTATTTTCCCGAAGCCAGAAAGAACTTTAGGATACTCAGAGGAGATGCTATCAATTAAATAATCCATATACAATTAGAAAGCGCTAAAAGAGCGATACTTTTCAAACTTTACTCTTATTTATGTTTATATACAACGTTACCACCAATATTGAAGAAGCCGCACATCTCAAATGGCTTAAATGGATGAAGGAGCATCACATACCTGCGGTATTGTCTACGGGCAAGTTCTTAAGTGCAAAATTCACGAAAGTAATGGTAGAAGAAGACATGGGAGGCGTTACGTATTCCGTACAATACACGGTTGAAGACAAAGCCACGTTAGAGCGTTATTATAAAGAGAATGCTCCCAAATTGAGGAAAGAGGTACAGCAAAATTTTGCCGGTCAATTAGTATCATTTACGACCGAATTGGAAGTTGTAGATGAGTTTTTTGTACAAAGAGCATCGGCCACACATTATATTTTCACTTATGGAACCTTGCAAGAAAAAGATGTTCAATTAGGTGTTTTTTCAAGACCGTTAGTGGGGTTTGAAGATGAACTTCATCGGTATAGAATATCAGCTGAAAAAGTGGCCAATCTATATCCAACTTTAGAACAAACTGGCGATGTAGAACATAAAATTAAAGGGCAGGTTTACACGCTTACTCCTCAAGAATTGCAAAAGGCAGACGTATATGAAGGGAAAGCTTACGAACGTATTGAGGTAGAATTAGCATCAGGCAAAAAGGCCTGGGCCTATATTGCGAAATAAGGGATTAATAGAACAGGGCTATGGGAACGAAAAGGAAAAAACAAAAGGGGGCTTACTCTGGTCGTAAAAAAAATGAGGATAAAAGTCCGGTAAAGGCAAAAAAATACCTTGGCCAACACTTTCTCAAAGATGAGGATATTGCCAAGCAGATAGCGGAAACCTTAGTGCAAAAGGATTATAATAATATTATTGAAATTGGACCTGGTACCGGGGTATTGACCAAATACCTATTGTTGCGCGATATCAATTTAGTGGCCATGGATTTGGATGCCGATTCCATTATCTACCTTAACCATAGCTTTCCTTTAGAACATCCAAAAGTAATGGAAGGTAAAGGGTCATTCAGGGTCATTGAGGCAGATTTCTTGAATTACGACCTTAAGCAGTTATTTGGTGAGGAGCAATTTGGCATCACTGGTAACTTCCCTTATAACATTTCCACCCAGATCGTCTTTAAAATGTTGGAACTTCGGGATTGGATTCCGGAATTCTCGGGAATGTTCCAAAAAGAAGTGGCGCAACGTATTTGTGCACAGGAAGGCAGTAAGACTTACGGTATTCTATCTGTACTTGCCCAGGCCTTTTACGATGCGGAATATTTATTTACCGTACATCCACAGGTATTTGATCCACCGCCAAAAGTACAATCCGGCGTTTTACGATTAACCCGTAAAACGGACTTTACATTACCTTGTAACGAGCAACTCTTTTATAGGGTTGTCAAGACCGCTTTCAACCAACGAAGAAAGACCTTACGTAACAGTTTAAAAACCTTGGACCTATCAGATATTCTCAAAGAAGAGATTATATTTGACCAGCGACCGGAACAGCTGTCGGTGGCAGATTTTATTGGATTGACGAAGAAGATAGCAGATGATACCGTTTAAACTTACAGAAGAACTTGTTACCGAAATAGAGCTGCTCATTGCGAATCAAAATGACGCGGAACTCAATTTATTATTTGAGGAGGTGCATTATGCGGATATCGCAGAAATCATCAATGAGTTAAATGATGACGAGGCTACCTATCTGATTAAACTTCTAGATAGCGATAAAACCTCTGACATTCTAACGGAGCTTAACGAGGACATTCGGGAGGCTATCCTGGGTAACCTTTCTGCCAAGGAAATTGCCAGTGAGCTAGACGAACTGGACACGGATGATGCTGCCGATATTATTGGTGAGCTCCCTAAGGAACAGGTACAGCAGGTCATCTCAGAAATTGAAGATAGGGAACATGCCAAAGACATCGTTGACCTTTTACGTTATGCAGAGAATTCCGCCGGTGGTCTTATGGCCAAGGAGTTGGTGAAAGTCAACGAAAATTGGAACGTACTGACTTGTGTTAAGGAAATGCGCGCGCAAGCGGAAAATGTAACCCGGGTACATTCCATTTATGTGGTCGATGACGAAGATAAATTGAAAGGTAGGTTGTCGTTAAAAGATTTATTGACCACCTCGACCAAAACCCATATTAAAGACGTTTTTATCGCCAAGGTAGATTATGTAAACGTCAATGAGGACCCAGAGGAAGTGGCCAGAATCATGAGTAAGTATGATTTGGAAGCTATTCCCGTGGTAGATGAAATAGGAAGGTTGGTAGGTCGTATTACCATTGATGATATTATAGATGTTATTAAGGAGGAGGCAGAACGTGATTATCAAATGGCGGCCGGTATCTCTAGGGATGTTGAGGCAGATGATAGTATTTGGGAACTCACCAAAGCACGCTTGCCTTGGTTGATCATAGGCATGTTTGGGGGTATTGGAGCGGCAAGTATCATCAGTAGTTTTCAAGAAGTGATGAGTAACTTCCCCATATTGCTCATATTTGTACCGTTAATCCAAGCAACGGCTGGTAATGTTGGCGTACAATCTTCCGCAATTATGGTACAAGGCCTAGCAAACAACACAGTAAAAGGGGAAATCTTGAACCGATTATTAAAGGAGTTCACTTTGGGACTCATCAACGGAGTGGCCATTGCGGCCATTGTTTTAGTGATCAGTCATTTTTTCTTCCATACTAGTTATTTGATTTCATTGACGCTTTGTGTGGCCCTTATCTCGGTGATTATCATAGCGGCGTTAATCGGCACCTTCATCCCTGTGTTTTTAGATAAACGAGGTATTGACCCTGCCGTAGCTACAGGCCCTTTTATTACCACGGGCAATGATATTTTTGGAATATTAATTTATTTCTCTATTGCCAAGTTAATCTTGGGCATTTAGCACATTTCCACCAATTTAAGCTAGCTATAATTGAGAAGTTAGATATGGATAGCGGTTTAGGTTATTAAAATTAAAGAAATCATGAAACCCATCAATCTCAAAGAAAAACATTCACTTTTCCATAAGCAATGGCATCCGCATCAAATAGCGGTAGTAGATGATATGCAGGTTTTACTTGCAAAAATCAAGGATGAATTCGTATGGCACGCCCATGACCAAGAGGATGAACTGTTTCAAGTTTTAAAAGGAACCTTACATATGAAGTTTAGGGACCGAACGGAAATTGTAAATGAAGGAGAAATCATTGTCGTGCCTAGGGGTGTGGAACACTGTCCTTCAACCCTAAATGGTGAAGAAGTTCATGTGTTACTCTTTGAAAAACTAAGTACTGCGCATACAGGCAATGTTAAAGATAAATTGACCCAAACCCATTATCCAAAAATTTAAATCCCCCTAAAATGAAAGTACTACACATAGACATCAATCACCCTCTCATCATTGAACAATTTTCAGCACTTGGATTTCAAAATGATGAAGACTATACCTCATCCAAAGAACAGATTGAAGCTAAGATTGCTGAATATGATGGATTAATCATTCGAAGTAGATTCACTATCGATGAAACATTTTTACACAAAGCAAAAACCCTCAAATTTATCGGTCGTTTGGGAGCTGGACTTGAGAATATTGATATCCGTTGTGCTAAATCCTTAGGGATATTCCTAGCCGCTGCACCAGAAGGTAATCGCAATGCCGTTGGCGAACATGCATTGGGTATGTTATTATCGCTTTTTAATAAATTGAACAAGGCTGATCGAGAAGTAAGAAACGGCAAATGGGACCGCGAAGGTAATCGTGGCCTTGAATTGGAAGGCAAAGTGGTGGGTATCATTGGCTATGGCAATATGGGGAAGGCCTTCGCTAAAAAATTAAAGGGTTTTGATGTGGACGAAGTTATCTGCTATGATATTCAAGGCGGCGTAGAAGACGATAACGCTAGGCAAGTAGGCATTATGGAATTTAAGAAAAGAGTGGACGTCATCAGCTTACATGTGCCCCAAACCGAATTAACCATTGGTATGGTCGACACCGAATTTCTGAATATGTTCCATAATCCTATTTGGATCATTAATACGGCCAGGGGAAAATGCATAAAAACAGCAGATTTAGTGGACGCCCTGAAATCAGGTAAAGTATTAGGCGCTGGATTGGATGTGCTGGAATATGAGAAAGCCTCTTTTGAAAATATGTTTACAGATAAGAATTTACCTGATGCCTTTCAGTACCTAATAGAAGCGGATAATGTGCTATTATCGCCACATGTAGCCGGGTGGACAGTGGAAAGCAAAATTAAATTGGCACAGACCGTAGTGGATAAAATAAAAAATAAATTCGTAGTTTAATGCTCCTAATCAACCAATATTCAAACAGTTATGGAGCTAGGAGCATTTTCAATAAGCTTAAATGTCAAAGATATTGAGGAGTCCAAAGCGTTTTACGAATCCATAGGCTTCTCTATTTTTCATGGCGATATCAATCAGAAGTGGTTAATTATGAAAAACGAAACAGCAACAATAGGTCTATTTCAAGGGATGTTCGAAAAGAATATTCTCACTTTTAACCCAGGCTGGGATTCCAACGCCAATCCATTGGACAATTTTTCCGACATCAGGGAAATTCAAAAATCAATTCAGGGCCAAGGAATCAATATTATAAATGCCGTAAAAGAAGACGCTTCAGGACCGGCTCATATTACCCTAATAGATCCAGACGGTAATCCTATTCTAATTGATCAGCATGTGTAAAATTCATAGCCCACAAAACAAAATTAGGTTATCTCTTCAAAGATTTTAGTCCAAAGTTTTATGAAAAACAGAGTTACAGGATTAGGGGGTATTTTTTTCAAGACCAAGGAGCCAGCTAAAACAAGGGATTGGTACAGAACCCATTTAGGGCTAAACACCGACCAATATGGCTGTTCTTTTCCATGGAAAGATAAAGAAGGTAATAATGGTTCAACTCAATGGAGTCCAATGGCCAAGGACACTCCCTATTTTAACCCAAGCCAATCTAATTTTATGATGAACTTTAGGGTTGAAAATTTAAAAAAACTATTGGCAACTCTAAAAGAGGAAGGAGTTACCGTAGTAGGTGAAATTGAAGAATATGACTTTGGTAAATTTGGATGGATTTTAGACTTGGATGGAAACAAAATTGAACTGTAGGAGCCCTGCTGACAAAGCACTTTTTTGCTATTGAATTATTCAATACATTTAGAAACTATAAACAACTAATACCATAAACCATGTCAGACAATAACAAAGATTTAGGAGATCAGGCAGATGATGCTTTTGATGGAGCCAAGGAATCGGCTAAAAACTTTTCAGAAGATGCCAAAAAGTCCGCCAACGAATTCAGCGAAGGGGCTAAAAAAACAGCCGATGAATTCACAGCTGGAGCTAAAGAAGCTTTTAGCGGGGCCGGAGGGGAAAACAAAAAGATGCTTGCAGGAATTTTAGCTATAATTTTAGGTAGTTTAGGAATTCATAAGTTCATTCTTGGTTACCAAAAAGAAGGCTTTATCCTATTAGGAGTCACTATTTTAGGATATGCTACTACTTGCTTAGTTATTGGTGCATTCTTTTTCTGGATTCCTGGCGTAATTGGACT
>CAWCWS010000004.1:582500-835500 GCA_963799325.1 uncultured Alphaproteobacteria bacterium | reverse complement strand
TCGGGCTGCGCCATCACGCCGCCGGGCTGGGTCGCCATCGTCTTGGCAAACAGGTCCGGCGGCAACGCCTCGCGCGTCAGCCGGGTGTCCACCATGCCGGGACCGATCGCGTTGACGCTGATCTGACGGTCCCGGAGGTCGATCGCCATCGCGCGGGTGAGGCCGATGACGGCGGCTTTCGATGTCACGTAATGGGCATAACCGGGCGCGCCGACAGCCGCGCGCGACGTGATGTTGATGATCCGCCCGCCCGGTTCCATGCGTCGGGCGGCTTCCTGCGACATGATGAACGTGGCCATCACGTTGACCTCCATCATGTGCCGGAACGCGTCGTCGGTGATATCGAGCACCGCACCGGCACCGAAAACGCCGGCATTGTTGATGAGCACATGGACGGCGCCAAGCGCGTCGAACGCTTCCACGACAGCACTGCGGTCGCAGATATCGATGGCGGCGGCTTCCACATCGAGGCCCGCGTCGCGCAGGGCGGCCAGAGCGGCGGCATTGTCGTCCCCGTCCCGGTCCCACCCCCTGACCGCGAATCCGTCCCGCGCGAGGCGTTCGACCGTGGCGAGGCCGATCCCGCGTGCGGACCCCGTGACAACCGCCACAAGTCCGGAGGCTGTGTCTGGACCCGACCCCATCACGCGCAGTGGTAGTTTGGAGGATTGAAGGCGGTCGGCTCCAGCAGCCACGTATCCCGGCGGCCGAGCAGGTGGGCTTTCAACCGGTCCGCCTCGTCCGTGCGGGCGGACATGACCGCATCCGTCTGTTCGTATCGGCGCAGACCTTCTTTTCGGGCTGCCTCGCTGTCCCACCGTGTCAGCATCACGAGCGATGGCATGGGCGCGCCGGCGATCAGGTCGAACACGCCCAGGGTCGTGCATCCGGCATCCCGCAGGGCAGGGAGGTCGGTCTGTGACAGGGCCATATTGGCCGCGCCTGTCTGGCCGGGCAGAAGGTCGATGATCGACAGTTCGTGAACACCGTCCGCCGGTCCGTCACGGTCCGAATGAAGCTGTCGCGCCGCCTCCCACGCCGGGGCGGCCTGCATGAACAGCACCTCGTATTTCAGCACCATCTCGCGCGGCCCGTTGGTGCGGTCGCGCAATTTGGCCCATGCGGCATCGGTGTAGAGAGACGCGAAGGCTTTCGCCCGCACCGCCGTGTCCGGCCATTTCAGCAGATAGACATACATGGGCATTCCACGACCGGACGAGACGGTCCAGCCGCCGCCCGGCCGGGGAAATCCGTGGGTGTCGAACAGGGCCGGAATGTCGTCGCGCATCCGGGCCGCCACATCGTCCAGCCGTCCGGGGGCGGCGTGATACAGGCGCAGTTCGTACAACATTGCAGACCTCCTTGAGCAGATGGCGCTACCGCATGAGTTGGGGCAGCCACAGGGTGAGCGACGGGATGGCCACCAGAATGGCGAGACGCAGCAGGTCGACCGCCACGAAGGGGGCCACACCGCGAAAGATTTCCGCCAGTCGCAGGTTCGGTGCGACCCCGTGCAGGACGAAGACATTCAACCCGATCGGCGGGGTGATGAGGCCGACCTCGATGACGACCACCATGACGATGCCCCACCAGACCAGATCGTAGCCGATACCCGCCACCAGCGGGGCCACGAAGGGCAGGGTGATGAGCATGGCGGCCACCGTATCGAACACGCAGCCCAATATGAGATAGACGCCGAGCAGCAGCACGATGACGAGGATGGGGCTCAGTTCCAGCGCGGTGATGGCGGACACCATCGCGCTCGCCGCCTGGGTCGAGCCGACAAAATAGGAGAAGATCAACGCGCCCAGCGCCGCCACATAGACCATCGCGGTGTTCTTGGCGGTGTCGGCCAGCGCCTCCCAGAAATCCGCCATCCGCATGGAGCCGCCGAGGGCGGCGAACACGAAGGACATGACGGCCCCCAGTGCTGCGGCCTCGGTGATCGTGAACACGCCGCCATAGATGCCGCCCGTGACCGACAGGAACAGCAGCAGCACCCGCCATGCGCCGACGAAATTGCGTCCCCGTTCCGCCCAGCCGACACGGTCTGCTGCGGGAGCGAGTTCGGGCTTGATGGCGACGGTGATCCAGACCAGCGCGCAATACATCACCAGCGCCAGAATGGCCGGTATGACAGCGGCCAGAAACAGGTCGAGGATGAACTGTTCGGTAATCACCGCATAGATGACGAGCACGATGGAGGGCGGCACGATGGAGCCGAGTGTTCCGCCCGCCGCGATCGACCCGCCCGCGAGCGAGCCGGAATAGCCGTATCGCTGCATCTCGGGCAGGGCGACGCGCCCGAATGTGGCGGCGGTGGCCGGTGACGACCCGCAGATGGAGCCGAACAGGGCGCAGCCGATAATGGTGGCAATCGCCAGCCCGCCACGACGGTGCCCGAGAAAGGCGTTGATGAGGTTGAAGATGTCCCTCGACAGGCCCCCCGCCGTGGCGAAGCTGCCCATGATGAGAAACAGCGGAATGACCGCCAGATCGGTGTTGGAGAGCAGCCCGACGGTCTCGATGCCAAGCAGCGAGATGGCCGGTTCCCATGCGCCGATCTGCAACGCGAAACCGGAAATGCCGACGATCGCCATCGCGATGCCGATGGGGAAATGCAGAGCAATGAGCACGAACAGCGCGACCATGCCGAGGCCGACGGTGAGGAGGGGATCCATCCGCTACAGATCCTTTTCGGCGGATACGAGCGCGGTCCGCCTGTCCGGCGCCGCCACCCCGCGGAATGTGCGGATGATATCGACCAGCAATCCGAGCGCCTGAAGCACGGCTGCGAAGGCGACGAAGCCGGTGGCGATCCACCAGAACGGCGCGCGGGGCCAGGCCATCAGCGTGGTGACGAGACCCCGCACCATGTTGCGTTCGGTGAACACAACGAGTTGCCAGACCAGCAGGGCGAAGATGACGAAGGTCGCAGCCGCGGCTACTGTTTCGAGAAATTGCTGCCCACGCGGGCCGACGAGGCTGCCCAGAAGGCGGAGCCGGATGTGGTGGCGGTCCGCCAGCGACGTTGCGAAGCAACCGGCAATCGCCACCGCCACGATGAGAGACTGAACGTCCGTCACCCACAGCAGGGGCAAGCCGAACAGCCAGCGCAACACGACATTGAGAATGACGAGCAGCGAGAAGAAGAGAAGCACGCCGACCGCGAACATCGCCAGCATTCTGGCAGCGCGCGCGATGGCGATGTCGAGGCGTTCGCTCCAGTGCGTGTCAGCACCGGAGCCGTCATGTATGGGCATGGCCGCCTCGACCCCGTTTCGGTCCTTGGGTTCGTTCACACCTATTCCGAGCGGACCTTTTCGAGTTCAGCCTTGAAGCTGTTGTAGACGTCCTCGTTCTGGGGATCCTCGGCAAACCACTCCTGACGGATACCCTCCAGAGCGGCCTCGATTTTCGCCCGGTCTTCCGCGGAGAAGTCGACGACCGTGTAGTCGGGATCGTCGCGCAACCGCTGTTCGGCCGTGGACGACAGACCATCGATCACGCCGCCCCACATTTTGGCATATTCGTCGTAGCTGACGGAATCGAGAGCGGCTTTCGCGTTCTCCGGCAGGCCTTCATAGGTTTCCTTGTTGATACCCATGATGGTGATGACCTGACCGAACGGCACGACATAGGCGTTCTTGGCCACCTCGTAGTTCTTGAACAGGTCGATCGACACCCAGTTGTCGAGGCTCGCGTCGATCACGCCCCGCGACATGTTTTCCGCCGACTGGTTGACCGGAATGTTGGTTACGGGAACGCCACCAAGTGCCTGGACCAGCTTGGCCCAAATGCCATCGGCGGCGCGAACACGCATGCCCTTGATATCGTCGATGGAGTTGATGGGTTTGACCGAATTGAACAGGGTGACGGGGCTGCCCATGATGCCGATGGGAACCACGGTGTCGTAACCCCGCATCTTGCCGCTCTGGTAGAGCCGGGATGCGGCGATGGACGCCTCGGTGGTGTTTTCACCCAGGAACGGGAAGTTCAGCACCAGATTGTCGGGAAAACGGCCCGCGTGATAGGGCGCCAGAATGTAGGCCAGATCGGCCACACCGTTTTCCACGACCTCAAGCTGGGTCGTCGGGTCACGGCCCAGACCTCCGCCCGGAAAATACTCGATCCGGAGCGCGTCGGGATCGGCCGCGTTCACGCGATCCACCCACGGCTGATAGAAATTCTGGTTGGTGACGCCCGCAGGTGGTTCGTAGTTGTTCATCCGCAGAACGGTGGGTTCCGCCACAGCCGCCGACGCAACGAGAGCGAGGGCGAATGCAGGCAGAAGGCGAGACAGAATCGTTTTCATTATGTTTCCTCCCAAAAACGCGGATCAGCACAAACCTGACCCGTATGTATACAAACTGTCAGGATGTTGGTGGGCGTGTCAAGCGGCATTTTTCAAGTTTGCGCCGCTCCAAACCTGTCTCCGCGAAGGGTGTTTGTCTCATATAACATCGTCATTGCAGTGGTTTATGTGCTCAGGTTGAATGCTCATTCATGAACATGATCAATGAAACTGTTTCGGATATACAATCTTCCGCTTGGCGTGAGAACGTAAATTGTATACTCAAATGGTCGATCAGAACCCAAACGACGATAGGGCTTTTCAGAAGTCACCGGTTCGCACAGGGCATGAAACGAGGACTCGACCACCGATGACTGCCCGCGCAAAAGACAATGCCATGCATTTCTCCCAAACCCTGATCCGCAACATCCGTCTGCGCGGCTCTGCAATCGCGGTGGAAGATGGCAAACGGACAGTGAGTTGGGTCGACCTGCACGACCGGGCGTGGAGCCTGTGCAGCGGGATGGTTACGCGGGGTCTGAAATCCGGCGACCGGGTTGCAGTCCTTGATGTCACCGGCCTGGCCTATATCGTCGCCTGCCATGCCGCAGCATTGGGCGGATTCGTTTTCACCCCGCTCAATGCCCGCCTCGTGCCGGGGGAGACGCTGGCCCAGCTGGACAGCAGCGGTGCCGGGCTGGTGCTGGTGGGCGCGGCCTGCGCGGCCCATGCCGAAGCGTGGCCGGAGGTGTGGCGTCTGCGGGTTCTGGCCCTCGATGACGTCCTTGATGACGTCGGCGACGCCAGGACCGGAAGCGCACCGACCGACCCGGTAATCCTGACCACCCTGCTCCATACCGGCGGGACGACCGGACAGGCCAAGGGCGTCATGCTGTCGTCCCGCGCCATGATCGCCAATGCCGCCGCCGTGGTGGACACGCTGGACCTGACGGAGGACGACCGCTGCCTGCTGACCGCGCCCCTGTTCCATGTCAGCGGTCTTGCGATGGTGTGGGCGGCGGCACTGGTCGGCGCGACCGCCGTTCCCCAACCCGTGTTCGACCCGGCGCTTGTGTTGAGGAATCTCGCCGAACGCCGCATCACCACGGTGTTCCTCGCCCCCACGATGATCCGCATGATCCTGGACGATCCCGCCTTTGACCCATCCTCCTTCGCCACCGTCCGCAACCTGCTCTATGGCGCGTCGCCGATAACTGAGACGGTGCTGCGCGAGTTGCTGGACCGTCTGCCCTGGGTGCGGCTGACGCAGGCTTACGGACAGACCGAAATCTGTCCGCTGACATTGCTGACCCACGAGGACCATCTTCGCGCTGTGGACGGGAATGGGGCCATCCTGCGCTCGGCCGGGCGTCCCCCGGCGGGAACGGACCTGAAGGTGGTGGACGAGGCCGGTGCCGACTGCCCCCCCGGGCAAGCGGGGGAGGTGTGCGGACGCAGCCTCGCCATCATGGACGGCTATTACGGCACGGACGATCTGACCGGCGAAACGATGGAAACAGGGTTCGTCCGCACCGGTGATATCGGCGTGATCGACGCGGAGGGGTATCTAACCCTCATCGACCGCTCCAGGGACATGATCGTCACCGGGGGCGAGAATGTCTATTCCACCGAGGTGGAGAATGTGCTCGCCGCTCACCCTGCCATCCGGCAGGTCGCCATCATAGCGGTGCCCGACGACCGGTGGGGAGAACGGGTGCACGGCGTTCTGCTGTTGAAGGATACGGTGAGCGATGCCGACCTCGACGCCCATTGCCGCCGGTCTCTGGCCGCCTACAAATGCCCCAAATCGTTCGAGCGCGTCGACGCCATGCCGCTGACGGCCGCGGGCAAGATCGACAAGAAGGCGCTGCGCCTTCCGTGGTGGCCGGACAGTCAGCGGGCCATAGGGTAGGGCGATCAGGTAGGATCCGCGCGTCTATTCCTCGTCGGAATGGTCGGAAAGGTAATGGCGCACGAATTCCCCCGCCCGCATAATGTGTTCGCGCATGATCGCTTCGGCACGGCTGCCCTGTCGCGCCACGATGGCATTGAGGATCGCGTGGTGGTCATCATGATAACGGCGCACGGCATCGTAGCTGTAGGACTGGATGACGGCATGGGAGACGAGGGGGATGTCGTTGACCTGCCCGAGACCGGCGGTGAGGAACTGGTTGCCGGTGGCGCTCTGCAACAAAGTGTGGAAGCGGATGTTGGCCGCCCGCCAGGGGCCGCAATCGTCGGTATCGAGACGCCCGTCGGCCAGCAGGTCATCGACCGTCACGAGCATCTGGCGCAATTCGGCGCTGATCGTGTCCTCAATGCCCCGTTCCGCCAGCACGCGGCACGCCATGCCTTCGAGCGCACCGCGCACGCTGTAGGCGTCCATCACGTCTTCCAGCGAAAACTTTCGGACGGTATAGCCGCGTTTGGGCGCGTAGAGGAGGAGGCCCTCGTTCGCCAGCGTGGCCAAAGCCTCCCGCACCGGCGTGCGCGACATGCTCAGATCCTGACTGAGCGGGATTTCCTGAAGATGGGTTTCGGGCGGGTAGACGTTGCGCATGATGTTGCGCCGCAACCGGGCCACGGCCTGTTGCGTCAGCGTCTGCCGCCGTTCCCTGGTGTCGGACCCCGTTGCAGCACCGGCGAGGGGATCGACCGTGTGGGGCGTGTGTCCCGTCACTCTTTGCCCGCTCCTTTCTGGCGCGCCATCCAGCCGGTAACGTTGCGCGGCGTCTCCCCGTCGGCGGGAAGTGTCCACCCGCCCATCGCGGGATCGTCGAACCGGGATTCGACAACCTTGCGGACATTGGCTCCCTCTTCGCTCGGACCGTATTCGCCAATCGCCCAGGGGTTGCGGCGACCGGCTTCCACCGCCGGTCGTGCCAGCATCGTGTCGAACCACCGCGCGACCGCGGGAAAACCGGACAGGTCGACGCCCTGCCAGTCATGGTATTCCACCCACGGAAACAGGGCCATATCGGCTATGGAATAGGAGGGGCCGGCGATGAAGTCATTGTCCCGCAACTGATCGTCGATCACCTTGTAAAGCCGGTGGGACTCCCGTGTATAGCGTTCGATGGCATAAGGGATGGGTTCGGGCGTGAACAGCCGGAAGACATGGGCCTGCCCCCAATAAGGCGCATGGGTGACCTGAAAGTAGAGCCATTTCAGAACGCTCCACCGCGCTGCGCCGTCAGCGGGAATGAACCGCCCGGTCTTTTCAGCGAGATATTGCAGGATCGCGCCGGATTCCCACAGCGTCAGCGGTTGTCCGTCCGGCCCTTCGGGATCGACGATCGCCGGAATGCGCCCGTTCGGCGTGACGGCGAGAAACTCCGGCAGCCTCTGTTCCTGCTTGTAGAGATCGACGATATGCAGCCGGTAGGGCAGGCCGGTCTCCTCGAGGAAGATCGTGATCTTGCGTCCGTTGGGTGCGCCGGTGCTGTAGAGGTCGATCATGTCGGCCGCTCCTGATAGACGCCCGCCTCGATGAGGCGGTTGGAGGCGAGATCGCGCCCGCCATCGTTCGTGTAGGGTCCGGCCAGCAGGCCGCCATCCACGGGCATCATCACGCCGGAAATGTAGGACGCAGCCGGACTGAGCAGGAACAGGATCGCGGCGGCGACCTCTTCCGGCTCGCCGATCCGGCCAAGCGGTGTGCGGCCCTCGATCACCTTGCGGAAACCGGCAGGCAGGCCGACCTGCACCATCGGCGTGTTGATCGCGTTGGGTGCGACGCCGTTGACGCGCAGACCGCGGTTGCCCCATTCCGCCGCGAGCCCCTGCACGAGACCCATGACGGCGGCCTTGGACACCGAATAATGCAGGTGGCCGGGGAAAGCTCCGAACGACGTCACCGAGCCGATGATGACCACCGCCCCCGCGCCCCGTTCCAGCATCGCCGGAGCCGAGGCCTGTGCGGTCGATAAAGCACCGTTGAGATTGACCGCCATGACGGCGTCGAGTTCGGCCTGCGTGATGTTTTCGGCCCGTTGCGACCCGCCGGTGCCCGCGCAGCATACGACGCCCCAGACCGGGCCGAGCCTGTCTTCCGCTTCGGCGGCGGCGCGGGCGGAGGCCTCGCCGTCGCGCACGTCGACCGTCTGTGCGATCGCCTCAGCGCCCGTTTCGGACAATTCGGCCACCAGCCTGTCGGCACCCTCGCCGTCGATATCCTGCACCGCGACTTTCGCGCCGTCCTGCGCCAGCGCGCGGCAGACGGCGGCACCGATACCCGATGCGCCGCCATTGACGATGATCGTGCGGCCTTCCAGATCGTAGCGCATCATCAGGCCTTCTTCTTGTTGAATTCGGGCACCCGCCCTTCGGTAAAGGCGGAAACGGCTTCGGCATGGTCCGGCTGGGCGAAGGTCAGCCATTCATAGGCGAGCGACGTGTCCATGATGGAATGCGCCAACTGCTTCAGCCCGATATTGGCCGACACCTTGCTCCACCGCACCGCCCAGCGGGGATTGGCCAAAATCTTGCCCGCCAGTTCATCCACCTTGGCGTCGAGCGTGTCGCCGGGCACAGCGTAATTGATGAGCCCCATCGCGGCGGCGTCGGTTCCCGTCATCAGATCGCCGGTCATCAGCCATTCCTTGGCGCGGGCGTAGCCGACAAGCTGGGGCCAGATCACCGCGCCGCCATCGCCCGCCACCACACCCGCCTTGACATGGGGATCGCCGATCCTGGCCCGTTCGTCGGCCACGATGATATCGCATAACAGGGCCAGCGTGGCACCGAGGCCGACCGCGGCACCGTTGACCCGGGCGATGATGGGCTTCTCCAGATCGAGCATGGAATAGACGATCCGCTTGGCATCGACGGGAGACAGGAACTCCTCCTCTCGCCGGTCGAGGGTTTCGCGCATCCAGGCCAGATCGCCACCGGCACAGAAGGCGCGTCCCTCACCCGTCAGAATGACCAGATCGGACCGGTCATCCTGCTGGATATCGTAGAACAGGTCGGCCAGTTCGTCGTGCATGGCCTGGTTGACGGCGTTCATGGCGTCGGGGCGATTGAGCTTACAGACCAGAATGCGGTCCCTGCGCTCCAGCTTGATGGTGGTGTATTTCTCAAAATTCATCGCAGGCCTCATGCATACATAAAAGAGCGGGCCGGACTAAGGGAGCCGCCGGTGTCGAGAGGCGCAGCTTCCGGTAAAACCGGCGTTTAATCAAGAGATGCAGCCGGTTTTCTGGTCTCCGATCCCCTTTCAACCCGGCGCATATGCCCCCTTGATGTTTGCGGCGGGACGGGCGATAAAACAGGTTCATGCATACATGACAGCGAGATAAGGTTCGATATGGCTCAGTCCCTTCCCCCCATCCAAGGCGTTCATCATACAGCGTTCCGCTGCCGCGATGCGGAGGAGACGCGCCATTTCTACGAGGACGTTCTCGGCCTGAAACTGGCGGCGGCGCTGGCCTTCGACACGGAACCCGGCACGGGCAATCCGATGCGCTACATGCACATGTTCTTCGAACTGGGTGACGGGCGCTTCGTGGCCTTCTTCGACTGGCCCGGTGAGGCGACGCCCGAAATGTTCAGGCGCGAAAGCGGTTTCGATCTCCATCTTGCACTGGAAATCGACGACATGTCCGGGCTGGATACCTACAAGGACCGCCTGCAGAACAACGGCTTCAAGGCCTTCGGGCCGGTGGAGCACGATTTCGTGCGGTCCGTCTATTGCTACGATCCCAACGGCATTCAGGTCGAAGTGACCGCGCGCACGGAGAAGCACGACGAGATTCTCGAAGAGGAAGGCCGCGAGGCGCGGGAGGTCGTCCGTTCATGGACCAAAGAGACCCGTCCGGCCAAGGCCGGTCTGTGGCACAATGGCAAGGAGCCGCCGATCCACAATACGGCGTCGGCATGACGCATGCCGTGGCCCATGCCGTGGCCCAGTCCGTAACTGCCACACCTTTGGTTCGCGCAGGGTAAGCCGACATGTATCTCGTCAACGGCCTGATGCGCTCGGCACGGGTGCGTCCCGACCATCCCGCCATCGTTCAGGACGGGGGCACCATCACGTATGCAGCCCTGTGCGACCGGGTGGCCCGCATGGCGGGCGCGCTCGCGCAGCTTGAAAGAACGGGTGACAGGGACGAACACGGCGACCGCATCGCCATCCTCGCCCTGAACGGTCCGGCCTATCTGGAGGCCATCTATGCGGTGCCGTGGGCCGGGGCCGTGCTCGTGCCGCTCAACACACGGCTGGCGGAAGACGAACTGGCCTATATGATCAAGGACGCGGATGTCGGCACGCTGCTGTTCGACACCCATCACGCGCAGACCGTCGCGGCACTGGCACGGCGCTGCCCGACGCTGCGCAACCTGATCCAGATCGATTGCGAACCGTGGCAGGGGGAAGCCGGCCAGGAGAAAACCGGGAAGGGGAAGGGCGTGCCCGACGCCCTCAACGGGCCGGACCTGATCGCCGCCACAGCGCCGATCCCGGACCGCTGCGGCTCCGGCGACGATCTTTATGCGCTGTGCTATACCGGCGGCACGACAGGGCGGCCCAAGGGCGTGATGCTGACCCATGCCGGGATGCAGCACCACGTATCTTGCCTGCTGGTGGACATGCGCTGGAGGGAAGATACGCGCTATCTCCACGTCACGCCGATGTTCCATCTGGCCGATCTCGGCCCCAGTTACAGCCTCACCATGCTCGGTGGTACCCATGTCTTTTTGCCGGAGTTTACAATTCCCGGCCTGCTGGACGCGCTAGAGCGGCACGCCATCAACGCGGTCAATCTCGTGCCGACGCTGATCGGCTGGCTGGTGGACGATCCCGACGTGGCGAACCGCGACCTGCACCGCCTGCGCGATATCGGCTACGGCTCCGCCCCCATGTCGGAAGGGGTGCTGCGGCGGGCGCTGACCATGTTCCCCGACGTGACCTTCCGCCAGTTTTACGGCATGACCGAAATCGCGGCGTCGCTCTCCGTGCTGCGGCCGGAGCATCACACGCTGTCCGGCCCGATGGTCAGTCGTCTGCAATCCGCCGGTCAGCCGACCTATTCCGTCGTCGTTCGTATCGTCGATGGCGACGGGCAGGAGGTCGGGCAGGGAGAGGTCGGCGAAATCGAATGCCGCACGCCCGGGCTGATGGCAGGCTATTGGCGCGACGCGGAACAGACCCGCGCGGCCATCACAGAAGACGGTTTCATGCGGACCGGCGACATGGGCTATTTCGATAAGGGCGGTTTCCTGTTCGTCGTGGACCGGGCCAAGGACATGGTGGTGACGGGGGGCGAGAACGTGTTTTCCAGCGAGGTGGAAAGCGCCATCTCGTCCTGCTCCGGCGTCGCGCAGGTGGCCGTCATCGGCATTCCCGACGCCAGATGGGGCGAGGCGGTCCACGCCATCGTCGTCCCCGCAAACGGGCAAACGCCCGACGAACGCACCATCATCGACCACTGCCGGACACTGATCGCCGGTTACAAATGCCCCAAATCCGTCAGCTTCCGCACGGGACCCCTGCCGTTGAGCGGCGGCGGCAAGGTGCAGAAGAACGTGTTGCGGGCACCATTCTGGGAAGGAGCGGACCGTGCCGTCAACTGAAGTCGCATCATATCGTTATACGCGCACACCGTTTCTCGCCGTCGCCGAAACACCGGGTCTGGCCAAGGAAACCTATGGCGGGCGCAGCGGGCGGGTGTTTCTCGAAGGCCATCATCTGGTACCGGACGGCGTGGCCAACGACACGGTCTGCATCTTCATGCACCCGACCGGTGTGCTGAATTATCTGCCCATGCCCATCGCTCTGGCCAAGGCGGGGCTGCATGTGATGTGCTGCGCCAGCCGCTACCCGCACGACGACAGCGCGCTGATCGTGGAACACACGGTGGTCGATCTGGGTGCCGTGGTGCGCCATGCCCGCGAGCGGCTCGGGTTCGACAAGGTCGTGCTGTGCGGCTGGAGCGGAGGCGGTGCGCTGTCGCTGCTCTACCAGCAACAGGCGGTCGCGCCGACCATCACCCACACGCCCGCCGGAGATCCTGCAGACCTGACATCCGCAGGGCTGATCGCCGCCGACGCCATCATGCTGCTCGCGCCGCATCTGAGCCGGTCGCGCACGCTGGCAGAATGGATCGACCCGTCCGTCGTGGACGAGGACGACCCGCTGGCGAGTGACCCGAACCTCGATATTTATGCTGACGACCCACCCGAAACACCGCCCTATTCCGCATCCTTTTTGGAACGCTACGAGACAGCGCAAATTGCCCGTATGGCGCGTATCGATGCCTGGGTGCTGGGGCGTTTGCAGATTCTGAAGGACATGGGCCTGCCCCACCGGGACGAAGCCTTTACCGTCCACCGCACGATGGCGTTTCCCGGCTGGCTCGACCCCGCCGTCGATGCCAACGACCGGGGTGCGGGGCAGTCCTATCTGGGCAAACCGCAACAGGTGAACCACGCCCTGTTCGGCCTCGCCCGCCATACCAGCCTGCGCAGCTGGCTGTCGCAATGGTCGCTCGACCACAGCCGGGCCGATGGCGAGGTCTGCGGACGCGATGTAACCGTGCCGGTTCTGGTGGTGGAAAACAGCGCCGACGATGCCTGCGTGCCCCGCCATACCCGGGCGCTATACGAAGCGGTTGCCAGCACCGACAAGGAACTCGTCACCATCGAGGGCGCCAATCATTATTATTTCGATCAGAAGGACGAACTGGCCGATGCCGTCGGCACATGTATCGACTGGCTGGTGCGCCACGATTTCGTCGACGGTCCAACACAGGCAAAATCATGAGCGTTCAGCCCCTTCACATCGACGCTGACGACGAAACCATGCTGCGCGACAGCCTGCGGGCTTTCATCGAACGGCGCATCATGCCGAACTACGATGCGTGGGAGAAGACGCGCGGCGTTCCCCCGGCCGTGTGGCAGGAGATCGGGGAGGCCGGGTTTCTCTGCGTCGACCTTCCCGAAGAGCACGGCGGGCCGGGCGGTACGTTCGGCCATGCGGCACTGGTGCTGGACGAATTCAGCCGTGCCGGGGCTGCCGGACTGGCCGCGGGCATGTCCGTCCATTCCGACATCGTCACGCCGTATCTGACCCGGCGCGGAACGCCGGAGCAACAGGGCCGCTGGCTGCCGGACATGGCGGCGGGCACCGTGATCGGCGCCATCGCCATGACCGAGCCGGGCACGGGCAGCGACCTGCAAGCCATCACCACCCGCGCCGAGCGCACCGCCGATGGTTGGCGCATCAACGGGCAAAAAACCTTCATCTCCAACGGTGCCAATGCGGGCATGGTCATCATCGTCGCCAAGACGGACCCGAAGGCGGGCGCGCGCGGCATTTCCCTGTTTCTCGCCGATGCGGGCCTGCCCGGGTTCCGGCGCGGGCGCACGCTGGAAAAGCTGGGGATGCACTGCCAGGACACGGCGGAACTGTTTTTCGACGATCTCGACCTGCCCGAAGACGCGCTCCTGGGCGACGAGGGCACGGGCTTCGCCATCCTCATGGAGGAACTGGCACGGGAGCGGCTGGTCATCGCCGTCATGTGCGCGGCGGGGGCGGCGGGCACGCTCGATCTGGCCATCGACTACGTGAAGGAGCGCAAAGCCTTTGGCGCGCCGTTGTCCGCGTTGCAGAACACCCGCTTCGTCGTCGCTGAACTGTCGGCGGAAATCGCCGCCGGTGAGGCTTTGGTGGAGAAATGCGTGCGCGCGCAAAGCGCGGGAACGCTGACCGGCGCGCGGGCGTCGGAAGCCAAACTGTGGACCTCGGAACTGCAGGGCCGCGTGGCCGACCGCTGTCTGCAACTGTTCGGCGGCTATGGCTACATGGCGGAATACCCGGTCTCCCGCGCCTTCCGCGATGCGCGGGTGCAGCGCATTTACGGGGGAACGTCGGAAATCATGAAGGAACTGATCGCCCGCGACAGGCTGGGGCGGTGACGGGCAGCGCTCCAGAACCGCCCGGTCTCGAATGGATCGGGCGGCTTGAACTGACGGGCCGCAAGAGCGTGCGGCTGGGCGACGGACCGTTCGGCCACCGGCGGCTCGATTTCCTCGGCGGCGAGGTGCTGACCGGCCCTGATATGAATGCGGTCGTGACCGGCGGGGCCGACCATCTGCTGCGCACCGCCGACACCATCCTCACGCCCCAGAACCGCGTCACCCTCATGTTCGACGACGGCCATGCGGGGGACTTCCAATATACGGGCCGCCTGATCGGCCCGCCGGAGGTGATCGAGAGCATTCTCGACCGCAGGCCGACGGACCCGACCGCATACAGCGTACGGATCAGCGCGTGGATTTCCACGGCCTCGCCGAAATACGGCTTTCTCAATGACAAGGTGATCGTCGGCGCGGGTGCCTTGGGCACCACAAGCGCAGGCAATTTCGGGATCATCTACCAGCTCTTCGAGGTGATGCACTGATGGCACCCGTCCTGACGCCCTTCATGGACCTCGACCTCGCCATTGAGGCCGACGACGCGCTGCCCGGACGGCGGCTGGTGCGCTATTGGGGCGGCACGTTCTCGATTGCGGGAAACAGACCCGTCAGCGGCGCCATTATCGGCGGGGCCGACCACGGCCTGCCGCGCACCGACAGCGTCCGCCACATCCACGCCCGCATCGTTCTGGAAGCCGGTGACGGAACGCCGCTCACGCTGACGCTGGACGGAATCGGCCCTGCCGATGGGCCCTGGACGGCGGGCGGGTTTTTCGAGGCCCCCGAAGGAGAATACGGCTGGCTCAACGCTGTCTACGTGACCGGCCAGTCGATGCCCGTGACGCGAGACGGCCAGCCCGGCGAGCGATGGAACCTCTACACGATGGAGCAGGGGCAGCGATGATGAAAACGGTGTTCATCACAGGCGGGTCGAGCGGTGTCGGGCGTCTCACCGCCCTGACCCACGCCGCCCGTGGCGACAGGGTGTTTGCCGCGGTTCGCCGTTCTGAGGATGCCGACGCATTGCGTGCCGGGGCCAAGCGAAACGGCGGAACGATCGAACCCGACATCATGCCCGTCATCATGGACGTGACGGACCCGCAATCGGTCGCCGACGCCATCGCCCACATTCGCTCCCATGCGGACCGGCTGGACGTGGTCTCCAGCATCGCCGGCATCTCGGCGATCGGCGCGCTGGAGGACTGCGACGACGCCCATTACCGGCACATGATGGACGTCAATTTCCACGGACCCCTGCGCGTCGCCCGCGCCGTGTTGCCCTGGATGCGCGAGGCGGGCGGGGGCAGGCTGCTGTTCATGAGTTCGCTGGCGGGCCGCGTGTCGGTGCCGGGCGAAAGCGCCTATGTGGCCAGCAAACACGCCCTGGAAGGGGCGGTGGAAAGCCTGATGTTCGAACTGGAACGGTTCCATGTGCAGGTCGGTCTGGTGGAATCGTCCTACCACACGACACCGATCGCGGAGACGGTGAGCCGGCCGGTCGCGGCTGCCGACAGCCCTTACCGGCCCCTGATGGAGCATCTGGCGGACCTTGCCTCGGCCTCCATCCGCAACGCGCCCGACCCGCAACCGCTCGCCGATACGTTTCACACACTCGCCCATGCCGAGACGATCCCGCTGCGCACGGTGGTCGGGGAACGGGGCGCCGCTATCGATACACTCAGGCGGCAGACCGGTGATGCCGAATGGGCCGACATAACGCGCACCCGCACGAAAATGGCGTTCTGGCGCGATCCGCCCGAGGCGCAGTAGCCGGTCGGCACACGAAGGGGCCGGGCGCTACGAGGCGCTACAGGGCGCGGCCTTCGAGCAGTTCCGACAGAACCGGGTTCGGAAAGCGGCGGGAGAGGGTGACGGCGTAAAATGTCTCACCGATGCCCGGCAGACGGTCCGCCTCGATCAGTCTGCCGGTGGTCAGTTCGTCCTGCACGACGATGGGCGGCAGGACGGCAAGGCCTACCCCTTCGCGGGCCAGCAGGCGCATCATCGCCATATCCTCGACCTCGGCTACGATTTGCGGGCGGATGCCGAGCCGTTCCGCCAAGGCATCGAACCCGATACGCACCGCCGTCTCGGCTGTCGGCAGGATGATCGGCAATGTGGTCAGCAACGCTTTCAGCGAGACGACACCGCCCAGCAGCTCCGGCGTGCCGACGAGGCTGACGGGCTGTTCCGACAGACGGTGCGAGACGAGGGGCGTCGCCGCATCGCGCGCAGGTGCGCGGTTGATGAGCACAACATCGAGATTAAGCGCTTCGAGGCCCTGCAACAGGTCGGCGCTCGTGCCGGAGCGCAGGATGATCTCCACATCCTGCCGCCCCAGTATCGGGCGCAGGAATTCCATGTGGAAGTTGCGCGACAGGGTGGCCAACGCGCCGATGCGGACCGCCTGACGGGCGCGTCCCTTTTCCTGAAGCGTCCCGACCAGTTCCCGGCCTGCGGCAAAGATCGCATCCGCATGGTCGAGGGCGATGCGGCCCGCTTCCGTCAACACGAGCTGCCGCCCGCGACGCTCGAACAGGCTGTGACCGAGGGAGGCTTCGAGTTTCTTGATCTGAACCGACAGGGCTGACTGGGACAGGTTCATGCGCTCCGCCGTGCGCGTGAGATTGCCGTCATGGGCCACGGCCCAGAAATACCGCAGGTGATGATAATTGAATTCCGCCATATCGTTCATTAAAACAGAACGATAAAACGCAAACAATGTATTTTTAACTTTGCGTTCCGCCTGATAGTCAATCCGTCGTCGCCGCAGCCGTCAAAAAGAGTGCAAAACTTGCTCATCGCGTTCTTACCTCTCCTTGCCCCGATCATCCTGATGGTTTTGGCTTTCATCGCCTTCCGGGGTCCTCAAATGCGCCCGGTCGCCGTCTTGCGTTTGGCGGAAGCCGGAGCGCTTGGTGCCGTGGTTGTCGCTGCGCTGTCGGCTCTCGTTTTGATCATTGCCGGTCCCGCGACCAGCCTGCTGCTCGGGGGCGCTGGTCTTGGCATCTCCATCCGGCTGGATTCAATCAGCGTGATCATGCTGCTGCTGGTCGCGTTCGTCGGCTGGGTCGTGGTGCGCTATTCGGCAACCTACATGGACGGAGAAGCGCGGCAGGGATCGTTCACGGGCTGGTTGTGCCTGACGCTTGCGGCTGTGATGATGCTGGTTCTGGCCGGCAATATCCTGCAACTGGCACTCGCGTGGATTGCAACCAGCCTGTCCCTGCACAGGCTGCTGTTGCATTATCCCGAGCGTGTTGCCGCACAGAGGGCCGCGCGCAAGAAATGGGTCACCGCACGATTGGGCGATGGCGCCATGCTGGCTGCCATGATCCTGCTGTTCGTCACTTACGGAACAGGCGATCTGGCTACGATCCTGGTGGCTGCGCGTCTGGGAGAAGGCGATGGATCGGCGACATGGATCGCGGCGTTCCTGTCTCTGGCCGCCATTTTGAAGTCGGCACAATTTCCGCTGCACGGTTGGCTCACCGAAGTGATGGAAACGCCCACCCCGGTGTCCGCTCTGCTCCATGCGGGCGTCGTCAATGCTGGCGGGTTCCTGTTGATCCGCTTTGCCGATGTGATGCTGCTGTCGCCCGGCGTTCTGGCGGTGCTGGTGATGATCGGCGGCTTCACGGCGCTTTTCGGCGGTCTGGTGATGCTCACGCAATCGGCGGTCAAAACCTCTCTCGCATGGTCCACGGTGGCGCAGATGGGGTTCATGATCCTGCAATGCGGGCTGGCGCTGTTCCCCCTGGCGCTGCTGCATATCGTGGCGCACTCGCTCTACAAGGCCCACGCCTTTCTGGCTTCCGGCGGGGCGGTCGACAGCGTGGCCGCCATCAAACGCCCCGGCCCGGTGGCGATCCCCGGCGGCCTCGCGGTCGGGCGCGCGTTTCTGATCGCACTGGCAATCTACGCCATCATCGGCTTCGTGTTCGGCCTGACAGGCAAGTCGCCGCAGGCCATCGCACTGGGGGCGATCCTCATCTTCGGCGTTGCCTACCTTCTGGCGCAAGGCCTTGCCGATGCGGCACCGCGTGTCCTGACCCGGTTGACCGCCGTCTACTCGGTCGCCGCTGCGGTCGGGTATTTCGCCTTGCAGACTGCTGCCGAATGGCTTCTGGCCGGTACCCTGCCGGCCACCCCGGCTCCCGGCCCGCTGGAATGGGCGCTGATCGTGCTTGCCGTGTTCAGCTTCGGACTGATCGCAGTGGCGCAAGCCATGTTCCCGCTCTGGGCCTATCATCCCGCATCGGCCGGGATGCGGGTGCACCTGTCCAACGGGCTCTATGCGAACGCCGTCTTCGACAAACTGCTCGGCGGTTGGTCGACCACCAAGAACTCCTGATCCGGTAGTGAGAAGAAGACCATGAAACCGACACCCGAACTCTCTTCCGGTCAGCTCACCAGGGCCGGCGACTCCGCAGCACGCGCGATCCCGCCGGTATGGCCGCTGGCTTCATCCGTCGCGGTCAACCCCTATCTGGGTCAGGCCGGAGAGACGCTTGCAGAGGTTGGCGCCCGTCTTGGCCGGGTTGGCGGGGTTCCGGTGACGATGCCGAGGGCCTACTACAACGACTTGATCCGCAACGGAACCATCACCGATGCCGACATCGTTGCTGCGGGCGCGGCTTCGGCCGATCTGGACGACATCAAGGCCAGTGCCGCCACACCATCCGCACCGCCGGTTCCGCTGCCCACCATAACCGATCTGGCGGCTGACATATCCGGTATCGACTGGCCGGGAATTTTGGCCAACCGCTTCGGACACTGGGCGTCGGGATATTTTGATCAGGGACAGGCGCTCTGGGCTGCCCCGCGCAGACGGGGCGCCTATGACGCCTGGCGGCAGAGCGCGACCCACGATCTCACGCCCGAAATTGCGGGGCTGACGGGTTTTGGGCAGTTCGTGAGCGAAACGCCGGACACGGCCGATGAAGCGCGGGCACGCGCCGCCAAACGGTTGGGCCTGAGTGAAGCCATGCTGGAAACCTACTTTCACCAGCTGCTGTTCAGCCTTGGTGGATGGGCGCAGGTGGCCCGCTACCATCTTTGGCAGGCAGAGCTGGCGGGCGGGAGCGATGAGACGATCACCGATCTTCTGACCGTCCGGCTCTTATGGGAGGAGGCTCTCTTCCTGCAGTACGGCAGCCGGATCACCGAACGATGGAACGAGACGAAAGCAGCGCACGAACACCCCGTCGAGCCGGATCGGGATATGACGATCAACGCCGTTTTGCAGGAAGCCTGCGAGCGTGCGGTGCAACGTGATCTGGCCGGAACCCTCGCAGCCCCGTCCCGCCAGCAGCCCCGCACCCGGCCCGCACTTCAGGCCGCCTTCTGCATAGATGTGCGCTCGGAGGTGTTGCGTCGCGCGCTGGAGGCCGTGAACCCCGATATCCGCACACTGGGATTTGCCGGCTTCTTCGGCCTGACCGCATCCCACAAGAGCTTCGCTTCGGATGTGCACGAATTGCGCCTGCCGGTGCTTCTCAATCCCGGTGTCACATCGACCGCAGAGGGCAGGGACGTGAACGCCGAACAGACCGCCCGCTTCAGGGCACGGGCGAGCCGCGCATGGGGGCGGTTCAAACTGGCGGCCGTCTCGTCCTTCGCGTTCGTGGAGGCGACCGGCCCCGTCTATGCGGGCAAACTGGTCAGGGATGCGCTGAACATCGCGCCTGCATCCGTTGCCGATGATCCCGCACCGCGTCTTGATCCACCCCTTCCCGTGCTAGACCAGATCGATGCCGCGGAAACGATCCTGCGTGCCATGTCGCTCACGACCGATTTCGCGCGCCTCGTCGTGTTGGCCGGGCACGGGGCCAATGTGGTCAACAACCCTTTCAAGAGCGGTCTGCATTGCGGGGCCTGCGGGGGCTATGCGGGCGATGTCAACGCACGGCTTCTTGCCGGACTACTGAACGCACCGGAGGTCCGTGCCGGACTGGCTGGAAGGGGCATCGATATTCCCGCCGACACGCTGTTCCTTGGCGCGTTGCACGACACCACATCCGATAGTGTCACACTGTTTGCATCCGACCATCCCTCACCGGACCATGCGACGGACATCAGCAAGGCGAAGGACTGGTTCGCCCGGGCCCGGAATCGTCACCCGGTCCGAACGGGCCTTGCGTCTGCCGCGCGCCAAAGATGAGACGAACATCGACTTGCGCAGCCGCGACTGGGCCGAGACACGGCCCGAATGGGCGCTGGCCGGTTGCAAGGCCTTCATCGCGGCACCACGTCAACGCACGGCAGGCAAGAGCCTTGCGGGCCGCGCGTTCCTGCACGACTACGTCTGGGAAGATGACAAGGATTTCGGCGTCCTCGAACTCATCATGACGGCACCCGTCGTCGTGGCGAGCTGGATCAGTCTGCAATATTACGGATCGACGGTGGCACCCGAACCTTCGGCTCCGGCAACAAGCTGTTGCACAATGTCACTGGCGGTATCGGCGTGGTCGAAGGCAATGGCGGCACCCTGCGGGCTGGCCTGCCGTGGCAGTCGGTCCATGAGGGAGAGAGCTATGCCCATGACCCGTTGCGCCTGTCGGTCTGTATCGAGGCACCCCGCGAGGCGATGACGGACATCCTGCGACGACACGCCAATGTGCGGGCCCTGTTCGACAACCGCTGGCTGCACCTGTTCGCGCTCGACGACAACGGACGAATGGCATGGCGTTATGCCGGCGATCTGGAATGGTCGAAAGAGGTCCGGGGTCTGGCAAACCTGCTCGGTAAGCGGTGAGCGTGCCCTCGTCAGCGTGCCGATCGATCCGCTCTTGCATCCAAAAACATGTATGCCAGCTTCGATGGCGAGTGATCGTTTCGCAGGCTTGACGGCATCCAGCTTACCTTCCTCGGCAAGGTGGATATCGGCTGGCAGGGCCTTTGATGCCTTCGCCAAGTCGGAATGATAGCTATTCAGTTCCTTCAAGGCACGCTCAATATCGGGCGGTCTCGTTTTGTCGCCCTCGATCAGGTTCGAATAATAGCTATTGGGCACCCGCACCATGTCAGCCAGTTCAGCCAGGGTCTGGGGATGCAGGATTCGACCGCGATCACGTGCGCCATCCTTCAAATCCCCAGCAAGGTTCACCAGCCGCTCAGGGAAATGGCCTTCAAGGAGCGCAGGTTCGATACGGGACGGGATTTCGAGCATTTGCCGATGCCAGTGAGTGCACGAACCGCTGTTACGCATCAATAATCGGCGTTACGAGGCACCTGATTGCGATCTTTATTGCCGATCTACCCCGACATGTTCCGCCTGTTGCGACGCTCGCACGACATGCAAGCCGGGTTGCTGTTGGTCATTTGGCCTGACGGGTGAACGTTTCTGTTGGTCAGCTCAAGGATTCATTTCGCCTGCCAAAGGTGCCAAGAGTATCTGACCGCGACGTGACGATCGGACAAACTGGATCGCCCCGAGTTTTTATAAACACTCTCGGTCGTAGTTTCTGTCGCCGTTCGAATTCTGTTGGCGACAGCATTCCGTTGCGCGCATACTTGCGGTTTGGATTGGTGAGCATCTCAATGGTGTCGAACACATTCTGGCGAGCGAGTCAGAACTTCCAACCTCACTCGTTTTGATTCTGCAAATTGATCGTTCGCTAAAATGAAGGGATCTCAACCTTCATATACTGATTGGTATGCGTCAATCTTGTTAAGTCACATCAATTATGACGTTTTGCCGAACTGAATTTAAAACCGCACTATAATGTCTGGAAAAGTCGCTGTTACAGTAATAGCCGGCACTAAGAAGGTTTCAAGCTTTCCGAATATCCACGAAATGGCCCGCCACCGCAGCGGCAGCCGCCATTGCTGGTGAAACCAGATGCGTGCGTCCTTTAAAACCCTGACGCCCCTCGAAATTGCGGTTTGACGTGGAGGCGCAGCGCTCTTCGGGCTTGAGACGGTCGTCGTTCATGGCCAGACACATGGAACAGCCCGGCTCGCGCCATTCGGCACCGGCGTCAATGAACACCTGATCGCAGCCCTTCGGCTTCCGCCTGCTCCTTCACCAAACCGGAACCGGGCACCACCATCGCGGACACGTGCGGACGCAATCGTCTTGCCGCGCAACTGCTCGGCAGCGGCACGCAAATCCTCGATGCGCCCGTTGGTGCAGGAGCCGATCCACACCCGGTCCAGCTTGATATCGGTAATCTTCGTGCCCGCCGTCAGCCCCATATAGGCCAACGCGCGCTGCTTGGAGGTGCGCTTGTTTTCGTCGGTAATCTCCATCGGGTCCGGCACGACGCCGTCCACGGCCACCACATCTTCGGGCGACGAGCCCCATGACACGATGGGCGGCAGGTCGCGGGCGTCGAGTTCGATCACCTTGTCAAAGTGGGCACCGTCCTCGCTGTGCAGCGTCTTCCAGTGGTCCAGCGCCATGTCCCACGCGGCACCGGACGGTGCTTTCGGGCGGCCCTCGATATAGGCGAACGTCTTCTGGTCCGGCGCGATGAGGCCGGCCCGCGCGCCACCTTCGATGGTCATGTTGCAGACCGTCATACGCCCTTCCATCGACAGGGCCTCGATGGCGGAGCCGCAGAATTCGATCACGTAGCCGGTGCCGCCGGCCGTGCCGATCTTCCCGATAATGGCGAGAATGATGTCCTTGGCGGTCACACCGTCCGGAAGGCGACCGCCTTCACCGCCGGTGACCTCCACCTTCATGTTCTTGGCCTTGTTCTGAATCAGCGTCTGGGTTGCCAACACATGCTCGACTTCCGATGTGCCGATACCGTGCGCCAGCGCCCCGAAAGCGCCGTGCGTCGAAGTGTGGGAATCCCCGCACACGATCGTCATGCCCGGCAGGGTAAAGCCCTGTTCGGGGCCGATGATGTGGACAATGCCCTGCCGTTTGTCGGTTTCGCTATAATATTCCACGCCGAAATCGGCTGCATTCTTCGCCAAAGCCTCGACCTGAATGCGGCTTTCCTTGTTTGCGATGCCCTGCGAGCGGTCGGTGGTCGGTACGTTGTGGTCGACCACAGCCAGCGTGCGCTCCGGTGCGCGCACGGTGCGGTTCGTCATCCGCAGCCCCTCGAAAGCCTGCGGGCTCGTCACTTCATGAACAAGATGGCGGTCGATATAGAGCAGCGCCGTGCCGTCCTCGGCCTCATGGACGAGATGGTCGTCCCAGATCTTGTCGTAGAGCGTGCGCGGATTGGCCCTTAGCGGTCATAGATGTCGTTCCCCATGAGGTCGCGCTCACGATATGCGCCACGCCGCAGACTGAATCAAGAAAGGCCGTGCCCCAAATGTTCGATCTATTATTGGCCCTGCTTTGCACCCTGTTCGGAGCGTGCGGCACTACTGCATCGGAGAACGGATGCCGCACGCTCGATCACCTTGGCACGACCCATACGGTGTGCAGTTTCCGCACGTCCGATATCGGCGTCCGCCTGTTTCTGGACGACGAGACCGGCGCGCCCTACCGCCGACTCTCCAACCTGCGCGACAATCTTGAAACGGCTCCGCTCATGCTGATGAACGGGGGAATGTATCAAGAAGGACCTGTCTCCGGTCGGTCTGTATGTCGCCGAGGGGAAGCGACGCCAAAGCCTGTCCACCAAAGACGGTTGGGGCAACTTTCACCTGCTGCCGAATGGGGTGTTCTGGGGCAAGAATGGAAAGCTCGCGGTTAGCGAAACCAACGCCTTCGCAAAGGCCGGTCCGGCCCCGGACTTCGCCACCCAGTCCGGCCCGATGCTGGTGATCGACGGCAAGCTGCATCCGCGCTTCATCCCCGGTTCCGACAGCGTGAAAATCCGCAACGGTGTCGGCGTCAGCGCGGACGGCGCACGCATCCACTTCGCCATCTCCCACGGAGCGCTCAGTTTCCACGATTTCGGAACCCTGTTCCGCGACGTGCTGGAAACTCCGAACGCCCTGTTTCTCGACGGCACGGTGAGCGCCATCGACGCGCCCGGTTTCAAACGTGGCGGGTTCTGGAAAGAACTGGGGCCGATGATCGGCGTTTTTTCACGCGATTAAAGCGCCTCAAACCCAGGGCCGCTCGGACAGCTTGCTTTCGTAGCTGTCGATGCTCGCTGCCTTCTCCAGCGTCAGGCCGATATCGTCGAGGCCGTTGAGCAGGCAATGCTTGCGGTGGGGGTCGATGTCGAAGGCAATCGTGCCGCCATCGGGGCCGGTAATCGTCTGGCTCTCCAGATCGACCGTCAACACCGCGTTGGAACCGCGCGATGCATCGTCCATCAGGGCGTCGAGTTCGTCCGGCGTGACGACCACCGGCAGAATACCGTTCTTGAAGCAGTTGTTGTAGAAGATGTCGGCAAACGACGTGGAGATGACGCAGCGGATGCCCCGGTCCAGCAGCGCCCAGGGCGCGTGTTCGCGGGACGAGCCGCAGCCGAAATTGTCGCCCGCCACCAATATTTGCGCCTTGCGATAGGCGGGCTTGTTGAGCACGAAATCCGGGTTTTCCGACCCGTCCTCATTCAAGCGCATTTCGGCGAACAGGCCTTCGGCCAGCCCCGTGCGTTTGATGGTTTTGAGATAATCCTTCGGGATGATCATATCCGTGTCGATATTGATGATCGGCAGCGGCGCGGCGACGCCTGTGAGGCTGGTGAAGGATTCCATGACGATTTATGACTTTCGGTGCGTTTGGCGCTGGATTACACCAGCACGAACCTCCCGCCAAGCGAGACGAGACCATGAAACGCTACCGCTTCATCACCGGCCAGGATGATTCCGCCTTCTGCAAGCGCGTGGAAACGGCGCTGAACGAAGGCTGGTCGTCTTCACGGCTCCCCCGCCTACACGTTCGACGCTGCGGAAGGAATGCGTTTCTGTGGACAGGCTGTCACGCGGGAAGATGCGGTGACGGAACTGGAAAACCGCATTCCAGACGATGCGGTCTCAATCGTGGATGCCGACGGATAGAGCACTGCGCGACAGCGCGCAGTGCGAAGGCGGCGAACAGCCGCCCGGCACATATGTGCCGCCCCTCGGAGCGCGAACCGAAGGTTCGCTGCGTGAGAGCCAATAGAGCTAGACTTCGCCAGCCAGCGCCGATACAGCACCGCCAGCGCGGCGCTCGCGATGCGCGCCTCGGCGCTGTCGGCGCGGCTGGTGAGGATGACCGGCACCTGCGCGCCCACCACGAGGCCGGCCGTTTCCGCTCCGCCCATGAAGGTCAGCGCCTTGAAGAAAATGTTGCCGGCCTCGACGGTCGGCACCACCAGAATATCGGCCAGACCGGCGACGGGAGATTTTATGCCTTTCAGCGCCGCCGCATCCAGATCGACGGCATTGTCGAGCGCGAACGGTCCGTCCACGATGCCCCCTGTCACCGCCCCCGCCTGCGCCTGTTCGGCGATGGCGCGGGCGTCGCGGGAGGATGGCACCGCATCGGTCGGCGTTTCGGTGGCCGACAGGATCGCAGCCTTCGGTTCCTCGATACCCAGCGCCAGCGCCAGATTGACGGCGTTCTGGGTGATGGCCAGCCGCTGTTTCACGTCCGGCGCCACGTTCAGCGCAGCGTCCGTGATGATAATCGGACGGGGAAAGCCCGGCACGTCCATCACGAAGCAATGGCTCGTGCGGCTTTTGGTACGCAATCCATTCTCCTTGCGAATGACGGCGGCAAGATAGGTGTCGGAGTGAATGTAACCCTTCATGAGGGCAGCCACGTCACCCGCAACCGCCAGATCGACGGCTCTATGGGCCGCACCCTCCTCGCCTTCGGCTTCCACGATCCTCAGCCCGTCGATATCAAGCCCGCCCTCCCGCGCCGCTTTCTCGATGCCGGCGCGTTCACCCACCAGAACCGGCTCGATGAGGCCCAGACCATATGCGTCCAGCGCCCCTTCCAGCGCCGTTACCTCCGTCGGGCATACCACAGCTGTTCTCAACGGTGGTAACTCGGCGCACATGGCCAACAGGCGCGCGAAATGGGGGCGGGTATCGGGCGTGATGTTGTGATCGATGGTTTTTGGCATGAAGGTTGTGGTTCCTATGAGGCTTTCTTTTCCTAACGTGCCATTAGGCCTTTGCAACCGCGTCGCGATTTGTATGGTCGCGCCAGTTCTTTTGGAGACGAGGCGCAATGAAACAGATTCTGGTGGTCGGCAATTTCTACGACAGCGTGCTGGATGATTTGCGCGCACGAGTTCGACGTGAAGCACGTGGCCGACAAGGACGAGCTGAAAGGCTGGAGCGAAGAGGACTACGCCGACATCGAAGGCATGGCGACCTTCGGCTGGGCGCCCGCCCATGTGATGGACCGGATGCCGCGGCTGAAACTCGTCTCCTCTTTCGGCGTCGGCTATGACGGGGTGGCCGCCGACCATGCGGCCAAGAAGGGCATCATCGTCACCCATACCCCAAACGTCCTGAACGACGACGTGGCCAACACCGCCATCGCGCTCATTCTGGCCGTCACCCGCCGCATCGTGGCGCAGGACCGTTACCTGCGCGCAGGCAAATGGGTGAGCGAAGGCAACGCGCCGCTCACCCGCACCATTCGCGGCAAGACGGTCGGTATCGTGGGCCTGGGCCGGATCGGGGAAACGATCGCGCACAAGCTGTCGGTGTTTCAGTGCAGAATAGTCTATCACGCGCGCACCGAGAAGGACGTGGAATACGACTATTTCGCAGACCTGAAAGAGATGGCGGAAGCCTCCGACATTCTCGTCGTCATCACACCCGGCGGGCCGGAGACGGACAAGCTGATCGACAAGGCGGTCATCGAGGCGCTGGGCCCCGAAGGCACGCTGATCAACGTGGCGCGCGGCACGGTGGTGGACGAAAAAGAGATGGTGAAAGCCCTGCAGGACGGCCGACTGGGCGCGGCTGCACTGGATGTGTTCGTTGACGAACCCAACGTGCCGGAAGACCTGTTCGCGCTGGACAACGTGGTGCTTACGCCGCACGTCGCCTCGGCCACGGAAGAAACCCGTCAGGCGATGGCCGACCTCGTGGTCGAAAACCTCGTCGCGTTCTTCGACGGCAAGACACCGCCTGCTCCGGTGCCGGAATGCAGCAAGATGGTCGGCTGACCGTCCCTCAGTCGGCAGATTGATCCGCCGGGTGATCGGCATTTTCGATATTGATGCGCCGCCAGACCGCCTCCGACAGCGAATACAGGGCGAAGCACACGAGGCCCGCTCCCAGCGCCGCCATCATCCAGTCCCCCAACGGCAGGGTCCGGACGTAGTCCAGCGCGTCCGTTGCCGATGGCAGGTCTGCGTCGTCCTCCCGCTGCGCCGTCCAGTAGCGATAGGCGAACAGCCAGGCGATCACCATGAAGATGATGCCCCGCGCTGTCAGCCCGATCATGGAAACCGGATGGACCAGCCCCATCGGTGCATCGCCGGTACGGAAGTGCTTCTCATATTTCCGCCCGAACGCCTTCCACAGATGCGCGCCGGACACGCCGACAAAAATGAGAGCACCGGCCAGCGAGATCAGATCGAAGCTGAAGAACTGTCCGAACGTCTCCAGCACCGCGTTGCGTTTTTCACCCGTATCGCTGTCCCGCCCGTCACCGATGCCGAGCAGGCCCAATGCGTACAGGGCCAGCGTTGTGTAGGTGGCAGCACTGGCCAACAATCCTCCTCTCACGGCAAGGCCTTTCGGCGTCCAGCCGTGGTCGTCGGTATCCAGCAGGGACTGAACCAGCCGCCATAGAACATAACCGCCAAGTCCGAAGACCATCGCCCACATCATCACAGTGCCGAAGGGCTGGGAGATGAGAGTTTGAAGCGCTTCCTTCGTGCTGGTCTGTTCGCTCGTTCCAAAGGCTGCAAACACCGTCAGCACACCGACAATGAGATAAATGACCCCCCGAGCTGCATAACCGGTTCGGGCAATCCAGCGGATCCAGGAATGGTGGGTAGCATCGATCATGTTCGAGAATGTCCAAGGTTGGTGTTTGCATCTGTTTCGCGGTCCAGCCGGTCGGCGACCAGCCAGCACAGTCCGGCCCATGCCACACCCATCGCCCATCCGGCCAGCACGTCCGTTGGCCAGTGGACGCCGAGATAGACGCGGCTGGTGCCGACGAGAACGGCGATGGACAGGGCCACCGTCAGCACGAAACGGCGCAGGGGCCGGTGGTCGATAAAGCGGATGCAGATCGCGGCCAGCGTCAGCCACCCGACGGTGGAGACCATCGCATGGGCAGAGGGAAACGACGAGGTGAAGACCCGGTCCGCATGACTCGACCAGATCGGGTCGCGGTCGGGCAAAAACCTGTTTCAGCACCGTCGACACGATGCTGCCGGTGGCGAGAGACGCAACCAGAAACAGGGCCGCGCTGCGCTTTTTCAGCAGCAACAACATCACAAGCGTCACCAACCCGAACGTCAGCAACAACGGATACCCGCCCAATGCCGTGAAATCGCCGGCGGTTTCCTCGAACCAGTGTGGCCCGAGCGGATCGTCAGGCATACCCGGCACGCGCAACGAGAGCAGGACGGCTTCGTCGAAACCGGTGGTCATGCCCGCATTCACCAACACGGCAAGCACGAGGAACGCCAACGCCCCCGTAACCGTCGCGACGGCCACACGGCGACGATGGTGCGCTCCGCGGAGCTGAATGTCTTCGTTACGCACCGGTTACACCGCGACTGCTACTGGAAACATCACGGACAATGCGCGGGGATGGTTTTCGATGCGGACCGGTCCGTCGAGATCGATGATCTCGCCATCCACGGTGGCGATCGCCTTGCGGCGCAGTTTCGTGAATGTCAGGTCCACCTTGCCGGCGGTGCGAGAATTGATGTCCTCATTGCGCGACCAGGTGCCCAGCATCACATCCTTGGCGAGCCGGATCGCACGACCGGGCGTGACGGGCACGGCTGTATAGACGCCCAGCTGGCCCGAATCGAGAACATCGGCATAGGGCAGATGCCCGTCCGCAAACGGTGCGGCGGATATGGATATGGCGGACAGCTTGCGCCGGTCGGGCGAACCGCCGTCGAGACGCAGTTCCGCCTCGAAAACCGGCGGGTTGCGCGTGATCGAAAGCCCGGCCTTCGCACTGGCGACGATCTTGCCCCATCGGGAGGCGTAATCCAGCTTGTTGCGAAGCCGGATCATGCGCGGATGAATGCCCACCGCGAACTGGTGCAGGAACGGCCTGCCGTTGGCGGTTGCGATATCGACCGGCCGGAGGTCGCCTGCCGCCAGCGCATCCACCGCCGCATCCAGTTCCAGCGGCATGCGGATGGACCGGGCAAACAGGTTCATCGTGCCGCCGGGCAGGATGGCGAGCGTCTTGCCGTTCTTCCAGGCAAGACCCGCAGCGGCGGATATCGTGCCATCTCCGCCCACCGCCAGCAGCACGTCCACATCATCGTTCATCGCGGCGTTCCCGAACGCCTCGCCAAGCCCTTCCCCGCTTAAAAAACGCGGTTCGACGGTGTGGCCGTGTTCTGCGAAGGCGGAAACCAGATGGTCCGGCAAACGCGCTCAAATCCGCATCGCGCAGTGTGCCGCTCGTCTCGTTGATGATCGCTGCAATGGTGAGTCCCAAGACGTTTAGGTCTCCTTGCGTTTGGCCGTATGGGCCGTCATGAAGGCGACGCCGCTTTCGCCCAGAGTCACAGCCGCAAAGCCGCCGCCGTGGCGATTGTGTGCCAGTTCGTCGGCAGCGATAAGCCGCTCCTGCGCCAGAAGGTCGGCTGCGTAGCTCTCGGCATTGTCCGCCGGTCGGTAGCCGAGAAACCGTGCGGCGGAATTGTCGAGCGGCGCGCGGTCGTTGTTCGACACACCGTAAACGATCGTGAAACCGACGGTCGGCGTGTCGATGGCCTTGGTGACCACCTGTACGAGATCGTCCGGCGACAGCCACGAACCGAGCGCACGGGAATTGCCGGGAACGGGCGTGGCCGAGCAGATGCGGATGCACACGGATTCCAACCCGCGCTTCTCGAAATACATCCGGCCCAGATCCTCCGCGAAACATTTCGACAGGCCGTAGAACGTGTCGGGCCGGTGGGGCACGTCCGTGCCGATGGCCTGTGTCTTGGGATACATGCCGACCGCATGGATGGATGAGGCATAGACCACCCGCCGCACACCCGCACGATGGGCCGCCTCCCACACGTTATAGGCCCCGATAAAATTCGGGCCGAGCAGGTTTTCGAACGTGTCCTCGTCGGGAATCGCGCCGAAATGAACGACCATCTCCGCCCCCTTCATAACCGCGCATATGGCGTCGAGATCGGCGAGATCGGCTTGTTCGAATGTTTCATTACTGGCGAGGTCCACGACCACGTGCTGGTCTGTGCTGACCAGGTTTTCGCAAAGGGCAGCAAGGGGTTGGCGCAATCTGCCTCCCAGATCACCGGCAGCGCCGGTCAACACGATTTTCGATAATGGACCCGCCAAGGAAGTCTCCTGTAATGCGCTGCCGGTTGCAGCACTGCCTTCCCCGGACAAGGGGTGTGCGTAATGTCATAGGCCGGTCGCGCAACCAAATCTATGAACGAGGAGTTAAAGCAGCAGAAGGAGCAAGATCATGAACCGCCTATTTCTCGTAGCCGCAGCAGCAACAAGCGTCATCACGTTCTACAGCGCCACATCCGCCAATGCCGAGCAGACCATCGGTAATGCGCCAGTGTCGATCGCTACGGAACGCTTCGATGCAGGCCCGGCGCCCATGCCATTGGCAGACGGTGCAGGCGAGATCATGTTCGAGGATGGTGCCGAATTCTACGAGCACGATCTGAACGATGCTTGGCTTGGAATGCCTTTCAAGGGCTTGCAGGGCGATGTGATCGGTTATGTCATCGACGCTCCGGTGAACGAATACGGCGAAGTCGCGGAAGTTCACGTCGGTGAGCCAAGCCTCGATTGGAAAGAGGATGACGCCGGGCACGTTTCCGAAACCGACGAGCCTCTGGTATTCAAGGCCGATCAGGTTGCCCTTATGGATGATGCGGTCGTACTTCTTCCAACTGAGTCCGAACTGGTGGCGACCCTTACAAAATAAGGCCTACGCCGCTTCCGGCTCCCAGCCGCCGACCGCTTTGACTTCGAGAAATTCCTCGAGTCCCCAGTGACCGCCTTCGCGCCCGTTGCCAGATTGTTTCATGCCGCCGAAGGGTGAGCCGGACGAGCGGGCCTTGCCGTTCATGTCCACCATGCCGGTCCGCATCCGCCGTGCTACACGATTGGCTTTAGCCGGATCGGATGTCTGCACGTAATTGGTCAGACCGTAATCGGTATCGTTGGCCAAACGGATCGCTTCTTCCTCGTCATCGAACGGCATCATCGACAGGACTGGTCCGAAAATTTCCTCACGCCAGATCGTCATGTCCGGTGTGCAGTCGGCAAACACGGTCGGGCGCACGAAGTAGCCCCGGTTCATGCCCGCAGGTCGCCCCGTTCCACCGGCCATCAGTTTTGCCCCCTCGTCGATGCCTTTTTGAATGAGCGTCTGAACCTTCTCGAACTGCATCTCACTCACCAGCGGGCCTATATGGTTGCCCGAACGGGAGGCCAGATCGACTTCCAGCTGGTCGGAAACCGCAGCCGCTTCCTTCACCGCCGCATCATACCGCGACCGCTCCACCAGCATCCGCGTCGCCGCGTTGCATGATTGACCCGTGTTGCCGTGGCACCGCATCACACCCGTCTTGATGGCGTTATCCGGCGCGTCGGCAAACACGATGTTGGCACCCTTGCCGCCCAGTTCCAGGCATACCCGCTTCAACGTATCGGCAGCCGCCTTGGAGATGGCGATGCCCGCGCGGGACGAGCCGGTGAACGACACCATCGCCACGTCCTTGTGGACGGAAAGCTGCGTGCCGACGCCCGGCCCGTCACCATTGACGAGGTTGAACACACCGGCAGGAACACCGGCTTCGTCGAGAATTTCGGCAAACAGAATTGCGGATAGCGGCGACAGTTCGGACGGTTTCAACACCATCGTGCAACCGGCGGCTATGGCGGGCACCACCTTCAGCGCGATCTGGTTCATCGGCCAGTTCCAGGGCGTGATGAGCGCGCAGACCCCGATCGACTCGTAGAGGATCTTGTCATTGGGCGTATCGGGGCGCAGATCGCGTTCAAACTCAAACGCTTCCAGCGTGTCGATGAACGCCTGAATGTGGGATGTGCCGGTGGCGGCCTGTGACGCCTTTGCCATGTCGATGGGCGCGCCCATTTCACGGCTAATCGTTTCGCCCATCTCGTCGGACCGGCGCTCATAGACCTCCGCAATCCGCTTCATCAGCGCCAACCGTTCGTCTTTCGTGGAGAACTGCCACGTCTCGAACGCCCGCTTGGCGGCAGCCACCGCCGCATCCGTGTCGACCTGTGTGCCGAGTGTGATCTGCGCGAAGGCCTCTTCGGTGGACGGATCGATAACATCCAGGGTTTTTCCGCCCTTTGATTCGACCCACTGGCCGTCGATGTAGAAATGCTCGTTATGGTCCATGAGACTCGCCTGCCGGTTCGAATTGGCTGCAAACTAGGCCCGAAAGACCCTATGCGCTACCCCCGCAAAGGCGGGTAAGGCGTCCGACAGGAAAAATGGGAAATCCGTCTCGCATAGCGTTATAAGCCCCGCAGTCTTTTCATCTGGAACGCCCCATGACCGCCCCATTCGCCGCGCCCTACGCTCCCGCCGACGAGATCGTCGTGCCGGACCTCATCGATCGCGTCGTGCGAAGCGACGAGGCCGATGCCCATATCGACAGCCGCGCGACGGCGCTGGTCGAGGGCATCCGCAAGCGGGCGGGCTCCGTTGGCGGTTTGGAAGACTTTTTGCGCGATTACGGCCTGTCCACCCGCGAGGGGCTGGCGCTCATGGTCATGGCCGAAGCGCTGCTGCGGGTGCCGGATACAGCGACCCAGGACGCGCTGATCGCCGACAAGATCGGCGCGGGTGACTGGGGCCACATGGAGCCCGCCGACACATGGTTCGTCTCCGCCGCCACATGGGGCCTCGGCGTGTCCAACCGCATCGTGAAACCCGGCGACACGCCCAACGGACTGCTGGCGGGCATGACCAAACGCATCGGTGCTCCCGCCGTGCGGCAGGGCGTGCGGCAGGCGATGCGCTTTCTCGGCCATCAATTCGTGCTGGGCGAAACGATTGGCGAGGCGCTGAAGCGCGCGCGAGGGCTGGAATCGAAGGGCTACCGCCATTCCTACGATATGCTGGGCGAAGGCGCACGGACCTGGGACGACGCCCGCCGTTACGCGAAATCCTACGCCGACGCCATCACCGCCATCGGACGTGCGGCGGGCAACAAGCCCCTGCCCGACCGCCCCGGCATATCCGTCAAATTGTCCGCCCTCCACCCGCGCTATGAAGCCCGCAATCACGAGGCCGTGCTGGCAGAGCTTTGCCCCGTGTTGCTCGAACTGGCGCAGGCCGCGAAATCCTACGACCTCAATTTCACCGTCGATGCCGAGGAGCAGAACCGGCTGGAACTGTCATTGGACGTGATCGAGAAGGTGTTTGCCGATCCGTCCCTGCGCGGTTGGGACGGGTTCGGCCTTGCCATTCAGGCCTATGCCAAGCGGGCACTACCGGTCATCGACTGGATCGCCGATCTGGCCGAAACCCACGACGCCCGCATGATGGTGCGTCTGGTCAAGGGCGCTTACTGGGACGCGGAGGTGAAACACGCGCAAGTGGAGGGCGCGGACGACTTTCCCGTTTTCACCCGCAAAGCGGCCACCGATGTGTCCTTCCTCGCCTGCGCCGGGCGGATGCTGAAACGGCGCGACCGCCTCTATCCGCAGATCGCCACCCACAACGCGCTCACCGTCGCCACCGTGATCGAAATGGCGGACGAAACGGGTGCGACAGACAGGTTTCGAGTTCCAGCGCCTGCACGGCATGGGAGAGGAATTGTACGAACAGGTCAGCGAGAAGCCCTTCGATAAGGGCGGCGTGCCCTGCCGCATCTATGCACCGGTCGGCGGGCATAAGGATTTGCTCGCCTATCTGGTGCGACGGCTGCTGGAAAACGGTGCCAATTCCTCCTTCGTGGCACGGGTCGGCGACCGGGATGTGCCCATCGCCGAATTGCTGGAACGCCCAGCGTACCTGCTTGCCAGCGGCCAGCGGCACCCGAATATCGGACGCTCGCCGCTTCTGTTCGCCCCACGTGACAATTCAAACGGCATCGAATTCGGCTCCCGCGAAGAGCTTGAAGCGCTGACAACCGCCATGCAGGCATCGACCCTGCCGAAAGCGCCGGACGCCATCGACCCCAACACCATCGTGACCCGCTCCGTCGCGGCCTTTCCGAAATGGCGCGACACGCCTGTCGAAACCCGCGCCACAGTTCTGGAAGCTGCCGCCGACCGGCTGGAGGCCGAAACGCCGCACCTGATGGCCGTGCTGGCCCGTGAAGCGGGCAAGACGATCGATGATGGCATTGCCGAAATCCGCGAGGCAGTGGATTTCCTGCGCTACTACGCCACCGAAGCCCGCAAGCTGTGCGTCACCAAAGACCTGCCCGGCCCGGTCGGGGAAACCAACACCTATGCCGTGCAGGGGCGCGGCCCGTTTCTGTGCATTGCACCGTGGAACTTCCCCCTCGCCATTTTCCTCGGACAAGTCTCCGCCGCGCTGGCCGCAGGCAACACCGTCATCGCCAAACCCGCCCCGCAAACCCCGATTATTGGCGCGGAAGCGGTGCGTATTTTGCACGAGGCGGGCGTCCCGAAGGACGCGGTGATCCTCGCCCCCGGCGGGGCCGATATCGGGCAGGCGCTCGTCAACCATTCCGACATTGCAGGCGTTGCCTTCACCGGCTCCACCGCCACCGCCAAAGCGATCAATCTGGCACTGGCGCAAAAAGACGGTCCCATCGTGCCGCTGATTGCGGAAACCGGCGGCATCAACGCCATGATTGCCGACGCAACCGCCCTGCCGGAACAGGTCTGCGACGACGTGGTCGCTTCCGCCTTCCGCTCGGCGGGTCAGCGCTGTTCGGCCTGCCGTATACTCTATGTGCAGGAAGACGTGGCGGACCGGATGATCGCCATGATTGCGGGCGCTGCCGCCACCTTGCGGCTGGGCGATCCGATGGACCCGGCCACCGACATCGGCCCCATTATCGACGCGGACGCTTTGGCCCGTTTGCAAAGCCATGTCGGCGGCCACACTGTCCGCTGGCAAGGCGACGCTCCCGAAACCGGCACCTACATGCCGCTCACGATCATCGAACTGGAGCGGAATGAAGAACTCGACCGGGAGGTCTTCGGCCCCGTCCTGCACGTCAAGCGGTTCCGCGCCAAGGAACTGGACAGCGTGATCGACGCCATCAACGCCACCGGATACGGTCTCACCTTCGGTCTTCACACGCGCATTGACGCCGTGATGGCCCACGTGAAAAGCCGCATCGAGGCGGGCAATCTCTACATCAACCGCAACCAGATCGGTGCCATCGTCGGCTCCCAGCCTTTCGGCGGGCGCGGTCGGTCCGGCACCGGGCCGAAAGCCGGTGGTCCTCTCTATCTGACACGCTTCGTCGAGGAGCGGGTCACATCGACCGACACGACCGCCGCAGGTGGCAACGCATCACTCATCGCGATGGGTGATGCCTGAACACTATCACAATGCGTTGCCGATAACAGGCGGCCAGGTGACCGACCGGCACTTATGTGCCGCCTCTCGGAGCGACGACCAAAGGTCTTTCGCGTGAGAGCCAGCTATGCAGCGCGCGCCAGCGCTGCCGTTGCCAGATGAGCCGTGGGCAGAACTGTCAACGGCGCGGAATGGACGATGTGCAGCCCGTGACGCGACCCGACTCCCGGCAGAGCCTCTTCCGGTGATATGATGTTGTAATAAGATGTATCCGGACGCGGCACGAACCGACCCTCGGGCCGTGCAGCCAGCGCTTCCGGAGCGCCGAACAGCATGCGCCGTTCGTGTGCCATCGAGTGCAGGAACGGATAGCGCGCCAACACTTCTTCACCGGTGTCCCGCGCATCGGACATGTTCAGCTGTACGCCGAAACTGACACCGGGATAGTGAATGACCTCTGATACAGGTTTCGACAGGCTTAGTCTTTGATAGAACGCGCTATGTTCGGCCCGGACAAGCGACAGGCAGTAATCGGCCTGAAAGTGCAGGGTCGCCATCGCCGCCAGACGCACGGTGAGATGCGGCAACATGCGGTTTTCGCGCGATGCCACGGGGTCCGTCACGAAGCGGCTGGAATCGATGAAGCTGCATCCCTTATCCAGCAAAGGGTTGAGCAAATCGGGAAAACCGACCACCGAAACGCCGACGCGCCGGTCCGGGCGCACGTGCTGGATACGGATGGACGAGACCATCTTGCCATCCAGCCAAAGCGCGAACCGCATGACCTGAGGGTCCTGGTCGTAGCGGTCGCAGATCATTTCCTGATCATTGAACTCGCACATGCCCGCATTGTGATAGCAGGCATAGCGAAAACGATAGAGGTCTTCCAGATCGGCCGAAGATGTGACGGGGCGGTATTCGATGCGCTTCAGCAGGTCCATGCCACGGGCGGCAAAGGGAGAAACGGTGTCGCCATGTCTGGGTTTGCCGGACGTGTAGGGTTTTTCGTAACGCGTGCTGAATTGCTCATTCACGCCGATGTCCGGCAAAACAGGTTCGACCAGCATGTCACATCTCCACACCGCCGCGAAATACGGCTGAATTGAGACAAAGTGTTCACACTTTTTAAATCGTTGTAAAGGCGTCCACAGTTCCGACGGCCCGGGAAATGCGGGTTATACTATTTGTTAAGGTTAATGCGCGCTTGGAGACCCGGTGGGATTCAAGCGGTCTTTCCACCGGCCTTTGCCTGCAACCCGTCAGTGCGCTTTGCCTTGTTTCCTTTGACAGCCGGTGAAAAGGCACCGAGCAGAGCGTCCGCATCGCGCAAAGGCAATGGCCTGCCGAAATAGAAGCCCTGCACGAAGTCGAAATCGACGCTCTGTTTCAGCAGGTCCAGTTGCTCCGCCGTCTCCACACCCTCGATCACGATGGCCTTGTCGAGCTGGCGGGCGAGGCTGGCAATCGTGGCCAGAACAGCCAGATGCTGCGGGTCGTCCTCGATACCATCGAGAAAGGCACGGTCGATTTTCAGAATGTCGAATGGCAGGTTGCGCAGGTAGGACAGCGAGCAATAACCGGTACCGAAATCGTCCAGGGCGATCTGCACGCCCATGCCCCGGATGTCGGCCAGCAGGTTCATCACCGCATCCTGCATCTCCATCAGGGATGTTTCGGTGATCTCCACCGTCAACCGGTGCGGCGCCAGTCCGGCTTTCGACAGGGCGGACCTGATGTGGTCGATAATGACGTCGGAAGCGAAGTCACGCGCCGACAGATTGACCGAAACGGTCATGTCTTCCGGCCAGCGCGAGCAGGCAAGGCAGGCATCGTGCAACTGCCAGACGGTCAGGTCACGAATGACACCGGATTGCTCCGCCAGCGGAATGAATTCGCCCGGGCTGATCGGGCCGAGGGTCGGGTGGTTCCAGCGCGCAAGCGCCTCCACGCCCTTTGGCCGCCCGCTGCCCGCGCGAACGATCGGTTGATAATAGGTATCCAGTTTACCCTCGCGGATGGCGACGGCGAGGTCGTGCCGCAACAGGGCCTCCCGTTCCAGCTGGCTGTCCATCGACTCGTCATAGACGCACAGCGTCATCGAATCGTCGCCCTTGGCGCGGTATTGGGCGAAATCGGCACGGGCGATGATGCCATCCATCACCGCCTCCGCTTTGTTTTCCCCATCGGTCCGGTCGCTTTCGCGTAAGCCATAAACGCCCACCGATGTATTGACCGCGATTTCCCGGCCCTGTTCGCTCATCGTGAAATTGGCCGCCGCTTGAAGATCGCGGCACCACGCCTCCGCCCCCATGCCCTCCGGCAGCGTCGTCATGATGATGAATTCGTCTCCGCCAAGCCGTCCGCACACACCGTTTTCGCCTGCCAGATCGTCCAGATTATGCGCGATCTGGCGCAAAACCGCATCGCCGGTCGCGTGGCCCATCGTGTCGTTGATGACCTTGAAGTCGTCCACATCGATGACGGCAGCCATGACGGCCTGGTCACCGGAGACATCAAGATAGTCCAGTGCACGGTCGAAGAACCAGCTGCGGTTGGCAAGTCCTGTCAGGGCATCGAACCGGGACAGGGAAACGATCTTCTGCTCGCTCGCCCTTTGCTCGGTCACGTTGTCGATCCGCAGGATCAGGCTGCCATCGGCACTGTGGCCGCTGGCCAGCCGGTAGGTGCCGCCATTGCGGTGATTGAGCACGATCCCGCCATCGACACCCCCTTCGCGCACCATATTCTCGCGCCGTCTCACATTGCCGGACCTGGGGCGCAACATCGTCTTGAACGTCTCCCGCTGAACAGGAGACACACGCAGCAGATATTGCATCTGCTTGACGATCGCCTTGCGGGTCATATCCGGTAGCGACCCGTCGCACGGTATTTCCAGAAACGTGCGTGCCTCGGTGTTGGCCAGCGTCAAAACACCTCTGGCATCGAACATGAGCAAACCGCTGGGCACGGTCTCGAAGGCCGTCGATAACCGGCCTGCGCTTTCCCGAACCTCGTTTCCATCCCGCGTGGCCGCATCCAGCGTGTTGCGCAGAGATGTGGCGATGCTGATGAGGGCGAAGAAATGAGCCGCATAAAAGAAAGCGAGCAACGAATGAAGCAGGTCGCCATATACAGCGAGCGCCGTGACCATCGGCACGCCGGTGACCAGGGTTTGCAAATTGACATAAAGCCGCGAGGAATAATTCCGTCCCGCCATTCCCACCGTATTGGCAAGGGTTGCGGTGATTGCTGTCAGAACGACGAAATCACCAGCATCGTTTACGATGACGCCAAAGCACCAGATCCCTAAAAAAATGGCGTACAAAACGCCGCCTGCGATGCAGCGGAAGCGCCACCGGTCCAGAACCTGCGCTGTGATATGTTCTTTTCTGCTCCGCTTCAGCCGCTCCATCTCGCGCCAATAGGCGTTGTGGGTTGCGATGCGGAAGATGCCGGTCAGACCGAAAGCCGCGGCAACAAGGGGCAGGAACGGGTCTCGAACCGCGAAATAGCACAGGCCAACCGCCATAACGGTGGCAACGGTACCGATGACAATAGAAGACGGCGAGCCGAAAAGGGCATCGAGACGCCCTTTCTCGACCTGCAAAAGCCTTTCCGAATTATGTGCCATATAGTGTGACCCGTGCCCCGGTCGGTGCAAACATTCCTTAACCAGTAGCGCGAAAGCGTTTCCGATTCCTGAATGCCCGCTTCAACAGGTCCGGCCTTGCGGGAACCATGCCGATCGAGAACCAATCGCAGCCCGATCGTGCAAGCGATGCCTAATTCGTCGGCGCCTCACCCGTTTCGTTCTGGCGCATGGGCATGGCGTCGATCAGCGCAAAAAGGGTATCCGGATCGACCACCTGCGTCCAGCGCCCCTTTTCGCCACCATCCTTGCCGACGAGAATGATGGTCAGGCCTTTCGGTCCCGGTTTGAACCGTTCCCGCAGGTCGCGGGCCGTGCCGCCGGGCAGCGCGGTGTAGCCAATCGCGGCGATCGTGTCCTGGGTGCCCTGCGTCACCAGAACCAGCATGTCCCGCTCGGCAAGGTCCGTTCTGCGCTCGCGCAACAGTTCAAGCTGCTTGTCGAGCCCGGCGTCGGAGCGGGACTTGGCAAACAGCAACAACGGACGCTTCTCCCATTGCAGATCAGCGAGCGGGTCGGCGGAAGCGGGCATGACGGTCAGAGCCACGAGAGCGATGAGGGAGAGAAGAAGACGGTTCATGCTCCCCATATAGGACGTTCCGTGCGCGACTGCATCATGCCTTCTTACCGCGCATAGGCCGCAAGCACCGCGTCCCCCATCGCGCCGGTACCGAGCTGCTGCATGCCGTCGCTCATGATGTCGGACGTGCGATAGCCGTCATCCAGCACCTGTGCGATGGCCGCTTCGAGCCTGTCGGCCTCGTCGATCATCTCGAAGGAATAGCGCAGGCACATGGCAAACGACGCGATCATGGCGATCGGGTTGGCGATGCCCTGACCGGCGATATCCGGCGCGGAACCGTGGACCGGCTCGTAGAGTGCTTTGCGCTTGCCGGTTTCCCCGTCCGGGGCGCCCAGAGACGCCGACGGCAACATACCGAGCGACCCGGTCAACATGGCGGCAACATCCGACAGCATATCTCCGAACAGGTTGTCGGTGACGATGACATCGAATTGTTTCGGCCAGCGCACGAGCTGCATACCGCCAGCGTCCGCCAGCATGTGGGACAGTTCCACATCGGCGTAATCACGCGCATGAACCTGCGTCACGACCTCGTTCCAGAACAGGCCGGATTTCATCACGTTGCGCTTTTCCATCGAGCAGACCTTGTTGCCCCGTGTGCGCGCCATGTCGAAGGCGACGGCGGCGATGCGTTCGATCTCGTAGGTCTCGTAGACCTGCGTATCGACCGCCCGTTTCTGCCCGTTACCCAGATCGGTGATTTCCTTGGGTTCGCCGAAATAGACCCCGCCAGTCAGTTCGCGGATGATGAGAATATCGAGGCCGTCGATCACGTCTTTCTTGAGCGAGGAGGAATCCGCCAGCGCAGGATAGCAGATGGCCGGGCGCAGGTTGGCGAACAGCTGCATGTCCTTGCGCAACCGAAGCAAGCCCGCCTCGGGGCGCTTGTCGTAGCCGACTTTATCCCATTTCGGCCCGCCAACCGCGCCGAACAGCACGGCGTCTGCCGCCATAGCCTTTGCCATATCGGCGTCCGAAATCGCCTCCCCGTGGGCGTCGTATGCCGCGCCGCCCACAAGCCCTTCATCAGTGGTGAAACCCGCCGCCTCATGCGCGTTCATGTGGTCGATGATCTTGCGGACCTCGCCAAAGGCTTCAGGTCCGATCCCGTCACCGGGAAGAAGAAAGAGATTTCGCGCAGTCATGGTGGATTCCAGCATTTCAGATTGTGCGCGACTTACCAGCCCGTACCCGTTCCGTCACGTATCTTGAAGTGTCGAAGTTGAACTTGATATTCGCAGCAATAGGAGGCCAAGTGGCCGACCGGCGCTGATGCGCCGCGCCTCGGAGCATCGACCGCAGGTCGATTGAGTGAGAGCCTAGAAAGGCAACCTTATCTCACGAGTTTCGGCACCGGTCTCAGCACACGCAGCACCTGTGCCAGATCGTGGCCACGCTTCAGCACCCGCCCGCTCTGGTCGATAACGGACCATGCGCCCTGCCGCTTCGCCAGTTTCGGCTGCTTTTCCACCCGGAACAGCGGTGCCTCCCGCGCCTTGCGGAACACGCTGAATACGGCGCGGTCGCGGCCGAAATCGATGGCATAGTCCCGCCACTCCCCGTCCGCCACGCGGAAGGAATACAGATTGAGGAGCGTCTGCAATTCCTGCCGGTCGAAATTGACCTGCGAGGGATTGAGCGGATTACCGGTGGAGGCAATGTGGGAATTGGCGCTTCCCCCGGTGGTGAGAGGGCGGTGCATAGCCAGGCTGATCGGTTCGCTCACAAGTGTCTCCCGTCGGGTCGCTCCGGGAAATGTGGCCTGTCGGTTGCGATGCCGCAAGGGTGTTCGGGCGTTCGGTCAAACCTGTTTCTAAAGACCGCCCACCCGGGCCGCACCGATGATGGGACCGAGCGCAAGAGTTTCGCCATCTTGGGAACTCTGTGAGATTTGCAGCAGCAACGCGCATGCGCTCGCGCCTTCTCCCGCACCCTTGGCCCGCATGGCATCGAGAGGCAGGGTCACGTCCAGCACGCCGTCCTTCATCATGCCGGCCATTTCCACCGCCCGCACCACGTTATGATAGGCGATGGTGCGCCCTTCGTTTTCGCCCCTTTCGATGGCGACGGTCGCTTCCGGTTGGTAATAGACGATCCACAGGGTCGCATCGCCGCCCGCCGTCTCAGCGGTCACGCGCAAGCCGTCGGCGGCGCGGCTGGCGCTGATCGGCACGGTGAGCCGCGACGCGCCACGCCCCGTCAGCAAGGCGTCGATGTCACCCTTGCGCGAACCCACCGCATGGCCACTGCCATTCACGACCGCTTGTGGCGTGTAAATATTGCGAGCGCCCATCGCCGCCGCATAGCGCTTCTGGCGCAGGGTGAAATCGGCGTGGGAGAACGTGTCCTGCCAGCCCAGATAGTTCCAGTAATCCACGTGCCAGGACAGGGCCAGCACGTCGTCGCGCTTCACGTAGTCGGTCAGGATACGGTCAGCCGGCGGACAGGAGGAGCAGCCTTGCGAGGTGAACAATTCCACCACGCCGGTCAGGCGTGATTCTTCCGCATGTGCGGGAACGACCGTCAGGACCAGAAGGGCGGTCAGAATGGAAAACAACCGTGTCATGGCCTCGAACCTGATACCCCACGCCGCAGCGCACAAGTCACGTTGCGGTGACGCTCACCGTTTCCCCTTGCCCGAAGAGTATCCGCTCGTCTCATCCAATGCGACGATGGACGGCACCGAGCGGAACAGAACCGTGCCCCGCAACTCCCGCCGTCGCTCCAGTTCCGCGTCGATCCGCGCGACCATACCTGCCGCGCCGGGCCTGCCCCGCAACCGCTTGCGGGCCATCGCGCGGTTGGCCAGCAATTCCCGATAGGTCAGCACGGAAAGTGGATTGGCAGGATCGACGGGCGGGCTCATCAGATTTTGGAAGAAAGCGAATCGGTTTGCCAGATTCACCGGCGCGCGCCCGTTTGGCAATCACGCGGCAAAGGGTTACGAGCCGGTCCATGCAACTCGATGTGAACAATCTGGCGGTCGAAAGGGGGGAAGAGATGATCTTCTCCGGCTTGTCGCTTGCCGTTGCGTCGGGCGAGATCGTCACGGTGGAAGGTGCCAACGGTTCGGGCAAATCCACACTTTTGCGTGCGCTGGCAGGGCTTCTGCCTGTGGCGGAAGGCTCCATCACGTTCACCGGCAGCGATGAGTTCGAAGGAACACCGCTTGACCGCGCCTGCCACTATCTCGGCCATGAAAACGCGATGAAGCCACAGATCAGCGTCGGCGACAATCTCGCCTTCTGGCAAAAGGTCGCGGGCCACCCCCATCTCGACCCCGCCGAGGCGCTGGACTGCGTCGGGTTGGCAGGCCTTGCGCCGGTTCCCTTCGGCCACCTCTCCACCGGCCAGCGGCGGCGGGCGGCCATCGCACGGCTGCTGGTGGCTTGGCGGCCCGTCTGGCTGCTGGACGAACCGACCGCCGGTCTCGACCTTGCCTCGCGCCGTCAGTTCGTGGCCATCATGGACACCCACCGCGACGATGGCGGGTTGGTCGTGGCGGCGACCCATGAACCGCTGGGCGATACGCGGCGCATCGACATCAACGACTATACCCCCACCTTCCACGCATGATCGCGATCCTGCGCCGTGACCTGACATTGGCGCTGGCCGGTGGCGGCGGGGCGGCAACGGCGCTGCTGTTCTATCTCGCCGTCGTCATCACCGTGCCCTTCGCGGTGGGGCCGGATGCGGACCTGCTGGCAACCATAGGCCCCTCCATCTTGTGGATTGGCGCTTTGCTGGCAGCCCTCCTCGGCCTCGACCGTCTGTTCCAGCCGGACCGGGAGGATGGGTCGCTGGATCAACTGATCCTCGCGCCCACGCCTTTGCCGCTCACATGCTTTGCCAAAAGCCTCGCCCACTGGCTGACCACCGGCCTGCCGGTGACGCTCTGCGCGCCCCTGTTCGCGCTCATCCTGGGCCTCGACGCCACGCAGACGGGTGCCACCATGCTGACGCTGTTGGCAGGGACACCCGCGATCTCCTTCATCGGCGCGGTGGGGGCCGCCGTCACGGTCGGTCTGGCGCGTGGCGGGTTGCTGCTGGCGGTGCTGGTGCTGCCGCTGTGCATTCCCGTCGTCATCTTCGCGGTGGGCGCGGTGCGCGGCGCATCGGTCGATCCCAATCCGTTTTTCGGCCCGCTGGCGCTGGTCACGGCGATCTCACTGTTCTTTGCAGTGCTCGGACCCTTCGCCGCGGCTTATGCCCTGAAACAGAACTGAAGCAGAATTGAAACTGGCACGGGCCACACCTAGAACGGACCCATGAGCGATACCGCCACCCTTTCCGCGCCCAAACCGACCGGCCTTACCGCCCTTGCCAATCCGGCGCGGTTTCGCGCCTTCGTGGCCACCGTCTGGCCGTGGCTTGCCGTGGCGACGGCATCGGTCTTCGCGGTAGGGCTCTATCTGGCACTTTCGGCACCGGACGATTACCAGCAGGGCCGGACCGTGCGGATCATGTTTATCCACGTGCCCGCCGTCTGGATGGCGATGGCGGCCTATATGGTCATGGTCTCCGGCGCTTTGGGAGTGCTGGTCTGGCGGCATCCGCTGGCGGATGTGGCGGCCCGTGCCGCTGCACCATTGGGAGCAATGTTCACCACGCTGGGCCTCATCACCGGCTCGCTCTGGGGTCGGCCCATGTGGGGCACATACTGGGTGTGGGACGCGCGGCTGACCTCGTTTCTCATCCTGCTCGTCATCTATCTCGGTCTCATCGCGCTGTGGCGCTCCATCGAGGAACCGGCAAAATCCGCCCGCATGGCGGCGGTGGCGATACTGGTGGGCGCGATCAACATTCCGATCATAAAATTTTCCGTCGATTGGTTCACCACCCTGCACCAACCCGCCTCCGTCACCCGTATCGACGGTCCCGCCATGCCTGCGGTGTTTTTGACACCGCTGTTGCTGATGGGGCTGGCCTACCTGTTACTGTTCCTCACATTGCACCTGCTGGCCATGCGGAACGAAGTGATGCGGCGGCAAGTGCGGACGGGCTTGCGAAAAGCCGCGGCGGATGCACGCGGACGGAGAGGCTGACATGATCGAGACAGCCTTCGGTGGCCCCTACGCCCCGTTCATCATCGCCTCCTATGCAGCAACCCTCGTTGGCCTGCTGGCCATGATCGCATGGGTCTGGCTCGGCCATCGCATACGGGTCCGGCAGCTGGCCGATCTGGATAAGGCCGGTTTCGGGCGCGGTGAAAGAGTGGGAGAAAGGACTGTCGGGAAACCATGAACCGTCTCGTCATTTACTTACCGGTTCTGATCTTCGCGGGTCTGGCCGGTATTTTTCTGCTGCAACTGACGTCGGGCAAGGACATGTCCGAACTGCCCTCCGCCCTGCTCGGGCGCGAGGCCCCGCGCCTCGATCTGCCCGCGCTAAAGGGGCTGGGCGTACCCGGCATCGTGGTTACGGATATTGCCAACGGCAAACCGTCGATCGTCAACATCTGGGCCTCGTGGTGCGCCCCCTGCCGTGCTGAACATCCCGTTTTGATGAGTTTGGCCGAGCGCGACGATGTTGCCCTGCTCGGTATCAACTACAAGGATTCCGACGAGAACGCGTTGCGGTTTTTGGGGGCGCTCGGCAACCCGTTCGACGCGGTCGGCGTCGATCAAAGCGGGCGGGCGGTGATCGACTGGGGCTTTTATGGCGTGCCGGAAACGTTTCTGGTCAACGGCGCGGGACAGGTCGTCTACAAGATCGTCGGGCCGATCACGGCGGAGAAGCATGCCGAACTGATCGCAAAACTCGAAGCGCTCTGAAACACCCTACTTGCCGTTGCGCGGGGCCTGTTCCTGCGCGACCCGCTCTTTGAGGTCGTTCATATCCAGTTCCACTTCGTTGAGCGGTTCCAGTTCGGGTTCGGGTGGTTTCTTCGTGTTCCGTTCGTCTTTGTTGGAAGTATGGGCCATGCCGGTTCCTTTTGCGTCCAGTTTGCAAGGCCCAACGCCCACCTCCAACCGCCGGTTGCCCTATTTCTCTTCTGTCGAATGTTTCAGCATCAGCGGCGTCTGGCTGATCACGAACAGCACCGTAAGCCCGAACATGCCCCACAGCTTGAAGCCGACCCAAAAAGCCTCCGACGTGTTGCGCCACACGATCTCGTTGACCACGGCGAGAAACAGAAAAAAGAACCCCCAGCGCCAGGTCAGCTTGCGCCAGCCCTCGTCGTCCAGCTGAAACGCCGAATTCATCACCAGCCGCAACAGGGATTTGCCGAGCACCATGCCCGCGATCAGCGTCACCCCGAACAGGGTGTTCACGATCGTCGGCTTCATCTTGATGAACGTGTCGTCCTGCAGCCAGAGCGTCAGCCCGCCGAACACCGTGACCACCACCAGCGTCACCAGCGGCATGGCGGGTAGCGTGCGCGTCAACACCCACGATGCACCGATGGCGATTGCCGTGGCCACCATGATGACGGCGGTGGACAGGAAGATCGGCTTTTCCCAGATGCCCGTCAGCCCCAGTAACGGCACCAGCCGGTCGCCGAAATTGTAGGTCAGCACGAACGCCGCCACCGGCCCCAGTTCCAGCGCCAGCTTCAGCCCCGGCGACACGGCGGGGGCGGTCAGGGTTTCTTCGGGAAGTTTGTGGTTCGTATCGCTCATGACGGCTGCTTACACCGCGTCATCCCTTCGTCAAAGGAGCATTGCGCGCGCTGGACCTTTTCACGCGGCACGCTCTATAGAAGGTGCAAACGACACCCCGCGCTTCGTCGCATTCGGGAGCATCCGCATGACCAAGTCCCTCGACACCTTCAACTGCCGCAAAACCATGCAGGTGGAAGGCACCACCTACACCTATTTCGATCTGAAGGAGGCTGAGGAGAACGGGCTGGTCGGCGCTCACAAACTGCCATATTCGCTGAAAGTGCTGCTGGAAAATCTGCTGCGCTTCGAGGATGGCCGCTCCGTCACCGAAGACGATATCCGCGCCGTCGTGCAGTGGCTCGACGACAAGGGTTCCGCTGGCAAGGAAATCGCCTACCGGCCCGCCCGTGTGTTGATGCAGGATTTTACCGGCGTGCCCGCCGTGGTTGATCTGGCCGCCATGCGCGATGCGACGAAAAACCTCGGCGGTGAAACCTCCGCCATCAACCCGCAGGTGCCGGTCGATCTGGTCATCGACCACTCGGTCATGGTCGATTATTTCGGCGGCGAGGGTGCCTTCGAGAAGAACGTCGAACGCGAATACGAGCGCAACGGCGAGCGTTACACGTTCCTGAAATGGGGCCAGCAAGCCTTCGACAACTTTCGCGTGGTCCCCCCCGGAACCGGTATCTGCCATCAGGTGAACCTGGAATATCTGGCGCAGACCGTGTGGACGCGGAAAGAGGGCGACGTGACCTATGCCTACCCCGACACGCTGGTGGGCACCGATTCCCACACCACGATGGTCAACGGACTGTCGGTTCTCGGTTGGGGCGTGGGCGGCATCGAGGCGGAAGCGGCCATGCTCGGCCAGCCGATCACGATGCTCATCCCCGAAGTCATCGGCTTCCGTCTGGAAGGCCGCGTCGCCGAAGGCATCACCGCGACGGACCTCGTGCTGGTGATCGTGCAGATGCTGCGCGCTAAGAGCGTCGTCGGCAAATTCGTGGAGTTCTACGGCCCCGGCCTCGACAATCTGAGCCTCGAAGATCAGGCCACCATCGCCAACATGGCTCCCGAATACGGCGCGACCTGCGGCTTCTTCCCCATCGACACCGATACGCTCGATTATCTCAAATCCACCGGTCGCGAAGACGATCGCGTCGCGCTCGTGGAAGCCTACGCCAAGGCGCAGGGCATGTGGCGCGATAGTTCCGTCGCCGACCCCGAATTCACCGACACGTTCGAGCCTCGACCTCGACACCGTCGTGCCGTCCATTTCCGGCCCCAAACGCCCGCAGGACCGTGTCGTGCTGGCCGAGGCGGACACCGCATTTGCCGAAGCCATGAAGACGTTGAAACCCGGTGACCGGATGGACAAACCCGCAGAAAACCGCCCTGTCAGCCGTTTCCTCGACGAGGGCGAGGCCGAGCAGGAACAGGACGATCCGATGCCAGCCGGTGTGATGGGCTATCCGGTCAGGGGCCGCAATCATCACCTCGGCGATGGCGACATCGTGGTGGCCGCCATCACATCCTGCACCAACACATCCAACCCCTCCGTGATGATCGCCGCTGGGCTGCTGGCGAAAAAGGCGCATGCCAAGGGTTTGAAAGTGAAACCGTGGGTGAAAACCTCCCTCGCCCCCGGTTCGCAGGTCGTCACCGACTATCTCGAAAAAGCCGACCTCCAGAAAGAACTCGACGCTCTCGGCTTCGACCTCGTCGGCTATGGCTGCACCACCTGCATCGGCAATTCCGGCCCGCTGGCGGAGGAGATTTCCGAAGCCATCCACGCAAACGACATCGTCGCCGTCTCGGTGCTGTCTGGCAACCGCAACTTCGAGGGCCGCATCTCGCCGGACGTGCGGGCCAACTACCTCGCCTCCCCGCCGCTGGTCGTGGCCTACGCGCTGGTCGGCACGATGCACACCAACATCACGACGGATTCGCTTGGCAAGGATCAGGACGGCAACGACGTGTTCCTGAAGGATATCTGGCCCTCCAACCACGAGATCGCGGAAATACTGCGCGAAACCATCACCCGCGAGATGTTCACCACCCGCTATGGCGACGTGTTCAAGGGCGACGAGAAATGGGGCGGCATCGACGCCGGAACCGGCCAGACCTATGGCTGGGATTCGACCTCCACCTATGTGCAGAACCCGCCCTATTTCGACGGCATGACGATGGAGCCGGACGCGATGGAAGACATCGAGGGTGCGCGCATCCTGTCGCTCTTCGCCGATTCCATCACCACCGACCACATTTCGCCTGCCGGAGCCATCAAGGGCGACTCGCCCGCCGGCAATTACCTGCGCGAGCATCAGGTCCGCCCCATCGAGTTCAACTCCTACGGCGCACGGCGCGGCAACCATGACGTGATGATGCGCGGCACCTTCGCCAATATCCGCATCCGCAATTCCATGCTCGATAATGTGGAAGGCGGCTATTCCATGCACGTGCCCTCCGGCGAGCAGGGCTCGATGTACGATGTCGCCATGCGCTACGCCGAGGAGGAAACGCCGCTGGTCGTCTTTGCGGGCAAGGAATACGGCACCGGTTCGTCGCGCGACTGGGCGGCCAAAGGCACCCGCCTGCTGGGCGTGCGCGCGGTGATCGCCGAGAGTTTCGAGCGCATCCACCGCTCCAACCTCGTCGGCATGGGCGTGCTGCCGCTGGTCTTCACCGATGGCCAGAGCTGGGAAGGTCTCGGCATGACGGGCAAGCGAAACCGTCACCATTCGCGGTCTCGACAACCTGTCACCCCGTCAGGAAATGTCGGCGGAAATCGTGTTCGAGGACGGCTCCGCCAAGCAGGTCAAGCTGCTGTCGCGCATCGATACCGAAGACGAACTCGACTATTTCCGAAACGGTGGCATCCTGCACTACGTGCTGCGCAACCTGAACCGCGAGGCGGTGGCGGCTTAGGCTGCCTGCACGCTACCCACCGATGCGGCGGACTTCGATAAGATGGTCCGCCGCATCGGGAACGCTGTGTTTGACGACAATCTCGGCAACGCGGTCAGGGCGTTTCATGGCCCTTTTCCGGGACCAATCAAAATAGCTCGTATGAGCCACTGGAGAGAATGTTCCCTTACCCCTGCGAGCCGGCACGTGAATGGTGGACCCGGAATTGATCGGGGAGAAATATGTCTTCTCCAGACGGTCCTCCAATAACGAGCGGGTATCGAAAATGAGAAGTTCGCGTGGCCGTTTCTGATTGATAATGGCATTCGCTAGAGCGCCAGCCCGCTTTTCGCTGGGCCAGAAAAAAACGAACCCGTTCAACAGTTCCAGCCAAGCCTGCGGTGTCATACCATCGTCCAGACACTTCGCCAGCTTCACTTCAGATAAGGGGCTGTTGTCGTTGAGAACGATGCGTCCATGCACTTTGTGTTCCACCGGAACAGATTGAGCTCTGCGGTTGCGCGTCAGCTTCTCCCTTTGTCCGGAATCGATGTCGAACAGATCCAAGGCTGCGCTTGCGGACAGTAATCCGTGCTTTTCTATTCCAACTCGGGCGCCTGGGGTTGTGACGTGAAACAATCTAGGGAATTTCAGCGCGATCTCATCTGCCGTCAATACTGACTTTCGGTAGTAAGAGTGCAGTTTTGTGGAACTCATGCCAAAAACGCCAGCTCAATTCCAGCAGTTCTCGCATCCGCGCTTCATCGTAGCTTCGCCAGTGCCTTCCCCTCGACCGAAATCCGCAGCGCCAGCATCGCGGCATTCAGCACGGTGAACACCAGCGCTATCCAGCCCAGCCCCAGCACCAGTGGCGCCACGGCTATTTCGGCGACGACCAACATGTAGTTCGGATGCTTCACGAACCGGAACGGTCCCCGCACCACCAGCGGCTCTTCCAGCACGATGATGCGCGTGGTCCACCGGTCGGCCAAGGAGGCCAGTATCCAGACCCGCAGGATTTGAAGCACGACGAAGACCGCAAGCCATCCGACAACAACCTGCTCGTCGTAACCGAATACCACCAGCGCGATGATCCATGCCGTGTGCATCGCCACCATCAGCGGATAATGCCCCGCGCCCACCTCGTATGCCCCCCGCGCCATCAGCCGCGCCGTGTTGCGCTTCGCCAGAACCAGCTCGCCCAGCCGCTGCACGATGATGAACGCGAGAAGCAGAACGGCAGGCAGGGAGAAATCCGGCATGTGTCTATCCGACGGTCAGCGGAAGCGAACGACGCCGTAAAACCCGGCCCGAGCGCGCAGGCCAGCATGTCGCCTGTTGCGCCCTCGACCAGCAACCGTTCCAGCACGAACAGCACGGTCGGCGCGGACATGTTGCCGTAGTCGCGCAGGATCGTGCGCTCCGCGTCGAGCGTTCCATCCGGCAGGCCCATCGCCTCTTCCAACGCCTCGACCACTTTCGTACCGCCGGGGTGACACACAAGACGGTCGAAGGCGGCAAGGTCCGCGCCCATTCTCTGCACCGCTTCCTGCGCGGCAGCATGAAAGTGTTCCGTGGCGAAGGCGGGTATGGAGCGGTCGAACACGACCCCCAACCCTGCCTCGTCCACGTCCCACCCCATGATGGCGAGCGTGTCGGCCCATAAATGCTGCTGTCCGGTGCCGACCGTGATCGCAGCACCATCCCCCGTCCGTTCGGTCGAAAGACACGCCGCGGCTGCCCCGTCTCCGAACAACACCGTGGCGATGATATCGGCCTTCTGCAGGCGGTCGGAGCGAAACGATAACGTACAGGCTTCCAGCGCCACCATCAGCACGTGCGTGCCCGGTCGGGCAGCCGCCAGATCGCGGGCGATCGAAAGACCCGACACGCCCCCCGCACACCCCAGTCCGAAGACAGGCACGCGCTGGACATCGGCTCGAAACCCCATCGCTTTCCAGGCCCGTGCCTCCAGCGTCGGGGTCGCAATGCCCGTGGAGGACACGGTCACGATGCAATCCACGTCTGCGGCTTCGAGGCCGGACGCTGCCAGCGCCTTGGTCGCAACGTCGATGAACAGGTCCGTCGCGCCCGTCAGATACAGCGCGTTGCGCTCCGGCCACGTTTTCGGCTCGTCGAACCACTCGAACGGCGCCATCGAATGGCGCGTTTCCACACCCGACGTCTTGAATGATCCGGACATGCGCTCGAACTGGGCATAGCGCGGCCCGAGAATGCGGCGGGCATTGGCAAGCACCAGATCCTGCGGCAGTTCATGCGGCGGCACGGCACTGGCGAGGCCGTTGAGATGGACATTCATACTGTTTTTCACGGGAATCTATACAATGGTAACGCGCACGCGGACCATTCGGTTCGTCTGCCATCTGGCGAAACGGCGTGGCCTGTTCCAAGGTGGACATGAATCACACGTCCGATCTGTCCGATGCTCGAATCCATCGCCCCCTACCTCGCCTTCGGTGCTGCCCTGTTCATCTCCGTCGCCATTCCCGGCCCCGGCATAGCCGCACTTGTCGGGCGGGCGATGGGGTCGACCACGCGCGAGGCCATGCCGTTCATCGCCGGTGTCGCGGCAGCCGATACGGTGTTTCTCACGCTGGCCGTCGTTGGTCTGGCGGCGGTGGCGCAATCCTTCGGTTGGGCGTTCATTGCCATCAAGATTGCGGGCGGGCTTTATCTGCTGTGGCTGGCATGGTCGTTCTGGACCGCCGCGCCTGAAGCCCACAAGGTAAAGGCGAAGAAGGGCTCCGGCTCGTTCTGGCGCACGGCTCTGGCGGGCTTTCTCGTCACGATGGGAAACCCGAAAGCCATCGTGTTCTACTCCGCTCTGGTGCCTAACGTGATCGACCTGCGGGCCGTCGGTCTCACCCAATGGGCGATCCTGTGCTGCGTCACGGTAATGACCGTTTTCGCCGCCGCCAGCCCCTACGTCATCGCCACCACCCGGGCGAGCGGGTTGCTGTCGGCACCGGAAGCCATGCAGCGTTTGCGCCGTGCGGCGGCCGGCTTCATCGGCACCGCCGGCCTGTTCATTCTGGCGGAGGCCGCATGGGAAACGCGATGAGACTGCTGGCCCTGCTTCTGCTCGTCGCAACACCAGCCGTTGCGGACAATGCACCGATCACGCCGAAAGTCGCCGCCGCCTGCGGACTTTACGCCTATGCCGCCCGCATCACGGCAGTCTATGACGGCGATACTGTCACCGCCGATGTGGACCTCGGTTTCAAGGTCTGGCGCAAGGACGAGAAGCTGCGCCTGCACCGCATCGACGCGCCGGAAATGCGGGGGGACGAACGCGAGGCGGGGATCGTCTCGCGCGATGCTCTGCGCCAGCGGGTGCTGGACCGGGATGTCATCATCTGCACCTTCAAGGACACGACCGGTAAATACGGTCGCTACCTTGCCGACATCTGGCTGGGGGACGAGAACATCAACGACTGGTTGCTGGCAGAAGGCTTGGCAGTGCCCTACGGCAAACCCGCTCAGGCCGGCATGACGGGGCTTGGCGCATCTCCCCGCTTCGTGCCTGCGATGCTGCCGAGGCCGTGAGGCTTCCGCAAAGCTCGACTTTTTACGAAACCGTCAGCCTCGGCCTTGTGCCGGGGATCCGGTAACGCCCAACCTCTGGCAACGTTCTGGATCCTCGGGACGGGGCCCGAGGATGACGGCGGGTGAGATTGAGAAAGAACGAGCGACCGGACTTAGCCAAACGCCACCCGCACCCTATATACCGCCCACCGCCTCCTACGACCTCCAAGCGATGCCCGAACCGATGCCTGACCGACCGACCCGTCCCTTCGCGCCCGCCTCGCCGCGCTCCTCACCTCCCGCCGGTTCGAATACGCGATCATCGCGCTGGTTGTGACGAACGCCATCATTCTGGGGCTGGAAACGACACGATTTGTCGGCGGTGGGTTCGGTGCATTTCTGCGCGCGATCGACGGCGTCATCCTGTTCATCTTCGTGCTGGAACTGATGCTGCGGTTCTACGTCCATCGCCTGCGCTTCTTCCACGACCCGTGGCGGGTGTTCGACCTGTTCGTGGTGGGCGTGGCGCTGGTGCCCGCCTCCGACGGGTTCTCGGTGCTGCGCGCGCTGCGTGTGCTGCGTATCCTGCGCCTCATCTCCGTCATTCCCTCGCTGCGCCAGGTGGTGACGGGGCTGGTGGCAGCGCTGCCGGGCATGGGCTCGATCATGGTGCTGATGGCGCTGGTCTTCTACGTCTTCTCCGTGATGGCGACGAAACTGTTCGGGCCATCGTTTGCCGAATGGTTCGGCACGCTGGGCGCGTCCGCCTATTCCCTGTTCCAGATCATGACGCTGGAAAGCTGGTCCATGGGCATCGTGCGCCCGGTGATGGAAATCTATCCCTGGGCATGGGCGTTCTTCATCGCCTTCATCCTGTCCACCACCTTCACCGTGCTGAACCTGTTCATCGGCATCATCGTCTCCGCCATGCAGAAGGAGCACGAGGACGTGGCGGCGGGCGAGCGCGATCAGCTGCACACCGACCAGAGCCTGATGCTGGAGGAAATGAAGATCATGCGCACCGAGATGGAACGGATGCGCGTGGCGCTGGAGAGCCGGTAAACCCCTACCATTCAACCGGTTTAGGCCGCAAGCGCTCCGGCGAACGCTGGTTGCGCTGACGCGCCCATGTTGTAAACCGACGCCAACAAACGGCTCAAAACCGCTTAAAATTCTTACGTAAAAGGAAGTTTTCATGGCTCGCAACAAGATCGCGCTTATCGGATCGGGGATGATCGGGGGCACGCTGGCGCATCTGGCAAGCCTGAAAGAGCTTGGCGACGTGGTGCTGTTCGACATTGCCGAGGGCATTCCCGAGGGCAAGGCGCTCGATATCGCCGAATCGACGCCGGTCGATGGCGGTGACGTGAAACTGTCCGGCACCCAGTCCTATTCCGCCATCAAGGGCGCGGATGTGTGCATCATCACCGCCGGTGTCGCCCGCAAGCCGGGCATGAGCCGCGACGACCTGCTGGGCATCAACCTGAAGGTCATGGAGCAGGTCGGTGCGGGCATCGCCAAATACGCGCCCGACGCCTTCGTCATCTGCATCACCAACCCGCTCGACGCGATGGTCTGGGCGCTGCAGAAATTTTCGGGCCTGCCGAAGAACATGGTCGTCGGCATGGCCGGTGTGCTGGATTCCTCGCGCCTGAAACATTTTCTGGCCGACGAGTTCGACGTGTCGGTCAAGGACGTCACCGCCTTCGTGCTGGGCGGCCACGGCGACACGATGGTGCCGCTGGCGAAATATTGCACGGTCGCGGGCATTCCGCTGCCGGACCTCGTGAAAATGGGCTGGCTGACCAAGGACCGGATGGAAGAAATCTTCGACCGCACCCGCAAGGGCGGCGGCGAGATCGTCTCGCCTGCTGAAAACCGGCTCCGCCTATTACGCCCCCGCCGCCTCCGGCATCGCGATGGCCGAAGCCTATCTCTACGACCAGAAGCGCGTCCTGCCCTGCGCCGCCAACCTGCGCGGCGAATACGGCATTCAGGACATGTATGTCGGCGTGCCGGTGATCATCGGTGCCGGTGGCGTGGAGCGCGTCATCGAGGTGGAGATGAGCCGGTCGGACGAGAAGGCGTTTGCGAAAAGCGCGCAGGCGGTGGCCGATCTGTGCGAGGCCTGTGCCGAAATTGCGCCGAATTTGAAGTGACGTGACCGGAGGGAACGTCATCCTCGGGCCTGACCCGGGGATCTCGCGCCGCGCCTTCCGTTATCAGACCAGATCCTCGGGACGGTGCCCGAGGATGACGACGATAGAGAGACCGCAGACATGAACATCCACGAATATCAGGCCAAGCAAGTCCTCAAGGGCTTTGGCGCACCGGTGGCCGAAGGCGTGCCGATCATGAATGCGTCCGATGTGGACGCCGCCATCGAGGCGCTGCCCGGGCCGCTTTATGTGGTGAAATCGCAGATCCACGCCGGTGGGCGCGGCAAGGGCAAGTTCAAGGAACTGGGGCCGGATGCCGCCGGTGGCGTGCGCCTCGCCCGTTCCGCCGACGAGGTGCGCTCCCATGTCAAGGAAATGCTCGGCAACACGCTCGTCACCAAGCAGACGGGCGAGGCGGGCAAGCAGGTCAACCGGCTCTATCTGGAAGACGGCGCCGATATCGACCGCGAGCTCTACTGCTCCATCCTCGTCAACCGCGAGACCGGGCAAGGTCTCCTTCGTCGCCTCCACCGAGGGCGGCATGGACATCGAGACCGTGGCCGAAGAAACGCCGGACAAGATCCACACGATCGACGTGGACCATTCCGAGGGCGTCACGCCCGCCATCGTCGACAAGCTGAACGCGGCGTTCGAGCTGACCGGCGCGGCGGCGGAAGACGGCAAGAGCCTGTTCCCCATCCTCTACAAGGCCTTCACCGAGACCGACATGGCGATGCTGGAGGTCAACCCGCTGATCGTCATGGAAGACGGCCACCTGCGGGTGCTGGACGCCAAAGTGTCCTTCGACGGCAATGCCGAGTTCCGCCAGGCCGAGATTCAGGAAGCTGCGCGACCTGTCCGAAGAGGACGACAAGGAAATCGAGGCCTCCAAATACGACCTCGCCTATGTGGCGCTCGACGGCGACATCGGCTGCATGGTCAACGGTGCGGGCCTTGCCATGGCCACGATGGACATCATCAAGCTCTACGGCGCCGAGCCCGCCAACTTCCTCGACGTGGGCGGCGGCGCGACGACCGAAAAGGTCACCGCAGCCTTCAAGATCATCACCGCCGACCCGAAGGTGAAGGGCATTCTCGTCAACATCTTCGGCGGCATCATGCGCTGCGACACGATCGCCGAAGGCGTCGTGACGGCGGTGAAAGAGGTCGGCCTGCAAGTGCCGCTGGTCGTGCGTCTCGAAGGCACCAAGGTCGAGGAAGGCAAGGCCATCCTCAACAATTCCGACGTGGATGTGGTCGCCGCCGACGACCTCGACGACGCCGCGCAGAAAATCGTCAAAGCGGTGAAAGGCTAAGACCCATGTCCATTCTCATCGACAAGAACACAAAGATCATCGTGCAGGGGCTGACGGGCAAGACCGGCACGTTCCACACGGAACAGGCGCTGGCCTATCACGGCACGCAGATGGTCGCGGGCACGCATCCCAAAAAGGGCGGCACGGACTGGGAAGGGTCGGGCGGCGAGAAGCTGCCGATCTTCACCACCGTCGCCGAAGCCCGCGACGCGACCAACGCCAATGCCTCCGTCATCTATGTGCCCCCGCCCGGCGCGGCTGCTGCCATCGAGGAAGCCATCGACGCGGAAATCCCGCTCATCATCTGCATCACCGAAGGTGTGCCGGTGCTCGACATGGTGCGCGTGAAGGAAAAGCTCGACAAATCGAAATCCCGCCTCATCGGCCCCAACTGCCCCGGCGTGCTGACGCCCAACGAGTGCAAGATCGGCATCATGCCCGGCTCCATCTTCATGGACGGCAGCGTCGGCATCGTCTCCCGCTCCGGCACGCTGACCTATGAGGCCGTGTTCCAGACCACCAATGCGGGCCTCGGCCAGACCACGGCGGTCGGCATCGGCGGCGATCCGGTCAAGGGCACCGAGTTCATCGACATGCTGGAAATGTTCCTGGCCGACGACGAGACCGAAATCCATCATCATGATCGGCGAAATCGGCGGCTCGGCGGAAGAGGACGCCGCCCAGTTCCTGGCCGACGAGGCCAAGCGTGGCCGCTCCAAACCCACCGTCGGCTTCATCGCCGGCGTCACGGCTCCTCCCGGACGCACGATGGGCCATGCCGGTGCCGTCGTCTCCGGCGGCAAGGGCGACGCGCCCTCCAAGATCGCCGCGATGGAAGCCGCAGGCATTCGCGTGTCGCCATCCCCCGCCAAGCTGGGCGAAACGCTGACCGAATTGCTCAAGGGTTAGTCCACCTCAAGGTTGAAACAGAAGGGACCGGGGCAATACCCGGCCAAAGCGCTCATCATGGCCCGCAACGCTGCAAACGAAGCCTTCGCCGCCTCATCCTTCCTCAACGGCTCATCCGCCGCCTATGTGGAAGCCCTCTACGCCGACTGGCAGGACAGATCCCGGCAGCGTGACCGGCGAATGGCAGGAGTTTTTCGGCTCGCTCGGGGACGAAGGTGCCGACGTCGCCAAGGCAGCTGCCGGTGCATCCTGGGCACGCAAGAACTGGCCGATCCACGCCAATGGCGAACTGGTCTCGGCCCTCGACGGCCACTGGTCGAACGACGAGATCGTATCGGAAAAGAAGGTCTCCGCCAAGATCGCGGAAAAGGCCGCCGACTGAAGGCAAGGAAATCGCGCCGGAAGACGTGCAACAGGCCACGCGGGACTCCATCCGCGCCATCATGATGGTGCGCGCCTACCGGATGCGCGGGCATCTTCACGCCAATCTCGACCCCCTCGGCATTGCAGGTCCGCATCGACGATCACAACGAATTGCACCCCTCGTCCTACGGCTTCACCGAGGCCGATTACGACCGCCAGATTTTCCTCGACCACGTGCTCGGGCTGGAATTCGCCACCATCCCCCAGATGCTGGAGATCCTGAAACGCACCTATTGCGACACGCTCGGCATCGAGTTCATGCACATTTCCGACCCGGTCGAGAAGGCCTGGTTGCAGGAGCGTATCGAAGGACCGGACAAGGAGATCACCTTCACCGGAAACGGCAAGAAGGCCATTCTCAACAAGCTGGTGGAGGCGGAGGGGTTCGAAAAATTTCTCGACGTCAAATATAAAGGCACCAAGCGGTTCGGACTGGATGGCGGCGAAAGCCTCATCCCCGCGCTGGAGCAGATCATCAAGCGCGGCGGCCAGCTGGGACTGCAGGAAATCGTGCTGGGCATGCCCCACCGCGGGCGGCTGAACGTGCTCACCAACGTCATGTCGAAACCGTTTCGCGCGGTGTTTCACGAGTTCAAGGGCGGGTCGTTCAAGCCCGACGAGGTCGAAGGTTCCGGTGACGTGAAATATCACCTCGGCGCATCCAGCGACCGGGAGTTTGACGGCAACACCGTCCACCTGTCGCTGACCGCCAACCCGTCCCATCTGGAAATCGTCAACCCCGTCGTCATGGGCAAGGTGCGCGCCAAGCAGGACAAGCTGGAATCCGTGCGCGAGGATGGCACCCGCCCGCGCAACACAGTGTTGCCGCTGCTGCTGCACGGGGATGCTGCCTTTGCCGGGCAGGGCGTCGTGGCCGAATGTTTCGGGCTATCCGGTTTGAAGGGCCACCGTGTCGGCGGGTCGATCCATGTGATCGTCAACAACCAGATCGGCTTCACCACCAACCCGCGTTTCTCCCGCTCCTCGCCGTATCCGTCCGATGTGGCCAAGATGATCGAGGCACCGATCCTGCACGCCAACGGCGACGACCCGGAAGCGGTGGTCTATGCCGCCAAGATCGCCATCGAATTCCGCCAGAAATTCGGCAAGCCGGTCGTCATCGACATGTTCTGCTACCGCCGCTACGGCCACAACGAGGGCGACGAACCGGCCTTCACCCAGCCGATCATGTATCGCGAGATCAAGAACCACGAATCCACCCTGACCCTCTACGGCGAACGGCTGGTGAAGGAAGGGCTTATCTCCGCAGACGAGCGTGAAAATCAGATCGCTGCATTCCGAAAGACCCTCGATGACGAGTTCGAGATCGCCGAAGGCTACAAGCCCAACAAGGCGGACTGGCTGGACGGCGCATGGTCCGGCCTGAAAACCGCAGGTGACCGCGAGGAAGCCCGTCGCGGCAAGACGGGCGTGCCGATCGATGAGTTGCGTGAAATCGGCACCGCCATCACCTCGATTCCGGACGGGTTCGAGGCGCACAGGACGATCAAGCGCTTCATGTCCAACCGGGCCAGGATGATCGAATCCGGTGAAGGGCTCGACTGGGCGACCGGCGAGGCACTGGCGTTTGCCACGCTGCAACTCGACGGCGACAAGATTCGCCTGTCCGGGCAGGATGTGCGAGCGCGGCACCTTCTCCCAGCGCCATTCGGTGCTCTACGACCAGCGAGACGAGGACCGCTATCTGCCACTGATGAACCTCGGCGGCGTCGCCGGTGTGGAGGCCCCCGCCACCTACGAGGTCATCAACTCCATGCTGTCGGAAGAGGCCGTGTTCGGCTTCGAATACGGCTATGCCCTGGCGGAGCCCAAATGCCTGACCATCTGGGAAGCCCAGTTCGGCGATTTCGTGAACGGGGCGCAGGTCGTCATCGACCAGTTCATCTCGTCCGGTGAACGCAAGTGGCTGCGCATGTGCGGCCTCACCATGCTGCTGCCCCACGGCTACGAGGGGCAGGGTCCGGAACATTCCTCCGCCCGCATGGAGCGGTTTCTGCAGCAATGCGCCGAAGACAACATGCAGGTGGTCAACTGCACGACCCCGGCCAATTATTTCCATGTGTTGCGCCGACAGATGCGCCGCGAATTCCGCAAGCCGCTCATCGTGTTCACGCCAAAGAGCTTGCTGCGTCACAAGCGGGCGGTCTCGAAGCTGGAAGAGTTCGGTGAAAACAGCACCTTCCACCGCCTGCTGTGGGACGATGCCCAGTTCCTGCCCGACCAGACTGTCAAACTGGCCTCGGACGAGAAAATCCGTCGCGTCGTGCTGTGTTCCGGCAAGGTCTATTACGATCTGTACGAGGCGCGCGAGGCGCGCGGCATCGACGACATCTACCTGCTGCGCGTGGAACAGCTCTACCCGTTCCCGGCCAAGGCGCTGATTACCGAACTGTCCCGTTTCAAGGATGCGGAGATCGTCTGGTGTCAGGAAGAGCCGAAGAACATGGGCGCATGGTCTTTTGCCGAGCCCTATATCGAATGGGTGCTGACCCATATCGGCGCATCCCGCACCCGCCCCCGTTATGCAGGCCGTGCAGCAGCCGCGTCCCCCGCCACGGGCCAGATGAGCCGTCATCTGGCACAACTGGAAGCGTTTCTGGAAGAAGCGCTGGGCGACGCCTCCGAACCATCGACCGCCGCACCCGAATAAGAACACCGAACATAGCGGCCTGCCTCGAACGACCCGCAGACCGCGCCACAAGGACACACACTCATGGCCACCGAAATCCGCGTTCCGACCCTCGGCGAAAGCGTCACCGAAGCGACCATCGGCAAATGGCTGAAGAAGCCCGGCGACACGGTAAAAGCCGACGAGCCGCTGGTGGAACTGGAAACCGACAAGGTGTCGATGGAAGTGCCCGCCCCGGCCGACGGGGTGCTGGAATCGATCGAGGCGCAGGAAGGCGACACGGTGGGCATCGACGCCCTGCTCGGTTCGCTCGCTGAGGGTTCCGGCAAAGGCGCTGGTCAGGCTTCGTCTGCATCTTCCCAGAGCAAAGCCGAGCCCATCGCCAAATCATCGACCGGTGACGATGGCGGCGAGATGGTCGACATCATTGCGCCGTCCGCCGGTGAAAGCGTCACCGAGGCCGAGGTCGGCACCTGGCACAAGAAGGTCGGCGACGCGATTGCCGTCGACGAGGAGGTGGTCGAACTGGAAACCGACAAAGCCGCGATGGACGTGCCCGCCACCCGCGGCGGTGTGCTGGCCGAAATCGTCGCGCAGACCGGCGCCGTCATCGCCCCCGGCGATGTGCTGGGCCGCATTCAGGTCGGCGGAACCGTGAGCGAGTCCTCCCGCGCCGAAGCCGCCAGACAGGGCGAAGGCTCCTACGGCGGTGAAACCGCCAACACGGTGCCTGCCGCTTCGAAAACCGAAACCGCCAGCTACACCCAGCCCACACCGCCCGGCGACATGGCCCCCTCCCCGGCAGCCGCCAAGATGATCGCGGAGAAGAACGTCGATTCCACCGCCATCGAAGGGTCTGGCAAGCGCGGGCAGGTGCTGAAAGGCGATGTGATCGCGGCGCTGGAATCAGGGGTTACAGCATCGAAACCCGCTCCCGCGTCCGCCCCTCGGGCGGCCTCCGGTGTCGATGACGAGCCCCGCGAAGAGCGCGTCCGCATGACCCGCCTGCGCCAGACTATCGCGCGCCGTCTGAAGGAGGCGCAGGACAGCGCCGCCATGCTCACCACCTTCAACGAGGTGGACATGGGCCCGGTCATGGACCTGCGCAAAAGCTACAAGGAGCTCTTCGAGAAGAAGCACGGCGTCAAACTCGGCTTCATGGGCTTCTTCGCCAAGGCCGTGACCCACGCGCTTAAAGAGATCCCCGCCGTCAACGCGGAGATCGACGGCACCGACATCATCTACAAGAATTACGCCCATATCGGCGTGGCCGTCGGCACCGACAAGGGCCTTGTCGTACCGGTGGTGCGCGATGCCGACCAGATGACGATCGCCGAAATCGAAAAGGAGATCGGCAATCTCGGCCGCAAAGCGCGCGACGGCAAGCTGGGTGTCGCCGACATGCAGGGCGGCACATTCACCATCTCCAACGGCGGCGTCTACGGCTCGCTCATGTCCACGCCCATCCTCAACGCGCCCCAGTCGGGCATTCTGGGCATGCACAAGATCCAGGACCGCCCGATGGCCGTCGACGGGCAGGTCGTCATCCGCCCGATGATGTATCTGGCGCTGAGCTACGACCACCGCATCGTCGACGGCAAGGAAGCCGTGACGTTCCTGGTGCGCGTGAAGGAAAGCCTCGAAGACCCGCAGCGGCTGGTGCTGGATTTGTAAGGCGATGATGTTGTTTCGCTTACCGGAACCGGTGGAGAGATGCCAATGACGCCCGAACTTACCTACCTGGTATGGTCCGTCGTGCTCCTGCTGGCGCACCTCGCATTGATGTCCGTTTTCAAGACGGTCGACATCGGTATGGCGAAGGGACTCGGACCACGCGATGGTGATGCGAGCCCCAAGGGTCTGTTTGCCCAACGGTTGATCCGGGCCTACGACAATTATCTCGAAACATGGCCCGCCTTCATTGCGCTGGCACTGGTGCTGGCCGTTGCCGGGGCGGGCACCGCCACCTCTGCTTTGGGCGCAGCTGTCTGGTTTTGGGCGCGTGTGGCTTACATACCGGTTTATGCCTTTGGCATCTTCGGCCTGCGGACAGTGATATGGGTCGTCTCCCTGGTTGGTCTGCTTATGATGCTTGCGCCACTGCTGCTGGTTTGAAAGACATGAAAAACAGCATCTTCCTCATCACCGGCGGTTCCCGCGGCATCGGCGCGGCCTGCGCCCGGCTTGCCGGAGCGGAAGGCGCTCGGATCGTCGTCAACTACGTCGCGAATGCCGATGCTGCCGAAGCCACCTGCCGCGCCGTGATCGATGCCGGTGGTAAGGCCATCGCGGTGCGGGGCGATATGTCCAAGAGGCAGACATCGTCGCCCTGTTCGACGCCTGCGAAAGCGCATTTGGTAAGCCCGATGTGGTCGTCAACAATGCGGGCACCACGGCACAGGAAGGCCGTCTCGACACGATGGACGGCGACCGGATCGCCCGTCTCGTCGATCTCAACACGACCGGCGCGATTATCGTGGCCCGCGAGGCCGTGCGCCGCATGTCCACCCGCCACGGCGGGAATGGCGGATCGATCGTCAACATCTCGTCGAAGGCAGCGCTCCTCGGTTCGCCCAACACCTATGTCGATTACGCAGCCACCAAGGGTGCCATCGACACGCTGACCTGGGGTCTGGCGCAGGAGGTCGCCCGTGAGGGCATTCGCGTCAACGGCATCCGTCCCGGCCTCATCGATACCGAGCTTCACGGCGTCGGCGGCAATCCCGATCGTGCGTCCAAACTGGCCGATACGCGTGCCGATGGGTCGGGCGGGAACGGCGGAGGAAGTGGCGCAGGCCGTGCTGTGGCTCGCTTCCGACGCGGCATCCTACGTCACCGGCTCGACGCTGGACGTGGCCGGCGGGCGCTAGCAGGCCGGTTGCGCCCCGAACCGAAGCATCCGATATGTCGGTTACAGATTTCAGGGAACTTTTCTCATGGCAGATACACAATCCGGCCCCTTCGACGTCACGATCATCGGCTCCGGCCCGGGCGGTTATGTCTGCGCGATCAAGGCCGCGCAGCTGGGGCTGAAAGTCGCTATCGTGGAGAAGATGCCGACGCTGGGAGGCACCTGCCTCAACATCGGCTGCATTCCCTCGAAGGCGCTGCTCCATGCGTCCGAAATGTTCCACGAGGCCGGCCACGGCTTCGAGGCTCTCGGCATCGGCGTCGGCAAGCCCAAGCTCGATCTGAAAAAGATGATGGCCCACAAGGACGCGACCGTGAAATCGAATGTCGATGGCGTGGCCTACCTGATGAAGAAGAACGGCATCACCGTTTTCCAGGGCTGGGGCAGCATTGCGGGCAAGGGCAAAGTAGCCGTGAAAAGCGATAAGGACGAACACACCATCGAGACGAGAAACATCGTTCTCGCCACTGGCTCCGAAGTCGCGGGCATTCCCGGCGTTGAGGTGACGTTCGACGACAAGGTCATCGTCTCCTCCACCGAGGCGCTCACCCTGTCGAAAGTGCCCAAGACCATGACGGTCGTCGGCGGCGGCGTCATCGGCCTCGAACTCGGCTCCGTCTGGTCCCGGCTTGGTGCGAAAGTGACGGTGGTCGAATACCTTGGCACCATTCTGGGTGGCATGGACGATGGTGTGTCGAAGCAGTTCCAGAAGATATTGAAGAAACAGGGCATCGACTTCCATCTTCAGTCGAAAGTCACCGGCGTCGAGAAGAGGGGCACCAAGGGTGTCGTTACGTTTGAGCCCGTAGCAGGCGGCGATGCGCAAACCATCGAAAGCGACGTGGTTCTCGTGTCCACCGGTCGCCGTCCCTATACGGCAGGGCTCGGACTGGAAGAGGCCGGCGTCGCGATGGAGCGTGGCAAGGTCAAGACCGACGCCCACTGGCGCACGAATATAGACGGCATCTACGCCATCGGCGATGTGATCGACGGACCTATGCTGGCGCACAAGGCGGAAGACGAGGGTGTGGCCGTCGCCGAAACGATCGCAGGCCAACACGGCCATGTAAATTACGGCGTCATCCCCTCGGTCGTCTACACCATGCCGGAAGTCGCCAGCGTCGGCGCGACGGAAGAACAGTTGAAGGCGGACGGCATCGCCTACGTCTCCGGTCAGTTTCCCTTCTCAGCCAATGGCCGTGCCCGTGCCATGAACGCGACGGACGGGTTCGTGAAGTTTTTGGCCGACAAGAAAACCGACAAGGTGCTCGGCGTTCACATCGTCGGCCATAGCGCGGGGGACATGATCCACGAGGCCGCCGTGCTGATGGAATTCGGCGGCTCGTCGGAAGACCTCGGTCGGACCTGCCACGCCCATCCGACGCTATCGGAAGCCGTGAAGGAGGCCGCGCTGGCCACCTTTGCCAAGCCGCTTCATATGTGATGATCATTCATACCGTCCTGCTCGACCTGTCCGATGCGCCCGGCGAGGAGCTGGCATCTGTCATGGACGGTTTGGCCGCGCTGACAGGCGTGATCGACGGCTACATGTCCTTCGAACACGGCCCGAACCGGGATTTCGAAGGCCGGTCGGCGCCGTTTTCCTACGGCTTCGTCGGTCTGTTTGACGACCGGGCAGCGCTGCAAACCTATGCCGACAACGCTGACCACAAGGCCCTCGGCAAACGCCTGACGGCCCTGTGCCGCAACGGTCGCATCGGTGTTCAGGTCTCCGATATCGAAACGGCCTAGCCGAACAACGCACCACGCTTGTCACCGGCAGCGCTTCACGCCACTCTTTCCCTATGAAGAGCGACAGCGAACCGGACTTCACCATCGGCATCGAGGAGGAATACCTTCTCGTGGACCGCGCCACCCGCGATCTGGTGCAGAACCCGCCCAACGATATCATGCGCCACTGCAGCGAACATCTGGGTGACCAGGTATCGGCGGAATATCTGCGCTGTCAGATCGAGGTGGGAACAACCGTTTGCACGAGCGGCGCGCAGGCCCGGGATGACCTTGCCCGTCTGCGCAGGTGCGTTATCGACGCGGCAAATCCACACGGCCTCGCGCCTGTCGCTGCCGCCCACCATCCCTTCGCCAAATGGCGTGAACAGGCGCGCACGGACAAACCCCGCTACAACGAACTGGCGGAAAACCTGCGTTCGGTCGCCGAACGCATGTTGATCTGCGGGATGCATGTCCATATCGGCGTGGGGGACGAGGCGGCGCGCATCGATACGATGAACCAGCTCACCTATTTCCTGCCGCACGTTCTGGCGCTCACATGCTCTTCGCCCTTTTTTGAGGGTGATGATACGGGCCTCGCCTGCCACCGCCTGTCGATCTTCGACGCCATGCCCCGGTCCGGCCTGCCGCCCCGGTTCGACGGGTGGCAGGACTACCAGTCGTCGGTCGGAGCGCTCGTCGAGGCCGGTGTGCTGGAGGATGCCACAAAGGTCTGGTGGGACCTGCGCCCGTCTCACAAATACCCGACCATCGAGGTGCGCATTTGCGATGTATGCCCACGGCTGGACGACGCGATCGCAGTCGCCTGCCTGTTACGCTGTCTCGCGCGGTTCCTGCACCGTTTGCGGTCCGGCAACCAGCGCTGGCGCATCTACGAACGGTTTCTGGTGGACGAGAACCGCTGGCGCGCCCAGCGTTACGGCGTCTCGAGCAGCCTGATCGATTTCGGCAAGCGCCAGATGGTGCCCTACGCGGACCTGCTGGACGACTTGCTCGATCTCGTCGCGCTTGATGCCGCCCATTTCGGCTGCGAGGCGGACCTGCAACGGCTCACGCATATTGCCCGGGACGGCGCTTCCTCCGACAGGCAAAGGACGGTGCGGGATGGTGCATTAGCCCGTGGAGACGTGGAACGCGACGCTCTGAACGCCGTCGTGGACCATCTCATCGAAGAAACGGCGACCTTTTAGAGCAGTCAAAAAAGGCCAGCTCCGAAGAACCGGCCTCCACATTATATTCCGGCGAAACGCCTAGTCGGCGGCTTCGTCCAGTATCGATTGTATCGGCGTCCGATGCTGCGGTCTCGAAAACCGGAGTTTCAGCCGGGTCGAACGTCGAAATGGCGACCTCGGTCTCGGCTTCAACCTTGGCGGTGGTCATGGTTTTGGTTTCGGCGCTTTTCATACCGCAGGCAAATGCAGGCGCGGCGATGAAGGTTGTGGCGAACAGGGCGGCGACAAGCGTTTTCATGGAAAATCTCCGGAGGACGGGATTGCAACGAATCAAAGGCTAGCCGCACTTGACGACTGCGCCAACTTTTTCACCTGCGACAAACCGGAGCGGCCTACGCCCTACAGAAGGCAAAGTGGCCGACCGGCTGCCAAAATCAAGAAAGTGCGCCGGGCGGTTGTAGCGCAGACCGAAGGTCGACAGCGTGAAAGCGAACTATGCCCGCGGGTGGGCCGCCTGCCACGTCTGCATCATCCGGTCGGTATCGACGGCGGTGTATTTCTGGGTCGTCGACAGGCTGGCATGGCCGAGCAATTCCTGAATGGTGCGCAGGTCGCCGCCGCCGGACAGCAGATGGGTCGCGAAGGAATGACGCATGGCGTGGGGTGTCGCTGTTTCCGCCAGTCCCATCGCCCCACGCATCACCCGCATGGCGCGCTGCACCACGCCGGGGTTGAGCGCGCCACCCTTCATGCCGCGAAAGACGGGCTGGTCGGCCTGCACAGTGTAGGGACAAGCCGCCAGATAGGTCTCGACGCCTCTGGCGACAGTGTTCAGCACGGGCACCAGCCGCACCTTTCCGCCCTTGCCCCTGATCCGCAATGTCTGCGCGGTGATGACAGGTTTGGCGGGGTCGGCAATGGCAAGGTCGTCCCCGGTCAGTGCCAGCGCTTCCGAAATTCGCAGACCGCATCCGTAGAGCAAACCCATCAGTGCCGCATCGCGGGCCGCGACCCAGCCGTTGTCGTCGGTGAGGCGGGCAAGTTCGTGGTCCAGTGGCACTGTCAGCCGAATGGCGTGTTCGGGTGTGACCGGGCGCGGCACGGTGGCCGGTTGCTTTGGCGCACGCAGGGCGGTCAGACCAGCACTCGACGCCTTTCCCTGCCGTTCCAGCCAGCGCACGAAGGAGCGGATGCCGGACAGGTCGCGCGCCAGCGTGCGCGCCTCCACCCCCTGCCCGCGCCGCCGCGCCAGATAGGAACGCAGGTGAACGGGCCGCAGGTCGGCAAAATCGGACACTTTCGGCGGTCGCCCGTGATGGTCGCGCAGATGATCGCAGAACTGGCGCAGGTCACGTTCGTAGGCTGTGACGGAGTTTGCCGCCATCCGCTTTTCATCGGTAAGCCAAATCAGCCAGTCGGCGCGGGCGGTAATGAGACAGGGTGCGAGCATGGCGCAGTGTGCGGCGCGGGTGGTTTATGAAGTCTTGCTCTTGGCGGGTTTACGTCTCGCAAACTTCGCTGCCGCCGTCTCACGCGCAGCAGTGATCAGCGGCTTACACATTTCGAATGTGTCGGGTGAAGGGCACAACACCTGCATCCACCCGATCCAGCCATAAACCGGATGGGGCGTGATCGTGTCGAGCACCGCAAAATCGTGCCCGGTATCGACAACGCCGCCTTTGGCGGGGCGGGCGGGCCGTGGCCCGAACCGGGCCTCATAGTCCGCCCGCTCCAGACCGAAACAAAGGCGGAATACACCCTCCCGATCCAGCTTGGACGCCTTGTCGTTGGGCCCGTCCGCCAGCTTCAATGTGGCGACATAGGCTCCCATCGGCGCAACAAGGCCAGGATTGTGAAAGAACTGCCGCTCCCCATAGGCGCTTTTTTCAACCAACCCGTCGAAGGACGAAAGCAGCCAGTCCGCTATCTCATCAGGGTTCATTACCCGATCGACTGCCCCGTCTTCTCCCAGTCCGCCAGAAACTTCTCCAGCCCGGCATCGGTCAACGGATGTTTCACGAGCTGCTCGATCGTCTCCGGCGGCAGCGTCGTGACGTCGGCACCGGCCAAGGCGCACAGTTTGACGTGGTTCACGGTACGGGCGGACGCTGCGAGAATTTCCGTCTCGAAACCGTAATTGTCGTAAATCTGGCGGATGTCCTCGATCAGCTCCATGCCGTCGAGGCCGATATCGTCCAGCCGCCCGATGAACGGAGAGATGAAGGTCGCACCGGCCTTGGCCGCGAGCAGCGCCTGATTGGCGGTGAAGCAGAGCGTCATGTTGACCATTTCGCCTTCGTTGGTGAGCGTGTTGCAGGCGCGGATGCCATCCATCGTCGTCGGCAGCTTGATGCAGATATTGTCGGCGATCCTGGCCAGCGTGCGCCCTTCGGTCAGCATCGTGTCGTAATCGGTCGCGGCCACCTCGCCCGAAACAGGCCCGTCCACCTCGGCGCAGATTTCTTCCAGCACCTCGGTGATCTTGCGGCCGGATTTGAGGATCAGCGACGGGTTCGTCGTCACCCCATCCAGCAGGCCGGTTGCGTTCCAATGCTTGATGGCGTCCACGTCTGCGGTATCGAGAAAGAACTTCATGGGGTCGCGTCTCCGGTAGGGTGTGCCCATATTGGCGTTTGTTCCTGTCTAACGCGCCCGACCGGCGCGGTCACGCACCAATGGAGCCTCTTTGAGCCAGAACGGATTTGATTTTCTTCCAAAACGCCGCGTTGTGCCGGTCCTTTTGCCGATCCCGGCGGACCGGCCCTATTCCTATGCCGTGCCGGAAGGCATGGACGTCGCGCCCGGAGACTATGTGCAGGTGCCGCTCGGCCCGCGCCGCGTCGCTGCCGTCGTGTGGGACGGGGAGCAGGATGATAGCGTCGACGCCACAAAGCTGCGGTTGATCGAGGCAAAATTTGAATGCCCGCCGCTACCCGCCGACATGCGCCGCTTCGTGGAATGGCTCGCCGACTACACGCTCTCCTTCCCCGGCATGGTGTTGCGCGGCGTGCTGCGCGTGCCCGCCGCGCTGGAGCCGGAAGCGCCGATGGCCGGATTGCGGGCGACGGGTGCCGAGCCACCGCGAATCACACCAGCTCGGGCAAAAGTATTCGATGCGTTGGACAACTCTGACGAAGAAAACTGGACCCGCGCCGGTCTGGCCAATGCCGCTGGCGTGTCGGCAAGCGTCGTTGCCGGGCTCGAAAAAGCCGGGTCGCTGGAGCCGGTTCTCATCCCGCCCCAGCCTGTCGTGGCGCTGCCCAAGACCGGCACAGAACCGCCGGAGCTCGGAATTGAACAGCAAAACGCTGCCGACGAATTGCGCAACGCTTTCGCCAAAGGCGGCTTTGCGCCCGTCCTGCTCGACGGCGTTACGGGGTCCGGCAAGACCGAAGTCTATTTCGAAGCCATCGAAGAAGCGTTCGCTTCGGGCAAGCCAGGTGCTGGTCCTGCTGCCGGAAATCGCGCTCACCGGCGCGCTGCTCGACCGGTTCGAGGCCCGTTTTGGAGCACCTCCTGCCCAGTGGCATTCCGGCCTCGCGCCCAAAATGCGCGAACGGGTCTGGCGGCAGGTCGCCACCGGTCAGGTGCGGATCGTCGCCGGTGCCCGGTCGGCGCTGTTCCTGCCCTTCGCAGACCTCGGTCTCATCATCGTCGATGAGGAACACGACAGCGCCTACAAGCAGGAGGACCGCGTCTTCTATTCGGCCCGGGACATGGCCGTGGTGCGCGCTTCCCTTTCCGGTTTTCCCATCGTGCTCGCATCGGCAACGCCATCGATCGAATCCCGCGTCAACGCCGATGCCGGACGTTATCAGCACGTCAAACTGAAACGCCGTCACGCGGCAGCGGCACTACCGGATTTGCAGATCGTCGACATGCGCCGCGACCCACCGGAACGCGGGCGGTTCCTGTCGCCTATCGTCACCGGCGCGATGGAACGGGCGTTATCGCGGGGCGAACAAAGCCTGCTGTTCCTCAACCGACGCGGCTATGCGCCGTTGACGCTGTGCCGTGTCTGCGGACACCGCTTCAACTGCCGCAACTGCTCGGCCTGGCTGGTGGAACACCGCTTTCGCAACATGCTGGCCTGCCACCATTGCGGCCACACCGAACCGGTGCCGGAAGCCTGCCCGTCCTGCGGCACGCTCGACCATCTGGTCGCCTGCGGCCCCGGGGTGGAACGGTTGGCGGAAGAGGTCGATGCCACCTTCCCCGATGCCCGCATCATCGTGCTGTCGTCGGACATGCTGGGCGGCGTTGCCCGGTTGCGCGCCGAACTCGACGCGATAGCGCGGGGCGATGTGGACATCATCATCGGCACGCAACTGGTGGCCAAAGGGACACAACTTCCCGAACCTCACCTGCGTCGGTGTGGTGGACGCCGATCTCGGCCTCGCCAACGGCGACCCCCGCGCTGCCGAACGCACGTTCCAGCTGTCTGTCGCAGGTGACGGGCCGCGCCGGACGCACCGGCAAGCCCAGCGTCGGCCTGTTGCAGACCTACGCGCCGGACCATCCCGTCATCGCAGCCATCGCGTCCGGCGACCGGGAGGCTTTCTACGAAAACGAAATCGCCATGCGCCAGCAACACGCCCTGCCACCCTTCGCCCGGCTGGCGGCGCTGATCATTTCCTCGGAAGACAAGCGGCAAGCCGACAACCACGCCCGCGATCTCAAGGCTTCCGCGCCGCTGGAAGCCATAGAGGCCGGTGACGTGCTGCTGCTCGGCCCCGCCGAAGCCCCGCTGGCGCAGGTGCGCGGCCGCTGGCGCTACCGCATTCTCGTCCATGCCGGACGGTCTTTCGATATGCAGAGCTGGCTGCGGGCCTGGATGAAGGTCGCGCCGAAGGAACGTGGTACGCTCAGGGTCCAGATCGACATTGATCCGCAAAGCTTTCTCTGATTGGCTCGCGGACGGAATGCCGAGCAGCGCTTCACGCTTCGCCTGAAGCGCGAGGCGCGGTGCATTGGCCGACCGGTCGGCCAGTCGGCCTCCCCTCGGAGCGATCGGGCGCAGCCCGACAGCGTGAGCCCTAGCCAAACTTAATCCAGAAACGTCGTGAAACTCTCAACCGGCTCCCGCTCCGGCACCAGCGTGTTCTCGATCGCTTCGGGATCCTTGTAACCCAGCGCCATGCCGCACACGATCGTCTCGCCGTCACCGATGCCCAGCACGGGCCGGATGGCCTTGTCGTAGGCGGGCCACGCCGCCTGCGGGCAGGTGTCGAGACCCCGCGCCCGTGCAGCGATCATGATGTTCTGCAGGAACATGCCGTAATCGAGCCACGAGCCGATTTCGAGCCTGTCGTCGATGGTGAACATCAGCCCCACGGGCGCGTCGAAGAACATGTAATTGCGCCCCATCTGCTGGTGCATCCGCGCCCCGTCTCCCTTCTCGATACCGAGCAGGCCGTAGAGGCCGAGCCCCACTGCGCGGCGGCGTGTCTTGTAGGGTTCAGGGAACGTGTCGGGATAATATTTCCACGTCTGCCGCCGTTCGAAGGACCCGTTGCCGTGGGCGGCCAGCACATCTCCGGTCAGCCGCTTCAGCGTCTCGCCGGTCGCCACATAGACTTTCCACGGTTGCATGTTGGTGCCGGACGGCGCCTGCGACGCGACGTGCAGAATATCTTCCACGGTGTCGCGCGGCACGGGGGTGTCGAGAAACGCCCGCACTGACCGGCGGGACGTGATCGCCCGATCTGTAACAGAACTGTCAACAGCTTCGTTCATCTAAATTGACGGGCCTTCCAGCCAGCGGACGATCCACGCGCAGGTGATGCCGTAAAGGGTGTGCCCGATCAACGCGACCCATGTGATCGCCGTAAATCCGAGAAACAGCGGCAGACCGGCGACGAACGTGACGCCGCCGATGGCCACGACCCACAGGCCGATGCCGTAAAGCGTGCCGCCAACGAGCCATCCGCCGGGGTTCCCGATACGCTCCCAGATCGGGCGGAAGATGAACAGCCACCCCACCGGATAGGCGATCAGCCCGACCAGAAACAGATGCATGAAATGCCCGAACCCGCGCAGCGTCGATTGCCCTTCCAGCCCCAGCACATTCTGCCCCAGCGACCGTGCCAGTCCGTCCGGCGACAGGTTCGCCCAGCCCAGAAACCACGGGCTGACGACTTGCCCCCAGATATCGAAGAACACGGTCGCCACCGAGCCTGAAACGATCATCAACATCAGAGTGAAGGAATTGAGCGACGGCAGAGAACCCTCGCGGCGCGGGGTGTGAAGCATGGTCATGGCACAGGTCTCCTGGAGCAACGGTTTGACGAGACCATTGGCGGGCCGGAGCGTCAACCGTTCCTCGATAAGGAGAGCGTGATGTGTCACGTCATGAAAAAATGCTTGATAATTTCACGTGATATGATCTGATGGAAAAGGGGAGAACGATATGACGTCAGCGATCAGGCAGACGCACGGACCATCCGCCGATGCAGGCATCGGTCAGGACATTCGTGGGTTGCGGAAAAGCAAGGGGGTGCGCCTTGCCGAATTGGCGCTGGCCATTGGCCGGTCTGTCGGTTTCGTCAGCCAGCTTGAACGGGGTCTGTCTCAGCCCTCCATTGCCGATTTGCGTGCCATTGCCCGCGTTCTCGATGTACCGGTCGGCTGGTTTTTCGCCAACGAACCGCAGGATGAGACCGAGCGGGGTTTCATCGTTCGCGCCGGTGCCCGCAGGGCGCTGGGAACCGAGGAAGACGGCATCGTCGAGGAACTTCTGTCACCGGACCTCGGCGGCTCATTCGAACTGTTCCGCTCCGTCTTCCAACCCGGTGCGGAATTGACCGAACCCGTCTTCCGCGAAACCGAAGAAGCGGGAATCGTCATCTCCGGCGCTCTGGAGTTCTGGATCGGCGAACGCCATTTCCATCTCCACGAAGGCGATTCCTTCCGCTTCGAGCATCAGCCCTATCGCTGGCGCAATTCGGGAACTGTCCCGGCCATCGTCATCTGGGCCGTCAGCCCGCCCGTTTACTGAGAACTCGCCCATGACCGATCAACCCGCCGCAAAACTCCCCTCCACCGCCCGTGTCGTCGTCATCGGCGGCGGTGCTGTCGGTGCCTCGATCCTCTACCATCTGGCAAAGGCGGGCTGGTCGGATTGTGTGCTGATCGAGAAGAACGAACTGACGGCGGGGTCCACCTGGCACGCGGCGGGCAACTGCCCGAATTTCTCCAATTCCTGGGCGGTGCTGAACATGCAGCGCTACGGGCTGGAACTGTATCGCGGGCTGGCCGACGCGGTGGACTATCCCATGAATTACCATGTTACCGGTTCCATCCGTCTGGCCCATTCCGAAGAGCGGATGCAGGAATTCGCGCGCGTGGCCGGTATGGGACGGTCGCAGGGCCTGCAACTGGATATTTGCGACCTTGACCAGCTCAAGGAACTCAACCCGTTCATCGAAACCCATGATCTGAAAGGCGGTCTGCACGACCCGCTCGACGGGGACATCGACCCGGCGCAGCTGACACAGGCGCTGGCGAAGGGCGCGCGCGATCTGGGCGCTACGATAGTCCGCTTCTGCCCCGTCACCGGCGTGTCGAAGAAGGGCGATGAGTGGATCGTCCACACCGAACAGGGAGACGTGACTTGCGAATACGTCGTCAACGCCGCCGGTTACTATGCCCAGCGCGTCGGCGAATGGTTCAAGCCTTTTGGCGGACGCACGGTGCCGATGGTGGTGATGAGCCACCAGTATTTCCTGACCGGCGAGATTCCCGAACTGGCAGCCTGGACGAAGGAGGTCGGCCACAAGATGCCGCTCGTCCGCGACGTGGATATTTCCTACTATCTGCGGCAGGACAAGAACGGCCTCAACCTCGGCCCCTACGAGCGCAACTGCCGGGCACACTGGGTCACGCCCGACGACCCGATGCCGGACGATTTTTCGTTCCAGCTTTATCCCGACGATCTGGAACGGCTGGAATTCTACATCGAGGACGCGATGGCACGGATGCCGATCCTCGGGTCGCAGGGCGTGGAGCGGGTCATCAACGGCCCGATCCCCTACGCACCGGACGGGCTGCCTTTGCTTGGCCCCATGCCGGGTGTGAAGAACGCCTTCGAGGCGCATTCCTTCACCTTCGGCATCGCGCAGGCGGGCGGCGCGGGCAAGGTGATGGCGGAATGGATCGTCGACGGTCAGCCGGACTGGGACATGTGGGCCGTGGACCCACGCCGCTATACCGGTTTTGCCGACCATGATTACACATACGCCAAGGCGATGGAGACCTACGGCCACGAATACGCCATGCACTTTCCCCGCCACGCATGGCCTGCGGGGCGCAACCGGAAGCTGTCGCCGGTGCATGACCGAGTGGTCGCCGGTGGCGGCGTGATGGGCGCGTATAACGGTTGGGAGCGCGCCAACTGGTATGCCAAACCCGGTGACGACACGTCCGAGAAAGCCGCGCACACTTGGCTGCGTGGCGGACCGTGGGAGGCGCGGGTCCGCGCCGAATGCGAGGCGGTGCGGGATGCCGCCGGGATCCTCGACCTTCCCGGTTTCTCGCGGTTTTTACTGCACGGGACTGGCGCAGCCGAATGGCTATCGACGCAGATCACGGGCCGCGTTCCCAGGGTCGGTCGTCTCGGCCTTGCCTATTTCGCCGACGAGCGCGGACGGGTCGTCACGGAAATGTCGATGGCGCGGATGGAGGACGATGCGATCCTGCTCATCACCGCGGCATCGGCCCAATGGCACGATTTCGAATGGCTGCACGACCGTCTGCCCGATGATGGGTCGCTGGTGCTGGAAGACCGCACCGAGGAGTTCGACACTTTCATCGTCACCGGCCCGAAAAGCCGCGACGTGCTGGTCGGCATCTGCGATGCCGACCTCACCCTGCCGTGGCTGACATGGCAGAAGGCGATGATCGCCGGTCACTCGATCTTCCTGTTCCGCGTGTCATTTGCCGGTGAACTGGGCTGGGAAGTCCATGTGCCGAACGACAGCGCCGCCGATGTCTGGGATGCGATCCTAAAAGCCGGAAAGCCTCATGGCCTGAAACCCTTCGGCATGTTCGCTCTGAACGCGCTGCGGATCGAAAAGGGCTACCGCGCGTGGAAGGGCGATCTGTCGACGGACTACACCATCCTCGACTCCGGCCTCGACCGGTTCGTGGACTGGTCGAAACCGGCCTTCACCGGCAAGGCGGCACTGGAAGCCGAAAAGCGACAGGGGTCTGCCCGGTCTTTCGTAGCGCTGGAACTGATGCACGGCAAACCGGACGCAGGTTTCGACGCTCCCTATATGGCCAACGTCTTTCTGGCGACGACGCCCTTGTCGGCGAGGTCACGTCGTCGGCCCACGGCTACCGCACCGGCAAGGACATCGCACTCGCCTCGCTCGACAGCAACGCTGCCAAACCCGGTACAGAACTGGAAGTCGAGATTTACGGCTCCCGCGTCCCCGCAATCGTGCAGGCCGACACCTGCCTCTGGGACGCGAACAACGAAAGGCTGCGCGCATGACACACATCGTTCTCATGGACGGCGGTATGGGCCAGGAATTGATCGCCCGCTCCGCCAATCCGCCATCGCCGCTTTGGTCGGCCCGCGTGATGCTGGACGAACCGGACATCGTGGAGGCGACCCACCGGGATTATGTGGACGCCGGCGCGCGCGTTCTCATCCTCAACACCTATTCCGCGACACCCGAACGGCTGGCACGGGACGCCACGGAAGACCTGTTCGAACCGCTTCAGGCAAAGGCCATTGAACTCGCCCGTCGCGCCATCGGCAATCGCGACGTGAAACTGGCAGGCTGCCTGCCGCCGCTGGCCGGCTCCTACCATCCCGATCAGGCGCCCGATTTCAAAACGTCGCTGGCCACCTATCGCCGCATCGTCGCCGCCGAGCAGGACGGCGTGGACCTGTTCGCCTGCGAAACACTGGCGTCGGTCGCCGAAATCACGGCAGCCACCCGCGCGGGCGTCGAGAGCGGTCTGCCCGTCTGGTGCGCCATGAGCGTGGACGATACCGACGGCACAAAGCTGCGCTCCGGCGAGTCTGTCGCTGAAGGCGCGGCAGCTGCGAAAGCGGAGGGCGCAACGGCGGTTGCCATCAATTGCTCCCGCCCCGAAGCGGTGGCACAGGCACTTCCATTCCTCAAAGCCACAGGCTTGCCCTTCGGCGCATGGGCCAACGGCTTCGTCGATGCTGCCAACGATCTTTCGGTGGGCGGCATCGTGTCCGGCATGGATATCCGCACCGACCTCGGACCACAGGCCTACGCCGACCACGCGATGGGCTGGATCGATATGGGCGCAACGATCATCGGCGGATGCTGCGAGGTCGGACCGGCGCATATCGCCCATCTGGCGGAGCGGTTGCGGGAAGCGGGGCACAGATCACGGGTGGACTTCCAATGAGCGCTTCCAGACCCCTCCCCACGAAAGCCCGCGCCGTCATCATCGGTGGCGGCGTGGCTGGCTGTTCGGTCGCCTACCATCTGGCCAAGCTGGGCTGGAACGACATCGTGCTGCTGGAGCGCAAGCAGCTGACCAGCGGCACGACGTGGCACGCGGCAGGGCTGATCGCGCAGCTGCGCGCGACTAAGAACATGACGCGGCTGGCGAAATATTCAGCCAGGAACTCTACGGCGATCTCGAAGCCGAAACCGGCGTCGCCACCGGCTTCCGCCGCTGCGGCTCCATCACTGTCGCGCTCACCGCCGAACGCCGCGAAGAGATTTTACGGCAGGCTAGCATGGCCCGCGCCTTTGGTGTGGATGTGGAGGAAATCGGTGAAGCGGATGTGCGCGACCGCTATCCGCACCTCAATACCGAAGGCATGACAGGCGCGGTCTATCTGCCGCTGGACGGGCAGGGCGACCCGTCCAACATCGCACTTGTCGCTCGCGAAGGGCGCGCGGATGCGGGGTGCCATCATTCGCGAAGGCGTGAAGGTGGACAACATTACCACCACCACCGACCATCGCGGCATCAAACAGATTACCGGCGTCGACTGGTCGGCAGACGGCAGCGATGAAACCGGCCACATCGAGACCGACATCGTCGTGAACTGCGCGGGCATGTGGGGCCATTCGGTCGGGCAGATGGTCGGCGCATCCGTGCCGCTCCATTCCTGCGAGCATTTCTACATCGTCACCGAAGCCATCAACGGCCTCGAACGCCTGCCGGTGCTGCGGGTGCCGGACGAGTGCGCCTACTACAAGGAAGACGCGGGCAAGATGCTGCTCGGGGCCTTCGAGCCGAACGCCAAGCCGTGGCGTCTGAACGACATTCCCGACGATTTCTGCTTCGACCAGTTGCCGGAAGATTTCGACCATTTCGAACCCATTCTGGAAAAGGCAGTGGCGCGGATGCCCATGCTGGCGGAAGCGGGCATACACACGTTCTTCAACGGGCCGGAATCGTTCACGCCCGACGACGCCTACCATCTGGGCGAAACGCCGGAATGTTCCGGGCTTCTGGGTCTGTTGCGGGTTCAACTCCATCGGCATCCAATCCTCCGGTGGCGCGGGCATGGCGCTGGCGCACTGGATGGACCGGGGCCATCCGCCCTTCGATCTGTCGGACGTGGACATACGCCGCATGCAGCCCTTTCAGGGCAACCGCATCTATCTGCGCGAGCGGGTGAAGGAAACTTTGGGCCTGCTCTACGCCGACCATTTCCCCTTCCGCCAGAAAGCGACCGCAAGAGGCGTGCGGCGCTCGCCGTTCCACGAGCAACTGAAGGCGCAAGGTGCGGTGTTCGGCGAGACGGCCGGATGGGAGCGGGCCAACTGGTTCGCTGACGAGGGGCAGACCCGCGAATACGACTACAGCTGGGGCCGCCAGAACTGGTTCGGCAACCAGAAGGCCGAGCACGAAGCCGTCCGCAACCATGTCGGACTCTACGACATGTCGTCCTTCGGCAAGATCCGGGTGGATGGGCGCGATGCGGAGGCATTCCTGAACCGCATCTGCGGCGGTGACATGAGCGTCGAGCCGGGCAAGATCGTTTATACGCAATTCCTGAACGAGCGCGGCGGCATCGAGGCGGACGTGACCGTTACCCGGCTGGGGGAACGCAGCTACCTCGTCGTCACCCCCGCTGCGACCGTGCCGCGCGACCTGTCATGGATGCGCCGCCATATGGGTGACGACGACGTGAGCCTCGTCGACGTAACCTCCGGCGAAGGCGTCATCGCCGTGATGGGGCCGAACGCCCGCGACCTGCTGGGCAAGGTGTCCTCCCACGACTGGACCAACGCCAACCACCCATTCGGACAGGCTCGCACTATCGAACTCGGCATGGGCCATGCCCGCGCCCACCGCGTCACCTATGTGGGTGAGCTGGGCTGGGAGCTCTATATCTCCGCCGACCAGTGCGGCCACGCCTTCGAGGTGCTGCACGATGCGGCGCAGGACGTTGGCGCGAAATGGTGCGGCCTGCACATGATGGACTCGCTGCGCATCGAAAAGGCCTTTCGCCATTTCGGCCACGACATCACCGAAGAGGACCACGTGCTCGACGCGGGTCTCGGTTTCGCCGTGAAGACGGACAAGCCTGATTTCATCGGACGCGATGCCGTTCTCAGACGCAAGGAAGCGGGCGTCGAAAACCGGCTCGTGCAGTTCGAGCTTACCGACCCAGACCCGCTCATCCACCACAACGAGCCCATCGTGCGCGACGGTGCGATCATAGGCCAAATCACGTCCGGCAATTACGGCCACACGCTCGGCGGCGCGGTGGGGCTGGGCTACGTGGGTTGCAAAGGCGAAGATGCAGCGTCCGTTCTCGCATCATCTTATGAAATCGAGATTGCCGGAAAACGGGTTGCGGCGGAAGCGGGTTTGCGCCCCATGTATGATCCCAAGAGCGAACGAGTGAAGGTGTGATACAAGCTGTCCCACACGCGCTGTCATCCTCGGACCACGATCCGAGTATCCGGAGCGCGGCAACATTCCAGATCCTCGGGTCAAGCCCGAGGATGACGACGCCAAGGACAAAACAAATGGACCAAGACGACAAGGCCACCCTCTTCCGCGAACTGCACCGTCCCGGCGAGCCGTTCGTGATGCCCAATGCCTCCAGCGCGGGCGAGGCGCGGATGCTGGCGGCGCTGGGCGCTATGGCGATCGGCACGACGTCGGCCGGTTATGCCTTCACCCAAGGATTGGCCGATGGCGCGAAGCTAACCCGCGACCAGATGCTCGACCATTGCGAGGACATGGTGCGGTCGGTGGACCTGCCGGTCTCAGCCGACCTCGAACATGGTTATGCCGACGACCCCGCAGGCGTGGCGGAAACCGTCGAGATGGCAGCCGATATCGGCCTCGTCGGCTGCACGCTGGAGGATTCGACCTTCGATCGCGAAAAACCGGCCTACGATTTCGACGTGGCCGTGGCCCGCATTGCGGCAGCGGTGGAAGCGGCGGAGGCCATGTCCATCGACTTCACCGTCTGCGCCCGCGCCGACGGGGTGATGACCGGAGCCTACGATCTCGACGAGGCCATCGAGCGCATTCAGGCCTATGAGGAAGTGGGGGCGCACTGCGTCTATATTCCGATGCCGGGCTCCTTTGCCGATCTCACCCGGGTCTGCGCCAGCGTGAATGTGCCGGTGAACGCGCTGGCCGTCGGGCCGCTGGTGCAAGTTCTCGACCGCCGATTTCGCCCGCGCCGGTGTCGCCCGCATTTCCATCGGCTCGGCGCTCGCCCGTGTGCAGCACCGCGCGATTCTCGAAATCGGCCATGCGATACTTGACGACGGGGATTTCACCGGCCTCGGGCGCACCGTGTCCGGCAAGGAAATCGACCGGCTCTTGCGCGATGGCACCGGCTGACACCAGTCTCAACAGGAGAAGAACGATGGCCGAGACCGCCACGATCACAAGACGTTCCGGCGGCCGTTCCGCGAGGCAAGCGGTTCGCGCCGCACCGCTGGCGGCGGACATCCGCCCCGTCCATCCCGGCCTCAACGGCGGTGCCTACAAGCCGCTCTCCGAAGCGGACGTGGCGCGGGTGGACGCAGCCGTGATGGAGGTGCTCGAAACCATCGGCCTGTCGCAGGCGACCCCCACCTGCATCGAGGCTTGCACCCGTGCCGGTGCCATCATGGGGGACGATGGCCGGTTGCGCTTTCCCGAAGCCCTCGTGCGCCGCACCATCGCCGAGGCCAACCGTGACTTCGCCCTGCACGGGCAAAACCCGCAACACGACATTCACCCGCAGGGCACGAAAGTGCATTTCGGCACGGCGGGGGCAGCGGTTCATGTGGTGGATGTGGAGAAGAATGAATACCGTGAAAGTCAGCTGCGCGATCTTTATGACGCGGCGAGGATCGTGGAAGGGCTCGACAACATCCATTTCTACCAGCGCCCGATGGTGGCCCGCGATATTGTCGAGCCCGTCGAGATGGATCTCAACACGCTCTATGCCTGCCTGTCGGGCACGACCAAGCATGTGGGCACATCGTTCACGATCGCCGAAAGCGTCGGCCCGGCGCTCGACATGCTCTACGCCATTGCCGGTGGCGAAGCGGCGTTTCGGGAGCGGCCGTTCGTGTCCAACTCGAACTGTTTTGTCGTGCCGCCGCTTCGGTTCGCGCAGGATGCCACCGACGTGCTGGAAGCCTGTGTAAAGGGCGGGATGCCGGTGCTGCTGCTCTCCGCCGGTCAGGCGGGCGCGACGGCACCGGCGGCGATTGCGGGCGCGGTGGTGCAGGCGGTTGCGGAAGTGCTGGCGGGGCTTGTTTTCGTCAACGCGCTGGCCCCCGGCCATCCGGCGATCTTCGGGACGTGGCCGTTCGTATCGGACTTGCGGACAGGCGCCATGTCCGGCGGGTCCGGCGAACAGGCGCTGCTCACCGCCGCCTGCGGGCAGATGGCGAACTTCTACGATCTGCCCGGCGGCTCGGCAGCGGGCATGTGCGATGCGAAAATGCCCGACATTCAGGCCGGTTGGGAAAAGGGCATCGCCTATGCGCTGGCCGGGCTCGCGGGCACAAACATCATCTATGAGGCCGCAGGTATGCATGGCTCGCTGATGGGGTTTTGCCTCGAAAGCCTGTTCCTCGACAACGATGCACTCGGGCAGGCGCTGCGCTGCGTGCGCGGCATCGAGGTGAGCGACGCATCGCTCTCTGTGGAAACGATGCGTCAGGTCTGCACCGAAGGTCCGGGTCATTATCTCGGCCACGCCCAGACGCTCGACCTGATGCAGCGGGACTATCTCTATCCAGACCTCGCCAACCGCTTTTCACCGAAGGAATGGGCCGAGAAAGGTAAGCCGGACATCGTAAAGCTGGCGACCGAGCGCAAGAACCGTGTGCTGGCGGAGACCTTTCCGGACCACATCGACGACGCGCTGGATGCCGAGTTGCGCGCCCGTTTCGATATCAGGCTGCCCCGGGGGTGGATGAAACCGGCGACCGGGAATTAACCCGCCGCTGCAACGTCCATATCCCGTGTGCTATCACGCAGATGGTGGAAATAGACCTCCATCGCCACCGCCAGATAGGAAATCAGCAGCACGCCGATATAGGTCGAATGCTCCAGCAACTCCATCCGGTCGCCTACGATGACGTCGAAGACCGCAAAGCCGCTGAATACGGCAATCGATGCCACGATGGCCTTGTCCGTCAACCGCACCGCGCCCGGCTTTCGGCGGATCAGCTGCACCGCCGCCCATACGAACATGGCCGCCACCGCCATTTCCACGATCCCTGCAAACATCAGCACCGGTTTGACCGCCGCAAGATCGATGGCGAGGCGGTCGAAATACATGGAGAACTTTTCGAGACGGTCATTGCCCCACCAGCGCAGCACCCCAAGGTCTTTGCCGGGCATGATCTTGTCGAGACCGTTGAGGCACCAGAACAGGAACCAGAAAATTAGAACGATGAATGTGATGGGCCGGTCCCGAACCATGATGCCTCGCTGTCGCTGTGCGTTTGCTGCTGCACCCGACACTATTCACGAAGTCTTGAAGGCCGGTTGACCGTATTGGTTAAGAAACCTTTCGGCTGCCCTAGACCAGTTCCATATCGCTCTGGACCTTCAGGAAATCCTCCATCATCTCGTCTTCCAACTCCTCGAACAGGGCGATTCCGTAGCCGTCGGACCGGGTCGCGACGATCTTGCCCGTCGCGCGTATGGTGGAGAATGTCACCGAAACCTGTGTGCCCCTGCGGTCCAGCAAATAGGTGGTCGCGGGGCGGAACTTGATGCCGCCCTTCGACACTTCCGTCACGATGCCCTCGATCTGGATCGACCGGTTGACAATGGAGAGGATGCCCGGGCTGTAGCAATCGTGCCGCGCGTGACGCCGCTGCGCCGCCGATTCCGTTTTCGACCGCTGGTATTTCCGCCATTTGGCGAAGAGCGCCATGCGCTCCACGTTCATCTCCGTGGCGGTGTTTTGGGTTTCTAGCTGGTCCATGAATCACCATGCAAATGAGGAATAAGTGTCGGGAACGCGGGGTCAGCCGCGGCCCTTGAAGAAACGTGTGAGGGACCGTCCGGCCTGTGCCTTGGCTTCCCGCTGGGCGACGGCTTCGTCGCTTTCCTCCACGGCACCGGTTTCGTTGAACAGACGCTGGCGCAGTTCGGATACGGACAGGGAATGAGCGTTTCTGCGGCGAGCCGCGCGTATATCTTCCATCGGCACTTCCGGCGTATCGGACTGGTTGAGACTGCGCAGCGCAATGGCGCGGGTCAGTTCGTCCACCAGCGGGCCGACATTGGTGATGTCGAGTTCCACCTTGCGGGTGGCCGTCGATTTCGTGGCGATGTCGATTTCCCGCACGATGCCGGTCACGCCTTCGATGGACTGGCGCAATTCGCCGGTTTCCTTCGCCAAGCGACGGTCCACGTTCGACATGAGTTCCGTCACGTCCTCGCGGCTCGCCAGTTTGCGGGTGGTCTCCACCGTCGCTTCCTGAATGCGGCGCTGGCGCTGGGTCAGCTTTTCGAGTTCGCCATTCACCTGATCGTATGTCTTCTGCTGCGCGGCGGCATCGGCGCGTAGCTCGTCCATCACCGCCGACAGTTTCTGCCGGTCTTCCAGCACCTCGTTGGTCTGCACGAGGGAGCGGTTCACCACATCCTGGCTCTGCAACATCTGGCCCACGGCCTGCGTCAGCATACCGACCGACTGGGTCTGCTCCTCGTGGGAGGCGGCGAGCACCTGCGTGGCGTCCGCTGCGGCCTCGACGCTGTGCATCATTTTGGCGTTGGACACGAGGGAGAAGCGGGCCACGCGGAACATGAGGTCGAGCTGCCGTTCCTGAAAGCCGAACCCGCCTGCAGGCGAACCGGCAGCCCCGCCTTCGCCAACGATCGCGGCACCGGCAAGCCAGGTCTCGAAATTGGTCTTCAGAATACTGGAAGCCATACTGGCAAACCGTGCCATGAGACCCAGCGTCAGCGACGTGATCAGACCGAACAGGGAGGACGAGAAGCCGGTCGCCATGCCCTGCAACGGCACTTTCAAGGCCATCCATCAACCCCTGAATGGCTTCCGCACCGGCACCGCCGGACAGGTCGAGATTGCCGATGATGTCCCCCACCGAGCCCAGCGTGACCATGAGGCCGACGAAGGTACCGATAAGGCCGAGAAACACCAGAATACCGGTGACGTATTGCACCAGCGACTTGCGGTCGTCGAGACGGGCATCCACGCTGTCCGTCAGGTTCTGCATCGTGCCGGTGGACATGGCCAGCGTGTTGGTGCGGCCCAGTTCCTCGGAAATGATGTGGAACGGGTGCTCCAGCACTTCCGGGTTCTGGAAGACCTGCGCGTTGTCCTTGCAGCGGTAATAGCGCCAGTATGGGTCGCTCGCCAGTTGCTCCTCGCTGTTGGTGCGGTCGTCGTAGTCTTCCTTCAGCGCCTCGAAGGCCAGCACTTCGTTCTTCAGGCCCAACACGTTCTTGTAGGCCGCGAACGCACCGAAGGCGAACGTGCCGAAGATCGTCATGTTGAGAAAGATGTTGGCGCGGATTGCATCGATGACGAACTGGAACTGCCATGCGCCCAGCGCCAGCAACAACATGACGATGAAGGTCATCTTGTAGGCCTGAAGGCGTATCTCTTTATACATGCGTCATGGCTCGTTCGGTGCCCGTTCGTTCGGTCGGCCCACGATAGGGCGGTTAACTTTAATGGCGGTTTAACGGCGGGTGCATCGCTTGCGCCAAGGCTGTGTAGCGAACGGATCAGTCCGGCAGCATCACGATGCGTACGAGGTTCTTCTTGTCCTCGGTTTCCCCCACACGCACATGAACCTCGATCCTGTCGGTGGTGAAACCGTTGCGCATCAGTTCATTACGCGCGGACAGTGCGCGGTAATACGCGATGCGTTTGGCTTCCGAGACAGACCCCACTGACGAGCCGGCAAAGGACCAGATCGCGATCTTGCCTTCACGGTTGTCGATATTGTCGTGCAGGAAGTTCTGCACCCGCTTCGCGGAAACCTCGTCGATCCGCGTGGTGATGTCGTCGAATTCCAGCGTGATGAGCGACTGGGACCCTTTGATTTCCGGCGCACTGTCGATCCGCTCGGTCGCCACCTCGTCGGACGCCACTGCAATGCGCTCTTCCGGGTCTTCGATTGCGCGGCTCCGAACGGTCAGAGACGAGTCGTTGGCAACCGGGTTTTCCTGCACCAGTTTGCCACCCAGGTTGAGCAGGAAGTCGGATTCGACAGGGTTTTCATCCAGTCCACCGGATGTTTCCAGATCGGCCTTCGCCATCGCATTCGATTCTGCCGTTGCCTTGGAGGTGCCTTCGACGACATCGGATTCCTCCGTGCCCTTATTGACGGCGGACGCATCAAAGGATGCTTCCACCATCACGTCGCCACCGCCCTGCTTGGTTTTCTGCGACTGGCTCTCGATGTAGGATTTCGCCACGCTCTGGGACAGGATGAAGATGGCGATGGCCAGAATGATGAGCAGAAACGTGACCACCATCACGATGGTCGACAGGGCATCGACGAAGCCGGGCCAGTGGTTCTCTTCGGGTTCTGCAGAACGGCGGGCCAAGGCGATCTTTCCGTAAACGTCAAGGGCGCAGACAGGGTCTGCACCTTGCTATCGAGCGGCCATTACGGTCGAGAAACCATAATATCCGCTTAAGTATAGGACGGTTTAAGCGGCCTTCTTCAGGCGACCCAGCACAGCGTCGCGCGGGCCGTCGGCGACGATGCGCCCCTTGTCCATCCAGATGATGCGGTCGACGAGGTTGAGCACATTGGCGCGGTGGGTGGCGACGATCAGCGTGGCGTCGCCGATATGAGCGCGCAGACCCGCCACGATGCGCCCCTCTGCGGAATTGTCGAGCGCCGACGTGGGCTCGTCCAGCATGAACACTTTCGCCGGGCGCATCAGGGTGCGGGCCAGCAAAACGCTCTGCCGTTCGCCACCAGACAGCCGTTCGCCGCGCGGACCGACCTGCATGGAATAACCATCCGAATGGCCGCGCACGAAATCGGCCAGACCTGACACGGCGATCGCGTCCCGAAACCGGATTTCGTCGATTGTGTCGAGCCCGAAGACGAGATTGCCGTGCAGGGTGCTGTCGAACAGCTGGTTGTCCTGCCCCATCAGCGCAATGGAACGGCGCAGCGCGTCCGGCGCGATCTGCAGGGCGTTCGTGTCATCGATCGTCACCGTGCCGGTATCAGGATCGTAGAACCGGGTCATCAGTTGCAGCAAAGTGCTCTTGCCGCACCCGTTGCGCCCGACGATACCAACCTTCTCCCCCGGTTCGATAGTGATGCTGACATCGTTGAGCGCCGGAGTGGCCGCCCCCTCATAGGTGAAGGTGACGGCGTGGCAAGCGATTTTGGCGTCGGATATTTTCGCCATATGCGCTGTGTCACCGCCGTGTTCCTCCGGTGCATCCAACAACGCGCTGACGAGACTGGCCGATTGGGACAGGTGTCCGGCGCGAACGATCAGCGACATCAACTGCCCGACCGGGGACAACACCCGCCCGACGAGCAACGTGGTGGCAGCCAGCGCGCCGACCGACATCGTGCCGGCGGAAATGCGGTAGACGCCGATGATGACGGCGAACACGATCACCCCCTGCACGACGATCATCGTCATGTGGGCCGAATAGCCCCCGTGCAGCCGCGCCTTGTGGCCCGGCATGACGGCCTCGTCGAGAGATTTTTCCCAGCCGGATTGCAAGGACGCATGCGCGGACGTCGCCTTGATCGCACCGAGCGAGGACACGGTTTCGATGAGCGTGTTGAACTTCTTGTGCAGCATCCCCGTTTCCTGCGCGCCCGCAGCGGTCACCTTCCGGTGGGACAGGAACGTCGCCAACGCGATGATGACGATACCGCCTATCGGAGCCCAGACCACGGAACCGGCGATGTTGAAGATCAGGATCAGAACCAGCGCGATGAACGGCAGGTCCACCAGCACACCGGCCATCAGGGCGGGCAAAAGCAGCGCGATGCCCTCGATATCTTTCAGCGCGGAAGTCAGTGCACCGGCGGTTCTCGGTGCCGCAGACGTGCGAATGTGCAGCAATTTCCTGTAAAGCCGCGCCTGCATTCGCGTGGCAGCGGACAGGCCCACCGCATCCACCAGTATCAGGCGGACACGCCGCAGCACGAGATCGAGCGCCAGTGCGATCAGCACGCCGATGGAGAGGGCCCACAGGGTTTCCATCGCGCGATGGGGGATGACGCGGTCGTAGATCGTCATGATGAAGAGCGGCAGCGCGATCATCAGCATGTTGCTCATGGCCACCGCCACGATAAGTTGCACCAGCAGCCCGCCGCGTTGCTGGCGCATCATCGCAAACAGGGTCGATGGCAGGCTGCGGCTCTTGCTGTCGGAACTGTCGGGCGAAACGGTATCGGAAACCCGATCCGTGCGGACCGGCGTGATGGAGCCGATTGCGACCGGTTGTGGAGGTTTCGTGTCCGGTTTCAGCACTGGTGCTGACGTTTTCACCTTGGCCCGGGGCGCGATCATCACGCCCGTGTAGAAATCGGCGAAATCGCTCTCGCACACAGCCATCTTGCGGATACGCCCATGCAGGCAAAGCATGGGATCCTCCGCACCGGTATCCACGGCGGTAACGATGATGCCCAGGCCGTTCTTCAGGACTGCGATGAGGGGAAACGTGGTGGCATCCTGATCGGCGATGTGGCCTTCATGGTAGGTCAACGCAACGCCCCGGGCGCTTGCGACCTCGACCAGCGAATCGAAAGTCGGCACGGAACTGTCATGATCCGCGTCCCCGGCCCGCCGGTTGGTAGGGGCGGTTGCGCCGTCACCTGCCTGCGCCTGCAGAGTGGCGATCCGGTCCAGACAGGCGAACAGGTGTTCCCCGTCGTCCAGATCGAAGACCGCCGCATTCGGTGAAGATGCGTTCTCCGACGCCGGCTCATCCGTCAGCCCGCCCTGCGAAAGATCATCCATGAATCGTCAGTTACCGAAAGGGTGTCCCGGCCCAACAAAGCGCATTTATCGTTAATGCTTTGTAAGTGCGCCCACAGATACCTTGCGGAACCAGGCGGTCCGGCATCGCCAGTTCTTCAAACGGCAGGGCTTTCCACGATGGCGCAGACCGAACCAGCACAAGACCCGGTCGAACCATCAGCGGCCGACCGCATCGCCACCGGCGCGCACCGGACGTTTCTCGTTTCCTGCGCCATCGGGCTGACCGTCTTTCTCGCATGGGCCTCCCTCGTTCACCTCGATACGGTCACGCGCGGTTCGGGGCGCGTCATTCCCTCTCTCAGCAACCAGTTCGTCCAGCATCTGGAAGGTGGGATCGTGGATGAAATTCTTGTCTCGGAAGGCGAAACGGTCGCAGAAGGGGACATTCTGATGCGGGTGCGGGACACGTTTTCGCAGGCCGAGTTCTTCAAATCCTCCCTCGATCTCACCGGCCAGCGCATTGCGTTGGCCCGCCTCGAATCCGAATCCCTCGGACGCGATACCGTGACGTTCCCTGACGATCTGACAGACCAGCATCCTGAACAGATCGCCAACGAAGTGACCCTGTTCGAGGTGCGGCAGGACAATCTCAACGAACAGCTTCTTATTCTCGTCGATCAGTTCGACGGCAAGAAGCTGGAACTGTCGGAAAAGCGCGCACGGCTGGATAACATGAAGCTGGAATACGACCTCGTCTCCCAGCGTGTGGACAGTCTCGCCCGTCTGGTGAAATCCGGCGCGGTGTCGAAAAACGAATTGCTGCGCAACCAGACCACTCTGCAACAGATCCGTACCAAGATCAGCGATCTGGAACATCAGATACCGCAGGCCGTCGCCCAGTTGAGCGAAACGGCCCGGCGGCAGACGGAGACCCGTCTGCGCTTCAGGTCGGAGGCGGAAAACGAGAAAACGCAGACCCTGTTGCGGATCGAGCAGTTGACAAAAACACTGGCCGCCATGAGCGACCGCAAGGAACGCACCGAGGTGCGCGCGCCCATCGCGGGCACGGTCCACCGCCTGTTTCAGACCACCATCGGCGGCGTCGTGCGCAGCGGGCAGAACCTTGTGCAGCTCATACCGTCCGACACGCCCATCGAGGTGGAGGTGCGCCTGTCGCCCCGCGACCGTGCCAATATCTGGGTCGATCTGCCCGGTGTGGTGAAGATCAGCGCTTACGACTTCTCCATCCACGGCGGTCTGCCAGCCCGCATCACCGACATTTCCACCGATGTGCTGCAGGACGAGGGCGGCGCGCCCTACTTCCGTGTGCGGCTGGAAGCGGACGTGAAGGCTTTCGGCCCCGACCGCCCGGTGATTGCAGGCATGACGGCGGATGTGGATATTCTGACCGGCAAGCGCACGATCATGAATTACCTGCTCTCCCCCATCCAGACGATGGGCGAGAAGGCGTTGCGCGAGACCTGAGTCCGGGTTTCGTTCGCCGGTTTCCGAAAAGCCCGCGATATTATCGGGGGCTTTTCTGTGGGCGTTACGCAACCATTGTTACGGTCAATTCCGCGATCTGCGTCGTCTTGGTGTTGTCATCGAAGATCGAATAGATCGTCGTGTCCGGGATGTCGGTGTTGACGTTCATATTATCAACTGAATCGGTCACCGTAATCGAGTCGCCGGTATTACCGGTGATCGCCAGTTTGCTAAAAGCGTCCGTCATTGCGATAATGTCGGCCGAGGACAATTCCAGATCGGCGATCACACCTGCACCGGTGAAATCCAGCTCCTCGATATTGTAGATCACGCCCGACACCTCGTCCTCGTCGTAGGTACCCGCCGTGAATCCGGCAACGTCGGTACCGGTGCCGCCATCGACGGACGTGCCTGCGATGTTGAGCATGGCTTCATCGAGCGTGAAGGTATCATCGCCCGCACCGGCAGACAAAAAGTCCCTTCCGCCGCCACTGACGATCGTATCGTTACCGTCACCGCCGACAATGACGTTGTTGCCGGAATCGCCGATCAGCGTGTCGTCAAAGTCCGTGCCGTTCAGATTTTCAACGCCGGTAATATTGTCGTCTCCGGTGCCCCCCAGCGTGGCACTCACGCCGACGCCCAGATGGGCGTAGCTGACAGTATCGGTGCCGGAACCCCCGTCGATCGTATCGCCATCGGCACCGCCCTGGATCAGGTCACCACCATCACCGCCGTTCAGCGTATCCGCACCGCCATTGCCGCGCAGCGTATCGTTGCCCGCTCCACCTGAGATGACGTTGGCGGCATTGTCGCCCGTCAGGGTATCGGCAAGGCCCGAACCGGTGAGATTTTCGACACCGGATATGGTGTCGTCCCCGCTTCCGCCCAGCGTTGCAGTGACCGCGGACCCCAGATGGGCATAACTGACCGTGTCGGTGCCAGAACCTCCGTCGATCGTATCGCCATCGGCACCGCCCTGAATGAGGTCACTGCCATCGCCGCCGTTCAGCGTATCTGCACCGCCGTTGCCGCGCAGCGTATCGTTGCCCGCCCCGCCGGAAATGACGTTGGCGTTGGCATCGCCGGTCAAGGTATCCGCATAGTCGGACCCGATGAGGTTCTCGATACCGGACACCGTATCGTCCGCCACGCCGGAGAGTGTGGCAACCACACCGGACGTGAGATGGGCGTAGGTCAGCGCATCGGTACCCGTCGCCGCCATCAATCGTGTCGCCATCGCCGCCCCCGAAGATGAGGTCGCTGCCTTCACCGCCATTCAAGTGTGTCCGCACCGCCGTTGCCGCGCAGCGTGTCATTATCACTACCGCCGCTGAGAACGTTGGCATCATCGTTGCCGGTCAGCACGTCATCGCCACGGTCGGTCACGATGTTCTCGAAATTCGACAGGATGTCGGACTGGTTGTTGGAATGGTCGTCTCAGGTCGACAGTAACGTCGATATTCCGCCCCGAATAATCGAGCGTGTCGTTGCCCTCGCCGCCATCGAGCGTATCAGATCCACGCGTATCGGCGATCGTGTCGTTACCGGCACCACCACGGATGATGTTGTTGCCCGATTTGCCACTCAACACGTCATTGCCGCTGGAACCCGTCAGGTTTTCGATGTCCTGCAAGTCATCGTTGCCGACCGCGATATCCAGAGATGCGGTGACGCCGGTGGTGAGGTGCTCGTAGGTGACCGTATCGGTGCCGAAGCCGCCATTGATGAAGTCGCCATCGTCGCCGCCGAAGATGATATCGTCCCCTTCGCCTGCCGTCACGACGTCCAGTCCGGCATTGCCGCGCAGGATATCGTTGCCGAAACCACCGTTGATCTGGTTGGCGCCGGACGTGCCGGTCAGGGTATCGTCGCCGTCGCCGCCGACGATGTTCTCGAAACCGGAAATGGTATCGCCCAGACTGGATGAATTGTTTTCCAGATCGACCGTCAGTGCGACGTCGATATCGGAATAGTCGAGCGTGTCGCCCGTGCCGGTGCCGCCCTGAAGGATGTCGCCGCCGCCCGAACCCTTGATCGTGTCGTCTCCCGCCCCGCCGATGATCGTGTTGGCGGACGAGGTGCCTGTCAGGATGTCGCCCGCGCTGGTGCCGATGACGCCTTCGAAGCCGAACAGGTCGTCGCCCTTGTTGTCCGTCTGGGTCGTCAGATCGAGAACCAGCGCGGTGTTGGAGAAAGAATAGTCCACGATATCCCCGTCGCCCGCGCCGCCGTCGAGACGGTTGTTGCCGCCAAGACCGGAGATGGTGTCATTGCCCGCGCCGCCGTTGATATGGTTGTTGGCAGATGTGCCGGTCAGCGTGTCGTTGGAACCGGACCCCTGTATGCGCTCGAAGTTGGACAGCGTGTCGTTCTGGTTGTTCGTTTGTGCCGTCAGGTTGACTTCGACCGGGCCCGTGGCGTCGGAATAGTCGATCCAGTCCTCAACGCCATCACCGCCGTCGAGAGTATCGGAACCGCCACCGCCGAAAATGCGGTCGTTGCCCGCACCGCCGATGATGTGGTTGGAATTGGCGTCGCCGGAAAGCGTATCGTCGTGGGCGGAGCCTGTAATGTCCTCGAAGCCGGACAGGATGTCGCACTGGTTGTTGCCGTAATTGGCCTGCGTCAGGTCGAGCGTCACCGGGCCTGTGGCATCGGAATAGTCGATCCTGTCCCCGTCGCCGGCACCGCCGCGCAACGTATCGGAACCGCCACCGCCGCGGATCGTATCGTCGCCGTCACCGCCCACAATCGTGTTGTCGCCGGTCGAGCCGATGAGGGTATCGTCGCTGGCGGAGCCGATGGCGTTCTCGAAACCGGCAATCGTACCGGACCGGCTTGTCGTATTGTTCGACAGATCGAGCGACACACCACCGGTCACGTCGGAATAGTCGATCGTGTCGTTGCCGCCCTGGCCGTCCAGCACATCGGTGCCGCCGTCGCCGCCGCGAATGGTGTCGTCGCCATCGCCGCCCAGGATCGTGTTGTTGCCGCTGTCGCCAGCAAGAATGTCGCCGCCACTGGAACCGGTCAGGTTCTCTACGGCAGTGATCGTATCGTCGCCCGTGCCGCCGAGGATCGCCGTGACCCCGGAGGCCAGATGGGCATAGCTGACCGTGTCGGTATTGGTACCGCCGTCAATCGTATCGCCATCGGCACCGCCTAGAAGCGTGTCATTGCCTGAACCGCCGAGCAGACGTGTCCGCTCCGCCATTGCCGCGCAGCGTATCATTGCCCGCGCCACCCATCAGCGTGTTGCGCCGCGCCGGAGCCGGTCAGCGTATCGCCACTGCCGGAGCCGATGACATTCTCGAAGCCCGACAGCGTGTCGGACTGGTTGTTGAAATGGCTGGCCAATGTCAGATCGACCGTAATGGGTCCGGCGATATCGGAATAATCGACGGTGTCGTTGGCACCGGCACCGCCGAGCAAGGTGTCGGAGCCGCCGCCGCCGCGAATGGTGTCATCGCCCGCGCCGCCGGAAAGCGTGTTGTTGCCGCTGGTTCCGGTAAGCGTGTCGCCGAAATTCGAGCCGGTCGCGTTTTCGAAGCCGGACAGCGCATCGGACTGGTTGTTGGAATGATTGGAGACATTGGTCAGATCGAGAGTGACCGGACCGGTCGCGTCGGAATAGTCGATCGTATCGCCGGTGCCCGCGCCACCGGAAAGCGTATCGGACCCACCACCGCCACGGATCGTATCGTCGCCCGCGCCGCCGTCGATGGTGTTATCCAACGCATCGCCCGTCAGCGTATCGCCGAAGTCCGAACCATCGAGGATTTCCACATTCGTAACGGTATCCGCACCCGCGCTACCCAGCGTGATCGTCACCCCGGACGTGTGGTGGGCGTAACTGAGCGTGTCGATACCGTCGCCGCCGTCGATCGTATCGCCGTCGCCGCCCGCCAGGAACCTGTCGTCCCCCGCACCGCCGTTCAGGATATCGGCCCCGCCGTCGCCGCGAATCGTGTCGTTGCCCGCGCCACCGTCGATGGTGTTCACGCCAGCGGTTCCCGTCAGGGTATCGTTGTTGGCCGAGCCGGTGATGTTTTCGAAACCGGACAGCGTATCGCCCTGGTTGTTGGCGCCGGTTGCGATGTTGACCGTCACCCCCCCGACAGTGACATCGGAATAATCGAGCGTATCGGTGCCCACGCCGCCGGAAAGCGTATCACCGCCGCCGCCGCCACGGATCGTATCGTCGCCCGCACCACCATCGATATTGTTGTCCAACGCATCGCCGGTCAGCGTATCACCAAAGTTCGAACCGGCGAGGATTTCCACATCGGTCACCGTGTCCGCGCCCGCGCCACCCAAGGTGATCGTTACACCGGACGTGCGATGGGCATAGCTGAGTGTATCGATGCCGTCGCCGCCGTCGATCGTGTCGCCGTCGCCGCCAGCGAGGAACGTGTCGTCACCCGCACCGCCGGTCAGTATATCGGCACCGCCGTCGCCTCGGATCGTATCGTTGCCCGCGCCACCTGAAATGATGTTGACGCCGGCCGTACCCGTCAGCGTGTCGTTCTGATCGGATCCGGTGATGTTTTCGAAACCGGACAGCGTATCGCCCTGATCGTTGACACCGGTTGCGATGTTGACCGTCACGTCGCCGGTTGCATCGGAATAATCGAGCGTATCGGTACCCGTGCCGCCGGTCAGCGTGTCGCCGCCGCCGCTGCCCTTGATCGTGTCGTTGCCCGCGCCACCTGTGAGCGCGTTGGCTCCGCTGTCACCGGTCAGCGTATCGGCCCCTGCACCGCCGATGGCGTTCTCGAACCCTGTCAGCGTATCGCCCTGGTTGCTGGACTGGGTCGAAATATCGACCACGACGGCGCCCGTTGCCGCAGAATAGTCGATTGTATCGGAGCCATCGCCGCCGGAAAGCGAGTCCGCGCCGCCGAGACCGGCGATGATGTCGTCGCCATCGCCGCCATTGATGGTGTTGGCCAGATTATCACCCGTCAGAACGTCGTTATGGTCCGAGCCGGTCAGAATTTCGATGTTGGAAACCGTATCGGCCTGCGTCGCGCCAAGCTGGATTGTGACGCCCGCTTCCCTGTGTTCGTAGGTCAGCGTATCGGTGCCATCGCCGCCGTCGATCGTATCGCCGTCGCCGCCGCCATAGATCGTATCGGCACCATCGCCACCGCGCAGAACGTCCGCACCGCCATTGCCGCGTAACGTGTCGGCACCCGCACCGCCGGTCAGAGTGTTGGCCGCATCGTCCCCCGTCAACGTGTCGTCGCCCGCACCGGACGTCACGTTCTCGAAACCGGACAGGGTGTCCAACTGGTTGTTGGAATTGTCGGTCAGATCGACGGCGACGTTGCCGCCGATGTCGGAATAATCGAGCGTATCGATACCGACGTCGCCCGCCAGGACGTCGGAGCCGCCCGCACCACGTATGGTATCGTTGCCCGCGCCGCCGCTGATCGTGTTGGCGCTGGCGTCACCGGTCAGGGTATCGTTGTGACCGGAGCCGGTGAGGTTTTCAACATTGCTGATGGAGTCTCCACCCGACCCGCCCAGAATGGCTGTCACGCCCGCGCCCAGATGGGCATAGCTGACAATATCCGTGCCGCTGCCGCCGTCGATCGTATCGCCATCGCCGCCGCCGAGGATGGTGTCGTTGTCGTCGCCGCCGTTCAGGATATCGGCACCGCCATCGCCGCGCAGCGTATCGTTGCCGAAACCGCCATTGATGACGTTGACACCGGCTGAGCCTGTCAGGGTGTCATGGCCCCCGCCACCGTCGATATTCTCGAAATTGCTCAGCGTATCGCCCCGATTGTTGGCTCCGGTGGCCAGATTCGCGATCACATCCGTGCTGATGTCGACATAGTCCAGCGTATCGGACGTGCCGGCACCGCCATCGAGGATATCGCCGCCTCCCGAGCCGCGGATCGTATCGTTACCCGCGCCGCCGCGGATCGTGTTGGCGGAGGCACTGCCGGTCAGCGTGTCGTTCTGGCTTGTACCGATCACGCCCTCGAAGCCGGACAGGCTGTCGCTCTTGTTGCTGGACTGGTTCGACAGGTCGAGCACCAGCGCGCTGGAGGCGAAGGAATAATCGACGATGTCCATCGCACCGTCGCCGCCGTCGAGCGTATCTCCGCCACCAAGGCCGGAAATCGTGTCGTTGCCCGCAAAACCCCGGATGACGTTGGCACCCGTCGTGCCGGTCAGAGTGTCGCCGAAATCCGAACCGTCGAGATTCTCCACGTCCACGATGGAATCGTCGCCAACGCCATCGAGTATGGCCGTTACCCCGGCAGTGAGATGACGGTAGGACACGACATCCACATTGGAGCCCCCGTCGATCGTGTCGCCGTCGCCCCCGCCGAGGATCGTATCGTCACCCGTGCCACCCGTCAGCGTGTCCGCGCCGCCATTGCCGCGCAGCGTGTCGTTCCCCGCGCCGCCCAGCAGCACGTTGGCCACTGCCGAGCCGGTCAGCGTATCGTTGCCGGACGCGCCGGTGACGTTTTCGAAATTGGACAGCGTGTCCAACTGGTTGTTGGTGTTGTTGGTCAGATCGACGCTTACCGCGCCGATGGCATCGGAATAATCGATCGTGTCTCCCGTGCCGTCGCCGCCGTCGAGGATATCGCTGCCGCCGCCACCAAGGATCGTATCATCGCCCGTGCCGCCGGAAATGGCATTGGCTCCCGAAGAGCCTGTCAGCGTGTCGTCGAAGGTGGAGCCGACGGCATTCTCGAATCCGGACAGGGTGTCGGACTGGTTGTTGGAATGGTCGGACAGGTCGAGCGTCACCGCACCGAACGCGTCGGAATAGTTGATCGTATCGCCCGTGCCCGCACCGCCGCGCAGTGTGTCGGCACCGCCCCCACCGAAGATCGTGTCGTTGCCCGCACCGCCCTCGATGATGTTGATGCCGGTGGTTCCGGTCAGCGTGTCGTTCTGGTCGGAGCCGGTGACGTTCTCGAAACCGGACAGGGTGTCGCCCTGATTGTTTGAATTATCGGACAGATCCACCGTTACCGCGCCGGTAACCGTGGCATAACTGACCGTATCGGACGTGCCCGCGCCGCCATCCAGCGTGTCGCCACCGCCGCCGCCGGTGATGAGGTCGTCGCCGTTGCCTCCGGAAATGATGTTGGCACCCGCCGTGCCGGTCAGCGTGTCATTGAAACCGGAGCCGGTGATGTTCTCGAAATTGGACAGCGTGTCGCCTTCGGCGTGACCGCCCGAAACGGCACCACCCAGGGTGACCGACACGGCGTCGTCCGAACCGGCGTAGCTGACAGTATCGGACGTGCCGGCGCCACCATCGAGAATATCGGCCCCGTCGAGACCGATGATCGTGTCGTTGCCCGCGCCGCCGGAGATGATGTTGACCCCGTCGCTACCCGACAGCGTATCGCCGAGACCCGAGCCGGTAATGCCCTCGAAGTTCGACAGGGTATCGAACTGGTTGTTGGAATGGTTGACGAGGCTTACCGTCACGGCAGTCGTGGCGTCGGAATAGTCGATGATGTCGCCATCGCCATCGCCCCCGTCGAGCGTGTCGCTGCCGCCACCGCCGAGGATCGTATCGTTGCCCGCGCCGCCCCGGATCGTGTTGGCCGCGTTGTTGCCGGTCAACGTATCGCCGTTGTCGGAGCCTGTCAGGTTCTCGAAATTGGACAGCGTGTCGCCTTGGTTGTTGGCACCGCTTCCGATATTGGCGCTCACCGCGCCGGTTGCTCCGGCATAGCTGAGTGTATCGCCCGTGCCGGCGCCGCCATCGAGCGTGTCGCCGCCACCACCGCCGCGAATGGTGTCGTCACCCGCACCGCCAACAATCGTGTTGGCAATCGTGCTGCCCGTCAACGTATCGTCGAAGCCCGAACCCGTCAGGTTCTCGACACCGGAAATCGTATCGTCCGCGCTGCCTTCCAAAACCGCGGTGATACCGCCGGTCAGGTGGGCGTAGGACACGGTATCCACATTCAGTCCACCATCGATCGTGTCGCCGTCGGCTCCGCCGATGATCGTATCGTTGCCTGCACCGCCAAGAAGAATGTCCGCTCCGCCGTTGCCGCGCAGGGTGTCGTTGCCGTCACCACCGGAAAGCGTGTTGGCAATGGCATCGCCAGTCAGCGTATCGCCGGAAGCCGAGCCGGTGATGTTCTCGAAGCCCGACAGCGTGTCGCCCTCCGCGTCGCCACCACTGACGGCACCACCCAATTCCACCGAAACGGCAGCGGACGATGCGGAATAATCGACGGTATCGCCGTCGCCCGCGCCACCGGAAAGCGTGTCGGCACCGGCAAGACCGGCAATCGTATCGTTGCCCCCGCCACCGGAAATGACGTTGGCGCTGACCGAACCGATCAGACTATCGTCGCCGCCCGCACCGGTGACATTCTCGAAATTGCTGAGAGCATCGTCCTGATTGTTGACGTTGGTGGTCAGGTTGACCTCGACCGCGCCCACAGCGTCAGAATAGTCGATCGTGTCGTTGCCCGCGCCGCCGTCCAGCGTGTCGGCACCGCCGCCGCCGCGCACGATGTCGTCCCCACCAGCGCCGCGGATCGTATTGACCCCGCTCGTACCGGTCAGCGTATCGGCAAAGGCGCTGCCGGTGAGATTTTCGAAATTGGAGAGTGTGTCACCCTGGTTGTTGGACCCGCTGGCAAGGTTCACGTCGGCCGAGCCGGCCGCATCGGCATAGCTAATCGTATCGCCGGTGCCATCGCCACCATCGAGCGTATCGGCACCGCCGCCGCCCAGTATCGTGTCGTTTCCATCGCCACCGCGGATGACGTTAGAAGCCACGTCGCCGGTCAGCGTATCGGCGAAGGCACTACCGGTGAGGTTTTCCACATTGGAAATCGTATCATCGGCCGTATCGCCGAGAGTGGCCGTAACCCCTGCGGAAGCCTCTGAATAAGTGACCAGATCGGTGTTATCTCCGCCATCGATCGTATCCCCGTCGCCACCGGCAAAGATGAGGTCGTCCCCGATACCGCCGTTGAGCGTGTCGGCACCACCGTTGCCCCGGATGATATCGTCGCCCAGACCGCCTGAAATCGTATTGGCATCGTCGTTGCCGGTGAGCGTATCGGCGAGGTTGGAGCCCGCGATATTCTCGAAATTGGAAAGAATATCGTCCTGGTTGTTGGAATGGTCGTTCAGATCGATGATGACGGCGGTCGTGGCGTCGGAATAGTCGATCGTGTCGAGGGTGCCCGCGCCGCCGTCGAGCGTGTCAGTACCGCCGCCGCCCATGATCCGGTCGTCGCCCGCGCCGCCGCGGATGATGTTGGCGACCGACGAACCGGTCAGCGTATCGTCGTTGGCGCTACCAGTGACGTTTTCAAAGCCCGAAAGCGTGTCGAACTGGTTGTTGGACTGGTCGGACAGGTCCACCGTCACGTCGGACGTGGCCGCCGAATAATCCACAGTATCCGACGTGCCCGCACCGCCCTGCAGATTGTCGGCACCGGAAAACCCGGCGATCGTGTCGTTGCCGTCACCACCGATGATCGTGTTGACGCCGACCGTACCGGTCAGCACGTCATCGAACTCCGTGCCGGTCACGTTTTCGAAATTCGAGATCGTGTCGGCCTGGTTGTTGACATTGGTCGTGAGGTTGGCGGAGACCGCGACGCCCGCATCGGAATAGTCGAGCGTATCGCCCAGACCGTCGCCACCATCGAGCGTATCGGCCCCGCCGCCGCCCGTGATCGTGTCATTACCGGAACCGCCGAGGATGATGTTGGCTTCGGAACTGCCCGTCAGCGTGTCGCCGAACGTCGAGCCGGTGACGTTCTCAAATCCGGTCAGCGTGTCGGACTGGTTGTTGGACTGGTCGGACAGATCCAACGTTACGGCGGTCGTCGCGTCCGAATAGATGATGGTGTCGGACGCACCGGCACCACCGGCCAACACATCCGTGCCGCCACCGCCAAGAATGGTGTCGTTGCCATCGCCGCCGGAGATGCTGTTGTTGCCCGCGTCGCCAGTCAACGTGTCCCCGAAGGTCGAGCCGATCAGGTTCTCGAAACCCGAGATCGTATCCTGCTGGTTGTTGGCGGTCGTCAACAGGTTGGCGATCACGGCTTCCGTGGCGTCGGAATAGTCGAGCGTGTCGTTCGTGCCTGTGCCGCCGGACAGGATGTCCGTGCCACCGCCGCCGCGAATGATGTCGTCACCGTCGCCGCCCTGAATGCTGTTGTCGCCAGCGCTGCCCGTCAACGTATCGTCGAAGTCGGAGCCCGTGATGCGCTCGAAGCCGGACAGGATATCGTTCTGGTTGTTGGAATGGTCCGTCAGATCGAGCGTGACGCCTGTCAGCGCATCGGAATAGTCGATCCGGTCGCCCGCGCCTGCACCGCCGATCAGCGTATCGGCACCGCCGCCGCCTGCGATGACATCGTTGCCGTCGCCACCATCGATGGTGTTGGCCGCCGTGCTGCCCGTCAAGGTGTCGCTGCTGCTGGTTCCGATCAGGTTCTCGAAGCCGGAGATCGTGTCGTTCTGGTTGTTGGTATTGTCTTCCAGATTGGCGACCACCACGCTGCCTGCATCCGAATAATCGAGCGTATCGATGCCCGCACCGCCCTGGAGCGTATCGTCACCGCCGCCGCCGCGCACGATATCGTCCCCCGCACCGGCGATGATCACGTTGGCTGCGGAACTGCCGGTCAGCGTGTCGCCGAAGCCTGTCCCGGTCAGATTTTCCACAGCCGAAATCGAATCGTCGGCAACCTCGGTCAGGCTGGCCGTCACGCCTGCGGTCAGATGGGCATAGGTCACATGGTCGATGCCAAAGCCGCCATCGATGATGTCGCCATCGCCACCCGCGATGATCGTATCATCGCCGGCACCGCCGTTCAGCGTATCGATACCGCCGTTGCCGCGCAGGATGTCGTTGCCCGTATTACCGAGCAGAATATTGTCGGAGGCATCCCCCGTCAGAACATCGTCGCCGACAGACCCGTTGACATTCTCGAAGTTGGCGATCGTGTCGCCCTGCGCGTCGCCACCACTGGCGGCGCTGTTCAGGACGATATTGACCGGTGCCGCCGATGCGGAATAGTCGAGCGTGTCCGCACCGTCGCCGCCATCGAGGTTATCGGCTCCGATACCGCCGACGATGATATCGTCGCCTTCGCCACCGTCGATCGTATCGTTGTCGACACCACCGTCGATCGTATCATTGCCCTCGCCGCCAAAGATCGTGTCTGTGCCCGCACCACCGGAAATGGTATCGTCGTCTCCGTCACCGAAGATCGTGTCGTTGCCATCATCACCGGTGATGATAGTCGTTGTCGTCTCCACCGCGGATCGTATCATTGCCGGAACCGCCCGTGATCGTGTCGTCGTCGTTACCGCCTTGAAGGTTGTCGTTGCCGTCTCCACCGTCGATGATATCGTTGCCGTCATCGCCCAGCAGGGTATCATTGCCCGTACCGCCGGTGATGGTGTCGTTTCCGATATACCCTTCCAGGCGCATGCCGCTGTCGTCGCTCGTCAGAACGTCGTTGAACGCCGTGCCACGCACCCGTTCGATATTGAAATATGTGTCGCCCTCGGCGTTACCGCCGGTATGCGTGTCGGTCGCGAAGTTCAGGTTGATCGCGCCCGTCTGGTTCCACCAGAAGTCCAGCCAGTCGAAGCCGTCGCCGCCGTCATAGGTGTTGGCTCCGGTCGTCATGTAGAACCGGTCATTGCCCGCGCCGCCTTCAAGACTGTTGTCCTGATTATTGAGACCCATCAGGATGTCATCGAAATTCGAGCCGATGAGGTTTTCGAAATTGATGAGGGTATCGCCACCAGCATCGTTCCGCACTGCGAAATTGCCCTGAAAGCGCACTTCGACGCCCCCGTTGGAGCTGGCATAGCTGATCGTATCGATGCCATCGCCGCCGTCGAGATAGTCGGCACCGACCCCACCTTCGATGATGTCGTCACCATCGAAACCGAACAGCCGGTTGGCAGCGTCGTTGCCGGTGATCGTATCGGCGAAATCGGAACCGTAGAGATATTCCACATCGACAAACGTATCGCCTTCGGCCTCGCCGCCGAGACCCGTGCCAGCGTCCAGATCGACAGTGATGCCGGAGAGAGACTCGCGGTAGGTGACGCTGTCGAAACCGCCGCCGCCGTCGAACGCATCGGCACCCAGGCCGCCGTCGAGAATATCGTTGGCCTCGCCGCCGATCAGGGTATCGTCGCCATCATTGCCGGTCAGTGTATCGGCGCTCAAACCGCCCACGAGGCGGTTATCGAGGGCGTTGCCGGTCAATGTGTTGACGTTGACGCTGCCGATGACGTTCTCGATGGACAGAAGCGTATCGCCCCCGGCATCACCGGCCGAAATCTGAGCGGTCGTGAGATTGAGATCGACCACCGTATCGGTCAGCGACGTGAGATAGGATACCGTATCGTTGCCCGCACCGCCTTCGATCGTGTCGTTGCCCGCACCGGGCGTGAACAGATCGTCGCCTGCGCCACCCACGTAGCGGCGCGACGTGCCATTGCCGGTGAATGTATCGGCAAAATCGGTGCCGATGAAAATCTCGATATCGCTGAACGAATCGGTGCCGATGGACGTGCCGGTGACCGAACCGCCTGACGAGTTGATCGGTTCCACAAGCGCGATTGCCGCCGTTTCGCCGGAATAGTCGAGCGTGTCGATACTCGCATCGAATTCGTTGATGCGACCGACAAAGGAGTTGTCTTCATCGTTGCCCCGGAACGTGTCGGCAAACATCGAACCGCGGATGTTCTCCACATTGGTGATCCGGTCACCGGATTCATCGCCCGTCGACGCGGCCTGCACGGCAAGGCGCAGATCGACCGTCACCCCTGTAGACGAGGTCGCGTAGGATACCGCGTCGATACCATCGCCACCATCGATGATATCGGCACCCGCGCCGCCTTCGATTGTATCGATACCATCACCGGTCGTGATCGTATCGATCCCTGCGCCGCCATGAACGAAATCGTTGCCTGTACCTGTGGTGATCGTGTCGTCGCCGTCTTCACCATAGAGAGCGTTATCGCCCTCGCCGCCGTCGATCGTGTCGTCGCCCGCGCCGCCAATAATGGTGTCGTTGCCACCACGGCCCAACAGAATGTTGGCCGCACCATCGCCGATGAGCGTATCGCCGTGATTGGACCCGGTGATGTTCTCGATGCCGGACAACGTGTCGTCCTGCGCGAAACCGCCGACGCCGAGCACGCCGGTGACGAGGCTGGAGGTGACCGCCGAGCCGGAGAGGCTGTAGTCCGCCGTATCGTTACCCGCACCACCGATCAGGGTATCGGCACCGGTGCCGCCGGACAGTATGTCGTCCCCGTCGGCCCCGTCGATCCGGTTGTTGCCCGCATCCCCCGTCAGCACGTCATTGAAGCGTGTGCCTAAAATGTCTTCGATGTCGGTGTAGGTGTCACCGACGAAATTCGCGCCTGCATTGTTGCCGGGGGCGCCGAGATTGAGGGTGATGCCGGTGGCTTCGCCGGACAGGTCGATCGTGTCGGTCCCGTCGCCGCCGAACAGCTGGTCGGCACCGAGGCTGCCGATGAAACGGTCGTCGCCGGCCTCGCCGTAGACCATATCGTTGCCCGCGCCGCCTGAAAGGGTGTCCGCGCCAAGGCCACCATACAGCGTGTCGGCATCGTCGCCGCCGTCGAGCGTATCGTCGCCATCGCCGCCATACAGAGTGTCGGTTCCGGCATTGCCGAACAGGGTGTCGTTGCCCGCCTCGCCATAGACCGTGTCGTTGCCGGCCCCGCCGGAAGCCGTGTCGTTGCCGGTGCCGCCATAGACGGCATCGTCGCCCGCTGCACCGTCCAGCGTATCGTTACCGGCACCGCCTTCGATGCGGTTGGCGAGTCCGTCGCCCGTCAACGTATCGGCGAAGGCCGAACCGATGAGGTTTTCCACCTCGCTGATCGCATCGCCCGCCTCGTCGCCTGCGCCAACCGCCTGGCTGACCAGACCGAGATTGACCGTCACGGCAGCAGCAGAACCGGAATAATCGACACTATCGATACCGCCGCCGCCAACCATCGTATCGGCACCGGCTCCACCCACCAGACGGTCGTTGCCGAGCCCGCCCGACAGCGTGTCGTTGCCATCTCCGCCGAACAATGTGTCGTCGTCCGCCCCACCGTCGAGGCTGTCGGCACCGTCGCCGCCCGACAATGTATCGAGACCGGCACCGCCGGTGATTGTGTCATCGCCGCCCTGTCCGGAAATGGTGTCGTTGCCTGCAAGGCCCGACAGCACGTTGGCGAGATTGTCCCCGTCGATCGTGTCTGCAAAAGCGGATCCTGTGATATTCTCGATTCCCTGCAGGCTGTCCGTGCCGAAGCCGCTGGAGGAGGAAACACCCGTGCCGAGATCGACGAGAACCTGACTGGTCGAATCGGTATAATCCACCAGGTCGATACCATCGCCGCCAATGAGCGTATCGTTGCCGCCACTGGCGATGAACGTGTCATCGCCTGCCGCGCCATCGATGCGGTTGACGCCCGCATCACCCTTGAGCGTATCGGCGTTGTTGGAGCCGGTGACATTCTCGATACCCGACAGGATGTCGCCGTCCGCATCGCCGCCCGAAACCTGGGCAGTCGCCAACGATAGGTCGATCGTAACCGCGTCGGACGTGCGGTAATCGACCGTATCGATGCCCGCGCCACCGATCAGCGTATCCGCACCCGCACCGCCTGTCAGAATGTCGTCGCCCGTGCCGCCGTCGAGCGTGTCGGCGCCGTCATTACCGAACAGAGTGTCCCCACCCGCATCGCCGAAGACGGAATCGTCGCCTGCGCCGCCGGAAACCGTATCGGCACCGTCGTTGCCGCGCACCACATCGTCGCCCGCGCCGCCATCGACCGTATCGTCGCCGAGACCGGCGAGAATGGTGTTGGCATTCGCGTCGCCTGTCAGCGTATCGCTCGCCACAGAACCGGTCAGGTTCTCGACGCCGGAAATCACATCACCATTGGCGTCACCCGTCGAAGACTGGGCACCCGTATTGGCCAGCGAAACGGTCACGCCATCGACCGAGGTGGAATATGAGACCGTATCCGTACCCGTGCCACCCGTGATCGTGTCGGCGCCAGCGCCGCCTTCCAGCAGGTCGTTGTCCGCACCGCCATCGAGAGCGTCGTTGCCCGCGCCGCCTGTCAGCGTGTCGGCACCGGCACCGCCGTCCAGCGTATCGTTGCCGTTGTTGCCGACGAGCGTGTCGTCGCCCGCTTCACCTGTCAGCGTGTCGTTGCCGTCGGAGCCGACGAGAAGGTCGTTGCCAAGCCCGCCGATGGCCTCACCGCCGGTGGATGCGGTGGTGATTGTGTCGGCGAAATCGGACCCGATGACCCGTTCGACGTTGGAGATCACATCGCCCGTGGCCAGATCACCGGCACCGAGGGACGAGCCGTCCACCCGCACGGTTACGGCAGCGGTGGAGGCACTGTAGTCGAGAATATCGAAGCCCGTGCCACCGTCTATGGCGTCCGCTCCCGCGCTGGCTTCGATCGTGTCGTTGCCCTCGCCGGCATCGATCGTATCGTCGCCGGTTCCGGCGCGGATCGTGTCGCTGCCGTCGCCGCCAAGAATGGTATCGGCACCGGCACCACCGAGCAGGATATCATTGCCGGTTCCGCCTTCCAGCCGGTCGTCGTCGTCGCCGCCATCGAGCGTGTCGGCACCCGCACCACCGAGCAGCGTATCGGCACCGGCCAGGCCGGAAAGCGTGTCGTTGCCAGCGCCACCGTCAAGCACGTTAGCGCTGCCGTCGCCGGTCAGCACATCGGCACCGGCACCGCCGGTCAGGTGTTCGATCTCGGAAAGCGTGTCGCCTTCGGCATCGTTGCCCGTGCCTTGCCCTGTTGTGAGGTTGACGTTGACCGCGCCGGATGCGGAATAATCCGCGATGTCCGTTCCGGTGCCGCCGGTCAGCACATCGGCCCCCGCGCCGCCTTCAAGGCGGTCGTCACCGGCACCGCCGAGCAGCGTATCATCGCCCGTGCCGCCACTTAGATCGTCGTTTCCGTCAGCGCCCTCAAGGCGGTCGTCGCCCGCGCCGCCGATGATCGTGTCATTGCCCGCTTCGCCGTAAAGCATATCGTCTCCGGCAGCCCCGTCGATCGTGTCGTTGCCGACCCCGGCACGGATGTCGTTGGCCAGCGACGAACCCGTGATGCTGTCGTTGTTGGCGGACCCGATCACGTTTTCGATCTCGCGCACCGTATCGGTGCCGATGCCACCGGCGGACGCCAGTTCGGAGCCGAGATTGACCGTCACATCACCTGTCGCGGTAATGTATGAAACCGTGTCGGTGCCGGCACCGCCGATCAGTTCGTCGTTGCCGGACGAGCCGGTGAAGAGGTCGTTCCCGTCGCCACCCGAGAGCACGTTCACATTGCCGTCGCCTGTCAGATTGTCGTCGAAGGCCGAGCCGATAATGTTTTCCACATTGTCGAGATCGTCACCCTCGGCATCGCCACCGAACGCATCGCCCGCATCGCCTGCGGCGAGGTTGATGGTGACCGCCGAGGCCGAGGCCGAGTAATCGGCCACGTCCACGCCCGCGCCACCGTCGAGGCGGTCGGCACCGGCGCTGCCAAGCAGAATATCGTTGCCGACGCCACCAAAGGCGGTGTCGTTGCCTGCATCGCCATTCAGCGTATCGTTGCCGTCCTGGCCGTACAGGATGTCGTTACCGGTGCCACCGCTGATCGTGTCGTCGCCCAACCCGCCGGACAGGGTGTTGGCCGCCGCGTCACCGATGATCGTATCGGCATTTTCGGAGCCGATGAGGTTTTCGATCCCGCTCAGGCGGTCGCCGGATTCATCGCCCGCCGAGAACGCCTGCGCCGCGAGCGTCAGATCGATGGTCACACCGGCGGTGGACCCGGAATAGTCGGCCGTATCGGTGCCCGCACCCCCCTGCAGAATGTCTTCGCCCGCGCCGCCGTTGAGAATGTCGTCCCCGTCACCGGCGATCAGCGTATCGTCGCCGCCAAGGCCGGTCAGACGGTCGTTGCCCGCGCCGCCGGTCAGGATATTGATACCGGCTCCACCCGTCAGGCGGTCGTCGAAATCGGTGCCGATGAGGTTTTCCACGTCGATCAGCACGTCGCCTGCCGCTTCGCCCAGCGAGCCACCCTGGGCATCGATGCTGACGGCGACCGCGCTTGTGGCCGCACTGTAGTCGGCGGTATCGTTGCCGATGCCGCCATAGAGATTGTCGCTGCCCGCGCCGCCGATCAATGTGTCCGAGCCGGCATCACCAAACAGGTCATCGTTGCCCGCGCCGCCCGTCAGAACGTCGTCGTCGTCACCACCGTGCAATTCGTCGTCTCCGGCAAGGCCGGTCAGAACATCGTCGCCATCCTCACCGAACAGCGTGCTGCCGCCAGCCGCAGCTGACAACGTATCATCGAAACCGGAGCCGATGACTTCTTCGATACTGGAAATCGTATCGCCAGCCGCATCGCCGCCAACGCCGGTTCCGGCCTCAAGATCAACTGTCACACCGGCGGCCGAACTCGCATAGGTCAATGTGTCGGTATCGCCACCGCCATCGATATTATCCGCCCCGAGGGACCCGTGTATCGTATCCGAGCCCGTGCCGCCGATCATCGTATCGGCGTTGCCGGAACCGTGAAGAGCGTCGTTGAAACTGGAGCCGACCAGACGTTCCACGCCGGTCAGGATGTCGCCTTCGGCATGGCCGCCGACACCGCTCGTGGCACCGTCGAGATAGGCCGTGACCGCGATGTTGGAGGCGCTGTAATCGACCGTATCGAACCCGTCGCCGCCAATCAGATTGTCGGCACCCAGACCACCCGTCAGCGTGTCGTCACCCGTGCCGCCGGACAACACGTTGTCCCCGCTGGACCCGCGCAACGTATCGTCGAAATCGGAGCCGGTCAGATTTTCGATGCCCGAAAGCACGTCCCCGTTCGCATCGCTGCCCGCCGAAACCTGCCCGCCTGCAAGCGCCAGATCGACGGAGACCGCCTGTGTGGAGGAGCTGTAATCGGCTGTGTCGATGCCTTCACCGCCGGACAGGGTGTCGGCACCGGCCCCACCGATCAGCGTGTCGTTTCCGCTCTTGCCGAGCAGCGTATCGTCACCGGCACCACCGGACAGGGTGTCGTTGCCGAGACCGCCGTCCAGAGTGTTCTGCTGGGCATTACCCAGAAGCGTATCGTCGAAATTGGAGCCTGTCAGGTTCTCGATATTGGTGAGCGTGTCGCCCTGGGCGTCTCCGCCGACGGAGGTGCCCCCGCCAAGATCGACCGTCACGCTGGCAAGTGACGTCGTGTAGACCGCCGTATCCGTGCCTGCGCCGCCATCCAGCGTATCGGCCCCGTCGCCACCGGTCAGAATGTCGTCGCCTGCGCCTGCCGTAATCACATTGGCAAACACGTTGCCGGTCAGCGTATCGCCGTGGGCGGACCCGATGATGGATTCCACCTCGGAAATATTGTCGCCTTCGGCGTCGTTGAACTGGTTGGAATTGGTCGCCAGATTGACCGTCACGCCACCGCCCGAAGCGCTGTAATCGACTGTGTCGATGCCGCCACCACCGATAATCGTGTCGGCACCGGCACCACCGGCGAGACTGTCATTGCCCGAACCACCGTTCAGAACGTCCGCACCGCCGAGGCCTGACAACGTGTCGTTGCCGAGACCGCCGATGAGAGTATTGGCAGCACCATCGCCCACGAGCGTATCGTCGGCCTGCGAGCCGGTCAGGTTCTCGATGCTCACCAGCGTGTCGCCGGTATTGTTGGCACCGGTATCGAGGTTGATGGAGACCGACGTGACGTCCGCGCCGTAATCGGCGGTATCGATACCGTCTCCACCATCCAGAATGTCCGCACCCGATCCGCCGGACAGGGTGTCGTTACCGTCCTCGCCATAGAGGATGTCGTCGCCCTCGTTGCCGCGCAGAACGTCGAATCCAGTGCCGCCGTAAAGCGTATTGGCCCGGAAATCGCCGTCGATGAAATCCGACTGTGCCGATCCGATGACATTTTCGATCTGGCTGAGGATATCGCCTTGCGCGTCGCCGTTGGAGCCCGTGCCGGACGCCAGATTGACAATCACGTTGCCGATGGAATTGTGGTAATCGGCCGTATCGATACCGTCACCGCCCACCAGCGTATCGGCGTTCTGCCCGCCTTCGAGCAGATCGTCTCCAGCACCGCCGATCAGCACGTTGACTGCGGTGCTGCCGATGATCGTATCGTTATGGGCCGAACCGGTCGCGTTCTCGATCGAGATCAGCGTATCGCCGTCCGCATCGCCGCCCGATGCGGCGCCGGTCTGCAGGTTGAGGGACACGGCGCTGGCAGATGCGGAATAAACCGCGCTGTCCTGTCCGGATCCGCCGTCGATGATGTCGGCACCCGTACCGCCCTCGATCTGGTCCGATCCGGCATTGCCGCGCAGGATGTCGTCGCCGCCATTGCCCGTCAGAATATCGTTGCCGAGGCCACCGAGAATTGTGTTGGCCGCGTTGTCGCCTGTCAGCACATCAGCCTGGTTGGAGCCGGTCAAATTCTCGATTTCGCTGAGACGGTCACCCTCTCCTTCGCCGCCTTGCCCGATTCCGGTCAACAAACTGACCTCCACCGCAGCACCCGATGCCGAATAGTCCGCCGTGTCATCACCCGCGCCGCCGACGAGTGTGTCGGCGCCGATACCGCCGATCAGCGTGTCGTCGCCCGCTTCTCCGCGCAGCACGTTGGCACCATCGTCGCCCGTCAGGCTGTCATCGTGCGACGAGCCCGTCACGTTCTCGATGTTGATCAGATCGTCGCCCGCCGCATCCCCGCCGGACGCGTCCAGCGTGCTGTCGGCAGACAGGTTGATCGTGACCGCCGAGGACGATCCCGCATAGGACGCCGTATCGATGCCAGCACCGCCGTCGATCCTGTCGCCACCGGCCGCACCGAGAATGAAGTCGTTGCCCGCACCGCCGCTCAGAACATCGGCTCCCGCACGGCCCGTCAGACTATCGGCACCCTCGCCACCCGACAGCGTGCTGCCAGCCGAAGCCGCTGCCAGAATATCGTCGTGAACCGAGCCGGTCAGACCCTCGATGCTCGTGAATGTGTCGCCCGCCTCGTCGCCGGTCACGCCCGTGACGCCGGTTTCCAGATCGACGCTCACGCCCGCGCCGGACGTTGCGTATGTGACGGTATCGAAGCCCGCACCGCCGTCGAACGTGTCCGCACCGCCAGCGCCGCTCAACGTGTCGTCGCCGTCTTCCCCGTACAGGGTCTCGGCCACGGCCGTGCCGAAGATCGTATCGGAGTGACCGGAGCCGAACACAGTCTCGAAGCCCGACACCCGGTCCCCTTCGGCATGACCGCCCGTGGAGACCGACCCGTCGAGGCGTAAGGCGATGCCGTCGTCGGAGCCGCGGTAATCGACCACGTCGTTGCCCGCACCGCCGACAAGCGTATCCGCACCCAGACCACCGATGATCCTGTCGTCACCGCCACCGCCGATCAGCGTGTTGGCGTTGGCGTCCCCGGTCAGCACGTCGTTCCCGGCACCGCCGGTCACGTTTTCCACACCGGTCAGAATATCGCCCGCAGCATCGCCACCGGTCTGGCCGCCACCGGAATTGAGATCGATCGTCACCGCGGACGACGCCGAATAGTCCGCCGTATCGCTGCCCGAACCGCCCTCCAGCGTATCCGCACCCGCACCACCCGTCAGACGGTCATCACCAGAACCGCCGGCCAACCGGTTGTCAAAAGCGTCGCCTGTCAGGGTGTCGGCAAACGTTGAGCCGATCACATTCTCGATGGAATCGAACGTATCTCCCGCCGCATCGGCCCCCAATGCCAGATCGTTTTCCAGATCGATGGAAACAGCGGCGACCGACGTCGAATAGTCGATCGTATCGAACCCGTCTCCGCCTTCCAGAACGTCCGCACCGGCACCGCCCAGCAGAATGTCGTCGCCGTCTCCCCCCAGCAATGTGTCGTCGCCACCATTGCCGGACAGCACGTCGTCGCCCGCGCCGCCGTCGAGAATATTGGCCGTATCGCTGCCGGTCAGCGTATCGCTGCCGGAGCCGGTGGTTACATCTTCGATGGACTCATAGGTGTCACCGTCGGCGATTCCGTTGGACCCTTTACCCGTGCCCAAATTGACGCTCAACGCTTCGGTGGACGTGGAATAATCCACCAGATCGCGGTCTCCGAGACCGCCGGATATGGCATCCGTGCCGGTACCGCCAACGAAACGGTCGTTGCCCAGACCACCGGATAGCGTGTTGACGCCCGATCCTCCGGTTAGAACATCATCGCCCGCGCCACCCGAAAGCGTATCGTCGCCCCTGCCGCCGGACAGCCTATCGTCGCCCAGCCCGCCGGACAGGCGGTTGGCGTTGGCATCGCCCGTCAACGTGTCGTCCCCGTCGCCGCCACGCAGGTTTTCGATGGATTCGAACGTATCGCCGTCAGCCTCGCCGCCGGATGCGACGCCGGTCAGCAGGTTGATGTCGACCGCAGTGGACGTGTCATAGGACGCGGTGTCCGAGCCTTCCCCGCCCACGAGCGTATCGGCCCCGTCGAGGCCGCGCAGCACATCGTCCCCCGCACCACCGGTCAGCACGTTGTCCTGACCGTCGCCGGACAGGGTGTCGTCGAACGCGGAACCCGTCAGATCACGGATATTGGTGAGAACATCGCCTTCCGCGTCACCGCCCGTGTTGTCACCGTCGAGCAGATCGACGGTCACGGCGTCCAGGGACGATTGATAGGACGCGGTATCGTTGCCGCCCCGTCCGTCGATCGTGTCCGCCCCTTCACCGCCCTCCAGCACGTTGTCCTCGTCGCTGCCGAGCAGGGTGTCGTCGAAGCGTGAGCCGGTCAGGTTTTCGACGGAAAAAAGCGTGTCACCGGAAGCGTATCCGCCATCCGTTTCGATATTGGCCAGATCGGCCGTCACGGCATCGTTGGATGCAGCGTAGGATACGGTGTCGATGCCCGTGCCACCCTGGATCGTATCGGCCCCTGCGGCGGCGAGAATGATGTCGTCGCCGGCCCCGGCGTCGATAACGTTGCCCGGAGGTGTGGCATTGAGGATAAGGACGTTCTGGCCCGTAAACTCGTCGATGAACGTGGCGTCGTCCTCGCTCGAAACATCGCGCACCGCGAATTGTGCCGACCCGGTGGCTTTCAGTCCCTTGCCGCTGTCCCGGTCGGTCAGGGTGTATTCAAGGTTCATCACAAAACTGGTGTAGAACCCGTCACCGTCCGGAATGTCACCGTCGCGCGGCATTTCATATTGCAGGATGAATTCGAGTTCCGAAGCGTCCAGCGGATCGATCGGAACGAGAAAGCCTTCTCCGAACGCCGTGCCGTTGAGGACCGAAGCGCCTTCCGGCAGTCCCGTCACGAGAACGGATTCGGCCTTGTAATTGTCGCCGGGAAACTCCGTCTGAACATTGACGGTCCGGATCGCCATACCCGAGGGGGTAAAGTCCTGCCGGTCGGCATTGATAATGTCGTTGCCGGAGGTCCCGGCTATGGTCTCCCGCTGCGACTGGACAGCGTAGGACGCGTCTGTTTCCGCTTCCTCGACAGCGGAGGACGCATCGATCAGTGTTTTTCCGTCGGCAAGCGTGGTCGTGTTTTGCCCGGCAACGCCGAACAGCTTGAATTCAAGCACGAGCGCTGCCGTCTCGAATTCCGCATCCCCTTCGGTCGGGCTGATGAATTCTTCAGGCACATTTGTCGTGAAGTCGTTCTCTTCGGGCGCTTCGTCCTGTGCCGGCGTGCCATCGCTCGATGCCGAGGCTTTCTTCACGTCTTCCGCTTCGGCGAGGTTCTCCTCGATCCGGGCCCGCTCTTCCGTGAAATCGGAAATCTTGCCCGCACCCCTGTCGCCCTTGATCCTGGACGATGTCGGCGCACTCGGCGTTTGCGGCGCCTGAACCTCCACGACTTCCACGGTGACGGATTCCGCCTGGCTTTCCGCCTGGCTTTCGGACTCCGAAGCCGCTTCCTTATCGGATTCGCTTTCACCGGAAGGCGAGCCGTTGGAGGAGAAGTTCATCACCTTCTGGGTGCTGGCCTCGGATGTGACGCCGATCCGGGCGGCCACGTCCTGCCGTGTCTGGTCAGTGCCATCGAACTCGAAGTTCATCGGTATTTCGCTGAACAGTTCCAGCCCGAGACCGACGAGCACGAGCTTTGAGCCGTCCGGGAACACCATGACGAGATCGACATCGGACAGGGAGATTTCGACGCCTTCCAGCGAGAAGGCGAACTTGATGCTGCTTGGATCGGCGATCGTGACGACTTCGGTGGCGCCCTGGCTTGGCTGCCGGATGAGGTTGGGGTCCGAAGACTGGGCGGCGTCCGAAGATTGCGCCTGCGCCTCAACGGTAGCTGCAGCAACGGAAGATTCTGCTTTTGTCCCACCATTGGTGTCCACCCCGGGACTCTTTTCAGGCGCGGATGCCGCCTGCGCGACCTCTGCTTCCTTCTCCGCCGGGACTGCGGAGTTTTCGAGAACCTGAACGTCGCTCATGGCAAGACCTTGGATATCGTGTATTCCGCAAATTAAAACAATCACTTGGTCAAAGTAATAAGAGCGCTTCGACTGGTAAGTGACCGCTTTGCTTACGGATTCATACGTCCACGACTCGCATGGGATTCGTTCACAAAAGATGAATCCCGCTCCCCAAGCTGGAAGCCGGTTAAAGGCGTATTCACCATACCCGTTAGGAATCTGGGTTCCCGGCGGTTCATCTCGGGAGGCGGAGAAGAGACGGCCCGCCGCGAACCTTGCCGGAAACGGCGTCCCGCCTTCACCCTTGCTTAACCAAGAATATTTACGTTCCCGGTCAGCCGGTGGTGAAAGCCTGTCCGGTTTTGGTTCGGAGTAGTTGCGTTATGAGTTGTCCCTCGACGATACGGATACAGTATCGACTTTTGAGGACCGGTGTCTGCATTGCCGCCTTGATGGCGGTTGCATCCTGTTCGACCGTGACAGGCTCCGGCTATCCCTCCATGAGCCGCCCCTCCCTGAACCATGTGGACACCGCCCGCTTCAAGGGACCGGACACGTCGGCTCTTTCCAGACTGTCCGTCAACGATGTGGTGCGCGGCCTCGTGAGCGGCGACTATTCGAAGATGACACCGCGCCCCGTCGAACTGGGCATTCCGACCGTCGACAAAAGTGCCGACACGCTTTTCCATCCGTCCATGAGCGCTGCCCGTTCGACGAATGATGCGGCACTGGCCACATTGGCCGGCCTGCGGCTGGGGACGGACGACGTCGCACTTCCGCCACCGCTGGTGCCGCAACTGGCCGTTTACGATCCAGCGCTGGTTGCAGCCAAATCCGTCCGGTCCTCACCCTCATCGGTCGTCCATTGGCTTTCGAAGAACCAGGCGAAGCTTTACAACGGCCTGAAGGCAGCGTTGTCTCGGGAACGCACAAGCACCCACCGCGCTGTCGATTCCGTCGCCACCGGCTCGGTCCGCCCGCTTCACATCAAGGTCCAATCGCAAACGCGTCAGGTCGCTGATAACACCCAACGCTCGAAACCGGGCTTCTGGAGCTGGATACTCAAGGGTGGCGACACGTCGAGACCTGCGTCCACACGTCCGGCATCGGGGGTGGCGGGCAGCAGCGCCCAGAATATCGACCCCATCACGACCGCTTCTGTTGGAACCGTGGCCAGCGCTGCCGGTGCCAGTGTCCGGTGCCAGTGCCAGTGCCAGTTCCGGTGCCAGTGCCGGTCAGGGCCAGATTCCCGAACACACCCGCACGGTCGATGAACCCGCAATCGCACTCACCAGCAATCTGGGGAAAGTGGCCGGCCGGACACTGACCCTGCGCGAAGCCGTGGAAACGACACTGGACACGAATCCCGATGTGGGTATCGCCCGCGCACGGGAGCAGGACGCTAAGGCCGGTATCAAGGTCGCCCGTGCCGGATACATGCCAAAGGTCGATCTCGAAATGTCGTCAGGCGAGGAAAACATCTACAGCGAAACCGCGCAGGAACTCTACACCCACCGCTCCGAGGCCAGCCTTCAGATCAACCAGACGATCTACGATTTCGGCAAGACCGGCGGTGCCGTCGCCCGCCGCGAAGCTCTGTATGAAAGTGCGATCCTGCGCCGCCGGGACAAGTCGGAAGAAGTCGCCTTCGAAGTGGTCAGCGCCTACCTGGAAGTGCTGAAGCAGAGCGATCTCGCCGCCGCCGCCCGCCGCAATGTGAAATCCCACATGGATATGGCACGGCTTATCGGCATCTCCGAGGAGGAGGGCAACGCGACGCTGGCCGATGTGAAACGGGTCCAGACCCGCCTCGACTCCGCCAAGAGCGCCGTCCTCGACATCGAGAACAACCAGCAGACGGCCATGAGCGCCTTCAAACGCATCACCGATATCGATGCCCGCCGCCTGAAGCGGCCCAAGGTCATCTCGGCCGCATTGGGTCGCGTGAAGCAAGGCGATATCGATCTCGTCGCCCGCAACAACCATGCCCTGAGGGCCGTCGTGGCCGATCAGGAATCGCTGAACCAGCAATTCAGGCAACAACGGGCCAAGCGCTATCCGGAACTGTTCGCTTCCGCCCAGGCCAATTACAAGGACAACCTCTCCGGTCCCACCGGCACAAATATGGATATGCGCGCGATGGTCGGTTTCCGCGTCAAACTCTTCGATGGCGGTGCAGGTGCCGGGACGGAAGAGCAGATCGAGGCCCGCCAGCTGGAAGCCAAGCTGAAGTACCAGAAGACCTATCGTGAGCTGGTCCAGAATCTCGACGACAACGCCCAGTCGATCCACTCAGCCGATGAGAAAGCCAAGTTCCTGTCGGACTCGGTCGGGGCTGCCCGCAAGGTTGTTTCCCTGTCGCAGGAACAGTTCCTCAATGCCGACAAGTCGCCGTTCGAATTGCTCGACGCCCAACTCGATCTCTACAAGGCTGAAGTGGACCTGATCGGCAACCGCTACGATGCGGCGACGGCGACCTTTTCGAACTTGCGCCTGCGCGGGGAACTGGTGGACTACATCGGCCGCACCTAGAAGCGGTCGCCACTCCACCCGGCCACCGCCCCGTCTGACGCCCTTCCATTGCCGCGATGCGTCATGTCATAAGGTCAGTATTCCTGTCATATGACGCGATTCACGGGTGCCGCCCTCCCATGCCGATCACGAAAATACTCGTCGCCAACCGTTCCGAAATCGCCATCCGGGTGTTTCGGGCGGCCAACGAACTCGGACTGAAGACGGTCGCCGTCTGGGCGGAAGAGGATAAGCTGGCGCTACACCGCTTCAAGGCGGACGAGGCCTATCAGATCGGCGCAGGCCCCCATCTCGACAAGCAGATGGGCCCGATCGAAAGCTACCTGTCGATCGATGAGATTCTGCGCGTCGCCAAACTGTCCGGTGCCGACGCGATCCATCCCGGTTACGGTCTGCTGTCGGAATCGCCGGAATTCGTCGATGCCTGCGCCGAAGCCGGGATCACCTTCATCGGCCCCAAGGCGGACACCATGCGCCGCCTCGGCAACAAGGTCGCCGCCCGTAATCTGGCCGTCGAAGCCGGTGTGCCCGTGGTGCCCGCCACCGAGCCGCTGCCGGAGGATATGGCGACGATCACGCAGATGGCAGACTCCATCGGCTACCCGATTATGCTGAAAGCCTCGTGGGGCGGCGGCGGTCGAGGCATGCGCGTCATCCGTTCCGCAGACGATCTGGAGCGGGAGGCGCTGGAAGCCAGGCGCGAGGCCGCCGCCGCCTTCGGTAAGGACGAGATCTATCTCGAACGCCTCGTGGAACGCGCCCGGCATGTGGAAGTGCAGATTCTCGGCGACGCCCACGGCACCTGCGTCCACCTGTTCGAGCGCGACTGTTCCGTCCAGCGGCGCAACCAGAAGGTCGTGGAACGCGCGCCTGCTCCGTATCTGAACGACGATCAGCGTGAAGAGCTTTGCGGTTACGCCCTGAAGATCGCGCGCGCCACGGACTATCTCGGCGCGGGCACCGTCGAATTCCTAATGGACATGGACGCACAATGACGGGAAAGGCGCATTCTACTTTATCGAGGTCAATCCGCGCGTGCAGGTGGAACACACCGTCACCGAGGAGGTGACGGGCATCGACATCATCAAGGCGCAGATTCACCTGGTTGACGGCGAGCGCATTGGCACTCCGGCCTCCGGCGTTCCCGCGCAGGACGACATCACCCTCCACGGCCACGCGTTGCAATGCCGCATCACCACCGAAGACCCTGAATCCAACTTCATCCCCGATTATGGCCGCATCACCGCCTATCGCGGCGCGACCGGCTTCGGCATCCGTCTCGACGGCGGCACGGCTTATGGTGGTGCGATCATCACCCGCTACTATGACCCGTTGCTGGAAAAGGTGACGGCATGGGCCCCTTCGGCGGGCGAAGCGATCAAGCGAATGGACCGGGCTTTGCGCGAATTCCGCATTCGCGGCGTGGCCACGAACCTGACGTTTCTGGAAAACATCATCACCCACCCGTCGTTCAAGGATAACACCTACACGACGAAGTTCATCGACAACACGCCGGAGCTGTTCGAGAAGGTCAAGCGCCGCGACCGTGCCACCCGCCTGCTCAATTACATTGCCGACGTGTCCGTCAACGGCCACCCCGACACCCGCGACCGGCCCAAACCCGTGTCGATGGAACCGGCGGCCCGCGCACCCCATTTCGACGGAGCGATCGTGGACGGCACCCGCCAGCGCCTCGAAGCGGATGGCCCAAAGGCTTTCTCCGAATGGATGCGTGCGCAGGACAACGTCCTCATCACCGACACGACGATGCGCGACGGGCACCAGAGCCTGCTCGCCACCCGCATGCGCTCCAGCGATATCATCGGAGCCGCCGACGCCTATGCCCGCGGCCTGCCGGACCTGCTCTCGCTGGAATGCTGGGGCGGCGCGACGTTCGACGTTTCCATGCGTTTCCTGTCGGAAGACCCGTGGGAGCGTCTGGCAGGCATCCGCGAAGCCGCGCCCAACCTGCTGACCCAATGCCTCGTTCGCGGGGCCAACGCGGTTGGCTACACCGCCTATCCCGACAACGTGGTGCGCCATTTCATCCATGAGGCGGCCAAGAACGGCATGGACCTGTTCCGCGTCTTCGACAGCCTCAACTGGATCGAAAACATGCGCGTGTGCATGGACGCGGTGCTGGAAAGCGGCAAACTGCTGGAAGCCACGGTCTGCTATTCCGGCGATCTGTCGGCGCAAGACCCCGGCCTCTACGATCTCGACTATTATCTGACCCGCGCGGAGGAATTGCAGAAAGCAGGCGCGCACATCATCTGCATCAAGGACATGGCGGGCCTGATGAAGCCGCGGGCGGCCCGCATCCTGTTCCCGGCCCTGCGCGAACGCATCGACCTGCCGGTCCATTTTCACACTCACGACACGTCCGGCATCGCCGCGGCCACCGTATTGGCCGCCGTCGAATCCGGTGTGGACGCGGTGGACGCCGCGATGGATTCCCTGTCCGGCGGCACGTCCCAGCCCTGCCTCGGCTCCATCGTGGAAGCGCTCAAGGGCACCGACCGCGATCCCGGCCTCGACGCCGACGCCATCCGCCGCATCTCGTTCTACTGGGAAGGCGTGCGCGCTCAATATGCCGCCTTCGAAAGCGACGTGAAGGCTCCGGCCTCAGAGGTCTACCAGCACGAAATGCCCGGCGGCCAATACACCAACCTGAAGGAACAGGCCCGCTCCCTCGGCCTCGCCCCCCGTTGGCACGCAGTCGCAAAAGCCTATAGCGAGGCCAACGCCATTTTCGGCGACATCGTCAAGGTCACGCCGTCCTCCAAGGTGGTCGGCGATATGGCGCTGATGATGGTGAGCCAGAATCTGACACGCGCCGACGTGGAAGACCCGAAGAAGGATATTTCCTTCCCGGATTCCGTCGTCTCCATGATGCGCGGCGAATTGGGCTTTCCGCCCAACGGTTGGCCGGAAGGCATTCAGGCGAAGGTGTTGAAGGGCGAAAAACCGCTGGAAGGCCGGGTCGGGGCCACAATGAAGAATGCCGATCTGGCGGAAGAACGCCTCGACATCGAAACGGAGCTCGGCCGCAAGGTTTCCGACACCGAATTCGCATCCTACCTGATGTATCCGAAAGTGTTTACCGACTATGCATTGGCACGGGCGGCGTTCGGACCCGTCGCCACGCTCACCACCCCCACCTTCTTCTACGGCATGGAGCCGGGTGACGAGGCGATGGTGGATATCGAACAGGGCAAGACGCTGGTGGTGCGCTGTCTCGCGATCGGAGAAATGGACGATCAGGGCATGGTCACGGTGTTCTTCGAGCTGAACGGCCAGCCCCGCCGCGCCCGTGTGCCGGACCGCAAGCACGGCGCGACCGCGGCCAAGGCGCGCGAGAAAGCCGAGGCCGGAAATGCGACCCATGTGGGTGCACCGATGCCGGGTGTCATCTCCCAGATCATGGTCACCGAGGGCGTGCCGGTGAAGGCGGGCGATGTGCTGCTGTCCATCGAAGCCATGAAGATGGAAACCGCCATCCACGCCGAAGCCGACGGCATTGTCGAGGAACTGCTGGTCAAACGGGGTGACCAGATCGACGCCAAAGACCTGTTGGTGCGCATGGAAGGGTAAGACTCCGTCATCCTCGGGCTCGACCCGGGGATCTGGAACGCTTCTACGGGCAGGTTGTCACCGGATCCTTGGGACAAGCCCAGGGATGACATACGGATTGAATTGGCATAAAGGATCGCGCCACCCTACCTGACGGCAAACGCCCGACACGCCCGCTCAGGATTTTTTCACCATGACCAACCCCGCCATTTTCAACTGGGACGGCCCGCTGGGCCTGCCCCGCTTCGATGCGATTTCCAAAGATGATTTCGCCGGTGCCTTCGACGAGGCGCTGGCCGCCGACCGGGCGGACGTGAACGCGATCGCCGACAATGCCGACGCACCCACCTTCGACAACACGATCACGGCGCTGGAACTGGCGGGCGAGAAGCTGAACCGGGTTTCCGCCCTGTTCTGGAACCTTACCGGCACGGTCTCCGACGATACATTGCGGGCGCTGGAGCGGGACATCGCACCCCGCATGTCCCGGCATTCTTCCGAGACCGCCTCGAACACAGCCCTGTTCGCGCGCATCGACACGCTTTGGCAGCAGCGCGATGCGCTGGCGATCACCTCCGAGCAGGCGCGCGTGCTGGAAAAGACGTGGAAGAATTTCGTTCGCAGTGGCGCGGCGCTGGAGGACGAGAAGCAGACCCGCTTTGCCGCCATCAATGCCCGGCTTGCGGAACTCGGTGCAGCCTTCTCCCAGAACATTCTGGCCGACGAGCGCGACTGGTCCCTCATTCTCGACAACGAGGCCGATCTCGACGGATTGCCTCCGTTTCTGATCGATGCGATGGCCAGCGCCGCCACCGAACGAGGCCATGACGGGCAACACGCCGTCACCCTGTCCCGCTCGATCATCGAACCGTTTCTCACGTTCAGCACGCGTGCGGCCCTTGCGTGAAAAAGCCTTCCATGCCTGGCAGGCTAGAGGGCAAAATGACGGCGAAACGGACAACCGCGCCAACGTCGGCGAGATTGTCGTTTTGCGGGCCGAAAAGGCTGCACTTCTCGGCTACGCATCCTTCGCGGACTTCAAGTTGGAAAATCAGATGGCGAAAAAGCCCGCCGCCGTCATCGATCTATTGGAAACGGTTTGGGACAAGGCTGTCGCAAAGGCCGCAATGGAGGAGCAAGACCTCATCACCCTGTCCGGCACGAACCAACCGGTTAAACCGTGGGACTGGCGCTTTCTCGCCGAAAAACTGCGCGCAGAAAAGTTCGATTACGACGATGCCCAACTCAAACCCTATCTCGCCCTCGACAACGTTATCGCCGCCGCCTTCGACGTGGCCACCCGCCTCTTCGGTCTCCGCTTCGAGGAGCGGACCGGCATTCCGACTTACCACACGGACGCGCGCGTCTTCGAGGTGAGCGATTCAGATGGCACCCACCGTGCGGTCTTCGTTGCGGATTATTTTGCCCGGTCCTCAAAGCGCTCCGGCGCGTGGATGAGCGGCTTCCAGGGCCAGCATAAACTTAACGACGGGCAAACGCCGATCATCCTCAACGTGATGAACTTCGCCAAACCACCGGCGGGCCGACCGGCCCTACTGTCGATGGACGATGCCCGCACTCTGTTCCACGAATTCGGCCATGCCCTCCACGGCATGTTGTCGGACGTCACCTACCCTTCCGTAGCCGGAACCTCGGTAGCACGGGATTTCGTGGAACTGCCGAGCCAGCTTTACGAGCACTGGCTGACCGTGCCCGACATTCTCACCACCCACATGCGCCATGTAGAAACGGGCGAACCGATCCCGCAGGCTTTACTCGACAAGGTGCTGGCGGCCCGCACCTTCAATGCCGGTTTCGGTGCCGTGGAATTCACGGCTTCCGCTTTGGTCGACATGGCGTTTCACACCGAAGGAGCCGATGGCGCGGACGATCCCGTCGCCTTCGAACGCGCTGTGCTGGACCGGATCGGCATGCCGGACGCCATAGCCATGCGCCACCGCACACCCCACTTCGCCCATGTCTTTTCCGGCGATGGTTATAGCGCGGGATACTACAGCTACATGTGGTCCGAAGTGCTGGACGCCGACGCCTTTACGGCCTTCGAGGAAACCGCCGACCCGTTCCACCCCGAAACGGCCCGCAAACTGCGCGACCATATCTACAGCGTCGGCGGGTCCATCGATCCCGAAGACACCTACCGCGCTTTTCGCGGAGCGATGCCCGAGGTTGGGCCGATGATCGAGAAGCGCGGGCTGACGTTCTAACCTTGGCCGCCGGAGCCAGACAGCAGCGTCACCCCGATCACAATGGCGAACAGCAGGGTGACGCCGAAGGCGAAGCTGGTTTTATGGCGCCGGAAAGCGGCCTCGGCTGTATCCCCCAACCACCAGACCAGCGCAGCCAGCCCGAAATAGCGCAGGCCGCGCGCGATGGCGGCGGCGAGCAGGAACAAAGATAGCGGATAACCCACCGCTCCTGCCGTCAGCATGGCCACCTGAAACGGGATCGGGATGATGCCAACCGCGAGGATGGCGAGAAAGCCGTGGTCGGCGAACAGGGCGCGGAACCGGTCCATTCCCTCGCTCCAGCCCATCAGGTCGATGACCCACCGGCCCGCCGTTTCAAAGAACAGCATTCCAACAAAATATCCGATCACGGCGGCGACCAGACAGCCGAGCGTGACGACCAGGGCCGTGAGCCAAAGCCGCTGGCGGTTGGTCACCATGAACGGAATGAGCACCAACTCCAGCGGGATAGGCACGATCAACGCCTCGGCGAACGAGGCGAGCGCGAGGGTCGGCATGGCCTTCTTCGAGTTCGACAGCCGGTCGAGCCATCGCTTGACCCGATTACTGCGCGACGGTTCGGCCATGATCAGCGGGTGCCGAAAATCGCGCTGCCAACCCGCACATGGGTTGCGCCGAACTGAATGGCCGTCGCGTAGTCGCCGGACATGCCCATCGACAGGCCCGTCACACCGGCCTCCGAAGCCAGTTTTCGCAGCAATGCGAAATGGGGCCCCGGATTTTCGTCCGCAGGCGGGATGCACATGAGTCCGGCAATCTCCAGCCCGTGCGCCTCGCGGCAACGTTGAACGAACGCAACGGCATCGCCGCGGCACAATACCGGCCTTCTGTTTTTCCTCGCCCGTATTAACCTGCACGAAAAGATCAGGTGTCCGCTCCTGTCGCTTCATCTCTTTGGCAAGGGCCACCGCGATTTTCTCTCGGTCAACGCTGTGGATGGCATCGAACAGAGCCACCGCATCGGCTGCCTTGTTGCTTTGCAGCGGGCCGATCAGATGCAACTCCACATCGGGATAGTCCGCGCGCAGATCTGGCCACTTGACCTGTGCCTCCTGCACGCGGTTTTCACCGAACACCCGCTGGCCGCTTTCCAGAACCGGACGGATGGCATCGGCATCAAAGGTCTTTGACACGGCGATCAGCTGGCAATCGTCGTCGCGGCCACACCCGTTCATCGCCTTTCCGAGCGCGTCACGAACAGTTTCCAAACCTTCATGCACGACCAGTCCTCCGATTCACGTGAAACAACGGGGCGACCGCCAACCGAACCAACTTCCCGGCATTGACGCTCAACGCCCCAAACGCCAAAAGCGCGTCACCGGCGCAAATGCCGCCGGCACCGCCCTTATTCCGAGAAGTGTATCCCGTGACAAGCCAGACCGACACGCCCGATCGTCCCGATCGTTATGACGCAGCGTCCGTGGAAACGAAGTGGCAGCACCGCTGGGCGGACGCGAAACTGTTCGAGACCGACAGCGAACCTGCACCGGATGCCCAAACCTATTACGTGCTGGAGATGTTCCCCTACCCGTCCGGCCGCATCCATATGGGCCACGTGCGGAACTACGCGATGGGCGACGTCATCGCCCGCTACAAACGCGCCAAGGGCTTTCATGTTCTGCATCCGATGGGCTGGGACGCGTTCGGAATGCCCGCCGAAAACGCGGCGATGGCCAACAACACCCATCCCGGCACCTGGACCTACGCCAACATCGCATCCATGCGCGGGCAGTTGCAACGCATGGGGCTGTCGCTCGATTGGAGCCGCGAATTCGCCACCTGTGATGTGGCCTATTACGGCCAGCAGCAAAAACTGTTCCTCGATTTTCTCGATGCCGGGCTGATCTACCGCAAGAACGCGAAGGTGAACTGGGATCCCGTCGATATGACGGTGCTCGCCAATGAACAGGTGATCGACGGCAGGGGCTGGCGCTCCGGTGCCGACGTCGAACAGCGCGATCTGACCCAGTGGTTCTTCAAGATTTCCGACTATGCCGAAGACCTGCTCGACGCCCTCGATACGCTCGACGACTGGCCCGCCAAGGTGAAGCTGATGCAGGCCAACTGGATCGGCAAAAGCCGGGGCCTGCACATGACGTTCGCACTTGACGCAACCGGCCCACGGCTTCGACGGCATCGACATTTACACCACCCGTCCCGACACGTTGGCAGGGGCGAGCTTCATCGCGCTTGCGCCCGAACATCCGCTGACCGTGGAACTGGCGAAAGCCAATGCCGACCTTGCCGCTTTCAACGTGGATGTGCGCCGCGGCGGGACATCGGCGGAGGAACTCGACAAGGCGGAAAAGCGCGGTTTCGACACCGGCTTGCGGGTGAACCATCCCGTTCGGGAAGGCGAGACCTTGCCCGTTTACGTCGCCAATTTCGTGCTGATGGACTACGGCACGGGCGCCATCTTCGCCTGCCCGGCCCATGACCAGCGCGATCTGGATTTTGCCCGCAAATACGGTCTGCCGGTCATCGACACGTTTTTCGCGCTGGACGACGTAAAACCCGTCACGGACGAGGCTTTTGTGCCACCAAAGACCCAGACCGTGCGCTTCGTTGATCAACCGGCGGGCGTCGATGTCGCAACGGGGCAGGAGGCCATCGACGCAACACTCGACTGGGCGGAGACTGAAGGTCTGGGCACCGCGCAAACCCAATTCCGTCTGCGCGACTGGGGCCTGTCCCGCCAGCGCTACTGGGGCTGCCCCATTCCCGTCATCCATTGTGACGCCTGCGGAACGGTTCCGGTGCCAGCCGCCGATCTACCCGTCGTGCTGCCCGACGACATCGAGTTCGACAAGCCCGGCAACCCCCTCGACCGTCATCTCACATGGCGCCACGTGTCCTGCCCGTCCTGCGGCGCGGACGCAAAACGCGAAACGGATACGATGGACACATTCGTCGATTCGTCGTGGTATTTCGCCCGCTTCGCAGACCCGACCGCAGAGACGCCGACGAACGTAAAGGCCGCCAACGCATGGCTGCCGGTGGACCAGTATATCGGCGGCATCGAACACGCGATCCTGCACCTGCTCTATTCCCGCTTCTTCGCACGCGCCATGAAGGCGACCGGCCATCTCGATGTGGTCGAACCGTTCAAGGGCTTGTTCACTCAAGGCATGGTCGTTCACGAGACATACAAGAAGGGGAAGAGAGAATGGCTCACGCCGGACGAGGTCGACATCACCGGCGAAGGCGAAACACGTAAGGCCGTTCTGAAGACCACTGGCGAGACCGTCACCATCGGGGGCATCGAGAAGATGTCGAAGTCGAAGCGCAACACGGTCGACCCCGACGCCATTATCGATCGCTACGGCGCCGATACCGCCCGCTGGTTCGTGCTGTCCGACTCTCCGCCGGACCGGGATGTGATCTGGACGGAAGCGGGCGTCGAAGGTGCCAACCGCTTCGTGCAGAAACTCTGGCGCATGGTCGGAACCGTCGCTTCGGCATCCGGCGATCAGGGCGGGACCGACGACGAGATTTTAGCCCTCGCCCACCGCACGCTGGACAATCTCGACACCATGATCCCGGCCCTGCGCTACAACGCGGCCGTCGCGCAACTCTACACTTTGGTGAACGCCGTCGATCAGGCCTCCCGTTCCGGTGATGCCGGTGCTGCAGCGCTCAAAACGGTCACGACCATGATCGTGCAGATGATCGCACCCATGATGCCCCATCTGGCCGAGGAATGCTGGGAAGTCCTGGGGCACGAAGGACTATGCAGCGCAGCGCCGTGGCCGGAAGTAGACGAGGCACTGCTCGTCAACGAAACCATCACGCTGCCCGTGCAGATCAACGGCAAGAGGCGCGGCGAGATTGAGATCGCGCCGGATGCCAGCAAGGAGTCGGTGGAACAGGAAGTTCTCGCTCTGGGCTTTGTGCAAACGGCCCTGTCTGGTAAACAGCCCCGCAAGCTCATCGTTGTGCCGGGCAGGATCGTCAATGTCGTCGTCTAAAGGGCTGTCCATATTGTCCGCCATAAGGGTTGGAGTGACCAGTCTCATGTTGGCTGCTGCGTGCTCTCATGTCCGCCTGCACCGTACAGCCCCTAGCAGGGACTTCTCCGTCTTCAGCCGGAACGACACCGGAATTCCGGTCCATCGCCATCGACGCGGTGACCACCCGTCCCGCACAGGAGGTGCGCAATGCGCTTCTGTTCGCCCTGCACGGCGGCGTAACGCCGGTTGAGACCCGTTATAGCCTGCGCCTCGATGTGTCGTCGCAAAGCGTCCAGCTGGCAATCAGAAGCAGCACGCTTGCACCCACCGCTTCACAGGTCATTCTCACGACAAGCTATGTTTTGCGCGAAACGGCCACTGGAGAAACGGTGGCGAGTGGACGCCAAAAGACGGTTGCCGCATACGACCAGACGTCCCAGAGTTTCGCCGACACCCGGGCCCTGCGCGATGCGGAAAACCGCGCCGCTTCCGAGGCTGCACAGAAAATCCGGCTGTCGCTGGCCCGCGACCTTGCAACACGCTGAACGCCTGAGGCGGGGCCGGTATCATGGCTGAACGCAAGGCCCATACGGTCGACGCGTTTGTCAAAACACCCGACGCCGCCTTTCCTGTAGTTCTCGTTTACGGCCCGGATCGCGGTCTCGTATCAGAGCGCGCCGCCAGATTGGCCAGAGCATCCGGAATCGATATGGACGATCCGTTCGCCGTCGTTCGTATGAGTGCCGACGATGCTGCATCCGACCCGTCTTCGATTGCCGATGAAGCCCATGCCATCTCCATGTTCGGCGGCAAGCGGCTGGTCTGGATCAGCGGTGTGACGCAGAAACAACTCGTCAACGCCATCAAGCCGGTGCTCGACACGCCCCCGCAGGGGTCGCTGGTCATCATCGAAGCCGGCGATCTTCGCAAGACGGCTCCCTTGCGCAAGCTGGTGGAGAAATCCACGCACGGCGTAGCGCTGCCCTGCTATCAGGACTCTGCCGCGGCTTTGGCCACAATGATCGATGAGGAACTGGCGCTGGCCGGCCTGTCGATGGATCGTTCGACCCGTGGCCTGCTCGTATCCCTGCTCGGCAACGACCGCCTCGTTTCACGCGGAGAGGTCCGGAAGCTGATGCTGTATTGCATGGGCGGTAACAGTGTCACGGAGGCAGATGTGATGCTGAATGTGGGCGACGGCGCCACACTATCCGCAGACCGGGTGGTGGACGCTGCTGCACTGGGCAATAACGCCGTTCTGGACGCGGAACTCAGCCGGTTGCTCGATCAGGAGAATGGTACGTTCGGCATCCTGTCGGCCTGCCAGCGTCACTTTCAGGCTTTGCACGATCTGCGTTGTCAGATGGACGCGTCCAGCCAGTCCCCGTCCGGCATCATGGCGCGCGCGCGCCACATTCCGTATCCGCGAAAGGCTGCAACCGAACGGGCGCTTTCCCTATGGGATAAGTCCGCATTGATACGCACCTTGCAGCGGATCGACAAGGTCGTGTTGGAAAGCCGCGCCAACCCCGATCTGGCCTCGGAGCTGACAACGACCGCACTTCTGGCAGTTACGCTGGAAGCCAGAAGGCTCGGCCGCTGATTTCAGGATGTCGGCAAGCCTTCGAGCCTGCGCTGCAGGGCATCCAGCTGCTCCAGATTGGTATAATGCAAGACAAGCCTGCCTTTGCCGTTGGCCCGATGTGCCACATCCACCTTCAAGCCAAGATGGTCGCCCAGCCGTTTGGCCAGTGCATCGCCGTCCGCTTTATCGGGCATGGAAACGAGCGAAGCCGGGTGTGTATCGGGCCTATCGTCGGTACCGGACAACGCTTTGGCCGCAAGACGCTCGGTTTCCCGCACGGAAAGGCCCTCATTTACGATCTTCTTCGCCAGAGCCGTTGGATCGGATAATGGAACCAGTGCCCGCGCGTGGCCGGATGTCAGCTGACCTTCGGCAACCATCGTTCGGATATCCGAGGGCAGATTGAGCAGGCGAAGCGTGTTGGCGACATGGCTGCGGCTTTTGCCGATCACCTGGCCCAAATCGGACTGACTATAGGAGTGATCATCGATAAGTTGTTGATATCCCAATGCTTCTTCAACTGGATTGAGATCAGATCGCTGAACGTTTTCCACGATGGCCAGTTCGAGAGCGACACGATCGTCCACTTTCCGAACGATGATTGGAACAGTGTCGAGGGCGGCGAGTTGGGCCGCACGCCACCGCCGTTCACCGGCGATGATTTCATAACCGTCGGAACCGTCAGAAGCGGGGCGTACCAGAATGGGCTGAACGATACCGTGCTCACGGATAGACGCCGCGAGATCTTTCAAATCGCCAGCATCGAAACTGCGACGCGGATTGGCCGGATTCGGCATGATCGACGCAATATCCACCGCGCGATCTGCAACGAGCGCCTTCGCTTCGTCCTCAGAAGTGACCGCGGCCACTGCCTGCGGTGCCGGTTTATCCATCTCGCCAATCAGTGCCGCGAGCCCGCGTCCCAACCGCTTTCCGTCCCGTTCCGTCATGATCGAACCCTTCGCGTCAAGCGGCTTTACCGCTGAGAGTGGCTTTCTCGCGCTGAATCAATTCAGCAGCGAGTTTCAAATAGGCTTGGCTGCCCGCGCAGTGCATGTCGTAGATCAACACAGGCTTACCGAACGATGGAGCTTCGGAAATGCGCACGTTGCGCGGGATTACCGTATCATACACGACCGATCCGAGATTTTGCCTCACATCATCCTCGACCTGACGAGCCAAACGATTGCGTTGGTCCACCATAGTGAGAACGATACCTTGAATTTCGAGAGTGTTGTTCAAGTTCGCCCGCACCTGCTCAACCGTTTTAAGCAGTTGCCCTAATCCTTCAAGCGCAAAGAACTCGGCTTGGAGTGGGACAAGCACCGAATCGGCGGCGGTCATCGCGTTCAACGTCAAAAGGTTAAGCGACGGGGGACAGTCGATGAGGACATAGGTGAACGATGGCCTGCGCCCCAAATGGGCGGCCATTTGACGTTTCAGACGCACCATCCGGTCCGGCGCGGAAGCGATTTCCGTTTCCAGACCGAGAAGGTCAAGCGTCGATGGAACAATGGAAAGTCGTGGCACAGCCGTTTGTTGAACCACCTGTTCGAGAGAGGCTTCATCCACAAGAAGATCGTATGCCGATAGATCGCGTTCCGACTGCTCGATACCGAGACCGGTACTGGCGTTTCCCTGTGGGTCCAAATCGACGAGGAGAACGGTTTCTCCAATCGCGGCAAGTGCAGTCGCCAGATTGATAGCAGTCGTGGTTTTGCCCACGCCGCCCTTCTGGTTTGTCAGCGCGATAACACGCGGCCTCATGCCGGGGTTGATACTCATGAAAATCGGTATCCTGAATGGTCAGATACGAGTGAACCCTTCATAGCTGCAAACGACAATATTCCATAGGACATGATGATTCTGTCACCGGCTTTTTCGGCGAATATGTCTACATTCTATAATCACGCTATCGCCCTCCACCTTGGATGGAATGACGCGATATTCAAAAGCGAAGTCTTTTTTCGCCTCTATGATTTCGGTTTCGTAGGTCCGCCCTTTCGGAAACAACGCTCGATCGGCATGAGTGTTGAGAAGGGAGCAGTAGGACAGCAAATCGGTTAAACGGGTGAGCGCACGTGCCGTGATAGTGACCTCCTGGGACGTCTGACAAAGCACATTCTCCGCACGGTCGTGCACGACATCGACCGTTTGATGATCGGAAAATTTCATATGCCGAACCGCTTCTCGCAGAAACGCGCATTTTTTGGCATTCGACTCCACCATAACGACTGCACCATTACCTAATTCTGTTTGGCGACAGGCAATCATCAATCCCGGCAGTCCCGCACCGGACCCTAGATCAATGACATGCTCATTTTCGTTGATGAGTTCGGCCAACTGCCAACAATCAAGAATGTGCCGATCCCATATATCGTCAACAGTTCCGGACCCTATCAAATTCGTCTTTGACTGCCACTTCTCTAGCAGGGAGACATAAACGTCCAAACGCGATTTTGTTTCACGTGAAACGTTGTCGGTTGGCCAAGCCTCTCTAGGCGGCACGGTCGGAAAACTTTTTGATGTTGGCCAGTATCAAGGTCAGTGCTGCGGGCGTCATTCCCTTGATGCGAGATGCAGCGCCGATTGTTTCAGGGCGTGCGATTTCGCATTTGGATCGAAGTTCGTTGGACAATCCAGGAAAATCGTAGCTGAACCCTGTTGGTAAACGAGTTGCTTCATCTCGTTTCAAACGATCAATGTCCTCACTCTGCCTCATCGTGTAGACAGCATAAGTTGCGTCGTTCTCAACAGATTGCCGGGCCTTTTCGGAAAACTGTTCCATCTCGGGCTTGAAGGCGATGACGTTCTTCATGCCAATGGATGGATACGACATCAAATCGAAGAGAGATCGTCTCTTACCGTCTTCATTGACGTCGAAGCCGTTCTTTATGGCCTCCGATGGAGTGAATGTTGTACTGAAGCATATCGCTTCGATAGCCAAGCGGTCCCGTTCGTCTCTCTCGTAAACCGCCCACCTTTCGTCCGAAACAATACCCAACCGGCGGCCTAGAGGTGTCAAACGACGATCAGCATTGTCCGCTCGTAGCGAAAGCCGGTATTCCGCCCGTGAGGTGAACATTCGATAAGGTTCGGAAACTCCTTGAACCGTCAGATCGTCAATCATCACTCCGATATAGGAGCCTGATCGTTCAAAGCTTTCTGCGGCTGATCCCAAGCTTTTCCGGGCTGCATTCAAACCTGCAACAAGTCCTTGAGCGGCCGCTTCCTCGTAACCTGTCGTGCCATTGATCTGTCCGGCCAAGAACAACCCGCTTAGAATATTCAGTTCCAGAGATGCTTTCAAAGCACGTGGATCGATATAGTCATACTCGATCGCATAGCCTGGCTGAACGATTATCGCATCTTCAAGACCCGCTATCGTTTTTAAAAACGCTCCCTGAATATCTTCGGGCAGCGATGTCGATATACCGTTCGGATAGACCAGATCGGATGTAAGACCTTCCGGCTCCAGGAAAATCTGATGGCCATCTCTTTCACCAAAGCGCACGATCTTGTCTTCGATCGACGGGCAATAGCGCGGGCCGGTACCAGAGATCTGTCCGGAATACATGGCGGATTTCCGCACGTTATCCGCGATAACTTTATGCGTGGCCGTATTTGTGCGGGTAATACCACACGCGATTTGTGGAATCGTAATTTTATCAGTCAGAAATGAGAATGGAACCGGCTCATCATCTGCTTGCTGCAAACTGCATTTATCCCAGTTTATCGAACTTTTCCGAATGCGTGCCGGTGTGCCAGTTTTCAGGCGCCCTAATGGCAGATTCAAGGATGAAAGACGCTTCGCCAGCTTTTGGGATGGTGCCTCGCCCATGCGCCCTGCAGCACGCATTTCGGATCCAATATGCATGACGCCATTTAGAAATGTTCCTGTCGTCAGAACGACAGCACTGGCTGCAATGACCGTTTCATCAGCCAAGACCACTGCCCTTACGAACTGATCCTCGACAACGAGATCGGCAACCTCGCCTTCGACGATTGTCAGGTTCTCGTAGTCAGCCAATGCAGCTTGCATAGCCGACCGATAGAGAGCGCGATCCGACTGCGTGCGGGGGCCGTGAACTGCCGGGCCTTTTCGTCTGTTGAGCATCCGAAATTGTATGCCTGATGCATCAGCGACACGTCCCATCAGGCCGTCCAGGGCGTCGATTTCCCGAACGAGATGGCCCTTGCCCAACCCGCCAATCGCGGGATTGCATGACATTGTGCCTATTGTCGCTTTTGAATGGGTAACAAGGATGGTTTTACAACCGGCACGCGCAGATGCTGCCGCGGCCTCACAACCGGCATGGCCACCGCCGATAACGATCACCGGGTCGATGTTGTTCATATTAACGCTCCACAATCTGGAAGTATGGGTGTTTCACGTGAATCATTTACCAATGCAGAATTCCGAGAATATCACATCCAGTAAGTCTTCAACATCGATCCTACCCGTCAGACGGGCAATCGCGTCCGACGCTGATCTCAAATCCTCGGCACGCAGTTCAGGGGGCTTTTGAGTATCAATAGCATCCGTAAGTGCCGCTAAAGCAGCTTCCACACCCTCGCGATATCTTATACGGGTCGGCAAGGGTTGGCTGACGGCCTTGATAGTCTGCAAATGGGTTGAAATGATATCGATAACAATGTCGATACCGCCCTGCGATCTTGCGTCGATTGATGGGGTGTCAGTGTTATTGTCGTTCCCCGCGCTGTGAGTGGTGACATAAACTACCGGTCTGACCCCGCCGTCCACGGTGGGATTGAAGCTTTGGTTATGTGGGTTGAGATGTATGATCAGGTCCGCCTCGGAAAGCACGGCGCTGGCTCGAGCGATGCCTTCTTTCTCGATACGGTCATCCGTCTCCCGAATACCTGCCGTATCGAAGAGCCGAACCAAATATCCGTCCACATCGAGACGCGCTTCCAGAACGTCTCGCGTCGTTCCCGGTATCTCCGTTACAATGGCCGCATCGCGTTTGATCAGACCATTGAATACAGTCGATTTTCCTGCATTGGGCGGACCGGTTAGAACGACCTTGCATCCATCTCTGATGATTTCACCTTGCCGGAACGTCGAGAGATGGCCTTGCATCTTCCGTATAAGTAATTCCAACCGAGGCCATACAAGGTCGGAAATGGAACCGGGCACGTCTTCCTCGTCGCTGAAATCGAAATCCGCTTCCAGAAACGCGCGCAAACCGATAATTTCCAAGCGCCAGTCTTCATAGATGGATCGCAAGGAACCGCCCGCTTGTTGGAGCGCCAGCTTACGCTGTTTTTCGGTTTCCGCCGCAACGAGATCGGAAAGACCTTCCAGTTCGGTCAAATCCATGCGCCCGTTCAAAAAGGCGCGCCTGGAAAACTCCCCCGCCTCCGCCGACCGACAACCCTTTTGACGGGACATACAATCCAGCACAGCCGAAACTGTCGCCCGTCCACCGTGACAATGCAATTCCGCAACGTCCTCACCTGTGAAACTGTTGGGGCCTTGAAAATATAAGACCAACGCTTGGTCGAGGTGCATGCCATCCACGGGATCACGCAACACCCGCACAGATGCCTGACGCACTGACGGCAGACTTCCACACAAAGCGGAGATCACATGTGTTACATCAGGGCCCGACACACGGATGATGGCGACGCCGCTGGGAAGGGAGCCGCTGGACAAGGCGAAAATCGTATCGGCGTCCACGGCACCAAGTTCCTTCTTCGCCGCCCAAGAAAGGTATTAGGTATTCATCGAATCGAAGAACTCTGCGTTGTTCTTCGTCTGTTTCAGCTTGTCGATCAGAAATTCGATCGCATCCGTATTACCCATCGAGGACAGGATACGGCGGAGCACGAAAATCTTCTGCAAATCGGCTTTCGGAATCAGCAGGTCTTCCTTGCGGGTGCCGGATTTCAAAATGTCCATTGCAGGATAGGTACGCTTGTCCGCCACTTTACGGTCGAGAACAATTTCGGAGTTGCCCGTGCCCTTGAACTCCTCAAAAATCACTTCGTCCATACGCGACCCTGTATCGATCAGAGCCGTCGCGATAATCGTCAGCGAACCGCCTTCTTCGATATTGCGCGCTGCACCAAAAAAGCGCTTCGGCCGTTGCAGAGCGTTGGCGTCCACACCGCCTGTCAGCACCTTGCCAGATGATGGCACGGTGGTGTTGTAGGCCCGTCCAAGGCGTGTGATCGAATCGAGAAGAATGATGACATCGCGCCCGTGCTCCACGAGGCGTTTTGCTTTTTCTATCACCATTTCAGTGACTTGCACGTGTCGGGTAGCAGGTTCGTCGAAAGTCGAGGCGATCACTTCACCTTTAACGGAGCGCGACATGTCGGTCACTTCCTCGGGCCGCTCGTCGATCAGCAGCACCAGCAGAATGGCTTCCGGGTGGTTCGCGGCAATCGATTTGGCGATATTCTGCAACAGGACCGTCTTACCGGTCCGTGGCGGTGCGACGATCAGAGCCCGCTGGCCCTTGCCCAACGGCGCTATCAGATCGATCACACGGGCCGACAGGTCTTTCGACTCAGGATCTTCGATCTCCATACGGAACCGCTCGTCGGGATAGAGCGGCGTCAGGTTGTCGAAGTGGACTTTATGCTTGATCGACTCCGGATCATCAAAATTAACCTGGTTGACCTGCAACAGGGCGAAAAACCGCTCACCATCCTTTGGGCTGCGAATCGGTCCTTCCACCGTGTCACCGGTCCGCAAAGCGAAGCGACGAAGCTGCGACGGCGAAATGTAGATATCGTCCGGTCCGGGCAGATAGTTGGCGTCCGGCGAGCGCAGGAAGGCGAACCCGTCCTGCAACACTTCCACCACGCCCTCGCCAATGATCTCCACATCGTCATCGGCCAGTTGTTTCAGGATGGCGAACATCAATTCCTGTTTCCGCAGGGTGTTGGCGTTTTCCACATCCATTTCTTCAGCAAAAGAAATGAGTTCCGTCGGAGATTTGGCTTTCAGATCCTGAAGTTTGATCTGTTCGATTTCGGACATGGAAATGCTCTCACGCAAACGCACCGGCCAATATTGGCCCGGGCGGAAAAAGGTCGATGCCGGTCAAGGAAAACCGGCGTTGATGGATAGATCGGAAGGGCACTGCCTGAAAGTGAACCGTGCAAGGCGCATGGCGGCAGCATGTCCGGACGGACAGGCGATACCTAGAAGCCTATCACGCCCGGCGCAAGAGCCGTTTCAGAACGGTTTGACGATGACCAGCAGAATGATGAGGGCTAAAGCCACTGCCGGAACCTCGTTGACGATGCGGTAGAACTTCGCTGGTTTCGTGTTGGTATCGCTGGCAAAGGCTTTAACCCGGGCGGCGAGCCAGAAATGGGCAACGGTCAGGCCGAGCACGAGAACCAGTTTCAGTTGCAGCCATGTCTGGTCCCAGGCGCCCAGCAAACTCGCCACCCAGATACCCAAAACCCATGTGACGATCATCGAAGGCGTCATGATACCCTTCAATAACCGCCGTTCCATGATTTTCAGCGTCTCGCTGTGTTCACCACCAGCTATGGCATCGGCATGATAGACCATAAGGCGGGGCAGGTAGAGGAACCCCACCATCCAGGCGATGATGAAGAAGATGTGGGCGGATTTCACCAGTTCGTAGGTCATGCCCTGTGGCTCCGCACCCGGTCGATCATCTGTTGCACATGGGGGATTGGCGTCAGCGGCGTGATGCCGTGGCCGAGATTGAAAACGAAAGGACCGTCCGCCAATGCGTCCATGATTTTGTCGACGCCGGAATCAAGCGCATCGCCACCGGCAATCAGCCGTTGCGGGTCCAAATTGCCTTGCACCGGCCCCTCCGATTGCAGCTTGCGGGCAAACGAGAATGGCATCGTCCAGTCCAGCCCCAGCATATCCACGCCGACACTTTCCCGGTATCCGTCGTAGAACGCGCCGGCCCCCTTTGGAAAGGCGATGATCTTCGCGTCGGGAACGACAGCACGCACCTTGTCGACGATCTGCCGCATGGGTGCGATGCACCAACGCTGAAACTGATCCTCATCCAGAACCGATGACCACGAATCAAAGATTTGCACAGCATCGGCACCCGCTTTCAACTGGGCGACGAGATAGCGGGCCGACGCCTCCACCAGCACATCGATCAGCTTGGCGAATGCGTTTGCATCATTGAGCGCGAATTGCCGGGCCGGGCCCTGGTCGGGTGTTCCATGCCCGGCAATCATATAGGTTGCCACGGTCCAGGGTGCGCCACAGAAACCGAGCAGCGTTGTCTCGTCAGGCAATTCCGTGCGGAGCCGATCGACGGTCTCCATCACGGGCGCCAGATGGGGCAGAACCTTTTCGACCGCCCCGTCAGCCAATGCATCGATCTGACGGCTATCAACCGGTTTCAGAACAGGCCCCCGCCCCTCCTCGAACCGCGTATCGACGCCCAGAGCATCGGGAATGACCAGAATATCGCTGAACAGGATGGCCGCGTCGAACCCGAACCGGCGGATTGGTTGCAGGGTAACTTCTGTGGCCAGTTTGGGATTGTAACACAGGTCGAGAAACGAGCCCGCCTCTTTGCGCGTCGCCTTGTATTCCGGCAGGTAGCGGCCCGCCTGCCGCATCATCCAGACCGGTGGCACATCCAGGCATTCCCCTGCCAGCACACGCATCATGGCTCGTTCACTGGATCTCATTACCGGCCTGATTCCATTTATCCTGCATCTCCGTAAGCGCTTGTATGGTCCCTTGTCCCTCATGGCCATCACATTCAAAGCAACCATTGTGTCACCGTGCTCCACAGGGCCGTATCGAACGGATGTCAGCGCAGCGGGATTCTTATTCTATGAGTCTGTGGATTGCGGGGTTTATGAACGATTCACACCTACCCGGTTTTCCCTGTTCATAAAGTGTTAACCTGTGAACTTCGGGGAAAAAAGGCAACCAATGCCGGTCCCGTTAAGGTTTTGTTTACCTGTTCCCTTGGGCCGTCCTGTGGATGTTCCATGTGTCAAATATCTGTCCGCACAGTCGCACGTTGAAACTGTTCGTGGACAATTTTCGGGCCAGCGGGCATGGACCGACCTCCCGCACACACCCCTCTCGCCTGCCACCGCTGTTCACAGTCTCCCACAGCGTCCATACAGGTTGTCGGAACGATGGCTTGACCGGAAAGCGGATCGGAGTCCGCCAGCCGGGAATCGGTCGAGAGGAGCATTCATGCGAAACTGGATCCGCAACGCCGCCAATGCCGCCCGCGCCCGTGTGACGCGAAAGGCGTTCTTCCATCTTCATCTCGTGTCGGATTCCACGGGCGAAACACTGACGACGGCCGGGCGGGCCGCTGCGTCCCAGTATGGCAAATGGCAGCCGCAGGAACATCTCACGTCGATGGTCCGCAGCCGTGACAAGCTGGAAAAGGCGCTGGCCGGCATCGAACAATCGCCGGGTATCGTTCTCTATACGCTCGTCGATCCCGAATTGTCGGCCCAGTTGCGCGACCGCTGCGAACAGCTGGGTGTGACCTGTATCGACGTTCTGGACCCCGTGCTGCGCGCCTTTGAATCGTTTCTCGGCGAAACATCCAGTGGCCGCGTGGGGGCCCAGCACGAGTTGGATGACAGCTATTTCCAGCGCCTTGATGCCATCAAATTCGCTATGGCCCATGACGACGGTAATCTGCCGGTTGATCTGGACGATGCCGATATCGTTCTGGTCGGCATCAGCCGCACGTCCAAAACACCCACTTCGATCCACCTGGCGCAACGGGGTTTGAAGGTGGTCAATATCCCCCTCGTTCCCGGCGTCGACCTGCCACCGGCGTTGGAAAGGGCGAAGCGGGTTATGGTGGTCGCCCTTGTGGCGTCCGCGGAACGCATCCGGCAGGTGCGGGAAAACCGCCTGTTGGCCTTCGACCGGGATATCGCCAGCGACCCCTATGTGGATCGCGCCACCATCGCCGGTGAACTGGCCTGGACGCGCCGTCTGTGTCAGACCAACGACTGGCCGATGATCGACGTTACACGAAGGTCGGTCGAAGAGACTTCGGCCGCCATTCACACGCTCTACCAGACGGCCCATCCGGCGAAACCAGTCGAACGAAGCGTGGAACCGGACGCCATGCCACCGCTTGACGCTGAGGCCATAGAGCCCCATCGCCTGAACACTGCGCCAAAATCTTGAGGAACCACCCATGTCCGATCTTATTTTGGCCTCCGCCAGCCGCCATCGGGCGCAACTGCTTGAAAATGCCGGCCTCACCTTCGCGCAAATGGCCTCCGATCTGGACGAACGGGCCATCGAAGCGCCGCTGGCGGAGGCCGATGTGGACCCGGAAGACCGCGCCGAGATTTTAGCCGAAGCCAAGGCCATAGACGTGTCGGAAAAACATCCCGGTTATCTGGTGATCGGCTGCGACCAGATTCTATCACTCGAAGGCGAGGTGCTGCACAAACCCGCCGATATGGAAGCCGCGCGGCGTCGTCTGTTGCAGCTTCAAGGCAAGACTCACACCCTGCACAGCGCCGTTGTGCTGGTGCGCGACGGCCAGACCCTTTGGCGTCATGTCACCCCATGCCTGATGACCATGCGGCCGCTCGAACCGGGTTTTATCGGCCGTCATCTGGCCGATGTGGGCAAGGCGGCGCTCTCCAGCGTCGGCGCCTATCAGATCGAGGGCAGGGGCGCGCAACTGTTTGAAAGCGTGGAGGGCGACCTCTTCTCCGTCATCGGTCTGCCTTTGCTGCCCTTGCTGGACGAATTGCGGCGTATGGAAGCCATCGATGGCTGACAATGCCATCCAAACGGTTGACACGGGTGTGATCGGCTGGCCGGTCCACCATTCCCGATCCCCCCGCATTCACAATCACTGGCTGAAAATGCACGGTCTTACAGGGCGTTACAAGGCGATTCCCGTGCCCTCCGATGAATTGCCTGCCTTTATCGCGTCCCTGCGGAATGGGGCCTTGCGCGGCTGCAACGTCACCATTCCCCACAAGGAAGCCGTGTTGGCCCTCGCCGACACTGCGACCGATCGCGCGGCCCGCATCGGCGCGGCCAACACACTTTGGGTCGCGGACGGGCAGGTTCATGCCGACAATACGGACGGTGAGGGCTTTCTCACCAATCTCGATGCAGGTGCGCCCGGTTGGGACGTATTGAAGGGCATGGCGCTGGTGATCGGTGCCGGCGGTGCGGCGCGGGCCATCGTCGATGCGCTGGCGGAACGCGGTTTTGCCCATATCCTCATTGCTAACCGGACGCGCGAACGGGCCGACGCGCTTGCACAGGGATGCACCACAGCTGAAGGTATTGGCATGGCGGAGGCAAACACGCTCTCTCGACAGGTCGATCTGCTGGTCAATACCACGTCTCTGGGCATGAACGACGACGTTCTCTCATTCGACCCGTCCGATCTGAAGCCCGATTGCGTCGTGACCGACCTCGTCTACGCCCCGCTTGAAACACCTTTACTGAAAGCGGCCAAGGCCCAAAACCTTCGCACGGTCGATGGGCTCGGCATGTTGTTGCATCAAGCCGTGCCGGGCTTCGAGCGCTGGTATGGGGTTCGTCCAACGGTCGATTCCGACCTGCGCACTATCGTTCTGGGCGAAACCCCGTGACCCGCTTCATCGGCCTCACCGGCTCCATCGGCATGGGCAAATCGACCACCGCGCAGATGTTCCGCGACGCGGGTGTGCCGGTGCACGATTCCGACGCCACCGTTCACCGCCTCTACGTGTCCGCCGCGGTGCCCGCCATTGAAGCCGAGTTCCCCGGCACGACCGCGCCGGACGGAGTGGACCGCACCAAACTGGGCGCGGCGGTGATCGGCAAGCCGGACGCGATGAAGCGGCTCGAAGCCATCGTTCACCCGCTGGTGCGGACCGCCGAGGACGCTTTTCGTGAAAGCGTCGCCGACAAGCCGTTGGCCGTGCTCGACATTCCGCTTCTTTTTGAAACCGGCGGCGCGGACCGCGTCGATGCCATCGTCGTCGTCACCGCCCCGCCGGACGTGCAGCGTGCGCGCGTGCTGGCTCGCGCGGATATGACGCCTGAGAAATTCGAGGCAATTTTGGCCAAACAGACGCCGGACGCGGAAAAACGTGCGCGCGCCGATTTCATCATCGACACGTCCCGTGGCATGGAAGCTGCGCGGGCTGATGTGGCCGCGATCATTGGAACCCTGACCGAAAAGAACCGGAACGATGGCTGAACGGCTCCGCGAAATCATCTTCGACACGGAAACGACCGGTCTTTCGCCCGCCGAAGGGGACCGTATCATCGAGATCGGCGCGGTCGAGTTGATCGACCGCATTCCCACCGGCAAACACTTTCACCACTACATCCACCCTGGCGACAGGGCCATCCACCCGGACGCCCAGCGTGTCCACGGCATTTCCATCGAGGATTTGAAGGACAAACCGTCCTTTGCCGATATTGCCGACGATTTCATGGACTTCTTCGGCGAAGGCACGCTGATCGCCCATAACGCCAATTTCGACATGGGCTTTGTGAATGCCGAACTGGCGAAGATCGACCGTCCGGCCCTGTCCGCAGATCGCGTGACAGACACCCTGTTCCTCGCCCGTCGCGCTTATCCCGGCGCAAAAAACTCGCTCGATGCTTTATGCCAGCGGTTTCGTATCTCCAACGCCCATCGCGTACTGCACGGGGCGCTGCTCGACGCAGAATTGTTGCAGGAGGTCTATATCGAACTGACCGGCGGTCAGCAGGTCGGCATGGGCTTTGCAGCACCCGCGAAACCGGGCGCGTTGTCCCAGACGGATGCACAACAGGCTGCCCCCACCCGCCAGCGCCCGATCCCACTGACCGACCCGCGCACAGACAACACCCGCGCCGCCCACACGGCCTTTGTCAAACGCCTCGGCGAAACCGCCGTCTGGTCGCGCTACAGATAGTAGTTTGGGCCAAGAATAGAGCGGTTCGGGACGACCCGAACCGCGAAGGCGACCAAGCGGTCGCCCGGCGCTCATGCGCCGCGCTGTCGCAGCGTGGGCCGAAGGCCCTTAGCGTGAGACCTAATTAGAGCTTTCCATCTGCGAACGCACGTTCTGCTCCGCCATGCTTTGCTGGAACAGGGCCGCGAAATCGACCGGGTCGATCATCAGGGGCGGAAAGCCGCCCTGGCGGGTGCTGTCGGCGATGATCTGACGCGCGAAGGGGAACAGAAGGCGCGGGCATTCGATCATCAATGTCGGGCCGACAGCCTCTTCGGGAATATTGCTCAAGCGGAACACGCCGGCATAGACCAGTTCGGCTGCAAACATCGCGTCCGCACCCTCACCGGCCTTGGCCTCCATCTTCAATTCGACCTCATAGTCGGTATCCGACAGGCGGCTCGGATTGACGTTCATGGAAATATTGATTTCCGGCGCTTTTTCGCGGGGGCGCAGGCTCTGGGGTGCGTGCGGGTTTTCGAATGACAGGTCTTTGATGTATTGCGCCAGCACGTTGAGGGACGGCGCGGACTTGTCCGGAGCGGCGGCCCCGTTGCCGTTCGTTTCGCTGCCATTTCCGGCGGGTGTTTCGGGCGTCTTGGCCATGATGTGTTGGTCCTGTGGGTCGGTCGTGATGATTTCGAAACGCCGGTAACACGCGCCAAAAGCGCGCGCAACGCGGTGGGTCAGGAACGGGGCGTCGGGTGCGAATCGTTTTTCGGCGCTTTTCCGGTGGTCGCGTAATCGTCCGCATCCAGATCGACCACCGGTCCGTCTTCGTTTCGCGGTGACCGGGTCGCGCGCCCCATTACATCGCCCACATCCACGCCCCCCGGCCCGACGACCCGAACCCGACTGGCCACGAAAGACCGGATCGCCGCCCGTACCGGCGGCAGGAACAGGGCAAAGCCGATCGTATCGGTGACGAAACCAGGCGTCAGCAACAAAATACCGGCGGCCAGCAGCATGACGGCATCGGCCAGTTCCCGCGCCGGCACACGGCCCGCATCCATCTCGCGGCGCATCTGTGCGAACAGCGCCAGACCCTGTCGGCGCAGCAGGATTGTGCCCAACACCGCCGTGACCAGAATCATCAGCAATGTCGGCCATAACCCGATCACGTCGCCTACAATGATGAAGGCTGCGATTTCGACCACCGGAATGATCAGGAGTGCGAGGGGAATGAAAGCGAGAGGCATGGGATTTCCTAAAACCGTTCCAGCCCGATATAGGATATGACAGGGCAAAATCACTATGCCGTATCATGATTTGCGCGTTCCGCGATTTGAACGCCGCGCCCTTCCGCTCTATATCGCCCTGACAGATAGACACTCCGCTCGCGCAGGCCGACACGCCAGTTAGCACGTCGGGCCCACCCAGTAGGATAGACCGCTTCATGGAATTCGACCTCTTCACCCTGCTGCCCCTCGCCGCTGCCGTCTTCGTGTTCTGGAAATTGCGGAGCGTGTTGGGCACGCGCAACGGGGCCGAACCCACCGTTCCGCCCGCACGGGCCGAGGATGGAACGCCGTTTGAGGCTGGCGACAATGTCGTGCGCCTGCCGAGCGCGCAGGACAAGAACAGGGGCGAGGAAGCCGAAGCTGCACACCTGAAAGCCCGCAAGAAGGCGGTCGAAAAGCATTCCGGCAAGGACAAGGCGGTCAGGAAGGGTCTCGAAGAGGTCATGGCGCGGGACGACACGTTCGACCCCGACGAATTCGTTTCCGGTGCCCGTGCGGCGTATGAAATGATCGTCACCGCCTTTGCCGATGGCGACAAACCGACGCTTGAAAGCCTGTTGGCCGACGATGTCTATGACAATTTCGCAGCCGCCATCGATGCCCGCGCCGAGGCGGGTGAAACCATGAAGTCCAGCTTCGTGGGCATCGAAAAGGCGGCCCTGACCGGCGCTGAAATGGTGCGCGACGAGGCCCATGTGACCATGACTTTCGTAAGCCAGATCATCTCCGCCACCCTCGACAGCGATGGCGAAGTGGTCGAGGGCGACCTGAACGAGGTGGCCGAGGTCAACGACGTATGGACCTTCGCCCGCTCCGTCACATCCCGCGATCCCAACTGGAAACTGGTCGCCACCGACGCCTGACCGGCTCGATTTGGCAGCCCGTTACATGATGCGATGGCACAGGATGCAGTTTTAACGCCGGTCGCTTTCGGTGCGCTTGCCGGATGGGCGGCGGACGATCATCTGGCTGCGTTTCACGCCTATCACGCAAGCGCCGGTGAACTTGTGGCAGGGCGCTACCGGCAAAGGCCGCTTGGGCCGGATGCCGATGCAGCGAAAGCTGTGGCGCAAGCGGCCTTGGCGGCACCGGTTGACGATTCAGCGTCCGCCCGCGCCTTCTTCGAGCGCCGGTTCCAGCCTCATCGCATTGACGCAAAAGGCTTTCTGACCGGCTATTTCGAGCCCGTCCTGCCAGCGTCCCGCAGCCGGACACCGGATTTCGATGTGCCGCTGTTGCGCCGCCCGATGGACCTTGTGTCCGTCACCGACGAAAATCGCCCACAGGGATGGGACGCGGATACGCGCTTTGCCCGATCCACACCTGATGGCCTGCAACCCTACGCCGACCGTGCCGCCATTCGGGCCGGCGCGCTGAACGGGCAGGGGTTGGAACTCGTCTGGCTCGCCGATCCGGTGGATGCGTTCTTCGTCCACGTTCAGGGTGCAGCCAAACTCGACCTTGACCCGCAACTCGGCATTGACGATCCCGCCCGCTACCTGCGCGTCACCTATGACGGCAAGACGGGCCACCCCTACACCTCCATCGCCCGGCTGCTGTGCGAGCGCGACGGGATCGACCCCGCCGCGATGACCGCCGACATGCTGGCCGGCTGGTTGCGCGCCCATCCTGAACAACGCGACAAACTCATCGACCAAAATCGCTCCTACATCTTCTTCCGCGACGTCGAGGGGCTGGCCCCAACATCAGGCCCGGTCGCTGCAGCAAAAGTGCCGCTTTGCGCTGGCCGGTCCATCGCCGTCGACCGCAAGCTGCACTCATTCGGCACCCTCGTCTGGCTGGAAACCGCCACCCCGCTGCCTGGTGATAGCGCGCCTGTCGCCAGATTGACGGTGGCCCACGACACCGGCTCCGCGATCACCGGCCCGGCCCGCGCCGACCTCTTCGTCGGTTCCGGTGCCGAGGCGGGACTGATTGCCGGTCGCATCCGCCACGACGCGACACTCACAGTGCTGTTGCCGGTGCAGCTATGACGCGGCGTCCGTCGAAGGAGGATCAGCGGCTGTGGAATGCCGTGGCGCGCAGCGTTACCCGCAATGGTCACATGCAAACGCGCGATCCGGGGCGATCAATCGACGGGCTGCGCGAAGAAATGGCGACCTTGATGGGCTCCAGCGCCGATATTGCCTTGCCGCGAAAGCCAAGTGCCATTCGCCCCCCACAAAAGCCGGTTCACGCCTCGCAAAGGCCGCAACACCCGCCGCAAACGGCGCGCAAGAACCCGGCAAAATCGACCTTTTGGCCGAATGCCTTGGATGAACGGGCCTTTCGCGCCCTGAAAAAGGGCAAACTCGCCATCGACGGCCGGCTCGATCTGCACGGCCTGACGCAGGACGAAGCGCAGATCGCGCTGGATAATTTTCTCGTTTCCGCCCGCGCATCCGGTCGCCGCTTTGTGCTGATAATTACCGGCAAGGGGCGCGCCAATGACGGGGTGCTGAAGCGTGTCGTGCCGATCTGGCTCACTATGCCGCCATTCTCCCAACACGTGACCGGTGTCCGGGAAGCTCATATGGAACATGGCGGGTCTGGGGCGCTCTATGTCCGTCTGAAACGCCCGATATGACGGCTCCGCTCACCCCGCTCGGCGTTCGGCTTCGGGAGTTGCGGGCCGAAAAAGGTATCATTCAGAAAGACATGGCGGCCGCTTTGGGCATCTCGCCCGCCTATCTGTCGGCGCTGGAACGGGGCAGGCGGGGCGTGCCGTCCTTCGCCCTGTTGCAACGGATCGTGGAATGGTCCGGGCTGATCTGGGACGAGGCCGACAACCTGCACCGCCTTGCCGCCCTCTCCCACCCCCGCGTGGTGATCGACACGAGCGGTTTGTCGCCCGATGCAACCCTGTTCGCCAACCGTCTGGCGAATCGCATTTCCAGCCTTGATGATGAGCGGATCGCGCGGTTGAGCGACTTGTTGAACCCTTAGCACGCCTTGCGAAAACCCTCGTTGAGCACGCCGGAAACCGCGTTGCGGATATCGGCCAGGCTGAACGGTTTCGACACGACATCGAGCGCGTTGACCCCCTTGGCCCGCTCGCGCTGGTCGGCATAGCCGGTCATCAAGACGACCGGCAGATTGGGATAGAACTGACCCGCCAGCCGCGCCAGCTCGATGCCGTCCATATAAGGCATCTGGATGTCGGACAGCAGAAGGTCAAAATCGCCCGCACGCGCACGCAGCGCGTCGAACCCCTCTTCCCCGTCGCATGTTTCCACGACCGTATGACCATCCGTCGCCAGCGCCCGCGCCACAAAGGCGCGCACGGCATCGTCGTCTTCCGTCAGCAGAATTGTCGCCATGTCGTCACGCCCCGAATCAGCTCTCGGCCAGTTTGACCCCTGTTTGTTCCACTATCCGTTAAACATGGTAAACGAAGTCTTAACGGCGTTGTTAATGCACATAAATCAGGCGTCGCTTTCAACGACCCCGACGAATGGCAATTCGCGGAAGGCGTAACCGGCATCCATGCCGTAGCCGACAACGAAATGATCGGGGCAGATGAAACCCGTATAATCGGCTTCCACCGATGCCTTGCGCTTCGACTGCTTGTCGAGCAGCACGGCGACTTCCACCGATTTCGCGCCCCGTTCGACCATCAGGTCGCGGGCGAATTTCAGCGTGTTGCCGGATTCCAGAATGTCGTCGATCAGCACAACGTCCCGGCCCTTCGGGTCGGAATCGATATCGCGCAAAATCGTGACCGCACCACCTTCAGTTCCCGCCCCGTAGCTCGACAGGGTGATGAACTCGACCTCAGGCTCCAGACCGCAAGCGTGCATGGCGCGGATGAGATCGGCGGCGAAGATGAACGAGCCTTTGAGAATGGCGATAACCAGCAGGTCGTCGCGTTGTCGCTCCGCCCCCCGGTCAGCCATGTCGGCAGCCATCGCCGCATTGCGTTCGGCAATCTGCCGTTCGGTATAGAGGGGGGTGATGCGCTTGCCACGCACCGTGATCGTATCGCTCATGGGCGCATCCCTAACGCCGCGGAACTGGCACGTCGACTATTTTGTATCCGGTTCGAAGGTCACTTCCACATCAACGGCTGAATCAGGATAGTCCCGCGCTACGGCGACAAAAGTGCTTTTTTCGCCCGCACCGAGGCTGTTGGCAGCGGCCTTGGCGGTCCAGGCATAGACCTTTTGGTCGGCCTGCCCGCGCATCGTCAGTTTCAGCGCCGGGACCGGCACGGCGGAATTGGCGGCATTTGCGATTTCACCGCGCACGATCAACTGGCTGATCCCATCCTTGCGCGTGCGGGTGGTGGTGATGTTGGCGATGGACAAACCGCTGGCTTGCGGCGCGAGCCCAACGGCTTCGTAGAAGGCCAATGTCTGTGGCGCTGCAACCACCACCACGTCCCGTGCGACCACTGCCCCGGTCATAATGGAAAGACCCATGATAGAGGCTGCGACGAAGCCGAACTTGCGTGACAGTGGCGCACTCGACTCGCCGACTGCCGTATCGACATAGATCGGCGCGCTTGCCGTTGGTGCGATGGGTTTGGCCGCGATCATGGCGTTCTCGCCGACACGCTCCGACAGGTCGTCGAGACCGGGAGCCATCGAAGGCGGCGTCACCGTCTGGCGCACCCATTCGTGTTCGCACTGCCCGCATTGCAGCGGGCGTGACAGCGCCACATGCGCCGGTGGTTCGCGGAAGCGGGCGTCACAGGCGGGGCAGATCACGGACATGGGGAACACGACGTTGAGAAAGGGTTGATGCCCTTATCTTGCCGTCCCAATGGTGAACGATTGGTTGACGGGGCCTGCCCAATGCGTCGCAAATCTTTCCTTTAACAGCCCGTTAACCATACGGTCCCGACAAGGCATATACGACACAGTCACGCCCGGAACCCGGCGTAAGCGAGTTGATGATGATCCGTTTCGACAAGGTTGGAATGCGCTATGGCGGCGGCGGCGAAGTGCTGCGCGATGTCGATCTGTCGATCGAGAAGGGTTCTTTCCAGTTTCTGACCGGCCCGTCCGGCGCCGGCAAATCAACCCTGTTGCGGCTGATGTTCATGTCACTCACCCCGACCCGGGGCAATATCGAGATTTTCGGGCGCGATGCCGCGGAGGTCGAGCGCGATGACCTGCCCGAAATAAGGCGTCGGATCGGCATTGTGTTTCAGGACTTCCGCCTGCTCGACCATCTCACCCTGTATGAGAATGTCGCCCTGCCATTGCGGGTGCGCGGGCGGGAGGAGCATTCCTACAGTGCCGATGTGATAGACCTGCTGAAATGGGTGGGTCTGGCGAATCGTATCGACTCGTTCCCGCCGGTTCTGTCGGGCGGCGAGCAGCAGCGGGCGGCGATTGCCCGCGCCCTGATCGATCAGCCTGACCTGTTGCTGGCGGACGAGCCCACGGGCAATCTCGACCCGACGCTGGCGCGGCGGCTGTTGCGCCTGTTCGTGGAACTGAACCGCACGGGCACGTCCGTCATCATCGCCACTCACGACCTGGCCCTGATGGATCAGATGCCGGCGCGTCGTCTGGTGCTGGAAGACATGACGGTGAAGACCTATGGCTGACCCTGCGCCATCCCCTGCCTCATCGGACGCTCTTTCAACGAAAGGCCCGCCACCTGCGGGCAAGGCGAAGACGGATGTCGGGTTCGAGCCGCGCACGTCCCATTCCGTCGTGCCTCAAGGGTCGATCGCAGGGCGCTCCCTCACCCTCGTCATTGCCATTATGGCGTTTCTCGCCAGTCTCACATTGGGCGCGGTGTCCCTCGTATCGGACACGGCCCGGTCATGGCAAAGCGACATTTCCCGCGAGGTCACGGTGCAGATCAGGCCACTTGGCACCCCTGCAGACACCGAAGAGAGCGTCTTTCTGGCCCGCAGGATTGCGGGTGCCACGCCCGGTATCGCGTCCGTCGACGTGGTGGACGACGCGGCCACCCGCCGTCTTCTGGAACCGTGGCTCGGCAGCGGCTTGGTGCTGGAGGAATTGCCTGTGCCGCGCCTTTTGCGTCTGGGCATCGACCGGTCGTCGCCACCGGACCTGTCGGCGCTGTCCATCGAACTCTCGACGGCGGTGCCCGGCGCATCGCTGGACGACCACCGGTCCTGGCAGGGGCGTTTGGCCACGATGGCCCGCGCGACCGTGCTGGCCGGTGGCGTCATCTTCCTGCTGATGCTGGCAGCAACCGTGCTGACGGTCATCTTCGCCACACGCGGCGCGATGGCGGGCAACCGCCACACGATTGACGTGCTGCATTTTGTCGGTGCGGAGCGCAACTACATCGCCGCGCAATTTCAGCGCCATTTTCTGTGGCTCGGCCTCAAAGGCGGGCTGGCGGGCGGTGTGGTGGCTATCGCCGTCTTCGTCGCGCTCGGCCTCTGGTCGGGCCGCGATATGGCCGACCCCGTGGCCGATCAGGCATTCGCCCTGTTCGGCACATTCGCGGTGGGCTGGAGAGGCTACGGGGGCGTGGTCGCGCTGGTCTTTGCGGTGGCCGTGCTGACCGCGCTCACATCGCGCTATACAGTGCTGGCGCAGGTGGGCGATCTCGACGGCTCGCGCCGCACCTGACGCGTCCGGTGCAAAAGGGCTCCCAAACGCTGTCAAAAGCCGTTAAGAAGATCAAAACCGCTGCAAGGCGGCACTCGATACCGGGTTCGAACGGCCATGACGATGAGCGATACGGTTGCCATCAGGAAAAACAGAAAAGGCCCATTGCGTGCGGTTGGCGGCTTCATCGGCGGCCTGTTCGGGTGGATCGCCAAGCTGGTACTGGTTCTGGCCTTCATCGCGGCTGGCCTGTTGCTGGGCGGCTTCGTGCAATTCGCCACCAGTGTGACCCAGGCGCAGGTCCCTGCCGAGGCACCCGAGGCGGATGCCATCGTGGTCCTGACCGGCGGTTCGGAACGCATTGCCGTGGCGCTCGACCTGCTGGAGCAGGGCAAGAGCGACCGTCTGCTCATCGCCGGCGTCAACCCGCAGACATCGGAGGCGGCCCTTGCGGAGGTGCACCCCGACCACGCGCAAGCCATCGAATGTTGCGTCGATACGGAGAGGGTGTCGAAGGACACGATCGGCAACGCCATCGAAACCCGCAAATGGGTCGCAGAGCGCGGTTTCGAATCCCTCGTTCTGGTCACCAGCAGCTATCACATGCCCCGCAGCCTGATGGAGTTTTCACGCCAGATGCGCGGAATCCGCGTCATCCCGTGGCCCTTGCAACTGACGGACCTGAAACGGGACGACTGGTGGCGCAATTCCACCACCCTGCGCCTGATGGTGTCGGAATACATTAAATATGTCGGTGCCTGGTCGCGGGATTATGTGCGGCGCGAAACGTTCGATTCCGTTCGCGCGTCCCTGTTCGGCGCGGTCGGCACGACGAGCGAATAGGCGCGTTTCAGTGACGTCACTGCTCTCGATACTTCACAACATCCTGTGGCCCATCAATCTGGCACTTCAGATGGTGCTGCAATCGCCGGTCTATTTTGCGCTGATGAACCAGCGCCAGCGCACCGGTCTGGTGAAGCGCTGGGCCCGCTCGACCCAATGGATGGCGCGTGTTCTGCTCGGTGAACGGATAGAGGTGTTGGGGCGGGAACATATTCCCGAAGGGGCTGCCCTCGTTGCCTCCAAGCACCAGTCGAACTGGGATTTCTACAGCGTCTATGAACAGCTTCCCGATGCCGCCTTCGTGCTGAAGGAGGAGTTGATGAAGATTCCCTTCTTCGGCTGGTATGTGGCGGCCAACGGGCACATTCCCATCCGCCGTGGGGATAAAGGCGTTGCCATGCGTCGGATGATCAAGCGGGCGGAGAAGGAACTGGAGAAGGACCGCCAGATCGTCATATTCCCCGAGGGCCACCGTATGGCAACGGAGGCAGCGCCGAATTACCGCTACGGCATCACCCGCATGTATCTCGATCTTGGCGTGCCGGTCGTGCCCGTCGCGTTATCGTCCGGCCTGTTCTGGCCCCGCGACACGTTCCGTCGTTACCCCGGCACGATGCGGATGATGTTCATGGAGCCGATCCAGCCCGGCCTCGACAGCGAGACGTTCGCCGCGCTTCTACAACGCACTATTGAAGGCGGGCAAACCCGCCTGTATGCCATGACACTGGCCGACGCCATCCAGCCACCCGTTCCGGACGGGGTTCGCGCAAGGCTCGCTGAAAACGGCAAGCTCGGCGAAAGTCTCGGGCAAGGCTAATTTGTTCTTGTAATGTTCTGTTAAGAGGTTCACCCTACGTTCCTGAGGAACAGCCCGTCATGGGCCCTCGAAACAGGTGAGGGAATAAACTTCATGTTTGCTGCCATCGCATCGTCTTACAAAACCAGCGCGTATTGCCTGACCCATGCGGAGCCGGCCGATCATACGGTTCTGCGGCCCGCTTTGCCGGAGTTGAAGCCCGTTGGTATCGACGGGGGCCGTGGCCGTTTCACCACGCTCACCGGAAGGTCCGGACGGCGCTACATGTTCTGCCTCATCGCCCGGGAGCAGGCGGCCCTGTATGGCGATTGCATCTTCGCAATCTCGTCATCCTGCCGCCGCAGCGCGGACAGGGTCGCGTCGCGTCTGCCCGAAGATCTGTGCACCACGGAGCGTGTTTTCGTTCACCTGCCCGATGGGTCTTCGGTAAATGCGATCCTGAGCGATCTGACAGCAGGTGATTGAGTCAGGGTGATTGACGTGGACGTGTGCAAGGGTGGACAGTCGCGTCAGACCGGCAAAACCCGAAAACCCGTGCAATGATCTCTTCTTTTTTTCGTAAATCCTATGCTGCCGCTTTCATTCTGGCGGCAACCACGGCCTCTCACGGGGCCGAGTTGAAATCACCGACCGATTTCGGATCCATCGCCGATGAGACCGAACGCTCCCAGGCGCTCTTCACCGAAATGGGCAAGGTGCTGACCCACCCGCGCTGCGTGAACTGCCATCCGAAGAGTGATTCTCCACTGCAGGGCGATGCGATGGTGACGCATATTCCCCCCGTTCAGCGCGGCGGCGAAAGTGGCATGGGCGTGCCGGGAATGCGCTGCTCCACCTGCCACGGCAACGGGAATGTCGCCTACACCGTGGGTGAGGGCTCCATCCCCGGCCATGAAGTCTGGCACCTCGCCCCCCGCTCGATGGCATGGGAGGGGGTCGGCCTGTTCGGTATCTGCCAGCAGATCAAGGACATGGAGCGCAACGGCGGCAAGACGCTGGAAGACCTGCATGAGCACAATGCCGAGGATGGCCTTGTCGGCTGGGGCTGGAACCCCGGCGAGGGCCGTGAACCCGCGCCCGGCACGCAGGCCCTGTTCGGCGAATTGACCCGCGCATGGATCGACACTGGAGCCCATTGCCCGACCGACGGTTGAGGTAGTGACGGGCTGCAATAGGGGGGAAGTAGACCTGCCTAAATGCCTGCCGTCACCGGGCGGGCGGATTGCGCCAAAAGTTTTTCCGCAATCGCTTCCATTGTCTCGTCTTCGATGCCCATCGCCCGCAACTGGCGGGTCGTGTCGAGAAAATAGGCGTCGTTCCTGCCGCTCTTTCCTTCCGCGTGGGCGATGATCTCAACCAGCGCATCAATGTCCAGCGTTCCTGCATATTGCTCATGATAGGGATCGACCACATAGGTCACGCACGCCACCACGCGCCCTGCGCCGGACGGGTCGTGCAGTTGGGCGGGCAGCACCGTTTCCTCATAGACATTCGTCACCAGTTCGCGGTCGCGCAGATAGGCGATCACCGTGTCGCGGTCGCTCTCGCGCACCTTGAAGGCCAACCCGCTGCACATTCCGCCCCGGTCCAGTCCCAGCACGATACCCGGCTCGGCCTGCGTGCCCCGATGGACCCATGAATAGATGCACGGTGCCCGGTGAACGCCCCCCATCCGCGCGGGAATGGCGTCCACATGGTCGAAACCGGGCCGCCACATCAGGGAGCCATAGCCGAAGACCCAAAAATGGTCCGGATCGTGATGGATGGGCAGGTCGGTCGCGTCGGTCACGGAAATCGGGCTTGTCAGAGCGGGTCGGTCAGCCGATTAACAGGACACATGCGCCATCACCAGTGCGCGCGTCGGTTTCGGAAGGCTCTACCCATGTCAAAGACCCTGCGCTGGACGCTGATCGCGCTGGCCGCCGTACTGGTGATTTACACGATCGGCTGGTTTGCGATTGCCCGCATGGTGGACAAGCGAGTCGAAGCAGGGCTGGAGGAATTGCGCCTGGGCGGCTTCGGTCCCATCTGCACGGAGCGTACGATGGTCGGCTTTCCATTGGCCATGACGTTGACCTGCGCCACCACCGGAGCCGAGCCGGTCAATGGTCAGCCTTGGCAGGGTGGCGCGTTGGCGGTGTCGGCACCCTTTATCGACCCCGGTCTCTTCACGGGCACTCTGGTTTCGCCCCTCGTATTCGGGGAAGCGGACCGTCGGGTTGTCGTCACATGGTCGGCGCTGGAAGCCCGTCTCGATATGGCCCTTGGTGGAGCCATGCAGGACGCGCGTTTGCAGCTCGACGCCCCGACAATCAACGCCGGTCCCCACACGACCAGCGCTGCGCTGGCGCAGCTAACCCTGCGTCCCGATCCGGATGCGCCTCAGGACTTGCGCGCTGAATTTGTCACCAATGGCCTTGCGGCAGATCTGCCATTCGATCGCGCCCTTGCTGCAACGGATCTCACGGTGCGCGCCTCCCTGGAGAACGGCGTGGAGGATCTCATTCAGAAGCGACTGTCACTGGCCGAAATATTGGAGGACGGAGCGGTGATCGAGGTCGAGCTGTTGCGACTTTCGGTGGGCGATGGCGGGTCTGTCGCTCTGGCAGGCCCGCTCGCGGCGTCTCCGGAAGGTCTGCTGTCCGGCACTGTCAGCATTGGCTTGCGGAACCGCGATGCGCTGGCCCGCTGGGCAGCCACGCTCAATCCCGGCGCCGCGCAAGCGGTTGCGACACTGGCTCAGGCGGTCGCGGGAATGGGCGTGACGCGTATGTTCGATGGAGAGGAGATGTCCGCCATCGACCTGACGCTGGATGATGGCGAGGTGCGCCTCGGCTTCATTCGTCTCGGTCGTATTCCACCGTTGCAACTCCGGTAGCGTCGCGCCCGAAATTCGCAGCATCGGTATCCTGTCCCGTCTCCACGATGGAACGGCGTATGGCGCGGGTTTTCGTAAAATGCGCTTCCAGATGCGCCCCGTCCCCCCAGCGCACGGCCTTTTGCAGCGCGGCGAGATCTTCCGAAAACCGTCCCAGCACCTCCAGCACCGCTTCGCGATTGTGCAGAAAGACATCGCGCCACATCACGGGGTCGGAGGCGGCAATCCGGGTGAAATCCCGAAAGCCGGATGCGGAAAACTTGATGACCTCGCTCTCCGTTACCTCTTCCATGTCGCTGGCGGTGCCGACGATATTGTAGGCGATGAGGTGGGGAATATGGGACGTGACGGCCAGCACCCGGTCGTGATGGTCCGGGTCCATCACCTCCACATTGGAGCCGAGCGCCTCCCAGAATGCTATGAGGCGCAGCACGGCGTCCGGATCGGTGCCTTCCACCGGCGTCAGCAGGTGCCAGCGCTTGTCGAACAGGGTGGCGAACCCGGCATCGGGGCCGGAATGTTCCGTGCCCGCGATGGGATGGCCGGGAATGAAATGCACGTCGGGCGCGATATGAGGCGCGATCTGGTCGATGACGGACCGTTTCACCGAACCCGCATCGGACAGGATGCAGCCGGGTTTCAGATGCGGGCCGATGACCTTCGCCACCGCCCCCATCGCACCGACGGGCGTGCAGATGATGACGCAATCGGCGTCCCGCACCGCTTCCGCCGCATCGGTCGTATAGCTGTCGCCCAGCCCCAGTTCTTTGGCGCGGGCCAGCGTGTCCGCACTGCGGGTGGACACGGCAGTGTGGCCCACCAGCCCGTCCCGCCGGGCGCGGATCGCGATGGACGCGCCGATCAGTCCGATGCCGATGAGGCAAAGTTTGTCGAAGATCGGTTCCCTAGCCATCGGACCGTTCGGCCATCAGCGCGCGCAACTGCTCCAGTGTGCCACGACACGCTTCTTCGCTGCCGATTGTCATCCGCAAGGCATTGGGAAAGCCGTAGCCGGTGACGCGGCGCAGCACGAAGCCGCGCTCCGTCAGCCATAAATCGGCGTCCTCTGCGCTCACCGGCGCTCCATCGAAATGGATCAACACAAAATTGCCGACCGAGGGCGTGACGGTCAGCCCGAGCCCTTCCAGTTCGCCCACCGTCCAGCGCAACCATTGATCATTGTGCGCGACCGATGCCTCCACATGGGCACGGTCCCCGATGGCCGCTTCGGCGGCGGCGGCGGCGGCGGCGTTGACGTTGAACGGCCCGCGGATGCGGTCGATCGCATCACAAATATGGTCCGGCGCATACATCCACCCCACACGCAGACCGGCCAGACCGTGGATTTTCGAGAACGTGCGCGTCATCACGACATTCTCGTTGGCCGCGACCAATTCGACGCCGCTTTCGTAATCGTTGCGCCGCACGTATTCCGCATAGGCCGCGTCCAGCACCAGCAGGACGGAAGACGGCAGCGCGGCGTGCAGGCGACGCACGTCCGACATGGGAATGTAGGTGCCGGTCGGATTGTTCGGGTTGGCGAGAAAGACGATGCGCGTCCTGTCGCTCACTTTCGCAAGAACGGCGTCCACATCAGTGGTGCAATCGGTCTCGGCCGCCACAACGGGTGTGGCACCGGCTGCGAGGATCTCGATTTTGTAGACGAGAAATCCGTGCTCGGTGTGGATCGCCTCGTCGCCCGCCTGCAGATAGGCCTGTGCCAGATAGTGTAGCAATTCGTCCGACCCGTTGCCGACAACGATATTGGCGGCGTTCAACCCGTGCGCCTTGGCGATGGCGGTGCGTAGGCCGGTGGACGATCCGTCAGGATAGTCTTCCAGCCGGTCGGCCAGTCCCGCATAGGCGTCCCGCGCCGCCTGGCTCGGGCCGAGCGGCGTTTCGTTGGCCGACAATTTGTGCAACCGCACGCCCTGCGGCACGGCAGACTTACCGGGCACATAGGCGGCGATCTCCATGATACCGGAGTTCGGGGTAGGGCGGCTTGTAGCGGGCATAATTGCGTTTCCCTGGAAAGACGCCGCGTTCTACGGCGCGTTACCCCCGTTTGCAATCAAAGCCGTGCCCGCCTCCCGCGATGCGCCCTGTGATGCGCTTTGGGGCGCAAGCACCGGGGCGAAGACGCGCCGCGACTGCCGCTCCCGCACCGTGATGCCCTGATGGATACGCTTGGTTGCTTCCACCACGATGGCGCCTGCCAGAATCGGCGCGATGCGGCGGGTGATGCGTTCGATGCCACCGGCGCTTTTCAACAGCCACTGGCGACGGAAAGGCGGAAAGCCCAGCGCATCGCCGGAGGCCGTCGGCGTAAAGCCAGTCGCGCGCAGCAGCCGCGTCAACTGCCCGCTGGAATAGGGTTTGCCCGCGCCGAACGGCGTATGGTCCATCCGCGCCCATAGCCCCCGCCGGTTCGGTACGACGACGACAAGCCGCCCGCCGGTCGTCATCACGCGCCAGATTTCACGCAGCGTCTCTTCCGCATCCTCGCAATGCTCCAGCGCGTGCACCATCAGCACCCGGTCGATGGCCGCATCCGGCAGGGGCAGATCCTCGTCGAAGACCAGCGCGCTGGCGCAGGGTTTGCCGTGGGGCCAGCGCATTGCCCCTTGCCGGGCAGGCTGGAACGAAAAGGCCCGCTCCGCATCCGCGCCGAACCGGTCGAGCCACGGTGCGGTGTGGCCCAGCCCCAGCAATCGCTCGTTCGACAGTTTCGTCCACATCGAAGCGAGCGACAGTGTGAGCGATCGCTCCACCGCCTGCCCGAGCGGACTTGCATAAAAACGGCGCAGTTCGACAATATCCATCTGCATGGTAAGGCCTTAGCCCACAAACCTGTCCGCACAAACACCTTGGTTCGCACATCCATGTCCAGTTCCCGCCTTCAAGTCTTCCAGTTCCCCGCCCGCGACGACAATTATGCCGTCATCCTCCACGACCGCGAGAATGGCACGACCATCGCCATCGATGCGCCGGAACTGGAGCCGATGGCCGATGTGCTGGAAGACAAGCGCCTGTCCCTCACCCACATACTCACCACCCACCATCACCCGGATCACGTGGAGGCCAACACTGCGCTGAAGGCAGCCCACGGCTGCACCATCATCGGCCCGGCGGCCGAGGCCGACCGTATTCCCGGCATCGACGAGCGGGTCTCGGGTGGTGACACGTTTGAGGTCGGCGGACACCGGGTCGAGGTCATCGCCACGCCGGGCCACACGCTGGGTCAGATCGCCTACCACTTCCCCGATCAAAAGCTGCTATTCGCCGCCGACGCATTATTCGCGCTCGGTTGTGGCCGCATTTTCGAGGGCACACCGCTGCAGATGCACGAGAGCCTGCAGGCGCTGGCCGCTCTGCCGGACGACACCAGGGTTTATGCGGGCCACGAATACACGCTCTCCAACGCGAAATTCGCCGTCACCGTCGATCCGACGAACACGGCTCTGGCCGAACGGGCGCGCGACATCGAACATCTGCGCGACGACGGTCAGCCGACCTTGCCGACGACCATTGCCCTGGAAAAAGAGACCAACCCGTTCCTGCGCCCCCACGACCCGGCTATCCGCAAACATCTGGGCATGGAAGACGCGACCGATGCGGAGGTTTTTACTGAGATCCGCAAGCGCAAGGACAATGCCTGAGCAGGCGGCCCCGTGAACGACCTTTCAGCCGCCGACGTCGTCCGGATGCTCAACCTCGCACCACATCCGGAGGGCGGCCACTTCCGCGAGACCTTTCGCGATGAGGCATCAACGGCCATCTTCTATCTATTGGAAGCGGGGGAATGCTCCCATTGGCACCGTGTCCACGGGTCGTCGGAAGTCTGGCACCATTATGCCGGTGGCCCGCTGGCATTGACCTTTTCCCCCAACGGCCACGATGCCGAGGCTCACAGGCTGGGTACGGCGATCGATATGGGCGAGAAGCCGCAACTGGTCGTGCCGCCCGGCTGGTGGCAGACGGCGGAAAGCCTGGGCCGGTGGACACTGGCCGGTTGCACCGTTGCACCGGCCTTCGACTTCGCCAATTTCGAGATGGCACCGCCCGACTGGTTTCCCAAACCCCGCAGCGGTCCGCGCGGGGCCTAGCGAGACCTGGATTGTCACGCGGCCTTGCGCGCCCGCCCCGGATGGGACGGGCGGGACGATTTGACCGTCTTCATCTCGCCGTCACGCCCGCTCCACGGCACCGTCATGTCGGGCGCGCCATAATAGAAGCCCTGCAACAGATCGACGCCCCAGTCGCCCAGCAGCTTGGCGGTGGCCTCGTCCTCGACCCACTCCACCACGACCTGTGCGTCGAAGAGACCGGCCAAATCGACCAATGCCCGGATGAAGGACTGGTTCTCCGTGCTGGAAGCCAGATTGCGGACGAATTGCCCGTCCACCTTGATGATGTCGAAAGGCAGGCTCTTCAGGTTTCGGAACGACGTATAACCCGCGCCAAAATCGTCCAGCGCAACACGGAAGCCAAGCCCTTTGACCTCGTGGATGAAGCGCAACGCCTCTTCCATCGATTCCGCCGCATGGCTCTCGGTAATTTCCACGATCAACCGTGCGGGCAATGTCTTGTCCCGGTTGACGGCGGCGGCCAGCTTGGAAAGCCACAGCGGATCGCTGGCGGTGTCGTGGCAGACATTGAGCGAGAACACGGCGTCCGGGCACTCGGCGAGCGTTGCCAGTGCCAGATCGAGGGCGTGGTGGTCCACGATGCGGATGAGCCCGAGCTCTTCCGCCACACCCACGAAATCCTTCGCCGCGATCGGTTCCCCTTCGGAATCGGCCAGCCGCAGCAAGGCCTCGTGAAAGATGGTTTCACCCGTTTTGGCATTCACGATGGGCTGCCAGGCGAGATTGATGTGCCCGTCACCCAGCGCGGTGACGATGCGTTTGGCCATTTTGGCCGAATCCAGATGACGTCGCGCACGAACCGGATCGACCCGGAACGAGACCAGCGATGAATCCCGGTTGCGCCGTGATTGTGTCAGTGCCTGTTGGGCAGCCACCGTCGCGCCGCGCATGTCCCGCGCGTGGCGTGGGATGGAGACGGCACCGATGGACAGGGAGGTTGCGATGGGGCCGACGCTGGTTTCGACGACCGTGGTACCGAACATGTCGAGAATGCGGTGCCCGGCGACCATCATTTCCCGCTCGTTGCAGTTGGGCAGAAGAATGCCGAGCCGCGTACCGGAGAAACGCGCGACCGTATCGACCTCGCGCAGGTTGGCGTGAAGCTGGTTGGCGATATGGGTGATGACCTCGTCGCCCGCCGCATAGCCATAAACGGAATTGATGAGATCGAAGTGATCGAAACCGATGAGCAGGAAACCCGCTTCGGTGCCGTTTTGCGCCATGATGTGAAACTGCCCTTCAACGGCCTCGTTCAGCATGGTGCGGTTGAGCAGGCCGGTCAGCGTGTCGAAGCGCGACAGGCGGTCCATGCGCTCCTCGATCAACCGTCGCTCGTTGACGACACGCATGACGCCGTGGGCGCGCACCGGGCGGTTGGCGCTTTTGGAGCCCTTGCCGTCTGAAAACCAGCGCCCGGTTTCCTCAATCCACAGGTCTGCCCCGTGGCGCAGGGTTTCGCCTGACAGCGCGTATTGCACATTGTAGGGCACGCCATCACCGCTGTCCTGGCCCAAGCCTGAAAAGATGACGTCGCTGCGATTGGCAGGTGTCGTGGGCAGCAGCAGCCGCGAGAAATCCCGGTTGCTGCCAATGGTGTCCAGCCCGTCGATATGCAGCAGTGCATCGCTGCCGTTGCTCCATTGCAGTGTGTCTGAAGCGATGTCCCACTCGAACACGCACTCGCCCACCGATCGCATCACGCTGCCGGCACACGCGTCGGTGATCGCCTTGGTATCGACCCGCGAAACTATCGCAGTCATGGCCTTCGCCTTGGGCGCGGGTTGTATGCGGGTTTTACTCCGTGGTTTTTCGGAGATCGCTGTCTTGGTTATTGCTTCGATCATGGCACCATTGAATACGCGACATCATATATTTGAAGGCCAAACTAGCGGGACAGTGTTAAGAAGAGTTTTTCGAAATGCGGATCAACGTCCCTATGCCGCCTCTCACGTCCTATGAGCACCTTGCCGACCACACCCGTCAGACAACCGCCCTTTCGCAGGCGTCCGGACTTCTGATGTGGGATCAGGAGGTTATGATGCCACCGAAGGGTGCGGAAGCCCGTGCGGACCAGATGGCCGCGCTGGAGGAGGTGGTCCACGAGCGGCGCACCGATCCGCGTATCGGAGACTGGCTGGCGGCATTGGACGGGACCGATCTCGATGCGGCGCAGCAGGCCAATGTCCGTCTCATCACCCGCAGCTACACACGCTCCATGCGCGTTTCGCCGAAACTCGCTGCAAGGATCGCCCGCACCACATCGGCGGCCCAGCACGCCTGGGCGGTTGCGAAACAGGGAAACGATTTCGCCGCCTTCGCACCCCATCTGGCGGAAGTCGTCGCATTGCGGCGGGAGGAAGCGTCGGCGCTGGCTGGCGGCGACAGCGATGCCGACGCGCTCTATGACGCGCTTCTGGACGATTACGAACCGGGCATGAATGTCGCGCGGCTGGCACCGTTGCTGGAGGGGATGCGCCCGCGCCTCTCCGCCTTGCGCGCAGCCGTTGCAGCGTCCGGCAGCAAGCAGCATACGCTGTCGGGCTCGTTCGACGCAGTGTCCCAAATGGCCTTGGCCCGTTTGATCGCCGAAAAGGTGGGATACGATTTCGAGGCCGGGCGGCTGGACCTGTCCGTCCACCCGTTCTCGTCCGGCACCGGCGGCGATGCCCGCATCACCACCCGCGTCGATGCCGACAATCCTATGGATTGCCTCTATTCCACCATCCACGAACTCGGCCATGCCCTTTACGAACAGGGTGTGCCCCAGGCCCACCGGCTGATGCCTGCCGGATCGAGTGTTTCGATGGGTGTGCATGAAAGCCAGTCGCGGCTGTGGGAAAACCAGATCGCCCGTTCCCGCCCCTTCTGCGAATGGCTCTGGCCGCAGATCGAAAGCCATCTGGGTGCCGGTGGACTGACCGGCCCGGACGAGCTCTACCGCGCCGTCAACCATGTCGAGACCGGCTTCATCCGCACCGAGGCCGACGAGGTGCACTACAACCTGCACGTCCTGTTACGGTTCGAGCTGGAGCGCGACCTGATCGCCGGACGTCTCGACGTTGTGGACTTGCGCGATGCGTGGAACGCCCGTTTCGAGCGCGATTTCGCTCTCGCCGTACCGGATGACGCGCGCGGTATCCTGCAGGACGTGCATTGGTCGGCAGGCCTGTTCGGCTATTTCCCGACCTATTCGCTGGGCAATATCTACGCGGCTCAACTGAACACCGCCCTGCGGGATGCGGTACCGGGTCTCGACGGGCAACTGGCCCAGGGCGACACCGGTGCGGTGCTGGACTGGCTGCGGGAAAACATCCATCGCCACGGCAGCATTCTGCCTGCCGCCGACCTGATCGAGCAGGCGTCCGGTCAGACGCTGACAGCCGAGCCGTTGCTAAAATATCTGGAAGCGAAATACGGGGCGATGTTCGACCTGTAGAAAGGAATTTCACCCCCGTTTGGCCCGCGGTCCTGTTCGTGGCACGGTAGCGGCGAAAGAGACCGGACAACACGCCATGCCATCCGACACGATCCGTGCCGACTTTGCCGGCCATGACGGGGCCAAACTCGCCGCCTGCCTGGATATGCCTGCCGGAAACAGAAATGGGCGGCAGGTCCGCGCTTATGCCCTGTTCGCCCATTGCTTCACCTGTTCCAAGGACGTGCTGGCGGCGCGACGCATCGCCACCGAACTCGCGCGGTTGGGCATTGCCGTCCTGCGCTTCGATTTCACGGGTCTGGGGTCATCGAAGGGTGAATTTGCCTCCACCAACTTCTCGTCTAACATCGCCGATCTTGTGCTGGCGGCGGACTGGTTGCGCGACAATCACCGCGCGCCCCAATTGCTCATCGGCCATTCGCTGGGTGGAGCCGCCGTATTGGCGGCGGCGGAGCGGATGCCGGAGGTGAAGGCGGTCGTTACAATCGGCGCGCCTGCCGATACCGAGCATGTGCTGCACAATTTCAAGGCCGACCTGTCCCGGATCGAAAGCGACGGTGTGGCAAACGTTTCGTTGCAGGGCCGCCCGTTCCGCATTCAGAAGCAGTTTCTCGAAGATGTGCGCGCAGTAAAGCTGAAGGAGCATGTCGCCAATCTCGACCGGGCGCTGCTGGTGATGCACTCACCGGTTGATGCGACTGTGGGGATCGAGAACGCGACCGAGATCTTTGTCGCCGCCCGCCACCCGAAAAGTTTCGTGTCGCTGGACCGCGCCGACCACCTGCTGACGAAGGAGCGGGACGCGCTGTTCGCGGCGCGCGTCATCCGCTCTTGGGTCGCCCGCTATCTCGATCCTGCACCGGAAGTCGAGCCGGACTTGGACGGCGTCACCCGCGTAGCGGAAACGGGCAACGGCAAGTTCCAGCAGGTGGTGACTGTGGGCCGTCACACCTGGTTTGCCGACGAGCCGGAAAGCTATGGCGGGGACGACACCGGTCCGTCCCCCTACGACATGCTGGCAGCAGCACTCGGTGCTTGCACCACGATGACCCTACGCATGTATGCCGACCGCAAGAAGTGGAATCTGGGCAACCTGTCGGTGGAGGTCTCCCACGCCAAGGTGCATGGTAAGGATTGCGCCGAATGCGATGATGAACAGGCGGCTCGCTCCCGCATCGACCGCTTCGAGCGGCGCATTCACGTGGATGGCACGGTGGACCCCGGCGAACATGCGAAGCTGCTGGAAATCGCCGACAAGTGTCCCGTCCATCGCACGATGGAGCATGGTTCGGTGGTCACGACGGTTTTGCGGAAGGATTGATCCCAGACTAACTGGAGGATCGAAGTCACAGCCGTTTCCGCCCGAGCGGAAACTGCGAGGAGGCCAAGCGGCCGACCGGCGCTAGTGCCGCCCCTCGGAGCGAAGTCCGCAGGACTTCTGCGTGAGAGCAAACTTTTACTACTGCGCCGTCCAGCCGCCGTCCACGGGCACGGTCGTGCCGGTGATATTGTGGGCGGCGCGGTGGCACAGCCATAAGGCTACATCGCCGATCTCGTCCGGCGTGGTGATCCGGCGGCTGGGCTGTTTGGCCGACAGCATGGCGGCGACACCCGCGTCCCGGTCTCCGCCCGCTTCTTTCGCGGCGGCCTCGATCTGCGGCTCGATCAGGCCCGTTTCCACCCAGCCGGGGTTGATGCAGTTGACGGTAACACCCCCGCTTTCGGCACTCCCGGCGGTCGCATATTCCAGCGCCGCAACTTTCGACAGGCCGACCAGCCCGAATTTCGACGCCACATAGGGCGCCTTGTCCGGCGATGCGACGAGGCCGTGGACGGAGGAGATGTTGATGACCCGCCCGAAGCCGCGGGTCGCCATGCCGGGCAGGGCTGCGCGCATTGTGTGGAAGGCTGCGCTCAGGTTGACAGCAATGACGAGATCCCACGTGGCGGCATCGGCGTCCGCGAGCGAAACGGTCCGTTGGACACCGGCATTGTTGACCAGAATGTCCGGCCCGCCATCTGAACCTGCCCAGTTCGATACCGCATCCATCAGCCCGTCGATCGTATCGGGATCGCGCAAGTCGCCATCGAAGAACCGTGCATCCGGCGCGCCGGCATCGCGGCAGGCCAGCACGGCGGCCTGCGCTTCTTGCTCATCGGCCAATCCATGAACGGCAATACGCGCACCCGCGCCGCTCATGGCTTTTGCGATGGCCAGGCCGATACCACTGGTGGAGCCGGTGACGAGGGCGGTGCGGTTTTCGAGAAAACGGTCGGGCATCGGTTTATTTCAGTTTCTGGAGTTCGGATTGCAGGGCGGAGAGCTGGGCTTCGAGCGCGTCGATCCGCGCATCGTTGGCCGTTGCGGGTGGTGTGACGGTTTCCCTGGTCGTACGCCTGGGCTTGCGACCCAGACCGCCCGTCAAGCCACCTGCCAGACCACTGGAAAGCCCACCGGTTGCCACATCGAGCGCCTTGCCGAACAGTTTGGCCTGCTGCGCCTGCCATTGCTGCATGGCCGACACGGCGCGGACGGGATCGGAAATGGTTTCCACCACTTTCTTCTGCTGTTCGGCGAAGGCTTCCACGGCTTGTGACAGGAATGTTGGCGTCAACGCGCTGGCACGGTCATGGTAGAGCCGCACGAGATCCGTCAGCACGGATACGGGGAGCGGGCTGTCGCCTTTATTTTCCCGCTCGGCGATGATCTGCACGAGATACTGGCTGGTCAGGTCCTCGTCCGTCTTCTTGTCGACGATCCGCACTGTATGCCCCTCGGCGATGTAGCGGGCCACATCGTCCAGCGTCACATACACCTTGGCCTGCGGGTCGTAGAGCTTGCGGCTGGCGTAGCGCTTGATGATGATTGTTTTGTCTGTTGACGTCATGTCTGCTGGCGTCTGGCTCATGCCCAATATCCATATGGCGCGCGCAAAAAGCACGAAAAAGGGCGGACCAATACTGGTCCGCCCATTATCTGGACACCCAAGGTGCCCCTGTCAGTCATTGTGTCGGGAAAACTCAGGCCGCCTTTTGCGGTGTGGCCTTTTTGGTAGCGGCAACGGCTTCGCCCTGCATATCCTTGCCCGCCTGCATCATGACTTCGACCGTATCGGTCTGAGCCTGCTTGGCGACTTCGGCGAACTTGGCGACATGCTCGGGCGCGGCGCGCATGGCGGATGTCATGGCCTCGGTTGCGGATTTCGCCATTTCGGATGGATCAGCCTTCGGATTGGCGAACACTTCCATCTTGGACAGCGTGTCCTTCATCCAGCCGTAGGACAGTTCGGCATTCTTTTCGGCGGCATCCAGCGCGATTTTGTTCAGTTTCGCCTGATAGGCGGTCATCGTGCCGAACATGTCGTTGGCTGCTGGCATGTCGAAACCCTTGCCGGACATCATATCCTGAAAGAATGTGGAGTAATCGGTGTTCATCATGGTGTGCTCCTTGGAAGCTGGTCATTGCCCGGGCGGCGAGGGAACCGCCTTGCAGTCATCATATAATGCCGCAGCGCGTCATTGCAAGATGATTCTGCCGCACCGCGGCAAATAACGTCAGCCGGTGATCAAACCGCCTTCGGGCGCGGTGCTTTCACATAGCTGCCGGGTGCGTCGCCAAGGGTGGTACTAAGGTGATGCCGCGCCGCGATCATGTTGCCGGACCGCGATGCCATCCAATCACTCCAGACCGGCCACCATGACCCTTCGTGCCGTTCTGCCGCGTCGAACCAGTCCTGTGACTCCGTAGCTTCGAAGGCCGCATCATTGGTCCAGTAGCCGTATTTCTGCGCGGCAGGTGGATTCACGATGCCGGCAATATGGCCGGAATCGGAGAGGATCAGCGTGGTATCTCCCCTGAACTGCGAGATGCCCGAGAAGGACGATGCCCACGGCGCGATATGGTCGGTGCGGGTGGCGATGGCGATGGTGGAAATCGTGATATCGCCGAGCGACACGGTTTCGCCGTCCACCGCAAATGTGCCTTTGGCCAGACGGTTTTCGCGGTACAGACCGTGCAGATATTCCCGCGCCATCGCGGCGGGCAGGTTGGTGGAATCACCGTTCCAGAACAGCAGGTCGAAAGCAGGCGGCGCTTCGCCCAGCATGTAGGACCGAACGGCGGGGGCATAGACGAGGTCGCGCGCGCGCAAAAACGAGAAGGTGCGTGCCATAAAGAAGGCATCGAGCATGCCCCGCGCCTCCAGTTCCGCCTCCAGCCCGCCCATGAAGTCGTCGGTCAGAAAGACGCCCAGTTCCCCCGGTTCGGCAAAGTCCAGCAGGGTGGTGAAGAAGGTGGCGTTGGCGACGGACGTGTCACCCCGTTTGGCCATCAGCGCCAGTGCCGAGGCCAGCAACGTGCCGCCGATGCAATAGCCGATGGCATTGACCTGCCGCGTGCTGCAAACGGCTTTTACCTGCGCGATTGCTTCCATCGCTCCGTCGCGCAGGTAATCGTCGATGCCGGTCTCGGCATAGGACGGGTCCGGATTGACCCATGATACCACGAAGACAGTGTGCCCCTGGGCCACAGCATAGCGGATGAACGAGTTCTTCGGTTTCAGGTCGAGAATGTAGAACTTGTTGATCCACGGCGGAAAGATCACCAGCGGCGTCTCGTACACCTCCTCCGTATCCGGCGAGTACTGTATCAGCTCGAACATGCGGTTGCGGAACACGACCTTGCCCGGCGCGGTGGCGATGTTCTCGCCAAGCTGGAAGGCGTTCGGATCGGCCAGCGTGACCGCCAGACGACCGTCATTGGCCTCCATATCCCGAACGAGGTTCTCCAGCCCGTCCACCAGGGATTGCCCGTCCGTCGCAAGCGCCTTTTCGATGGCATCGGGATTGGTGGCGAGGAAATTGGCGGGGGACATCATGTCCACCATCTGCTGGGTGAAGAAGGCGAGGCGGTCCTTCTCGGCTCCGCTCATGTCAGTGAGCGCAGCGACGCTGTCTTCGATGGCGCGGGACGACAGGCGGTACTGGTCGCGAACGAACGAGAAGTACGGATTGCTGTCCCACAGCGGGTTGGCGAAGGCCTTGTCGGGCTTTTCAGGTGCTTCGACCGGCTCGACGAGCTTTTTTTGTGCTGCGGCATAGTTCTGCAGCGTATCGCGCCACAGATGCACCTGCCGTTCGATCATCCGTTCCGGTTCGGCCATCATTTGCGCCATCATGGCGGCGGCGGCCTTTACGTAAAGCTCGTGGCCCGGTGCTTCCATCGCGGGATGGCTCTTGCGCCCATTGGCGGCAGCGGCCACGAGACGCCGTGTCAACTCGTCGAGCCGCGCCATATTCTGCGTCAATGCCGAAGTCTCGCTGCCAGTCGTATTGGAGCCGGTCGTGCTGTCATCGCTCATACCAAGTGCTGCCTATCGCCTGTCGTCGGTGTTTGTTAGTCTATGAACACATGACGCGCTGCACCATATGAATGCAACAGGACGGGGGTAAAACCGTTCATCGACCAACCAGACACCGATCAAGACCGAACAGGACGCACCAATGGCCAAACCCTATATGACGCCGGCCTACGATATGACGGAATCCGCCCGCCTTTACGGCAAGTGGCTGGGTGCGACGGCGCGCACATTCTGGGGAAACCCGGTCTTCGGCCTCGCGCCCAACCCGTTTCCCGCCGCAATGGCCGCTTGGGGCACCGTGTCCGAGCGGGCCTTCGACCGACTCGCCACGCGGCCCGACTGGGGCATCCAGACCGTCGTGTCCGAGGGAAGCGACCATCTGGTCAGCATCGATACGGTGCTGGAAAAGCCCTTCGCGCGCCTGCTTCATTTCAACGTCAACCGCGATCCGGACCCGAAACGTCCCCGCGTCATGCTCGTCGCTCCCATGTCCGGCCATTACGCCACATTACTGCGCAAGACAGTCGTCTCCCTGCTGCCCGATTGCGACGTCTTCATCACCGACTGGCGCAATGCCCGCAACGTGCCGGTCTCGGCGGGCAAGTTCGACGTGGAGGATTACACCAAATACGTGGTGGACTTCATGCGCGAGGTCGGCCCCAAAACCCACGTCATCGCCGTGTGCCAGCCCGTGCCGCTCACGCTGGTCGCCACCGCCTGGCTGGCCGAACACGAGCCGAAATCCCAGCCCGCATCGCTTACCCTGATCGGCGGACCGGTGGATCCGGACGCCAACCCGACCGAAGTGACGGATTTCGGCAACCGCGTCACGATGGGACAGCTGACCCATACCGTCATCCAGACCGTCGGTGCCAACTACAAGGGCGTGGGCCGCGCCGTTTATCCCGGGGCCGTGCAGCTCACCTCCTTCATGGCCATGAACTGGGACAGTCACACGAAAGCGTTCGCCGATCAGATCAAGCGCACCGCCGCGGGCGAGGCGTCGGATTACGACCGCCACAACACGTTCTACGACGAATATCTGGCCGTCATGGACATGCCGGCGGAGTTCTATCTTTCCACCGTGGAGCGCATCTTCAAGAAGCGGCACATCGCCACCAATTCCTTCACCATCGACGGCGCGCCGGTGGATATCGGCAAGATTTCAACCGTGCCGGTGTTGATCGTCGAAGGGGGTAACGACGACATTTCCGCGCCCGGTCAGTGCCTTGCTGCGCTCGGCCTGATGCCGGACCTGCCGGACGCCAGGAAATCCCACCATCTGGAACCGGAGGCTGGCCATTACGGCATTTTTTCCGGCAAGGCATGGCATAAGAACATCCGGCCAGTGGTCCTCGATTTCATCGAGAAACATTCTACCGATAAGGTGAAACCAGCCGCCAAAAAGGGTGCGCCAAGCAAACTGGCGGCCAAGAAAAAGGCACCGATCAGCGACGACAAGATCGCGGTGTAAACCACACGACACGTTCTGGGAGGAACAGATATGCCAAGAAGAACAGCCATCGTCACCGGCGGCACGCGCGGCATTGGCCGCGGCATTTGCGAGGTCTTCAAGGAGGCCGACTTCAAGGTGATCGCCGGGTATGGCGGCGACGACAAACAGGCCGCCAAGTTCACCGACGAGACGGGTATTCCCGCCAAGAAGTGGGATGTGTCCGACCACGAGGCTTGTTTGCAGGCGGTTGAGGAAATCGTTGCCGAACACGGGCGGGCCACCGTTCTTGTCAACAATGCGGGCATCACACGAGATGGCACGTTGAAACGGATGAGCTTCGACAACTGGAACGACGTGATCCAGACGAACCTCTCCTCTGTCTTCAACATGACGAAAGCCCTCTGGCCGCACATGGTCGAGGAGAATTTCGGGCGCATCGTCAACATCTCGTCGGTCAACGGGCAGGCCGGGCAATACGGTCAGGTGAACTATTGCGCCGCAAAAGCGGGCGTGATCGGCATGACCAAGGCGCTGGCGCAGGAAGGCGCGCGCAACAACATCACCGCCAACACGGTCGCTCCCGGTTATGTGGAGACCGATATGGTCGCCGCCGTGCCGGAAAACGTGCTGGAGAAAATCATCGCCACCGTCCCCGCCGGTCGTCTGGGCGACCCGAGCGAGATCGCGCGGGCCGTGTGGTTTCTGGTGCGCGAGGATTCCAACTTCATCACCGGCTCGACGATTTCGATCAACGGTGGGCAGCATATGTACTGAGCGGCCACCGACAGGCGCGAGCGACCAAGCAAGAGCGGCAGCCGACAGGCGCGAGCTTACCTTGCGTCCGTCATCCTCGGGCTTGACCCGAGGATGACGCGTGCGTGGCTAGGTTCTGGTCAAAAGCGTGTTCTCCCCCGTCGAGAACACCTCTCCATACCCCCGTTCCATCAGCGCGGCCACGACATCGCGTGCCCACAGCTCGGCATGGCTGCGCTCGATCAGCACGGCGCGGGGCCACAGGTTTTCGTCCGCCTCCAGCAACGGCATCAGGGCACGATCCTCGAAGCCTTCTATGTCGATCTTCAACAGGTCGACATGCTCTACCCCGCGTTCCTCCAGAACGTCCGGCAAAACGCGAACCGGCACATCGACGGAGACTTTCGCATTGGCCGTGCCTTCCGGCAGCAGCGACGTATGGCCGATATTCGATCCGCCATCCGACCACAGCGCCATCAACGCCTCCGCTTCACCCAACGCGCAGTTGAACACATCATGTGTCGGCAAATCATTAGCGGCGAGGTTGAACAGCAGCTTGGCATGGGTGCACGGGTGCGGCTCGAAGGCGACGATCCGCGCGTCATGCGTCCGGGTGCCGACATAGCAGGAATAGGAGCCGACATTGGCCCCCACATCCACAAACGTCATCCCGTCGGACAGATACGGCAGCAGTGCCTCGTGCTCGGCCCTTTCCGGCAGGGTTCGGCGTCCGAAAATCACCCGGTCGCAATGGTTTTCCGCTGGATAGAGGCGCAGCTTCATGCCTTCCATTGTCACATCGAACGGCCCTGCGACGGGTCGCGCGAACCGCTTGCGAAGTGGCCTTCGCCACGAGGCCGGAAGAAACACCGCATCGCTGGCCGCCCAGACCGCGCGCTCATGCCACTTCGACCGATGGGAACCGAAGGGTGAGGTCGTATCGAGCCTAGCGGTCACTGCCGCCGCTTCCACCACCGGCTGCTTCAAGCGCCGCAGCCTCCTCTTCGTCAATGACGCTACGCGCCGCCGACATGACGGCCTTGCGCTCGTCGGCGGTCAGGTCATCGGATTTCTGCCCGTCAGCCAGCCGCACCGTCACCTCCTTGTGCGCGAAATGGATGCCTTCGCGGGCAAACAAATCCTGAATGCTCTCGTAGACGATTTTTCGCGTGACGAACTGTTCCCCCGGTTTGGTCATGAATTTGACGCGGATGATCATCGCGGAATCTTCCATCTTGTAGACCCCCTGCGATTTCAGCGGCTGCATGAACGTGTGGCCGACCTGCGGGTGTTCCAGCAGTTGCTGGCCCAGCTTCTTCACCAGCTTGCGGACCTTTTCCACATCCGTGTCGTAGGTGACGCGGAGCGGCAGCTTCATCATCACCCAGTCGCGGGAATAGTTGGTCAGCTGCTTGATCTCGCCGAAGGGCAGGGTGTGAAGGGCGCCCAGATGGTGGCGCAGCTGGAACGAGCGGATGGAGATTTTCTCCACCACGCCCTTGATGCCTTCGATCTCCACATACTCGCCCTTGCGGAAGGCATCGTCCATCAGGAAGAACGCACCCGAGAAGATGTCCTGAATGAGTTTCTGCGCCCCGAACCCGACCGCGATGCCCACGACACCGGCACCGGCGATAATAGGTCCGATGTCGATACCGAACCGCGACAGGATGACGACGACGGCAGCAACAAGAATAATTGCGATGAGGACATAGCGCACGATCGGCAGAAGCGTTGCCATGCGGGACGCCCCGGCGCCACCCTCGTTGCCTTCGCCTTCGTCGCCCACCTCTTCGGGACCGGCCTCCAGGGCCATGCGATGGTCAACCCAGCGGCAAACGGCCTGATAGGCGATCCATGCCAGACCAACGCTGGCGATCATGTCGAGACCACCGGCCAGCCAGTTCCCCGGCTCACCGACCCGCACGCCCCATAACCGGCCCAGTTCCCCGATGGCGATTGTCGAAATGAGAAGCAGTGTGGCCTGTTCGAGAAAGCCGCGGAACATGGGCTGATAGACCATTTGCGGTACATCCGTGCCGGTGAGGATTTCTTCGCCCTCGGCGAGCGGGATGCCGAGGGTCGCCTCATGCTCGGCCCGCGCTGCCTGCACCTTCGCTTCGAACCGGCGTCTGCGGTAGGTGTAGATGGCTGCGATGATCGTCATGGCCAATGCGTAGGCCATGATGCCCAAATACAAAGCGACGAACGGGGCCACCAGAACCAGCCCGGGCGCGGGCAGGCCAAGGGCGAGGCGGAACACGAACACGGCCATCGCTACGACGCCATAGACAAGAACAGCCAGCGGCACGAGTTTCGCCAGTCCGGTCCGCAACTTGTAAAGCGGAGCCGATGGCGCGCGGGGCGCGAAAATGTGCTGAATGCTGCGCCAGTTGCCGATCACGTAGAGCGCCAGCGCCAGCGTTGCGAACAGGGCAAGCCCGATCTGGAGCAGGGCCACATCGTCGCGTGTGATCCCGCCTGTCAGCCCGGCTCGAACCTGATCCCCTCCCGTGATGACCGTGACGCGGACGAACGCGTAGAGCGCGGCGAGAAGCGCAAAGCCAATATGGAACGTGCGGTGCATCCGCACCGCCTCATCGTCGGACAGGTTGACCAGCCGGTATTGCGGCATGTTGCCGGCAAACAGGTTCCACGAAATGCCGTGGCGCACGAACCGGTAGGCCGTGTAGGCCACAATGACCTCGAAAATGACACGGCGTGCCGGTTCGTGGCCGGAATCGAGGACAACCGCGACTGCCAGTGCGACGAAGAACGACAAGGAGAGCAGCAACACGGACATGATCGTGCGCACCAGCAAATATTGCACCTTGTCGGACGTGGTCTCCGGCGTTCCCGGCACCAGAACGGGAAACTGCCGCACCGCCCAGCGATAGACGGGGATGGTGATCAGGAAGGCGATACTGGTTCCGAGCAGCGCCGTTGCCAGCGCCCGCACCAGCCACCAGACCGAGCCGTCCGGACTGGAGGCGGCAAAATTGGCGGCCAGCCTTTCCGGCAGTCCCGGCAAGTCCCCGAATATCTGCCCCATCCGGTTACGCGCTTCCAGAAACCGCTCGGCCCGCATCGCACGGGTATCGGCAACTGGCATGTCCATCTCGGCGCCCGGCGGCTGCACGACGATAACCGTGGAGCCGTTGGTGCGCGCATCCTCGATCAGCCGCTCCAGACCTTCGCTTCCGCTCTTGTTCGCGCTGTTCGTCAACAACTGCACTTGCGCGTGGGCCGGTTCAGGCGAGCCTGAAACGCCTACCGCCAGGCACAATGCGAGCAGGGCCAGGCATGACATGCGGATGAAGCGGTCAATAAACGAGCGGCTCGACGAACCGGAAGATGACGACATGAGACGAAGACCGCGTTGGCAACGCGGCTACGCCTATCAGAACCACACTTTATGCGCGAGACCAGCGCGGTCGGGCCGAGGTGGACCTGTTGAAAACTGTCTGACACACAGGGTCCATGACGATTGCGCCCCCTCTTCTGTTCCTGCGCCACGGGGAAACGGCATGGAACGCTGCGGGCCGGTATCAGGGATCGACCGACACCATTCTATCCGAGGCCGGAAAGACCCGGGGCGCGCAACATGCCCACTTCGTAAGGCAGCTTTGCGCCGACGGAGAACTCGACGGCAATCGTCTTTCGATCGTGACATCGCCACTTCGACGGGCAGCCGCTACCGCCGACTTACTGCAATCCAACCTCGAACCGATGCCGGCCATTTCCATCGAGCCGCGCCTGCGCGAACTGTCCTTCGGGCGCTGGGAGGGGATGACGAGCATGGAGGTGAAGGCGCGGTTCTACGAGGAGCGCAAGCGGCGCAAGCGCGACCGCTATACTTTCGCTCCCGCAGGCGGGGACAGCATGGCGTCGCGCAGGGCGGCTGTTGAGGCGGCGCTGAGAGACCTCGAACCCCACACGATCGTTGTCACCCATTCCGGCATCATCCGCATTATCGCGCTCATTCTGAACGACGACATTGATGCTGTCGGCATGGACGTTCCCCATGCTGGCGGGTTTCTTTGGAACGGTAAGCGACTGAAACCGGTTGTCATACGCTCTTAACGCATGGAAACTTTTGTGTAAGGTGTGCGCAGGGGCAGGGGAAACGACATGGTCGCAGTGATGCAACGCGAGAAGGATGCCGGTGGCGAGACGACCGCAGTCGAAGCCGTCGCACGACATCATCCGTGTGGACAACCTCGTCATCGATATCGACCTGAAGGGTGCCGACCTCAATATCATCCGTGGCGCATCGTTCCGTATTCCGGCGGGCAAGACCGTTGCGCTGGTCGGGGAATCCGGCTCCGGCAAGTCGATCCTGTCGCAGGCCATTCTCGGCATCCTGCCCAACGTCGCGTCGATCAAGTCCGGCAGCATCTGGTATCGGGAACACGCGGGCGACGAACCCACAGACCTCGCGTCCTTGGACGACTACTCCTCGAAGCGCATCAAACTGCGCGGCGGTAAAATCTCCATCATCTTTCAGGAGCCGATGACGTCGCTGTCGCCGCTCCACACGATCGGCAATCAGATCGCCGAGGCGCTGGAGCTGCACCGCAAGGAAATTTCCGGCGACGAAATCAGGCGCACCGTGGTCGACATGCTTGATCTGGTGGGTTTTCCCGCGCCGGAAGCGGCCTGGTCCATGTATTCGATGGAACTGTCCGGCGGCCTGCGCCAGCGGGCGATGATCGCAATGGCGCTGGTGTGCCATCCGGCCCTGCTGATCGCCGATGAGCCGACGACAGCGCTGGATGTGTCCATGCAGGCGAAGATCTTGGCGCTGCTGAAGGATTTGCAGGAACGTCTCGGCATGGCCGTGCTGCTCATCACCCACGATCTCGGCGTCGTCGCCAACATGGCCGATGAGGTGGTGGTGATGTATCACGGGCAGATCATGGAAGCCGGCACACGCGAGGCGATCTTCCGCAACCCGCAGCATCCCTATCTGAAAGCCCTGCTCAACGCTGTGCCGGACCTGTCGATGGGCTATGACGAGAAGCTGGAAAGCCTGCGCGACATCGATCACGTCATCCCGGCCTCGATGGCGAGCGTCGTGCAGGAGCGCAAGGACCATAGCGATGAGGCCCTGCTGCGCGTGCGCGGTCTGTCGAAGACATTCATCACCAAGAAATCGACCGGCTGGCTCACATTCAAGCGCAAGAAGCATATCGTTCGCGCTGTCGATGATGTGAATTTCGATGTCCGGCGGGGCGAATGTTTTGGTCTCGTGGGCGAGTCCGGTTGCGGCAAGACGACCACATTGAAGATGATTGTGCGCGCTCTGGCACCCACCGAAGGATCGATCCAGTGGCTGGAGGAGGACCGGACAACGGAACTGACCGACCTTGAAGGCAATGATCTGAAATCATTCCGGCGGCGGATGCAAATGGTGTTTCAGGATCCTTTCTCATCCCTTTCCCCCCGTCAGACGGTTCTCAACATTCTCAAGGAGCCGATGGAAGTCCACAACATGGGCAACGATCGGGAGAACCGGGAATACGCCGCCGAACTGATGCGGCTCGTCGGCTTGCAACCCACCTATCTGGGCCGCTACCCGCACTCGTTTTCCGGCGGACAGCGCCAGCGCATCGGCATCGCCCGCGCTTTGGCTTTGCGCCCCGAACTGCTGGTTCTGGATGAGCCTGTTTCGGCGCTGGACGTGTCCGTGCAGGCGCAGGTGCTGAACCTGCTGAAACAGCTTCAAAGCGAACTCGGCCTCACCTATATCTTCATCAGCCACAACCTGGCCGTGGTGCGCTATATCGCGGACCGCATCGGCGTCATGTTCAGGGGCCAGCTGGTGGAAGTTGCCACCCGCGAGGAACTTTTTGAGCGCCCCGTCCATCCCTACACCCGCGCGCTGCTCGACGTGGTGCCCCATGCCGACCTCGACCACCCGCTCGATTTCGATCGCATCAATGCGGATATGGCGGCGGAGGGCAGCGGTTGGCCCGATCCTTTCCTGTCTCGCATCGACCCGACCGACCCCGACAGTGAAGGGGAAAGCGACATGGATATGGTGCAGCTGACGCCGAACCACCGTGTTCGCGCCCGCATCGGCTTCTCCGCCTCCGACCTGCTTTCCATCGCCCCACAATAAATGCCCGCCTACGACAACATGACCCGAAACGCTGACCCTCAGGACCGACCGATATGTTGAAACGCTGCCTTACCGCCCTGCTTGCCGCCACCGCCAGTGCATCCATCTGCGCCTCCATCGCCTTTGCAGGCCCGCCGGAAGAACCGCGCGTGATCGATTTCGACGCGATGCAAAAGACCGTTGGTCAGCGTGGTGGAACCCTCAACATGCTGATGGCGAAGCAAAAAGACATCAGCCAGATGACGGTCTACGGCAATGCCCGTCTCGTCGCATGGGACCAAACCTTTTCGCTCAAGCCCGATATCCTGAAGGCGGTGGAAACGACCGACAACAAGTCTTTCACCCTGACCCTGCGCAAGGGCCACCTTTGGTCCGACGGCGAGCCCTTTACCACCGAGGATTTCCGTTACTGGTGGGAGGATGTCGCCAACAACGCGGATCTGGAACCCGGCGGCATCCCCCGCGAAATGCTGGTCGATGGCGACGCCCCGACCTTCGAGGTGATCGACGATGTGACCGTGCGCTACACCTGGGACGAGGTGAACCCGTTGTTCCTGACGGCGCTGGCCGGTGCCCGTCCGCTCGAAATCTACATGCCCGCCCATTACATGAAGCAGTGGCACGATAAATATGCCGATGCCGACTTCATCAAGGCCAAGATCGAAAGCGAACAGGTTCAGGGCTGGACCAACCTGCACCAGCGCTTCGGGCGCACATACCGTCCCGAAAACCCCGACATGCCGACACTGGCACCGTGGCGTCAGTCCACCCAGCTGCCAAGCGAACGCATCATCTTCGTGCGCAACGAGAACTTTCACCGGGTCGATCCGGAGGGGACGCAACTTCCCTATATCGACGAGGTGATCGTCAATCTGGCATCCTCCTCCATCATTCCGGCCAAGACCGGCACGGGGGAAAGCGATCTGCAGGGCCGCTACTTGCGCTTCGACAATTACGCATTCCTGAAAAAGGGTGCTGCCGACAACGGATATTCCGTGCGCCTGTGGCCATCCGGCAAGGGGTCGGAAATGGTGCTGCTGCCCAACATGAACACCAAGGACGAAGGCTTCCGCGCCGCCTTGCAGGATGTGCGGGTGCGCCGCGCTTTATCGATGGGTATCGACCGGAGCGAGATCAACGAGGCCATTTTCTTCGGCCTTGCCCGCACGGATGCCAATTCCGTGCTGCCATCCTCGCCGCTCTACAAGGATGAATACGCACAAGCATGGTCCGACCGGGATCTCGAACAGGCCAACGCCTTGCTCGACGCCGCGGGCTTCACAGAACGCACGTCCGATGGCACACGGCTGATGCCCGACGGCCGTGAATTCGAGATCATCGTGGAGACGGCCGGTGAATCCTCGCAGGAAACGGACATTCTCCAGCTCATCGCCGACCATTGGAAGGCGATCGGCGTCAAATTGTTCGTCAAACCGTCCCAGCGCGATATTCTGCGCGGGCGCGTGTCGAATGGTGAGACGGTCATGTCCACCTGGGAAGGGCTCAACCGCGGTCTGGCCACGCCGGAAATGAACCCGGAAGAACTGGCCCCCGTCTCCCCTGTACAGGCGCAATGGCCGACATGGGGCCTGTATCGCGAATCCAAGGGAGAAGCCGGCGAGGCGCCGACCCTGAAACCCGTGCAACGCCTCTACGAGCTGTATGACAACTGGCGCACGGCCGGCACGCTGGACGAACAGCGCGCCATCTGGGACGAGATGCTGTCGATCTATACCGATCAGGTCTACACGATCGGCATCGTGTCCGGCGGCTTGCAGCCCATCGTCGTGTCCAACAAGCTGCGCAACGTGCCGGAGGAAGGCATCTGGGCTTTCGAGCCGACGCTGTATTTCGGCCACTACCTGCCAGACACGTTCTATTTCAGCGAGGAGTAGGATGGACGGGGGCCATGTCGGGCTTGAATGACACGTCCGCTTCGGTAACGGTCTTGCCATGATCCGCTATATCGCCACGCGCACCCTCTACATGATCCCGACGCTGTTGCTGGCCTCGATGGTGATTTTCACCATCATCCAGCTTCCGCCCGGCGATTATGTGGAGACCTATATCGGCGAGCTGATCGCATCGGGCGAATCCGTCGATCTGGCGCGCGCGGCCTATCTGCGGGAGGAATACGGGCTCAACGAGCCCATGTGGAAACGCTACCTGCTGTGGATCGGCAATTTCGTCATCGGCGACTTCGGCTATTCCTTCGAATATCAGCGCCCGGTGTCCGAGGTCATCGGCAACCGGTTGTGGCTGACAATGCTGGTGTCGTTCTTCACCATCATCCTCACCTGGGTCATCGCCTTTCCCATCGGCATCTATTCCGCCACCCATCAATACTCATGGGGCGACTACGGGCTAACCTTCGTGGGCCTCCTCGGCATGGCGACCCCCAACTTTCTGCTCGCGCTGTTGCTGATGTATTCTGCAAAGACCCTGTTCGGCACATCCATCGGCGGGTTGATGGACGCGCAATATATTGACCAGCCCATGAGTTGGGGGAAATTCTGGTCGGTGATGGAACATCTTATCGTGCCCACCATCGTCATCGGCACAGCGGGCACGGCGGCGATGATCCGCCGCATCCGCGCCAACCTGCTCGATGAATTGCAAAAGCAATACGTCACCACCGCACGCGCCAAGGGTGTACCGCCCTTCAAGGCGCTGGTGAAATATCCACTGCGCATGTCGCTCAACTTCTTCGTGGCCGACATCGGTTCGCTGCTTCCGGCCATCATTTCCGGTGCGGAAATTGTCGCCATCGTGCTGTCGCTGCCGACGACCGGCCCGCTTTTGATCGCGGCGCTGCAATCGCAGGACATGTATCTGGCAGGCTCCTTCCTCATGTTCCTCGCCACGCTGACGGTGATCGGCGTTCTCATTTCGGACATCGCGCTCGGCTGGCTCGACCCCCGCATCCGCCTGTCGGGAGGGGTCGAGAAATGACCAACAAGCGCGAGGACGGTCTCGACACCACATCCGAAACGGTTCGCACGGAAACCTTTGCCGCCGACAGCGGACAGCCATTGATGGTCGATGAGACGATCGGTGCGGAAGCTGCTGCCAAGCAGGCGCGGATGCGGACGGCATACAAATCCGGCCCGCAATCACGATCGTCCCTGCCACCGGAAGGGGTGGCCATTTTGCCCCATTTCGTGTCCGACGCCGAGTTCGACCTGCAATCGGTGGAGCGTCTGACACCGGAGCAGGAGAAGATTTATTTCGCCTCCCAGCTGACCCTGATGTGGTGGAAGTTCCGCAAACACAAGGTCGCGGTCTGGTCCGGCGTGTTCCTGCTGCTGCTCTACGGTAGCTGCCTGATTTCTGAATTTATTTCCCCGTGGAACTACCAGACGCGCCATTCCGAGCACATCTATGTGGAACCGCAGGGCATCCATCTGTTCCATGACGGTGCCTTCGTCGGCCCGTCCATCCATCCGCTCAAACGCGAACTGGATATGGAAACCATGACCCGCATCTACACGCAGGACAAAAGCAAGAGCATCCCACTCTCCTTCTTTTGCTCCGGCGACAGCTATTACTGGATGGGCCTGATACCTGGTGACAACCACCTCGTCTGCGCGCCGGAGGGTGCCCCGTTCTACCTGCTCGGCACCGACCGGCTGGGGCGCGATCTGCTGTCGCGCATTATTCAGGGCGCGCGCATTTCGCTGACGATTGGCCTCATCGGCATCAGCGTCTCCTTCCTGCTCGGCATCGTCATCGGCGGGGCTGCCGGTTATTATGGCGGGTGGGTCGATATGGTCGTGCAGCGGGTGATCGAGGTGTTGCAATCCATCCCCACGATCCCGCTTTGGCTCACCCTGTCGGCCATCATGCCCGCATCGTGGTCGCCGATCCTGATCTATTTCGGCATCACGATCATTCTGGGGCTGCTCGACTGGACGGGGCTGGCGCGCGCTGTGCGCTCCAAATTGCTGTCCTTACGGGAGGAGGAATACGTGCTGGCCGCCCGCCTCATCGGCAGCGGTGCGCCCCGCATCATCGGTCGTCACCTTATACCCGGCTTCATGTCCCATCTCATCGCGTCGGCCACGATCACCATTCCCACCATGATCCTCGGCGAAACGGCGCTGTCGTTCTTGGGTCTCGGCCTGCGCGAGCCGATCACCTCCTGGGGCGTGCTGCTCAACGAGGCACAGTCGATCAATGTGGTCGCCGTCTTCCCGTGGCTGATGCTGCCGGTGATACCGGTCATCCTCGTCATCATCGCGTTCAACTTCCTCGGCGACGGGCTGCGCGATGCCGCCGACCCGTACAAGTAGGTATCCGGGCTCCTGTCGGAAAATATCGCTTTTTGCGCAACGACTTGCCGTATTCGCCGTTTCTCGTGTCCCGATTGCCTGCGGGTTCAGAGAAACAAGGAGAAATACGATGGACGACATGAACGTTTCACACGACAACATCCGTGCCTCCGACGTGACCGGCACAAATGTCTATAACCGTGCAGGCGAAAGCTTGGGATCGGTTCATGACGTGGTCATCGGCAAGCGCGATGGACACGTCAAATATGCCATCATGGCATTTGGCGGTTTTCTCGGCATCGGTGACGAATACAACCCCGTACCGTGGGAGAAACTCGACTACGATACCAGCAAGGGCGGTTTTGTGGTGGACATGACCCGCGAGCAGCTTGAAGGTGCCCCCCGCTACGCCACCAACAACGAACCCGACTGGAACGATCCCGGCTACAACACCCGTCTGGGCGGCTATTACGGCCTGTAGGTTGATTGTTTGTATGAACACGGGAGCCGCAACATCGACAGGCGTTGCGGCTCTCGGCTTGTGGCCTTACAGTTTGCAGCGAATTGTGGCGGACGACGCAAAGCAATGAAACGCCTTAACGACGTCCGCATCCTGATGTACTCCCACGATACGTTCGGCCTCGGCCACCTGCGCCGGTGCCGGACGATCGCTCACGCGCTGGTTGAGCGCTATAAGGGGCTGACCGTCCTCATAATCTCCGGTAGCCAGATCGCCGGCGCTTTCGCCTTCAAGGCCCGGGTGGATTTCGTGAAGATACCGTCTGTCATCAAACTCTACGATGGCGACTACGCCTCGATCTCCGACCACATCGACATTGCCGACACGCTGGAAATGCGTCAGCGGCTGATCTCCGAAACGGCGTCCGCCTTCGCGCCGGACATTTTTATCACCGATAAAGAGCCGATGGGCTTGCGCGGCGAGGTCGAGCCGGTTCTGCACAAGCTGCGCGAGCAGGGTTGTCGCACAGTGCTGGGCCTGCGCGACGTGATGGACGCGCCGGAAAAACTGGCCGCGGAATGGGACAAGAAGCGGGTGCCGGAAAAAATCGCCGCGCTTTACGACGAAGTCTGGGTCTATGGACCCGAAGACTTCTACCATCCGCTGGACGGCCTTAACCTGCCTGCCGGATTGCAGGAAAAGCTCGTCTATACAGGTTTTCTGGAACGCGATACCGGCTCGCTCGCCGATCCTGAAGAGACGGATGAGGACTTTATTCTCGTCACCGCCGGTGGTGGCGGCGATGGTGAGGAGATCATGGACCTCGTGCTCGCCGCGCGGGAATACGATCGCAACCTGATCTATCCGCTGGTGCTGGTGCCCGGCCCGTTCATGGCGAGCGAGGCGCGGGACGAAATCCGGCGGCGTGCCTCCCATCTACGCCATGTGACCGTCGTCGATTTCGACAACAATCTGGAAGCGCGTCTGTCGCGCTCCCGTGCCGTCATCGGCATGTGCGGCTACAACACGTTTTGCGAAGTCATGTCCTTCGACAAGCCGGCATTGTTCATGCCGCGCCGCCACCCGCGCGAGGAGCAGCTCATCCGCGCCACCCGCGCCGCCGAACTGGGCCTGTCGCAGATGATCGACACCGACATGGCAAGCGATCCGGCCCGCATGGCCGACGCCCTCCACCGCCTGCCCCATGCGCCGACACCGAGCGAGTCCGTCGGCTGGGTCGATCTGGCCGGGCTGGAAATCGTCTGCGACCGGGTCGGCGCGATGCTGGATGCCAAGACACCGGACCCCACGTGAAACTCGGCATCATCCTGAAGGGCTATCCACGCCTGTCGGAAACCTTCATCGCACAGGAGATTCTGAAACTTCAGCAGGCGGGCCTCGACCTGCGGCTCATTTCCCTGCGCCACCCATACGATGACAAGCGTCACCCGATCCACGAGGAGATTACTGCGCCGGTGCTCTATCTGCCCGAATATCTGCGGGACGAACGTGCTCGGGTGTGGAAAGCGTGGCAGGTGGCGCGCAGATTGTCGGGTTACGGTGCGGCGCGAAAAATGTTCCTGCGCGACTTGGCCCGCGACCGCACCAAAAACCGTATCCGCCGCTTCGGGCAGGCCTGCGTGCTGGCCGCGGAAGTGACCGACCGCGATTGGCTTTATGGTCATTTCATCCACACCCCCGGTTCCGTCACCCGTTACGCCGCCACCATGCTGGGCCTGCCCTATTCCATCTCCGCCCACGCCAAGGACATCTGGACCTCACCGGACTGGGAATTGCGCGAGAAGCTGAACGATGCGTGCTGGACCGTCACCTGCACGAAGGGCGGTGCGGACCATCTGTCGGCTCTCGCATCAACGCCCGACAAGGTGCGTCTCGTCTATCACGGCCTCGATCTGGATCGGTTCCCCTCGCCAACCCACACACCGTCCCGACGCGACGGTAGCGACCAGAACGCGCCTGTGCGTTTTCTCTCCGTTGGTCGTGCGGTGGAAAAGAAGGGGCTCGATACCCTGCTCGATGCCTTCGCCCTTTTGCCGTCCGGCCTGCACTGGCACTGGACCCACATTGCAGGCGGCCCTCTACTGGAAGACTTGCGGTCGCAGGCCGCACGTCTCAGCCTTGCAGACCGCGTCACGTTCCTCGGCAAGCAGGCCCAGACGCGCGTGTTGGCTGAATACCGCGACAGCGACCTGTTCGTTCTGCCCTGCCGCATCGCCAGCGACGGGGACCGTGACGGTCTGCCCAATGTGATCGTGGAAGCGCAAAGCCAACGTTTGCCCGTCATTTCCACGCCGATCAGCGGCATTCCCGAATTGATCGAAGACGAAACCAACGGTTTGCTCGTGCCCCCCGACGATCCACAGGCGTTGGCGCAGGCACTGGAACGGCTGGCCCGCGACCCCTCTTTGCGAACCAAACTCGGGGTGGCGGGAGAGGCTCGGGTCCGAAAGGATTTTGACGCAGCCCGTGAAATCGACACATTGCTCGATCTGTTTGGCGTGACCGCATGAGCGGGGAACCCGAACGGGTTCTGTTCCACGTTCAGCACCTGCTCGGTGTCGGCCATATCCATCGGGCGCGACTGCTCATCGGCGGTTTTCGCAAGGCAGGTCTCGCGGTCGATGTGGTACACGGCGGCATTCCGGTGGACGGCTTCGATTATGAAGCCGAGAGCGTCACCTTTCTGCCCGCCCTCCGCGCGCGCGATGCGAGTTTTGCGGACATTCTGGACGAGACGGGCCAGCCTGTATCGGAAGCCTATCGCACTCGGCGCGCGAAATTGCTGGTTGAAACATTCGACAGTCTGCAACCCGATGCCATCGTCATCGAAGCATGGCCCTTCGGGCGGCGCGTGTTGCGAAAGGAGATGGCCGCGTTGATGAAAGCGGCGGCGTACAGACGCATCAAGCCGCTCGTCATCACTTCCGTGCGCGACATTCTGCAGGAAGGCCGCAAGCCGGGGCGCAGCGAGGAAGCGGTGGATAATGTGCGCGCCCATATCGACCACGTGCTCGTCCACACCGACCCGGCACTCGTTCCGCTCGACGCGACCTTTCCATTGACCGACCGCATTGCTGACTGCATCGCCTATACGGGATACGTGGTGCCGGAATCCGCCGTGGTGAACGCGCAGCCCTTCGACGTCATCGTGACCGCGGGCGGTGGCGCATTCGGCGCGGATCTGCTTGCAACCGCTGCCGAGGCGGCACAACATTTCCCCGAAGAACGCTGGTGCATGGCCACCGGCCCCAATGGCGCTGCATTGCCGGTGCCGGACACTGTCACACTCGTGGACCGGATCGACGGGCTTGCCGCCCATATGGCGAAAGCTGGCCTCTCAATCTCCCAATGCGGTTATAACACGGCGATGGATGTCTTATCTTCGGGCGTGAAAGCCGTGTTCGTGCCCCATGACACAACCGGCCAGACGGAACAGAAACGTCGGGCGGAGCTGTTGGGCGATAAAGGCTACGCGATCTGCGTGCCGCAATCCGATCTCACGGTCGACGGTTTAGTGGACGCAATCGCAAAGGCGCGGGCTTTGCGAAGCCCCGTGCATCGCCCGGACCTGTCCGGTGTGCAGACCAGCGCGGCCCTGCTCGCCGGTTGGCTTGCGGAACGCGGCGCATGAAAATCGCCGTCACATGCCCGATCAAACCGCCGGACCATCCCATACCCTCCGGCGACCGCACGATAGCGCGTAACCTGATGACGGCTATTGCGCTTGCCGGTCATAAGCCTTTTCTCGCCTCCCGCTTCATCGCCTATTCCAAGCGTTCCAATCCGGATATTCTTCATTGCCGCAAGCGGGACGCGTTGGCGGAAGCGGACAGGGTCGTGCAGACCCTACGCGACAATCCGCCGGACCTGTGGTTGACCTATCACCCATACGACAAAGCGCCGGACTGGATAGGCCCAGTGGTGGCGGCGGGTTTGGCGATTCCATACCTCACACTCGAAGCGGCGAAGACCGGGCAGGGGGATGAGTGGCTGCCGTGGCGGGAGGAAGCACAGGCGGGCCTGAAAAAGGCCGACCTGCATCTGGTGATGAAACCGACAGACCACGCCTATCTCACCGAACTGCTCGGTTCCGACGACAGGCTGTGGCCCATTGCCCCGTTCATCGACACGACCGGCTATCCATCATCCGCGATGCAGGCGGAAGGTCCCGTTCGCCTCATCACAGCCGGTCTCATGCGCCCGGGCAAGAAGGTCGAGAACTACCGCATTCTGGCCGATACGCTCGACTACGTTCGTGCCGAGGACTGGCACCTCACCATCCTGGGAGACGGTCCTGCCCGTTCTCAGGTCGAACAATTCTTCGCCCGTCACGAAGACCGCATGACTTTCGTGGGCGAAGTGCCCCGCGAAACCGTCCTTGACCGTATGGCGCAAGCGGATATCTTCGTCTGGCCCGGCTGGCACGAACCTGTCGGCATGGTCTATCTGGAAGCGCAACTCTGCGGCCTGCCCGTCGTCGCCTTCGCCGATATGGGCGTGCCACTGGTGGTGGCGGATGGCGAAACCGGCTTGCTGGCACCGCCCGGCGACACGGTGGCCCTTGCCGCCGGGATGGACAGTCTGATCGCCGATAAGGTCCTGCGCGCAAGGTTGGCATCAGCGGCACCGGGCAAGGTGCGCGCCGAACACGGGCTGGAGCAGGCGGCTCATACGCTCGATGCGGCTTTCCGAAGCGTCGTTTGATCTTGGCGCAGCGCGTTCCCGCCGTTAGGAAGAGACCATGCGCCCTATCCTCGCTCTTTTCATCTGGCTCGCTACGCTGTTGCCGGCTTACGCGCAGGCCTTGCCGAGCCTGACCATCGATCTTGAATCCGGTCGTGTCCTACAGGCCGAACGGGCGTTCGACCCGTGGCATCCGGCCTCGCTCACCAAGATGATGACGGCCTACACCACCTTCCGCGCAATCGCCGACGGCACGATCGAGGCATCGTCCCCCGTCATCGTCAGCCGTGAGGCGACACGCCAGCCACCATCCAAAATGGGCTATGGTGTCGGCACGACGCTAACGGTGACGAATGCGGTCACCATCCTGCTGGTCAAATCCGCCAACGATGTCGCTGTGGCTCTGGCGGAAAGCATCAGCGGTTCCGAGCAGGGCTTTGTGGTGCGCATGAATGCCGATGCAGCACGGTTGGGCATGACCGGTTCCCGCTTCACAAACCCGCACGGTCTGCACGACCCGGCACAGGTGGTGACGGCCCGGGATCTGGCGTTGCTGACGCGCGCCTTGCACCGCGAGTTTCCGCAATATGCCGATCTCTTTGCCGCTCCATCCCTGATGGCGCCGAAGCAAGCGCAGTCCGGCAAAATGATCCAGCGGGTCTATTTCTCCTACAATCTGCTGCTGGAACGCTTTTCCGGTGCGGACGGCTTCAAGACCGGCTTTGTGTGCGCGTCCGGTTACAACTTCATCGGCGCCGCCACCCGTAACGGGCGCAGAATTGCCGCCATTGTGCTGGGACGGGACGGACAGACATCACGCGCTGTCGATGCAGCACGGCTCATCACCCAGGGGTTCCAGCGGCCTTTCGCGTCCGGCACCCCGATCGAACGGCTGGCTCCGAACGGGCCGGTCGCTGGCGCGCCCCGCAACATGCGCGCGACCTATTGCACGCCCGAAGCCAGTGCCGCCCGCTACGACCCCGGCGCGGGGCAGGCGGTGATCGAGTCCCAGTGGCTCGAGCCCCGTACCATCAGCCGCGGGCCGTTGGTGGTGACGCTGGAGCCTCCATCGACCCCCCCCGTGCGGCTGGACCGCATCCCGCTGCCGACATTCCGCCCCGAAACCGCGTCCGCCCCCGTCGCCCCCGACCAGACCACGTTCGTTCCACCAAATGCCGTGGCTGTATCGCAACGACCAGCCACCGTAACGCGCCCGATCACGCAGAGCGCGATAGGCGCGCCGCAGCCTGTGGAACGGCAGGCTGAAACGGCACCAGCCGACTTGAAGCCGAGCATCGACGATCTGCTGGCGGAACTGGCACCTGTCGCACCATCCACCGCAACGCAGGCCAACGTCCCCACGCCGACCTTCCGGCCATCCGCGCGATGATGGATGCAGTTCCGGTCACGTTGCTGACCGGCTTCCTCGGCTCCGGCAAAACGACGCTGCTGAACCGCTTGCTCGATCAGGGGGCACTGGCGGACGCTGCCCTCGTTATCAACGAGTTCGGCGATGTGGGAATCGATCATTTGCTGGTGGAACGCGCCGACGAGGGCATCATCGAATTGTCCGACGGGTGCCTGTGCTGCACCATTCGCGGCGACCTGATCGACACCTTGACGCGCCTGCTCAACCGCGACCCTGCGCCCAAGCGCATCGTGATCGAAACCACCGGTCTGGCCGACCCGGCCCCGATCCTGCATGCCATCATGGGTCATCCCGTCCTGTCGCAGCGTCTGCGGCTCGATGGTGTGGTGACGGTGGTGGACGCGGTCAATGGTGCCTCGACGCTCGACGCCCATGCGGAAGCGGTGAAGCAGGCCGCCGTCGCCGACCGCATCGTGGTGTCGAAAACCGATCTGGCCGACGACATCTCACCGTTGCTCGCGCGCCTGAAACACCTCAACCCGGCGGCGCGGATTGTAACCCGCACCCCTGAACCTGCCGATCTGTTCGGGTGTGGTCTGTGGGATCCTGCCACCAAGACCGCCGACGTCGCCCGGTGGATGGGCGATGCGGCGAACGATGACGACCATAACCACCATCACCACAACGACGTGAACCGGCACGATTCCGCAATACGCGCTTTTACGCTCATCACCGACCGTGCCGTGGAAGCGGCGGCCCTGACCGCGTTTCTCGATCTTCTGGCCAGTGCCCACGGACCGAACATGCTGCGGATGAAGGGCATCGTGTGTTTGGCGGAAGACCCGACCCGACCGGTCGTTCTGCACGGTGTCCAGCACATCTTCCATCCGCCCGCCACGCTGCCCGCCTGGCCCAGCGACGATCATCGCACCCGCCTCGTGATGATCGTGCGTAATATGGATGAAGGCTACATCCGCCGTCTGTTCGATGCCTTCACCGGCGTTCCGCGCACGGACACGCCTGACAGGGCGGCGCTGACGGACAATCCACTCGCCATTCCAGGTGTCTGAGACGCGCTAGACGCTGCTGCTCGGCGGTCGTTCGCGGTATCCGGCAGGCGGTGCGTGGCGCACGATGCCCCAGCCGATGGGGCGTGATGCGGTTGCCCGGCAGTTGCGGGTCCGGCCCCCAGATCGCCTGATAGGTGTCGATGCACAATCCGCGCCGTTGCAGGACGATGAAGGCCACGATCAGTCCCGCATACCAGAGCGACAGGGTCAGCCACATCCAGTTGGGCGCATTGGCGATCCACAGCCCCGTGGCGATGGACGCGACGGCAAAGCCGAGCGCCACGTAACCCACCGTCTTGTGCAGGATCTCGAAGGCGCGGCGGTGGAGCGTCATGTCGAAATGGTCGCCGCGCCAGGAGCCGTCCGGTGCCGGGTGGTCCGGTCCGCCGCCGCGTGCCGCGGAACATACCGGCCACCACCTGCATGGCGCAGAACGCCGCGATGGCCCATCCGAGCGAGCGGTGGACGAAGATCAGCCAGCCGTCGCCCGCCGGTTTCCAGATCAGATAGATGCCGATGACCATGCCGAGCGCGGCACCCGTTTGCATCATCCAGTGGGTGTGGAACCACAACCTGTTATCAAGCCGGTCCGGCCAATTCTGCCGTGGGGTGATCTTGCCGAAGCGGGCGATCAGAACGCCGATGGGCAACAGAATGGCCCACGCGAGCGTCATCACACGGCCGTGCCATTTGGTATTCCAGTCTAGTTCATGCGGGCGCGTAACGTCCAACGGGGCGAGGAGCCAGTCCCCGCCGGGCAGTGTGGCGACCAGGTCTGCCAGCGCCTCCAGCATGGCTTCACCCCTTCACCGCGCCGGCGGTCATGCCGGTGATGATCTGTTTGGAGGCGATGAATGTGAAGATGATCGGCGGAATGGCGAGCAGCATACCCGTCGCCATGATGACGCCCCAGTCGATGTCGTGCTCGGTCAGCGAGTTCACCAGCGTAACGGGCACGGTGCGCGTGTTGCGGTCGAGCAGGGCGTTGGCGAGGATGAACTCGTTCCACGCGATGCGGTAGGTGAAGATGGCGGCAGCCGCGAGCCCGGGCTTGATGACCGGCAGCACGACCAGAAAGAACACCTGGAGCGCGTTCGCCCCGTCCATCTTGGCCGCTTCCTCCAGCTGGATCGGCACCTGCTGGATGAAGCTCTGCAATATCCAGATCACGAAGGGCAGGTTCATCGCCGTGTAGATGAGGATGATACCCCAATAGGTGCCCGCTGCCGGTTCGCCCATGAATGAGAACTGGAAGGTCCATATGCCGAACACCGGCACCAGCAACACGGCTGGCGGCACCATCCGCATGAGCAGCGTGGTCAGCGAAACCGTGCCGCGCCCCATGAAGCGGAAGCGCACCAGCGCGTAGGCGGCCATGCAGCCGATGATGAGCGTGAGCGCGGTGGAGATCGTCGCGACGATCAGCGAATTGCCCAGCGCCCGTCCGAAGGTCGGGTCGCAGAAGCGCACATGCTCTGGGGTGTACCAAAGCACATTGCACAACACGGTCTCGTAATTGTTCATCGTCGGCGTGAAGAACCAGCCCGCCGAGCCATCGAAAATATCGACCTTGAGCTTGAACGAGGTCGTGATCATCATGACGATCGGGCCAAGCGCCATCACGATGAGGGCAAGCAGCAACAGGTAGAACAACGGGTTCGGTGAATCGCCCGCTGTCCGCTTCGGCGGCAGACGCGGGCTTTTCGGCGTGGTGGGCACGGTGCCGACGGCGCTGGCGAGAGCGTTCGCGGCTGGCGTATCGGGCGTCATGTTGGTCGAATTGCTCATGCGTTCGCCTCCGCATAGGCGGCTGCATTGGCACGGCGGGCGGCAGCCTCGCGCCGTTCCGTCAAGCGATTGTAGGCGAACATCGCCAGCGTCAGGACCAGCAGCAGGATCAGCAGATAGTTCGACATAGCCGCCGCAACACCTAGTTCACGGAATTCCTGCGTCGTGCGCTGGATACGGAGCGACAGAATTTCCGTCGACAGGCCGGGCCCGCCATTGGTGAGCACGAGAATGACTTCCAGCACCTTGAAGGCATCGATCAATCGCAACAGGCCAGCGATCACCAGAACCGGCATCATCAGCGGCAGCTTGATGTGCCAGATTTGCTGCCAGCCGGTCGCACCATCGAGGGACGAGGCTTCGAGCGCGGACTTCGGCAGACTCTGCAGGGCTGCCAGCGACAGGATGAAGATGAACGGCGTCCACTGCCACACATCGGCGATGATGACGGAGGCGAAGGCCCATTGCGGGTCCGACAGCCACGGCACGGAGGAGAAGCCCGAGATCGTTCAGCGTGCGGTTAAAGATGCCGACGGACGGGTGATACATATAGCGCCACATCAGGCCGACCACGATGGGCGCGATCATCATCGGCAGGATGAAGATGGTGCGCAACACGCCCATGCCGCGCAGCTTGCGGTCGAGCAGCAGCGCCAGCCCGACGCCGATGAACATTTCCAGCCCGACCACGATGGCGGCGAAGGAAATCGTGACCATGAAACTCTCGTGGAAGTTCGGGTCGTTGGCCAGATTGATGTAGTTGCGAAGGCCGACCCATTCGGCCTCGCCGATGCGCTGGCTCGGGTTCCAGTCGAGGAACGAGGCGTAGATCATGTACCCGATCGGATAGAGCAGCGCGACCGCCAGCACCGCCACGGCGGGTGCGAGAAACATGTACGGCGTCAATTTGTTGGGATTGAAGGCGACGGCCATGCGGGATCAGCGGCTTTCACGATCTGGAAGAAAAGGATGCGGGGGTTTGAAGCGGCTCCCCGCAGGCCAGGTCGTCAGTTTCGAACTCCCGAAACATCCGCCGACCACGAAGGATCGGCGGATGGTCCGGGAGGACAGATCACCTGGCTATTTCCAGGTGTTGTAGCCTTCTTCAGCCATGATGGCGTTGGTGCGTTCGGCCACCTGGTCCAGCGCTTCCTTCACCGTCATTTCGCCGATCATCGCCTTGTTGAGCGTGGTGCCCAATTCGGAGTTGATCTTGCCCCATGCGGGGATGATCGGACGCCAGTCCGGATCGGCATCCTTCAGCGCTTCACCGAAGACTTCCAGATGCGGAAACTTGGCGATGGCTTCGGGGTCGGCGTGGGTCGAGAAACGTGACGGGTTGCCGCCTTCCATTGCGATCAGCTTGTCGCCCTTCTTGGAGGTGAGCCACTGCATCAGCAGGAAGGCCGCTTCCTTGTTCTGGGCGTTCTTGGGGATCGCGATACCGAAACCACCGGTCTGGGAGCCCTTGCGGACAGCCATCGGGTGGGGTGCCCAACCAACCTTGCCAACGACCTGCGACTTGGTTGGATCTTCAACTTCACCGGCCGTGACCGTGGAGTCGAGATACATGGCCGCATCGCCCTGCAGGAAAGCGTTTTTCGCTTCGGCAAAACCGAAGGACGTTGCACCTTCCGGGCCGCAATCCAGGATCTTCTTCAACGCTTCACCGGCTTTCACGCCAGCTTCGTTGTTGACGACCGCGTTCCAGTTATCGTCCAGCACCTTGCCACCGTAGGGCGCGAGGTGAAGCAGGAAGGCGTGGCTCGTCTGGTGGCCGGACTGGCCGCGTGAGGCGATGCCGCCCATGCCGGGTTCCAGCTCGGGGATCTTGCAGGCGAGATCGAGCATCTGCTCATAGGTCGTCGGCACTTCGAGGTTGTGCTTTTCGAAGATATCCTTGCGGTAACCGAGAACCGAGGTTTCGGAACCAAACGGAATGCCGAACAGCGCGCCGGTCGGGCCGGGCAGATAGCCCTTCTTGCCACCTGCAACGCCGATATTCTGCACGTAACCGTCGATCAGGTCTTCAGGATCGTAGTTCGGATCGGCCAGTTTCGGATTCATGAAGAAGCGGGCCAGCGGCTCGATCTGGTCGGCATAGACATAGTCGGCCTTGGAGAAGACGACGTAACCCATCAGGTCGTAGTCGCCCTTGTCCTTGGTCAGTTCCAGCGTCTGCTTCTCGCGCATGGCGAGGTATTGCTGCTGGTCCACCTCGACCTTGATGCCGGTCTCTTCGGTAAACTGGGGCAGAACGTGCATGACCGCATCGTAATGCGGGTGGGCGGGGAAGATGGCGACGACCGTCTGTCCGGCATAGTCGGCATAGGGCCCTTTGGCATCGGCTCGCGCGGCGGCGATTGTCGCCATTCCCACAGATGCGCCGGCGAACATCGTCGCGGCGGCGAGTGTTGATTTGAAAAGTCTCAGCATCGTTTTCCTCCTGGATTGCTGTCATTCGTAGTCGTACGGGGCACGCTATTAGAGCGTCACCCCGGTTTGCGTGTCGAAGGCCATGATTTCGTTCACGGCCACCGCAAATGTCTTCTCCACGCCCGTTCTGATCGGCGAGGAGCTTTCGTATTCCACCAGCACGTCGACGGCGCCGCAGCGCGTCACCAGCGTCGATTGCGCACCGAGATATTCGGCAACGACAACCCGCAGGTCGATGGGCGCGCCGGTCGTGGTGTCCGTGGAAAAGGATGAGGGACGCACGCCGATCGTCACGTCGTCGCGGCCGTAGGACGCCATGCGCGCGGCCAGATCGGCAGGCAGCGGCAGGTCGAACCCGTCGCCTTTTGCCCGCAGCCCATCGCCTTCGCGCACCAGGGTCGCGTCGAGAAAGTTCATGGTGGGCGAGCCGATGAAACCGGCGACGAACTTGTTGGCGGGCTTCTTGAACAGGTCTTCGGGAGACCCCTGCTGCATGATACGCCCGTCATGCATCACCACGATCCGGTCGCCCAGTGTCATGGCTTCGATCTGGTCGTGGGTCACGTAGATCATGTTCTTGTCGAGCGTATCGCGCATCTCGGCCAGTTCGGTGCGCATCTTGGCGCGCAGTTTGGCATCGAGGTTGGACAGCGGCTCGTCGAACAGAAAGGTGGACGAATCGCGCACCAGCGCACGGCCCATCGCCACACGCTGTCGCTGTCCACCGGACAGTTCCGCCGGTTTGCGGTCGAGCAGATGGCCGATATTGAGCATGTCGGCGACGCGCTGCACTTTCTTGTCGATTTCGGCTTTCGGGGCTCGTTGCAGGCGCAGTGCAAAACTCATGTTCCGCGCGATGTTCATATGCGGGTAGAGCGCATAATCCTGAAACACCATCGCCAGATCGCGGTCTTTCGGCGCTTTCTGGCTGATCGGTTCGCCATCGAAATAAATCTCGCCCGCCGTCAACTCTTCCAGTCCGGCGACCATCCGCAACGTCGTGGACTTGCCGCAACCGGACGGCCCGACGAGCACCGTGAACTCGCCATCGTCGAGGTTGAGGTCGAGCGGGGGCAGGACGCGTGTCTCACCGTAAAATTTTTCGATTTGCTCGAAGCGTATTGTTGGCAAGCAAGCCTCCCAGCCCTGCCGACATATGGAGATGCAATATCGAATCTTCTGGGAATCAACACAAGCGGGATGACGGAAAGCGACGTTAGCGTTAACGTGATCGTCCATCGCACCCTGGAACAGGCCGGTGACTGACTCGAAACTCACACCACCGTCACGGCGTCGGGGAAACAGCACGGCTGCCCGCATCGAGGATGTCGCGGAAGAGGCGGGTGTTTCCATCATGTCCGTTTCCCGCGCCATGCGGGGGGTGGAAGGCGTGTCGCCGACCACCCGCGCGCGCATTTTGAATGTGGCGCAGGAGTTGGGCTATTCGCCATCCTCTGTGGCCGGGTCTCTTGCTGCCGCCAACTCCACACTGATCGGCATTTCCGTTCCCACCCTGCACGACGAGGTGTTTTCCGACCTGTTCGAAGCCATGCGGGCGATTATCAACCGTGCCGGATTTCAGACGGTGTTCGACACGACAGAATACGAAATGGAACGGGAAAGCGCTTGGGTCGAACGCATGATGGCGTGGCGTTTGGCGGGGCTGGTTTTGTCCGGGGCCGACCATTCCGAAACCACCCGCCGTATTCTGAAAAGGTCCCCCATGCCGGTGCTGGAACTGTGGGACCATACGGAAACCCCCATCGACATGGTTGTCGGCATCGACCATTTCGCTGCCGGTCTGGATATGGGTCGTGCGCTGGTTGAGCGCGGCTACGTCCAGCCCGCATGGATCGGTGCGGAGAAGGGCTATGACAGCCGCGCCGAACAGCGCCTCGCCGGGTTTACCAAGGCGTTCGTAATTGCGGGACACGCCGCGCCTCGTATTTTTCCACTCCCCCGGCCTCATTCCTTCGAGGGCGGACAGGCGGGGGCACGCCAAGCATTGCAGGGAAAGCGGCCCGATCTGCTCTATTGCCTCAACGACTACATCGCCTTCGGTGCGTTGGTGGAATGCGAGACGCAGGGGCTGACGATACCTGCCGATATCGGTATTGCAGGCTTCAACGATCTGTCCCTCAACCGCGTGTTGCCGCGCCCCATCACGACATCGCGCACACCGCGCCGGATGATGGGGGAGGAGGGCGCGCGGATTCTCGTCGGGCGGATTCTCGGCGTCCCCGCCCCGCCGCCTTGTCCGATGCCGGTGGATATCGTGATGGGGGCCACAACCCGTTGAGCGGACCGTTAAACCGGTTACAAGCGGTGGCTCCCGTGATACCGAGGCTGAATTGATGACGAGAGACGCGATCATGGCGAACACCGAACAATCTCCACCCGAGACCCGGCCCAACACCCGGCCCAAGACGGGGTTGATCGGACTCGGCACGATGGGTGCCAATCTGGCGCTCAATATAGTGGAGGAAGGTTTCCCGCTCGCCGTCATGAACCGCACCACCAGTGTGACCCACGACTTCGTTGCCAATGCCGGTAAATTTGCTGATCAGCTGACGCCGACAGAGACACTGGAGGAATTCATCGCCGCGATGGACGCGCCCCGCACGATCATTCTCATGGTCCCCGCCGGTCCCATCGTGGACGACCATATCGAGCGCCTGCGACCGCTGATCAGCGATGGCGATACGGTGATCGATGCGGGCAATGCGAATTTCCATGACACGAACCGCCGTGCCGAAGCGGCAAAGGCTCACGGCGAAACCTTCCTGGGTATCGGCGTTTCCGGGGGTGCCGAAGGTGCCCGTCACGGCCCGTCCATCATGATCGGCGGCAACGAGGAAATCTGGGGGCGGGTCCGCCCTCTCCTGCAGGCCATCGCCGCCGACTATGACGGCACCCCCTGCGCCACATTCATGGGTCCGGGTGGAGCAGGTCATTTCGTGAAGATGGTCCACAACGGCATTGAATATGCCGACATGCAGATGATCGCGGAAATCTACGGCATCATGCGCGACGGCTTCGGCATGAAGCCTGCCGAAATGTCGGACATCTTCGGCCAATGGAACGAGGGGTCTCTCAAATCCTACCTCATCGAGATCACCGCCGAACTGCTGTGCGCCAAGGACGATGGCGAACCGTTGATCGACCTCATCAAGGACTCCGCCGGTCAGAAGGGCACGGGCCGCTGGACTTCGGTGGAAGCGCTTATGTTGGGGACACCGATCACGGCTATCGACGCTGCCGTCGCCATGCGCAACCTGTCGGCTCAGATCGACCAGCGCGGCGAAGGTGAGGGCCTGTTCGGTGCGGCACCGCAATCCGTCACGCGCGAAGACCTGCCCATCGACGTTTTGGAGCGGGCGCTGCTCGTGGGCAAGATCGCCTGTTACGCCCAGGGTTTCGCCATGCTGAAAGCGGCCTCCGACGAATACGAATGGGGTCTGCCGATGGCGGAAATCGCGAAAGTCTGGCGCGCGGGCTGCATCATCCGTTCCGCCATGCTGAACGAGATGGCCGATGCCCTGGCCGACCATCCGGAAACCAACCTGATGTTCGCGCCGTCCTTCGTGGCCAAGATCGAGGATTGTCATGCCTGCCTGCGCCAGGTCGTCGCCTGCGCCGTGCAGGCTGGGCATCCGACGCCGGCCTTGTCGGCGGCACTGGCCTATTTCGACACGATGCGGACCGGGCGCGGCACGGCCAACATGATACAGGCCCAGCGTGATTTCTTCGGTGCCCACGGCTTCGAGCGTCTCGATGGCCCAGGCGATCACCACGGCCCCTGGGTCGATACGCAGGACGTGGCGTAATACATTTCGTCTGGGGGGATGAGCAAAATGGATGAGACCGAGAAATCCGAGAAGGATGCGGCCTTTCGCATCGCGGCGCTGGCCTATCACGAACTTCCGCGCCCCGGTAAGCTGGAGGTCCGCCCCACAAAGCCGCTCGCCAACCCGCGCGATCTGGCGCTGGCCTATTCGCCCGGCGTCGCCGAAGCCTGCCTTGCCATAAAGGCCAACCCGCTCAACGCATCGCGCTTCACCGCACGCGGCAATCTGGTGGCGGTTGTGACCAACGGGTCGGCGGCGCTGGGGCTGGGCAATATCGGGCCATTGGCGTCGAAGCCGATCATGGAAGGCAAGGCGGTGCTGTTCAAGCAGTTCGCCCATATCGACTGTTTCGACATCGAATTGAACGAGAGCGACCCGGTCAAGCTGGCCGAACATGTCATCGCGCTGGAGCCAACCTTTGGCGCGATCAATCTGGAGGACATCAAGGCACCCGACTGCTTCATCGTCGAGCGGATCTGCCGCGAACGGATGAACATTCCGGTCTTCCACGACGATCAGCACGGCACGGCCATCGTGGTGGGAGCCGCCGTCAAAAACGCGCTTTACCTGTCGAAACGGACCTTTGCGGATATCAAGATCGTCTCCACCGGCGGAGGAGCGGCAGGCATCGCCTGCCTCGACATGCTGCTGAAACTGGGCGTGAAGCGCGAGAATGTCTGGCTCGTCGACATCGAGGGGCTGGTCCACGAGGGCCGCACCGCGGATATGACGCCCCAGAAGGAGGCCTACGCCCAACCCGGCGGTCCCCGTGGGCTGGCCGATGTGATTGTCGGTGCTGACCTGTTCCTCGGCCTGTCCGGCCCCGGCGTGTTGACGGCGGAGATGGTGGCCGAAATGGCCGACAATCCCATCGTCTTCGCGCTGGCCAACCCGACCCCGGAGATCATGCCGGAAATGGTCAAGGCCGTCGCACCGGGGGCCATCGTGGCCACGGGGCGGTCGGACTATCCCAACCAGGTCAACAACGTTCTATGCTTCCCCTTCATCTTTCGCGGCGCGCTGGATGTGGGGGCGACCGAGATCAATTCCGAGATGGAAATCGCCTGCGTCGAAGGCATCGCGGAACTGGCGCGCAAGACGAGCGCGGCGGAAGCTGCCGCCGTCTATGCCGATGAAAGCCTGACCTTCGGACCGGACTACCTCATTCCCAAACCCTTCGACCCGCGCCTCATCTCCGTCGTGGCCGGTGCGGTGGCGAAGGCTGCGATGGAAACCGGCGTCGCCACCCGTCCGGTGAAGGATTTCGACGCCTACCTGCACCAGCTCGAAGGCAGCGTTTATCGCTCATCGATGGTCATGCAGCCGGTCTATGCACAGGCTCGCAGCAACACCCGCCGCGTCGTGTTCGCCGAAGGTGAGGATGACCGCGTGCTGCGCACTGCGCTGGCCATGCTGGATGACGGCGTCGACGAACCCATTTTGATCGGCCGCCCGGACGTAATCGAAAGCCGCTGCAGCCGCTATGGCTTGCCGCTCGACCTGCCCTCGCGGCTCGATATCGTAAACCCGGAAAACGACTCCCGTTACCGCGAATACTGGGAAGCCTATCATGGCAAGATGCAGCGCCGGGGCATCTCTCCTACGCTGGCGCAGGCGGTGGTGCGTTCCAACACCACCGTGATCGCCGCTCTGATGGTGGACCGGGGCGAAGCGGATTCGCTGATCTGCGGCTCGTTCGGCAACTACCTCTGGCACATGAATTACGTCACCCAGATGCTGGAGACTGACGTGCTGAAACCGACCGGCGCGCTGTCGCTCGTCATCCTCGATTCCGGACCGCTCTTCGTGGCCGACACCCATGTGAACCCCGAACCCACGCCGCAACAGGTGGCCGATACAGTCATCGCCTGCGCCCGCCATGTGCGCCGTTTCGGCATCGAACCGCGCATCGCGCTCTGCTCCAACTCCCAGTTCGGCACGCTTGACACCGTGACCGCGCGGCGGATGCGGGATGCGCTCGCCATTCTCGACGCGCAGGATCTCGATTTCGTCTATGAGGGTGAAATGCCCCTCGACGCAGCCCTCGACCCGACGATCCGCGATCGGCTGCTCCCGTCATCGCGCTTGCAGGGCAAGGCGAATGTCTTCGTCTTTTCCAATGCGGAAACGGCGGGTGGCGTGAAGAACGCGCTGAAATCCATTGCCGGGGGTATTGAGGTCGGGCCGATCCTCATGGGCATGGGCAACCGCGCCCACATCGTCACCCCGTCGATCACGGTGCGGGGGCTCATCAACATGGCGGCGCTGGCCGGTATGCCGGTTCATTCCTATGCGTGAGGCTTTGACCATGAAAACCATCGAAATGCGCGAGCCGGGCGGCCCTGACGTGCTGTTTATCGGCGAGCGGGAACGCCCCGTTGCCGCACCGGGCGAGGTGCTGATCGAGGTCGCCGCCGCCGGTGTGAACGGGCCGGACCGGCTGCAACGGCGCGGCCTTTATCCGCCCCCGCCGGGCGCGTCCGATCTGATGGGGCTGGAAGTCTCCGGCCATATCGCAGCGCTTGGCGGAGGCGTAACCGGCTGGACGGTTGGCGACGCCTGCTGCGCGCTCACCAATGGCGGCGGCTATGCCGAATACGTCACCGTTCCCGCCGGTCAGGTTCTGCCGGTCCCGGACGGTGTCGATCTGATCGATGCGGCGGGCCTGCCGGAAACCTACTTTACGGTCTGGAACAATTTCTTCCTCGATCTCGACCATGCCCACGGGTCCACATTCCTCGTTCACGGCGGGTCCGGCGGCATCGGGTCCACCGCCATTCAGCTTGGACGCGCCCACGGCCTGCGCGTTTTCGCCACCGCCGGTTCGGCCGAAAGCTGCGCCTGGTGCGAGGAACTGGGGGCCGAACGGGCCATCCGCTACGACACCGAGGATTTCGTTGAAGTCGTGAAAGGACTTGGCGGTGCCGATCTCGTTCTCGACATGCGCGGTGGTGACTACGTTGCGCGCAACATGGCGGCTGCCAACCCGCAGGCCCGCATCGTGCAACTGGCGTTCAATGCGGGATCGAAGGTCGATGTGGACCTCATGCCCGTCATGCTGAAACGGCTGGTGCTGACAGGCTCGACCCTGCGTCCGCGCGATACAGCCTTCAAGGCGCGCGTAGCCAGCGACCTGCGATCAAAGGTCTGGCCGCTCTTTGCGAAAAGCACCGTGCGTCCGACCACCTTTGCCACCATGCCATTCGAGAAAGCTGCCGATGCGCACCGCATGATGGAAGACGGGGGCCTGCGCGGAAAGTTGATCCTTACGACCTGACCGGCTTTGGCGCGTTGCCGGCAGGCAAGGGCGATGATTGGGAGTGTTGTGTTTTTTCCCACGCATGCGGGTCCGTGAACAGCTGCCACAGGGCGCGCCATGCGGCGACTGAAATGAAGAGCCAGTACAGCGGCAATCCCCACAGGCCCGTACGGACCAGTCCCAGCCTGCGCACCGGCAGTGTCACCCAAGCCAGCCGCGCCATCGCCAGATAGCCGAGCGATACCGTGGCCAGGTCGAAGAAGAACAACGGATCGAAGACGAGAAACGACCATCCGAGCGAGAATGCCGCGGTGAACTTGATCAGAATGAAATAGAGCAGGAACGGGTGAATCGAGCGCACTCACGATCATGCCCGTGATCATGATGTGAAACACCACCGTGCCCCGCACGCCCAGTTCGCGCATCATCCGGATCGGTTGGCGCATATGCACGAGCCACGTCTGATACCAGCCCTTGAACCAGCGGGTGCGCTGCTTCAGCCAGATATCGAACCGCACCGGCGCTTCCTCGTAGGTCGGGTGGCGCAACATGCCGATCCGGTATCCGTGCCGCGCCAGTCGCAGGCCCAGATCGGCGTCTTCGGTCACATTGTAGGCATCCCACGCGCCCACCGTCTCCAGCACGATCCGTCGGAAATGATTGGACGTTCCGCCCAGCGGAATCGGTGCATTGTGACGGGCGAGAAACGGCAGGATACCGTCGAACAGGCTGGCATATTCCGCAGCGAACATCATCGGCAGAAAGCCACGCCCGGAATTGTGGATGCTAAGCGGTGCCTGCAGGCAGCCCAGGTCCAGATCCGACGTATAGAAACGCGCAAAAGCCTCTCTCAGCTGCAGCGGGTCCGGCCTGTCCTCCGCATCATAGACGACGACGAAATCGCCACTGCACAGCGGCAGCGCGAAGTTCAGCGCCTTGGGCTTCGTGCGCGGGTGGTGCGGTGGCACGGTCACGAGATCGGCCAGCCCGGGCGGCACGGCGGCGAGACAGCTTTTCACCGCATCGACCGTCTCCAGATCGTCGCCTTCGCAGACCAGCTTGATCTCCAGCCGCTCCTTCGGCCAGTCCAGTTTCAGCAAGCGCGTCCAGCAGCCCGGGCACTTCCCCCGCCTCACCGTAGAGTGGCACCAACACGCTATAGACCGGCAAAAGGTGGTCCTGGCTGCGGTCGATCTTGCGCCTGTTTTCGGGGATCACGACGCGCTCTTTCTTGCGAAACGCAGCCGCTGCCACCAGCCGGAGCGCAACGCAGCTGAGATAGAACGCGCTGGCTCCGAGATGCAGGCCAAGAACAAGCGCTTCGGGGGCAAACCATGTCAGCGCGAACAGCACCTGGAGCAGCACGACCAGAATAACGGCCTGTCGCGGCTCGATCACCCGCCGGGCGCTGGCTTTGAAATGGCTTGTCCTCCAACCCTTTTTCCGCGTGCTGCACGAGGCTGGGTTCGCATTGCTTTTCCAGCACCGCACGGTTGGCGCTGCGCGGTGAGATGGCCAGTTCCTGCCGCAACTGCTCGCCGCCGCCGTTGGCGAGCCCTTTGCGCAAAACGCCGATCATCTCGGCGTCGGGCGCCAGATGGCCCTGCCAATGACCGCTTTCCACGCCGCGCCCGCGGATATAGCGCGCGCCGCTTGCGATATCCGCCGCCGGCCAATGGCGAAAGAACGGTTCCGGCGCAGGCGGTGGCGTTTCGGTGAAGGCCAGGCCGAGATCGTGTGCCAGGCAGCGGTAGTAGACCGTCTCGGAGACGACCCCGTGGCGGATCGCCATGTCGGCGGCGCGCATGTGGTACAAGCGCGCCCGGTCCTGAACATGCTTCAACGTGGCGGGGTCGATACCGTAGCGGGCAAGAAAGGCGATATCCGTATCGAGGCCTTTTTGCGCGGCTTTGGACACGCTTGGGACACGCTTTTCGATCGTCGGATGCGGGTGGCGGTCGCCACATTTCTCCCATGCGCAAACGACCCCCCGGCACGCCCCAAGCCGGTCATTCGCACTGCAAGACGACACACCGGATACAATTCCGCCCGCGCATTGGCACGGACAGTGTTGTATCATCGAATCAAATTGTCGCAGATGGCAACAGGCCGACGACGAGGTGCGACGGCCTGTCGCTATGTGAGGGCTACGAGCGCCTAGAGCGAGCGCTCGATCAGTTCCACACGGAAACACTCGATCTTGTCGCCGACGCGCATGTCTTCGTATTTCTTGAAGGCCATGCCGCATTCGGTGCCGGAGCGCACTTCGGAGACTTCGTCCTTGAAGCGCTTGAGCGTCGCCAGCTCGCCCTCATGCACCACCACATCATCGCGCAGCAGACGCACGCCGGAGCCGCGCTCCACATGGCCTTCGGTGACGAGGCAACCGGCAACCTTGCCGACCTTCGAGTGGGTGAAGAGCTGCAGGATGTCGGCGTAGCCGATGAACGTCTCGCGGCGTTCCGGCGGCAACATGCCCGACAGGGTCATCTTCACGTCGTCGATCAGATTGTAGATGATCGAATAGTAGCGGATCTCGATGCCCTCGCGCTTCGCCATGTCCCGGGCAGCCGGGTTGGCGCGCACGTTGAAGCCGATGATCGGCGTTTGCGATGCGATGGCGAGCGTGACGTCCGCTTCGGTGATGCCACCGACGCCGGAATGGACGATGCGGGCTTCCACCTCGTCCGTGCCGAGACCGGCAAGCGAACCGGCAATGGCTTCCACCGAACCCTGTGTATCGGCCTTGACGACGAGCGGTGCCTGATCGGCGCTCTTTTCCTGAAGGTTGGTCATCATCTGTTCGAGCGAACCGCGCTGACCGGCCTGCGAAGCGACGGACAATTCCCGTGCCTTTCGCTGGCGGTAATCGGCGATTTCCCGTGCCTTGGACTCGCTGTCGACCGTGGTGATGATGTCACCAGCGGACGGCGCACCGGACAGGCCGAGAATTTCCACCGGCGTCGCGGGTCCTGCCTCTGCCAACTGTTCACCTGAATCGTCGATCAGTGCCCGCACGCGGCCCCATTCGGAACCGGCGACGACGATATCGCCCCGCCGCAGCGTGCCGGAGGTGACGATGGCGGTCGCGACTGCGCCGCGCCCTTTGTCGAGACGGGCCTCGATCGTGACGGCCTCGCCTTCCCGGTTCGGGTTGGCGGTCAGTTCCAGCAGTTCCGATTGCAGGTTGATGGCGTCGAGCAGGTTGTCGATGCCGTCGCCGGTCTTGGCGGAAACCTCCACGTCGAGAATCTCACCGCCCATGCTTTCCACGAAGACCTCGTGTTGCAGCAGTTCGGTGCGCACCTTCTGGGCGTCCGCCCCGGGCATGTCCATCTTGTTGATCGCCACGATGATCGGCACGTCGGCGGCCTTGGCGTGATTGATGCTCTCGATGGTCTGCGGCATGACGGAATCGTCCGCCGCGACCACGAGGATCGCGATATCCGTCGCCTGGGCACCGCGCTGGCGCATGGCGGTGAAGGCCTCGTGGCCGGGCGTATCGAGGAACGTGATCTTCTTGCCGTCGCGCTCCACCTGATAGGCGCCGATATGCTGGGTGATGCCACCGGCTTCACCGGCAGCGACCCGTGCCTGACGGATCTTGTCGAGCAGCGAGGTTTTACCGTGGTCCACGTGACCCATGATGGTGACGACCGGCGGACGGGGCTGCATGTCCTCAGCCTTGTCCTCGGTGCGTTCCAGCGACGTTTCCACATCGGATTCGGACACACGCAGCACGGTATGGCCCATTTCTTCGGCGATCAGCTGCGCCATATCGGCATCGATGATATCGCCCGGTTTCAGCATCTGGCCCTGTGCCATCAGCAGCTTGACCACATCCACGGCCCGCTCCGTCATGCGGTTGGCGAGTTCCTGGATGGAAATCGTATCGGGCACGGTGACTTCGCGCATAACCTTCTCCCGCGGGCCGGACTGAACGGACCGCTTTTGCTTGTCGCGCTGGCGGCGCATGGAGGCGAGGGACCGCGAACGGGCGTTATCGGTGTTCAGCGCGTTGGAAAGCGTCAGCTTGCCGCGACGGCGCTCGTCGGTGCGCGGCTTGGCGGTCGCCTTGTCGTCTTCCGGCTTCCGCGCGGGTGCCGCGCGCATCATGGTCGGCCCACCGGGCTTCTTGGTGATCTCGACGCCTTCTTCCGCAGCAGCAGCAGCGGCGGAAGCGTCAGCCGCCGCGATGCGGGCGGCCTCCTGATCGGCCTTGCGTCTGGATTCCGCTTCGACCTCGCGCTTCTTGGCGGCTTCGGCTTCCTCCGCCTCGCGCCTTTCGCGGGCCTCGCGGGCGGCGACATCTTCGGAGGCGCGGCGTTCGGCCTCTTCGGCAGCCTTCTTGGCGTCCTCAACTTCCCGCAAACGTGCTTCTTCCAGCGCGCGGGTGCGGGCATCCATTTCGCCTGCTGACAGGCGGCTTGACGATGTGCCGGACCGGACGACCGGTGCTCCTGCACCACGCGTCGGTCCACCGGGCGTGTGGCGGGAAGCTGGCGTGGGTGCTGGTGTGGCTGCTGCGGGCTTCGCAGGTTCCGGCGTTGTGGCAGGTGCCTCGGCAGCAGGCTTTTCCTCGCCCGGGCGCACGATGCGGCGTTTCTTCGTCTCCACCACGACGGAATTGGTGCGCCCGTGGGAGAAATTTTGCCGTACGGTGCCCGGCCCGCGCGGACGCAGGGAAAGGGTGGGTCGTGCGGCTGGTTTCTTGTCGTCGTCGCTCATCAGTCGTCTTTACCTTGCCCCGGCAGCGCCGGTTTCCTGTCGTTCCGGCAACGCCGGATTGTGTCTCGCACCGGCACGCCGGTCTTTCGGCCGTCGTGGCCCTGTTATTCCATAGCGGTGGCACCGGTGTGGCACCGCGCGGATTTATCCGTCGCGATATGTCACCAGCCTCGAAATTCGCGCCAGAGCGTTCTGCCCGGCACCGCCCTGCATGATGGCGGCATGTATCACATGACTCGCGCCCAAAGCCAAACTCAATTCGGCAGTGGTGAACGGGCGCAGGATCGCGATGTCCCGCTTGTAGCCTTCCGAGCCGCTGAATGCCCATTGGCCGAGCTTGCGCAAACCGTCTTCCGCACCATCGCTGGCGTGAAGAAGTGCCAGTGCGGAATGGCTGCGGGCGGCGCTTTCCACCTTGCCCGCACCGGTGATGCATTCGCCGGCCTTGCGGGCGAAACCCAGCGCGCCGAGCGCCGATTCAGCCAGCATCCGGTCGATGGTCGCGTCCAGATCGTCCGGCACGGCCACCTGCCGTTTCAGGCCCCGTGCGAACGCCTTGCGCTTGATGGCATCGAGCACGACGCTGCGTTTGGGTGTCACCCACACGCCCCGACCCGGCAGCACGGCCTTGATATCCGGCACGACCGACCCGTCCGGCCCCGCCACGAAGCGCAACAGGGCGTCGCGGGGAAAAGTGTCCCGTGTGACGACGCAGGTGCGCTCCGGTCCGGTTTCGACCAAAACGTCCGTCTCATCGATGTGGGTCGCGTCCGCCATCAGGCCCGCTAACGACCGTCCAGTCAGACGGTCGTGTCCTCGATGACGTTGACGACGGCGGCCTTCAGATCGACCTCTTCCTCCTGAACCTCCGGCTCGGGCTCCGGCGGGTTGAGGTCGTCCTCGGTGATCCAGCCTGCGGCCAGACGCGCCTGGATGATCATCTCGTCAGCCTGCGCGCGGGACAGTTCGAACCCGGTCAGCACCCCTTCGTGACGGATCAGTTCACCGTCCTTGCGCTCGTTCCAGCCGATCAGGTCGTCGGCGATGGTGCCGGCGAAATCTTCCAGCGTCTTGATGTCCTCGTCGGATTTGCCGAGTGCCACCATCATCGGCGTCGTCATGCCGGGCACCTGACGCAGGTCGTCGGCCACGCCGAGCGCCTTGCGCTCTTCGTCCAGTTCGTTTTCCTTGCGTTCGAGAAACTCGCGGGCACGGGTCTGCAGTTCCTGCGCGGTGTCATCGTCGAACCCCTCGATCATGGCCAGTTCGTCGAGGTCCACATAGGCGACCTCTTCCAGATCGGTAAACCCTTCCGACGCCAGCAACTGGCCGACCATTTCGTCCACGTCGAGCGCTTCCACGAAGGCGTTGGTATTGGCGTTGAACTCTTCCTGACGACGACCGGATTCTTCCTCTTCGGTGAGGATGTCGATGTCCCAGCCGGTCAGCTGAGAGGCGAGACGCACGTTCTGCCCGCGGCGACCGATGGCCAGCGACAGCTGGTCATCCGGCACCACCACCTCGGCGCGTTCCTTGTCCTCGTCCATCACGACCTTGGCGACTTCGGCGGGCTGAAGCGCGTTGACGAGGAAGGAGGCGGTATCGGCCTGCCAGGGAATGATGTCGATCTTCTCACCCTGCAATTCGCCGACCACGGCCTGCACGCGGGACCCGCGCATACCGACACAGGCACCGACCGGGTCGATACCGGAATCGTTGGAGATGACGGCAATTTTCGCGCGCGAACCGGGGTCGCGCGCGACCTTCTTGATTTCGATCACGCCGTCATAAATTTCGGGCACTTCCATCTGGAAGAGTTTTCTCATGAAATCGGTATGCGTGCGCGACAGGAATATCTGCGGCCCGCGCTGTTCGCGACGCACATCGTAGATGTAGGCGCGGATGCGGTCGCCGTATTTGTACATCTCGCGGGGGATCAGTTCGTCCCGGCGCACGATGGCTTCGGCCCGGCCCAGATCGACGATGACATTGCCGTATTCGACGCGCTTGACGGTGCCGTTGATGATCTCGCCGACACGGTCCTTGAATTCGTCAAACTGCCGGTCACGCTCGGCGTCGCGCACCTTCTGCACGATGACCTGCTTGGCGGACTGGGCGGCGATACGGCCAAAATCCATCGGCGGCAAAAGCTCACCGATATGGTCGCCGATCTTGGCGGCGTCGTTCTTGGCCTTGGCGTCCGGCAGCGCAATCTGCGTGTCGTAATCCTCAACGGTTTCGACCACTTCCAGCAGGCGTTGCAGCTTGATCTCGCCGGTCTTCTCGTCGATCTGGGCGCGGATGTTGGTTTCCAGCCCGTAACGGGCTTTTGCAGCCTTTTCGATGGCGTCGGACATGGCGTCGAGCACGATATGCTTGTCGATGCTCTTTTCGCGCGCGACCGCGTCGGCGATCTGCATCAGTTCCAGTCGGTTGGCGGATACGGCCATGAGTGTCTCCAGTTACGATCCGGGCTCAGGATCGATCAGTTGTCGGTTTGAAATGTCGTCTTCAGAAATTCCGTTGGCATTGCGAAGCGCCTTGTCACGCTTCAGGGCTTCGCGGATCAGGTCGTCCGTCAGCACCAGGTTTGCAGCCGAAATGGCGTGCAGGGGCACTTCAACATTCGCCTCCTCGCCGGCTGCCGCATTGTCGCGGCGCATGAAGAGGCTGTCGCCTTCCACCCGCACCAGCTGACCACGGAAGCGCTTGCGACCGCCCACCAGATAGGCGGTTTCGACCTTGGCCACGTGGCCTGCCCATGTCTCGAAATCCGACTTCCGCACCAGAGGCCTGTCGATGCCGGGGGAGGAAACTTCCAGAGAATAGGCGGACGATACCGGGTCTTCGATATCGAGCACCGGAGAGATGGCTTTCGAAACCGTCTCGCATTCACCCACGGACATGGTGCCGTCCGGCTTTTCGACCATGATCTGCATGATAAGACCGTTGTGATCATACATGCGGGCGCGGACGAGGCGGAACCCGAGGTCTTCGATCACCGGCGCGACGACGTGCGCCACGTTGGCATTCTGCCCCTCTTCCATGACGAGACGGCTCTTGTAATCGATGTTTGGATCGGCTGCGGCCAAGTCGTGTCCTTCAGGCATAAAAAAGAGCGGGTCTCCGAGGAGCCCACTCTGACAAGGTCAAAGATGTTGACGGACATATAGTCGTGCACCCTTCCCAACGCAAGCGTGATTGGTCGCTCCTGTAGGTCACCAGAACAGAGCAGTTCACGCACTGAGCGTGAACTGCGAGGAGGCCAAGTGGCCGACCGGCGCCAATGCGCCGCCCCTCGGAGCGTTGAGCGCAGCAGCCCGACAGCGTGAGAGCCAGATCAAGCCTATTCAGCCTTCACCCAAACATCCTCGTCGGGATAGCCCATCGCGTCCTGATCCTCGAAGGCCGCATGGCAGGCGTGACAGAAAGCCTGCTTGATAGCCATCGGCTTGCCCTTGGGCTGCACCGCCGAATAAACCCAATTGCCGTATTCCTCTGCGTCCCCACCGGCGGCGACCTTTTCCATGAAGAACAACGGGCCTTTCTGGACGGCCCCTTTCTTGGAGACGTTGAAGCTCTCCTTGGCGAGTATCGAACCAACCGGCATCGGCCCGCGCTCGTCGGAATAGGTGACGTATTCGTCGTAACCGGTTTCGTTGACAAAGGTCATCAGGAAGCGATTGCCATGACCGGCGTTGGGCATCGGCGCTGTGGAGGCGGCTTTCCACGACTGGTAGTCGGACGAGAACGGCGCATCCTGCGAGGCGTAACCCGCGCGCAAGTCTTCCTTGATGCAGTCGTAGAGACCGTTGGCCTGTTCGACGGTGAGGTCGTCTTTTGCGATGTCCGTCGTGCAATCGGCGGCAAGGGCCGGTGTGACGGCGAAAGCTGCAAGGGCAGCGGCGATGGCAAGTGTTTTCATTGAATGTCCCCTTTTATATCGGAAAACCCTAGAGACACTGTGACCTGCGACAAAATGAACATCTCCACACGCCCCGTGACGATTGCGTGAGACTTAGCCAAGCAACCCCAGCCGCTCGCGCCGTTCGAAGCGCCATGTCAACGCCACCGCTGCGACCGTGAGCCCGATCACCAGCCCGCTCCACACGCCGACCGCGCCGTAGCCGAGCACGAAGGCGGCGATGTAGGCGCTGCCGAGACCGATGATCCAGTAGGAGGTCACCATGATGAGCATGGGCACCTTCGTATCCTGCAACCCGCGCAACGACCCGCTGGCCGTGACCTGCAACGTGTCGGCGATCTGGAACAGGGCGGCCATGAACAGCAGCGGCACGCCGATGCGGATGATGGCGTCGAGGTCGGGGTTGGCATCTTCCAGCCAGAGTGAAATCAGAAAGTCCGGCATCAGCGCGAACAGCAGTGCCGCAATGGTGGCGAAGCCGAGCGCCAGCACCATGACGGCATGGCCCGCCCGTCCCACACTTTCATTGTCCTGCCGTCCCGCCGCGTTCCCGACCCGCACGGAGGCCGCCTGCGCCAGCCCGAGCGGCACCATGAAAGCGATGGAGGCCAGTTGCAGTGCCACCGAATGCGCCGCCAGTTCGATCACCCCGATCCAGCCGACCATCAGCGAGCAGGTCAGGAACATGCCGACCTCCGCAAAAATGCCCATCGAGATCGGCACACCGAGACCGACGATCCGTTTCAGCGCCTCCCATTCCGGACGCCACACGTTGCGGAACAGGTCGTAGGGTTTGCAATCGGCGTCGCGCAACACGTAGACCACCAGCGCCAATGCACCGACCACGTTGACCGCAACCGTGGCCACCGCCGCGCCCTGCATTTCCAGCCGTGGCGCACCCCAGTTGCCGAAGATGAAGGCGTAGTTCAGCAGCCCGTTCAGCACCGCCATGCCGATCGTCAGCAGCAGCACCGCATTGGCCTTTTCCAGCCCGGTCAGGAACGAGCGCAGGCCGACGATGACGAAGGCGGGGATCATCGACCATTGGGCGATGCGCATATAGTCCTGCGCCAGCGACGCCAGTTCGGTGTCCTGCCCGAAAGCGATGAGGATGGGGCGGGTGAAGAACAGCGGGATCTGGAACAGCACGCCCAGCGTCAGCAATGCCCACATGCCCATGCGGGTGGCACGGCGCACGGCGGTCTCGTCGCCACGACCCAAGGCGTTGGCGATGAGCGGGATCATCGCGGCCCCGAACCCGAGGCCTAAAATCATCAGGATAAAGAACGACTGGAACGCCAGCGTCCCCGCCGCCAGTTCCCGCGTCCCCAGCCAGCCCAGCATCACCGTGTCGGTGACGTTGATGAGCATCTGCGCCACCTGCGCCCCGACGAGCGGCAGACCGAGGATGAGCGTGGCCCGCAAATGACCGGCGAAGCTGGATGCGGCCTTGTCGGTGTGTGCGGAGCGGCGGTCATGGCCGCCTTCTGCGCCTCCCGTCGCCGCTATGCAATCTCAGACTTCATGGCAGTCTCCAGAGCGGTTCGGGACCACCCGAACCGCGAGGAGGCCAAGTGGCCGACCGGGGCTAATGCCCCGCCCCTCGGAGCGCAGGGCGAAGCCCGACAGCAGCCTGCCCCGGACCACGATCCGGGGTGAGAGCAAACCAGACAGCGAAATCTATTGCGCCGCAGCCTTCACCGCTTCCTCGATCATCCGCTTGGCGTCGTCCACGTCGCCCCAGCGGTCGAGTTCGACCCATTTACCGTCTTCGAGATCCTTGTAGCGCTCAAAGAAGTGGGCGATCTGTTTCATGCGCATTTCCGGCATGTCGTCGATGGTCTTGATCGTATCGTAGTTGGCCGAGACGCTCTCGTGCGGCACGGCGATCAGCTTCTCGTCCATGCCCGCCTCGTCCTTCATGAACAGCACGCCGATGGGGCGGCATTTCATCACGCAGCCGGGCATCAAGGGTCTTGTGTTGGCAATCAGCACGTCGAGCGGGTCGCCGTCGTCGGAGAGCGTGTGCGGCACGAAACCGTAGTTTCCGGGATAGCGCATGGACGTGTAGAGGAACCGGTCCACGAACATCGCGCCGGAGGCCTTGTCCATTTCGTATTTGATCGGCTCGCCGCCCACCGGCACCTCGACGATGACGTTGATGTCGTGGGGCGGGTTGTCCCCGATTGGAATGGCGTCGATACGCATGGCTGGTCCTGCATTGGTTGGTTTGACGATGGTCTCAGTGGTGAACTGGGACATGGGAGTGATGGCGTTCATGTGGCTTACCCCTTACTAAAAAAGCCGTCAGATGAAGTGTTTCGACAGTTTCAGGCCCTGCGCCTGATAGTTGGATTTCAGGTCGAGGCCGTAGAGTTTCGACGGTCGTTCCTGCATCCGCTCGAACAGCAGCCGCCCGACTGTCTGCCCGTGTTCCAGAATGAACGGCACCTCGTGGGAGCGCACTTCCAGAACGGCCCGCGCCCCTTCGCCGCCCGCTGCGGTATGGCCGAAGCCGGGGTCGAAGAATCCCGCGTAATGAACGCGGAATTCGCCGACCAGCGGATCGAACGGCACCATTTCGGCGGCGTAGTCCGGTGGAACATGCACGGCCTCGTTGGAGACCAGAATGTAGAACTCGTCGGGGTCGAGAATGAGATCGCGTCCGTCCACCGCGCTCATATCGGATCGGCGGGACAGGATCGGCTCCCAGTAATCCAGCACCGAACAGGCAGCCTTCTTGTCCACATCAACGACGCCGGTGTGCCGTTTGCCGCGATAGCCGACGAGGCCGTCCGCGTTGCCCGGACAGGTCGATGGAGAGGGCGATGCCCCAGTTTTCGATGTCCGGCGTGGCGGAGGCGACCAGCGTTTCGCGGGTGTGCAATGCTGCCAATTCATCATCGTCCAGCAGCGAAGACCCGATCCGGAACCGGATTTGCGACAGCCGCGAGCCCTGCCGCACCACGATCGGAAACGTGCGCGGCGAGATTTCCAGATAGAGCGGGCCGCTGTAACCGGCAGGCACCTGATCGAATTGCTGGGCGCGGTCGGTAATCACGCGGGTAAAAATGTCGAGCCGTCCCGTCGAACTTTTCGGGTTGGCGGAGGCCGACATGGTGTCCGCCAGATCGAGGCTTTCCAGTAGCGGCACGATATAGACGCAGCCCGTTTCCAGAACGGCGCCTTTCTTCAGCGAGAATGCATGAAGGCCGAAACGTTCGAGCTTTTCCGCGACTGTCGCGCTTCCGGGGAGGAACGACGCCCGCACCCGCCATGCCTTCGCCCCCACCCGCAGGTCGAGAGACGCGGGCTGCACCTGATCGGCGTCGAATGCGGGCGCGATGATACGTCCGCTCTCGTGCAGCGCCGCGATACCCGTGTCGTTGATAATTCCCACCTTCATGCCCCTGCCTTAACGGTGAACCGTTGACTCTTTGCTAAACCCGTCGCATCTCTCACCCCGTTCTCAGGAACGCGTGGTGATTTGGCCGGCCGGCTTGCAGCCACGATAAACAAGTCGCTAAAGGGCCGCCAACGGGAGGGATAGGCTGTGGCTTTTCCCCGTGCCCGCGACCGGTTCCGCTGCGATGCGAGCCGGTTTTTTGTTGGGAACGACCTTATGTCCGATAGCTGGAAGCCTGCCACCAAACTCGTCCATTGCGGCACCCACCGCTCGCCCCACGGGGAAACGTCCGAGGCGCTCTACCTCACGCAGGGTTTCGTCTACGACAGCGCCGAGGCCGCCGAAGCCCGCTTCAAGGGCGACGAGGACGGTTATATCTACTCGCGCTACAAGAACCCCACGGTCGCCATGTTCGAGGAGCGCATGTGCGCGCTGGAAGGGGCGGACGCGGCGCTCGCCACGGCTTCCGGCATGGGCGCGGTGACGGCGGCGCTGATGTGCCAGCTGAAGGCGGGCGATCATATCGTGGCGGCGCGTGCTCTGTTCGGCTCCTGCCGCTGGGTGGTGGAAAAGCTCTGCCCCCAATACGGCATCGAGGCCACGCTGGTGGATGGACGCGATCTGCGCGCCTGGAAAGACGCCGTCCGACCGAACACGAAGGTGTTCTTTCTGGAATCCCCCACCAACCCGACGCTGGAACTGGTGGACATCGCCGCCGTCGCTGCCTTGGCCGAGGATAATGGCAGCGCGGCTGGTGGTGGACAACGTCTTCGCCACGCCGATCCTCCAGAAGCCGCTGGAACTGGGCGCCCATGTGGTCGTCTATTCCGCCACCAAACATATCGACGGGCAGGGGCGGTGTCTGGGCGGCGATCGTGCTGTCCGACCACGATTTCATTCACGAGACCATGTGGGACTATTTCCGCCATACCGGTCCGTCGCTATCGCCGTTCAATGCCTGGGTGTTGCTGAAGGGGCTGGAGACATTGCCCCTGCGTGTGGCGCAGCAGACGGCGACGGCGGGTCGGCTGGCCGACTTGTTGGCTGCTAGCGATGGCGTCGTCGACGTGCGCTACCCGGGACGGGCGGATTTCCCCCAGGCCGACCTCGCCGCGCGACAGATGACAGGTGGCTCCACACTGGTGGCGTTCACATTCGAAGGCGATGCGGCGACCGCCAAGGCTCGTGCCTTTGCCTTCGAGAACGCGCTGGAAATCGTCGCCATTTCCAACAACCTCGGCGACGCGAAAAGCCTCGTCACCCACCCCGCCACTACGACCCACAAGAACCTGTCCGAAGCCGACCGCGACGCCCTCGGCATCGGCCCCGGCCTCGTGCGCCTGTCCGTCGGGCTGGAAGACGCCGACGATCTGGCGGCGGATGTGGAGGCTGCTCTGGTAGCGGCGGCGCGGGTTTAGCGTGGGCTAGGCGTAGCGTATTGTCTGCCTGCGCCCTCTCTCCGTCGTCATCCTCGGGCTTGACCCGAGGATCCGGTCGGGTGCTGCGAGACGGGAGGCTTCAGATCCCCGGGTCAAGCCCGAGGATGACGGCGTGTGGGGCTTCCACAGGGGCGACAATCCTCCCTTGTCATTCCCGCGAGCCGCGGGAATCCATTTCTCGGCTTGGTTGGAATGGTCAGGCTTCGGACAAAAGTTGCGGCACCGCGCCGGACGCCCTCACCTTCCGTTCCGTAGCACGATGGATTCCCGCCGCTCGCGGGAATGACAAAGCTATTTGAATTGAATGGCGGGCGCGCCAAAACATCCGCACGGTGCCAGCCGCCGGGGGATGAAGAAAGCGAACCGGCGGGACGTGATGCCAGACCGTATGCCGTATTGTCGGCGTGTATGATCTCGCACCACGCCCCGCCCGGCTGCTCTGCGCTCATAGCCTCGCTCCCGGTGCCGTCTCCGACATGGTTTTCACCATGCCTCGACCCCTGCCTCCGCACCGGTGCATCGCACCCCGCATCGACACTGGCACCCGGACGGAGCAGCCACCCGTTCCGTTTGACCGGAACGGCCCCTCATTACGAGAGGACGGGAATTTTACACCCGCATCTTACCCCTGAAGCCTGCGCTCCCCCCGGCTGGATCGTTAACCCCACCCGACAGGACAACCGCCCCCACGCGGCGAAGATGACGGTCATGATCCGCCGGTTCCTGCGTGGGAAGGGGGCCAGGGTAGCAGGGTGCGGGAGGGGGTGGATAAGGTTGTTGCTCATTGCACCCTTGTCATTCCCGCAGCAGCGGGAATCCATCTATCGAACCGACTGATGGCTGACATCCGATGGACGAGCCTGCACGGTCAACTATCCGCAATTTCTCAAAATGCTGAGGCATGGATTTCCGTGGCTCACGGGAATGACAACTCCCGAGATTTTAGGTCCACATCACTGGCCCGAGATCATCCCACATCGGATTTTTCTCCTCGATCAAAGCAATCTTGTCCGCCCGCCGCCACTTTTTGATGATCTTCTCGCGCGCAATCGCCCGATCGACATATTGGTGCTCTTCAAACCAGACCAACCGCGTCACGCCATACTTGCGCGTAAAAACCCCGCCCCGCCCTTGGGCATGGTCGCGTGACCGAGCCGCAATGTCGTTTGTGACACCGCAATACAAGGTACCGTTGGCTTTCGATGCCATCAGATAGACGCAGTAGTGGTGGTAGCGCGGCATGTGTGACGCTAGCGCTCCTCGATCCCCTTGTCATTCCCGCAACAGCGGGAATCCATGCTGCCGCGGACTGTGTGGATGTGGATTGGGACGCAGACACTACGATCTCGCTAGAGACGCGAAACGCGCATTTGCCGAGAGATGGATTCCCGCTGTTGCGGGAATGACAAGATTTGTAATAGGTGCAAACGAGGTGAGGAATAGCTAAATCAAAATGCCTCGAAGTTGCATTTCCAAGTATATACGTGGCGCTGGTTTCTTTGCACGCATGGAAAGTGCTTTGGCCAGTTTTCCACCATGCATTTTATGGGTCCAATGCGGCGAACCTTGCGAGCCGATAATGACCATGTCGGTCTCCTTTGTCGGATTGTCCTGAACAATCGCTCCAAACGACTCCAACCTGACCTTCACCTCGGTTCTTTCACCGTAGATAAATTTTCCAGTCAGAACCAACTTTCGGCCCTCGATGGCCGTTTCGTCGATCTCATCGAGATCTTGAATAACAGGTATTGATTCACTGCTCGGAATGCCTGTGTCTGAATAGCTATCCCCGACGAGTTTGGTAATTAAATCGCTTATTTCTGAACTTTCCAACGGATCGATCACGCCATCAGCCAGCGCATCCTGCAACGAATGCCGCAACGCAGAAATGCGTGGATCATCAGAGAGATCATGGTCCGCCTGCAGAATTTTTGAGAGAGACTGGGCTTCACGCGTCGTGACTACGCTGTCACAATTCACGCCAGCGCAGAACCCGAGAATTCGATTGGCAGATGATCGTTTGCACGCGGAATCGATATTTGAACTTCGGATTTCCGCTATTTGCGTGAGGACACCAAGTAACTCTTCGACACCTTTGGCATGACCGACCGAAGCTTCGGCAATTATCTCTGCTGCATCTTCGTCCTGGACCAGTCGGCACATGGCGCCACATTCCGCTAGAAGTGGTTCCAATTCAGTAGGATCGATACGTTGGTTCGCTAATATGCCGTCTAGAAATCCAACGAAGAAACATTCGTTCTTTTTGGTGTTCGACTTGGCATGAATTCGTTCGAGGCTGCTGGATTCATACGAAACTTTAGACATCTTATTCCCCTCAAAAATCCAAATTCGCCACACTCAACGCATTGTCCGTAATAAACGCCTTCCGCGGCTCCACCTCTTCCCCCATCAGCCGCGTGAACAGGTCGTCAGCATCCGCCGCGTCGCGCACCTTCACCTGCAACAACGACCGCGCATCCGGGTCGAGGGTCGTTTCCCACAACTGGTCGGCGTTCATTTCGCCGAGGCCCTTGTAGCGCTGGACGGAGATGCCTTTTTCACCGGCGGCGAACACGGCGGACGAGTAGCGCGCGGGGGCCGTGGACGACCTTGTCGGTGTTGCGACGGGTGAGTGTGGCCGCTGCGCCGTACAGAGCGTTGAGATGCGCCGCGTGGCCGTTGAGAGCGCGGGCGTCGGGGGAGTGGATCAGCGCCGGGTCCAGCGTGTGCACCTCGCGCACGCCGCGCACGGTGCGGGCGAAGACGAGCGCACCGGCATCCGGCTGGCCCGCTTCGCGCACAAACCCTTCCCAGCCGGTTTCGGTTTCTTCCGCCAATGTGTCGAGACGGCGGGCGATTTCGGTCACGACACGGCCCGCCTCGTCGGGGTCGGCCATGCGCTTGGCGTCCAGCCCACCGGCGACCGCCGCCTGTTCGGCGATGGTGCGGTCGTAACGGGTGTGCAGGTCTTCCAGCAGCTTGCGGACCGCAAGCGCGGTATTCACCGCTTCGCGCAAATCCGGCCCCGCCAGCACTTCGCCGGAGGCCAGTTTGAGCGACGCCTCTTCCAGACCGGCCTCGATGAGATAATTCTCCATCGCCGCCTCGTCCTTCAGATATTGCCCGGACTTGCCGCGCTTGACCTGATAGAGCGGCGGCTGGGCGATGTAGAGATAACCCGCGTCGATCACCTCCCGCATCTTGCGGAAGAAGAATGTGAGCAGCAGGGTGCGGATATGGGCACCGTCCACATCCGCGTCGGTCATGATGATGATCTTGTGGTAGCGCGCCTTTTCGATCTTGAACTCGTCGCCGATGCCGGTGCCGAGCGCGGTGATCAGCGTGCCGATCTGTTCGGACTGCAGCATCCGGTCGAAGCGCGCGCGTTCCACGTTCAGCACCTTGCCGCGCAACGGCAGGATCGCCTGGTTCTTGCGGTCGCGGCCCTGTTTGGCGGAGCCGCCGGCGGAGTCGCCTTCCACGATGAAGATCTCCGAAAGCGCCGGATCGCGCTCCTGACAGTCCGCCAGTTTGCCGGGGAGCGACGCGATATCGAGCACACCCTTCCGGCGGGTCAGGTCGCGGGCACGGCGGGCCGCTTCCCGGGCGCTGGCCGCCTCGGCCACCTTGGCGACGATGACCTTGGCGTCAGCGGGATGCTCCTCGAACCATTCCGCCAGCGTCTGGTTGACGGCGCATTCGACGACCGGGCGCACTTCCGAGGATACCAGCTTGTCCTTCGTCTGCGACGAGAATTTCGGGTCCGGAACCTTGACCGACAACACGCAGGTCAGCCCCTCGCGGCAATCGTCGCCGGTGAGCGACACCTTCTCCTTCTTCGTGATGCCGGAGGCTTCCGCATAACCCGTCACCTGCCGCGTCAGCGCACCCCGGAAACCGGCCATGTGGGTGCCGCCATCCCGCTGGGGGATGTTGTTGGTGAACGCCAGCACATTCTCGTTGTAGCTGTCGTTCCACCACAGGGCGACTTCCACCGTGATGCCGTCGCGTTCGGAATTGAGATAGACCGGCTCGGTGATGAGCGGCTGCTTGGTGCGGTCGAGATAGCGCACGAATTCCTTCAGCCCGCCTTCGTAGAACAGTTCGGTCTCACGACCCTCCGCTCCGGCACGATCGTCGCGTAAAATGATGCGGCAGCCGGAATTGAGGAAGGCCAGTTCGCGCAACCGGTGTTCCAGCCGGTCGAAATCGAACTTCACCATCGTGAACGTGTCCTGGCTGGGCAGGAACGTCACTTCGGTGCCGGTATGGTCGCCCGCATCGCCTTTGACTTCCAGCCGCCCGTCGGCGACCCCGTGGGTGAAGGAAATTTCGTGCCACTTGCCGTCCCGTGCGATGCGCAGTTGCAGCGAGACGGACAGCGCGTTGACCACGGACACGCCAACGCCGTGCAGCCCGCCGGAGACCTTGTAGGAGTTCTGGTCGAACTTTCCGCCCGCATGCAGCTGGGTCATGATGACTTCGGCGGCGGACACCCCTTCGCCCGTGTGCATGTCGACGGGAATGCCGCGTCCATTGTCGGTGACGGATACGGAGCCGTCGTCGTTGAGCGTCACGTTGACCGCATCGGCATGGCCTGCCAGCACCTCGTCGATGCCGTTATCGACGACCTCATAGACCATGTGGTGCAGACCGGACCCGTCGTCGGTGTCGCCGATATACATGCCGGGGCGTTTGCGCACGGCGTCGAGGCCCTTCAGCACCTTGATGGAATCGGCACCATAGGCCGTATCGGCAATGGATGGGGTTGGTTCGTCGGTCATGGACAGCCTTGAAAGGTGCGATGGGAGGCCCGCGCAAATCGGCGCGAAAAGGTGGCTTTCATATAGGCTTTTGCAGGCCTTTTACCAAATGCGACCGCTCAATAAGCGCGGGACAAGCCCTATCGCTCCAGCACGTTTTCCAGCCCCGCTGCCGCCTTGCGCAGGGCGTCCAGCCATTTCAGCGCGGCCGTGCAGGTCCATCCGCATGGTCGGGGCGTGGAAGGAGAGGGTGGACACCAGCCGCGCCGCGCCGTCGTTCCTGTCGTGAACCGGAACCGCGACCGCCACCATGCCGTCCATGAATTCCTCGTCATCGGTGGAATAGCCGCGCTCGCGGATGGCTTCCAGTTCGGCGCGCAGGGCGCCCGGTTTGGTCAATGTCCTGCCCGTTCGTTGCTCCAACAATCCGGCACTGAGCCACGCGTCGAAACGGCGGTCGTCGAGGGTGGACAGGAACAGCTTGCCCGAAGCCGTGGCGTGAAACGGTACCCGCGTGCCGACCGGAAGCTGGATGCGCAGGGGCCATTCCGTCTCCACCCGGTCGAGATATACCATCCCGTCCCGGTCCGGCAGGGCGATGTTACAGGTTTCGCCGATTGTCTCGGCCAGACCTTTCAGTATGGCCAACCGCACGGTGCGAATCCGTTCCGAGGACACCACATTGACCGCCAGCACGGTTCAACCGTCGTCCGGGAGAATAGGACCGTCCGTCGTGGGAACGTTGCAGATAGCCTTCGTCCTCCAGTGTCTGGAACAGCCGGTGGAGGGTCTGTTTCGGCAATCCGAGGTCCTGATTGACTTGCGTGGGCGTGACCGGAACGCCTGCACGCGCCACGGCTTCGGCAATGGCCATCGGGCGCAAATTGGGGGCGATCGAGCCGTTCGAATCCGCATCGGCGTCGAGACCCAATGCGCCCAGATCGACCTTCCCTCCGAAATTCCGTCCCAATGGCATGGTTCAGCCTTCCGAGGCCGGACAGCAGGAACAGGGAGATATCAGGTATCAGGGCCACGGCAATCCAGACGATCAGAAGCGAAACAGGGTAGGGCACAGTGTAGGCCAAGAGCCGGAAATAGGGAATGCCGGTCACGCCCGATGCGACATACAGGTTCAACCCGTAGGGCGGCGTGATGAAACCGATGGCATCGCCGATCAGAAACACGACGCCGAAATGAATCGGGGCGACACAGTGGGACACGGCGATGGGGGCCAGAATGGATGTCAGAATGATCGTGTATCGGCAGGCTTTCCAGCACCGTGCCCGCCAGCAGCACGATGGCCATCGAGACGAACAAGGATGGCCTGATAAGTCCCGTTCGCCCGTTCTGGTGCGGTTGTGCGCTGAACAGGCGATGGCTGGGGGCATGATGGCGCGGGAGGTCGATTACATCGTCGTCGGTTCCGGGTCCGCCGGGTGCGTCGTGGTGAATCGCCTGTCCGCTGATCCGGCTCAGTCGGTTTTGATGCTGGAGGCGGGCGGGGCATTTCCCCGTAGATCCCTATTCCCGTCTGCTGTTTCAAGACAATGCAAGACCCGCGCGACCATCTGCCGGAGCACGGCATCGAAACGATTGTGGACCGTCCGGCAGTGGGCGAAAACCTGCAGGACCAATTGCAGGCCCGCACCGGGTTGCAATACATCGCCACCCACTCCGGACCCATGATGATGGCATTGCTCCATCATGCCGGACCTCGTATCGGGTAACACCGACGCCCCGGCCATCATGATCGGCGAAAACTGTCGGACATGATGCTGGAAGATGTCGCAGCGAAAACAGGTCGGGTCCCTTTTGAGGGTTCCCTGCGAGCTGGCTCATAGCTAAACGAACCAATTATGAGACTTATAGTCCCGTCCAGAACACGGGCTAGGGAGAGGAAAATTCCATGACGCTGATGACCACCGAAGAAGCCTTCGTCAAAACGCTCCAGATGCACGGCATCGAACACGCCTTCGGCATTATCGGCTCCGCCATGATGCCGATTTCCGACCTGTTCCCCAAGGCCGGCATTCACTTTTGGGACTGCGCCCATGAAATGACAGCCGGCATGATGGCCGACGGCTACACCCGCGCCACCGGTGCCATGTCCATGATGATCGCCCAGAACGGGCCGGGCATCACGAACTTCGTCACGTCGGTAAAGACCGCATACTGGAACCACACGCCCCTGCTGCTGGTCACGCCGCAGGCGGCCAACAAGACCATCGGGCAGGGCGGCTTTCAGGAAGTCGAGCAGATGAAGCTGTTCGAGGACATGGTCTGCTACCAGGAAGAGGTGCGGGATCCTTCCCGCATCGCCGAAGTGCTCAACCGCGTCATCGACAAGGCGCGGCGCTCGTCCGGCCCGGCGCAGATCAACATCCCGCGCGATTACTGGACGCAGGTGGTCGATATCACCCTGCCGCAGATCATCGAGCGGGGTCGCAAGGCTCCGGACCCGGACCGGATCAACGCTGCCGCCGACCTGCTGGCCAACGCGAAATTCCCCGTCATTCTGAACGGCGCGGGCGTCGTGCTGGCGGGCGGCATCGAGGCCTCCGCCAAGCTGGCCGAGGCGCTGGGCGCGCCTGTTGCCTGCAACTACCAGCACAACGACGCCTTCCCCGGTTCGCACCCGCTGGCCGTCGGCCCGCTCGGCTATAACGGGTCGAAGGCCGCGATGGACCTCATCAAGCGCGCCGACGTGGTGCTGGCGCTGGGCACCCGCCTCAACCCGTTTTCCACCCTGCCGGGCTACGGCATGGATTACTGGCCCAAGGACGCCAAACTCATTCAGGTGGACATCAACGGCGACCGCATCGGCCTGACCAAGCCGGTGGCAGTGGCGATCGAAGCCGACGCGAAACTGACCGCCGAACAGCTTCTGGCCGCTCTGCCCGACCCGCGACAAGGCCGCTATCGGCGAGCGGATGGAACTGGTCCATCAGGAACGCTCCAAGTGGCTGCAGACCCTGTCGTCGATGGACCACGAGGACGATGATCCCGGCACCGACTGGAACGCACGGGCCCGTGACGCGCGAACCCGACCGCATGTCGCCCCGTCAGGCGTGGCGCGCCATCCAGCAGGCGCTGCCGAAGGACGCGATCATCTCCACCGACATCGGCAACAACTGCGCCATCGGCAACGCCTATCCGACCTTCGACGAGGGCCGCAAATATCTCGCCCCCGGCCTGTTCGGACCCTGCGGCTACGGCTTTCCAGCCATCATTGGTGCCAAGATCGGCAAGCCCGATGTGCCCGTGGTCGGCTTCGCGGGCGATGGCGCGTTCGGCATTTCCATGAACGAGATGACCGCCATCGGTCGCGACCCGTGGCCGGCCATCACGATGGTGATTTTTCGCAACTATCAATGGGGTGCCGAGAAGCGGAACACGACGCTGTGGTTCGACGACAATTTCGTCGGCACCGAACTCGATCTCAAGGTCTCCTACGCCAAGATTGCCGAAGCCTGCGGCATGAAAGGCGTTCAGGTCACGTCGATGGACGACCTGACGGCGGCGCTCGACAAGGCCGTCGAGGCGCAGATGAAGGATGGTGAAACGACCTTTATCGAATGCGTGCTCAATCAGGAACTCGGCGAACCCTTCAGGCGCGATGCCATGAAGAAGCCGGTGCCCAAGGCGGGCGTGTCCGAGGCGGATATGATCAGCCAGCTAGTGGGTGGGTAGAGCATTTCAGGCTTAGCCTGAAATGCGAGGCGGCGAAGAGCCGCCCGGCGCTAATGCGCCGCCCCTCGGAGCGAAGGGCGTAGCCCGGCAGCGTGAGAGCAAGCAACCGCTCCAAACCCACGGTCATTCCCGCAGCAGCGGGAATCCATCGTGCCGCATAGGCAATGGTGCGGATGAAAGAAGGGCAGCGGCGCGCATTCGGTGCCCTGTTTGCCCTCCCGTCGTGCGGATGAATGGATCCCCGCTGCTGCGGGGATGACAACAGAGAATGCAGCAACGCCTTCTCCATAAGTCGGATGGAGCCTACCCCCGCCAGTGCAGCAGGCGCTTCTCCAGCAGCCCGATCACCCACGACACCAGCACCCCCAGCGCCGACAGAATGACGACACCGGCGAACAGCCGTTCCAGATCGTAGAGCGACCCGGCCAGCAGGATATACGCGCCGATCCCGTATTCCGCTCCCAGCATTTCCGCCGCCACCAGCAGGATGATGGCGATGGCGAGTGAGATGCGCAGGCCCGACAGGATACCCGGCATGGCCCCCGGCAGCACGATCTTGCGGACGATGGACCACCATGACAGCGAGAAACTCTGCCCCATGCGGATCAGCGTGCGGTCCACATTGTCCACCGCGCCGTAGGTGGCGACCACCGTGGGCGTGAACGTGCCGAAAGCGATGAGCGCGTATTTCGACGATTCCCCGATGCCGAACCAGATGACGAACAGCGGCAGCAATGCGATTTTGGGAATGGGAAACAGAGCCGCCACCAGCGGCACGAAACCCGCGCGGGCGACCGAAAACAGCCCGATGGAAAAGCCGACCGCGATGCCCAGCCCGCAGCCGATGGCCGAGCCGACGATCAGCCGGGTCAGCGACGGCACCATATGCAGGGTGAACTGGCCCGACGACCACAAGTCGCCCAGCGTCGCCACGACGTCGGACGGGCGTGGCATGGTGAGATTGGTGATGATGCCGGTGCGCGTGCCGATCTCGGCTGCGATGAGCAACACGGCAAACACGGCGAGCCCGATGAATTTCAGCGGCACCGGCGCGAAGCCGCCGCCGCGGAACGCGACGGGCTGAGAGGCTACCCTCTCAATCATCCACCAGCTCCCTGTCTGCCGCTTGCGCCTCGTCGCGCATGGCCTGCCACAGCTTACGTTCCTGCGCGGCGAGCCTTGGATCGCCCGCTTGGCGTTCCGCCAGCGGCACGTCGATCTCCACCGTTTCCCGCACCCGTCCGGGACGGCGGGACAGGACGACGATACGGTGGCCGAGGCGGACGGCTTCCGCGAGGTTGTGGGTCACATAGACGGCGGTAAACGGCTCGCGGGTCCATAAATCCACCAGATCGTCCATCAGCAGGTCGCGGGTCTGGCTGTCGAGGGCGGAAAGCGGTTCGTCCATCAGCCAGACGGCGGGCCGGACGGCCAGCGCCCGGGCGATGGCGACCCGCTGGCGCATGCCGCCGGAGAGCTGGCGCGGCAGGGCATCGCGGAAATCGGTCAGCCGTGTGCGGGCCAGCACGTCATCGACGATGGCGCTGGTTTCAGACGCCGATAGGCCGTGTTCCTCCAGCGGCAGCATGACGTTGCCCGCCACACTGCGCCACGGCAACAGGGCGAAATCCTGAAACACATAAGTGAGCGGGTTGAGGCATCCTTCCGGCACGTCCCCCGACTGCAGCACCGCGCCGGATGTCGGCTGTTCCAACCCGCCCATCAGCCGCAGCAGGGTGGACTTGCCGCAGCCGGACGGGCCGACGATGCAGACGATCTTGCCCGGCTGGCACCGTCAGGTCGATGGAATCGAGAACGGTCAGGCCACCGTAAGAATGGCTCAACTCTTTACACTGCAGTTCCATAGACCGGACGCGTACTAACGAACGTTGCTAGTTCATCTTGGCGTAGGAGCCGTCCACCAGTGTGTCGAAGGTGATGGACTCTTTCACCAGACCTTCCGCCTTGAACCAGTCGATCTGGTCGCGTACGGATTCGGCGTTCATCGAACCATCGGCCAAGATACGCATGGCGCCGTTGCGAATGGACGCGCCTGCCTTCTCGATGGGCTGGTCCGTGTAGACGTATTTGTGGATGAGCTCGATCATGGCCTCGGCTGCATCGTCCCCCTCGGTTTTATCGACAAGTGCCGCGTTGAAATCGGCTGCTCCCTTGGCGAACGCGCGCAAAAACGCTTCGGTCTGCTCACGCTTGTTGGCGGCATTGTCGGCGGAGGTGAAGATGGTGGTCACTTGATAGCCGGGCAGATAGTCCGACACGTTGCCGATGATCTTGACCGCGTCGGCACCGGCCAACGGCTTTGCAATGTGGGGCACGATGGACCATGCATCAATCTGCCCGCTTCTGACGGCACCGATGATCGCTCCGACCTTCTGCATCGGTTTGAACGAAACGGTGACACCTTCGGCAGCAGCAATTTTCGAGCCCATGTAATGGAACGACGACCCCGGCTGCGTGACTGCAAACGATCGCCCGTCCAGCTTCGACGGGTCGGTCAGGCCATCCTCATAGGCGAGGTTGGAGGCCAGTATCTTCTGCCCGTCGATGCCCGCTTCTTCCACCAACGCGCCGGCGATGACTTTTGCCGCGCCCTTTTCGGCCAGCGAGATCAACCCGCCGGAAATGGCGGTGATGGCGTAATCGACGTCTTTGGACGCGACGGCCACGGCCATCGGCTGGGCGGCCTGGAAGAAGGACAGTTCCACATCCAGCCCTTCGTCCTTGAAGTAGCCCCGCTCCAGCGCCACGAATGTCGCCGCATGGCTGGTGAAGCGCAGGGCACCCACGGTGATTTGCGTGTCGGCGGAAAAGGCGGGGACCGCCGTCGCACCGGCAAGGGCTATCGCGGCAAGTGTTTTCAAGGCGCTCCGGCGCAAGTGATCGATCATGATGTCCTCCCAGACAGTCTTGAGACTATGCCGCGACTTTTCACGCTGCCGCCGTGCGATGCAACCCGTCAGACGCGATTTCCAGCCATCCCCCACCTTCATGCGGTGGTTGATCGTGTTGGGCACGCCGAGCGTCTGCTCCAAAAAACAGCCTTTCTTGGCGGTTTCGATCAGCTCGACAACGCGGTCTTCCGGATCGGGCGAGTCGATGGAAATATCGATCTCGAATGCCTTTGGCGCGGTCTCATAGACGCGGCCCTTCGCCTCCCAGTCCCACACGACGCGGGTGTCGACGGACAGGTCGGTGATGGTCACGCCGAGCCGTTTTCCGAAGGCGCGGATCTGCGTCATGATGCAGCCGGTCAGTCCCGCCACGAACAGCGATAGCGGCGGCGGGGCGGTGGCGTCGCCCCCGTGGAACGGCCCTTCGTCGGTCGCCATCTCCCACGGTCCCTCGACCATCGGCTTTTCCATCGTGACGGACAATTCGTTGCGCATCTTGCCGGTCGCCTGCCCGTGACAGTCGAACTGCACTTCCGCGCGAGGGGGCATGTTGGCGTTTGGGCCAAGGTCAGTTGTGTCGGTCATTCGGGAAGCCTCTCATGTCTCGTTCCAGTGAACCATCGGCAGTCCGGCCACGGGTGCCTTGAAAAATGGAATGGTGGTGCCCCGGAGAGAGCCGATATGGACGGTGCCCAAATCCGGCCCGCCAAACGTCACGCTCGCCATCCACGGAGCGATGGTGCCGCCACAGGCGAATTGCAGTTCGGGCGTGACGCGGTTTTCGGCAAAAGCCGCCATGAGTGCCCGACCCTCCGCGGACCCGCGGTCGTCGTCGAGGATGATCCGCAGGTCGCCGTCCGGCGTGATCGCGAACACCCGGTCGGTCATGATGTGGGTGCCCCACAAATTGCCGTGGGCGTCGAAAGCGATGCCGTCGATGAACGCGCCGTGCGACGACGGCCCGAAGGTTTCGCGGTCGGTGAGCGAGCCATCCTCGCCCACCCGCAGGCGGGTGATGCGCTGGCCGGTGGTCTCGACCACGTAAAGCCATTCCTCGGTGCTATCCAAACGGATTTCGTTGGTGAAGGCGAAGCCGTCCGCCACGATCCGCAAACCGTGTTTGTCCATCAGCGCCACGAATCCGTCCGCCAGATCGGGCGAGAGCGCCTCCATCCAGTTGGGGATGGTGGTGGAAACGGTGAGCCAGATGCGGTCGCGGGAATCGCGCAGCACGAAATTGACCTTGCCGATGGCACGCCCGTTCAGCGTGTCCGCCAGCACCTCGGTCGCCCCGTCGCTGCGCCGCATCAGTTCCAGCCGGTCTGTGCCGAAGTTGGAGACGAGGATATCGCCGTTGCGGGCGAAGGCCAGACCGTTCGGCAACGTGCCTTCGGTGAAACGGGCGGCATCGTCTTGAGTGCTCGAAAACCGGTCTGTAGAACCGACACCGTCAAACGTCTGCGCGATGAAGGTCTGCGACCCGTCGGGCCGGATATGCATGACGCCGCCGCGCGCATCTGCCGACCACAGCGACCCGTCCGGTTCGGCCAAAATGCATTCCGGGCGTTGCAGGTCTTTTCCGACCGTGCGGATGGACGCGGGATCGACCTGAAAACCGTCGATAGGATTTGGTTTGGCCGTCACCCCTTGACGATCCGGTTCTTCAACGTGCCGATCCTGTCGATGGTCAACTCGATTACGTCGCCATCCTCCAGAAACCGGCCCTGTTCCAGCCCGCAGCCGGTGCCCACCGTGCCGGAGCCGATGATCTCGCCCGCATGGAGCGTTTCGGACTTCGAGATATGCGCGATGATGTCGGCGAAGGAATGGTGCATCTGCCCCGAATTGCCGCCGCCCCAGCGCTCGCCGTTCACGGTCACATCCATGTCCAGAGCGACGGGATGCTCCACCTCGTCTGCGGTCAGAATGTAGGGGCCTAAAATGTTGCCGGTGTCAAAATCCTTGCCCTTGGCCGGGCCGAGTTGCCCCGCCATTTCCGCCATCTGTGCGTCGCGGGCGCTCATGTCGTTGTAGATCGTGTAGCCGAAAATGTGGTCCGGCGCGGCGGAGGCGGGAATGTTCTTGCCGCCCCGCCCGATGACGATGGCCATCTCCAGCTCAAAATCCATCATCTCGGAATAGGAGGGCCATTCCACGTCCTGCCCGTGGCCGATGATGGAAAAGCGGTTGCATTTGTAATAGACCGGCTGGTCGTACCAAACCTGCGGGATGTCCATCTTACGCCCCGTCATCTTTTCGCCCTGCGCGAACCCGTTCTTCAGATGCTCCTCGAACACCATGCAATCGCGCATCTGTTCCGGCACCGGAATGGGCGCGCGGAAGGTGACGTCGGCGACCTTGAGCGTCGCGTTCGGCGTCGGCCTTCTCGATCAGGTCCGTCGCCCGCTGCATGGCCTGTTCACCGGCTGCGATGAAAGCCAGCATGGAGCCGAACATCTCCGCATCGATGCCGGACGTGGCGCTGTCGGCGGCGGCAAGGTCGAGCAGCGTGGTGTCGTCGAGAGCGGCGACGAGGCGTTCTCCGTGCTGTGTGGTGACTGTGGCGAGACGCATGAAAAAGTTACTCCGTGATGATGGCGACGGCGCGGGTGAACCCGGCGCTGGCGCCCTTGATCTTGTAGGGAAAGCACGAGACCTCGAAACCGGTTGCGGGCAGCTGGTCGAGATTGGCGAGCTTTTCCATGTGGCAATAGCCGATCTCCATCGAGGCGCGGTGGCCTTCCCAGATGATCGACGGGTCTTTCGTTTCCGCCCAGCGTTCGGCGGTTTTCGAGAACGGCGCGTCCCACGACCACGCATCGGTGCCCGTCACCCGCACGCCCGCGCTCCAGCAGCCAGAGCGTCGCCTCGCGGCCCACGCCGCAGCCGGTGTGGATGTAATCGTCATGGCCGTAACGGGCGGCGGCGGACGTGTTGACGACCACGATGTCGAGGGGTTGCAGATCGTGGCCGATGCGCTTCAGTTCCGCTTCCACGTCGTCGGCGGTCGCCACGTAGCCGGTCTCCATGTGGCGGAAGTCGAGTTTGACCCCCGGGTTCATGCACCATTCCAGCGGCACCTCGTCGATGGTGATCGCCCGCTCGCCACCCTCCACCAGCCGCCGGTTCATGGTGGAATGGTGGTGGTAGGGCGCGTCCAGATGGGTGCCGTTATGGGTGGCGATCTGCATGAACTCCACCGCCCAGCCCTCGCCGCCGGGAAGCTGTTCGGTCTCCAGACCGTCAAAGAACATGGTCACCTGTCCGGGCGTGTCCTTGTGGGCCATATAGTTGATCTGCGGCTGCATCATAGGCGGGTCGGAGACGAGGCTTGCGTCGAGCGCCACGGAAATGTCGATGAATTGTCGGGCCATTTTGTCCTCCTAGATGAGCGCGGTCGCGAGCCACGGGAATATCAGCACCAGCCCCAGCACGAACAGCATGATGAGCGCGAACGGCGCGGCACCGGCGAAAATCTGCCCCAGCGTCACGCTGTCGTCGTCGATCACCGACTTGATGACATAGACCGAAATGCCGAAGGGCGGGGTCAGCAGGCCGATCTCCACGGCGATGATGGTGACGATTCCGAACCAGATGAGGTCAACGTCGAACGGCGCGACGACCGGCAGCATCAGCGGCACGAGAATGAGCAGGATGGAGGAGGAATCGAGGATCATCCCCATCACGATCACCACCGCCACATAGGCGACCAGCACGCCCCAAAGGCCGATATCGGCATTCGCCACCATCGAGCCGAAACCGGCAGGCACACCGGAAAAGGCGAGCATCCGCGAATACATCTGCGCGGCGATGATGAGGAAGCAGACCGAGGCCGTCACCAGTCCGGTTTCCACCAGCACGCGCCAGATGGCTTTTGGCGGTAACGTGCCCTTGGCGAAACCCAGCAGCAGCGCGCCGATGGCCCCTATCGCACCCGCTTCGACAGGTGTGAACAGCCCGCCATAGATGCCGCCCAGCACCAGTCCGATCAGCAGCGCGATGGGCACCGCCTTCCACGCCAGTTCGCCGCCTGAAAAGACCGGTCCCGCGCCCACATCCGGCGTGCCCGTGAACGAGGGCCAGAATCGCGCCATCGCGACCACGCCGATGCCGAACAGCAGCGCCATCAGCAGACCCGGCAGGATGCCCGCGATGAACAGGTCGCCGATGCTCTGCTCCGTCAGCACGCCGTAGAGAATGAGCAGCAGGGAGGGCGGGATGAGCATGCCCAGCACCGACGACCCCGCCACGATGCCCACGGCAAAGCGCGCCGTGTAGCCGTGGCGCACCATTTCCGGCACGGCGATCTTCGTGAAGATGGCAGCCGACGCGATGGAAATGCCGGTGATGGCCGCGAAGATCGCGTTGGCCCCCACCGTGCCGACGCCCAGTCCGCCGCGCAGTTTGCGGAACGCCGAATTGGCGACATCGTAGGCGTCCCGCCCGATGCCCGCTTCGGCCACCACGAAGCCCATCAGCACGAACAGGGGCACGACGCCGAAATAGTAGGACGCGATGGTGTTGTAGGCCGACAGGCCGAGCAGTTTGGAGGCCAGAACCGGCGAGCCCTTGATCGCCCAGACCCCGATGAACGAGCAGGCCATCAGCGCGATGGGCACGTAGAGGCCCGCAATCACCAGCACCACCATCGCCAGCAGCGCCAGCAGGCCGATGTCGAACGGCGTCATTCCGGTGTGCCCCGCGCACCGAGCGCCCGCGCGATGCGGGCCGCAAATTGCAGGATGAGCATGATCGTGCCGATGACGATGATGAGTTTGACCGGCCAGACCGGCGCGGTGAAATTGCCCACCGCGCCCACATAGGTGTCGGCCTCCCACGCCTTCACGAACAGCGGCCACGAGGCGTAGAGCAGCGCCCCGAGCAGGGCGATGGCGACGATGTCGAAGACGACTTCGAGCCAGCGCGCGACGCCCGGATGGCTTTCCTGCAACCAGCCGAGAATGGCGTCGGACCGTGTGAACCGACCCGCCCGCAGCGCCTGCGGCACCTGCAGGAACACGATGGCGACGATCGACAGCGACACCAGTTCCGGCACGCCCGAGACCGGGCTGTTGAACGCCCCGCGCCCGATCACATCCGCGCCGATGAGCAGCATCAGCGCCACGATCAGCACGGTGCCTGCGACGTTGAGCACCTGCGTCGCGTTATCGAGGATGCGGAAGATCATGGGGTCGGTTTCAGTAGTCAGCGAGGCAGGTGTTGTCCCGAACGTGCTCTGACAGTTGTCACTCACCTTGTCATTCCCGCTGCAGCGGGAATCCATGTCTGCGGCTCGGATGCCGTTGGAGATCATTGATGTCGTTGCCGCACCTGCTGTCTCTGCCGTCCTCTCCGGCAAACGCGGAAAGATGGATTCCCGCTGCAGCGGGAATGACAAGGCGCTTGTATGGGCGGCCATCGTGACGACCGCCCAGGACCGCCCTATTTCTCGTCCCAGTTGCGCAGCGGTGTCGCTCCCAGCTTCGCGCATCTCGTCCATATAGAGGGAGAGAATGTCGGACGCCGGAATGCCCTTGGCGTCGAGGTCGGCGGCCCATGTTTGCGCGACATTGTCCATGCCGTCAGCCCAGGCTTGCCGCATCTCGGGCGAAGCCTCGGTGACGGTGGCGCCGTTGGCGGCCATCGTTTCCAGCGAGGTCGTCACGAAGGCGGCGAGGTCGGAATTGTACCATTCCTTGGCGGCATCCGCCCCGGCCCGAAGGGCGTTCTGGACGTCCGCCGGCAGCGCGTCGTACCAGTCCTTGTTGGCCCCAAGCACGCCGGAATGCTGTGCGCCCAGACCGGCGCGGGTGATGTAGGGGGCGACCTCGTAGAGTTTTCCGGGGAGCGCAGCGGAGGCGAAGACGATCACGCCGTCATACACGCCGGTTTTCAATTCGTTGTAATAGGTCGTCAGGTTGCCGGACACGCCCACCGCGCCGGTGCCGGACAGCCAGTTGATCGCCGGACCGGGAGCCGCGATCTTCTTGCCGTCGAGGTCCGCCAGCGAATTGACCGGAAAAGTCGTCATCAGCAGATAATCGTCGATCACGATCGGTGCGCCCAGCGGCACGATGTTCATGGCCGTATAGGCCTCGACCATCCGCGGGTCTTCCTTGTGCAGACGGTCGATCAGGTTGGAGATCGCCACATGGTCGGAAGACACGAACGGCGTATAGTAGGTGACGTTCTGCACCGGCAGTTTGGCGGCATCGAACAGCGACGAGACGGTGCCGATTTCGGCCAGCCCTTCGCCGATGGCTTCGGGCTCCTCACCCACCTTGGCGATGGACCCGCCGAACTGTTCCGTGATCGTGAACGTGTGGCCGGTGCCTTCCAGCTCCTTCTGCACGGCAGGCACGAAGACTTCCGGAATCATCTTGACCCAGCGGAACACGGGAGGATGGCCGGCGACGGCAGTGGCCGTGATGTCCTCGGCCAAGGCAGGGCCGGTGGGTGTGAATATAGCCGCTCCGAGAGCCAGTGCGGAAAACGCGCATGTGTTCAAAATTGTGGCGCGCAGCGATGTAATAGGCATGGTGATCCTCCCAGATCGGTTTCGAGCCGCTGTCTCCGGCTCCCTCGCTCTCGGATGGTGACAGGCGCGGCGGCAAGGCGTCAAGAGTTGTGTCGATCGCGAGGGCCCTCACGTTAAAAACCTGCCTGGCCGCTTGTAAAGCAACGGTCCCGCGCCTAAGACCGCCACCACCACATGCCGGGGGGCTGTGGACCTGTTCTGGCTCATGCGCGCCCCGAAACGTCACGTCCGTGCTGGTGCGGCTTGATCGTGGTCTGGGGAGTGGTCTGGTTGGAATATTTTCTGCAACAGCTCATCAACGGTCTGACGCTGGGGTCGATCTACGGGTTGATCGCCATCGGCTACACGATGGTCTACGGCATCATCGGCATGATCAACTTCGCCCACGGCGACATTTTCATGGTCGGCTCGTTCATATCGCTGATCGTCATCGTCGGTTTCGGGCTGACGGCGGGCACCTCGGTCGCCATTCTCATCCTGGCGCTCATTCTGGTGCTGGTCATTGCCATGATCTTCACCTCGATCTGGGGCTGGGCGGTGGAGCGGCTGGCCTACCGGCCACTGCGCGGTTCCTTCCGGCTCGCGCCCCTCATCACGGCCATCGGCATGTCCATCGTGCTGCAGAACTTCGTGCAGATCGTGCAGGGCGCTCGGGTCAAGCCGCTGCAGCCGCTGGTTTCCGGCGGTTATACGGTGATGGATGGCAACGGCTTCGACGTGCAGCTGTCCAACATCCAGATCCTCATTCTCGTCACCACCACGGTGCTGATGCTGGCTTTTACCTACATCATCGCCAAGACCTCGCTGGGCCGTTCGCTCAGGGCCTGTGAGCAGGATTCCAAGATGGCCTCGCTGCTCGGCATCAATGTCGACAAGACGATTTCCATCACCTTCATTCTAGGTGCCGCGCTCGCCGCCGTCTCCGGCTTCATGTTCCTGCTCTATTACGGTGTGATCGACTTCTACATCGGCTTCCTGGCGGGTGTGAAAGCGTTCACCGCAGCCGTGCTCGGCGGCATCGGCTCCCTGCCGGGTGCGATGCTCGGGGGCCTGTTGATCGGGCTGATCGAAACCTTCTGGTCGGGCTATTTCTCCGTCGAATACAAGGACGTCGCCGCCTTCCTCATCCTTGCCATCGTGCTGATCTTCCGCCCCTCCGGCCTGCTCGGTAAGCCGGAAGTGGAGAAAGTCTGATATGGCGCGCGAGAACCTCACCGCCACATCGCCTGACGTTCCGGACAACATGGCACCGGACCCGACCCTGTCCTCGGCTCCCCCGGCAGACGTGCCGGCACTTCCTGAAACGCCGAAAAGTGAGCGCATCGCCTCGTCTTTGAAAGACGCGGCGGTTGCTGCCGGTATCGCGCTGGTCATGTTCGTCTTCATCGTCGGGCTGGAAACCACGACGGCGACCGGTGGTCTCGACCTGGAGAGCAACTGGCTGACCGTGGCGGAACTGGTGGCGGTCGTCTTCGTGGGACGCTTCGCCCTCAACATCTTCTTCTGGAAGAACGAGACGACGCTCACCGCGCAGCTGGAACGGTTCCTGCCCAAGGGCGACACCGCAGCAGGCGTCAGCAAATACGCGGCACCGGTTTTGTTTTTCCTCGCGGTGGCCATGCCGTTCCTGATTTCGTTCTTCGCCCCCGACCAGTCCCGCTACGTCATCGACATGGGCGTGTTGATCCTCACCTACGTCATGCTCGGCTGGGGCCTGAACATCGTGGTCGGCCTCGCGGGTCTGCTCGATCTGGGCTACGTCGCGTTCTACGCAGTCGGGGCCTATTCCTACGCGCTGCTGGCGCAGTATTTCGGACTGTCGTTCTGGATATGCCTGCCGCTGGCGGGCATTCTCGCCGGTTTCTGGGGCATCATTCTGGGCTTTCCGGTGCTGCGCCTGCGTGGCGACTATCTCGCCATCGTCACATTGGCGTTCGGGGAGGTAATCCGCGTCGTTCTGCTCAACTGGTACGAGTTCACCGGCGGTCCGGACGGCCTGTCGCGCATTCCGCGTCCATCGTTCTTCGGGCTGGAATTCACCCGCGGTGAAGGCGGGTTCGCCGATTTCTTCGGCCTCGACTATCTCCTCCATCCACCGCATCATCTTCCTCTACTATCTCATTCTGGTCCTCGCCCTCATCACCAACTGGGTGACGATGCGGCTGCGCAAACTGCCGGTGGGCCGGGCATGGGAAGCGTTGCGGGAAGACGAGATCGCCTGCCGGTCGCTCGGCATCAACACGACGAACGTGAAACTGTCGGCCTTCGCCATCGGCGCCATGTTCGGCGGTTTCGCCGGCTCCTTCTTCGCCACACGACAGGGCTTCATCTCGCCGGAAAGTTTCACCTTCATCGAATCGGCGGTCATTCTCGCCATCGTGGTGCTCGGCGGGCTCGGCTCCCAGATGGGCGTCGCCATCGCCGCCGTCGTGCTGATCGGCGGGTTCGAAGTGTTTCGCGGGCTGGAGGAATACCGCATGCTGGTTTTCGGCCTGGCGATGGTGCTCATCATGGTCTGGAAACCGCGCGGGCTGATTTCCTCGCGCAACCCGTCCGTATTCCTGAAGGAGCGCAAGGCGGTATCGTCGGACATGGTCAGCCAGGGGGAGGGGCACTGATATGAGCGACAGCACCTTTCATGTGGCCGACCCGGTCCTGAAGATCGACCATCTCACCATGCGCTTCGGCGGGCTGGTGGCCATCGACGATTTCTCCTTCGAGGTCGGTCGCAACGACATCACCGCACTGATCGGCCCCAACGGGGCTGGCAAGACGACCGTGTTCAACTGCCTGACCGGTTTCTACAAACCGACCGAAGGGCGTATTTCGATGGCCCACACGCCGCAGGCTTTCGCCAACATCGAATCCCATACACGGGTGGGCCAGCGGTTCGACAAGTCGGACGGGCTCTATTTTCTCGAACGCATGGCCGATATCGAAATCGCCGCCACCGCCAAGGTTGCCCGCACGTTCCAGAACATCCGCCTGTTCGGTGGCATGACGTTGCTGGAAAACCTCATGGTCGCCCAGCACAACAAGCTGATGATCGCATCGTCCTTCACCGTCGGCGGCCTGTTCGGCCTTGCCGTCCTATCACAAAGGCAACCGGCAGGCGCTGGATCGGGCGAAATACTGGCTCGACAAGACGGGTCTGATCGACCGTGCCGACGACCCCGCCGCCGATCTGCCCTACGGCGACCAGCGGCGGCTGGAAATCGCCCGTGCCATGTGCACCGGCCCGAAGGTGCTGTGCCTCGACGAACCGGCGGCGGGCCTGAACCCGAAGGAATCGGCCGACCTCAACCAGTTGCTGCTCGACACGCGCACCGAGGAAAACGTCGCCGTGCTGCTGATCGAACACGACATGAGCGTCGTCATGGAAGTGTCGGACCACGTGGTCGTGCTCGATTACGGTCGCAAGATCGCCGACGGCACGCCGGACGCCATCCAGTCCGACCCGAAGGTTATCGCCGCCTATCTGGGTGTCGACGACAGCGAAGTGGACGATGTGGAGGCCGAAGTGGGTGTGACCCACGACAAGTCGGCCAAACGTGCCGCCACGGGGACCGCACCATGAACGCAGCCGCAGAAAAGACCGCAGAGACCATTGGAACCCAGCCCGAACCGTTGTTGGCGGTGCGGGGCGTCCATACGTTCTACGGCAAGATTCAGGCGCTCAAGGGCGTCGACATGGACGTCCACCGCGGCGAGATCGTCAGTTTGATCGGGGCCAACGGGGCAGGCAAATCCACGTTGATGATGACCGTCTGCGGCAACCCGCGCGCGCGCGTCGGCACCATTCGCTACGACGGGCATGATCTCGAAACCATGCCGACCCACGACATCATGCATCTGGGCATTGCCGTGTCACCCGAAGGCCGCCGCATCTTCCCGCGCATGACCGTGCAGGAAAACCTGCAAATGGGTGCGTCCGTGCTGGAAGGCGCGTTTTACGAGGAAGACGTGGAAAAGGCCTACGCGCTGTTTCCCCGCCTGAAGGAGCGCCGCAACCAGCGCGGCGGCACATTGTCGGGCGGCGAACAGCAGATGCTCGCCATCGCCCGCGCCCTGATGAGTCGCCCCAAGCTGCTCCTGCTCGACGAGCCGTCGCTGGGTCTCGCCCCCATCATCGTGCGGCAGATTTTCGATGCCATCGGCAAGCTGAACCGCGAGGAAGGGCTGACCGTGTTTCTGGTGGAACAGAACGCCTACCACGCGCTCAAGCTGGCCCATCGCGGCTATGTCATCGTCAACGGCAACATTACGCTCACCGGCACCGGCGCGGAACTGCTCGCCAGCCCGGAAGTGAAGGCCGCCTATCTGGAAGGGGGGGCACACTGATGGCCCTGTTCGAAACCATTCTCGGCACCGCAGGCTTCTGGCCGTTCTTCTTCGTGGTCATTGTCATCGGCGGCGGGTCCGCCTGGATGACGGGCCGCTCCATCGCGCAGGGCTGGAAGTCCTACGGTCTGCTCGCCTTTTATGTTCTGCTGCTGGCCTTTGCAGGCCGGTTCCTGCTGTTCGCACTGTTTGAGGAGCGGTTGATCAACGTGGTCGCGTTCATCACCGGCTATGTTGTGCTGCTGATCTTCGCCCTGCTCGGGCACCGCACGGAACGCACCCGTCAGATGGTGACCCAATACAGCTGGCTGAACCGGCGTTCCTCGCCGCTTTCATGGAAGGACGTCTGACGTTCTGACGTTCAGTGGAGAGCCGACAGCGTTAACCGTTTACTAAAGTGCTACAGCTTCGCGCCGATTGGCCCTTGTGAAATATCGCATGTTCCACCACCATGCGGCCAAGTTTGCGCCATGCATTCGTGCAACGTGCAATACGACGACCAAAGCGGGCGCGCTCCAACAGGGCAAAGACCCGCACAACACTTCAGGGAGACTACTTTGAAAAAACTTCTCGTAACCGGTGCGGCCTTCGCCGCACTCATGGGCACCACCGCCCTTTCCTATGCTGATATCGTGATCGGCACAGCCGGTCCGATGACCGGTCAGTACGCATCCTTCGGTGCGCAGATGAAAGCCGGTGCCGAACAGGCAGTCGCCGACATCAACGCTGCCGGCGGTGTGAATGGCGAACAGCTCGTGCTGGAAATCGGCGATGATGCCTGCGATCCGAAACAGGCCGTTGCCGTCGCCAACCAGATGGCCGGCAAGAACGTCGTCTTCATGGCCGGTCACTTCTGCTCGGGTTCCTCGATCCCGGCGTCGTCCGTCTATGCCGAAGAAGGCATCATCCAGATCTCGCCCGCTTCCACCAACCCGAAGCTGACCGACGAGCGCGCCGGCCCCGGAGTCTACCGTGTCTGCGGTCGTGACGACCAGCAGGGTGACGTTGCAGGCAAGTTCCTGTTCGAGAACCACGGCGACAAGAAAATCGCCTTCATCGACGACAAGACCGCCTACGGTAAAGGCCTTGCCGACGCCACACGCACCGCTTTCGAAGCAGCCGGTGGAACGCCGGCACTCGTGGAATCCTATTCCGCCGGTGAAAAGGACTACACCGCGCTGGTGTCCAAGCTGAAAGAAGCCGGCATCGATGTGCTGTATGTCGGCGGCTACCACACCGAAGCCGGTCTGATGAAGCGTCAGATGAAAGACCAGGGCATGGATACGCTGCTCGTCTCCGGTGACGCTCTCGTGACCGACGAATACTGGTCGATCACGGGCGATGCCGGTGAAGGCACGCTGATGACCTTCTCCCCGGACCCGCGCAAGAACGAAGGCGTCGAGGAACTCGTCAAGACCTTCCGCGATAAAGGCATCGAGCCTGAAGGTTACGTGCTCTACACCTACGCCGCCGTTCAGGCATGGGCGCAGGCTGCAGGCACGGCCGGCAACACCGAATACGATGCTGTCGTGGCATCGCTGAACGATGGTACCTTCACCACCGTGCTCGGCGATCTGTCCTTCGACGACAAGGGCGACGTGACCCTGCCGGGTTACGTTTTCTACGAATGGAAAGACGGCAAATACGATTATCTGGGCAACTAAGCTCACGAGATACCGCACCGCTTATTGGCGGTGCGGTTGCCACTCAAGCCGAAACGCCCGCGTCATGCAGATGGCGCGGGCGTTTCGTTTTTCAGACCACAATAGGCGTCAAACCGCTTGCGCGAGCCCGGTCAGTTGCTGATGGCGGGCGACCCAGACTTCCAGTTCGTCAGGCGCAATGGCGCGGGAAAACAGGAAGCCCTGCAATTTCGCACAGCCCTGGGCGTTCAGATGCCGCGCATGGCTCACCCGTTCCACGCCCTCGGCGGTGACCGACAGCCCCAGCTTGCGCGCGACCGCCAGCGTGGCATCCACGATGGCCCTATCGCCTTCGTCGTGATCGAGATTCTGCACGAAGGACCGGTCGATCTTCACCTCGTCGAGCGGCAGATGTTTCAGATAGGTCAAGGACGAATAGCCGGTGCCGAAATCGTCCAGCGCAAACCGCAGGCCGAACGCGCGCAACTGGTTCAGCTTCTCGATCACACCGTCCATATCGTCCAACACGCCGTGCTCGGTAATTTCCAGCACCAGACGGCTTGGCGATATATCCTCGTCTTTCAACAAATCCATCACATCCTTGACGAAATTCTCATGCTGTAGGCAGGTGGGGGATACGTTGACGGATACGGTGGCGCCATCGAAGTCCGGCAGGGTTTCCCAACGGCGGATGACGGCACAGGCGCGGCGCAGAACCCATCGCTGCAACTCGTGGCAGATACCCATTTCTTCTGCAGCCTCCACCACCAGGTCCGGTCGAACGGCACCCCGCTTCGGGTGAAACCAGCGCAACAGCGCTTCCGCACCCGTGAAATGCCCGCCGCGGGCACTGACAAGCGGCTGAAAATACAGCTCCAGCGCATCATCATCGAGCGCCTTGCGCACATCGGAATGAAACTGCGCTTCCTCCTCGATGGCTTGCTGCATTGTCTCATTGAACCGCGCCACGCCATTCCGGCCCGAGGATTTAATGCTGTACATGGCCACATCGGCCCGTTTGAGAAGCTCGTCGAGAGGCATGGCCTTGCCGAAAAACAGTTCCACACCGATGGATGGCGTGGTGCGGTGGCTCACTCCGTTCAGGGCGAACGGGTCGCTGAGGCAGGTGTGAACCGTGTGTGCAAGCGCCATCGCATCGGCGTGGGGCGCATTGCCGTTCAGGTTTTCCACGAGCACGACGAACTCATCGCCACCGAACCGGGCGACGCAACCGCGTTCGCCAACGGTTTGGGTCAGTCTGTCGGCAACGAGACGCAGCAACTGGTCTCCCATGCCGTGGCCGTGAAGATCGTTGAGGTTCTTGAAATTGTCGAGATCGATGAAGAACAGCGCGCCCGGACGTCCCGCCGTCGCACCACGCGTCATCGCCCGTTCTGCCTCGTCGATCAGTGCCGCACGGTTGGGCAGGCCGGTCAGCGAATCGCAATAGGCAAGCTCCGCGATGCGTTCCTGTGTCTTGCGCCGTTCCGTGATGTCGCTGATGAAACCGTGCCAGACGATGCGGCCATCATTCTGCCTTTCCGGTGTCGCCGTGCCGCCGACCCAGATATCCTCGCCGTCCATCCGCCGCATGCGGAAATCGGTGTTCCACGGTAGCAGCGTCTTTGAACTGTCATAGATCGACTGGAACAGGTTCAGTCTGTCGTTGGGATGGATACGCCGAATCGATCGACGTCGGCTCATCGAGCACACCTTTGGCAGTAAGGCCGCAAAGCTTTTCGATACCGTCGCTGATATAGGTAAAACGCGGCACCTCGCCGGGCAACCAATTCCGACTGGAACAACAATCCGGGAGCTTGCGCCACGATCTTGGCATGGCGTTCCTTCTCGTCGAGGAGCGCCATGCGGCCGGTCACTTCGCTGACCGTGCCCTCATAGTGCAACGGTTCGCCCGTAGCGGCGTCGGTCACGAGGCGGGCATTCTCCGAAATCCAGATCCGCTCGCGCGTTTTGTGACGGTAGATTTCGGAGACGAAATCCCGCACCACACCCTTCTCGCGCAGTTCCGATTGAAACTCGGCCCGACGCCCGGGCAGCACGTACCATTCGCTGGCGATGTTGTTGACGCCGAACAGCATCTCCTCTTCGCTGTCGTATCTGTTCAGGCGTACAAGCGCGGGATTGGCGCTGAGTTGGATGCCGTCGAGGGAAGACATATAAATGCCTTCTGCCGCATTCTCGTAGATCGACCGGTACCGCTGGGCGTCGAGATCCGTCCTGGCATTCCTGTCGTCGAATTCGAAGCCGAGAATGGTGTCGGGAATGGTCGCCAGCAACATGGCCTCGGCGGCAACGGCGGAGCCATCGGCATGTTTGAGAACGATGCCCCGCGTCGGCACAACCGACCGTCGCGCCCCGAATTTGGCCAGCAGGGGAATGAGAAATTCCCCGTCCTCCCCGTCGATCAGGTCCGAAACATACTGGCCCTGCAAGTCTTCGATGCCGATACCGAGTTTGCGCGCCAGCGTTCCATTGGCCCGCAGGATAGCGTCGTTGCGGATGACCGCCACACCGATGCGCGAACGGCCGAAACCGGTCGCACTGGTGCGGTTGGCCTCCATTTCGCTCATCATGTGTTGCCCCGGCTTGTGAATGCGTATGGGGACTGTTCCCGACAACCCTTACGAATTGTGTAAGGTCGAGCATTTCGCGCCTCGCGTGGCGAAATATCTGACCGAACATCAATCTATTGCAACAATTTATGAAAGTGTGGACTGAACGGGAGGCGCCTACCCGACGCGTCAGCCGCCCTGTTCACCGCCATAGCTTCGCGATAGACACAACGAGCGCCGTGTCGCATCGAACCGCGCATGAACGATCCGGGGAGGGAAAATGCTGATTTCCGTTGTTCTGCCGTTGGCATTGGCCATCATTATGTGGTCCCTCGGCTTGGGTCTGACGGTGGGGGATTTCCGCCGGGTGCTGGTGCGGCCTGCGGCCTTTTTCACCGGAGCCGTGGCGCAAATCGTCATCGTGCCGCTCTGCGCGTTCCTTCTGGTGCTGGCATTCGGCATGTCCGGCGAACTGGCGGTGGGGGTTATGATCCTGTCCTTCTGCCCCGGTGGCGTGACGAGCAATCTCATCTCCCGCCTTGCACGGGGCGATGTGGCGCTGTCCGTTTCGCTGACCGCCATCGTCAGCCTGCTGTCCATGTTCACGGTGCCGTTTCTTGTGGCGTGGTCGGTGGCGCGCTTCATGGGCGCGGATGCCCCGCCGGTGGACATCACGAGCCTCGGCATTTCGATGTTCCTCATCACCGCCCTGCCGGTGCTGATCGGCGTGGCGATGCGCCATTATGTGCCCGGTCTCGTAAGCCGGATCGAACGGGCTGTCTCCCTGCTGGCGGTTGGCCTGTTCGTGATCATCGTGCTGGCGGCTCTGGCCACGAACTGGTCGCTGTTTGTGGAAAACCTCGCCGTTCTCGGCCCCATCCTCGATCCTGCTCAACATCGTGCTGATCGCGGTCGGCTTCGGGCTGGCCAAGGCAACTGGCCGAACGCGCCCGCGAAATGCGGACGATTGCCGTGGAAGCGGGGGTGCAGAACTCGACGGTCGGCATCACGCTGGCGGCGCTGATCGCGGCGCAGGCCACCGGCTTCTCGCCCTACGCATTGCCCGCCGCCGTTTATGGCATCACGATGTATCTGGTGACGTTGCCGGTCGTGCTGTGGCTGCGAACCCGCGATGACAACAAAAAGGAACTGATCGTATGAGCATCGATGTCATCATCGTCGGTGGCGGGCTGGCCGGTCTCGTGGCCGCAGCCGAACTCGGTGACCGGGGAAAACGCGTCGTCATCGTCGATCAGGAACCGGAGAATTATCTCGGCGGTCAGGCGTTCTGGTCGCTGGGCGGTCTGTTCATGGTCAACACGCCGGAACAGCGCCGCATGGGTATCAAGGATTCCCGCGAACTGGCCCTGAACGACTGGATGGGGTCGGCGCAGTTCGACCGGGACGACGATTTCTGGCCGCGCCGGTGGGCGGAGCGCTACATCGATTTTGCAGCGGGTGACATGCGCCCGTGGCTGCACGGCATGGGAATGCGCTGGTTTCCGGTCGTCGGCTGGGCGGAACGGGGCGGAGGCTTTGCCGATGGTCACGGCAATTCCGTGCCCCGCTTTCACATCACATGGGGCACCGGCCCCGGTTCGATGGAACAGTTCGAGCGCCGTGTGCGGGAACATGTGAGTGCCGGTCTCATTACCCTGAAATTCCGCCATCGCGTGTCGCACATCGTCATGACAGATGGCGCGGCAACAGGCGTGTCCGGCGAGATACTCGCCGATGACATCAGGGAACGGGGCGAAAGCACGAACCGCGATGTGATCGGCGACTTCGAATTTTCCGCCCCGTCCGTGGTCGTCTCATCCGGCGGCATCGGCGGCAATTTCGACATGGTGCGCAAGAACTGGCCCCGCGACCGGCTCGGCGAACCGCCTGCCAACATGGTCGCCGGTGTGCCGGCCCATGTGGACGGGCGCATGATCGGCATCGCCCAGGACGCGGGCGGCAACCTCATCAATTCCGACCGCATGTGGCACTATGTCGAGGGCGTGCGGAACTGGAACCCGATCTGGCCGTCCCACGGCATCCGCATCCTGCCCGGCCCATCGTCCATGTGGTTTTCCGCCACCGGCGACAGACTGCCCGCGCCGAACCTGCCCGGATTTCGACACGCTGACATCGCTGAAGACGATCATGGCGACGGGGCACGATTATTCGTGGTTCGTGCTGACGCAAAAGATCATCGAAAAGGAATTCGCCCTGTCCGGCTCCGAGCAGAACCCGGATTTCACGTCGAAGAAATGGAAAAACGTCCTGACCGAGCGTGTCTTCGGCAAGGGCGCGACGGCGGCGGTCGAGGCGTTCAAGGACCACGGCGCCGATTTCGTCGGTGGCCGACAATCTACACGATCTGGTGGCGGGCATGAACGAAGTCGCAAACGACAGTCTGATCGACCACGACCGGCTGCACGCCCAGATCAAGGCGCGCGATTTGCAGATCGACAACCCGTTCTCCAAGGACGCGCAGATGATGGCCATCCACGCGGCCCGCAACTATCGCGGCGACAGGCTGATCCGCACCGCGAAACCGCACAAGATTCTCGACCCTGAGAACGGGCCGCTGATCGCGGTGAAGCTGAACATCCTCACCCGCAAGACATTGGGCGGATTGCAGACCAATCTGGAGTCCCAAATGCTCGATGCGTCCGGCGCCCCAATCCCCGGCCTCTTCGCGGCAGGCGAGGTGGCCGGTTTCGGTGGCGGCGGCTATCACGGCTACAATTCGCTGGAAGGCACGTTTCTGGGCGGGTGCATCTTTTCGGGCCGCAATGCGGGACGCTCGAAGGAGATCGCCTAGAGCGGGTTTCCGCAATCGTTCGCTCCATTCTCCCTTGTCATCCCCGCAGCAGCGGGGATCCATCTCGCAGCACGACGGCAGGTTGTGTTCGGTCACTGAGTTTCAGGCTGATTCTAACTATACCGCTGACTGTTCTCAGACGGCACGATGGATTCCCGCTGCTGCGGGAATGACAGTGAGTTCGGTGTCTTCTGTCACCGCGCCATGTGATACGGCCCGCTCCTTTCCAACGCCCGTCGATACGCGGGCCGCGCGTGAATGGCGTCCACGAACGTCTTCAGCTTCGGAAAGTCGTCCCCGCGCTTCTGCCGCATGGCGACCTCGGCAGGAAACGACAGCATGATGTCGGCGGCGGACAGGTCGTCCAGCACGAAATGGCCGCTCGTCGCGCAGGCCACGTTCCATATGGGCAAAGTGGCTGGTCGAGCTGTTCGCGGATACGCGGCCCGAGCGGCTTGGCAGCCTCTCCCAACCGGCCGGTATAGAGGCCGAGCAGGATCGGAATCATGGCCGAGCCTTCCGCAAAATGCATCCATTCGAGATGCTCGATATGAGAGTCGGTGCCTGCGTCCGGTACCATGTGGGGGCATGGCGGGCGCAGATCAGTTCGACGATGGCACCGGATTCGCAGATCAGCCGCCCATCCATTTCGATCATCGGATGACTTGCCCAGCGGATGCACCTGCCGCAATTCCGGCGGTGCCAGATTGGTGACGCTGTCGCGCTCGTATTTGGCGATCTCGTAATCGAGGCCCAGTTCCTCCAGCAGCCACAGGATGCGCTGGGAACGGGAATTGTTGAGGTGATGCAGCTTGATCATGGGTTGCGTCCGCGGAAGTTTGCACACAACCTATTCCATTGCAGGCCCGATGGTCTAAGGCTGATTTCCACCCTTCCGCGAAAGTCTGCTTCCGTGAACCCGCTACGCGGCATCGCCTACAAGATCATCTCCGTCGCGATCTTCGTGGCGATGGCAGCCTGCATCAAGGCGGTCGCGCCGAACATTCCGCCCGGCGAGGCGGTGTTCTTCCGCTCGTTCTTCGCAATTCCCGTTATCGTCGTGTGGCTCATCTGGCAGCACGATCTGGCCCATGGGTTGGATACGAACGATCCGATGGGCCATGTCTGGCGCGGGCTGGTCGGCACCTGTGCGATGGGGCTGGGCTTTGCGGGGCTCGGCATGTTGCCCCTGCCGGAGGTGACTGCAATCGGCTACGCCGCCCCGATCCTCACCGTCATTTTCGCCGCCATGTTTCTGGGCGAAACGGTGCGGATGTTCCGCCTTGCCGCCACCATTCTGGGCCTGTTCGGCGTCATCATCATCCTGTTGCCGCGTATGAGCGTGCTGTCGAGCGGGACCGATGAGGTGGCGACACTGGGCGCGATTCTGGTGCTGATGAGCGCGGTGTTCGCAGCCCTCGCGCAGGTGTTCGTGCGCAAGCTGGTCTCCACCGAACGAACCGCCTCGATCGTGTTCTACTTCTCCGTCACCGCTTCATCGCTGGCACTGATGACGCTGCCCTTCGGCTGGGTCTGGCCCACATGGTGGGAGGCGACGCTGCTGGTTTCGGCAGGCATTTTAGGCGGTTTCGGGCAGATATTCCTGACCAATTCCTACCGGCACGGGGAAACATCCGTCATCGCCCCGTTCGAATACACGTCCATGCTGCTGGCGCTGATCGTCGGCTACACGGTGTTCGACGAGGTGCCGACGCTGATCGATGCTGGCCGGTGTGGCACTCGTCATCGTCGCCGGTCTTCATCATCATCTTCCGCGAAAGCCAGCTTGGCCTGAAGCGCAACCGCCAGCGCCGGGCCATGACGCCGCAAGGCTAAAGCCTTGCGGCATGTTTGCTCTCACGCTGTCGGGCTTCGCCCTTCGCTCCGAGGGGCGGCGCATAAGCGCCGGTCGGCCGCTTGGCCTCCTCGCGGTCCGGCGTAGTCGCCGAACCGCTTTGGCGCTAGCCATCGTCATCGTTGCCGATCTTGTCCCATGTCCGCGTCTCGAAGTCGCCGGCATCGTGGCGTTCGCGCAACTGGCTGGAAGGCTCTCCGAAGGCGCGGTTGACCATGCGGCCCCGTTTGACGGCCGGACGTTCGGCGATCTGGTCCGTCCAGCGGATCACGTTCGTATAGGTGTGCGCCTCGATGAATTCCGCCGCGTCATAGACCAGCCCCTTCACCAGTGCCCCGTACCACGGCCAGATCGCCATATCGGCGATGGTATAATCGCTTCCCGCGAAATACTCGTTGTCCGCCAGGTGCCTGTCCAGCACATCCAGCTGGCGCTTCACCTCCATCGTGAACCGGTTGATCGGGTATTCGTATTTCTCCGGCGCATAGGCGTAGAAATGCCCGAACCCGCCGCCGAGATAGGGCGCGCGACCCCATCTGCCAGAACAGCCAGTTGAGGCGTTTCGGTGCGGGCTGTGTGGTCGCTCGGCAGGAATGCGCCGAACTTTTCCGCCAGATAGAGCAGGATCGCACCGCTCTCGAACACCCGCGTGGCCGGGTCCGTGGAGTGGTCCATCAAGGCCGGAATCTTCGAATTGGGGTTGGCCTCCACGAAGCCGGACCCGAACTGGTCCCCGTCGCCGATATTGATGAGCCAGGCATCGTATTCCGCGCCTTCGTGACCGGCGGCCAGAAGTTCTTCCAGCATCACCGTCACCTTCACCCCGTTGGGCGTGGCCAGCGAATAGAGTTGCAGCGGGTGCTCGCCGACAGGACGGTCTTTATCGTGGGTCGCACCCGCAATGGGGCGGTTGATGTTGGCGAACCTGCCGCCGGACTCGGTATCCCATGTCCAGACTTTTGGAGGCGTGTAGGTGGGGTCGCTCATGGCGTTCGTTCCGGTGCGTGGTTTGCGGGCGGTTCTAGCCCACGCTACACCGCCCGTCACGGGTGGGAGTGCGTCACGTTTGCTCGACTTGACGGTGGGAAATGCCTTAGGAAAAGGCGAACCAACTGCGCTGATCGTATCCATGACCGAACCCCGTTTTCACCTGTTGCCTGACGCTCCGCGCCCGGTTGCCCCGTTCTCCCATGCGGTAGAAACGGGCGGCACCGTCTATCTGACCGGCCAGATGCCGACTGACCCGGGCGCACCCGATGCGCCGCTGCCGGAGGGCATCGTGGCGCAGACGAACCGTGTGATGGCCAATCTGGAAATCGTGCTCGGCTCACTGGGCCTCGAACTCGCTCACGTCGTCCAGTGCCGTTGCTATTTGACACACTTCGAGCGTGACTACGCGCTTTTCAATGCAACCTATGCCGCCCACTTTCCCGCCGACAGGCTACCCGCGCGCACGACTGTCGGCGTCACCGCGCTTGCTGTCGGTGCGCTGGTGGAGATCGATATGGTCGCCGTGAGGCCGCAGCCATGATCGTCACCTGCGGCGATGCGCTGATCGACATGGTGCCGGGAACGACGACGGATGGGCGCGAATCCTTCGTGCCGGTTTGCGGCGGCGCGGCTCTCAACAGCGCCGTGGCGCTGGGGCGGCTGGGCGCAACTGTAGGCATCGTATCCGGCATCTCGACGGATCTGTTCGGCGACATGCTGGTGGATGGTTTGCAGGATGCCCGGGTCTCCACCGACCTCTTGATCAAGACCGATCGCCCCACAACGCTGGCCTTCGTGCGCCTGACCAACGGCAACGCCCATTATACGTTCTACGACGAGGCAAGCGCCGGCCGCATGGTGCAACCGGACGATCTGCCCGCGCTGCCAAGCTCCGTCGAAGCGCTGGCGCTGGGCGGGATCAGTCTCATATCCGAGCCCTGCGGCTCGGCTTACGAGGCGCTGGCGCAGCGGGCGTCGCGCGACTGCGCAATCTATCTCGACCCCAACATTCGCACCGGTTTCATCCGGGACGAGACGGCCTATCGCGCCCGCCTCGACCGCTTGCTGGCCATCGCCGACATCGTGAAAGTGTCCGACGATGAGGTGGACTGGTTCGAGTGCGAAACCGGAAGACTGGCTGGCGGCGGGCCGGTCGGTGGTCATCGTCACCCAGGGCGGGGATGGCGCGACGGTTTACACGAAATCCGGCATCGGTCCATGCGATGCCGCCCAAGGCCGATGTCGTCGACACGATCGGCGCGGGCGACACGTTCAATGCGGGCTTTCTCTGCGCCCTGTCGGAAGCCGGACTGCTGGACAAGGCGAAGCTGGCGAACGCCGACGCGGAAGCGTTCCGTCCGGCGCTTGGTCTCGGCAATGCGGCGGCGGCCATCACCGTATCGCGGGCGGGCGCCAACCCGCCCCTGCGCTCGGAACTGTCGTCTAGGCCGCAACGCTTATGTCGGCACGTTTGCCGGCGATGGTCGGCACGGCAACCGGGCCACGCTTGCCAGCCATCTTACCAGCCGCAGCTTCCGGCTTCGTCACCAGCCGGTAGCCGAGGAAGCGTTTGGAATCGATCGGGTCGTAGCCGAGGCAGGTGCGGAGTTTCTTGCGCAATTTGGAAATGTGGCTTTCCACCACCGTCTCTTCGACGTTCTCGTTGAACAGGCCGTAAATCGCGCTGTAGATCTGCGCCTTGGTGGCGCGCCGGTCGCCGATGGAGGCAAGATATTCCAGAATGCGCCGTTCGCGGCGGGGCAGCGCCAGCGTTTCGCCGTCCACCTGCGGGTCGCGCCCGTCGAGATAGACCTGCAAGCGTTCGCTAGTTGTTGGCGGCCGGCTGTCTTCAGTAACGGCACCCGATCCGGCCACCGATCACGCCGATACGGGCGAGAATTTCGCGCACATGCATGGGCTTGCGCAGCACATCGTTGGCACCGGCATCGAACATGGCGAGAATGGCGTCCAGCGCCGGGCGCTCCACCAGCACGAGGAGCGGCGCCTTCAGCCGGTTCTGCATGGCGGCCTTGGCGGGAAACGTGTCGCTGAGATAGGCGAACGCCTCCTCGGCCACGAGACAACCGGTGATCGAGCGCAGATCGTCGTCCTGCGCGGCGTGGAGCCAGGCCCCGAATTCGACGGCGGTAAACCCTTCTGCCGCATAACCGTGGCGGTTGAATTGCGTGGCGTAAGCGTCCCGCACCAACGCGCGGTCCTCGACGATGACGATCATGTATCAGCTCCTACCCCCGTATGAGCCGCCCTGTGCAAACCTTGCGCCAAGGCTGTGGGAAACACAACCCCAGGTAGAAATTCACCGCATGGTTAACGCAAGGTTCGCCGCTTCCATCGCTCCCGCACCATGTTCGATATTCAGTGCCTTGAGCGCACAATCGATGCTGGCCAGCGTGCCGGTGAGCATGGGAATGTTCAGGTGGCCCATATGGCCGATGCGGAAATGGCTGTCGAAGGCCTCGCTGCCTTTCTCGCCGAAACCGAGCCCGATCCCCAGCGTCACCCCGGCTTCCCGTTCGCACCATGCGCGAATGCGGGCCGCGTCTCCGCGGTGCGGTGGCGATGGTGGTGACGGCGTGGCTGCGATGGTCGCGATCGGCGATGTTGGGGCGCAGCATTCCCATGCGTCCAGCGCCGCCCAGACGGCGGATGCCAGCTTTTCATGCCGCGCCCAGGCCGCTTCGACACCCTCCTCGTGCACCAGCATGTCGAGCGCCTCGCGCAGCCCGAAGATATGATGTGTCGGCGCGGTGCCGCCGAAGATCTTGTAGAAATAATCCGCCGTGGTGCGCGGCACCCAGTCCCAGTAGTAGCCGGGCGTGGTGTTGGCGCGAAACGTGGACGCCCGGTCGTTGAAATAGACGAAGCCCAGACCCGGCGGGGTCATCAGCCCCTTCTGGCAGGCGGCGACGGTCACGTCCGCGCCCAACGCGTCCATCTCGTAGCGGTCGCAGCCGAGCGATGCGATGCAATCGACCATCAACAGCGCATCATGCCTCGTCGCATCGATGGCTTTTCGCAAATCGGCAATGTCATTGCGGACGCTGGAGGCGGTATCCGTCTGCACCGTCAGGACCGCACGGATGGTGCCGTGCGTGTCGGCGCGCAAGAATCTCTTCCACCCGGCTCGCATCCGCCGCGCCTTGCATCCCGAAATCGAGGACCTGCGTTTTCACACCCATCGCCAGTGGCGATGTCGCCCCAACCCGCCCCGAAGCGGCCCGTCGAGAGAACCAGCACGGTCTCGCCCGGATTGACCACATTGCGCAAGCGCCGCCTCCCACGCCCCGTGCCCGTTGGCGATATAGATCGCCACATGCCCGTCGGTGCGCGCCACCGCCTTCAGATCAGGGAACAGGGTGTCGACCGTGTCGATCAGCGCCCCTTCGTAGATGTTCGGCGAGGCCCGGTGCATCGCCGCCAGCACCCGTTCGGGAATGATCGACGGCCCGGGAATGGCCAGCGTCTCGCGCCCCCACGAAAGCGGGCCTTTTGCTTCAGTCATCAGTGATCGTCACCGCAATTAAGTCTCGCAGCACCCTGTTGCCGAACTTCATGCCACGCAAGTGGCATGATAGACCTGCGACGAAGCACCTATTGTCGGAACCAGCCCATGCCCTTCCTGCCGCAGGAATTCATCGCCGCCAAACGCGACAAGCGTGGGCTTGACCGCCGACGATATAGCAGCCTTCGTCGAGGCATCACGGACGATACGATCACCGAGGGGCAAATCGGTGCCTTTGCGATGGCCGTTTTCTTCAACGGCATGGCGCGCGACGAGGCCGTGGCGCTGACGCTCGCCATGCGCGATTCCGGCACCGTGCTGACTTGGCCTGAATTGGATGGCCCAGACGGCGGACCCGTGCTGGACAAGCATTCCACCGGCGGCGTCGGCGACAACGTCTCGCTGATGCTCGCCCCCGCCGTCGCAGCTTGCGGCGGATATGTACCGATGATTTCCGGTCGCGGCCTCGGCCATACCGGCGGCACGCTCGACAAGCTGGACTCCATCCCCGGCTACACGTCCCAGCCCGACGAGGCCCTGTTCCGAAAAGTCACGAAGGAGGTCGGCTGCGCCATCATCGGCCAGACCGGCGATCTCGCCCCCGCCGACAAGCGGTTCTACGGCATCCGCGATGTGACGGCGACGGTGGAAAGCGTGCCGCTCATCACCGCGTCCATCCTGTCGAAGAAACTGGCAGCAGGGCTGGGCGGGCTGGTGCTGGACGTGAAATGCGGCAACGGCGCTTTCATGTCCGATCTCGCCAAAGCGCGCGAACTGGCCACATCGCTGGTGCAAGTCGCCAACGGCGCAGGCCTGCCGACCACGGCGCTCTTGACGGACATGAATGCCCCGCTCGCAACGGCGGCGGGCAACGCGGTGGAAGTCGCCAACGCCATCGACTTTCTCACCGGTCGCCACATCGACAATCGGCTGTGGGACGTCACCGTGGCGCTGGGCGCGGAAATGCTGGTCAGCGGCGGGCTTGGCGAAGGACGTGCGAGGAGGGCGCTGCGCGGATGTCCGAGGCCGTTCCAGCAGCGGACGGGCGGCGGAGATTTTCGGGCGCATGGTCGTGGCGCTGGGCGGACCGGCGGATCTGATGGAGGCGCCCGAAAAGCACCTGCCCGCCGCGCCAGTCGTTCGCGAATTCGCATCACCCGAAGGTAAGATCATTACCGCCATCGACACCCGCGCCGTTGGAATTGCGGTCGTGGCTCTGGGCGGTGGCCGCATCCGCGCCGCCGATCCGGTCGATCCCCGCGTCGGCTTTACCGACCTGGCGATGATCGGTGACGCAGACCAACCCATCGCCACGATCCACGCCGCCGATGAAGCAAGCGCCGCCGAGGCCGGGAAAGCCCTGCGCGCGGCCTACACGTTTGGCGACCCGACCGACATCGTGGACGGCGACACGATCATCGAGCGGATCGCCTGAGCCTTTTCGTGCGCGTCGATACCACCCTGAATCTACCGCGCTACGCCACGGGAACGCTGCAAAAGTTCCCCGGCCTCGCCTACGCCCATCCGCGCCCGTTCCGCAACTGGACCGCGCCCCAGATGAACGCGGCCATCGGCGGCTGGCTGTCCAGCAATCCGCCTTCGCTGGAACTGGCGACATTGGCGCTGGAGGAATTGCGCTCCCGCCGCGCCGAACTGGCGGCGGAGATGAAATTCGCCGAACGGCGGCTGGATCCGGTGCCGTGGCTGGCGGCAGCGGGGGAGGCGGTGCGCAAGGCTTTTCCGCCCGACGTGCTGGAAAACCAGAAACAGGGCCGCCTCGGAGCCCATGTCTATGTCGTCTTGCGCGGCGGCTACAGCGCCGACAACGGCTGGTATGGCTGCTACGTCGGTTCCACCGGCAAGACACCGGCAGCCCGCATCAGGGAGCACCGCGCCGGTGGCCGCACCGCGGCCCGCGGCCTGCCCCGCCACGGCATCGAACCGCTCTGGTCCCTGTTCGATTTCATCAATCCCGTGCCGAAAGCCCGCGCGGGACGGGAGGAGTGGGAAACCCGGCTGCACGAGGCTCTCGCTCCGGTGGTGCCGAGGGTGACGGGGGATGTGGCGTTCTGACGTTGCGAGTTGTCATTCCCGCAGCAGCGGGAATCCATTGCGCAACGAAATCTGCGCCGACGATGATAATCAGACGTGCTGCGCGACCCGTCGCATTTTAGACGTCCGTTTTCTGGAAAGATGGATTCCCGCTGCTGCGGGAATGACAAACAGCGATAAGTCCTACCGGAACGCCCGCATCACCTTGAACCCGCCTTCGTCCGCCAACGTCTCGAACCGCTTGAATGTATCCGCAAGCGTCGTCTCGTAGGGCAGGTTGCGGTTGGCGACCATCAACAGCGACCCGCCCGGCATCAGTGCGCGCGCGGCGGCTTTGATGAACGCCTGCCCGAGCGCCGGGTCGGCGGCGCGGTCGGTGTGGAACGGCGGGTTCATGATGACGTGGTTGAACCGTTCCGACCCGAATTCTGCGGGCACATCCACCCATTTGAAATCCGTGATCTCCGACCAGTCCGCAAGATTGGTGCGGGCTGCTTCCAGTGCTGCGAAGTCGGCTTCGTAGAGCGCCAGAGACCCTACGTCCGGCGCACGTTTCAGACAGTTCGGCAGACAGATACCCCCAGCCCGCGCCGAAGTCGGCCACGCAGCCGCGCAGGGAAGCATCGAAGTGGCGGACCATCAGCTTCGACCCGGCGTCGATCCGGTCGGCGGAAAACGTGCCAGCCTGCGTCGTGTAGGCCCCCGTATCTGAAATGGCTGTCATCGAAGCGACCGGCACGGGCCAGTCGGAGCCGTTACGCTGGATCGAGAAGGCGACTGCGTGATGCTTGGAGACCGAGCCGATCACATGGTCGCCCAGCCGTTTTCGCAGGCTTTTGATCGCCGATTTGTTGTCGCCAGCCACGACGATGCGTCCGCCTTGCTTCACCGCATTCCAAGCCCGCGCAATATGGATTGCGTTGAGTGCCGCCGAGCGGTGGATCAGAATAAGTGCGGTATCGAAACCTGTTTCATCGACCCGTGGCGCAACGGAATATCCGGCCCGTTCCAACGCCAGATAGACGGGGCGAGATCCCTGTTCGCAGACGGCGTTGGCCCGCAAAACGCCACCCGGCAGGGGTGCCGCATTCAGCACCAGCGTGCGACCGCATTCCTCCGGCAGCGCCAGCAGCGCGGTATCGCGATGGTCGGACATTCTCGGGCGCTACTCGATGAATTCCACGACCGTGCCCTTGGCCACCAGCTTCACCAGTTCCAGCGCATCCCAGTTGGTCAGGCGGATGCAGCCGTGGGAATTGGTTTTGCCGATCTTTTCCGGGTCCGGCGTACCGTGGATACCGTAGGTCGGTTTCGAAAGGGCGATCCAGACGGACCCCACAGGACCGTTCGGCCCCGGTGGCACCTTGAGGATGCCGGTATTCTCGCCCTGCTGGAAGTTGATCTTCGGGTTGTACAAATATTCCGGATTCACCGCCGTGCGCTCTACTGTGTGCGTACCGGTCGGCGAGGGCGTATCGCTGGAGCCGATCGTGGCGGGATAGGCAACGACGAGATGGCCGTTGCGGTCCAGCCCGCGCAGTTGTTTGCGCCCCTTGTCGGCGATAATGTAGTGCACTTTCTTCTCCACCTTCGGGCCCGCTTCGATCACAGTGATTGTTTCGCCCGCACGAAACTGTGCACCGGGATTGATCGTCTGAAGGTAGTCGACGCTCATGTGAAACTGTTCCGCCAGCTTTTCCACCATCGAGGTGTAAGCCATGCTGGGCATCTGCGCCTTCTCGGCATAGTCGACCGGAATGGCGGCAACGAACGGACCGGCTTCGTCCTCATAGGTGATGGTGTAGGACGAAAACGCACTGCCGCCGGAACGGGCCAGCGCATCCGCCAGTGCGGCCTGGCTCATGTCCAGCGGCTGGCCGAAACTTTCCTGCCATGCGGCCACCGCGAGGCGCACATTGGTGCCCCACTGACCGTCCACCGCACCGGGCGAAAAGCCCTCGCGGTCGAGAAACACCTGCAATTCCGTCATACCGTTCCTGTCCAGGCGCGGTTTGGCGATGGCTGCGAAGGAGGTGCTGTTGGGCAGGGGCGCGGACTCGTCCGGCAGGCGGGCCACATCCGTTTGCGGCTGTTCGAACTGGGTGCCTGGGGCGGGCAGGGGAGCCCGTTCGATTGCGTCATTATCGACAGGTCCATCGTAGGCGGGCGCATCGGACCGCCTGTCGCCATACTGGTCGAGCCAGAATCCGCGATTGCCCAGTTCCTCGTTCCGCTGCTGGCGCGGAAGCGGGCGGGCGCGTTCGATACGGACCCCGCTGCGGCCCTGCTCGTCGCGGTTCAACCCGAACAACTCGCGCACTTCCCCTTCCAGGTCGTTCAAGCGGCTGCGTTCGGTCTGGACGCCGGAGCGCCGTTCGTCGAGCCGGGCGATGATCTCTCCCGTATCGCGGTCGACCAGCAGGCGGCGGCCGAACTCGTCGATGTAGATTTCAGACTGCTGGGCGAGCGCCGTCGAGCAGGTGGCAATGGAAACGAACAGGAGAGGCAGGAGGCGTATAAGACGGTTCACGGGTCGGGCCAGTTCGGTGCGAGGTGAATGCGGTGGTGCAATCATAGTGTAGAAACTATGAACGGAGGCTGAAGCCCGACTGACGATTCCGTTACTGCGAACCGCGCTTTTGCGACAAGCGACTTGCGGTTCGCCCGAGCCGAAGGACCGTTCACATGCACCACGAACCGCCTTCCAATGCGATAGTGCCGCAATTGACAGGCGTTTCGTGCCCGGCAAGGCTGCGGAAGTTCGTGCTGGCATCGGCCATTCTGGCCAGTGCGCTGGGGTTTATCGATTCCACCATCGTCTCTATCGCACTTCCGAAGATTCGCCAGTCCCTCAATGCCGGTTTCACGCAGGTTCAGTGGATCGGTTCCGGCTACGTGCTGTTTCTGGCGGCCCTGCTTCTGCTCGGCGGCGCGGCGGGAGACCGCTACGGTGTCCGGCGTGTTTTCGGCCTTGGCATCGCCGGGTTCGTTGCCGCCTCGCTGCTCTGCGCGATGGCCACGAGCGCAGAATGGCTCATCGTCGCCCGCTGCGTTCAGGGCATATTCGCAGCCATCATGGTGCCGTGCAGTCTGGCCTTGATCGCGCGCAACTATCCCCGCGCAGAACGGGGTCGGGCAATCGGTATCTGGGTGGCGGCCTCCTCAATCACGACGGCGTTGGGGCCAGTGGTGGGCGGCTGGTTGTTGACCTTTGGCGGACCGGAGATCTGGCGCTGGGTCTTTGCCGTCAATCTGCCACTTGGAGCATTGGCGCTGCTGTTGTTGTGGCGCGTGCCGGACGATGAAGGGGATAGAAGCGAAAGCCTCGATGTGGGCGGTGCGGTGCTGGTGACGCTGGCGATGCTGATGCTCGCTTTCGGCCTGACATTGATAGGAGATGAAGCCGGGAGATTGGCGCAGGCCATACCGGCGGGATGGGTGCTCCTCGGTGCGGCGGCTTTGGCGGGTCTCGCACTGTGGTGGGAATCGCGCGCAAAAGCGCCGATGCTGGACCTGTCCCTGTTCCGGTCCGCCACATTCAGCGGTGCGAATCTCTCCACTCTGCTGATTTACGCCTCACTGACGGCGGTGTTGTTCTTCCTGCCGATGGTGGTGGTGACGGGGTGGGGCTATTCGGAACTCTATGCGGGCTCCATGTTCCTGCCGTTCTCCCTCTTGATCGCCGGACTGTCGCCGCTCGCCGGACGGTGGGCGGATGCGGCGGGACCGCGCCTGCCATTGACGGTCGGGCCATTGGTTGTCGCTGCGGGTTTCGCCGCGATCGGGCTGGCCGTTCCGACGCAGAATTACTGGTGGGGCCTGTTGCCGTCCGTGCTGCTAGTCGGCATCGGCATGGGCCTGACCGTCTCACCCCTGTCCACCGCGATCATGCTGGCGGTGGACGATTCGAAGACCGGCTCGGCGTCCGGTATCAACAACATGGTGGCACGGATGGCGGGGCTGGTCGCGATTGCCGGGTTCGGAGCGGGCATCGCGTTGCTGTTCGCCCGATCCGTGCGGGATTCCGCTCTCGACCCGGTTCTGGCCGAGCGGCTGGTCGCGGCCGGTTTCGGCGAACGGCTGACGGGCGCACTTTATCAGACGCAGGTGCAGACCGTTCATTCGGCGGCGATGAACGGGTCTTTCGCGCTTGTATCTTTTGGCGCGGCTGCTTTGTGCGCGCTGGCCGGTCTGATCGGCTGGTTCACGCTGGACGGCAAACCGTCAGTTTCAACCCAAGAGTAGGTGGCCAGCGGTTCCAGGAGGCCAAGTGGCCGACCGGTGCGATAGCACCGCGCCTCGCAGCGAAGGGCTTTAGCCCGACAGCGTGAGAGCCATGACCATGCAGGCCAAGTGGCCGACCGGCTGGCCAGAAGTTGCGACAGTAAGCAGCTGCGCCGCCCCTCTGCGCGTCGGAGCGCAGGGCGAAGCCCGACAGCGGGAGAGCTAATCAGAGCCCCGCGACCGTCAGCGGTCTGCCGCGTCCACGGTCCATCAGCGCGTCGATCCGGTCCCGTTCCTGCTTGAAAGCGGCCAGTTCGACCCCTTGCAGAGCGCGCCCCTGGGGCAGACGTATCTTCATGGGATTGACGTAGTTGCCGTTCACGAGAACTTCGTAATGCAGGTGCGGGCCGGTGGAATAGCCGGTGGAGCCGACCTGCCCGATCACCTGACCCAGCCGCACCTTGGCACCGGGGCGGATGCCGCGGGCGATGCGATTCTGGTGGCTGTAGCGGGTCTCGTAGCCATTGGCATGGCGGATCGTTGTCTGCCGTCCGTAGCCGCCCGCCCATCCCGCTTTCAGGACGGTGCCGTTACCGGCGGCGAGAATCGATGTGCCGCGCGGAGCGGAGAAGTCGACGCCGTTATGCATCTTCACACGTCGCGAAATCGGGTGGCGTCGCGGGCCGAAGGGGGAGCCGAACCGGGCGTTGGGCACCGGCTTGCGCAACAGGAACTTCTTGGCGCTGCGCCCGGTCTCATCGTAAAAATCCACATGCGGTTTGCCATCGTCCACCGAGCTGAAGCGATAGTATTTGCGCGCCTCGCCGCCCGCCGTGAGGGCGATGTGAAGAATTTCCGACTCCTCGCTGGCTGTCGTTTCGCCCTCAGTGAGAGAATAGAACACTTCCAGCCCGTCACCTGGCTTGGCGCGGGACCGGAAATCCACATCGAAGGCCACGGTGCGGATAATGCGCCGTGCCTGATCGTTGTTCAGACCCTGACTGAGCGCTGCACGATAGATGCCATCATAGATCGTGGGCCCGTCACCCGTTGCGATGACCGCCTCGGGACGATCGCCGGGACGGCGGGGCGGTCTCGTGATGGCTTCCAGAGGCACGGGCTCCATACCCCAGACCACGGACCCGTCATCGACGGATGAGGCGCTGCGGATATGGCTGCCCCGTTGATAGACGCTGATGCGCTTGGGCGTCC
>CAWCWS010000004.1:0-577500 GCA_963799325.1 uncultured Alphaproteobacteria bacterium | reverse complement strand
GGCCAATCAAACTCGGAAATAGCTGGTTCTCCGCGAAATCTATTTAGGTAGAGCGTCGAATGAATACCCTCGGGGGTAAAGCACTGGATGGGCTATGGGGGCTTACCGCCTTACTGATCCTAACCAAACTCTGAATACCGAGGAGTACTATTCGGCAGACACACATCGGGTGCTAACGTCCGGTGTGGAGAGGGAAACAACCCTGACCGCCAATTAAGGTCCCCAAGTTATGGCTAAGTGGGAAAGGAAGTGGAATTCCCAAAACAACCAGGATGTTGGCTTAGAAGCAGCCATCATTTAAAGAAAGCGTAACAGCTCACTGGTCTAAATAAGGAATTCTGCGCCGAAAATGTATCGGGTCTAAAGCCATACACCGAAATTGCGGGTGCATATTTATATGCGCGGTAGCGGAGCGTTCTGTAAGCCTGTGAAGGGATACCCGAGAGGGATCCTGGAGGTATCAGAAGTGCGAATGTTGACATGAGTAACGATAAAGGGGGTGAGAGACCCCCTCGCCGAAAGTCCAAGGTTTCCTGCTTAAAGTTAATCTGAGCAGGGTTAGTCGGCCCCTAAGGCGAGGCAGAAATGCGTAGTCGATGGGAAACAGGTTAATATTCCTGTACCTGGTGGTAGTGACGGATCGCGTAAGTGGTTCACTCTTATTGGATTGAGTGGGCAGCGAAGCGGTTCCAGGAAATAGCTCCACCGTTAAGACCGTACCCCAAACCGACACAGGTGGACAGGTAGAGAATACTAAGGCGCTTGAGAGAACTATGCTGAAGGAACTCGGCAAATTGCATGCGTAACTTCGGGATAAGCATGACTTCTGCGCGGGCAACCGTTCAGGAGTGGCACAAAAGAGGGGGTGGCGACTGTTTATCAAAAACACAGGGCTCTGCGAAGCCGCAAGGCGACGTATAGGGTCTGACGCCTGCCCGGTGCTGGAAGGTTAAAAGGAGATGTGCAAGCATTGAATTGAAGCCCCAGTAAACGGCGGCCGTAACTATAACGGTCCTAAGGTAGCGAAATTCCTTGTCGGGTAAGTTCCGACCTGCACGAATGGCGTAACGACTTCCCCGCTGTCTCCAGCATAGACTCAGTGAAATTGAATTCCCCGTGAAGATGCGGGGTTCCTGCGGTTAGACGGAAAGACCCCGTGCACCTTTACTACAGCTTCACACTGGCATTAGTGGTCATATGTGTAGGATAGGTGGTAGGCTTTGAAGCGTGGGCGCCAGCCTGCGTGGAGCCATCCTTGAAATACCACCCTTATTACCATTGATGTCTAACCGCGGCCCGTTATCCGGGTCCGGGACATTGTGTGGCGGGTAGTTTGACTGGGGCGGTCGCCTCCCAAAGAGTAACGGAGGCGCGCGATGGTTGGCTCAGACCGGTCGGAAATCGGTCGTTGAGTGCAATGGCATAAGCCAGCCTGACTGCGAGACTGACAAGTCGAGCAGAGACGAAAGTCGGTCATAGTGATCCGGTGGTCCCGCGTGGAAGGGCCATCGCTCAACGGATAAAAGGTACGCCGGGGATAACAGGCTGATGACCCCCAAGAGTCCATATCGACGGGGTTGTTTGGCACCTCGATGTCGACTCATCGCATCCTGGGGCTGGAGCAGGTCCCAAGGGTTTGGCTGTTCGCCAATTAAAGCGGTACGTGAGTTGGGTTCAGAACGTCGTGAGACAGTTCGGTCCCTATCTGCCGTGGGTGTAGGAATATTGAGAGGATCTGTCCCTAGTACGAGAGGACCGGGATGGACGTATCACTGGTGGACCTGTTGTGGCGCCAGCCGCATTGCAGGGTAGCTATATACGGAACGGATAACCGCTGAAGGCATCTAAGCGGGAAACCAGCCTCAAAACGAGTATTCCCTTGTAGGATCGTCGAAGACTACGACGTTGATAGGCAGGGTGTGGAAGCGCGGTAACGTGTGAAGCTTACCTGTACTAATAATCCGATTGGCTTGATCGTTCTCATTAACTGTGGCCATGACCCTTTCCGGGTCGTGAGCGGCAAACAATCTAGATATTCCCCTCCGGCTCCAGTTGGATGGGAAACGTAAAAACCAGTTTCACGATACGCCCTCTGACGAGGGCACATGCATTCCGCCGACCTGGTGGTTATTGCGGAGTGGCTGCACCCGATCCCATCCCGAACTCGGAAGTGAAACGCTCCAGCGCCGATGGTACTTTGTCTTAAGGCACGGGAGAGTAGGTCACTGCCAGGTCTGCCGAATGCATGTCGTCTCATGAAGATTAAAGAAGCCCCGACCCTCACCGGTCGGGGCGTTTTTGCGTTTGAAACTGTGTGTTCAGTCGCTGTTCAGAAACGTACAGCGTGCTATGCCCACGCGAAGTCATCGAAACGACCGGAGCGAATGTGCAAACCGTCATCTGCATGAAATGGGGAACACGCTATCCGGCCGACTACGTGAACCGCCTCCATTCGATGGTGCAACGCCACACGACACGCGCGACCCAGCTCGTCTGTTTCACAGACGATCCGTTGGATATCGACCCTGCCGTCATCACCCGCCCCCTGCCAGCCATCACCCTTCCCGAAAGAGTCGCCTGGACGCCGTGGCGCAAGATTTCCCTGTGGCGCGCCGATCTCGACGTGCCCTTCGAGGAAGGCGGCGATGGTGATGTTCTATTCTTCGATCTGGATATGGTCATAACCGGCTGCATCGATCCCTTCTTCGATTACGAACCGGGCCGCTATTGCGTCATCCATAACTGGACGCAGCCCAAGCAAGCGATCGGCAACACATCCCTGTTCCGCGTGCCGGTCGGTCGCTTTTCTGAAATTTTCGAGCGTTTCGATGCGGACCCGGAGGCGGTGCTGAAGGACTATCGGATCGAGCAGCAATACATTTCCGGTGAAATCGCCGATCAGGTGTTCTGGCCGCGGGACTGGTGCGTGTCCTTCAAGCACGATCTCATGCCCCGCTGGCCCCTCAATTTCGTCCGGTCTCCACGCCTGCCCATAACCGCACGCGCGGTCGCCTTCACCGGGAAGCCGGATCCGGACGAAGCGGCGGCCGGTCACTGGCCCGTGGAAAAGCCTTGGAAGCGCCTCTACAAGCACGTCCGTCCGACACCGTGGATTGCCGAGAACTGGCGGTGACGAAGACGGTACAGAAGCCGACTATCGGTCTCGGTATCCTGTCGTGGAAGGGCTATGGGTCTCTCGCTCATATGCTGGACAGTCTTTCGGTGCCGGGATTTCTCGACCTGTTCGACGAGAAGATGATTTTCTTTCCTGAAATCGACGACAAAGGCGTTCGCCTTGCCGCAGACTATTCGGTTTCATGCACGGGCAGTCCTGCCAATCTTGGTATCTATGGCGGTTTTCGCGCACTGGCGGAAAGCATGACAGCCGACATTGTCCTGCTGTTGGAGAACGATCTCCATCTCATCGAATCTGTCGAGACGGCTCGCCGTGAGATCGAAACGGCGACTGCACTGCTGGCAAATGGCACAGTGCAGGTCGTCCATATTCGCAGCCGCCGTGATCCGGGCGAACCGTTTTCCGGTCTCATCAAATACCGACGCTACCATCCGGCAATCGACGCTTCAGCTATTACCAAATTGACAGCCGCCCTGCGCCGCACGCTGCGCCCCGCAAAGGCCCACCGTCTCAGTGGTCACGCTCCATATGCGGAAGTTGCGCCACAGCAGCGGTTTCCGGATATCAACCACGATGCGCAAACGGGCTTTCTCACGATGCCCACGTCGATCCGTGGCTGGACCAATCAACCCTTCATGATCGACCGGCGGTTCTATCTCGATACCATTCTCGCCCGGGTCGAAACGGTCGATTCGACCCGTAGGGTGAACGGGTTCAAAAACATCGAAATCGAACTGAACGGCCCGTGGTGGCGCCAACAGGACTGGACCATCGCCGTCGCGCCGGGCCTGTTCCGCCACGAGCGGTTCGAGGATCGCGGCTACTGAGGGCGAAAGCCCGGTGCATTTTTCGAAACTCGAAAAAGATCGCTCTTCCAGCTCTTCCGACCCTTTCATTCCCGGCCGTGCCCGTCTATATCCCGCCCAGCGCAAAAAGCGCCGCATGACGCGCCTCGCGCCCGTCATAGCCGTATCGCGGGGTGGAGCAGCCCGGTAGCTCGTCAGGCTCATAACCTGAAGGTCGTAGGTTCAAATCCTACCCCCGCAACCACCGGATTTTTTCAAATCGAACCCGTCCGCCTTGCAGTGCCCATCAGGCTGCGACGATCTTCTTGCGGTTTTCGCCGGTATCGTTCAACAGATCGTCGTGGGTGCGCACCCAATCTACAAGCTGGTCAACCGGCAGGCTCGGGGCATAGTAGAAGCCCTGCACCATGCAGATGCCGCTGCGCGCAGCAAAGGCGAGCTCGGAGGCGGTCTCGACGCCCTCCGCGACGGTGCTGCACCCCAGCCGTTTCGCCATCGTCACGATGCATTCCATGATGAGGCCGACACGTTCGACCTTGTCGGCCTGCGCGATGATCGAGCGGTCGATCTTCAGACAGTCCACCGGCAGCTTGCTCAGACGGGCGATATTGGAATAGCCGGTGCCGAAATCGTCGATCGACAGTTTGAACCCGGCAGCGTGCAACTCGTTCATGATCGTGTTGGCGGCGGTATCGGAGCTGAACAGCGTGTTCTCCGTCACCTCGATTTCCATGCAGCGCGTGTCGAACCCGCGTTCCCGGGCGCAGGCCGTGATCCATTTGGTGAAGCCTGCGCTGCAAAAATGCTCCGCACCGATATTGACGGCAACGCTCATATCGAGCCCCCGGCCCTTCCATATCCCGTGATCGTCCATCGCCTGTGCCACGACCCATTCCCCCAACTGGCGGATGATAGGTGAATTGGAAATGGCCGGAATCCAAAGATCGGGCGCCAGACGTCCCAGTTTCGGGTGATCCCATCGCACCAACGCTTCCACGCCGGTCACATTGCCGGACCCGATGGCGATTTTCGGCTGGTATTCCAGAACCATTTCGCCTTTGGCGATACCCTCTTCGGCGGCGCTGCGAAGTTCCGCCGCTGTCATGATCCCGATATCCTTGGAATAGATCTCGAACGAGTCCTTGCCGTTTTTCTTGGCGTGATACATGGCGATGTCGGCACATTTCAGCAGGCCGTCGAGGGTTTTGCCGTCCTGCGGATAGCGCGCGCAGCCGATGCTGGCGCCGCGACGGTTGATGACGGGCAAGTCGTCGCCCTGTTCCGACAGGCGGTTTTGAACCAGGGTCAGAAATGCCCGGATATTATCCATGTGCGTCAGGCCGGGGAAGATGATGACGAACTCGTCGCCGCCGATACGGGCGACGACCGGTGTCAGACCGCCGGCCTGTTTCGTGTCGGTGAGAGCTGCACATTCGGCCATGCAACCGCGCAGCTTGCCCGCGACATCGCGCAGGAACGTGTCGCCCACGTCATGGCCGTGGACGTCGTTGATCTGCTTGAAGTTGTCGATATCGACGAAGGCCAGCACGCCCGACGAGCGCAGCGCATTGGGAATGAGAAATTTGGTCTGCGCCATTTCGCGCAGATGTTCCCTGTTGGGCAGACCTGTTACGGAGCAGGTGTAGGCGACGTGCCGCATCCGGTCGTTGGCCTCGGTGATCTGCCGTGCCATCGAATTGTAATTGTCCTTGAATTCGGTCACTTCCCGCACCGGGATAAGGCCCATACGCACGGAGCTTTCGCCGATCGTGCGGTTGCGGGCGTTGAGTTTCATGGACGCGAGAAACTTTTCCAGCGGTGCGGCGAGGGAGTTCACGAACAGCATCACGAGGGCCAGCGTTATGGTGAGCGAAACGGTCACGGCCATCATGACGGCGTTATTCTTGTCACGCACCTTTTCGTAGATTTCAGACACCGGTTGCGGAATCATGACCCCCCAGCCCGGACCTTCCACGGTGGTGAGGCCCGCGATCATGTCGCCCTTCAGGGCGGGGGAATAGAATGTCTCGATGCCCGTCTCGCCCCGCATCATACGCGCGACGGAAGAAACCTGGGCGATGTTCTTGCGCTCGGCGATCCAGCTCGGCTTCGGGTGGGCAAGCACGTTGCCCAGATGGTCCACGATGGCGGCATGGCCCTTCTTGCCGAAGGAAATGCTGGCACCGAGCTGCACGAAATAGTCGGTGTTGACCACGGCAATGGACAGCTTGTCGCCGTAACGGCGCACTCCAAGCATGATGTTGCCGGCGTGGGCGCTGGACATGACTTCGGAAAACACCGTTTCGTCGTCCGTGGCTATGGAGCGAGCCTTGGCAAAAAGCACGGGTGAGATCGTCCGTGAATAATACTCCGGCGACTGGTCCGCCCGGGCGATGACCTCGCCTGTGGCCTCATCCACGATGAGAACGCAAATCAGGTTGATGCTCTTCATCAGCGCTTCGAGATTCTTCGGCGTCTCGCCCTGCAACATCGACTGGGAGAAAGAATCGAAGGTGCCGATGAGGTCGGTGTGATAGCGGCTCAAGGCCGCGCTGACATTGCGCGCCAGCAGCAGGTGCCGGTCCTCAACTTCGGCGAATTCCTGCTCGATCCCGCGATTGTAGGACCACCAGCCCAGCACGGCCGTCGGCACGAGTGCCGAGATCAAAAAGGCTATCAACAGGATATCGCGAATACGCATTGCAATGTGCTCGACCGGCAGATCGGGCCAAAATGGCGTTTCACGGTTAAGACCGGCGTAAACCGGCGTGGCGGTTTTGTGACGTGGTTAAAAAGCCGGAAACCTGGCCCCGATCAGGCCGTCAGGCCTTCCGGCGCATCCAGCCCGTTGGCGCGGCAGCAGGCGGTCAGCGTATTGGCCAGCAGGCAGGCAATGGTCATCGGCCCCACGCCACCCGGCACCGGCGTGATAGCACCTGCGACGTTGGCCGCGCTCTCGAAATGCACGTCTCCAACCAGCCGCATCTTGCCTTCACCCCGCTCCGGGGCTGCGATCCGGTTGATGCCCACGTCGATGACGGTCGCACCCGGTTTGACCCACTCCCCCGTCACCATCTCCGGACGACCCACGGCGGCGACGAGAATGTCGGCCTGACGGCAGAGGGCCGCGATATCCCTGGTGCGGCTGTGGGCGATCGTGACGGTGCAGGAATCCCGCAACAGAAGCTGCGCCATCGGCTTGCCGACGATGTTGGACCGCCCGACGACCACCGCGTTGAGCCCGGATAGCGAACCCAATTGCTCACGCAACATCATCAGACAACCAAGCGGCGTGCAGGGCACCATCGCATCCTGTCCGGTAGCCAAACGACCGACATTGAGAATGTGAAATCCGTCCACGTCCTTTTCCGGCAGGATGGCGTTGATGACCGCCTCCTCGTCGAGATGGTCGGGCAGGGGGAGCTGGCACAGGATGCCGTGCACCGCGGGGTCCCCGTTCAGCTTGTCGATCAGCGCCATCAGCGTCGCCTGATCGGTGGACGGGTCCAGCTTGTGCTCGAAACTTGCCATGCCGACTTCCACTGTCTGCGTGCCTTTATTGCGGACATAGACCTGACTGGCAGGGTCTTCCCCCACCAGCACGACCGCAAGGCCGGGTGTGATGCCGTGTTCGGCCTTCAGCACCGAGACATGGTCCGCCACCTTGGCGCGCACGGTGGCGGCAAAGGCCTTTCCATCGATGATCGTAGCGGTCATGGCAGGGCGTCTCCAGCGGGAAAATCGGGTATCGATGGTGCTGCTTCATCACAACAGGCCCGCAAGGGGCAAGCCCGGTTGCGACGCCGACAGGACGGATATCTGCCAAACAGGCTCTCATTATCTGACAAGCGGCAATAGGGAGCTTGCGACAGGCTGGCCCGGACAACGCCACTAACGAAATTTCAACGCCCCGATCGCACACTCGCACCCATTCGTTGTATCCGGCGCCAATATATGTGGGCTTCCCTGCTCTTCAATCATCCCATCGAGATGATGGTCTTGAACCTGGTGGCCGCATTGCCTCTCATGTTCGCCATCTTCACACTGGCTGCCGTTGCCCAGCGAATATCTGCCAAAACCCCCTTTTTGATGGCGGTGAAGGTCGGAACGACGCTTACAACTGCAGTTCTGTTCGGTGGTGCCGTGTTCATCGACCGTATGTTTGTCGCTCCCTACTACAAACTGAATGATTCCCTGACAGCCTTCGCGTTTTCAGATCCGTTCGCTGTCATATTTCCAATGTTTCTGGCGCTGGCGATCGTTCTGGTCAGGAACAACTGGGCTCGCGCGGCTCTCGCGCTGGCCGGAACCGCTATCGATCTTACAATCGTAGACGGCTTCCCCAACTCGCATGTCTTCTCCGTAGTTCCACAAGACCAATGGCTTTACATCGTCATGTCGGTGACAGCCGGGGCATGTCTGTTGGCAATCGGCGTCTTTCACGTTTCCACCAAATCCTATGTCAACCGGGCTGTTGGAGCCCTGGCAACCGCTTGGGGAATGAAACTGCTTTCGTTTTCCATGATGTCGGCACATCGGCCCGCGACGTCCATCGTGGCCGAATCCTCTGGCGTCATATCGCCCAATCTGATCATCGGATTCACGATTATGCTCGTTGGTGCTGCACTCGTGGCTTACTTCGAGCACAAGCGTCTCCAGTCGAGCGCCTACCGGTCGGCGATCGTGCAGGAGAGCGAAAAGCGGATGCGCCTGCTGGCCGAGGCCACGCAGGAAGCCATTGTGGTGGAACGCGAAGGAATCGTGGAGGATGCCAACGCCGTCTTCCGCAAACTTGTGAATGTGAAAGACCCTGTCGGCCAACGGCTGACCACATGGCTGCCTGCGGAAGGCAGCGAGCGGCGGCGCAAGGAGGACAGGAGCGAAAAGACGGCCAAGAACTGCGTGTTGCACGGTGCGCGCGGACGCGAAATTCCAATCGAACTGCACACGACCGAAATGGGCGACGGGCGCATCGTCTACGCCATGCGCGATCTGACCGAGTTTCACCACAACGAAGCGCGAATCCGTAACCTCGCCGACAATGATGCCCTGACAGGCATCGCCAACCGCCGGTCCTTCGACGAAGCGTTGAAACGTGCCGTGCGTCTGGCGGAAAACGCGGGCGCGTCAGGCGACAAGACGTCCTGTCTGGCCCTTATCATGATCGACCTCGACCGCTTCAAGCCGGTCAACGACACCTACGGCCACGCGGTCGGCGACAAGCTGTTGCGCGATGTCACCAAACGCTTCGCCGACGCCGTGCGACCGGACGACGTGCTGGCGCGTATCGGTGGCGACGAGTTCGCGCTGATAGCATGGGTAGCCGACGAGGAAGGCGGCAGCCGTCTTGCCGACCGGTTATGCAACGCGGCCCGCAGCCCGTTTGCCATCGACGGCATGAGCATCTCCATCGGCGCATCGTCCGGGCTGGCTCTGTTCGACACCGAAATCGAGCCGAATACGGTCGAATTGCTCCAGCAATGTGCCGATATCGCGCTGTATAGGGCCAAGGATGGCGGGCGCGGCCATGCGGTCATGTTCCGCAGCGAGATGCGCAAGGAAGAAAGCGAACGGTTGCAACTGGAAGACGACTTGCGCCATGCGCTCGATCGCAACGAGATCGTGCTTCATTACCAGCCGCAGCACGATGTCCGCAGCGGGCAGGTCGTCGGCTATGAGGCGCTGATGCGCTGGACCCACCCGACGATGGGTGCCATTCCGCCCTCGACTTTCATTCCTATCGCCGAGGAAACCGGCATCATCATCGCGCTCGGTCGCTGGGCGCTGGGCCGCGCGATGGCGGACTTCGCCGCCTTCGATTTCACGACCCGTGTGGCGATCAACGTCTCGCCGATGCAGTTCACCTCATCCGATCTGGTGGCCGACGTGCGCCATGCACTGAAAAGTACGGGCTTTGACCCCAAGCGGCTGGAACTGGAAGTCACCGAGCAATTGCTGATCGACGATACGGTCACCACCCTGAAGGCGCTGATGAAGCTGCGCGAGATGGGCGTCTCCCTCGCGCTGGACGATTTCGGCTCCGGCTATTCGAGCTTGGCGTATCTGACGCGCTTTCCATTTTCCAAGATCAAGATTGACGGCAGCTTCATCAACGCCATGATGACCGACGAACGCGCCCGCACCCTCGTGAAATCCATGATGGCGCTGGCCAATGCGCTCGACCTGCGGGTGACGGCGGAAGGGGTGGAAACCCACGGGCAGTTGCTGCAACTGGCGCAGCAATCCTGCGACGAGGCGCAGGGCTATCTGCTCGGCCGTCCGCAACCGATGTGCGACCTGCGCGCCAAGCGCGGTATGAGCCCCGCCGAGAAGCCCTATCGACTGACGGCGTGAGTCATGGCCCAGAAGGCCAAATGGCCGACCGGCACCTGATGTGCCGCCCCTCGGAGCGCAGCGCGTAGCGCGACAGCAGCCTGCCCCGGACTTGATCCGGGGTGAGAGCTATATACCCTGAGAACCAGTTCAGTCCCTCGGCAAGACCCGGTCCGGTGGCCGGTGGCCGTCCATCTGGGTGCGGATGTTGACGATGACCCGCTCGCCCATCTCGTTGCGCCCTTCCACCGTTGCCGACGACATATGGGGCAACATCACCAGCTTGCCCGCATCCGCCAGTCGCCGCATGGCGGTGGGAACCGCCGGTTCGTTCTCGAACACATCAAGCGCCGCGCCGGACAACCGGTTCTCGCGCAACGCGTCCACCAGCGCGTCTTCGTCGATGATCTCACCGCGCGCTGCGTTCACGATATAGGCGTGCGGCTTCATCAGCGCGATGCGGCGTGCATCGAGCAATTTGTGCGTCGCCGGTGTGGACGGGCAGTTCACCGACACGATGTCGACGCGCTTCAGCATGTCGTCGAGATTGGGCCAATGGGTCGCTTCCAGTTCCGCTTCCATGTCCGGGTGGGCGCGTTTGCGGTTGTGATAATGGATGGCGATGCCGAAAGCTTTCGCCCGCTTGGCGACGGCCGAACCGATCCGCCCCATGCCGATGATGCCCAGCCGCTTGCCGGAAACCCGCTGTCCCATCATCCATGTGGGGGACCAGCCGTGCCAGCCCTGGGCCGAGGCCATGATCTGCGCGCCCTCCACCAGCCTGCGCGGCACCGCCAGCATCATGGCCATCACCATGTCGGCGGTGTCCTCGTTGAGCACCCGCGGTGTGTTGGTGACGGTGATGCCCCGGGCGGCGGCGGCCTTGACGTCGATATTGTCGGTGCCGGCACCGAAATTGGCGATCAGCTTCAGACGGTCCCCCGCACGGGCCAGAAGGTCGGCGTCGATCTGGTCGGTCACGGTCGGCACCAGCACGTCGGCATGGGCCATCGCGGCAGCAAGCTGGTGGCGCGTCATGGCGGAATCATCGGCGGAAAGCTGCGTGTCGAAAAGCTCCCGCATCCGCGTCTCAACTCCATCGGGCAGGCGGCGTGTCACGATGACGAGTGGGCGTTTGGCGGCCATGAAAGCTCCCGATGACACGCGGAACAGGGGGCGATTCCGGTTCTGCGCAGGCGAAACAATGGAGTGGTGAAGACGAATTAACCATAAAAAGTGAGGCGATATTAACGCCGTCCGGTCACTTTGGGTTCACCGCGTCTCCGGACCATTCCGGCTCGTGGCGTATATTCCACAACCGCCCGTGACAGGCAATCGGCACCACACATGCCAGCCTTGCACGCAGCAGACAGGACCATGTTCCCTCCATGCCGAAAATCGCACGCCGCAGCCGCTTTCCGGTTACCCAATTATTCGCCACTCTCGCTCTTCTGATCGGCCTGACGCTCGTCTATGCGACCAAACCCGCCAATGCTGCCGAAACCGGGGCCGCCGTAACACGGCTGGCTTCTCTCGATGTCGCCACGCAGGGCGGCGGGCTGGAGGACGGCACGAAGGTCGCTATCGGTCGCGAGACGGGTCTGGCCCTGCCACGCTTCGTCAGCCTGAAATTCGAATCCACCAATCTGCGCGTCGGCCCCGGCACCAAATATGCCGTGTCCTGGGCCTACAAGCGCAAGGGCCTGCCGGTGGAAGTGATCCAGGAGTTCGACCGCTGGCGTCGTATCCGTGATTCGGAAGGCGCGACGGGCTGGGTGTTGCACTCGCTGCTGTCATCGTCCCGCACGGCCATCGTCGCCCCGTGGCGCCGCGGTTTCGAAGCCAAGGCCGGTGCCGATCTGGCAGCGCTCGCATTGCTCAACGGCAAGGGAGGCGCTTCGTCCGACGCCCAGACAGTGGCCCGTTTCCAACCCGGCCTTCAGGTCGGTGTGGAAGGTTGCTCGAGGGGCTGGTGCGCCGTGCAGGTGCAGTCCGTGCGCGCATGGCTGGAGCAGGACAAGCTATGGGGTGTGTATGAGGACGAGAAGTTCGGCGGCTAGGTCGCCGGTATAGGAACGGGGGCTAGACCTTCTTCCGCAACCGCACGATCACGTCCACCCGGTCGATTTCCATGCCCTCGGGCGGCTCCGGCAGGTCGGTCACGCTGATCGCGCTGGCCGGAACATCGACGACGCGGTTCTCGTTCTCGATGAAAAAATGGTGGTGGTCGCTCGTATTGGTGTCGAAATAGGTCTTCGACGATTCCACCGCGACGGCACGCAACAGGCCCGCCTCGTTGAACTGGTGCAAAGTATTGTAGACGGTGGCCAGCGACACGGGCACCTTGGCCGCCTGCGCCTCCACGTGCAGGGCTTCCGCGCTCACATGGCGGTGGCCACGGGAAAACAGCAGATGGGCGAGTGAAATGCGCTGGCGTGTCGGGCGCAGACCGGCGGTCCGCAACCGGTCCACCAGACCGACGGTGCCGCAGGGCAACGCTCCGGCTGCAGCGGGCGTCGCCGCATGGTCGGTAAATGCCATTGTCGTGCTGGTCGTGTTCGTGTCGCTCACGCGGCACTCCTGAAATGCTGAGGGGGACCGTGTCCACCCGTATCATCGCGGCAAGATATGGGAGACCGGACGTTCCTGCAAGTTTATGACGCAAGACGGGATCAGCGCTTCCTTGTCGCAACCTCAAAGCCGCGATACACAAACGGTGGAACGGATGCTGCGAGGCCCGTGGCTGGCAGGGAGCGATGATTATGGCTGGAACATACGACACCGACACACGGCAATCGTCCTTCACCTACGAGGAGCTGCTCGCCTGTTCGCGTAGCGAGTTGTTCGGCCCCGGCAATGCCCAGCTGCCCGCGCCACCCATGCTGATGTTCGACCGCATCACGGAAGTGTCGGAAACCGGCGGTGCCCACGGCAAGGGGTTCATCCGCGCCGAACTCGACGTGAAACCGGACCTGTGGTTTTTCCCGTGCCACTTTCCCGGCAACGAGATCATGCCCGGCTGCCTTGGCCTCGACGCCATGTGGCAGCTGACCGGCTTCTATCTCGGCTGGCTCGGCCTGCCGGGCTACGGCATGGCGATTTCCACCGGCGAGGTGAAATTCAAGGGCATGGTGACGCCGAAGACCAAGCTGGTCGAATACGGTATAGACTTCAAGCGCGTCATGCAGGGCCGCCTGAATCTCGGCATTGCCGACGGCTGGCTGAAAGCCGACGGCGAACAGATTTACACCGCCAGCGATTTGAAGGTCGCGCTGTCGAAGGAAAAGGCGGGCGGTTGACACCACCGCTCCGGCCCGCCACCTGCTTACGGTAGGCAGGCTTGGAGGGAACCCCCATGAAACGCGTCGTCATCACCGGCATGGGCATCGTCTCATCCATCGGCAATTCGCTGGCAGAAGTGGAAACCTCGCTGCGGGAGGCGAAGTCCGGCACGGAACATTCCGCACAATTCGCCGAACATAACTTCCGCTGCCACGTGGAAGCCGCCCCGGAAGGGGACCCGTTCGAGCATCTCGACCGTCGCACGGCGCGCTTCATGTCCAAGGGCACGGCGTGGAACTATCTGGCCATGCAGCAGGCCATCGCGCAATCCGGCCTGGAACCGTCCGACATCATCAATCCGCGCACCGGCATTATCATGGGGTCGGGCGGGCCGTCCACCCGCACCATCGTGGAAGCCGCGCAAAAGACCATCGACAGCGGTTCGCCCAAACGCATTGGCCCGCTCGCGGTGCCGAAGGCCATGTCGTCGACGGCTTCCGCAGTGCTCGCCACCCAGTTCGAGATCAAGGGGGTCAACTATTCCATCTCGTCCGCCTGCGCCACGTCCAACCATTGCATCGGCAACGCCTACGAAATCATCCAGCTCGGCAAGCAGGACGTGATCTTTGCCGGCGGTTCCGAAGACCTCGACTGGACGATGGCCAACCTGTTCGACGCGATGGGGGCCATGTCGTCGAAATACAACGACACGCCCGAAACAGCGTCGCGCGCCTTTTCCGCAGACCGGGACGGCTTCGTCATCGCCGGTGGTGCGGGCGTGCTGGTGCTGGAAGAGCTGGAACACGCCAAGGCACGGGGAGCCACGATCTATGGCGAACTCGTCGGTTATGGCGCGACATCGGACGGTTACGATCAGGTCGCCCCGTCCGGCGAGGGTGCGGTGCGCTGCATGGAAATGGCGTTGTCCGGCACCGGCAAGGGCGTCGGCAAGATCGACTATATCAATCCCCACGCCACATCGACGGGCGTGGGCGACGCCAAGGAAATCGAGGGTCTGCGCAAAGTGTTCGGCGACAAGTGCCCGCCATTCTCGGCCACCAAGTCGCTGACCGGTCATTCGCTTGGCGCGACCGGGGTGCAGGAAGCGATCTATTCGCTGCTGATGATGGGCGGCAATTTCCTCGCCAAATCGGCCCACATCACCGAGATCGACCCGGATTTCGCCGACATGCCGATCCTGCGGGAGCGGGTGGACGACGCGACCGTCGACACGATCCTGTCCAACTCCTTCGGCTTCGGCGGCACCAATGCGTCTCTCGTGCTGAGGCGTTACGCATGACCGACCTCGTTTCCAACATAATGGAAGGCAAGCGCGGCCTCATCATGGGCGTGGCCAACAACCATTCGATCGCCTGGGGCATCGCCAAAACGCTGGCCGCCCACGGTGCCGAATGCGCGTTCACCTATCAGGGCGAACAATTCGGCAAACGCGTGGCACCGTTGGCCGCAGAGCTCGGCTCCGACATGGTGCTGCCCTGCGACGTGGAAGACATCGCCTCGGTGGACGCCGTGTTCGATGCGCTGAAGGAAAAATGGGGGTCGATCGACTTCTTCGTTCACGCCATCGGCTTTTCCGACAAGAACGAGCTGAAAGGCCTGTATGCCGACACGTCGCGGGCGAACTTTTCCCGCACGATGGTCATTTCCTGCTTCTCCTTCACCGAGACCGCCAAACGGGCCGCGGCACTGATGACCGACGGTGGCTCGATGATCACGCTGACCTATGGCGGGGCGACGCGGGTGATGCCGAACTACAACGTGATGGGTGTCGCCAAGGCGGCGCTGGAAGCCTCCGTGCGCTATCTCGCGAGCGACTACGGCCCGGACGGGGTGCGCGTGAACGCCATTTCCGCCGGTCCTGTTCGGACGTTGGCCGGTTCCGGCGTGGCCGATGCGCGATTGATGTACAACTTCCAGAAGCGCAATTCGCCACTGCGCCGTCCCGTCACGTTGGACGAGGTAGGCGGTGCTGGCCTCTATCTGCTGTCGGATTTATCGGCGGGCGTGACGGGCGAAATCCACTTCGTGGATTCCGGCTACTCGACGATATCCATGCCGCGGCTGGAGGAGCTGAAGGCGACGGACGAGTAGGTTTTGTAGAAAAGGGTCGTCATCCTCGGGCTTGTCCCGGGGATCCGGAGCTTTTCTGCGTGGCTCATCGCACCAGATCCCCGGCACGGTGGCCGAGGATGACGTGCCGCCAGGGTTGGTGCCCAGGCCCTCACTCGTACAGCACCAACTCCCCATCGGCGAACTCGAACCGGTCGAGCTTGTTGAGAAAGCTCATGCCGAGCAGCACGCCGTCGAGCGCCTCGTCGGGCAGCACGGCGGCATCCACGTCGCGCACCCGCACGCCGCCGATTCGCACGTCCTTGATGGTCGTGATGGCCATTTTCACCTGCCCGTTCGCGGTGTTGGCGATGTGGCGGAAATCGTCGCTTGAAATCCTCAAACCGATGCGCCGCGCGGTTCTCTCGTTGATCGCCATCGACGACGCCCCGGTATCGACAAGCACGGGAATGGTGCGCCCGTTCAGCCTTGCCTTGAATGTGTAATGCCCGCGATTGTCCCGCTTTGCCTGCGCCTTGCCGGGAGAGCGGCGCGCTTGCGTTTCTGTTTCGACCTGCACCTTCGCAAGCGTTAAGGGTTCCGACTTTTGCCTGCCGGACAGCAGATCGCCGTTCTCGATCAGCATCAGCCCCGCCACGGCGACGGAAAAGAACGCGCCTATCAATTTATGCACTGTCGCCACCTGTCGCCATAATCGCGGCCAGAGTGACGGAGTTTGCTCAATCGCCGGTGAACGGCAGTCGCTACCTGCATTCAGGGTTAAAAGCGTGTTGCACGATCTATGATGGCAACCGTCCCATATGCGGTGTTCCGCATATGGGTCACAAGAATGGGAGTTGGCTACAGCCAACCTCCATCCACGATGAAGCACTGGTTGGCGCAGGCGGCGGCCTCGTCGGACGCGAAGAACAGTAAGGGCCGTGAAATGTCTTCCGGCACCAGTTCGCGCTTGACGGTCTGGTGCTGCATGATCGCGGCATGGTCGTCCGGCCCGACCCAGAGCGCCTTTTGCCGTTCGGTCATGATCCAGCCCGGCGCGAGCGACAGCACGCGGATATTGTCGTTGCCCAGATCGTCGGCCAGGGACCGCATGAGACCTTCAACCCCGGCCTTCGCCGCCGTGTAACCGGCCATGCCGCCCTTGCCGAGCATCCATGAGGTCGAGCCCATGCAGATGATAACCCCGTGGCCAAGTTCCCGCATGTCCGGCACAACGGCTTGCGCGGCAAAGAATTGCGGGCGCAGGTTGATGGCGATGCGCCCATCCCAGTATTCCGGTGTCACGTCCTCCAGCGCGTGGCGTTCATCGTGGGCGGCGTTGTTGATGAGGACCGAGATGGGACCAAGCGCCTGCCGCACGGCGTCGATACCGGCGCGCAGGGCTGCGATGTCGGCAAGGTCGGCATGGGCGTAGTGGACGCTGCACCCTTCGCCCGTCAGCCGTTCGACGAGCGCGCGTGACGGTGCTTCGGCAATGTCGAGAAAGCCGACCTTCGCCCCCTGCCGCGCGAATTGTTCCACGGTGGACGCCCCGATGCCGGACCCGCCGCCGGTGACGAGCACGATCCTGTTGCGCAGGCTCGGATAGACCGCGTCCGTCGATGGGCGGGTTGATGGTTTCGCCGCCATCACTTCGTCCCGTACATGCGGTCACCCGCGTCGCCGAGACCGGGCACGATGTAGCCCTGCTCATTGAGATGGCTGTCGATGGCGGCGGTGTAGATCGGCACGTCCGGCAGCCGTTTGCGGAAGGCGGCGATGCCTTCCGGTGCCGCCAGCAGGCACACGAAACGGATGTCCTTTGCGCCGGATGCCTGCAATTTCTCGATAGCCGCCGTCGCCGAGTTCGAGGTCGCCAGCATGGGGTCGACAGCGATAACCACCCGGTCCTCCATGTTGGTCGGAGCCTTGTAGTAATATTCCACCGCTTCCAGCGTGTCGTGATTACGGTAGAGGCCCACGTGGGCGACTCGAGCGGCGGGAACCAGGTCGAGCATGCCTTCCAGCAAGCCGTTGCCCGCGCGCAGGATGGAGGCGAAAACCAGCTTCTTGCCCGCCAGAACCGGCGCTTCCATAGGCCCCATCGGGGTTTCGATATCCGTCGTCGTCAGTTCGAGATCGCGCGTCACCTCGTAGCAGAGCAGCAGCGAGATTTCCTTCAGCAGACGGCGGAAGGAGGCGGTGGACGTTTCCTTCTTCCGCATTAGCGACAGTTTGTGCTGCACGAGAGGGTGGTCGATGACGGTCACACCGTCGGTGGTCTTGCTCATGGTCGTCTCGCAGTTGCGCACAATGTCGTATTGGAGACTAACGGCGACACGGTCCCGCGCCTAGGGCGCGCATGTGTACCGGGCGCATCTTCTGGGGAGAACGCGCCGCGTCTAGAGCAGCTTTGCCGACCCGAGCCATTCGCCCACACTACCATCGCGCAGATAGGCGGCCAGTTCCGGGGCGAAGACTGGGGCGCGTAGATAGCCCGCTCCGGCATGGCCGAGACTCCAAGTCAGGCCCGGCATATGGCGGGACGTGCCGAAAGATGGTGTGCCGTCGCCCGCCTTGGCGCGTATGCCCGCTGTCACTTCCTTGAGCGGGCGGGCGCGTATGTCGGTCACGATGCCCTCGGCATTGGACAGCAGTCGTTCGATCACCGCATCGTCCGGCTCGGTGTCAGCGACGCCGTTCTCATGGGTCGTGCCGACCAGCACATGATCGCCGCGCGGGCACAGATAACCGCGTTTGTGTTTGACGAACAAATCGACCGGCAGATCGGCCCGGTCATAAACCAGATTGACGCCGCGCACGGGGCGCGTCGGCGGCACGTCTTCGGGCAGACCGTCGATGGGGTGTGCGGTATAGCCGGTGGCGACCAGCACCTTATCGGCAACCACTGGCTTCCCATCAGGACCGTGCAGAACAAGCCTGGTCCCGTCCTGCTCGATCCGCTCCACCGGCCAATGCTCCCGCACTTCACCGCCAGCCGTGCGGATTGCCTGCACCAGCGCCATGCAGACGGCGTGGCCATCCACCGATCGCATGTCCGGCAGGCGGGTCGCAGCGGTGATATCGGCGGACAGAACCGGTTCCAGCGCCCGCGCCGCGTCCGGCGTAAGCCATTGGACCGTCCAGCCCAGCGCCTCCCGCTGTTTCATGTCTGCTATGAAAGCGTCCGCCTGTTCCGGCAGTGCCACGCGCAACTGGCCGTCCGTACGAAAACCGATGGGTCCGAATCCAGCTTCGAGATTGGCGGCATAATCCGTCCACCGTGCCAGCGCCTCCTGTTCCAGCCGTTTGATCGGTGTTTCGCCGAGGCGGGGTTCCAGATAGGCAGTCGCCGCCGCGCTCGCACCGCCCGCGATGGTGCCGCCGTCGACGACGATAACCCGCTCGCCCGCCTCGACAAGTTCACGTGCGGTGGACAGGCCGACGACGCCTGCGCCGATGATGGCGATTGTCATGTGAGGTATCCTGTTATCATGTGCCGTTTGGTGCCGTAGCCGGGTTTGCGCGCAACCGTGAAGCCCGCCTGTTCCAGATTGCGCCGCACCCATCCGGCGGCAGTGTAGCTGGCAAATGTGCCATCCCGTGTCGTGCGCTGCGCGAGTGCCGCCATCAATTCCGCCGACCACATGGCCGGATTGTTGGCCGGTGAAAACCCGTCGAGATACCAGGCGTCGATGCGGTCGGGAAAATGCGTGATCGCCTCACCGGCCTCGGCGGCGACAACCCTCAATTCCGTCTGCTCATCGAGCATGACGCCATCCGCCAAACCGTCCCACACATCCAGCAGGCGCGCGGCCAGCGGAACGAGAGTGATCCAGCGTGCCAGCGCCTTTTCCGCAGCATGGTGCGTGAGCGGATGGGCATCGAGCGACGTGATCGACAGGTGCTGCCCCGCCGTCCGTGTCTCCTGCCAGCAGCGCCACGTTTCCAGCACGTTCAACCCCGTGCCGAACCCCAGTTCCCCGATTGCGAAATGGTCGCGCCCCATCCACCGGTCCGGCAAACCATTCCCGCCCAGAAACACATGGATCGTTTCCGCCTGCCCGTCGTGGCGGGAATAGTAATGGTCGCCATAGCGCGGCGAGAAGGGCAATCCGTCGCTGTCGAAGGTGAGGTCTTCCATCCGCCCGCCATGCCCTTCAAGCCCGATGCGCGCAAGTTGCCGCGTTCGCGCAGCCTTGTGCCGGTGTCGCACCGGGCGTATCGAAACGGATACCGCATTCCGCACCCGGCCCTTCACAAACCATGACCACCGACCTCGACATGCTTCTCGACCGGCGCCAGATGCGCCGCCGCGTCACCTTCTGGCGGGTGGCGGCCGTGTTGCTGCTGGGCGTCGCGTCCATCGCCATTTTATCGGCAGTCGGTGCCTTTTCCGGCGTCGGTGTGCAGGGCGACCACATCGCCCGTGTCGAGATCGGCGGCACCATCACCACCGACCGCGAGTTGATCGCCATGCTGGATACCATCGCGAAGGACGAGACGGTCAAGGCCATGATGGTGTCGGTCAATTCCCCCGGTGGCACGGCGGTGGGCGGCGAGGCGATCTACGAGGCCGTGCGACGGGTCGCGGCTGAAAAGCCGGTGGCGGCAAGCGTCGACACGCTGGCTGCTTCCGCAGGCTATATGGTCGCCATCGCCACCGATCAGGTCTTCGCCCGCCGCGCCTCCATCGTCGGTTCCATTGGTGTTATTCTGCAATATCCCAACGTCGAAGGACTGCTCGACAAGATCGGGGTCGAGGTGAAGGAGGTCAAGTCATCACCCCTGAAAGCCGAGCCGTCCCCGTTCCATTCATCGCCTCCGGGCACTGAGGAAATGCTGCGCGGGTTCATCGACGACAGCTACCAGTGGTTCGTCGATCTGGTGGCCGAGCGCCGCCCGTTCGACCGCGCCACGGCGTTGCGGCTGGCCGATGGTTCGATTTATTCCGGCGGGCAGGGGGTCGAGAATCAACTCATCGACGCGCTGGGCGGTGAGCGTGAGGCCAAGGAATGGCTGGTCGAAAAGGCCGGTTTGGCAGACGATATCGCGCTGACGACATGGAAGCCGAAGCGTGAGGGCGACGGCCTGTTCGGCACCACGGCCCTGGGACGCATGGTCTCCCGCCTGACCGGTCTGCCGCTGGACACGTTGCGTGCCGAAGACCTGTCATCTCTGGCTCCCGGCATCGTTCCAAAGCGGCTATTCCTTGACGGTGCGCTGGCCATTTGGCACGAATGAGGCACGAATTGTCGCAGCGCAGTTGCCATGCGCGACAGGAAAGGACGACCAATGATCAAATCCGAACTCGTAGCGAAGATCGCACAGGCCAATCCCCATCTGTATCAACGGGATGTGGAGCAGATCGTGAATGCGATACTGGACGAGATCGGTAACGCGCTGGCGGAAGGCAATCGCGTGGAACTGCGCGGCTTCGGTGCCTTTTCTGTCAAGCATCGTGAGGGCCGCAAGGGCCGCAATCCGCGAACCGGCGAGCAGGTGGAGGTCGAGGCCAAGAGCGTGCCATTCTTCAAGACCGGTAAGGATTTGCGCGACCGGCTCAACGCGGACTAATTTGCAACCAATAACCTGGCAGGATTCTTTCCGCATATGACCAAACGCATTATCGCCCTTCTCATCCTGCTGCCCGTCGCGATCCTCATCGTGGCACTGGCGCTGGCCAACAGGCAGCCCATCACGCTGGCCGTGCCCAATCTCGACGGCTCCGTGCTGATGTCGATGCAGGCACCGCTTTTTGCCATTCTGTTCGCGGTGCTGTTTATCGGCATGTTGATCGGTAGCCTCGGCACCTGGGTGCGCCAGTCCAAGCACCGCAAGGCTGCGCGGGAGAACTCCGTGGAAGCCACAAAGGCCGGTTTCGAAGCGCGCAAGCAGCGCGAGCGGGCCGACGAACTGGCGCAGGACAAGGTCACCACCGCCGACGACCGCCCCGCCGTCAACGCCCGCGCCGCAGCACTCGGCCTGCCCGCCCCCACACCGCGCAAGGCGGCTTGAGGGCTTCGCAGTCCCCTCGTTTTGTCATTCCCGCTGCAGCGGGAAGCCATTTTACTACGCAGTGAGCCGTTTCGGTTAGAGACTCGCATTTAGCAATGATGAAGTGCTCAACCGCCTGAACAATCCCAAGCCGATACTGGATTCCCGCTGCGGCGGGAATGACAAGAGACGAGAGTGTTATCGTTTGCGTTCTCGACCGGAGGCCGACTGGTCGACCGGCGCCAGCTGCGCCGCCCCTTCGGAGCATCGACCGCAGGTCGATCGCGCGAGAACCTAAAACGGCATTTTGAAGCCGGGCGGAAGGGGCAGGCCGGCGGTCAGGTCTGCGGTTTTCGACTGCATCATCTCCTCGGCCCGCGCCTTGGCGCTGTTGTGGGCGGCGACGATGAGATCTTCGAGAATCTCTTTCTCGCTTTCCACCAGCAGGGAAGCGTCGATATCGAGCCCGCGCATGGCACCTTTGCCGTTAAGGCGCACGGTGACGAGACCGCCTCCGGCCTCGCCGGATACTTCCGCCGCTTCCATTTCGGTCTGCAGGGCCTCCATATTGGCCTGCATTTCCTTCACCTTGCCCATCATGCCCATGATGTCTTTCATCGCATTCGTCCTTTTTTCCTAGAAATAATCGTCCAGACCACCGGGGGGTGGAGTGTCCGTGTCTTCATCTGAATTGTCTGCATCGGGATTGGCGAGACCGGCGTCCAGCACATCGGCGGCGTCCAGCCCGTCATCCTCGCCTTCCGGTGTGCGCACATCGATGATGCGGGATTTCGGAAAGGCCTGCAGCACGGCGGCCACGACCGGGTCCGCCTCGGCCTGTGCGAACAGGGCGCTGCGTTCTGCATCCTGCAACTCCTTCAGCGAGCCTTGCCCGCCGGTATCGAGAACGATCACTTCCCACCGCTGGCCCGTCCACTGGTTCAGGCGCTCGGCGATCTCGTGGCGTAAACCGGATGGCGCGCTGCCGACGGGCGCGTATTCGAAGCGCCCGACTGCCGTCTCACTCGGCGCGTGCAGCGCTACAAGCGAGACATGATTGCGCAGGTTCAGCTTGAAGCGGATATCGCGCTTGCTTTCCGCCAGCGCCAGCAGGTCGTCGAAACTGCCCACCTCGTCGTGAACGGCTTTCAGAACGGGCGGGGCGGGTTCCGGTTCGGGCGCCGGGCCTTCCAGCGCAATTTCGTGGGGTGTGTAGGCCGGCTCTCCATTGTCGATAATGAGTGACGGCCCATTGGACACCTGCTTCATGGTCGCGCCGCCATTCGGCGCGGCGTTTATGGCGGCAGATGTTTGAGAAGACGATGGACCGCCTGCGGAAATCGCTCGCCCACCGCCACCGCCGCCACCGGATGGCGTGTCGGCCAGCGCTTTCAGCGCCTCTTCCGGCGTCGGCAGATCGGCGGCGTGGGTCAGGCGCACCAGCACCATGTCGGCAGCGGGCAGCGGCGACGGCGCGCTCTGCACCTCCGCAATGCCTTTCAACAGCATCTGCCACGCCCGCCCCAGCACGCGGGGCGACAGGGTTTTGGCGAATTCCGGTCCGCGCGTGCGCTCCTCTGGCGTCAGCACCGGGTCGTCGGCAGCGCCCGGTGCATAGCGCATCCGCGTGACGAGATGCACGAAAGCGGCCAAATCCGTCAGCACCGCGGCGGGTTCCGCGCCGGTGTCGTACTGCTCCTTCAGCTCGGTCAGCGCGGCGGCGATATCGCCCTTCATCACGTGCTCGAACAGGTCCACCACCCGCGCCCGGTCGGCGAGCCCTAGCATGTCGCGCACACCCTTGGCCTCGACTTTTCCAGAGGCATGGGAAATCGCTTGGTCGAGCAGCGACAGCGCATCACGCACGGAGCCTTCACCCGCACGGGCGATCATGGCCAGCGCCTCGTCATCGGCCTCGACATTTTCCGCCTTGGCGACCTTGGCCAGATGGTCCTTCAACATGCCCGGTTCGATACGGCGCAGGTCGAAGCGCTGGCAGCGCGACAGCACCGTGACGGGTACCTTGCGGATCTCGGTGGTGGCGAAGATGAATTTGACGTGCGCCGGAGGCTCTTCCAGCGTTTTCAGAAGCGCGTTGAACGCTTCCTTCGTCAGCATGTGCACCTCGTCGAGAATGTAGACCTTGAACCGCGCGGTGGACGGCTTGTAGCGGATCGAGGAATTGATCTCGCGGGCATCGTCAATGCCCCGGTTGGAGGCCGCATCCATCTCGATCACGTCCACATGGCGACCGGCCATGATCTGTTCGCAATGGATACCGGGTTCGGAAAAATCCAGCGTCGGCTGCTTGATCGTGTTGGTCTCGTAATTCAGCGCGCGGGCTAAAATGCGTGCCGTCGTCGTCTTGCCGACCCCGCGCACGCCGGTGAGCATGTAGGCCTGTGCGATCCGGTCGGAGGCAAAAGCGTTGCGGAGTGTCCGCACCATCGGTTCCTGTCCGATGAGATCATCGAAGGAGGAGGGCCGGTATTTGCGGGCGAGAACGCGGTATTCTTCGGGTTTGTCGGCTTCGCTGCTCATCCGATTGAAACCGCCCCCAGAACCCGTGTCGCCTCAAAACGAAAATGAAAAGACCCGGGCGCAAGGAAACCAAAACAGCTTAGCTGTTTTGGTGGAAGACTGGCTTAACGTGACCCATGCCGGAATCTCGTTGGGGCTGCTTCGTTCCCGATCTGACCCGGTTGGCGAGTGGCACGTCCACAAACCAGCCTTCCGAGATCAGCATATCATGGGGACGGGGGCGCAATGCAAGGGCGAAGGTTTGCCCGTCGCGCTTTCTCGCGTGGAACGCACGTGATACGGGCGGCGGATGCCGAACACCGCTTTCCATCTCGACCCCCGCCTTGCCGCTTCCAGTCTGCCGTGGCGTGTGGTGGACGATTGGCTGGACGTGCGGCTGGCGGATGATTCGCGCTGGCCGTGGCTGCTGGTCGTGCCGATGGTGCCAGACGTGGTGGAACTGGACGACCTGTCCGTTAAGCGCCGTGTGAGCCTGTTCCACTGCGCCACGCAGGCGGCGCAAACACTGCGCAAGGTGAGCGGCGCGCCCAAGACCAACATCGCCACCATCGGCAATGTGGTCGCGCAGTTTCATCTGCACGTTGTCGCCCGCGCGCCAAACGATCCCAACTGGCCCGCGCCGGTCTGGGGGTATGGCACGCCCACCCCTTACGAACCGCAAGCCGCCCGTGCCTTCATGGCCGCGCTCGATGACGCATGGAACCCTCAATAATGTCCCGCTCTTTCCTGGCTGGCGATTTCGCGGCTGCCGAAATCTCGGCTCTTACGGGTTTCGCAGGCAACCGCCTCGACCGCTGGGCGGAAGCGCGGGACGGGAGCACCCTGCCCGACGCGATGGCCCATCCGAAGGCGCGGTTCTGGGGCTTCGCCAAAGGTCGCGTGATCGTAGCGTTCGAGGATGTGCCGCGTGGCTTGCTCACACGAGACGAACTCGCCGCGTTTACCCCGCACACGGATCGTGCTGTCCTGCTGGGATACGACGGCGACGCCCCCCGCATCGCCATGCCGCTGGCAGTCGATATCGAGGCGCCCCTGCCTGCGCCCTGGAAGGCCATCGACCTGCGCTCGCTCGCCATGCAGGGCTTGCTGCCGGACGTGGAACTGGGGCAGGTCGCACAGGGTGGAAGCCTGCTGAACTGGCATTCCTCCGCACGGTTCTGCGGTCGTTGTGGCGGACCGAGTGAGATGCGCGACGCGGGCGCAAAACGCCACTGCCCAAAATGCGCCCGCGACACGTTTCCGCGTACGGACCCGGTGGTCATCATGCTGATCGTCTCGCCCGATGGCGACAAGCTGCCTGCTGGGCCGGTCGCCGCACTTTCCGCCCGGCATGGTGTCCGCGCTGGCCGGTTTCGTGGAAGCGGGGGAAACGCTGGAAATGGCGGTGCGGCGCGAGACGTTCGAGGAATCCGGCCTGCGCGTCGGTGCCGTCAGCTACCACGCCAGCCAGCCCTGGCCCTTCCCCCACACCCTGATGATCGGCTGCATGGGACGCGCTCTGGAAACGGACATCACCCGCGACGAGACGGAACTCGAAGCCTGTGCCTGGTATTCCCGCGCCGAGGTGCTGGACGCTCTGGCCAAGGGCACGCTGCCCGGCACCGGCGAACTGGCGATGCCCATGCCGCTGGCCATAGCACACCGGCTCATTCTCGACTGGACCGAGGGTCGCGCTGAAATCTAGAGTTTCGCCAGCAATCTTTTGCGGGTCTCTTCGTCCACGAAAGCGGCACGAAGCGCGGTTCGGGTGCAATCGAGCAGGTCCTCGTCGCTGAACCTGTAAACGTCCCGCGCCAGATCGTATTCGTTCTGCAGGGTCGTATCAAAGTAGGGCGGGTCGTCGGAGTTGAGACACACCGGCACACCGGCATCCACCAGATCGCGCAACGGATGGGCGACATGTTCGCAATAGACGCCGAGCGCAATATTGGAGCCGGGGCAGACCTCCAGCACGATCCCCTCATCCGCCAGCCGCTCCACCAGTTCGGCGTCCTCCACCGAGCGGACCCCGTGTCCGATCCGGCTGACATGAAGATAGTCCAGCGCGTCCCGCACGCTGTCGGCACCGGCGAACTCACCCGCATGGGCCGTCAGGCCGAGTCCCGCATCGGCGGCAATGGAAAAGGCGTCGGCAAAATCCTCCACTGCATATGCGCGCTCGTCCCCCGCCATGCCGAAGCCGGTGACACGGGGATGGGGCGCGCGCTGCGCCTGCCGGGCCACGGCCTCCGCCTTGTGCGGCCCCAGATGGCGCACGCAGGTGAGACAGATGCGCGCGACGATCCCGCTGTCGCCTTCCGCATCCGCCATGCCCGCATCGATCGCTTCGATCAGCGCCTCGTAGTCGATGCCAACCTGCGCGGCATGGTCCGGCGAGACGATGAGTTCCGCGTATATCGCGTCCTGTTCGGCCAGCCGCGCCAACACGTCTGCCGTGAGCAGGCGGTAGTCTTCCGGTGTACGGAAGACGCTGGAGGCGGTGTCGTAGCAAGAGAGAAAGGACGTGAAATCGTCCCACACATACCGCCCGTCTTCCACCACACCGGTCAGGTCGATGCCGTGGCGTTTCCCCAACCGCAGGGCCAGGCCTGGATCGGCGGCCCCTTCCAGATGGCAATGGAGTTCCGCCTTCAGCATCACAGCATCGACGTCCCGTTCGGTCCGGCAGGCAGGCCGAGATGCTGCTCAATGGTCGCGCCGATATCGGCGAATGTGTCCCGCAATCCGAGACTGCCGGTCGGCAGGCCGGGGCCGTAGACAAGCGCGAACACCCGTTCCCGCGTATGGTCCGTGCCCTCCCATGTCGGGTCGTTGCCGTGGTCGGCGGTGAGCACCAGCATATCGCCGTCGCGCAGTTTCGCGGTGATTTCCGGCAGACGGCGGTCGAAATGTTCCAGGCACCGCGCGTAGCCCTCGACGTCCCGCCGGTGGCCGTATTCAGAATCGAAGTCCACCAGATTGACGAACACAAGATCGCCGTTCGCCGCATCGTCCATCGTCTGCAACGTGGCGTCGATCAGCGCATCGTTGCCGGAGGATTTTTCGCCCTTGCCCTTGCGGATATCGGTGACGCCCCGATGGGCGAAGATGTCGGCGATCTTGCCGACGGCGAAGACGGCGCGGTCGTCATCCACCACCCGGTCGAGCAGGGTCGGTTCCGGTGGTGGCACGGAATAGTCCCGCCGGTTCGACGTGCGTTCGAATTCGCCGGGTGCCATGCCGATGAAAGGCCGGGCGATGACCCGCCCGATATTGAGCGGGTCGGCCAGCTTCCGCACCGTCGCGCACAGCTTGTAGAGCCGGTCGAGGCCGAAAAAGTCTTCGTGTGCTGCAATCTGGATGACGGAATCGGCGGACGTATAGACGATCGGCTTCTTCGTCTGGATATGCTCGGCCCCGAACGCTTCGATCACCTCGGTGCCGGAGGCGTGCTTGTTGGCCAGAATGCCGGAGAGTTCGCCCTCGCGGATGATGGCGTCGGTCAGCTCTTTCGGCAGCGCGGGCACTTCGTCAGGAAAGGTGCCCCAGCCGAACGTCACCGGCACGCCCGCGATTTCCCAATGGCCGGACGGCGTGTCCTTGCCGGTGGATGTTTCGGAAAGCGCCGCCCATCCGGCGGTCGCAGGTCCGTCGAAGGTCATGCCGCGGGGGCGTTCCCCGCAGGCCAGTTCGGCGGCGAGGCCCAGCCCCATTTTCTCGAGGTTAGGCAGTTCGAGGTCCGTATTGGCCGCGATATGGCCCAGCGTGTTGGAACCCTCATCGCCGAAAGCCGCCGCATCCGGCGCGCCGCCGATACCGACGGAATCGAGAACGATCAGAATGGCACGGGGCATGGGCGGTCCTTCCAGCGTGAGCGTGCCCTCAACCTATTCCGCTTCGCCATATTCCACCAGTGTCAGATAGAGCCCGTGTGCGGGGGCAACGGGGGCGCAGGCGCTGCGGTCGCAGGCTTCGAGAGCAGCGACCAGATCGGCTTCGCTCCAACGCCCGGTCCCGACTTGCACCAGACAACCCACAAGCGAACGCACCTGATTGTGCAGGTAGGAGCGGGCATTGGTGGTGATCTCGATCGTGGGCACCCCGTGCCAGTCGCGCAGGGTTACATCGAGCCGGTCCAGCGTCTTGACCGGGCTTTTCGCCTGGCATTCGGTGGAGCGGAAGGTCGTGAAATCATGGGCACCGAGCAGGCATTTTGCAGCCGCGTCCATCGCGTCTACATCAAGCGGCACCTTTACCTGCCACGCCCGTCCCGCGTCCAGCGCAAGCGCCGCGCGGCGGGGGACGATGCGATAAATATAGTGGCGGCGGGTGGCGCTGAAACGGGCGTGGAAGTTGTCGTCCACCTGCGCGCAATCCAGCACGGCCACCGGCTCGCTCGACTGGTGGAGATGGGCATTCAGCGCTTCCATCAGCCGGAACGGTTTCCACGGCTTTTCGAGATCTGCATGGGCGACCTGCCCCGTGGCATGAACCCCGGCATCCGTGCGTCCGGCCCCCTGAACCAGCGCCGTTTCACCGAGCTTGCGGAGCGCCGTCTCCAGCGCACCCTGCACGCTGGGCGCATCCCTCTGCCGCTGCCAACCGGCATAGGGCGCACCGTCATATTCGAGGGTGAAACGGTAGCGGCTCAAACCAAAACGGTGCCCGAAGGCAGCGGCGTCCCGCGCAAAAAAGCGTCACCGTTCATCGGTTTGCCGCCCGCTTTCTGCACCGTCGTCAGCCGCACCGCGCCGTCGCCGCAAGCGATGGTGAGGCCATCGATGACCGTGCCGGGCGAACCGGACTGTTCTGTCACGCGGCTTTCCAGGATCTTCACCCGTGCACCCGCGATTTCGCACCACGCGCCGGGGAACGGGGACAGGCCCATGATATGGCGGTGGACATCGTGCGCCGGTTGCGACCAGTCGATCCGCGTCTCGCCCTTCTCGATCTTGCGGGCATAGGTCACGCCGTCGTCCGGTTGCGGTGTAAAGGTGATCGCGCCGGTCTCCAGCCGAAGCATCGCCTCGACCATCGCCTCCGCACCAACCTGCGAAAGCGTGTCGTGTAAATTGCCTGCGGTGGTCTCATCGGTGATTGGCACCCGCCGTTCCAACGCCACGGGGCCGGTGTCGAGACCGGCTTCCATCTGCATGATGCAGATGCCGGTTTCATCATCCCCCGCCATGATAGCCCGCTGGATCGGCGCGGCACCCCGCCAGCGCGGCAGCAGGGAGGCGTGGCCGTTGAAGCAACCGTAACGGGGGGCGTCGAGAACGGCCTGCGACAACAGCATTCCATAGGCCACGACCACCGCCACATCGGCCTCGAACGCGGCAAACGCGGCCTGCTCGTCGGCACCCTTCAAGCGATGTCGGCCAGCGGACCTCGATGCCGTGTTGTTCGGCAGCGATTGGCAACCGGCGACGCCACGCTGGTCAGGCCACGCCTTCCGGCGGGGCGCGGCGGCTGGGTATAGACGCCAACGACATCGTGACCGGCATTGACCAACGCTTCCAGTGTCGGCACTGCAAAATCCGGCGTGCCCATGAAGATGATCCGCAAGCGCCATATGCCGCTCAGCCGATGAAGGCCGTGCCGTTCTGTTTGGCGAGTTTTGTGAACTTCCGCACCACCATGTCCCGCTTCAGCTTGGAGATATGATCCACGAACAGCACGCCTTCCAGATGGTCGTATTCGTGCTGGATGCAGGTGGCGAGCATGCCGTCGGCTTCGAGAGTCTGCTGATTTCCGTCGAGATCGAGAAACTCGATCGTGCATCTGGCGGGACGTTCCACCTCGGCATAATAATCCGGGATCGACAGGCAGCCCTCGTCGTAGATGTTGCGCGCCTCGGTGCGGGCCACGATGGTCGGGTTGATGAACACCATCGGTTCCCGCTTCGGGTCCGCACTTTCCTCGCCCCGTGCGTTCACTTCACGCTCGGCGCAATCGACGGTGAAGATGCGGCGCGGCACGCCGACCTGAACGGCGGCAAGGCCGATGCCCGGCGCGTCGTACATCGTTTCCAGCATGTCCTCGGCGAAGCGGCGCAACTCATCGTCCACCCGCTCGAACGGAGTGGAAACGTGGCGCAGAACCGGGTCCGGAATGGTGACGATGGGGAGTATGGACATGGCCGTCGAGATAGGGCGCGCGCCACTTTCGGTCAATACGAACCCGCCCTGTCCACGTTCCTGTTTTGATCGCGCGGCCGAATCGTCTAGCGTCGCCCCATGACCCCTTTCGACCCCTCCGAACATCACCTTCGCCATCGGCGACATGGTGTTCACCCTCACCCAAATCGCCCTTTGCCACGGCGGTGATCCTCGCTTTGCTCACCCTGTTTGCCCTGTGGTGCGGCAGCCGAAGGCGGGCGTGGATGGATCAGGAAAACCGCTTTCTCGCCGAACAGCGCGCCCGTGAATCCGAGGCGCAGATCGCGCAGCTGGTGCAGACGCAAGCCGCGCTCACCGGCCAGTTGACCGAATTGCGGCAAGGCCTTTCCGGCGGTCAGGAAGCCATCGCCCGGCAGCTCGACGAACGACTCACCAACGTCACCGGTACGATGCGCACCTCTTTGACGGAAACGACGGAAAAGACGCAGCTATCGCTGGCGAAATTGCAGGAGCGCCTCGCCGTCATCGACGCCGCGCAGACCAACATTCAGGGGCTGGCGGAGAATGTCGTCGGTTTGCAGGCAATCCTGCAGAACAAGCAGACCCGCGGTGCCTTCGGCGAAGCGCGGATGGAGGCCATCGTGCGCGACGGTCTGCCGATGGGCAGCTATGCCTTTCAGGACACGCTGTCCAACGGCAGCCGCCCGGATTGCACCGTCGCCATGCCCAACGGCGCGCCGTCGCTGGTGGTCGACGCAAAATTCCCGCTGGAAGGCTGGGAAGCCTTGCGGGCCGCCGAACGCCCCGACGAGCGAAAGATACGCGCGACGGAATTCGCCCGGCAGATGGGTGTCCATATCGCCAAGATCGCCGAGGATTACCTCATCACCGGCGAAACGCAGGATACGGCGTTCCTGTTCGTTCCGTCGGAGTCCATCTTCGCCGACATTCACGAGAATTTCGAGAGCGTTGTCCAGCGCGCTCACAAGGCCCGCATCGTCATCGTGTCACCGTCGCTGCTGATGCTGTCGATACAGGTCATTCAGGCACTGCTGAAGGATGCTCGGATGCGCGAACAGGCGCATCTCATTCAGGCGGAAATAGCGAAGTTCGCCAACGACCTGCGCCTGCTGGACGACCGTGTCGGCAAGTTGCAGACCCATTTCGGGCAGACGCAGAAGGACGTGGAGCAGATTCTCACCTCCACGTCCAAGCTCAAGCGGCACGGGGATCCGATCGAGGCTTTGGAGTTCGAGACGCCTGCCCCAGCCCGAAAGGCGGTTCCAGCCGAAAAACCTGCCGGAAAACCGTTCCTGAGGGCTATCGAAGGCGGGGGCGAGGGCGGCGAGTGACAATCAACGATCCCGGCCTCTGGCGCGCTGCGCTCCCTGTTCCCGGCGAGGACAGCCATAAATACGACCGGGGCCATGCGCTCGTCGTCTCCGGCAGCCCATCCTCGACCGGCGCGGCGCGATTGGCGGCGGGAGCGGCACTGCGTGTCGGCGCAGGCGCGGTCACGCTGGCCGCGCCCGGCAATGCCATGCAGGTCAACGCGGCGCACCTGACGGCGGTGATGCTGACGCGGGCCGACGATGCCGTGACACTGGCCGAAACGGTGCGCGACAAGCGCATCGGGTCCGTCGTTATCGGCCCGGGTTTCGGGGTCGGAGACAGGTTGCGCGGTTTCGTCGATGCGCTGGCGGAAACGGGGGTGCCGCTGGTGCTGGACGCCGACGCGCTCACGTCGTTTCAGCCTGATCCCGAGGCCCTGTTCGCACTCACCAAAGCCAACGGACACTGCGTTCTGACGCCTCACGATGGCGAGTTCGCCCGTCTTGCCGACACGCCGCCGGACGATGACGACGGCAGGGTGGAAGCCGCGACGGCGCTGGCCGAGCGCTCCGGCGCAATCGTGGTGTTGAAAGGCCCGCGCACCATCATCGCCGCTCCCGGCGTCGAGCCGGTCATCAACCACCAAGCGACCCCGTGGCTGGCCACCGCAGGCTCCGGCGATGTGCTGGCAGGCACGATCGGCGGGTTATTGGCCGCCGGTTTGGAACCGCCCCTCGCCGCGTGTGCGGGCGTCTGGCTGCACGGGGACGCCGGTCGCCGGTGCGGGCCGTATCTGACGGCGGAGGATCTGGAAGACGGGTTGAGGCGCGCGCTGGTGGCATTGATGGATCAGAGCATGTCGCGCCAAACGTGACATGTGAGGCGACCAGCCGGTCACCCCGCGCTTATGCGCCGCCCCTCGGAGCGCAGACCGAAGGTCGACAGCGTGAGAGCAGGAGTTAGTAACCGCGGTCGCGGTCTACGACGTTTTCCAAAGCCTGCCCACTCTCGAACCGCTCAATCTGCCGCTGCACGTAGCGCGCCAGTGCCGTCGGGTCGCTTTCCGCCGCCGCATGGGGGGTGACGATGCAATTCGGCGCATCCCACAACGGGCTGTCGGCGGGCAGGGGTTCGATCTGGAACACGTCCAGCGACGCCCCGCCCAGACGGCCATCGTGCAGGGCTGCGGCGATATCACCGTCCACCTGCGAACCGCCGCGCCCGGCATTCATCAGAACCGGCGCACCGAGCGGGCCATCCTGTTTCAGCCGGTCGATGAAGCGTGTATCGATCAACCCCGTCGTGTCGGGCGTGAGGGGCAACAGACAGACCACCATGTCGCATCGCCCAAAAAAAGCGTCCGTTGAATCCGTGTCGAAAGCATCGACGCCATTCATGCTCCGCCCGCTGCGGGACCATGCGGCGACGCGGTAGCCGAGCGCCATCAGGGCGCGCGCCGCGGCTTGCCCCAGCACGCCGAAGCCCATGATGCCCACCGTGATCTCATGCGCGGCAGGGACGGAAATGTCCGCCCATTCCCGCGCGTGTTGACGGTCGCGGTAAAACAGCGCCTTGCGGTGATGGGACAGCACCTGCAGCACCACCCACTCCGCCATACGGCCTGTCAGATCGGCGTCCACAAACCGCACCAGTGGGATGTCGGGCAGGGCTTCGTCGCGCAGAATATGGTCGACGCCTGCACCCAGTGAAAAGATGACGCGCAGGTTTGGCAGACTGGCCAGCAATCCGGGCGGCGGCTTCCACACGACTGCGTAGGAAATGTTCGGTCCGGCCTGCGTCGTGATGGAGCGATCGGGAAAAACGGTGCGAAACACGCCGTCGTTACTGTCGCTTCCTGCCAAAGCCGGATCAGTGCCCGTTGAGAGCAGGATCGCGCCACTCATGCTGCTTCCAGCGTGTCTTTCATCCGGTGGAACCGCAGGATACCCAGCATCGCGATGGCATTGGTGATGTCGCTGGCGTCGATGGCGGCCAGCGCATCTTCGAGAGTGATGGTGAAGGGAAACGTCTGTTCCGCCTCCTCTTCCAGTCCGCCTTCTTCGGCAAGGTTACTGGCATCAACCTCGCAATAGAAGAAGTCGATCACCTCGTCCGTGATGCCGGGTGTGGTCATGAAGGAAAACATAAAGCGTGTTTTCAGGGGCTCCAGTCCGGCTTCCTCGCGCAATTCGGCTTCGGCGGTGTGTTCCGGCGTCAGGTCCCCGTCGATCAGTCCGGCGACCACTTCCGTGCAGAACCCTGCGCCCAGCCCCATTTGCGAACCGAGGCGGAACTGACGGATGAGGATCAGCCGTTCCAGCTTGGGATCCCATGCGATGACGGCGACAGCGCGATGGGCCAACACCATTTCGCGGGTGGCACTGATATCTCGCCCTTCCTCCCGGTAGGTGATTGTTTCCACCGTGCGGAAGCCGCGAAAATCCTCGTGGTGTTCTTCCACGGTGATGGGGCGGAACGTGTCTTCCGCCTTGCCGTCGCTGGGTAGAACCGTCTTGTTCATTGGTTCACGATCACTGGTTCACAATTCCGGCCGGTGCCGTTTCCAGATTGAAGGCGGCGGCCATCAGCGCCTTGGTGTAATCGGTCTGCGGATTGTCGAAAATCTGCGCCGCCGGGCCGCTTTCGACCACCTTGCCGAGCCGCATGACGATCACGTCGTTGGCCAGCGCCCGCACGACCTTGAGGTCGTGGGAAATGAACAGATAGGCGAGGTTGCGCTCCTGTTGCAGGCGCAACAAAAGCTCCACCACCTGCGCCTGAACCGACATGTCGAGCGCCGAGGTCGGTTCGTCGAGCATCACGAATTTCGGCTCCAGCACCATCGCTCGGGCAATAGCCATGCGTTGCCGCTGGCCGCCGGAAAACTCGTGCGGGTAGCGGTGGCGGGTCGTAGGGTCGAGGCCGACTTCGGCCAGCACATCGGCGACGATTGTCGTCCTGCTGCGCCGCCGTAAGGTCCGGCTTGTGGATGTCCAATCCCTCGGCGATGATTTCCGCAACCGACATGCGCGGCGACAGCGACCCGTAAGGATCCTGAAACACGATCTGCATTTCGGAGCGCAGCGGTTTCATCTCCTTGAAGGAGTAGGCACCGATGTCGCGCCCGATGAACCCGATCCGCCCTTCGCTGGAAATCATCCGCGTCAGCGCCAGCCCGAGCGTCGTCTTGCCGGAGCCGGACTCGCCCACGACACCCAATGTCTGACCCGCGCGCAATGTCAGGTCGATGCCGTCAACGGCCTTCACATGGTCCACCGTGCGCCGCATCAGCCCGGCCTTGATCGGGAACCACACCTTCACGTCCTCGCCTTCGACCACGATGGGCGCGGTGTCGTCCGCCGGGGGCGGGTTGCCCTTCGGTTCGGCGGCGAGCAGATGGCGGGTGTATTCGTGCTGCGGATTGTCGAAGATTTCCTTCGTCGGCCCGTGTTCGACGATGTGCCCACCGGTCATCACGCAAACCCGGTCGGCAAATTTTCGCACGATGCCGAGGTCGTGGGTGATGAACAGCATCGAAAGGCCGCTTTCGCGTTTCAGCGTGTTGAGCAGTTCCAGAATCTGCGCCTGCACGGTGACGTCCAGCGCCGTGGTCGGCTCGTCGGCGATCAGCAGTTCCGGCTCGTTGGCGAGCGCCATCGCGATCATCACGCGCTGCCGCTGGCCACCGGACAGCTGGTGTGGATAGGCACCGAGCCGCTTCTCAGGCTCCCGGATTCCGACCTGGTTGAGCAGTTCCAGCACGCGTGCCCGCACGCCCTCCTTGGTGGAATCCAGATGCAGCTCCATGATCTCGCCGACCTGCCGCTCGATCGTGTGCAGCGGGTTGAGCGAGGTCATAGGCTCCTGAAAGATCATCGTGATATCGTCGCCGCGCACGCGGCGCAGGTCGCGCTCGTCGGCGTCCAGCAGGTTTTCGCCCTTGAACAGGATTTGGCCCGACGGGTGCGAGGCGGTCGGGTAGGGCAGCAGTTTCAGGATCGACAGGGCCGACACCGATTTGCCCGACCCGGACTCGCCCACCAGCGCGACGGTCTCGCCGCGCGCGATGTCGAACGAAATGCGGTCCACCGCCGTGGACGTGACACCACCGGACGTGAAGGCAACGGAGAGGTCACGGACTTCGAGAAGTTTGTCGCTCATGCGTCGGTCCGGCCCTTTTCCCATTCGTGCTCGTGGTCCGGGTCGTGCTCGTGGTCGATTTCGACGGTGCAATGGTCAAGGCCGAAACGGTCCTTCAACCGCGCCTTGATGGCCTTTGTGGCAACCGGCGTCGGCGTCGCGTCGTCCACGAGCGCGTGCAAGGTTACCATCGGACGCTCCTCACTGATGGACCAGGCGTGGATATGATGAACGCGCTGGACATAGGGCAGGTCGACGAGCGCTTCACGGATCGCGTCGGTATCCACGCCGCTGGGCGCGCCTTCCAGCAGAATATGCCCGGAATCCTTCACCACGTACCAGGCAGAGCGCAGGATGATGAGTGCGACGAATACCGACAGTATCGGGTCGATCGGAAACCAGCCGGTGGCCATGATGACGAGGGCCGCGACGATGGCGGCGACCGACCCCAGCAGATCGCCTGCAACATGCAAGAGTGCGGCACGCATGTTAAGTTGGCTTTTGTCGCCGCGCGACAGAACCCAGAAGGCCAGCACGTTCACACCCAGCCCGATCACGGCGACGATGAGCATCGGCGTGGACTGGACGACGTTCGGATCCTGTATGCGGTGATAGGCCTCGACGACGATCCAGACGGCCAATACGAACAGCGCGATTCCATTGACGAAAGCGGCCAGTACGGAAAACCGGTCGAACCCGTAGGAGCGCCGTGCGTCGGCAGGCCGACGGGCAATCCGGAAGCCGAGCCAGGCGAGCAGGAGTGCTGCAAAGTCGGTCAGCATGTGGCCGGCGTCGGCGAGCAGGGCCAGAGAGCCTGAAATCAGGCCGCCAGCCACCTCAACCAGCATGAAGCCGCCCGTCAGGACCATCGCCAGCAGAACCGCTTTTTCAGATGCGCCGCTGGTGTGGCTGTGCGGTTTTGAGTGGTCATGCCCGTCGCCGGGTCCATGGCCCTTTTCGTTGTGCTTACCTGCCATCATCGCTTCCTGATTCATACGAACGTCTTCCGCGGATCGAAAGCATCGCGCACCGCTTCGCCGATGAAGATCAGCAGCGACAGCATGACGGACAGCACGACGAAGCCCGCCAGCCCCAGCCACGGAGCCTGAAGGTTGTTCTTGCCCTGTTGCAGCATTTCACCCAGCGACGGCGACCCCGGCGGCAGGCCGAAGCCGAGGAAGTCGAGCGAGGTCAGCGCCGTGATCGAGCCGGACAGGATGAACGGCATGAAGGTCAGCGTCGCCACCATCGCGTTGGGTAGCAGGTGGCGGAACATGATCGTACCGTTGCCGACGCCGAGCGCGCGGGCGGCTGTGACGTATTCGAAATTGCGGGCGCGCAGAAATTCGGCGCGCACCACGCCGACGAACCCCGTCCAACGGAAGATCGCCATGATGAACAGCAGAATCCAGAAGCCCGGCGGCAACACCGAGGCGATGATGATGAGGATGAACAGTTCCGGCATCGAGGTCCATATCTCCACGAACCGCTGAAAGATCAGGTCGACCCTGCCACCGTAGTAGCCCTGCACCGCACCGGCCCACACGCCGACGATGGCGGAAACCACTGTCAGCGCCAGTCCGAACAGCACGGAGATGCGGAAGCCGTAGATCATGCGCGCCGTGACGTCCCGCGCCTGATCGTCGGTGCCGAACCAGTTCTTGTTGCCGATGGTGCAGAGCGGATCGTCCGCCCCCTGCTCGTATTTTCGGCAGGCTTCCTCATCGTCGAGCAACCATGACGGCGGCGACGGGGCGGGGCGGGGCACGTCGACGTTGACGGTGCGGTAGCTGTAGCGGATCGGCGGCCACAGCATCCAGCCATTGGCCTCGATCTCCTCGATATTGACCGGATCGCGGTAGTCGGTGACCGGCAGGAAGCCGCCGAACTTTTCCTCGGGGTAATCGACGAAGACGGGAAACAGAATTTCGTCGTTGTAGGAGACGACGATGGGCCGGTCGTTGGCGATGAACTCGGCAAACAGCGACGCGATGAACAGGAAGCCGAAGATCCACAGGCTCCAGTAGCCGCGCCGGTTCTTCTTGAAATTCTGCCAGCGGCGTTGGTTGAGCGGCGACAGCGTAATCCACCAGCGAGAGCGCTTCACAGCCTCCTGCGGCGTGACACCGGGGCCGTCGGTTTGCGGCAGTGTTCCCGTAACAGCAGCATCGAGCAGAGCGTCGTCAGCCGGAGTTTGCGCCATTACACATCCCTCCGGTCGAAATCGATACGCGGGTCGATCAGCGTGTAGGTGATGTCGGACAGCAGCGAGACCAGCAGGCCCATCAGCGAGAAGATGTAGAGCGTGGCGAACACCACCGGATAGTCCCGCCCCAGCGTCGCCGTGTAGGCCAGCAGCCCCAGTCCATCGAGGGAGAAGATCGCCTCGATCAGCAGCGAGCCGGTGAAGAAGGCGAAGATGAACGCGCCGGGAAAGCCCGCGATGATGATGAGCATCGCGTTGCGGAAGACGTGCTTGTACAGCACCTGATTGTCCGTCAGCCCCTTGGCGCGGGCGGTGACGACATATTGCTTCTTGATCTCGTCGAGAAACGAGTTCTTCGTCAGCAGTGTGGTGGTGGCGAAGGCCGAAAGCGTGAGCGCGATCAGCGGCAATGTCAGGTGCCAGAAATAATCGACGATCTTCATGGGCCACGACAGGTCAGACCAGCTTTCCGACGTCAGCCCACGCAGCGGGAACCAGTCGAAGAATGATCCGCCCGCGAACAGCACGATCAGCAGGATGGCGAACAGGAAGCCCGGAACGGCGTAGGCGACCACGATGACGCCGGAGGTCCACACATCGAAGGGCGAGCCGTCGGACACGGCTTTCTTGATGCCGAGCGGAATGGAGATGCCGTAGGATATCAGCGTGATCCACAGACCGAGCGACACCGAGACGGGCATCTTTTCCAGGATGAGGTCCAGCACGGAGATAGAGCGGAAATAGCTCTCGCCGAAATCGAAACGGATATAGTTCCACACCAGCAGCGCGAAGCGTTCGTAGGCCGGTTTGTCGAAGCCGAACTGTTTTTCCAGCTTGGCGATGAACTCCGGGTCAAGCCCCTGCGCGCCGCGGTATTTCGAGGTCGAGGCACTGCCGGATGCGGAATTTTGCGCCGCATCCTGCCCCTGCCCAAAATCGCCGCCGCCGCCGGAAATGCGGTCCGTGGCGTTGCCACCCTGTCCGGTCAGGTCCGCGATCACCTGTTCCACCGGCCCGCCGGGGGCGAACTGGATGATGGTGAAGGACAGCAGCATGATGCCGAGAATGGTCGGTATCATCAGCAGCAGACGTCTGGCGATATAGGCTCCCATACAGGTCTTGCTCGCTCCTTATGGGCTGGCTTTTAAGCCCTGCCGATAGCCTTTGCTTTGGCCTCGTCGAACCACCACGTCGTTTCCACGGGAAAGGCGTAGTCCGGTTTCGTTTCGGGAAACCCGAACATGTCCCAGAACGCGACCCGGTGATTCGGCGCATACCAGTTTGGAATGAGCGTATGCGTGAGGCGCAGCACCCTGTCGAGCGCACGCAGCACCGGCACCAATGCCTCGCGGCTGTCGGCGGTGCGGGCCGCATCGATCAACGCGTCCACCGCAGGGTCGGCGATGCCGGGCAGGTTGCCGGAGCCGGTCACGTCACGGGCATCGGAACCGAACAGCTGCTGCAACGCTTCGACGGTCGGTGTGGCGGCCAGCGACCGCGCGAAACCCACCATGTCGAACTCGAACGTATCCATGCGCGCCTGAAATTGCGCAGGGTCCACGAGACGGATCGAAGCGTCGATGCCCAGCGCTTTCAGATTGCGCACATAGGGGCCGAGAATGCGCTCGAAGGTCGGGGAGCGGATGAGAATTTCCAGTGTGAATGGCGTGCCGTTGGCATCGACCAATGCACGGCCCTGCCGTTGCCAACCGGCTTCTTCAAGCAGCGTATTGGCCTGACGCAGCAGCGCCCGGTCCCGGCCCGAGCCATCGCTGACGGGCGGAGTCAGGGCCTCCTCGAACACCCCGTCGGGGACCGTGCCGCGCAACGGCTCCAGCACCGCCAGTTCCTCCGGCGATGGCTTCCCGACCGCCTGAAAGTCCGATTTTTGAAACGCGCTTTCGGCCCGCCCGTAGGCACCGTAGAACAGGTTCGTGTTCGTCCATTCGAAATCGAACGCGAGGCCGATCGCTTCCCGCGTGCGGATGTCGGCGAACTTGTCACGCCGGGTATTCAGCGCCCATGCTTGAAACGACGGCACCTTCTCGGACTCGAACGTGCGCTTGACGACCTTGCCTTCCTGAATGGCTGGAAAGTCGTATTCTGTCTCCCAGTCCTTCGACGTGAACTCCTGCCGGAAGTGGATGTCGCCCTTCTTGAAGGCCTCGAAGGCCGCCTGCCGCTCGCGGTAGAAATCGATCCGGAGGCGGTCGAAATTGTTGCGGCCCCGGGCGATGGCGAGATCCTGGCCCCACCAGTCGGCGACCCGTTCATATTCGATGGTCTGGCCCGCATCGACGCGGCCCACGCGGTAGGGACCGGAGGTGAGCGGAACCTCCATCGTGGCGTCGGTGAACCCGTTGGCCTCGTTCCATACTTTCGAGATGATCGGCATGACGGCCAGCGTAAGCACCGCCCGGTCGCTCTGCTGCCCGTCGAAGGTCACCACCAGCGTGCGGTCGTCGGGCGCTTCCGCGCTCACCATGTCTTTCAGGGACAGCGCCAGCGACGGATGCCCGTCGGCCTTGAACGTGGTCAGCGTGTAGGCCGCGTCGTGGGCCGTCAGCGCCGTGCCGTCATGCCACCGCGCTTCGGGGCGGAGCGCGAATGTGTAGGCATCGCGGTCGGCGGAAATCGTCACGCTCTCGGCCAGCAGTCCGTAGATGGCGGAGGGCTCGTCATCAGCCGCAAACATCAAAGCGTCGTAGCACAATTCGATGCGCGGCGGCCCGTCGCCCTTCTGCACGAATGTGTTGAGCGTGTTGAACGTCTGCGGGTTCTGGTTGAACGCCCAGTTCGGCACCGAGAAGTTGAACAGGCCCGCCCTTCGGCGCGTTCGGGTTCACGTAGTCGAGATGCGCGAAATCCGGCGCGTATTTCAACTCCCCGAACGCGGACAGGCCGTGCAGCGGCGTCTCCGGTCGGGTTGGCGGCAAACGACAGATTCGGCCCGCAATCCGAACGGCCCGGCGAGCAGGGCGGCAGCCGAAAGTTGCCCGAAACGGCGGCGCGTGAGGCTCATCGTGCGGCGTCCAGTGCGCGTTCCTTCTCCGTATCGATCCACCAGGATTCGATATCCGCCCCGATATAGACCGGCTGAGGGCGGGGAATGCCGAACTTGTCCCACCATGCGATCCGCGTTTCGGTAACATGCCATTGGGGCACGACATAGTGGCCCCAAAGCAGCACCCGGTCCAAGGCGCGGGAATAGGCGACGAGGTCGGCACGGTCCTTGGCGAAGATGAGTTTCTCCACCAGATCGTCGATCACCGGATCCTTTATGCCCGAATAATTGCGCGACCCGTCGCGGTCCGCAGCGGCCGTGGTCCAGTATTCCCGCTGTTCGTTGCCGGGCGACTGGCTCTGGCGGGTTTGCAGCGAGGCGACCTCGTAGTCGAAGGCATTCACGCGCGCCACATACTGGCTCGTATCGACGATGCGGAAGGTCGCGTCGATTCCGAGCAGCCGCAGGGCGTTGATCCAGGGTGCGTTGACGCGCTCGGAATTGGGGTCGAAGCCGAGGATTTCCAAAGTCATCTGCTGGCCGGAATTGGGGTCGATCAGTTCCGTTCCCCGCCGCTCGAACCCCGCCTCCTTCAACAGCTCGAACGCCTCGCGCAGAAAGGTGCGTTCGTCGGCGCGGGATTCGTAGACCGGCAGCGTGTATTCCTCGGTGAAAAGTTCCGCAGGCAGCCGGTCTTTGTATTCGTTCAGAATCTCCAGCTCCCGCCCTTCCGGCAGGCCGGAGGATGAAAGCTCCGTGCCACCGAAATAGGTTTTGGTACGCGCATATGCATCGAAGAACAGGTCGCGGTTCATGCGCTCGAAATTGAGCGCCAACGTCAGCGCCCGGCGGGTGCGGGGGTCGGAAAATTTCGGCAGCCGCGCGTTGAAATACCAGCCCTGCATGGAATAGCTGGAAACGTCCTCGAACCCTTCCTTCTTTACCAAGCCCTGCTCGAAGGCCGGGAACGTATAGCCTTCCGCCCAGCGCTGGGCGCGGTTTTCCACGCGGATATCCTCCAGCCCGCCCTTGGTGAAGGCCTGCCAGCTTGCGTTCGGGTCGGTGAAATAGCGGTAGATCCGGGTATCGAAATTGTAACGGCCCTTGTTGACCGGCAGATCGGCCGCCCAGTAATCCTCGACCCGTTCCCATGTGACGGACTGGCCCGCGTCGAACGAGGCGATCCGGTAGGGACCGGAACCGAGGGGAATTTCGAGGCCCGAACGGGTGAAATCGCGACCCTTGCCTTCCTCCGTCCACCAGTGCTTCGGCAGTACCGGCAGGTCGGACAGGATCAGCGGCAATTCACGGTTGCCGGTCTGGTCGAATGTGAAGGTGACCTGACGTTCATTGTCGGCCACCGCGCCGGTCACGTTGCCGAAATATTGCGCGTATTGCGGCGAGTGTTCCTGCAATTGTTCCAGCGACCAGACCACGTCGTCCGCCGTGATCGGCACGCCATCGTGCCAGCGGGCATTCTCGTTCAGCCGGTAGGTGGCGGAGGAATAATCGTCGGGATAGGAAAAATCCTGCGCGATCAGCGGGTGGGAGGCGGACGGTTCGTCCACGGCCTTGGCCATCAGATTGTCCCACAGCAGCCCGCCCTGATAGTTCAGCCCCGCCGCCGCCGTGCCCTGCACGATGAACGGGTTGAAACTGTCGAACGTGCCATTGGCTGCTTCGTTCAACGTGCCGCCCTTCGGCGCGTCGGGGTTCACGTGGTCGTAATGGGTGAAGTCCCGCCCGTCATATTTCGACGCGCCGATCAGCGACGTGGTGGTGCGCCATTCTTGTTTGTTGGGCGGTTCCTGCGCGAATGCGGGCGCGGAAAACAGGAGGGTGACGAAGGCGGCGAGGAAGAAACGTTTCGACAAGCGGGACACTCCGGAAGGGCACAGGTCTGTGAGCCCAACCGTCTGGAATCACAGGCCGCCCGTCAAGTTAAGCATGTGTGATTATGCCAGCGCATCGCCATGTGACGCACCGAAGCGGTCGATCCAGTTAGTCTGCCGGCTTCAGGGTCGGGTCGATTGACAGGCTCGGTTACAGGCTCGATCACAGGCTCAATTACGGGCACCGTGATCGTTGTGGTGGTGCCATCTGTGGCCGGGGGTGCCGGGGGTGTGGTTACCGGCGCAACACTCTCTTCGGCTGGCACTGTCGGTTCCGTTGCGCCGCCGTTGGTATTTTCCGGTGCGATCGTTTCCTGAACGCCGTTCTCGACAGCTGGAGCCAGGACAGCTGGTGCGACCGGCTCGCTCGTGGCCGCTTCCGGCTGAACGGGCGTTTCCACCGCATCGGTCGTCGCGTCTCCCGCCTCGTTGGTTTCGGCTGGCTGGACCGCATCGCCCTCGGTGGCAGCGGGAACTGCGGCAGCCGGGTCCGGCAGGGGTGCAGGATTTGCGGAAAGCGTGCGCAAGTAGGCGAGAATTTCGGCCCGTTCGGTATCGTTCTTGATGCCGTTGAAACCCATTGAGGTACCGGGGACGTGATCCTTTGGCTTGTACAGGAAGCCGTTCATTTCAGCGAACGACCACACCTTACCCTCGCCATAGGTTTTCAGCGCACCGGAATAGCCGAAATCGGAAATCGACGCGATCGGGCGGTTGATGACGTCGTAGAGGTGCGGCCCGACCTTGTTGGCCTCGCCCTCACCGAAATTGTGGCAGGCCACGCATTTCTTGGCGACATTCTGGCCCTCGGCAGGGTCCATGTCTGCCATCATCATGGATGCGTCCACGATGACCGCCTCTTCGTCGGTGGCAACCACTTCCAGCGGCCCGCCCTCGATCTCGTAACCGGCGGTTTCCGGCACGTCGGAATGGTAGAGCACTTCGGACAGCAGGTTGGCCCCGAACACCACGAAGATGGCCCCGAGAAAGGCCATTGCCAGATCGTTCCAATCGAATTTCACGCCATATGCTCCCGGGCGTCACGCCCTGCTCGTTGCCAGTATCGTCAAGTCAGTATCAACACGTCGGTTGCACCCACCGCAAAACGCCGCCAGTTCGTATGGCGGGCGGGTGCGGAAGGCTGTCGGGTTGCGTTTAAGTCCTTTGCCCGTTTCGGGCAACCGCTATAAGGCAGCCGCATAGCATGTTTTGGCGGGACGAATTGACCCGCCCACGCCAGATTGCAGGGCATGAGGAGGACCGAATGGCAGACCGGACATCGCAAAATGGTGCGACCGTTGTGATGGTGCCCGCGCGCATGGCCTCCACCCGCCTGCCGGGCAAGCCGATGGCCGATATCGCAGGTCTGCCGATGATCGTGCAGGTGGCGCATCGCGCTGCGGAAGCCGACGTGGGCCGCGTGGTCGTGGCAACCGATGATGAGACCATCGCCGCCGCCGCCCGCGATGCAGGGTTCGAGGCGGCCATGACCCGCGCCGACCATCCCAGCGGGTCCGACCGCATTTTCGAAGCGCTTCAAGCCATCGACCCTGACGGCCATATCGACACCATCGTCAATGTGCAGGGGGATTTGCCGACCATCGACCCGGCAGCCATCCGCGCAAGCCTCGTGCCGCTGGCTCATCCTGACGTCGATTTCGCCACCTTGGCCGCGCTGATCGTGCGTGAAGAGGAGCGGGACAACGAAAACGTCGTCAAACTCGTAGGGTCTGCGGTCGGCGGCGACGACCGTCGCTTGCGCGCGCTTTACTTCACCCGCGCCACCGCGCCCCACGGGCCGGGGCCACTCTACCATCATATCGGGCTCTATGCCTGGAGGCGCGCGGCGCTCACACGGTTCGTCGCCCTGCCGCCCTCGCCGCTGGAAGTGCGCGAACGGCTGGAACAGTTGCGCGCGCTGGAGGCGGGGATGCGCTGCGATGCGATGGTGGTGGACACCGTGCCTTTGGGAGTCGATACCGCCGAAGACTTGGAGAGAGCACGGGCTTTGTTGGCATGAGCGACACCACGAGAACCGGCACCATCGCCTTTCAGGGCGAGGCGGGTGCCAATTCCGACACCGCCTGCCGCAATGTCTTCCCGAACATGGGCACGCTGCCCTGCGACACGTTCGAGGACGCCTTTGCCGCCCTTTCCGGCGGGCAGGCCGATCTTGCCATGATCCCCATCGAGAATACGCTGGCCGGTCGCGTCGCCGACATCCACGCGCTGATGCCCGACAGCGGGCTGCACATCGTCGGCGAATATTTCCTGCCCATCCATTTCCACCTCATGGCCCGGCCCGGCGTGGCGCTGGACGAGATCACGACGGTTTACAGCCACATCCATGCGCTCGGCCAATGCCGCGCCATCATTCGGGAAAACGGCTGGAAGGGCGTCATTGCTGCCGACACCGCAGGCGCGGCCCGCATGGTGAGCGAGATGGAGGCGCGCAACGTGGCGGCACTCGCCCCGGAACTGGCAGCCTCCCTTTACGGCCTCGACATTCTGGAAAGCCGGGTGGAGGACGCCGACCACAACACGACCCGCTTCGTGGTGCTCTCGCGCGAACCGGACTGGCCAGCCGTGGACGATGGCCACGCCATCACCACCTTCGTCTTCCGCGTCCGCAACGTCCCCGCCGCGCTTTACAAGGTGATGGGCGGGTTTGCGACAAACGGCGTCAACATGACCAAGCTGGAATCCTACCAGATCGGCGGCCAGTTCACGGCGACACGCTTTTATGCCGACATCGAAGGCCATCCGAAGCAGGAAAACGTGGCACTGGCGCTGGAAGAAATGGACTTCTTCTGCGCCGAAAAGCACGTCTTGGGCGTCTATCCGGCGAGCGATTGGCGCGGCTAGAGTTTTAGTCGTTTGGTAATCGGTAGCGAAGCTGTGAGCCACGGCAAATTGCCACTGAGGCCATTCGGTGGAATAGTGACCGATGAACGCGCCTGCTGATAGGCGTTGATCCTGCCGGAGGCTCTATGCCCGTATCGAAGACATGCAGCATTTCCGCACTCGCCGTTGCCGCTTGTGCTTTTTTCATCGCTGTGCCCGCTTTTGCCCAGGAAGGCGATGTTGCCGCTGGCAAGACGGTCTTCAAGAAATGCGCCGCCTGTCATGCCGCAGGCGAAGGGGCCAAGAACAAGGTCGGTCCCGTTTTGACCGGTGTGATCGGACGCACGGCCGGCACTTATGCCGATTACCGCTATGGCGACAGCATCATTGCCGCCGGTAAAGCCGGTCTGGTGTGGGACGAGGACGAGGTATTCGCCTATCTCGAAAACCCGAGGGATTATTTGCGGGCCAAACTCAGCGACCCGAAGGCCCGCAGCAAGATGGCGTTCCGGCTCAAGAAGGAAGAGGAACGTCGCGACGTGATCGCCTATCTCAAGTCCGTCTCCCAGTAGGCACGCGACCGCCTGCTAGACATACCGTCCCAGCACCTTCGGCAGCATGATGCGCAGCGCATTGTCGCCCAGCCACACATGCCGCCAGATGTGGAAGCCCGCATGGGCAATGGCCAACGCCGCCAGCCCGTAGAACTCGACCGAATGGACCAGCCCCACCCAGTCGTTGGCACGGGGCAGGCCAAGCGGCGGCGCGATGGGCACGAAGCCGCCCGCGAACAACAACGTCGAGGACGTGAGGCCGAGCAGAAAGCCGGTCAGGGCCACGAGAAGAATGCCCCAGATCAGCGCCTTGTGGATGATGCGGTGGATCGTCCGCGCCCAGCCGGTCAGTTTCGGGCCGGGCCGCCCCGCCAGCCCGCGCCAGAAATAGTCCCCGGCCCAAAGCAGCGCCAGCGTGACGAAGACCAATCCCATGACCGAGTGGAACAATATGGCTCCACGCCCGATCCGCGCCACGTCGGATGGCTGCACCAGCGTGAACCAGACGAACAGCGGCAGCATCGTCCAATGCACGACCTTCAGCCATGTGCGCCGCGTGATGACCGTCATCGTATCGTCCGCATCAACCAGTTTTCCCACCCGTAGCTACGGGCGGGGTTGACGGATGGATTATGCGGCGATGCGCTGGCTATGTGGTGATCCGCGCTTTGGCCGCTTCGTATTCTTCGACCATTCTATCGACCAGCACCCGCGTGGGCACCACGTCCTTGATCGCGCCGATCCCCTGACCGGAGCCCCAGACGTCCTTCCAGGCCTTGACGGTATTGTCGCCGAAATTCATCGCCGACGGGTCGCTTTCCGGCAGGTTGTCCGGGTCCATGCCGGCAGCGGTAATGGAGCCTTTCAGGTAGTTGCCATGTACGCCGGTGAAGAGGTTGGAATAGACGATGTCGTCGGCCCGTGAGCCTGCGATCATCTGCTTGTAGGCATCCTGCGCGCGGGCCTCTTCCGTGGCGATGAAGGCCGAGCCGATATAGCCCATGTCCGCACCCATCGCCTGCGCCGCCAGCACGGCGTTACCGGTTGCGATGGAACCGGACAGCAGCAGGGGGCCGTCGAACCATTCGCGGATTTCCTGGATCAGCGCAAACGGGGAGAGCGTCCCCGCATGGCCGCCGGCCCCGGCAGCGACGGCCACGAGACCGTCCGCGCCCTTTTCGATCGCCTTGTGGGCGAAGCGGTCGTTGATGATGTCGTGCAGCACGATGCCGCCGTAGGAATGGATCGCCTCGTTGACCTCCGGCCGCGCGCCGAGCGACGTGATGACGATCGGCACCTTGTATTTCACGCAACTGGCCAGATCATCCTCCAGCCGGGCGTTGGATTTGTGGACGATCTGGTTGACCGCGAACGGCGCGTCGTCCGGCCCCAGCGCGCCGGTGATTTCGTCGAGCCACTCGTCGAGTTGCGACTGGGGGCGCGCGTTGAGCGCGGGGAACGAGCCGACCACGCCCGCCTTGCATTGTTCGATAACCAGCGGAGGGTGGGAAATGATGAACAGCGGCGCGGCGACGGCGGGCAGACGCAGGTTGTCTTTGAGGATTGCGGGCAGGGTCATGGGGGCGGTTCGTCCGGCAGGATTGGATGGCCGGACCGTGTCCAATTCTTACGCGAACGTCAATCGTGGGCTATTCCCCGCGATGCTGTCCTCAATGGTTTGGCGGACGGGATGGCGGATGGTTTGCATTCGGCCTCATACCGCTTAGGGTCGAGGATTATGACGTGCCATGCCAGCACGTTGGGCGTCGGAGGAATATCACGTGGCAGGTTTCGAGGATTTGATCCGCAAGGCCATCGCCAACCACACTGACGTGGGTGGTGGCGCGGCCGGGCCGGAGCAGCGGGCGGCGATCTATGACTCGTCCCGCGCGGCGCTGGAACGGATGCTCGCACAAAACGGGTCGCTCGATGATAGCGCCGTGCAGGTGCAACGCGACCGGCTGAATGCGGCCATCGAAACCATCGAGGCGGACCACCGGTCGTTGCAAGCCGAGGCTGTCCCTCAGCGCCAGTCTGCGCCCCACCCGTTGCCGCCGTCCATGTCCCGCCCCGAACGGCTGCAGCCGGACGTTCCATCCGTATCCGTTAACGCGGATCAGCCGCGGCCTCCTGCCGCTCCTGAAGGACCAGCCGCCGGACAAGTGCGACCGGAATTGGCGCCCAACCCGGCAATGCAGCAGCCGGTGGAGCCGCCGTCGATTGCGGTGAATCCTGAGCAGGTTCGCAGCGCTTCCCATGACGATCTGGGCTTTTCCGCCCGGCGTGATCCTGCGCCGGGTTCTGCACCGATCGACACCCACGCCGATGCTTTCGTTACCCCGGTGGCGGAAAGGCCAGTCGCACCGCAATCGGACGGGTTTTCGGCCGAACCGCGCGACGTGCCGCCGGACTATGACGGTCGCGCCCTGCGCAAACGGCGGCCTTACGCGAAGATGCTGGCCTGGGTCATCATTCTGACCGGTCTCGGCGTCGCCGCATGGTGGCTCTACTCCTTCGGCACGGGGCTTCTGAACGAGCGCGCGGATGGTTCCGTCCCCAACCCGCAACAGGTCACCGAACTCGGCCCCTTCCGCCCCGACGCCAATGACGGGTCCGGTGAAGCGGACGGCGAAGGCCCCTGGTTGACCGTCTTCGACCCGGCGCGGGATGCGGGAAACATCGTGACCGGCGACCGTGGAACGGCGGAACTGGTGACACAGGACGGTCGTCAGGTCGCGCTCCTGACATCGTCCGACAACACGGAAAACGGCACCATTCTGATCCGCATTCCACGCGGCGTCGCCACTGAAATAGCTGGAAAGGCGGCCACGTTCGAAGTCGTCGCCCGTGGAGCCGATGGCAGCGGGCAGCAGATCGGCATTTTCTGCGAGTTCGACGCCCTCGGCACCTGCGGGCGCAAGCGGTTCGAGGTGGACGAGGGGCAGGTGTCCCACATCTTCGACGTGTTGACCGAAAACGCGGATCTACCGGCGGGTCGTGAGGCCTATCTCGGCTTCAGCACGGACCTGACGGATGGAACGCGCGGCCTCGAAATCAGCGGTATCCGCGTGCGGGCCGGGTCATAGACGTGCCGTCAGGTAAACTCGCCTAGGCGCCGGCCTCGTTCAGAAAACCGGGTTGTTGGCCGACGATGAGCGGGTCCGGTTCGCCGATCGCGCCCATGTCCTTGCCGTCATAGTCCAGCGCCCGCAGCACATGGCGGATCGCCGCGATGCGGGCGCGGCGCTTGTCGTTGGACCGGATGATCGTCCACGGCGCGAACTCCGTATGGGTCGCTTCCAGCATCTGGTCGCGGGCCTTGGTATATTCGTCCCAGCGCTGCAACGCCTCCAGATCCATCGGCGACAGTTTCCAGCTTTTCAGCGGGTTGTGCCGCCGGTCGTGGAACCGCTTGATCTGCATTTCCTGCCCCACATTGAGCCATATCTTGAACAGCGCAATGCCCTCCTCGACGATCATGCGCTCGAACTGCGGCGTCTGGTGCAGGAACTGGATGTGCTCTTCGCGGGTGCAGAAGCCCATCACCGGCTCGACACCGGCGCGGTTGTACCAGGACCGGTCGAACAGCACCATTTCGCCCGCTGTGGGAAAATGGCGGATATAGCGCTGGTAATACCATTGACCGGCTTCCGTTTCGGTCGGTTTCGGCAGCGCGACGGTGCGCGTGTAGCGGTGGTTCATATATTCCGTGAACGCGCCGATCGTGCCGCCCTTGCCCGCAGCGTCCCGCCCTTCGAACAGGATCATGACCCGCTGGCCCGTTTTCAGACGGTGCGCCTGCGCCTTGACCAGTTCCAGATGCAGCGCGTCGAGTTGGGTCTCGTAACGGGATTTTTTCAGCTTCTTGTCATAGGGGTAATCGCCCGCACCGAAGGCTTCATCCGCAACCCAGTCCGGCAGGGTCGGGTCGTCAAGATCAAGCTGGCGTTTCGTGCCGGAAATGGTGAGGTCGAGCATGGTGGGAAACCGCTGGCGATTGGCTGGCGGGCACGGTCCCAAACGCCACGGGCAATGTCAAACGGCCGGTGCGTCCCGTGCGACCGGTGTTCGCGGGTTGGACAGGATGAGCCTGTCGAGGGGGGCGTTCAGCGTCCACACGAGGCCGGCGGGGGCATAGTCCAGAGTGCAGGTGCCTTTGAGCGCGGCGGGCACGACACGGTCCAATATCTGCGTGCCAAACCCGTTCGACGTGGGCGCGACCACCTTCGGTCCGCCACTTTCCGCCCATGTGAGAGCGATCCGTTTGACCCCGTCCGTCTCCACGATGGTCCATGAGACGACGAGTCGTCCGGCCGGCACGCTCAGGCCGCCATATTTGACGGCGTTGGTGGCCAGTTCGTGAAAGCCCATGCCGAGGTGCTGCACGGCCTCCGGCCTCAGGTCGATCCGCGGACCGGTCAGCCGGATATTGCCGTCGATCGTCCCGAACGATCCAAGCTGCCGTGCGAGCAGGTCTTTCAGCGGAACGCTGCCCCAGTCCCGCGCCGTCAGCAGGTCGATGGACTGGCCGAGGCCGAGGATACGGCTCACCAGCGCGTCGATGACCACCTTGGGATCCTGCGCCCGCCGTGCGGACTGGCGCACCATCGACAGCACAACCGAGATCAGGTTCTTGGTGCGGTGCGACAGTTCACGCATGACCGTCGTGATCGTTTCCTCCCGCTCGTTGCGGTCGAAAGACGCGTCCGACAAAGCTTTTGCGACGGCGTCGAACTCGACGATGCGGGATGTGGCTGGCGAGACGATCTCGCCCTCGCCGACCCTGTGCGCCATGTCGGAGATTTTCTGCACCGCCGATGTGAGCGTGCGGGAGAACAGGTAGAGCGCGATACCGGAGATGAGCGCGAAGATCATCCCGAAGATGATCAACATGCGCCAGGTTTGCAAAATGGACCCCTGCGCCTCGTCGATCGAACCCCACACCACCGTTTTCCAGCCGGTATCGCCGATGGTGGAAAAGCCGATGAGGTCGTAGTTGGCATTTGAGTCGGTGATCTGCTGCGTACCGGTTTCACCGGCAATATCGGTTATGACCATGTCATTGGGCAGGGGCACCCGCCCACCGGCTGGCAGCAATGCCTCATCGCTCGACTGGATGATATTGCCTGCCCGGTCGACGATTGCGGCCTTCCATTCTTCCGGCAGGCTCAGGCGATCCAGCGCAGGCTCCAGTTCCACAGCATTGCGGGTGGTGATGACAGCGCGGGCATTACTGTTGGGATTATCTGGCAGGGGGGTCATGACGTTGAACACCCACTTGCCGCTGGTGCGCCCGAAAAACACGTCGGAGACATAGCGCTTGCCACTGGTAATGGCACGTTCCAGACCTTCGATATCGGACGTTTTGCCGAGCGGTGTACCGTAGGGCACCCTTGTGTTGAGAAGCTGTTGGCCGGTTTCATCGACAACGATGATATATGTTTCCATGCCGACCAGAGCCGCCTGTGTGCGGGCGTGGAAGCCGGCCATGTCGCCGTTGCGCAATTCCGCCGTGGCGGAGACCAGCCGCAGCGTCGATGTCATCTGGTCGATCACAGGCCGCACCGCCTGGGCGATGGACACCGCATCGCGCACCGTGCGCCGTTCCAGGGCTGCCCGTTCGGAGGCCTGCAACTGGCTGATGAGGATGATGATGAACAGCGCGACCGGAAGCGCGATCGCCAGAATCAGGATCGACAGCAACGTGCCGATGGAAATGCGTTTCATGCCGGTCTGGCGCTCACGATCGCTCATAAACAAGCCTGCGATGCGGCAACAGCATCTGCCTGGGTCATGGCCACACTTACACGTTGCAACTGCCTTGGCGAGGCTCTTTCGGCGCGCGCGTCTTTTAACGGCGGCGGCGGCGTTCGCTCGGCGGCTGGAAGGCGACCTTGGCGTGATGCTCGCAATAGGGCTTGTCTTCGGCGGTCTGATGCCCGCAGAAGGAAAAGCCCGGCATGGTCGGGTCGCCCGTGGGCCACTTGCAGGTGCTTTCGGTCAGTTGCAGCAGGTCCAGTTTCCGTGAAATCGGGATCACGACATCCTCGACCGACTGGTGCGGAGCAGGCGCTTCCGCCACATCCTCTTCCAGTTCCATCTTCAGGGCCGCATTGCCCATCGTGGCACCTGCGCCCATCGAGCCGGCCGAAGAAGACCGCTGCGCCGTGCGGGCAAAGGCGGGCGATGCGGAACCACCGGCCGGTTGCGTGGACCCGACACGGCGCGGCTCTGCCTTGCGGCGCTGGTTCGAAGCCGGTTTCTCGGCGGTCGCGGCTTTCTTGCCACCGGTTCCGGCTGGCTTGTCGCGGTTCGACATACCCAGACGATGCACCTTGCCGATCACGGCATTGCGCGTCACGCCACCCAGGTCGGCGGCGATCTGGCTGGCGGACAGGCCGTCCTGCCAGAGTTTCGTCAGACGCGAAACGCGTTCATCGGTCCATGACATGGGGCACTCCTTAACACTCGCTGCCGCGCATCGTCGTTCGACGGGCGGATGAAACGGCTTCCCCTGCCCTGCGGCGATGGCCGCAAGTTCGAACCATCCGCGCTGTGCGGGGATGGATGGGAATGTCCGTATAATGACCGCCCGGCAGATGCGGGACGATTGTTGAAGCCAACCTAGGATGCACCAATCGGCGCGGCAAGCGGTGGAGACGCACTGCGAATCATTTTTTCATTTTGTCCCCAGATGAAGGAATCACCGTGCCGAAAATCGGTCGGAACGGCAGGTCGCGCAGCAAAATCGCCCCGCACGACTGGCAGGCAGCGCCTGTGGACAGATTGACTCAAGACGGTCACCCCGTAAAAGGTCTGCCTTTCCCACCGCTCGCCAGCGGTGTTTTTCGTTTCTCCTTCCAAAACTCTTCCGGAACACGCCTCATGTCCGCATCCTCGCAAGCGCCTCTCTATTCAGCCTTCGCCCGGGCGCCGTTCCGTTTCGAGCGTGGCGAGGGCTCGCGCCTGTTCACGACGGACGGGGAGGAATATCTCGATTTCGCAGCCGGCATCGCCGTCAACTCGCTGGGCCACGGGCACCCGCATCTCGTCGCCGCGCTGAAGGATCAGGCCGACAGGCTGTGGCACGTCTCCAACCTCTACGAGAGCCCGCAGCAGGAAGGGTTGGCCGAACGCTTGTGCGAACACTCCTTTGCCGACCGCGTGTTCTTCACCAATTCCGGCACCGAAAGCCTCGAATGCGCCTTCAAGACCGCCCGGCGCTGGCATTACGACAACGGCCGCCCGGAACGGGTCGATATCATCACCTTCGAGGGTGCGTTTCACGGCCGCTCGCTGGCGGCGATCACAGCGGGTGGCAACGAGAAATACATGAAAGGGTTCGGCCCCGCCGTGCCCGGTTTCGTCAACCTGCCCTTTGGCGACCATGAGGCCCTGAAAGCGGCTGTCGGCGAGACCACGGCGGCCATCCTGATCGAGCCGGTGCAGGGCGAGGGCGGCATCCGCCCCGTGCCGCACCAGTGCCTGCGCGGCCTGCGTGATATGTGCGACGAACACGGTATTCTGCTGATCTATGACGAGGTGCAGTGCGGCATCGGGCGGACTGGCCGCCTGTTCGCGCACCAGTGGATAGAGGGCGCAGAGCCGGACATCATGGCCATCGCCAAGGGCATCGGCGGCGGCTTTCCGGTCGGCGCGTGTCTCGCCACGGAAGAGGCGGCGTCCGGCATGCAGCCCGGCACCCACGGCACGACCTATGGCGGCAATCCGCTGGCGATGGCGGTCGGCAATGCGGTGCTGGACGTGGTGCTGGAAGACGGCTTTCTCGACAGCGTGGCCGAAAAGGGCCGCGACATGCGCCAGCGGCTGGCCGAGCTTGCCGATACCTATCCCGACATCATCGACCTGGTGCGTGGCGAAGGCCTTTTGCTCGGCATCAAATGCAAGGTGCCGAACACTGACGTGGTGGCCGCTTTCCGCGATGCCCGCCTGCTGGCCGTTCCCGCCGGTGACAATGTGGTGCGGCTGATGCCACCATTGAATGTGTCAGTCGAAGACATTGCCGAAGCGATTCACAAGATGGACAAGGCCTTGCCGGAAATGAGTGCCTGATATGACGCGCCATTTTCTCGATCTTTCCACGTTTCCGCCGCCGACCTGCGCGCCATGCTGGACGATGCGGTGGCGATGAAGGCTGCCACCAAGGCGGGAGCCTCGCCCCGGCCTTTAGAGGGCAAGGTGCTGGCGATGATCTTCGACAAGCCGTCCACCCGCACCCGCATCTCCTTCGATGTCGGCATGCGCCAGCTCGGCGGCTCGACGGTGCTGCTGGGGGCCGACAGCCATTTCGGGTCCGGTGAGGAAACCATTGCCGATACCGCCCGCGTTTTATCGCGCTACGTGGACGCGATCATGATCCGCACCACGAAGCACGACCGTCTACTGGAACTGGCCGAACATGCCACCGTGCCCGTCATCAACGGACTGACCGACGACACCCATCCGTGCCAGATCATGGCCGATGTCATGACGTTCGAGGAGCATCGCGGCCCCATCGCGGGCAAGCGCATCGCGTGGACGGGGGACGGCAACAATGTCGTCCATTCCTTCATCGAAGCCGCCGCGCGTTTCGACTTCCAGATGGCCATCGCCACGCCGAAAGGGCGTGAGCCGATGCAACGGTTTCGTGGACTGGGCGCGGGCCGAGGGCGGCGATGTGGTGCTGACCCACGACGCTGCGGAAGCGGTCGCCGGTGCCGATGCGGTCGTGACCGACAAATGGGTCTCGATGGGGTTCGACGCCGAAGGAGCCGGTGCCGACACCTTTGCGCCTTTCGCCGTCGACGAGGCCCTGATGGCGAAGGCGAAGCCGGACGCCCTGTTCCTCCATTGCCTCCCCGCCAAGCGGGGCGAGGAAGTCACGGACGCCGTCATGGACGGTGAAAACAGCGTGGTCTTCGACGAGGCCGAAAACCGGCTCCACGCCCAGAAGGCCATTCTGGCGTGGTGTCTGAGCGGGTAAGTTATCGCTTCTTTTCAATCCCTGTCATTCCCGCAGCAGCGGGAATCCACGGTGCTCTAAATTCGATTGTAGAAGGCGGTTACAGAACAAGCCGCGGATCGTTTCATTTTCCGCACCGTTCGTCGTTTCGATAAATGGATTCCCGCTGCTGCGGGAATGACAAAGTGAGCGGAAAGGGGAGAGGTTTATCCTAAAGCACCGCCACCACCCGCCCGCGCACTTTGCCGTCGACGATATCGTGCGCCGTGCCGATCAGATCATCGAACCCGATTTCCGTCGTCAGCGCGTCCAGCTTGTCCATATCGAGATCGGACGCCAGCCGCGCCCACGCCTCCTCGCGCACCACGCGCGGAGCCATGACGGAATCGATACCCAACAGCGAGACACCGCGCAGGATAAACGGCATGACGGTGGCGGGCAGGTCGAACCCTTGCGCCAAACCGCAAGCGGCGACCGCGCCACCATATTGGGTCTGCGCCAGCACGTTGGCCAGCGTGTGGGAACCAACCGCGTCCACCGCACCGGCCCACCGCTCCTTGCCCAGCGGGCGACCCGCCTCGGACAATTCGGTGCGGTCGATGATCTCGCTCGCACCGAGACTTTCCAGAAAATCGGCTTCATCCATCCGTCCGGTGGACGCGATGACCTCGTGGCCGAGTTTCGACAGCAGCGCGATGGCGACCGAGCCGACGCCGCCATTGGCCCCAGTCACCAGAATTGGACCACGATCCGGCGTGATCGCATGGGCTTCCAGCGCCATGACGCACAGCATCGCCGTATAACCCGCCGTGCCGATGGCCATTGCCCGCTTGGCAGAAATGGCGTCGGGCCGCTTGATGAGCCAGTCGCCCTTCACCCGCGCCTTCTCGGCGTAACCGCCCCAATGGCCCTCGCCAACACCCCAGCCGTTGAGAATGACCGCATCGCCCTTCGGCGAAATCGGGATTGTCGGACGCTGTGACGGTGCCCGCGAAATCGATGCCCGGCACCATCGGCCAGTGGCGCACGACCGGACTTTTGCCGGTGATCGCCAGCCCGTCCTTGTAGTTGACGGTGGTGGCTTCCACCGCGACCGTCACGTCCCCGTCCATCAGGTCGTCGTCGCTGAGGCTGACAATATCGACGGATTGTTTCTTATCGTCGTCACGCGAAATCTGGATGGCCTTGAATCTGCTCATGGTGTGGAGTCCTGTTCGGGTTTCGGTGATTGCTTCCGCATCGAAAGCACTTCGTCAAGAATGATCGCGGCGGCACCCACGCTGATATAGCTGTCGGCCACGTTGAAGATGGCGAACGACCATGTGTCGGTATGGACGCGGATCATATCGATCACATAGCCGTGCCACGCCCGGTCGATGAGGTTGCCAATCGCGCCGGAAACGATGAGTGCGAAACCAATATGAGCGAGCATGCGGCCCTGCGGTGTGCGCAACCACAACACCAGCATGAAGGTGACAATGACGATTGTCAGCACGGCCAGCGTCCACGCCGGCGCGCCGTTGAACATGGAGAAGGCGACGCCCGTATTGTAGGTGCGGAACAGGGCGACGAAGGGCAGGAACGTCCACGTCCTGCTGCCACGGCAGGAATGCCTCCGTCGCCCACTTTGTAGCCTGATCGATCGCGACCAGCAGGATGACGGCGATGGCTTTCATGGCTGGGTTCACAGGGCATGCCTCCGGCACTCGAACAGCATGATGCCGGTGGCGACGGCCAGATTGAGGCTGTCGGCGGTGCCGCTCATGGGGATGCGGGCCAGCCGCGAACTGGCGTTCGCCAGCGGCATGGTGAGACCGGCCTGCTCGTTGCCCATGAGGATGAGCTGTGGCCCGGTGCTGTAGTCGATGGTGCGGTGGTCCACCGCGCCTTCCAGATGGGTGCCGACGACCTGCCCGCTCTGCTTCCATTCATCCGCAAATGCGACGAACGCCGCCTCATTCATCCGGTAAAACGGCACGTGGAAAAACGCGCCCATCGTGGCACGCACCGTTTCCAGCGCATAGGGGTCCGTCGCATCGCCCACCAACACGATGGCCTCCACCCCCAGCGCCTCGGCGGTGCGGAAGCAGGTGCCGAGATTGCCCGGATCGCGCACACGGTCGAGCGCCAGCCACACGACGTTGCCAGCTGGCACGGCTGGCATCGTAGGCGAACGCTGCTCGATCACGGCGACCACCGCCTGAGGGTTATCACGTCGGGTGATGGCGGTCAGCAGTTTGGGTGGCACGAGCAACACATCGCCGCCCTTCGCCCGGACCTTCGCGGCAAAGTCTGAATTGGCCGCATCCCGTGCCTGCACCAGCGTGCGAATGGTCCATCCGGCGGCCAGTGCATCGGTCGCCAGCTTGGTGCCCTCGGCGAGAAACAGCCCGTCCCGGTCTCTGTGTTTTTTGAGCGCCAGCGCCTTGATCGATTTTATGCGCGGATTGGAAGGAGAGGTGATCTCTTCCACCCGGCCTTCGCGGCGCGTGTTCATACCGTCACCCCGTCGGCGAGAAAGCGCGAGAACATCGACGTGGACAACCTCCGTCCGCCATTCTCCTGAACCAGCACCAGTTCACCGCTCTCCAATCGCCCGCTCATACCCGCAAACGCGTCCTGCATGGCTTCGTGCACGGCGAAATGGCTGGCGCGGATGGCATAGGCCGTCAGCACAGTCATGAGCGGTGTCTCGCTTTGAAGCTCGCGCACGGCGTCGAGCATGTAAGGCAGGTCGTCGAACAGGTGCCACGTCTCGCCCTTTGGGCCACGCCCATAGGCGGGCGGGTCGAGCAGGATGATGTCGTATGTGCTGCTCCGCCGCACCTCGCGTTCGCAGAACTTCAGCGCGTCGTCGCAAATCCAGCGGATCGGGGCATCCGCCAGCCCCGCCACCTCGCCGTTCTCCCGCGCCTGCTGAATGGTCTTCTTCGAAGCGTCCACATGGGTCACCTCCGCCCCCGCCCTGGCGGCGACCAGCGAGGCGAGACCGGTATAGCCGAACAGGTTCAGCACCCGCACCGGACGTTTCGCGCGTGTGATGATGCCTGCCATCGTCCGCCAGTGAACCGCCTGTTCGGGAAAGACGCCTGTGTGGCGGAAGGCCGTGTAGCGTCCAAGATAAGGCAGCCCGTCGAACGCCATCGGGAACGTCTCGACAGGCTCGCTGCGAAAGGTCCAGCGGCCACGGTCGGCACGTCCCTCATCGGCGTCGTCTCCGGTAAACGTGGCGTCCGCCCTGTTCCATTCGGCGTCCGGCAAACTCCTGTGCCAGACGGCCTGTCCCTCCGGACGGCGGATGGTCAGCGCGCCGTAGCGCTCCAGCTTCTCGCCTTTCATGCCCCCCTGACCATCCGGCCACAGGCCGGAATCGAGCAGCGCATAGTCGCGATCACCGGCGACATCGAGAACGACGCCGGTCGTTTCCGGCAGGCGGTGTCCGGCCCGTCTGGCAACGGGGGTGCGAGGCGGTGCTGCGGTTTCCACCGGCGGTTTCAAAGGCTCGGCTTTCGGCTCGGCTTTACGCCGCTTCGGGCGTGGCGCAACATTTTTCGCGCGGTCGGATTTGAAACGGGGACGGGCCATCGCACCGCTCTTGCCACGCCCGACGGCACGGCGTCCACACCGAAATGGAACGGGTCGAGACAAAAGGTGCTTGTTGCGCCAAAACCGCGCTGATAACCTGAAACCACCACCAGTCAGACGGCGAACCCTCTATGGAAATCAACGGCTCATACCTCATTCCGGCCTCCCGCGAAGCCGTCTGGCAGGCCCTGAACGACCCGGACGTGCTGCGCGAGTGCATTCCCGGCTGTCAGGAACTGACGATGGATACGCCGACCGACCTCGCCGCCAAGGTCGGTCTCAAGATCGGCCCGGTGAAGGCGACGTTCACCGGGGAAGTGCGGTTGGAAGACCTCAAACCTCCGGAAAGCTACACCATCGTTGGCGAGGGCAAGGGCGGTATTGCGGGCTTCGCCAAGGGCGAAGCGAAGGTGCGGCTGGCCGAAGAGGGCACCGGCACCCGGCTCGACTACGACGTGGATGCCAAGGTCGGCGGCAAGATCGCGCAGCTTGGCGGGCGGCTGATCGACTCGACGGCGAAGAAACTGGCCGGACAGTTCTTCGATGCGTTCAACGAACGCTTGTCCGACAACCGGCCCATAACGGGCCATGCCCACCCCGAACCGTCCGCCTGAGACGTGGCTCTCAGGCTACGGCTGAATAGCTTGTCTGCGCGTCAAAAGCCCGGATGTCGTAGTCCGAGCCACCACTCCGTTTGACGTCATACATGCACGTATCGGCTTGCCGCCACACCTCCGATGCCCGCGCCTGATTGTGGTCGAGATAGACCACACCGACGCTTGCACCTGCGGTAACGGTAACGCGGCCACCATTCAGCCGTAACGGCTGCGACAGGTTTGCTACGATACGCCCGGCACTGACCGGTAAAATTTCCGGCCCGGGCACCCCGTATTGCAGGACGGCGAACTCATCGCCGCCGAGACGGGCGACGATATCCTTTTCACGAAAACATCCGTTCAGCCGTTCGGCAAGCAGCTTCAGCGCTTCGTCCCCGGCCGGATGGCCGTGCCGGTCGTTGATCGACTTGAAGCCGTCGAGGTCCACGAAGGTCAGCGCCACGAGCTGTGCCGGTGCGCAGCATTCGATCGAATCCTCCAGCAGTCCTTCGATGCGCCTGCGGTTGGCCAGACCCGTCAGCGGGTCGTGGAACGCCATGTGCTCGATCTCCTGCTTGAGACCGTAGATTTCCGTGATGTCTGAATGGGTCGTCAGCCAGCCGCCATCGGGCAACGGCTTGTGGCGCACGGACAGCACACGCCCGTCGCGCATGTGATGAACCTCGTTGTTCTCCTTGGCGTCGGCGACGGCTTTCATGCGGTTGGCGATATAGGCCTCGCCTTCCATCGTCGGCATGTTCTTGACAGCGATACGCTGCCGGAGAACCTGCAAAAGCGTCGTGCCGGGGCGGGTCAGTTCGGTGGGGATGTGGTAGATTTCGGCGTATTTGTCGTTGCAGGCAACGAGGCGCTGGTCTTTGTCGAACAGGCACACGCCGTCCTGCAAATGCGACAGCAGCGTCATCAACGCGCCGTTGGCCTGACGTTTGTCCAGCGCCGAAAGATCGATCATCGAGAGATGGGCACGGTCCGGGTGGGACCCGTTGTTTGCGTCTTGAAGTACGGCGCTGCTGCCGGTCATTGCACTGCGTCTCCATCCGTATTGCCCGAAAAAGAGCGGGTATCCGCCCAGTATCCGGATCTATGGCGAAGATACGGTGTTCTCCAGCCGTCCGTTCGCACCATCGTCCGAACAGGGCTACCAAGTGGTGAACGCTAAACGTCCACTTGTGTGAAACTGGTGTTTACGGCTCCTACAGGTGATGACGGACAAACCGCCCGCTAAAAAGCCACCCCGGTTTCCCGGAGCGGCCTTGGTATACTCAGCGAAAGTGCATGCCGGTTATTCGAGCTGATTACTCGATCGGGCAGGCGGAATCGCTCATGTAGTCGTGGACCTTGATGGCGCCGGACTTGATGCCCTCGGCGGCAGCTTCCACTGCGGTCTTGATGTCGTCGGTGACGAGTTCGGCGTTGTTGTCGTCCATTGCGTAGCTCACGCCACCGGCCTTCAGGTCCTTGATGTCGAAGCCTGCGGACCATTCGTCGTTCTTCACGTCCATGAAGGCGTCATAGACGGCGTTGTCTACGCGCTTGAGCATGGAGGTGAGAACCTTGCCCGGATGCATACCGTTCTGGTTGGAGTCGACGCCGATACCCAGTGCGCCTGCATCCGCTGCTGCCTGAAGCACACCGATGCCGGTGCCGCCTGCCGCGTGATAGACGACGTCCGCGCCGCGATCGATCTGGCTCTTGGCAAGCTCACCGCCCTTGACCGGATCACCCCATGCCGCCGGTGTCGTGCCGGTCATGTTCTGGAACACTTCGTAGTTCGCATCGACCGATTTGACGCCCTGCACATAGCCGCAAGCGAACTTGCGGATGAGCGGGATGTCCATGCCGCCGACGAAACCGACCTTGCCGGATTTCGAGGCTTTCGCGGCCATCACGCCGACGAGGAAGGAACCCTCATGCTCGGCGAACAGGATGGAGCGCACATTGGGCTGTTCCACGACCATATCGACGATGGCGAATTTCGTGTCGGGAAATTCCTGCGACACTTTTTCGACTGCTGCCGCATGGGAGAAACCAATGGCGACGACCGGGTTGTTGCCACGCTCCGCGTAACGGCGAAGCGCCTGTTCGCGCTGGGCGTCGTTCTGGATTTCGAAATCCTCGTATTCGATACCGGTTTCTTCCTTGAACCGTTCAGCGCCGGTGAAGGCTGCTTCGTTGAACGACTTGTCATTCTTGCCGCCCATGTCGTAGACGACGGCGGGTTTCACGCCGCTATGGGCGTCGGCGAGGGCCGAACCAGCTACGGCGATGGTGCCAAAAGCTGCAGCCGCGAGGCCAAGCATAAATTTCTTCATGGAATTCCCTTCCTGATGATGTGTCGCACGGGTCGAGACGGATGTGCCCGTGGTTGAAAAACAACCTGCCAGAGCGTTACAGGCGTTGCAACGTGTCACTTGTATTGTGAGTAACACCACGCCGGAGCCGCAACCAATGGATAATACAGCATTTCCCGTTCTTCTGGCCGATATCGGGGGCACCAACACCCGGTTTCGCCTGCTGGATGCGCCCGGCGAGCCCTTGCGCGCCTTCGAGACCTTCGCAACGGCGGATTATCCAACCCTTGAAAAAGCTGTTTGCGACGTCGTTTTGGGTGATGGAACTGCCCCCCGACGCGCCATCGTTGCAGCGGCCGGTCCGATCCTCGCGGACGGGTTGGACCTGACCAATGCCCACTGGGTTATTCGTCCCGAACCGTTTCTCAACGCCACGGGCATCAGGGAACTGGTTCTGCTCAACGATTTCGAGGCGCAAGCGCTCGCGCTTCCGGCGCTTGGTGAGGCCGATGTGACCGCGATTGGCGACGTTTCCACCACCCGCGACCACACCCGCGCCGTCATCGGCCCCGGCACCGGCCTCGGTGTCGGCACGCTGGTGCGCGCGGGTGGGATGTGGGTGCCGGTCGCAGGCGAGGGCGGCCATGTGGACCTCGGTCCCCGCACGCCAAGGGAAGCCGCCATCTGGCCGCATCTGGCAGCGATCGACGGGCGCATTTCCGCCGAGCAGGTTCTGTGTGGCGACGGGCTGGTGAACCTGTACCGTGCGATATGCCTGACGGATAGTGCGGAGCCGCTGTTCCACGAGGCCGCCACCGTCTCCACCGCCGCGCTCGCCGACTGGGAGCGCGGCAATGCCTCCCATGCCCGAGAGGCGCTGGACCTGTTCTGCACGGGCCTCGGCCGCGTGGCAGGCGATCTGGCGCTCACCACCTATGCTGCGGGCGGGGTTTATCTGGGCGGCGGTATCACCACGAAAATCCTGCCGTTCCTCTGCGCCAGCGGTTTCCGTGCGGCCTTCGAGGACAAGGCGCCCCACCGCGCTTTCATGGAAAGCGTGGCGACGCTCGCCATCACCGCCGACCTGCCCGCATTGGCAGGACTGGCCGCCTATGCCGAGAACCCTGCCGCCTACAGCCTCGACATACACGACCGGACCTGGACGCTCTGACTTTGTGGATCGTGGCATAACCGACACAGGCCCCGTCCCTTCGCCCCGCAAGCACCGGAATGCCATAGGAATTTTCCACGCGTCTGCCTAAGAGGCAGACATGGCACCCTTTTCCAAATTGCTGACCCGTTCCGGCGACGAGGCCGGTGTGCTGTCGCGCATGGTGCGGGAGAATTTCTCCGCCTATCGACGCGATTATATCATCGCCATCATCGCGCTCATGATCATTGCGGGAACGACGGCTTTCTCGGCATGGCTCATGGGGCCGGTCGTGGAGAAGGTCTTTCTGGGCGGCGATCTCGATGCGGCCTACATGCTGGCGGGCGTCGTGGTCGGCGTCTTTCTGCTGAAAGGCGCGATGACCTATGTGCAATCGGTCACGCTCAACCGCATCGGCAACAACATGGTCGCCCGCTTCCAGCGACGCGTTTTCGCCCATCTGCTGTCGCTCGGCGTCGGCTTCTTTGCGGGCCAGCATTCGGCCTCGCTGGTGGCGCGGCTGAACCAGAACATCGCAGCCGTCCGCGACATGCTCAATGTCATCGTGCTGGCCGGTGCCCGCGATCTGCTGTCGCTCATCGGTCTGATCGGCGTGATGGTCTGGTCCGACCCGCTGATGAGCGCGATCGTGTTCATCGCAGGCCCCATCGCGCTGGTGACGCTGGGCAAATATGCCCGTCGCGTCAAAACCATCGCCCGCGATGAGGTGGACCTCAATTCGCAGGTCACCACCCGCATTCAGGAAACCGCCCACGGCATCCAGATCGTGAAAGCCTTCACGATGGAAGACCAGATGCGCGCCCGCCTTGATGCCTTGACGGAAGAGGTTGAGGGCCGCGCCAACAAGATCGCCAGACTGATCGCCCGCTCTGCCCCGCTGATGGAAACGCTGGCCGGTCTCTCGGTTGCCGGTGTCATTGCCTATGGCGGCTGGCGGGTCGTCAACGAGGGCTATTCGGCAGGCTCGCTTGCCGCCTTCATGACGGCGCTGCTGATGGCCTACGAACCGGCCAAGCGGTTGGCGAAACTGAAGGTCACCATCGAGAAAAGCCTCGTCAATGCGCGGATGCTCTACGAAGTGCTGGACACGCCCACCGTGCAGGCCGATGGCGGCGCGACGGCTACCGGTCCCGATCTGACATTGGACGGCGGCACGGTGTCCTTCGAGAACGTGAGTTTCGACTACGGCGATGCCGACACGTCCCAGCCCGTGCTTGCGCGGCATGAATTTCGTCGGCCGAAGCGGGCAAGACGACGGCGCTGGTCGGTCCGTCCGGCGGCGGCAAGTCCACCACGGTGGCGCTGCTTCAGCGGTTCTACGAGCCGGATGACGGGCGCATCACCATCGACGGGCAGGATATCTCCGCCGTCTCGCTCGCCTCGCTCCGCTCGTCCATCGCCTTCGTGTCGCAACAGCCGGTCCTGTTTCAGGGCACGGTGCGGGACAATCTGCGCTACGCCCGCCCCAACGCGACGGATGTCGAAATCGAGGCCGCCGCCCGCTCCGCGCAGGCCCACGATTTCATCACCGCCATGCCGCAGGGCTACGACACGCCGCTGGGCGAGGACGGCGCGAACCTGTCCGGCGGCCAGCGCCAGCGCCTGTCCATCGCCCGCGCCATCGTGCGCAACGCGCCCATTCTGGTGCTGGACGAAGCGACCTCGGCGCTCGACAACGAGTCCGAATCCCTCGTGCAGCAGGCTCTCGACACGCTGATGCGCGGGCGCACCACGCTGGTCGTTGCCCACCGCCTGTCCACCATCGCCAGCGCTGACAAGATCCTCGTCATCGACGGCGGACAGGTGGTCGATGAAGGGCCGTCATGGCGAATTGCTGAACAAGGACGGCGTCTATTCCAAGCTGCATTCCGTGGGAAAGCGCTGATTGCGCTGGCGATCGGCAAACGCTGACCGGTTGCCAGTGCGGCCCCATCCGCTAGGGTGCAATACGTTCTTCTCCGCCGCGACCCTGCCGAATGCCTGATATGAAACTCGTCGTCACCGGTGCCGCAGGCCGTATGGGGCGCTCTCTCATTGCCGCCATCGAAGCCACGCCTGGCGTCATGTTGACTGGCGCCACGGAACGGCCCGGCAGCGAGCATATCGGGCAGGATGCGGGCGTGCTGGCCGGTCTGGCAGCCAACGGCATCGCCGTCACGGACGATCCGCTGCCCGTCTTTGCCGCTGCCGATGGGGTGCTGGACTTCACGGGTCCGGAGGCCACCGTTTTCTTCGCCGACCTCGCGGCGCAGGCGCGCATCGTCCACATCATCGGCACCACCGGCCTCGACGCGGCGCAGGACGCCCGTCTCGACGCCTGTTCCCGCCATGCCCGCATCGTGCAGTCCGGAAATTATTCCCCCGGTGTTATTGTGCTGGCCGACCTTGTCCGTCGGGCCGCCAAAGCCTTGCAGGATGATTACGACATCGAGGTGCTGGAAATGCACCACCGCCACAAGGTCGACGCCCCGTCCGGCACCGCGCTGCTGCTCGGTGAAGCCGCCGCCGATGGCCGCGACGTGCTGCTGACCGAACGCTCCGTGCGCGGGCGCGACGGCATCACCGGCGAACGCAAGGCGGGCGACATCGGCTTCGCATCGCTCCGCGGCGGTTCCGTCGTCGGCGAGCATTCCGTGCTGCTGGCAGGCGAGGGCGAGACGCTCGAACTGACCCACCGCGCCACCGACCGACAGATTTTCGCCCGCGGTGCCGTCCGTGCGGCCCTCTGGGCCTTTGACAAACGCCCCGGCCGCTACGACATGCGGGACGTGCTCAACCTGAAAGACACCTGATGACCGAAAAAGCAGGCACCCTCGTTCTCGTCCGCCACGGACAGAGCGAATGGAACAAGCAAAACCTTTTCACCGGCTGGCGCGACCCGGACCTGACCGAGCAGGGCGTAGCCGAGGCCATCGAAGCGGGCAAAACGCTGGGCGAACGCGGCATGCGGTTCGACATCGCTTTCACGTCCGTGCTGCAGCGCGCCGAAAAGACCTGCCAGCATATTCTCGATGGTGTCGGCCAGTCCGACCTCGAAACGATCCACGACGAAGCCCTGAACGAGCGCAATTACGGCGATCTCGCCGGGCTGAACAAGGACGATGCCCGCGAAAAATGGGGCGAGGAGCAAGTGCATATCTGGCGTCGGTCCTATTCCACCCCGCCGCCCGGTGAAGACGGCGAAAGCCTGCGCGACACGGGCGCGCGCGTCTGGCCTTATTACATGCAGGCCATCCTGCCCCGCGTGTTGCGGGGGGAGACCGTGCTGGTCGCCGCTCATGGAAATTCCCTGCGCTCCCTGGTCATGGTGCTGGACGGAATGACCACGGAAGAGATAACCAGCCTCAACCTCGGCACCGGTGTGCCGATGATCTACACGATGAACGACCGACTCCACCGTGGCCTCCAAGGAAGTGCTGGGCGATGCGTCTGCCGCACACTGATATGGAAGCGGTCGAACAGCTAAGGGCCTATTGGGGCCGGAACTATAGCGCGGGCGAGGTCGCCTCGGACGCGATCGTTCACAGCCTCGCCATTCTGATGGGCCTCGTCGGCTTCAGCTATCTCATCACCCACGTCGCCAGTGTCCGCACACCTGCCGAACTGGCGGCGGTGACGGTCTATGCGGCGGGCTTCTTCGCCATGCTGGGCTGTTCGCTGGCCTACAATATGTGGCCCATGTCGCGCACCAAACTGTGGCTGCGCCGGTTCGACCACTCGGCGATCTACATCATGATCGCAGGCACCTGCACGGCGTTCCTATCGCAGATCGAAAGCGCCGCATGGAGCGTTCCGCTCATCGCCGCCATCTGGGTCGGCGCGCTGGTAGGCGTCGGTGCCAAGCTGTTCGTGCCGGGCCGGTTCGAGGGTGCGCTGCTGGCGCTTTATCTCGGTCTCGGCTGGGTCTGCATCATCGGCATCGTGCCGATCTGGCAAGCGCTGCCTGCCTCGTCCCTCGTCCTGCTGGTCATCGGCGGCGCGCTCTATACCGGCGGCGTTGCCTTCTACCGATGGGAGGCGCTGCGCTATCACAACACGATCTGGCACGGCTTCGTCGCCGTGGCGGCTGCGTGCCATTTCGCAGGCGTTTCGCTGGCAATGGGTGCTGCTCAGATCCTGTAGAACCGCAACGGTTTCGTAGCACTACGGGCGACGATGCCCTTCGCTTCCAGATCGAGCTGGACGCATTTCGTCCACCATCCTGCTTTTTCACCGCCGGGAAAGAGATCGTCCGGCAGCAACGGCAACAAAGCTGTCTTGTATTCGGCTTGCGTCATGCCGGGCTGTTCGGGTGTCAGAACGGCCAGCATGGCGGAGCGCATCGCCTCGTATTTCGTCTTGTCGACGCGGGTGACGTGCGTCCCGGCGTGGTGATGCTCTCGCACCTCGATCTTGTCGTCGTTCGCCATTGTCAAACCTCCACCGTCTCAAACCGTTCGACTATCCTGTCGATCAGCCGCTCGGCGACACTGTCCTTCGATCCTGCGGGCCATTTCTCGGCGCCCGCTTTGGTCACCAGCGTGACCGCATTGCGGTCCGTGCCGAACACGCCTTCACTCACATCGTTGGCGACGATCCAGTCGCAGCCTTTGCGGGCCAGTTTGGCTTGCGCATGGTCCACCAGCTTTTCCGTCTCGGCGGCGAAACCGATGACGAGGGCGGGGCGGTCATTCGTGCGCTGCGAAACGCCAGCCAGAATGTCGGGATTTTCAGTCAACACGAGGTTCGGCAAACCGGCCGTGCCCTTCTTCATCTTCTCCTCCGCCCGCTCGACGCGCCAGTCGGCCACGGCTGCGACGAAAACCGCGATGTCGGCGGGCAAACAGCGCTCAACGGCTTCCTGCATCTCCAGCGCGCTGGTCACATTCACCACGGTCACGTCCTCCGGGTCGGGGATGGAGACCGGTCCGGACACAAGAATGACCTCGGCCCCCGCCCGCGCGAGAGCCGCTGCAATGGCGTGGCCCTGCTTGCCGCTCGAATGGTTGGAGATGTAGCGAACCGGATCGATTTCCTCCCGCGTCGGCCCGGACGTGACGACGGCGCGGCGGCCGGCCAAAGGCTTGGGCGTGTCGTCGAGCAACCTTTCGGCAGCCGCGACGATCTCGAGCGGTTCCGACATCCGGCCCAGACCCGCTTTCGCCGGATTCCGCCATCTCGCCCTCGTTCGGCCCGACGAAATGGCAGACCGTCGCCTTCCAACGCTTCCACGTTCCGAGCGACTGCCGGATGCGCCCACATATGCGGGTTCATGGCCGGTGCCACGAGAACGGGGCAGGAGGCGGCGAGCAACACGGTGGTCGGCAGGTCGTCCGCCAGCCCGTTGGCCATCTTGCCCATGATGTCGGCGGTGGCGGGAGCGACGATGATGAGGTCGGCTTCACGGGCCAGCCGGATATGGCCGACGTCCTGTTCCGCCTCCCGGTCCCACAGGTCGGTGAAGACGGTCGGACCCGGTCAGCGCCTGCACCGAGCCGACCGTTACGAATTCCTGCGCCGCCCGCGTCATGCCTACACGGACATTCGCGCCCCGTTCCCGCAGACGGCGGATGAGATCGAGGCATTTGTAAGCCGCGATGCCGCCGCTGATGAGGAGGAGGATGGAGCGGTTGGCGAGGGTCTGGCGGTGCTTCATGGAGTGGTTATTGCCGATTTTTGGAGCGAGGTCACCAACTCCTAAGGTTCGTCATCCTCGGCCACCGTGCCGAGGATCCGGTGAGTGCCTGCGAGTGGTATTGTTCCAGATCCTCGGGACGGGGCCCGAGGATGACGGCATCAATCAACTCACGCTCACCGCCACCCACACCGCAGCCACCGCAATGACCCACAGCGCCACGCGACCCCAGCGCGAAGCCCGTGCCTCGGCTTTGCCGATGGCGGCAATCGTCGGCGCATCCAGCCGCACGCCGTTCTCGGCCATCGCATCCACTTCCAGCGACAGCCGCTCCAGCCGCGCGGCATATTGCGGAGCGTTGCGGGCGATCCGAGCCAGTGCGCCGAACCCCTCACGCGCTTCGTCCAATTTGGCCTGCGGGCCGATCAACTTGGTGACTTCCGGGCGCAGGATGGGCTCGGCGCTTTCCCACATGTTGAAGTTGGGGTCGAGTGTGCGGGCAACGCCTTCGACGACCACCATCGTCTTTTGCAGCAGCAGCAATTCGGGCCGCGTCGCCATGTCGAACATATCGGTGATTTCGAACAGCAGCGTCAGCATCCCGCCCATCGAAATCTCTTCCGCCGTGCGCCCATAGATTGGCTCGCCAACCGCGCGCAGAGCCTGAGCGAAACTGGCCACATCCTGCGTTGGCGGCACGTAACCGGCCTCGAAATGGACCTCTGCGACACGGCGGTAATCGCGGTTGAGAAAGCCGTAGAGAATTTCCGCCAGATAGCGCCGTTCGGCCTTCCCCATCCGCCCGGCGATACCCAGATCGACGGCCACGATGTCCCCGTTGGCGGCCACGAACAGGTTTCCGGGGTGCATGTCGGCGTGGAAGAAACCGTCTCGCAGCGCGTGGCGCAAAAAGGCCTGCATGAGGTTTCGGGCGAGTTTCGGCATGTCGTGACCGGCGGCGCGCAAGGCGACCACGTCGTTCATCTTGATGCCGTCCACCCAGTCCATCGTGATGCAATCGCGGCCCGACCGGTCCCAGTCGATGGCCGGCAGGCGGAAATCGGGATCGTCTGCCGTGTTGTCCGTCATCTCGGAGAAGGCGGCCGCCTCCAGGCGCAGTTCCATTTCCAGCCGCACGGAGCGGGCCAGCATGTCGACGGAATCCACCAGCCGCAGGCGGCGCGACGTCGGGAACCAGCGTTCGATCAGGCGGGCGGCGGTAAAGCTCGTCTGCAAGTCGCGGGCAAAGGCTTCGCGTACGCCGGGGCGGATGACTTTGACGGCCACGTCGCGGGTCAAACCGTTCTTGTCGACGGTCGTTGCCCGGTGCACCTGCGCGATGGAGGCGGCGGCCACCGGTTCGCCGAAGGTTGCGAACATGGCGTCCACCGGGCGGCCCATCGTCTCGCGGATCATCGCCCGTGCTTCCTCGGACGGAAACGGCTCCATCCGGTCCTGCAACAGTTCCAGATCGCGCGCGATGGAAAAGCCGACGAGATCCGGTCGCGTGGCGAGAAATTGCCCGAACTTCACCCAGCTTGGTCCCAGCCGGTTCAACGCCCGCGCGAGATTTTCCGATTGCGGCGCGTCGGTCGCCCGCTTGCGCTCCACCAGCCTTGCCACGGCTTTCAGGCGCCGCACGGGTGGCGGTTCGTTTTCAGCCGGAAGCGCTGTGATGACACCCTCGCGCATCAGCACCCAGACGGCACGGGCCAGACGTGCGAGATCGGGAATTGTTGCCATGAACCAGGCCTAGATTTTCCAGCCGGTGTGAAGCGCCGCCACGCCGCCGGTCATGTTGCGCCACGTCACCTGCTCAAAACCGGCATCGCGGATCGCACCGGCGAACGTCTCCTGATTGGGAAATTTTCGGATGGATTCCACCAGATATTGATAGCTGTCCCGGTCCCCCGTCACCGCCTTGCCGATGGCGGGAATGGCGTTGAACGACCAGGCGTCATACAGCTTGTCGAGCACGGGCACATCGACTTCGGAAAATTCGAGGCACAGAAATTGCCCGCCCGGTTTCAGCACGCGCCAGGCTTCCGAAAGCGCCACATCCATGCGCGGCACGTTTCGGATGCCGACGGCGACCGTATAGGCGTCGAACGTGTCGTCATCGAACGGCAGGTCTTCCGCATTGGCTTCCACGAAATCGACCTTGTCCGCCTTGCCGTTCCTCGCGGCGCGGTCGCGGCCCACATCGAGCATGGAGCCGTTGATATCTAGCACCGTCACCTCGGCATTGCCGTTGGAGGCGTCGACGAGCCGGAACGCAATATCGCCCGTGCCGCCAGCCACGTCGAGCGCCCGCCAGGGGCGTGTCTTCGACGGTGCAGCCTTGGTGACGAGAACGGATTTCCACAACCGGTGAACGCCCGCCGACATCAGGTCGTTCATCAGGTCGTAGCGTGCGGCGACCGAATGGAAGACGTGGTCGACCTTCGCCTGCTTCTCGCCCTGCGCGACTGGCGTGAAACCATAGGCGGTTTCCATGTCTTCCGTCCGCCACGCGCGCTTCGTATCGCTCATATGTCGCTCTGGTCCAAAAACTCCATTAGGTTGAGGAGCCTATAGACCAGGTAGGCACCTCCCGCTACGCGACATGAGGTGCGCTTGGAAAACTATTCCCAGCCTTTTGCCTTCAAGGCTTTTTTGTGCTTCGCATAGTTGGACGCGCCACCTGTGCCGATGCGGGTTTTGGGGCCCTTCTTGAAAGCCGACAGTTTAGGTGCCGTGTAGCAACCACTTCCGTCGCACCACAATGCAAGCTTCTCAGAACCCTTGCTGAGAGTGCTGCTACCAGCAAGCGCCGGAGTGGACATAAGTATGGCAGTGCCTGCGATGAGAAACAATTTACGCATTGAATTATGTAACCTTACTAGGTGCCTATCGTAACACTGATAGAATTAGACAAGGCACACCATACAGTCAATTCGTATGTATCCAATTTACGCTCACATGAAACCTCTGAAACCACATAGTAATACCATGCCCCTCGTCATCGCCATCGACGGCCCTGCCGCATCCGGCAAGGGAACCCTGTCGCGCCGGTTGGCTGAAGCGTTTGGTCTGGCCCATCTCGATACGGGACTGACCTATCGCGCCGTCGGCCATGCGATGCTGGAAGCGGGGCAATCGCTGGACGATGAGGCGTTGGCCGTCGCCGCCGCCAACCGTGTCGATCTCGCCGCCCTCGATCGTATCGTTCTGTCGCAACACGATATCGGCGAAGCCGCCTCGCGGGTTGCGGTCATTCCCGCCGTTCGCATGGCCCTCGTGGACGCCCAGCGGGCTTTTGCCGCACAGCCTTCCGGAGCGGTTCTGGACGGACGCGATATCGGCACGGTCGTTTGCCCCGATGCGACGGTCAAACTCTACGTCACAGCAAGCCCGCAGGAGCGTGCGCGAAGACGTTGGAACGAAATCCGGTTGCGCAGCGGTGAGAGTGAGGGCGACGGTAGCCTTTTCGAGCAGATTCTGGCCGATATCGAGGCTCGCGATGCCCGCGACATGGGAAGAGCGGACTCGCCGCTGCGCCCCGCGCCCGATGCCCACTTGCTCGATACGAGCCAGATGGATATAGACACCGCGTTCAGGCGCGCCTGCGAGATAATCGAGCGCACCCGAACATAATCCGAACGGTTATGTCCTCACGGCATGACCAACGGTCCGCTTGCCCATCGCACCACACCCTTAATCGGGGGCCTCGTTCGCAAGGCCGGGTTTGCGGACTGCCTTTCCACACGAACCCCGGTGCAAAGCGTGGCCCGCGCGTTCCCGTTTAAAATTTTCGCACTGCTGGCCCGCACGCCTAGGAGCATGAATGTCTGATATGAACCCATCGATGGAGGATTTTGAAGCCCTCCTCGACGAAACAATGGCCACCTCTTCCATTCAGGAAGGCAAGGTTGTCGAAGGTATCGTGACTGCCATCGAAAAAGACATGGCAATCATCGACGCCGGCCTCAAAGTCGAAGGCCGCGTCGCGCTGAAGGAATTCCAGACCGGCGGCCAGAGCGGCACGCTCAAGGTCGGCGATAAAGTCGAGGTCTATCTCGAACGGGTCGAGAACGCGATGGGCGAAGCCGTCCTGTCCCGCGACAAGGCCCGCCGCGAGGAAAGCTGGATCAAGCTCGAAAAGAAATTCGAGGCACAGGAAAAGGTCGAAGGTCAGATCTTCAACCAGGTCAAGGGCGGGTTCACCGTCGATCTCGATGGCGCGACCGCCTTCCTTCCCCGTTCGCAGGTGGACATCCGTCCGATCCGCGATGTCACCCCGCTGATGAACACGCCGCAGCCGTTCGAGATCCTGAAAATGGATCGTCGTCGCGGCAACATCGTCGTATCCCGCCGTACTGTGCTGGAAGAGAGCCGCGCGGAACAGCGTTCGGAAATCGTCCAGAACCTCGAAGAGGGTCAGATCGTCGATGGCGTGGTCAAGAACATCACCGATTATGGTGCGTTCGTGGACCTTGGCGGCATCGACGGCCTGCTGCACGTGACCGACATGGCCTGGCGCCGCGTCAACCATCCGACCGAGATTCTGAACATTGGCCAGACGGTCAAGGTGCAGATCATCCGCGTCAATCAGGAGACCCATCGTATATCGCTGGGCATGAAGCAGCTGGAATCCGATCCTTGGGATTCGATCGGCGCGAAATATCCGGTCGGCATCAAGGTCGATGGCCGCATCACCAACATCACTGACTACGGTGCGTTCGTGGAGCTGGAGCCGGGTATCGAAGGTCTGATCCACGTGTCCGAGATGTCCTGGACCAAGAAGAACGTGCACCCCAACAAGATCGTCTCCACAACGGAGCAGGTCGAAGTGGTCGTGCTCGACGTAGACCCCAACAAGCGTCGTATCTCGCTGGGTCTGAAACAGAACCTGTCCAACCCCTGGGACACGTTTGCCGACACCTATCCGGTCGGTACGGTCGTCGAGGGCGAAGTGAAGAACAAGACCGAATTCGGTCTCTTCATCGGCCTTGAAGGCGATGTGGACGGCATGGTTCACCTGTCGGACCTGGACTGGAACCGCTCCGGCGAGGATGCCATCGAGGACTTCGAGAAGGGCGAAATGGTCAAGGCCGTGGTGCTCGACATCGATATCGAGAAGGAGCGCATCTCGCTTGGCATCAAGCAACTGGATGGTGCCGACACGATGGAATCCGGCGCTGCCGGTGACATCCGCAAGGGCTCCATCGTCACCACCGAGGTGATGAAGGTTATCGACGGCGGTCTGGAAACCCGCATCGTGGACACGGAAATCGACGCCTTCATCCGGCGCGGCGATCTGTCCCGCGACCGTGACGAGCAGCGCCCTGAGCGTTTCTCCGTCGGTCAGAAGGTCGATGCCCGCGTGACCGTGTTCGACAAGAAGAACCGCAAGGTGAACCTGTCGATCAAGGCGCTGGAGATTTCCGAGGAGAAAGAGGCGGTCGCACAGTTCGGCTCCTCCGATTCCGGTGCATCCCTCGGCGACATTCTGGGCGCAGCCCTGAAAGGCCGCGACGGCGACACCGACGACAAATAAACCGTCACCTCACGCTGAAACCGAAAAGGCCCGGATGCGAAAGCGTCCGGGCCTTTTTCATGGCGCATCGGGGTCGTCGTCAGAACCACGGCATGGTGGACAGGGCATGGTGGACGGGGCAGGCTGGACGATTTATCACAAAACCGCCCCGATCGGCCCAACACCCGACCACAATTGACCGTCAAAGGCGCGCCAGAACAAACCGCACCGACCCAATCGCCATGCGCCTCGTTTCCGCTTTCGGTCTTATCGCTCTACTCGCCGTCCCTGCCGTTCCCGCTCATGCCCAAACGGGCTCCGCATCCTGGTATGCGCTGGACGGCAACCGCACCGCCAATGGTGAGCGGATGAACTCGTCAAAAATGACGGCGGCCCATCGCAGCCTTCCCTTCGGCACGAAGATCAAGGTCACCAATGTCCACAATGGCAAGAGTGTGGTCGTCCGCATCAACGACCGCGGGCCGTTCGCAAGGAACCGGGTGTTGGACGTGTCAAAGGGTGCCGCGAAGGAACTCGGTTTCGTTGGCCGCGGCCACACGACCGTTGAGATTGCAATGGTCGGCACGGGCACGACCGTTGGTGCCGCAGAGGAATATGTCGAACTGGAAAGCGTTGCAGTTACCAGCCCGAAATCGCGCCCCGAAAACACAATCGTGGCTCTGCTGACATCCTCGTCCGTTCGCAATTCACCACCGCCGTTTGCCGATTCAGACCGGGAGCCGGGCGAAACACGCTCCGGTTCAGCACGGCTGAAGGGAAAGGACGCTTCCGTTCAGGTCGCTTTCCGCCCATTGCGCTTGAACCCGGCCTTGGCGGCTGTCTTTGCCAATATGAATGCCAAGTCGAAGCGCACAAGCAACGAACCCGGCGTCTGATACCAGAAACCGGGTTCGCAATGATTGACGTGTCAGGCTGTAAAGCTGGCTGATCTTAGCTAAACCAGCCCTTCACCTTGCCCCAAAGGCTCTTCGTCGGGGCCGCTTCCGCAGAACCCTTGACCGGTTCGGAACCGGAAATTTCCGGCAGGTCTTCACCCTCAAACAGTTCGTCGTCCGGCGTGATGGCGGCGCGTTCGACAACGCTGTCGTCCACTTCGGCGAATTCAGGCATTTTGGACAGGGTGTTGGGACCGGCCATGCCGTCCACTGTCAACCCGTGGCGTTCCTGCATGGCCATGACGGCTTTTTTCGTGCCTTGGCCGAACATGCCGTCGGCGTCTATGCCAAGCCCCTTTTGCAACGTCTTTACCTGCTCGCCGCGCGAACCGACACGCAGTAGGATCAGTTCGTGCAGGCCCATCGCGGCGAATGTATCGGGACCGGCGATCCCATCGACAGCCAAACCGTTGGACTGCTGAAAGTCCCGCACGGCTTTTTCCGTGCCGGGGCCGAAATCGCCGTCGGCGGTTACGCCGAGTTTGGCCTGGAGGCGGCGTACGGGTGCGCCTTTAAGGCCGCGTTTGAGAATGGACATGAAAAAACCTTTCGTTCGAAATAAAAATCAGGCGGGGAGCGCACTGGAGAATGTCTCCCCGTTGCACCACAACGCGCGACTGCCCTAATGGTTGTCAACAATCCTGCCAAGACACGATTTTCATGACCGATCTGCGTTTCAACGGCACCGACGATTATGTCGCCGGTTCCGATCTTACCACGGCGGTGAACGCCGCCATTACTTTGGAGCGCCCGCTGCTCGTCAAGGGCGAACCGGGCACCGGCAAAACGGAACTCGCCCGCCAGATCGCCACGGCCCTCGGGCTGCCGATGCTGGAATGGAACATCAAATCCACCACCAAGGCACAACAGGGTCTGTATGAATACGACGCCGTCTCCCGCCTGCGCGACAGCCAATTGGGGGAGGAGGGTGTCCACGACATCGCCAACTACATCAAGAAGGGCAAGCTGTGGGAAGCGTTCGAGGCGGACGGCAAGGTCGTGCTGTTGATCGATGAGATCGACAAGGCCGACATCGAGTTTCCCAACGACCTGTTGCAGGAGCTCGATCAGATGGAGTTCTACGTCTATGAACTCGACAAGACCGTGAAGGCGAAAGTCCGCCCCATCGTCATCATCACGTCGAACAACGAGAAGGAACTGCCGGACGCCTTCCTGCGCCGCTGCTTTTTCCATTACATCTCGTTTCCTGATGCCGAGGTTTTGTCGAAGATCGTCGAGGTGCATTATCCCGGCATCAAGCAGCGGCTGGTGCGCGAGGCGCTGACGCAGTTCTACGAGGTGCGCGACACGCCGGGCCTGAAGAAGAAACCGTCCACGTCCGAGGCGTTGGACTGGATTCGTCTTTTGGTCGCAGACGATGTGGACCCGGAAACGCTGCGCGGCAATGCGAAGGATGCCCTGCCCAAGCTGCATGGTGCCCTGCTGAAGAACGAGCAGGACGTGCATCTGTTCGAGCGCCTGGCGTTTCTCGCGCGGGGACGGGGCTAGGCCGTGGGGCAAGTCTGGGGCTTTGGCCGCAAAAAGGTTGGGGCAGGGCAGGGGTAGGGCTGGGATCGTGCGCTTAGACTTCCTGCAGCATGGCCCCCATCGTCTCCGCATCGAGAATTTCGACACCTGCCGCATCCAGCGATTCCACCTGCTCCTCATCCACCTTGTCGGCGACCCGGCGCAGCAGCCTGACCGCCTCGGCGATCAGGTCGGAATTGTCCACGCCGACCTGCCAGACCACATAGGTCGGAAACGGAAAGGCCGGTGCATCGGGCACGAGATGCAACGTGCCATCTGCAATGGCGGTTTCGACGGCGCGGGCGGGAAAATATCCGGCGCGGTTGTTGTCGATCACGTAGTCGATGGCCGTCGTGCCCAACGCCATTGTGGTGCGCGGTGAGCGCAGTTCGGGAAACCGGGTCTTATGTGCAGAAGTGAACTCTCCCGACCAGTCGATGAACAGATAACGCGGGTCGTCGATATCTGCGAAATCCTCATCCGTCGCCACAAGCACCAGCTGGTCATCCACCAGTTCCTCCACACGAAGACCGGGTCGTATCTGCGGCGTGTAGAGCAGGGCAATGTCGCACAGCCCTTCGCCCATCATGCGGATGAGCGTGTCAGAACGCCCCACCTCGCAGCGGAAAGCAGTGGTCGGCAGCATCCTCTCCAGCAGCCGCAACCCGCGCAACCCGAGCCCGGGCCAAAGCGAATGGTGCGCGCCCACGATCACCGTGGCGTCGAACCCTTCCGGTACGGCCACCTGATGCCGGGCCTCTTCCCACACCCGCACGAGGGAGCGGGCGAAACGTGTGAACTGTTCCCCCGGCGGTGTTAAAACCGCCCCCGCCTTGGTGCGGGTAAACAGAACCTGACCCAATTCGTCTTCCAGACGCTTGATCCGCAGCGAAACAGCCGACTGTGTGACGAACAGCCGCTCGGCTGCGGCTTGAAAATTGCCGGTCTGAATGACCTCGAGGAATGTGCGGGCGAGCTGGATATCCATACTTTCAATTAAGCGAAACGCATGGAAAGAGCAATTATTATTCGTTTGTCTCTTTTCAAATAGCTTTCTAAATGAAGACCATCGTATGGACCGAAGATGGTCATGCACTTGAAACGGTCCGGACGATTGAAGTGCCGCATGTGATGCTGAACGGCTCCGTGCGGAATCATTCAACGCTTCACACCATTCGATGCCGGACCGTTTCGAGGCCGCCGGCATTCCCTTCACCGCCTCGAAATAAGGAATATGAATATGTCGAATGCTTTTCTTGTATTTTTGACAACCGCCGTCATGGGCGCGGCTTTTTCACAGGGCAACACAGCATCAGCGCAGGACGCGAAAGTCGAAGCAGGTGTTCTGCGTTGTGAGGTCGAAGCCGGCGTCGGCCTGCTGATCGCCTCGTCCAAAGGCGTTGCCTGCACGTTCGAAGGCACCGGCGGCGATACGGAAAACTACACGGGCAAGATCACGAAACTCGGCCTCGATGTTGGTGTGACCGGCAAACAGCGCATGGTCTGGCGCGTGCTGGCCCCAAAAGGCGCTGAAGCCGCTTCCTCGATGGGTGGCCGTTATGTCGGCGCATCCGCAGGTGCCTCCGTCGGTGTCGGTGGTGCTGCAAACGCACTGATCGGTGGTTCGGACAAGAACTTCGTCCTTCAGCCGATCTCGCTTCAGTCCGGCACCGGCGTGAATGTCGCCCTCGGTGTTGCAGCCATGCGTCTCGAAGCCACAAATTAAGCCTGTTGGCAAAAACCGGGCGGGGCAAAATGTCCCGCCCGGTTTTCATTTGTCTACTAAATCTGTATCACCCGTCTAATTTCATCGTCAGGCAGCCTTCATCTCTTGAAGCGCGTCTGCGTTCTGCCAGCAGGATCAAAATGTTTCGCTCCCTTCTCGCCACCGCCCTTGTTCTCAGCGCCGGTTCCGCTTTCGCAGCCGACGCTATTGTGGACGTCGATACCCAGCCCGTTCCACCGGTCGTCGAGGAAAGCCGCTTTTCGCTGACACTGGGCGGCGGCGTCGGCTTTCAGCCGCTTTACGAAGGGTCTGACGAATACCGCGCATACGGGTTTCCCATCGTCGCCCCTTCCTTCGGCCCATCGGACGGCCCGCGCCGGTTCGAATTCCGCAGCCTCGATGATGTGCGCCTTCACGCCCTGCGCTTCGACGGCCTGAGCGTCGGCCCGCTTTTGGGTTATCGGTTTGGCCGTGAAGAGAGCGACTCCAACCGCCTGACCGGCCTTGGCGACATCGACGGCGGTCTGGTCGTCGGTGGTTTCGTGAACTACGACTTCTACGATGATGGCGACAACCGCTTTGGTGCCTCGGCAGCCTTTGCCACACAGGTGACGGGCGATGCGTTCGAGGATGATCGTTTTACGTCGATCCCCAATTTCCGCAGCTTCGATTCCAACGACGAATATGGCTACGAGATCGACCTGTCCGCCCATTACGACGTGATGTTGAGCGACCGGTTGACGATGTCTGCAAAAGCCGGTGGCGTTTATGCGGACGATGAATATATGGGCACGAACTTTGGCGTAACGACGCTGCAAGCCGCCAATGCCACCGCACTGGGTAACCCGATTGCTGCCTACGATGCCGATGCGGGTATCAAGAATGTTTATGCTCAGGTCAGCGCGAAATATCAGCTCACCGACAGCTTTGATGTGCGTGCGGGAGTGAGTTATTCCCGCCTGCTGAACGATGCAGCCGACTCGCCGATCACCGAAAGTGAAAACCAGTTCGGCGGTTTTCTAGGCGCCGCATACAAGCTGACTTTCTAGGTCAAGCGCTCTTGAACGACGGATTTCAACCGTTCGGTCGAAGCGAATGCGGTTTCATCTGACCGTAAATCCGGTCAGATGATCTCGTCCTCATCCTGCAGAACGCCCTCTTCCAGATGGGCCGATTCACCGTTGAGTTCCCAGTCGGTCGGCCCGCTATGGTCGATTTCCGCAATGTGAAACAGCCCGTCGCCCTCGTTGACGATCGGCAGGTTCGTCCGGCCGATCACGACGCCGCCATGCTTGGCGATCACTTCCGTATCGGTCGTGCCGAACGGGTCCGCGATCTGACCCAGCAGTGTGCCCTCTTCCACGACATCTCCGGTTCCACGATACGCCCGTAGCAATCCGCCTGCCGGAGCGCGTATCCAGGAACTGACGCGGCAGTGCAGCGGCTTCGGCACTTTCTTCTTGCCGGGTCTAGCCGTCAGCATACCCAACTCGTGCATCACATTGAGACAACCCGCGACACCCACCTTCACGGCATACTCGTCGAAGCGCAGTCCTTCGCCCGCCTCGTAAAGCAGCATATCCACGCCATTTTCCGCAGCCACACCGCGCAATGATCCTTCGCGCAATTTCGCATGAAGCGTGATCGGCGCACCAAAACACTCCGCCAGTTTTGCGGCACGTCGACGGCTCGATGTCACCCGAACCTGCGGCAGGTTGGTGCGGTGGATTGCGGCGGAATGCAGGTCGATGCCGAAATCGGCGCGCAACACCACATCGTTGAGAAAGATATGCGCCAGCCGCGATGCCAGCGAGCCGGTCGGAGAACCCGGAAACGAGCGGTTCAGATCCCGCCGGTCTGGCAGATAGCGCGAATGGTTCATGAAGCCGAACGTGTTGACGATCGGCACGGCCAGCAATGTGCCCCGCATCCGTTTCAGCGCAGGCGAATGCAATAACCGCCGCACGATTTCCACGCCGATCACCTCGTCCCCGTGAACGGCAGCGGAGACGAACAGCGTCGGCCCCTCCTGCTTGCCGTGGAAGACGTGGACCGACAGGTTGACGGGCGTGTGGTCCGGCATGACGGAAACGGGCAGATGCACAACCGCGTCTGTTCCGCCCGCGATCTGCGCCCGCCCGAATTCGTAGGGCAGGCGCTTTGGTATGGTCGAATTCGGCAAAGGTTTAGCCCTTACCCCGGGTTTTCGTGGCGTGGGGCTTGGCCTGCTTTTCCAGCAACTCGATGATCTTGCCCGCGATGTCGATACCGGTCGCTTTCTCGACGCCTTCCAGACCGGGCGATGAATTGACCTCCATCACCACCGGCCCGTGGTTGGCGCGCAGCATATCGACGCCGCAGACGTTCAGCCCCATCGCCTTGGCCGAGCGGATAGCGGTGGACCGTTCTTCGGCTGTGAGCTTCAGCGTTTTCGCCGAGCCACCCCGATGCAGGTTGGAGCGGAATTCGCCCTCTGCGCCGGTCCGCATCATGGAAGCGACGACCTTGCCGCCGACCACGAGTGCCCGGATATCCGTGCCCCCGGCTTCCTTGATGAATTCCTGCACCAGAATGTTGGTGTTGGAGGCGCGGAACGCTTCGATGACGGATTTGGCGGAGCGGTCGGTATCCGCCAACACGACGCCGAGACCCTGCGTGCCTTCCAGCAGCTTGATGACCAGCGGCGCGCCGCCGGCCAGCTTCAACACTTCGTCCGTCTGTTTGGGATCATGGGCGAATGTGGTGACCGGCAGACCGATCCCCTCACGGGCCAAAATCTGTGTGGACCGCAATTTGTCCCGCGAGCGACCGATGGCGACGGATTCGTTGAGCGGATAGACGCCCATCATCTCGAATTGCCGCAGCACGGCAAGGCCGTAAAAGGTGATCGACGCCCCGATGCGTGGAATGACGGCATCGTAGCCTTTCAGCTTTTCGCCTTCGTAATAAATCGTCGGGCGGTGGGATGCGATGTTCATCGTGCACCGCAGGGTGTTGATGATGTCGAGCGTATGCCCCCGTTGCTCCGCCGCCTCCTTCAGCCGTTGGTGGCTGTAGAGTTTCGGATTGCGGGCCATCATTGCGATTTTCATATATCGTCTCCCTTTGGAGCCGTCTTGGACAGCCCGTTTCGTTTGCGTGGTTTGCGGCGTGGTTTTCCGGCCAGAAAGGATTTACCGGGGGCGACGACCAGGCGTCGCCCGCGTATGGCAGTGCGTCCCAGGATCATGTCGAACGTCATGTTCTCGCGGTCGGCAAGTGAGACCTCGATCGGCCAGCGGCGTGTGCCGATTTGCATGGTCGTTGCGATGACGATGCGCTGTTCCGGCACGCCGGATGTGTTGGTGATCTCGCGTTCGTCCAGCACTGCTGCCGATACGCGCACATCGTCGCCGGTATCGGGATGGGGCACCGTGAAGGTCACCCAATCCTCCCCGTCGCGCGTTTCGAACGCATGATCGACAGCGTGAAGCGCCGAAGTGCGCGCACCGGTATCCACCTTCGCGGTTAGAGATGCTATCCCCAGGTCGGGCAAACCGACATGCTCACGCCAGCCGATCTCGCTCTTGTTCGGTTTGTCTTTTTTCACCGGTCCGTCCGTCCCCACTCGTATCGCTCAACCCTAGCGCACATCTCACCGGCATGGCCAATGCAATCAGGCGATCCGGCGCATCTTGTGCGATTTGACGCTCGAACGGTCGCCGCGCTAGACCGTTTTCGTGGTGATTTGGCCCGCGTCCGTTTTCCTTCGACCGGCTTGCAGCCACGGTAAACAACTCGCTAAGAGGCGGCGCGCGACGCAGCCTTCATCCGGAGACTGCCATGCCGATCCGTATTCCCGACCGATTGCCCGCCCGCGCCCTGCTGGAAGCCGAGGGCGTGATGGTGATGGACGAGCGCACCGCCCTGCGGCAGGACATCCGCCCCATGCGGATCGGGCTCCTCAACCTGATGCCGGACAAAATCCGCACCGAGGCGCAGATCGCCCGGCTGCTCGGTTCTACTCCCTTGCAGGTGGAAATGACGCTGATCCGCATCGGCTCCCACGCCTCGCGCAACACGGCGGAAAGCCATCTGCTCGATTTTTACAAGACGTGGGATGAGGTGCGCCACGAAAAGTTCGACGGTTTCATCATCACCGGCGCGCCGATCGAGACGCTCGCATTTTCCGACGTGACCTACTGGAGCCGAACTGACGGAGATTCTCGACTGGACCGTCACCAACGTCCACACGCTGTTCACGATCTGCTGGGGAGCGATGGCCGCGATCCATCACTTCCACGGGGTGCCAAAATATACGTTGCCCGACAAGGCGTTCGGCGTTTACCGCCACCGCAATCTGGTGCCCGCATCCCCCTATCTGGCCGGATTTTCCGACGATTTCTCCATTCCCGTTTCCCGCTGGACGGAGGTGCGCGCCGTCGACATTCTGGCAAGTAAACCGCTGGAACTGCTGATGGAAAGCGACGTGACAGGCCCCTGTCTGGTGGCCGAAGCGGCGGCGCGCAGGCTCTACATTTTCAACCACATCGAATACGATTCCACCTCGCTGGCGGAAGAGTATTTTCGCGATGTAAAGGCGGATGTTCCGATCGCTATCCCCGACAATTATTTCCCCGCCGACGATCCGGCCCTGCCGCCCCAAAACCGCTGGCGCAGCCACGCCCACCTGCTGTTCCGCAACTGGATCCATCAGATGTATCAAAGCGTGCCGTATGATCGTGCGGATATCGGGTTGAAATGATCGAAATGATCGATGTAAATTGTAATGGTCATTTGTGCAAGGGCTGGTCCTATGAAGACGATGAATGCGACAGATGCCAAAACGAAATTTGGTGAGTTGTTGACACCGCGCGGATCGAACCCGTTGCGATACAGAAGAACGGCAGAATGTCGCTGTCGTGGTCTCAAGGACGAATTTGAACGCGAGCGACCCGGACCGTGACAATCAACGGTGTCAGTCAGAGAGCACGACGGGCGCATACGAAATTATGATCAGATGACAGCACATTTCGCAAACTCGCTGAATAGGGTCTCGGATATGCGTTACAGTATCTGACCATTGAAGACCTTTTGGACTCTCCACGACCGACAAATTGAGCATACGGCGGAGCTGACGGCATTCGTGACATCGCGCTTTTGAGTCGGCCTTACTGCGGCCGCAAACCGGCTATTACTCTGACCTGATCGAAGAAGCCGCTGCCTTATGGGAAAGCCTGACGATGAACCACGGTTTTGTCGACGGAAACAAGCGCGTCGCTTTCGCGGCGACCTGTTCGTTTCTCGGTATCAACGGCGTCGCGGATCGACCGCTTACGAGATGGATCTCGAGTTTTATCCTCGCGCGTCTGGATAAAGCGGCACTTCCGAAAAGAAGCGCTGGAGACGTGGTTGAACGACATGTACGCACGCGTTGACTGTCACAATGTTCGACACCCTCTTCTTCTCCCTCAAATCCGCCAACGTGCCGGTCTCCCTGCGCGAATATCTCGTGTTGCTGGAAGGCATGGAGCGGGGCGTGGCCATGTGGGACGTGGAGGAATTCTATTTCCTCGCCCGCACCGCGCTGATCAAGGACGAGCGCAACATCGACAAGTTCGACCGCGTGTTTTCACAGGTGTTCAAGGGGCTGGAAGCGGTCTCCGGCGTACCCGAAGAAATCGCCCAGCGCAGCCTGCCGGAAGAGTGGTTGCGAAAACTGGCCGAGAAGCACCTGACGCCCGAGGAGAAGGCCGAGATCGAAGCGGCGGGCGGATTCGAGGAATTGATGAAGCGTCTGGCCGAGCGCCTCGCCAATCAGGACAAGCGCCATCAGGGCGGCTCGAAGAATATCGGCACCGCCGGCACCTCTCCCTTCGGTGCATACGGATACAACCCGGAAGGGGTGCGCATCGGCCAGAACGAGAGCCGCCATCGCCGGGCAACGAAGGTGTGGGACAAACGCGAGTTCCGCGATTTCGACGACGATGTGCAGCTCGGCACCCGCAACATCAAGGTCGCGCTGAAACGCCTGCGCCGGTGGGCGCGGGAAGGCGAGGCGGACGAATTCGACCTCGACGGCACCATCCGCTCCACCGCCGAACACGGCTGGCTCGACGTGAAAACCCGGCCCGAACGGCGCAACGCGGTGAAGCTGTTGCTGTTTCTCGATGTCGGCGGCTCGATGGACGGCCACATCCGGCAGGTGGAGGAGCTGTTTTCGGCGGCGAAATCCGAGTTCCGGCACATGGATTTCTTCTACTTTCACAACTGCCTCTACGAAGGCGTGTGGAAGGACAATCGCCGCCGCCGCGAGGCGGTGACACCGACGATGGAGGTGCTGCGCACCTTTGGCCCGTCCTACAAGTGCATCTTCGTGGGCGATGCGGCCATGAGCCCCTACGAGGTCGTCTATCCCGGCGGCGCGGTGGAACACTGGAACGCGGAGTCCGGCGAGACATGGCTGCGCCGCGCCGTCGATCAGTGGCCATCGACCATCTGGCTGAACCCCGTGCCGGAAAAGAGCTGGCGCTATACCCAGTCCACCACGATGATCCAGGAGATCATGGGCAAGCGCATGTACCCGCTCACCCTGTCCGGCCTGGGCGACGGGATGAAGGAACTGACGCGCTAGGGCGTTGGCCTCACGGCATCGCCTTCACGAGCGCCGTCATCACCGCCGCCGAATTGCTGGCGGCGAGCCCCATGAACGTGCCCATTTCGTTGGCCTCCTCACTGCCGCCGGCCAGGTCGGACAGGGACCGGAAAGCGATGAAGGGCACGCCGTTGTTGAACGCCACGTGGGCGACGGCAGCCGTTTCCATGTCGAGCACCTTCGCGCCGAACGTGTCGAAGACATATTCACGGAACGCGGTGTTGTCGACGAAGGCCGAACCGGACACACCGGAGCCGCCCACGACGATTTTCGGCGGGGTGCCCAGACATTGGTTTTCAGCGACGCAGGCTTCCAGATCCATACTCGCCGCGACCGTCTGGGCGGTCGCGAGCAGGCCCGCATCCACGTCGAACCAGAACTTCTTGACCGGCTGTTCCTCGCCCGTAACCGTCACGTCGATAATGCGCGGAAACATCATGCCGAAATTGGCGTGAGGCGTGTCAAGGAAGGGTGGCGGTGAATAGGCATCGTCTCCGGTTTCCCGCGCGATGACCATATCGAGATACTGCGCCCACCGACCGGCAATCACCACATCTCCGATATTCAGGTCGGGATCGACGCCGCCTGCAATGCCGGACACGACGATGGACGTGATGGAAAAACGGTCAAGTGCCTGTTGCGTAGTCATCGCGGCGTTGACCATCGACACGCCGGACAGGAAGGCGACGACATTTTTACCTTCGAGTTTGCCGGTCACGAATGTCGAGCCGTTGACATCGTGCGATGTGGTTTCGGTCATAAGCTCACGAATCGAGAGCCATTCAGGCGCGAAAGCGGAAATAACGGCTATGCGGGGCGTCGTATCGAGCCGCTCCTGAGCAAAAGCGGTCAAGGAGAGGAAGGTGGCGACGAGTGCAAAAAACGGGAGAAGTATGGCGCGCATGATCTTGGTTCCGGTGATGATACCCTGCACATAGCAAGCCTCATGCCAAGCTCGGCGAAACAGCCTGTCGCAAAAAAAGCGAAAAAAGCGAAACACCGGTGCAACCAATCACTGTGTCGAACGTCTCATATCTGAGACACACGGATCCCGGGCGCTCTTTCCCCTCAAGACCCCCCGGTACATCGCCCCGCTTCCCGCATCCCCCCATGCCGGAAACGGGGCGATTTTCGTTTTACGACAACAATTGCACCTCGCCGCGATCCAGCATCAGTGGCACGACGATATCTTCCTCGTCATCCAGATGCCGCGCGAGCAGGGTCACAATCCTGTCGGACGTATCGGCGAAATCCGCGCCGTTGCGCTTCAAGGCCTCAGCATTGTCGGCTGGCGTTTGTAGCAGCGTATTGGCACTCGTCACCATCGCATGAACCTGCGCGTCGATCGTGTGGTGGTCGGCTTCCAGCAATTCGATACCCCGCGCCAGCCGTTTTTCGGCGGCGATGAAATGGGGAAAGAAATGATGGTCCTCGATCCGGTGATGATGGTCGAGGGTGCCGAGGAACTGCTGCAGCCGGGGTGCCATGCGGCGTGCGGAACGCCTGCGCGTCCACCAGACCCTCCCGGTAGTCACCCGACACGGAGGTCAGATGCGCCGCCATCTGCCGGAAATGGCGGTGAATGGAGAGCCAGAATTTCGTGGTTTCACCCAAATCGGTGTTCGCCATCCACGTTTCGCGCGGATATTGCTTCAGCAGGAACTGCCATTCCTCCGGCAGGCCCGTGCGAACGTCGATATGGAGTTTTGGATCAGGCTCACTCATCCGGCGCACAGGGCCAGGCGGCAGGCGGGGTGATTTCGGCGGGCAGTTTGGTGTCCGCGTTGCCGCAGGCTTGCGCGACCTGGTCGTTGGTCAGCCCCTGCGCCGTCGACAGGTCCACCCCGTCGATGCCGGTCCGGTAGAGCCACGCCCCTTCCAGATTCACATTGTCCATTGCCGCATCGTAGAACGTGGCGCGGGCGAGGTTGGTGAAGGACAGGTTCACGCCGCTCATCTGCGCCCCGTCGAACGTGGCACGGGAGAACTCGGCCTTCGACAGGTCGGCGGCTGTCAGCTTGGCTTCGGTGAAATCGCCGCGGAACAGGACGGACTTGTTGAAGACCGCTTCCGTCAGGTCGGTCCCGATGAAGGTTGCGCGGGCCGCTTCGACCTTCGACAGGTCGGCCTTCGCCATATTGGCCCGTGAGGCATTGACCCGGTTCATCAGGGCCTTGACCATCGACACACCGGCCAGATTGGCCTCGCGGAAATCGGAGCCGAGCGTGTCGAGCCCGTCCATCTTTGCCCCGCTCAAATCGCGGCCCTTGGCGATAATGTTGCGCTTGCGGCAGTCGGTCCAGTCCACGCCAGGGTTCGGGCCATCGTCACATCCGGCAACTGCCGGTGAGGTGGACATGTCCGCCAGCGGCAGGAGAAACATGGTCAGCGTCGCCAATGCCGTTTTGTAAGCGAAACGATGGATTCGGTTGGACATCATTGCAGGCTCCATAGGTTCGCCTTTCGATAGTGCCGTTACGGGCGCGAATACAAATGTCTATGTGCCAATGGTGGCACTGTTCAGACCGATACCGCAATGATTTCCAGCTCGCGGGGATGATCGACGCGATAAACGGAGATGCGCTCGTCCTTGCCTTTTACGGATATAGGCACGGGAACGACCATCGGCCTGTCCAGAGCAGCCAGATCGACGGTGGCGGCGGAAATGCAGGCGATACAATCACCGGCTTTCGTCGCGGTCTCAAGGCGGCTGGCCACGTTCACGGTATCGCCCACCGCCGTCAGCGCACGCGCCGCCCCGTAGCCGATTTCGCCCAGCACTGCCGGACCGCTGTGCAGGCCGATACCCATTCGGAGCGGTTCGTCGAGATCGCCTTTCAGGCTTGCATTCAGCGCATCGAGCGCATCGATCATCGCGGCAGCGGCGGCCAATGCCGAGCGCGCACCCTGTTGCGGTGTGTCTTCCAGACCGAACAGCACCATCAGCCCGTCGCCGAGAAACTTGTCGATCCGCCCGCCCTGCGCCTCCACTTCACGGCCCATCGCACCGGAAAACTGGTTGATGAGATAGACCACATCGAAGGGCAGGCGCTTTTCGGAGGTGCGCGTGAAATCCCGCAGATCGGCAAACATCACCGTCACCACCATTTCCTGCCCGGTCGCAAAACGCCCCTGCTCGGCCACCATCCTCATGGTGGCTTCCGCAGGCATGAGACGCAGCACCGTCATATTGCCGGTCGGTCTGAGGCGACAGGCGAGCCGCACGTCCTCACCGGCCTTGAACCGGCGCAGCACACGGCGTTCGTCGTCGTCAATCTCAGGAATATCACCTTCTGCCTTGACGATGCGGACGCGGCAGGTGGAACACCGCCCCTTGCCCCCGCACACGCTGGCATGGGGAACGGCGCGCATGCGGCTCATTTCCAGCAGGGTGGGGCCGACATCCTGTTTGGTCACGGGGCCATCCACATAATCGACCACGATGCGGCGGTGGCGGCTGCGGGCCCAGTGGCGCACCAGACGACTGACAAGGAGCAGGGCAACGATCCCGATCAGGCCGTTGCGGACCATATCCGTGTCCCGGGCGATAAACGCCCATACCGCGTCGTCGACAAGGTTCAGTCCGGCATAATATCCTTCCATGTAGTCGCCATCGAGCGACAGGGGAATGATGGCCCGCCCTGCCGACAGATAGCCAGCCAAGGCAGCACTCGGCACCAGCGTGGCGAGCACGAGACCGGTTTGGTGGACACGCACCGAATAGAAGCTCTTCACCCGCAGCCACATGTGCAGGCCGATTACCCCGTGGATCCACGCGGCCACCAGACCGGCGGCATTCAGCACGCCGGAGACTGGGCTGAACACGAATGTGGACAGCAGCACATAAGCATAACCGTCATGGATGCCGTAGGCTTCCGCAGCATAGCGCGTGCCCATCACATGGACGACAAGCAGGAACGGGATCGCGATGCCAAGCGCGATCTGCGCCCGTTCGGTCCCGCGCATTCGCAGGGTGCGGCGTCGCCACAAACCCACCAGCACCGAGATGAAATGCACCGCCAACGCACCATAAAGCGCAACCGTGCCCGGTATCGTGCGCCAGAAGGCCTGCACCCACTGGCCGACATTATCCTGCACGTCGAGCGAGACGAGCCCCAGTGCATGATTGAGCAGATGGACGACCACATACACGAACAGCACCAGCCCGGACCAAAGCCTTAGACGGGGAAGCTGTGTGGCAAGGCTCACGCCAGCCCACTCACGCCAGAATGACCAGATCGAACGGTCCGCTGCCGTCTTCCGTATGGCTGGAAACCTCCTCCGGCTTGTCATTGCGCCGGTAGCCTTGTTTTACGGCACGTGCATAAGCCGGGCGCGTGGCGATAGCCCGGGTGCCGAGGGCCTTGTTGTGCTTTTCGAGTTTCGCGGACCGGTTCACCGGTTCGCCGATGACCGTGTATTCGAGGCGGTCGCCTTCGCCGACCGCGCCGTAGATGACGGTGCCCGCGTCCAGCGCCATGTTGACGGCCAGCGGTTTGCCCTGAAAGGAGAGCGCGTCGCCCGCCGCGATAATGTCATCCAACAGGCGCACGGCGTTGGCGCAATAGGCGTCGTCGTCGCTCGTCACGCCGAAGGTGATCATGATGCCATCGCCCATGAACTTGTCGATCGACCCGCCGCGCTTGTGAACCAGCGGCACGATGGTGCCCTGATAGCGCGACAGCAGGCTCATCGCATCGTCCGGCGGCAGGTCGGCCACGATGCCGGTGAAACCGCGGATGTCCACATTGACGATGGCCGCCTCCCGTCGCACCCCTTCACCCGCGACGATGGCGTGTTCGCTGTCGCGGATCTGCTCCGCCACCCCCGCCGACATGAAGCGTGACATGTCCTCCGCCACCGTGCGTTCGGCATAGGCGGACACGAGAAAGGCATGGGCGCGTCGCACGGCGATGGCGAGAATGATCGTCACCATCGCCATCGCGATCATCTTCGATATTTCCGCGCCCACAAGCACGGAATTGGATGTGAGATAGGTGACGTAATCCCGCGTCACCATCGGGTCACCCGGTTCGTTCGTGGTCACGTAGATGACCAGCGCGGTCCAGCCGGCAATCGCCATGAAGCCGGCCGCCAGCACGTAACGCGCTTCGAACCGCAATGTCCTGAGCGCGATGAGGACGAAATAGTTCATCACCTCCACCGCCTTCAGCGAGAAGGAAGCGGGCTGGCCGTACTGGATGTGAAACGAGAAGATCAGATAGGTCAGCAGCGCCATGTCGACAAAGATCGAGATGTAGATCAGCCACGATGGCGTGCGCTTCGTCAGCGCCACGATCAGCAGCGCAATATTGACGACGAGGTAGATGCCCACCACCAGCGGCACCCGTGACACTGTGGTCGGGTCCGGTTGCGGTGTGGCGAGAAACAGCAGGCCCCACAGGGCGAAAACGGCCAACTGGATCAGCTTGACCAGAACTTCAGACACATTGTCGTTGGCCGCGATCGCTCCGGCAATGCGTTCCGGCAATGCCGAGCGACCGATACCCGGCCACAGGCTCATCACCGCATCGCGGAAAGCGGACCGTCTCTTCTTGCGGGATGTGCCGGGAACGGTTTCGGCGATGAGGATATCCAGATCGCTGGCAGGGTCCGGTTCGGTGGCGGACTTGGCGGCGGGCTTGGCGGCGGGCTTGGGAGCGAACTCGGGGGCGGGTCGGGTCACAGCCGGACCACCATCCCTTCATAGGCGGCGTCGGTTGCGGGAAACGTCTCGCGCGCCTCGTCGACGATGGCATCCAACGCCACGTCGGAGCGGCTGGGGCGGTGGTGGAACAGGCAGTAGCGTTTCGCCCCCGCCATCCGCGCCAGCCGCAATCCCTCCTGCCAGGTCGAATGGCCAAAGCTGCTGTAGCGGTTGAACTCGTTGTCCGTATAGGTCGAATCGTAGACCATGTAATCCGTATCGCGGCACATCTCCACGATGCCCGTATCCGGTTCGCCCACGATATGGGACGTGTCGGTGATGTAGCAGAAGGAGCGGCCGTCGAAATCGATCCGGTAGCCGATACAGCCGTTATGATGGTTCAATGCCAGCGTCGACACCCGCACCCCGGGCATAGGCTTCAACTCATCCCCGGCCTCGAAATCGTGCAGCGTGATGTCGGCGCGAAAGACTTCCGGTCCGACCGGAAAGAATGGCGGTTTCATGTAGTCCGCCATCATCCGCGCCGTCTTGTCCGGCCCCTCCAGATGGCCGGACCAGATGTGAATTTCGGTCGCCTCATCGAAAAATGGGGCGAAGAAGGGCAGGCCGGAAATATGGTCGTAGTGGCAATGGGTGAAGAACAGGTTCAGCGGCGGGCGATCCATACCCCGTGCGTCGAGCCGGGCATGGTCTCCCACCAGCCGGTCGCCAAGCTGGCGCAGGCCGGAACCGGCATCGAGAATAAGGGTATGCTGCCCGCAGGTGACTTCCACACAGGCGGTGTTGCCGCCATATTTCTGCGTGTCTTCCGACGTCGCCGCCATCGATCCGCGCGCGCCCCAGATACGCGCGGTGAAGGTTTTCGACCCGCCCCGCCCCGAACCTGAACCCGACGATCCGCCTACGATGTCGGCTGCTGCATTCATGCCTTCAACCGTTCGATCTCGCTGCGCGCTTCGGTCAGATCGGCGGTGGTCTTGGCCAACCGGTCGATCAGTTCGCGCAATACCGCCATCGCCAGCACGGGGGAGTCTTTCATCATGTCCAGCATGTGGTCCTTGCGGATGCGCAACGTGTCGAGTGGCGCTGCGGCCTTCACGGTGGCGGTGCGGGGCATGTCGGACAGGATCGCCATGTCGCCCACGAAGGCGTTGACGCCCAGTTCGGCCACCTTGGTGGAGCCGGTCTCCGTGTTGACCAGCACATCTGCGGACCCGCGGATCACGATATAGGCGGCGTCCGCGTCGTCTCCCTGATTGAACAGCACATCGCCCTCGCTGTAGCTGACCCTGTCGGATGCGAAGGCCAGCAGTTTCAGCTTGTTGGCCGGCATGTTGGCAAGCACCGGGATCGACCGCAGCAGATCCACCTCGTCCTGAAGTTTACTCATGATCACATACTCCTAAGACAGTGCTAAGACACGAAGGTCTCGAATTTTTCATTGGAACGCAACAGGTCTTCCGGTGCGCCCTCGGCCGCCAACCGCTGGCGGTCGAAGAACAGAACATTATCGAATCTTCGTTACGAATTTGGGTGACGACAGCACCCAGAACACGCCGAAGCGCCGGGCACCGTTCGTGCCGCCGTGGTCGTCGCCCCGCGCACGGGCCAGCACCCGTTTGATGATGCGGCCCTGCATCCGCTGGTCCACCGCGTTGAGACCGCGGTTGACGATCAGCAGGTCGGCACCTTTCAGCAGCGCGCGGGCCAGCGCGATCCGCTGGCGCTGGTTTTCCGAAAGCCGCTTGCCGCCGGTGCCGATGTCGAATTCCAGCCCGATGCGGAACAGGGCTTCCCCCATGCTGCGCTCGCGCAGCAATTCGCGGATGGCCGTATCGATCTCGTCGGCGGCGTTGGAATGGCCGTGGGCGACGCGTCCGAACAGGATGTTGTCACGTACCGAGTTGTGCGGATTGAACGTATCGGCGTCGTAGATGGCCAGCGTTTCGCTGACATCGTCCCCGTGGGTCCGCAGCCGCTCGTGAAACGCCTTGCGCGCCTTCAGCACGCGGTTTTCGATCTCCTCGTCCATCAGTTTCAGCCGGTTGCGGCTTTCCACATAGCCGAAGGGCAGTTCCATCAGCGCGTTGCGGTCGAAGGAACCGACGCCTTCGAAACCCTTCTCCCGTGCCCGGTTGAGAATGGGTGGATAGGCTTCCAGTTGTTCCGGCGACATGAAGTTCAACTGTTCGAAAAACGGATTATCGGGTGACAGGTCGGCGAACAGTTCGATGGCCGTCTCCGCCAGTTCCTGGCCCATTTCGAACAGGGTCGCGTCGAGCCCTTCCGCTTCAAGCACGTCGCGCAGGATCGGGTTGGAGGCGAGTTTGTCGATGGAGAAATCGTTGTCATCCGTCGCGGTGCCGAACAGCAGGTTTTCGGCCAGCGTGGCGTGTTCGTTATACTTATCGAAATCCCAGACCTCGACATATTCTTCGAGCTTGGACCCGGCGATCTGCTTGCTGAGGGCGTGGCGCACTTCCAACAGCTTGTCGCATAACTCCCCGTCTTCCGCCGGGTCGAGGCGGTGGCGCATGGCCAGTTCATAGACGGCCTGGTCCATCTCCACGAGCGCTGAGCACATCGTGCATGCGCGGATAGACCTCGTCCGGGCCGGATATGCCCATCGCATCGTAATCCACCCAGTCGGCGTAGAAATCGAGTGTCGTATTGCCCGCCGCCTCCGTCTCGATACGGGCGCGCGGGTGGATCATCAGCTTGGCGCGTTTGGCTTCTTCGAGCGGTTTGAGCGGCGCATGCTTGTTCACGTAGAGCAGCGCGTCGAGCAGGCTGGACTGAGGCAGGTAGGACTCGGTGCCCGCATAAGCGAAGCGCCGCCCCCGCACCGCCTGTGGCAGGCCGACGAGGGGTTTGCTGTCCACCATCATGCGCCCCGATGTCGGCTGATAGAGACCGGCAAGCGTGGCCGCGACCGCCCCCGCGCCGGAGCCGAGAGGCCCGATGACGGCGGTGATGGCATCCACCGGCAGCGCAAAATCTGCATCCTCGACCTGCACCGAGCCGGACTCGTCCATGACCTTGAGATTGCTGACCTGTATCGTGCCCTCCACCGGTGGCACCGGCTCGGTGGTCGGCTCCTGCAATCGTGCGTCCTGAATACCCGCGATGTTGAACTGCTCGACGATCTGGGCGTATTTCACGTTGATGTCGATGCGCTGCTGGTCCCACATCACCAGCCCGTTGATGGGGGCGGGCAGGTCCTTGTAGGCGTTGATGACGCCGATCAATTGGCCCACGTTCAGCGAGCCGATGATGGTGAAATATCCACCCACCACGTAGAACAGGAAAGGGGTCAGCTGGGCGAGGAAGTTGTTGATGAACTTGATGAAGAATTTCCGCTGATACAATTCGTAGCGGATGAAGAAAATCTGCCCCAGCCGGTTCGAGATTTCCGCCCGCTCATAGTTCGACGTATCGTTGACATGAACGGCGGTTATCCCGTCCACGATCTCGCCGATCCGCCCCGAAAGCAGCCGCGCGGTATATTGCCGTTCGCGCCCCAGCTCGATGACGCGCTTGCGCAGGTAGGGAATGAGCGTCACCTGCACCGCGATCACGCCCACGGCTATGAGCCCGAGCCAGAACGACTGGGTCATGATGAAGATGAACGCCACCAGTGCCTGCCCGCCCAGATAGAGCGGTTGCACGAAGGCATCGCCTATGAACAGGCCGAAGGGCTCGACCTCGTCCTTCACCATCGAGGCGACTTCCGACCCCTTGACCCGCTTGAAATGGTTGATCGGAAAGCGCAGCACCCGGTCCACCAGCGAATAGCGCATCCGCCGCAGCATCCGCTCACCGAGGCGGCCTTTATAGGTGTTGATATAGAACTTGAAGAGTCCGTTGACGCAGACCAGCGCCAGGAACGTGCAGGACAGCGCGATGAGATATGGCCACCTCTCAAGATCCCACCCGGCGAAACTGAAATAGGTTTCGCCGCCAAGAAAATCCGGCAAACCAAGATCGAAGGCGAGAAACGGCTGCGTGGCTGTAGCATCTTCGAAACCGACACCCTGAATGGGCTGATTGACGATCATCACCGGCAGCTGCAGCGCCATGAAGAAGGTCGGCATCGACAGCAGGATGACGAAGCCGATCCACAACTGCTCGGCCTTTGTATGCGTCCAGATATAGCGCATGAGCCGCACGTCGAGCGGGCGGTTCTGGTCCTTGAACGGGTCTTTTCGGCGGGACGAAGAATCTGTGCCACGCGCGTCTGTCCGGTTGTCGCTGCCGGATATCTCTTCGGTGGTCGTGTCCGCCGCCAACTGAAGCCTGCCCCCGTTCGTATTGCTCAACCGTCGGGCGGCACTCCCCGTGCCCACGCAACATCACGCTTCCGCGTGCCTGCGCGACGATAAGGCAAGTGAACCGCGACACAAGTGCGTTTTCGCACATGCACCCTTCCGTCCGTTACCTAGCATTATGGCAACGAAGCCCCACACTGGGGGTTGGTACCGGCAACGCAACGTTCTGCGTGGCCCCCGATACCGGTGCGAACGGAGAACCACCAGCCATGACGACCGACACATTCTACGCCGACCTTGATGTCGTCGAGACCTTCGAGATGCTGGCCGATCCTGATACATACCGTTCCTTGCCCGACGACTGGGTGGTCGGCATGGCGGATATCGAGGGGTCCACTGCGGCCATCGATTCCGGGCGTTACAAGGTGGTCAATACCGTGGGCGCTGCCGTCATTTCCTCGCAGATCAATGTCCATGACGGTCTGGTGCTGCCCTATGTCTTCGGTGGTGACGGGGCGGCCTTCGCCGTGCCGGAAAGCCGCGCGGATGTCGCCCGCGAGGCGCTTGCGTCCACCAAGCGGTGGGCGCTGGACGAGTTCGGCTTCGAGTTGCGCGCGTCTCTGGTGCCGGTCCGCACCATACGGCAGGCGGGGCACGATGTACGGGTCGCCCGTCATCGTGCAGCACCGCAGGCGGTCTATGCCATGTTCGGCGGTGGTGGTGTTGCATGGGCGGAGGAGCGGATGAAGGCCGGGGAGAATCTCATCGAAGCCGCCCCGCCCGGCACCGCGCCGGACCTCACCGGCCTGTCCTGCCGCTGGACCCCGATGAAATCCAGCACCGGCCACATTCTCACCCTTCTCGTTGTGCCGGAACGCGAGGACGCGGCAACCCGTGCGGCGATACGCGAGGTGGTCCATCTGACAGACGGCCTCGACCGCCACGGCACCCCGGTGCCGCCGGAAGGCCCCGGCTATCAATGGGTGCCGGCCGGGCTCGAACTGGAGGCCCGCGCCACCCGTATCGGCCCCAAACACACGATGTCCCTCGCCAAACGCAAGGCGCAACTGCTGGCCGAAACCTTCATCGCCTGGGTCTTTTACAAGACCGGTATGAAAGCGGGCGGTTTCGATGCCCGCCATTACACCCGCACGACCGGTGCCAATGCCGACTTCCGCAAGTTCGATGACGGGCTTAAAATGACCCTCGACTGCCCGCCCCATGTCCGCCAGAAATTGGAGAGCATTCTCGAAGCCGCGCAGAACTCCGGTCTGTTGCGCTATGCCCTGCTCGAACAGGACAGCGCGATCATGACCTGCATCGTGCCCTCCGTAATGACGGACGATCACGTGCACTTTGTCGATGGCGCACAGGGAGGCTATACACGGGCTGCCGCTGCGCTGAAATCAGCCGCACATTGAGGAAAATAATCATGTCCGATCCAGTCGTCATCGTCTCCGCCGTCCGCACACCCGTTGGATCTTTCAACGGCGCGCTTTCGAGCGTCCCGGCCCATGAACTGGGGCGCATTGCCATCGTAGCGGCGCTGGAGCGGGCGGGCGTTTCGGCGTCCGATGTGGATGAAGTCATTCTCGGGCAGGTGCTGACGGCCGGACAAGGGCAGAACCCGGCGCGGCAGGCCAGCATCAACGCCGGTGTGCCGAAGGAAGCCTCCGCATGGTCGCTCAACCAGGTCTGCGGCTCCGGCCTGCGCGCGGTCGCCATCGGCATGCAGCAGATCGAATTGGGTGACGCTGATGTGGTGGTCGCGGGCGGGCAGGAGAGCATGAGCCTTTCGCCCCATTGCCAGCACTTCCGTGACGGCATCCGAATGGGCGATTTTCAGATGATCGACACCATGATTCGCGACGGGCTGTGGGACGCTTTCAATGGCTACCATATGGGCATGACCGCCGAGAACGTGGCGCGCGAATTCCAGATCGACCGCGCGGCGCAGGACGCGTTTGCCGTGGGTTCGCAAAACAAGGCGGAAGCAGCCCAGAAGGCGGGCCGTTTCGAAGGGCAGATCGTGCCGGTCACGATCAAGGGCCGTAAGGGCGATACGGTGGTCGATGCCGACGAATATATCCGCCACGGGGCGACGATGGAGGCGATGGAGAAACTGCGTCCGGCTTTCGACAAGGAAGGCTCCGTCACCGCCGCCAATGCTTCCGGCATCAACGATGGTGCAGCCGCGCTCGTGCTGATGCGCCTTTCGGATGCGGAAAAGCGCGGCATCACGCCGATGGCGCGAATCGTGTCCCGCGCGACCGCTGGCGTCGATCCAAAGGTCATGGGCACCGGCCCCATCCCGGCCTCCCGCCGCGCGCTGGAGCGGGCCGGGTGGAAAGCCTCCGACCTCGACTTGATCGAGGCCAACGAAGCCTTTGCCGCGCAGGCCTGCGCGGTGAACAAGGAGATGGGCTGGGACACCGGGAAGGTGAATGTGAACGGCGGTGCCATCGCTATCGGCCACCCGATCGGCGCTTCCGGCGCGCGTATCCTGACGACATTGCTGCACGAAATGGCCGCGCGTGAAGCCGACAAGGGTCTCGCCACGCTCTGCATCGGCGGCGGCATGGGCGTTGCGATGTGCGTGGAGCGGATGCGCTAGGAGACTGTAAGTATGACCGGCAAATCCGCTCTCATCACCGGTGCCAGCAAGGGTATTGGCGCGGCGACCGCGCGCCATCTGGCTGCCGAAGGCTGGTCCGTCGCCTGTCTCGCCCGCAGTGACGGTGCGCTGAAAGACCTCGTGACCGAAATCGAAGAAGCCGGCGGCAAAGCCATCGCCATCACTGCCGACGTGGCCGACAATTCCGCCATGAAAGCGGCCATCGAGCGGACAGTCGATACGTTCGGGTCGCTCGACCTGCTGGTCAACAATGCCGGTCTCATCGACCCCATTGCGCGGCTGGAAGACAGCGACCCCGAGGCGTGGTCCACCATCGTCGATGTGAACCTCAAGGGCGTCTATTACGGCATCCGCCATGCTCTGCCTGCGATGAAGGCGAATGGCGGCGGCACGATCATCAATATTTCGTCCGGTGCGGCCAACAACCCGATGGAGGGATGGTCCCACTACTGCGCCACCAAGGCAGCGGTGAAGATGCTGACGGCACAGGTGCATAGAGAGGAGGGACCGCATATCCGGTCCATCGGATTGTCGCCGGGCACAGTTGCCACCGACATGCAGGTCTCCATCAAGGGGAGCGGCATCAATCCGGTCAGCCAGCTCGACTGGGACGCCCACATTCCGCCCGAATGGGTGGCACAGGCGGTATCCTATCTCGCCACGGCTAAAGCCGATACCTATCTCGGGCAGGACTTTTCGCTCAAGACCGAAGAGGGCCGCAAGGCGCTCGGATTGCCCACTCCGTAGAGCCTCTTAACCGGCCTTTAACCAAACACGCCCAACGATCGTTTTATGCTCCGCACCCTTGCCCTTATCGCCGTCGCCACCGCTCTCACCGCTTGCACGGCGAGCGAGCAGACGGTGGAAAGCACGCTCGCACTCACCGCTCCGCCACCGCCTGGGGCCGACCGTGTTTCGCACACGCGTCACCTGAAATACGGCGACTTTGATGCGGTGAAGATACAGGGCCGCCAGCCGGCTGATTTCGCCGTCCACGGAATCGATATTTCGCGCCACAACAGAGGCATCGACTGGCCCCGTATCAAGCAAGAAGGCATCGCCTTCGCCTTCATGAAAGTGACCGAAGGCCAGGACGACAGCGACCCGCGCTTCGGTGAGTTCTGGCGCGATGCAAAGGCTGCGGGCATTCCCCGGTCGGCCTATCATTTCTATTATTTCTGCGCCTCGCCGGAAGCGCAGGCGGCCAATTACATCCGCAATGTCCAGAAGGACCAGCAATCCCTGCCGCCGGTTCTCGACGTGGAGTGGAACCCCAAAAGCCCGTCCTGCAAGACACGCCCGGCGCCTGCAAAGGTGCGCGCCGACCTGCAAACCTGGCTGACGATCATCGAGCGCCATTACCGGCAAAAGCCGATCATCTACACCACCGTCGACTTCCATCACGAGAACCTCTCCGGCGGCCAGCTTCCCGGTTACCAGTATTGGTTGCGGTCGGTGACGGCGGAGCCGAAATACAAGTATCCGGGCCGCGACTGGACGTTCTGGCAATATACCGGCACCGGCAAGGTGCCCGGCATTGAAGGCCCGGTGGACATCAACGCCTGGCGCGGCAGCCGTGCCGAATGGAACGACTGGCTGCGTAAGAATACACGCCGCTGAAGCCTGCACGGAACCATTGCTGCGCCTTGTCCTTCTGTTGGTAACACAGGCGGGGAGAGCAAAGATGGAAACGGCATGGGAGATCGTCTGGCGCGCGGTGGTTGCGGTTGCGGTCATTATCGTGCTCACACGCATCAACGGGCTGCGCTCGTTTTCAAAAATGTCGAGTTTCGATTTCGCGCTTACGGTGGCGATGGGGTCGATACTGGCCGGAGCGATCACTGGCGTTTCCACCAGTTTCTGGGTGTTTGCGGGCGGTTTGGCTGCAATATTCGCCGTGCAGACCTGCATCTCTCTCCTGCGGACATACTGGGAATGGCCGCAGCGACTTGTCGACAACGAGCCTGTGCTGCTGATGGAGCATGGCCGGATATTGGACGACAACCTCAAACGCGTGAAAGTCACCCGTGCGGACCTGTTCAGCAAATTACGTGAGGCCAATGCCACCGATATTTCTCTGGTCCGCGCCGCCGTCTTCGAGCCGACGGGAGACGTGAGCATTCTTCATCTTCATGAGGCCGACGCGCCCTTCAGCGAAGAACTGTTGGACGGCGTCATACGCGACCCCTTGCCTTTCCCGTTGCGCTGACGCATATCGCCCACTGCATCCACACAATGCACATCACACATGGCCCGCGCTGGACGGCATCCCGGCTCGCAGGCGTCTTTTATTGTCCGGTGCCGGAGAAACGACATGTCGATTACCCCTGAGAAAAAAGCCGAACTCATCAAGGAATACGCGATCAAGGACGGCGACACCGGTTCGCCCGAAGTTCAGGTCGCGATCCTGACCCACCGCATCAACGCCCTGACCGGTCACTTCAAGGACAACAAGAAGGATAACCACTCCCGTCGTGGCCTTCTCAAAATGGTCGCCACCCGCCGCTCGCTGCTCGATTACACGCGCCGCAAGGACGAGGAGCGCTACAAGACGCTGATCGAACGTCTCGGCATCCGCCGCTAGGCTTTCCCCTGATTTGAAACGAAGAACGCCGCCACGGGAAACCGGAGCGGCGTTTTGCGTTTGGCGTCAAGCTGAATGCCCGGCTGTGGCACAACCCCTTACAGGCTGGTGGCCATCGTTCGATATTCGGCCAGCGAGGATGGTTTCACCCTGTAGTCGTCTGCGCCCAGTTCATAGGCCCGCATCCGGTCGATCACCCGGGTCGAGCCGGACAGCATGATGATCCTGCGCTTCTTCTCACGCGCAAAATCCTGAATCTCCTGCAGCACACCGAAACCGTCGAGGTCCGGCATGTGAATGTCGATCAGCATCAGGTCGGGATCGAACTCCCGGAACCGCTGTGACGCCTCCTTACTATCCTGTACGATGAGGATATCCGTCATGTCCGACGCGGCAAGGATGCTGCTTTCGGCCAGTGTTCCGTCGAGAGGATCGTCGTCAACGATGAGTATTCTACGAATGCGACGTGGATTTGTCATGAGGCTATCTCTACGCAATACCGGTTTCCAACCGACCCAATGTGGCACCATTTGCTTGTGCCGGACTGTCGACGGGACGCATGTGCGCCCCATTGTCTCACAGCCACGCCGATGCTACACGCACGCCAGCAGGCGGGGGTCCGTCTGCGCTGTTCGAGTGGTCCCTTGGTTCAGGGGGCAGGATTGTCGGCGGCTTTCGCGTTTGGAAAGCCTCTCATTGTCTTGCCCTTGACGGATCCGACGAAACGTCCATCTCGAAAGATGGGCGGTGCGATGTCGAAGGGGACGCGGTTTTGCCCGCGTCCGGCGACCGGGTGAATCCCCCTGGAAACTCCAGTGGATTTCCCCGGGGGCATGTCTCCAACAGTATCGAACGAAGCGGTTTTCGTATGCGGGGCGATAGGCGTCCCGCGACCGCGCGGACGGTGGTGGATGTCGTGCGAGAAGCGCGAGGTGCCAGCCGTCTTACAGCCGATATCGGGTGTTCCCGATATCGCCAAGAGAAAGAACGAAGTTCCTATGAGCATGTTTGAAAAACACACCGTCGAAATCGAATGGGGCGGGCGTCCGCTCACCATCGAAACGGGCCAGGTCGCCCGTCAGGCCGACGGGTCCGTTCTCGTCACCTATGGCGAAACCACGGTGATGTGTAACGTCGTATCCGAGAAGAAACCCAAACCCCACCTCGATTTCTTCCCGCTGACCGTCAACTACATCGAAAAAGCCTATTCCGCAGGCAAAATTCCCGGTGGCTTCTTCAAGCGCGAGGCGCGCCCTTCCGAAGCTGAAACGCTGGTCTGCCGTCTTATCGACCGCCCGATCCGCCCGCTGTTCGCCGCTGGCTACAAAAACGACACGCAGGTCACCTGCACCGTCCTGTCGCACGACATGGAAAACAACCCGGACATCGTGGCGCTGATCGCCACGTCCGCAGCACTTTCCATCGCGGGCCTGCCCTTTGCCGGCCCGATCGGTGCCGCCCGCGTCGGCCTGATCGAGGGTGAATACGTCCTCAACCCCAACATCGACGAAATGCCGGAAAGTGAGCTCGATCTTGTGGTTGCAGGCACGACCGATGCCGTGTTGATGGTGGAATCCGAAGCGAAAATCCTGACCGAGGAGCAGATGCTCGGCGCCGTCATGTTCGGCCACGAGGAGTTTCAGCCGGTCATTGAAGCCATCAAGGACCTGGCCTCCAAATGCGCCAAGCCCGCCCGCGAACACATCGTTCCGGACAATTCCGATCTCGAAGCCAAGATGACGAAACTCGTCGGCAAGGCCATCGAGAAGGCCTACACGATCTCCAGCAAGCAGGACCGTTACGCGGCTCTCGACGAGGCGAAAGCCAAGGCCAAGGACAAGTTCCTGACCGAAGAGTCTTCCGACGAGGACAACAACACCTTCGGCAGCGTCTTCAAGCAGGTGCAGGCCAATGTCGTTCGTGGCTCCATCATCAAGACCAAGAAACGCATCGACGGTCGTGACCTCGACACGGTGCGCGCCATCGAATCCGAAGTCGGCATTCTGCCGCGCACCCACGGCTCGGCCCTGTTCACCCGCGGTGAGACCCAAGCCATCGTGGTTGCAACGCTCGGCACGTCCGACGATGAGCAGTTCATCGATGCGCTGACGGGCACCTACAAGGAACACTTCCTGCTGCACTACAACTTCCCGCCCTATTCGGTCGGCGAGACGGGCCGTATCGGCTTCACCTCCCGCCGCGAAATCGGCCACGGGAAGCTGGCATGGCGCGCCGTGAAAGCGGTTCTGCCATCCAAGGAAGAGTTCCCCTACACGCTGCGCGCGGTCTCCGAGATCACCGAGTCCAACGGTTCGTCCTCGATGGCCACCGTTTGCGGCACCTCGCTGGCGTTCATGGATGCGGGCGTTCCGCTGAAGGCACCGGTCGCGGGCATCGCGATGGGCCTCATCAAGGAAGGCGACGACTTCGCGGTCCTTTCCGACATTCTGGGTGACGAGGATCATCTCGGCGACATGGACTTCAAGGTCGCCGGCACCGCCGACGGCATCACCTCGCTCCAGATGGACATCAAGATCACCGGTATCACCGAAGAGATCATGACGGCTGCACTGGAACAGGCCAAGGGCGGTCGCCAGACCATCCTGAACGAAATGGCCAAGGCACTGACCGAAGGCCGTTCGGAACTGGGCGAATTCGCCCCACGTATCGAGTCCTTCAAGATCCCCACCGACAAGATCCGCGAAGTCATCGGCTCCGGCGGCAAGGTCATCCGCGAGATCGTGGAAAAGACGGGTGCCAAGGTGAACATCGAAGACGATGGTACCGTGAAGGTCGCATCCTCCGTTGGTTCGGCCATCGACGCCGCCGTCAAATGGATCCGCTCCATCACGGACGATCCGGAAGTCGGCGAAATCTACCAGGGCACGGTCGTCAAGACCGTCGACTTCGGTGCTTTCGTGAACTTCTTCGGGGCCAAGGACGGCCTCGTCCACATCTCTCAGCTGGCTGAAGAGCGTGTGGGCAAGACCACCGATGTCGTCAACGAGGGCGACAAGGTCTGGGTCAAGCTGATGGGCTTCGACGATCGCGGCAAGGTGCGCCTGTCGATGAAAGTCGTCGATCAGGAAACCGGCGAAGAACTTGCCGAAGGAAGCGACGAAGACTGATTGTCGTTTTCATTGTCGAGAATGACAATGGCCCCGGTGCACCGCACCGGGGCCTTTTGTTTGCGCGTCTTCGGTATGCCGATTCCGCCGATGGTGACCGCGCGGGACGGGAGGGTGTAGAGAAGGTGCATGTCTGATTCGGACCCTGCCGGCGGATTATCCCCTCCTTTTGATGGCGACGCCCTTATGAAGTCCACCGCCGCCGCACATCCGGCCGACAACCACGCCAACGACGCGCAGTTCGCCGACCACGCCGGCACCTGTATCCATGCGGTCAACGGGGTGGAGCTGGTAACGGACAGCGAGGGCGTTGCCTACTGGCCAGCCGAACAGGCACTGCTGGTGGCGGACCTGCATTTCGAGAAGGGCAGTTCGTTCGCCCGCCGCGGCATGATGTTGCCGCCCTACGACACGACCATCACCCTATCCCGTCTGGCGGCCACAATTGTCCGCTGGCAGCCGAAGCGGGTGATGGCGCTGGGGGACTCGTTCCACGACAGGCAGGCCGCATTGCGGTTGTCACCGGATGCGCGCGAAAAACTGCTCGGCCTCATGCACGGGCGCGACTGGGTCTGGATCACCGGCAATCACGACCCCGCCCCGCCGGTCGGTTTCGGAGGCACGGTGGCGGACGTGCTGGAATGCGGCGGACTGACCCTGCGCCACGAGCCGGTGGTGGGGGCTGCGCCTGGCGAGATCGCGGGGCACTTGCACCCCAAGGCGCGGATCGTCCGCAAGGGCAGGGCGGTCAGCCGCTCATGTTTTGCGGCATCCCGCACACGGATGATCCTGCCCTCTTTCGGAGCCTATACCGGTGGGCTCGACGTCTTCCACAAGGCGTTCGATGGCCTGTTCGAGGACCGGTCGTTCCACGCGCTCATGCGCGGTGACGGGCAGGTCTATCGCATCGCTGGCAAGGACTTGGGCTAGCTCTTTTCGTAAGGCGTGCCGTCCTTGCGGGTGAAGGCCCAGCCTTGGTCCGTCATCGTCGCCATCAGATCGTCGCGCGGGTAGGAACCGGCATCGCCCGGCAACCGGTCGCCGATTTCCAGATAGGTTGCGGGCGCGTCCGACCGGTTGACCAACTGGTGCGCGGCACCGTTGGCGGCAAACCCAATGCAGTCACCGGGTTCCATTATGTGCTCGCCGTCTTCCGTCACCAGCGTCAGCGTGCCGTCCAGCACATAGACGAACTCGTCCTGCACCGAATGGACATGCAGCAGCGCCGATTCCGCACCGGGTTCCAGTGTCGTCAGATTGACCCCGAAATTGGCGAGGCCGAATGCATCGCCCAACTGCCGTTTGACACGCCCCGCCATGCGGGATGCGAACGGTTCGGGATAGTTCGATTTCTTGCCGCGCGGTTCGACGCTTGTTGCCTTCTTCGGTCCTATCAATGCGCCTCGTCCCAGTTGTCCGCCGCCCGGCGCGTCCACCTGCAACGGCACCGACAGGTCGAGCGCGGGCATCGCGGCGTTTTCCATGATACGGGTCACGACCGGAATGGTGGCCTCCACCTCGTTCTCCGGCAGTTCGAAAATCAGTTCGTCATGCACCTGCAAGAGCATCTGCGCCGATAGTTTCGCGTCGGCCAAGGCCGCTTCCATCCGCACCATTGCCCGGCGGATGATGTCGGCGGCACTGCCCTGGATGGGCGCATTGATCGCGGCCCGCTCATTGAAGGCGCGCATGGACTGGTTGGCGGACCGGATTTCGGGATAATGGGCGCGTCTGACCGAAAATCGTTTCCACATAGCCATGCTCGCGGGCGAATTTTTTCGTCGTGTCCATATAGTCGCGGATGCCCGGGAAGCGCTCGAAATACATCTTGATGTAGTCACCCGCCTCGGCTCGACCGATGCCGAGATTGTTGGCCAGCCCGAAGGCGGAAATGCCGTAGATGATGCCGAAATTGATCGCCTTGGCCTGCCGCCGCACCATCGGGTCCATGCCTTCCACCGGCACGCCGAACATCTCGCTCGCCGTCATCGCGTGGATGTCGATGCCGTCGGCGAATGCCTGTTTCAGTTGCGGAATGTCGGCAACGTGGGCGAGCACCCGCAATTCGATCTGGCTGTAGTCCGCCGACAGCAGCTTGTTGCCCGGTTCGGCGATGAAGGCCGTACGTATCTTGCGTCCCGCCTCCGTTCGGACCGGAATGTTCTGCAGGTTCGGTTCGCTCGACGACAGCCGCCCCGTGGAGGTGGACGCCATCGCATAGGACGTGTGAACGCGTTTCGTCTGCGGGTGAATGTAGGTCGGCAGGGCGTCGGTATAGGTGGATTTCAGCTTGGAAAGCTGACGCCAGTCGACGATGCGCCGGGGCAGTTCGTGGCCTTCGGCGGCTAAATCTTCCAGCACCTGCGCGGTGGTGGAATACTGGCCGGACTTGGTCTTCTTGCCCCCGGGCAGGCCCATCTGGTCGAACAGGATTTCGCCCAGCTGGCGCGGCGAGCCGATGTTGAACTTGTGGCCGACGAGTTCATAAACCTCGTCCTCCAAACCCGCCGCCTTTTGCGCCATCTCGCCCGACAGCCGCGACAGGATTTGCCGGTCCACCGAAATGCCCCGCGCTTCCATGCGGCAGATGACGTCGACCAAAGGCCGTTCGAGGCGTTCATAGACGGTGTTCATGCCTTCTGCCGTCAACCGCGCTTTCAGCACCTGCCACAGGCGCAACGTCACGTCTGCGTCCTCGGCGGCATAGGTCGACGCCTTGTCGATCTCCACCCTGTCGAACGTCACCAGCTTCTTGCCGGAGCCTGCGACGTCCTTGAACGGGATCGGCGTGTGGCCGAGAATGTCCTGCGAGAGGGCGTCCATACCGTGTTTCGAGCGACCGGCATCCAGCACGTAGGACAACAGCATCGTATCGTCGAAAGGCGCGATATGGATGTCGTATCGGGACAGAACCAGCCAGTCGTATTTCAGGTTTTGCGCGATCTTCAACACGCCCGGCGCTTCCAGCAGTGGCTTCAACAACGCCAGCGCGTCCGCCATCGGTATCTGCCCTTCCGCCAGACCCACACCGTCGAACATGTCTCCCTCGCCGACCGTATGGCCGAGCGGAATGTAGCAGGCACGGCCCGGTGCGGTTGCGAGCGATATACCGACGAGATCGGCCTGCATGGCGTCCAGCGAGGTGGTTTCCGTATCGACCGCGACGACCGCCTTGTCGTGGGCTTCCGCGATCCAGCGTTTCAATGTCTCGACATCGCGCACGGTCTCGTAAGCGCTGGTATCGATGGCGGTAGTAGTCGCGTCCTGCTTGCGCTTTTCGGCCAGATGCTGCGGCGTCGTCATGCCGCCGTCACTCGCCAGCGGATCGTCCACGGCGTCTGAAGCATCCAGGTCCGGTCCGCGTTCCTCGTAGCCATCGACACTCACATCGTCCGGCTCAATGGCAGAAGCGTCCGTTTCCGTGTCCGCAGCCACCCGCCGCGTGACGGAATTGAGTTCCAGACCCTTCAGGAATGCAATCAGCCGCGGCCCGTTGGGGGGCGAAAGCGCCAGCGCGTCGAGATCCATCTCCAGCGGCACGTCGGTGCGCAAGGTCACAAGCTGCTTGGAAATGCGCGCCAGCTCCGCGTGTTCGATCAGGTTCTCGCGCCGCTTGTTCTGCTTGATCTCGCCTGCCCGTTCCAGCAGCGTTTCCAGATCGCCGTATTCGTCCAGCAACTGCGCCGCAGTTTTCGGGCCGATGCCCGGGACGCCGGGAATGTTGTCGGTGGAATCCCCCGCCAGCGCCTGCATGTCGATCATCTTTTCCGGCTCGACTCCGAACTTGGCGAAGACGCGCGTTCGCGTCCACCCGCACGTCCTTCATCGTGTCATACATGCCGACATGATCGTCGATCAGCTGCATCAGGTCCTTGTCGGACGACACGATGGTCGTGTCCGCACCCGCCGCGGTCGCGAGGCGGGCATAGGTGGCGATGATGTCGTCGGCCTCGAACCCTTCCGTCTCGATGCACGGCACGTCGAACGCCCGCGTCGCCTGCCGGATGAGCGCGAATTGCGGGCGCAGGTCGTCCGGTGGCTCGGAGCGGTTGGCCTTGTAATCGGGGTAGATGTCGTTGCGGAACGTGGTGGAGGAATGGTCGAAGATCACCGCGAAATGGGTCGGCACGACCCCGGCGGCGGTATCGCGTGCCTCCTGCATCAGCTTCCACAACATGTTGCAAAAGCCCGAAACCGCGCCGATGGGCAGCCCGTCCGACTTGCGGGTGAGCGGGGGCAGGGCATGATAGGCGCGGAAAATATAGGCCGACCCGTCGACGAGAAAGAGATGGTCGCCCTTTTTCATGGATTCACTGCTGTCCGGAATTGCGCTTTCCCGATTGTGCCACACGGCAGGCGGGCAGACGAGGCCTCACGATCTCGTCATCGAAAAAGCGTGGGAAAAAACCTTGCCGCCGCCACAATCGCTCACCATCTATGGGTCAAGCCGGAGACGCACCGGCAGACCGGCCCTCCCCCCATAGCCGGTCAAGCGCGCATCTGTCCCTCCCCCCTCTCCGGGACAGCATCCGAAACAAGCGTCGGAACCCCGGTTCGCCTCCCCATTCAGTGGGAAAGGCAAATCGGGGTTTCTTCTTTTCAGGCCATGCAGCACAATTGTCCGCAAACGCCATGCGGATGCCGGATACCATGAGCCTCGACACAGTTCTCGACACGATAGACGCCAATCTCGACGGGTCGCTAGAACGCCTGTTCGCGCTGCTGCGGATGCAGAGCATCTCCACCGACCCGGCCTACAAGGGCGAGGTTCGCAAGGCGGCGCAAACGCTGGTGGACCAGTTGAACGCGCTCGGCTTCGACGCATCCCTGCGCGACACGCCCGGCCATCCGATGGTCGTGGCGCACCATGACGGGCCTGAAGGCGCTCCGCATGTTCTGTTCTACGGCCATTACGACGTGCAGCCGGTGGACCCGATCGCATTGTGGGACACCGACCCGTTCGAGCCGACCATCAAGGAAGTGAACGGGGCCAAGCGCGTTTATGCCCGCGGATCGTCCGACGACAAGGGGCAGTTGCTCACGTTCGTGGAAGCCTGCCGTGGGTGGAAGGAGGCGACCGGCGCGCTGCCCTGCCGTGTGACTATCCTGTTCGAGGGGGAGGAGGAGTCCGGCTCGCCCTCGCTGGAGCCGTTTCTGGAAGCCGGCCAAGGACGAGTTGCGCGCCGATATCGCTCTCGTTTGCGACACCAATATGTGGGACGCCAACACGCCTGCCATCACCACGGCCCTGCGCGGCATGGCCTCCGACGAGGTGACGATCCACGCCGCATCCCGCGATCTCCATTCCGGCTATTATGGCGGCGCGGCGCGCAACCCGATCCACGTTCTGACCCGCATTCTGGCCGACCTGCACGCCGACGACGGCTCGGTCACGCTGGACGGCTTCTACGATGGTGTGGAGGACGTGCCCGAAGACGTTCGCCAATCGTGGGATGCGCTCGGCTTTTCGGCGGGCGACTTTCTGGGCGCGGTGGGCCTGTCGCTGCCCTCCGGCGAAGCCAACCGCACCGTGCTGGAACAGACGTGGTCCCGCCCCACAGCGGAAGTGAACGGCATCGACGGGGGTTATACAGGGGAGGGGTTCAAGACCGTCATTCCGGCACAAGGCCTCGGCGAAAGTGTCGTTCCGCCTCGTCGGCCAGCAGGATCCCGACAAGGTGGCCGCCGCCTTCCGCAAGCATGTCGAGGACCGTCTGCCGGAAGATTGCCGCGTCAGCTACATCCCCCACGGCCGCAACCCGGCGACCCAGCTGGACTGGAACCTGCCGGAATTGAAGAAGGCGGCGCAGGCGCTGACCGACGAATGGGGCAAGGAAGCCGCCATCATTGCCGGTGGCGGGTCGATTCCCATCGTCGGCAATTTCAAGCGTCAGTTGGGGATGGACTCACTGCTGATCGGCTTCGCGCTGGCCGACGACGCCATCCATTCGCCCAACGAGAAATACGAACTGAAGAGTTTTCACAAGGGCATTCGGCTCGTGGGCCCGCAGTGTCTGCAGGCTTTGGCGAATCTAGTCCGCCCCGCGCAACGCCGCCTTTGGCGCGATGCCCGTGCCGGTCCCCTTCATCACCGCCCATTGCGGGCGGTGGAAGAGGAACAGGCCGAAGCCGATGCGCTTGACGATGGCGTAGCCCACCAGCGGCGTCACCACGCCGATGACGATGCACACCAGTGCGGTGGTGCCCGCATCCAGCATCGGCAGCACTTTCGGCACCACCATGCGCGAGATGATCATCGGCAGGAAGAAGGCGAGATAAACCACGATCGAATTGGCACCGGTGTGTAGCAGCGGGCGCATGGCCGGCAAGCGGGCGACGAGCGAGGCCCCCGTCACGATCGCCAGCGCACCGGCTGCTCCCAGAGCGAGGGAAACGATCGGCCAATGCGACACGCCTGCCGAGACCAGCGTACCGTTCACGACAGCCCAAAGCGCGATACCGCCGAGCGCCAGCCCGGCATTGGCCCGCGCCCAGGCTGCAAGCTTGAAGATATGAGCGGCGAACAGGTAACCGGCCACGAAATAGACGAGACGGGCGCAGAACTCTTCCCACAGCACCCAGCCATTCTCGCTGGTCTACGCGCCGAAGGAAGCTGCCATCGAGTCGATCAACGCGGTCGTATCGGTCGGCAGGATTTCCAGAATAGCCGCCGTGCCCAGCAGCGCCCAAGGCACGGCGCGGCACAGCTTCGTGACCACGAAGAAGACCGGCAGAAGATAGATGAACCAGAGCGTGCCGAAGGGCTGCACGATGGTGAAGACGAGATTGTTGACGATCTGCTGAACGCTTTCGCCGCCCATCACCGCAAACGTGCCCTTGAACGCGAACTGGATGACGACCCACAACACGTAGAAATAGACGAAATGCAGCACCTTGCGGTCGAGATACAGCTTCCACGGACGGTCGATGGTCGCGGCCAGGAACAGACCGGAAATCAGGAAGAAGTCGGGAATGCGGAACGGCTGCGAAAACGCAACGACCGCGTGCATCCAGCCCTGCTGGCCGGACACCTCTTCCAGCCCCAGCGTGGTGTGCATCATGACCACCATGATGATGCAGATACCCTTGGCGGCATCGACCCAATCCACACGCCCGTTTGACATGGCGTTCGGCGGCAGTGTCGCGATCGGCGTGGACTTGAACATGGCGAGGCGCATCCGGAAATCGGTATATCCGCGCCATTACCGTCAATTTGAATGAAAGCCGCCTTAAACACATGCGCCGTGTGACCGGGTGTTTGCAGGCAGGGTTAAGGGCGTCTTTCACACCTCCTTAAAAGCGCGGCTCGTAGAGTGGCGCGAATCCACCGGAGCGCACCCGCTTGGCCAAGCGACAGACCAGATCCTCAGGCGGTAAAGCCAGGACGCCCGCTGCCGGTGAAGTCGTACGCGCAAACCCTCGTTCCTGCGGTTTACGCTCTACTGGTCAGCCGTGTGCGGCCTGTGGGGCGGCATCGCGGTGGCGGGCGTCTTCGCCTTCTACGCAGCCCTTCTGCCATCCGCCGATACATGGGTCGTGCCGGACCGTCCGCCGAACATGAAGATCATGGCCGCCGACGGCACCTTTCTCGCCAACCGGGGCGTGACGGGGGGCAAGGAACTGCGCCTGTCGGAAATGGCGCCCGCCATTCCCCAGGCCGTCATCGCCATCGAGGACCACCGGTTCCACACCCATTGGGGGTTCGACCCAGTCGGTTTTGCCCGCGCGATGGCCGTCAACCTGACGACGGGTCGCATGCGGCAAGGCGGCTCCACGCTCACCCAACAGCTTGCCAAGAACCTGTTTCTGACCGCGGAGCGCAACATACCGCGCAAGATACAGGAACTCATTCTCGCCTTCTGGCTGGAGGCGAATTATTCCAAGGCTGAAATTCTCGAACTCTATCTCAACCGCGTCTATTTCGGCGCGGGCGCGACCGGCGTGGACGCGGCGGCGCGGCGCTATTTCGGCAAGAGCGCGCGGGATGTGACCATTGCCGAGGCGGCCCTGCTGGCCGGTCTGCTGAAAGCTCCCTCCCGCTACAGCCCCGCCGTCGATGCCGGCTTGGCCCAGGCCCGGGCGCAAACGGTGCTGGCGGCCATGAAACGCGAGGGTTACCGCACCGATGACGGCGGCGACGCGGCACAGGCGGGCCTGCACGCCAAACATTTCCGAGACGGCCCTGAAAACTATGTGGCCGACATGATCGCAAAGGAGGTCGCGCAGCGTCTGCCGGGCACACGCAGCGACATCATCGTTGAAACCACTGTCGATCCGTTCATGATGACGGCGGCGCAGCAGGCGCTCGACGACGGCGCTCGATGAGAACGGTGAGGCCAACCGCATCGGGCAGGGCGCGCTGGTCGCGCTTGCGCCGGACGGGGCGGTGCGGGCCCTGATCGGTGGGCGCTCCTACGCCGCCAGTCAATTCAACCGGGCGACCGACGCGAAGCGCCAACCGGGAAGTGCCTTCAAGGGTTTCGTCTATCTTGCTGCGATGGAATCCGGCCTGACGGCGGACACGATCCGCAGTGACACGCCCGTGCGGTATGGCTCGTGGGAACCGGCCAACTACAACCGCACATACGAGGGGCCGGTCACGCTGCAACATGCCTTTGCGCGGTCCACCAACACGGTGGCTGCGCTTCTTGCGATGGAGGTCGGACCCCGCCGCGTTGCGGATACGGCGCAACGGCTCGGCATCGGCACGCCCCTCACAGCAAACGGGTCACTCGCGCTGGGCACATCCGAGGTCACGCTGATGGACCTCACGGCCTCCCACGCGCCCTTTGCCAATGGTGGCGTGAAAGCCGCGCCGTATCTCATAACGCGGATCACGACTGCCGATGGAAAGCGCCTCTACGAGCGCAAGCGGCCGGCATCGGTCCGTGTCGTCGGTGGGGTGGAATTGGCCGGGATGCAGCGTCTGTTTGCGGCAACGCTGAACGAAGGCACTGGCAAAGCGGCACGATTGAACCGCGCGTCGGGCGGCAAGACGGGCACGTCCCAGGGTTTCCGCGATGCCCTGTTCGTCGGCTTCACCGCCGATCTCGTCACTGGCGTGTGGCTCGGCAACGACGACAACGCTCCGATGAACAAGGTGACGGGCGGCGGACTGCCTGCCCGCATCTGGGCCGGTTTCATGAACGACGCCCATCTGGGCCTGCCCGACCGGCCCCTGCCGGGTGGCGGCGCGCTGGTTGCGATGCCCGATGGCGACACCGTTCCGCTTCCCGCCTTCCGCCCGGGCCAGGGTGAAATTGCCGTCGAACGATCCTCGCAAGTCGCCACTCTACGCCAACGTGTCCGCTCCATCGTGGAGGACAGGACGGAAAGCGCGATCAAGCGCAGCATTCTCGACATTCTATCAGGCCGATAAAAACCTCATACGAAAAAAAACGCTATTCGGTTTCATCAGATGGCGTTGATTTAATGTTTCTTTTTTCTGAACCAAATTCGATATGCCGCCGTTTATCCATCACAACGGCAGGCAAACTGGCACGCCCGCCGTATTGAAAATGCACGCCAGCGAATTCAGGAGAAACTTTAATGACATTCTTCAAGAAAACACTCATGGCCGCCGCTTTTGCAGCGTCCACCGCCCTCGCTTCCGCTCCAGCCTTTGCGCAGGACAATCCGCAGGTCGGTGGTGCCGACATGATGGCCGACAAGACCATCGTGGAAAACGCTTCTGCTGCTCCTAACCTGACGACGCTCGTTGCGGCCGTTAAGGCAGCTGGTCTCGCTGAAACGCTGATGGGCGAAGGTCCATACACCGTATTCGCACCAACCAACGAAGCCTTTGAAAAACTGCCCGCAGGCACGGTCGAAAACCTGCTGAAGCCGGAAAACAAGGAAATGCTCAGCAACATCCTGCTGTACCATGTCGTGCCGGCCAAGGCGACGGCAGCCGATGCCATGAAGATGATTTCCGACGATGGTGGCGCACATGATGTGCCGACCGCATTCGAAGGCCACGTCTTTACCGCCAAGATGGACGGCGACAACCTTGTGTTGATCGACGAGTCCGGTGGCGGTGCAACGGTTACGACAGCTGACGTCATGCAGTCCAACGGCGTCGTGCATGTGATCGACTCGGTGCTGATGCCGAAAATGTAAGCATCTCTCCCCACGGGAAGATGACGAAACGAAAGCCGTCGCCGGTAACGGCGGCGGCTTTTTCTATGACTGGGGGATACGGAGGAAACGATGCAAAATCGGAGAAAAGTTATTTTTGGCGGTGCCGCGCTTGGTCTCGTTGCCGTAGGTGGCGGTTTGTGGCTGTGGCGAGAATCCGGCGATGTTTCGGAAGGCACATTCGAGATCACGAAGACCGAAGCAGAATGGCGCGAGATTTTAACACCGGAAGAATTTGCCGTCCTGCGCGAGGAGGCTACTGAGGAACCCTTCTCCAGCCCACTCAACGAGGAAACGCGCAAAGGCATTTTCACCTGCGCGGGCTGCGACCTCGACGTCTATTCATCAGAAACGAAGTTCAAGAGCGGCACCGGTTGGCCAAGTTTTACCGACAGCCTGCCCGACGCGGTCGGCACGAAACCGGACCGCAAGTTGATCGTGGAGCGCACGGAAGTGCATTGCCGCCGATGCGGTGGCCATTTGGGTCATATTTTCGATGATGGACCCGAGCCGACAGGCAAGCGTCATTGTCTTAATGGTGTAGCGTTGAATTTTCGCGCGGCTTGAAACATGCGCTTTAGACGTTGCGGTCTTCGATCCACGTGACCGTTTCGCCATCCATCTTGCGCTCGATATCCGGCACCGTCGCCCCATCCGCAGGATGGCCGACCACCAGCAGAACGAACGGCTTTTCGCTGTCCGGTCGCCCGCAAATCTCGGTCAGGAATTTCATCGGTGCGGGCGTATGGGTCAGAGTTGCCAACCCCGCATCGTGCAGCGCTGCAATCAGGAACCCGCAGGCAATGCCAACTGATTCCGGTACGTAATAATTCTTCACCCGTGCGCCGTCCTCGTCCACGCCCCAGCGCTGTGCGAACAGCACGATCAGCCACGGAGCGGTTTCCAGAAATGGTTTATCGGCATCGGTGCCCAGATGGGCCAATGCGTCGAGCCATTCGTTCCCGGCACGTCCGGCGTAGAACGCCCGCTCTTCGGCCTCAGCCGCCTCACGGATACGGCGTTTGGTATCCGTGTCGGAAATGGCCACGAAATGCCACGGCTGCTGGTTGGCGCCGGAGGGTGCACTGCGAGCGGCGGCAATGGCCTGTTCGATGACGGTGCGATCCACCGGGCGGTCGCTGTAATCGCGCACCGTCCGGCGGGTCAACATGGTTGAGGCGAAAGCACGAACCCGCGCTTCCATATCGTCGGGGCCGCGGCTTTGAAAGTCGAGCGGCCGCGATTTCACACCATCGGTCGGCACAGGTTGTCAGGCCGCCTTGGGCGCTGCTTCCCGCACGTTGGAATCCACATGGGTCTCGAACTTTGCGAAGTTGGCCACGAACTTTTCCACGAGATCGCGGGCGGCGGCGTCATAAGCATCCTTGTCGGCCCATGTGCTGCGCGGGTCGAGCAGGGCGTCGTCCACCCCGTCGACGCTGACCGGCACATCCAGACCGAAATTGGGATCCTTGCGGAATTCCACATTACCCAGAGAACCGTCGAGCGCCGCTTTCAGCAAGGCACGGGTAGCCTTGATCGGCATCCGTTCGCCCTCCCCGTAGGCGCCGCCGGTCCATCCGGTATTCACCAGCCAGCAGGTCGCGCCGTGCGCGTCGATCTTCTCGCGCAGCAGATTGCCGTAAACGCTCGGATGGCGCGGCATGAAGGGGGCACCGAAGCAGGTCGAGAACGTCGCCTGCGTGCCCTTCACGCCCTTTTCCGTGCCTGCCACTTTCGCCGTGTAGCCCGACAGGAAGTGATACATCGCCTGCGCCGGTGTCATCCGCGCAATCGGAGGCAGCACGCCGGAAGCGTCCGCGGTCAGCATGATGACGGTTTTCGGATGGGGAGCGAGACCGGTTTCCGAGGCGTTGGGAATGAATTCCATCGGATAGGCGACGCGGGTATTCTCTGTGCGCGAGGCGTCGTCGAAATCCGGCTCTTTCGTCTTTGGGTCCAGCGGCACGTTTTCCAGCACCGAGCCCCAGCGGCGGGTCGTGCCAAAAATTTCCGGCTCCGCCTCTTTCGACAGGCGAATAGTCTTTGCGTAGCAACCGCCCTCGAAATTGAAGATGCCGTTGTCGGACCAGCCGTGCTCGTCGTCCCCCACCAGCGTGCGGGATGCGTCGGACGACAGGGTGGTTTTGCCCGTTCCCGATAGGCCGAAAAACAGCGCGCTTTCGCCGTCATGCTCATTGGCAGAACAATGCATTGGCATCACGCCCCGGTCAGGCAGGATGTAGTTGAGGTAGCCGAAGACGCTCTTCTTGGTCTCGCCCGCATAGGACGTGCCGCCGATCAGCACGATGCGCTTGGACATGTTGACGGCAATCACCGTCTCGCTCTTGCAGCCGTGGCGGGCGGGGTCGGCTTTGAAGGACGGCAGGTTGATGATCGTCATGTCCGGCACGAATGTGTGCAGTTCCGCCTCGGTCGGGCGGCGCAGCAGGTTGCGGATGAACAGGCCGTGCCATGCCAGTTCCAGATAGATGCGCGCGCCAATTCTGTATTCGGGGTCCGCACCCCCGAACAGATCCTGCGCCACCAGCTTGCGCCCTTGGGTATGGGCCGCGAAATCGGCATAGAGCGCGTCGAAATGCTCTGGCGACATGGCGTTGTTGTTGTCCCACCACGCCTTGTCCTCGGTCTCGGCATCGCGGACGAGATATTTGTCAGTGGCCGAGCGTCCGGTATGTTTGCCGGTGGAGACCGAAAGAGGCCCACCTTTCTCGTCATCGCCGGCGGCGATCTCCCCTTCGCCCCGTTTGAGCGCAAGGGCGACCAACTCATCGCGATCCATATTCCAGGCAATGGAGGCAGCGTTGTCCAGGCCCATCGAAGCGGGACCATTGGCCGGGTTGCGCGTTCCTGTTTCCATCATGGGTTGCGTCCTTTGCTCGACGGCTTTGCAGACGATGTCCGCAAGAAGATGAGCAACGCATAGGACCCAAGGCGTTAACATGACAACATGGTGACAGTGCCATAGGCCATGTTTCAAACGATGAGACTGTCATTAATCGGTTGAAGCGGTGTGGGATTGGCCCTGTGGTGAACGGGATGTTGACACGCGAAGCGGGCAACCCACCTGTATCGCCATATATGGAGCGAACATCACCTTTGAACGTTCGCTTTCCTCAGGCACCGTTCATGTGCCACATTTCATACGACTTGTTTCCGGTCCGGGCCACATTGCGGCCTGTCGGCAGAACCTCTCGAATAGGGATTTTCATCAACATGGCCACCATTGCCCTGGTCGACGACGACCGCAACATTCTCACCTCCGTCTCCATCGCGCTGGAATCGGAAGGCTACAAGGTCGAAACCTACACCGACGGTGCCTCCGCGCTGGACGGCTTGACGGCCCGTCGTCCGGACTTGGCCATCTTCGACATCAAGATGCCCCGTATGGATGGAATGGAGCTGCTGCGCCGGTTGCGCCAGAAATCCGACCTGCCGGTCATCTTCCTCACCTCGAAAGACGACGAGATCGACCAGCTTTTCGGTCTGAAGATGGGCGCGGACGATTTCATCACCAAGCCGTTCTCCCAACGCCTGTTGGTCGAGCGCGTCAAGGCTGTTCTCCGCCGTGCCAGCACACGGGGTGAAGGTGTGGTGCGGGAGGGTGAAGCCTCGTCTGCCAACGTGCTGGAGCGCGGCGCTTTATCGATGGATCAGGAGCGCCATACGTCCACATGGAACGGCAAGCCTGTGACGCTCACCGTGACCGAGTTCCTCATCCTCTTCGCGCTGGCCCAGCGCCCTGGTGTGGTCAAGAGCCGTGACAGCCTGATGGACGCAGCCTATGACGATCAGGTCTATGTGGACGACCGCACGATCGACAGTCACATCAAGCGGCTGCGCAAGAAGTTCAAGGCGACGGACGATTCCTTCGACATGATCGAAACGCTCTACGGGGTCGGCTACCGTTTCCGGGAAGCGTGAGACCGGCGTTTTGACCGACACGACGAACGCCAGCGAAGCGGAGACAGCGATAGCGACCCCGTTGCGTCGACGTTCGAGCAGGCTCGGCAGAACCCCGTGGTTGCGTCAGCGCAGGCGAAAGGCCGCCCGTCTGTTCAGTCGCTACATCTTCACCAGCCTGACCCAGCGTATCGTCGTTCTCAATGCAGCAGCCTTGCTCGTGCTGCTGGCGGCGATGATCTTCCAGCACCAGTTCCGCGATTCCCTCATCGAGGCGCGGGAGGAAAGTCTGCTCATTCAGGGCGAGATCATTTCCGCTGCCATTGCTGCCAATGCCACCGTGGAAACCGATGCCCTGTCGATCGACCCCGATCGGCTGCTGGAATTGCAGGCTGGCGAGAGCGCCTTTCCGATGGAAAGCGAGACGGAAAATTTCGACTTTCCCGTCAACCCGGAACAGGTCGCCCCCATCCTGCGACGGTTGATTTCCCCCACCCGCACCCGGGCGCGGATCTATGACCGCGACGGTCTCATCATTCTCGATTCCGACCGGCTGTACCTGTCTGGCCAGATCTATCGCTACGACCTGCCGCGGGTCCGGGAACCCGGCGACACCGACTGGAGCAAATGGCTGGAAAGCCAGTGGCTCGCGTTCCGCAACTGGTTCTGGCAGTCCGACCTGCCGCTTTATTCCGACAACGCCGACGGCAACGGAACGGCCTACCGCGAGGTTGTGACAGCTCTTACCGGGACGCCCGGAACGGCAACGCGGCGCACCGCGAACGGGGCCACAATCGTCTCCGTGGCCGTGCCCATCCAGCGGTTCCGGGCCGTGCTGGGCGTGCTGGTTCTTTCGACCGAAGCTGGAGCCATTGATACGATCATCGAGAAGGAACGGATGAACATTCTGCGTACGTTCCTGATCGCATTGGCCGTCACGCTTGTTCTGTCCGTGCTGCTGGCCTCCACCATAGCCAAACCCTTGCACCGGCTGTCGGCGGCGGCCGAGCGTGTGCGGCTCGGCACCAAGGCACGGGAGCAGATACCGGATTTTACCCATCGGGGTGACGAGATCGGCCACCTGTCGGGAAGCCTTCGTGCCATGACGCAGGCGCTGTATGCGCGTATCGAAGCGATCGAGAGTTTTGCAGCCGACGTATCCCATGAACTGAAGAACCCGCTGACATCGCTGCGCAGTGCCGTCGAAACTCTGCCATTGGCCAAGAAACCCGAGCAGCGCGAAAAGCTGCTGGCTATCATCGAACATGACGTGCGCCGTCTCGACCGTCTGATTTCGGACATTTCCGACGCCTCCCGCCTCGATGCCGAACTGGCGCGGGAAGATGCCGGTATCGTCGATGTGGCCGCTCTCGCTGCCTCCATCCATGCGACCTACGCCAGCATGGCATCCCACACCGTCGCCGAAATGCCGGATGTGGCGCTCACGATCGACGGGCAGGGACCGGAAAAGTGGCGCAAGACGAAATCCCGCCGGACGTATCACGTGGAGGGCCATGAAGGGCGGTTGGGTCAGGTTTTGACGAACCTGATCGAGAACGCCCGGTCCTTTGTGCCTGTAAAGGGAGGGAGCATCGAAATTGCCCTGTCGCAGGACGACGATGACGTCATCGTGACGGTTGAGGATAACGGACCGGGCATCCCGCCGGAGAACACCGTCCGCATCTTCGAACGGTTCTACACCGACCGCCCCGGCGAGGAGTCATTCGGCCAGAATTCGGGGCTCGGCCTGTCGATAACCAAACAGATCGTCGAGGCCCATGCAGGCACGATCGTCGCCGACAATGCGGAAGGCGGCGGTGCGCGTTTCACGTTGACCTTGCCTCTATTGGGGCAAGGGCTGAACGCGCGAAAGTGAGGGCCGGGTGACACTTCACGCATCGGCATTCGTGATCGGGCGACAGGGCGTGCTGGTGCGCGGTGCCAGCGGTGCGGGCAAGAGCTTGCTGGTGGAGGAGTGTATCTACCGTGCGCAGTCGTTCGGTTGGTTCGCCCGGTGGGTCGCGGATGACCAAGTCATCCTGACTCCATGCGGCGATGGCCTGATCGCCAGCGCAGTGCTCTCGATTGCCGGCAAGCGGGAACTGCGTTTTGCCGGGATTACCACTGTGCCATACCTCGCCCGTTGCAAGCTCGATCTCGTTGTCGATCTTGTGCCCGATACCGATTTGGAACGACTGCCCGATGAGGGTCGAACGACCTGCCCGGGCACCGGCGCAGCCTCCGCCATCGCATTGCCATTGTGCAATGTTCCTGCTGCCAACCTCCATCATGCCTGCCACATCCTTATGCAGACGCTGCGTGTTCTTTAGGCTGATTCAATTTTTCGCTTGCAAGCCGTGGCTTGCGTGCAAAGATGGCCGCCGGAACAGCGCGTATGAGAACCGCGGGAGCAGATCCCGCGCCTGCCCATGATCGGTCTTGTTATCGTCACCCACGGTGCCCTGGCACGCGAATTCGAGCTGGCGCTGGAACATGTTGTTGGCCCCCAGGAAGCGCTGGAGACGGTCTCTATCGGCCCAGACGACGACATGGAGCAGCGCCGCACGGATATTCTGAACGCCGTGGCGCGGGTCAATACCGGCAAGGGCGCGGTCATTCTCACCGACATGTTCGGTGGCACGCCCTCCAATCTCGCCATCTCGATCATGGAGCCGGGGCTCATCGAGGTTGTGGCGGGCGTCAATCTGCCCATGCTCATCAAACTGGCCAGCGTGCGAACCGGCGACGATATGGACGACGCGCTGGAAAAGGCGACGGAATCCGGCCGCCGCTACATCAACATCGCCAGCAAGGTCTTGGCGGGAGCATGAGCCCACGATGACCACGATCGGCCCTAAATCGCTGGAAATCTGCAACGAACGGGGTCTGCACGCCCGTGCATCCGCCCGTTTCGTGAAAACCTGCGAGACCTTTGACGCCGATGTGACGGTGGAAAAGGGCGAATACAGTGTCGGCGGCACATCCATCATGGGGCTGATGATGCTGGCGGCTTCCAAGGGCTGTTCCGTGAAAGTCAGCGCCACCGGCCCGCAGGCCGTCGAAGCCATGACGGCACTGGAAGAGCTCGTCGCCAGCCGGTTCGGCGAGGAGAGCTGACGCTTCCCACTTGAACCGCGGCCCGTCTGAAGGCACCCTTCGCGCAACGAACGCATGAAGGGCAAGACACATGGCATCGAGCGCAGCTCCGGGTGAGAACCTTCGCATTAATGGCGACAGGCTGTGGGACAGCATCCACGCCATCGCCGAAATCGGCCCCGGCATCGCGGGCGGCTCCAACCGGCAAACGGTGACGGACGAGGACGCCAAAGGTCGCGCGCTGTTCCAGACATGGTGCGAGGACGCTGGCCTGACGATGGGCCTCGACCAGATGGGCACCATGTTCATGCGCCGTGAGGGCACCGAACCGGACGCACTGCCGGTCTATGTCGGTTCCCACCTCGACACACAGCCCACCGGCGGGCGCTATGACGGCGTGCTGGGCGTGCTGGCAGGTCTGGAAGTGGTCCGCACCTTGAACGACCTCGACATCAGGACGAAGCATCCCATCGTCGTGACCAACTGGACCAACGAGGAAGGCACCCGCTACGCCCCTGCCATGATGGCATCCGGCGTTTTCGCAGGCGTCATCCCGCAGGAAGAGGCCTACGCCAAGACAGATGCCAAGGGGCTTACCTTCGGCGACGAGCTGGAACGCATCGGCTGGAAGGGCGACGAGGTGGTCGGCGACCGCAAGATGCACGCCTTCCTCGAACTCCACATCGAACAGGGGCCGATCCTGGAAGCCGAGGGCGTCGATATCGGCGTCGTCACCCACGGGCAGGGGCTGCGCTGGATCGAATGCACGGTGACGGGCAAGGAAAGCCACACCGGCTCCACCCCCATGCCCATGCGCAAGAACGCCGGCCGCGGTCTGGCGCAGATCACCGAGCTGGTTCACACGATAGCGATGGACAACGCGCCGAACGCCGTGGGTGCCATCGGCCATATCGACGTCTATCCCAACAGCCGCAACATCATCCCCGGCAAGGTCGTGTTCACCATCGACTTCCGCTCCCACGAGTTGGACCGGCTGAACGCAATGGTCGCGCGGTTCGAGGCGGAAGCACCTGCGTTGTGCGAGGCTTTGGGCGTCGAATTAAGCTTTGAGATCGTCGGCCAGTTCGACCCGCCCGAATTCGACAAGACGCTGGTGCAGAGCATCCGTGAAGCCGCCGAACGTCTCGGCTACAGCCACAAGGACATCGTCTCCGGCGCTGGCCACGACGCCTGCTGGATCAACAAGGTCGCCCCCACCGCCATGATCATGTGCCCGTGCGTGGATGGGCTGAGCCACAACGAGGCGGAGGAGATCAGCAAGGAATGGAGCACGGCGGGAGCGGAAGTGCTGTTCCACGCGGTGGTGGAAGCGGCGGAGATTGTGGGGTCGTGATCGGTCATTTGCTAAATCATCTTCGCACAAAAGCCAAGTGGCCACAATTACTCAAAACCTTATTGAACTGCATAAGAAGTCAGTGTTCTCGGATTTGGACCCACATCTTGCAGCGAACAAAATGGTTGCAGGGGGATTTGGGATGATAAACGGTATTTGTTGACGGAAGTTCTGGCCAACGACCGTCAAAGATCTTTTCGGCGCCGCCGCTGTTTCGCATGAACTAACCACGGATGGAGAGATTAATTTGACGAGAGTTTATTGACTCTACGTAGCCAATTTGACAGACAATTTTATTCGAGTTTTCTTAAAAACCCTGAACGTCACTCCTTCAATGAAGTTGATCTTCAAATTGCTCGCTCTTCGCAAAGGCGACAATAAACGGCATAAGAGCTGCTCAGGAAGTTCGTCCGTTAACGCCGACCTAGACGATTTAATCATCTGCACGCACCCAAATTCAGTCCTTTAGGTGATCGACTTTTCGAGGGAATTGAGATAATGGACCCCAACAACCGCCAATTCGAAACCGTCGTTGCGCGCCGCCCGATCATCAACGATGAGGACTTGCAGTGCGAAGTCCACGTAATCGCGGAAGCCGACCAGCGTGACGGCACGCTGGAGTTCATCGACGCGCTGTTTGAGGAAACCATGCGGGATGAACCGGACTACGAATGGTAAGACGAGGATCACTCGTCCTTATTGCGTTGAGTGGCGACTACAAGAAGCCACGCCCGAGCTGGTCGTGCAAAACGATCACACGCTCCCTCTGTTCGAAGCATATCGATTTGCCTCATCACGTCGGATGTTTCGCACGAACTGGAAATTCGCGTGGCCGTTGATCCAACGGAAACCAATGGGTTGAAAAGCAGCCCCATATTCAATGCGAGAAGATACAGACCATTCCAACGGCAAAATTGGGCCGTGAAATAGGCGTGTTGACTACCGCCGATATGGCCAAAGTCGATCTTGCGCTCGCCTTCCATCTCAACCTCTATGCACTCGCAGGGCAGACCGGAGAATCCCCATGACCAAAACCACCATCCGCAACGGCACCATCGTCACCGCCGATCTGACCTACAAGGCTGACGTGCAGATCGAGAACGGCATCATCACCGCCATCGGGCCTGACCTTAAAGGCGGCACGGAACTTGACGCGACCGATTGCTACGTAATGCCCGGCGGCATCGACCCGCATGTCCATCTCGAAATGCCGTTCATGGGCACCTATTCCACCGACGATTTCGAGTCCGGCACCCGCGCAGCGCTGGCTGGGCGGCACCACGATGGTGGTGGATTTCTGCCTGCCGTCTCCCGGCCAGTCCCTACTCGAAGCGATCCAGATGTGGGACAACAAATCGACCCGCGCCAACTGCGATTACAGTTTCCACATGGCGATCACCTGGTGGGGGGAGCAGGTGTTCGACGAGATGAAGACCGTCGTGCAGGAGCGTGGCATCAACACGTTCAAGCATTTCCTCGCCTACAAGGGCGCGCTGATGGTCAACGACGACGAACTCTACGCCTAGCTTCCAGCGCTGTGCGGAACTGGGCGCGACGCCGATGGTCCATGCCGAAAACGGCGACGTGGTGGCCGAACTATCCGCACGTCTCTTGCGCGAAGGCAACACCGGCCCAGAAGCCCACGCCTATTCGCGGCCCGACCCAAGTTGAAGGCGAAGCCACCAACCGCGCCATCATGATCGCCGACATGGCCGGCGCGCCGCTCTACGTCGTCCACACGAGTTGCGAGGAAAGCCACGAGGCCATCCGCCGCGCACGGCAAGCGGGCAAGCGGGTCTGGGGCGAACCGCTCATCCAGCACCTGACGCTCGACGAGAGCGAATATTTCAACCACGACTGGGACCACGCCGCCCGCCGCGTCATGTCCCCCCCGTTCCGCGACAAGAAGCATCAGGACAGCCTGTGGGCCGGTCTGCAATCCGGTTCGCTGTCGGTTGTCGCCACCGATCATTGCGCCTTCACCACCGAGCAGAAACGCTACGGCGTTGGTGATTTCACGAAAATTCCCAACGGCACCGGCGGTCTGGAAGACCGCATGCCCATGCTATGGACCCACGGTGTCGAAACGGGCCGCCTAACGCCCAACGAATTCGTGGCCGTCACGAGCACGAACATCGCCAAGATTCTGAACATGTATCCGAAGAAGGGCGCTGTGCTGATCGGCGCGGATGCCGATCTGGTGGTCTGGGATCCGACGAAGGAAAAGACCATCACCGCCGACGCCCAGCAAAGCGCCATCGACTACAACGTCTTCGAAGGCAAACACGTCAAAGGCCTGCCCCGCTACACGCTGACGCGGGGTGTGGTGGCTGTGAATGACGGGTGCCGTGGAGACGAAAGAGGGCCACGGCAAGTTCGTAAAGCGCGAGGCGAACGGAAGCGTCAACAAGGCGCTGAGTTCATGGAAAGCGTTGAGTAACCCGCAACCGGTGAAGCGGACGGGCATACCGGCGAGCGGGGTTTGAGCAATTTAATCTGACAGTGAGAAATTAAAGGAAAGCAATTATTTTGTCAGTCTCAATAAATATTCCAAGGAATTTTTTAGATCTAGATGAGACTTCAATGAATCTGTATGCATCACTAGGATATTTTTGCAATTACATTTCTGGACTAGAGTTCGTAATAGACCGATTTATATTTGCCTATTCAAAACTCGCTAGCCCTCTAACAAAGCGGACACCAAACTTCCCTATGAAAATGATTAGCCGTAAGCAAGGGGAAATTGGAAAAATTGATTTTTTAGTGTTAGCCTACCTTGAACATAGCCCACTTAGAGCCTGCGGAGACGCGGATGACCGAATTGATTTAAACGGCCTCGCTTTCTCGATAGAAGAAATTTGGATGGCCAGAAATCATCTTATTCATGGCCGAATAGACGTCTCTCATCATGACGATGGCCATTTCTATTTTCGATCTTCGAGGTACGTTCGCGTTGAAAAAAACCGCTATCAGATTGTCACATCTGAAACTGATCGAACCAGGATAGTAATGTTGCTAGAACGAGCCAGCTACATTCAGGCTATGCTCACGCAAGGGTTAGAAATCTTAGATGGTAAGAATCCAAGGCTTAACAAAAGCGAGATGCGACGTAACCATGCGGCACTGCGCCAAGCATTTCGAAGGGCTGAAGAGCAGGGTCAAATGATAAAGGGCAATCCTGCTATAAAAGCCATTCTCGGTTTAAACCCATGACCGTAGTCTCCGCCCAATACCTCTCCCTCACCTTCCAAACCGCTGACGCCCCTGTCCACGCGCTCAAGGACGTATCGCTGGATATCGCGCCCGGTGAGTTCGTCTCGTTCATCGGCCCGTCCGGCTGCGGCAAGACGACGTTTCTGCGCGTGATCGCCGACCTCGAACAGCCCACCGGCGGCGCGATCACCGTCAACGGCATGACGCCCGCCGACGCCCGTAAGGCACGGGCCTACGGCTACGTCTTTCAGGCCGCCTCGCTCCAACCGTGGCGGACCATCGAGAAGAACATCGCTCTGCCGCTCGAAATCATGGGCACTCCGGGCGCGGACCGCCAGAAGCGCGTCGCCGAGTGCTGGAACTGGTCGAACTGTCCGGCTTCGCCAAGAAATATCCGTGGCAACTGTCCGGTGGCATGCAGCAACGTGCCTCCATCGCCCGCGCGCTGGCCTTCGACGCCGACCTGCTGCTGATGGACGAACCGTTTGGCGCGCTGGACGAGATCGTCCGCGACACGTTGAACGAGGCGCTGCTGGAATTGTGGGCGCGGACCGGCAAGACGATCTGCTTCGTCACCCACTCAATCCCCGAAGCCGTCTATCTGTCGACCCGCATCGTCGTCATGTCTCCCCGCCCGGGCCGCATTCACGAAATTATCGAAAGCCCGCTGCCGAAGGAACGCCCGCTGAACATCCGCGAAAGTGCCGATTTTCTCGCTGTCGCCGCACGGGTGCGCGACGGGCTTGCGCGCAGGGCATGGGCTGGACGGATAGACCCTTGTTTGAGCACGACGTTCCGCTAGAGTTTCACACACGCTTAGGAGACGCTCACATGGACACCCTGACCATCACGCTCGACCGGCAGACTGCGCAGGACCTTCGTCGAGCAGCCGAAGCCGTGAGTCTTGACTGACGCGGAACTGGCCAGCACGGCTGTTTCCAGGTTCGTGAGCGAACACGATCCGGACTACCGGGCGTTCCTGCAGGACCATCTGAAACGCGCCGAAACCGACATTGAACGGGGTCGCGTTATCTCCCACGAGGACGTGGAAAGCGAGTTTGTCGCACGGCGGGCGGCGGCCGTGGCTTTGGACTGAAGCAACGATGCGTTTGAACTGGACGCGACACGCCCAGCGTCAGCGCCGCATGATCTTCGATCACAACCAGCAGGAAAGTCCGAAGGGTGCAAACAGGATTGACGCCTTGATTTCCTCCTCGTGTGAACGTCTGCTGGAATTTCCGCAGATGGGCGTTCCCGGATTGTTACCGAATACTCGCGAACTGTTCCCTCACCCCAGTTACCGGTTGGTCTATCGGACGGACAGTCCAAACCGTCACTAACTGTTCGTCGTCCATACGGCCCGCAGCTGGCCTCCCGTGGACAAGGAGCCCGGTCCGGCATGAACACCTCCAAAACCATCCCCGTCCTTACCGTCGTCGCAGTCCTCTTCGTCATATGGTACGTCGCCGCCGTTTTCCTGAACACCCCGTTCATCCGCGATCAGGCCGAGCGGGCAGGCACACCGCCACCGTCATTCTCCGAAATAATCCCCGAGACCATGCGGCAGGACCGGCCCGTTCTGCCCGCGCCCCATCAGGTGGCGGTGGAAATCTGGAAAACCACCGGCGCGATGGCGCTGGCCGGGCGGCCGTTCTCGAAGCGAAGCCTGATCTACCACGCATGGATCACGCTATCCGCGACCCTGCTCGGCTTTCTCATCGGCACGGCGCTCGGCGTGTCGCGCTGGCGGTGGGCATCGTCCACAACCGGGCGATGGACAAGTCCGTCATGCCATGGGTCATCACCAGCCAGACGATTCCCATTCTGGCCATCGCGCCGATGATTATCGTGGTGCTGAATGCGGCGGGTATTTCCGGGCTGCTGCCGAAGGCGCTGATCTCCACCTACCTGTCGTTCTTCCCGGTCGTCGTCGGCATGGTGGCGGGCCTGCGCGCGCCGGATGCGGCGCAACTGGACCTCATGCACACCTATTCCGCTTCGCGCGCGCAAACCTTTTGGAAATTGCGATTGCCGGCTTCATTGCCGTTCTTGTTCACGTCGCTCAAGATCGCCGTCGCCATTTCGCTGGTCGGCGCCATCGTTGGGTGAAATGCCGACAGGCGCGGTCGCGGGTCTCGGCGCGCGTTTGCTGGCTGGTTCCTATTACGGACAGACGATCCAGATATGGTCCGCGCTCGTCGTGGCCGCTGCGATGGCGGCGACTCTGGTCGCGCTTGGTCGGTGTCGGCCATCGCATGGTGCTGGCGCGGATGGGGGAACAGGCCACATGACCGTTGCAGGCATCTCGATACTCGTCTGGATGGCGTTTGCGTTCTGGCTGTTCGCCTGGTGGCTGAACCAGCGGCTCGTCTCCATCGACACCGGCCACAACATGGTGCTCACCCGCGCCATCGGCCTCGCCGTGCCACTCATCTTCGGCATCACGTTGTTCGTTATCTGGGAATTGCTCGTGCGCGGGCTGAACGTACCGACCGTCCTGCTGCCGCCCCCCAGCATGGTGTGGGAGCGCATCACCAACTCCACCGACATTCTACGCGCCGATTTCCTTCAAACCTTCAAGGCCGTGTTTGCCGGCTACATTCTGGGCTGCGGTTCCGGGTTTTCTCGTGGCGCTCGCCGTCGACCGCTCTCCGTTCCTGAAGAACGGCCTCATGCCGCTCGGCAACTTTGTCTCGGCACTTCCGGTGGTGGGCATAGCGCCCATCATGGTCATGTGGTTCGGCTTCGACTGGCAGTCGAAAGCCGCCGTCGTCGTGGTGATGACCTTCTTCCCCATGCTGGTGAACACGGTGCAGGGCCTGTCGGCGTCCGACACCATGAGCCGCGACCTGATGGCGACCTATGCGGCAAGCTGGTGGCAGACGCTTCTAAAGTTGCGCTTGCCAGCAGCGGCTCCTTTCATCTTCAATGCACTCAAGATCAATTCGACACTCGCGCTCATCGGTGCGATCGTGGCCGAGTTTTTCGGCACACCCATCGTCGGCATGGGCTTCCGCATCTCCACCGAGGTCGGGCGCATGAATATCGACATGGTCTGGGCCCAGATCGCGGTGGCGGCTTTGGCAGGCTCCACCTTTTACGGAACCATTGCGCTCATCGAACGCACGGTCACATTCTGGCATCCGTCGGTAAGACGGAGCTGAAACAGGAGAATCGCATGAACAGACTTGCAGCATTGGCCGCAGCAGCGGCGATCACGATGGCGGCGCCCGCCATCGCGTGGGCGCAGAGCGACGACAACAAGGTCGTGCTTCAGCTGAAATGGGTCACACAGGCCCAGTTCGCTGGCTACTACGTGGCCAAGGACAAGGGCTTCTACGAACAGGAAGGTCTCGACGTGGAAATCAAGCCGGGCGGGCCGGACATCGCGCCCGCACAGGTGCTCGCCGGTGGCGGTGCCGACGTGGTCGTCGACTGGATGCCGTCCGCGCTCGCCACCCGTGAAAAGGGCGTGCCGATGGTCAACATCGCGCAGCCGTTCAAATCCTCCGGCATGATGCTGACCTGCCGCAAGGAAACCGGTATCACCGACCCCGCCGACTTCAAGGGCAAGACACTCGGCGTCTGGTTCTTCGGCAACGAATATCCGTTCCTGTCCTGGATGAGCGAGCTCGGCATCACGACGGACGGTTCCGAGGACGGCGTGACAGTGCTGAAACAGGGCTTCAACGTCGATCCGCTGCTTGCAGAAGCAGGCCGATTGCATCTCCACCATGACCTACAACGAATACTGGCAGGTCATCGACGCCGGTCTGACGCCAGACGATCTGGTGGTCTTCAAGTATGAGGACCAGGGTGTCTCGACGCTGGAAGACGGTCTCTACGTGCTGGAAGACAAGCTGGCCGACGAAGCCTTCAAGGAAAAGATGGTCAAGTTCGTTCGCGCCTCCATGAAAGGCTGGAAATACGCCGAGGAGAACACCGACGAAGCGGCCATGATCGTGCTGGAAAACGATGCCTCCGGCGCACAGACCGAAGAGCACCAGAAGCGCATGATGGGCGAGATCGCCAAGCTGACCGCCGGTACCAACGGCGCGCTCGACGAGGCCGACTATCAGCGCACCGTGAAGACGCTGCTGTCGGCAGGCGACGAGCCTGTCATCACGGCCGAGCCGCAAGGTGCATGGACGTCGGAAATTACCGACCAGGCGCTTGTAGACCTCCAAGTCATACCAAACGCGAACGGGCGGGTCGAGAGATCCGCCCTTTTTATGTATCTACCACTTGCATTTATGGGAATGGGCGTCCCAAAAGACGACATGGTGTGTGGGGGAACGGCGCGATGAAAACACAAACGGACGTCGCGGTCATCGGCGGTGGTATCGGTGGATGCTCGCTTCTCTACCATCTCACCCAGGAAGGCATCACCGATTGCGTGCTCATCGAGCGTGACGAACTGACATCCGGCACCACTTGGCATTCCGCCGCGCAGGTCACCAATTTCGGCGGCAACCAGACGATGGTGGGCCTGAAATCCCATTCCATCGCGCTCTACAAGGAACTGGCGGACGACCCCGACTATCCGATCAACTACCACCACGGCACGGGCGGGTTGCGCCTTGCCCATACGCAGGACCATCTCGACGGCTACAACCACTTCATGTCACTGGCCAGGGGCATGGGCGTCGATTTCGAGTTGATCGACGCCACCGAATGCGCTCGCCGCCACCCGCTTTTGAACGGCGAGGCTGTATTGGGTGCTTTGTGGGATCCGCTGGACGGGGATATCGATCCGGCCCAACTCTGTCAGGCACTGGCCCGTCGCGCGCGCAAGGCGGGGGCGGAAGTCTATCGCCAGACCGAGGTGACCGGATTGACGCAGCAGGCGGATGACAGCTGGATCGTCCACACGACGAATGGCGACATCCACGCCAACAAGATTGTCAATGCAGCCGGTTACCGCTGCAATGAAATCGCTGCGATGATGGGGCATCAATTACCCGTGGCCTCGATGGAGCATCAATACATGCTCACCGATGCCATCCCGCAGATCGAGGCGCTCGACACCCGCGTGCCGCTGATCCGCTGCCCGAAATACGATTTCTACCAGCGTCAGGAGAAGAAGGGTCTGCTGATCGGGTTCTACGAGCAGGACTGCAAGACATGGGGGCTGGACGGCATCGACCCGAATTTCACCAATGCGCTCTGCCCGGACGATCTCGACCGGGTGACGGACGTGATGGAAGGGGCGATGACGCTGCTGCCATGTCTGGCGGAAGCGGGCATCCATTCGGTCGTCAACGGCCCGATCACCTACACGCCGGACGGTCTGCCGCTGGTCGGGCGCATTCCGGGCAAGCGCAACGCCTACTGCATCACCGGCTTGCGCGCCGGTCTTGGCGAAGGCGGCGGACATGGCTGGTTGCTGGCCCAGATCATCGCCCACGGTGAAGCCTGCTACGATACCTGGTCGCTCGACCCGCGCCGTTTCACGCAATATGCGAATGTCGAATACACGGCGTTGAAGTCGATCGAGGACTATCAGAACGAGTTCCGCTTCCACATGCCCCACGAGCACCGTCCGGCAGGCCGGCCCGCCAAGACGACGCCGCTCTATGACCGCCTGACGGAACTGGGTGCCCATTGGGGCACGGTGAATGGGTGGGAGAGGGCGCAGTATTTCAAGCCGTCGCCGGACTTCACCGAAACCCTGTCCTTCCGCTTCAACGAGACCCACGCTGTCGTCGCCGCCGAGGTGGACGCGGTGCAGAACCGTGTCGGCATCATGGAAGTGTCCGGCTTCAACCGCTTCGCTATCCACGGCGCGTCGTCCGAAGCCGTGCAGGACTGGCTGCAAAAAGTGGTCTGCTCCCGTGTGCCCCGCAAGGCCGGTCGCGTGGGGCTGACCTATCTGCTCAACGAACAGGGCATGGTGAAATCCGAAGCAACGCTCGCCAATGTCTCCGAGGGCACCGTCTGGTTCGGCTCGGCTGCCGCCGCCGAGTTTCATGACATGGACCACCTGAGCGACCATCTTCCCGACGACGGGTCGCATTCGCATCGAAAGCCTGACCAACACCCACACGATCCTCGTCGTCGCCGGTCCGAAATCCCGCGACGTGCTGAGTGCCGCTGCGCCGCGCACGGACTGGTCGAAAGCCGCGTTCCCGTGGCTATCGGTCAAACCCGTTACCATCGGTACCGCAGAGGCGATGGCGATGGCGGTCTCGTTTTCCGGTGAACTGGCATGGGAACTCCATATTCCCAATGCCCAGCTGCGGCTCGCTTTCGATACGTTATGGGCGGCGGGTCAACCCTTCGGCATGGTGCCGTTCGGTGCCTTGGCAACGGAATCCATGCGGATCGAAAAAGGTTTCCGGCACTGGAAGGCCGACCTTCTCACCGAGTTCGACCCCTACGAGTCCGGTCTCGCCCGCTTCGTGCGCGAGGGAAACGATTATACCGGCGCGGCTGCTCTGGTCGAACGGCGGGCGGCCTCCCCGAAACAATTGTTCGTCATGCTGGCGCTCGATGCCGACCATGCCAGCCCCCATCCGGGGGATTCGATCCTAAAAGACGGCAAGATAGTCGGCACGGTCACATCAGCAAGCTGGGGCCATAGAACCGGATTGAACCTGGCGATGGGCTTTGTGAATCCGGACTGCTCTGCGGCTGATACCGCACTCGACGTGGATCTACTGGGCACAACCGTCAGCGCGAAAGTTCTCGACGATGTTCCCTACGATCCGGCCATGAGTCTGGTGCGGAGTTAGATCCCGCACCGGACTGTGGGGGGCTGAACTCTAGTCCGACACCCACACGTCCAGCACATAGCGACCGTCCGCCATCAGCTTGGCGAACCACGCTTCCGCCGCCCCGTCGTCGCTGTCCGTTTCCTCGGCATAGATCGTCGTCAGCGCACGCCTCACGTCCGGCTCCATCCGCCCGCCATCGCCGCACACGAAAATCTTCGCGCCCTTCTCGATGAGCGACCACACCGCATCGCGCTGGTCGCGGATGACGTCCTGCACATAGACGCGGCGCTTCTGGGCGCGTGAGAACGCGGTGTGAAGCTCCATCACCCCGTCCTCGTGCCAGCCTTTCAGTTCGTCCGCATACAGAAAGTCCTGTTCAGGGTGGCGGCAGCCGAAGAACAGCATGGCGGGGCCAAGCGTCTTACCATCGGCCTTGAGAGCGGCACGTTCCTGACAGAACCCGCGGAACGGTGCCAGCCCTGTGCCGGGGCCGATCATGATGATCGGCTGCTCGGAATCGTCCGGCAGGGTGAACCCGGCGGAGGGTTGGCGCAACGAAGCGAACAGGGTCTCGCCCGCGCCTTCACCGGCCAGATAGGACGAGCAGACACCCTTGTGGCGACCGCCCTCCATCTTCTCACCGTCGACTACGGCGACCGTGATCGTGCAGCTTTCCGCACCGGCCAAAGGCGATGACGAGATGGAATAGTAGCGCGGCACCATGTTGGGGCAGGTTTCCAGAAACGCCGCAAACGGCATCTCGCAAGCGGGAAACCGCTCCAGCAGGTCGAGCGCCGACAGCTTCTTGCCCTGCACATCCGCCTTGAACCCGTCGCCAGCCAGCCGGTCGAGTTCCGGTTTGCTTTTCGGGCATTCGGTATGGCGGGCAAGAGCGGCAACATCCTTGCGGCTCGCAGGTGCCTGCAATTCGATTAGGTCTTCCAGCAAGGTCCGCAAAGGCATCGGTGCCTGTGTCGGCAGGCTTGAATGGTCCGCAGACGAAGATTGCAGGCGGATATGGCCACCGGCGGGCAGGCTGAACCGCTGTTCCACCCGGCGCACGAGATCGGGCGCATTACGCGGCACGACGCTGAGATGGTCGCCGACATTGTAGGTCTGGCCAGGTGCGAGCGCGACCTCGATGTGGCGGGTGGACCGATCCGATCCGGATCTGCAACTCGCGGTTTTCCCGCACCGTCACCGCCTTGGCACCCAGCTGGGCGACGAGCGGATTGTCGGTCGCCGCCTCGATGAACTCCACCTTGTAGAGCGGTTCGGATTCCGCTGCCGCATCGAACGTCACGTCAAGGTCGAGAGCCTTGCCGACGTTCGGCCAGAGGTCCGCGAACCAGCCGTCGAATCGCCTCGTCGATGTCGTCCTTGGCATCACCCTCGCCCCGCTCGCCAATGCGCGTGGCACCCGCCGCCTGCATGGCATCATCGATAATGCGCGGCGTCGCCTGGAAGGTCGCGGCCCAGTCCGAATGTCCGCAGCCGAACAGGGCGTATTTCACACCCTCAAGCGAGCCCGGCACGGCGGCTTCCAACGCCTCCACGAACACCCCCGCATTGTCCGGCGGCGTGCCGTTATAGGAGGCGCAGGCCAGAATGACCGCGCTGTCCTTCGGCAATTTTCCCGCGAAAGCGTTCATTGTGCCCAATTCAGTGTCGAAGCCGTTCTGGTCCGCCGAACGGGCGATCTGACGGGCAAACTCCTCGGTGGTGCCGAGATTGGAGCCGTAAAGCACCAGCGCTTTCGTGCCGTGGGACGGTATCTTCGCGGCCTGCGAAAGCCCGCCGCTGTCCTCTTCCGCCGCAGCGCCCGGCACCATGCGGGAGCGCGTCACGTCCCGCCGCAACTTGGCCTTGATGAAGAACCCGTCAGGCTTGATGGACAGGCTTTCCTTGATCTTCAACTGGTAGTTCGTGTGGTCGAACAGCTGGAACCGCTGCAGGATCATACCGATCACCAGATTGGCCTCCTGCATGGCGAATTGCCGCCCGATACAGGCGCGCTGCCCGTTGCCGAAGGGCTTGTAAGCGTGGACCGGACGCTCTGCGAGCGCCTCGCGCGAGAAGTTTTCCGGGTCGAAGGTGTCGGCATTCTCGCCCCACACCGACTTGTCGCGGTGCAGCATCAGCGACAGCACGGTGACGAATGTGCCTTTCTTCAGCTTGTATTTGCCGCCGACGATCTCGTCCTCGTAAGGCGCGATGCCGAGCGCGGGCGCGGTGGGCCAAAGGCGCAGGGCTTCCGACAGAATCTGATTGATATAGGTAAGCTGGTTGACCTGTTTGATGGTCGGCGTGGCCGAAATATCCCGCCCCAGCACGCGGTCCACCTCTTCGTAAGCTCGTTCCAGAATGTCGGGATTGTTGAGCAGGTAGTAGAGGGTAAACGACATCAGGCCGGATGTGGTCTCGTGGCCCGCGATCAGGAAGGTGTTGATCTGGTAGCGGATGTTCTCGTCCGAAAGGCTCTCGCCCGTCACCTTGTCTACGCCCGCCAGCATGTAATTCATCAGGTCGTTCTGGCTGCTGCCATCCCCGCCTTTGCGTCGCTCGTGGATGATGTCGTCCACCAGCTTGTTCATAAAGGCGACGTCTTTTTCCATCTGTTTCAGCCGCTTGCGCAGCACCTGCCCCTCGAACGGCAGGCCGCGCTGCATCATGCAGGTTTCCAGCGAGCGGTTCAGGGCGTCGATGAAGGGGTGATAGTCACGCCGGTAGAACGAGTTGAAGCGGTAATCGAAGCCGCACAGACCGATCGTGTCCAGCGCCACGGCGGTCATGTCGTGGACCACGTCGATCTCGTCGTCGGCGTTCATCCGCTCCCATTTGGTGACGAGCTGGTTGCCGACATCGAGCATCATCGGCAGGTAATTGTGCATCGCTTGCCGGGAGAATGTCGGCAGCAGGATGTTGTGGGCCTTTTGCCAGTTCGGGTCGGTGGTGTCGGCAGTGAACAGGGCATCGCCACCGATGGCGCGAATACGGCGCAGCGGCCCGCGCACGGTCTTGCCGAACCGGCTTTCGTCGCACAGTTCCTCAACGATATCGGCACCGGACGCGACGACGAGGGGCGTGCCCATCATGTCGAGCCGGAAGATCGGGCCGAGATTGCGCGCCATCTCCATCATGCCCTGCAACGGGGCATTGGCGTCGATGGACAGCATGTTGCCGACGATCGGCTGCCGCTTGGGTTCCGGAATGCGCTCGAGCGTCGGCGTGTCTGTCATCGTAGTTCCCCCAGTTTTCGCCCGGCTTCCTGCCGTTTATTGACGTAAACGTAAGAATGCGCGTTTCAGCCGGTCAAAGCAAATCCTTTCAGGGGATCACGCACCGCCTTTCCATCGACCTTCACCGCATAACCGCCAGCCTTCTTGCGTTGCACCTGAATGGCATAGGTTGCCCCGTCCAGTTTCAGTTCCGCGTCGAAGCCCGGCCATTCATCCGGCAGGCATGGCTTGACGATCATGCGGTCGCCCTTGCGGCGCAGGCCGAGAATGGCCTCCACACCGGCGCGGTAAAGCCAGCCGCCCGAGCCGGTGTACCATGTCCAGCCGCCGCGACCGCCGCGCCCTTCACCCCATGAGAAATCGCCATCAGTGCCCGACGAATAGATGTCGGCGGCGACCACGTAGGGCTCGACCCTGTAGGTTTCGGCGGCGTCCTTCGTCAGCGCATGATTGACCGGGTTGAGTTTCGCAAAAGGCGTCGTAGGCCTGTTCGGACCGCCCCAGTTCGGCCAGCGCATACACGACCCAAGTGGCGGCATGGGTGTATTGCCCGCCATTCTCGCGCACCCCGGGCGGATACCCCTTGATATAGCCCGGCTCGTTGGGCGTATGGGCAAACGGCGGTGTGAACAGCTGCACGATGTCGAGATCGTCCCGCACCAGCACGTCGGACACGCGGTCCATCGCCGAGTTGATGCGCTCCTCGTCACCGAGGCCGGACAGCACCGACCAGCTTTGGGCGATGGAGTCGATGCGGCATTCGTCGCTGTCTTTCGAGCCCAACGGTGCGCCATTATCGAAATAGCCGCGCTTGTAGTTCTCCCCGTCCCAGCCGGGGCCTTCCAGCGCCTCTTTCAGCTTGGGAGCATGGGCCTCGAAGAGTTCGACCCGCGCGTCATCCCCACGGGATCGGGCGACGGGTGTGAAACGGTCCAGCGCGGCGGCCAGGAACCAGCCGAGCCAGACGCTTTCGCCTTTACCCGCTTCGCCGACCCTGTCCATTCCGTCGTTCCAGTCCCCGCCCAGCATCAGCGGCAGGCCGTGCTGGCCGGTGCGCTTGATCGCAAGTTCAAGCGCAAGCGCTGCGTGTTCGTAAACGCTGACCGAACGGTCGGACGTTGTCGGCTGGAAGAACATGTCGTGCTTGCCTTCCGGCAGCTCCGGCCCTTCGATGAACGGGATCTGTTCGTCCAGAACGCTGTCGTCGCCGGTCACGTCCACATAATGCGTCACGCCGTAGGCGAGCCATACCACATCGTCCGAGATCATGGTGCGGACACCGGCGCCGGTTTTTGGCAACCACCAGTGCTGGAAATCCCCTTCCGGGAATTGCCGCCCCGCAGCGTTCAGTATCTGCGCGCGTGCCAGTGACGGATCCTGCAGCAGGAAGGCCAGCGTGTCCTGCAACTGGTCGCGGAAGCCGAACGCGCCGGAGGCCTGATAGAACGCGGAGCGCGCCATGATGCGGCAGGCGATGGATTGATAGGGCAACCAGTGGTTGACCATCACGTCGAAGGCCGGGTCCGGCGTTTCCACCTGCAGCGTGGCCAGCGTGTCGTTCCACACATCGCCGACAGCGGTCAGCCGCTCGTCCATCGGGACGGCAAGCGCGTCTTTCGCGTCCATCGCGGCATCGCCTTCAGGCGGCGTATCGCCCAGCACGAACGTGATGGAATGGCTGTCGCCCGGCTCCAGCGCGAAAGGCACGCTGAGTGCCGCGCACGGGTCGCCCTGCGTCCCGTGCGTATTGCCCAGCGGCGCGCCGCCGGCAATCGCATCCGGTTGCCATACCGTGCCGGAGCCGATGAAATCCGACCGGCTGGCGCAATGGGAAACGTCCGCGCCATCGGTAGCCAACCAAGCGACACGGCCGGGAAATTCCACGCTGAAAGGGTTGGTCGCCGTCAGGCTGCCGTTCGTCGCCTCGCATACGATATAAGGCGCGGTCTTGGCGCGGCTGTTGCCCAGCACCCACTCCACGTAACCTGTGGCGGTGAAGTTGCGCCGCTTCGGACCGTTATTGGTGATCGTCAGTTTCGAGACCTTCGCTGCATCGTCCGCGGCAACCGTCTGCAGCAATTCGATGTCCAAGGTGGATCCGCGCCGCGTGAACCGGCTGTAGCCCATGCCGTGGCGTGCCTCGAAGGTCGCGCCCGGCCATGTGCCGAAGGAAGCGAGCGGCGAGAACACGCGACCGGAATCGCTGTCCACCAGATAGAACGCCTCGCCGGGCCGGTTGACCACGGCATCGTTCGACCAGGGTGTGAGCTGGTAGTCGCGGGAGTTCGCCGACCACGTGAAGCCTGCTCCCTCAGCCGAGATATGCCCGCCGAACCGCTCGTTCGACATGACGTTGACCCACGGCTGGGGCGTGGCCTGACCCGAGGGCAGGCGCACAACATATTCGCGCGCCTTCGCATCGAAGCCGCCGAACCCGTTCCAGAAGGCGAGGCCATCGCCGTCGACTTCCGCGACCTCGACGGCTTGGGCGCGCGAAGGCTGGGCGATCGGACCGTAGACACCGCTGGTCTTCTCCCCGCGCAATTCCGCAAGCCGCGCTTCGACACGCTCGATCTGGGTCGAGAACTTGCCGTTGCGGGCATGGAATACCGCCCTGGCGGCAGACATGATGGCGTTGTAGACCTGCGCGTCCATCAAATCCTTGCGTAGAGCGAATATGTGCGGTTGCGCGGTGGCCCCGATGCCACGGCGCATGGCGTTTTCCCGCAACGCGTCGATGCGGTTCTGCAAATCCTGCGCGTAGGAGGATGCCTGTTCGTTGATGATGACGAGATCGGCCATCAGACCGCGTGAGCGGAAGAATTCCTGCGCGCGAATGGCCTTGCGGACGATCTCGATATCGGCGTCGGCATCGATCCGCAGCACCAGCATCGGGAAATCGCCGGAGATGGAGACGGACCAGAGCGCCGATTGCGGGCGCAGGTCGTCCGGTTTCGCACCGGAATTCAACGCGCGGGACGGGTAGGCGAGATAACCGGCAAGACGCTGGAAGACAGTCGCCTCGTCGGGGTCGACTTCCACATGGCGCAACTGCACCTGGCTGCGGGTCCAGGCATGCATGGCCTCGCGTTCGAAGGCTTCCGGCTGGGCATAATTGGCGACTGCCATCTCCACTTCCGCAGCGTTCGGGGCGGCGATGGTCCAGAAGATCAGCCGCACCGATTTACCCGCAGGCACCCGCACCGTGCGGCGGAGCGACAGGCAGGCATCGAGTGTGAAGCCGTCGGTGCCGGACAGTTTGGCACCGGCGTCGAACGCGGCCGCATGGGCGAGTTGCCGACCACGACCGATGAAGCGACGGCGGTCGGTTTCGGCCTGCGTCTCCCGGTCGCCGGACCCGAAATCCGGTCACCATATGGGCGATCGACATGTCCGGTTCACCCGGGCGACGCTTGTTGCGTTCGGCGAAAATCGCGTGGCCCTCGTCGGAAATGCGGGTTTCGATGAACATTTTCGAAAAGGCCGGGTGCGCCTCGTCGGCGTCGGAGGCGGAAATGACCGGCTCGGCATAGGACGTGACCTCGATGGTGCGGTCGCTATCGCCCTCGTTGGTCAGCGTCAGGCAGCGCCCTTCGGCGTCCGCCTCTGTGCCGACGATAACGTCCACCTGGCTGGTGAGCGTTCCCACACGCTTGTGGAACTCCGCTTTGGAATCGGAAAAGACAGTATGCGTCTGCTCACCTTTAACAGTGCGCGGTGTGGTTGTGGTCGACCACCACACGCCGCTGTCCATATCGCGCAGGAACAGGAACGTGCCCCAGTCGTCTTCCACCTGGTCGGGCCGCCAGCGTGTGACGGCAAGACCGTTCCACGAGGCGTGGCCGGAACCGGTGGCATTGAGCATGAGTGCGTAGTGGCCGTTCGACAGCAGGTTGACGGCACGGTCCGTGGAGGACGGTGAGTCGATGGAACGGTAGGACCCACCGGCGCCTTCCGCACGGCCCAGCGTCGGGTCGGCCTCCACCTGACGGGCGGCCTGAACCGGCACTTCCCGTGGTGCCTTTTCCTGCAACAGCAATTCGGCGGATTCGATGACCGGGTCGGAGTGGAACCGCTCCCGCAGCCGCCCGTGAAACAGCACGTTGGCGACAGACAGGATCGACATGCCGTGGTGATGCGCCATGAAGTTCTTCACCACCGCATGCTTTTCGCCTTCCGGCACCCGCGATGGGGTAAAATCGACAGCGTCGTAATAACCGTAGCGTCCCAGTGCACCGAGCCGCGCCAGATGACGCAGGTTGGCGACGGCGGCGGCCGGGTCGTATTGCGCGGCCAGCAACGAGGCGTAGGGCGCGATCACCAGATCGGCCCCCAGCCCGCGCTTCATGCCCAGCGACGGCACGCCGAAATTGGAATATTGATAGGTCATCTCCCGGTCGCGGGCGTTGAAAGCCGCTTCCGAAATGCCCCACGGCACGTTGTTCTCGCGGCCATATTCGATCTGGCGACGCACCACGAGGCGGTTGGTCTGGTTGAGAATACCGCCCACCTGCTCCTGCATGACGAGGGGCGGCATGAGATATTCGAACATCGAACCGGACCACGAAACCAGCGCCCCGCGGGAGCCGATGGACAGCACCGTGCGACCGAGGCGGAACCAGTGTTCGGTGGGCAAATCGCCCTTGGCGATGGCGAACAGCGAGGTCAGCCGTGCTTCGGAGGCCAGCAGATCGTAGCAGCTCTCGTCGAGATCGTTTTCTTCGACCCGGTAGCCGATCGACAGCAGACGACGCTCCTCGTTCATCAGGAACTTGAAGTTCATGTCGAAGGCAGCCTTGCGCGCCCGTTCTCCCAGCGTGGACAGGCGTGTCCGCAAATGGTCCACATCGATCTGTTCCAGCGAGGCATCGGCATCGACGTTCCTGCACGCCTTTTCCAGCGTCGTTGCCCATTCCACGACACCTGCCGATTCCGACAACTGCACGTCATGGTGCAGATCGCCCGCCAAACGGGAAATCGTCGCAGCCAGCGAACTGATGTTCTCGGTGCGGATGGCCGCGTATTCCGGCTCCTTGATGAGAGCGTCCACCGCCCGCTGGAACCCTTCGATCTGCGCGGTCAGTTTTGCCCGCAACGGACGCACCGCACGCCGGTCGTCCGGCACCTTGTTCAATTCCTCCTGCAAGACGTTGGCGACATCGGCCAGGCCGCGTGTGTCGCTCTGCACATGGGCGGTGGGCACTTCCGCCCAGTCGCGACAGGTGGACGCGAGCGCGATCAGATGTCCGGCCAGATTGCCGCTGTCCACGGCGGACACGTATTTCGGCAGCAATGGTGCCAGCGTCCGTGTATTGTACCAGTTCAGCAGATGGCCTTTATGCTTCTCCATCTTGTCGACGGTATCGAGTGTGTCCTCCAGCCGCGACAGGGTGTCGGTCATGGAAATCCAGCCGAAATCCCGCGCCGAAATGACGGACAGCAGATAGAGCCCGATATTGGTCGGGCTCGTGCGGTGGGCGATGGCCGGGGCCGGGTCTTCCTGAAAGTTGTCCGGCGGAAGGTAGTTATCGTCCGCCGTGACGAAGGTCTCGAAATAGGACCATGTGCGGCGCGCGATCTTGCGCAATTCGCGGCGGTCTTCCGGCGACACTTCCAGCCGGTCCTCGGTTTCGGCAGACTGACTTACCGCCCATGCAAAGAAGGGTGAGGCGAACCAGACGAAGGAGAACGGCACGGCGAGAAACAGGGTTTGCGGTGCGAGCGCCGCAGTCGCCGTCAGACCGATGGCCGTCAGCAGCAGCCCGCCGCGCATGAAGCGGAAATAATCCCACACCCCGGCGAAGGCCTGCACCTGTGCCGCCGATTTCCATTCCAGCATGTGCCGGCCGGATACGAACGTGCGCCACAGGGCGCGCGCCGCGCCGTCTATGAGCATCCATGCGGAATGGGGAATGAAGACGATACGCAGGATGACCTGCAAGGTGGCCGAAACGATTTCGGACATCACGGCCCGCCAATGGGTGCGCTGCACGATTTCGGTGGTGATCGATGGCATGACGCCGCGCAACAGGCCGAGCGTCGGCGACACGAACAGCGACAGCACCAGTGCCGCCTGCCATGCCAGCGCCAGACCCGGCGATAAAACGCACCAGCCGATCACGCTGGCCAGCCAGAAGGCGCCGGGCACCATCGTGCGGCGCAGATTGTCGAACATCTTCCAGCGCCCGAGCGCGGAGACCGCATGGCGCGGCTTGTCCATCACCTTCGAGCCGGTGCCGAGAATGAAAGGCAGCAATTGCCAGTCGCCACGGGTCCAGCGGTGTTGGCGTGAGGCCTCCACCTCGTAACGGGTCGGAAAATCCTCCACCAGTTCCACATCCGTCACCAGCGCGGCGCGGGCGATCGTGCCTTCCAGCAGGTCGTGGGACAGCACCGAATTGTCCTCGTGAACGTCTTTCAGCGCGGCGGTGAAGGCGTCGACATGATAAAGACCCTTGCCGGTGAACGAACCTTCCGCTGTTAGATCCTGATAGACATCGGAGACGGTGAACACATAAGGGTCGAGACCCCGGTTGGCCGAGAAGATGCGCTGGAACAGCGAGGCTTCCTCCCCCGATGTCAGCGAGGGCGTCACCCGCGGCTGCATGATCGCGTAGCCTTCGCGTCACACGACCGGATTTCGGGTCGAAAACCGGCTGGTTGAGCGGATGGGTCATGCGGCCCACAAGGCGCGTCACCGCATCGCGGGTCAGGCGCGTATCGCTGTCCAGCGTCATCACATGCACCACGCCCGCAGGCGGCGGAGCGGCGGGGGACATGTAGGTCGTGTCCTCGTCCCCGCGCAGCAACAGGTTCAGTTCGAGCAGCTTGCCGCGCTTGCGCTCCCAGCCCATCCACACGCCCTCGCGCTCGTTCCACAGGCGACGGCGATGGAACAGGAAGAAGCGGGTGCGTCCCGTATGGGCGTATTTGGCGGCCAGTTCATCGACGGCGTTCTGGGCATAGGCCAGCAGGTCGCGGTCGCGCTCGTCGATCTCATGATCGCTGTCGGCCCAGTCGGACGAAATGGCGAAGTCGATGAAGCCCTGCGTGTGGGACAGGTAATGCACTTCCAGGTTGCGGATCGTCTCGTCCACCCCGTCGCGCGAGGTGATGAGAACCGGCACGACGACGAGCGTGCGTGCCGCTTCCGGCACCCCGCGCTTGTAGGCATAACCCACCAGTCGCGACGGAGATTTGAGGAATGTCACCAGCGTGTTGAACAGACCGGTCGCGGCCTCGCTCGCCGGAACGGCGGCCAGCAGGGACAGCACGATCACGCCGCCCAGCCCCAGACCCGCATTGCCGAGAATGACGGACCATATGGCAATGACCAACAGCGTGATGAGAACGATCGGCCCGGCGATGGAGAGCCAGCCGAGCTTGCGATAGGTGCGCTTGAAGCGACGCTGCCACGGTACATCGGCCCCGATGATCGGCTCGAACTGCTCCCGCCCGGCGGCGACGAAATAGTAGCCGACGTTGCGGCCTTCCTCATCGGCCTTGTCGGTGGCGCGGCTGGCCACTTCCACTTCCGGCAGCTTCGATTGCCGCGCCAGTTCCTCGATCGCGTTGCGGTAGCGGTCCTGCGAGTTGAAATCGAGGGCTGCGTAGTCGGTGCGTTCGGCCAGCAGCCGGTCCACCAGCGAGACGCCGGAAAACCATTCCAGCCAGTCGATGTCGTCCAGCCCGCGCAGGGACTGAATGATAGACCCGATCCGCACATTGCCCGCAGACAGCCGGTTCTGCTCGACGATCTGCACTTCCAGCCCGTCGAGGCCCCGGTCGTCCAGCGTCTTTTCCAGCCAGTCGATGATGGCGGTCATGCCGATCGTCGCCCCGCGCAGGCGGTAGAGCATCTGGGCGGCGAAAGCGTTGTCGGCCATCAGCGCCCGGTTGCGCTCGACGATGGCCAGACGTTCGTGCTCGTCTTCCGTTTTCAGAACCGCATCGGCCACGCTGTCGGCCTTGGCGCGCATCGCGCGGGTGTTCTCGATGGCTTCCGCCACCCCTTGCAATTCCTGCACCAGCACGAGACGCAGGAAGGAGGGCAGAGCCCACAATTCGCCGATCTGTAGCGGTATGACGGACTGGGCCCCATCGACCGCCGCCGTGACCCGCTCCTCGCTCACATTGCAATGGGAATGGCGCACGATCAGCCAGGCCAGCGCCAGCACGCGGGGCACGTCCGTTCCGCCTTCCACCTTCATGGTGGGCAGTTGCGAGACGAATTTCGCCGACAGGGATTCCCGCGCCTGCCGCATCGCCCCGTCGATCAGGAAGAAATTGTCGATCAGCCATTCGGCCGCCGGCGTCAGCAGTTCCTTCTCTTCGGCTGCCTTGAAGCAGGCCTGATAGACCCGCGTGATCGTACCCCGTGCCGCGCGCTGGGTGTCCGCCAGCTTGAACGAGCGCAACTGCGCCCAGTCCGCCCTGTCGTTGCGGATGAGACTGGCACCGGCTTCCCGCAGGTCGGCGTGAGACAGAAAGGCCTGAGACCGATCCAGACCCGGCGCGGTGTCGAAAGCGGGGATGGCGGTCGTTTCGTCTGGCATTGCGGTCGTGGAGGCGGGCATGAGAAAGTCCGTTCAAGAGTGGGCGGCAGGGCACGCGGGTAGCGACAACCGAACCGACACTCTGAACTTGCGACGAATCGTCTCTACCCAAATTCCAACGCCGGAACGGCGTTGACGCTGCATGAAGCATGACGGGCGGAAAATGCAAAGGTCGCAGACCGGAGTGTCCGCGACCGATTGAACCAGGTTCTGAACCGTTTTAGATATTGGCGCGTGATTTCGCCATCACCGTTTCGGCCACGATCTCCGCGGTCGCTGCCGAAAGCGTCCAGCCGAGATGGCCGTGGCCCGTATTGTAGAACACGCCGGGGCGGTTTCCCTCGCCCACACGGGGCAGCATGGTCGGCATCATCGGACGCAGACCTGCCCACGGCACGGAATGCTCCGTGGAGACATCGGGAAACAGTTCTTCGCACCACTGGTTGAGCGGTCGCACGCGGTCGTCGCGGATGTCGCGGTTGTAGCCGTTGAACTCCGCCGTGCCCGCGATGCGGAACTTGTTGGGGCCGAGGCGGGAGGACACGATCTTGGTTTCATCGTCCAGCAGGCTGACCATCGGCGCGGCCTTGCGGCTTTCGGCGTCGTTCAACTGGACGGTCACGCTGTAGCCTTTGACGGGATAGATGTTGACCCTGTCGCCGACCTGTTCGGCCAGATCGCGGGAATGGACCCCGGCGCAGATGACCACGGCATCGAAGCGCTCCCGCACCGGCTCGCCTTTATCGGCCACCGTCACCGTGATTCCGTTGCCGTCAGCCGCCAGATTGCCGACACTCGCGCCGTAACGGAATGTCGCCCCGTTGCGCGCGCAGGCGTCGCCAAGATTGCGGGCATAGACGTGGATGTCGCCGGTGAAATCGCTGTTCGTGTAATAGGCCCCGTGCATGTTTCCGATGAACGTGTCGCTCAAAGCCGGTTCGATCGCCTTGGCTTCCGCGGGCGTCACCGCTTCACGACTCAAGCCCCCTTCGGCCAGCATGTCGTTGACCTTGGTGGCGTGGTCGAACTCTTTCTTGGTGCGATAGATGTGAAGAATACCGCGCTCTTCCACGTCGAAGGCGAACCCTTCGCGCTCCGCATGGCGTTTCAGGTGCTTGCGCGCCTCGATCGCCAGCCGCACGGTTTCGACCGTGTTCTCGCGATATTTCGGAATGGCACCCATGAACTGCGCCATCCACGAATATTTGTGCCAGGACGGTTTGGGGTTCACGAGCAGCGGTGCGCCGGGGCGTGTCATCCACTTGATGCCCTTCATGATGGTCGACCAGCGGTTCCACACTTCCGCATTGGAAGCCGATAGCTGCCCGCCATTGGCAAACGACGTTTCCATCGCCGCATAGCGGTTGCGGTCGAAGACGGTCACCTCGAAGCCGCGCTCCAGCAGCGAGGCGCAGGTGGTGATGCCGGTGATGCCCGCACCGATGACGGCGACGGTCTTGATCTCTTTGCGTGGGGTAGGGCTCATAAGGGTCTCCAGGTAGAGCGACCGGTTGGACGAAGCGTCCGCCCGGCATGGGTGTCTGGCCGCAAGTCTGCAGCCGGTGATCCCATCTGTCGCTTGACCTGAGAGTTTGGCAGCGGATTAAAGCCGCTGCTTTCTCCTTCGGTGGACGCGCCCTGACGGACCCGTCGCTCTCCAGATGTCTGCTTCCGACCGGTCCCTTTGCCTGAGAGTTTCCGGGACGTTGCTCCTTCGGCGCTGGCGTCGTGGTGCCAGTCTCTCCCGGTCGGTATGCGTATGACGCGCGCCCTATGCGCTCTTCGGGTGCGACATACAAGCATAATGCGACTTGCCGATTGGCCGTTCAACGCCCAGATGGGCAGACGATACACACATGCAAAGCTGCGTAGTATGAAGAACAAAGGCCCTTCCCAGAGACAGCTTCGCGTCGGCGAACTGGTGCGCCATGCGCTCACCGACGTGTTGCAGCGCGAGACGCTTCCCAGCCGTGCGGGCCGCAACATCGACACCAAAATGGTCTCGATCACGGAAGTGCGCATGACCGCAGACCTCAAGATCGCCACCTGTTTCGTCTCCAGTTTGGGAAAGGGCGACCTCGATGCCGTGATCGACGCCCTGTCCACCGATGCCGCTTTCCTGCGCGGGCGTGCCGCGCCCATGCTGAACCAGATGCGCTCCATGCCCGGCTTCCGCTTCCGCCCCGATACCAGCTTCGAAGCCTTTGCGAAAATAGATGCCATACTGAAATCCGATGCCGTGCGCCGCGATGTGGACAGCGGCAACGAGCCTGCCCACCGGCCAGACACGCGTATCGAGGACTGAGATTTGGGCCGTCGCAAGAAGGGCAGGGCGGTTTCCGGCTGGCTGGTGCTGGACAAGCCGTACGAACTCGGCTCCACCCCGGCGGTCGCCCGCGTGCGGCGGCTGTTCGACGCCAACAAGGCCGGCCACGCAGGCACCTTGGACCCGCTCGCCACGGGTCTTTTACCGATTGCCTTGGGCGAGGCTACCAAGACCGTGCCCTATGTGACGGACGGCGGAAAAGCCTATCGCTTCACCGTGCGCTGGGGTCTTTCCACCACGACCGACGACAGGGAAGGCGAGGTGGTTGCCGAAAGCGATGCGCGCCCGGATCGCGACGCCATCGAGGCGCTGCTGCCGGACTTCACCGGCCAGATCGAACAGACTCCCCCGGCATTCTCCGCCATCAAGATCGACGGCAAGCGCGCTTACGCGGAGGCCCGCGCAGGGCGCGACGTAGTGCTGGAGCCGCGCACCGTCCACATCGAACAGCTGACTGTGCAAGCCACACCCGACACCGACCATACAATCTTCGAAGTCGTCTGCGGCAAAGGCACCTATGTGCGCGCGCTGGCCCGCGACATGGGTGAACGCCTGGGCTGCCACGGCCATGTGACCGACCTGCGCCGCACCTGGGTCGAACCGTTTGAGGAAGACGACGCGGTGACGCTGGCGCGACTGGAAACGGCGCTCGAAGAGGCCGAAGGCGATGTCTCCGTGCTGGATGCACTGCTGATTTCGCCCGCCGATGCGATGGACGGGTTCACCCATATCAAGATCGATTCCGATCAGGCGACCAGACTGCGCCTCGGCAATGCGATCCTGCTGCGCGGGCGCGACGCCCCCATCACAGGAGACGATGTGTGCGCCATCCACCGGGGCGATCTGGTGGCCATTGGTGACGATCGAAGCCGGCCATTTCCACCCCCGCCGCGTTCTGGCTGCGTGACATTCCTTCCATTGCAGCCACCCTATTGAAGCTGCCGCTTCACCGCGCTACAGCAGTCCCACGCACCCGTAGCTCAGCTGGATAGAGTACCGCCCTCCGAAGGCGGGGGTCAGTGGTTCGAATCCACTCGGGTGCACCATTTTCCGGGTCTCGTTCCGGCCGGACGGTGCTGGCGTGGTCCAACCAGAGACGGATCCAGATCGTGACATCATTTACCGATAGACTCCGCGCAGCGGTCGTTAGTGCATATGCACTGGCCGCCTGCCTCGCCGTGCCGTCCCCCGTCGCCGCGCAGGAGGTGACGCTCAAGCTGCACCAGTTCCTGCCCGCTCAGGCCAATGTCCCGAAACTCATTCTCGACGTGTGGGCCGACACCATCGAAGCGGCCTCCGGCAACCGCATCAAGATCGACCGTTACCCGTCCATGCAACTGGGCGGCACACCGCCCGGGCTGATCGATCAGGCCATCGACGGGGTCGCCGATATCGTCTGGACAGTCGTCGGATACACGCCGGGGCGTTTTCCCCGCACGGAAGTCTTCGAGCTACCCTTCACCATGACCAATGCCGAAGACACGTCCTGTGCCTACTGGAAACTGTTCGAAAGCGACATGAAGGACACGGAGTTCAGCAATGTGCATGTCCTTGGCACGTGGGTTCACGGCCCGGGTGCCATCCACTCAAAAGCGCCGGTTGAAGCGATCGGCGACATGGCGGGTGTGAAGGTGCGCGGTGCCTCCCGGGTCGTCAACGACATGCTGTCCAAACTCGGCGCGACGCCCGTCGGCATGCCCGTGCCCGCTGTGCCGGAAGCCCTATCCAAAGGCGTTATCGACGCGACGACCATTCCGTGGGAAGTGACGACGGGGCTGAAAGTGCCGGAACTCGTCTCTAACCACACCGAATTCTCCGGCAAGGCGCTCTATACTCTCACTTTCGTGCTGGCGATGAACAAGCCGAAATACGACAGCCTGCCGGACGATCTGAAACAGGTGATCGACGCCAATTCCGGTTTGAAATTCTCCATGTTCGCAGGCCGCACGCAGGAGGCGGCGGACGCACCCGCGCGCGCGGCGGCGGTGGACGCGGGCAACACCATCGTCACGCTGGATGCGGAACAGGGGAAACCGTGGCAGGAAGCGGCACTGGCGACGCGCACGGAATGGATCGCCGATCTGACGGCCAAGGGTATCGATGCGGACAAGTTGGTGGCCGACGCCGAACGGCTGATCGGAGACTGTGCGGCCCGATAGGCAATAAATGCACCGTTTCTTTCACGCGCTGGCGAAAGGTCTCGCCCTGACTGGTGGCGCAGCTCTGGCCGGTCTGGCAGGCCTCACCTGTCTCAGCATTGTCGGTCGCAGTGCCAATACGCTGGGCCATGCGGACGGGGTGATGGCGCTTTCGCCCACGCTCGCCGGGCTGCTTCAAGAGCTCGGCCCGATCACCGGTGACTATGAACTCGTGGAGGCGGGCATTGCCTTTGCCATATTCGCCTTCCTGCCGTGGTGCCAGTTGAACCGGGGCCATGCCAGCGTGGATATCCTAACCAACGCCGCCCGCCCGCAGGTTCGGCGTTGGTTGACATTGCTCTGGGAGACAGTCTTCGCCGTCACCTATATCTTCATCGCATGGCGGTTGACGGCGGGGGCGGGGGACAAGGCGCGTTACGGGGAAACATCCCTGCTGCTGCAATTCCCAGTCTGGTGGGCCTATGCCGCCTGCGCCGTGGTGGCGTGGGCTGGGGTGGCGGTCTGTCTCTACGCCCTGTGGCAAAATACCCGTGAAACGCTCGCCCCCGAACAGGCCGCACCATGAGCGATCTGCAGATCGGCATAATCTCCCTGCCGGTCCTGCTCGCTCTCATCGCGCTTCGAATGCCCATCGGATTAGCCATGCTGGTCGTCGGTCTCGGCGGCACGGCGCTGGTGACCGGCGGGCCGCTGGTGGTGCTGGCGAAGCTGAAGACGGAGACCTACGGCACATTCTCCAGCTACTCCCTGTCCATCGTGCCCCTGTTCCTGCTGATGGGGCAACTGGCGACGCTTGGGGGCATGTCCACGGCCCTGTTCAAGGCAGCCGAAGCGTGGATCGGCCATCGCAAGGGCGGTGTGGCGATGGCGGCGGTGGGGGCCTGCGCCGGGTTCGGTGCGATCTGCGGCTCGTCGCTGGCAACGGCGGCAACGATGGGGCAGGTGGCCTTGGCCGAGATGAAGCGGGCCGGATATTCCGGCGGTTTTTCGCAGGCGACACTGGCGGCGGGCGGCACGTTGGGGATCCTCATTCCGCCCTCGGTGGTGCTGGTCATCTACGCGATCCTGACCGAGCAAAACATTGCCAAGCTGTTTCTCGCAGCCTTCCTTCCCGGCCTGCTGGCGATGGTGGGGTATATGCTGACCATCCGCATCGTCATGCAGGTCTCGCCCGACGGTGCGCGCCTTAAAGATCGCGTGCCATATCGCCAGAGGCTGACCGCAATGGCCGACATATGGCCGGTGCTTCTGATTTTCGTCCTCGTGATCGGCGGCATCTATCTCGGTTGGTTCACACCCACGGAAGCCGCCGCCATCGGCGCTATGGGCACGGGGCTGGTTGCATGGGCGAAGGGCGGGTTGACCCGCACCAGCCTGTCCGGTGCCGTGCTGGCCACCGCTTCCAACACCGGCATGGTGTTTTTCATCGTTCTGGGTGCGGGTTTTTACAATGCTTTTCTGGCGCTCACTCAGGTGCCGCAGGAAATTTCGACGTTTATCGTCGGACAGGGCCTGTCGCCGTGGTTGGTGCTGATAGCGGTGCTGGCGCTGTATCTTATCTTCGGCTGCTTCATGGATTCCCTGTCCATGATCCTGCTCACGATCCCGATCTTCTTTCCCATAATCGCCGGTCTCGATTTCGGTCTGAGCCCTGAAGAAACGGCGATCTGGTTCGGCATCCTGGTGCTGGTGGTCGTGGAGGTGGGGCTTATCACCCCGCCGGTGGGCATGAACCTGTTTGTCATCAACGCGATGGACCGATCGTCGGCGGCGACCACACCCATCACGGCCACTTACCGGGCCATTCTCCCGTTTGTAATGACCGATCTCGTTCGCATTGCCGCTCTGGTGGCCTTTCCCTCGGTGTCGCTCATCCTGCTCCGCGCTTTCGGCTAGGCCGTTCAGCGCGCAGCCTTCGCAGCCAGTTCGCGCAACGTGTCATGCACCACGTCCGGCCCGACAACCGCTTCCCGCACCAGCGTATCGAAGCGGGAAACGAACGTGCGGACCTGATCGTCCAGCGTCACCACCAGATAGACCCCGCCGATATAGACCGCGGCCCGCTGCCGCCCGAAAACGGTGAACGGTGCGGTGAAGGACCGGGTGTCGTCGTAGAGATGCAGCCGCATGGCGGGGTAGAGCCGCTCGCACATATCCGCCATGTGATGCAGCTGCCGCGCCACTTCTGCGCCTGAATAGTCTTTCCAGACGCCGCTGCGGTCGGCGAGGTTTTCGAGTCTCTGCAATGGCATGGCGATTTCAAGATCGCTGTCGGACAGGCTGATGCCGTCCAGCACCGGGTCCGGCACATCGCTCTCATGGCCCCGTTCGGAAACGGGTAACAGGGACGGCCCGGCATTCTCGTCGATGGCCTTCAGGCTGAGGATATCGGGCAGGATGGACGGTACGTAGCGGACCTTGAAGCCGGTCGCTTCCCGGTGCCACTGTTCCAGCGGCGTCGGCCCTTCGTCAGGTTGCGCCCGTTCCAGCATCGAGGTTGAGGGCATCTGCGAGCCGCCCTCCCGCGCGTTTTCCATCAGCAACAGCCAGTCGATCGACACCCCCGTTGCGCTGGCGATGCGCCGCAGCATTTCAGCACGGGGAAGGCGGTTGGCACGGGTGTCGAGAAACTGACTTAGCGCGGAGCGGTCCATGCCCGTCTGCCGCAGGAACTCCGCCGTCGACCGGTCCGGCGACGCTAACAGGTCTTTCAGACGGTCCCTGAAACCGCTTGCGAGATCACGTTTGTCCATCATGTCGCTCTTGCGTTTTCACAACAAAATTGCATAATCGTTGTGCAATCACATAAATGCTCTGTCAAACACACTTTCGACCGTACGGGTGTATTCTGCTAATCTTGCGATAGATTGATATCATTTCGGACAAAGCGGACGTGCAGGGGCAACTCACCGAACGAACGGAAAACGGGCCGGACGGCGCAAAGCGCTCCGAAGGTGGCAAGGACATAAGCCGGGAGCGGGACTGGATAGAATGGCCGACACTAAGTGTCGCGCTCGCCTGTTTTGCCGGATATGGTGTCGTCACTCTTTTTACGTCGCAGATCGGCCTGTGGTTTGCCGTTCCTGCTCTGGCTTTGGTGCTCGTTTTGCACGCTTCGTTTCAGCATGAGATCGTCCACGGGCATCCCTTCCGATGGCAAGGCGCGAACGACGCTCTCGGCTTTCCCGCACTTGGGCTGCTCATTCCATACGAGCGGTTCCGCGACACCCATCTCGCCCACCACCACGACCCGTCCCTGACCGACCCTTACGAAGACCCGGAGACGAACTATATCGACCCGCTGGTCTGGAACCGCATGTCGAAACCGGTGCGGGCGATCTACCGCTTCAACAATACCCTGGCGGGGCGGATGCTTGTCGGGCCGTTCCTGTCGATGGCGACATTCTACCGGTCGGATTTACGGGGTCTGCTGCGGGGCGACCGCGCCATTACGCGCGCCTATCTGCTGCACGGGGCAGGGCTCGTCCCGGTCATCGTCTGGGCCATCACAATGTCCACCTTGCCGCTCTGGTCCTATTTTCTGGCGTGTTATCTGGCTCACGCGATCCTGCGGATCAGAACCTATCTTGAACACCGGGCGCACGATCATGTGGGCGCTCGCACGGTGGTGATCGAAGATCGCGGCCTGCTGGCCTTTCTGTTTCTCAACAACAATTTCCACATCGTCCATCACACCTTCCCGAAGGTGGCATGGTATCGCTTGCCCGCACTATACCGCGCCACGCGGCAGAAATTTCTAGGGCGCAATCACGGATATCGCTACCGCTCCTATAGCGAAGTCGTCCGGCATTACCTGCTGCGCGCAAAAGACCCCGTCGCCCATCCGCTGCGGCCCGGCTTGCTCGGACAGGAAGCCGGTCTGGACCTGATGGACGTGCCGAAGCCGGACATGCCTTTACCAGCGCCCGAAGGGCAACACGCCTGATGGGGCAACCGCTCGCCGTCCTTCCCATGTATGATTGGGAAGGGGTGCGCAGCGCGACGGACGATTGGTGGGTCTGCCTGCGGGACACGATGCGAGAAGCGGGCCTCGAAGCGCCGGATAGTCTCGACCGTTCGCTTTCGCCATTGGAAGCATGGCGCTCCCCCGACCTGATGTTCGGCCAGACATGCGGGTTGCCCTTCGTCACACAGTTGCAGGCATGTTGCTCCATTATCGGCACCCCGGTGTTTGCCCCCGCCGAAGGGGAGCAGACCCTTCCGGCGGGTAGCTACAACAGTGTCATCGTCGTCCGCGCCAACGACCCGCGCGACGGGCTTGCCGGTTTTCGCGGGGCGGTCGCGGCCGTGAACGGTACGGACAGCCTGTCCGGCTCTATGGCCCTGCTGGAACTCGTTGCGACCGAAATGGGCGATGGCCGCTTCTTCCGGTCCATCACCGCTACCGGTTCCCACGCCGCCAGCATCACCCATGTTGCGGATGGTCGTGCGGACATTGCAGCGATCGATTGCACCACATGGCGGCTGGCGCAGCGTCATTTGCCGGAGACCACTGCGTTGCGCGTTCTCACGCGCACTGCATCCGCACCGGCGCTGCCCTATGTGACGGCCAAGGGACATGATGTGGAACTGCTGGCCGATGCCGTCGAGCAGGCGCTCGCCGAAGTCAGCACGGAAACGAAATCGGCGCTCGGTCTCGTGGGGTTCGAGAAAACATCCCGGAGCGATTATTCCGGACTCGAAAAACGCCACCGTGCCACCCGGTCGATTGCGACCGCACACGGGCTGAAACGAAACGGATAAAGCGGGTCACGTTTTGCCTTTCACCGATAGCGAAACGACTTATCCCCGCACCTCATGAACAAGCGAAGGCGTGTTCGCTGACCACAAAACGCCGTTTGCTACCAACGAAAGGCAGTTCGTCAGGACTGATCGACCCGATTGCGCTTCTGCAATTTCTGCTCCCAACGCAACGAATGTCCGATGATCGTCTCGAGATCGTCATGCTCCGGCACCCATCCGGTTTCCGCCTTCAGAAGCGCCGGGTCGGCCACCACATGGGCCTCATCGCCGGTGCGTGCTGCCACCGTTTCGATGGCCAACTCACCGCCGAGACGGCCCACGATATCGGCCACCTGTCGCACCGAAAACCCGATGCCATAGCCCGCATTGGCGACAAGGTTCTCGCCGCCGTTCCGCAACCGTTGCAGCGCCAGATAGTGGGCGCTGGCGAGGTCGCTCACATGAATGAAATCCCGCACGCAGGTGCCGTCCGGCGTGTCGTAGCCGGTGCCGAAAACCAGCAGCCGCCCGCGTTTGCCGGTCGCCGCTTCGCAGGCCACCTTGATGAGATGGGTAGCCCCCACAGTCGATTGGCCGATGCGCCCTTTCGGGTCGGCACCCGCCACGTTGAAATAGCGCAATGCCGTGTAGGTGAGCGACGAAGCGGCGGCGATGTCGGCCAGCATCATTTCGCTCATCAGCTTGGAGCGCCCGTAGGGGGTGTTCGGCAGGGTGGCTGCGCTTTCCAGCACCGGTTCACGGCTTACCGTGCCGTAGACCGCGGCGGTGGACGAGAAGATGAAATGCTTCACACCGGCTTCGAGACAGGCGCCCAGCAACGCATGGGTCGCTACGCTATTGTTGGCGTAATAGGCATGCGGGTCCGCAATGGAATCGGGAATGACGCTGGACCCCGCCAGATGAATGACTTCGGTAATCGCGTGGTCCGCCAGTATGTCGGCCATCCGGTCCCTGTCGCCGATATCGGCGGTTTCAAGGGGCACTTCGTCGGGAAGCGCCCAGTCGAAGCCCGTCGATAAATTGTCTACGACGACGACGCGCTCATCGTGGGCGAGCAATTCCAGCACGATATGGGAGCCGATATATCCGGCGCCGCCGGTCACGAGAATTGTCATGATAGCACTTAACTTGTGATCCTGCCGTTCAAATGCCACTCCGCGCGGCACCTGTCGATACAGGACGCGGTGACGGGTATACTGCGTGGGCAGGGCAGCAAGCGGCGAGAGCGATTCGATGGGCAATCCGGGCACCGCACCGCAGCGGACAGCTTACGATGTGGTGATCGTGGGCGGTGCGATCATGGGCGCATCGACCGCATGGTTCCTGACCGACAATCCCGATTTCGACGGCAGCATCCTCGTGGTGGAGCGCGACCCGAGCTATGAGTTCTCATCCACCATGCACACCAATTCGTGCATGCGGCAGCAGTTCTCCACGGACCTGAACGTCCGTATCTCGCAATTCGCCGCCGATTTCGTGAAGAACCTGCGCGGCTATATGGGCGACGATGACCGTGTGCCGGACCTTTCCATCCGCTCCTTCGGCTACATGTATCTGGCCGATAACAAGGCGTTTGCAGATGTTTTGCGGGACAATCAGGCGGTTCAGATTGCAGCCGGTGCGGCGACCCAGCTCATGACCGCGGATGAGATCAAGGCCGCCTATCCCTTCTACAATGTCGATGACATCGTGCTCGGTTCGATCAACCTCGTGGACGAAGGCTATTGGGACGGCACCGCCGTTTTCGACTGGTGGCGCCGCTCCGCCACCGAACGGGGTGTGGAGTATATCTCGAACGAAGTGGTGGCGATGACGCGCAGCCGGTCGGGGACTGTCATCGAAAGCGTGACGCTGGCTTCTGGCGAAACCATCTCCTGTGGCCATGTGGTCAACGCCTCCGGCCCCCGTGCGGCGCGGACGGCAGCAATGGCGGGGCTGACCGTTCCGGTGGAACCGCGTAAGCGGTATTCGTGGATATTCTCCGCAGAACAGCCTCTCGACCGCGACCTGCCGCTCACCATCGACCCGACCGGCGTTCATGTGCGTGAGAATGGCGGCGGCACCTACCAGTGCGGCGCTCACAACGAAATCGATCCGGCTGCGGACTATGATGATTTCGCCTTCGACCACGACCTGTGGGAGCAGCATGTCTGGCCCATTCTGGCGACACGCATTCCGCAATTCGAGGCGGTGAAGGTGACGAGCCAGTGGACGGGGCACTATGCCTACAACACGCTTGACCAGAACGCGGTCGTAGGTCCGCACCCGGATGTCGAAAACTTCCTGTTCCTGAACGGCTTTTCCGGCCACGGTCTGCAACAATCCCCTGCGATGGGGCGGGGCACGGCGGAGTGGCTGACATATGGCGCATACCGTACGCTCGATCTGCGCCCGTTCCACTACGACCGCATCGTCCGAAACGAGCCGATCATCGAACGGGCCGTCATCTAGCGACGGTCGTTCCTGGAAACGGGCCTCACTCCATCGGACGGTGTTGGCTCAAAAGGTCTTCCGCTCTCGCGGTCTGGCGTTCCTGGGCCACCTGTTGGCGAATGTCCGCAGTAGGTGTCACGTCCAACTTCTGCGGATCGATGCTTGAGGGTTTTGCCGGTTTCGCAGCGTTTGATGGTTGCTCGATGACCTGCATCACGCCGGTTGCGGTGCCTGATGATGGCATGCCCTCCAGCCGAAGCCTGTAGATCGGCTCCGGCAATGTGAACCCGTCGCTCTCCAGCACGGTTTTGACCACGTTGATGGCCGCACTGCGCGCTTTGAGAAAGTCCGTTTCGGCCTGATCGATCCAGCCGGCAAACTCGATGACGATGTTGGAATCGCCGACTTCCTCGATCAAGGCGGAAGGCTTTGGCCGGTCGAGCAGGAAGGGCAGCGACCGCATGGCGTCCAGCCCGGCGGCGGACGCCTCGATCGGGTCGTCCTCCGCATCGACACCGAGCTTGAAGGTGAACCGGCGCTGGGGGTTGAGCGTGTAATTGAGGATCGTTCCCTTGAAGACATCGGCGTTCGGCAGCCGCAAATGGTTGCCGTCCAGCGTCATCAGGATCGTTGCCCGGGATGTCAGCCGAACCACGACGCCCTCATGGGAGTTGATGACCACATGGTCGTCGGCCCGAAACGGCTGTCGCAGGCTCAACATGATGCTGGCCACGTAGTTTTCGATCGTATCCTTGAGCGCGAACCCGACGGCCAGCCCCACCAGCCCGGCACTGCCCGCAGCGGCACCGAAAAGGGCCATCGCATCGAGAATGCTCAATGCCAGCAACAGGCCCAGTAGAATGCCCAAAACCCGGATGGATTGGCCGATGAGGTCGGCCACGAACGGATTGGGCGCGACCATGCGCCAGAACCGTTTGGCGGATGCCAGAAAGTGCGCCAACAGCGCAACCAGCAGAAACGCGAGCAGCGCGGCCACGTAGAGCGGCCATGCGTTGGACAGAGTGTCAACCGCGCCGGTCACCTTGTCCAGTATCGGGTTGAGATTGTCCTCCACGCTCAACGTGCGGGCGATCTGGTCCTCCACCGCGACGACGCCCTCCATGCGCCCCGCCAGTTCGGCTGCCCGTTTCGCAGCCCTGTCGTTGGCCACTTCACCACCGAGAGCGACCACGCCCTGGCTGGTTGCAACCGTAACGGCGCTCAATGCTTTGATTTCGTTGAAAACCGCTTTCAGCCTGTCTTCGATCCGCTGGTCGAGGCCGACGGCGGGCTGAACGCTGATCGTGGCTCCCGGTTCGGCCTCTTGCGCGAAGCCTTCTATCGGGGTTTGCGAAAGGGTCGAAAAGGTGAGGACCACCAGCAGGACTATGCGCCACAATATCATCGGTCGGGTCCGTTTTCTATCAGGAATGGTTATGAAAGGTTGCAGCTGGTCAGGCGCAGGGACTTCAAATCGTCCGCCCCGCATGCTCCCAGTATGGCGCGCGCAGTCTGGGTTTGAAAATCTTTCCGCTGTCTTCGCGCGGCAGGGTGGCATGGAAATCGATGATACGTGGCTGTTTGAAGCGGGCGAGCTTGCCGTCGAGAAAGGCCATGACTTCGGCTTCATCCGGCGTCCAACCCTCCGACGGTTCGATGGCCGCGACGATTCTTTCGCCGAACTCCGGGTCCGGCGCGCCGAACACCGCAACGTCCCGAATGAAGGGTGCACGCATCAGCACGGCCTCGATTTCGGCTGGGAATATGTTGGCACCGCCGGAGATTATCATGTCCTTCTTGCGGTCGGTGATGAAGAGATAGCCGTCGTCGTCGAGCCACCCCAGATCGCCGACCGAAAAGTGGCCGTGCTTCTCGCCTGCGGCACGGCTTTCGGGATCGTTGGAATAATCGAACCCGCCGAAAGCGTCCATCCGCGCATGAATCTCGCCGACCGCGCCGGTGGGGAGTTCGTTGCCGTCCTCGCCCAGAATCAAGATGGTGCAGCCCATCTGTGGACGCCCTGCCGTGCCGGGCTTGGTCAGGGCATCCTCGGACGAGGCCATTGTCATGAAGCCGATTTCGGTGGCGCCGTAGCTTTCCCAGAACACCGGACCCCACCAGTTGATCATCGCCGCCTTCAGATCGTGCGGCCAGGGCGAACCGGTCGAAACGCAATATTCGACGGACGACACGTCGTAGCGAGCCTTGACCGCCTCGGGCAATTTCAGCAACCGGCTCATCATCGTCGGCACGAGATAGATATGGGTGATCCGGTTCGTGTCTATGGCTTCGAGAAACGCTTCGGGATCGAACTTGGCGGCGACCAGAACGGAGACACCGGGCGCGACCAAAGCCGCACTTGTCAGAGTCGATGGCGCGGAATGGTAGAGCGGCGCGGCGGTGAAGAACCGCGATCCGGGTTTCAATCCCATCATCTCCGTGGCGACCTTGCCCAGTACGACGCCAAAGTCTTTCGGCGGCCCGGACCCGCCGCGCCTCACGCCCTTCGGCGCACCGGTCGATCCCGACGTATAGCGCATCAGCGGGCGCATCATTTCGTGCCCGTCGAACGGTTCGCTTCTATCAACTAGGCTGCTCCACTCTTCAGCGTCCTGTTCCCCACCCGCGCTTTCACTTTCAATTCCGTAAGCCGCAGACAGGGCCGAGCCGGGCGTCACGGCGATCACCTTGCGGCCCTCCAGAGGCGGGCGCAGCCGCTCGATCAGGTCCCGATGGATGATGACGAAGCGAGCGCCGCTGTCATCGCAAATGGCCGCAACCTCGTCGGCGACAGCGTGCCAGTTGAGCGCAACGATGACGGTGCCCGCCAACGCGGCGGCCCGCATCACTTCCAGCTGCTGCACATCGTTGCGCATGATGACGGCCACCGGCACATCCGCCCCGGCCCCCATGCTGATTAGCGCAGCCGCTCCCTGTTGCGCGCGCTCTTCGAGCAACGCTCTCGACATATGCCGGTCGGAATCGGCAACGGTGCTATCGGACATTTGGCGACCTCCCCTTCTGCCACGATCATGCACGGGTCGGGGTGAAACCGAAACGGTGCGGGGCGTTATCCGGGCGCTTTATTGCGCGGTCGCAGGCTGATCGATCCTAACGAGCCCCTGCTTCCAAGCGGGCGGCAGCGTCGTAATACTCATCGAAGCCGATGCGGCGTCGCAGGTCGGCGAAATCGAGAATGAGATCCCCGGCGCTGTCGTCGTTCTTCAGCCGTGTCAGCGCGCTGTCGACGGCTTTCATCGCCGCCGACATCAGCGTCAGGGGATAGGCGGCGATCGAGAAGCCGAGATCGCGCAACTCGGCCTGTGACAGCAGCGGCGTCGCACCGCCTTCCAGCATGTTGGCCATGTGTATCGCCGGCACCTCGTCGCAGATCGTTTTCATTTCCGCGACGCTTTGCGGCGCTTCGACGAACAGAATGTCGGCACCGAGGCGATGGAATTCGCGGGCGCGGTCAAGCGCCTCGCCCAGCCCGTGGTCGTGGCGTGCATCGGTGCGCGCCAGAATGAGGATGTCGTCGTCTTCCCGTGCGTCGACGGCGGCACGGATGCGGTCGAAGGCGCTCGACCGGTCGACCACGGCCTTGCCGGGCGTGTGCCCGCATCGTTTGGGCGCAACCTGGTCCTCGATCATCACCGCCGCACAACCGGCTCTCGCCATGCCGCGCACGGTGCGCTGCACGTTCATGGCATTGCCGAAACCCGTATCGCCGTCGCCGATCATCGGGATGGTGATGGCATCGTTGATGTTGCGTGCGTGGTCGGCAATTTCGCCATAACTCATCAGGCCAAGGTCGGGTGCGCCGATACGGCTGGCGGATGCGGCGAAACCGGACATGAAGGTCGCCGCAAAGCCTGCCTGCTCGATCATCTTGGCCGACAGCGCATCGTAGCAGCACGGCAGCACCAGCAGCTCGTCCCGTGCCAGCAGGGCGCGCAAGGTGTCCGCTCGGCTGGTCATGGCTGGCTCTTTCTGTAGGGGGGCAATCGGGACCATCGGCCCACATCGCGGGCGAGCTTGTTCAGCAAATGGTCGAGGGTGTCACGTTCGTTATCGCTCAATGGCGCGAGCATTTCGGCTTCGGCCTGCTCGAACAGCGGCATGATGGCATCGTGCATTGTGCGTCCTGCGGGCAGGATATACAGGCACATGCGCCGCGCATCGGCGTCGTCGGGAAGACGTCTTATCAAACCCTTCGCCTCCAGCGCCGAGACACCCCGGCTGATGGAATTGGAGGGCTGTTCGGTGATCTCGCAAATGTCGCGGGAGTTCAGACCGTCCCGATAGGTCAGGCAGATCAGGATCGTCCATTCCGGTCGGGTCAGCCCATACTCGCGCTCGATACGACGCAGCAGAGGTTCGCGATAGAAGTTGGTCAGGAACGCGATACGGTATCCGTAGCGGATGGATGTGGCGTCGATGATGTCGAGAAGTTTCATGGCCGATCCCATACGCGCCCAAACAGGCACATAAAACATTTCGCTCCATATGGAAAGAATATTGTTCCATATGGAGCGAAATTGGGATAGACAGAACGGATGCACACTTTGGGAGGGGTGGAATGGAAAGCGGTAGCGGTAGCGGCACGTTGCACTGGCAGCACTTAGCTTTGAACGTCTTTGCTGCACTGGTGCTGGTGATGATGGCGGCGATCTGCCTGCAGGTCGTATGCAGTCTCCTTGACGTGAACCCTGTTGCGGTTTTCCAACACGACCTCTTTCTGTTCGGAACGGCTGTCACGCTCAACTCGCTGCTGGATTTCCAGTGGCATATCCTGGTCGTCGTCGGGCTTCTGCCGGCGGGGATCGTCTGGCTGCGCGACGGCCATGTGCGGGTCGATTTTCTTTATTCGAAGTGGTCGGCGAGACGCCGTGCCATCGTCGAACTGGTCGGCCATGTGACGTTGAGCGCTCCGTTCATCGTTCTGGCAACGCCCGCGGCATGGGCTTTCACCTTGTCCGCATGGAGTTCCGGTCAGGGGTCGAGCAATAGCGGGCTCAACGATCTCTGGCTGATCAAGGGCACACTCCCGCTCGGCCTTGCTCTTCTCGGGGTGGTGCTGGTTATCGATAGTGTGCGTCAGGCCCGATATTTGGCGGGCCGAGGTTAGGGGATGGAGCATCCGCTTGCTCTTGCAATGGCTGTTCTCACGCTGGTGGCTATCCTGTCCGGCTACCGGGTCGCTTTCGTTCTGGCGGGCATGTCGGCGCTGTTCATTCTGATTTCCGACCTGCCTATCGCATTCTTCCGGCTCATCGTCAGCCGCATCTATGCCAACGTGCTGTCCAACTGGCTGCTGGTCGCCATCCCCATGTTCATCTTCATGGGACTGGTGCTGGAACGGTCGCGGGTGGCCGAACGAGCCCTGACCGGCGCGCAGCGGGCGCTTGGCGGGTCGGCTGCGGGGATGGGCATTTCGGTTCTTGTGATCGGCGTCCTGCTCGCCGCTTCGTCCGGTATCGTCGGTGCATCGGTCGTTCTGCTGGCGCTGCTCTCCTTCGAGCGGCTGCGCGAGGCGCAGTATGACGAAGCCACGTCCACCGGATTGATCGCCGCGTCGGGAACGCTGGCAATTCTCATTCCACCTTCCGTCATGCTCATCATTCTGGGCGACCAGCTTCAGGTGCCGATCCCGTCGATGTTCGCAGGCGCCATCGGCCCGGGCCTGCTTCTGGTGGCGTTGTATGCGGTGTGGGTCGTGTGGAAGGCGCGCGGCCTGCCAAGACCACCGCGTGAGGCGATGCCTTTGCCAGCCGCGCTCGTCTCGATCATCCGCGACGTCGCGCCTTTGCTGGTGCTGATCGTGTGCGTGCTGGGTTCGATCATCGCCGGTCTGGCGACACCGACCGAGGCGAGCGGTCTGGGAGCGGCGGGAGCGATCGTGCTGACATTGATCTACAGGCGGTTCACCGTGGGCGTCATCATGCAGGCCGCGCGGGAAACGGTTGTCGCCACATCGATGGTGATGATCGTGTTGGTGGGTGCGACCTGTTTTTCGGCGGTGTTCCGCGGCGTCGGCGGGGACGAGATGATCCGCAATGCGCTGGGCGCGATTGGCGGCGGGCCGTGGGTGGTGCTGTCCATCGTCATGCTGACCGTGATGGCGCTGGGGTTCGTTCTCGACTGGCTGGAAATATCGCTGATACTGGTGCCGATCTATGCGCCTATCATAGCCATCCTCGATTTCGGCAACGGTCTCGGTGGCGTCGAACTTCTCGTCTGGTTCGGCGTGTTGCTGGCGGTCAATCTCCAGACATCCTTTCTGACGCCGCCATTCGGATTTTCGCTTTTCTATCTGCGCGGCGCGATCGGCGAGACGGTTGAAACCACGACCGTCTATCGCGGTGTTCTGCCGTTCATCGCCCTGCAAATTCTGGCATTGGGATTGCTCATCGCATTCCCGGTATTGGTCATCGGCCTCACGTGAGGCGCATTGAAACGCCCTGAGGGGCACAACGGGAGGAACGACTATGAAGAAACTGCTGATCGCCATGAGTATGGCACTGGGCACGACCCTCGCACCGACTGCGAGCGCCATTGCCGCTGATTACAACTTGCAAAGCGCCTTTCCCAAAGGCCTGCCGATACTCGGGCCCGGCGCGGACCGGTTTGCCGAAACCGTCTCGACGCTTACGGACGGTGCGGTATCGTTCAAGCATCTGGGCGCGGGCGAACTCTCGCCGCCATTCGAGGTGCTGGACAATGTCGGCTCCGGTGCCATCGACGCCGGCTGGTCCTACGCTGCCTACGCCAGCGGAAAGGCACCGGCTGCGGCCTTGTTCGGCTCCATCCCCTTCGGTCCGCAGGCCATCGAATATATTTCCTGGGTCAATCACGGTGGCGGTCTGGAGCTTTGGCGGGAGCTGTATGAACCCTTCAACGTGGTGCCGATGCCCTGCGGCGTCATCATTTCCGAAGCCGGTGGCTGGTATACCAAGGAAATCAACACGCCGGACGATCTCAAGGGTCTGAACATCCGCATCGGCGGGCTTGGCGGCAAGATACTGGGCAAGCTGGGTGCCAACGCCATGTCCCTGCCATCGGGTGAGGTGTCCACGTCGCTGGAAACCGGCAGGCTGGACGCGACGGAACTGTCGTTTCCCCTCATCGACAAGCTGATGGGTTTCGACAAGGTTGCCAAGAACTACTACTTCCCCGGCTGGCACCAGCCGTCCGGCTTCATCGAGTTCTACATGAACAAGGACAAGTGGGACGCCCTGACGGACGGCCAGCGCCGTGCCATCGAAACGGCCTGTGCCGACGTCAACCTGTGGGCGATCGGGTCCGCCGTGGCGAGCCAGGAAGAGGCGCTTGCGGCCTTCCGCGCAAACGGGGTCAATGTCGCCCGTTTCCCGCAGCCTGTCATGGATGCACTTTCGGCAGCCGCTGACGAGGTCTATGCCGAGGAAGCCGCAGCCGATCCGATGTTCAAGCGTGTGATCGACAGCTACCGTGCCTTCAACACGTCGTATGACGAGTATGAAGCCCTGACGCAGATCGACTGAGGCAGCGCGCCGCGCGGCCGTGCCGCGCGGCGACCGCACCATGAGCCTTCACCTGCGCACATTCGGGTCCTACGTGGCCGGTGGTACGACCATGACCGTGGACGGGGAACCGTCGCGGAGCATCCAGTTCACCCCATCGACCGCGTATGACTACAATCCCAACGGCACGCGGGCGATCGAACACGCCTATGTGCAATATTTCGTGCCGATGGACAGGAACAACGCACCTCCGGTCGTGCTGGTTCACGGCGGGGGCATGACCGGCGCCATGTGGGATACGACGCCTGACGGTCGGGATGGCTGGCTGCAAGGTCTTATCGCGCGCGGCTACGAAGTGCATGTGGTCGACAATGTGGAACGGGGCCGCGCGGGTTGGGTGCCAGACCACTGGCCCGGAGAGCCGGTCCTGCGCACGCTGGAAGAGGCATGGCGTCTGTTCCGCTTCGGCAGGCTGGAGGATTTTGCCAGCCGCACGCCCTTTGCCGGCCAGCAGTTTCCGGTATTCCAACTGGAGACTTTCGCCCGCAGCTTCGTACCCCGGTGGACGTCTACGAACGATGCTCAAGCCGCCGCTCTCGGCGCGGTCCTCGACCGCGTGGGGCAGGCGATCCTGGTTTGTCACAGTCAGGGTTCGCAAGCAGCCTTCTCAGCATCGGTCATGAGCCCCGAACGCGTGGCGGTCGTCGTGGCGATCGAACCTTCGGACCTGCCCGAAACGCCCGACAGCCTGGCAGGCGTTCCAATCCTGATCGCCCACGGCGACTATCTCGATGTCGATGATGTCTGGCGCGATCTCCATGCACGATGGACCCGGTTTGGCGGATCGGCCGCAGACGGGGGCGGAACCGCCACGCTCCTGAACCTTTCCGCATCAAGACCCGGCACGAGCCACATGCCCATGATGGATCGATCCAGCGCGGATAATCTGGACGACATTCTGGCACGGGTTTGAAGCACGTTCGAAACGTTCGCGAACACGTTCTGCTTGCAGCGCAACTGTCTTTCTAACGCACGAAAACAGCAGCGAGCGTCACATGTGGAGTGACGGCACTTGGCCTAAGATGCACCAGCGTCCCGCAGACCCAATAACCCTGACGACGGACAGTTGCGGGAGGAGACGTGTAGAGCCTGTCCAGCTCGGCTTCGGACGTGACGGTGTGGGAGAGGTTGGATGGGACACGACAAGACTCGAACAAATGGTAGCAGGTCTCACTACCACCGCTTCCAGGTCACGTCGCCACCCGTAAGGGGGCCGGCATCATCGTGCCCGCTGCCTCGCCGGGAAGAACGGTCGACAGCGCGCCGCACATCGTCTCATGTTTTGCGATCCGGACGCCCGTGCGACCGTGCGTTTTGACGCTGTCTACATTGTCGTTCGGGTCAGACGTCGGCCGTCTCCCCGATCTCGATCTTCGGATTGCGGAAGCCCATCCCGACCCATGCAACGAAAAGTTTCGCGAAGAAGGTGACCGACTGCGTCCGCGCGTTCGGCACGTCGTTCGGCAATACTGCATTGCTGGGCAAGTCCTTCGACATGGTCCGCATCTGAAGGGGCGGAAGCGTGCTTTCCGGCCAGAGGTTGCCGTAAAGACTGAGCCAGTGTCCGCTCGCGAAGTCGAGGAACACCGGGCTGTTGCAGCAGGTTGCGATGACCCGACGCGTGCTTGCTCCGGGCGAGAGACGGAACTCCGCCAGGTGCTTCCGGCCTGCAAGGAAGCGAACCCGGTCTTTGCGGTAAAGAACGAAGCGCGTGGTACCATGCTCGCTCAGGATCGAAGGGGCATCCGGCAGCGCTTCCATCCGCCCTCCGGCTTCCCGGCACGAGGTGCAGCAGCACGCGGCGCTGACGATCGGGGCGCGTTCGACCTCCAGGCGGACCGTGCCGCAGGCGCAGGACAGCTCGGTCATACCGCCGCCGCTTCCAGCGCTGCAATATTGAGCTTCTTCATCTGCACCATCGCCTCCATGACCCGGCGCGCTTTCTCACGGTCGGGATCGGCAAGAAGAGTTGGCAGAATTCGCGGGGTGATCTGCCAACGCAGACCGAACCTGTCCGTCACCCAGCCGCACTGTTCCGCTTCGGGTTCGGCTGAAAGAGCGTTCCAGTAGTGATCGACCTCGGCCTGATCCGTGCAGGCGATCGACAGCGAGATGGCCTCGTCGAAGCCCGGTCCGGGCCCACCGTTCAGCGCCATATAGGACCGCCCCGCCAGAGTGAACTCGACGGTTAGGACATCGCCCTCCTTCCCGCCCGGATAGGGAATTGTGGAGCGGGTGACGCGGTCGATCCGGCTGTCGGGGAAGATGTCGATATAGAAGTTTGCCGCTTCCTCTCCCGTGCCGTCGAACCACAGGCATGTGCTGATCGTGTCCATGATCGTTCTCCTCAACTCTTGCGCTCGCCGACCAGCCCGAACGGGTGGCCGTGAGGATCGGTGGCGACCAGCGAGAAGCCGGAGCCCGGGATGGGGTCGGGTCCGGCGACGCGCCTGCCGCCGCCAGCCTCGATGCGCTTCAGGCCGGCATCGATGTCCTCGACAAGGAAATAGACGAGCCATCCAGCCGGTTCGTCCGGCAGCTTCTGCATGACGGCACCGAGGCCCACGTCCCCGGCCTGAAGAAACCGGTACTGGCCGCGCTCGCCCATCGGCATTCCGCCGTCCTGGGTCCAGCCGAAGGCGTTCCGGTAGAAGTTGATCGCAGCGTCGGGATCGTCCACGGGGAGCTCGTTCCAGACCGCATGGCCCGCTGTCGCCACGTCCCCGTTCTGAAACGGCGTGGCCGTGCCCTCGGGAATACCGCCAGCGGGCGGGGTGGGCTGCATGAGATAGAAGAACGAGCCCTGTTCGTCGGCGACGAAGGCCATGCGTCCGATGCCCGGAACGTCCCAGGCGTCTTTATGCACTGTGCCACCCGCGGCCTTCAGCCGGGCGACGCCTTGCTCCATGTCCGGCACATGGAGGTACAGATACCAGCCGGACCCGCCCATGCCCTCCGGCGGATTCATCAATCCGGCGACGTTGCCATCGGGCGCGCTGAGAATGCGGTAGTCCATGTCGTCCTGCCCGCTGTCGGTGGCGGTCCAGCCTACCACATCGCAGTAAAAGCGTTGCGATGCTTCGGTGTCGCTGGAAAGCAACTCGTACCAGATCGGTTGTCCTGTCGGTTTCGGCATCATTTCTCTCCTTTTCATGTGGCTCTGACAGGTGTCAGGCTGCAGGGTTCGCTGCGCCGAGCGAACGCGCCAGGTCGTTCAACTGGTCGGCAGCAGCGCTCCAGCCGGGCTCGAAACCCATCTCGATATGGCGCTGCTTCGCCTCGGCCGTCGCATGGCGGGCCGACCAGACCATGCGCGTGCAGCCGTCACCGGCGTCGGTCAGTTCCACGACGCCGGTCATGAAGCTATCCGCCCGGGGCATGAACCATTCCGAGAACGAATCCGTGAAGATCAGGCGTTCCTCTAAAACAACGTCTAGGAAGCAGCCGACATTTTCGACCTGCTCGCCGTTCGGCCCGGCCATCGTGCAGTTCATCCGACCGCCGGGTCGCACATCGAGATCGGCTTCCGGAACGGTCCACGGTTTCGGACAGAACCATTGCTTGAACAGCGCTTCTTCCGTCCAGCAGCGCCAGACGGCGGCGCGCGGCGCATCGATCGTCCGTTCGATGCTGGTCGTGAATGCATTTATGTCCGTCATCACATTGTCTCCTTTGGGTCGGCCGGTTTGAACAACAGGCGCACGTAGCGGATCAGATGATCGACGCTTTCGACAGCGACCGCCCGGTCGCCGCTTGCCTTGGCAAGGATGAAGGCGCCCTGCAGAACGGCTTGCGTATGGCGGGCGAGATTTGCGGCCGTCCAGTCGCCGTCCGCGATGCCGTGTGCTTCCATCGCCTGCGCGGATGTCGGGCTCCAGCGTCTCGGCATGACCGAAAATGCTGGCCGCACATGCATCGCGGATAGCGGGGTGGGTGTCGTGAACCTCCTGCGCCATCGTGCCGACGAGACAGGTGAAAGCCGCGATGTCACCATCGATGATCGATCGGCGAAATTGTAGATAGGCGAGCACGCGATCGAGCGGGTCGTAGGCTCGTGGTAGGGCGCGGTGCGGAACAGCTCCGATGTCGTCTCCGCCCAGAACACTGCTGCTGCCACACCAAGCGCTTCCTTGCCTGCGAAATGGTGGAAAAACGCGCCCTTCGAGACACCGGCAGCCTCGCAGAGATCACCGACGCTCGTACCAACGAACCCCTGTGTCCGGATGATGTCCCGTGCCGCCTCTAAAAGCCGGGTGCGAGCATCGCCACGCTCGGGATTGTTTTTGGTTGGTCTCGTCATGTCCAAAACATACCGACCGAACGGTATTGTTGTCAATATATCTTTTGGGTTTGTCCTGATCGAACCGCTGGTTGGCGCGACGATCGCCGGTTCGACCACACCGGCATGGTAGGCGCGCCGGGCCAGTTACGAGCCCCGCTTTGGATCTCAGACCTGCGGACCGGGACTGTTCTTGGAAAAACAAGTCGGTTGGGTAAGGGCGTGATGGTTGCCGTCTCACGGGGTCATTGATCGTCGTTCATCGCGGCATGAACGTCTGAACTGTTCGCTTCCGGCGCATCTGTCGATATGACCGATCCCATCCGGACGCCGCGCTGACAATCGCGATATTTCGCAAGCTGGGTTTCGACGCCGCCGGGGAAATTCAAAATACGCAATAGGGGCTGGTTCTGCCTATGACGGCAGTTCGCTAGAGTGTGGTCGAGCAGAACGCCATCTTGAAACGCCACCTACTTCGAACGCGTTAGCGAGATGGGCATCGCGATGGATATAAACACGCGCGTTTGTTCAATTGATCGAGATGGTATGGCGCTGAAGGTGAGGGCGATCCGCCATGAACGCTCGGTCAGGAACCCACTCACTGGCCCTGCGCCCGACCAAGGATCAAAACCGTCGAAATATCGAACGCGGTGAGCGCCAAGATGCCGATCCCGGATACTACGCAAATGAACCGTCATTTGGTCCTGCGCTTGGGCGTCAGGGAAAACGCGACCCTGTCATGATATCCGCCGCGCCCAGAAATGTAGAATTTGGGACGTATCCTGAGGGGCATATAATATTGGGGAGCCGGGCAGGTCCGAACCTCCCTGCGCGATCTGGATGGGCTCGAAGAGGAGGGGTCGGGACATATCCAGCCGACGGTGGCATAAGCACTGCAACCAGACTGGAGACTGCCCGCTCATGCCCACGAAACCCGACCTTGTGATGCTCGCCCCCCTCGACGCTCCCGTCGTTGCGGCACTGGCTGAAACGTTCACCGTCCACGATCACTTCAAGGCCGGGGATCCTGCCGCACTGTTGGCAAGCGTTGCGGACGCTCATTTCGTTGCCACGGATGGTCATATCGGTCTGCCTCACGCCATCATGGACGCGCTTCCGAAGCTGGAAATCGCAGCGTCCTACGGCGTCGGCATCGACGCGGTGGATGTCCCGGAAGCGACAATGCGTGGCATCCGCATCACCAACACGCCGGAAGTGCTGAACGATTCCGCAGCCGAACTGACGCTGGCCCTGATGCTTGCACTGGCTCGCCGTATTCCACAGGCGGACCGTTACGTGCGCGATGGCCGTTGGCCCAAGGAAGGCAACTATGCGCTGACCGGAGAACTAACGGGCCAGAAGGTTGGCATTCTCGGGCTTGGCCGGGTCGGCAAGGAGATCGCGCGCAGGCTCGCGGTCTTCAAGATGCACATCGTCTATCATGGCCGCCAGGAGCAGGCCCATCAGCCCTACACCTTCTATCCCGATCTGGTGGACATGGCGCGGGATGTGGACTGGCTCGTCGTCATCGCACCCGGCACGGCAGAGACGAAACACATCGTCGATCGCCGCGTCCTCGATGCCCTCGGCCCCGAAGGCCATCTTGTGAACGTCGCACGGGGATCGCTTGTCGACGAGCCGGCGTTGATCGCTGCGCTGCAGGAGGGTCGTCTGGGTGCGGCGGCCCTCGACGTGTTCGCCGATGAACCGCGGGTGCCCGAAGCCTATTTCGAGATGGACAATGTCGTCCTCTCCCCTCACCAGGCTTCTGCAACCCGCAAGACCCGCGCAGCGATGGGCGATCTGGTGGTGCAGAACCTGCGCGCCCATGCTGCCGGTACGCCGCTTCTCACACCGGTGAACTGACCGCATTGGATTGCGCTCTTCGTTTGACCTCGCGATCTTTGGGATAGGACATGTTGCTCGTGAAGTCGTCGTAGATGGTGTCCACGACGACGAACCTAATGTCTGGTGCGAGAAGCAGATCGATACGATCGGCTACCCAGAGACTGTTGAACGAACCGGCGTTGGAGGTATGCTCTTGGAGCGCATCAGGAGCCATCACCTATTGGCGCCTGTCTTCTCGGATGTATGTCACACACCATTGATGTGTCTCGAATTCAAACGACTGTGAGTCCAATACAGCGATGTGACCTTCCACGCGGGTTCAAAGGTGCTAACCGAGAATGGCGTAAGCGGTTGCTGTGATATTGAGAAGGACTTCACAGGCAGCTCTGGGCGAAATCTTACAGGCGATAAATGGACCTGTCGCGTTTCCGTTCCGCTACTGGTGTTCGTCTGAGCCACTTTCCGTTCGAGTGACCCTCCCCCGAGAAAGCCCGCAGCACGTGGTCCAAGGTTCAGGGCAGGCTCAGAATATGCCGTGTCTCGCGTGTCAGGCGTCCAACGCGGCGGTGCCCGACATCCAAGCCCGGTTTCTTCAGTTCTCCCCTTATTCTGGGTCGGCCGTAGCTGCCCAGGCTCAACCGTGACTGCTCCTTGATATGTGCCAGAGTGACCGTGTCAGACCTCTCTCGCGAGCTCTTGTCGGTGAGTGTCAGCGCTAGACGCCGACCACCATCTCGTCTCGCTGTGCATCGAACGGCTTGCCATGTCGCAAGACGCTCCACACGATGCGTGCCAGCTTGTTGGCGAGGGCCACTGCCTGCGCTTGTTGCGATGCATCCGCTCGCTGGCGCGGGTGAGCCACTCGCCGAAGCTGAACCTGGGCCAATTGTGCGGACGCATCAGGATGACCTTCGCCGCCTGCACAAAAGAATGCGCAGATGATCTTTTTTCGCAGCACCAGCTGGCCCTCGTCATCGAACCCAACCAGGTGAAGGTGTCCTTGCCGATGTCGACGCACTTCAGGTTTGCAATATCGTTCTCAGCCATCCTACTTCTCCTCATCTGCAGGTGAAACAGACACAGTCTTACCTGCCGGGTGAAGCTGCCGGTACACCCCATTAGCGGACGGTCGTAAGAACTCGGGTAGTTCCCGAAAGCGGCCGTTCGGCCCGATTCGGTTTGGCGTTCCGTCAACGTGGGCTATGCCGATAGTCCGCGACGTGCTCCGAGCTCTATCCATACAAACCTGAAAGTCGGAATGTTAGCCGGTCCGCTACAGCACGCTGCTGATCCTCGAAACTACGCGCAACATTCAGGCCGCAGATTTGCGGTCCCTGCCCAGATAGATCGTCTGCGATGGGAAGGCGAAATCCACCTGGGCGGTGTGGAAGGTCCGCATGATCGCCAGCAGCAGGCGTTCCTGCGTCGCCAGGAATGCGGCCCAATCATCGGCAGCCACGTTGGCGTAGACTTCGACATTGAGACTGTCGGAACCGAGGCCGATGAAACGGACGCGGGAGGTTTCATCATCGATGGTCTCATCATCGGCAAACAGGGTTCGCACGGCCTCACAAACGCGCTCGATCTCGTCCGGCGTCGTCTCGTATCGCAAGCCGATCGTATGGCGGAACAGAAAGCTGGTGCGGCCCGCGTAGTTCTCGATCTGCATGGAGGAAAAAGCGCCATTGGGGATGGTGACAAGCGTATTGTCGAGCGTCCGCAGCCGGGTGGAACGCATGCCGATATCCTCGACAGTGCCTAGCGTCTGCCGAACTTGCAGAAGTCGCCGATACGGATCGGCTGGTCGGCAACCAGCGTGACGGACCCGACTAGGTTTTCGATCGTCTTTTGCGCGCCGAGCGCCAGCGCGATACCGCCGATACCGAGTGCCGCGAGACCGGTCGTTACATCGACGCCGAGAATATCGAGAATGACGACGAGGCCGAAGAGGACAATGAGCGCCTTGGCAATGCGTCGCATGAGCTTGACGACGGAGACGGCCGATTGGTGCGTCCGGCCCCGCGTCTTGCGCAACACTGTGGATGAGAAATGATCGACGATCGTGCTGATGAGCCAGAAGAAGGCGATGACGCCGATCATATCGACCCAGCGGCCGGTGAACTCGCGCCCGACGACCGAGACGCCGAGTGCCGAGCTTCGGCCGCGGAAAATCATGACCGCGATCACAAGCCCAAGGGGCCACTGTACGGACGGTCAGCCAGCGTCCGCTGCGACCGCCGCCGGTGCGTGTCCAGACTTGCCGGACGAGCCAGATGGTGCCGCGCGCCAGGATTTGCCCTAACCCGCAGCAGCGAAAACCGCAACGAGACCAAGAGCCAGCCAGTCGCCGGCTGCGATGCCGAGAAGATCGATGCCGATCCAGCGCATCCGGCGTCCAGCGTTCCACGAGGCTTTCGCTGGAAGCGGCCAGAAGAACGGGCACTGTGTCCAATGTCGACGTCGCAAAAACCCAGACCTGCTGGCCTTCCTCATCGATGCGACGCAACAAGCAATATCAGCGATGTTCTCCGCCACGCCCAACCGTGCCGATGGTGTCGAACTCCGCGTCCATACCGTCACCTGTTCGGCCTTCGGGCAGTGTTGGCGATTTCGGGGGTCGGCATCAATCTGGCAGAACGGTCGAGCACCTTTGCGAAGATCGAGGCCAGACGTTGCCGCTGTTCGAAGGCGTGCTGACCGTCGGCTTCGAGATAGCGTGCCGCTCGCTCGACGTTGCCGGCCGCTACGGCATCGAGATAGCCCTGCAACGTGCCCCGTGGGGTCGAGCGGCCAAGTGGCGTCGGTGACAACTGCACGGCTTTGTCGGCTGTTGGAAGCGCAAGCTGGGCGTAAGCGAGCGACGAGTCGGCTCGCCAAACCCAAGATGAGGCAAAGTGGCCGAACTACGATCGGCGCCGACCATAGGAACGGATCAGGTTCGGGGACAGCGGAAGGCGGGTTTGGCGTCTCCTTGCCTTCCGCTCCCGCCGCCTGCCCGCCACGCATTCACGTTCTCGCCCATCATCAGCATGGCGGGTGTCAGGATGAGCGTCAGCAGCGTTGCCACGACCAGCCCGCCCGCGATGGCGGAGGACAGTTCGGTCCAGTATTGCGTCGATGGCGCACCGAAGGTGATGGCGCGCGAGGCGAAGTCGATGTTCATGCCGAACACCATCGGCAGCAGACCCAGCACCGTGGTGAGCGACGTGAGCAGCACGGGCCGCAGGCGTTGCGCGCCGGTGCGGATGGCGGCTTCCAGCGCCTCCATGCCGTCTTTCCGCAGGTCGTTGAAGGTGTCGATCAGCACGATGTTGTTGTTCACGACGATACCCGCCAGCGCGATGACGCCGATGCCGCCCATGACGACGCCGAAGGGACGCCCCGTCACCAGCAGCCCGATCAGCACGCCTGCGACCGAGAACACGATGGCCGAAAGCACGAGGAAGGCCTGATAGAACGAGTTGAACTGGGTGACGAGAATGACGAACATGAGGAAGATCGCCGTTCCGAACGCACCGACCAGGAACGTCATGGAATCCGCCTGTTCCTGCGCTTCGCCCGCAAACTCGAAGGCGACGCCTTCCGGCAGTTCGAGCCGCTCCAGTTCTGCGGTCAGCTTCTTGACCTGATCGTCCGGCAGCAGCCCCTGCGCCACGTCGCTCTCGATGGTCAGCACCCGGTCGCCGTCGATGCGCTTGATCGTGCCGGAGCGCGGGGCGGGGGCGAAGGTGACGAAGTTGCGGATGGGCACCTGGCCCGCGGCGGTGGGAATGCGCAGGTTCTGCAATTCCTCCAGCGTGCGGTCGTTGGCCGGAAAGCGGACGCGGATATCGACGGAGCCTTCCGCATCGTCCGGGCGGTATTCGGCGATCTCGATGCCCTGGGTCAGCAGCTGTACGGCCTGCCCGATCAGCGTCACGTCCGCGCCGAACTTGGCGGCTTCCGCACGGTTCACGTCGAGCTGCCATTCGACGCCCGGCAGGGGGCGCGTATCGGTCACGTCGGTAAACCCGCCGACCCGGTCCATCACCCGGCGGACTGTCGGCACCGTTTCGGCCAGCACGGCACTGTCGCGCCCGATGAGCCGCAGATTGATCGGCTTGCCACCGGCGGGACCGCCGGATGCGACCTCGACCTGAATGTCGATGCCCGCGATGTCGCGCATCTTGGCGCGGATGTCGTCGTTGATCTGCGCTGCCGGTTTTCGACGGTCCCAGTCGGTATATTCGATCTGGATGACGCCGATCACGTCCTCGCCGATGGAGCGGGCCGCCGCCTCGTTCATCGTGCGGGCATAGACGGAGCGCAATTCCGGCACGTCGAACAGGCGTTCCTCCACACGGCGCACAAGCGCGTCCCGCTCGTAGATGGAGAAGTTGTCGCGGGCGCGGATCTGCACCTGCCCGAAGTCCGGCTCGACGGAGGGGAAGAAGGCGATGCCCTTGCCGAACGTGCCGTAGGCCTGCGCCGCGCCGACCAGCAGAACGATGGCCATGCACGAAGGTGAGCGACGGGCGTCGCACGGCCCATGCGAGCGCGCGGATATAGGCACCGGTCGCGCCGCCGATGGACATCACGTCGCCGGTTTCCGCCGCGTCCTGCTTGGCCTTCTGTGCCTTCGTCAGCGGTTGCGCCTTGCCGATGATGCCGCCCAGCACGGGCACGAAGATGAGCGCCATGAACAGCGATGCCGACAGGGTGAACAGCACGGTGATCGGCAGGAACTTCATGAACTCGCCCACCGTGCCGGACCAGAACAGCAGCGGCAGGAACACGGCAAGCGTCGTCGCGGTGGACGCGATGATCGGCCACGCCATGCGCTTGGCGGCAAAGGCATACGCTTCCTTCGGCGTGTCGCCTTCCGACAGTTTCCGGTCGGCCAGTTCCACCGTCACCACCGCGCCGTCGACCAGCATGCCGACCACGAGGATGAGCGAGAACAGCACCACCATGTTGAGCGTGTAGCCCATCATCCAGAGCGCCGCGACGCCGGCGAGAAACGAGCCGGGAATGGCGATGCCGACGAGGATCGCCGAGCGCAGACCGAGCGCGCCGACGATGACGATCATCACCAGCACGATGGCCGCGATGACGTTGTTCTGCAGGTCGCCCAGCATGGTCTTCACCTGCTTGGACTCGTCCTGCAGCGTCACGATGTCGAGCGTATCGGGCCAGAAGGCGCGCTGCTCGGCGATGACGGCGCGCACCGCGTCCACCGTCTCGATGACGTTGGCACCGAGGCGTTTCTTCACCTCCAGAGCCAGGGCAGGCTGGCCGCCGATACGGGCGAAGCCGGACGGGTCGCGGTAGGTGCGGCGCACCTGCCCCACGTCGCGGAAGGTGACGACCGTGTCGCCATCGACCTTGACCGGCATGGCCATGACGTCTTCCAGATCCTCGATCAGCCCCGGCACTTTCAGCACCAGCCGCCCCGCGCCCGCGTCCAGCGCACCGGCGGCGATGAGGCGGTTGTTGCGCTGTATCTGCCCGACCAGTTGCTCGAAGGAGATGTTGTAGGTTTCCAGCGTCGTCGGGTTGACGATGACTTCCAGCAATTCCTCGCGCTCACCGCCAACTTCGACTTCGAGAACGCCAGCGCACGCCTTCCAGCTTGTCCTTCAGATCGTCCGCCAGACCGATCAGCGTCCGCTCCGGCACGGGTCCGGCCATCACGACGGTGAGGATGGGGAACAGCGCGGTGTTGATTTCCTGCACGACCGGGTCGTTGGCGCTGTCGGGCAGTTCGGGCTTGGCCTTGTCGACGGCCTCGCGCACCTTGTCGAGCGCCTCGTCGGCGTCGAAGCCCGGCTCGAACTCCAGATTGATGGAGGCGGAGCCTTCCGAGGCGTTGCCCTTGATCGACTTCAGCCCCTGCAGACCGGACAGTTCCGTTTCCAGCGGCTCGACCAGCAGGCGCTCGCTGTCCTGCGGCGAGATACCCTCGATGCCGGTATAGACATAGACCTGCGGGATCGGGATTTCCGGCGTGGATTCCTTGGGGATCGAGACGTAGGCGTAGGCACCGATCGCGAGGATCAGCGTCAGCAGCAGCATGACGGTGGAGGAGCGCGAGAAGGCGGCGTCGATGAGCGTGCGCATCAGGATTTGTCCTCAAGAGCTTGAGCGAGAGCGTCGAGCAGGTCGAACGTGATCTCGCCATCGACCGTTCAGATCGAAGTCCCGTTCGAACTTGCGAACGGCATCGCTCGTCTTGCCGCCCATCACGCCATCGACCGGCCCCGCGTCGTAGCCGAGCGCGTTCAGGCGTTCCTGCACCTGCGAGACGGCCTTGAACATGTCCTCGATTTCGCGGGTGCCGCTGACGAGCCGGCCTTGCGTGAGAACGGTCAGCGCCTCGCGTTCCTGTTCCGCCGTCATGGCGACTGTCATGCCTGCAAGAGGATCGCTCGGATGGATTGTCGGTTTCGGTGGCTCCCAGTGGTTGCAGGCGTTGCAGGCCGCCGGCTCGACATCCACTGTTTGTGCATCACTCCTCCGGCTGTTCGACAGGATCGGACATGTCGTCCGATGTCGCAGGCGTCTGCGATACGAGCGGTTCCGCGTCCGTCGCCCGTTCGGTCGCAGCGATCGTTTCGCCCTTGTCGACGAAACCCTGACCGATGGTGATGATCGACGCCTCATCCGGCAGACCCGACACCCAGACGCCCTTCGTCTCGGCGCGCACCACCTCGACGGGATAGAACCCCACCGTGTCGTCCGCCTCCGCCGTCTTGATGCCGAGCGTTCCGTCCGCACCGAGCGACAGCGTTGCGGGGGACACGAAATGCGCCTTCGTTTCCGACGTCGGAATGCGGACCTGCGCGGAAATGCCGGCCGGAATGCCCGCCGTGTTCTCGACCGTCACTTCCGCCGTGAACGTGCGCGTTGCGGTGTTGGCGTTGGTGGACACGAAGATGACCGTGCCATCCCGTTCCTCGCCCGTGATGAAGGCGACCTTGGCCGTCTGTCCCGGTTTGACGGACCCGACCGCCTGTTGCGGCACCTTGATCTCGATCTTGAGCGGATCGGCGTCCACCAGCGTGCCGATTTCACGACCGACGGCCACCGCCTCGCCGACCTGCAGGTTCCAGCCGTCCAGCACACCGGCAAAGGGTGCGACGATATTCGTGTCGGACAGACTGCGGGCGACCTGCGCGATCTGCGCTTCTGCGGACGTCACCGTGGCGCGGGCCTGATCGAGACGCTGACGGGTGGCGTAGCCCCGGTCGAACAGGCTCTGGACGGATTGCAGATCGCGTGTCACCCGCGCCAGTTCGGCCTCGGCGGCGGTCTGTTGCGCGCCTCGGTCGGCAGCCTCGATCGTGGCCAGCACCTGACCTTCGGTGACCCTGTCACCCTTGGAAACCAGAACGGTGTCGATGCTGCCCGCCGCTTCCGTACGCAGGTTCGTGACGCGCTCCGGCACGGCCTGTCCGTCGGAGACGAGATAATCGGTCACCTCCTGCGCCCGCGACACCATCACTTCCACGGCGACCGGCGCGCGCTCGGCCACGGTCCTGCGCTCGGGTTCCGGCTCCGGTTCGGAGGGCAGGATATAGCCAGACCCCATCCACGCCACCAGCGCCAGCGCGAGACCGGCGGCCAACCAGCCGGAGCGGGATTTCTTCTCTTTCGGCAGTTTCGCGGTGGCGGCAGGCTCGGGCGCAGTTTCCTGCACGACGGGAGGACGTTCGGGTTCGTCAGCGCCTGCGTTGTCGGTCGAGGTGTCGGTCATCAAAAATCCATCCGTTCGGCGGCGTGGTTGAGACCGCTTTCCATAGCTTCGTAAAAGGCAGCGTAGCGGCGCACCCGGCTCAGGCGGTCGCGTTCGGCTTCCGTGGTTTCCGGCATGGCTTGCAGCGATTTCTCGACGGATTGCCGCGCACGAACCGCCCGTTCCGCCGCGTTGCGCAGCAGGCCTGCAAAGGCATCCTCAGAGGCGCGAAACCAGTCCTGCCGATCGCCCGGTTTGCCCACACGCTCGATGACGCCGTGGTCCACCAGCATACGGGCCGAGGTGCTGATCGAACCGCGACTGACGCCGAGAGCCTGCGCCAGATCGGCAAAGGAATGGTCGCCGCCCTCGTAGAGCAGATAGGCGAACACCCGCCCCGCAATGCGCGGCAGACCTTCGGCCTGACTGATCACGCCCACCCGCTCGACGAAATCGTCGCGCAGCGCTTCCGCTCCGTCATCGACCATGTCTGCCTGTTCCGATCTCTTCGATGCCGCGGGAGCACTCATGTTACGACCTGCCTTGCGTTCCCTTGACGTAAGCGTAACATTGTCTGTTAAAATGTTCAATACAGACTGAACGTATAAAACACAGCGGAAGATGCGCGGCCAGTCAGATCGTGAACTGCGTGCCCGTCAGCGTTTCCGACACCTGCCAGAGCCGGTCGGCGACGTTCGGGTCCATCGCAGTTCGCGACGGGCGGACCTTGCCGGTCCTGCCGGACATCTCCATCAGACCGCCGGGGCCGAAATAGTCGCCACCCTTCACACCGTCGTCGAGCGCAGCGTGCAGGCTGGGTTTGGCGGCCTGTTCGGGACTATGGGTCAGCAGCGGTCCCATGACCATGAGACCGGCCTTCACGTAGAAGGGCGTATCTCCGAACAGTTGCGTCTGCGACACGCCGGGATGGGCTGCGACGGACAGAACCTTGCTCCCGGCCCGCCGCAGCCGCCGGTCCAACTCGATGGCGAACATCACGCAGGCGAGTTTCGATTGCGCATAGGCGGCACCGGGATCGAGCGCGTTCCTGCAGGTGAGATCGTCGAACCGGATCGTGCCGGTCTTGTGCGCGATACTGCCGAGCGACACGATCCGCGACGCGGCGCTGTCCGGCATCAGCGGAAACAGCAAAGCGGTCAGCAGAAAATGGCTGAGATGGTTGGTCTTGAACTGAAGTTCGGTGCCATCTTCCGCGACGCGCCGCGAATACGTCATCATGCCCGCATTGTTGACGAGAATGTCCAGCCGATCGTTCTGCGCGGCGAAATCCGCCGCGCATTTTCTGACGGAAGCGTAGTCGGCAAGGTCCAGTTCCAGCAGGCTGAACCGACCGTCCGGCACCCTTTGTCGTGCGGTGGCGACTGCTTCCTCGCCCTTGTGCACATTGCGACAGGCGAGAAACACGTGAATGCCCTGTTCGGCCAGACCGATGGCCGTTTCCAGACCGATCCCGCTGTTGGCACCGGTAACGATGGCTGTGCGTTTAGGGGTCATGATGCGCCTTTTGGGACTGGATTGATCTGATATTGGTATCAGATTCATCGCAGACCCGATCTGCCAAGTTCAAAGTAGGATGGCTTCTGCAAGAACGCCCTTACAAAGCAGCCGTCGTTCACGACCGAACATGGTCGATTCTTCAACCTATGGCTAAAGATTGCGTCGGAACGGGCCTTTGCTGTCGGTCGAGTGGAAGCGGTCAATCTTCCGAGAGCGGACGTTCGAACCTGGCCTGTTGAGGGCGAATCTTAGCCAAAGATGGAGCAAGAAACGGGTTTTAGGTCGACTTCCAATAAGAGAAGCACCCCGCCATCACATGGCGGAGGGCATCCATTTCTTTGTTTGCGTTCCTGGCCAGATCTTTGGGGCACGAGACTAGAATACCTTTCTGGTAACCACGAAATGGCTGGATACATCTCTATAAATTTCCTCGGCCTCAATGACCTGCAACCTTTCATCCTCCATCAGATCGTCCAAGTCTGCACTCTTAATTTGTCGAATGGTGACCGGGATCACTCCTACCTTCAACAACGCTCAGACGATGAGTATTTGCAGCGAAACCAAGATTGATTTTCTGCCGCCCAAGCAGGGTGTTACCGAAATAAACAACCCGCCAGGTTTCAGCAGCCCGACCGTTCTTTGAACAACGCGTTTTGGATCATGCACCGTGTGCAGCACGTTGAAAGCCAACACCACATCGAATGAACTATTTTCGAACTGTTCATCGAAAATGTCGGCTTTTTCGAACTCGACATTGACGACGCCAGCTGATGCGGCTTTTGCCTTGGCGATCTCGATCATCCCGGTTGAAATATCAATCGCGCGCACGCTCTTGACCAAGGCGGAAATCACGCAGGCACCCGTGCCTCTGTCCCACACCCGTAGTCCAGCACAACGTCGGTATTCTTCAGATATCGTTTCACGCTTTTGCGGCTGCGACTATGAATGAACGCGAATTTCTCTTCCGTCTTGTCATAATTGCTAGCGGATCGATCCCAGAATTTTTCTGACCTGTTCATTCTGTCTCTCCTGTATCTTCAGCGTGATTGTGTGGCGCTTCGTCTTCATCGTGTGGAGCGGCATCAAAGACTTATTCCGCTGCTGTCCGATCGCCTGCCCAAAGGCACGCGATGCGAACAATGGCCACCAAAGTAATCAACTGAATCCCCATGAAAAACACGTTGTCGAGGTCGGGATTCAGGTTGCCTGCGATGATCATCGCCATTGTCAGGAAGCTTGCCGCAGCGTTGGTCCATCGGTTGGCTTGTCTAGGGAACAACAACGCCAGCACGGTCATGAGGGTGGGAATCTCGATCATCACTCCACCCAAAAGCATGAGCGCTTCGGTGATCTCGACGCCGTCGAACGTGCCCGACATCATCTGCTTCAAGATGCCCGGGCGACCCAGTTCGTGAATGTCGCGCGCGAAGAAGTTCAACACGACGAAGGTCCAGAGTACCGTCAGGAATATTCGGGAATTTTCAGTATGGGTCATAAGCTGAGGTCTTTATCTGCAGGGCGTCGATGGTGGGTCGTTTGTGCTGCGCCAGCGTCTGCCCGGCCTTCCGTAGGCCTGTCTTTGTCAGCCGCCAGATCAGGAATTGAGCAATCAGCAGGTTGAGGACCCACGCGAACGTCATGATGCCATCACGCATCGGTCCCATCGCCTCGGACCCGGTGAATGCGATCCACGTGATCCCCAGCACCGCCTGCGTCGACGCGCCCTGTCCGATCGCGTAGGCGCGCAGCATCGCGGAGGAATGCCCAACGGTGTCGCGTTTTCGGATTGCGATTACCGCCCAGACAATCAGACCAATCATCCATGATCCGAGCACCATCCTGATCCAGTAAAGAAGGCTTCCCTGAAGTTCCGCCGGGAACGTGTAGACGTGCGTCATCCACAACCCGGTCGCAGCCGACAGGCACCCAGCAGCGGCGACCACGCGCCCGTTCATACGATGGCCGGTCCGGTGGTTGCGTCTGAAGATCGGCAGGAACTGAATCGCCCCGGCGATGCAGAACACGACACTCGTCACGATATGCAGCACTATCGGTAGCGGATCGTTGAGAGCTCGCGGGTTCGGAGGCGCAATGGCCGGACCACCGGACAGTTCAAGGACGCGAATGAGACCACCTGCAACGGGCACCAGCGAGTGGATTACGATGAACGCCAACAACGCCCATTCACGTTTATGCAGCGACGTCATCGTACTTGCCCTATGCGAGGTGCTGCGCGCTCGTCCCTCAATGGGCAGACTGGCGTTACGGGCTTGCGCGCCCAGAAGGCCGTGCTCGCCCGACCGGCACCGAAGCCCAGCCCGATTGATTGGAACCCGACATCTTTCAAGCCGCTTTCCTGCAGCCATTCGACGCCCTGCTGTTCGCTAACCGCCCAAGTGCGCCAGTGGAGCTGAACGAAGGCCCCGTACAATGACGGCCGCGTCATGCAGGAGAACAATACGCCTCCGGGTTTGAGCACGCGGCACATCTCATGAAGCGCAACGCGAGGTTCGGGCAGATGTTCGAGGACGTGCGCTGCCATCACGACGTCGAACGTACGATCGGGATAAGGAAGCTTACAAATGTTGGCCTGTTTCAGCTGGGCCAAAATTCCAGCGCGCTGCATCTCGGCGTCCGCCGTCGCAAGCATGGCGCCAGACGTGTCGATGCCGTGGTAGTCGAGCGGCTTGGATACAATACGAGCGAGCGCCAGCGACAGGCTGCCACTGCCGATCCCACAGTCAAGAACCTGGGTGTCCGGTCTTGCGAGCACTTCTGCTGCACCGCTTGCGACCAGCGGATCGCGGTACGCTGTTTCGAGCCGAAAGCGCTGTGCCGTTCGCACCCAGCTCTTGGACGCGCCATCGTACAAGCTGGCGAGATCTCCCGCGGTCCTCGTATGACGACGCAAAGCAATCTCCCATGAGAAGAACCGGCCGGTTGCGACCGGGATGCTGCCCGATGCAGTCGGGCCGGTAGAAGTTGTAAATGAGTGTTCGACGTCGAGCATCGTGTTGGTTCGTTTGGCTAAGGATTGTTGTCGAAGCCGTTCTGAACCGGCAGCGCGCAATACAAAATTGCGCATCCTCGTGGGTCCGGTATACGTAGATCATGGAGTGGAAACGATCGGCCTTCGACTGGAATCAGGCTCGCGCGTTTCTCGTGACAGCCGAGGAAGGGTCGCTTTCGGCAGCCGCCCGCGCCCTCGGCCAGACGCAACCAACCCTCAGCCGCCAAGTCGCAAGTCTCGAAGAGGCACTCGGCGTGACATTGTTCGAACGGACCTCTCGTGCGCTTCTTCTGACGCAGGCAGGCACGGAACTACTGGAACACTTTCGCGGTATGGGAGATGCGGCGAACCGCATTTCGCTTGCGGCAACCGGCCAGTCCAAGGCCATTACGGGTAAGGTGATCATCGCCGCCACCAACGGTATGGCGACCTATTTTCTGCCGCGGGTCCTTAAGGAACTTCGAACCAGGGCTCCCGGACTTCAGGTCGAAATCATCGCATCGAACGAAACCAGCGATCTGCGTCGGCGTGAGGCGGATATCGCCATCCGGCACAAGCGCCCGCAGGACGAGAACCTGTTCGCCAAACGCTTACGCGACACGACAGGACAGCTGTACGCATCGAAGGCATATATGGACGAAGTTGGCCGACCTTCGAATGCCACCGATCTTGCGAGGATGCATTTCGTCGGTTTCGATGTACCCGAACAACGGCTCGCGCTCATGGCATCGCGCGGGATCGAGCTCACGACAGCCAACTTCAATTTCCTCACGTCGAGCGTGACGCTATCTGTGGCGCTTATTCGGCAAGGTTTCGGGATCGGGATCCTACCGGTCGATATTGGCGACGCCTATCCGGAGTTGGAAAACCCGTTTCCCGCATTCGACCCGATTCCAATTGAAGTCTGGCTGGTGGCTCACCGGGAACTGAAAACCAACCCGCGGATCAGGCTTGTGTTCGACCTGATCGCGAATGGCCTCTGATGACTGAAAAGTGCTCACGTTCGATGTGCTCGTGAAGGTGAGGAGCCGGTCGAAATTTCCGGGCCAAGTTTCAGTGAGCACGACTTTCTCGCGGTCTCGGTACGGGCGCCACCCTAGGGGTCACCATGATGCCAATCCGGTCGGGTCATCGATGAGGCTTCTGCGCAGAGGTTGGCCGCCATACCCTCCTAGCGATCCTCCATCACTGCGCTGCGAATTTTGGCCAGCATGGCGTCGGCACCTTCGTAATCGAACCGATTCTGGACGAGTGCAATTACGACGTCGCGTTCGGGAATCAGCATCAACATTGTGTACCACAGCGTATTTGAGCCGTTATGCCAAACGACCGTGCTCCCATCCGGTCCCGGCCGACCGATCAGCCAACCCAGGCCCGCGTTCGCTGCGACAGGGCGGCGCATTTCGAGGCAGCTGTCACGGGTCAGGATCGCGCCCGACCGCCCGGCGCAGGCGTCCAGATGCGCGTGGCCCCACGTGGCGAGGTCGTTGAGCGACATGTGGAACCGTCCCGCCGCGTCCATCCACACGGGGTTATCGGCGAAGCGTGAGTCGGGATCGACGGCGTAGGACAAGCCTAGGATGTTGCGTCGTCCCCAGATCCCATCGGGCCCTGCGGGTGCCCCATAGCCTAGGCTCTTGAGGGCCAAAGGTCGGACGATCTCCTGATCCACGAGGTCGCGCCAAGAGCGTTCGGCGGCGGCTTCGATGACATGCGCCGCGAGCATATAACCGAGGTTCGAATATGAGAACGCACCCTGCTCGCCGTCGATCGGGTCGTTCCAGAGGCGGGCGAGCTCATTCTCCAGCGCAGCCGAAGGGTCGGTGCCGTGCCCGCGGAACCATGCAAAGGGCGAAGGGTTCGCAGGCAGGCCGGAACTGTGGCTCAGCAGCGCCCTTAGGGTGAGCGCCTTCCAATCGCGGTGCACTGCATCGGTCGACTTAAGATAGGTTTCGATCGGTGTATCGAGGTCGAGAACGCCCCGTTCGGCCAACCGTAGCGCAAGCGTGGCGGTGAATGACTTTGCGACCGAGCCGATGTGCCAAGGCCCGTCCGCCGTCGCCAGTCGCGCAGCACCCGGCCGCACGGGTCCCGCCGCGAAGGTCCGGGCTGGCGCTTCGGAGCGCGAGACCGTCAGTGCGACAGCGAGGTCCGGTTGCGCGGCCGCGTAACGGGCGAAGATGCTCTCGATCCGGTCCTGCGCCGTGCCGGCTGTCGCCGTGGCAAGCCCGAAGATGAGCGTAAGGATGGGCAGCGCCCGTTCGGTAATCCTCCTCGCCATCATAGCGGCGCCTCCTCCGAGACAAGGCCCAACAGCGCACGCGCAAAAGTTTCTCGCTGCGCTCCAGGCCAGCCATGACCGCCGTCCTCGACGATCCGTGTCGACGCGTTGGGGACGCTTTCCGCCAGGACCGGCAGGGCGTCGAGGATCGTCTTGTTCTCGCGCGCGCCCGCCATGAACAGGCACCGCGCCTCTACCCGCTCCAGTCCTGATGGCAGTTCGAAGCGCACGACGTCGTTCGTCGCCCGCCGAAAGGCTGAAGTGCGGGTTCGGCTCGCGGCGCGGGCGAAGGCTTCGACCTCATCGCCCCGCGCGCCGAACATCGCGGCAGTCTTGCGGGCGAAGAAGGGCCGCGTTGCGATTGGGGCCATCAGGACTGTCAGGACATGCATCATCCGGCGGTTCGGCATCGCGCCCGCATGCATCCCACTCAGCAGCGCCGAGCGGAACGTAGCCGGATGCGCGGCGAGCGCCACGAGCCCGACATAGCTGCCCAAGGATAGAGCTGCGAGATGCGCTCCCTCGGGCGCTACGGCCCTGGCGATCTCCGCGATCTGATCAGCCGTCCGCCTCAGCGAGATCCAAGGCACGTCCCGGCTGCCCCCGTGGCCGGGCAGGTCGATCAGCACGGCCCGAACCCCGGGCAGCAGGGGAAGGAACGGCTGCCACATGGAACCGTCGATCCCGACGGCATGGAGAAAGACGACCGTCGCGCCGTCGTCCGGTCCTGATATGGAATAATGCAGCACGGTGTCTCGCTTCGGGTTCAGTGTCTTCGGTTCGTTTCGACGCCTCATTCGTCCGTCGCGGCGTCGAACTCCAGCAGGTCGCCGGGCTGACAATCCAGCTCCCGGCATATCGCTTCCAGCGTGCCGAACCGGACGCCACGCACCTTGCCCGACCTCAAGAGAGACAGGTTCTGCTCGGCGATACCTATTCGAGCCGCCAGATCGCGGGCGGTCGTCTTGCGTTTGGCCAGCATGACGTCCAGTCGCACCACGATCGGCATGTCAGACGATCTCGGTGTGATCGCGCCACAGTTCCACGCCCACGGCAAAGGCCCGCGCGAGGAAGACGGCCATGAGCGCCGCCAGCGCCAGCGAAACCTGTGGCATTCCCAACGCGATGGAAACCATCCTCTGCCCGTCTCCAAGATGCCATGTGGTCGCCGCCGAACCCGCCGCCTGTCCTAGGACCGACCAGACCAGCAAGGCCAACAGGACGTGGGAAAGCTGCATCGCTGCTAATGCCGCCTGCTCGATAGAACCTTGGGAAAGGCTGCTGCAAAGGGCGCGACCGAACATGAAAACGGCAGCCCACAGGCCAACCCATACGAGCGTCAAGGCGACCATGATCACAGCCTGTCCACCGGTCACGCCGTCGCTGCGAATACCAGCGAAACCGGCTAGAGCCGATCCGGTCGCTTCGGGTGCGAACAGGGTGAAGCCGACCAGCGAAAGGGCAATCGCGCCGGCCAACAGCAGTCCGATCGTGAAGAGACGGTGGAACCCGCGTGCGGTCCGGGCTGCGGAGGCGAGGTCGATTGTCATTGTTTGGGCCTTTCATGTTTCATGTTTTACGTTAAATACACGTCTCTCAACATGACACAAGAGGTCTTTCATGCCGTCTCACACATTCATTTTTCCCGCTCTCATTTGCGCTATGGCTACGTGTGCGTGTTCCACGGTCACCCCTAGCGGACTGGTTGCCGCAAGTCGGCTCGATCCGCTTAACACTCCGTTCGACCAAATCGGCGTGGCAGTCGGCGTGCCCGTAAATGTTCGCATGAAACCGGGTGATGCGGTCATGCAGATCGCATTGCGGACCGGAGACGCTGCATCCGATACCATCGTCGAGGAGACGGTGCGTCTGGTCCTGGAACAGGATGCGGCTGGGACGGTGCGGGAAACCGCAGCGGACGAGAGATGTATATCTGGCCACGCTGGATCCGGATGATGCCGACCGCTTCGCGCAGGCTCAAGCCGATATTCGCGCAGCGCGTGCGAGGGGTATCAAGGGAACCGGTAGTCTGTCCGTCTCGATTACCGATGGCTGCTACGTCGGTGAACGGCCTGAAACCTTCCTCACGCGCACATGGATACGGATGTCGCCGGACGATGCATTCGTGCCCCTGACCCGGCGAACAGAGGTGTCGCGACTGGTCGGCACTGCGAAGGGTGACGCGCTAACCGGGAGATTGGCTCGGTGCTAGGATGCGAACATGACGACTATGGCTACCTGCCGGGTGTGGCGGCCGAACCGGCGAGGATTCCGCCATCGATTGTCAGTTCGGCACCTGTCATGTAGGTGGCTTCGTCGGATGCCAGCAGCACGGCAAGTGCGGCGACTTCTTCGGGTTGGCCGAACCGCTTGAGTGGTGTGTCGGATACGAAGCTGGCCTCCCGTTCGGCCCGATCCGGTCCGTCGCCGAGCATCGGTTCCCACATGGGCGTCATGATTGCTGCCGGATGGATCGAATTGCAGCGTATGGCGAGACTTTCGGCGGCACAGTAGAGCGCGACAGATTTGGTGTGGTTGCGGATTGCGGCTTTCGAAGAGGCGTAGGCTGCGGCGGCGGGAATGCCCACCATGCCGGAGCGTGACGAGATGTTGATGATCGAACCTGTGCCTTTCGACCGCATGGCGCCGATTGCGTAGCGGCAGCCGAGGAACGTGCCGTCGAGGTTGACGGCGTGGACGGCCCGCCAGTTGGCAAGGGTTGCATGTTCGGGATCGTGGGAAGGGGGTGGGCCGTCGAACGGTCCCTCGAAACCGGTGATGCCGGCATTGTTCACCAGCACATCGATCTGCGGGAAGGCTTGCGCTATGGCTGCCCAGTCGCGCTCATCGGCCACGTCGAGCTTGTGGAAGGTCGCGCCGATTGCATTTGCCGTCGCGTTACCGGTGGCTTCGTTCACATCGGTGACGATCACTGTCGCGCCTTCATCACAAAAGGCGCGGGCAATCGCTGCGCCGATGCCACGTCCGGCACCGGTCACGATGCAGAGTTTGTCGGCCAGTCGGGGCATGGGCGTTCCTTAATAGGAGGGGTGGTGGTGCGGGCGGTTGGATCAGCGAGCGCGCCTTCGGAATAACGTCCGTCATCTTCAGAAGTGCAGGTTCAGATGGGCATGATCACCACCGTGTTCCCCACCTTATGACCGGTATCAACGTGTTCGTGTGCCAGAACCATATCGTCGAACGCAAAGCGTTTGCCGATGACCGGTTCCAGACCGTTGTCCGCATAGAACGTCACAACGGTGTCGAGAATCCTGCGGTCTTCCGCAGCACCGCCCGTGAAGCATCGCTGCCCGTGTCGGCGGGCCTTCAGGTCACCGAACAACAGGTCGGCCCCGTTGATGGAAATCAGCACCAATCGCCCGTTCGGGCGGAGCGCGTTGCGGGCCACCTTCCAGGGCGCGGTCCCGGCTGTATCGACAATGATATCGTATTGCCTGCCGGTCTCCGCGAAGTTCGTTGTTTGATAATCGATGATATCGTCCGCACCGAGGCCTCGCACCAGGTCCGCATTGGCAGCGGTGCAAACAGCCGTAATCCGCGCCCCGAGACGCTTTGCAATCTGGATGCAGGCGCAGCCGACGGAGCCGGATGCTCCGTTGATGAGAACGGTCTCTCCGGCCTGCACCTGCGCCTTGTTGATGAGGAAGTCGTATGCGGCGGTTGCCCCGAAAGGAATGGCGGCTGCGCTTTCGAAGCTCAAATGGGCCGGCTTCCTGACGAGCCGTCCGTCTGCCGGCATGGCGATGAATTGAGCGTGGGCACCCAGATCCGAACCGGGAAAGCCGATTACGGCGTCACCTTTCTCAAAGTTCGTCACCTTGCGCCCGATAGCGTCGACTATGCCCGAGAACTCGGTCCCCAGGATCGGTTTGCGTGGACCGAAGACACCAATTGCTGGCCGCCCCATCCAACCGAGACCGGGAGGCATGGACAGACTGCGCAGCCGACCATCCGCCGAAGTGACGGTCGTCACGCTTACCTTTACGATCACCTCGTCAGGCGCCGGTTCCGGCTTGGGGAGCGAGACCTGCTGCAGAACGTCCGGCCCGCCATACCGGCGGTAGGTGTATGCCTGCATCAAGATATGCCCTTTTCCGGATCGATCTGTACGCGACCCGATTATCCGACGACAGGATGCCCGCGCCCTTCCATGCACCGGACAACGATGCTCTTGCGCTGCTGATTGGCCTCGATCACCCCGCCGAACAAACCGAACAGCGCGCCGGCAATCGCGCCTCCAGCGATCGTCAGATCGTCTTCATCCGACCCCATGACCCCGCCGAACACGCCGCCCGCAACGGCAGCACCAACTGCCTCACGACTGAACTGCCGCTGACCGCGCGCAAGGTTCCGGCAGTCATGCAGATCGGACGCATAGACCAGGTTTGGCGGGCCATCGAGTATGGGCTCGTAGTTGGCACCCATGTTGGCACAGGCCGAGAGCGCAAGAACGGGCGCAAGTGTGAAGATGCGAAACAGTGTCATTGGACATCCTGAACGGGAAAGCTGAGGCAGGTGCGGAAAGCGGGTCGGCTCACCAATCCACGCGTTGTGCGGTGGGCGAGGCGAAACCGGGTTCGCGCTGCCACTTCCAGGCGAGCCGGATGATGTAGAGGAGCGCTGCCACCTCCACCGATGCGAAGAAGATGTAGTGCGGGGTCAGGCTGCCTCCGCCGATGACGAAGATGATCGTCAGCGCCGCGGCGATCATGTTGGTGAGCCGGTTGCTATCGACGTCCAGGCTTCTGCTCAGGTAGATCATGCAGATGGCAAGCTGGATGAAGAGGGCGGCCAGCAGCAGGAATGCCGGGGTGATGATCACACCGCCTGCGCGCCCCGTCATCACGTCGGCGAGAAAGCCCGGATACATGAACCCGAGGATGTCAGCGAAGACCATGTTGAACAGAACCACGATCCATAGTGTCGATATTTGTTCCGATGTGGACATGCAGCAGGCTCCCGTTGCGGCAATGGGGAAGCCGCGCCAAAACATACGACGTATGTTGATGATTGCCGTTCATTATATATACGCCGTATGTGCGTCAAGAACTGATCGCCATCACGCGAAAGAAAGATCATGAGCCGGAAGCCGAGAGTGCCGAAGTCGATGCAAAAACGATCTCTATCGGCTGAGAAGATCGTCGCTCTGGCGATCGAAACCGCCGACCGGACGGGGATCGACGCACTGTCGATGCGCGGCCTGGCGACATCGCTTCAGGTCACGCCGATGTCGCTCTACAACCACATTGCCAACAAGGACGCGTTGCTGGACCTCATGCTCGATCGGGTGATCGCGAAAGTCGCCCTCCCAGCCGACCCGCATACAAGAGGCGACTGGGAAGCGTTCATGCGTCAGCGCGCCCACTCAATGCGTGCCACCCTGCTCCGGCACCGATGGGCGTTGCCGATGATCATATCGCGCATTGCATTGGGAGATGCCGTAAAGCGCGATTCAAACGAGACTTTGAAGTGCCTGGTGGAAGGCGGCTTCACGTATCCGCAGGCCGATTGGGCGCGCAACGCAATCGACAGCCACATCTACGGCTACGTGCTGCAGGAGCTCAACTTTCCCGTCAAAGCCGACGAGTACCAGGCGACAGCGGCGCGATACCTCCCCATGATCGAGCGCGAAAAGTATCCGTACTCGTACGAAGCTGCCGCCGCGGTAGCGAAAGGCCACTACGATGGCATCATCAGCTTCGACTTCGGTTTGGATTTGATCATCAATGGACTTGGACGGTGGGTAGCCGACTGACAACAAATGCCCCGGTCATCCGCGCGTGGGCCTTCTGATGAAAACGGATCTGGAAATGCCCGATCGCCAGAAGAAGGTTCGCATCATCGACAAAACGCAAGTGGCAGGGCTTTGAAACGTGGCACAGCAAACTGCTTCTATTTTAGCCGTTCGCGAATTCGCTGACAGTTTCCCAAAAGCTGCCGTTCGTCGCAAAGGCATTTTCTACGAACATTCTGTCTTCTGTCTCACCGGTCAAACTTCGTGGGTGATGATGAACTAGATCACTCTTTAAAACATCAACCTAAACTGTTCCATCGGTGCTGACGCCGGACACAAAGTAGCTGGCTAAAGCTTTGATAGAGAGTTGGTGAAACGAGCGAACCAACAGGATTAGGCATTGTTCATCGTCCAGCCGGTTGAGGGGGCGATTTCAGTAGCCACTGCTCTCAGGGTATCGATCAGTATGTTTACCGCCCGCGTTTGCGGTCTTCCGGGCGTTTTACCCAAGACGGTTCGCAGTGTAACGTTTGGTTTGAGTGAAGCGGCGAACAGTCGGCCATCCCCCAGTTCGCGGGCAACGGTGGACGGCGGAAGGATCGCGACCCCGTCGCCCCGGTGCGCCAGTTCTTTCATGCAGGGAAGTGAGTCGATCTCGATGCGAGGCGTGAGAGGGATCCCAGCGTCCATGAACGCGGTCTCGACAGCCAAACGGTGCATATGAGGACGCCACGGCAGGATCAGTGTGTTGTCTGCGATCTCTGAAAGTTCAATCGCTCTGTTCAGGCTCCACCCCCTGTCGTTGCCAACGGCAACCATATCCTCACTCAGAAACGGCGCAAAATCCGGGGTGCTGTGTTCTTTCGAATAGTAAAGGATCGCCAGATCCAACCGCCCACTTGTAAGCCATTCGAAAATCGTGCCGCTGAAAGCCTCCACAACGTGGACAGTAATTTTGGGATACAGGGTCGTCATCCGGTCCAGCAACGGAGGAACCAGCGAAACCGAATAGGCGGAGGGGACTCCGAAATAAACCGAGCCGACCGGGTTGCTGCTGTTGGAATGCATGCCGCTCTGGGCGGCCTCGAACTCCTTTTTGATGCGTCTGGCATGCTCAAGCAGCTGTTTGCCATCCTCGGTCGGTTCGATACCCCAGCTGTGACGCTGGAGAAGCTGCGTATCGAGCCCGTCCTCAAGCGCTTTCATCTGTCGGCTCAACGCCGACTGAGCGATATTCAGAAAATCCGCCGCTTTGGAAATGTTCCCCCATTCAATGACCTGGATGAAGTTCAGCATGTGGTTCAGATTTAGGTTGGATGGCATGGGGCTCATTAAAATCCACGAAATTAACCAACAGACACTCCCTCATCGCGCGCCGTTAGTCCATGCTGGAATATCATGGAGGGTATATGAAATGGGCATTTGACGCATGGATGGCGCCATCTATCGTCGGCAGTGTGGAAATGGAGGTTTTCATGATGCCGGTTTGGGAGGACAGGCGGATCAGTCGATAAGATCCAAAGCTTCTCAACGTCATCGCAGTTCTACGTATCGCGTTCAGCGCATTCGGGAGGATCGATATGTCGAGTTGGAAAAATTATGTGGGAGGTGCCTGGATCGCTTCCTCGTCAAACGCCTCACTCGACGTTCTGTCTCCGAGCGACGGAGCGGTTTTCGCCTCGATAGCCGATAGCGACGCGAACGATATCGATCGGGCGGTTGGTGCGGCGCGCGCCGGTCTATCGGGCGACTGGGGCGCTATGAACCCGGTCGATCGCGGCCGTCTGCTCTCCCGTCTTGGACAGCTGATACGCGACAATGCCGCCGATCTGGCCGCCGTCGAAGCCCGCGATACCGGCAAACCGCTGACGCAGGCCCGGGCGGATATTGCAGCCTGCGCCCGATATTTCGAGTTCTACGGCGGTGCCGCAGACAAGGTTCACGGCGAAACCATCCCGTATCTGAAAGAGTATTTCGTATCCGTCGTTCGTGAGCCGCATGGGGTGACGGGCCATATCATTCCCTGGAACTATCCAGCCCAGATGTTCGGGCGCACTCTTGCACCGGCGCTGGCAGCAGGCAACGCCACTGTCTTGAAGCCGGCGGAAGAGGCGTGTCTGAGCTGCTTGATGCTGGCGGAACTTGCCCATGAAGCAGGATTGCCAAAAGGCGCGCTCAACGTCGTGACAGGAACAGGCGCTACTGCCGGTGCCGCGCTTGCCGACCATCCCGGCATCGATTTTCTGTCTTTCACAGGCTCACCGGAAGTGGGCACTCTGGTACAGATCGCGTCGGCGAAATTGCACCGTCCATGTGTTCTGGAACTGGGCGGAAGTCGCCACAAATCGTCTTTGCAGACGCGGACATGGACGCAGCCCTTCCCACCATTATTGCCGGTATCGTGCAGAACGGTGGTCAAACTTGCTCCGCCGGAAGCCGGGTGCTCATCGAAAGGTCGGTGTTCGAAGAAACGGTTGCCCGGATCGCGGAGCGGATGGATGGTCTCGTCGTCGGCTCCCACGAACAGGACCGGGATTGCGGCCCCCTCATCAGCGCACGACAGAAGGCGCGGGTCGAGGGGTTCATCGAACGGGCCGAGGCCGACGGTCTGACGCGGCTGGCAGAGGCAACATTCGCGCCCGATCTTCCTGACGACGGATTCTATATTCGCCCGGTCCTCTACGGCCCGGTTCCCCCCGACAACAGGCTTGCGTGCGATGAGGTCTTTGGTCCCGTGCTGGTCGCCATTCCGTTCGATGATGAAGCCGATGCCATCGCCATCGCCAACGGCACCGAGTTCGGACTGGTCGCAGGCATATGGACGAAGGACGGCGCACGCCAGATGCGGATGGCCCGCGCCATGAAATGCGGTCAGGTCTTCATCAACAATTACGGAGCGGGTGGCGGTGTCGAGCTTCCATTCGGTGGGGTCAAACACAGCGGCCACGGCCGGGAGAAGGGCTTTGCCGCCATGCACGAATTTACGGTGACGAAGACCATCGTCCTGAAGCACGACTGAGGAATATGACAATGAGACTCGAAGGAAAAACGGCTGTGATTACCGGTGCCGGTTCCGGATTTGGAGAGGGCATCGCCAAGCGGTTCGCCCATGAAGGTGCCAGCGTGGTCGTCGCAGACCTGAACGCCGATGCTGCCAGGCGGGTAGCCGCGGAGATCGGCGACAATGCGCGGGCGATCGGCGCTGATGTCACCGTGCGGGATGAAGTCGCGGCCATGATCGATCTGGCTGAAGAGGTATATGGTGGGCTCGACATTCTCATCAACAATGCCGGCTATACCAGCCGGAACGGCTCGATGATGGATGTCGACGAGGAGACGTTCGACAGGATTTACGACGTGAACGTCAAGGCGATCTATCTCGCGACACTGAAAGCCGTTCCGGTGCTGCGTAAGCGGGGTGGCGGCACGATCATCAATGTCGCTTCCATCGGCGCGCTACGCCCACGGCCCGGTCTCGTCTGGTACAACGGTTCCAAGGGGGCTGCCATGAACATCAGCAAGGGGATGGCCGTGGAACTGGCGCCCGACAAGATCCGCGTCAACGCGCTCTGCCCGGTTCTGGCGGAAACAGGTCTCGTCGAACAGTTCATGGGTATGGACGATACGCCGGAGAACCGGGCCGCATTCCTCAAGACCATACCGTTGGGGCGGTTGGGCAGGCCGTCCGATGTGGCGGGCGCTGCACTCTACCTATGCTCCGATGACGCCGAGTTCATCACCGGTGTCGCGTTGGAAGTCGACGGCGGACGGGGTGTTTAACATGACCATTCCAACAGCCCGGATCTAACACAGCAATGGCGGCTGCAACCAAAACACAAAGCCCAGGACCAAGGCTTCCGTGGCTTCGCGCCCGGTCTGTCGATCAGTTGATGATCGCAACAGCTTTGCTCGTCATCATCTTTGTGGCCTTCGCCATTACGTTGCCGGGCTTCGCCACCTTCGGCAACCTCATGGTTCTCGTCAGATCGGTCGCCGTGCTTGGCATTCTCGGTCTGGGAATGGCGATTGTCGTCATCGGGCGCGGGCTGGACCTGTCGATGATCGCAACGTTCGCCGTGCCGACCGCGCTGGTATTGACGCTGGCCGGCGCTGGCTACAATCCGGTTCTGGCGATCCTGGCCGGGATCGCCTTCGCCGCCTTGATCGGCGTGATCAACGGCATCCTGATCGCCTATGCGGAAGTGCCGGCATTGTTCGCCACTCTCGCGGTCGGCATTGGCGTTGCGGGGATCGGCCAAAGCGGGCTTTTCGAATACGATATTATTCCGTGGCCCACTCAGCTCGATGGAATCGGTTGGATCGGGCGTGGCGTATTCTACGGCATTCCCTACTCGATCCTCGCCTTCATCGCTGCTGCCGTGCTGGTTCATATTTTTCTGAAGCATACCCGGCTCGGGCTCTTCGTTTACGCAATCGGCGACAATCTGGCGTCCGCGCGCATTTCGGGAATCCCGGTGCGCCCGGTCACGATCCTCCAATATGTCCTTGCAGCCATCATCGCGCTGTTTGCCGGTTTGGTGCTCTCGGCATCGGCCAGCAACATGGACACCCGCATCTTCAATCTCACCTGGATTTACGACGTCATTCTTGTTGTCGTTCTGGGCGGCATCGGTCTGTCCGGCGGGCGCGGAGGCGTGGTCAATGTGCTGGTGGGTACGATGCTCATCGGGCTCATCGTCAACGGTATGACCATCATGAACGCCTCCTTCGAGGTGCAAAATCTCATACGCGGCATCGTGCTTTTGGCCGCACTATTGATCGACAGTTTGCTGAACCCTCGCAACGAGGAAACGGCGAAGCAGGGGGATATCTGACGGCGGAGGACAAAGGTTCGTCGGACTGTCTCGACATGACGTGCAACAACAGGAGGATAGCATGCAACGACTTACGAAAATGACGATCGCGGCCACGCTCACGGCATTGGCCTGTACCGGTTCCGCGTACGCTCAACAGAGCATCGATGACCCGGCTCGCGCGGGATATTACGAGCAGATGGAAGGCCGAAAGGTCGTCTTTGTGCCGGTCTTCATGGGGCTGGACCTGACGGAAGGGTGGTCGAAGATGATGGCCAAGCAGGCCGAAGCCCTAGGCTACGATTACGAGGTCCGCAACTCCAACTTCAACACCGCTGCGGGCGCGCAGACCATCACATCGCTGATTTCGGAAAAGCCCGACGTCATCGTCGTGCAGAACCCGGACGTTCAGTCCTACGCGCGTCTGTTGAAGCGCGCAGAAGATGCGGGGATCAATGTCATCCAGTTGAATATGAAGACCAACACCCTGACGACGGGTTTCGTCGGGGCCGATGTGGTCGGCATCGGGGAATTGCAGGCGAAGGCGGTGGTGGAGAAATGCGCCAACGCCGAAACCAAGGGTAAGGTGCTCATTCTCGCCGGACCACCGACCAGCCCGTTCTCCGCCTACATGTTGAAAGGTTATGAGAATATCCTGGACACCAACGAGGGCATCGAAGTCGTCGGCATCCAGTCCACGGGTGGCTACGAGTCCGCCAAGGCGAAATCGATCACGCAGGTGGTTCTTCAACAACACCCCGAGCTTTGCGGCGTACTGGGCGTGTGGGACAACACGGATATCGGAACGGCTGCGGCCATCGCGGAAGCCGGAAAGGGCGATCAGGTGTTCGTTTCCACGTCCGGCGGTGGGGGTGAACTGTCCTGCCGTGGTATCCGCGAAGGGATGTGGCAGCATTACGTCAGCTACGACGTGCCCGGCCAGTCGCGTGACCTCAACGCGCTGATCTCGGCTGCGCTGCAGAACGAGGAAGACGCGGGCTCGACCAAGACGATCCTCTACACACCGCTGGTCGAATACACGTCCGAAAACGTGGACCAGCAGGCGTGCTGGACACTGGATACCCTCAAGTAGACCAGAGTCCCGGAGCGGTCTTTCAGCCGGATATCCGGCCGGGAGATCGCTTCCGGAACGTCTCGAACCCTTGAGAACCTAAGGCCCGGTAAGACCATGCTGAAATCCATTCAAAGGCTGCGATACCGCTACTGGCCGGACCATGTGTTCGGCGAGTTGTTGCAGAAGTCATGGATGGAAACGCTGGTTCCCCTTCTGGTTCTGGCCTTCACGGTTATCTTCTTCAGTTCACAAATCGACAATTTCATTTCGGTCGCCAACCTGTCGGACCTGTTCCGGCAGGCCAGTGAACTCGGCTTCGTGGTTCTGGGCATGTCGCTGGTGCTGATCGTCGGCGGGATCGATCTCAGCGTCGCCGCCATCTTCGCCATCTGCAACCTGTTCGTGCTGTATTGCATGCACGTTCTGGGTTTGCCTTGGCCCCTTTCCATCGCTCTCACGCTGGTATGCGGTGGCCTGCTGGGAGCGGTGAACGGCGTTCTCATCGGCTATATGCGCATGCGCGCCTTCCTGACCACGATGGTCACGCTCATCGTCTTCAAGGCGATCCACGATCTGGTGCAGGTGCAGGTCGCCGTCCCGATTTCCTCCGTTTTTCCTGAATCGGATGCCTGGGACCGTCTTGGCTTCGGTGGCTTCCTGTCGATTCCCTCAGCGGTCTGGGTTTTCAGCGCGATTGCCATATTCAGCCATATCTTTCTGACCCGTCTGCGACCGGGCTGGCGCATTTTCGCCGTGGGTGGGAACCGGCGTTCGGCCTACAATATCGGCCTGCCGGTCAATCACATCGTGGCCCTGTCCTATGTTGCCTGTGGCGTGTTCACATCGATATCAGCCGTCTTCTATGCGGCGCGTTTGGCAAGTCCGGGTGCCGATACGGGCAGTGGTCTTGAAATTACGGTGCTGACCGCTGCCATTCTGGGCGGCATTCGCCTCGGCGGGGGCAAGGGGTCGGTAATGAAGGCGGTTCTGGGAACCCTGATCGTCCTGCTCGTGTCGAACGGTTTGTTGCGGATGGCAACGCCTGCGGGAACATCGCGCATCATTCTGGCAACGATCCTGTTGCTGGCAGCCATTCTCGACATCCGCTGGTTCAAGAACCGGCACAAGGCGGTGCAGGAACTCTACGTGTCTCCCGCACTTCTCGAACTGCCGCACTTGCCACCGGACGCGACCGGGGAAGGTTCGCCCTATGCAGCCAATGACAGGCTCAAGCATGTCGAAACGATTGGTCTTGGTGTGGTGGAAGCCCCGGAAGACGTCGTGCTGGACGCCGACGACAACCTGTATTGCGGTACGCGACGCGGTGAGATCGTACGCTTCTTTGCCCCCGATTATAACCGCCACGAGGTTTACGCCAAGATTGGTGGGCAACCACTTGGCATGACGTTCGACGCCGGTGGCACGTTGTATGTGTGCGTCGGTGGTATGGGCTTGTACCGGGTCACGCCCGATCGGCAGGTCGAACTCGTGACGGACGAAACGAACCGGTCACCACTTTCCATCATCGACGACACCCGTCTTCGTCTGGCAGATGATCTGGACATTTTGCCCGACGGTCGCATCCTGTTTTCGGAAGCGACCGTCCGCTACGAAATGCACGAGTGGCAAACCGACGCACTGGAAGGTCGAGGCAACGGGCGACTCATTTTGTATGACCCGAAGCAGAACAAGACCACTACCGTTCTGAAGAACCTCGTCTTCCCCAACGGGGTGGTTCTCGCCTCGGACGGCGAGAGCATCATGTTCGCGGAAAGCTGGAACTGTTCGATCAAACGGTATTGGTTCGCGGGTCCACGAAAGGGAGACGTCGAACTCGTGATCGAAAACCTTCCCGGCTATCCCGACAACATCAACGCCGCTTCCGATGGCAATTACTGGCTCGCCATCATGGGGATGCGCTCGCAGGTATTCGACCTGGCCATGCGCAAACCCGGTTTCCGCCGCAGAATGGCCAAGCAACTGCCGGGCGATGAATGGCTCGCTCCCAACATAAACACCGGCTGCATCGTGAAGTTCAACGATGCGGGTGAAATCCTCGATGTTTTGTGGGACCGCCAGGGCGACAACCACCCGATGATCACCTCAATGCGCGAGCACAAGGGATACTTGTATATCGGCGGCATTTCCAACAACCGCATCGGTCGCATCAAGCTGCCCGACGCCGATCCGGCATTCGTGTCGAGTGGCAAATATCATGTTTGAATGGCTCTCCGAACAGTTCAAACCGTTTACGGAACGCAAGACGAGCCGCTTGTCCATCCCCGTTTTTGACGGGGTGTTCAAACCCAATAACTTGTTGGAGACAGCCGAAACGTTACTAGAGCGTCCCGGGCTCGAAGATATGGCGGTCGGCAAGACAGGTGATTTGTTCGCTGCATGCGGCGGGGAGGTTCTCAAGATCGCGCCCAACGGCGATACCACACAGCTCCATACTTTCAGTAACCGCATTACCGCCCTTGCCCTGTCACCTGACGGTTCACTGGCGATCGCGCTCGGAGACCGTATCGTGATTGGTGCGGGCACCAACGCGGAGATCGTCGTTAAAAAGGTGGGTGGGGTTGATTTCGTATCGGTCAATGCCCTGTCGTTCGCCCCGCAAGGCCATTTGCTTGCCACCGAAGGGTCCGACAGGTTCCCGACCTCCCAGTGGTCGCATGATCTCATGAGCAAGGGCCGGACGGGCCGGTTGATCAAGATCGACCCCCATACTGGCCAAGCCGAGGTTATCGCATCCAATCTGGCTTACGCTTTCGGAGCCCACGATACGGCAAACGGAGAAACGCTGATCTCGCAGAGTTGGGCGCATTCGCTGTCTCGTCTGACGCGCGATGGGCAGACCGTATTGATCGACGATCTGCCGGGCTATCCATGCCGGTTCGCTGCGGCGGGTGATGGTGGCTTCTGGTTGACGCTGTTTTGCAGCCGCACCAGCCTGTGGAATTCGTGTTGATGGAAGACGATTACCGTCAGGAAATGATGGAGACGATCGATCCGCAATACTGGATATCGCCTGCCTTCGGTTCGGGTTTTGATTTTCTGGAGCCGCTTCAGGGCGGCGGGGTCAAACAAATGGGCATCCTGAAGCCGTGGGCACCGCCACGGTCTTACGGGCTGGTGGTCCGCTTCGGGGCCGATCTCACACCCCTCTATTCACTGCACAGCCGCGTCGGCGGGCACAACCACGGCATTTGCGCAGCAGCGCAGCATGGCGATACGCTTTACATCCTCTCGAAGGGCGCGGGCCGAATATCAAAGCTGTCCATTGCCGCGGTGACTGACGCGCTTGCAGGGAATGGCAAACCATGACCCCCGTTCTCGAACTGCGCGGCATCACTAAATACTACGGCAAATCGGCTGCGGTTGAAGACGTCGATTTCACGCTCGAAAAGGGGGAGGTTCACGCGCTGCTGGGTGAAAACGGTGCCGGTAAATCGACGCTCACGAAAATCATGGCCGGAGTCGTCCAGCCAACCTCCGGCACCCTTCTGCTTGACGGCGAGACAATCTCTCTCGGATCACCCGCCGCTGCGGTATCTGCCGGTATCGGCATGGTATTTCAGGAAACCAGTCTGGTGCAGTCGATGACCGTGGCGCAAAATCTGTATCTTGGCAACGAGCGGTTTTTCAACCGCATCCGTGGCACCAACATTGCCGCCCAGCAATTCCTGCAATCGCTCAGTTTTAACGTCGATCCAACGGAGATCGTCTCCTCACTCGGCGCTGCCCGCAAGCAGATGGTGGAAATCGCGCGGGCCATGTTGCTGAAGGCACGGGTGATCGTTTTCGACGAGCCGACCGCGACTTTGACGCCAGAGGAAAAGCAGCATTTCTTCGATCTCGTAGCGACCCTGAAACAGCACAGTATATCGGTCATTTTCATCAGCCACGCGCTGGAGGAGGCCTTGGAGATTTCCGACCGCATCACGATCCTGCGCGACGGACGCCACGTCGTTACCGGCCCAACATCGGACTTCGATCGGGAATCCATCATTCAGGCGATGGTCGGGCGTGAGCTGACCGAAGAATTGTATGGCACCCACAAGCGGAAGGCACGGCCAGCGGGTGAGCGTATCCTGAGCGTCCAGAACCTGCGCGTCGGCGGTGTCGTCAAGAACACATCCCTGTCGGTCTTCAAGGGGCAGGTGACCGGGATATTCGGCCTTGTCGGTTCGGGCCGGACCGAAACCTTCAAGGTGGTGTCCGGCGCCATCAAGCGAAACTACCGCAATGGTGGTGTCGTTTTGTACAAGGGCAAGCCCGTACGATACCGCGTGCCGGTTCCGGCTGTCAGGGACGGGATTGCCTACATCACTGAGGATCGGAAGATCGAGGGGTTTTTCGACACCATGTCGATCAAGGCCAATATTGCTATTGGCCTGCTGTCGAAGGTTGCACGTGGCAAATTCTGGCTGAACGAACGGGAAATCGAAAAGACCGGCGCGGAATGGGCCGATGCCCTTCAGGTGCGGGCGGTCAGCAGGGACGCAGACGTGGTCGAACTGTCCGGCGGCAACCAGCAGAAGGTCGTGATTGCGAAATCGCTCGTGCAGGATCCCGAACTGATCATTTTCGACGAGCCGACGCGCGGTGTGGATGTGGGCGCGATTGCAGAAATCCACGACATCATAAACCGGTTGGCGGACGAGGGCAAAGCGGTGGTGGTGATCTCATCTTACCTGCCCGAAGTCATGCAGCTTTCCGACCGTTTGCTCGTTGCGCGGCAGGGCAAGATCGTCGAGGAATTCATGCCGGGCGAGGCGACCGAGAAAACGCTTATGTATGCGGCGGTGCATTGAGGATGGCGCTGAACCTCGACCATATCGTATCCCTCTCCCGCTTACCTGCCGAAGCCATACCGGCCACGGCAATGGAGATGGTCGAATTGTGCCTGTTCGACTGGACGGTTTGCGGTCGGGCCGGCCTGGGCGAGCCCGTCAGTAAAGCGGTTCTCGAATTGGTTCGCAGTGAAGGTGGGGCAGCACATGCCACACTTTTCGACGGCTCCAGGCTTCCGGCCCGGGCGGCAGCGCTCGCCAACGGTACGATTTCCCATGCGTTGGACTATGACGACACCCATTTCGCTCATATCGGGCATCTGTCGGTCGCCATCTTTCCAGCGGCATGTGCGGTGGCCGAAGAGGTGGATGCCTCCGCCGTGGAGTTGTGTCACGCCTATCTGGTTGGAGCCGAGGCGGCGGTGCGGCTCGGCATTGCGTTTGGAAGCGAGCATTACCAGCGTGGATTCCATCAGACGGCAACCGCCGGTGCCTTCGGGGCGACCATTGCCGCCGCCCGCCTGCTCCGGCTGACGGAAGAGCAAACCCGTCACGCTATCGGCATCGTTTCGACACGGGCCAGCGGTCTGAAATCGCAATTCGGCACGATGGGCAAGCCGTTCAATGCGGGCGTCGCAGCCTCCAACGGTGTCGAGGCCGCCAAGCTGGCCGCGTCGGGCTTCACGTCCTGCGACGATGGCATTTTCGGGCCGCAGGGTTTCATCGATACCCATTGCAACGCGCCCGAACTGAAGGCCGCCTGGGCCGACCCTCCACCGGACATGTTTCTGTTCGAGCAGATCAAACACAAGCTGCACGCCTGTTGTCATGGAACGCACGCGATGATCGACGGGCTTTCCGGTCTCCTGGCCGCCACACCCCTGACGGGCGAAAACATCTCACGGCTGCGTCTGCGTGTGTCTCCCCGTTGGTTAAAGGTTTGCGACAAGAAAACGCCGCGCACCGGGCTGGAGGTGAAGTTCAGCTACGCCTGGCTGGCGGGCATGACCGTGACGGGTCTGGACACGTCCTCCGACAGAGCCTTCACCGATACAGTGTGCACCGACCCTGTCCTCGCCGCCTTCGCCGAACGCGTCGAAGTCATCGGCGATGATGCAGTCGGCGACATGGTCACCCTTGGCCGGGTCGAAACGACAGACGGTCGCCATCTCGAATTCAGCTGCGATCTCGCGTCTCCAATGAACCGGTCGACATTGCAAACGGGTCTGCGCATGAAGGCCAACGATCTCATCGGTAATGACGTGGCGGACAGGATCTGGTCAGCAACACAACAACTGGAAGGCGCCTCCGCACGAAGGCTTGCGGCCACGCTCTACGCCCCACACTCATGATATAAAACGGAACGCTATCTTGAACATGATCACCGACGAATATCAGGAAATCCGCGAAGGGGTGCGTGCGCTCTGTGCCGAGTTTCCCGCCGAATACCACCGAAAGGCCGATGCCGACAGGGCATATCCCGATGCGTTCGTGTCCGCCTTGACGCGGGAGGGCTGGATGGCCGCATTGATACCGGAAGAATATGGCGGGTCCGGCCTCGGCCTGCTCGAAGCCAGCGTCATCATGGAAGAGATCAACCGGGCGGGCGGCAATTCCGGCGCCTGTCATGGGCAGATGTACAACATGAACACGCTGGTACGACACGGCTCCGAGGAGCAGCGCAAGCGCATCCTGCCAAAGCTGGCCAGCGGAGAATTGCGCTTGCAGTCGATGGGCGTCACCGAGCCGACGGCAGGAACCGACACGACAAGCATCAAGACGACCGCTGTGAAGAAAGGCGACCGCTACGTCATCAACGGCCAGAAAGTGTGGATCAGCCGGGTGCAACATTCCGACCTGATGATCCTGCTGGCGCGCACAACGCCACTGGCGGATGTGGCGAAGAAATCGGACGGGCTGTCGATCTTTCTGGTCGATATCGCCGAGGCCATGAAGGGTGGTATGGCGGTCAAGCCGATCGCCAACATGGTCAACCACGAGACGAACGAACTGTTCTTCGACAATCTGGAAATACCTGCTGACAACCTTATCGGTGAAGAGGGCAAGGGTCTCAAATATATCATGACTGGCCTCAATGCGGAACGCGCGCTGATTGCGGCGGAGTGCATTGGCGATGGTTACTGGTTCACCGACAAGGTGACCGCATATGTGAATGAGCGCACGGTCTTCGGACGGCCCATCGGGCAGAACCAGGGTGTGCAGTTTCCGATCGCCGAGGCCTTTATAGAAGTTCAAGCCGCCGATCTGATGCGCTACAAAGCCTGCGCCCTGTTCGACGCCGACAAGCCTTGTGGAGCGGAAGCGAACATGGCCAAACTGCTGGCCGCAAAAGCAAGCTGGGAAGCGGCCAATGCCTGCATCCAGTTTCACGGTGGCTTCGGCTTCGCCAACGAATACGATGTCGAGCGCAAGTTCCGCGAAACACGTCTGTATCAGGTGGCACCGATCTCCACGAATCTCATCCTGTCCTATATCGGTGAGCATGTGCTCGGTATGCCAAGGTCATTTTGATGCTGCCGCTCGCAGGTCTGAAAGTCGTTGCCATCGAGCAGGCTGTCGCTGCTCCCTTCGCCTCGTCGCGGCTGGCCGACGCCGGTGCCGATGTCATCAAGATCGAGCGGCCAGAGGGAGATTTTGCGCGGGGCTACGATGCCGTCGCTGCGGGGCAATCGAGCTATTTCGTCTGGCTGAATCGCGGCAAGCGCAGCCTGACCCTCGACCTTTCATCGGCACAGGGGAAGGCCGATCTGGCGGAGCAGCTGAAGGACGCCGATGTTCTGATCCAGAACCTGAAGGTCGGATCATTGGCGAAGCTGGGTTTCGACCCCGAACGATTGTCGGAAGACCATCCGAAGCTGATCGTGTGTTCCATATCGGGCTATGGTGAAACCGGACCGATGGCGCAGCGAAAGGCCTATGACCTGCTCATCCAGGCCGAGACCGGTCTCTGTTCCATCACCGGTGGGCCGGACGAACCGGCACGGGTGGGGCTGTCGATCGTTGATATCGCCACCGGTGCCACGGCCTACGGTGCCATTCTCGAAGCGTTGATACAGCGCGGGATTACCGGGCAGGGCAGCCGGATTTCCGTATCCATGTTCGACGTCATGGCCGACTGGTTGACGGTGCCGCTGCTGAACCACGAGGGCGGCAACAGCCCCCGGCGGGTCGGGCTTGCGCATCCATCCATCGCCCCGTACGGCGCTTTTCAAACCAAATCCGGTCAGCTTATTCTCATCTCCATCCAAAGCGACCGGGAATGGGCGACGTTCTGCACCGGGTTCATCGGTGACGAAACTTTGATTTCGAACCCGCGATTCGCCACCAACCTGGCGCGCGTCGCTCATCGGGCAGAAACGGATGCACTGGTCGCCGAGGCCTTTCTGCGGGTCGATGCCAACGAGGCTACGGCACTGCTGGCCAGTGCCGATATCGCCTTCGCCTCCGTCAACGATATGGAAGGGCTCTCCGCCCACGAACACCTGCAACGCATCACGGTCGAAACGCCGAATGGTCCGCTGTCCTTTCCCGCTCCCGGCGCGCGGATCATCGGCGAAGACCGCAGCTATGGCGCTGTGCCCGCACTGGAATCCCTGGCAACGGAATGAGCGGTATCGACACCGGATATCTCAGGCAATGGATCGGGCGCGAGCAGGTCTCATCGGAGGTTCTGACGTCGTCCCTCGTCGGCCGTTTCAATGCCATCTTCGATCGCGTGTCAGGCACCGAAACGGGCGACGCTGCACCTTTGCTGATCCATCTCTGCCTGTGCCAGCCAGCAGCCGCACAAAATGCACTGGGAGCCGATGGACATCCGAAAACCGGCGACTTTCTACCTCCCGTGCCTTTGCCGAACCGGATGTGGGCGGGCGGACAGTTCGAATTCCACGCAAGCATCCGTATCGGCGATGTCGTGCAACGCCGTTCTACCGTTCGCGATGTGGTCGTGAAGAAAGGCCGCACCGGAACACTGTGTTTCGTGACCGTCGAACACGTCATCACAAGCGACGGAAGGCGGGCTGTAACCGAGATTCAGGATATCGTTTACCGCGACGCTTCAAGAGCTTTGGTAGCGCAGCGCGGTTCAAAACCCGCGCAACAAGGCGATTACCGGTTCGAGGTTGATCCTACCCCATCCCTCCTCTTTCGGTATTCTGCGATAACGTTCAACGGGCACCGGATTCACTACGATGCACACTATGCCCGTGATGTGGAAGGCTATCCGGGTTTGGTCGTTCACGGCCCCCTGCAGGCTACGCTTCTCTGCCAGATGTCAGCCGATATAAGAAACCGTGAACCATCGTTCTTTCGGTTCAGAAGCCTGTCACCGTTGTTCGATACTGCGGTGTTTTCGCTGAACGCAGAAGAAGCCGACGGTGGGGTTCGGTCTTGGACCGCTACTGACAACGGGCCGGTCGCTATGGAGGGGTTCGCGAAATGGCCATAGGTTTTACATGTGAGTTCCCGGGAACTCACTGACAGCCATCTGCAGGGATGACGTGACAAAGGACCGCGTTAGTAAGCATGCGATCGGTCCGCACATTTGTTCGTACCACGGATAACTGCTCACACGGTGGATTGAGATGCACATCACCGAGTTGGACGCGCGCGCATTCACCAAGGCGGACCCAACATCTGACACGATCTTCTACACACCGCCTCGTATGGTGGCCCATATCAACGAGCGCGCGGTCGCGGCCGTTTCCCGCCTCTACGCCGAGCATCTTACCGACGGTATGTGCGTGCTCGACCTGATGTCCAGCCGCTACAGCCATCTGCCCCAGCTTGATCTTGACGTGACCGGACACGGGATGAACGAGGCGGAACTGTCCGCCAATTTTGATCTCGCCAGTCGCGTGGTTCGGAACCTGAACGACGAGCCGAACCTGCCGTTCGATATCGGGTCCTTCAATGCCGCACTATGCTGTGTATCCGTGCAGTATCTGCAGCGCCCGGTCGCTGTGTTCGAAGAGGTTGCGCGCGTGCTTCGAACATCAGCAATGTTTATTGTGACCTTCTCCAACCGGTGCTTTCCCACCAAGGCCATCGCATTGTGGCACGTGCTGAACGGAATTGATCGCGCACGCTACATCAAGACCGCGATGGCCGAGGCGGGGTTCACCGGACTGGAAACGCGCGGGGTTCTGCTCAGGATGGTATCGGTGACCCCTTATGGGCGGTGATCGGGCGCAGTGAACCCGATGCGCGCGGAACGAGCGCGACGCGGCCCACTACGACATCGACGTGAACTGGCGACGTTCCCGTTCGAAGTAACGAGCAAGGTCGCCCGCTTTGCGTCCTGTCAACTGCTCGAAGTCCATGTCCACCGGCGCAGCCCAACCGAAGCGTTGAACTGAGTAGAGCGCGCTCATGACGAGCGCCATCGAACCGGGCCTTCCGGCTCGTAGCTCACCTATTATGAACCGTGGTACCGAGACGGCGCGATAGCGCACGGTTCGGCCAAGCACGGCCGACATTGTCTCTGCGACGTCCGCGAAGGTGAGCGCATCGGGACCGGTAAGAGCGAAGCCTTTGCCGTCTGATGCTTTCGGATTGCGCAGGATGGCAGCTGCCGCATGGCCCACGTCCTCGACATCGAGGAAGGCCGAGCATCCCCGGCCTGCCGGAACGGCGATCTCATCGTGCTCGCGGATGCGTTGGCCATGAACGTGGGCAAGGTTTTGCATAAAATCCGCCGGGCGTAGGAATGTGTGGGCGATCCCGCTTGCCCGAACGGCGGCCTCCATATGGCGGTGGGGCAGGACACGCGAATGTTCTGCACCGTAAACCAAGGCGCAAATGACGTGCCCGATCCCGGCATCACGGGCCGCCACCATCAGTTGATCAAAGGGTTTGCGCGTTGTTACAGATGGCGGACGCATGACGAACAGGGCCGTGCAGCCCGTAAGGGCATGCGCGAAGGTGGTTGGTTCGTCGAGATCGAAGAGGACTGTCTCGTCTGCGCCTTCGACCGGTCGACCCGAACGCGAGGCCGCTCGGGTTCGCGTCGCAGCATGCCGCAACACGGCTCCCCCCATTCGCCCGGTAGCGCCCATCACAAACAGCATTGTTTGTTCCTCTGATCCGGCGGTCGGTTCTCAGCTCGTGAGACCGGGCACGTTGGATTTACGGTGGTCTTGTGTTCGCATTGTCGTTTCAAGTTCTCAAAAGCGTGCGTTGAATTCAGCGGGATACTTTCTCGATTTCCCTTAGAAGCGCGTTCGGATCGTAGAGCGTGGGTAGTTCCACAATCGATCCGTCGTCGCGTTCGAGCAGGAAGGTCGGGAACGAGCGGATGCCCAAACGTCGACCCTCGGCGAATGCGGCTTCTGCCAGCGACGGGTCATGAATGTCGGGCAGCACCACACCCGGTGCGTGCTCGGCGATCAAAACCGTGTAGGCATCGGGATCGTTGGGATCCATTCCCTCGCCGTAATGGGCCTCAGTCACCGCGTGGGCAAAGGCGACAGCTGCCTCGGGTCGTTTTCGACGCACCGCATCCACCGCGACCGCCGGCGGCACAGATGCGGCCACAGCGCCGGGGGACCGCATCCAACGATAGAACGCCTCTGAAGGCGCACGTCCCGTCGCCGCGCGCAGACGTTCCGAGGCCTGACGCACGTAGGGCTCCATCGCCGCTGCGGGACCGACGCGCTCGCCGACCACCAGCCCGGACATGGCGAGTTTGACGGGGAGAATGCGGGCGACAGCGCGCACCGCAGGAGCGGCCCCATAGCACCAGCCGCAGATTGGGTCGTAGCCGTAAACGAAGGTCGCCATTACGCCACCCGATCTTGAACTGGCGTCAACGAGCCTGCGGTCTTCATGACGACTTACCAACCGACACGAACGGTGCGCGGCCCATGAGATCGTCCCGGTCCAGCGCTTCCAGCATTGCGCCCGCCAGATCGGCCCGGTCGATCCATGTTGCGGCCGGACGGTCGTGGGTGAAGGACCACCGGCCTGTTGCCTTCCCCTCGGTCAACCGGGGCGGACGCAAGGCGGTCCAGCGCGCGCCACTCGCGGCCAGCATGTCGATTTCCCGTTGTCTGTCGGCAAGCATTCGGCCCACCACGACACGCATGATGAACCCGATCACCTTGTCCGGCACGCCCTTACTATCCTCCGGCCGGTCAACGCCCGCACCCGCGATGGTCAGGTAGCGCGCGGTCGGGTGGGCACGCAACACCGCCTCGGCCGCAGTGGAGCATACAGGGTCCGCGTTGGTCGAAGCCAGGCAGGACAACACGGCATCGGCCGACCGCACCGCATCCATGAAACTTTCGTCGTCAAAGGTGCCCACGAGGCCTTTATGCGCCCCCTCGGCTGGCCTTCGCCCAAACGACACGACGCGATGACCAGCTTCCGCAGCCTGCTTCAAAACCTCCCGCCCGGTTCGTCCCGTCGCACCCAGTACCAGCAGTTCCATGCTCAACTCTTTCAGTTTGTGTTCTCCGTCCGGCCGTGTGGAACACTCCACCTTGCGCCAGCGGTCCTTGCACAGGATAGAAGGCGGACGCGTGCATACAAGTACGCACCTTTTGGATACCACCTATGCAAAGGAGGCGTCGCAATGCGTTCCACACCGAACGGTTCCGGTCAGCCGGACGATCCGACACCAACGGGCAAGGCTCGCACTACACAGGGCGAACCGGTCCATAGAAACCCGTTCCCGGACGGTGACCCCGCTGCATGCCCGGTCGAGCGAACTTTGCGACTGGTCAGCGGCCGTTGGCGGCTTCTGATCCTGTTCCGTCTTGGCGCACGAGGGCCAACCCGCTGGGGCGCATTGCGACGCTCGCTCGCCCCGGTCACGCCACGCGTGCTGACCGGGACGCTGCGCGGGCTCGAAGAGGACGGTCTTGTCTGGCGCAACGCCGAGCCGACTATACCTCCAGTCGTGACATACGGCTTGACCGAGCGCGGAGAAGCGCTGGCTCCCGTGTTCGAGGCTATGGCGAAGTGGGGACGTGCATAAAAGGCTCTCACACCTTCAAGCGATTCTTCGGGGTGTAAACCGGGTCGGCATATTCGAAACAATTCGCTGTTGATAATCGCCGCTGAGAGAAACGTTTTGGTTCGTATGTTTCAAGAATACAGGTCGCTTGGAATCCCCTCGCCGTTCACTAACCAGCGTCGAGCAATGGGAAGCTGACCCCCAACGCCCAGGCCAGCACCAGACCCAGCACCATGCCAGATGCGAGTGGCCCTGATCGGCGTCCAGCCTGCCTGCCAACCGTACGGAACAAAAGATAGAAATCGACGATCACCGGCGCAATTATGATGAGGAAGAAGAGCTCTTCAGGATCGAGCGCCACCGCTAGCCCGAGGGACATCAGGAACCCACCGCGCACCATCAAACGTCGAAAGAACGAAGCGTGACGGGTCAGTACTGCGTCGGCGATCATGTATGGCAATGTGCCTGCCAGCATCGCAGCTATGATCCACATGCGCTCAGATGTCGGCCAGAAGTTTGCGGCGTCCCGGTCGAGGCCAAAGCCAAAGGCGACGCTCCATAGCAAGAGGAGAGCCAGCGACACTGGCGCAACCGGCCCACTGCGATGCCCCATCGCCGTATGAGCCAGAGCAGTATCGCTCCGAATATGGCCAAGTGCAGGACGAGAAAGTTGGCCACCAGAACCGGCAAGAATTTTGGATCGAGCGGGACGGCCAGAAGCGGCGCTGCAACGACCGGCAACGGGACGATGAACCCAAGACGGTCTCCGTTCAAGGGTTCCAAATGGAGATCAAGGACCGGTAGCAGACGGGCTGCGAAGCCAAACAGGAGGGCCAGCCCGCCAAACAGGCCGACAATAGCCCAACCTGTGGGCAGGATGGAAACATCGGACGAGCGACCGTAGAAGTGATCAAGTCAATCCAAGGGAAGCCTGCCGACCCACCTGGCTGTGCAGAACGGAGACGTGCTCGGTAAACGGTGCGGCCTGCAGGCGGCGTGTCACCTCACGAGAATGGACAGCACGGTTCGATACCTCGATGTCGATTTGGAAGACGCCCTTGCAATCTCAGAGGGCGTGGAAATCTAACAATGGCGGGTCGGCTTCAAAACCGGCCCATTGCGGACCTTGGAGTTAGAGCGGATTCGCCTCAATCCGGCTCATATCCTGCACCTTTGAAATAGTTGGTCCACTCGGTGGGTGTGAAGGCGTCGATAGCGTTGCCAACGGTTGCCCAGAGCGCTTCAATGGTCCGCTCGGCGGCTTATCGCATGATGGCTTTGAGTTTTGAGAACACCATTTCGATCAGGTTGAAGGCTGGACTGTAGGGCGGCAGAAACACCAGGGTTGCTCCGGCCCGCTCGATTGCCTCGCGCGCGGCAGAGGATTTGTGCGCCGGTTTCAGGCGGGCAATCGCGGGTCCATCCACAATTGTTTCCCCGCCTTCAATGTCCATGATGACCACGTTACCGGGCTTCAGCGTGGGCACTAGAGCCTGCTCCACCCCCGGATCAAGTCCGAGGGCAGGCTCCCGCGAGGAAGGCGGCTCCGTTCATCGGTCCATCAAGAACCATCGGTGCCGTCATGCCTGTTAGTCGCAACGCGCCGGTAAACGTTGTTGTTCGGCCTCGCCCTCGGACCGATGGCGGGCTGATGGCCTCACTCCAGTGCCCGTGTGGGATTGCGGCCCGGCATCGCTCACCGCGCAAAGCCCGCCTGCGCAGGCGCGCCATCTTCGTCGACAGGCCGTTCGACGGGCAAACGATTGACTGGATCGTTTGCTGATCCGTCTCACCATCGACGAAGACCAGCTTTGCAGGATCGAGATCGAGTTGCCCATCGAACCAGTCCTGCCGCCGTTTCAAGACGTCTGGCCGGTTCTGTTCGGCAGCATGAGCTGTCTTTTTGTATGCGTCCAGCCGCGAGAACGAAGCCATTTGCACAGCCCGGCCCGGCTCATTGCTACACTGCGTTCCTTCGATAAATGCTCAACCATTTCGTCGAGCGTCACGTCCGCATTCGCCTCGATCAGTCCGACCACGAACCCCTCGTGAGCATCGAGCCTGGAACCACGGCGTCCACCCTGCCGCCGTGCACTGGTTTCACCGTTCTGTCTGTAGCGCCGTGCCCAGATCACCGCCGTAGCTCACCCAACGCCAAATCGGGCTGCCGCCGAGCGAGCCGAAGCTCCCGCGCCAACTGCCTCCAGAACCTTCATCCTCAGATCTTCGCTATATGCCCGTGCCATCATCGCAACCTCCTTCGCTGCGATGATGAATCACAAACTCAAACTTGAATCGATCCCCGAGAAACGTGCTCTAGAGCTCGTTGCGCTGACCTGATCTCGTGCAACAGTAGGCCCGGATCAAGGCGCGCGATCAGATCTCCAACCTGCTCACGCACGGCAACCTCCTTTCCTCGCAACAGCCGCATGGCATATTTACGATGATGACCGGTTACCGAAACGAACTCGTCGAGGATCTGCGTTTTCTCCGCCCGCCCGCTGCCAACGTACCGACGCCTCACCGCGGCCACCAGTTCATCTCTCGTTACCACGCTCACCAACCTCATCGTCGTATCCACCGCTCAGCGAAAACGGGGAGCATTCCAGATGAGGCAATGCGCCGTGCTGCTCCATCGATACCACCAGCAGCGGAACCAGAGCCTTGAACCGCTTGCCGCAGAACCGGTCCTATGCTTCCCACACCACAATCAGCGCCTCGCGCACCGCATTGTCGTAGATCCGCCGGTCGGGGGCGTTATTACTAGCGCACCGCTTCATCATGACCACGCAACAGCCGCACCCGGTATTTGCGGTGAAAGCCGGTGGCTGAAACGACGAACAATCTGTTCGCGTCACTGATCATGGAGCTAAACGAAGAGGTTGCAGCCGTTCCTCCGACCGCCATGCCGGTTATCCTGACAAAGCCGGATCAAATCGAACAATGGCTGACCTGCGAAAACGTGGATGCGCTTCAGCTTCATCGGCCACTGAAAATGGGGGACTGCAGATTGTAGGACAGGGCCGGCGGATCGGCGACTAGTTGCGGAACGTACAGTTTGTCGAGACTGAAAGGTTAAAGCATGTGACGGCACCCGTACAAGTGCTCATATGGGACTGGACCGCATGATTTGACGTAGTTCGTGTCGCCAATTCTGACTAAGAGCAGATTCATCGAACGCTGAATCGTACGGGTAGATTGTTTTGAGGAAGGCTGATTCCATTTCCATTTTTCAGGGAGTTTGGAATGACCCGGGCCTCAGCGATGACCTTCGTGGTCAAGTTTTTAACGCGGTTGCGACTGGAGGTTCGGTGCGCGGCGCCGGACGCAGATCCGGTGTTGCGCCATCGACTACTGTTCGTTGGGTGAACCGCCACCGCTCGCTCGGCGAGACGTCGGCGCGGCGGCAGGGTAAACTGCAAGGCTCTCGGCTGGACGGGCACGAAGCCTTCATTCTCTTTATAATTGATGAGCAGAAAGACATCACCTTGATTAAGATGGTTGACCGGCGTCAGACGGAGCGCGACGTTTCCATCAGTTGGGCGATACTGTGTATCTGGCGGCGCCGTAGCGGCTTCACGCATAAAAAAGACGGCTCACGCCGCCGAACAGCAATGCCCGGACGTTCTGATGCGCCGTCAGGCTTGGTTCGATGGACAACTCGACCGCGATCCGGCGAAGCTCGTCTTTATCGGCGAGACCGGCCTGTCGACGAAGATGGCGCGTCTGCGTTGGCGTGCATTACGCGGCGAGCGATGCCGGGCTGCTGTCCCGCACGGACACTGGAAGACAACAACTTTCACGGATGCCCTGCGATTGATGGGAATGACAGCGCCTTTTGTGCTCGACGAACCGATGAACGGTGCGGCTTTCCTCGCCTATTTTAAGCAGCTGCTGGTTCCCACACTCAAACGAGGCGATGTCGTCTTTCTGGACAACCTGCCTGCCCACAAACCTCTCGCCGTCCGAGGAGCGATCGAACGGGCCGGGGCGCAGCTGGAATTCCTGCCTCCATACAGCCCCAACTTTAACCCGATAGAGAATGCCTTTGCCAAACTCAAAGCGCTCATGCGCAAGTCAGCAGAACGCACCATTGCAGAATTGTGGGATGCTGTGGGCTCACTGATGGACACATTCACGCCTGGAGAATGCGCCAACTACTCCAAAGCCGCAGGATATGAACCGGAATAAGGTGAACCTGCTCTAGGCGAGCAATCATATGACGAACTGCGTTTTAAACGATAAAGTGGATGTCGGCAGGAATAGCGATCTAGTGCGTAGAGTGCTCGTGCATGACCCTCAACGTAAACAACGGCGTTAAAAATCTGCAGGAGCTTGTACGCTTCTGATTTCGAAACGAACAGGCGGGGCAATAACAAAAGTCGGAGTGAAGCTTGACGTGAACGATTCGGCGTATTTGCCTTATCCTGAAGCGGCAGCATGGTAGGCGAGAGGTTGTCATACCCGCACGAAGGCCCACTAAGGGCGCATCAAATGCAATCTCGTTATTTTGTTCGTTTTTAAAAACGAAACCAACTTATTAGATACTGGCTAAGTCGTTGAAAAGAATGGTGCACCCGGAGCGATTCGAACGCCCGACCCCCAGATTCGTAGTCTGGTGCTCTATCCAGCTGAGCTACGGGTGCACAGGCTGGCGGGTGAACCGTCAGCCAAGGGGGACATAAAGGGTGGGGAACGCCGTGACAAGCGGTCCCGCGCCCTCAAGCCATATTAAAGTCGTTCAGATGACGACGACTTTGGAACCGGTGCGAACACGGTCGTAGAGGTCGATCACGTCCTGGTTCATCAGACGGATGCAGCCGGAGGAAGCGGCGGTGCCGATGGAGTCCCACTTGGGCGTGCCGTGCAGGCGATAGAGCGTATCCTCGCCGTTCGCCACCAGGTAAAGCGCGCGCGCGCCCAGCGGGTTGGCCGGCCCGCCTTCCATGCCGCCGCAATCGGCGCAGTATTTGGCCAGTTCAGGCTGCCGCTCGATCATTTCCACCGGTGGCGTCCATGTCGGCCACTTGCGTTTGAAGCCGATATGCGCCTCGCCGGACCATGCGAACCCTTCACGCCCGACACCGATGCCGTAGCGCATGGCCATGCCACCGGGCTGGACGACATAGAGATATTTCGCGCCCGTATCGACCACGACGGTGCCGGGTTTGTGAGACGATGAATAGCGCACTTCCTGCCGCAACAGGTTGGAGGATACTTTATCGACAGGAATGGCTTCGAGGGAAAATTCGCCGTCGATCCGCGCGGCATAATCGTTGACGTTGGCATAGGCCGGATCGTTGGAGCCGAAGAGGCCGCCAATGAACGAACCGCTGGACACGTCGTTGGCAACTTCGTCCCGCACCGGGCCGTTTTCAAGCCGTGCCTGACGGGCGGCATCTTCTTCGCGCGCCCGATCCGCCCGCTGTTTCTCGGCCAGTTCGGACAGTTGCTTGTCCCGCTCGGCACGTTCCAGGGTACGTTCGGCGCGGCGTTGGCCACGTTCGGCACGGCGTTCGGCACGGTCTGTGCGACGCACTTCGCGTTTCGCATCGCGAAGCCCGGCGCGATTGGTTTCCAGACGCTCCTCGGCACGGGTGCGGGCCTTGGCCGACAGGTTGGTGCGTTCCAGCCGCTTCTCGTCCTGCGCGATTTGTTCTTCCAAATCGGAGAACGCCTTCTCGGCTTTCTTCGCGTCCTTGCGGGCGTCGGAAAGAGACCGCTCGGCTTCCTTATTACGCGTCAGCTGGGCGTCGATATTCGGTGCCGCATAGCCGGCTGTGGATCGGGAAGAACCCGCGCAGCCGGCAAGTGCCAGCACGGCGATCGAAAGCAGGACGAAAAACCCGGCGCGCACAAGCCGTAAAGACTGTGCTGCGTTCTGGAGCGATGAGGCGGTCATAATATGTGTCTTTGGAGGTGAGGCAACGGCGACTTTACCGAGGCTCTACCATACCGGCGGTGCTGGAAGCCGCGCAATCGAACACGCGATCACGAACGGGTCAAACAAGCGGAATATGCGGCCAATGCGACATAACTGCATCATCCGCCGCAGAGACAGTGCGGTGAGACCATACCGGAAAGATAGTAGCGCCGGGATTTGGAGAGCAGCCGTTGGACGCGGTATCCATTGTGCCGAATCACTCCCACACCAATCAAGCGTTCCACGCCCATGCCGATCGTTCAGCTTGCCGTTTCCAACCCGTTCATAGATGGACGCCAGTCCGACCGCGCGCTGGAAATCCGTGCCGGTGCGGAGCGGTATTTTACTGAGCATGGCTGTGCGACGCTGCCGGAAATGACCCTCTCGTCCGGTCGCAGGGCCGATCTCGTCGCCCTGTCGCCAAAGGGGACGGTGACCATCGTGGAGATCAAATCATCGGTGGCGGATTTTCGCGTCGATACGAAATGGCCGGACTATCGCGACGATTGTGATGCTCTGATTTTCGCCACGCTGGCCGATGTACCCGCCGGGATTTTCCCCGATGATACGGGTTTGATGATCTGCGACAGTTACGGTGCCGACCTGCTGCGAAACGCGCCGCACCATCCGATGAAACCGGCGCGCCGACGGGATGTGCATTTGCGCTTTGCCCGCGCCGCCGCCATGCGGTTATCGCGCTGCTGCGCCCACGCGGGCGTGGACGGCACGGAGTTCTGTGAAAGCTAGTGTCTAGCGCGGCGCTCGTTTGGCCAAAATGCGCTGCAATGTGCGGCGGTGCATGTCGAGACGGCGGGCGGTCTCTGAAACATTGCGGTCGCACAACTCATAGACGCGCTGGATATGCTCCCACCGCACCCGGTCTGCGGACATGGGATTTTCGGGCGGTGCGGCTTTATCGTCCGGGTCCTGCATGAGCGCGGAATAGACATCGTCGGCATCCGCGGGCTTTGGCGAGATAGTCGATGGCACCCAGTTTCACCGCGGTCACGGCCGTGGCGATGTTGCCGTAACCGGTAAGAACGACGACGCGGGTGTCGCTGGACTGTTCGTGCAGCACAGCGACCACGTCGAGACCATTACCGTCTTCCAGACGCATATCGACGACCGCGTAATCCGGTGCTTCCCGTTTCGCTTCCGCGCTGCCCTCGGCCACGGTTTCAGCGGTGCGAACCGCAAAGCCGCGGCTTTCCATCGCGCGTGCCAAGCGCTGCAGAAACGGGCGGTCGTCATCGACCAGCAACAAGGTCGGCTGCACGGAGACGAGTTCGTCGGGTCCGGAGGCTGCGGCGCCAGGGTCGAGTGTCAGCGTGTCAGTCATGAATATGGCCTCTGGAAGCGCCGCATGGACGATTACTTCATAAATGGCGCCAGGTTGGAATAGTTCAAATGTTCCGTGCCAAATATGCCACAATCAGGCCGCGCATTATTGTCGCAGGCGACTAGGACGCGGCGAGTGGCTTGGGCAAAGTGGCGGGCGTATCGCGCCCCACCTGTTCCAGCGGCGGGCTGCGCCACGGCTCCATCGAGCGCTCTGACTCCAGCCGCTTGCGGGGCCATAGAATATCGGCCCGCGCGCCGCCGTGGGTGGCGTCGTTGCCGAAGGTCACGTCGGCCCCGCTGCGTTCCAGCAAGGTTTTGGCGATGAACATGCCGAGCCCCATTCCCCGGTCGCGTCCACCATGCTTACGTGTGCGGCGGGAAACGAATGGCTCGCCCAGCTTGTGCAGGATGACGGGGGAAAAACCGGGCCCATCGTCGTTTATGACGATGCGAACGGTCTCGTCGTCCCACACCAAGCGCACAGTCACCGTATCGCTGGCGAAATCGACAGCATTGTCGAGGATGTTGCCTAGTCCGTAGTGAATACCTGGCGCGCGGTTCAGGCGTGGCATGTCGGCCATTGCGCCTTCGGTTTCTACGAGGATGGTCTTGCCGAAATCCCGCAGCGGGGCGACGACTTCCTCCACCATCGCCGTCAGCCCCTGCGTCTCGATGATCGGCTCGCCCTGGCTGGAAAGCGATGTCAGCTTGGCGAGAATGGACCGGCATCTTTCCGCCTGCGCGCGCAGCAGGAGCGCATCCTCGCGAAAGGCGGAATCCGCCGGCAGGTCACGCACCATCTCTTTGGAGACAAGCGCGATTGTGGAAAGCGGCGTGCCCAGTTCGTGCGCCGCCGCCGCTGCCATGCCGTCGAGGGCGGAGAGGTGTTGCTCCCGTTGCAACACCAGTTCCGTCGCCGACAGGGCGTCCGCCAGCTTGCGCGCCTCTTCCGCCACGCGAAAGGCGTAGATCGCGGTGAAACCCAGTGTGCAGACGATGGCGACCCACGTGCCTGCGATGAACATGAGCGGCATCTGCAACGGCTCTCCGGGCCGCCAGGGCAGGGGCAGGTGGTAGAAGACGAGCAATGTAACGAGCGAGAACGACAGGGCGCCGAGCATGATCGTATGGTCGCGCTTCAGTGACGTGGACGACACGATGACCGGCGCCATCAGCAGAATGGCAAACGGGTTCTGCAACCCGCCCGTCAGATACAGCAGGGCACCCAGTTGCAGCACGTCCAGCGACAACAGCGCAAAGACGGTGTCGCCCTGAATGCGGTGGGTGCGGCGGTAGGTACGCGCGAGCCACAGGTTGAGAACCGCCGAGGCGGCGATGAGCGCCAGACACACCGCCCACGGCATCGGATAGCCGAACATGAACGCGATCACGACCACCGCGCCGAGCTGCCCGATGATGGCAAACCAGCGCAACCGCATCAACGTGTCGAGACGGATGAGAATGCGCTCGCGCAGTTCGGTGGAATAGACGGTGGACGACATGATGGCTCCGGGTTTGATGACACCAGACTAGAGCCGTGCGATCGCAATTTCCATGCGGCGCGTTGGAGAGCGATATTTCAACGCTTGCGCGGTTTGGTGCGTGCAGTCGGTCGGGCTGTGATCGGGTCTTCCGGCCACGGGTGCTTGGGATAGCGCCCGCGCATGTCGGACCGCATGTCCGCCCACGTGCCGCGCCAGAAACCGGGCAGGTCACGGGTGATCTGTATTGTCCGTCCGGCAGGCGATTGCAGATGGATCGCAAGCGGTCTGCCCGCAATAACCGGATGCATGTCGAGCCCGAAAAGCTGTTGCGGACGGGCGCAGAGCACGGGATGGCCTTCACCGTAATCGACCGCGAGCGTTCCGCCGGACGGGATGGCGAACTGAGCGGGCGCCAGCCGGTCCAGTTCGGTCTTCGACGGGTGCCCCGCCCGCAGCATCAGTGCATCGTGTAACGGCAAAGCTGCAAAGTCTTTCAAACCGGCGAGAAATGGTGCCAGCCATGCGTCCCGTGCTGCGGCAAGCGTTGCGTCGTCCATAGCGGGCCATTGTTCGGGCTCCTGTCGATGCAGGAAGTCCAGCCGGGCACGAAAGGCTGTCGTCGTTTTGTCCCACGGCAACACGCCCGGCCCGTGTTCCGCGACAGCATCGAGCAGGCCCGATTGCCGGATGGCATCGTCTAGCGCAACTGGTGCAGGCGGGTCCAAATCTATCGCGCCCCAGCGGTTCGTGCGGCGTGCGGACAGGCGACCGGTGGACGGGTTGAAACTGGTTTCGATTCCGACAGTCGATTCCGCAATGGCGTCGATTTCGGCGCGTGTGATCGAAGCGGCTGCCACGATGCGCGCGCCTGCAGGGGAGCCGATCAGGTCGGCCGCGACGAGAAATGGCGCGCCAGCCAGCAGGTCGTCAGCGGCCATGATGGCTCCGCGACCATTGGCGAGGCGGTAGCGGATGGAGCCGTCCGGTGCCTGTGCGGCCCGTTGCGCTACACGGTCTGGAAAAGCGGTGGCGAGAAGAGTGCCAGTCGAAGGGTGCTCGCTATCTGTATCGTCGATGTGGGTCACCATGCGCGCAGCATGGTCCCGAAGCCGCCTTGCCGAATTGTCCCGTTCGAGCGCGGTTAGCCTGCGGTCTAGGTCCACGTGTAGCCCGCCCGCGCCGCGCTCCTGCAAGGCAAGCGCCAGCAGGGCGGCCCGACCTGCGGCAGCACGCCCGTTTTCGCCCGCCCGCACGACCATATGCGCCAGCCGGGGCGGCATGGCGATGCGCCGCATGGCCCGTCCGTGGGCGGTCAGCCGGTGGCCATTGCCGGTTGTCTCGATGGCACCGAGTCGCAGCAACAGGCTGCGCGCCTCTGCCAGCGAAGGCTCCGGCGGCGGCGTCAGCCAGGTAAGCGTGGCGGGCTCGCTCACACCCCAATCCGTCAGATCGAGCAGAAGCTGCGACAGATCGGCGGTCTCGATTTCCGGTGCATCGAAGGCTGGCATCGCCGCCGTCTGTCCAGCGTGCCACAGCCGCACAGCGCGCCCCGGCCCCAGACGCCCGGCCCGTCCGGTCCGCTGGTCTGCCGCCGCCCGGCTGGCGCGTGTCGTGACCAGCCGTGTCAGGCCGGTGGACGGCTCGAAGACGGGACGGCGGGCGAGGCCGGAATCGACGACGGTCGTCACGCCCTCGATGGTCAGCGACGTCTCGGCAATAGCACTGGCCAACACCACCTTGCGATGGCCCTCCGGTGTCGGTGCGAGCGCGGCATCCTGCGCCTTTTGCGGCAGGGAACCGTAAAGCCGATGGACCTGCGTCGTGACCGGCAAGCCGGTCTCCAGCAGTCGCGCTGCACGCTCGATTTCCCGCTGTCCGGGCAGGAAGGCGAGAATGTTGCCCGTTTCGCTGCGCTTCAGTTCGGCCCGCACCGCCTGCGCCACCAGCGGCTCGATGGCGCTGCCCGCAGGGCGCGGTTCGTGAACGATGTCGACCGGAAAGGCCCGCCCTGCGCTTTCGATGACGGGCGCATCCAGCAATCCGGCAACCGGCGCGGCGTCCAGCGTGGCGGACATGGGCAACAACCGCAATTCGGGGCGCAGGCCCAGTTGCAGATCGCGGGTGAGGGCCAGCGCCAGATCGCCGTCGAGGCTGCGCTCGTGGAACTCATCGAAGATGACGACCGCAACGCCCTCCAGCCCCGGATCGCTGGCCAGACGGCGGGTGAAGATGCCGCCGGTCACGACCTCGATGCGTGTCTTCGGCCCGACTTTCGCGTCGAACCGCACGCGATAGCCGACCGTCTCGCCGACCCTTTCGCCCAGCAGATGCGCCATGCGTCGTGCCGCTGCGCGCGCCGCGAGACGGCGGGGTTCCAGCATGATGATCGTCTGTCCGACGGTCCAGGCAGCGTCCAGCAAAGCCAGCGGCACGAGTGTCGTCTTGCCCGCACCGGGCGGCGCGACCAGCACGGCGTTGCCTGCCTCAAGGGCGGCAAGCAGATCCGGCAGCGCCTCCGTGACCGGCAGGTCGGAAATCATAGCGTGATCAGCGTGCCGTCTGCCGCCTCGGCGTCGGCTTCGTCATGGGTTACCAGAATGACCGGCAAGCCCTGCACCCGCGCCTGATCGAACACCAGATCGCGCATGGACCGCGCAGCGATGTGTCGAGTTTGGAGAACGGCTCGTCCAGCAACAATGCGCGGGGTTGGGCGAGCAGCACCCGCATCAGTGCCACCCGCGCCTTCTGTCCGCCCGACAGGGTGTCAGGGTCGCGGTCGGCAAAACCGTCAAGATCGATGCGGCGCAAGGCTTCCTCGACCTTCGCCATCCGCTCCGCGCGGGACCCACCGGTCCGCATTCCAAACAGCAAATTACCCGCCACCGACATATGGGGAAACAGAAGCGGGTCCTGAAACAGCAGGCCCAGATGCCGCGCTTCCGGCGGCTTTGCCATGAGATCGTCACCGTCGAGCAGTGCGGTTCCGGACGCCTCGAAGGCCGGCGCGAGAAACCCGGCCAGCCATGCCAGCAGGGATGATTTGCCGGAACCGGACGGTCCCATGATCGTCAGGGGAACGGCCTCGCTCGCTTCCGCAGTCAGGCGCAGCAGTTCCCGGTCGCCCAGCGCAATGCGGACGGCGTCGAGGCGCAACACGCTCATGCAGACGCCCGCATGGCACGGCGGTTGCGGAAAGCCAGCGCCGGTCCCGCCGTGGCGATCACGAAGGCGATGAACGGCAGCACCATTTGCAAAAACGCATAGACCCCCAAGACCCGCCGGTCGCCGCCGGAGGCGAGGGCGACCGCCTTGGTCGTGATCGTCGGATGCCGCCCCGCGCCAACCAGCAATGTCGGCAGATATTGCCCCACGGAGACCGCGAACCCGACCGCCGTGGCTGTCAGCGCAGGTTTGGCCAGCATCGGCAACCGCACCTGCCAGAACGTACGGTTGCGCGACGCGCCCAGGCCCGTGGCGATGCCGACGAAGCGCGGGTCGAACGCGCGCCAAGGGTCGGAAAGGGACAGGAAAACGTAAGGCAGCACGAAGACGAGATGCACCAGAACCAGCGCCGCCCATGTCGCGTCCCACCCCGTCGAAATGAAGAAAAGTTGCAGGCCGAACACGAAGGACACCTGCGGCACCAGCAGCGGCAGATAGAGCAGCCACAATGCCCGTGCACCGCCCGTGCGACCCGTTCGCGCCTCCCGTTCCAGACAGGCCAGCGCGATGGCGACGGCAATGCCCGTGGACACCAGCCCGACCGTAATCGTCGTCCACAACGGGTCGACCAGCGTCGGTTGCACCCGCATCCATGTGCGAAGCGTGAAGCTGTCGGGCAAGGCGTCGGGAAAACTCCACAGGCCTGCCACGGACCACAAAGCCAGCAGTGCCAAGCCGCCAAACACCGTCAGGGCGCAAAGGGTCATGGCAGCCATCGCGGCACCGCGCAGCGCGGCATCTGATGCAAACCGCCGCCCGCTGCGCCGCAAATGCCGCGCGACCCGGCAAGCGATCTGTTCACCGGCAATCCACAAACCGATGGCGACCACGGTCGTGGCCAGTTGCACCAGTGCCCCGGCGGACGCGACGAAGCGCAGGCTCGTATCGGCATCCGACATCCACTGGGTCAAACGCACCGCCAGGGTGGAGGGCAGGTTCGGGCCGAGGATCGTCGCCACGTCCACCACCGAGGTCGCGTAGGCGATGACCGCAAATATGGCGAGGCGTATCTGCGGATAGACCTGCGGCCAGATGACGAAGGCGAACGCGGCCATGCGCCCATAACCGAGCGAGCGGGCGATCCGCATGGCCGGTTCGCCGCCGGTCTGGGGCAGGGCGGCGAGCGTGACGAGCAGCAGGAACGGCACCTCCTTGACCACCAGCCCTGCAATCATTGCCAGCCCGTTGGCATCGCCCACGATCAGCCAGTCCGGCGGTCGGTCGAAGCCGGTCAGCCACGGGGAGGCGAGGCGCATCAGATAGCCGGACGGCGCGATGAGAAATGCCAGCCCGAACGCGGCGGCCGCGTGAGGCACCGAGAGCAGCGGCGAGATGAAATGTTGCATCCGCGCGAAGGCCCGTGTGCCGGACCATGCGGCGACGAATGCGAAGGTGATGGCGAGCGAAATGGCAGTCGTTGCCAGCCCGGACGTGAGCGACAGCGCGATGGATTTCGGCACGCCCGGTGTGCCCCAGAACGTATCGAAATGGGCAAGCGTCAGGCCGTTGCCGCCGAGCGCGGGAAAATAGCCGAAGGCCGGGCCGAGCGTCGACAGCAGCCCGAACAGGATCGGGCCAATCAGCACGAGGATGGCAAGGGTCGGGGCATGGCGCAGCATCATGCCGCCTTACCCCGCCAACCGGAACTTCGCTAGTTGCCGGCAGCGTAGCGGCGCGTCCATTCCTGTTCGATCGCCGTCATCCAGCTCGGGATGCGGTTCCGGCAGCATGGGGCCGAGGTCTGCCGGTGCCAGCGTTGCGATGCCGAGATCGAGCGCGGCAAATGTGGCCGCATCCGCTTCGGGCAGCTTGTCCATCGCCAGCACGGTCGGGTCGCCCCAGACAGCAGGGTCCTGCTTGCGCGCCTGCGCTTCCGGCGACAGCAGGAAATCGGCCAGCATCAGCGCGCCGGCCTTGGCGTTGGCATTGGCGGGAATAGCCGTGAAATGGGTATTGCCCAGTGTGCCGCCGGGGAAGGTGAACGAGCGCACCGTGTCGGGCAAACGGCCCTGCGCGATAGCGGAGGACGCATCGGCCGGATTGAACGCGAATGTGATATCCAGTTCCCCGTCGGCCAGTCCCTGCGTCAGTGCCGGATAGTTTTTCGGATAGGCCCGCCCCGAGCGCCACATGTTCGGGTGCATCCGGTCGAGCAGTTCAAACAGCGGCGCGGTGTCGGCCTCGAACGTGGCATCGACGACCGGCTGCAACAGTTTGGCAGGGTCCGCGATGGTTTCCGACAATGCCTGTTTCAGAAAGGACGAACCGATAAAATCCGGCGGCGCGGGATAGGAGAAACGCCCGGGATTGGCCGCCGTCCAGTCTGCCAGTTCGCTCATGGATGTCGGCATATTGGCAGCGTCTGTTCGGGCCGTATCGTGGAAGAACACGAGTTTCGCCCCGCCCCACGGCGCTTCCAGTCCTTCGGTGGGAATCGTGAAATCCACTGTGATCGTCGGCTTGTTCTCGACGTCCACATATTGCCAGTTCGGCAGCGCCGTCGCCCAGCCTTCACCAGAGCGCCCGGCGTCGAACAGCAGGCCGTCGCGCTTCATGGAGGCGAAATTCTCGCCGTTGATCCAGATCAGATCGACCGACCCGCCTTCGTCGCGCCCCGCCGCCTTCTCCGCCAGCACGGTGCTGACGGCGCTCGCTGTATCGTCCAGTTGAACATGCTGCACGGTAACGCCATAGCGGCTTTCCATCTCGCGGCCTGCCCAGGCGATATAGTCGTTGATCGCCTGCGACCCGCCCCAGGCGTTGAAGTAAACCGTCTGGCCCTTCGCTTGTTCGCTCACCGCCTGCCAGTCGGTCACGTCGAGGTCTGACGCATGTGCGGGGAGGGCGATGAGGGTTGCGGCAAGCGCCGCCCATTTCAGCTTGATCATCGGTACAGGGCCTTCGTTTATCGGTTGCGGCTCAATAGAGCGCGTGGCCGCGTCGTTGCCAGTCACATTCGTGTTGGCAGTACGATCCGACAGCTATCAGTTCGTCAGCGTGCGTCGCACCGCATCCCGCCAGATGCGATCTTCCCGTGCACGAATATCCTCCGCCATGTCCGGCTCGAACCGACGGTCGCGCTTCCACGTTTCGGCAAAGCCTTGCTGGTCGGGCCAGATACCCGCGCGATGACCGGCGAGCCATGCAACGCCCAGCGCGGTCGTTTCCAGCAGAACAGGCCTGTCCACCGGCGCGTCGAGAATGTCGGCAAGCGCCTGCATCGTCCAGTCGGAGGCGACCATGCCCCCGTCGACGCGCAAGCACCGTATCTCCATCGGAATTGGTCCAGTCCTTGTGCATGGCCTCCACCAGATCAAGGGTCTGGTAGCAGACGGCTTCCAGCGCGGCCTTCGCCAGTTCGTTCGGACCGGTATTGCGCGTCATGCCGAACACCGCACCCCGGGCATCAGCGTCCCAATGGGGAGCGCCAAGCCCGGTAAAAGCCGGCACCATGACGACGGCCTGATGCGGATCGGCGGCTTCCGCCATCGCACCGGTCTGCGCGGCCTCATCGATGATCTTCAGCCCATCCCGCAACCATTGCACCGTCGCGCCCGCCATGAAGATCGAGCCTTCCAGCGCGTAGGTCGTCTTGCTGTCCAGCCGGTAGGCAATGGTGGTCAGCAGGCGGTTTGTCGATGGCACCCGGTCCGCGCCGGTGTTGAGCAGCGCGAAACAGCCGGTGCCGTAGGTGGATTTGACCATGCCGGTGCCGAAACAGGCATTGCCCATCGTCGCCGCCTGCTGGTCTCCCGCCACGCCGAGAATGGGGATCGGCGCGCCAAACGTGTCGGTCGTGCCGAAATCAGCCGCGCAGTCCAGCACCTCCGGCAGCATGGCGCGCGGCACGCCGAGCCAGCCGAGTAGATCGTCGTCCCAGTCGTTCGTGGAGATGTTGATACATCAGCGTGCGGGCGGCATTGGTCGCGTCCGTCACGTGCCGTTTCGCCGTTGGTCAGCTTCCAGATCAGCCACGTATCGACGGTGCCGAACGCCAGTTTCCCCGCTTCCGCCCGCGCCCGCGCGCCGTCCACATGGTCGAGAATCCACGCGACCTTGGTGCCGGAAAAATACGGGTCGAGCAGCAGTCCGGAGCGTTCGGTGAACGCCTCTTCCAGCCCGTCATCCTTCAACTTCTGGCAGAACGCCGCCGTGCGCCGGTCCTGCCAGACGATGGCGTTATGGACGGGCTCTCCCGTCACCCGGTCCCAGACCAGCGTGGTTTCGCGCTGGTTGGTGATGCCGATGGCGGCGATGTCGCTGGCCGTCAGATCCGGCTTTGTCCATCGCCTCGCGGCACGTCGTCTCGACCGTTTGCCACAGATCGGCGGGATCGTGTTCCACCCAGCCGGAATCTGGAAAGTATTGGGGAAATTCTCGGCTCGCGCTGGCGATCACACTCTGGTCCGGCGCGAACAGGATGGCGCGGGAGGAGGTCGTTCCCTGATCGATGGCGAGGATGGTCGTAGCTTCGGACATGAAATGCGCTCCCTTTTCGTGCCCGCACCATAGGCAGACGCATCGCGTCCGCCTAGATGAGGCCCATGCCGGAATTACCCGAAGTCGAAACCGTCCGCCGTGGCCTTGCCCCCGTTATGGAAGGCGCGGTGATCGAGCGTGTGGACGTGCGCCGCCCCGACTTGCGATTTCCGTTTCCGGACGGGTTTGCCGACACGCTGGAAGGTGTCCGCATTGTTTCGCTCGGTCGGCGTGCGAAATATCTGCTGATCGATTTCACACCCGCCGACCCGCTCACCGGCAACGATGTGCTCATCGCCCATCTGGGCATGTCCGGCTCGTTCCGCATCGAGGGGGACGTGCAGGGCGCGTTCCACCACGAGCGGTCGCGCAACGCGGCCCACGATCATGTCGTCTTCCATATGAGGAACGGCGCGACCGTCACCTACAACGACCCGCGCCGCTTCGGTTTCATGCTGCTGGCAAAACGGTCGGAACTGGACACCCACCCATCCTTTGCAGGCATGGGCGTGGAGCCGGTAGGCAACGCGCTGTCCGGCACCGTGCTGGCGCAGGCGCTGGCGGGCAAGCGCACGCCGTTGAAGGCCGCTCTGCTCGACCAGCGCGTCGTCGCCGGGCTCGGCAACATCTATGTCTGCGAAGCCCTGTGGCGCACGGGACTGTCACCCAAACGGCAGGCCCGGACGCTGGTGCGAAAGAACGGCGCGCCGACCGACCGCGCGGAGCGTTTGGCGCGCCACATCCGCGCCGTCATCGCCGAGGCCATCGAGGCGGGCGGGTCCAGTCTGCGCGACCACGCACGGACCGATGGCGAGCTTGGCTATTTCCAGCACCGTTTCGCCGCTTACGACCGGGAAGGCCATGCCTGCGCGAAACCGGGCTGCAACGGCACGATCACCCGCATCGTCCAGTCCGGCCGGTCCACATTCTATTGTGCAACCTGCCAGCGATGACCCCGTTGCAAAGGGCGAACGGGACGGTCATCGTGGCCACCAGCCATCACACTATCGGGACAAAACGCATGGGGTATGAAACGCTGAAAGTCACCACGGAAGGGGCGGTGGGTGTCATCACCTTCGACCGCCCGAGCCAGTTGAACGCGCTCAATACCGAGGTCATGAACGAGGTAGTGAAAGCCGCCCGCGCCTTCGATGCCGATACGAAGATCGGCGCGATCGTGCTGACTGGCTCCACCAAGGCGTTCGCTGCCGGTGCCGACATCAAGGAGATGGCGGAGCTGTCCTACGTTGACGCGATGTCCACCGACTTATTCGCCGGTTGGGAGGATTTTACCCGCACGTCCAAGCCGACCATCGCGGCGGTCTCGGGCTATGCGCTGGGCGGGGGCTGCGAGTTGGCCATGATGTGTGACATTCTCATTGCTGCCGATACCGCCAAATTCGGGCAGCCGGAAATTACCTTGGGCACCATGCCCGGCATGGGCGGTTCGCAACGGCTGACGCGGGCCGTGGGCAAGGCCAAGGCGATGGATCTCATATTGACCGGACGGATGATGGACGCCGAGGAGGCCGAACGCGCCGGTCTCGTCTCCCGCATCGTGCCCGCCGACGACCTGATGGAAACGGCGCTGGATATGGCCTCCAAGATCGCCGCGTTCTCACAACCTTCCGTCCGGTTGGCCAAGGACGCCGTGGAGCGCGCTTTCGAAGTGCCGCTGTCGGAAGGCATCCGCTACGAGCGGCGGCTGTTCCATTCGCTGTTTGCCACCGACGACCAGAAGGAGGGCATGGCCGCCTTCATCGACAAGCGCAAACCGGGCTTCTCCAATCGCTAAATTGCGCTTTCGTATTGACGCTTTGGCGCAGTCGCCCTAGATCAGCGCCAACAGCGACCGGTTCTGCCGGGCGCGCGACCGATATTGCCCGACTGTCTCATCTCTAGCAGGTGCAGCGCCGGGAGCCGGTTCCGACACGATTGACAGATTTCCGTGCGGCCCGCATGCCGCCGTACCGAGCAGGACAGACATTCATGGCCAACACATCCTCCGCCAAAAAGGCGACCCGCAAGATCGAGAAGCGCACCGCCGTCAACAAGATGCGCCGCACGTTCATGCGTGGTGAGCTGCGCAAGATGGAAGAGGCCATTGCCGCCGGTGACAAGGAAGCGGCCCAAACCCAGCTGCGCGTCGTGCAGCCTGTTGTCATGAAAGCTGCGACCAAAGGCATCGTTCACAAGAACAACGCCTCTCGCAAGATTTCCCGCCTGTCGGCCCGCGTCAAAGCTCTCTAGCTTTCGCGAGCGTCCCGGCGGCGCTGCCGGGCGAACAAGCCATTCCAGACCCCGTCTGCATGATCGCAGGCGGGGTTTTGCGTTTCCGGTTGCTTCGTTCCGCCGATGGCGCGCTTGAAACCGGTTGCACAGGCAGCCAATGGGAGGTCGAACGGGCCGAATGTGCCCGATTCTTGTGCAGTGAGTAGTATGACCGAAAAGTGACGGAAGTTCCCGTTTTGATTCAATGAGATGCTTTGGCGTGACTCATATCGGGATATGTAACCCGCGCCATTTTCCAGTGCCGCTATGAGTCAAGTGAGATTCCGCCCGAAATAAAATTCGTCCCCCGTTTTGCGGGCCCGCTCGTCCCGCGCCGTCTTGTGAATCGGCATGATTCATAACACGAATCCTCAGCCATATTTTGTGAGTCACACGGCGACATTTTTTTCGTTTTCTCGTCCGCGGTCTGATTCATGGAACCAGTGCCTTGAAGCCTCAAAACTCACTGTCTAGGATCACTCCACTTGAGACGGTTGACCTGCACTAATCCATCGTAACACTTTGTAAGTCATGCGTGTTTTCGGTGTATTGCAGATGTGGAAGAGACTGGCAGACAGGGTCCGCGATTGGTCCTGGCTGCCGCTCAGTGGCGCGGACGAGACCGCCACGGCATTCCTCCGAAGGGATGTTGGCATTCGGGGTTACGGCTCCACGAGACAAAACGGGACGGCACAAGCCGCGCATGGATTGCGCTGCACGGGGGAGACGTGACTGATATGACAACACCACAAAACGGCTATGCGGGCGATGTCGCCCCCGACACGGCTTGGTCCGCGCTCCAAAACGACCCGCAGGCCCGTATCGTCGATGTGCGCACGCAGCCGGAATGGACCTATGTGGGCGTCGTTGACACGGGCGCGAAAGCATCCGACCCCATCATGCAGGAGTGGCAGGTTTGGCCCCAGATGAGCGTCGATGCCGCTTTCATCGACAAGCTCGCAGTGCAGATCGAACAGTCGGGCGCAGACAAGGCAGCCCCGCTCTATTTTCTGTGCCGGTCCGGTGTCCGCAGTCTGGCCGCCGCATTGGCCATGACGCAGGCCGGTTATGACAAATGCTACAACATTGCCGGCGGCTTCGAGGGCGATGTGAACGGGGAGCGCCATCGTGGCACGCTCAATGGATGGAAGGCAGCCGGACTACCCTGGAGGCAGGGCTGACCCAGACAGACTGACCCAGACAGACTGACTTCTGCTTCTCCCAGCTGCTTCCCGACAAGGCCCGTCCATGACTATTCGCACATCGTCTTCCGCTTCTTCCGACACCCCGTCGCTGCCCCTTCCACTTCCGGCAAGTGCCGATGCGGCTGCCAAACGGCGCCAGCATGCGCAGGCTGCGATGAAGCAGGCTGCCAAACAGGCGGTCGGGTCGAAATCCGGTGCGCAGGCTGTATCCGCAGTGCCCTCCGGCATGGCGGCCCCCACCATCGGTGCCCGTGATGTGCAGCGCTGGGAGCGTGTGCGGGCCAAGCTGACGGTGAAGCTGGGGCCGGAGAGCTTTTCGAGCTGGTTCGGGCGATGCCGCCTGGAAACGCTGGATAAAGGGCAGGCCACCCTGTCGGTGCCCACCACATTCCTGAAAACCTGGATACGCACCCATTACGGAACCCTGTTGCTCGACCTGTGGCAGGAACAGGTGAGCGATCTGCTGCGCGTGGATGTGATCGTGCGCTCCGCCATGCGCGGGCCGAATGGTGACGGCATGTGCAACGCTGCCGCTGAAACGGCGTCCACGCCCAAGCAGGCCGGTCACGCAGCGACCATTTCCGAAACGGGCAACCGCTTGGCAATCCAAAGACCCGTGCAGTCCGGCACGGTGTCCCACGCCGCCGCAGCCTCCGGTATCTCGCCATTGGGGCGTTTTGGTGCCGGTTTCGCAGGCTCCCCCCTCGACCCCGCCTTCACCTTTGCCAATTTCGTCGAAGGCACGTCCAACCACATGGCCTGTTCAGCGGCCCGCGCGGTGGCCGAGGCCGATGGTGCTGCGGCGCGGTTTAACCCGTTATTCATCCACGCCAATGTGGGTCTGGGCAAGACCCATCTGCTGCAGGCGATCGCCTGGGGTGCCAAGGCCCGCAATGCGGGTGTGAAGACGCTCTATCTGACGGCGGAATATTTCATGTGGCGCTTCGCCTCCGCCATTCGCGACCAGTCGGCTCTATCGTTCAAGGAAAGCCTGCGCGACATCGACCTGCTGCTCATCGACGACATGCAATTCCTGCAGGGCAAGTCGATCCAGCAGGAATTCTGCCATCTGCTCAACGCCCTCATCGACAGTGCCAAGCAGGTGGTCGTGGCCGCCGACCGGGAGCCCGGGATGCTGGAAAGTCTCGACGAACGGGTGAAGTCGCGCCTGCGCGGCGGTGTGGCGCTGGAAATCAAGTCGCCGGAACTGGCGATGCGCGAATCCATGCTGGACCTGCGCTACCGCGAAGCCCAGCGTGAGGATCCCACCCTTCATATTCCCGATCACGTGCTGACCTTCGTGGCCGGCAAGGTTGCCGCGTCGGGACGTGACGTGGAAGGCGCGTTCAACCAGCTTCTGATCCAGCACCGCTTTTCCGAAGGCCCGCTGGAGATCGACCAGATCGAGCGGATGCTCGGCCATCTCGTCCAGTCCGGCGAGAGCCGCAAGGTGCGCGTCGAGGACATCCAGAAGGTCGTCGCCCGCCACTACGAAGTGTCCCGCACCGACCTGCTGTCCAACCGCCGCACCCGCATCATCGTGCGCCCGCGCCAGATCGCCATGTATCTGGCCAAGACGCTGACCCTGCGCTCGCTGCCGGAAATCGGCCGCCGCTTCGGTGGCCGCGACCACACCACGGTGCTCCATGCGGTGCGCAAGATCGAGGCCCTGCTGGCGGAGGATACGAAGCTCGCGCAGGAGATCGAACTGCTCAAGCGGCTGATCGAGGAGCAGGGCGCGTAAGGGGCAGCAATCGGCTTTGGATGACCGCTGCGCGCCCTTGAATTGCCGCGCGGCCTCGGCCACGTTGGGCGACGATATTTCGGCAGGCGCGGCCCCAGCGGCAGTGCGGCCCCATCCGTAGCGGAACCCGACCATGCGCGTCACACTCGAGCGATCCAGCCTGTTGAAAAGCCTGTCCCACATCCAGCGTGTGGTCGAACGGCGCAACACCATCCCCATCCTGTCCAACGTGCTGCTGAAGGCGCAAGGCAATGCGCTGATGCTGAAGGCCACCGACCTCGATATCGAGGTGACGGAAACGACCCCCGCATCGGTAGAGACAGACGGCTCCACCACCGTTCCCGCGCACATGCTCTATGACATCATCCGCAAACTGCCCGATGGCAGCGAGGTGATGCTGTCGGTCGGCGAAGGCAACGGCCTGTCGCTGAAATCCGGCCGCTCCTCGTTTCAGCTTCAGATGCTGCCGGAAAGCGACTTTCCCGACCTGACGGCGGCGGAGTTCTCCCACACGTTCACAATGGACTGCGCCGCGTTCAAGAGTCTGATCGACCGCACCCAATTCGCCATTTCCACCGAGGAAACCCGGTATTACCTGAACGGCATCTACCTGCACACTGTAGACGTTGATGGTGGCTCGATGCTGCGTGCAGTGGCCACTGACGGCCACCGGCTGGCACAGGCACAGGTTCCCGCACCCGATGGCGCGGCTGGAATGCCCGGCATCATCGTTCCCCGCAAGGCGGTGGGCGAAGTGCAGAAATTGCTGGAATCGGGCGACGATACGGTCTCGGTCGAACTGTCCGACACCAAAATCCGCTTCACGGTCGGCCCGGTCGTGCTGACGTCGAAACTGATCGACGGCACGTTCCCCGACTACAACCGCGTCATTCCCGTCCGGCAACGACAAGAAACTGGTGCTCGATCGCGCCTCTTTCGCTTCCGCCGTGGATCGGGTTTCCACCATCGCGTCCGACCGGGGCCGTGCGGTGAAGCTGTCGATCTCCGAAGGCCAACTCACCCTGTCCGTCAACAACCCCGATTCGGGGTCTGCGGAAGAGGAGCTACCGGTCGGCTACGAATCCGACGCTCTCGATATCGGTTTCAACTCCCGCTACCTGCTCGACATCACCAACCAGCTGACGTCCGACGAGACCACGTTCATGTTGGCCGACCCAGGTTCGCCTACGCTGATCACGGAAAAAGAGCAGGCCGGTGCGCTCTACGTGCTGATGCCGATGCGGGTGTAACGGGCGTTCACCACCGCCTAGGCGCGCCCATTGCGCCCGTGTAACACGGTGCGATGAGCAACGCGGCAAATCAGACTGGATTGAAAGTGCAGGGCAATCCGGCCACGGCGGTCGCCTTGCGTGGCGTCCGCCTCGACACCTTCCGCAACTACGACACGCTCGATCTCGCCCTTGACCACCGGCATGTGGTGCTGACGGGGGCGAACGGGTCCGGCAAGACCAACTTGCTGGAAGCCGTTTCATTCCTGTCGCCGGGTCGCGGCCTGCGCCGCTCATCTTACGAAACGGTCGCGCAAACCGGTCGTCAACCGCCCCGATGGGCGGTTCATGCAAAGGTGGACGGCGCACTTGGCGAAGCCGGCATCGGCACCGGCTTGCAGGCGGGATCGACCGGCACCGAAGGCCAGCGGCAGATCCGCATCGACGGCAATCGCGCCACGGCTGAAGCGCTGCTCGATCATGCCCGTATTCTGTGGCTGACACCCGCGATGGACGGTCTGTTCACCGGCCCGCCCGCCGACCGTCGACGCTTTCTCGATCGCATGGTGTTAGCGATCGATCCTGGCCACGGTCGCAGGGTCAACGATTTCGAACGCACCATGCGCGCCCGCAACCGGCTGCTGGAAGAGGGTGCGCGGGACGCGGCTTATCTGACGGCCGTGGAAGACCAGATGGCGCAGGCCGGGACCGCCATCGCCTTTGCGCGCAGCGAATTGGCAAGCCTGCTGTCGCGGATCGTGGACGATGCTGCCGATACGCCCTTCCCCAAAGTGACGATTGCGCTGGAGGGCAGTCTGGAACAGGCGCTCGCTTCCGGAACCGCTGGCATGGCAACCGATCTTGAGGACGAATACCGTGCCACTCTCGCCCGTTCGCGCCCGCGAGACAGGGCGGCAGGCCGCACGCTGGAAGGCCCCCACCGGACTAATCTCGCCGTACGCCATGCACCCAAGGATATGGAAGCCGCGCTCTGTTCCACCGGCGAACAGAAAGCGCTGCTCACCGGTCTCGTTCTGGCCCACGCCCAACTGGTGGCGGATGTATCCGGCATCGTGCCGGTGCTGCTGCTCGACGAATGCGCGGCCCATCTCGACGGCGTTCGCCGTGCCGCCCTGTTCGACCGTATCAGTGAGCTCGGCTGTCAGGCATGGATGACGGGCACGGATGCCTCCCTGTTCGAGGCGTTGGGAGACCGCGCACAGCATTTCACCGTGGACGATGGTAAGGTGAGACCCGCATGAGTGCGCTGTCGCCCGACGAGATCGACCGCTACGCCCGCCACCTCGTGCTGCCGGAAATCGGCGGGGCCGGGCAACAAAAACTGAAGGCCGCGCGGGTGCTGGTGATGGGCGCAGGTGGCCTCGGCTCACCCGTGCTGGCCTATCTCGCCGCCGCCGGTGTTGGCACCATCCGCATCGTGGATGACGATACTGTATCTCTCTCCAATCTCCAGCGGCAGGTCGTTCATGGCACGGTGCAAATTGGTCAATCCAAGGTGCAAAGCGCGATGGATGCCATCGCAGCACTCAATCCCCATGTTCAGGTCGAACCCGTCCGCGAACGACTGGTGTCCGACAACGCTGCCCGAATCTTGGATGGCGTGACGGTGGCCGTGGACGGCTCCGACAATTTCGCTGCCCGCTACGCCTTGTCCGATGCGTGTGTCGGGGCGGGTGTGCCGCTGGTTCTGGCCGTCGCGCAACGCTTCGACGGCTCCGTCACCACACTCGTCCCCGGTGGTCCGACGTTCCGGGATCTGTTTCCCGATGCCCCCGAACCGGGCATGGTGCCGTCTTGTGCCGAAGCCGGTATTGTCGGTGCGTTGACCGGCATTCTGGGCACGATACAGGCGATGGAGGCGATCAAGCTGATCTGTGGCATCGGCACGCCGCTGGCGGGTCGATGGCTGATGATCGACACGCTGGCCATGCGCTTTGAGGAGGTGAATTATTGACCGGAACACGCTTTGAAAAAGCCTTCGTCTTCGACGTTTTCGGCACGCTGGTGGATTGGCGCAACAGCGTTGCGCGGGAGGCCCGCGAACGTTTTTCCGCGCACGACATCACTGTCGATCCGCACACATTCGCAACCGAATGGCGCAGCCGCTATCAGCCCGCAATGGAAAGGGTCCGCAACGGTTCGCGCCCCTACGCGCCCATCGACGTGCTGCACGGGGAAATGCTGGACGACACGCTGGCGCATTTCGGCATCGCCGATGCGTTCGGCGCTGAGGAATGCGCGGATTTCGCCACCGTCTGGGAGCGCCTCGACCCGTGGCCGGATGTGGTGCCGGGGCTTACCTGCCTTGCGCAAAACAGCCCTGATCGCACCTTGTTCCAACGGCTCCATCGCCCTCATGACCCGCCTTGCCCGCCACGCCGGTCTGCCGTGGGACACGGTGCTGGGGGCCGACATGGCGCGCACCTACAAGCCGCTGCCGGATGTCTACCTTGCCACCTGCGCCTCACTTCAAATCCCGCCCGAAAACGTCACGATGGTCGCCGCCCACAACGACGATCTGGAAGCCGCCCGCGCTTGCGGTCTGCGCACCGCCTTCATTGCCCGCCCGACCGAATACGGGCCGGACCAGACCGACAATCTAAAGCCGTCGCAGGATTGGGATGTGGTGGTATCGGCATTGGACGAACTGGAACAATAGAACTCCGTCATCCTCGGGCTACGACCAGAGGATGACAACGAATTTGAGAGTCACACCGTCACCCGTCTCAACGTCAGGTTCAACCGTCCGCCATCTTTCAGCAAATCGCTGGTGCCAGGATACAGCCGGTCGATCCCGTGAAAGGCCATCCGCGCCGGCCCCGCCAGAGCCATCGCGTCGCCGCTTTCCAGCCGGAACGATTGCGTTTTCCCGCCCCGCTTGACCCCACCCACACGAAACAGCGCGGTGTCGCCAAGCGAGAGCGACACGACCGGCGCATCGAACGTCTCTTCGTCCCGGTCTTGATGCATCCCCATCTTGGCAGTCGCATCGTAGAAGTTCACGAGACACGCTTCCGGCTCCGGCGCATCCGGTGCCAGTTCACGCCAAAGCGATAGCAAAACATCTGGAATGTCCGGCCACGGTGCGCCGGTGACAGGATGCGTCGATTGATAGCGATACCCGCGTTCCTTATCCGTCACCCATCCGAGCGAACCGAAGTTTGTCATCCGCACGCTCATTTCCTTGCCGGTGCGGGGCATGGCCGGGACAAAAAGCGGCGCTTGCGCCACGCGCTCCCGGATGGCGTCCAAAAGCCTTTCCTGTCCTGTGCGGTCCAGCCATCCCGGCAAATGGGAAACACCGTCCGGCAGGTCTACCCGTTCGGGTTTTGTCGCCATTTTTCATGCCCTCCTTCCTTGTCGGTCGCAAACCCCTTTCTTATATAGCGATCAACGCCGGGGTCACGCCCATGTGAGGCCGGTAAAGTTCAAATATTCCAGCAGGTTCCGCCAAAGAATGCCTGCATTGGTGTGCGTGAAGCGCATCTGGGTTCAAGAGCGGAATGCTCAAAGGAGAGACTTTTATGGCTAAAGTAATCGGTATCGACCTGGGGACCACCAACTCCTGCGTCGCCGTCATGGACGGTAAAACCCCGAAAGTAATCGAGAACGCCGAAGGCGCGCGCACGACGCCGTCGATGGTCGCTTTCACGGAAGACGGCGAACGTCTTGTCGGTCAGCCTGCCAAACGTCAGGCCGTCACCAACCCTGAAAACACGCTGTTCGCCGTCAAGCGTCTCATCGGCCGCCGCTTCACCGACAAGGCTGTCAAGAAAGACCAGAAGCTGGTCCCGTTCGCGATCGTCGAGGGTGATAATGGCGATGCATGGGTATCCACCCGAGGCGACAAGTATTCGCCCTCGCAGATTTCCGCGATGATCCTGCAGAAAATGAAGGAAACGGCAGAAGCCTATCTTGGCGAGAAGGTCGAGCAGGCCGTCATCACGGTGCCAGCCTACTTCAACGACGCCCAGCGTCAGGCCACCAAGGACGCGGGCAAGATTGCCGGTCTGGAAGTGCTCCGCATCATCAACGAGCCGACCGCGGCCGCGCTGTCCTATGGCATGGAAAAGAACGATGGCAAGACGATCGCGGTCTATGACCTCGGCGGCGGCACGTTCGACGTCTCCATTCTGGAAATCGGTGATGGCGTCTTCGAAGTGAAATCCACCAACGGCGACACGTTCCTCGGCGGTGAAGATTTCGACATGGCTTTGGTCGAATACCTCGCCAGCGAGTTCAAGAAGGATCAGGGCGTCGATCTGAAGAATGACAAGCTGGCTCTGCAGCGGCTCAAGGAAGCGGCTGAAAAAGCCAAGATCGAGCTGTCCTCCGGCGCGCAGACGGAAGTGAACCTGCCGTTCATCACCGCCGACGCCTCCGGCCCCAAACACCTGACCATGAAGCTGACGCGGGCAAAATTCGAGAGCCTCGTCGCCGACCTTGTCAAACGCACCGTCAAACCGATGCAGGACGCGCTCAAGGACGCCGGGATGAAAGCCGGTGAAATCGACGAAGTCGTTCTCGTCGGTGGCATGACGCGGATGCCAGCCGTTCAGAAAACGGTGCAGGACTTCTTCGGCAAGGAGCCTCACAAGGGTGTCAACCCGGACGAAGTGGTCGCAATGGGTGCCGCCATTCAGGCTGGCGTTCTGCAGGGTGACGTGACCGACGTGCTGCTGCTCGACGTGACACCTTTGTCGCTCGGTATCGAAACGCTGGGTGGCGTGTTCACCCGCTTGATCGACCGCAACACGACGATCCCGACCAAAAAGGGTCAGACCTTCTCGACCGCCGAGGACAACCAGAACGCGGTGACGATCCGCGTGTCCCAGGGCGAGCGCGAAATGGCGGCCGATAACAAGATGCTCGGCCAGTTCGACCTCGTCGGCATCCCGCCAGCACCACGCGGCGTGCCGCAGGTGGAAGTGACGTTCGACATCGATGCCAACGGCATCGTGAACGTGACAGCCAAGGACAAGGGCACCGGCAAGTCGCATGAAATCCGCATTCAGGCCTCCGGCGGCCTGTCGGACGACGAGATCGAGCAGATGGTCAAGGATGCCGAGGCCAATGCCGATTCCGACAAGGCTCGCCGCGCATCTGTCGAGGCCCGCAACTCCGCTGAAACCCTCATCGATTCCACCGAGAAATCGCTGAAAGAGCATGAGGACAAGGTGTCCGGCGAAGACAAGACAGCCATCGAAACGGCCATCGCCGACCTGCGCGCCGCGCTGGAAGGGGATGATACCGAAGAGATCACCGCCAAATCCCAGGCACTGGCCGAGGCGTCCATGAAAATGGGTCAGGCGATCTATGAATCGCAGCAGTCCGAAGAGGAAGCGGCAGCCGCCGCCGACGCCGAGGTTCATGCTGCGGCGGACGACAATGTGGTCGATGCTGATTTCGAGGAAATCGACGACGAGGACGACAGGAAGAAATCGGCGTAAGCGCGATTTTCTCTGTGTGAAAAGACCCGTCCCGCCGCTGGCTCATCCCGGCGGCGGGATTTTCATTTCAGTCCCTTTGTCCGAACGACCTGTTTCCCGAGTTCCTTATGTCCAAGATCGATTATTACGAAATCCTAGGCGTTACCCGCGATGCCGATAGCGGAGTGCTGAAAAGCGCCTTTCGCAAACAGGCCATGAAATATCATCCGGACCGCAATCCGGGTGATGCCAAGGCCGAAGCCAAGTTCAAGGAATTGGGCGAGGCTTACGAGGCACTGAAAGACCCGCAGAAACGCGCGGCCTATGACAGGTTCGGCCATGCAGCCTTTGAGCAGGGCGGCGGTGGCGGCGGACCATTTGGTGGCGGCGGTTTTGCATCCGGCGGAATGGGGGACATTTTCGAGGACATTTTCGGCGACATGATGGGCGGCGCGCGCCGCTCGTCCGGCGGTCGCTCGCGCGGCGCGGACCTGCGCTACGACATGGCGATCACGCTTGAAGAGGCCTTCGAGGGCAAGACCGCCGAAGTCGACATCCCCACATCCGTTACCTGCGATGTCTGCGATGGCGACGGCGCAAAGCCGGGAACGTCTGCCAAAACCTGCGCCACCTGCAATGGCAACGGGCAGGTGCGGGCCACGCAGGGCTTCTTCTCAATCCAGCGCACATGTCCCACCTGCCAGGGGCGCGGCGAGGTCATTTCCGACCCCTGCGATGGCTGTTTCGGTACCGGCCGCAGAACCGAAACCCGCACGCTCTCCGTCAACGTGCCCGCCGGGATCGAGGACGGCACCCGCATCCGGCTGGCCGGCGAAGGCGAGGCCGGGTTGCGCGGCGGCCCTACCGGCGATCTGTATATTTTCCTGTCGATCAAGCCGCACGAGTTCTTCCAGCGTGACGGGGCCGACATCTATTGCCGCGTGCCGATTTCCATGACGACGGCGGCGCTCGGTGGCTCCATCGAGGTCGGCACGGTGGACGGCACCACATCCCGCGTGAAAGTTCCCGAAGGCACTCAGAACGGCAAACAGTTCCGCCTGCGCCAGAAGGGCATGCCCATCATGCGGTCCACCCAAACGGGTGACATGTATATCCAGGTCGCCGTGGAAACGCCTGCCAATCTCACCAAGCGCCAGCGCGAATTGCTCACCGAGTTTCAGGACCTGTCTGGAGAGCACAACAGCCCGGAAAGCGAGGGCTTCTTCTCGCGCATGAAGGGCTTCTTCGACGGGTTTGCGGATTGACCGTCGAGGGAGAGTTCCCATGCTGAACCAGATCAAGGGGCTGCACCACGTCACATCCATTGCTGCGGATGCTCGCGCCAACAACGCCTTCTTCACAGACACGCTCGGGCTGCGGCGGGTGAAGAAAACCGTAAATTTCGACGCGCCGGACGTCTATCACCTCTATTACGGTGACGGGATGGGCACGCCCGGTTCCGTGATGACGCATTTTCCGTTTCCTGGCGCGCGGCGCGGCAGGCCTGGCACCGGGGAGGTCGGCCGCACCCTGTTTTCCGTGCCCGAGGGGTCGCTCGGTTTCTGGCAGGACCGGTTGGTGCAAAAAGGCGCGGGCGACATTGCGACGGCAACAGCGTTCGATGAGAACCGGCTGCATTTCACATCTACCGATGGCGAGGCGTTCGCGCTGGTCGAAGTCGGCGACGACGCTCGCGACCCTTGGACCGGCAATGGCGTCTCAGCCGACCACGCCATTCGCGGTTTCCACGGCGTTTCCATGCGTCTGGCCGATGATGGTGCAACCCGCGAACTGATGACGTTCATGGGCTATGACCGGGTCGGCGGCGAAGGCGAGACGGCGCGCTTTTCCGTGAGCGGTAACACGACCGGCGCGGATATCGTGGAGATCGAAACCATGCCGACTGTCGCGCCCGCCAATCAGGGTGCCGGGTCCGTGCATCACGTCGCCTTCTCGGTCGCCGACCGCGCGGCCCAACTGGCTGTGCGGCAGGCGCTCACGGAACAGGGCTTTGCCGTCACGCCGGTCATCGACCGGGACTATTTCTGGTCGATCTATTTCCGCACGCCGGGTGGGATTCTGTTCGAGGTGGCCACCAACGAGCCGGGCTTCGACCGCGACGAGGACCGGACGCACTTGGGCGAAGCGCTCAAGCTGCCGACGCAGCACGAGCATTTGCGCGGACAGTTGGAAGGAACGCTGGTGCCGTTGGACTAGTATCAGTCCAACCGGCGTCATCATCGGGCTGACCCGAGGATCTGGAGCGCCTCCTTTGTCGCACTCTTCTCTGTTTCCGCAAACGTCTCGCCTAGAGCAGGTTCATCTTACTCCGGTTCATAGCCAGCGGCTTTGAAGTAGTTGGCACATTCAGTTGGCGTGAAGGCGTCGATCAGGGAACCGACTGTGTCCCACAATTCCTCGATGGTCCGTTTTGCTGCCTTGCGCATCAGAGCCTTCAGCCTGGCGAAGGCGTTTTCGATTGGATTGAAGTCCGGGCTGTACGGGGGCAGGAATTCCAGACGGGCTCCTGCTCGTTCGATCGCTTCTCGGACTACGACCGGTTTGTGAGCGGGCAGGTTATCCATGATGACAACATCGCCAGGTTCGAGCGTGGGAGCGAGCACCTGTTCCACATAGGCCAGGAACGCCGCACCGTTCATCGGGCCGTCGAGTACGAAGGGTGCGGTCATTCCTGTCAGCCGCAACGCTCCCGTGAAGGTCGTTGTCTTCCAGTGTCCGTGAGGAATGGCAGCCCGGCACCGCTCGCCGCGTAGTGCACGACCGCGCAGCCGTGCCATCTTCGTAGACAGGCCAGTCTCGTCGATGAAGACCAGCTTCGCCGGATCGAGGTCGAGTTGTCCATCGAACCAGGCTTGGCGGCGTATCAGAACGTCAGGGCGTTGCTGCTCGGCAGCATGTCCCGTCTTTTTTTATGCGTAAAGCCGCAACGGCGCAGCCAGATACACAACATGGCCCGGCTGATGCGAACGCCGTGCTCCGCTTGAAGCCGTTCAACCATCTCGGTCAGGGTGATATCCTTCTGTTCATCGATCATAGCGAGGATGAAGGCTTCGTGTGCATCGAGCCGTGAGCCCCGCGGCTTGCCCTGACGCCGTGCCGACGTCTCGCCCAGCGAGCGGTGGCGATCCACCCAGCGCACAGCAGTCGATGGTGCAACACCGAACCGGCGCCCGGCACTGCGCGCCGAACTGCCGTCTGCAAGCGCTTTAAGAACGCGGCCACGAAGATCATCGCTATAGGCTCGGGTCATCTCATTCTCCCCAAAAGGAGGATGGAATCAGCCTACACCGGAAAAAGCTACCCCGTATGATCCAGCGTTCGATGAACCTGCTCTAGCACCCCGTCACCACATCCTCGGAACAAACACGAGGATGACGTTCTATTTTAGCCGCTCTGCCAAAGTCCACGAGCCCGGACTTTGCGCCTCGACATCGCGCATGATCCGTGCTGCCTCGTCCCAGCCGCGCTCGTTGAATACTTGCATCGGCCCGCCCTTCCAGCGGGGGAAGCCGTAGCCGTGCAATTTCACCTGATCGACGGCGGCATCGTCTTCGGCGATGCCTTCCTCAACAATCAGCGCCCCTTCGTTGGCCATGACGGCAAGCAGCCGGTCGGCGATCTCCTCGGTTGAAAACGACTGACGCACGATGCCCTGTTCGGCGGAATAGGCCTCGATCATCGCCTCGACCTCGGGGTCGCGCTGCGGCACCAGCGACCCGTCCTCGTAGGCGAACCAACCCTTGCCGGTCCGCAGACCGAAGCGCCCCGCCTCGCACAGCCTGTCGGCCAGCGGATACGTGCCGCTGGTTCGGGTCGCGCTTGTGGGCATTGGCCTTGCGAAAGGCCCAGCCGATCTGGTGGCCTGCCATGTCCTGCACCGCGAGCGGTCCCATAGCGAAACCGAACTCAACCATTGCAGCGTCGATCTCGTGCGGCAGCGCCCCGTCGGCCAGCAGATATTCCGCTTCCCGCCGCGTCGTTGCCAACATCCGGTTGCCGATGAACCCGTCGCAAATGCCCGACAGCACACCGACCTTGCCGAGCCGCTTCGCCAGCGCGAACGCGGTCGCCAGCGTATCGGCGCTGGTTTGCGGCGTGCGGATGATTTCCAGCAGTTTCATGATGTGGGCAGGTGAGAAGAAGTGCAGCCCCAGACAGCGTTCGGGGTGCGAGACGCCTTCGAAAATCGCGGTTGGATCGAGATAGGATGTGTTGGTGGCAAGGATGGCCTTCGGTCCCATCGCCCCATCCAGCTTGGCGAAAACGGTGCGTTTGGCGTCCATGTCCTCGAACACCGCCTCGATGGCGAGATCGTGGTCCTCTGCCGCACTGTAGTCATCGCCGCAAGCGAGGTTGCCCAAAGCCGTATCCCGCTCCTCCTCCGACATTTTGCCGCGCTTCACGGCGCCATCGAGATTGCCCGCCACCCTGTCCCGCGCACTGTTGGCCGCGTCGTCGTTCTGCTCGATGATCGTAACCGACAGGCCCGCATTCAGCATCGCAGTCGCAATCCCCGTTCCCATCAGTCCGCCTCCGATGATGACCACTTTATCGATCGGTCGAGGCGTGCCGTTGCTGATCGCTGCCGGTTTGGAAACGGCGCGCTGTGCGAAGAAAGCATGGCGCAAGGCCCGGCTTTCCGCCGTATCCCGCAGTTCCATATGGAGCGCCCGCTCCTTCGCCAGACCCTCGCTGGCGGGCAGCCGCGCCCATGCCAGCGCGTCCAGCACATGAAACGGCGCTTGCGGACCTGGCTTTTTGCCGAACTCCTTACGACGCTGTATCGAGCAGGGAAGGGTCGTCGTCGATGACGGGCCGCTCGCTTGTAGGCGCACCGCGTTCCGGTAGATTGGCGGCGAAACGGCCAGCTTCTGAGCGCAAGTCACCATCCAATACGGCATCCAGTCCGCCAAGCTGCTTGAGTGTATCGGCATCGATCTGCGTGCCCCGTGCCGCGATATCGATGGCATCCTTCATGGGGATCAACCGGGGCAACCGCTGCGTTCCTCCCGCACCCGGCACCAAGCCGAGCGTCACTTCGGGCAGGGCAAACCGTGTGCCTCTCAGCGCAATACGATAGGCGCAGCCCATCGCGATCTCGAAACCGCCGCCGAAGACCGTGCCATGCATCGCTGCGATCCACGGCACCGCGCTCGACTCAATGGCAGAAATGACGTGCGACAGGCTGGGCTCCTGCGGCGGCGCGCCGAATTCCGAAATGTCGCCGCCCGCCACGAATGTGCGTCCCGCACAGACCAGTATGGCAGCCGTTGCATCGCTTGCGGCAACGTTATCGACCACCTGCGCCAATCCCGCCCGAACCGCCGTCGAGGTGGCGTTGACAGGTGGATTGTCGATTGTGACCCACGCGAGATCGCCCTCATGGGAAACGGTTACTGGCAGGATGTCGGTCATGGGCCGGGCGTCCGAAGGCAGGAAACCGCCATTGTCCACGACACATGGTCGTCCTTCAACCGGCTGCGGTTTGGAAAAGCGCGATTGATAGCGTCTCGTCGCCCTTGCGTTCGCATTTGCGACGTCGCAACACTGGCAGCGCACCACTATGGAGCAGCACGATTACAGGAAGGCGGCGATGCGCTATTCCGGGTTCCGGATCATTAAGGAAGCTCTGACGGGCCATAAGGGGTGGAAACCCCAATGGCGTGATGCTGCGCCGCAACCGCATTACGACATCGTTATCGTCGGCGGTGGCGGGCACGGGCTGGCGACGGCCTATTATCTGGCCAAGAAATTTGCGCCCGGCATGGCCAACCGCCTGAAGATCGCAGTGCTGGAAAAGGGCTGGATCGGCTCCGGCAACATCGGCCGCAACACCACGATCGTACGCTCCAATTACCTGCTGCCCGGCAACGAGGCGTTCTACGAATTGTCTTTGAAACTGTGGGAAGATCTGGAGCAGGACTTCAACTACAACGCGATGGTCTCCCAGCGGGGCATTCTGAACCTGCTCCATTCCGACTCCCAGCGCGACGCCTATACCCGGCGCGGCAATGCCATGCTGATGCACGGGGCTGACGCCGAATTGCTGGACGCCGACGGCGTGCGCGCCATGTATCCGTTTCTCGATTTCGACAATGCCCGTTTCCCCATCCGCGGCGGCCTGCTTCAGCGTCGCGCGGGCACCGTGCGTCACGATGCGGTGGCGTGGGGATTTGCGCGGGCGGCGTCCGATCTCGGCGTCGACATCGTGCAGAACTGCGCGGTCGAAGGGTTCCGCATCGAGGACGGCGCGGTGCAGGGGGTCGAGACCTCACGCGGCTTCATCGGTGCGGGCAAGATCGGCTGCGCGGTGGCCGGGTCGTCGTCCCTCGTCATGGGCATGGCGGGCATGCGCCTGCCGATCGAAAGCCATGTGCTGCAGGCCTTCGTGACGGAAGGGCTGAAACCCTGTCTGGACGGGGTGGTGACATTCGGCGCCGGGCACTTCTACATCTCGCAATCCGACAAGGGCGGGCTGGTCTTCGGCGGCGATATCGACGGCTACAACACCTACGCCCAGCGCGGAAACCTGCCGACGATGGAGGACGTGTGCGAGGGGGGCATGGCGATCATGCCGATGATCGGGCGGGCACGCATCCTACGCGGATGGGGCGGTATCATGGACATGTCGATGGACGGCTCTCCCTTCATAGACCGCACGTCGGTGGACGGTCTCTATTTCAACGGCGGCTGGTGCTATGGCGGCTTCAAGGCAACCCCCGCGTCCGGCTATTGCTTTGCCCATCTGCTGGCGACGGACGAGCCGCAGGAAACCGCCACCGCCTTCCGCCTCGACCGGTTCATGCGCGGTGCGATGATCGACGAGCGCGGCGCCGGTGCGCAGCCGAACCTGCACTAGAGGCGCGCGACGATGCTCATTCCTCACCCGCTCCTCGGCCTGCGCGATGCCGCAGAGTTCACCATTCTGGGCGATGCTGCACTCATCGACCGCCCCGAAGGCGCGCGGGGCTGGCAGTCGAACAATCCCGTCGAGACGTTCCACGATTATCTCTATCTGCGCGATAACCCTGCGGGGGAACACCGTGAATTGTGGTTCCACGAACAGGGCGACCGGTCATGGCTGGTAGTGACGCGCAACACGGTGACCCACGCCATCATTAAGGTGGAAATGGCCAGCGACGTGGCGCGGCGGGAAGGGCGGTCCAAATGAATGCTCCAAACCGCCTCACGGGCGGTCTGATCGACCGCAAGACACCGCGCACATTCACCTTCGATGGCAAGTCCTATGAAGGCTTCGAGGGTGACACGCTGGCCTCTGCCCTGCTCGCAAACGATGTGCGGCTCATGGGCCGGTCGTTCAAATATCACCGCCCGCGCGGCCCCCTGACGGCAGGCTCGGAAGAGCCCAATGCATTGGTGGAATTACGTTCAGGTGCGCGGCGGGAGCCGAACACCCGCGCCACGATGGCGGAACTCTACGAGGGGCTGGAGGCACAGAGCCAGAACCGCTGGCCATCGCTGGCCTTCGATGCAATGGGCGTGAACGACCGCGTCGCACCATTTTTGACCGCTGGATTCTACTACAAGACGTTCATGTGGCCGAAGGCGTTCTGGGAAAAGCTCTACGAGCCGCTCATCCGCAAGGCGGCGGGGCTTGGCAGCCTGTCGGGGCAGGACGATCCCGACACCTACGACCACGGGCACATCCATTGCGATCTGCTCGTCATCGGCTCCGGCCCCGCCGGTCTGGTCGCCGCCCTGACGGCAGCCCGCTGCGGCGCGCGCGTCGTGCTGGCGGAGGAGGATTTCGCGTTTGGCGGACGATTGCTGTCGGAAACCCGCAAGATCGGCAAAGTCGGCAGTGTGAAATGGGCGGCCTCCACGATTACCGAACTGGCGTCCATGAAGAACGTGCGCCTGATGCGCCGCACGGCCATCAACGGGGCTTACGACCACGGCATCTATTCCGCACTGGAACGGGTGAGCGACCATCTGCCGGAACCGCTGCTGGGCAAGCCGCGCCAGATCCTGTGGCGCATCTACTCGCGTCGCGCGGTCGTCTGTGCCGGTGCGACGGAGCGGGGCATCGCGTTTCCGAACAACGATCGACCCGGAATCATGCTGGCCGGTGCGTTGCGGACCTATGCCAATCGTTACGCCGTAACGCCCGGCAAGCGGGTCGCCCTGTTCATCAACAACGACGACGCTCTGCGAACAGTCCACGATCTCACCGCCAAGGGCGTCGATGTGGTGGCCACCATCGACGTGCGTACCGATCCGCCCCGTCCACCTGCGGGTCTGCATTACACCGGCGCGCAGGTTGTCGACACCACGGGCAGCCTTGGCCTCACGTCGATCACGGTTCGGCTGGCCGATGGCACGACGCGCGAAATCGGTTGCGATGCGCTGGGCGTGTCCGGTGGGTGGAACCCCAATGTCCATCTGACCTGCCACCAGCGCGGGCGACCGGCATGGAACGACACCATCGCCGCCTTCGTCCCCGGAACCGACCTGCCGCCGGGCATGAGCGTCGCCGGTGCCGCGGCTGGTCAGTTGACCACGCGCGAAGCGATGGCCGCAGGCAGTCGCGTTGCCGGTCGCGCGCTGAAAGGGCTGCGGTTCAAACCCAACGCCTTCCGCGTTCCGCCGGTTGAAGCAGAAAGTGCTGCGCTCACACCGTTCTGGCATGTGACGGGTGGTAAAGGCAGATCATGGCTCGACCAGCAAAACGACGTGACGGTCAAGGACGTTGAACTCGCCCACAAGGAAGGCTTCCGAGCGATCGAGCATCTGAAGCGCTACACGACGCTCGGCATGGCGACCGATCAGGGCAAGACCTCGAACATGGGCGGCATCGCCGTGATGGCGGAGCTGACCGGCCAGCCCATTGCCGATACCGGCACCACCATGTTCCGCCCGCCCTATGCGCCCACGGCCATCGGTGCCTATGCGGGCCGGTCCCGTGGCCGCGAGTTCAAGCCGGAGCGTCTGACGCCATCCCATCAATGGGCGAAAGAACAGGGCGCAACCTTCGTCGAATCCGGCCTTTGGCAACGGGCACAGTGGTTTCCGAAAGACGGCGAGACCCACTGGCGCGAAAGCTGCGACCGCGAGGCACTGGCCGTCCGCAACGCCGTCGGCGTCTGCGATGTGACGACGCTGGGCAAGATTGATGTGCAGGGCAGGGACGCGGGCGAGTTCCTCAACCGTGTCTATGCCAACGGGTTCGCCAAACTGGTGGTCGGCCGCGTGCGTTACGGCATCATGCTGCGTGAGGACGGCATGGTGATGGACGATGGCACGACTGCCCGCTTTGCCGACGACCATTTCGTGATGACCACGACCACCGCCAATGCTGTGCCGGTGTTCCGCCACATGGAATTCGCCCGCCAGTGCCTTTATCCGGACCTCGATGTGCAGCTTATCTCCACGACCGAAAGCTGGGCGCAATTCGCGGTCGCTGGTCCGAAATCCCGCGATCTTCTCAAGAAGATCGTGGACACGCCTGCCGACCTGTCGAACGAGGCATTCCCTTTCATGGCCTGCGCGGAGATCACGGTCTGCGGCGGGTTGCGCGCGCGTCTGTTCCGCATCTCGTTTTCCGGCGAACTGGCCTACGAGATCGCCGTCCCGACCCATTACGGGGACGCGATGGTGCGGCGGCTGATGGAAGCGGGAGAGGAGTTCGGCGTCGTGCCCTACGGACTGGAGGCATTGAATGTGCTGCGGATCGAGAAGGGTCACGTCACCGCCAACGAATTGAACGGCATGGCGACGGCCGATCACATGGGGCTGGGCCGCATGGTCTCCACGAAAAAGGACTCCTTCGGTGTGGTTCTGTCGGCGCGCGATGCGATGGTCGGGCCGGACGCGCCCGCGTTGATCGGCATCCGGCCCGTGGACCGCACCGCGCAACTCGTGGCCGGAGCGCATTTTGTTGCCTTTGGAAAGGAACCTGTCGTCGCCAACGATGTCGGCCACGTCACGTCCGTCTGCTGGTCGCCGACGCTCGGCCATGCGATCGGCCTCGGCTACCTCGACGGTGGCCGTGAGCGGATTGGCGAGATCGTCCGCGCCGTGTCACCGTTGACCGGTCACGATATCGAGGTCGAAATCGTTTCAACACATTTTTACGATGCGGAAGGGATCAGGCAGCGTGGCTGACCTTCACACTCTCACGGCCCTCGGCAACCGCGAACCGCGCGTCGATACGTTCGACGGCCTATCGATCAGCGAAGACGACACGCTGGCGCTCGCCTCCATTGCCATTCGGCGCGGCAAGGACGACCAGTTCGCCCGCGTGTGGCGGAAGCGTTTCGACGGCCCGCTTCCCAAGCCCGGGCGGATGGTTTCGGGCGATCCGTTTTCCACATTCTGGACCGCGCCGGACCAGTGGTTCGTACAGGCCCCGCTCGAAAACCACGAAGACCTCGCCAATACGCTCAAGAAAATGTTCAGGACCAGTGCCTCCATCACGGAACAGAACGGCGGTTGGGTGCGGTTCGTGTTGGAGGGGCCGGAATTGAATGCGGTGATGGAGCGCCTCACCATGCTGGATGTGCGCGCCATGCGGGCTGGCCACGCCACCCGAACGCTTGTCGATCATCTTGGTGTCTTTCTGCTCTGCCATGCGGCAGGCAAACGGATGACAGTTCTCGGTCCGCGCTCCAGCGCGGGTTCCCTGCACCATGCGCTCGTGACTGCGGCGCGCAGCGCGCTGTAGACCAAAGGCGGACAAAGTGCCGCCTGTGGATATGTGGAAAAGGCGCCGAATTCGTTTGTCACGGGCGGTTTGTGCGGGTTGGATTGATAAACGGTATCAACCTGGAACGCCGCCATGCCCATGCAGACCACCCGCGCCCGTATCATCGAACTGGCGGAACAGGCCTTCGGACGAGACGAGGCGGATTCGTGGCTCCATACCCGCTGGCGCATCTTCGGCAACCGCACTCCGCTCGATCTCGCGTCGAACGATGGGGAGGCGGGTCAGGTCGAGGACTTTATCGTCAACCTGCTCGGTGCGGACATGATGATGCTTCGCGCGGGTGTCCGTCAGGTCGCCATCTAGGACGACCCGACGGTCGCTCATTCAGTCCTCGTCGCGGTCCATTTTCGCCCGCACGTCTTCGATGCTGTCTTTCACGCGGCCTTTCAGCAATTCCATATTCTTGGCGTTCACGTCCCGCACCAATTCGACGGTTTTCGTCGTGGTGGCGATAGTCGCCTCGAAGGATCGTTTGGTGAACTCCATCTGCTCGGCCACCAGATCGCGTGCCGTATCGCGGTTCATGCCACCTTCTCGGGCGGTATCGACTATGCCGCGGATGTCGGCCAAAGCGTCTTCCAGCGCGGCCCGCTGCGCGCCCATCACGTCCTGACCGGCCTGCGTGGCATTGGCCGCCGCTTCCTGCATCGCTGCGATGTTCTTGGCATGGTGGTCCATGATATCGGATACGGTGACCTGCGGCAGGCGCAGGTTGCGGCCGAAATTGGAAAAGGCCTCGAAGAACGGGCCGGTTTTGTTGTCGTCTGCCATGTTAAAGTCTCCCAAAAGAACAAGAGTGCGGTCTCTACAGGTCTAAGGCAAGATCGCCACGTCGAATGCGTGCAGCAGAAGCCCCGCGATGCCGCCCACGATCATGCCGTTGAAGCGGATGAACTGCAGGTCGCGGCCCACATTGGCCTCGATCAGCGTGACCAGCTGCTTGAAGTCCCAACCCTTCACCTGCTCCGACACGAACGTGGAAACGGCCTGCCGGTTTTCGGTGACGAGGGCCGAAATGACACGGCGCAAACCCCGGTTGATGTCGCCGGCCAGTCGCTCCTCCCGCGCCAACATGCGGGCCAAACCCTGCAGCATCGTGCCCAGTTCCCGGCCCAGCTTGTCCTGATCGCGCATGACATAGCGGCGCAGGCCGTCCCAGGCATCATCGGCAATGCTCACCAGTTCGGGACGGGCCAGAATGTCCTGCTTCAAGCGCTCGACCCGGCGCGCAAAACTCTCCGACGTCTTCATCCGCTCCACATAGCTGATGAACAGGTCGGAGAATTCGTCGCGTAGAGGATGATCAGGGTCTTTGCGGATTTCATCCAGCAGCGCACCGGCGGATTTGACGATACGCTTCACAATCACGGAATCGGCCTGCAACACGTAGAGTACAGTCGGCAGGTCACGGCCGACCTGTTTCTGGATCGTGGCGAGAAAAGCCTCGTCCTGCATCACCTTCTGCAAGGCGTCGAACACCTCGTCGAGCAGGCCCTGATAGCGCCCGTCATGGGCAAAGGAATCGATCAACCGTGTGGCGAACGGGGCGACCTCCGTGCGCTGCATCTGGCGGGTGATCTCGTGGGCGGCGAAATCGCGGAAGCCGGTCTCCTCGATCGCGTCCAGCACGTCCGGCACCAGCCGCACTGCGAACGCTGACAAGGCCTGTGCCCGCTCGGGGTCTCCAAGCCACTGGGAGACATGATAGGCGAAGTCGATCTGCTTCAACTCGCGCTTGACGGTCGCCTCGTCGAGAAAATTGTCGCGCAGGAATGAGCCCAGATTGTCGCCGATCCGATCCTGGTTGGCGGGAATGATCGCCGTGTGAGGCAGTTTCAGCCCGAACGGATGGCGAAACAGCACCACCACCGCATACCAGTCCGCCAACCCGCCTATGGCGGCAGCTTCCGCAAAGGCGGCCAGAAAGCCGAACGCGGGATGAATGTCGTAGGCCATTCGGGCGGCCACAAACACGACCAGACAGAGCGCAAGCGCGCCCAGCGCGATCCGTTTGATGCGGGCCAACGCTGCCAGACGCTCTTCCTCAAGAGGTGAAAGGGTCAGATCACCGGGCACGGGACCCCCCTAAACCCTGCCGCATCGCGGCAAAACAATGCGCTATGAGAAAAAAAATAATCGTTTTCAAAATAATTCCTCTTTCGAATCAATGCTTAAGTGAAAAAACACACGTTTGACGTTTACGTAAGATGTTTTTCCACTTGCAAATGCCGCACTGCGTCATAAATAGGGTCTGTAACCGGGCCGCACCCGGCCGGAACAGATACAACCCATAGCTTCAAAGCAAGGATGGACATTATGACCACGACCAAAGCAAACACAAAATCCGAAACCACCGTCAACGACGTCAAGGGCGACGTGAAGAAAACCGCTACGGACGCCCGTTCGGTCGCTTCCAACGCTGCCGGTAAAGTTGCCGAAGGTACCCGCGAATTCGTGCGTCGCTCGGCTGCAACCGCAAAAGACCGCTCCGATGCGATTTACGAAGGCACCGAGACCGTCAACGACACGCTGGAAAACGCCATGACGAAAGTCGTCGGCGGTTACGTCTCCGTCCTCGGCGGCATGGCCCGTGTGGCGCACGCCAACGTCAACCGTGCGCTGACGACCGTCGAAAAACTGGCCAACGCCAAGTCGGTTTCCGAAGCTGTCCGCATTCAGTCCGACTACGTTCGTGAGAACACGACAGCCAACTTCGCTGAAGTTCGCAATGCAGCCGGCACGACCCGCGAAGTTCTCGGCGACGGCATCGAAGCTGCCCGCGAGCAGGCGTCCAAAATGTGGCCTTACGGCAAGAAAGCCGCCTGAGGCACATAACCATCCCGAACCGGCTGCGCGTTTCGCGCCCCGGTTCGGCAAACCCCGCCACCCGGTCCTCTCCCTCCCAATGGACCCCGTGGCGTTCCTTCGGCAGGTCCTCCGGTTCCTCCCTCGGACGCTCTGACCGAAGTCGGGTTAGAACCCCGTCGACAGCGATGTCGGCGGGGTTTTTCTTTGTGTTTCAGCCTTTCAGCAGCCCCTTGAGGCGATAGAGTTCCTCCAGCGCCTGCATGGGCGTCAGCGTATCGGGTGCGAGGTCCGCAAGCGCCGTTTCGGCCTCCGACTGGCCGGACCGTTTGGGAACGGGCGTCGCGCTGAACAAGGGTAGATCGTCCACCAGCCGGTCGGCCCCGGTTTCACGCGCACCTTCTTCCAGCTGGTCCAGCACGGCCCGCGCCCGCTCCACGACAGCCTCCGGCAAGCCCGCCAATCGCGCCACCTGAATGCCGTAGGACCGGTCTGCCGTGCCCGCTCCGACCTCATGCAGAAACACCACATCGCCCTTCCATTCCTTCACGCGCATGGTCAGGTTGGCGAGCCGTTCCAGCTTGGCCGATAACGCCGTCAGTTCATGAAAATGCGTGGCGAACAGTGTGCGGCAGCCGTTCACCTCATGCAGATGTTCCAGCGCCGCCCAGGCGATCGACAAGCCGTCGAACGTCGCCGTTCCACGGCCGATCTCGTCGAGAATAACCAGCGCGCGGCCCCCGGCCCGGTTCAGGATCGCTGCTGTTTCCACCATCTCCACCATGAAGGTGGACCGCCCCCGCGCCAGATCGTCGGCGGCTCCCACGCGGGAGAACAGCGCGTCCACGATGCCGATCCGTGCGGAGCCTGCGGGCACGAAAGACCCCATTTGCGCCATCACGGCGATCAGCGCGTTCTGGCGCAGATAGGTGGACTTGCCGCCCATGTTCGGCCCGGTCAGGAGCCGTATGTCGCCCGCCTGTGACGCGGGGTTCCCAAGACTGCAATCGTTGGCGACGAAAGGGTGTCCCGCATTGCGCCGCAGCGCCTGCTCCACCACCGGGTGACGTCCCGCGACGATCTCGAAAGCCAGCGATCCATTCATGACGGGACGGCAATAGCCCTGTTCGGACGCCAGTTCGGCAAGCGCCGCCGCCACATCCAGTTCTGCCAGCGCGGTGGCGATGTCGCGCAGGGCCCCGGCTTCGGCCAGCGCCGCAGCGGAAAGAGCGGCGAAATGCTCCAGTTCGATCGCCAGCGCCAGCCCGGCCGCGTTTGCGACTTTGGTTTCCAGTTCCGCCAGTTCCGCCGTGGTGAAGCGCATGGCGGAGGCCATCGTTTGCCGGTGGATGAAGGTTGCGGTGTCGGCCTGCAAGGTGGAGGCGTTGGTTGCCGTCACCTCGATGAAATAGCCCAGCACGTTGTTGTGGCGCACCCGCAGGCTTTTCACACCGGTTGCTTCGGCATAGCGGGCCTGTAGCTGGGCGATGACCGCGCGTGCGTTGCGCGACAGGCCGCGTTGCTGGTCCAGCCTTTCGTCATATCCGTTCGCGATGAAGCCGCCGTCCCGCGCCTGCAACGGCAGGTCTTCTGACAGGGCGGCATCCAGCCGGTCCGCCAAAGCCTTTGGTATGTTTTGGCAAATATCGATATGACCGATGAGATTGTCGCTGCTCACCGTATCGCCGAGAGCATCACATGCGGCCAGCGCGGCTTTCAGCCCCGCCGAAAGGGCTGCCAGATCCCGTGGCCCGCCCCGCTCCAGCGAAAGGCGGGACAGGGCACGGGGCATATCGGCGGCACCGCGCAACACCTTGCGCAAGCGCTCGCGCTGGCGTTCGGCAGACAGCAACGCCGCCACATCCTCAAGGCGCGCGTCGATCTCGGCCAGATCCGTAGACGGTGCGGTCAAGCGCTCCGCCAGCAAGCGCGCGCCGAACCCGCTGACCGTTCGGTCGATCGTCGTCAGCAGGCTGCCGGACCGTTCACCGTCAATCCGCCGCACCAGTTCCAGATTGGCCCGTGTTGCAGCGTCGATGCTCATGTGCCGGTCGGCACTGTCACGCTTCGGCGGCATCAGGGCCGGGCGGGCACCCTTTTGCGTGGCATTCACATAGGTGATGATGGCGGCGAACGCGCCGAGTTCCGCGCGTGAAAACGAACCGAAGGCGTCGATCGACGCGACGGCGTAGAAATCGGTGATGATTGTCTCGGCCCGACCGCTGTCGAAATCGCCATCCGGTCGCGGCTCGATGGCCGCATCGACCGCATCGCTCGCAGCGCGGAACGCCCCGTCCCCTGCCACACCTTCCCCCACGATGATTTCGCTCGGCTCGAACCGCGCGAGCGTTGCGGCCAGATGGGCTTCGTCGGTTTCGGCCACGCGGAATGCGCCCGTCGAAATATCGACACTGGCCACCGCCCATGCGTCCCGCACCTTCGCCACCGCCGCCAGCGTGTTGGCGCGACCCGGTTCCAGCAGCCTGTCCTCGGTGATCGTACCGGGTGTGACGAGCCGCACCACGTCGCGTTTCACGACTGATTTCGAGCCGCGCTTTTTCGCCTCCGCCGGGTTTTCGATCTGCTCGCAAACGGCAACACGGTGTCCAAGACGGATCAGTTTCTGCAGGTAGTCATCGGCGGCATGGACCGGCACGCCGCACATGGGAATATCATCGCCCGCATGTTTGCCGCGCTTCGTCAGCGTAATGCCAAGTGCCCGCGCGGCGACCTCCGCATCGCCGAAGAACAGCTCGTAGAAATCGCCCATCCGGTAGAACAGAAGCGAGCCGGGATTGGTCGCCTTGATCTCGATATATTGCGCCATCATCGGCGTGGGAGAATCGGACATGACGGGCGCAAAGGGTGGACAAGATCGACGCGAAACCTATCAGTGCCGCGACAAAACAGCCATCTATGCCTCCGACTGAATGGCTGAACACCACAGGCTAGACGGCAAACCGTGTGGCTTGCTTGCCGTAATGGGCGAGATAGCGCGGTGCGATTGCCGAAACGTCGAGCACGATCAGCACATCGGTGGTGCCGAAAGCCACATCGCGGACAGCATGGGAGGCCACCTTCGCACCGAGCCGCAGATAGCCCTTGATGACGGGCGGCAGCTTGGCAAACGTGCGGGAAGTCAGTTCGGTTTGTGCATCCCGCATGTCGATTCCATCAAATGCCGCAGGGCAGTCCCGTTCAGGTTCCGCCAACGCGTGTTCCGCAAGCCATGCGAACGATTCCCGGTGATCCTCAATCTCGATACCCGGCAGCGAAGCGCAGCCGAACATGACCGCCACATTGTCCGCCACTGCCGTAGCCCACGCCCCGTGCCACAGCAGTTCCATCGTGCGGCGCGTGCGGTATGGGCGGGCGATGCAGGAGCGGCCGAACTCCATGACCTGCTTTCCTGCAGAAGCGCTGAGCAAAGGCGCAAGATCGAACTCGCTGGCGGAATAAAAACGCGCAGCCCCGTCACCGGCGATAGCCGACACGATGCGGTAGGTGCCGACGACATCCTCCTCATCCAGCACCAGTAAATGACGGCACTGGGCATCGTGGGCGTCCCGTTCTAAGTTACCCCGCTCCCTATCCCCGGCATCGAAAGACGGGCGGGCACCCATTTCCTGAACGAACACGGCATGGCGCAACCGGAATGCGGCCTCGATTTCCCGTTCGGTTGCAGCGAACCGCGTTGTCAGGGTGCCGAGGCGTCCCAGTCGTTGCGGCTCTGCGATCGATGGGCTGTCTTGCATGGAACACGTCGGGGAGAGGGTTCCCGCCATCCTACGCCATCTCAGCCCTTAAACGACAGGGCGGATTGGCCCGATCAGCCTGCAACCAGTTGTAGCAGCGGCCTCGGCTTTGCGGTGTCGGCCGCAACCGGTTCCGCCGTCCCGCCCGAACCAAGCATCAGATCGAGCCGGTTCATGTCCAGCGGTTTGGCCACCACGCCGTCGGCCCCTGCGGCCATCGCCAGCGCAGTGCGTTCGGCAGATGTGTCGGCGCTCAGAAGCACCAGTTTCGCATCCGCATGTCCCGCCGCCGTCTGGTCGGCGATGAAAGCGATGCCGTCTCCGTCCGGCAAGGTGCCATCAATCAGGACGGCATCGAATGTGGCGGCGGATAGGGCCGACCGTCCGGCCGCCAGTGTTTCCACGGCACTGACCTTGTGACCGGCGGCCAGCAGGGCGCGGCGGGTCAAGGTGGAGGCAATGGGGTCGTCTTCCACAAGCAGGATGCGGTAGCGGCTGCGTGCCACGTCCCCGCCGCAGGCTGCCATGACGATCGTGTCGAGGGTGGCAGGCCGGATCGGCCATTTCAGCCAATGACGAGCCGTGGTTCCGTCTTCCCCGTTCTGCATGACAATGCGGGGGACGGCCCTGTTGGCAAGCGCCAGATCGTTGCCGATCACGCAGCCGCATTCCGCAACCTGTGCTTCGGTGTCGATGATGAGAACGCTGTAGCCGAGATCCTGCAGCACGGCGGCCAGCGCGTGCCGTGCCGGATGGTCGTGCATCGCCAGACCGATTGTGCCGCGCCGGTTCGGCAACGGTGCTTTGCGCGTGGCATGGGAAACCGGAACGAACGCTTCGAAGCAAGTGCCCGCTTCACTATCAGCGAGCCGCAGCGAGCCGCCCATTGCTTCCACCCAGTCCTTGGCAATGGCAAGACCAAGGCCGTTACCCTCGGTGCCTTTCGCCGTTTCCGAGCGCACGAAGTCGTGGAAAATCGTGTCGCGTTCGCTTGCCGGAATGCCAGGGCCGGAATCCGTGACGGACAGGGCAATACCCTTGTCGGAGGCGCGCACTTCGATCGCCACGCCGCCTGTCTGCGTGAATTTGACGGCATTGCCTGCAAGGTTGAGCAACACCTGACGTAACCGCGCGCCATCCAGCATGACGGTCGTCGCCACGTCCGGCGCAACGCGGGTCGTGAAGGCAAGCCTGTTCGCCCTGGGTGCCAGCGTTCGCGCGACGCCTTCCACCAGCACGCGCAGATCGACCGGTTCGGGCCGCAGCGCAGTGTTGGAGCGGTTGGCGGCGGCTTCCGTCAACACGTCGTCCACGAGGTCGAGTTGCTGACGCGCGGCGGCGCGGATCGTGTCGACATGGTCGGTCTGTGCAGGTGTCAGGTCGGTATCAGCCAGCCAGTCGGCAAGGCCCACGATATTGGCCGCGGGCGCACGCAGGTCGTGGCCGACCATCGCCAGCACCCGGTCGCGTTCATGGGAAGCTGCACGAACTTCGTGCAGGGCCGTTTCCAGCGCGGCCCGGTCCCGGCGCTCGGCGGTGATGTCGCGTCCGAAACTGCGGGTTCCGGGTTCGCCTGTAACAGGATCGTTCGACGCCAAGTCGCCCCAGCGGAACACTTTTTCGCCAGTCGGTGTCTGCACCCGCACGATCCGCGTGCGCCCGTCCTTTGCTGCCGTGTCGTCAACCGCGGGCATAGGCACGGAACCTGCAAACAGGGCGCGCGCGATATTGTTGATGAACGTGACAGTGCCGTTGGCATTGCGGTGGACGACCACATCGCCGAACGCTTCCGTCAGCGAACGGTGAATGTCCTCGCTTTCACGCGTCGCCCAGCCGGCGCCCTCCATATTCTCCATGCGCTGGGCGAGAGCTTCGAAACGTTCGCTCAATTCGTCGGCATGTTCAGGCAGGGCTTTTCGTGCGCGGCGCAGGGTGAGGACCATGAGCAACATGCACACACCGAAAGCGCTTGCGGCGAAGATGGGAACATCAAGCCTGAAGAAGAGCGGAACGAACGCGGCAATGGCGCACAGGGCGGCCCCGGTGAGCAAAAGCATCACCGTGCCGCGGTCGCGCGACTGGGGCGAATGGGAACGCACGGCGAACCGTCCGTCCCGTTTGGTGCGGGGTTTCGCGCGCAGGCCGGTCGTCTGGGGCGGTGGCGGCGGGGCGGGTGTGGCGAGGGTCATGGTCATCCGCGCACGTTGGGCGGCGACGGTTTAGAAACAGTGACCGGTGGTCATACCGCGTGTCGCGAGGGTTTACAGAGGTTTAATCGCGCGCGCATGTTCCAGTCAGGCCGCTTGCGCCAGCCGTTCCCCCGCCATGCGGTAGGAAATCGCTTCGGCCAGATGGATGCGGCCCACCGACACGGCTCCATCGAGATCAGCCAATGTGCGGGCGACCTTCAGAATACGGTGATACCCGCGGGCGGAAAAGCGCATCGCGTCGGCCGCTTCCTGCAACAGGCGCGAACCGGCGGCGTCAGGCGCGGCGCAGCGTTCGATGACGGTGTTGGATGCGTCGGCGTTGGTGGTCGTCGAAAGGCCGAGACTGGCATAGCGGTCCCGCTGCACCTGCCGCGCCCGCGCAACGCGCTTGGCAACATCGGCGCTGCTTTCGCTCGCATTGGGGCGGATGAGATCGGCGGCGGTCACGGCGGGCACCTCCACGCGCAGGTCGATCCGGTCCATCAAGGGGCCGGAAATACGGGCCTGATAATCGCCCGCGCAGCGCTCCCCGCGACGGCAGGTGTGTCCCGGCTCACCCGCCATACCGCAGCGGCACGGGTTCATGGCGGCCACAAGCTGCATCCGTGACGGGTAGGAGACGCGGTGGTTGGCGCGGGCGATGACGGTCTCGCCCGTCTCCAGGGGTTGACGCAGGGAATCGAGAACCTGCGGGGAGAATTCGGGAAATTCGTCGAGAAACAGCACGCCGTTATGGGCCAGCGATACCTCGCCGGGTTTGGCGCGTATGCCGCCACCCACCATAGCTGCCATCGAGGCCGAATGGTGCGGTGCGCGGAACGGGCGGGCGGAGGACAGTTTGCCATCCGCAATCGTGCCCGCAATGGAGGCGATCATCGAGACTTCCAGCAATTCCTTCGGCGTCAGTGGCGGCAGGATCGTGGGCAGGCGGGAGGCGAGCATGGACTTGCCTGAACCGGGCGGCCCGACGAGAACGAGATTGTGCCCCCCTGCCGCCGCCACTTCCAGCGCCCGCTTGGCGGTTTCCTGCCCGCGAATGTCCGACAGGTCGCCCGCATCGTTGATACGGTCGCGCACTTTCGGCTCGGGGCGGGCAAGGAGGGACACACCCTTGAAATGGTTGGCCATGCCGATCAGCGAACGGGGCGCGATGACATCCATCTCCGGGTCCGCCCAGGCTGCCTCGGACCCGCTGGCGGCGGGACAGATGAGACCCTTTCCGAGCGCGTTTGCCCCAATGGCTGCGGGTAGGGCACCGGCGACAGGCGCAATGGTGCCGTCGAGCGCCAGTTCGCCCATCACCACATAACCTTCCAGCGCATCCCCCGGCAGTGCGCCAAGCGCCGCCATGAGGGCTAATGCAATGGGAAGATCGTAATGACTGCCTTCCTTGGGCAGATCGGCGGGCGCAAGGTTCACCGTCACCCGCTTGGGCGGCATGGCGAGGCCGGAGGCATGGATGGCGGACTGCACCCGCTCCCGGGCTTCCGAGACGGCCTTGTCGGCCAAGCCGACGATCTGCATCCCCATCTTGCCGGGGCCGACCATAACCTGCACGTCAACGGGCACGGCCTGGATCCCCTGAAAGGCGATGGTGGTGCAGCGTGAGACCATGATGTCTCTCCGAAACTCCGCCTGCGTGTTGGCGGTAACAAAACTCGAATTGTTGTTCTATGACGCCCCAGACAAACCGGATTGTCAAGAACAATTCAGGAACAAAAAAGGCCTTCCGAATGGTACGCAACCGCTGGGTGACGTTTTTCGAGATCACCGGCTCCGTTTCCGCGATGGTCTATGCGCTGCTGATCGCGTCCAACACGGGCAACGAGGTGCTCGGCTTCTCGCTGCTGTTCGTTTCCGCCGCCCTGTTCGCGGGCTGGGCCGTCATCGACCGGCGCTGGGCGTTCTTCGCATTGCAGTTCTTCTACATGGCCTCCGCCGTGATCGGCGTACTGCGCTGGATGTAGTCAGGTGGCCCGCTTGGCTTCGACCGCATCCCAGAACAGAGCGGCGATATCCGCCCCGCCAAAACGTTTCACTTCGCGGATACCGGTGGGGGAGGTGACGTTGATCTCCGTCATCACGTCGCCGATCACGTCGATGCCGACGAAGATGAAGCCGCGTCGCTTCAGTTCCGGCCCGATACGGGCGCAGATCTCGCGCTCGCGGTCGGTGATGTCGACCTTCTCGGCCCGCCCGCCCACATGCATGTTGGACCGCGCCTCATCCTCGCCCGGCACCCGGTTGATCGCCCCCACGGCCTCCCCGTCGATGAGGATGATACGCTTGTCGCCCTTGCGCACTTCGGAGAGGTAACGCTGGGCGATGAACGGTTCGCCGTCATACTGTGCCTCGAACAGTTCCAGCAGGGACGACAGGTTCTGGTCCCCGTCGCGGATGCGGAACACGCCCGCGCCGCCATTGCCGTAAAGCGGCTTGACGATGATGTCGCCAAACTCTTCCCTGAACGCGCGGATTTGGCGGGCATCGCGGGTAATCAGCGTTTCGGGCATCAGGTCGGGATAGTCGGTGACGAAGATTTTCTCCGGCGCGTTGCGCACTTCCGCAGGATCGTTGATCACTAGGGTTTTCGGATGAATGCGCTCCAGCAAATGCGTTGCCGTGATGTAGCCCATGTGGAACGGCGGATCCTGCCGCATCAGCACCACGTCGAACTCCGACAGGTCGCGGCGGGATTCATCGGCCAGTTCGTAGTGGCGGCCCTCCTCGTCCGCCACCTGCACCGGCGCACCCAGCGCACTCACCACTCCGTCGCGCATGGCCAGCGACCCAACCTCATAGTGCCAAAGCGTATGACCGCGGGCCTGCGCTTCCAGCATCAGCGCGAAGGTGCTGTCGCCCGTGATCTGCACGGTGGAAATGTGGTCCATCTGGACGGCGATGTTCAGTTTGCTCATGGCGCGAGGGTCCGGCGGTTTGTTGCGGGCGATGTAGTGCGCGAGACGCCGTGCGTCACCACACATTCTCGAAATGCTGCACGGGCTCGTCCGGCACGATGGCGACCACATCGTTGCGCCACGACAGCATGTGGGAATCGTCCTGCGCCGCGATCCAGTCCCGCCCCGCCGCCTCGATGCGACGTTGAGAGGCCAGCGAGACGGAATCGAGCGCGTCGCTCAACGTCTTGCGCGCCTTCACCTCCACGAACAGGATCACGTCGTCCTTGCGGGCGATGATGTCGACCTCGCCGGATTTCGTCTTGTAGCGCTGTTCGGCGATCTCGTAGCCGAGAGCGTGCAGGTGACGGGCGGCTGCGGTTTCCGCTTCCATTCCGCGCGCGAAGGCGGCCTGTCGTTTGAGCTGGCTCACGACTTCAACTCCAGCGCTCGCGTGTAAAGGTCCGATTTGGAGCGGCCCGTCAGCTCCGCGACGTGCGATGCGGCATCTTTCGTCCGCATGGAGGCGAGAGCGTCCAACAGAACTGCATCCACATCGGCATCCGACATCGTATCCGCCCGTGCGCCGGACACCACGACGACGATCTCGCCGCGCACCCGGTCCATATCGGCGAACTCGGTTTGCAAGGCCGAAAGCGTTCCTCGGTGAAAAGTCTCGTGCAGCTTGGTCATTTCGCGTGCAACGGTGGCGGGGCGGTCCCCGAACGCCTCGACCATTGCCGCCAGACTGTCTGCGATGCGGGCCGGACTTTCAAAGAAGACAAGCGTTGCATCGTCCGCGGCGAGTGTGCCGAGACGATCCGCCCGCGCTTTGGCTTTCGACGACAGAAACCCGCAGAAGCGGAAATCTCCGTCAGACAGTCCGCTCCCCACCAGTGCCGAAACGGGCGCAGCCGCGCCGGGGATAGGCACCACGACCACACCCGATTCCACGGCTGTCACCACCAGCCGCGCGCCAGGGTCGGAGACGAGAGGCGTGCCCGCGTCCGATACCAAAGCCACTGCACGGCCCTCGCCGATCTGCCGCAAAAGATCCGGTCCACGATTGTCCGCGTTGTGTTCGGTGTAGGACACCTTGTCGGTATCGATGCCGTACCGCGACAGCAGCACGCCCGTGGTGCGGGTGTCCTCGCAGGCAATCACGTCCGCCCCCGCCAGCACGTCGAGCGCGCGTAACGTAATATCGCCCAGATTGCCGATGGGCGTGGCGACGACGTAGAGCGCGGGCTCCAAGGTCGGGGCCGTGAATGTCTGGCTGCGGATTGAAAACGACTTCATGCAGCCAGATCTGCGATGACGGCGTCCAGCACCAACGACCCGGCCTGTGTCGCCCGCAAGCGACCGTTTTCCATGCGCTCGACCATGCCATAACCTGTGAGGTCGGCAATGCGCTGCGGATCAAGGGTCTGGCCGGTCAGGTCGTGGTAACGGGCCACGTCGAAACCTTCGTGCAGGCGCAGGCCCATCAGCAGCATTTCGTCGGCGTGATCTTCCAACGGCAGGGCGTCATTGGCGACCATGCCGTGATCCTGCTTTTCGACCAGCGCCAGCCACGCTTCGGGGTTACGCTCGTTGGCCGTCGCGCGGCGACCATCGTTCATATCGAGCCGCCCGTGGGCGCCGGGGCCGATGCCCGCCCAAGCGCCGGAACGCCAGTAGGTCAGATTATGGCGGCTTTCGCTACCCGGTGCGGCGTGGTTGGAAATCTCGTAGGCAGGCAGGCCGCGCGCGGACGTGATCTCCTGCGTCAATTCGTAGAGATCGGCGGCGTGGTCCGCATCCGGAACGGGAATGCGGCCACGCTTGTTCAAGTCGAAGAATGGCGTGCCCTGCTCGATGGTCAGTTGGTAGAGCGACAAATGGTCGGCGGCCAGATCGATGGCCTCGTTCAATTCCGCGCGCCATGCGTCCGCAGTCTGGTGCGGGCGGGCGTAGATCATGTCGAAGGACAGGCGCGGAAATGTTGCGCGCGCCATGTCGATGGCGGAGCGGGCCTCCGCCGCGTCGTGCAGCCGCCCAAGAAATTTCAGCTGCGCGTCGACCAGCGATTGAACGCCGAGCGACAGCCGGTTCACCCCCGCCGCGCGATAGCCCGCAAAGCGCCCCGCATCGGCGGAGGACGGGTTGCCCTCCATCGTGATCTCGATGCCGTCCGGCACGGTCCATGCGTCGTGGATCGCCCCGAGGATCGTCTCCACCGTGGTCGGTTCCATCAGCGAAGGCGTGCCCCCGCCGAAGAAGATCGACGTAACGGTGCGTCCCGGCTGCATCGCCGCCATATGGCTGATTTCGCGGGCGAAGGCGGCGGCGAAACGGGCCTGATCCGGTGCGGTGTGGCGAACGTGGGAATTGAAGTCGCAATAGGGGCATTTCGCGGCACAAAACGGCCAGTGGACATACACGCCGAAGCCGGGGCTGCCATCGTCGTTGTTAATGGCGTTTTTGCTCACTTCGGCGTCGCTCCACCCAGCATAGCTTCCGCAAACGCCTTGATCGCCTTGGCGCGGTGGGACAGGGCATGCGCCTCACCCGGTCGCCAGCCATGCTTTTCCTCAGCCGTCATTTCGCCGAAGGTTCGATCATGCCCATCCGGCTGAAACACCGGGTCGTAGCCGTGCCCGCTATCACCGCGCGGGGGCCAGACCAGCGTGCCGTGGGCCACGCCCTTGAAATATTCCGCATGACCGTCCGGCCAGCACAGGCACATCGTCGCGTTGAACGACCCCGCGCGAGCGGACGCGTTGGATGGGTCGAGACCGACCTCGTTCAACGCCCGTTCCACCTTCTCCATAGCCAAAGCGAAATCGCGCCCGCCATCGGCAGTCTCCGCCCAGTCGGCGGTATAGACACCGGGATCGCCGTCCAGCGCATCGACGCATAGGCCGGAATCGTCCGACAGCGCCACCATCCCTGTCGCCTGAGCGGCGGCGAATGCCTTGGTGTAGGCATTCACCTCGAACGTAGTGCCATTCTCCGGCGGTTCCGGCAGGTCGTGGTCGGCGGCACTCGTCAGGCGCAACCCATAGGGTTCGAAAAGCTGGCGCATTTCGGCGAGCTTGCCCGCGTTATGGGTGGCGAGCAGAATATCTTTGGTGTCGAGTTTGCGTCGCACTAGCCGACCGCCATTTTCTGATAATCGACCAACTCACTGACGCCCTTCTGGGCCAGGTCCATCAGCGCGGAAAATTCGTCGCGCGAGAACGGCTTGCCTTCCGCGGTGCCCTGTATCTCCACGATTCCGCCGGAACCCGTCATCACGAAATTGGCGTCGGTCTCGGCTTCGGAATCCTCGTCGTAATCGAGGTCGAGCACCGGTGTGCCGTTGTGGATGCCGCAGGAGATCGCCGCCAGATGGTCTGTCAGCACGTTGCCGCCCACCATCGAGCGCGCTTCCATCCATTTCAGGCAATCGTGCAGCGCCACCCATGCGCCGGTGATCGACGCGGTGCGTGTGCCGCCGTCGGCCTGAATGACATCGCAGTCGATGCTGATCTGCTGTTCGCCAAGCGCCTTCATATCGACGACTGCGCGCAGCGAGCGTCCGATGAGCCGCTGGATTTCCTGCGTCCGGCCGGACTGCTTGCCGTTGGCAGCTTCCCGCCGCATCCGTGAACCGGTGGCGCGGGGCAACATGCCGTATTCCGCCGTCACCCAGCCCTGCCCCTTGCCGCGCAGCCACGGCGGCACCCGCTCTTCCAGCGAGGCGGTGCACAGCACATGGGTGTCGCCCATCTTCACGAGGCAGGAGCCTTCGGCGTGTTTTGAGAAATTGCGTTCGAGCGTGACGGCGCGCATTTCGTCTGCAGCGCGTTTGGAAGGTCGCATATTGCATGTCCCGTACCTGTTTGCACCGCTGGTAACGTGACACGCTTCCAACGTCCATCGCAGCCTCTATATTGCAGGCATGGTCCTTTCCCCCGAAATTCCCCATTTCAGCACGCTCGACGATCGCTCCCGCGAGATATTCCGCCATATCGTGGAAACTTATCTGGCGGCGGGCACACCGCTGGGCTCGCGCACCTTGTCGCGGCAATTATCGCAATCGCTCTCGCCCGCTTCCATCCGCAACGTCATGTCGGACCTTGAACATCTGGGTCTGATCTACGCCCCCCATGTTTCCGCCGGCCGTCTGCCGACCGAACGGGGGTTGCGCTATTTTGTCGATGGACTGCTGGAACTGGGCAGCCTGACGGGGGACGAGCGCGCCGCCATCGAAAGCCAGGCGAAGGCTGCCGCATCCGGCCACACGGTCGATTCCCTGCTGCGCGAGGCGTCCTCCATGCTGTCTGGCCTCACATCCGGCGCGGGGCTGGTGATCGCGGGCAAGGCGGACGTACGCCTGCGCCATATCGAATTTCTCAGGCTGGAACCCACCAAGGCGCTGGTGGTGATGGTGGGCGAACAGGGGCTGGTGGAAAACCGCATAGTCGATCTGCCGCCCGGTATGAGTTCGTCCACGCTGACGCAGGCTTCCAACTTCCTCAACGCCCACATCGCAGGGCGCACCCTGTCGGAAGCGCGCAAGGCGATTGCCGACCAGATGAGATCGGCGCGCGCCGAACTGGACGAACTGGCGCAATCGCTGGTCGATCAGGGTCTCGCCGTCTGGGCGGGCGCGGACGCGGACGCCGAGCCGCAACTCATCGTGCGCGGGCGCGCCAACCTGTTCGATGCCGTGGACGGGGCAGGCGGACCGGGCGACATGGAGCGGTTGCGCCACCTCTTCGACGAGCTGGAAAGCCGCGAAGGCACGATGCAACTGCTGCAACTGGCCGAGGAAGGGGAGGGGGTGAAGATCTTCATCGGCTCGGAAAACAAGCTGTTTTCGCTGTCCGGTTCTTCCGTCGTCGTCGCGCCCTATCGCGACTCCACCCAACGCATTATCGGAGCCGTGGGTGTCATCGGGCCGACACGGCTGAACTACGCCCGCATCGTGCCGACGGTCGATTACACGGCGCAGGTCGTCTCCCGTCTGCTTCAATAGCGCCAACCGTCTTGATTTGCCGTTGCCCAGCGCCGATATGGCGCTCAACAGACGAGACATGCCAAAACGAGTGAAACGATGCCCGGTTACCGTTCCGAAGAAGATGCCCTGTTCGACGACCTGGAAGCCGAGGAAGAGCGGCTGGCCGCCGAGGAACAGGCGGAAATGGAAGCGGAGGACGCTCCCGAAGATGCGCCTGGCGCCAAACTGGCTGACCCCAATGACCCAGCGACCGTTCTCGCCGTGCTCGACAAACTGCGCGTCGAAAACGAGGAGATGAAAGACAAGATGCTCCGCACGGTTGCCGAGATGGAAAACCTGCGCCGTCGCACCGCCCGAGAGATCGTCGATTCCCGCACTTATGCGGTGACCGGTTTTGCCCGTGACCTGCTGGCGGTTGGCGACAATCTGCAACGGGCCATCCAGGCCGTGCCCGCTGACAAGCGCGAGAGCGGCTCCGACGAGTTCAAGAATCTGATCGAAGGCGTGGAACTGACCGAGCGGGAACTCCTCAAGGCTCTCGACAAGGCGGGTGTCAAAAAGTTTAATCCCGAGGGCGAGAAGTTCGACCCGAACCTGCATCAGGCCATGTTCGAGATGCCCAACCCTGATATGCCCAACAATGCCGTGGCGCAGGTTGTACAGGAAGGCTATATGATCGGCGATCGCGTCCTGCGTCCGGCTATGGTGGGCGTGGCGAAGGGCGGGCCGAAATGGGAAGATGCGGCTGTCGCTGATGCGCAGGACGGTATGGCCTGAATCCGGATCGGATAAAATCACTGCTTCATGGAACCAACAGCCATTGGAAACGGTTTCCTGATGTGGCGACAATTCCATTGCCCAACCGATCGCAAAATGCGTTCTGAAATTATCCGCTTTTGTCATTGTCTATGAGCGTGTCCCGAAGCGGAGAGAGTATGTCCCTGAACGAGCATTCGCAGTCCGCAGGCTCTTCACTTACGGTTGAGAATCGATCGAACAAATCGGACCCGCGCGGCGAGGTGCTCGGATCCTTGAAATTGTTTGCCGACCGCGCAAAACTGGCAGTGACAATCGTTGACCCGCACCTCGATGATAACCCGGTCATCTATATCAATGACGCCTTTGCTGACCTGAGCGGTTACAGCCGGGAGGAATGCGTCGGTCGCAACTGCCGCTTCATGCAGGGGCCGGACACCGATCACACAGAAGCCATGCGGATCGGCGAAGCGGTGCGAAACGGCGAAAATTGCGTCGTCGAACTGCTGAACTACCGCAAGGATGGGTCCACCTTCTGGAACGCTCTGCATGTGTCTCCCGTGATGGGAGACGACGGACAGGTTGCGTATTTTTACGGATCGCAATGGAATGTGACGGACCGGATCGCCCACCGTTCCGCCGCGCAGGTGCGCCATGCGCTGTCACGCGAAATGCACCATCGTCTCCGCAATCTGCTGGCCGTGGCATCCTCCATCGTGCGCCTGTCCGCCCACGGCGATCCATCAGCAACGGGCCTGGTCACCAAAGCGTCCAATCGTATTCAGGCACTGGGGCGCGCCCATGAGGCAACCTTCAGTCCAACGGGCGAAGACTACGCTATGGCGGACCTTCGTTCGGTCATCGACGCCATGCTGAAAAGTGTCGGTGAGCAGGATCAGGCCCGGATGGCGTGGAATGGCCCAGATACCCAGTTGCCGGTCGCTTCCATCACGCCGCTGGCACTGACGCTGCATGAACTGTTGGTCAACGCCGGCCAGCACGGTGCTCTGGCGCGCGACAGTGGCACTATTAATGTAACATGGCACCGCGAAGAGGACCGCCTGCATCTTGTCTGGTCGGAAACGGGTGTCGGCCGGATAGAAGATGGGGCAGGCGCATCCGAGGGTTTTGGCACCCGCACCATCTCCAACATCCTGCGCTCCATTGGCGGCACGAGCGAACGCACCTGGACCGATGATGGTATTCGCGTCGAACTGACCGTGAATTGCGTCAATATCTGAACGCTGACCGCACTGGCGGGGTGGTGACTCCGGCGCGATTCGAACGCGCGACCCCCAGATTAGGAATCTGGTGCTCTATCCTGCTGAGCTACGGAGCCGTTGCCACCACACTAGCGCGGCGTGGTGCCGGTGCAACCGTGTTGGCCTTGCTCGTGTCAATAGCGCCGAACCGTGCGTCCGCACAACAAACCCATCCCTGTATATCGGGTGATCCTGTAACAGGAATGGTGGTTCCGTCCGGCACGTCCGATCTCTTCCGGGTCGAAGGCGACGATCGCCGCTTTCGACTGGCCGACATCGCAACGGACGCGCCGCTGGCAATGGTCACCAACGAACCTCTGGCTCTGTATGCCCTGTCCGAAACACCGGACCGCTACGGCCGCATCGCGGTTCATGCCTTTATCGATAATATGTGGTTGCAAGGCGCGTTTCTCGAACAGGCAACGGCGCTGGCCGATCCCGTTGGCCGGTCCGCTGACTGCGTCTCCGCCTTGCTTGCCGCCGAACCGGAAGGCACTGCACTCCCGGCAAGTGATGCCAAACGTGTCGCGGCACGGGCCGGTCTTTTCACCGTCGTGACTGGCCGCGTGGCGAGCGTCGGCGACCGGGAAAGGCGGCTCTATCTCAATTTCGGCCAAAAGTGGGACGAGGACGTAACCGCGAGTGTAGCGAAGACCGGCCGAAGCCGCTATCGCGGCGATGTGGACAGTCTCGCCACACTGGCAGGCAAGCGCGTGGAAATACGCGGCACGGTGGAATTGAACGGGGGGCCGGTGATCCGGCTGAAAGATGCAGCACAAATCCGCATTCTGGCCGATGAGTGACGGCGTCTCGACCTTGCTGCGCTTCGCAATGGTCGCATGTCTGTCGGTGACCGTTGCCGCTTGCCGCGTCAGTGACGTGCTGGAAACCGAACTCGCCGCCAATGTCCAAAGCGTCGCTCCATTCCAGGATCCGAACACGCCGCGCGTGGATGTGGAATCCGTTCGCGCCTCCGATCCCGAAGCGCGACTGGGCGCAGCGCGGCACCCGCAGGTGATCGCGGAAAATGGCGGGGTCTATTCCAACCCGAAACTGGAAGACCTGCTTACCATCATCACAGGCAGGCTGATTGCCGCAGGTGAGGCTGGAGAGCCGACCCGTGCTTATGAAGTGACCATACTCGACAGCCCCCTCGTCAACGCCTTCGCGCTTCCGGGTGGCTACCTTTACATCACCCGCGGTCTGCTGGCGTTGGCCAACGACACGTCCGAAATCGCGGCGGTTCTGGCCCATGAAATGGCCCATGTGAGCGCCAGCCACGGCGTCGCCCGGTCGCAGGAAGCCCGTTCGGAAGAACTGGTGGAAACCGTGCTGGCCGACGTGTTGACCAACCCCGTCGCAGGACAGATCGCCGCCGGTGCGGTGAAGCAGCGGCAGGCGGCGTTCAACCAGCGGCAGGAATTGCAGGCCGATGCGCTGGGCATCCGCCGCCTTGGCACGGCAGGTTTCGACGCTTTTGCCGCAGCACGGTTTCTGGAATCCCTCAGCCGGTTTACCGCGTGGCAATCAGGCATGTCCGGCGAGGAAGAAGGTATGTCCAGCACCCACCCCTCCACCCCCCGCCGCATCGAACTGGCCCGGCTCCATGCCCGCGCCTTCGGCCCGGAAGGCACGGGTGAGCGGGGGCGGGACCGGTATCTGGCTGCTGTCGATGGCATGATTTTCGGCGACGGCACGAGCGACGGGTTCGTGCGCGGCAACACCTTTGCCCACAAGAAACTCGGTTTCGCCTTCGATGTGCCCGAAGGCTTCGATCTGGAAAACCGTGATGAGGCCGTGCTGGCTTCCGGCCCCGGCGATCAGGCCCTGCGGTTCGATGCGGTGGACGAACGCGGAGACGCCACGGCCTATCTCGCGTCCGGCTGGGTCAACGGCCTCGACCCGGCCACGATCCGGTCTGTTTCCATTGGTGGCATGGAGGCGGCGCGGGGGCGGGCGGTTGCCGGTGACTGGCGCTTCGATGTGACGGTCATCGCGCGGCAGGGCCGCATGTACCGCTTCATTCTCGCCAGCCCGCGCGGCGACACCAGTGCCGGGCAAAGCTGGATCGCCGGAACATTCCGCAACCTGTCCAAACGGGAGCAGGCCCGTCTTGGCCCGTTACGCCTTTCCGTCGCCAATGCACGCTCCGGTGATACGCCGTCTGCTTTGAGTAGCCGGATGGAGGGCGTGAAACGCCCCGAAGCCCTGTTCCGTGCCCTGAACGGCCTGGGCGCAAGCCAGCCGATGGCAGCGGGCGGACCTGTCAAACTCGTGAAGGGATGAGCGGCGCTCAGACGCTGACGCGCGCCAGCGGGTGCGCGCTTTCCACCAGATCGCGCAGCTTATCTTCCATCACATGGGTGTAGATCTGCGTCGTTGCGATGTCGGCATGGCCGAGCAACTGCTGCACGGCGCGCAGGTCGGCACCGTTGGCGAGCAGGTGGCTGGCGAACGCGTGGCGCAGCACGTGGGGCGAGACCTGCGACGGCAACAGCCCGGCTCCGGCGGCCAGTGCCTTCAGATCGCGGGCAAAATGCTGCCGCGTCATATGTCCTCCCCGACCGGGAAAGAGGTAAGGCTGGGCATCCAGGGTATCGCCTGCGAACGCGCGATAGACCCGCACCGCCTCCCGTGCCTTGCCGCCCAGCGGCACCAGCCGTTCCTTGTTGCCTTTACCGGTCACCACCATCGCGCGGGCATCGTCCTGCCCCAAAGCCGCCAGCGGCAGGCTGACCAACTCGCTGATGCGCAGGCCGGTGGCGTAAAGCAATTCCAGGGCCGCATGGAGCCGGGCTGCCGACAGGCGTTTCGACGGGCTTTTGGCCACGTCGACCCGTTCCTCGGCATGAAGAAGCAGGGCATCGACCTGCGATTCGCTCATGATTTTCGGGAGCGGCTGGCTCGCGCGGGGTGCGTCGAGCGTGGTGGTCGGGTCGTCCTGCCGAAGACCTTCGGAAAACAGGAACCGATAGAACTGACGCAGCGCCGACAATTTGCGCGCCTGCGTCGCGGCCCCTAGCCCGCGCGGTGCCAGCGTCGTCAGATAGGCGCGCAGATCGGCGGTCGTCGCGTCGAACAGGCCGCAATGGGTCTGCCGCATCGTCAAGATCGCGCCGGTAGGCGTCGAGCGTGTTGCGCGCAGCGCCCCGTTCGGCACTCATCATTTCAAGAAAGGCGTCGATGGCGGGAGCGTTTTTCATGTTGCCACGCTAAACGACGCCCGTTGTGGAAGCCTTAATATCAAGCCCTGTCGGGCGAACTCCATGACGGCCAGCAGCCGGCCGGCGCATATGTGACGCGCCTTGGGACATGCGGCCATCCGCAGGGATGGTCGACCGCGCGAGAGCCGCCTACAAATCCTTGTTGATGACCTTGCTGGGTATGGTCACACGCATTTCACGGGTTTCCGGCTCCACCATCGTGGCCAACGCAAACATGCCGCCATAGACGAGCCCGGCAAGCACGGCACAGAAGACGAGAAATTTGATCAGGCTCGGCAAAGCGGTCTCCGCTCGAATATGTGGATCTGTTGCAGCCGCCCCACTCTGCAACGCGCGCAAGCCCTGTATGGGCATACCCTGAAAGGTTTGCAACTGGATGGGCGGCTGTGATGGGTGTGCAAGATGCCGCCTAGTCTTGCCGCGCCCGACGCGACCGCCTATCTAACGACACGACCTGTTGCAGGTTTTGTGGCGCAGTCGCCGCCTTTCGCCAAAAAGAACAATTTCAAACGAGACAAGATCAAACCGTGAGCGCAGCTACAAATCAGGAAATCAATCGCGCGGTCATCGCAGACCGCTCCAGCACAATTCGCCGTGCGCTCGACGGACGCTCCATCGTCCTCGTGGGCATCATGGGCGTGGGCAAGTCCACCATCGGCAAGCGGTTGTCGCAATATCTCGACATTCCCTTCACCGATGCCGACAAGGAAATCGAAAAGGCCGCCGGCATGACCGTGCAGGACATTTTCGACCAGTTCGGCGAAAAGGCGTTCCGCTCCGGCGAGCAGAAGGTCATCAAGCGGCTGATGGGCGAGGGCCAGTGCATTCTGGCAACAGGCGGCGGGGCCTTCATGAACGAGGATATCCGTGCCGACATCCGTGAGGGTGGCGTTTCGGTCTGGCTCAACGCCGATCTCGACATCCTGATGAAGCGCGTCCAGCGCCGTTCCGACCGTCCTCTGCTGAAGCAGGACGACCCGGAAGCGGTGATGAAAGCGCTGCTGGAAGAGCGCAATCCCGTCTATGCCACCGCCGACATCACCATCGAAAGCCGCACGGTGTCCCGTGACGTGATTGCAGGCGAACTCGTCGATATGCTGGCAGACGCGCTTCCTGGCATCGCGGAGGCCCGGGGCTGGAAGTAAGGTCCGCCCGGACCGCGTTACCGGAGACTGTCATGTCCGATACATTCGGAACGCAGACTGTTACAGTCGATCTCGGCGAACGCTCATACCCTATCGTGATAGGTGACGGCGCGCTCGGCGGCATCGGCACTTTTCTTGCGGAGACACGCCCCGGCGGACGCGCCATCATCGTCACGGACGACACTGTGAATGCCGCTCACGGTGACCGGCTGCGCGGGCTTCTCGATGAAGCCGCCATTCCCAACGAGACACTCAGCGTCCCGCCCGGTGAACAGTCGAAAAACTTCGCAACGCTGGAAACGGTGTGCACCGGCATCCTGTCATCCGGCATGGAACGGGGCGATACGCTGATTGCTTTCGGCGGTGGCGTGGTGGGTGATCTGGCGGGTTTTGCCGCCGGCATTACCAGGCGCGGCATGGATTTCGTGCAGGTGCCGACGTCGCTGCTGGCGCAGGTCGATTCCAGCGTCGGCGGCAAGACGGGCATCAACACCTCCCACGGCAAGAATCTGGTCGGGCTGTTCAACCAGCCTAAACGGGTGATCGCCGATACAGCGCTGCTCGACACCCTTTCGCCCCGCGAAATGCGTGCCGGTTATGCGGAGGTCGCCAAATACGGGCTGATCGACGATCCCGATTTTTTCGCGTGGCTGGAAGCCAACTGGCAGGCCGTTCTGGCCGGCGGCGAAGAGCGTATTCACGCGGTTGCCACATCCTGCCGTGCCAAGGCGGCGGTGGTGAAGGCCGACGAGCGGGAAGGGGGCGTGCGCGCCCTCCTCAATCTCGGCCACACATTCGGCCACGCGCTGGAAGCGGCAGTCGGCTATGACGGCGCGCGCCTTGTCCACGGCGAGGCCATCGCCATCGGCATGGTGCTCGCCCACGACTTTTCCGCCCGCATGAACCATTGCTCGCCGGATGATGGTGCCCGTGTGCGCCGCCATTTCGAAAGCGTCGGCCTGCCCACATCCATCGGACAGATACGTGGTGCGGAAGGGTTCACCGTCGACCGGTTGATGGCCGCCATCGCACAGGACAAGAAGGTGTCGCGGGGGGCACTGACCTTCATCCTCACCCGTGCTATCGGGCAGGCGTTCATCGCCGACGATGTGCCCGCCAGCGAAGTGTCCACTTTCCTCCAGCAGCAGGTCTGATCCCATGCTCACGCTCTGGCTCACGGCGCTTGCCGTTTTCTGCCTCATCTGCCTGTCGGGCTTCTTTTCCGGCTCGGAAACGGCACTGACGGCGGTGTCCCGCGCGCGTATCCATTCAATGGAAAAGGCCGGGGATATTCGCGCGGCCCTCGTGGCGCGGTTGATTGCAACGCAGGAACGGTTGATCGGCGCGCTGCTGATTTCCAACAACCTCGTCAACATTCTGGCTTCCGCCTTGGCCACCAGCCTGTTCATCGGCCTGTTCGGCGATCTCGGTGTCGTTTACGCCACCGTGCTGATGACCGTTCTGGTGGTCATCTTCGCCGAAGTGCTGCCGAAAAGCTGGGCGATTTCGAACCCCGATAAATTCGCTCTGGTGGTCGCGCCCATCGTGGCGGTAATCGTGAAAATGTTTGGCCCGGCCACGGCGCTCATCTCGTGGATCGTGCGCCGGGTCTTGCGTGCCTTCGGTGTCGATCTTGACGAAAACTCTTCACCCCTTTCGGCCCATGAGGAACTGCGCGGCACCGTTGATGTGCTGCACCGGGACGGCTCGGTGGTGAAGGACGACCGGGACCGGATGGGCGGTGTGCTGGACTTGCACGCGCTGGAACTGTCAGACGTGATGATCCACCGCACGTCGATGGAAAGCGTCAACGCGGACGAAAAGCCCGAAAAGCTGGTGAAACAGATTCTCGGCTCGTCCTACACCCGCCTGCCGGTCTGGGAAGGCTCCGCCGACAACATCATCGGCATCGTCCACGCCAAGGACATGCTGCGCGCCCTGTCCGCCAGCCGCTATTCCACCCGCAAGTTCGACATCCGCGCCACGATGGGCGAGCCGTGGTTCGTGCCGGAAACGACGACCCTGCGCGACCAGCTTGGCGCATTCCTGCACAAACAGGCCCACATGGCGATGGTGGTGGACGAATACGGCGAGGTCGAAGGCATCGTCACGCTTGAGGATATTCTGGAAGAGATCGTCGGTGACATCGCCGACGAGCACGATGAAACCCTGAGTGGAATGACCATGCAGGCCGACGGATCGGTGATCGTCGATGGCTCCCTGCCCATCCGCGACCTCAACCGCGCGCTGGACTGGAACCTGCCGGACGAGGAGGCCACCACCGTCGCCGGTCTCGTCATTCACGAGGCTCAGATGATTCCCGAGGAGAAGCAGACCTTCACCTTCCACGGCAAACGCTTCGTCGTTCTGGGCCGTGCCAAGAACCGCGTCACATCGCTGCGGGTGCGGGAAATCGCGGGGTAACGATTCTCGATCGTTCGGACATGTGGAGGCCGACCGGCCGACGGGCGATCATGCGCCGCCCCTCGGAGCGCTGCCATTCGAGGGAATGGCCGCTCGCGTGAGAGCCAATCAACGGCTGATGAATTCCGAAGCGCTGCCCCGCGCCCAGCCCTTGTCGGTCTTGATGTCGAAGCCGAACAGGCCATAGACCGGCGCATCGCCGATCTGAGCCATCGTCACGCTGATCGCGCGGTTTGCGGACCAGTATTTCACGTTCTCTTTCCACGGCCGGTGGCCGGATACCGGCTCGTAGCGCACGGTGCACGTGTGAACGGTACCGTTGAAACCCTTAGCCTGTGCGGGCTTGGAGCCTGCATAGGACAAATTCAGGTTCACCCGCGTCTTACCGTCGAAGACAGGCAAGGTTCGGTTGCAAACGGCCTGGCCGTTGCCGATGTCGCCGGGTTTGACGGGAAAGACCAACGCGGACGCCGGGTCCAGCACGTTCTGCAGATGGGCCGGTAACACCGGCACGGTACCCTCCTTGTATTTGACGGCAGGAATGGACCGCGATTGCGTGACCGCGCCCTGGACGAAGGCCAGATGCACCTCGCCGGTCCCGCGGCGCTGTTTGTAGATGGTGGAGTGTTTCGACGGCACCGCCCTGTCACCGGCCACGGCACCGGAGCCTGAAAAGGAAACTTTCGTGCCCGCGACCATCCGCACGAAGGCATTCGATTTGACCTTGCCCTCATAGGAATACGACGCGCCGTCGGCTTTTGTGGTCGCACTCAACTCGCCGATCGGAAGACCGAGAAACGACACGTCGATGGTCGAGCGAACCGTCGCAGCACTGGCGGGCGAGGCAGTGGCGGGCAGGGCAATGAGAACGGCGAGGATGGCGGTGCCGGTGCGAAGCATGAGGAAGCCTTTCATACGTGCCGCACACATTGTGCGACCGGATGCAGCATCGCCTGTCATTTCGGCAAAACTGCGAACGTGACGGGATCGTTACCGGCAGCGCGATGAACCTTGACTGAATGCCGGACCCGCTCTAACACCGCATGACTTCGCGCTTGGTATTTCCCGGCGGCGCTTTCGTGCGCCCGACACAGCCGGTCAGGTTCATCGAACCGGTGTCGAGAGCGATCCCTGTATTTCACCATCGTGCCCTTCAGGGCATGACGAGCAAGACACGAAGGCAATATTCCCATGTCCCGCAAGTGCGAACTGACCAGCAAGGCCGTGATGACCGGCAACAACGTTTCCCACGCCAACAACAAGACGCGCCGCCGCTTTCTGCCCAATCTGGTGAACGTGACGCTGCTGTCCGAGGCGTTGGACCAGTCCATTCGCCTGCGCGTGGCCGCATCCGCTCTCCGCACGGTCGAGCATCGTGGTGGTCTCGATGCGTTCCTGATGAAGGAAAAGGAAGCCAACCTGTCTCCGAAAGCGCAGATCATGCGTCGCCAGATTGCCAAGAAACTGGCCGAGACGGATGTTGCCAAGGTGCTGGTCGAAGTCGTCCGAAGAGCCGCCTGATCCTGCCGCCGCGTTCGCGCGGCGTTTCATTTCGCCGAGAAGGTTCTCGCCATGACCGCGATCCGCTCCCTCGCGCCTTTCATTGCCGCTATGACTGTCGTCGTCGTGGCGTCGAACATCCTTGTTCAATATCCCGTGCAGGCCGCCGCTTGGCGGCGTGAATCTGGCCGAATTGCTGACCTGGGGCGCGTTCACCTATCCGGCCGCGTTTCTGGTCACCGACCTCACCAACCGCACCTTTGGCCCCGCACGCGCGCGGCTGGTCGTGGCAGCCGGTTTCGTGCTCGCCGTGGCTCTATCGATCTGGCTGGCCACACCCCGCATCGCCATCGCATCCGGCAGCGCGTTTCTAATGGCGCAATTGCTCGACGTATCCGTCTTCGACCGGTTGCGGAACGGTCGCTGGTGGCGCGCGCCGTTCGTGTCCAGCCTGCTGGGCTCGGCGCTCGATACGCTCCTGTTCTTTGCACTCGCCTTCGCTCCGGCCTTTGCCATGCTCGATTTCGGCGGCGAATCCGGTTCGCTCGGTTTTGTCGTGCCATTGCTGGGTGTCGGCGCGTCGGTGCCCCTTTGGGTTTCTCTCGCCTGTGGCGACTTTCTGGTGAAAGTGCTCGTGGGCGTGGCGATGCTGGTGCCTTACGGCTTGTTCGTGCGGCGGGCCGCGCTGCTGAAGAGTTGGCCTAACCGGCCTCGTCCAGCACGAATTCCAGATAGAGCGTGCGCTGCAGCGGCCAGTGGTTGTCGTCTGAAATCAGCCCGATCCGCGTTGCACCGTCGGCATCCAGAAAAGCCGAAATGCCTTCCATATTGTCGATGGCATAGCCGCGCCCGACCGTCAGCAACACCTCGCCATCCAGCGTTGCGCCCGCCGCGATCGTGTCGCGTGCAATCCGCCGCAACCGCATTTCGGGCCCGCGCGACGGTGTGAAATTGCGTTCGAGAAGCAGAATATCGCCGCTGACCGGCAGCAGTGTCGCGTCGGTAATATAAAAGCCGTCGTGCCGCGCCACCGCCAGTTCGGTGGTGCCGGATATGGCGATCAGAAAGGCGCGTGCCGGTGCGCTGTCGTTGGGGGCACCCTCCGTGATCGTCAGCAGACGACCATCCGGCAGGGCCACGATGCTTTCGAGCCCAAAGGAATTGCGCAGTTTGGGCTCGGGAAACGAGGGCGCCACGACCCGCGCTGGCTCGGAAAGATCACCATTGGCCGCGCGCGGATAGGCGAGAATCCGCGCCTTTTGTTCCATCGACACGAAGACGCGCCCGTTGCGCAGCGTCAACCCTTCCGCGTCCGCCCCCCATTTATGGTTGAATGGCACACCACGCGTGTCGAGCAGCGGACCGATACGACCATCGGCAAATCCCGATGGCGCGCCAGCCTTATCCCGCTCGATCCGCGCCGTCATCCAGAAGCCGGTATCGGTAATGGCGATCAGTGCGCCGTCGTCCGAAACGGACAGGCCGGAAAATGCGCCCACATGCGCGCTGCGGGCTTTCACGGAGAGACCACCGGCGAAGCGCAGGGTGCCGAACGTCTTGCGTTCGGGCGCGGCAACTTCGAAGGCCGCGATCGGGGTGCCGGTCAGCCCGGCGTCCTCGATGATGCGCTCGAAGGCGAGGCCAGCGGTGGAGGCAAACAGGCTTGCCACCAACCCGACCAGTGCAAAACGCCTCATACCGGTCAGCCGACCAGTCCCGTCGCCCGCTGCCGCTTGGGCTTGCGCTTGCGCGCCGTCTGCTCCTCGAACAAAGCCGCCAGCTGCTCCGTCATCGCGCCCGCCAGTTCCTCGGCGTCCACGATTGTGACGGCGCGTTTGTAATAGCGCGTCACGTCATGCCCGATGCCGATGGCCAGCAACTCGACGGGCGAGCGTTCCTCGATCTCCTCGATCATAAAGCGCAGGTGGCGCTCGAGATAATTGCCCGGGTTCACCGAGAGCGTGGAATCGTCCACCGGCGCACCGTCGGAAATCATCATCATGATCTTGCGCTGTTCGGGCCGCGCCAGAAGCCGCTGGTGCGCCCAGTCGAGCGCCTCGCCGTCGATATTTTCCTTCAGCAGGCCCTCGCGCATCATGAGGCCCAGATTGCGCCGAGACCGCCGCCAAGGCGCGTCGGCCGCCTTGTAGATGATGTGGCGCAAGTCATTCAAACGGCCCGGGCTCGCGGGCTTTCCGGCCTTCAGCCATTCCTCCCGCGCCGTGCCGCCCTTCCACGCCCGAGTTGTGAAGCCGAGGATCTCCACCTTCACGCCGCACCGCTCCAGCGTGCGGGCCAGAATGTCTGCGCAGGTGGCGGCGACCGTAATCGGACGTCCGCGCATGGAGCCGGAATTGTCGAGTACCAGCGTCACCACCGTATCGCGGAAGTCGGTGTCCCGCTCCATCTTGAACGACAGCGGCGCGGTGGAATCGGTGACGATGCGGGTCAGGCGTGCCGAGTCGAGATAGCCCTCCTCCAGATCGAAATCCCAGCCCCGGTTCTGCTGCGCCATCAGGCGGCGTTGCAACCGGTTGGCCAGACGCCCGACGACGCCCGCCAGATGGGACAGCTGCTTGTCGAGAAAGGCGCGCAGGCGCTCCAGTTCGGCCTCGTCGCACAAATCCTCGGCCCGCACCTCTTCATCGGCGTCGGTGGAGAAAATCTTGTAGTCGGAAATGGGCTTGCCATCGGAAAGGGGCATGTCCGGGCGCTGGGCCTCGCCGGGCGTTTCCGCGTCTTGGCTGTCGGAATCGTCGTCGACATCCTCGCCGGTGGCGTCCTGCGCCTCCATTTCGCCCTGGTCCTGCTCGTCGCCGGCGGCTTCGGACTCGTCGGGCTGCGCGTCCTCGGAGCCGGTCTGCTCCTCGTTCTCGCGCTCCATGTCCTCCGTCTCGTCCTGCTGCTGCTCGTGATCGTCGTCCGCATCGTCGTCGGATTCCTTGGAATCCGAGCCCAGCTCGTCGCCCATGTCGAGATCGGCGATCAGGTCGCGGGCAGCGCGGGCAAAAGCGTCCTGATCGTCCAGCGAATTGGCGAGATTGGCGAAATTGTCACCGACCCGCGCCTCGATCCAGTCGCGCCACACATCGACCATCGCAGCCGCCGAACGTGGTGGCCGACGGCCCGTCAGGCTTTCGCGCAACAGCATGGCAACCGCATGTTCCAGCGGCGCGTCTTCGGTGGATTGCGCGTCGGTAAACCCTTCGCGGTGGAACTTGTCGTCCAGCATTTGCGCCAGATTATCGCCCATCCCGTCCATCGCGCGGGAACCGATGGCCTCCACACGGGCCTGTTCCACAGCGTCGAAAACCGCACGGGCATTGTCGCCGACCGGCAGGTGGGTCGCGTGGACGGAACTGTCATGCTTGGCACGGCGCAGCGCCATCGCGTCGGCCAGCCCGCGTGTGATGGCAATCTGCTTCGGCGTCGTCGCCCGCCCGTAATCCGGCAACCGAACGCGATCACCCGCCATGCCCGGCTTGTCCTTGCCGTAGGTCACTTCCAGCTCGGCATCGCGCGCGATGGCACGAACGCAGGACGCGACGGACGTTTTCAGCGGCTCCATATCGGCAATGCTCGCCGTGTTGCGCGAATTGTCGCCGATGGAAGGGGACTGGCGGGTGGGCATGGGCTATTCTGCGGCGACGAGCGTCTGGCCGGCAGGAAAGGAGGGTTTCGGGATACCGCGTTTTAATTCCTCTGCACCATCAGCCCAGCAAAGCGCGGCTGACCGTACATCGGCAATAGCCTCAATCTCGGTTTTGCCATCCCCCATACAACCAGGAAGGTCCGGGATGGTGGCCAACCAGCCGCCGCCATCTTCTTTGGAGAGAGGCTCTACGACAACTGCATATGCCTGCGGGTCGAACGGTGCGCCGTCAGCATGTCTAGGTATGGAGAGGTCATCCATTTGAGATTCCTTCGTCAAGAAGCGCAACGAGCTTTCGTATATAAACTGGCCCGATCGGTTTGTGGGCTGGAACGGTCACCATACGCTCGATGCCTGCCAGCGTCACGTTCCAATGTGATCCGCCACCGCGCGGAGGCAAACAGATTGCACCCATTTGTCGACATACTTTTTGAACGTCCTCGATGCGCCAATCGCCTCTCGGATTACGGCGCATTTTCTTCAGCGTCTTGTTCATCTATCAGGGTCCGGTTCGATATACGGTTATTCGAACCGCAACACTAAACCGGTTGTCAGAGCGCGAGGACAAAGCACCTAACCAAGCGCCACGTTCGCCGCGCTCTCCTTCAATTCCTCCCCGAATGCCCGCTGATAGAACTCGGCCACCAATGGCCGCTCTAGCTCATCGCATTTGTTGAGGAAGGTCAGCCGGAAGGCGAACGACAAATCGCCGAAGATTTGCGCGTTTTCGGCCCATGTCAGCACCGTGCGCGGGGCTCATCACGGTGGAGAGGTCGCCGTTGATGAAGGCGGCGCGGGTCATGTCGGCCACGCGCACCATTTTCGAGACCCGGTCGCGCCCGGCGGCGTCCTGCCACTTCGGCGATTTAGCCGAGATAATGTCGGCCTCGTGGTCGTGGGACAAGTAGTTGAGCTGAGTGACGATCGACCAGCGGTCCATCTGGCCCTGGTTGATCTGCTGCGTGCCGTGATAGAGGCCGGACGTATCGCCCAGGCCCACCGTGTTCGTCGTGGCGAACAGGCGGAAAGCCGGGTGCGGCTCGATCACGCGGTTCTGGTCGAGCAGGGTCAGCCGCCCCGCCACTTCCAGCACGCGCTGAATGACGAACATCACGTCCGGGCGACCCGCGTCGTATTCGTCGAACACCAGCGCCACGTTGTTCTGCAACGCCCAGGGCAGGATGCCGTCCTTGAACTCCGTGACCTGCTTGCCGTCCTTCAGCACGATCGCGTCCTTGCCGATCAGGTCGATGCGGGAAATGTGGCTGTCGAGGTTCACGCGAACGGTTGGCCAGTTCAGCCGTGCGCCGACCTGCTCGATATGGGTCGACTTACCCGTGCCGTGGTAACCCGTGACCATGACGCGACGGTTGTGGGCGTAACCGGCCAGAATGGCGAGCGTGGTCGTGCGGTCGAAGATATAGTCCTTGTCGATGGTCGGCACATGGTCGCCGCGCGTGGAATAGGCGGGCACGTCCATATCGACGTCGATGCCGAAGGTTTCGCGGACGGAGACAGTCGTATCGGGCAGGTTCGTTTGGTCGCTCATGGAAGGGTCTTCATTTCGGGAGGCACTACGTTCGCCGCGGGTCTAGCAGAACCGCGTGGCGCGTCAAAAGGATGCGCTGGAATTGGAACAGCGACGGATGGCAGCACTGGGGACAGGCAAAAAAGCCGTCAGCCCATTCCGGCGGATTTCAGCACCTTGTAGGCCTGAATGACCTGTCGAAGCCGCTCTTCGGAGGACCGGTCGCCGCCGTTCACGTCCGGGTGGTTCTGCTTCACCAGATCCTTGTATTTCTTGCGGATATGCTCGGGCGAGGCGGTCTGCGGCAGGCCGAGTTCGCGCAAAGCCTTCTCTTCCAGCCGCTTCAGCTTGCGTGGGACGGCACCCGTGCCGGGCACGCGCTTGCCATCAGGCGTGTAGCGGCTGCGGACCTTGGCGTGCCAGCCGGGTGTGGCCCGCAGGGACTCTTCGTTGACCGCCTCGCCCGTCCGCCGACCGCTCATGGGTTTGGTCGGGCGGTGGCCGGTCAGGTTTTCCTTCTGGAACCGGGCGATCTCATCGTCGCCCAGACCGGAGAAGTAATTGAAATTCTTGTTGTAGAGGCGAACATGTTCGAGACAGAAATTGAGGTATTGCCCCTCCCGGTTGCGGCCCATCGGGGCCTTGTGGGTGCCGGGGTTCTCGCACCCTTCCCACGCGCACTGGTTGGCCGCCTTGGCTTCCGCTTCCTTCTTCTTCGCCCCGCGGGGCTGGATGCGGATCTTGTCGAAAATATCTGAATTGGAAGCCATGAAGGTGGAAATGCCGCTATGAAAGGGAAGACGCGTGCCCGCAAAGGGGCCAATGTCCTTACCAGATGGCCCGTCACAAAGCCACCGCAAGGGGCACGATTTGGAGAATGATGATGAATGACGAGACCGCAAAAGGCCCACTCGTGCGTCAGTTGGAACGGAAGCTGAAAGAGGCGTTTTCGCCGGTCTCGCTGGAGGTTATCAACGAAAGCCACCTGCACGCGGGCCATCAGCCCGGTTTCGACGGGCAGGGCGAAAGCCATATCCGCATTCGCATGAAGGCGGCGGCTTTCGACGGCAAATCGCGCGTTGAGATACACCGCGCGGTCAACAGCCTGTGCGCGGAGGAGTTCGAGGCCGGGCTTCATGCGCTGGCGCTGGACGTGAAGGGGACCGCCTAGCGCCAGCTTATATGTCAGCACCTGCGCGATGACGTGTCGCAGCACGGCGTCGCTCGTATCGTCTCGCGGAATGATAGCCCGCGCGCCCTCGAAGTCCAGCTCGTCCCCGTATCGCTCACGCACGCGATCGGCGAGGTCGGAAGAGCAGGTGACGAACAGGGCCGGTCGTCTGTCCTTCGTGACCCAAAACCGCAATGTGCCGCCGGACCGCGTCGTTTCCGTCAGATAGGACGGCTGACCCCATTTAAGCGTCTCGGTCAGCGGCCCGATCCGGGCATCGGCGGCGGCCACGTCGAAGGTCAGGTCGCGCCACTTCAGCAAGCGCTTACGACCCGTCGCATCCAACGTGGCGAAACGCGCCGCGATCTCCGGCGGCAAGTCATCCATCGGGATAAAATCGCGTCCGGAACCGCTCCTCGTAAGCGATCAGGTTGGCGTGTTTGCCGATAGCCGCCTTACCTGGCGTATCCAGATCGCAGTTCCAGGCGCTGTGAATGGCGCCCCACACGGTCGCGTCGATGCTGGTGGGACTTTCTCCCAGCATGAAGAGCCGGTCGCCGAGCAACGTAGCCAGTGCGTCGACATCCTCGTTCAGAAAGGACGTGAGGTCTGTTTCGGAATGGCGCGAAAGGCCTTGGCCATGTTGCGCCTTCTTCCGCTTTGAATTGACGCTCTTGAAAACCAGCCCCCTGATCAATGCAGGCACCTCGGCAAAGAATGTTTCCTTCACCGCATCGGGATGCAGGGTCCAGCGCTGGTGCCCATTGATGAAATAGAGGTGATCCTCGACCAGTCGGCGAATGGCGGTTCCCTGTGCGGTTTGTTGCGGGGTCAATGCCCCGTCGAAGTCGATACCACGCACCGTTTCCAGATGACGCTGTATCAGCGTGCTGTCAGGAATGACCGTATCGCCATCCACCAGCACGGGCAGTTTTCCGAGCGGCTGCTTCATCGGCAATGCCTGTTCGCGCTCGTAGGGCAGGCCGGACATGGCCAGCAACGCATCGGCTTTCAGCGCAAAGGAACTGGCGGCCATCGTGCCGCGGAAGGGAGGGACAGTGCGGAGTGTGAGCATCGCTTGGAATCCTGATTGGTTTTGGCGAGTTTGGAACACCATGCTGACAGCATGGTGTCAGCATGGTGCGTGGCATACACAAAAGCATGAGACGCGCCGACCGCCTATTGCAGATCGTGCAGATACTGCGCCGCAACCGTCGTCCGGTGGCGGCCGGCACCATCGCGTCCGAATGCGAAGTCTCGCTCCGCACCCTATACCGCGACATGGTGGCGCTGGAAGCCTCCGGCGTTCCGGTGCGGGGCGAGGCCGGTGTCGGCTACGTGCTCGAAGGCGGCTACGACCTGCCGCCGCTGATGTTCAACGCCGACGAGGTGGAGGCCATCATGCTCGGCGCGCGGATGGTGGACGGGCGTGCCGATGACGCACTGTCCTGCGCCGCCCGGGATGTGATTGCCAAGATCGAGGCCGTGCTGCCGCCCGCTTTGGCACAAAGCCTGATCGGAACACCGCTCTACGCGCCCGTTTATGAACCGGAAGACCCGCCAGCCGTCGATCTGGGTTTAATCCGGCAAGCGTTGCGGGAGGAGCGGCAGGCGCATCTCGTCTATGCAGACGAACAGGGCCAGCAAACCGAGCGCACCATCTGGCCCGTCCATATGAGTTTCTTCCGCGAGAGTATCGTCATCGTCGGTTGGTGCTGCCTGCGGCAAGATTTCCGCATGTTCCGCACCGACAGAATGGTGACTTTCGAGGTTCTGGAAGCCCGCCTGCCGAAACGGCGTGCCATCCTTCACCGGGAGTGGCTGGCCACGAACAACCGCCCGCCAAACCCCGCGCAAAAAGTGCGCGGGGTCTTGCTGGATTAGGCCGCAGCCTCGAAACCGTCATCGACGGATTTCAGCTTCGAGCCCTTGATACGGAATTGCAGGCGGTCCGTGCCGCTGGTCACGCCAACGGTCGAACCGTTCGGTATCTCACCGGCCAGCAGCTTTTCGGCCAGCGGGTCCTGCACCGCCGACTGAATCACCCGCTTCAGCGGACGCGCGCCATAGGCCGGGTCGTAGCCCTTTTCGGCCAGCCAGTTCAGCGCATCGCCGTCCAGTTCCAGCACGATCTTGCGGTCGGCCAGCAGCTTTTCGAGCCGCCGCAACTGAATCTGCACGATCGCCGCCATGTTGGAGCGTTTCAGGCGGTGAAACAGGATCGTCTCGTCCACGCGGTTCAGGAACTCAGGCCGGAACGAGGCTTTCACCACGTCCATGACCTGGTCGCGCACGTCGCCCACATCCTGCTCGTCGGTCAGGTTCACGAGATATTCCGAACCCAGATTCGACGTCATGATGATGAGCGTGTTGCGGAAATCGACCGTGCGGCCCTGTCCGTCCGTCAAACGGCCATCGTCCAGCACCTGAAGCAGCACGTTGAAAACGTCCGGATGCGCCTTTTCGATCTCGTCGAACAGCACGACCTGATACGGCCTGCGCCGCACCGCTTCCGTCAGCACACCGCCCTCGTCGTAACCGACATAACCGGGCGGGGCACCGATGAGGCGGGAGACGGAATGCTTCTCCATGAACTCGCTCATGTCGAGACGCACCATCGCGCTGTCGTCGCTGAACAGATAGTCCGCCAGCGCCTTGGTCAGTTCCGTCTTGCCGACGCCCGTGGGGCCGAGGAAGATGAAGGAACCCATCGGCCGGTTCGGGTCCTGCAAGCCCGCGCGCGCACGGCGCACGGCCTTGGATACGGCCTGAACGGCCTCACCCTGACCGACCACCCTCTTGGCAAGCTCGTCTTCCATCGCCAGCAGTTTTTCGCGCTCGCCTTCCAGCATCTTGTCGACAGGGATGCCTGTCCAGCGGGAGACGACGTGGGCGATGGATTCAGGCGTTACCGCCTCGTCCACCATCATCGCCTCGTCCTCGCCTTCGGACGCTTCGATCTGCTTCTGCAGTTGCGGAATCGTGCCGTAGGACAGCTCACCGGCCGAGCCAGATTACCCTCGCGCTGGGCGATTTCCAGTTCCGAACGGGCGTGGTCGAGCTGCTCCTTCAGATCGCGGGTCGACGACAGCTTATCCTTTTCCGCCATCCATTTGGCCGACAGTTCCTGCGCCGTATCCTCGAGGTCGGACAGGTCCGCCTCCAGCTTTTCCAACCGGTCTTTCGAGGCCGTATCCGTCTCCTTCATCAGAGCCTCGCGCTCGATCTTCAACTGGATGATGCGCCGGTCGAGTTCGTCCAGTTCCTCGGGCTTGGAATCCACCTGCATCCGCAGCCGCGACCCGGCTTCGTCCATCAGATCGATGGCCTTGTCGGGCAGAAAACGGTCGGTGATGTAGCGGTTCGACAGCGTCGCGGCGGCCACCAGCGCGGAATCCGCAATGCGGACCCCGTGGTGCAACTCGTATTTTTCCTTGATGCCGCGCAGGATCGAGATCGTATCCTCCACCGTCGGCTCGGCGATGAAGACCGGCTGGAAACGACGGGCCAACGCCGCGTCCTTCTCCACATGCTTGCGATATTCATCCAGCGTCGTCGCGCCGACGCAATGCAGTTCGCCGCGTGCCAGAGCCGGTTTCAGCAGGTTGGACGCGTCCATCGCGCCATCGGCCTTGCCGGCACCCACCAGCGTGTGCATCTCGTCGATGAACAGGATGATGCCGCCCTCGGCCTGCGTGACTTCCGCCAGCACGGCCTTCAGCCGCTCCTCGAACTCGCCGCGATATTTCGCGCCCGCAATCAGCGCACCCATGTCGAGGGACAGCAACGACTTGTCGCGCAGGCTTTCCGGCACGTCACCGTTGATGATCCGCAGGGCCAGACCTTCGGCGATGGCCGTCTTGCCCACACCGGGTTCACCGATCAGGACGGGATTGTTCTTGGTGCGCCGCGACAGAACCTGCACCGCACGGCGGATTTCCTCGTCGCGCCCGATCACCGGGTCCAGCTTGCCTTCGCGGGCCAGCGCCGTGAGATCCTGCGCGTATTTCTTCAGCGCATCATAGCCATCCTCGGCGGAGGCCGAATCCGCCGTCCGGCCCTTGCGGACGCTCTCGACGGCCTCGTTCAACGCGGCTGGTGTGACACCGGCATCTTTCATGATTTTTGCTGTCGGCTGCTCCATCGCCAGTGCCATCAGAAACCGCTCGACGGTAACGAAACTGTCGCCCGCCTTCTTGGCCGATTTCCTCGGCCCGCGCGAAAATCTTCGCCAGCGGTTGCGCCATATAGATGCCGCCATTGCCGCCGGACACTTTCGGCAATTTTCCAAGCGCCGTCTGAGTTGCCAGCAACACCTGTTTGGCGTTGCCGCCAGCGCGGTCGATCAGCGAAGCGGCCAGCCCTTCGCCGTCCTCGACCAGTTCCTTGAGCAAATGTTCCGGAATGAATTGCTGATGCCCTTCGGCCAGTGCCCGCTGCTGGGCGGACTGGATGAAGCCGCGCATCCGTTCGGTATAGGTTTCTACTTTCATCGTTCAAAATCCTTCAAAGGCCGGTCTCCCGTAGCGAAACCGGCGATGTCGAAACCGGCCCCCGTTCCGGCGGGCCGTGTTGAGCATCATGTAGGAAATGCGAAAGCGGTTTGAAGGGCCGTTCTCCACGGAAATCCCGATTTGGGACAAGTCGCGATTGATCTGTTTTGCTGTGTGAACAATCCGCTAATGTTACCCATTCCGCTGGTAGGTGCAGCGGCAACGCGCCACCACATCTTGTGCGAACCGAACGGGAACGCTGACCTTTCGCCGATTCGGTCACCCTGCGTTCCCCCTCGGTTCGCTGTGTTCTCGTTTCTGGGACCGCACTCGGCTTCCAGAATAAGAGTGCGTTAACGAATGCCTTGAATGGTCCGGCAAATTCGCTTCAAATCGTTTCGGTATGGCACGACTTCGTTTCCCCGAAATCGTAGACGGGTGAGTTGACGTTGCCCATTGCCCCGCCCTTGTGCCGCTCCGCCGAACGTCACACCCCATATGGTAGGGAACGAACGGCCAACGTCACGCCGCCACCGATTCGGGCATGGTCTGTTCCCGCACCGTTCCATTCCTTTCCTGTTTGTGCGTAATTCGCCGCACCCCCGTGCGGGCGCGTTCATAAACGGTTAGGGTCCGGCCAACGCCGCGCGCTCTGCCGCCGCCAATGAGCCGCCACTGGGACGTCATGAACCTCCATTCCCATCCTGAACTACGCGCCTATCGCGGGCCTGCCCATGTTTTGACCGGGCGGGGCGTCACCGCCGTGCTTGGGCCGACCAATACGGGCAAGACCCACATGGCCATCGAGCGGATGGTGGCCCAACCCTCGGGCATGATCGGCCTCCCGCTGCGGCTGCTGGCCCGCGAGGTCTATGGCCGCGTCGTGGCCAAGGTCGGTGTGGAGAATGTCGCGTTGATCACCGGCGAAGAAAAAATCCTTCCGCCCGGCGCGCGCTTTCGCGTCTGCACGGTGGAGGCCATGCCGCCGGACGCCGATGTCGCCTTCATGGCCATCGACGAGATACAACTCGCCGCCGACCTGAACCGCGGTCACATCTTCACCGACCGGCTGCTGAACCTGCGCGGCCGCCACGAGACCATGCTGCTGGGTGCTTCCACCGTGCGGCCTGCGCTGGAAGCGTTGCTGCCGGGCATCAACGTCATCACCCGCCCGCGCATGAGCCAGCTGCATTATGCCGGTTCCAAGAAGATCACCCGCCTGCCGCGGCGCTCGGCCATCGTCGCGTTCTCGGCGGACGAGGTGTACGCCATCGCCGAATTGATCCGCCGCCAGCGGGGCGCGGCGGCGGTGGTGCTGGGTTCACTTTCGCCCCGCACCCGCAACGCTCAGGTGGCGCTCTACCAGTCCGGCGACGTGGATTTTCTGGTGGCGACGGACGCCATCGGCATGGGCCTCAACCTCGACGTCGATCATGTCGCCTTTGCCCAGGACGCCAAGTTCGACGGCACCCACCAGCGGCGACTTAAACCGGCAGAATTCGCACAGATCGCGGGCAGGGCGGGGCGGCACACGAGCGACGGCACGTTCGGCGTCACATCCCGCGTCATGCCCTTCGAGGACGAGTTGGTGGAGCGGCTGGAGGCGCACGAGTTCCCGCCCGAAAAACAGTTGCAATGGCGCAACCGCGAACTGGATTTCGCGTCCATCACTGCGCTTGTCACTTCGCTGGAAAAGCCGCCCACCGGCGCGCATCTCGTCAAGGCACCGATGGCCATCGACCACCGCGCGCTGGTCACGATGGCGGGCCACGTCGATATCCGCGACATGGCCCACGACGAGGAAGCCGTTTTCCGCCTCTGGCAGGTGGCGCAGATACCGGACTACCGCCGCATCGCACCGGGCAACCATGCCGATATGCTGGCCACGATTTACCGTGATATTTCAACGGATGGCGTGATCGACGAGAGCTGGTTCGCCAATCAGGTTGGCCAGACCGACAACATGTCCGGTGACATCGACGCCCTGTCGAACCGCATCGCCCATATCCGCACATGGACCTTCGTGTCCCACCGCGATGGCTGGCTGCGTGATGGCCCCTATTGGCGCGAAAAGACCCGCGCCATCGAGGACCGCCTGTCGGACGCTCTGCACGAACGCTTGACGAAGCGTTTCGTGGACCGCAGGACTTCGGTTCTGATGAAAAGATTGCGGGAAAACGCCGAATTGAGCGCGGAAATTGCCAGAACGGGGACGTCATGGTCGAAGGGCACCATGTGGGTGTGCTGAACGGCTTCCGTTTCACCCCCGATGCCACCGTCGAAGGCACCGATGCCAAGGCGTCCCGCGCCGCAGCGCAGAAGGCGCTGGCGGGTGAGTTCGACACCCGCGCCAACCGGCTTGGCGGCAGCCGCCAATGCCGATATCGCCAGCGGTTCCGACGCCGTCATCCGCTGGAACGGCGCGCCCATCGGGCGGCTGGTCGGCGGTGAGGATGTGCTGGCACCCCGCGTCGTTCTGCTGGCCGACGAGCAACTGACCGGCGTTGCCCGCGACAAGGTGCAGGCCCGGCTCGACCGGTGGATCGGCCACCAGATCGACCTTCATGCCAAGCCTTTGCGCGATCTGGCGACGGCGCAGGGCGTCGAAGGTTTGGCGCGCGGCGTTGCGTTCCGGCTGCTGGAAAATCTCGGCACCGTGGAACGCAAGGACGTTGCCGCCGACATTCGCGGTCTGGAACAGGATGCCCGCGCCGGTCTGCGGCGGCTTGGGCGTGCGTTTCGGTTTCTACCATGTCTTTGTTCCGGCTCTGTTAAAACCCGCACCTGCCGGTCTCGTCATGCTGCTCTGGGCGGTCAAAAACGACCGGCTTGAGGCCGACGGCATGGGCGAGGTTTTGGCGGCGCTGGCTGCTGGTCGCACCTCGTTTCCGGCCATCGAAGGCGTCGAGGATACGGTTTACCGTCTTGGTGGATACCGCCGCATGGGCGCGAAGGCGGTGCGTATCGACATGCTGGAACGGCTGGCCGACATGATCCGACCCGCAGCACAGTGGCGCTTCGACAGTTCCAAACCGGCCAAACGCCCCGACGGTGCCTGGGACGGGCAGGGCTTTATGGCGACGGCCCCGATGCTGTCGATTCTGGGCGCGACCCACGACGATATGGCGGTGATTTTGCGCGAACTCGGCTATCGCGGAGAATCGATGCTGGAAGCCGATGTGGTGGATAAGTTGGCCCGGTGGGATGGAAAGCGGGACGGGAAAACAGCCGAAGCGAACCCCGATTCACCGTTACCGAAAGCCGAAACGCCGGACGTGAAGGGCGAAACGCCCGACGTGCCAAGCGCCGAAAGCGCTGACGAAACCCCGGAAAGCGAACGGCAAAGTGACGTTTCCCCGCCGGAGTCCGAAGCCGAACCAAAACGCATCGACATCTGGCGTCAGCAACGCACAGACCGTCCCGCGCGGCAGAATCGCGGTCGCAAACCGGCGCGTGACGACAAACCAAAACGCGATGCCGCACGCCCCGAAAAACCCCGTGGCGCCCCCCCTGCAAGACACACCAAACCGGCTCCCAAGCCAGTCGATCCGGACAACCCGTTCGCAGCCCTTGCCGGGCTGAAGAAGGAACTGGTGAAAGGCTCCAAAAAGGGCAAATGAGCGAAGGCGAAACCGCCACCACCGACGCCACGCCCGAAGCACCGGTCGACCTGCGGCCCAACCGGGTCGACAAGTGGCTGTTCTTCGCCCGTATCGTGAAATCCCGAACGCTGGCGCAGAACCTCGTCAGGAACGGGCGCTTGCGTATCAACGGCAATCGCATCGCCTCGCCATCGGCAACCTGCAAACACGGCGACGTGCTGACCATCGCGCTGGAGCGGCAGGTGAAGGTGTTGAAAGTGTTGGCTCCCGGCGAACGGCGCGGCCCGGCACCGGAAGCGCAGGCGCTTTACCAGGACCTGACCCCGCCCACAATTCGCCCCGACCCGGCAACCCGCCCGTTGAAACAGGCCGTTCGTGAAGAAGGGGCCGGTCGCCCCAGCAAGCGGGAACGGCGTGATTTGAACCGTTTGCGCGGCGACGATCTTTCCGGCGACCGGTGACGCAAAGGCTTTGCGTGTATCGTGCGGCGGACGAAACGGCAGCATCGCACTCAGCCATCACAGCATCGCTCTATCGCTTGTTTTCGTGTGCGCCTGTCTTTACCTGCAGACGAAACATACAAAGCCGCCGATCAGCCTCGCTCATGACCTATCTCGTCACCGACAACTGCATCAAATGCAAATATATGGACTGCGTGGAAGTCTGCCCCGTAGATTGCTTCTACGAGGGCGAGAACATGCTCGTCATCCATCCCGACGAATGCATCGATTGCGGTGTGTGCGAACCGGAATGCCCGGCTGACGCAATCAAGCCCGATACGGATTCCGGCCTCGACAAGTGGTTGAAGGTCAACACGGAATTCGCCGAGAAATGGCCGAACATCGTCTCCAAGGGCGAACAGCCTGCGGATGCCGAGAAATTCGACGGCGAGACCGGCAAGTTCGAGAAGTATTTCTCCGAGGCACCGGGCGAGGGTAATTAACCGCTCCGGCGGTGCGAACGACAGTCCTGCGACAGCGCGTTGAAAATGCGCTTAATCTCTGCTATGCACGGATTTATATAGAGTTCAGTTCTACGGCATGGGGAGAACCGCAGTTCCCGCAATGCCGCCGCCAGAAGGTCCCATCCATTCCGTATTCAGCACCGATCCGTTCACCTATGAGCGCAATCGGCCATACGGTCTTGCGATGATACCGACAGCATATTGAACCCTGCCCAACAACGGCGTGTCCCTCGCGCCGATCCACACGCTGCCGCATCGACGGCGGCCAAGACAAGGACGTCAGACCATATGGCCAAGAAAGCGCAACAGAGACAGGGTTTCAAGACCGGCGAGTATATCGTCTATCCGGCCCACGGTGTCGGGCAGATCACGGCTATCGAAGAGCAGGAAGTCGCCGGTTTTTCGCTCGAACTGTTCGTCATCATGTTCGCGAAGGACAAGATGACCCTGCGCGTGCCGCTGGCCAAGATTGAAAGCGTCGGCATGCGCAAGCTGGCCGATGCCGACCATGTGGAAAAATCGCTGAAAACCGTACAGGGCCGCGCCCGCATCAAGCGGACCATGTGGTCGCGCCGGGCGCAGGAATACGATGCCAAGATCAATTCCGGCGACTTGATCCAGATCGCGGAAGTCGTGCGGGATCTGTACCGTTCGGAAACGCAGCCCGAACAGTCCTATTCCGAACGCCAGCTCTACGAAGCCGCCATCGCCCGCATGGCGCGGGAACTGTCCGTGGTTCGCAAGATCACCGAGACGGAAGCCGCCAACCTGATCGTCGTCAATCTGGAAAAGGGCCCCCGCCGTGGCCCCGCACCGGAAGGTGAGGAAGAGGGCGCGGACAAGCCTGCCGAAGCCAAAAAGGCTGATGGCAAAACACAAGCGACGGACGAGAAGAAGGACGGCAAGGCGGCTGCCTGACGGGCGGCTCCACCGGGGCATATGTGATGCAGACCTATCTCGATTTTGAAAAACAGATCGCCGAACTCGACGGCAAGGTGCGCGACCTGCGCCGACCCACCGACGATGGAAACGCGCCGGTGGACATCGCCGACGACATTCAGCGTATCGAGGACAAGTCGAAGGCGGCGCTCGCCGACATCTACAGGAAGCTCGACCCGTGGCAGAAAACGCAGGTGGCGCGCCACCCCGACCGGCCGCATCTGAAGGACTACGTCTCCGCGCTGATCGAGGACTGGCAACCGCTCGCCGGCGACCGGAACTTCGCCGAGGACCACGCCATTCAGGCCGGTCTCGGCCGGTTTCGCGGCCAGTCGGTCGCGGTGATCGGCCATGAAAAGGGCAACGACACCGAAAGCCGCTTGCACCACAATTTCGGCATGGCGCGCCCGGAAGGCTATCGCAAGGCGGTGCGGATCATGGAGATGGCCGACCGGTTCGGCCTGCCGGTTCTGACGCTGGTGGACACCGCCGGCGCTTACCCTGGGATTGGTGCCGAAGAACGCGGGCAGGCGGAAGCCATCGCCCGCTCCACGGAAGCCTGTCTCAATCTGAAAGTGCCGATCGTGTCCGTCATCATCGGCGAGGGCGGTTCCGGCGGCGCGATTGCGATTGCCGCTGCCAACCGTGTCTACATGCTGGAACATGCCATCTATTCGGTCATATCGCCGGAAGGGGCGGCCTCCATCCTGTGGCGGGATGCGACCCGCTCCCGCGAGGCGGCGACGTCCATGAAGATCACAGCGCAGGATCTCGAACGCCTCGGCGTCATCGACGGTATCGTGCAGGAGCCGGTCGGCGGCGCCCACCGCAACCCGTCCTCCGTCATCGCCTCCACGGCGCATGTGATCGAAAAAGCGTTCAGCGACCTCGGTGGCAAGTCCGGCGACGACCTGAAACGCGAACGGCGTGAACGGTTTCTCGCCATCGGACGCAACCTGTAGCGGGCCCGTTCAGCGTGTTTGTAACGGTGCCATCGTAAGAACGCGCCATCGTATAAACGTGATTGGACCGTAAAGACCTCGGTAAGCCAAAAGGCCTACCACCATATCCGTCCCTGTCTTGCCGAGAGTCCTGCCGTGCGCTTCTTTCCGTCCCGCATCGTTCGCGCCTGTTGCGCTGCCGCATCGTTTCTCGTGCTGGTCGGCTGTCAGGGTGTGCTGGATCTGGACGCGCGGGAGAATGCGCCCGTTCCCAAGGAGCTGATCGCCAAGATGAAGGCGAAGGGCATGAGCCCGTCTGCACCCATCATGGTGCGCGTCTTCAAGGACGAGGACGTGCTGGAAGTCTGGAAACAAAAAGGCAATGGCACTTATGCGCTGCTGGAAAGTTTCGAGATCTGCAAATGGTCCGGCAAGTTCGGGCCGAAATTCAAGGAAGGCGATAGGCAAGCGCCGGAGGGTTTCTACGACATCAACAAGTGGCAGATGAACCCGAAATCGTCTTACCACCTGTCGTTCAATATCGGCTTCCCCAACGCCTATGACCGCGCCCATGACCGCACCGGAACGCACCTGATGGTGCATGGGGCTTGCTCGTCGGCGGGATGCTATTCCATGACGGACGAGCAGGTTCAGGTGATCTACGCGCTGGCGAGAGACGCCTTCGACGGTGGGCAGGAGCGGTTCCAGTTTCAGGCCTACCCGTTCCGTATGACGCCGAAAAATATGGCCAAGCATCGCGACCATGAGCATTTCGAATTCTGGCAGATGCTGAAGCGGGGCTACGATCATTTCGAACTGACCAACGTGCCGCCGAAGGTGGACGTGTGCGAGAAACGCTACGTATTCAACACCGAAGGAAAGACGGCCTATCGCGCCAGCGAGCAATGCCCGGCCATGACCATGCCGAAGGCGCTCGCGGACCGCTTCGTTGCGGTGCAGCAGAAGGATGCGGACCTGTTCGCCAAGGCGTTGCCGAAGAAAGACCGCGCCGACCTGCCCCCTGTCACCCGCGCCAGTGTTCTGGGACCGATCGCCGTGGAAGGTGCAGCCGCAGAAAACGCGCCCGTAACGGTTGCGCCTGCTGCCGAGCCGGAGACCAGTATCGACCCTGTGACGACGTCATCGGTGGCAAAACCACCCGTTGCGAACCCGCTGACGGACGGCTGACAGGCAGTCAGGCGACGCCGGAAGGGCACCGCCTTCCAATCATGCCCGTTGAAGGCGAAACGCCTAGACCAGGCTGCCGTGGCAATGCTTGTATTTCTTGCCGGACCCGCACGGGCACGGCTCGTTGCGGCCTACGCGACCCCAGGTGCTTTCGTCCTGCGGCATCGCGGCCTGCGGCTGCGGCCTGGCGTGAGGGGGTGTTGAGCGCCGTGCCGTAGCTGCCGTCATCGGGGGCATATCGGTCGTCGTCGCCGTCATGGTTGGTGGACATGGGCGGCAGTTCCTGCGCGTCATCGTCCTGCGGTGCGCTCTGCACCAGTTCCACCCGCATCAACTGGCGCGTGACGGTCTGGCGGAAATTGGCGAGCAGCGAGTTGAACAATTCGAAACTTTCCGACTTGTATTCCGCCAGCGGGTCGCGCTGTCCGTAGCCACGGAAGCCGATGACCGACCGCAGGTGTTCGAGATTTTCCAGATGCTCGCGCCAGAGCGAATCGAGCGTCTGCAACAGAACGGATTTCTGGATGTAGGTGGCGACTTCCTCGCCGTATTTGTCGGTCCGCGCGGTCGGCGGCTTCGTCGGCGGCGGTCGAGAATGCGCTCGCGCACATCGTTGTCGTCGATGCCTTCTTCCAGCGCCCACTCGTCCACCGGCAGGTCGAGATTGAGGTTTTCGCGCACGCCTTCGCGTAGTTCTTCCAGCTTCCATTCCTCGGGATAGGCTTTCGGCGGCATGGTCTCGGCCACCAGTCCGTCGACCACATCCTCGCGCATGGAGGCCACGACCTCCGACAGGTCGTCACCGTTCATCATCTCGATGCGCTGTTCGAAGATGACCTTGCGCTGGTCGTTCATCACGTCGTCGTATTTCAGCAGGTTCTTGCGGATATCGAAGTTGCGCGCTTCCACCTTGGTCTGCGCCTTTTCCAGCGCCTTGTTGATCCACGGATGGACGATGGCCTCGTCTTCCTTCAGGCCCAGTTTGTCAGCATCCCGTCCATGCGTTCGGAGCCGAAAATCCGCATCAGATCGTCCTGCAACGACAGGAAGAACTTGGAATTGCCCGGGTCGCCCTGACGCCCCGAACGACCGCGCAACTGGTTGTCGATACGGCGGGATTCATGGCGTTCGGTGGCGATCACATAAAGTCCGCCCGCCGCGATGGCCTGCTTCTTCAGTTTGTCGACCTCCGCCTTGATGCGGTCCGCCTGATCGGCACCCTCAGCCTCGATCAGCATGTCGACGTTGCCGCCGAGCTGAATGTCGGTGCCGCGACCGGCCATGTTGGTGGCGATCGTCACCTTGCCCGGCACACCGGCTTGCGAAACGATGAAGGCTTCCTGCTCGTGGTGGCGGGCGTTGAGAACGTTGAAATTCTCCACACCGGCCTGCTGCAACTGTTCGGCCAGCAGTTCCGATTTCTCGATCGACGTGGTGCCGACAAGCACGGGCTGCCCACGACTCTGGCAATCCTTGATGAGTTCGATGATCGCGCGGTATTTCTCCTCGACCGTGCGGTAGACCTCGTCGTCCTCGTCGCCGCGCAACACCGGCATGTTGGTGGGCACTTCCACCACGTCCAGCTTGTAGATGTCGCCGAATTCCGCCGCTTCCGTCAGCGCCGTGCCGGTCATGCCTGCCAGCTTGTCATACATGCGGAAATAGTTCTGGAACGTGATGGAGGCCAGCGTCTGGTTTTCCGGCTGGATGTCGACGCCTTCCTTGGCTTCCAGCGCCTGGTGCTGCCCGTCGGAGAACCGCCGCCCCTTCATGGCGCGGCCCGTGAATTCGTCGATGATGACGACATCGCCGCCGACGACCATGTAGTCCTTGTCGCGGGTGAACAGCTTGTGGGCCTTCAGCGCGTTGTTGACGTGGTGAACGACCGAGACGTTTTCCACGTCGTAGAGGTTGCCGGATTTCAGGATGCCGGCGTCTGCCAGCACGCCTTCCAGCTTTTCCTGCCCCTCTTCGGTGAAGGTGACGGTGCGCTGCTTCTCGTCCAGCTTATAGTCTTCCGCATCGATTTTCGGGATCAGCGCATCGACGGATGTGTAGAGATCGGACTTGTCATCAACCGGACCGGAAATGATGAGCGGCGTGCGGGCTTCATCGATCAGGATGGAATCAACCTCATCCACGATGGCATAATGGTGCCCGCGCTGGACCATCGATTCCAGATCGAACTTCATGTTGTCGCGCAGATAGTCGAAGCCGAACTCGTTGTTGGTGCCATAGGTGATGTCGCAACGGTAGGCGGCCTGCCGTTCCTGATCGTCCATGTCATGAATGATCACACCCGTGGTCATGCCGAGAAAGCCGTAAACCTGCCCCATCCATTCGCTGTCGCGCTTGGCGAGATAGTCGTTGGTGGTGACCACATGAACGCCGTTTCCGGCCAGCGCGTTGAGATAGACGGGAAGCGTCGCCACCAGCGTCTTGCCCTCGCCGGTCCGCATTTCAGCGATCTTGCCTTCGTGCAGGATCATGCCGCCGATCAGCTGCACGTCGAACGGGCGCATTCCGAGCGCGCGGCGCGACGCTTCGCGCACGACGGCGAAGGCCTCGTTCATCAGGCTGTCGAGGGATTCGCCGTTGGCGATGCGTTCGCGGAACGATAACGGTCTTGGCGGCAAGGTCGGCGTCGGACAGGGCCTCCGTTTCGGCTTCCAGCGCGTTGATCGCCGTCACGCCCGGACGGTATTTCTTGACCCGCCGCTCGTTGTCGGAGCCGAAGAGTTTGCGTGCGAAACCGCCGAGTTTAAGCATTGTACCGTGTCATCCCGTCATAAAAAACGCGCCGAAGCAGGGCATCGGGAGATGGACGCTGACGCGGTGGACAGATAGGTTTGGCCCATAATGATGTCAACGCGCACACGCTTCACGGCTTCGAAGTCGTGCGCGAATTGGCTTGAACGGTTGCGTGGCCCGTGCGTTAGCGCGTCACTACGACCGCCCGTCGATTACTCAACAGGGGCATATAACGGGGCGACATGCACCCGATCTGCGCTCAACACGAAGGACACTATCCATGAAATCCGCTCATTCAGGCCGCCCTTTTCGGCCTCGCCCTCTCCGTTTCCACCGTGGCTGTCTCTCCATTGTCCGGCGCATTCGCACAGGACGCCGCTACTATCGTGGCGAAGGTCGGCGATGTTGCCATCACCTCCGCCGATCTCGATCAGGCGATGGACGACATGGCGCAGCAATTCGCTAACTTTCCGGAAGAACAGCGCCGCGCCCGCGCGCTCGACAGCCTCATCGACATCAAAGTTTTAGCCAAACAGGCCGAGGCGCAGGGGCTGGATGAGGATCCCGAACTGAAACGGCGCATGGATCTGCTGCGCAACCGCGCGCTTCACAATGGCTATTTCGAGACGGTCGTGCGGCCCAGCGTGACCGACGCCGACCTGCAGGCACGCTACGATCAGGAAATCGGTGCCGCCACGCCCGAGCAGGAAGTTTCCGCTCGTCACATTCTGGTAAAGACAGAGGATGAAGCCAAGGCGATCATCGCCGAACTGGATGGCGGTGCCGACTTCGTGGAACTGGCTAAAGCCAAGTCCACCGGCCCCAGTGGCCCGAACGGCGGCGATCTCGGCTATTTCGGCAAGGGTCGCATGGTGCCGGAATTCGAGCAGGCCGCTTTTGCAATGGAAACGGGTGCCTATACGAAAGAGCCGGTGAAGACGCAGTTCGGCTTCCACATCATTAAGGTCGAGAACAAGCGCGACGTGGCCCTGCCGACCTTCGAGCAGTCGAAGGAACAATTGCAGCAGATCGTGCTGACCGAGAAATATGCAGCTGCCGTCGAGGAAGGTCGTGAGGCCGTTGGCGTGGAGATACTCGACGAGACGCTTGTTTTGCCGACACCGAACGGTTTGTCCGACGGGGATGAGGAAGGTGAGCCGGTTCCCGAAAACCAGTAGGGTTTGACGATCATGGCGTCCGCCCTGCCGGTTTCACCCCTCGCTCCCGAGACCGCCCAAACCCTGCCGCCGCTGAAGGGCGTGCGGCTGGGTGCTGTGTCGGCGGGTATCAAATATGCTGGCCGCAAGGATCTGGCGGCTATCGTCTTCGATGCGCCTGTGACGGTGGCAGGCGTGTTCACCACGTCGCGTTGTGCCTCCGCGCCGGTGGATTGGTGCCGGGATCGGCTTGCCGGGAGGTGCGGGATTGGCCCGCGCCGTCGTCATCAATTCGGGTAACGCCAACGCCTTTACCGGCACGAAAGGCAGCGATGCGGCCAGCATGACTGCCGATGCGGCAGCGTTGGCATTCGATGTGGCAGCCGACACCGTGTTTCTGGCATCAACCGGCGTTATCGGCGAACCCCTCGATGCATCCCGCTTCGGTGAGCATCTCAACGCGATGAGTCCTTCGGAAGACGGCTGGGCCGAGGTGGCCCGCGCCATCATGACGACCGACACCTATCCCAAGAGTGCTACCCGCAGCGTCGATCTGGCGGGCGAGACGGTGACCATCAACGGCATCGCAAAGGGGTCCGGCATGATCGCGCCGGATATGGCCACGATGCTGGCCTTCGTGGTGACGGACGCGGCCATTGCGCCGGACATTCTGCAATCCTGTCTGTCGCGCGCGAACGCGACGACCTTCAACGCCATCACGGTGGACAGCGACACGTCCACCTCCGACACGGTGCTGGCCTTCGCCACGGGCGGGCATGGGAAGACAGAATCAGGGTCCGGAGCCGGCACGGTCATGGCCGTTCTGAACAACCCCGGCGACGCCCGGCTGGCCGCGTTCGAGGAGGCGTTGCACTCCGTTCTCCACGACCTCGCGCAGCAGATCGTGCGTGACGGGGAGGGGGCGACGAAGCTGGTTCAGATCGACGTGACCGGCGCGGTGGACGATGGGTCCGCCAACCGCATCGCCCGCTCCATTGCCAATTCTCCATTGGTAAAGACTGCCATTGCAGGCGAGGACGCCAACTGGGGTCGCGTCGTCATGGCGGTGGGCAAGGCGGGCGAACCTGCCGACCGCGACCGGCTGACGATCTCCTTCGGCGATGTGCGTGTGGCCTTGAACGGGGAGCGCGACCCGAACTACAGCGAGGACGCCGCCTCCGCCGTGATGAAGCACGACGAAATCCGCCTCACCGTGGATATCGGCTTGGCGGAGGGCCGCGCGACCGTCTGGACCTGCGATCTCACGAAGCAATACGTCGCCATCAACGGCGACTACCGCAGCTAGATGCAGCCTCACTCTCTGACCCGCACAAGCTTGGCCGAAGTGCGCCGTCTGGAAGCGGTGAGTTTCCGCTCGTGGCCGGCGGCCAACACGATCTATGACGGCACATGGGCCTTGCGGTTGACCGCGGGCCATCCGGCCAAGCGGCTCAACTCCCTCAATCCCCTCGACCCCGGCGATGCGCGCACGGCTGGAGGAACGGCTGGAACGGGCCGCGCGGCGCTTCAAGGGGTTCGGCAGGCCGCTCATCGTGCGCCAGTCCCCGCTCACGCCGCCGGAGCTGATCGCTTTGCTTGACGGCAAGGGGTGGGAGGCGTTCGACGATTCCCGCGTCATGGCGCTCGACCTGCGGACATACGATCTGACTGACGCCACCGACCGTGTGCCCCTGCGCGACGTGGGGCGCTGGATCGACCAGTCGGCTGCGATGGAATCCTTCAAGGCATTCGTCAAACCGGGTCTGGCCGAACTTATCGCGTCCGTTGAGGGCGAGGTCGGGCTGTTCCTCTCGGAAATGGCCAATGGCGAACCGCTCGCCGCCGTGATGGCCGTCCGGTTCGGTGATCTGGTAGGCCTGTTCGAGATCGTTTCCAGCCCCAAAGGTCGCAGACAGGGCAACGGTCGGGGCATCATGCGCTCCGCGATGGCGTGGGGGCGGGGCAACGGGGCGACGCGGGCGTGGCTGCAGGTGCAGGCCGACAACATTCCCGCCTGCACGCTCTACGAACGCGAGGGATTTCAGGAAATGTATCGCTATGCCTACCGCCGCGCGCCATCAGCGCCTGTCGTCGAATGAAGGGCGACATGCTGCTCGTCGTCGCCTGCGCGCTGGTAGATGCCGACCGCCGTGTGCTGCTGGCCCAGCGCCCGCCCGGCAAGGCGATGGCCGGTCTGTGGGAGTTCCCCGGTGGCAAGGTGGGGGCCGGGGAAACGCCGGAAGCGGCCATCATCCGCGAATTGCAGGAAGAACTCGGCATCGAAACGAAATCCGCCTGTCTTGCCCCCCTGACCTTCGCCAGCCACACGTATGAGCATTTCCACCTGCTCATGCCGTTATTCATCTGCCGACGCTGGTGGGGCACGCCGCGCGGCATGGAAGACCAGGCGCTGAAATGGGTGCGACCACAGGCGCTCGCGCGATTATCCCATGCCCGCCGCCGATGTGCCGCTCGTGGCGGCGTTGCAGGACGTTCTGCTTTAATTTGTGCAAGGCCTTTAACCGCCTTTTTACCCTGTGATGAAACTCTGGGGGCGCTAGCGGCGTCGGTTCCGGCGTCCGAAAGGGTTCGGGGAAACGATTTATGAAGAGTTTTGCGTACGATCAAAAAGGTTTTACCAGCAAGCAGGCGGCGCTGGCGTTCGCCGTGTTCGGCCTCGTGGCAGCGGCCATCACGCCAACACTGGTTGGTCATGGTGGCAATGCCAATGCCGGTCTGGTCGCCGCCATCACGGGGGCCGGGGCAGGGGCGGGGATCGACATGACGACGACCGGCTCCGTCCGCTCCGGCGACGCGCCCAAAACCCGCTATGTGGTGCGCCGCAGCATCCTGCAACCGGATGGCGATGCCCCCTGCATCATCTACAATTCGGGCCGCCGCGAAGGCAACTGCTGACCCTTTAGCTCGTTCCGGACCCCGGTTTCAGCACGTCTTTCAGGCTGACGGTCGCCGAGCCGCGTTTGGCCGGTTTCTGTTGGCTTTCATGGGGCACCCAGCCCTGCATGGCGATGAACTCGACGGTCGCCTCCAGCCGGTCTCCGCCAGTATTGCGCTCATAGGCAGCCTGCGCCTCGGCAAGCGCGGCTTTCGTCAGCGATGGTCCACTACCGGCGGGTCGATTGGCCCCCATGCCGCGCAGGTCGCGTGCCAGAGCGCGGATTGTGTCGTAGCGGACCGTATGCATGTCCCGGTCCACCACCGGCAGGGCGAACCCGGCCTTTTGCAGCAACGCCCCCGCATCCTGCAGGCTGATGAACGCATCGACCCGCTGGCCCGCGCCGCCACTGGCGGCACTTTCACCGGCGATCAGCGCCCGGCGCAGTTCCCCCAGCGTGTTCGGCCCTGGCACCACGGCGAGCAACAGCCCGTCCGGCTTCAGGGCGCGATGCAGCGCCATGAGCACGACGGGCAAATCCTGCGTGAAATGCAGGGCAAAAGGCACGATGGCGAGGTCATAGAGACTTGCGCCGAAATCGGGCTTGTGAAGATCGGTAACGCAGACCCCTTCAGCGCCGTCCGCATGGATCGCCTGCTCGAGCCGTGTGACCTGTGCCACTTGCCCGCTGGCCTCCATCGCACGGGCCAGACCGTCCGTCGCGCCGAAGGCCGCCAGACCGTGCGCGAACTCGCGCTTCACCAGCGACAGGCGGTCGATCAGGTCGTCAACGGCGAGCCGCATCAGGAAGTCGTGGTCGCCGCCCGCTGCGTGCATGGCGGCGGCACGGGCAAGCCGAAGTGTCGATGCGTCGTTCATGGGTATGGGCGATGCCACGGCACGGCTTTCTTGAAAAGCGGTTTCGGGGCAGGGTGAAATATGGCCGCACGTCTCACCCGTCTGACGGGCTATCTTGCCCCGCTCTCCAACCTGTCGCGCACGGTGCGTGACGCGGTGATGCCGCCGACATGCGCGGCCTGCGACCGGCAGGTTGCCACGTCCGGCGGCGTCTGCCCGTCCTGCTGGTCGCAGATGCGGTTTCTCGAAAGCCCGATGGTCGTTGCCGGGCGCAGCGCCTTCGCGTCCTGCCGCTCGGCGGTGGCATATGACGGTCCCGCACGGCGCATGGCGCAGGCCTTCAAGTTTGCAGACCGCACCGATCTGGCCCCGACGCTGGCGCACTGGATGGTGCGCGCCGCTGCCTGTCTCGAACCCGGATACGTCGTCTTACCCGTGCCCCTCCACCGCAACCGGTTGCTGCGCCGCCGCTTCAACCAAGCCGCCGAACTGGCCCGCCATGTTGCAACGGCGACCGGACACATTTACCTGCCCGATACGCTGCTGCGCACCCGCGCCACCCGCCAGCAGGTCGGGCTGAAGGCGGGCGAACGCCATGCCAATGTGCGCGGTGCGTTTCGGGTGCCGGAGGCGAAAGCCATTACGATCAAGGGTCGCATCCGTGCTGTTGATCGACGATGTCTTTACGACCGGCGCGACGCTGGAAGCCTGTTCCCGTGCCCTGTTGCGGGCGGGCGCAGCGCAGGTGGACTGCCTGACATTCGCGCGCGTTCTGGACGCGGCGGATATGGACGAGACGGGGTGAGGCTTCCTATATGGAGCCTATAAACGCGTATGGATGCACAACATGGCCGACACCAAACCTGACGTGACGATATACACCCGCCAGCTGTGCGGCTTCTGCACGGCGGCCAGGAACCTGCTGAAGAAGAAGGGCGTGGCCTTTACCGAACACGACGCGACCTACGACCCCGACCTGCGTGCCGAAATGAAATCCCGCGCGCCGGGGGCAAACACCTTTCCGCAGATTTTCATTGGAAAAACCCATGTGGGCGGCTGCGACGAGCTGATGGCGGCGGACCGCTCCGGCAAGCTCGACAAGTTGCTCGCCGCCTGATGGCGACCTTCACCGCCGCCGTCGTGCAGTTGCGCTCCGGCACGGAGCCTGCGCGCAATATCGAAGCTATAGACGCGCTTGTGCGCGCTGCTGCCAGTGATGGCGCAACCTACATCCAGACGCCGGAAATGAGCGGGCTGGTGCAGGCCGACCGGAAAGCGTTCTTTGCAACGATCCGCGAGCAGGATGCCGACCCGCTCGTCGCCCACGCCGCCGGTCTGGCGAAGGAACTGGGTGTGACGCTGCATATCGGTTCGACGCCGATCAAGGTGGCCGACGATAGGGCTGCAAACCGCGCCTTCGTGTTTGGGCCGGATGGTGACTTGCGCACGACCTACGACAAGATTCACATGTTTGACGTGGATCTCGACAACGGCGAACGCTGGCGCGAAAGCGCCGTGTATCGACCGGGTGGCAAAGCGGTCGCGGTGGACATTGCAGGCGCAAAGCTCGGTCTGGCGATCTGCTACGACCTGCGCTTCCCCGCCCTGCTGCGGTCCTATGCCGATGCCGGTTGCACGATGCTTTCCGTCCCCTCCTGCTTCACCCGGCAAACGGGCCAAGCCCACTGGCACGTATTGCTGCGCGCCCGGGCGATCGAGAACGGTGCGTGGGTCGTGGCAGCGGCACAGGGCGGCGAGCATGAGGACGGACGCACGACTTACGGCCATTCGCTCATCGTCGATCCGTGGGGCAAGGTGGTGGCGGAACTGGCTGACGAGGGGCCGGGCTATGCCCTGGCCGAGATCGACACCGACGCCGCGACCGCCGCCCGTAACAGGGTGCCGAACCTCGCCAATGTCGTGCCGTTCGAACTGCCGCAACATGCGTAAGACATGATCCGCTTTTCCCTCACCTGCGACAATGCCCACGCTTTCGATGGCTGGTTTTCATCGTCGGGGGACTTCGATGGTCAGATGGAGCGCGGGCTGGTCGCCTGTCCGGTTTGCGCGTCCACCGCAGTCACCAAGGCCCTCATGGCCCCGCAGGTCGCAACGGGGCGCGACCGTGAGAGGGCGCAGGAGACCATGCGCCGTCGAAGTCGTTTCCGCCATGCGCGACCTGCGTGATAAGGTGACACAAAACGCCGACAATGTAGGCGCGAAATTCTCCGAGGAAGCGCGCAAGATCCACTACAAGGAAGCGCCTGCGCGCGCGATTTACGGCGAGGCGACGGCGCCACAGGTCAAGGAACTGCTGGAAGAGGGCGTTGCCATCGCGCCGTTACCGGCGGTGCCGGAGGACGCCAACTGAAAACGCGAATCAGACTGTCCTATTTCCCGGCACGCCCCGCCAGCAGCATGTAGTTGACATCCATATCGGACGACTTGTGCCAGCTGTCCGAAAACGGGCTGTAGAACACGCCGGTGCGGTCGAGAATCGTCATGCCTTCCTGCGCCAGCGGACCTTCGATTTCCTCGGGACGCACCAGCTTTTCATACTGGTGTGTGCCTTTCGGCAGCCAGCCCAGCACGTTTTCCGCCATGAAGATCGCCAGCGCCTGCGCCTTGCGGGTGCGGTTGATCGTGGCCACGAACATCACCCCGCCGTCCCGCACCATGCTGGCGGTGGAACGCAGGAAGAACGCGGGGTCGGAGACGTGTTCAACCACTTCCATGTTCAGCACCACATCGAACGTCTCGCCCGCTTCCGCCAGCGCTTCGGCAGTCGTGGCGCGGTAATCGATGGCGAGGCCGGACTGTTCGGCGTGGATTTTCGCGACCTCGATATTCGTATCGCTCGCGTCTGCGCCCGACGACCTCCGCGCCCATCCGCGCCATCGGTTCGCAGAGCAGCCCGCCGCCGCAGCCGATGTCGAGCAGGCGCAGACCGGCCAGCGCGTCGTGAGCCTTTGGGTCACGGTCGAACCGGGCGCATATCTGTTCGCGGATATAGGTGAGGCGGACGGGGTTGAACTTGTGCAGCGGCTTGAACTTGCCGGTCGGATTCCACCATTCCTGCGCCAGCGAGGAGAAGTGCTCAATCTCCCGCTCGTCGATCGTGGTCCGATGCTGGCGATTGGTTCGGCGCTGCTGCGTTCATATCTGGGTTTTTCCTCATGCGCTGTGGATGACGCCTAACGCGCAGCGCCACAAGCCCGGTTCCAGTCTGGCTCCTGCGGCATAAGGCTCGAAGTGTCCAAGCGCAAACCGCGCCGCCCGCCCCTTGCCCGCCCGCCTTGCCCGCCTGCCGCGTCTTGCCCGTTTGGCTGCAAGCGGCTAAAGCGGGCCGCATATTCCCGCCATCGTCATTCCGTCCGAGCGCTCCCCTCTCTATGTCCAGAATAGTCATGAAATTCGGCGGCACGTCGGTCGCTGATCTGGACCGCATCCACCGTGTCGCCCGCCATGTGAAACGCGAGCACGATGCGGGCCACGAGATCGCGGTCGTTGTTTCTGCAATGGCGGGCAAGACCAACGAACTGGTCGGCTGGGTCAACGACATGCCGAAGGTGGCGGGAGCCGAAGGCTCCTTTTACGACGCCCGCGAATACGATTCCATCGTTGCCTCCGGCGAGCAGGTGACGGCAGGACTGCTCGCCATTGCGCTCCAATCGATGGGTATCGACGCCCGCTCCTGGATGGGTTGGCAGATACCCTTGCGGACGGACGGTGCCCACGGCGCGGCCCGCATCGACGCGGTCGAAGGAGCCGAGATTATCGAACGGTTCGGGCCCAAGGGTTCGGGAGGTGGGCAGGTTGCCGTGGTGGCGGGCTTTCAGGGTCTTGGCCCTGACAACCGCATCGCCACGCTGGGCCGGGGCGGGTCGGACACGTCCGCGGTCGCGCTGGCGGCCGGTATCAAGGCCGACCGGTGCGACATCTATACCGATGTGGACGGCGTTTATACGACCGACCCGCGCATCGCTCCTGCCGCCAAGCGGCTCAATCGTATATCCTTCGAGGAAATGCTGGAACTGGCGTCTTTGGGCGCAAAAGTGCTTCAGGTCCGGTCCGTCGAGCTGGCGATGGTCCACGGGGTCCGCCTGTTCGTGCGCTCGTCCTTCGACGATCCCGACGCGATCGATTCCAGCGAAGGTGCCACACCCCCCGGCACGCTCATCTGTCACGAGGACGAAATCATGGAACAGGAAATCGTATCGGGCATCGCATACGCCAGGGACGAGGCGCAAATTTCGCTCCGCCGCGTGGCCGACAAGCCCGGCGTCGCCGCCGCCGTCTTCGGGCCTTTGTCCGACGCGCGCATCAACGTGGACATGATCGTGCAGAACGTGTCGGAAGACGGCACCGTTACCGACATGACGTTCACCGTGCCCGAAAGCGATCTGGCCAAGGCCCGCAAGGTGCTGGAAGCGGCAAAGGACGATATCGGTTATCAGGTTGTGCAGTCGGACCCCGGCATGGTGAAGGTGTCGGTCGTTGGCATCGGCATGAGAAGCCATGCGGGTGTTGCGGCGACCGCATTCAAGGCGCTCGCTGACAAGGGCGTCAATATCCGCGCCATCACCACGTCCGAGATCAAGATTTCGATTCTCATCGATTCCGACTATGCGGAACTTGCAGTGCGCGCTTTGCATTCGGTCTATGGGCTCGATAAGACTAGCGCAGCCTGACCAGACCAGACGCGATGCCTCCAGGGGCGACCGGCAACAGGATATCACAATGCAGACCAGCTCGACCGGGGCAGCTGCGGTCGCCCCGAAAGGGCCGCGCGTTCTGTTGCGCCATCTGCGCGAGGCGATGGCCGAGCAGTTGGGTCCGCAGGAGCGTTTGAACCGCATCGTGCAGCAGATCGCAGGCGCGTTGTCGGCGCAGGTTTGCTCCGTCTATGTGCTGCGTGAAGACGATGTGCTGGAACTGTTCGCCACGGAAGGCCTGTCGGCGGAAGCCGTTCACCGGGCGGAATTGCGCGTCGGCAAGGGGCTGGTGGGGACCGTTGCCGAAACCGGCAAACCGCTGAACACCGGCAACGCCCACGCGCATCCTGCCTTCCAGTATATTCCCGAAGCGGGCGAGGACGACTTCAACTCCTTCATGGGCGTGCCGATGAAACGCGCCGGTCGTGGTCTCGGCGTCATTGCGGTGCAGCGGCGACAGGCCCAGGCGTTCATCGAAGAAGAGGTCGAGGCGCTGGAAACGGCGGCGATGGTCCTGTCCGACCTCGTGGCCTCCGGCGATTTGCGCGGACTGGCGCAGGAGGGCCGCGAACTGGATTCCAGCCGCGCGGTCTCGCGGCAGGGGATGCGTCTGGCTCCCGGCATCGCCATTGGCCGTGCCGTGCTGCACGAACCCCGCGTGGTCGTGACCAACTTCTTCAACCAGGACGAGGAAACCGAACTGCGTCGCCTGGCCGGTGCCATTCAGGCCCTGCGGGACGATGTGGACGCGATGGTGCTGCGCGGTTTCACGGAGGAAACCGACCAGAAGGACGAGACAATTGCCGAAGGCCTGCCGGAAGAGGGCGAACACAAGGAGGTGCTGGAGAGCTACCGGATGTTTGCCCATTCACGCGGCTGGGTGCGGCGCATCGAGGATGGTATCCGCGACGGACTGACCGCGGAGGCGGCGACCGAACGCGCCAGTCAGGAAAACCGCACGGCCCTGATGCGCTCGCCCGACGCCTACATGCGCGAACGCTTGCACGACCTCGACGACCTGTCCCGCCGACTGTTGCGCCAGCTTCTCGGCAAGGCCCAGCAACCCATTTTGCCCGAACTCGGAGGATGCCGAACCCTTCGTCGTTCTGGCCAGCACGATGGGCGCGGCCGAACTGCTCGACTATCCCCGCGCCGGTCTGCGCGGCCTCGTGCTGGAAGAAGCGACGCCCACGAGCCATGTCACCATCGTGGCGCGGGCCTTGGGCATCGCGGTCGTGGGGCAGGCGGGCGGCATCGTATCGCGCACGGAGAACGGCCAGACGGTGGTGGTCGATGGCAACATGGGCATCGTCCATCTGCGTCCCGCTGCAAGCCTCATAGCCAATTACGATGAGCGCCTGAAATATCAGGTCGAACGAGCCGCCCGTTATGCCGATTTGCGTGCCGAACCCTCGGTCACCACGGACGGCACGCCGATTGCTCTCATGCTCAATGCGGGGCTGACGATGGACCTGCCGCAGCTGGACACGACCGGTGCGTCCGGCATCGGCCTGTTCCGCACCGAACTGCAATTCATGGTTTCCGCCTCGCTGCCGCGCGTGAAAGAACAGGCAGCGTTCTACGCCTCGGTCCTGGATGCGGCGGGCGACAAGCCCGTCACCTTTCGCACTCTGGATATCGGTGGCGACAAGGTGCTGCCCTATCTGCGCACGATCAAGGAAGACAATCCGGCGCTCGGCTGGCGCGCCATCCGCCTGTCCATCGACCGTCCCGGCCTGCTCCGCATCCAGTTGCGTGCCCTCTTGCGCGCCGCCGCCGGTCGGCATTTGCGGATCAAGCTGCCGATGGTGACGGTGGTGACGGAAATCGACCGGGTGAAAGCCATGCTGGAGGTGGAAATCGCGGCCCACGCGAAATTCGGTCGCACGGCACCGTCCCGCATCGAACTGGGCGCGATGATCGAGGTGCCGTCGTTGCTTTGGCAGTTGGACGAGTTGATGGCGAAGGTGGATTTTGTGTCCGTCGGTTCCAACGACCTGTTTCAGTTCATGGTCGCCAGCGACCGCACCAACACCTACCTCGCCAACCGCTTCAACCCCCTGTCACGCCCCTTTCTGCGTTCGTTGCGTGAAATCGCCCGCGCCGCCGACCGGCACGAGACGGAATTGCAACTGTGCGGTGAGTTGTCGGGCGAGCCGCTGTCGGCGATGGCGCTGCTCGGCATCGGCTACCGCATGATCTCCATGCCGCCCTCCAGCATCGGCCCGGTCAAGGAGATGGTGCGCAGCGTCGATCTTGCCCATCTGCGCGCAGCCGTTGACGCTGCCGTCGATACGCCCATAGGTGGGCAGACCATGCAGGAAATGCTGACCGACTACGCCGACCAGCACGGCGTTCCGGTCTGATCCACGCCATTTAGAGACCACCATGCCCGTTCTGCCGCAGGAAAAGATCGACCAGATGACGGCCCGCCATGCGGAGGTCGCCCGTCTGATGAGCGAGGGCCCGGATCAGGATGTCTATGTGCCGCTGGCGCGGGAATATTCGGCCCTGGAGCCGGTCGTGGAAAAGATCGGCGAGCGCGCGGCGGTCATGTCCGAATTGTCCGGACTGGAAGAACTGCTCGACGACGCCGAGATGCGCGAGATGGCCGAAGCCGAGATGCCGGCGCTGAAAGCCGCCAAGGAACGGCTGGAGGAGGAACTCCAGCTCCTGCTGCTGCCCCGCGATGCCGCCGACGACAAGAACGCCATCCTCGAAGTGCGCGCGGGCACCGGCGGTTCCGAGGCAGCCCTGTTCGCGGGCGACCTGTTCCGCATGTATGCCCGCCATGCCGAAACCCACGGCTGGAAGGTCGAGGTTCTGTCGGAAAGCGAGGGCGAGGTCGGCGGCTACAAGGAGATCGTCGCCAACATCACTGGCGCGGGCGTGTTTGCACGGCTGAAATTCGAGTCCGGCGTGCATCGCGTTCAACGGGTGCCGGACACGGAATCGAGCGGGCGGGTCCACACATCCGCCGCCACTGTCGCCGTGTTGCCGGAAGCCGAGGACGTGGACATCGAAATCCGCAACGAGGATATCCGCATCGACACGATGCGCGCGTCCGGCGCGGGCGGTCAGCACGTCAACACGACCGATTCCGCCGTGCGCATCACCCATGCGCCGTCCGGTATCGTCGTCACCTCTGCAGAAAAGTCCCAACACCAGAACCGCGCCAACGCCATGAAGGAATTGCGCTCGCGGCTTTACGATCTGGAACGGCAGAAGATCGATCAGGAACGGTCCGATTCCCGAAAGGGGCAGGTCGGCTCCGGCGACCGGTCCGAGCGCATCCGCACCTACAACTTTCCGCAGGGCCGCGTGACCGACCACCGGATCAACCTGACCTTGTACAAACTCGATCGGATGATAGCAGGCGAAGGGTTGGACGAGATGTTTGATGCGCTCATAACCGACCATCAGGCCAATCTGTTGGCCGCGCTCGGTGACGGGTGAACCGACGGGGCTGACCCCGCAGGAAGCGGTGCGACGGGCGACGGACAGTTTGCGCGCAGCCGGTCATGAAGCGCCATCGTTCGCGGCCAGACAGATTGTCTGCCATGTGCTGAAAACCGACACGACCGGGCTGTTGCTCCGTGATGCGTTGCAATCGGTCGATGAAACCACAGCCATCGACGATCTTACACATGCTGTCGCAGCCGGAACGCCGTTGTGGCGCGCGCTGGGCCACCGTCCGTTTCACGGTCTCGATCTTGCGCTTGGCGACGACACGCTGGAGCCGCGCGACGACACCGAAACACTGGTCGAGACGGCACTGTCCTGCATCTCCGACCGCACCGCACACCTGCGGATCGCTGATCTGGGCACCGGAACGGGAGCGGTGGCACTGGCTTTACTGAGCGAATTGCCGAACGCCCAGGCCGTCCTGACCGACATCAGCGCGGCTGCGCTCGAAATCGCAGACCGCAATGCGACGACCCACGGATTTGCCGATCGAATCGAAACCCGGCAGGGCGACTGGCTGGAACCGCTGGACGACAGGTTCGACCTCATCGTCTCGAATCCGCCCTACATCGAAAGCCGCACGGTCGATGGTCTCGACGCCAACGTGCGCGACCACGACCCGCGCCGCGCACTGGACGGTGGAGCGGACGGTCTCGACGCCTACAGGTCGATTCTGGCCGGTGCTGGGCATTTTCTCATCGCCAAGGGTCATCTCGTCGTCGAGATCGGCTACGACCAGCGCGCGAGCGTTTCCGGTTTGGCCGGTGAACACGGCTGGCGGGTCGTCGCCTGCCACCGCGATGGTGGCGAACGCGATCGGGCGATCATTCTGCAACGCTAAACCGGCCCGAATGGCGCTGGACAACGGAAAATAGAGCTTGCAATCTGCGCAGGGATGGGTAGCTGTAGGAACAGACAAGCGCTCGCGGCGCGGTCTGCCCCCGAACATCGCCAAGCCTTTCGCGGTTCTCCGTTGGCAAGAGCATAAAGGGCGGAACGCACCCGGCGCACCGCCGAGGCACAGCTTTCGGCACACTGCCTAATCCAGCGATATGCGTCTCCGGTTTCCGTCGAGATGCGCTGTCGCATGAACCATATTCCGGTCCGTCATGGCCCGGTTTGAACGCGCGGGGCCGTTGCCGCCCTGCGACTCCCGAGCCCCTCCGTCCACCAGGTCGGACAGCTTCCCACAGAGACGTTTTGTATGAGACAGGGTCAGCCCCCAAACCGCCAGCGGTCGCGCAATCGCAACCAGAACAACCGCGGCAGCAATAACAACAATCAGAACAACAACCGCAACAACCTGAACCGGTCGCTTGAATCGAACGGTCCGGACGTTCGCATCCGAGGCACCGCAGCCCATATCGCGGAAAAATACATGCAGCTCGCCAATGACGCCCAGACCAGTGGCGACACCGTGATGGCACAGAGCTATTGGCAATATGCCGAGCACTACAACCGCGTCATCGCCATCGCGCAGGCGGCGCAGGCCGAGCAGCAGGCGGAGCGCCAAGCCAAGGATCAAGCGCGGGAAAACCGCGACAACGAGCGCGACCAGAACCGCAATCGCGACCAGGATCAGCGTAGGAATAACGACGAACGCGGCGGCACTGACGACTCCGATAAGAACGAGGCGCCCAACGTCCGCAATCGCGATGATGCCGGTCGCAACGACGAGCAGGGTGATACCAACGAACGCAAGCCCCGTCGCCCGCGTCGTTCTCGCAACGAGGATAGCGACGACACGTCCGTCGGTTCCCACGCCGATGCCCAGTCCGGTGGCAACGCATCGAAAGACGACGGCGCTGACGACAAGCCTACCGGTGATGATGTGAAACCGCGCAAACGCACCCGCCGCGCGCCAACCGCCGACGGCGACGACGCCAAAGCCGACGCACCAAAAGCGGATGCCCCGAAGGCGCAGGCTAATGGCGACGATCAGGAGAAACCCGTCCGCACCCGTCGTCCGCGCAAGAAGACCGACGGGCCGGTTGCCGAAGATGCAGCCGAACTGCCGGCTTTCGTTACCGGCGAATAAGAGAGAGAGCCCCGCTACCGGGCGGGGCTATATACTGGAAGCCGTCCTTAGATTCCGGACTGTGCCAGCAGGTCTTTCAAGGACACCTGCGGCCTCGGGCCGATATGCTGGATGACTTCGGCCGCCGCCAGCCCGCCGATCTTCGCACAATCCTCCAGCGACCGGCCCTTGCTCAGACCGTACAGAAATCCGGCGGCATAGAGATCGCCCGCGCCGGTCGTGTCTTCCAGCTTGTCGATTTCGTGGGCCTTCACATGGATGATGTCGTCCGGCGTCACCACGGTCGATCCGTCCTCGCCCCGCGTGACGATGGCGAGTGGTATGTCCTTCTGAATGGCATCGAGCGCCGCGAACAGGTCGGAGGTCTGGTACAGCACCTTCACCTCGGAATCGTTGGCGAACACGATATCCACCGCGCCGGTCCGCATGAGATCGAGAAACTCGTCGCGGAACCGGTCGACGCAGAATGAATCCGACAGGGTGATCGCCGTCTTGCGACCGGCCTCATGGGCCAGCCGTGCGGCTTCCCGGATGGCGGCTTTCGCGTTGGGTGCGTCCCACAGATAGCCCTCGAAATAGGTGATGGCGGATGCAGCCACCATGTCGGCGTCCACGTCTTCCGGCGACAGTTCCACGCAGGCGCCGAGAAACGTGTTCATGCTGCGCTGCCCGTCCGGCGTCACGAAGATCATGGACCGCGCGGTCGGGGCGCCGCCCTTCAATGGTTCTGCCTCGAAGGCGCAGCCGATGGCGCGGATGTCGTGGGTGAAAACGCCGCCCAGATGGTCGTCGGCCACCTTGCCCAGATAGGCCGCGCGACCGCCGAGCGAGGCGATGCCCGCTGCCGTGTTGCCCGCCGAACCGCCGGAGGCTTCGATTGCGGGTCCCATCGCGGCATAGAGATGCTCCGCCCGGTCGGCATCGATCAGGTTCATGGCCCCTTTGGTGATTTCCTGCGCGACCAGAAAGTCGTCTTCCGAACGGGCGATGATATCGACGATGGCGTTGCCGACGGTCAGCACGTCGTAGGTGGTTTCGGTCATGGGAAATCCGTGTTTGGGCGAAGGTTTACAAATGCAGGTCCGCTTTAGCCATGAACGCTGGCAATGACCACCTTGCTCAGACCACCGTGAACAGACGACCTTGAACAGAAACGCGGGCCTGCCCACCTGACTGACAGAAACTGTCAGCCGGACGTCCCCATGCTCGTTACCGCGATCACCTCCACCATTCCGCAACTTTTCTCGCCGCCTTTCCGGCAGGTGTTGTGGAAGTCCCTCGGCATGACCATCGCCTTGCTGATCGGCGTATGGTTCGGGCTGGAATTTCTCATCTCCACATTTCTGCTGCCAGTGCTCGGGCCGTGGCCCTGGATGACAACGGCGCTGTCCATCCTGCTCGGTGGCGGCCTGCTGGTTGTGATGGGGTTCCTGATCGCCCCTGTCATGTCGATCTTCGCCGGCCTGTTTCTCGACGATATCGCCGAAGTGGTGGAGCGCACCCATTACCCTAACGACCCGCCGGGCAGCGAGGTGCCGGTAATGCGGTCCGTCGGCCTGTCCCTGCGTTTCTTCGTGTTGGTGGTGGCGGCCAACATCGCGGCCCTGCTGCTGGTCGTGTTCTTCGGGCTGGGCGTGGTGATCTTTTTCGTGGTCAACGGCTATCTGCTGGGCCGGGAATATTTCCAGTTCGCGGCGCTGCGCCACGGCACGGAGGCGGAGGCCGATGCGCTGCGCGAGCGCCACACCGGCACGATCTTTCTCGCCGGTCTGGTGATCGCGGCGCTGTTGGCCGTGCCCATCGTCAACCTGCTCACGCCCCTCTTTGCGGGGGCGTTGATGGTGCATGTCCACAAGGCGCTGGCGAAACGACCGGTCTAATCCAGTTCCACGATGGGAGCGGGCACGGCGTTCGTCTTTTCTTTTGCCTTGCACAAATCGGCGATGATGCAGGCATTGCAATCCGGCCTGCGCGCCTTGCACACATAGCGCCCGTGCAGGATGAGCCAGTGGTGGGCGTGGTAAAGATAGTCGGCCGGAATGCGCGCCATGAGAACGCGCTCCACGTCATCCACCGTCTTTCCGGGCGCTATACCGAGCCGGTTGCCGAGGCGGAAGATGTGGGTGTCTACCGCCATCGTCGCCTGCCCGAATGCCATCGATACGACCACATTGGCGGTCTTGCGCCCCACGCCGGGCAGGGTGGTGAGCGTGTCGCGATCTTCGGGAACGTCGCTGCCGAAGTCGTCTACCAAACGCTGCGACAGCGCGATGACGTTCTTCGCCTTCTGCCGGAACAGGCCAATGGTCTTGATGTGTCCTGTGACGCCGTCCAGCCCCAGCGCCAGCATCTTTTCCGGCGTATCGGCCACGGCGAAGAGCCCCCGCGTCGCCTTGTTCACGCCCACGTCTGTGGCCTGCGCCGATAGAACGACAGCGACCAGCAGCGTGAACGGGTTCACATGCTCCAGTTCGCCCTTCGGCTCCGGCCTTTGCCGGCGGAACCGCTCGAAGATCGCGCGCAATTCGGCCTGCGTGTAGCGGGCGCGCGGAAGCGGCTTGCGTTTGGTCTGCGACGTTTTTGATCCGGTCATGGAATTGTCTTGCACCGCCCGTCCACGCTAGAAAAGGGCATGACGACGCTTGCAATGAACGATGCCCTGTTCGAGGCCCGGCTGACGCCCTACCGGTCGCTTTCCGCGCGCGGCTTTCGCATCCTGATGATCTGCGTCGGGACGCTTTGCTTCACCATCGGCACCGTGTTCTGGGCGCTCGGCTTCTGGCCCGTGCTTGGCTTCATGGGGCTGGACGTGGCGATCATCTACTGGGCGTTTCGGGCCAATTACGCCTCGGGCCGCGCTTTCGAGGAGGTCAGCATTTCCCGCGATACGGTGAAGCTGCGGCAGGTTTCGCATCATGGCAACGAGATGCAGCATGCCTTTCCGCAATTCGGCACCCGCTTCGAGGTGGACCGCCACGACGAAATCGGGATCACCCAGATGCGACTGGCCAATCGCGGGCAGGCGGTCGCTTTCGGCGCGATGCTGAACCCGCGGGATAAGGACAGTTTTGCCGACGCGTTTTCGGCGGCTTTGAGCAGGGCCAAGAGATAAAGGCCTACAAAGCAAGTTTCGGGTGGCGGGCGTTTCATTCCCGCGCGACATTGTGCCCATGACCAATACCGCCATTATCGACGAAGCTCCTGACTACGCGATCGTTCGACGCGTTCTGGAACAGATTTCCGAAAACTGGCGTGATGCGCCTGATCTCGAAGACCTCGCCCGCATGACAGGCCTGTCGGCTACGCAGTTGCAGAAGACATTCACCCGCTGGGCGGGCATTTCACCAAAAGCATTCTTGCAAGCCGTGCGGCTTGACCACGCCAAGAAGCTGCTGGCTGAAGGCGCGCCGTTGCTGGAAGCCGCCTACGACCTCGGCCTGTCGTCGCCAGGAAGGCTGCACGACCTGTTCGTGACCCACGAGGCCATGAGCCCGGGCATCTACAAGGCCGGAGGCGAAGGCCTCACGATCCGCTACGGCTTCCATGCCTCGCCCTTTGGCACGGCACTTATCATGGCCACCGATCGCGGTCTGGCGGGCATCGCCTTTGCCGATGATGGCGAAGGGGAGGCGCTTGGACGGCACGAAGGCGAACGCCAGACATTCGACCGACCCCACGCCATGCAGGACATGATGCGCCGCTGGCCCAAGGCCGCCTACGTGGAAGACCGTGAGGCGACTGCCCCCTACGCCGCCCGCGTGTTCGACCCGGCCCAATGGCGCAAGGATCAGCCGTTGCGCGTCGTTCTCATCGGTACGGATTTTCAGATCCGGGTCTGGGAAGGCCTGCTCAATATACCCTTCGGCAAGGGCACGACCTATTCGGCATTGGCGCAGGGAATCGGCAACCCGAAAGCTTCGCGCGCCGTGGGGGCGGCGGTGGGGCGCAACCCGGTCTCGTTTGTCGTGCCGTGCCACCGTGTCATCGGCAAGAGCGGGGAACTGACCGGCTATCACTGGGGTTTGACCCGCAAGCGGGCCATGCTGGGCTGGGAATCAGTGATCGGAACGAACTGAATGGCGCGAAAGCCGAAGAAAGATCGTTTGCTGAAACCGGAGGAGGTGGATGCGGTCTACCGTCTTCTGCGGGACGCCATGCCGGGCCGAACGCCCGACGCCAAGGGCGCGAAGAAACAGCCCAACCCGTTCCGCTCTTGCGTGTCCTGCATGCTCTCCGCCCAATCCCGTGACGCGAATACCGCTGCGGCGGCCAAAGCCCTGTTCGCGCTCGCCGATACGCCGGAAGGCATTTTAGCCCTGCCGGACGAGACGGTGGCCGAGGCGATCAAGCCCTGCGGCCTCTACAATATGAAGACGAAGAACCTGAAGAAGATGTGCACCTTCCTGCTCGACGAGTTGGACGGCGAGGTGCCGCAGACCCGTGAGGGGTTGATGACGATGCCCGGTATCGGGCGCAAATGCGCCGACATCGTTATGTCCTTCACGTTTGGCGAGCATGTGATCGCCGTCGACACCCACGTCCACCGCGTCGCCGTCCGCACCGGTCTGGCGAAAGGAAAGACCGAGGCGCAGACCGCGCAGTCGCTGGAAGACCGCTCTCCGGGCTGGGCGATGAAGGACGGCCACTTCTGGCTCATCCAGTTCGGCAAGGCCGTCTGCACCTCGCGCGCGCCCAGATGCGAGACGTGTTTTTTGAACCATATCTGCGCGGTCTACACCGCGACGGGGGAGAGGCCGACGGGCAAGCCGGGATATTAGCGTGACACTTTCCACCCTCCGGGCTTGTCATTTCCACAGCAGCGGGAATGACAACTCCGAGAGCAACCGTCGACCCAACCGCACGTTATCGACCATGCGCCCGGACGATCTCCTCCACCCGACCCCCGAGGGCCTCTATTGCCCGCCGGGAGATTTCTACATCGACCCGGTTGCGCCCGTCGCCAACGCACTCATCACCCACGGCCACGCCGACCACGCCCGTTCCGGCCACGGCACGGTTTGGGCGACGGACCAGACGCTTGACATCATGGCGATCCGCTATGGCGCCGATCATTGCAAAACCCCGATCGTCGCGCCGTCTGCGGGAGACGTTCGACGATCAACGGCGTGACGGTCGGCTTCTGGCCCGCCGGTCACGTGCTGGGCTCGGCGCAGATCCTCGTCGAATACGAGGGCACCCGCATCGTGGCATCGGGCGACTACAAGCGCCGTCACGATCCGTCCTGCATGCCGTTCGAGCCGGTGCCCGGAAAGCTGGACGTGTTCATCACCGAAGCCACCTTCGCGCTCCCCGTCTTCCGCCACCCGGACACGGCAGGCGAGGTCGCCAAGGTGCTGGATAGCGTCAAGCAGTTTCCCGGCTCGGCGCACATGATCGGCGTCTATGCGCTCGGCAAGGCGCAGCGCGTCATCCGGCATTTGCGCGAGGCGGGGTATGACAAGACAATCTATATCCACGGCTCGCTGGCCAAGCTGTGCGACTATTACGAGACGCAGGGCTACGACATGGGGCCGCTCGAACCGGCAACGCTGAAAAAGGCCGAGAAGGCCAATTTCGCGGGCGCCATCGTGCTCGGTCCGCCTTCCGCCATGACCGACAAATGGGCTCGCCGCTTCCCCGACCCCATCACCTGCTTCGCCTCCGGCTGGATGCAGGTCCGCCAACGCGCCCGACAGCGCGGCGTCGAACTCCCCATCGTCCTGTCCGACCATTGCGACTGGGACGAGTTGATCGACACGATACTGGAATTGAAGCCCGGTGAGGTGTGGGTGACCCACGGGCGCGACGATGCGCTGGTGCGGTGGTGCGAATTGAACGGGATTAGCGGCTAGGCCGCTGCATCTGGTGGGGTATGAGGACGAGAACGAGTAGTACGGGTCGCGGACAAAACATTCGTCCGCGACCTCGAAGACGAAGTTGCTTATCTAATCATCGTCATCTACGAGGTCGTCGTCTTCGAAGATTTCATCCCACAGTTCGTCCCAAATATCATCGGGTGAATTGTTGTCTCCACCGCGCCGCAAACGCAGCATTTCTTTCGACGTACGCGACGCATTGAAGTCTGGGCCACCCTAGAACCGCTCCAGCACGCATTATTCCAAACGCCGACGTGGTTCGGATCATAACAAAGCCGAGCTCTAGAAGTTCGTCCTTAAGAATTTCTAAGAACCGCTCCGTCAATCCGTTTGCGAGCGCTGACATAACGGATAGTCTTCTCCGACACTCGCACGCGCTGAAGAGTTCGGGTGGACTCGGCTTCCCTGCGCAGAAAATTAGCTGCTAGAAGTGCAGCCACAACGGGGATCGGAGAGGGAGTTTCATAGCCATGTTGTTTCCTTTCGGTTTACTGTTGCGGCCCTCGGAGTTCGCGCTCCGTGGGCCACTCTGACCTAACAGATTTCAGATACGGGTCAATCACAATTTGTGCGATAAATCACATTAAAGTGGATGAAACCCTTTGCCACCCTCATTGTCCGCCTCACGCTCACCCCGTCGCGCAATCAGAAAATCGCGCTGATGGTGGATTATTTCACCCACCAGCCGGACCCGGACCGGGGTTGGGGGCTTGGCGGCGATCACGCGTGATCTCGATATTCCTGCCGTCAAGCCCGCCATGCTGCGCGGGCTGATGGCGGAGCGGATGGACGATGTGCTGTTCCGGCTGTCCCACGACTATGTCGGCGATCTGGCGGAAACCATTGCGCTGGTCTGGGACGAGGACCGGCGCACGGCGGGTGTCGATGTGGCGGACCCGGAGACGGGGGAGATCGTTGCGGCTGGCTCAAAAACCGACCTCCCCCTTGTGGGGAGGTCGAAGGCGCTGAAAGCGGCTTCGGGTAGGGGGATTACGAACAAGGCTGCCCCCCCACCCGGATCAGTTGCGCCTCCTCGGCCTCCCCACGAGGGGGAGACGAGCCATCCCATACAGCTCCGCAATTCTCCCCTCACCCTCGACGAGGTCGTCACCCGCCTGCACCGCCTGCCCAAGACGGAGGCCCTGCGGCAGGTGGCACGATGGCTGGACCAGCTCGATTCCTCCGGCCGCTACGCCCTGCTGAAACTGATGACCGGTGCCATGCGGATCGGCGTCACGGCGCGCCTTGCCAAGCAGGCGCTGGCCGCGTTCGCCCGCGAGCAGGGGCAGGACGTGGACATCGTCGAGATCGAGGAATTATGGCACGGGCTGGAGCCGCCCTACGAGTCCCTCTTCGCGTGGCTGACGGGCACGGGCGAGAAGCCGATACAGGCCGCCGCCGCCCCGTTCCGCCCCGTCATGCTCGCCACGCCGCTGGCCGACACGGACATGACGAAGCTGAACCCCGCCGACTTCGCAGCCGAATGGAAATGGGACGGTATTCGCGTGCAGGTGACCGCCGAGGGTGGCACCCGCCGCCTCTATTCCCGCACCGGCGACGATATCGGCGCGGCCTTCCCGGACCTGCTGGACGCGATAACCTTCGATGGGTCTCTCGACGGGGAATTGCTGGTCGGTCGCGTGGGTGATGACGGCATAGAAGCAGGCACGTTCGGCGACCTGCAACAGCGGCTGAACCGCAAGACGGTTGGCAAGAAACTCCTCGGCACCCACCCGGTTTTCGTGCGCGCCTACGACTTGCTGGCGGACGGCGAGGAAAATCTACGCGCGCTGACCTTCGCCGAACGGCGCAAGCGGCTGGAAGCCTTTGTGCCGTCCCTCGACCCGGCGCGGTTCGACATTTCCGCGCTGGTGCCGTTCGAGACATGGGACGACGTGGCGACCGCGCGCGAAAACGTGCCCCATCCGATCGTCGAAGGGCTGATGCTGAAGCGGTGGGATTCGACCTACGTGCCCGGCCGGCCCAAGGGGCCGTGGTTCAAATGGAAGAAAGACCCGTTCCTCATCGACGCCGTGCTGCTCTACGCCCAGCGCGGCCACGGCAAACGCTCGTCCTATTATTCCGACTATACGTTCGGCGTCTGGAAGGGAGCCCCGGAAGAAGGAGGCAGTCTCGTGCCGGTGGGCAAGGCCTATTTCGGCTTCACCGACGAGGAACTGAAGCAGATCGACAAATTCGTGCGCGACAATACCCGCGAACGGTTCGGGCCTGTGCGGTCCGTGAAGGCCGGGAAGGATTTCGGCCTCGTGCTGGAAATCGCCTTCGAGGGCCTCAACCGGTCGAGCCGTCACAAGTCCGGCGTCGCCATGCGCTTCCCCCGCATTTCCCGCCTGCGCTGGGACAAGCCGACCGCCGAAGCCGATACGCTGGAAAATCTGGAAGCGCTACTGCCGTCGCTCTAATCCACCGACCGGCGCAAGTGCGCCGCCCCTTCTATGGTAAAAAGAGAAGCGTTGGCCGCAGGCCATTAGGGTCAGAGCCAGCCAAGGTAAACGCTTAACCGTGCCGACGCTTTCAGAACTTAAAACCTTTGATTCCAATTGTATTAACGACGCCGCTTTACCGCCGCATCACACGCCGCACGTAGCCTGACCTCATAAAAAGACGACCAAACGGGGTGAGAAAAATGGCTGTATTGATTACGGGCGGGGCAGGCTACATCGGTTCGCATATGGTGTGGACCTGCATCGACCACGGCGAGGATGTGGTGGTGCTGGACAATCTGACCACCGGTTTCGACTGGGCGGTCGCACCGGCGGCGAAGCTGGTCGTCGGGGATGTCGGCGATGAGGAACTCGTCAAGCAGGTCATCCGCGACCATTCCATCGACACCATCGTGCATTTCGCGGGCTCCGTGGTGGTGCCGGAAAGTTTTGCCGACCCGCTGAAATATTACGACAACAATACGGGCCGCACCCGTGCGCTACTCTCTGCTGCCGTTGCCTGTGGAGTGGACCGGTTCATCTTCTCGTCCACCGCAGCTGTCTACGACGTGCCGGACAGGGCAGGTCCGGTCAGCGAGGATGCGCGCCTGATACCGGCCTCGCCCTACGGTCATTCCAAGCTGATGAGCGAGTGCATGGTCCGCCACGTGGCCGAGGCGCACGACATGGCCTACGTCATGCTGCGCTATTTCAACGTGGCCGGGGCCGATCCGGCTGGGCGTACGGGGCTTTCCACCGCTGGCGCGACCCATGTAATGAAACTCGCCTGCGAAGCCGCCACCGGCAAGCGCGACAGGTTCGAGATCTACGGCACCGATTACGACACACCGGATGGCACCGCGGTGCGCGACTTCATCCACGTGTCGGATTTGGCGTCTGTTCATCATCGCGCCTTGCAATTCCTGCGCGATGGCGGACGCAAGTTCACCGGCAACGCCGGATATTCCAAGGGCTATTCCGTTCGTGACGTGATCGCCGCCGTCAAGCGCATTTCCGGCAACGATTTCCGCGTCGATGAGATCGCCCGCCGCCCCGGCGACGTGCCCGCGATGGTGGCCGATGCCTCCCGCATGATGCGTCGTCTTGACTGGCAGCCCAACTACGATGACCTCGATACGATCGTGCGCGATGCGCTGGCGTGGGAAGACCAGCTGGTCGATCGCAAACGGGCGCTGGCAAAGGTCGAGGCACCGAGCATCGTGCCGTCGCTGAACCAGATGCGCGACAGCATCGCCTGCCCGAAACTGACGGACAAATGCACGCTGGTATGACGGTGCGCTGACGGTCTAGAAGGCGGGCACTTCCTTTCGACCGGACGCCGTCTATGCCGAGCAACGCCGCCCCCCTGCTGCTTGGCATCGATACAGGCGGCACCTACACCGATGCCGTCATCATGCGGCAGATAGGCGATAGGCCGGAACTGGTCGCCAAGGCCAAGGCGCTGACGACCCATGACGCTTTGGCGGAGGGGATCGCGGGTGCTGTGCAGGCTGTACTCGAGCGTTCCGGCTGCGACCCCGCCCGTATCGCCCTGGTCTCCCTGTCCACAACGCTGGCAACCAACGCGCTGGTCGAAGGCCACGGAGAGCGCGTGGCGCTGGTCGCCATTGGTTTCGACCCGCGCGACATGGCCCGCGCCGGGTTGGCGCAAACGCTCGGCACGGACCCGGTCATCCATCTGGCAGGGGGGCATACGTCCCACGGTCTGGAGAAGAACCCGCTCGATATGGCACCCTTGGCGGATGCGTTCGACGGCATTGCGGGTGTCGCTGTGGCGGGCCTCTTCGCCACCCGCAACCCGGCGCACGAGATCGCCGTCCGTGACCATCTGATCGAGCAGACCGGTCTTCCGGTAACATGCTCCCACGATCTCTCCGCCCGCCTGAACGGTCCCAAACGAGCGCTTACCACGGTACTCAATGCCCGCTTGGTGCCCCTGATCGGGCGTTTGCTGGATGCTGTTACCGGTGTGCTCGCCGACAAAGCGATTTCGGCGCCGCTGATGATCGTGCGGGGCGACGGTGCGCTGGTGGGCGAGGCTTTCGCCCGTCGCAAACCGGTGGAAACCATCCTGTCCGGTCCAGCCGCAAGCCTCGTCGGCGCGTCTTTTCTGACGGGCGAGGCCGATGCGCTGGTCAACGACATCGGCGGCACCACATCCGATGTCGCTGTTCTGAGCGGCGGCAAGCCTTCCATCGACCCCGATGGTGCAACCGTGGGCGGCCACCGGACGATGGTGGAGGCCGTCGCCATGCGGACCTTCGGACTGGGCGGTGACAGCGCCGTGAACCCCACTATCGAAGGGCTCACCGTACGGCTCGATCTTGGCCCGCAGCGTTGGTTGCCGGTTTGCGCGCTGGCCCACAGCCACGGTACGGCGATACACCATGCGCTCGACCGGCAGTTGAAAGGCGCGCTTTCGACACGCCACGACGGCTGCTTCGCATGGCGCGTGGGTGCTTGTAGCGTTGAATTATCCATCGCGGAGAAACGCCTTTTCGACCGCCTCACGGACGACCCGCATCCCGTCTCCGACCTGCTGTCCAGCACCTCCGAACGCCCGGCGCTCGACCGGCTGGTGGCACGGGGACTGGTCCGCATGGCAGGCCCCACGCCCACCGACGCCCAGCATGCGCTCGGCAACCAGACCGGATGGGATGTGTCCGCCGCCCGCAAGGCGATGGACCTGCTCGCCCGCCGCAAGGGTGGCAGCGGCAACCCCATCGCCGCCAGCGGCGAAGACATGGCGCGCCGCATCGTTGCCACCGTCGAACGCCGTTCTGCCGATGTGGTGCTGGAAACCGCCTTTGCTGCCGATGGCCGCGCTACGGACCTCGTGCGCAACCCGCTGGTGACGGACGAACTCGACCGGCGTGCGGCTGGAAACAGTGCTGGGCTTGTCTCCATATCCATCGATCTTGCCCGCCCTCTCGTCGGTCTTGGTGCATCTGCCAAGCTCTACCACCCTGGCGCGGCACGTCTGCTTGGCACGCACGCCATCGTGCCTCCGGACGCCGATGTGGCCAATGCTATCGGTGCGGTCGTCGGGCAGGTGGTGCAGAAGGCGGTGGTGACGGTGTCCCAACCCGAAGACGGACAATTCCGCGTTACGGGTGAGCCATCGCCCTTCGTGGAGGAGAAGACGGCGCTGGACCGGGCGCGGGCCAATGCGGAAAATGCAGCACTCGGTCTTGCGCGGGAAGCCGGTGCCGTCGATGCGACTGTCAGCGTTGATATGGGCATGCGTCGTGCGACGATCGAAGGTCGCGATATGCTGCTGGAAGCCGTTGTAACAGTGACAGCCACAGGCCGTCCGGCCCTCGCTTGAACGTGTCAGCTAGCTGAGGGTCGGCAACAGCCCCGGTGCCCAGCCGTAAAGCATGGCGAGCAGCAGCAGGCCGAGCGCCACGCGGTAAACAACGAACACCATAAACGATGCGCGCTTCACCACCGCCATCAGGATGGCGATGGCGGCAAGGGCTGCGAAGAATGTGAAGAATGCCGCCCACAAGGCGTCGGCAGGAACACCATGCCCTTCCTGCACTACTTCAATTCCGGTGAAGAGACCCGCAGCCGTGATCGCCGGAATGCCGAGCAGGAAAGAGAAGCGCGCCGCTTCGGAACGTTTGAAACCGAGAAAGCGGGCCGCCGTCATCGTGATGCCGGACCGGCTGGTGCCGGGAATGAGCGCAATCGCCTGCGCAAGGCCGATCAGCAGTCCGGGCGCGAGGGTCATGTCTTCCATCTTTTTCACCCGCGGCCCCACCTTGTCGGCAATCCCCATCAGGATGCCCCAGAAGATCGAGCCGTAGGCGACGATTTCCACACCGCGCATGGCGGAACCGGCGCCGGAAAATTTCAGGATCGCGCCGAACAGCAGCGCTGGAATGGTGGCCAGACCAATCAGCGTCGCCATGCGGGAGGCAGGCGTGACATGGCCCCGGAACGCATCGGCAACCCCGCCGCCCAGCCAGGCCACATCGCGCCGGAAATAGACGAGAACGGCGAACAGCGACCCCACATGGACCATCACATCGGTGACGACACCTTGGTCCTCCCAGCCGGTGAAAGCGGGAATGAGAATGAGGTGGCCCGACGAGGAAACCGGCAGAAACTCCGTCAGCCCCTGCACGATGGCGAGCACCAATATTTGTTCGATGCTCATTGAAGGTCTCACGCGGCGGGTTAGGTGACTGGAATCGTCCTAACCCATAGCGCACAAACGTAAAGCGCCCGTGACCTGCAGTGCCGATTACAAACGGCGATCTGCGCGGAATGGCGCTCGCCTGTTGGCCCTCAGGCCCCGTTCGCGCTAGAAGCGCGGCGAACCCATCCGGCGTCGGCTCCATGCTGCTCTATCATTCCATTCTGTCCGCCCCCTCCCGTCTCGTGCGGCTGGTGATGGGCGAATACGGTCTCGAAGCCGACCTGCACGAAGAGCACGTCTGGGAACGCCGTGCGGAGTTCTTGAGCCTGAACCCTGCTGGCACCGTGCCGGTGCTGTGTAAGGACGGGGCGACGATCGTCGGTGCCATGCCCGTGACGGAATATCTCGACGAGACGCAGGGAGCGCTGCGCCGCGATGGCCGCCTGTTCCCCGACACGCCCTTGCACCGTGCGGAAATGCGCCGCATTTGCGAATGGGCGCTGGTGAAGCTGGAAGCCGATGTCACGTCCTACCTCGTCACCGAGCGGGTGACGAAACGCCAAAGGCCTGCAGAGTCCGGCGGCGGTGCCCCTGACAGTCAGGCGTTGCGGGCCGCGCGGAGTAATATCCGCTATCACATCCGCTACCTGTCCTGGCTGGTGGAGGACAGGGACTGGATGGCTGGCCGTCGCATGAGCCAGGCGGACCTCGCGGTCGCCGCCGCCATATCCGTGCTGGACTATATGGGCGAGGTGGACTGGGAGGATGCCGACGCCGCGTCCTTGCGGGAATGGTATGCCCGCATCAAGAGCCGTCCGGCCTTTCGCCCGCTGCTGGCCGACCGCGTCCGCGGCCTCCCGCCCGTCAGTCACTATGTCGATCTCGATTTTTGAGCGGGTTGCAAGACCATATCCGCGCCGATGCCGCCGCGTTGGGCTTCGACGCCACCGGCTTCGTACGCCTTGCCGACGTGGAAGCCGACCTTTCCCGTGCAGCCAGACGCCTCGCTGAAGCGCTCGGGGCAGGGCACCACGCCACGATGGGCTGGATGGCGGAAACGCAAACGCGCCGCAGCGACCCGCGCGCCATGTGGGCGGAGGCGCGCAGCGCAATCGTTCTGGCGATGAATTACGGACCGGAAAGCGATCCGTTGACCGCGCTGGACCGGCAGGAGGAGGGGACCATATCCGTCTATGCCCGCCACCGGGACTATCACGATGTCATCAAGGGACGCCTGAAAACGCTGGCCTCCAAGATCGTCAAGCGCGCGCCGGACGCTAAGGTGAAAGTGTTCGTCGATACTGCACCCCTGCTGGAAAAACCGCTGGCGCAGATGGCTGGGCTGGGCTGGCAGGGCAAGCACACCAACCTCGTGTCCCGCGACTTCGGCTCGTGGCTGTTTCTCGGCACCATCCTGACCGACCTCGATCTCGCAGGGGACGTGGCGGAGACGGACCATTGCGGCACATGCCACCGCTGTCTCGACATCTGCCCGACCGACGCCTTCCCCGCGCCCTACAAGCTCGATGCGTCCCGGTGCATTTCCTACCTCACCATCGAACATCACGGGCCGATCCCGCACGAGTTTCGCGTGCCAATGGGCAATCGCATCTATGGCTGCGACGATTGTCTGGCTGTATGTCCGTGGAACCGGTTCGCGCGAGAAACGGGCGAGGCGAAACTGGCGACCCCACCCGACGCGCCGGAACCCTACCTTGCCGATTTTCTTGCCCTCGACGATGCGGCGTTCCGGACGCGCTTCTCCGGCTCCCCGGTCAAACGCATCGGGCGCGACCGTTTCATCCGCAACTGCCTGATCGCCGCCGGCAACTCGGCAACGCCCGCGTTGATACCGTCTATCGACCCCCATCTTGCGGACCCGGACCCTGTCGTGGTGGAAGCGGCTGAATGGGCGAAGGAAAGACTGTCGGCATGAGGTTGGGTATTTTAGGCGCTGGTTTTTCAGGCCGTGCCATCGGCGCATTGGCCGCGCGACAAGGCGCGGACGTGTGGGGCACGACGCGCAGAGACGACAAGCTGGAGGAACTTCGGGACCGGGGCCTTGTGCCGATCGTCTTCGACGGCGACCGGATCTCCGACACTCTGCTCCAGCCGCTGTCCCAGACCACGCATCTTGTCGTGTCCATAGCCCCACCCCGGCAGGAAAGGCGCGAAGCGCCCGATGCGACCGTCGACCCGACATTGCGCGCGCTCGGCGACAAGACCCTGCCCGCCATCGCGCCGGACCTGCGCTGGATTGGCTATCTCTCCACCGTCGGCGTCTATGGCAACCACGATGGCGCGTGGGTCGATGAGGAAACCCCCGCTGCGCCATCCTCCGAACGGTCCCGCCAGCGGGTGCGCGCGGAAGCCGAATGGATGGCGCTGGGTGAGGCCACCGGCCTGCCGGTCGCCGTGTTCCGCCTGTCCGGCATCTACGGGCCGGGGCGCAACGGGCTCATCGCCGCCAGCGAAGGCCGCTCGCGGCGTCTCGTGAAACCGGGACAGGTGTTCAACCGCATCCATGTGGATGACATCGCCACCGCCGTGACCCGGGGGGCGGATATTGAGGCCAGGGGCATCTTCAACATCACCGACGACGAACCGGCCCCGCCGCAGGATGTCGTCGCCTACGCCCACGCCCTGCTCGGCACCGAGCCGCCGCCGGAAATGGACTTCGCCACCGCCGATCTGACACCGATGGCGCGCTCGTTCTACGGCGAGAACAAGCGGGTCTCCAACGCGAAGTCGAAACAGGCGTTTTCCATGACCTACGCGCAGCCGACCTATCGTGCCGCTTTGCGGTCCATGTGGGAAAACGGCACTTGGCGTGGCGGCGAACCGCGTTAAGGTGCGGGCATGGAAACAGCCAACATCTCGATGGTCACGCTCGGCGTGGAAGACCTCCCCGCATCGACCGCCTTTTATCGCAGCCTCGGCTGGACCTTGTGCAAGGGCAGCAACGAGAGTGTCACGTTTCTCGATGGCGGTCATGTCGTGCTCGGTCTCTACGGCCATGCGGCGCTTGCTGAAGATGCGGGTGAACCCTCCGATGGGACAGGTTTCCGGGGCGTCGCCTGCGCCTTTAACCAACCCGATGGAGCAGCGGTGGACGCTTATATGAAACGTGCCCGCAACGCCGGTGCGCGCATCGTGAAGGAGCCGGAAAAAGTGTTCTGGGGCGGCTATTCCGGTTATTTCGCCGACCCCGACGGCCATCTGTGGGAAGTGGCCCACAACCCCTTCGTCGAACTGGACGCCCACGGACGCATGAAGATGGAACCTGCCGAATGAGCGTCGCCCTGATGATCATCGACATGCAGGTAGCAGGGTCCGACCCGTCGCTCGGCGAGCGTGGACAGCCGGAGGCTGAGGACAATGCAGCCCGCCTGCTGGCAGCCTGGCGCGAAAAGGGCGATCCCGTCATCCACATACGCCACGACGACATGAACCCGGCCTCGCCATATGCCGTCGGCCAGCCCGGCCACGTCTTCCGCCCCGAAGTCATGCCGCTGCCCCACGAGACGGTGATCGAGAAGCGCACCACGAACGCTTTTGTCGGCACGGACCTGATGCAGGTCCTGGAAGGCTACGACGCCGATACGATCGTCGTGTGCGGTGTGCATCTGGAACATTGCGTCGGCACCACCGCGCGCATGGCGGGCAATCTCGGCTTTCTCGTCTATCTCGCCGCCGACGCCACCGCTTCGCTCTCGCAGGCCACCAGGGGCGGCACAAACTGGAGCGCCGGTGATGTCCATTCCATGATGCGCGCCGTGCTGGATGGAGATTACGTGAAAGTCACCGATACCGACTCCATGCTGGCGTTGTCGGCGGCAGGGTTCGAAATCCCGCTGGACCAGACCGGCGGACGTGCGGGGCAGACATTGCAATGAGAAACGACGGCAAATCCGTCAGGCTCTTCCTTGTGGATGGCGGCATGAGCGGGATCGTCACGGCTGAAGTCGTCAACTGGACGGGTCATCTGGTGCTTGTCTCCGATCTCTAGAATTGCTGAATTTGTTCGTCGTTCCGAAGCCTCCAAGACTGGTGTCTATATGCTGTTCAGTGAACTCGTTTCGCTTGGCGGCAAGCGTTCGGTCTATATCGGCGAAAGTGACGAGGTTGGGCGGCGTATTCTGCAACATTCCAAAAATGATGCGAGAGAGTTTTCCTCGTTCGTCGTTATCACGAGCAAAGACCTCAATCTGACGAAAGCCCACGCGAGATATATGGAGAACAGGTTGACGGAACTGGCATCGTCGTCCGGTCGCGCGTCTGTTGAAAACAAGAAAGAGCCGACGCAAGGCTCTCTCCCGGAAAGTGATGTTGCCGACATGGCTTATTTCATTGAACAGGTCCGTCTGGCGCTACCCGTTCTCGGATACGACATACTTAAAGAGCCCTTTGTGTCGACTTCGATTCGTCACGACACGGTTGTGACTGAACAAAGCTCGGGTCTTGAGATCATTCCTCTGTCGTTGGTTTCGAAAAAGGGAGGTTTACGCGCCGAAGCGCAGATGAAGGAAGATGAGGTTTTGGTCTTGGAGGGCTCGCTCGCTACCAAAAGTCCTTCATATGCAACAAACCAGTATGAACATCTGCGATCGGAACTATTGTCGGATGGAGGATTATTGCCGACGGATGATGGTAAGCATCTCCGGTTTACGCGTAACGTGGCGTTCAAGAGTCCGAGCGCGGCAGCAGCGACAATTATCGGACGTAATGCCAACGGACGGACGGAATGGTCTATAAAGAACCGGAATTTGAGCCTGAAAGATTATCAGCACCGACAGGCTGAGGCAGCCTTATGAACGCCCCACTCCCCCGTTGGGTCGATCTGGGCCTCATGCCGGTGTTGAACGTGCTGGTGGCGTTTCTCATTTCCGGGCTGGTCGTGCTGTTCGTGGGCGAAAACCCGATCGACGCCGCCGTTCTGCTCGCCAAGGGCGCGTTTGGCTCGGGTTACAATATCGGCTTCACGCTGTTTTACGCCACGACCTTCATCTTCACGGGCCTTGCCGTGGCCGTGGCCTTCCATGCCGGATTGTTCAACATCGGTGGCGAGGGGCAGGCCTATATCGGCGGGTTGGGCGTGGCGCTGGTGGCGCTGTCGCTCGACGCCTACCTGCCGTGGTGGCTGACCTTTCCGCTCGCCATTATCGGCGCTGCTTTGTTCGGGGCCGCGTGGGCGTTCATTCCGGCCATCCTGCAGGCCAAGCGCGGCAGTCACATCGTCATCACGACGATCATGTTCAACTTCATCGCCTCGGCGCTGATGGTTTATCTGCTGACGGGGCTGCTGCAAAAGAGCGCCAATCTCGGCCCGCGCTCGCGGGATTTCGCGGAAGGCGCGATTTTGCCGAAACTGGGCTGGCTGTTCGAACCTCTCGGCTTCGACATGGGCTCTTCCCCGCTCAACATCACGTTCCTGCTGGCGCTGGTCATGGCCGCACTTGTCTGGGTGCTGATCTGGCGCACGAAACTGGGTTTCGAGATGCGCACGCTCGGTATCTCTCCCCGCGCCGCGAACTACGCGGGCATGAGTGAAACCCGCATCATCGTCATCGCCATGATGATCTCCGGCGCGCTGGCGGGCATGATGGCGCTGAACCCCGTGATGGGCGATCAGGGCCGTTTGCAGCTGGAATTCACCGAAGGTGCGGGCTTCGTCGGCATTGCTGTGGCGCTCATGGGCCGGTCCCACCCGGCTGGCATCGTGCCTGCCGCAATCCTGTTCGGCGCGCTCTATCAGGGCGGTGCGGAACTGGCCTTCGACATGCCCGCGATCACGCGGGACATGATCGTCCTCATTCAGGGGCTGGTGATCCTCTTTGCCGGTGCGATGGAACACATGTTCCGGCCTGCGGTCTCGAACCTCTTCCTGCGCTTTCCGGCCAGCGGAACCCATGCCGTTCCTGAAGCGGAGCGCACGTAATGGATACGCTTCTTCAACTTCTCGATCTCACCGTCCGTTCCGCGGTGCCATTGCTACTGGCCTGTCTGGCGGGGCTCTATTCGGAACGGTCCGGCATCGTCGACATCGGGCTCGAAGGCAAAATGCTGATCGGAGCGTTTGCCGGTGGCGCTGCAGCAGCCATGACGGGTTCGGCATGGGCCGGACTGTTGGCGGCTGTGCTGGCAGCGGTGTTCCTGTCGCTGGTCCACGGCTTTGCCTCCATCACCCATCGCGGTAACCAGATCGTGTCGGGCGTCGCGATCAATTTCATCGCGGCGGGCATGGCGGCACTTATCGGCAATGCGTGGTTCAGCATGGGCGGGCGCACGCCGCAACTCGACTCCGATGGCCGCTTTTCGCCGATCGACCTGCCATTTGCCGAAACCTTGTCGGGCGTTCCCATACTCGGCCCGGTCTATGCCGAACTCATTTCCGGCCATAACCTCATCGCCTATGCCGCCTTCGCGCTGGTGCCGATTACATGGTGGGTGTTGTTCCGCACCCGCTTCGGCCTGCGGTTGCGCGCGGTGGGCGAGAACCCTGCGGCGGTCGATACAGCGGGCATTTCGGTGTCCTGGGCGCGCTATCGGGCGGTGATGATCTGCGGTGCGTTATGCGGATTGGCGGGAGCCTATTTGGCCATCGGCGTCTCGGCGGGCTTCGTGAAGGACATGACCGCCGGACGTGGGTTCATCGCGCTGGCAGCCCTCATCTTCGCCAAATGGCGGCCGGTCGCGGCCATGTGGGCGTGCCTGCTCTTCGGATTCCTCGGTGCGCTGGAAATCCGCTATCAGGGCGTCTCGCTGCCACTGGTCGGCGTGGTGCCGGTGCAGTTGATGCAGGCGCTGCCCTACATTTTGACCGTCATTCTGCTCGCCGGTTTCATCGGCAAGGCCATTCCGCCCAAGGCTGGTGGCGTGCCCTATGTGAAGGAACGGTGATGGACGATTTGTTTCAGGCCGCAAAAGCCGCATCGGTGAAGTGTCACGCGCCTTACTCGCAATACCCTGTTGGCGCTGCTATCCGCACGGCTTCCGGCGCGATACATGCCGGGTGCAACATCGAGAACGTGTCGTTCCCCGAAGGCTGGTGCGCGGAAACCTCGGCCATTGCCCATATGGTCATGGCGGGCGAAACGAGAATTGCCGAGGTCTGCGTTTTTGCACTCAAGGCCGACCGCGCCACGCCTTGCGGCGGGTGCCGGCAGCGGCTGCGCGAATTTTCCGGCCCTGACACGAAAGTGCATCTTTGCGATGCCAATGGCGTGGTGGAAACGCTGACTATGGCGGACCTGCTGCCCGCCGCCTTCAACATGGATGACATCACATGAATACGCTCACACAAGCACTTGACGGCTTTACCCCCGACACCGCGCTCATCCTCGGCTCCGGCCTGGGCGGTGTGGCCGACGCGGTGGAGGATGCCATCTCAATCCCCTACGGCGATCTCGACGGATTTCCTTCTGGCGGCGTGTCCGGCCATGCGGGCAAGTTGTTGGCGGGCACATTCGGCCAGCACAAGGTTGCCGTCCTGTCTGGCCGCGAACATTATTACGAACACGGCAACGCCGCCGCCATGCGCGGTGCGCTGGAAGCCTTGAAAGACGCTGGCGTTACGCGGTTGGTGCTGACCAATTCCGCTGGTTCCCTGCGCAAGAAATCCGGTCCCGGTTCCATCATGCAGATCACCGACCATATCAACTTCTCCGGCACAAACCCGCTGTTCGGCGAACCGTCCGACGCGCGTTTCGTGGGCCTCACCAGTGCCTATGATTTCGATATGACGAAAGCCTTCCGCCGCGCCGCCAAGCGTGAGGAGATCGAGATGAAACAGGGCACGTATATGTGGTTCTCCGGCCCGTCTTTCGAAACGCCTGCCGAGATTCATATGGCAAAGGGGATGGGCGCGGACGCGGTCGGCATGTCCACCGTGCCGGAAGTTATTCTGGCCCGCTTTCTCGGTCTTCGCGTCGCGGCCTTCTCCGTCATCACCAATCTGGCCGCCGGTATGAGCGGGGATGAATTGTCGCACGACGAGACAAAGGAAAACGCACCGAAGGGCGGAGAACGCCTGATCCGTATTCTGACCAACGCTTTCGAGAAGGGGTTGAAATGACGCCGGAACATCGCCGTCAGACGGCAGAGCGCTCCCTGCCGCTGCTCGACCTGACCGACCTCAACGCCGATTGCACCCGCGAGGATATCGACAGCCTGTGCGAACGGGCGCAGACACCCCACGGCACAGTCGGCGCACTCTGCATCTGGCCCCGTTACGTGGCCCATGCCCATACAAAACTGGTCGGCACGGGTATTCCGATTGCCACGGTCGTCAATTTTCCGGACGGCAATCAGGACGTCGACATCACGCTGGCCGAAACGAAGCAGGCGATTGCGGACGGTGCCGCCGAGATCGACCTTGTCATGCCCTACCGCGCCTTCGCTGCCGGAGATGTTGATACGGCGCGCGACATGATCGAGGCGGTGCGCGCGACATGCGGCGACGGGGCAAAACTCAAGGTCATCATCGAGGCTGGCGAACTCGGCTCCGACGACCTGGTGCGCGAGGCCTCGCTTTTGGCCATCGGCGCGGGCGCGGACTTCATCAAGACGTCCACGGGCAAAGTGTCCATCAATGCCACGCCTCACTTTGCCGACATCATGATTGGTGCCATCAAGGAATCCGGCAAGCCGGTCGGCTTCAAACCGGCCGGCGGTATCAAGACGGTGGCAGATGCAGCCGCCTATCTCGCCATCGCGGACCGCATCATGGGCATAGAATGGGCGTCGCCTAACACCCTGCGCTTCGGTGCATCCAGCCTGCTGGACGACTTGCTGGCGGCGCTGAACGGGGAAGGGGAGCGGACGGGCGAGGGCTACTAGCCCTCCAGCGCTTCCAGCACGTCTGCGAGAAACGTGTCGAGATCGTCGGTGCGGAAATCGATGATGTGACCGTCGCTCTCGTCATGCTCCCAGCTTTCGGCGGAAAATTCCGACCCCTGTGCCGGCATGACCAGCACGGTCGCCATACCCAGCCGTTTCGGCACATCGAGATTGCGCGGCATGTCCTCGAACATCACGGCCTTGCGCGGCTCGACGGAGTGGGCCGCCAGAAATTTCTCATAGGGACCGGACGCCGGTTTTGGCTCCAGACCGGCGGCCACGATGTCGAACACGGCATCGAAATGCTGGGTGATGCCCAACCGGTCGGTCGTCCGCCGCGCATGGGGCACGTCGCCATTGGTGAAAATGTGCCTGCGCCCGGGAAGCGCGGCGATCAGGTCGCCGAGACCCGGATTGGGCGTGACGGGCGAATAGTCGATGTCATGCACTTTTTCGAGAAAGTCGTGCGGGTCGACATCATACTCTTCCATCAGGCCGCGCAATGTCGTGCCGTGTTTGCGATACAACTGCTTTTGCAGCACCCGCGCGTCATCTTTCGGCATGGACAGATGGGCGGCGACGAAATCCGTCATTGCCCAGTCGATTTGCGCGAACAGGTCGCTGTGGCGCGGGTAGAGGGTGTTGTCGAGGTCGAACACCCAGTCGGTTATGCCGGAAAACGCCGCGCGCAGTTCCGCGGCTTCGGCTTTGGGAATGCTCATGAAGGCACGATCATGGTGCCGGCACCGTGGTTGGTGAACAGCTCCAGCAGCACCGCATGGGGCTTTTTGCCGTTGACTATGACCACCGCCTCCACGCCGAGGCGAAGCGCGTCAATGCAGGTTTCGACCTTCGGGATCATACCGCCGGAAATCGTGCCGTCGGCGATCAGCGCGCGCGCTTCGGAAACCGTCAGGCGTGGAATGAGATTCTTGTCGGCGTCGAGCACACCTGGCACGTCGGTCAGAAACAGCAGCCGATTGGCGTGCATCGCGCCTGCGACTGCGCCTGCGAACGTGTCGGCATTGACGTTGTAGGTCTCGCCGTCGGCCCCGAACGCTACCGGCGCGATAACCGGGATCAGCCCTGCGCCCGTCACCATTTCCAGAACCTTCACGTCCACCCGGTCCGGCTCGCCCACGAAGCCCAGATCGACGATCTGTTCGATGTTGGAATCCGGGTCGCGTTTGGTGCGTTGCAACTTCGTGGCGCGCACCATGTTGCCGTCCTTGCCGGTCAGCCCGATAGCGCGGGCCCCCTCGGCATTGAAATCCTGTACGATGCGCTTGTTAATAGACCCGGCCAAAACCATCTCGACCACTTCCACAGTAGGCCGGTCGGTCACGCGCAATCCGTCGCGGAACTCGCTCTTGATACCCATGCGGTCCAGCATGGCCCCGATCTGCGGCCCGCCCCCATGCACGACGACAGGTTTGACGCCGGACTGGCGCAGCAGGGCGACATCACGGGCGAAGGCGGCACCCAGGGCCGCATCCCCCATTGCGTTGCCGCCGTATTTGATGACGATCGACGCCCCCTCGTAGCGTTGCATGTAGGGCAGCGCTTGCGACAGCAGTTCGGCCTGCACGTCCCCGCTCAGGGCAATGGTCGGGGCATCGGGTTCGTCAATCATGGTGGTGTCGGCAAAACTGTTGCGATGCGCCTTGCCTAACCGAAATCAGACTTCCTTGGAAATCCAGTCCGCGATGCGCGACTTCGGCAGGGCACCGACCTGCACAGCAACCGGCTCGCCGCCCTTGAACATCAGCAGGGTGGGAATCGAGCGCACGCCATATTGGGCGGCCAGATCGGGGTTTTCGTCCATGTTGACCTTGGCGATGGTCACATCACCGGCCATTTCATCGGAAATCGCTTCCAGATCGGGCGCGATCGCCTTGCACGGCCCGCACCACTCCGCCCAAAAGTCCACGACGACCGGCTTGTCGGACTCAAGCACATCGGATTTGAAGTTGGACTGGTCGATCTTGACGCTGGGCATGGGCTGGGCTTTCGGGAATCATGTGTGGAGGGTCGAAACTAGGCGGCGCGACGGGTTCGTTCAAGCCGCCGTTTCCACCGCTGCCGAAAGCGTGACCAGCGCCGCATCCATCTGTTTGGCGGACACTTCGATCAAGCGTGGCCCTTCCTCCGCAGCGGTGTAGAGCAGCGCGGCGCGGCAGGTGTGGTTGGGATAGACAGATTGCAGCAGCGCCCGATACAGCGCCATCTGCGTCACGTAAATCGGCGCGACCTTCTCCGCATCGTCCGGCACATGGGCACCCGTCTTGAAATCCAGTGCCCAGACGGTGTCGTTCTCCACAACCAGTCTGTCGATGGTGCCGCCGACCGCCCGTCCCGAACCGCCAAGCTGCACCGTGCCCATCACCGGCACCTCCGCAAGGCTGGCACCGGGGGTGAAGAACCGTTTGAGGACGGGCGTCTCAAGAACCGCGATCATCTGGTCGGCGAGGGTCTGGCGTTCGTTGTCCGTTAGTCCGGGCGCTGCGCCTGTAAGATAATGCCGGGCCAGTCCGGAACGCTGGTCCAGCGGCTGTTCGGGCAACCATTGCAGCAGCGTGTGGGCAAGCGTGCCCCGCTGGCGGGCGTCCAGTCCGCCACTTGCACGTCTTGCTCCAATGGATGGCGCGGGCGGTTCTTCCACCAGTGCCTGCGCGCCCGACGGGCTGAGAGGCCGGGGCAGGGTGGAAGGTTTTGGCAACCGGTGGCGAACCCACGCCGGTAGCGCTTCGGGTTCGACGGTTGTGTCCGATTTCGCCTGGGTGGTGACTGTGTCGCGATCCGTGCGTCCGGGTCGGTGCCACACCATCGTCTTCCAAGCCTCGTCGCTTTCGGCATCCGGCGGCAAGGGATTGCCCTTCGCGTTGGCTTTCCGCCAATCGACCTGCAACGCCGTGCTGACGAGCCCGTGCCAGGTCTCCGCCCGGGTATCGAGCGCCTTGTCGCTGGTCGCTTCCTTGCCCGTGTAGCCGCACACGATCAGCCGGTCTTCGGCGCGCGTCATGCCGACATAGAGGAGACGGCGATGCTCGTCGGCATCCGCCTTTTCCAGTGCGCCGACGACGGATTGCGTCCGTGCGATATGATCGTCCTTCGACGGTATCCACACCCAGCCGTGCTGGCCGGCCGCGCCATCCGGGTCTCCCCATTCGATCAGCTTCGGCACGTGCCGGGCTTGATGATAGGGCGCGGTTTTATCGACGAGGAAGACGACGGGCGCTTCGAGTCCTTTTGCCCCGTGCACGGTCATGATCCGCACACCCTGCGCCCCCTTGCCCATCTCGCGCTTGATGGTGGGCGGCGCGGTTTCCAAGTTGCTGAACGAAGGCCTGCAAGCCCGGAACGCCATCCTGCTCGTGGGCCAGCGCCTGATCGAGGAAGGCGTCGAGCACGTCCTGCGCCTGCAAGCCCAGACGGTCGTAGAACCGTTTTCGTCCGCCTCCCGCGCCGAGAATATCCGCGTAGAATTCGTAGGGTGCGACCGCATCGGCGCGGGCGACCCAGCCGACCAATTTGCGATGGGCCTCGACGATGCGTTGCGGGCCGCCGCCATTGGCTGCCCGATCCAACGCTTCAAACAGGCTGTGCCCCGGTGCCGGTTCCAGCCGCGCGCGGGCGAGATCGTACAGGTCGTCCTCCGACAGGCCCATGAGCGGGCTTTTCATCAGGGCAGCCAATGACAGGTCATCGCCCGTATTGGTGACCACGCGCCCCAGCGCCAGCAGATCCTGCGCGGCGATATGGTCGGTGAGCGCCAGCCTGTCCGTGCCCGCAACCGGCACATTGCGTTCTTTCAGCAACCGCGTGAGCGTGGCGGCGAAGCGGTCGCGGGAGCGCACGAGGACGAGAATGTCGCCGGATGTGATGGGCCGGTCGATGGCGCATAATCGCTCACCGCTTTCCAGCCAGAGCTTGATCCGGTCCGCGATCCGTTCCGCCAGAATACCGGCCTGATGGCGACTGGATTTCTGATCGACGCTGACGGCCCAGTCTTCCGGCGGCTCACCGGTTTCGGGCAGTACAAGGGGCCAGACTTCCACCGCGCCGGGGGTTTTGGCGCGCGCAGCGGTGTGGACGGTTTTCACAGCCTCGCTGCTGAGGCCGGTAAAGGCGAACGGTTCGGCAAAGACCCGGTCCACCGCCGCCAGCACATCCTCGGTGGAGCGGAAGGACTGGTTCAGTTTGGCATCCACGAAAGAGCCGGGATCGGCCGCCAGTGCGCGCTTCCTGAACCGCGCCCGCATGTCGGAGAACTGCGCCGGTTGCGCCCCCTGAAACGAATAGATGGATTGTTTTTCATCCCCCACGGCAAAGACCGTGCGCCGCGCCTCCCGCGCGCCTTGACCTGCAAAGAAATCGCCTGTCAGCCGTTCCACGACCGACCATTGCAGCGGGCTCGTGTCCTGCGCCTCGTCCAGCAGGATATGGTCCAGCCCGGCGTCGAGTTTGTAGAGCACCCAGTCGCGGGCTTTCGAGGAGGCGAGCAGACGTGCGGCACCGGCGATGAGGTCGTTGTAGTCCAGCATCCCGCAGGCGCGCTTTGCGGTGCGGAAACGTGTGAGCAGTTCCTGCCCGACGATCAGCCCGTCACGGGTGCGGTTGATGGCCAGATGCAGTTGTATCTGCGGCCATAGTGACTCCAATCGCTCATGTTCCTTCTCTATGCGGTCTCCTAAATCCGGCCATGCCGCTTTCACCTCTTTGCCAACAAGACTACGCAGGGCGCGAATGCCATTCTCGGTCGCGGTGAAATTCACCAATGCACGAACTTTATCCAAGTCAGATGCGGCTTTCAGAACGGCATCTGCGCGGTTGAAGAAATACGTGTTGTTTTTATTGGGTGTTTCAACCGCCGCTACCACTTCGGACATAGCTGTGAGCGTGGCGTCGTCGAAAAACGGGAGATCTTGCGCCCTGTTCGCATAAGCCGGATCAGGGTTTCATTAGGGCTGGCGACGAAGTGCTTCAAGCGTCGCCGCAATGGCTGCATCCACGCTGCCATGCGCGTTCAGCCATGCCGATAGCGCGTCGCGCTTGCCGATAACCTCACCGAACAGCCGGTCCACCGCATCATCGCTGACGGCGTGGGACATCCGCGCAAATGCTCGCGCTGCAACCGTTTCCGGGCTGGTGTAGAAATCCTCCAACATCGCCTCGGTCACCCCCGCTACCAGCGATGCCTGTGCGGTCTCGTCCATCACGGTGAATGTGCCGGGCACATTGGCTTCCAGCGGAAAAGCGTGGAGCAGAGCCTCGCAGAAAGCGTGAATGGTTTGAATTTTCAACCCGCCTGGCGTTTCCAGCGCGCGGGCGAAGAGGCGTCGCGCGGCCAGCAGATCGGTTTGCGAGGGCGTATGCTGCGTCAGTTCGCTCAAAGCGTCCTTCAGTTCAGGCTCCGGCAGTGTCGTCCATTTGGCCAGTGTCTTGAAGACCCGGTTGGCCATCTCACCGGCAGCGGCGGTGGTGAAGGTGAGGCACAGGATGCGCGACGGGTCGCACACCGGCGAGCAACAGCCGGATCACACGGTCGGACAGAACCTTCGTCTTGCCGGACCCGGCATTGGCCATCACCCACGCGCTGCGCGACGGGTCGGACGCATCCGCCTGCTGTGCCTTCGTGTAATCATCGACCGTGAACGGACCGCGTTCGTCTTCGCTCATTTCCCGCCCTCGCCATCGTCGTCGCCGTTGGCCGCCACGGACCATTCCGCCACCCGCGCCAGATGGTCGTAGTCGCTGGCGTAAGGCTGGTCTTCCAGATAACGCGCCTTGGAAATGTAGGGCTTGTTCGGGTCGCGGTATGCGGCAACCAGCTTCGCCAGCTTGCCCCATGACGCGGCGGCGAGCGCCTCCGCATCGGTGATCTCCTCATCCGGCTTGCGGGTTTTCGCCTCCGGCCCGGCCGCAAGCTCCGCTTTGAAGTCGCCACCACCGAGCAGGCGGATATAGCCGAGGGCATCGACCGTGCCCGCTATGGCGTCAAACGCCTCGCGCCGCGCCATTTCGGCCAGCAAAGGCAGTTGCGGCGCGTCGAGACGGCGCACGGCGGCGGCATTCGGGCCGCTCGTGGTCTTGTAGTCCCACAGAAACAGCGTTCCGTCCTTCGCCATGTCGAATCGGTCGGCCCGCCCCGACAGGGTGAAGCCGCCCAGACCGTCCTGCGTCTCCCCCCACGGTTCGGCGATGATGCGGTCGATGCCCGCACCATACTCCGCGTCCCATGCGGCGAAGGCGGTGGCAGCCTGTTCGAAGCGGGGCCACCAGCGCACCAGCACGGCCTCCGGCACCTTGTTGTCGTCGAATTCCACATCCCCCGCAAACAGCAGATCCTTCAGGGTGCGTTTGTGGGCGGGCAGGGCGACATAGGATTCCACCGCCTTATGAAACAAAGTGCCCCGCTCCCGGTGGTCGGCGTCCCGCACGAGCGGCGTGAGCGACTGCAGCATGAGGATTTCGCGGGCATAGATTGCGTATGGATCCGCCACCCATGTGGCGATCTGCGTGACCGACAGCCGTTTGGGACGAACCTCGACCGGGGGCCGTGGGTCCGGTTGCGTGGCACTGACGATCTTGTCCGAGGGCGCGTCCAGTGCGGTCGCCCAATCGAGAAATTTTTGGCCGCGACTAACCATTGCCTTGGCGACAGTCTCGCCCGCCACGGTTCGCAACCGCTGCACCCAGCGGGAGGCGACGGTGGGTGCATTGTCTGCCCGTTCGGACCGTGTCAGCACCACATCGCCCATACCCATGAGTTGCGAAAAGTCGTGGGCGGCAAGGCCGGTGCGGCGTTCCGGTGTCGGCAGTCCGAGTGCGGTTTTCATGGGGCGCGACAGGAACGGGTCGCTGCGCCCGGCGGCGGGCCAGGTCTTTTCGTTCAGCCCTCCCAGCACGATCCGGTCATAGCTTTGCAGGCGCACTTCCAGCGGGCCGAGGATTGTTACGCGGGGATGAAGGCCGCCGGTAAACCGCACCGGACGGTCCTGCATCAGAGCCTCGAACACATCCGGCCATTCACCCAAAGTGACAATCAGGCCGTCGGTTTGCTGTTCCAGTTCGTCGAGAAAGTCCTCCAGCGCCTGCCACGATGCACGCTCGGCCAGATGGTCGAGACTGTCATCGGTGGTGCAGGCGCAAGCCGATATGATCGCCCGCGACCGCCTTGCCCATTCCGCGACCGATGCGGGCGGGATTTTGTCAGGTTCATGCGGAAAAATCCTATCCAGCTTTTCCGCAAGCCAGAGGGCACCGTCCCAATCGGCATCGGTGAACCGCTTGACAGCCCAATGTAGCTTGGGTCGCTCCTTGTCGCGCTCCCCCAATGCTTCGTGAGCTTCATTGAGAAACAGCCCGTTCTCCAGCGGCTCCAGCGCACCGCGCAGCCCCGCCAGTTCCAGCGCCTGCGCCGCTTCATGTGCGGCATATTGGTCCGCACCGAAGCAGGCCAAGGGATGCTTGAGCAGGGCAACGGTGATGCTTGGATCTGCCGGGGCGAAAGCCTGCCGCACCACAAGTCGCGCGAATGTGCCGGCCGCCCGGTTGTGCAGGGGCAGACCGGCGGAATCGTCCACGATAACCCCGAAGCGGCGCATTTCCACGGCGACGCGGCGGGCGAGATTGCGGTCCGGCGTGACAAGCGCCGCGGTCGCATCGGCCGTTTCAAGCGTTTCGCGCAATGCAAGCGCGATGGCCAGAGCTTCCTCCCGCTCGTTGGGGGCTTCGACGAGCGAGACATCTCGCAATGCCGCCCCACGCTGCTCCTCGCTGACCGTTTCCATATAGCCGTGCCAGCGATCCGTGCTGTCGGCGGGCCGCAGACGCCTCGCTGACGATTCGTTCCCGCACACGCAGTATACCAGGATCGTCGTTCGCGATGCCCAGATGCTCCACCTGTTCCCGCGTCACCTCAAGCGCATCGAGCAGCCGACGCAACCCGAATTGCGGGTGCGCAGGTGCGGTGCCCGTATCGTCACGGGGATTGTCCGGCAGATCGACCTTCGCCCACGTTTCATCGTCCAGATCGCGGTCCAGACCCGGCAGCACCACGACCCCTTGCGGCAAGTTGGCAACGGCTTTCAGTAAGGCCGCCGTCGCCGGTATGGACCCGGTGGACCCAGCTGCGATTACCGGGCCCTTGGAGCCGCGCGTCGCATATAATTCCGCCTGATGGCGCAACGCGGCGACCCGTTCCTGCGCGGGGTCGGCCAAACCGCGCTCGGTCAGAATGGCGGGCCAGATGTCGGTCGCGATGCCGAGAAAGCGCAACGTCAGCTGCCACCATTCCTGCAGATCGTTCGGCACGAGATCGGCCAGTCTGGACCAGTCCGCTTCCTCGGTCGCCACGCTGTCCATCAGCGTCCCGAGCTGGTCCGCCATGCCCACCGCGTCGGCCAGCGTGGCTGGAACGATGATGTCGTTGCCCGCAAACAGCGCTTCCTGTTCCGGTTTCAGGCTCGATGTCCAGGCGGAGATGAGCTGCGTAAGCAACAGCCGTCGCTCGATACCGTCCAGCACGGGTTTCGGAGTGGATGACGCGAGTAAGCCGCCTGCTGCGAACGGGTCATCGTCCTCCGCATCGCCCAGCGCCAGATATGCGCGGCAGCAGCGTGGCACGCCCGTCGAAATTTTTAACGAATGTCGCCGTCAGGGTGCGGACCGCACGGCGTGTCGGCACCCAGATCGTCGCGGTCGCCAATGCCAGCGGGTCCGTGCGCGGCGTGAAGCCCGGCACAAGCCGCCCGTCGAGCAGATGCTCCACCAGCGTCGGAATGAAATCCGCGCCCGGTGGAATGGAGCGGACGCGCGGGTCAGCCATGCCGTGCGTCGAACGCGATCAGCGCCGCTTCCGCCTCGCCGATGGCCGCCGGTGTGCCCACATGCAGCCATAGCCCGTTCAGCACATGGCCGAACAGCCGGTTTGCTGCGACGGCGTCGTCGAACAACCGGTTAAGCGAGAAGGCCTGCTCCGGCACGGCTGCGATGATGGCGGGCGTCGTCACCAATGCCCCGGCATAGATGAGGGGCGCGGTCAGTGCTTCACCCCGCCGTGTGAGACGGCCATCCTCATCGCGGAAGAAATCGCCCGCACCGTCGAACCCCACCGCATCGGCGTGAGGCACGAGCAGCAGCAGCATGTCCATCATGTCCGGGTTCCAGACACGGCCAAGCTGTCGCACCGTGTTGTCGTCCCGATCACGCCAGAACGTATCGGAATTGGCGACGATCAACGCTTCGTCGGCCAGTAACGGCAACGCCTTCTTCACACCCCCGCCGGAATCGAGCAGTTTGTCCCGCTCGTCCGACACCACAATGTCCGGCGACGGGCGGCTTGAAACGTGGCGTTCTATCTGGTCGGCGAGGTAGTGGGCGTTGACCGCGATGCGCGTGATGCCGCCCGCCTCCAGCGTGTCGAGCGTTCGGTCGAGCAGGCTGCGACCGGCCACCTCGATCAGCGGTTTGGGGCGGGTGTCGGTAAGCGGGCGCATCCGTGTGCCCAACCCTGCTGCCAGCACCATCGCCTGCCGGACCGTCATGACCCAAACACCTGCCGCCACCATGCTGTGTAGGAAGCGAGGGAGGGATGACGGAGGCTGCGTTCGATATAGCCCTCTATACGCGGCAGATGTTTCAGATAGCCGTCCTTGCCGTCGCGTTGGGACAGGCGCACGAAAATTCCGGCTATCTTCGTTGCCCGTTGAGCGGCCATGATCGCATAGGCGTCGCGGAAGGCGGCCTCGTCGAACGGGGCCTCCTGCGCGGTCCGCGTGGCGCAATAGCGGTCGAGCAACCGGTTCTCCAGCACATCCGGTATATCGATGCGCGCGTCCTGCGCCAGCGAGGCGACATCGTAGGCGGTGGGTCCGATCACGGCGTCCTGAAAGTCGATCAGGCCGATCCTGTCGGTCCCACTCGCACCGTCCTGCCAGATGATGTTGGGCGAGTGGTAATCGCGCAGCACGAGCGTCGTCTCGCCGCCTGCCAGCGTGTCGATGAGGTCGCTCCAAACCGTTTTGAATTGTGCGGCTTCCGTGTCGGTCAGCGTCCGGCCCGTGCGGTGCCGGGCATACCAGGTCGGCAGCAGGTTGACCTCGGCCAGCATGGCGCGTTTGCTGTAGACAGGCACGATATGGTCCGCCTCTCCGTCTGCCACCGGTAGTCTGTCGGACCATGTGTGGGTATGGAGGGCGACGAGGCAGTCGATGGCAGCCTCGTATCGTTCATCGACTGGCTGCCGATCGTCCGTGATGATCTGCCCGCTGCCGAGGTCGCTGATAAGCAACAAACCGGCGTCGATATCAGCCGCTTCGATGGTCGGTGCGACGAACCCGGCCTGCGAAAGCGCCCGCGCAACGGCGACAAAGGGGCGCACATCCTCCGCCAGATGGGCGATCCGACTGTAGGGGACGCCGTATGGTTCGACGGGCGGGCCATCGGGTGTGGCGGGCGCGTTCATGGCGATCAGGGTGCGGTCCGCTGCGGCCACGGTTTCGTAGGACCGGGTCGAGGCATCCCCCGTCAAATGCTGCCGTGCAGCTCCGGCCATGCCGTTGCGGTCCAGAAAGTCCCGTATGGCCAGGCTGCGCGTCAGACGGGGCAGGGCATTGCCGCTGATCGTGACCGTGCGTGTGTTGTCGTTCACGATGTCGATGGCGACAGTCAGGTTAGCGTCCGGAAAGCCCGAACCCGCCCGTTCAGGCCATTCCACCAGCACCGCGCCTTCGTCCAGCGCATCGCCGAATCCGAGGTCGGATACGTCGGCACCGCTATCGAGGCGGTAGAGGTCGGCGTGAACCAGCGTACCGAAAGGCATGTCGTCGTATGGCTGCACAAGCGAAAATGTGGGGCTCGGCACGTCGAGCGCCACGTCGCCGGAAGCGGTGCGAATACACGACCGTGCCAGCGCCGTCTTGCCCGCGCCAAGATCACCCGTCAGCCACACCATGTCGCCCGTTTTCAACGCCAGCGCGAGGGATTCGCCGAGGCTGCCCATTGCCGCCTCGTCGAGATCCTTCAGGACCAGCGGCGCAGGGTTCCTCGTTCATTACGAAGCCGCTGCCGACACACTGCGGTTTGGCACCTCGGCGCTCTTCTCGCTCTTCACAACAACCCCGCGGGGCAGGCGCACGACGAACCGCGCGCCGTCCGTGTAAGCGGCATCCAGTTCCACAGTGCCGTGATGCAGGTCGACGAGGGAGCGGGTGATGGCAAGGCCGAGCCCGGCCCCGCCACTCTGGTTGGCGCCGGTCATGCGACCGCCTTCGAACCGCTTGAAGATGGCCTCGCGCTGGTTTTCCGGCACGCCCGGTCCGTTGTCCTGCACGGCGACTTCGATCCAGTTGTCGCCTGCGGTTTGCTGGATATGAACGGTCGCACCGCGGTCGGAGGCGTTGATCGCATTGGAGACGAGATTGACGACGACCTGATGCAAGCGCGATCCGTCGGCAGTGATCATTGTGTCACCTTCGACAGGGTCGATTGCAAGATGAATGTCGCGCGCCCTCAACTGGTCGGCGACAGTCGCCGAAGCGTCCGCAATGATCTGCGAGACGTCGACCGGTGCGGTGTCCAGCTCCATGCGCCCGGCTTCCAGCACCGCCATGTCGAGCAGATTGTCCACCAGCGCGGTCAACACGTTGGCGGAACTTTCGACGTCGGCGACGTATTCCACCTGCTTGTCGTTGAGCGGGCCGAAAACTTTGCTCGCCAGTATTTCCGAAAAACCCTTGATCGATGTCAGTGGCGCACGGAAGGCGATGGAGACGTGTTCGATGAAGGCGTTCTTCAGCCGCTCCGCCGCCGTCAGCGCCGCGTTGCGCTCGGCCAGCGCCTCTTCCATGCGCACCGCAAACGTCACGTCGGCAAAGGAAATCATCGTCTGTCCGTCAGGCAGGGGCACGAGCGCGTAGTCGTGGATGCGCGCCATGCCCTCCCCGTCGGTCAGATGAATGCGACCCGACACACTTTCCCGCGCGTCGCTGACGCCTGTAATGGCCGTTTTGATGTCATCCCATAGCCCGCGCATCGGAGGCTTCCAGCAACGGGCTGCACCGTTCCCCGAGCGTTGCGATGGGCGTGTCGGCGACAACCTCCTCGTCCGACAGTGCCCAGATGCGCTGGAAGGACGGGTTGGACAGGCGCAACCGCCCGTTGGGGGCGAACACTGCGATGGCCTCGTCCATATGGTCGAGCGTTTCGCCCTGCACCTTGGTGAGCGCCGTAAAGCGGGACTGCATGTCGAGCTGTTCGGTGATGTTCTCGAACAGCCACATCACGCCGCCCTGCTTCTGGGGGCTGGCGACGACACGCAGCGTGCGTCCGTCAGGCAGGTGCCACCAGTCCTGCTTTGCCTCGGTCCGGGCGTAGACATCGAGCCAGCCGTTGCGCCATTTCGCCCAGTCCGGCTGTTCCGCCACGCGGCCCCGGGCGCGCAACTGGTCGAGCAGGGCGGCATTTTCCGGCTTGTTCTTCAGGTCGTTGGGGCCGAACTGCCACAGGCTTTCGAACGCATCGTTGTGGAACACCAACTGCCGGCGCTCGTCGAAGATCGCCACCGCTGACGTGATCTCGTTGAGCGCGGCCTGATGGGCTTCCAGAACGCGGGCCGTGGCGTTTTTGTCGGTTTCGAAAGAGCTGGTGTCGAAACACAGGCTTGCGAAATAGCCGCCCTGCGAGATGGCGGTCAGGTTCACGTTGCGCCGGTCGCCCGCGATGGTGGCGGCAACGCTTTGGCGCGATACGCCGGTTTCGATGGCCTCCCGCTGCATCGTTTCCCTGTCGGCACGGTCGAGCAAAGAGGCTTTCTGGTCGATGATCGCGTCGAGATTCTTGGCATCGACCGCGGCGACGAAAGCGTCGTTGGCCCATGTCACAGTGCCGTCCAGCCGTTTGATGACGACCGGCATCACCAGCGCCTGCGCCAGCGCCCGCAGCGCGTCTGTCAGTTCCAGCACCTTGCGGTGTTCGCCCTCCAACTGCGCCAGGGCCGCCCGGTCGCCGGAAAGCGACTGGAATCGCGCGAAGGCATGGTTGCCGGAAATACGGCCCTGAACATCGAGAAACGTGCCCGCGCGGGTTTCGATGGACAGGTCGAAACTTTCCGCCCGTTCCCGCAGCCTGTCGACGGCATGGGCGAAATCCTGCGCGGACGCCGGGGTCAGCCACGCGCCGAAGGCGATGAATGCGGATGCCGCTTCCGGCGCGCCGGCATTGGGCGGCAACGTTCCCCGGCAGACGGGTGCATCGACCCGGACGCCATCGGGAGCGGCTTCCCAGATGACGATGCGCTGGTCCGGCACGTCGAGCAGTGCTTGCGCGCGGGCATGGCGGGCTTTCAGGTCGGCCAGTTCGTTGCGCTGGCTGATTTCGCGGGCGGCCAGCCGGTTCTTCTCCACGATCAGATAGGTGGCGGCGAACATCACGAAGGCGAAACCGCCCATGAACACCACAAACATGATGATATCGAAGGGAACGACCTGCGTCAGTGATGTGGACATGTGTGACGGTTCCTCATCCCTCCGGACCGCACAGGACCGCGATACATCGGCGTCCCGAACGCTGTATGCAAACCCATTCGCCAGCCCCCGCAGCGATTCGTTTTACCCTACATGAGCGCGGAATCGGCGGCTACGCCTTGCAGGCGATTGAAACCCGAAAATGGAAAAGGGCCACCCGACGGGCGACCCTTTGGTTCGATGGCATGCTTGGTTGAGCCGTCTAGTAGCGGTAATGCTCCGGCTTGTAGGGGCCTTCCACCGACACGCCGATATAATCGGCCTGATCCTGCGCCAGTTCGGTCAGCTTCACGCCGATCTTTTCCAGATGAAGCCGCGCGACCTTCTCGTCGAGATGCTTGGGCAGGATATAGACTTCGTTCTTGTACTGCTCACCGCGCGTCCACAATTCGATCTGTGCCAGCACCTGGTTGGTGAAGGATGCCGACATCACGAAGGACGGGTGACCCGTGGCGTTGCCGAGGTTCAGCAAACGGCCCTGGGACAGCAGGATCATGCGGTTGCCGGACGGCATTTCGTACATGTCCACCTGATCCTTGATGTTGGTGTGTTTCAGGTTCTTCAGGTTGGCGACCTGAATTTCGTTGTCGAAATGGCCGATATTGCCGACGATGGCCATGTCCTTCATCTTGCGCATGTGCTCGATGCGGATGATGTCCTTGTTGCCGGTGGTGGTGACGAAGATGTCGGCGGTTTCCACCGCGTCTTCCAGCGTCGTCACCTCGAACCCGTCCATCGCCGCCTGCAGCGCGCAGATCGGGTCGATCTCGGTCACCTTCACCCGCGCCCCTGCACCCTGCAGGGAGGCGGCGGAGCCTTTGCCCACATCGCCATAGCCGCAAACGACCGCGGTCTTGCCGGCCATCATGGTGTCGGTGGCGCGGCGGATGCCGTCGACCAGCGATTCCTTGCAGCCATATTTGTTGTCGAATTTCGACTTGGTGACGGAATCGTTCACGTTGATGGCAGGGAAAGGCAGCTGACCGTTCTTCTGCAATTCGTACAGGCGATGCACACCGGTGGTGGTTTCTTCCGAAACGCCGACGATCTGGTCGCGCATTTTCGTGAACCAGCCGGGGGATGCGGCCTTGCGCTTGGCGATCTGCGCCTTGATGGCTTCCTCTTCTTCGGATTCCGGTACGGGAATGATGTCCTCACCGGCTTCGGCACGGGCACCGAGCAGGATGTAGAGCGTGGCATCGCCGCCATCGTCGAGGATCAGGTTCGGGCCTTCTTCGAACAGGAACGACTTGTCGAGATAGTCCCAATGCTCGGTCAGCGTCTGGCCTTTGATGGCGAAAACCGGAACACCGGCTTTCGCGATTGCTGCAGCGGCATGGTCCTGCGTCGAATAGATGTTGCAGGACGCCCAGCGCACATCCGCACCAAGATCGACCAGCGTTTCGATCAGCACGGCGGTCTGGATCGTCATGTGCAGCGAACCGACGATGCGCGCACCTTTCAGCGGCTTGTCGGTGCCGAATTCCTCGCGCAAGGCCATGAGGCCCGGCATTTCGGTTTCGGCAATGTCCAGTTCCTTGCGGCCGTATTCGGCGAGTGCGATGTCCTTGACAATATAGTCGTGCGTGGCGTCGGCCATGACGGGCTCCTGAATCTGTTTATCTGGAAAGGGAATGCAGCACCGTCACGCGGCGCACTTTCGCAGGCCCACTAGCAGATACTCGACAGTGGAGCAAGGCACATAAGGATAGGTTTATGTGGCGTGATGTGATGGACCGTTGCTGGCGTGGCCGGGTTTTCTGCGGCCCCATCATTCCCTCCGTTTTGGGGGAATCCATGCGGCAGCCGTGGAGACCCCTTCGACATGGACTCCGCCCGCAAGGGGCGGAGTGACGGTCGATGAGACACTTCATCATGTCTCTCACCTCCCACTTGTCATTCCCGCCGCAGCGGGAATCGATTCCTCGACTTGTTCGGTGGAACTGTTGCGGCACCGTGTTGCTGCGCGACCGGAAGCCTCGCGACCCGTTCCGCAGCACGATGGATTCCCGCTGCGGCGGGAATCACAAGTATTGGATGCGGTGCAAAATGAGGATGTGCGAAAGCACCCTCAAGCTGATCGCAACTCAGCGCGGGAGGCGGCAGCCGTGAGCGCCACCAACTATGATTTCAAGCTGGCCTGAGCCAGCTTGAAAGAACCGGCGGGGCGTGATGCCAGACCGTATGCCGTCGTCTCGGCGTGTATGATCTCGCACCACGCCCCGCCCGGCTGCTCTGCGCTCATAGCCTCGCTCCCGGTGCCGTCTCCGACATGGTTTTCACCATGCCTCGACCCCTGCCTCCGCGCTGGTGCATCGCACCTCGCATCAAAACTGGCACCCGGACGGAGCAGCCACCCGTTCCGTTTGACCGGAACGACCCCCCATTACGGGAGGACGGGAATTTTACACCCGCATCTTACCCCTGAAGCCTGCGCTCCCCCCGGCTGGTTCGTTAGCCCACCCGACAGGACAACCGCCCCCACGCGGCGAAGATGACGGTCATGATCCGCCGGTTCCTGCGTGGGAAGAGGGTCAGGGTAGCAGGCGTGGAGAAGAGGTGGATAAGATTTTGGCAAGAGGCATTTTGCAACAAGGTTTTGCGACGGCTAAACGCCTCTTTTTGTTGGCCTCCCAAAACTGCCGCAAAAAGGATGGTTTTTGCGACGCCTGGGGTCCTTCGACGGGACACGTTGCCGCATATCTCCAAACTAAAACACCTCTGATTTTTGACACAGTTGCAGCCAAGGACTCCCATCAATACCAAAGTTTACATTCGACGATTCGTTCGCATATTTTGACAATCGCTAGCTCGCGCCGAGATTCTCGCCATCATCTTGCCACAAGTCGTCAAGGATGTTCTAGCCTTGATATTGAGCACTCTATTCGTGAGAAGGCTGTTAAGTGGCCTAACGCCCAAGTTTAGGCACCGCCCTTCCACGCGAAGATTGCTCCACATCGTCTAGCTGTGAAACCGAAACGTGTCGTTTGGTCCGTTCCTAGTTCGAAGCATTGAGTGAAGCCTTCAATTCTACGTCGCGGTCAGGCGTCGGAACAAATCGTCTGTCCAAAGCCTCTTTAAGCGAGCATTTATTGCCTCGCACCTGTCAACATTCATCTCGTTGCGATACATTGTTGATGATCTGTCGGCAAATACCATGGGTGAATATGCGACTGCAACGAGCAGCGGCTTGCACGACTGAAAGTCATCAAGCCGCCCCTCAGAAATTATGTCGCAATGCGGACGGCTAAGTCTCTAATTGGCTTGCCAATAAGTAGCACCAATATAATTGCAAAGGCCATCCCATCGCAAAGCCACCTGACCACGCTTTCAACCATGCGATGTTAAAGCCGATGTGTAGCCAAGTGAAGAAGTCAGAAAGCATTGCCGACATCGCAAACGACATTAGCAGCGAAGTTATGAGGCCAATTTTCTTTTCGGGATGCATAGTGTTATTGCTCCATAAATTTGCGGCAGCACTTGGAGAATTGCGGCAAAGTCTAACCAAACGAATGCACCAAGCCCGACCACTGTTCGGGGTTAAGTGCCGTGGGTTCGCATCTCGTGCGATACAGATACCCCGAAGGGGCAGGCTTACCAGCCAACTGAAATCTTTTCCGACGCACGCAGAATAATAGATTTGCATCTCGCGGCAATGAGAAAAGCTATTGCAAAATCGCTAGCATTTGGGCAGTAGGTTTGTCGCATAATTGAATGTATGGAACTTATCCAACCACCCTCACCCCTCCATCGCCTCCGCAATCAAATTCTCCGCCGCATCCACCAGCAAACTCTCTCCCGCCATGCCCGGCACCCGCTCGCGACCCATTTCCAGCATGATGGGCACGGCCATCGGGGAGAGTTTTTCGAGGTTCTTGTGCACGATATGGCCCTTGGCCCGCGCCAGCAGGTCGCCCACGCGGCGCACGTCGAGCAGGCCGGTCGCCGCATCTTCCCGTGTTGCCTGCATGAGAATATGGTCCGGCTCGTGCTCGCGCAGCACGTCGTAGATCAGGTCCGATGATTGCGTGATCTGCCGTCCGGTCTTTTCCTTGCCGGGATGGTTCTTGTCGATGAGCCCCGCGATCAGCGCGCATTGGCGGAATGAGCGTTTCAGCATCATGGAATCCCCCATCCACGATTCCAGATCGTCACCCAGCATGTCCTCGTCGTAGAGGTCGGCGAGAGACAGCCGCCCGTCCGCGATCATCGCGCCCATATCCTCGATGCCCCAGATGGACACGACGTAATCGGTCGCCACGAAGCCCAAAGGTTTCGCGCCCGCCCGTTCCAGCCGTTTGGTCAGCAACATGGCGAGGGTCTGGTGCGCCAGATAACCTTCGAACGGGTATGAAATGAGATAGTGCTTGCCACCCCGCGGAAAGGTTTCCACCAGCATCTCGTGCGGCTTGGGCACGATGCTCTTGCGGCTTTGTATGTCCAGCCATTCGGCGACCTGCGGCGGCAGCGAGGGCCACTGCGCCGGGTCGGAAATCATCTCCCGCACATGGCTTGCCAGATAGGTGGTCAGCGGCAGTTTGGAGCCGCCATACATGGGCACCATCGGGTTGGCATGGCTGGTTTTGGTGACGATGGCCTCGTTCTCGCGGATGCCCTCGAACCGCACGATCTGGCCTGCAAACATGAATGTGTCGCCCGGTCGCAACTTTTCCAGAAAATACTCGTCCAGCTGCCCCAGCACCCGCCCGCCGCGGGAAGGCGACAGGTGCGAGGCGGAACCGGGCTGGCCGTTCGACAACATGCCCTTCTGGCGCCTGGCATTCCGCACCTGCCGGATGGCCAGCGCGGGGCGGTCGTAGATTGTGCCCGCATTCATCCGGTATTGCTGGCCGATGCTCGGATGGGTCAGCCGCCACGTGCCGTCTTCGGTGCGCTTGATCTTGGCGTAGCGTTCGTAGGCTTTCAGTGCATAACCGCCGGTGGCGACGAAGTTTACGGCGCGCTCGAACGTGTCCCAGTCGAGTTCCGCATAGGGTGCGGCGGAAATGATCTCGCCATAGAGGTCGTCCTCCTGAAACGGTCCGGCGACCGCCATGCCTAAAATGTGCTGACACAAGACGTCGAGTGCCCCGTCGCGCATGGGCGGCGTGTCCTGATCGCCGATATAGTTCGCGTCGAGTGCCGCCTTGCATTCCAGCACCTCGAACCGGTTGGCGGGCACCAGCACGGCCTTGGACGGCTCGTCCATCCGGTGGTTCGATCGCCCGATGCGCTGCGCCAAGCCGGCTGGCACCTTTCGGCGCGCCCATATGGACGACGAGGTCCACGTCCCCCCAGTCGATGCCGAGATCGAGCGTCGATGTGGCGATGACGGCGCGCAGCCGGTTTTCGGCCATCGCGGCTTCCACCTTGCGGCGCTGGCCGACTTCCAGCGACCCGTGGTGGAGCGCGATGGGAAGGTTGTCGTCATTGACGTGCCAGAGATACTGAAACAGAAATTCCGCCTGCGAACGGGCGTTGACGAAGATCAGCGTCGTCGGCGTGGCTCTTGATGAGCGCGTAAATCTCATCGACGGCGTGTTTCGCGCTGTGTCCGGACCACGGCAGCCGCTCCTTGCTGTCGAGAATGGCGATGTCCGGCGTTCGCGCCGCCCGTTACCTGCACGAGACCGGCCATATGCGACGCATCCGCATCGCCCCGGTTCTGCGCCACCAGCCAGCGTTGCAGGTCGGCCGGGTTGGAGACCGTGGCCGACAGGCCGATGGTTTGCAGCGCGGGCCGCAACATCCGCAACCGCGCGAGGCCGAGCGCCAGCAGGTGCCCGCGCTTGTTCGTCACCAGCGAATGCAACTCGTCGAAAATGACGTATTTCAGGTCGGAGAAGAACCGGTCCGCATCCTTCTGGGCGATCAGCAGGGCAAGCTGTTCCGGCGTCGTCATCAGAATGTCCGGCGGGTTCAGCTTCTGTCTCTGGCGGCGGTGGGACGGCGTGTCGCCCGTGCGCGTTTCGATGCGGATGGGCAGGGCCATCTGCTCGATGGGCGTTTCCAGATTGCGCTTGATGTCGGTCGCCAGCGCCTTGAGCGGCGAGATGTAGAGCGTGTGAATTCCGCGATGGGCTTCGCCGGGCTTGCGCTTCGGGCGGCTGGCGAGATCGGTAAGCGCGGGCAGAAATCCGGCCAGTGTCTTGCCTGCTCCCGTAGGCGCGATGAGAAGCGTGGACTTCCCCGCCTGCGCCCGTGCCAGCAGGTCGAGCTGGTGGGCACGGGGCTGCCAGCCGCGCTCGGTGAACCACGCGACGAATTGTGTCGGCAGATGAGGTGCCGGAGCGGTCGTGTCGGCGGTGATTGCGGTTTCCATAGCCATCGCAGGAACCTAGGGTCGCGATAGTCTTCCGTCGATATGCTGGGACAACATGATCCGCTTCGCTCTTGCCTCCCTTCTGTTTCTGCTGCCCTCTGCGGTGCGCGCTTATGACGGGCCGATGACGCTGGCGATCACATGGCAACCGGCTTTTTGCGAAGGCCGCTCCCGCCTGCCCGAATGCCGCAGCCAGCGCGCGGGCCGGTTCGACACGCAGAATTTCACGCTGCACGGCCTGTGGCCCGGCCCGCGGGGTGTGGAATATTGCGGGTGTCCGCCGACCAGCGCCGTCTGGACGAGCGTGGCCAGTGGCGCAGGCTGGCGGGGCTTGGGTTACGGCAGGATTTGCGCGAGCGGCTTTACGAGGCGATGCCCGGCGTGCGCTCCGGCCTGCACCGCCACGAATGGACCAAGCACGGCTCCTGCTACGGCCGCGGCGGGCGCGACGGCTATTTCGAGGATTCGCTGGCGTTGCTCGACCAGAGTGAACGGCTCATCGGTGCGGGACCTATTCGCCCGATCCATCGGGCGGCGCATCACGGCCCGTGCCGTGCGCGATGCGGTCAGCCGAGATTTCGGTCCTGCCGTAGCCCAGCGTGTCGAGCTACGCTGCCGCCGCGACGGTGCGCGGGAATTGATTACGGAATTGCGGTTCCGGTTGCAGGGACCGGTCAGCGACACACCGCGGTTGGAACGGTTGGCCTCGCGCGGCCAGCGCGCGGGCAGGGGATGCGACGGCGGGATTGTCGATCCAGTGGGGTCTGCAGTGAATTGCTTTTCTAGTTCACCTTGCATCCGCGCCGCGCTTCTTCGGCCTTGATACGCGTCACCCGCCGTTGCTCCTGAGGTGTCAGGTCCGGGTTGCTGGTCCAGCAGTCATAGTTGGCAAAAACCCGCTGCCCCAGTGATGTGGTGAAGCAGTAGCCTGCTTCCGCAAAGATGCGGTTGCGTTCGGTCCATAGGTCCATGCAACTGGCCGAGAAGGCCGGAGACGCGGCGGAACTGGCAACGAGTATCGTAACGCCGACGGCGAGAGCGCGGACGCGGACCATTACTTGGCCCCCGCAACCGCCCGCTTCGCCATGACCTTCACGAGGTTCGCACGATAGGCGGCAGTAGCGTGGATGTCGGAGAGCATGTTGCATTCGTCCACCGTCAGACCGTCCAGCGCATCGGCGGAGAAGTTGGCCGTCAGCGCCTCTTCGGCCTCCGTCCAGCGATAGACACCGTCCTGCGATGCACCGGTCACGCCGACTCGAACCCCGTCCGCATGTTTGGCGACGAACACGCCGGCCATCGCGTAGCGGGAGGCCGGGTTGCGGAATTTCTCGTAGCCGCATTTTTCCGGCCCGTCGAAAGATACGGCGGTGACGATTTCGTCGTCTTCCAGCGCGGTTTCGAACATGGCCACGAAGAAATCGTCGGCGGCGATCTCGCGCTTCGACGTGTGGATCGTCGCGTTCAGCGCCAGCATGGCGGATGGGTAGTCTGCCGCCGGATCATTGTTGGCGATGGACCCGCCGATCGTGCCTTTATAGCGCACAGCCGGATCACCGATCCAGCCGCCCATTTCCGCCAGCGAATGGCACGCGGCACGCAGGGCGTCCGACGTCTTGACCTCGTTATGGGTCGTCGTCGCGCCGATTTTTACACTCTTGCCGTTCACCTCGATGCCCGACAGACCGTCGATGCGCGTAAGGTCGATCAGGTGCGGACGGTGCGGCCAGTCGCTGCTTCATGGTCGGCAGCAGCGTGTGTCCACCGGACAGGAACTTGGCGTCCTCCGCCTTGCCCATCATGCCGACGGCATCGTCCACGGTCGTTGCCCGTGCATAGGTTGTCTCATACATATCGTCTCTCCCATCCGTTCGCGCAGCGAACCAATCCAAACAATGTGATCGAAGGGACGGGCCGCCCCGGCCCTTCGATCTTCTTTCAAGTGGCCGTAAAGTACACCGAGCAAAGCGAGGGACTTTCGGCCAGCAACCTCTATTCAGCCGCTTCCGTGATGTGCCGGTCGAACTGGTTGTCGTTGTCGCCGTGTCCGTCCTTGCCGTTCAGCGCCGACCAGATGCGGTGCGGTGTGGCGGGCATGGTGAACGAGCGAGTGCCGATCGCATCCGTGATCGCGTTGATGACGGCGGGTGGCGAGCCGATGGCACCGGCCTCGCCGCAGCCCTTGATGCCGAGCGGGTTGGACGGCGACAGGGTTTCCTGCGTCGAGACCTGAAAGAACGGCAGGTCTTCGGCGCGGGGCATCTGGTAGTCCATGTAGGACGCCGAGATGAGCTGGCCCTCGCCGTCATAAGCCGCGTTTTCCATCATCGCCTGGCCGATACCCTGTGCCAGACCGCCATGCACCTGACCCTCGACGATCATCGGGTTGATGATCTTGCCGAAATCATCGGCGGCGACGAACTGGATGATTTCGGTCGTGCCTGTGTCCGGATCGATCTCGACCTCGCAGATGTAGCAACCGGCGGGGAAGGTGAAGTTGGCGGGGTCGTAGAACGCACCTTCCTTCAGGCCCGGCTCCATGCCTTCCGGCAGGTTGTGGCCGGTATAGGCACCCAGGCAGACCTCGTGCCAGCCGAGCTTTTTGTCGGTGCCTTTGACCAGCACCTCGCCGTCCTTGATCTCGATATCGCCTTCCGACGCTTCGAGCATATGGGCGGCGATCTTCTTGGCCTTGGCCTCCACCTTGTCGAGCGCCTTCACGATGGCCGACATGCCGACGGCGCCGGAGCGCGAGCCGTATGTGCCCATGCCGAACTGCACCTTGTCGGTGTCGCCGTGGACGATCTGCACGTTCTCGCCGGGCAGGCCGAACCGGTCGGAGACCAGCTGCGCGAAGGTCGTCTCGTGGCCCTGTCCGTGGGAGTGGGAACCGGTGAGGATTTCCACCGTGCCGACGGGGTTCACACGAACCTCCGCGCTTTCCCACAAGCCCGACGCCAGCGCCGAGCGATCCGACAGCCGCCGACGGCGCAATGCCGCAGGCCTCGATGTAGCAGGACATGCCGATGCCGCGCAGCTTGCCGCGCGCTTTGGCCTCTTCCTTGCGGGCAGCGAAGCCCTTGTAGTCGGAAGCCTCCATCGCTGCATCGAGGGACGCATCGAAATCGCCCGCATCGTAGGCCATGATGACCGGTGTCTGGTGCGGGAACGAGCGGATGAAGTTCTGCCGCCGCAGGTCCGCGGGATCGACACCCAGTTCCCGCGCCGCCGTTGTCATCATGCGCTCCACGAGGAACGTCGCCTCTGGCCGACCGGCCCCGCGATAGGCATCGACAGGGACGGTGTTGGTGTAGACCGTCTTCACGTTGGCGTGGATGTTGGGGATGTCATACTGGCCCGACAGCAGCGTGGCGTAGAGATATGTCGGCGTCGCGGACGAGAACAGCGACATGTAGGCGCCGAGATTGGCGACGGTTTCCACCTTGAAGCCGGTGATCTTGTTGTTGGCGTCGAACGCCATCTTGGCCTTCGAAACGTGGTCACGTCCGTGGGCGTCGGTCAGGAACGCTTCGGAGCGGTCGGCAGTCCATTTGATGCCGGTGACACCGGCTTTCTTGGCCGCCCACAGGCAGACGATCTCTTCGGGGTAGATGTAGATCTTCGCCCCGAAACCGCCGCCCACATCGGGCGCGATGACGCGCAATTTATGCTCGGGCGCGACCTGATAGAACGCCGACAGCACCAGCCGCGCCACATGCGGGTTCTGGCTGGTCGTGTGCAGCGTGAAGTGGTCTTCCGCCTCGTCATATTCGGCAAGAGCCGCGCGCGGCTCCATCGGGTTGGGCACGAGGCGGTTGTTGCGGATGTCGATTTCCACGACCTTGGCGGCATCCTTGAAGGCCGCGTCGGTCGCGTCCTTCTCGCCGATTTCCCAGTCGAAGATCAGATTGTTCTTGGCTTCCGGGTGAAGCTGCGGCGCACCGTCTTTCAGCGCATCGGTGGCGTGAACCACGGCTTCCAGAACCTCGTAGTCGATCTCGACTGCCTCAGCGGCGGCTTTCGCCTCTTCCAGCGTTTCCGCGATCACGACGCAGACCGCGTCGCCCACATAGCGCACATATTCGGTCGCCAGTGCCGACCATGCGCCCATGTTCATGGGGCTGCCGTCCTTGGAATGGACCATCCAGCCGCAGATGATGTTGCCGATCCCGTCGCCGGTCAGCTGCTTGCCGTCGAACACGGCGGCGACGCCGGACATGGCTTCGGCTGCCGACTTGTCGATGCCGTTGATCTTCGCATGGGCATGGGGCGAGCGCACGAAGGCCGCATAATGCATGCCCGCCGCCTTGAAGTCGTCGGTATATTTGCCCTTGCCGGTGATGAAACGTCTGTCTTCCTTGCGCAGCACCCGTGCGCCGATTCCTTCGATACCCATGTCGTACTCTCCCAAACTTTAAGTCTACAAAAGCGAACAAAAAGTTCAGCTTTCTTGAATTTTGATCTTTGCAATACGCTGCGCCCATGTCGGAAAATCCAAATGGGTTTTCGACTTTCGCCAAATCTCAGTAAAATCGACCGGTTCCGATTTATCTAAACGCTGGTTAGCACTTTTCACGGCGTTGAGCCCGCTGCGGTCGCCATAGCTAAGACGCTTGGCGGCCCAATAATTCGAAGGAAAGTTATCAATAGCCATTGTTGATCATTCCGCCGCCTGCTTCATGCCGTCGCCCATCGCAGCCGCACCGGCGGCGATGCTTTTGACGATGTTGTGATAGCCGGTGCAGCGGCAGATATTGCCTTCCAGCTGTTCGCGGATGGTCTTTTCGTCGAGCCGTGCCGAGGCGGTTCACCATGTCGATGCCGGTCATGATCATGCCCGGGGTGCAGAAACCGCATTGTAAACCGTGGTTCTCGCGGAACGCCGCCTGCATCGGGTGCAATTCACCGCCCGATGCGATGCCTTCGATGGTGGTCACCTCGGACCCGTCGGCCTGAACCGCGAGCATCGTGCAGGCCTTGACCGATTTGCCGTCCACCATCACGAGGCACGCCCCGCATTGAGACGTGTCGCAGCCCACATGGGTGCCGGTGAGGTTGCGCTCCTCGCGCAGATAATCGACCAGCAGCATACGGTCCTCGACCATTGCCGACGTGGCTTTTCCGTTCACGGTGATGGACACCTTGGACATGCAGTTTCTCCCATCTATGCGGGCAGCAGCTTTACGCGCGCATCCCGCCGCCCCGAAGCGGGGCAGTCCTCCAAGCTGAAGCCTAGCTACTTTAGACTGGTTCGCAAGTGGCATAGTTTGCGACTTTGTGTCTGCATCCCCACATGCGGGAAAACTGACCCAAGGAAGCCCAAAATGTCCGAAACGATCACTGTCAAAATTCCCAACAAGCACACCAAGATGGAAGCGAAGAACCGTATCGTGAACGGGTTCGATAAGGTCACCGACCAGCTTGGCGGCAAGGCGCAGGTGAGCCAGACGTGGGATGGTGACACGCTCACGTTCACCGCCGGTGCGATGGGTCAGAACGTCGACGGCAACCTCACCGTTTTCGACGACCACGTCCTCATCAATGTCAACCTGCCGTGGCTCTTGGCCAAGCTGGCGGGGCCGATTTCGGAAAAACTGGCCAAGGACACGACGCTGCTGCTGAAATAGACCGGCACCCGCCGTTCCATTCGGGATTGCGAAAAGCGCCGATCTCCCCCAAAGCGGATTATGGGCGCTAGTTGCGCCGAACAGTTGCGCGCTGGGAGGCTACCATGATCGAAACACCCTATCTGTTGTTCCTGGGCGATGCGCCCGATCCATTGGCAGCCAAGGTCGCTCAAGGCATCCGCCAGTGGCGGCCGGAACTGTGCGTCGGCCAGTTGCGGCTGGAAGGCTGCAAAGCCGACATGGGGCTAGACGATCTGACGATCGAGGAAGCAGCGGAACGCGGCGCAAAGACGATGGTCATTGGTGTTGCCAACAGGGGCGGGTTCATTTCCGACCTCTGGCGCAGCTATCTGAAGGAGGCGCTGGAAACAGGCCTCGACCTCGCGTCGGGCCTCCACAACCTCATGCGCGACGACCACGACCTCGTGTCGCTTGCCGCCAAGCATCACCGCTCCTTGCATGATGTGCGGGTGCCATCCGTCCGCTATCCCATCGCCAGCGGTGTGCGCCGCACGGGAAAGCGGGTGCTGGCCGTGGGCACCGACTGCTCGGTCGGCAAGATGTATACGGGGCTATGTTTGGAGAAGGAGATGCGGGCGCGCGGCATCGACGCCGATTTCCGCCCCACCGGACAGACCGGCATTCTCATCACCGGCCACGGGGTTCCGCTCGATGCGGTGGTCGCCGACTTCATGGCCGGCGCGATCGAATGGCTCACGCCCGATGCGAAGCCGGACCACTGGGACATCATCGAGGGGCAGGGGTCGCTCTACCACGCCTCCTATTCCGGTGTGACGCTGGCGCTGATCCACGGCGGACAGCCCGACGCGCTGATCCTCGCCCACGAACCGACCCGCCCGCACATGCGCGGCCTGCCGGACTACGCCATGCCGTCGCTGGAACAGATCCGCGATGCCTCGCTCCTCATGGCGCATGTGGTGAACCCGGACGCGAAGGTGACCGGCGTGTCCATCAACACGTCGGGGCAGGGCGAGGAAGAGGCACTGCGCTATTGCGAGGAGGTCGAGGCCCGTATGGGCCTGCCCACCGTCGATCCCGTGCGCCACGGCGCGGGCCGTCTGGTGGATGCACTCGTTTAGCATGAACGTCAGCAACGCCATCGCAATCAAGGCCGAGGAGACGGTCTTTCCACTCGCCGAAGTCTTCACCATCGCGCGCGGGTCGCGGACCGAGGCGCGGGTCGTCACGGTCACGATCACAGACGAACACAATACGGGCTATGGGGAATGCGTGCCCTATGCCCGCTACGGCGAAACGGTCGATGGCGTCATCGAGCAGATACACAACTGCCGGGCGACCGACCGGCAGGCGTTGCAGGACGTGATGAAGCCGGGCGCTGCCCGCAACGCGCTGGATTGCGCGTTCTGGGACCTGGAAGCCAAAAGCGCGGGCAAGCGTGTCTGGGACCTGGCGAACCTTGCCAAACCGGCCCCCGCCATCACCGCCTACACGCTTTCGCTCGCCGAACCTGCCGCCATGCGCGCCGCCGCCGCCAAACACGCCCACCGGCCTTTGCTCAAGATCAAACTGGGCGGCGAGGGTGACATGGCGCGGCTGGAAGCGGTGCGCGCCGGTGCGCCCGATACCGCCATCATCATCGACGCCAACGAGGGGTGGGACGCCGACGAATACGCCGCGCTCGCGCCAGCCTTGCTGCGGCTCGGCGTAAAGATGGTGGAACAGCCTCTGCCTGCGGGCAAAGACGACATGCTGGCCGAGATCGACCGCCCGCTGCCCGTCTGCGCGGATGAATCCTGCCATGACCGGGCATCGCTGCCCGCGCTTAAGGGCAAGTACGACATGGTCAACATCAAGCTGGACAAGACCGGCGGCTTGACCGAAGCCCTCGCCCTGCGCGATGCGGCGCGGGCGGAGGGCTATGCCATCATGGTCGGCTGCATGGTCGGTTCCTCGCTGGCGATGGCACCGGCAACATTGCTCACCGATGGTGCGGCCTTCACCGATCTCGACGGCCCGTTGCTGTTGGCGCAAGACCGCGACCACCCGCTCGCCTTCGACGAACACGGCGTTCACCCGCCTTCACACCGGCTTTGGGGCTGACAAACATGCGAACCGTCTATCTCAACGGAGACTACCTGCCCGAAAACGAGGCTCACGTTTCGATCTTCGATCGCGGCTTCCTGTTCGCCGATGGCGTCTATGAGGTCACCACCGTGGTGGACGGCAAATTGATCGGTTTTGACGGCCACGCCGCACGCCTGCAACGGTCGCTGGATGAATTGCAGATACCCCATACGGTCGACCGCGACGCGTTGCTGGACATCCACCGCGAACTGGTGGCCCGCAACGGAATCGATCAGGGCATGATCTATCTGCAAATCACCCGCGGCAATCCCGGCGACCGGGACTTCGCTTTCCCGCCCGCCGACACCGAACCGACCATCGTGCTGTTCACGCAGGAAAAGCAGGTTGTCGGCACAGGCGTCGAAACGAAAGGGCTGTCTGTCATCTCGGTGGAAGACCTGCGCTGGGGCCGCCGCGATATCAAGACGGTGCAACTGCTCTACCCGTCGATGGCCAAGATGGAAGCCAGGTCACGCGGCGCCGACGACGCGTGGATGGTGCAGGACGGGTTCGTGACCGAGGGCACGTCGAACAACGCCTATATCGTTAAGAACGGCACGATCATCACACGCCCGCTGTCGAACGATATCCTCCACGGCATCACCCGCAAGTCGGTGCTCGCCTGCGCCGAAATGCTCCAGATGAAGGTCGAGGAACGCCCCTTCACGCTGGAAGAGGCCTACGCGGCCGACGAGGCCTTCGCCACCAGCGCGTCCGGCTTCACCAACCCCATCGTGGAAATCGATGGCCACACCATCGGCACCGGCAAACCCGGCCCGGTGGGGGACCGGCTGCGCGCGCTGTATCTGGAAGAGAATATGAAAGCGGCGCTGTAGCAGCGCCGCTGACTTATTTCAGCAACCGGACGGACTCGTTTCCATCACTGGTAATGCGATCGGCGATTTGCTTGAAAACGAATTTCAACTGGTTCGTGTCGCGGAAAGCGAAGTGGTCGTCATTTTCGGAAGCGCAATCCTTAAGCACCTTATAAGACTCGCTGGAGGGATTGATACCGATCGCAATCGTGAAGATGCGAATGTCCTCCCGTTTGGCATTGTCGCACCGTTGCTTCATCAGCAGATCGGCATCTTTGGAATCAGACGTGTTGTCGTGCAGATTGACGCGACCGGCCGGCAGGGTTTCACCATTGGGCCGCGTGAAATCGAGGCGGGCGTCTGCCGTGTCGTAGTCTTGCTCTTCCAGCGTGTTTTCACCGTCCGACATGATGACCATGTACCGGTTTGACGCTTGATCTCCTGCCACCGATCCTGGAAACCCGAATGGTTCGCGGTGATCGAGCAGCATGTGTCCCCAGATCACGCCCTGCGGCATGTAGGTATCGGCAATCGGGTAAAGCGCATCGATGTCGTTTTTCAACTTCGCATTTTTGGAGGATACCAGCGGCGTCAGCTTGTGCACACATTCCACGTTCACGAGCCCGGTGAACTTTTCGCGGTCATAATAGGGCTTGTCGCCTTCACCGGGCATACGCGACGTTACGCAACCGGCCCAGCCACGAAAGTCCGGCGTATTGCAGACCTGGTAGGGCGGGCCGTAGGTAACGTCGCATCGTTCCTGCGTACCATAGGTCGTGATGCCGTCCCGGCTATAGGATGTGTTTTCCATCCGGCAGTTCGTACGGCTGGTCTCGTTGGACTGCATGCGACAATTGCTGTCGCCGTAATAACCTTCGCCAAGAATACGAACCCAAGGTTTGGAAGCGTTCTCCGTGCCGACATTGACGAGCTGGTTGAACGGGACGACCCCGATCTTCGCATCATCGAAGGATTGGAAGTGGTCGACGAAACTCTTCGCCGCAGCCTTAAGGTCGCTGATCTTCCCGCCATGCATCGAAAAGGAATTGTCGAGGACGAGGGAAACGCGGATATCCTTGCCCTTTGGATCAGGCAGCCCAACAGTAGCTTTTGCCCCGATCTCGGTGCGTTCCTGCCCGAACATGCCCATGATGAAGTGAGTCTGCTGGTAGCTCGTTTCCACGATGATGCGGTCGTCGGTCTGCGTCAGTTTCACTAGCTTTGCGCCTTGGTCGTTGCCACCCGTTCCGGCAACTCGAAAGTTGCTGGTGAGATAGTCGGTGGCAACCGCATCGACATCTCCCTTCTTTATCTTGTTCCCGTTGCGATTGTTCGTTTCCCCACCGATCACGAACACCGCCGCCGCCAGCGCCGCCGCATCCGTGCTTTCCTGAAGATTGTTCTGCACCCGGATCAGGTTGGCACCGTCCACCACGACCCCGACACCGGCAGCGACGACGGGCATCATCGCCGCCATCATGATGTTGATCGAACCGCGCCTGTCGCGAAGGAATGACTTGCGCGCTGGCTTCACGCCGTGATTTTTGACCGGTTTGTCCGACATGGGCTTACATCCGCGATACGTTTCGACATTCGCCTTCAAGATGTCGCCTAGATGTAAAAATGCGGTGGAAGTTGCACGGAACTTGCCACATGCTGCGCCTTTCGCCCATCGTGGTTGAGCGATCGTTACCGGCGGGCGCGAGAATGCGCCGCCTCGCAACGCAAAAGCGGCGCTCCACCGGAACGCCGCTCTGCAGTCAAAGTCCTAGCGCGCTGCCTACTGCGTCAGGCGCACGGCTGCCAGGTAGCGGGTGATCTCGTCGGCGATGTTTTCAAACACCGTGTCGAGCTGGCTGCTGTTGTTGAACGAAAAGTGCCATTTCGGGTCCGTCGCACAACCCTTCAGCGCCTTGAGTGAGTCCGAACCACTGGGCACGCCCATCGCAATGGTAAAGATGAGGACATCGTCCGCCTTCGCCGCTTCGCAGCGCGAAACCATCAACTTGTCGGCTTTCTTCGGGTTGCCTGTTTTGTGGAGCGCAACCTTTTGGGCGCTGACGCGCTCGTCGGGGTTGTGCAACGAGGTCACATTGGCGGAGTTGCGGCTGTATTCCTTCACGTCCTGCGTGTTGTTGCCGTCCGACATGACGATCATAAAACGGTTGGTGTGATCGTTGCCCTTGCCGCTTGTCGAGTAGGGCAGCGGTTCGCGGGGATCGAGCATGATGCGCCCCCATTCGATACCCTGGGGAATGAAGGTCTCCCCATCCGGACGCATGGCGTTGGCGGCTGCCATCAGCTGGCTGGTATTGCTCGTCATCGGCGTGATGGCAGGCGGGCACTGGGTGTTGGTCAGTCCGATGAACTTCTCGCCATCGAAATAGGATGTCTCGCTATGCGGGTCCGTGCGGGAGCTGACGCAGCCGTTCCATGTGAACGTCTGGCGATCCTCGACCGTGTTACAGGTCGTGACCGGGTTGCCATAGGTGTTGTCGCACTGCTGGTAGGTGTTTTCCACGTAGACGGGCGTGCCGTTGTCCCAATAGGTTTCGTTCCAGCAGATATTCGCCCCGTCGCGGGTTTCGCACTTGCGCCGCGATTTCTGGGTCCCGTTGGGATAGGTGGCTTGCGTTCCCGTAACCGTGCGGCAGTTACTGGTGCCGGTCACCGGGCGGTTGGTCGAACATTGCTCCCGCGACGTCACCTTGTCGTTGTCGGGCATGACTTCGAGCCAGTTCTTGCCGCGCTTGTCGGTGCCCACATTCACGTAGGTGGCGAAAGGCACGATGCCGATATCGGTATGGGGCGAGTCCTTGAAGTAGGTCGCGAACTTCTTGGTCGCGTTCTTCAGGTCTGAAATGCGGCTGCCATACATGGAGTAGGAATTGTCGAGCACCAGTGCGATACGGGCCTCGATATCTTCCGGGCCTTCATAGTCGGCCCGTGCCGTCACCCGAACGATGCTGTTCGACTGGCCGAACATGCCCATAATGAAATGCTTCTGATTGTAGGACGCCTGCACGGTGATATCGTCGTCCGTGATGACGACGCTTTCCAGAGAGGCCTTGGGACCATTTCCCGCCCCCTCTCCGCCACGGAAGTTGGCATCGAGAAACCTGTTGGCGACCTCATTGACGTCCGACACGCGATATTCCGGCGTCTTGGACACGTGGGAGGCGGCGGCAAGCGCTGCGGTATCGGCGCTTTCCTGCAAATGGTTCTGCATCCGGATGAGGTTGGCCCCGTCCACGACGACGCCGACACCGGCGGCGATCACCGGCATCATGGCGGCCATCATGATGTTGATGGACCCGTTCTGGTTGCGCATGAATGATGTTTTGCGCGCCGGTTTGCTGGCGCTTTTGGTCGGTTCGGTCTTGGCCATTTGGTTTGCTCCACGACGGCAGATTCAGTTTCTGTCGTGAAAATTTACCGGAGAGCCATGAAAGAACCGGATGCAAATAGAGCGAAAACCCGGCCTATCGGGGTGATAATCCGTTAATCGTGAATCGAACGTTTATGTGCGCTTCCCTCAGGCAGCAGCAGCAGCATTGTCCACGCCCGCCATCAGCAGGCCGAGTTCACCTTCCGACGTTTCCGGCGACCGTTCGCCCACAACCACGCCGTCGAACATCACCAGCACCCGGTCGGACAGGGCGCGGATCTCGTCCAGTTCGACGGAAACCAGCAGCACCGCCTTGCCCGCATCGCGCATCTCGATGATGCGCTTGTGAATAAACTCGATGGCTCCGACATCCACCCCCCGCGTGGGCTGGCCGATCAGCAGCACGTCCGGGTCACGCTCCATCTCGCGCGCCAGCACGATCTTCTGCTGGTTGCCGCCGGAGAAATTTGCGGTTTTCAGGCGCGGGTTCGGCGGGCGGATGTCATAACGCGCAATCTTCTCTTCGGCCTCCGCGCGCATGGCGGCGATGTCGAGGAAGGGACCGGAGAGGAAACGGCTGTCCCCGTGATAGCCGAGCACCGCGTTCTCGTTTTCCTCAAACGGCAGCACGAGGCCTTCGTGGTGGCGGTCCTCCGGCACGTGGGCGAGATGGCGCTCGCGCAGCCGGGCCGGATCATCACCTGCAATTGAGGTACCCGCCAACAGGATATCGCCGGATTTGACGGGCCGCATCCCGGCAATGGCCTGCAACAATTCCGACTGCCCGTTGCCCGCCACACCGGCAATGCCGACGATCTCGCCCGCCCGCACGTCGAGCGAGACGGATTTCACCATATCCACCCCGCGCCCGTCGCGCACGGTCAGATTGCGGACGGACAGTTTCACCTCGCCGGGTTGCGCCGGCCCCTTGTCGACCTGCAACAGCACGCGACGACCAACCATCAGCTCCGCCAGTTCCTCCGGCGATGTTTCAGCCGTCTTCCGTGTGGCCACCATCTCGCCGCGCCGCATGATGGAGACGGCATCCGTCACCGCCATGATCTCGCGCAGCTTGTGGGTGATGAGCAGCACGGTCTTACCCTGATCCTTCAACTGCCCCAGAATGCGGAACAGGTGGTCGGCCTCGGCAGGGGTCAACACGCCGGTGGGTTCGTCGAGAATGAGAATATCGGCCCCGCGATAGAGCGCTTTTAGAATTTCCACCCGCTGTTGCAGGCCGACCGGCAGGTCGCCGACCACCGCGTCCGGGATCGACCGCCAGCCCGTATTCCTGTTCCAGCCGCACCAGTTCCGCCCGCGCCTTCGTCAGCGACGGCCCGAGAAACCCGGAATCTTCCGCGCCGAGCACGACGTTTTCCAGCACCGTGAAATTGTCCACGAGCATGAAATGCTGGTGGACCATGCCGATACCAAGCGTGATGGCCGTCTGGCTGTCGGGAATGCTCACAACTTTGCCGCCGACGGAAATGACGCCGCTATCGGCCTGATAGAAACCGTAGAGGATCGACATGAGCGTCGATTTCCCCGCCCCGTTTTCGCCTACGATGCCGTGGATCGAACCGCGCGCGATGGAGAGTTCGATATCCTTGTTGGCCTGCACCGGGCCAAAGGATTTCGAGATGTTGGAAAGCTGGATGGCGGGGGCTGTCGTGTTCATGAATCGAGCCTAGCGCGCGGGCGCGGGCGGCGCTAGAAGCGGGCCATGCGGAATTTCACATTCAACACGACGCCGTCCATCGTCTTCGCCAGCGGCGCGGCGAGCGACATACCCGACACGACGGCGGCCCTTCTGGGTAAGCGCGTGCTGGTCGTCACCGATGCGGGCATCATGAAACTCGGCCTTGCGGACGGCGGCATCGCGGCCCTGCGCGGGCAGGGTATCGATGTCACGGTTTTCGATGCGGTAGAGGCCGACCCGTCACGCGCGACTGTTGAAGCGGCGACCGAAGCCGCGAAGGGCATGACAGGCATCGTCGGTTTCGGCGGCGGCTCGTCGATGGATGTGGCCAAGCTGGTGGCCCTGCTGGCCGGTTCCGGCGAAAACCTCGACGACGCATGGGGCGTCGGCAACGCCAAGGGGCCGCGCCTGCCGCTGGTGCTGATCCCGACCACGGCGGGAACGGGCTCGGAAGTCACGCCCGTCTCCATCATCACGGTGGATGGCGACACGAAACTCGGCGTCGTCTCGCCCGTCATCCTGCCGGACATCGCGGTGCTGGACCCGTCGCTCACCCTCGGTCTGCCCGCGCCAGTCACGGCGGCGACGGGCATCGACGCGATGGTGCACGCCATCGAGGCCATCGCGTCGGCCTCCGCCAACAACAACCCGATCTCCCGCACGCTTGGGCGAACAGGCGTTGCGGCTGCTCGGCGCGAATATCGAAACGGCGGTCCATAACGGCACGGATGAGGATGCGCGGGGCGCGATGCTGCTCGGTTCCATGCTGGCGGGGCAGGCCTTCGCCAATTCGCCGGTCGCCGCCGTTCATGCGCTCGCCTACCCGATCGGCGGCATGTTCCATGTGCCCCACGGCCTGTCCAACGCGCTGGTGCTGCCCCACGTGCTGCGCTTCAACGCAGGAAACGCCGACGCTGCCGAAATCTACGCCGGTCTCGCGCCACTCGTGTTTCCCGACATTAAAAACGGCGGAAATCCGCAGGCGGTGACGGCAATCTTCTGCGACCGGCTGGCGGCGCTGGCGCTGGACCTCGGCCTGCCGCCCCGCCTGCGCGATCTGGATATTCCGGAAGACGCCTGCGCCAGGATGGCCAGGGCCGCGATGGGCCAGACCCGCCTGCTGGTCAACAACCCGCGCGCAGTCACCGAGGCCGACGCGCTGGCGATCTACAGGGCGGCTTGGTGATGGAGCGCTTACACCCACGCAAACGCGACGACTACCCGCTTCATCGCACCCTGCAGACGCGGTGGGACGACATCGATATCTACGGCCACGTCAACAACGTGGTCTATTTCTCCTATTTCGATACCGCCATCAACGGCTGGTATCTGGAGGCCGGTCTGCTCGACATGCCCGCTACCGACGCCCTGTTTCTGGTGGTTGAGAATGCCGCGCAGTTTTTCTCCGAAATCCGTTTTCCCGCGCCTGTCAGTGCCGGTATCCGCGTCGAACGGCTGGGCTCGTCGTCGGTCACATATGATATCGGCCTGTTCGTTCCGGGCCGTAATGAGGCCTGCGCACGGGGGCGTTACACCCATGTTCTGGTGGACGCGCAGACGCGCCGTCCGACACCGATCGAGGGCCATCGTCGCGCAGCGCTGGAGACGTTGGCATGAGCAACGACGCCCGCCTTCAGACACTCGAAGAACTCGCCGCCCATCAGGCAAGCGAGATCGAAAGCCTGTCGGAACAGGTGCGCGACCAGTGGCAGCGCATCGACGACCTGACGGCTTCCCTGCTGCGCCTGCGCGACCGCATGTCGGAAGTGGAAGACAGCGGCTCCGGTCCCCACGAAACCACCCGTCCCCCACACTATTGAGGCTTTCATGGATATTCAGCGCGACGATTCAGAGTCCAAAGGCCGCTACCATGTGGCGGTCGACGGCCACGAAGCGGAGATGACGTTCTCCAAACTCGGTGCCAGAAAAATCATCATCGACCACACCGACGTGCCGGAAGACCTGCGCGGCCAGCATGTGGGCGTCGCTCTTGTCACCCGTGCGGTGGAGGATGCCCGCCGTGACGGCCTTACCATCGTGCCGCTCTGCCCCTTCGCCGCCGCGCAATTCCGCCGCCATCCCGATTGGGCAGACGTTCTGTCTGCATAGGCCGACGGCGCGATCATGACTGAAAAAACGCTTCACCCATTCGCTCCGCCGATCGTCTTCATCGGCATTTTAGCCGCGCTCGTGGGCTTTGCCTCCACCTTCGCGCTGGTGCTGGCCGGATTGCGCGCCGTCGGTGCAACAGACGCCCAGGCGGCGTCCGGTCTCATGGCGCTTCTTGTCACCTGCGGCACGTTCTCCATCATCATGTCGTTGAAGACGCGCATGCCGATCGCGGGCGCATGGTCCGCCCCCGGCGCTGCTTTGCTGATCCTTACCGGCGAACCGGCGGGCGGGTTCTCCGCCGCGGTGGGCGCGTTTTTGACCTGCGCGGTGCTCATCATTATCGCGGGTCTCGCCCGTCCCTTCGGGCGGCTGGTGGGCCGCATTCCAACCGCACTGGCGGCAGCCATGCTGGCTGGCGTGCTGTTGCCGATCTGCCTCGCCCCCATGCGGGCTATCGGCGAGAATGCATGGCTCGGCCTGCCGATCCTGCTGGCATGGGTGGTCGGGTTGCGTGTGCACCGGCTGCTCGCCGTGCCTTTCGCGCTGGCGGCATTCGTCGTTGTCATGCTGCTGGGCGTCGAGTTTCCAACCGGCTGGGCCAACGGGCTGGCGGAGGCGGCCCTGCCGCATCCGGTGTTCGTGGTCCCCACCTTCACACTGGCCGCGACACTCTCCATCGCTCTGCCGCTGTTCGTGGTGACGATGGCCTCGCAGAACGTGCCCGGCCTCGCCGTCATCCGCGCCAACGGCTACGCGCCCGATCAGGCCCCGTTGCTGGTCGGCACAGGTGTCCTGGGCGCAGTCGGCGCTCTGTTCGGCGGTCACGCGATCAATCTGGCGGCCATCACGGCGGCGATGCTGGCGGGCGAGGAAGCCGGGCCGGACCGCTCGGCGCGCTGGGGCGGGGCGGTCGTCAACGGCATCTCCTATATCATCATCGGCACCACGGCGGGCGCGACGGTGGCGTTCGTGTCCCTCGCACCGCCGGTGCTGATCGAAGCGGTGGCGGGCCTCGCGCTGGTTTTTGCGTTCACCGCGGCGGCCCAGACGGCCTTCGACGATGCCCGTTTGCGCCCGGCGACCGCCGTCACGTTTCTGGCAGCCGCTTCGGGTATCACCATCCTCGGCATTTCCGGCGCGTTCTGGGGCCTGCTCGCAGGCATTACGATTGCGTGGTTGCAACCGCTTCCAAGAGCCGATTAAAACTTCGTCCGCGCCCGCAGGGCCGCCGACAAAGTGCCCTCATCCAGATAGTCCAGTTCGCCCCCCACCGGGACACCGTGGGCGAGGCGGGAAATGGCGACATCCGTGCCGTTCAGCCGGTCGGTGAGATAGTGGGCAGTGGTCTGGCCCTCGACCGTCGCGTTGACCGCAATGATAATCTCGCGCACGTCCTCGCGGCCAGCCCTGTCCACAAGCGGTGCGATGGTGAGATCGTCGGGGCCGATCCCGTCGAGCGGTGACAGCGTGCCACCAAGCACGTGATACAGCGCGTTCATCGCCCCGCCCGCTTCGTTGGCCCGTTCCAGTGCCCACAGGTCCGACACGTCCTCCACCACGATGATGGTGGAACGGTCGCGGCGCGGATCGGCGCAGACGTGGCAGGGGTCGGACACGTCGATATTGCCACATGTGCCGCATTCGCCCACTGCAATGACCGCATCGGCCAACGCGTCGGACAGCGGCACCATCAGCGCATCCTTGCGCTTGACCAGATGCAGTGCTGCACGCCGCGCCGAACGGGGACCAAGGCCGGGAAGGCGGGCCAGAAGCTGGATCAGCCGCTCGATTTCATGGCCGGATGTCGCGGGCGTCGAGGGGGAAGTCCTCTCCGTCATGCAGGCGGTCGTTCGTCTGACGAAGCCGGGCTCGACTGCGTGGATTGAGTCGCGTTTTCCGCCGTGCTCTTGTCCAGCAGATAGGCCGCTTCCCGCCCCGCGCTCGATGCCGCATTGGCCGCTGCCGCCGCCTTGCGACGCTTGTCGCGCAGGCTGGTCTGCACGATCCGCAACTTGCGGATGCGGCGCGGGTCGGCTTCCAGAATGCGGAACTCGTAGCCCGGCAGGCCCGTCACCACTTCGCCGCGCACGGGGATTGTGCCCGCCAGCGCATAGACCAGTCCGCCCAGCGTATCGACATCCTCGCCCAATTCACCGGGTTCGAATTCGACGCCAAGCAGCTCGGAAACCTTGTCGAGGTCCATCCGCGCATCGACCGTCCAGAGCCCATCGCCATCGGCCTTGATCTGCGGTTCGGAACCGTCCTCGTCGTCGTGTTCGTCCTCGATCTCGCCGACGACTTCCTCGACGATGTCCTCCAGCGAAACCAGCCCGTCCGTTCCGCCATATTCGTCGATCACCAGCGCCATCTGGGTGCGGGTCGTCTGCATCCGCGTCATCAGGTCGGTAGCCAGCATGGACGGAGGCACGAACAGCACGCGGCGCACGATATTGGTGTCGGCCAGCGTCTTCTTCAGATCGACGGTGCCGAGATCGAGGTTGGAGTTCGGCTTCTTGCTCTCCTTGCGCGCAATATCGGCTTTTGCCGTCATGTAGAGCAGCAAATCCTTGACCAGCACCATGCCGCGCGGGTCATCGAGGTTCTCGTCATAGACCGGCAGGCGGGAATGGCCGGTCTCCTCGAAACAGGCCAGCACATCGGCAAGGCTCGCGGAACGGTCCACCGCCCGCACCTCGGCGCGAGGCACCATCACATCCTCCACCCGCCGTTCGCGCAGGCGCAGGATGTTGGTGATCATTGCCCGTTCTTCGGGCGAGAAAGCGTGCTCACCGGCACCGCCGGCTTCCAGCGCTTCCGACAGATCCTCGCGCAACGTGTTCGGCTGGCGCAGGCGCAGACCGGTCATGATGCGGGACCAGAACCCTTCGGTCTTCACCTCCACCATTGGCTGGTGAACCAGCGAATGGTCCATGCGAATGGGCGTTTGCCGGGCGTGTTCTGGACTTGACGGGTCGCCGGAGGTTGAATCATCCGCCTTGTGTTGCGGGTGTTTGGCGGTTTTGTCGGGTGAAACTGGGTTTGGCATAAAGGTCCGGAAAAGATGTGACTGCCAACTCTAGCACGCGGGATGGCGAAAATGGGAGGCGGCGCGTTTTACGCCAGATAGGGATCGGAAACACCGAGACCAGAAAGAATCCGGCGCTCCTTATCCTCCATCTCGTCCGCTTCCGTGTCGTTTTCATGGTCGTGGCCCAAAAGGTGCAGCGTGCCGTGGACGATGAGGTGCGTGGTGTGGTTGGTAAAAGTCTTGTTCTGCTCCGCAGCCTCACGCTCCACGGTTTCGAATGCCAGCACGATGTCGCCCAGCAGAACGGGATCGCCGGTTTCGAAGGATAGCACATTGGTCGGTGCGTCCTTGCCGCGATGGTCGCGGTTCAACTGCCGCACCTGTTCGTCATCGGTGAAGAGCACGCTGACTTCGGCGTCGTTGCCGACCTCTTGACCGAAAAGCGCAGCGCCAACCGCCTTGTTTGCAACCGCCTCGACGGCGGCCTCGTCGCCCAAGGCGCCCGCCCACCGGCGGTCGGCGAAGGCGCAGTCCACCTGAACCATCAGCGTGCCAGCTTTTGCGCCGTGGCCCGGTCGTAGGCGCGCACGATCCGGCCCACGAGCTTGTGGCGCACCACGTCGGAGGCATCGAAGGCGATGCAGTCGATTCCTTCGATATCCGGCAGCAGGCCGAGTGCTTCCACCAGACCGGAGACCTGATTGTTCGGCAGATCGATTTGCGACGGGTCGCCCGTCACGATCATCCGTGAACCCTCGCCGAGGCGGGTCAAAAACATCTTCATCTGCATCGAGGTCGTGTTCTGCGCCTCGTCGAGAATGATCGCCGCATGGGCCAGCGTCCGCCCGCGCATGAAGGCCAGCGGGGCGATTTCGATGATGCCTGCTGTCAGCGCCCGTTCGACCCGTTCGGGTGCCATCATGTCGTAGAGCGCGTCGTAGAGCGGGCGCAGATAGGGGTCGACCTTCTCCTTCATGTCGCCCGGCAGGAAGCCCAGCCGTTCACCCGCTTCGACGGCAGGGCGCGACAGGATGATGCGGTCCACCGCACCGCGTTCCAGAAGGGCTGCGGCATGGGCGACGGCGAGATAGGTCTTGCCCGTTCCCGCCGGGCCGGTGCCGAACACGAGTTCGGATTTCTCCATCGCATGGATGTAGCGGTTCTGGGTCGGCGTGCGTGCGTGGACGGTCTTGCGGGTCGTCGTGATTGCGGCCATCGACAGTTTCGCGCCGGGCTTGGGCGGTGGAACTGCGCCGTTATCCTCCATCCGGCCCGATTGGCGGATCGCACCTTCAACGTCTCCCGCCAGCACGTCCTGCCCGGCGCTCAACCGTTCGTAGAGCACGTCCAGCACGGCGCAGGCGCGGGTTACGTCATCGGGGCTGCCATGCAGGTGAACTTCGTTGCCCCGTGCCACGGCCTCAAGCGACAGGTCGCGCTCGATGATCGCCAGATGCTCGTCGTACTGGCCGAACAGGGCGCGGGCGCGGGCATTGTCGTCGAATGCCATGACGCGGCGGTCGAGATCGGTGCTGCTTTCCGGTATCGGGGCGGCGCTCTCGTCGTCCAGATGGGGCGGGTCGGTGACGAAGGCGGGCAGGTCTTCCGGTGTGGTGGGCTGGCTCAAGCGGCGTCCTTGCTTCGATTGTGTCGACGGGAACGCCGACGAGACTGTTGGGATGGGCTTCGGTGATGTCCACGGGCACGATATCGCCGATGGCACCGGATGAAGACGGAACGATGACGCTTTGCAGATAGGGCGAACGACCGATCCACTGGCCGTCGGTCCTGCCCGGTTTCTCCAATAACACGTCGATCCGCTTGCCGTTGCATCCCGCATTGAAGGCCTGCTGCTGCTCGTTGAGCAACGCCTGCAACCGGGCCAGCCGTTCGGCTTTCACAGCTTCCGGCACCTGGTCCTTCAGGTCTGCGCCGGGCGTGCCGGGGCGGGTGGAATACTTGAAAGAGAAGGCCTGCGCGTACTGCGTATCGCGCACGATCTGCAACGTTGCCTCAAAATCTGCATCCGTCTCACCGGGAAAACCGGAGATGAAGTCACCGGAAATGGCGATATCAGGCCGCGCTTCGCGAACCCGGGCGATGATGTCGAGATAATGCGCCCCGGTATGACGGCGGTTCATGGCTTTCAGAATACGGTCGGACCCGGCCTGAACGGGCAGGTGCAGGTATGGCATCACCACGTCGAGGTCGCGGTGGGCTTCGATCAGATCGTCGCTCATGTCGTTGGGGTGCGACGTGACATAGCGCAAACGGGCGATGCCGGGCACTTCGGCCAATTCGCGCAAAAGATCGCCAAGCCCCATTGCCGCGCCACCCCGGCTGTCCCCGTGCCAGGCATTCACGTTCTGCCCCAGCAGCGTGATTTCGCGCACCCCGGCATCGGCCAACGCCCGCGCTTCGGTGAGGATTTGCGCGCGGGGCCGGGAAACCTCCGCTCCCCGCGTGTAAGGCACGACGCAGAAGGTGCAGAACTTGTCGCAGCCTTCCTGCACGGTCAGGAACGCGGTCACGCCCCGCGCGGCGACCTGCCGCTTCGTGGCGGCGGGCAGGTGTTCGAACTTGTCCTCCACCGAAGTAGTCGGTCACGACTTGCGGACCCTTGGTGGCGACATCAACGAGAATCTGCGGCAGCCGGTGGTAAGTCTGCGGCCCGACGACGAGATCGACGGCGCGTTCCCGGGCGATGATCTCCTCACCCTCCGCCTGCGCCACGCAACCGGTCACGCCGATCGTCAACGGGCGGTCGGTTTTTGCGCGCGCTTCTTTCAATTTCCGAATGCGACCGAGATTGGAATAGACCTTTTCCGCCGCCTTTTCGCGGATATGGCAGGTGTTGAGCAGAACAAGATCGGCGTCTTCCATACTGTCAGTGGGCGCATAGCCGTCCGTTTCCAACGCGTCGCCCATGCGCGCGGAATCATAGACGTTCATCTGGCAGCCCCAGGTCTTGATGAAGACCTTCTTCTGCCTGTCGGGCTTTTGCCGTACCGGCTGCTGCGCCTGCGCGTCCGCCATGCGTTTATCGACCATGTTGGTAAGTTCCGTCCTATCTAGGCACGGTGGGTAGCCGAGTCGAGATGGGGTGACTAATGCAGATGACGGATGGTGTCGGCCGCCTGCGCTGCGATGGTCTTGCGATTGGACTGCGCGTCGAGGTGTAGCGGCGCACCGCAGTGCACGGTGACGTCCAACGCGCCCTTTGCGACGAGCGGCAGCAAATTTTCTCCCAACCCGATTTCGCCCGGCCAGGCGATCTGCACCCGTTCGGCCCGTCCGACCGGAAGTCCGTGGAGCCGGTCGTATCGCAGGGCGATGGGCAACACGGTCGCCCGTTCCAGCCCTGTTTTTGCAAGCGCCAGTTTGGCGGCCTCGAACAGGGGCGTTTTTAGCGGGAGCAACGTGTTGCCATCGGACGTGGTGCCTTCCGGGAACAGCACGATGATTTCGTGGGCCGCAAGCCGGTCGGCAATCTCGTCGGCCTGCGCGCCCGCCTTGCGCCGCTCCTCCCGCGCAACGAAGATCGTGCGCTGCATCCTCGCCAGCCAGCCGAACAGCGGCCAGGTCGCCATCTCCGCCTTGGCGACGAAACTCATGGGCGCGAGCGTGGAGAGCACCGGAATGTCAAGCCAGCTGATGTGGTTGGTGACGATCAGCAGGGGGCGATCGGCGGGAAGGGGGGCAGTGAGATGTATGCGCACACCGAACAGGCGGGTGACGATGCGGTGGAACAGCATCGGCAACACGCCCGAATGAGGGGAGTTCAGCGCGACCAAGACGATTTGAAACGGAGCCATGACGAGCAGCGCGAGTGCGGCCAGTGCAAATACGAGCGTGAGGCGGATACGCCCGCGCAGACTCACTCCCCGTCCTCGTTTTCAGCCAGCGGCACGCCATACAATTCGAGCCGGTGGTCCACGAGCCGGAACCCGTGTTTGCGGGCGATGGCTTCCTGCAAGGCTTCGATTTCCGCGCTGTGAAACTCGATCACCCGCCCCGTCGTCACGTCGAGCAGATGGTCGTGGTGGTCGTCCGGCGCTGCCTCGTAACGCGCCCGTCCGTCGCGGAAATCGTGGCGGGCAATGATGCCCGCGTCCTCGAACAGGGCGACGGTGCGATAGACGGTGGAGATCGAGATGTTGGGATCCACGACGACCGCGCGCCGGTGAACCTCCTCCGTGTCGGGATGATCAAGGGCGGCGTCGAGAACCTGCGCGATGATCCGCCGCTGGCCGGTCATCCGCATACCCATATCGGCGCAAATCTGTTCCAGCGACATGGCGTGCCTCTCCTCCCGGCTGGGAGTTAGAGGAGGTCCAGAGCCATGACAAGCGCATCGGACGGAACCGGGCCAGGGCCGGTGGGCGCAGTATAATAGGCTTTCCGTATGCCCACCTGCCGAAAACCAAGACGTCGGTATAGCGCAAGAGCCGCGCCGTTGGCGCTATCGACCTCCAGGATCAGCTTCGGTATGCGGTCGCCCTGCAACACGGTAATCGCGGCGCGCATGAGGGCATCCCCGAAGCCACGGCCCCGTGCTGCGGGATCGACGGCCACGGACAGGATTTCCGCTTCGTGAGGCAGTTGACGGATCATGACGAACCCCGAAGGCGGCAGATGGCCGTCGCCCTCCCGCCGGACGACGAGGGTGCGAACGGTGGTCTCCCTGTCCAGCGTTTCAATTTCCGAAGCGCTCCACCCCCGTGCGAAGCTGCGGGAATGGAGTTGGGCGATAGGGCGGTAGTCGTCAAAGGTCGCTCTCAACACCACCAAATGCGGTGGGGACCGGAAGCGCTTCATGCCACCGGCGCGGTGTGCAATGGCGACGTCTGCGGCTTGGCGTCCGGCGCGCGCAGGTAAAGCGCGGACGGGGGCGTGTCCGGCACCGGCTGGCGCAATGCGACAGCGTGGATGGATGCGAGCGGTGCCGAGCCGGACACGGGTGAGACGATCGTGTCGAACCCTGTGGGCGGTTGAACGATGCCTTCCGAAGCGCTCCAGGGATCACCTGCTGGCTTGCCGTCGCGGCCAAACGTTCCGCACCAGACTTCGCCGCGCCCGGCTTTCAGCGCCAGTGTGAACGGCTCGTCCCCGTCATGAGCGTGGGCCAGCGCGTCCAGCACGCTCACCCCATGAATGGGCACCCCCAGCGCCAGCCCGAAACCGCGCGCGGCGGACAATCCGACCCTCAGCCCCGTGAACGATCCCGGACCGCGTGTGACGGCGATGGCGGAAATATCGGCCCACGCCGTATCACCCATCACGCTCTGGATCATCGGCATCAACCGCTCGGCATGGCCGCGACCGATGTCTGCACTGTTGTGTGCGACGATCTCATTGGCATCGAACAGACCCGCTGCACAGACCGGCCCGGCAGTGTCGATCACGAGCCACATGCGAATGCCTTGGTTCTGCTTACTGAACGGCTTCCACCGACTGCACTTCGGGAATGAAATGTTTCAGCAGGTTCTGGATACCGTATTGCAGGGTCGCGGTTGAGGAGGGGCACCCGGCGCAGGCACCGCGCATCCGCAGAAAAACCTTGCCGCCGCGATAGCCCTGAAAGGTGATGTCGCCCCCGTCCTGCGCCACGGCAGGGCGGACGCGGGTTTCCAGCAATTCCTTGATCGTTTCGACGATCTCCTCGCTGCCAGCATCGGAATCCTCTTCGCCCTCGGGAATGTCGGCACCTTCCGCCGAGCCCGACATGACAGGCGCGCCGGACATGAAATGTTCCATGATGACGCCCAGCACCGCCGGTTTCAGATGCGGCCATTCGGTCGCGTCGTCCTTGGTGATGGTGATGAAATCGAAGCCGAAAAACACGCCCGTCACCGGCTCCAGCGCAAACAGCGCTTCCGCCAGCGGCGACACGCCCGTCGCCTGTTCGATGGCGGTGAACTCGAACGGTCCGTTCTGGACAACGGTTTCGCCGGGCAGAAATTTCAGGGTGGCGGGGTTCGGTGTGGCTTCGGTCTGAATGAACATTGGGATCGCTCACGTAAGCCGGCAGTTCCGGCGTTGTTTGGAATAATTCAAATGTAGGCCCGTTTGCAGCCGCCTTCAAGCCATCGCGAGGTTAGACCAGATCGTCGATATCTGCGTCGGACAGGCTGGCGGGCACGACGGTAACGGGAATCGGAAAGCCGACCGCACCGCTGGCGACGGAGGAAACAAGCGGGCCGGGCCCATCCTTCGATTCGCCTGCGGCCAGAATGACCAGCGCGATATCGTGGTCCTCCTCGATCAGGTTGGAAATCTCCGCGGTGACGCGTCCTTCGCGCACGACCAGTTCAGGGGTGATACCGGCCCAGCCGTGCGCTTGCTCGCTGGCATTGGCGAGGGCAGCTTCCGCATCGGCCCGGGCTTCGGCGCGCATGACATCCTCGACGCCGAGCCAATGCTGAAACCCTTCCGGTTCGATGACGTAAGCCAGCACGAGGTCGGCATCGATGGCCTGAACCCGCCGCGCCGCATAATGGATGGCCTTGGAACATTCCGGTGTCGAATCGACCACGCAGAGGAATTTACGGCGGTGGCCGGGTTCGCGGACTTCGCGTTTACTGACCATGAGGCTCTCTCCAACCGCCGCAAAAGGGCGAACCGGTTTGCGAGACTAGCGACCCGCGCCGATAAAGCCAACGATGTCCTTCACCTCCGCCATGATCGGCTGTGCGATGGCGCGGGCGCGGGCGGACCCGTCGGCCAGCACGGCGTCGATATGGCCGGGGTCCGCCATGAGGCGACGCATTTCGTCGGTGATCGGGGCGAGCTTCTCGACAGCCAGGTCGATGAGCGCAGGCTTGAGAGCGCCGAATCCCTTTCCCGCGAAGTCCGCCAGAACCGCCTCGCGCGTCGTATCGGCCAACGCCGCATAAATGCCGAGCAAGTTGTCGGCTTCGGGACGGCCTTCCAGACCGTCCACTGTGTCCGGCAGCACGTCGGCATCCGACTTCGCTTTTTTGAACTTTTTGGCGATAGCATCGGCGTCATCGGTCATCACGATGCGCGACAGGTCGGACGGGTCCGATTTCGACATCTTTTTCGACCCGTCCCGCAGGCTCATCACCCGCGCGGCGGGGCCGCCGATAATCGGTTCGGTGATCGGGAAGTAGCCGCGCACGGTCTCGTCACCCACAGGCATGTCCTCGCCCAGATCGAGATCGGCGATGCGGCCCTGAAAGTCGTGATTGAATTTGGTGGCGATATCCCGCGTCAGTTCCAGATGCTGCTTCTGGTCCTCGCCAACGGGCACATGGGTGGCGCGGTAAAGCAGGATATCGGCGGCCATAAGGGTGGGATACGAGAACAGCCCAACCGACGCCTTCTCCCGGTCCTTGCCTGCCTTTTCCTTGAACTGCGTCATCCGCGACATCCACCCCATGCGCGCGATGCAGTTGAACACCCAGGCAAGCTCCGCATGTTCGGCGACCTGGCTCTGGTTGAAGACGATGTGCTTTTGCGGGTCGATACCGGACGCCATGAAAGCAGCTGTAACCTCGCGGATGTTACCCGCCAGTTCCACCGGGTTCTGCGGCACGGTGATGGCGTGCATATCGACCACGCAGTAGATGCACTCCATCTCGTCCTGCAACGTGACGAAGCGTTTGATGGCACCGAGATAATTGCCCAGATGCAGGTTTCCGGTCGGCTGGATGCCGGAAAACACCCGGGGTGTGATTGCGCTGGTGGTCATCGTTCAGGCTCCGCTAGTCGTCGCGGCGGCTTATGGGGTCTGGCGAGCGGCGTCGCAACATACGAACGAGGTTTCGGTCGATGCCGCCTGTGATGAGCGCCATCGCCGCATAGACCATCACCCCCGTGCCGACGACGATGCCGGCATCCGCCAGCTTGTCGGCAAAGCCACGGTTGCCGTCCGCCAGCCAGCCATCCAGCCACCACACGACCATTCCCATCACCACGCTCGACACGCGCGATCATGGCGAGACGGCGCAACGTGGCTGCATCGGGCCGGAACTGGCCCCGGTTCCAGGCCGTGAACGCCAGAAGCGCCAGGTTGACCCATGCCGACAAGGCGGTCGCCACCGCGATGCCGAAATGGCCGAGCCCGTAGGGTTTCAGAAGCGGAAACAGGATGAGCGATGCGGCGATGTTCACCACCACCATCACCACCGAAAAGTTGAACGGCGTGCGGGTGTCGAGGCGGGCGAAGAACACCGGCTGGAACACTTTTATCGCCACATAGGCAGGCAGGCCCGCCGCGTAGCCTGCCAGCGCCCATGCCGCCAGCCGTGTGGTTTCGGCGGTAAACTCGCCCCGTTCGTAGAGCAGCGCGATCAGCGTTTCCGGCACCACCACCAGCGCGACGGCGGCGGGCAGGGTGAGCGCCAGCGCGAATTCCAGTGAGCGGTTCTGCAAACGCGCGGCCGTCTTGCCTTCGTCGGCTTTCAAAGCCCGCGACAGTTCCGGCAACAGCACCACGCCGATGGCGATGCCGATGACGCCCAGCGGCAGCTGGTTGATGCGGTCGGCATAGTTCAGCAGCGCCCGCGCACCATCCTGAAACGAAGCGATGATCTGCCCGACGAACAGGTTGATCTGCAAGACGCCCCCGGTCAGCACCGCCGGTCCCATCAACCGCAACATGCGTTTGACCGGCGGTGTCAGCCGCGGTCGTTTTGGCAGGACGGCGAATTGCTCCCGCCGCGTGCCCCAAACCAGCAGAAAGAGTTGCGCAAAGCCAGCGGCGAACACGCCCCAAGCCAGCCAGATGCCGGTCGTCACGTTGTCGATACCTGCGCGCAAGGCGAATATCAGCACGCCGACCATGATGACGTTCAGCAACACCGGCGCCAGCGCCGCCAGCATGTAGCGCCGCATGGCGTTCAGCACGCCGGACAACATGGCCACCAGCGACAGGCAGAACAGGTAGGGAAACATGATCCGCGCCATCGTGACGGTGATGGCGAACTTGTCCGGCGTGTCGGCAAAGCCCGGCGCGTTCAGCCACACGATGGCGGGCATGGCGATCATGCACAGGATAGTCAGCACTAGCAGAACCGGCACCAGCACGGAGACGACCTGCGCGGCAAAAGCGCGAGCGCTGGCCAGCCCGCCTGCTTCCAGTTCCTTGGCGAACAGCGGCACGAAGGCGGTGTTGAACGCGCCCTCCGCAAAGATACGCCGGAACAGGTTGGGCAGGGCGAGTGCGGTGTAGAAGGCGTCCGCCACCGGCCCGGCACCCAGCGCCGCGCCCACCAGCGCCTCCCGTGCGAACCCCAGCACGCGGCTCACCATCGTTGCACCGCCCACGGTGGCGAACTTGCCGAGCAGACCCCCCGCCATGTCTCAGGCGGCCTTGTCAGTGGTTTGTGCCGCTGCTTCCGGCGGTTGCAGCGCAGCGGAGATGCGCTTGCGGACGGCAGCCAATTTCTGCGGGGTGACGATCTTGGAGCGGGCGAAGTCGCGCACATAGAAGGTATCGTGCGCCTTTTCGCCGAAGGTGGCGATGTGGGCGGATTGCACGTCGAGCGACAGGTCGGCCAGCGCGTTGGTGACGTCGGACAGAAGCCCGGGCCTGTCCCGTGCCTCGATTTCGATGACGGTCAAATCGTCCGACAAGCCGTTGTCGATATCCACCCGTGGCGGCACCTTGAAGACCTGCGTGCGCTTGCGGACCGGCCCGCGCGAGGCCAGATGCGCGGCCATGAGATCGGACAGCCGTTTCTCGCCAGACAAAACGTCTTCGATCATGTCGGCGATCCGGTCCGCACGACGCATCTCATCGTCGTCGCTTTCGAACGTTCGGTTGAGGACCATCGAGTTGAATGCCCGCCCGTCGCGCAGGGTGAAGATCGAGGCATCCACGATGTTCGCCCCCGCCGCCGCGCAGCAGCCGGTGACGGTGGACAGCAGGCGGGGATGATCCGGCGCGAGCAACGTGATCTCGGTGATCGCCGCGCTCGGGCGCAGATAGGTGTCGGTGGCAAAGGTCTTGCCGGTCCGGTCGCAATCCCGGATGAAACGCAGATGGTGCAACTGCGCGTCGCGTGGCACGGTCAGCCAGTAATTGTCGTAGGGCAGGTCGAGGGCCGCCTGTCGCTCCGCCTCGAACCAGTCCGACAGTTTGTCGGCCACGTCCGCCTTGACCTGGGCCACCTGCTGATGGCGCGGCAGGCGGGTAAACCCGCCGGTGAGTAGCGGTTCGGTCTCGTAGAACAGCGTTCGCAACAACTGTCCCTTCCAGCCGTTCCACACGCCGGGACCGACGGCGGTGATGTCGCACACGGTCAGCACGAGCAACAGCCGCATCCGCTCCAGCGTTCGCATCTGCACCGAGAAATCGGCAATCGTGCGCGGGTCGGACAGATCGCGGCTCTGGGCGGTGGTGGACATGACAAGGTGCATCTCCACCAGCCATGCCACGATATCCGTCTGCGCCGCTGTCAGTCCGAAACGGGGGCACAATTTGCGGGCGATCTTCGCCCCTGCGGTGGAATGGTCCTCCGGGCGCCCCTTGGCGATATCGTGCAGGAACAGCGCCACATACAGAACCTGCCGTTGGGTTTCGGGCACAGAATCCGCAGGCGCAAACAGGTCGGAGACGAGCGGCAATTCCCGCGTCAGCAGGCCGTTTTCGATACGCGACATCACTCCGATGGACCGCAGCAGATGCTCGTCCACCGTGAAATGGTGATACATGTTGAACTGCATCATGGCGACGATCCGACCGAATTCGGGAATGAAGCGGCCCAGCACACCGGCCTCGTTCATCTTGCGCAGGGTGCGCTCGGGGGTCTTGGGCGACGTCAGGATTTCCAGAAACGACGCATTGGCGGCCGGGTCTTCGCGGACATTTTTCCTGATGAGTTTCAGCGACCGTGCGGCCATCTGCATGGCGTCCGGATGAAACAACATCCCGTCGCGTTCGGCCAGGCGAAACATCTCGATCATCTGTGCCGGGTCGCGCTTGAACACGTCCTCATCCACTGGCGTGATGCGGTTGTGGCTTTGAACGAATTGCGTGCTTCCGGCGATGCGTTTGGGGCGGTTGGTCAGGTTGCGGAACAGGCCGGTCAGGTTGCCGGTTACCCCCTTGGGTTGCGCCGCGTCTTCCTCTTCCAGCGCCGAACAGAGGATGCGCGTCAGGTCGCCCACATCCTTGGCCACGAGAAAGTAGTGCTTCATGAACCGTTCGACCGCCGACAGGCCGGGATGGTCCGTATAGCCGAGCCGTTCCGCCAGTGTCGGCTGGAGATCGAAGGACATTTGTTCCGTGGCACGCCCCGTCACAAAATGCATGTGGCACCGCACCGCCCACAGAAAATCCTGCGCGCGCACGAAGGTGCGGAACTCGGCTTTCGACAGCACGCCCACATCGACGAGTTCCGCCTGGCTGCCGACGCGGTAGAAATATTTGGCGATCCAGAACAGGGTGTGCAGGTCGCGCTGTCCGCCCTTGCCCTCTTTCACATTCGGCTCGACCCGGTATCGGCTCTGCCCCGCACGATCGTGGCGGGCATCGCGCTCCTTCAGCTTGGAGGCGATGAACTCCGAGGCGCTGACGCTGACGATTTCGGTGTCGAAACGGGCGGCAAGGTCTTCCGAAAGCGCACTGTTGCCGTGCAGTGGTCGCGCCTCCAGAATGGCGGTGCGGATGGTCATATCTTCCTTCGACAGACGGATGCACTCGTCCACGGTGCGCGTGGCATGGCCGACTTTCTCGCCCATGTCCCACAACATGTAGAGCATGTATTCGATCACGTCCTCGCCCGAGGCGGTCTGCTTGTAGGGCAGCAGGAACAGCAGATCGAGGTCGGAGCCGGGGGCCAGCGTTCCGCGCCCGTAACCGCCGACCGCGAGGATCGCCATGCGCTCGCCTTCCGACAGGTTCGTCAGGCGCATCACATGGGTGACGGCGAAGTCGTAGAGGGCGGAGATGATGGTGTCCTGCAGATGCGCGAGCCGCTGGGCGCAGGCGAGGCCGGAGCCGTCTTCCAACAGCCACCTCTCGCAGGTCTTGTGACCGGCATCGCGGACTTGTTTCAACAGCGCCAGGACCGTGGCACGCACCTCCAGCGGCGACCCGTCTCCGCCGGTCCCGGTCGTAAGCGCCGTCAAATCTTCACGCAACGCCGCACCGTCGATCAGCATATCGAGCTTCAGTTTCGTGCGGGTGGGAAGGCGGGACATGCAGGCGGCTTAATCCAAGCTGCGCTGCAAGGCTACTGTCTTGAAATCCCGTCTTACAGACGGCGCAACGCCACCGCATCGACCGCGTGGTCAGCACCCTTGTGCAAGACGATATCGGCCCGCTGGCGGGTGGGCAGGATGTTCTGTTCCAGATTGACCTTGTTGATGCGTTCCCAAAGATCGATGGCCACGCCCTTCGCGGCGTCTTCCGACAGTTCCGAATAGCGATGGAAGAAACTCTTCGGGTCGCGGAACGCCGTTTCCCGCAACCGCATGAAGCGGTCGAGATACCACGTGCGCAGCAACGGCTCCTCGGCATCGATATAGATGGAGAAATCGAAATAGTCCGACACGAACGGCACCGAGTCGCCGTTGCGCGGCAGGTCCGAGGATTGCAGCACATTGATGCCTTCGAAGATGAGAATATCAGGCCGCTCGATACGCTGGGTTTCGCCAACCAGAACATCATAGACGAGGTGGCTGTAGAGCGGTGCGGCCACGCCGTTCTCGCCGGCCTTGATGCGGGCGAGAAAATCGAGAATCGCGCGCCGGTCGAAACTTTCGGGAAAACCCTTCCGGTCCATCAGGTCCAGTTCGCGCAGCTTCGCGTTGGGCAGCAGGAATCCGTCCGTCGTCACCAGATCGACCTTTGGACTGGCGGGCCACCGGGTCAGCAATTCTTTCAGAATACGCGCGGTCGTGGATTTGCCGACCGCGACCGAGCCTGCAATGCCGATGATGAACGGCGTTTTCTGCCCGCGCAGGTTGAGGAATTGCGCCCGCTGCTTGAACAGTTCGATGGAGTTTTCCACGTGGCTCGCCAGCAGGCGGGAGAGCGCCAGATAGACGCGCTCGACCTCGACCACGGAAATCGTGTCGCCGACCGAACGCAGGCGCAGGGTTTCCTCGTCCGTCAGCGTCATGGGCGTATCGGCGCGGAAGCTGGCCCATTCCTCCAGCGAGAAGGAGAGATATGGGCTGGCTGCGGCCTTCTTGCCGGCTCGGGAGGCGGGTTTTCCGGACATCGAAGCGTCAGCCCTTGCGGGCGGCTTTCTCATCGAGGCCGGACTGGGTTGTGCGCCGTTCCAGTTCGTCCATGACATCGGCCACAGCAACGCCTTTCATGTGCAGCACGACCAGCAGATGGTAGAGCAGGTCGGCGGCCTCGTTCCGTGTATCCTTCTTGCGCTGGGCGAGAGCCGCGATCACGGTTTCCACCGCTTCCTCACCCAACTTCTTGGTGGCTTTCTCCAACCCGCCCGCCACAAGCTTCGCCGTCCAGGACGAGCCGTCGGTGGATTTTGCGCGGGCGGCAATGCGGGCTTCGAGATCTTCCAGATTCATGGTTCAGATCACCTCCCGCACCGCAGATGCCCGCCTGCGCCATATGTGCCTTGGCCTGCGGGATCGTGAAGGTGCCGAAATGGAAGATGGACGCCGCCAGAACCGCGCTGGCATGGCCTTCGGTGACGGCTTCGACAAGATGCTCGAGCGTGCCCGCCCCGCCGGAAGCGATGACGGGCACGGACACCGCGTCGGCCACGGCCCGTGTCAGATCGATGTTGAAGCCGGATTGCGTGCCGTCCCGATCCATCGACGTGAGCAGGATTTCCCCGGCACCCCGCTCCACCATCTCGCGGGCGAATGCGACCGCGTCGATGCCGGTGGCGCGTGCGCCCGCCGTGGGTGAAAATCTCGTAGCCGTCCCGCTCGTTGCCCTTCGCGTCGATCGACGCGACGATGCACTGGTTGCCGAACTTGTCTGCGGCTTTGGACACGACGGACGGGTCGTTCACGGCGGCGGTGTTGAACGACACCTTGTCGGCTCCCGCCAGCAGCAGCGCGCGCACGTCCTCCACCGACCGCACGCCGCCGCCCACCGTCAATGGCATGAAGCACCGCTCGGCGGTCGCTTCCACCACATGCAGCAGCGTTGCCCGGTTGTCGGAAGACGCGGTGATATCGAGAAAGCACAACTCATCCGCCCCCGCCGCGTCGTAAGCCGCAGCCGCCTCCACCGGATCGCCCGCGTCGATCAGATCGACGAAGTTGACCCCCTTGACGACACGCCCGTCTTTCACGTCGAGGCACGGGATGATGCGGGTTTTCAGCGTCATGAAGGATCTATCGGGCTGCCGGATAGATATCGGCGAGTGGCAGATCGAGATCGAGCCCGGTCAGCGGAACGACGGCATCGCGCCCTTCATACACCTCCATCTTGCCCCATCCGTGCCCGTCACGGGTCCAAAGCCATACGAGCGGTTCGCTCTGGTCGAGGATGAGATAGTGATTGAGACTGGACAGGTTCTGATATTCGTCGCGCTTTTCACCGAAATCGATGCGCTTCGTGCCGACCGACAGAACTTCGGCCACCAGCAACGGATTATCGATCGCCAGCGTCTGATCGTCCACGGGCGACATCACGACGACGTCGGGATAGCGCACGCTTTCGCCGGTATTGATGCCGAAATCACTTGGAAGCGCGGTTTCCAAACCCGAAGGAGCCGTTCCCGCAGCCACATGCAAAGAGTCGCTGTCTCTTTGCGCATGGGCAAAGGTTACATTCGCCATCATCTCGACAATTCTCCCACGCACGAATTCCTGCTTGCCCGGCAAATCCTGGCAAGTGGCGAGAAACGTCTCGATGCTCATCTGAGGCTGATGCACGTTCATGGAGCGTCTATATCACCGCACAGGTCATGCGTCACGCAGCCGTGCCAGTGCGGCTTGCGGGTCGAGCCTGCCGTCATACAGCGCGCGGCCGGAGATGGCGCCTTCGAGAATGGCGCAATCAGGCTGGGCGAGGCGCTCGATATCGGCCATCGAAGCCAGACCGCCCGATGCGATGATAGGGATCGAGGTGGAGGCCGCCAATGCCAGGGTAGCGTCCCAGTTGATGCCGGCGAGCACGCCGTCCCGGTCGATATCGGTATAGACGATGGCCGCGACACCGGCGTCGGCAAAACGGGCAGCGAGTTCCTGCGCCGTCAGTTCCGACGTTTCCGCCCAGCCCTCCACAGCCACCTTGCCACCCTTGGCGTCGATGGCCACGGCCACCTTCCCGGGAAACGCGGCGCAGGCTTCCTTCACCAGCGCCGGGTTGCGCACTGCCGCCGTGCCGACAATGACCCGCGCGACCCCGCGCTCAAGCCATTTTTCGATATCGGCCATCGAGCGGATGCCGCCACCGAGTTGCACCGGCATGGAAATGGCAGCCATGATGCGCTCCACGGCCTCCACGTTGACCGCGTGTCCGGCAAACGCGCCATCCAGATCGACCACGTGCAGCGTGGAAAATCCTTGTGCCTCGAACGTGCGCGCCTGTGCTGCCGGGTCGCCGTTGTAGATCGTGGCCGATTCCATATCGCCGAGTTCGAGGCGCACGCACGCGCCGCCCTTCAGGTCGATTGCGGGGAAAAGCGTGGTCATGGGGTCCACCTCAGAAAGTTGGCGATGAGGGCCAGACCGAGGGTCTGGCTTTTTTCCGGGTGAAACTGGGTGCCGACCATGTTGTCCCGGGCGACGATGGCGGTGACGGGCTGGCCATAATCCGTCGTCGCGACCAGCGCATCCTCATCGTCCGCCGCCAGATGGTAGGAGTGAACGAAATAGGCGTGCAAGCCCTCATTTCCGCATCCTGATACCATCAAGAAGCGGATGCGGGCGGCGAATATCGAGCGTATTCCACCCGATCTGCGGTATTTTGAGCGTGGGATCGGAGGGTGTCATCTCCACCACGTCGCCGGAAATCCAGTCGAAACCGGGCGTCACCTGCTTCTCCAGCCCGCGCGTGGACATCAGCTGCATGCCCACGCAAATACCGAGAAACGGCGTCGACCCGTCCCGAACCTTTTCCTGCAAAACACCGACCATGCCCGGCACGGCATCGAGACCGGCGCGGCAATCGGCATAGGCGCCGACACCGGGCAGTACGATGCGGTCGGCCCCGCGCACCGCATCGGCATCCGCCGTCAGCACGAATGCGCGCGTCGACACCGCTTTCCCGCGCTGCGCGCTCAAAGGCCTTGGTGGCCGAGCGCAGATTGCCGGAGCCGTAGTCGATGATGGCGACGGTTTCGCTCATGCGCCGAACAGGCCGAATGTTTCGGGCTGCGTCTGCGCTGGACGGTCGGGCAGCGGCGAGCGCGGCTCGGGTTCTGCGGTGAGAAACGGCTGCTGCGCCAGATGGCGGGCGACGGCGACCTGCTCGTCCGGCGCTTCGATGATGCCGACCAACGCATACCCCTGCCGGTCCAGCCGCGCTCGCACCAACTGGTGGCCTTCGAGCCAGAGATAAAGCCCCGGCAAACCGAAGATCGCCAGTGTCACCCACAGATAGGGCGTCGGCAAAAGGGCCAACAAAGTGCCGACGTAGATGACGTAGGCGATCAGACCGAGCCAGAGTTGGTGCCACGCGAGCCAGAAGGCGGGGAAAAGCAGCGCCCATGTCGCCAGCCGTTCCGGCACGGCCACCAGCCCTTCGGCTAAACGCGGACCAGTCAGACCGGGCTTTGAATGAAGGGTCCAGATCACGACGACAGCGTGCCTTTTGTGGATGGCACGGCGTCACCGGCGCGTGCATCCGGCTCGCAGGCGGCGCGCAACACCCGCGCCACGACCTTGAAGCAGGTTTCCGCGATGTGGTGCGAATTGGCCCCGTAGAGCCCTTTTATGTGCAGCGTTATCCGCGCGCCCTGGGCAAAGCCCTGAAAGAATTCCCGCACCAGTTCGGTGTCGAACGTGCCGATTTTCGAGCGGGTGAACGGCACGTTCCACACCAGAAACGGACGGCCCGACACGTCGACGGCGGCAAACGTCATCGCCTCGTCCATCGGCAGGTCCAGCGACGCATAGCGCGTGATGCCCCGCCGGTCGCCCAGCGCCTCGTTGAGCGCCTGACCCAACGCGATGCCCACGTCCTCGACGGTGTGGTGGTCGTCGATATGCAGATCGCCCTCGGCGCGCACGGAAATGTCCATCAGCGAATGCTTGGAAAGCTGCTCCAGCATGTGATCGAAGAACCCGATGCCGGTTTCCACATCGTAGGTGCCGGTGCCGTCGACATTGACCGAAACTTCGATCGCCGTCTCGCTCGTCTTGCGGGAAATGCTGGCCTGTCGGGTCATTGCTGCAACTGCATAAGAGATCGTGACAATCTCCTAGCCGCCCCGCACGCGCTCGCAAAGACCAAAGCCTTTGAAATGTGCAACCAGCCTCCCACATAGGCGCCAACAGACGAACGGAGACGGTTTCCTTGAACCCCTATACAAACAATGAACGCAACGGCGGCGGCTGGCTGCCGCCGATCCACGCCACCACCATCATCATGGTCCGCAAGGGCGGCAAGGTCGTCATGGCGGGCGACGGGCAGGCCTCGATGGGCGACACGGTGATGAAGTCGAACTCCCGCAAGGTGCGCCGCATCGGCAAGGACAACAAGGTCATCGCCGGTTTCGCAGGCTCCACCGCCGACGCCTTCACGCTGCTGGAACGGCTGGAAGCCAAGCTGGAGCAATATCCCGACCAGTTGATGCGCGCCTGCGTGGAACTGGCGAAGGACTGGCGCACCGACCGCTATCTGCGCCGTCTGGAAGCGATGATGCTGGTGGCCGACAAGGACGTGTCGCTGGCCATCACCGGCATCGGCGACGTGTTCGAGCCGGAACACGGCGTCATGGCCATCGGCTCCGGCGGCAATTACGCGCTCGCCGCGGCCCGTGCGTTGCTCGACACCGAAACCGATGCCGAGGAGATTGCCACCAAGGCCATGAACATCGCCGCCGACATTTGCGTTTATACCAACCACAACATCATCGTTGAATCGATGGACGTGGCATGAGCGATGCCTTTCCCGTTCCGGCTGAACTGCTGGAACGGGCGCACGGGCTGATCGAACGGGGCGCATCGGAGGGTTTTCGCCCGATGATCGGCATTGCCGGTCCGCCCGCATCGGGCAAATCGACGCTCGCCCATGCGCTGGCAGAGCGGACCGGCGGAATCGCTGTGCCGATGGATGGGTTCCATCTCGATAATCCTATCCTCGAAGCGCGCGGTTTGCGGAGCCGCAAGGGTGCGCCGGAGACGTTCGACGCGGCGGGTTTCCTGTCGCTGGTTCGGCGGTTGAAAGAGGGCGATGAGGTTTTCGCGCCCCTGTTCGACCGGGAGCGGGAACTGGCGATTGCCGGTGCGCTGGTGGTGCCGGAGGAAGCACCGCTCGTCGTCCTGGAGGGCAATTATTTGCTGCTGGACCAACCGGTCTGGCGTGACGTCGTGCCTCTTGCTCGACCTGTCCGTTCTCGTCATACCGCCCTTGGTCGAAATCGAACGGCGTCTGATGCGCCGCTGGCTCGACCTCGGTTTCGACAAGGCGAAAGCCCGCGCCTGGATCGAAAGCAACGACCTGCCGAACGCCATGACGGTGATGGCAGGATCGCTCCCCGCCGATCTCCATATCGACGGATGAACCGGTGACCTCCGACCTTTCCCTAACCGCCGCACAACTCGATGAAGCGGCGCAACGCGGGTTGATCGCACCGGACCAGCGGGATGCGCTGCTGCGCCTTGCCTTGGAACAGGGCGTGCCGGAACCAGCTTCCGACGACACAACCGGTATGAGCGATGGCGACGAATCCTTCCGCCTTGTCGGGGGCGGCAATGACGTTTTCGTCGCGCTGGGCATCGTGCTGCTCATGTCCGGCGTGTGGTCCGCCATCACCACCTGGGTGACGGACATGTCCGGCAGCATGCGGCCTGATGGGCCTCTTTTTGTGGGGGCTGGCCGAAATCGTTACCCGCCGTCGCCGCATGAAGCTGTCGAGCCTCATCATCTCGGTCGCGTTCACGGCCACCACCGTGGCAGGTCTCGGCTTCTGGATCGCGCAGAACGTCGATTTCATCGCCATCGACAATCCGGTCCGCGCGCTCGACCTGCGAGACCAGATCCGCAGCGTCGCGTTGATGGCCGTAGCCGCCTTGGCCGCTGCGGCCCTCGTCTGGTTCGCCCGGTTCCGTGTGCCGATCATGACCGCCGTTCTGGTGCTGACCGCGCTGGCCTTCGCGGCAATCGGCATAGCCGACGGCGTGGTGGACGGCATCGTGTCATGGCGCACGCCTGTGGCCAATCAGGCCGATGCGGTCGCGCTGGGCAAGAGCCTGCTCTGGGTGCCGCTGGTGATGGGTCTCGTCGTCTTTGCCATCGGCGTGGTGCTCGACCTGAAAGACCGCCACCGCGACACGCTGCTGTCGGACTGCGCGTTCTGGATGCATGTCATCTCCGCGCCTTTGATCGTTCACCCGCTGTTCGTTTTGGCGACGGGCACCATGCCGTTCTTCGCCAATATCCTGCCCATCGAAACCGGCGGCGGTGATGCGTCCGCAACCCTGACGCTGCTCGCTCTGGTGGCGGTCTTCTTCTACACCGCGCTCGCCATCGACCGCCGGTCGTTGCTGGTGCCTGCGCTGGGCTATTTTGCCACCGTCGGCATCGTCTCGCTCGTGCAGGCGACCGCGAGCACCACGGGCGTGCCGGTCTTCGCGGTCGTGCTGGCGCTGGTCGGCATACTCGTCATCGTCTTCGGGGCCGGTTGGCAGAACATCCGCCGTGCCGTCATCGCCACCACGTTGCCCGACGCCGTGTTGAGCCGTCTGCCGCCCATTGCCGTGCGAACGCGCATGACGCAGCCGTGTCGCAATCGCATTTTCGCCGACCTATCTAAGCCGAAACGGGTCATCTGAGCCCGCCATGAACAGGACTTCCATGACAAACTTCTCGCCCCGCGAAATCGTCTCCGAACTCGACCGCTTCATCATCGGCCAGAACGACGCCAAGCGCGCCGTCGCCATCGCCATGCGCAACCGTTGGCGCAGGCTGCAACTGGAAAGCCCGATGCGCGAGGAAGTCTCGCCGAAAAACATCCTGATGATCGGCCCCACCGGCGTCGGCAAGACCGAAATTTCCCGCCGTCTGGCGAAACTCGCCGGTGCCCCCTTCATCAAGATCGAAGCGACGAAATTCACCGAGGTCGGCTATGTGGGCCGCGACGTGGAATCGATTATCCGCGATCTGGTGGAAATCGCCATCGGCCTCGTGCGTGAAAAGAAGCGCGAGGCGGTGAAGGCCAAGGCGCATATCGCCGCCGAAGACCGGGTGCTCGATGCGCTGGTGGGCGATACCGCGTCCCCCGCCACCCGCGCCTCTTTCATCAAGCGGCTGCGCGAGGGCGAGTTGGACGACAAGGAGATCGAGATCGAGGTCGCCGATACAGGCTCCCCGATGGGCGGCTTCGACATGCCCGGCGGTCAGATGGGCATGATCGATATCGGCGAGATGATGCAAAAGGCGATGGGCGGCGGGCGTACGAAAAAGCGCAAGACGACCGTGAAGGAAAGCTATGAACTGCTGATCGCCGAGGAGAGCGACAAGCTGCTCGACGACGAGGACGTGACCGCCGAGGCGCTCGATTCCGTGCAGAACAACGGCATCGTGTTCCTCGACGAGATCGACAAGATCGCCGTGTCCGAAAACGTCCGCGGCGGCTCCGTCTCCCGCGAGGGCGTGCAGCGCGACCTGCTGCCGTTGATCGAGGGCACCACCATCGCCACCAAGCACGGCCCGGTGAAGACCGACCACATCCTGTTCGTCGCATCCGGCGCGTTCCACGTCGCCAAGCCCTCGGACCTGCTGCCCGAATTGCAGGGCCGTCTGCCCATCCGCGTCGAACTGCGCGCGCTGACGAAGGACGATTTCGTCCGCATCCTGACCGAGACCGAAGCCAGCCTCATCAAGCAATATGTGGCGCTGATGGGCACTGAAGACCTGACGATCTCATTTACCGACGAGGCCATCGACCGGCTGGCGGACGTGGCGGTGGAACTCAATTCCAGCGTCGAGAACATCGGCGCCCGCCGCCTGCAGACGGTGATGGAAAAGGTGCTCGACGAAATCTCCTTCGCCGCCGCCGACAAGGCCGGCGAGACCATCGAGATCGACGCTGACTACGTGAAGGAGCATGTCGGCGATCTGGCGAAGGATACGGATTTGTCGCGGTATATTCTGTAGGAACCAACATCCCGGGGGCGGTTTTGGCTCTGACGATTTACGTCAGGCGCTAACGGAGCCGGCGTTGGACAAACCGTTCCGGCCGCTAGACAGCGCCTCGGTTGAAATGTCCGCTTTGAGCCGATACCGTTGAAAAACTCGCTGTTCCAGACGATCGGGATATCGGAGTGAGAGCCTCTTGGCTTCTTCCTACGCCGGTTGTGGCACCAGCTTGGCCAGTTTGCGGAGGTTCTGGGTGGTTGCGGCGAGGATGAACTCGTCTTTGGCACCGTTCGGTCCCCGCAGGCGCAGGCGGTCGAGCTTCATGATGCGTTTGAGGTGGGCAAACAGCATCTCCACCTTCTTTCGCGCGTAGCTGGCCGTCACGTAGGCGTCAGTCTTCGTGATGTCTCTCGCCATGTCGCGGGCGCCCTCATGGATGGATCGCAGGACCTTCCGAGATGCCTCCTTCGGGCAGCAGCGGGGCTTCAGGGGACAGACGTCGCAGTCGCTCTTGGCAGCGCGATATCGCTTCATTCCAGCCTTGTCGCCCGTAGCCAGACGCGGCGTCTTGTAGGTTCTTCTGAACTGGACGAGCTGTTTGCCGGCCGGGCAGACATAGGCGTCTTCGTCGCGGTCGTATCGGAAGTCCTCACGGGAGAAGGTGCCGTCGGCGCGCACCGACTTGTCGATGACCGGGATGTACGGCTCGATCCCTTCCTCCTCGACCAGCCAGCCCAGCATGGGGCCCGACCCGTAGGCCGTGTCGGCTACCAGCTTCTCGGGATAGAGCCCGAAGCGGTCGCGCGTGCGCACGATCATGTCGCGTACGCAGCCGACCTCGGCCTGTCGGATAGGAGCCGTCGCTTCGACATCGACGATCACCGCGTTGTCGAGATCGACAAGATAGTTGGTGGAGTAGGCGAAGAACGGCCGGTCGCCATTGGCACCGGTGTAACGTGCGGCCGGATCGGAAGCGGAAAGGGCCTTGGGATTGACCGGGGTCGATGCGCCGAAGGCTTCGTCATCGAGCGTGTCGAGATACTCCTGGGTTGCTCGGGTCACAACCTCCGGCACCGACCAGTCGGCCCACTCGATCTTGTTGTAGCGGCTGGCCTCGGCCTTGATGAGCGAGGCGTCGGCACCGAAGTCGTTGCCCCCGACCAACCCTTCCGCGATGCATCGCGCCAGCACCGTATCGAACAGGTGCCGGAACAACCCGCTCTGCCTGAACCGGCCGTGCCGGTTCCCCCGGGTCGGAGCCCGAGGACATGCTTCGTAAAGGTCGAATGATCAGGCACCGGCGTGCTCAGATCCAGCCGACAGAACCAACGATAAGCCAGGTTCAGATGCACCTCCTCGCACAGGCGACGCTCGGACCGGATGCCCATGCAGTAGCCGACCAGAAGCATGCGGATCATCAGCTCGGGATCGATCGACGGGCGGCCGGTGGAACTGTAGAACGGAGCGAGGAACCGGCGCACGCTGGACAGATCCACAAAGCGATCGATCAGCCTGAGCATGTGATCGCCGGGGACGTGGTCCTCCAGCGAGAACTCATAGAACAGCGCCGCCTGCGCCTCCTGTCGGGCACCCATCATCGCTAATATCCTCCCAGTTCAACTGGGAAATTGAATCAAAGAAGAACGCGGTCAGCAAGCGAGTTTTTCAACAGAATCAGCCCAATGGAGACATCAAGCGAATGTCGCGCGTTGAATGAGCGGAGCATCACGGTCATACTGAGCGCTAAATTTGGATATCGCTGAGAATGTCAAAAAACGTAGACAGTTGCTCCATTCCATCTCTTGTTGGCAGACCATCTATTCCAAGAAACATGTCGGCATCATTTGAAAATCTGACTTGGACGCCAAAACTATCTGAGCAAGAAATTGTCCTAGCTTCTTCAAGCGTCAGTGCAGACAATATGTTGACGTAGTTTCCAAACACCTCTCTAACACAGCGGTCGGAAATATCTATCCGCACATCCTCGCCATTCAGAGTGATTTCAACCAATCCCATGGTGGTCAGTTCCTCTTCTCGCCCTTGAGATTCAATTACCGCCCAAAAATGAAAGCCTAGACTTTTAATATAAGCCAGCATGACCTTTTGATGGCCGTATATTGTTTGCCGTTCTCCACGGACGTACATCATGTGATTTCTAGAATGAGTGGTCCATTCAGTGCCGGTGACTCCATCAGTCACGATCTTGAGTTCCCGAAGTTGAGCTGGGTCAACCAGTTCCAATTCATTGCTTAGTGTTGATGATGAAAGCCCCAAGAAATCAGCTGTTATTTCAAGGTCTGCAAGATAGCGAGCTATCTTTGCTGATAGTTTTTGAGAAAGATTGACATCGTCGGGGGGACTGTCAGGAATTCTTGTGTGTGAGGCCATATTGATGGAACGATGAGGAGCATCATATGGCGATCGAGAAGAAACTACTGGACCAGCTTCTGGCTGGCAGGGAGCCACAGGATCTGTTCGCAAAGGACGGTCTTGTCGCTGAGCTGAAGAAAGCGCTGTCGGAACGTCTTCTGAACGCAGAACTGGACGAGCATCTTGTTGGTGACGCCGGTCGCGTCACCGGCAATCATCGCAACGGCGCATCGAAGAAGACAATGCTGACTGGCACATCGAAGGTGACGCTGGACATCCCACGCGACCGCGACGGCACGTTCGATCCGAAGCTCATCGCGAAGTATCAGCGCCGGTTTCCGGACTTCGACGACAAGGTGATCTCGATGTATGCGCGCGGCATGAGCGTGCGCGAGATCCGTAGGCATCTGGAGGAGATCTACGGCATTGACGTGTCGCCTGACCTGATCTCGGCTGTGACGAACGCGGTACTGGAAGAGGTGGCAGAATGGCAGAACCGGCCCCTGGACGCCTGCTATCCGCTGGTGTTTTTCGACGCGATACGGGTAAAAATCAGAGACGAAGGCTTTGTGCGGAACAAGGCCGTCTACATCGCCCTTGGCCTCTTGCCTGATGGCACCAAGGAGATCCTCGGCCTTTGGATCGAGCAGACCGAAGGCGCGAAGTTCTGGCTGCGGGTGATGAACGAGCTGAAAGCGCGCGGTTTGGGCGACATCCTGATCGCCGTCGTTGATGGCCTGAAGGGATTCCCCGAGGCGATTAACGCTGTCTTTCCGGACACGGTAGTTCAGACCTGCGTCGTGCATTTGATCCGCCACTCGATGAACTTCGCCGGTTGGAAAGATCGCAAGGGCGTTGCACAGGCACTCCGGGCGGTCTACCGTGCCAAGGATGCCGACGCCGCCGCCACGGCGCTGGACGCCTTCGAGGAAGGCCCTTGGGGCCAGAAGTACCCCGCGATCGGCCCCGCCTGGCGGCGGAACTGGCACCTGGTCATCCCGTTCTTTGCATTCCCTGAGGGCGTTCGGCGGATCATCTATACGACCAACGCGATCGAGGCCCTGAACTCCAAGCTGCGACGGGCAGTTCGCGCGCGCGGCCATTTCCCGAGTGACGACGCTGCCACAAAGCTGCTATATCTGGTTCTCAACCGAGCCGCGCAAGATTGGAAACGCGCGCCCCGCGAGTGGACCGAGGCCAAAACCCAATTCGCCGTCATGTTCGGCGAAAGGTTCGTCAGCCAATGACGATAAGCGGCCTCGCACACAAACTATCGGACAGTCCCTCGTCGGGAGATGGATTCTTGAATGAAAATTGATGCACCCCAAAGGAGGATCCATCTGGAAAATGCCTAAGTAACCCCCCGATAAATATGAGTGTCGCAGCGCTATAGCAACGTCCAGGAATGAGTTGACGCTCAACGAGAATATCAGAACTATCGCCGGGATTTAACACCAATTTTCCTATCGAAGTGTCATGCCATCGTTCGCGGATGAGTTTTCCAATTCCGATGGCTGCTTCCACATCTCCACCGGTAGAATCGATGTAGACTGGAATGCGAGGTGGCGGCGCAGAATAGGCCAAGAAATCAGAGAACTTCTCATCATCTCCGGCTTCAATGCATCCATATGCACAGATGTGATGATGACCACCGATCAAGCGTTCAAGTTCGGTCTGCGGCTCAGTGTAAGTAAAATTCAACAAAACGGCTCCTGTGACCTTCTTTTGGCAGTATCTTCAATTACTTGGAATACCGCATTTGAACCAGCAATCTTGAAAAATTAGTCACTTCGTCCGCCCACCGGCCATTCAAACTAGATGTTCCCGCTGCCCTTCCCAACCCCACAAGCCGCTGGCATAACCGGCGCATGTTACGCGCCCTTGCTCTCATCTTCACCCTTGCCTTTGCCCTGCCCGCCCATGCGGCCACACCCGTGCCACCCGGCAACCGTTCGGCGACGCAACCGTCCGTGCCGGCAGGCTCCGTCATCCGCACGCAGGGCACCTCGTTCGAGGCGAAATACGCGAAAATCCGCAACCTTCTGGCGACCGACCGCAAGCTGATCGGCAAGATCAGGAGCGCGGCAAAGACATTCGGCATCGACCCGATCCACATCGTCGGCGCGCTGGTGGGGGAGCACACCTATAATGTGGACGCGATGGACCGGCTGCAGACCTATTACGTCAAGGCGCTGTCCTATGCCGGGCAGGGGCTCGATTTCCAGTATGACGGGGTCAAGGTCGCTGATTTTGTGCGGCAGCAGCCGTTTTCGCAATGTTCCAATGGCCTCTCATCCTACGACCTGTGGTCGTGCCGCGAGGCGATCTGGGACATCACCTATCGTGGCAAGACGGTCGATGGAAAGTCCTGGCCCGACGACCGGTTCGGGCGCGTCTTCTTCCAGCCGCTCTATGCGGGGCAGACGTTCGGGTTGGGCCAGTTGAACCCGCTCACGGCCCTGAAGGTCAACGACATCGTGCGCGCAAAACTGCCTCGCACGGCAAAACTCGATGCGGACAATGCGCCGCAAATCTACAACACGATCATGGAGCCGGATTCGACGCTCATCTACATGGCCGCCGTCCTGCGTCATGCCATCGACGCCTATGCCCGTGCCGGTTTTGACATATCGAACAATCCCGGAATCACGGCCACGCTCTACAACCTCGGCAACGTGACGGCCCGCGCGGATGCGGCGAAACGCAAGGGCGAACTGCCGAAGGAAAATTACTACGGCTGGCTGGTCAACGACCGCGAGGCGGACCTTCGGTCCCTGCTGTAAGTCGCATTATCCGGCTTCTTCCCAGCCTTTGTGAATAAGGCGGTTCAGGCTCGCAATATCGGTCAGCACCAGCGCGCCGGTGGTCGTTTCGACGATCTTCTCCCGTTTCAGCCGCGCGATTTCGCGGCTGACCACTTCGCGCCGCGTGCCGATCCGCGCCGCGAGGTCGCGCTGCACCGGGGGCGGTGAGATCGCGCGGTGAGCGGGATTGACCGCGCGGGGTTTCGACTGGCGCAGCAATTCGATGTAAAGCCGGTGCTTGGTTTGCAGAAAGCAATGTTCCGAGACCCGCTCGTTCAGTTGGCGGATGCGTTGCGCCAGCATCAGCATCACCCGCCGGTTGATGGTCGGCTCGCTGTCTATGAGATTGAGGAATACCGGTTGCGGCATCACGCAAACCCGCGTGCGGGTCAGCGCCGTCACGTTGGCGGAGCGGCCTTGCCCGTCGAGCGCGGCCAGTTCGCCGAAATACTCGCCCCCTCCCATTTCGGTCAGAATGACCTCGCGTCCGGTGGCGATCCGCAGCACGATGCGCACGGTGCCGGACAGGATAAACCGGACGTCGCAGGTGTCATCGTCGTAGTCGATAACGAGTTCGTTCGGCTCGTGGTTCATCCACGAACAGCGCCGCGATTGTGCAGCGGCCATGTCCGCGTCCAGCCCGGCGAACAGGTCGATATTGGCGATGGTATCGCCGGTTGCTTCGGTCATAGCCCCTCCGTCACGCCTGCCCCACGAAAGTCTTCGCTATGGCGGATGCGGCGTCAACAGGCGCGGACTTATTGCGGGGGCGTTCCATTGGCCGCGAGCGCCTCGCCCGCCAGATAGAGCGACCCCGCAATGATGATGCGCGGCTGCTTCGCGGTCGCGTGTGAAAGCGCTTCTTCCAGGGATTGCGCAACGCGGGACTTGAGCCCTGCGTCCTGCATCGTGCGGCACAGCTTTTCAGCAGGAACACCGGCGTCGCTGGAGCGCACCGTGACGGCGCTGGCCGAAACGGCGGCTGTGCCCAGCGGTTGCAGGAATCCGGCGGCGTCCTTCGTGTCGAGCATTCCGCAGATCAGGTGAACCGGGCGCGGGTCGCGGACCGCCAATTCTGCCAGCGCGTTCGCCAGTGCCAGCCCCGCGGAAGGGTTGTGCCCCCCGTCGATCCAGATATCCGCACCCTTCGGTGCGGAATCGAACAGCCGTCCTCCAGTCAAGCGCTGCATCCGAGCGGGCCATTCTGGGGAGGTCACGCCCCGCGCAAGAGCCTCATCTGAGATGGCGTGGCCCGTGCGCTCCGCAAAGGCGAGGCAGGCGGCAATGGCGGTGGCTGCATTGTCGATCTGGTGGGCACCGAAAAGTCGTGGCTTCGGCAGGTCGATCAGGCGGTCCACACCCTGCCAGACCATCCGCCCCTGATCCTCCGACGCCGAAAAATCCTGCCCTTGTATCGTGACAGGTGCGCGCATCTTGGCCGCCTGCCGTTCGATCACCTGTAGCGCATCGTCCGCTTGCAATCCGACGATAACGGGCGTGGTCTTGCGGATGATGCCGGCCTTTTCAAAGGCGATCTTGGCCAGCGTGTCGCCGAGAAACGCCTCGTGGTCCATCGACACGGGGGTGATGACGCTGACGCTCACATCCTCCATTACATTGGTGCAATCGAACCGCCCGCCAAGACCGACCTCGATCAGCGTCGCGTCCGCAGGATGGCGCGCGAACAGCAGGAAGGCGACGGCGGTGAGGATCTCGAAGACGGTGATCGCCTGCCCGTCATTGGCCCACGCCACCTCCTCGACCGTCGCCGCCAGTTCGGCGTCGTCCACCAGCGTTCCGGCCAGCCGGTATCGTTCGTGCCAGTTCACCAGATGGGGTGAGGTGTCCACATGCACCCGCAACCCCGCCGCTTCCAGAATGGCACGGGTGAAGGCCACTGTGGAGCCTTTGCCATTGGTGCCCGCTACGTGAATGACAGGCGGTAACGCAAGGTGGGGATTGCCGAGTTTGGCAAGCAGCGCCGTAATACGCCCGAGCGACAGATCGAACCCTTTCGGGTGCAGGCGCATCAACGCCTCGATGGCGCTGGCAGCGGCGTTCATGCCGCTTGTCGTCAGCCTGCAGCCGGTGCAGGGGCACCGGACGGGTTCGGCTTCACGCTGGCCTTGTCTTCTGCAACCGCCTTGGACACTTCCACCGTTTCGTCCGACTCTTCGACTTCCACCACCGGCTCGGCAACCGGCTCCGGCTTGGGCTGCTTCATCAGGATCGTCGTGAGCGCGGAGATGGTATCGCGGAGATCGCCGCGCGGCACCACCATGTCCACCATGCCGTGATCCTTCAGATATTCGGCCCGCTGAAAACCTTCCGGCAGTTTTTCGCGGATCGTCTGTTCAATGACGCGCGGCCCTGCAAAGCAGATCAGCGCGCCCGGCTCGGCGATCTGGATATCGCCCAGCATGGCATACGACGCCGTGACGCCCCCGGTCGTGGGATTCGTCAGCACCACGATGTAGGGCAGTCCGGCCTCTTTCAGCATCTGCACGGCGACCGTGGTGCGTGGCAGCTGCATCAGCGATAAAATGCCCTCCTGCATCCGCGCCCCGCCGGAAGCGGCGAACAGCACGTATGGAGTGCGGCGTTTCACGGCCTCTTCCATCGAGGCGATGATCGCCTCACCAGCGGCCATGCCCAGCGAGCCACCCATGAATTTGAAATCCTGCACACAAGCCGTCACATCCTGCCCGTGGAGCCTACCCACAGTGGCCACGATCGTGTCCTCGGTGCCCGCCTTGGTGCGGTTTTCCTTCAGCTTGTCGGTATATTTGCGCTCGTCGCGGAACTTCAGCGGATCGATGGCGACGGTCGGCTGTTTCAGCGTTTTGTATGTGCCATCATCGAAGAAATGTTTCAGCCGCTCGTCGGCTCGGATCGCCATGTGATAGCCGGATGATGGTACCACATACTGGTTCTTCGCCAGATCCTCGTGGAAGATCATTTCGCCGGTCTGCGGGTCTTTCACCCACAGGTTTTCCGGCATCTGCTTGCGGCTGAAAAAGTCGAAGCTCGGGCGGACGTAGTTGGTAATCCAGTTCATGGGCGTGCAGGTTCCGTTTGGTGCCGGTTGCGGCGCTTTGTTGGTGACAGACTATGGATAGCGGGGCGCAGCTTCAAGCGCGGGCCGCATGCACCCCTTCGGCGATGTCGCGCACCATCGCAAGGGCGGCAGCTACGCCCTCGCCCTTCGGTGCGGCGGCGATGGCCGAGACAATGGCCGAGCCGACGACAACTCCGTCAGCCGCCTTGCCGATGGCACGGGCATGGTCGGCACTCTTGACACCGAATCCCACGCAGATCGGCAGGTCAGTCTTGGCCTTGATGTGAGCGACCGAGGCGGCCACCGCTTCCGGGTCCACATCGGCGGACCCGGTGATGCCGTTCATGGAGACGTAATAGACGAAGCCGGACGTGTTGGAGAGCACCTTGGGAAGACGCTTGGCGTCGGTGGTCGGCGTGGCGAGGCGGATGAACGACAGGCCGGCATCCAGCGCGGGCAGACACAGTTCTTCGTCCATTTCCGGCGGCAGATCGACGATGATCATGCCGTCGATACCCGCAGCTTTCGCGTCCGCCAGCCATTTCTGCGGCCCGTAGCGGTAGATCGGGTTGTAATAGCCCATCAGGATGATCGGCGTGGCGTCATCATCTTTCCGGAACGCGCGCACCATGTCGAACGTGCGCTGCATCGTGTGCCCACCATCGAGCGAGCGCAGGGCGGCGGCCTGAATGGCAGGCCCGTCCGCCATCGGGTCGGAAAACGGCATCCCCAGTTCGATGATATCCGCCCCCGCTTCCGGCAGCCCGCGCATGATGGCCAGCGACGTGTCGAGGCTCGTATCGCCCGCCATGATGTACGTGACGAAGGCAGGTCGGTTTGCCTCGCGCAGGGCGGCGAAGGTGGTGGTGAGCCGGTGGGTCATGTGCCGGTAGCAGTGCCAAGTGCGATTTGAATTTGATCTTGAAACGCTGTCAGTGCTGTGAAGGCTGTCAGGAAAATCAGAAGTGCAGTGATGATGAAGCCCTTCGTAGGGAGATGATTAACCCGCTCCTCTAACCTTCCCAGTGAACCATCCAGTTTCGCAGTTCTATCGGTAAGCCCTTTGAGGTCGCCACGGATTTCCCGCATGTCCTGTTTTATTTCGGCAATATCGGACTGAATGTGTTCGACGCTTGCCTCAAGTTTAGCAATTCGTGGTTCCAACCCATTACCTCCACCTGAGTGATTTTGGCTTCGTGCTAGCCGATCTCTATCGGAGCTGGAGTCCACGCCTGGAAAGTCGGTTACGTTATTCACTTTCAGAATCCTGAGATGTTTCATCCAAAGATCTCAAGAGGGAATCGAATGATGTATCGAATGTTCTGTCGAGCGCACTTAGCTTAGAAACGAGTTCAGATCTCTCTAATTCAGCCTCGTCGTTTCCACTTTTCGCGAGCAGTAATGCTGCTAAATACGGAATTCTTTTAGACGCAGACATCATTATTAAAAGATCAGCCATTTCTGGGCCGGTGATATCGATATGATTTTTCTTGGAGATGCTAGTAAGCATTGCTTCTCGTTCTTCATCTTGCAAACCCTTTTTAGCTTCTTTCACAACTCCATCCCCAACGCTTCTGCCACTGTATGTACATCCTTATCGCCACGCCCGCACAGGTTCATCACGATGATCTGCTCCGCGTCCATCTGCGGGGCGCGTTTGACGACTTCGGCCAGCGCATGGGCGGGCTCCAAGGCAGGGATGATGCCCTCGGTGCGGCACAGAAGCTGGAAGGCCTCCAGCGCCTCTGTGTCCATGATGGGCACGTATTCGACGCGACCGGTCTCTTTCAGATGGGAATGTTCCGGCCCGATACCGGGATAGTCGAGACCGGCGGAAATCGAGGCACCTTCCTCGATTTGCCCCTCGGCATCCTGCAACAGATAGGTGCGGTTGCCGTGCAGCACGCCGGGTGCGCCTGCGGTGAGAGAGGCACAATGCTCGTCGCCGTCCAGCCCCTTGCCACCGGCTTCGACACCGACGATCTGCACATCCTTGTCGTCGAGAAACGGGTGAAAGAGCCCGATCGCGTTGGAGCCGCCGCCCACCGACGCTACGATCATGTCCGGCAGACGGCCTTCGGCTTCCAGCATCTGCTCGCGCGTTTCGGTGCCGATGACGCTCTGGAAATCGCGCACCAGTTCGGGGTAGGGGTGCGGGCCTGCCGCGGTGCCGATGAGGTAATAAGTGTCCTCCACATTCGTCACCCAGTCACGCAAGGCTTCGTTCATGGCGTCCTTCAATGTGCCGCGGCCGGACGCCACCGGCACGATCTCGGCACCCAGCAGCTTCATGCGGAAGACGTTCGGCGACTGCCGCTTCACGTCCTTGGCACCCATATAGACGACGCAGGGCAGGCCGAAACGGGCGGCAACGGTGGCGGAAGCCACGCCGTGCTGGCCCGCGCCGGTTTCCGCGATAATGCGCGTCTTGCCCATGCGTTTGGCGAGCAGGATCTGACCCAGGCAGTTGTTGATCTTGTGAGAACCGGTGTGGTTCAGCTCGTCGCGCTTGAAGTAGATTTTCGCGCCCTTGCCGTCTGCCGCGCCCTCGCGCAGATGTTTCGTCAGGCTCTCGGCATAGTAGAGCGGGGAGGGCCGGCCCGTATAGTGCTTGTTGAGCCAGGCCAGTTCGTCGCGAAAGGCCGGGTCCTGCTTGGCGGCCTCGTAGGCCTCGCCCAGTTCCAGAATGTTGGGCATGAGCGTTTCGGCAACGAACCGCCCGCCGAAAATGCCAAACATGCCCTGCTCGTCCGGGCCGTTCCTGAATGAGTTCGGGGCGTGGATGTTCATGACCTGTCTTTCGATAATTCTGTCGCAAAGCACGCATTGAGCAGCGCCGCGATCTTCCCATTGTCCTTAACACCCGGCGCGCTTTCCACACCAGAGGAGAGATCGAGCCCTGCTACCGGTGCGACGCGCTCGACCGTCTCAAGGGCTGCTTTCAGATTATGTTGCCCGATACCGCCGGACAACAATGCCGGAACGGTCAACGATAGATCATCCAGCAATGACCAGTCGAACGCCACCCCGTTGCCGCCTGGCAGGGCCGCATCTTTTGGCGCCTTCGCGTCCAGCAACAGCATGTCGGCGACACCGTCATAGGCGTTCAGGACCACCAGATCGTCGGGCACGGATACAGGCACGGCCTTGATGACCGGCAATCCATAGCGGCGCGAAACGTCCCGTACCCGTTGGGCGGTTTCCAGCCCGTGCAGTTGCAGCATGTCGGGCCGCATGGTTTCGACGACGGCATCGAGCGTCGCATCGTCGGCATTCACTGTCACTGCGACTGTTTTCGCGCCCCCTTTATGGGCAGACAACTCGAAGGCCCGTTCAGCGGTTACGTTGCGCGGGCTCTTTTCGAAGAAGATGAAGCCCAAATGCGTCGCGCCATGCGCCACGGCGGTGTCGACCGCCTCGACGGTCGACAAGCCGCAAATCTTGACCAGGAGAGGGAGGGATTTATCCATAAGATTGATGTGGATCAGGCCTGTACCGCGTGCAAGCCCGAACCGTGGGCGCGCAACCATGCCTTTTGCGCTGCGTAACCGGGGCAGATATCGGCGACCAGCGCCCAGAACGCGTCCGAATGGTTCATCTCGCGCAGATGAGCGACCTCGTGGGCGGCGAGATAGTCCAGCGCCGCGGGGGGCGCCAGCACGATGCGCCAAGAGAAATTGAGCGCGCCGGTGGTGGAACAGGACCCCCAGCGGGAGGTCGTATCACGCAGGGTGATGGAGGCCGCCTTCACATCCAGCATGGCGCTGTAACGCGTCACCGCTTTGGTCAAATCGGCTCGCGCCTGCCGCTTCAAAAACTCGACCACCTTCTTCGGCACGGTGCCCCGGTCTCCATGCACGCGGATCACCGCGCCGTCTTCGTCCATACCCGTCGCGACAACCCCGCGCGTTCGACCGGAATGAAGGATGCGATGCGGTACCCCGCGCAACGGGATGGTCGCTTTTTCCACGATTTTGACGACATCCGGCAACCGCGCCAGCCGCGCCGCCGCCCAGTGCCGGTTGCGGTGCAGAAAGCCATCGACATCCGCTTCCGGCGTTCCGGGCGGCACGGTGACGCGCAACGCCTCGCCTGTCTTGCCGGATGGCACCAGCCGAAGCGTCAGCCGCGTGGTGCGCGGGTTTTCCACCACCCGCACATCGACCGCCCGTCCGTCGATTTCCAGCAACGTCCATCGCTCGACACGGCCATTGGAAGGGGCAGGGCGTTTTTTCAGTAGCGACAGCATAGGAGACAGCTAACAGATTCGACGAGGATTTGTGCGTTTTTCAGCCCCAAAAAAGCAAAAAGGCCCGCTGTTTCCAGCGGACCTTTCTGTTGGCTTACAGCATTTACGCGGCAGCGGGATTGCCGTTACCGGCTTTCTTTGCCTTGGCGGGCTTGACCACCTTCGGCGTTTCGCTGTTCTCGACCGTCTCGTGACGGTTGGACATAAAGGAATTGAACTCCTCCTCGTCCTTGGCGCGGCGCAGTTCGCGGGCATAATCGTCGAATTCAGCGCGCGCTGTATCGAGCTTCATGCGCTCTTCATGCAGGCGTTTCAGCTCTGTCTCGCGCCAGTCGTCGAAAGCGACGTTGCCGGTGCGGGCCATGCCGGTCTGACCGAACGGGCCGCGAAAGTTGCCTTTCGAGAAAGCGTTCGTAGCCTTGTCGGTGGCGCGGTTCACGTCGGATTTGAACTGGTCGAGACGGTCACCCCAGACGATGTAGGCGATCATGGCCACGCCAAGTGGCCAAAAGATCATGAAGCCGATAATCATCAGCGCGATCGTGGCAGGCGTCCATGCCGGACGGATAAGTGCGTTCATAGGAAAACCCCTCTGGGAATGGTGCTTTCGGCGGCTGGAGAACCGCGTCTTGCTTGACCTTCAGATAGGAGTCTCCGGCGCGGCTTCAAGAAAAATCGGTCGCGCAAATGTGAACTATTCGACACCTTCCACGATGATCAGCTCACTCTGCGCCGCCGTCAGCCGGATCGCCTTGGCGGTCTGGTAGGCTTCGGAATTGTAGCAGGCCAGCGCCGTTTCCACGCTGTCGAATTCAATCACGACATTGCGGGCGCGGTTGGGGCCTTCCAGCGAATGGGTCTCCCCGCCGCGCACCAGAAACGTCGCGCCGAACTCTTCAAAGGCCGGTTTGGCGGTGGCAACATAGTCGGGGTAGCGTTCGGCGTTTTCCACATCGACCCGTGCGATCCAGTATCCCTTGGCCATTCTAGTGTCCTTCCATCTCTTCAAGAATTGCAAACGCCGCTGCGCGCCTGTCCGGTGCCTGCATGATGGGGCGCCCGACGACAAGATGAGAGGCACCGGCGCGCAAGGCCTCGCCCGGTCCCATCACCCGCTTCTGGTCGCCTGCATCGCTGCCTTTCGGGCGGATACCGGGGGTGACGATGGCCATATCCGGTCCGACGATGGCGCGAATGGCGGCGGCTTCCTGCGCGCTGGCCACCAGACCGCCCATGCCCGCGGCTTTCGCCTGTTCGGCACGACGGCGCACGAGGTCGGCAGCGCCGGTTGCATAACCGGCCTCTGCCAGATCCGCGTCGTCCATGCTGGTCAGAACAGTGACGCCCAACAGGGTCATGGTGCTATCACCAAGCGCCGAAACAGCCGCCCGCATGGCTTTTGGATAGGCGTGCAGCGTGAGCATGTGAACGCCGAGACCCGCCACGCTTTCCACGCCCTTGGCGACGGTCGCGTCAATATCGAGAAGTTTCAGGTCCAGAAACACCTGCCTGCCTTCCGCCACCAGTTCACGCGCGAGTGTGAAGCCGTTTTCGGCAGCGGGAGCGTAGGCCAACTGGTGTCCGATCTTGTAGAATGAGACCGCATCACCGAGTTCGTCAATCGCTGCGCGGGCTTCGGCAACGGACGGCACGTCGAGAGCGACGATGAGGCGGGAGTCGTGTGTCATGGCTTTGCCTTAGCCGCTTGCAGCGCGCCCGTCATCCTTCCGTCACCCGACACGTTGGCGCAATTCGAATTTCTGCACCTTGCCGGTGGACGTCTTCGGCAGCGGACCGAAGATCACTGCTTTCGGCTTCTTGAACCGCGCCAGATGCTCGCCGCAAAACGCGATGATATCCTCGGCACTGGCATCCGCCCCCGGTTTCAGGTCGATGAAGGCGCACGGCACCTCGCCCCATTTTTCGTCCGCCTTGGCGACGACCGCCGCTTCCATGACGGCGGGATGGCGATAGAGCACATCCTCGATTTCCACCGACGAGATGTTCTCGCCGCCGGAAATGATGATGTCTTTGGAGCGGTCCTTGATCTGAACGTAGCCGTCAGGATGCATCACGCCCAGATCGCCGGTAGCGAACCATCCGCCCCGGAACGCGGCCTCGGTCGCATGTCGGTTCTTCAGATAGCCCTTCATCACGTTATTGCCGCGCATAAAGATTTCGCCGATCGTCTCCCCGTCATGGGGCACAGGTTGCAGAGTGTCCGGGTCCGCCACCATCAGGTCTTCCAGCGCGGTGTTGTTGACCCCCTGTCGCGATTTCAACCGTGCACGCTCGTCGGCAGGCCGGTCGTTCCACTCGTCCTTCCACACGCTGATGACGGAAGGTCCGTAGACTTCGGTCAGCCCGTACACATGGGTCACCTCGATCCCCATCGCTTCCATCGCGCCGATCACGGCGGCTGGCGGGGACGCACCGGCGGTCATCACCTTCACCGCATGGTCGAAATCCTTCATGGCGTCCGGTGCATTGGCGAGCATATTCAACACGATTGGAGCGCCGCAGAAATGGGTGACCTTTTCGTCGCGGATCAACCGGTAGACCGGCTCGTCCCGCACGGCGCGCAGGCAGACATTGACGCCCGCAATAGCGGCGATTGTCCACGGAAAGCTTCAGCCGTTGCAGTGGAACATGGGCAATGTCCACAGATAGCGGGCATGGGTTGGCATGGTCCAGTCGACGATGTGGGAGAGTGCGTTGAGGTAGGCCCCGCGGTGGTGGGTTACGACGCCTTTCGGGTTGCCCGTCGTGCCGGACGTGTAGCCGAGCGCGATGGCGTTCCATTCGTCGGCAGGCAACTGCCAGGCGAAGTCGGGCGCACCATGTTCGAGCAGTTCTCCATAGGTAAGCGCGCCAAGCGGGACAACGGCAGGCATGTGCGGATCGACGATAGCGACCACCAGAATGTCCCTGTTTGAGGTCCGCTCCAATGCGTCGGCGGCGACCGCCGCAAACTCCGGATCGACGATGAACACCTTCGTCTCGGCATGGTCCAGAATGAACGCGATGGTCGCTGCATCGAGGCGGATGTTGATAGAGTTCAGCACCGCGCCCGCCATCGGCACGCCGAAATGGGCTTCGAAATGTTCGGGAATGTTGGCTGCGATCACCGAGACGGTATCGCCGCGCTTGACCCCGTGAGCCGCGAGGCCACCGGCCAGCCTGCGGGTGCGGTCATAGGTTTCGGCCCAGTTGCGGCGCACATCCTCATACACGATGGCCGGACCGTCCGGGTGAACGCGCGCCGCGCGGGCGATGGAGCTGAGGGGCGACAGGGCAGCGTAATTGGCCGCGTTCGCGTCGAGATCGCGGTCATACATATGGCTGCCGGTCTGCATTATCGTGTGTTCCTCACCCTGCCTCCGCTTCCTCATAAAGCCAACGGCCATGTCGCGCGAGGTCCGGTGCTGTGCTAGCCAGCACTTTTCGCACGATTACCGGACGAGAATATCATGAACGAGATCGAAACCGACTATCTGATCGTCGGCTCAGGCGCGGTGGGAATGGCGTTCGCCGATGTGCTGCTGGCGGAAACCGATGCCGACATTGTCATCGTGGACCGTTTCGCCAAACCCGGCGGTCACTGGAACGTGGCCTATCCCTTCGTCACCCTGCATCAGCCATCCGCATTCTACGGTGTCTCCTCGCGCGAATTGTCGAGCGGGTTGATGGACAAGGCGGGCCACAACAAGGGCATGGCCGATCTTGCCACCGGTGCGCAGGTGAGCGCCTATTTCGATGCGGTGATGCGCGAGACGTTCCTGCCCTCCGGTCGCGTGCGGTTCTTTCCCATGAGCGATTATCACGGCGACGGACGGTTTTTGTCCAAGCTGACCGGCAATCAAACTCAGGTCAAAGCCCGCAAGACGGTCGATGCCACATGGCTGAAGACATCCGTCCCCTCCACTCACAAACCCGCTTTCGAGGTTGCCGAAAACGTTCGCTTCATCCCGCTCAACGACCTGCCGAAAATTACCGAACCGCCAGAAGGCTATGTTGTGATCGGCGGCGGCAAGACCGGCATGGATGCCTGCATCTGGCTGCTCGACAACGGCGTGGACCCGGACGCGATCCGTTGGATCATGCCCCGCGACGGCTGGCTGATCGACCGCGTCAACACCCAGTCCGACGCATCCTTCTTCATGCAGACGATGGGCGCGCAGGCAGCGCAGATGGAAGCGATTGCGGGTGCCATTTCGGTGGACGACCTTTTCGAACGGCTGGAAAAGGCAGGCATTCTGCTGCGGATCGACCCGAGCGTGAAGCCTAAGATGTTCCACGGCGCGACGATCAGTCAGGCGGAACTGGCGCAGTTGCAGCGCATCGAAAACGTCGTCCGTATGGGTCGCGTGAAAAGCATCGAGACCGACCGCGTCGTGCTGGAGCAGGGCGAGATTTCCACCGGCCCCGGCATCGTGCATGTGGACTGTTCCGCCAGCGCGATCAGCAATGTCGGCACCAAGCCGGTCTTCGATGGCGATACGATCACGCCCCAGACGGTGCGGTCCTATCAGCCCGTCTTTTCCGCCGCCTTCATCGCCCATATCGAGGCGACGCGGGACAGCGAAAAGGAAAAGAACCGCCTGTGCGGCGTCGTGCCCCTGCCCAACCACGACACCGACTGGATACGCATCATGGTACCCTTCATGATGAACCAGTTCAACTGGAGCCAGGAGCCGGATATCCGCGCCTGGCTGCGCGACAACCGGCTCGACGGGTTCAGCGCGATGGTGCGCGCGGTCGGACAAGAACGACGCAGAAAAACAGGCGCTGCTCGGGCGCATGAAGGCGGCGTCCATGCCTGCTATGGCCAACCTGCACAAACTGATCGCCGACATCGAAGGAGCCGCGTGATGCGACTGGAAACGAACAAGACCGACATCACCGATGTGCGGATCGCAGATGCCGACACCCGTGAAATTGGCGAAGGGCAGGTGCGGTTGACGATCGACCGCTTCGGCTATTCCGCCAACAACATCACCTACGCGGCAGCGGGCGATACGCTGAAATACTGGGACTTCTTCCCGACCGATAACGACAGCCACGGTATCGTGCCCGTCTGGGGGTATGCCGATGTGGCGGCGTCCAACTGCGAGGGCATCGAGGTCGGCGCGCGCTATTTCGGCTATTGGCCATCGGGAGACAGTCTGGTGGTGGAACCGGCCAAGGTCACGCCGGACCGCTTTTTCGACGCATCCGCCCATCGGTCCGAACTGGCCGCCACCTACAATTTCTACCGCCGCGCCGACCAGCCGGATGCGGACGCCGAAAACCGCCACATGCTGCTGTTCCCGCTCTACGTCACCTCGTGGTGCCTGTGGGATGCACTGTCGAAAGACGGTTGGTTCGGAGCCAGTCGGATCGTCATTGCCAGCGCATCCTCCAAAACCGCCATCGGGCTTGCGTTCGCGCTATCGCAGGACGAAAACGCACCGGAAGTCGTCGGGCTAACGTCCCCTTCGAATACCGATTTTGTCGAGGGCCTCGGCCTCTACGACACGGTTCTGACCTACGACGATCTCGAAATCGCTCGACCCGTCCGTTCCAACCGCCATCGTCGACATGTCCGGCAACGCCACCACCATCGGGCGGCTCCACACCCATCTCGGCGACGCCATGCGGCAAACCCTCGACGTCGGCCTGACCCATTGGGAAGCGCCGCGCCGGGACGATGCCCGTATCCGCGACCGTTCCACGTTCTTCTTCGCACCGGCTCACATTGCCGCGCGCTCCAAGGAATGGGGTGCGGACGAATTTGCCCGCCGCACGAACACGTTCATGCAGGCCGCAACCGAGGACAGCAAACGGTGGATGGCGGTCGAAACCCTGTCCGGTCTCGACGCCCTCGCCGATCTGCACCCGAAGATGGCGCGGGGCGAAAGCGATCCGGCAAAAGGGTTCGTGATCGACGTTTGAACCGAAGCGAATGGCCGTTTAGTCCTCTCCGAAAATCCAGCAAAGACCGATTCACCATGCCCGAAACGCTGCTTTCCGAACCCGATATGGACTTCCTTCTGTTCGACTGGCTGAAGCTGGAAGACAGGCTCGCCGATACCGAGTTCGACCGCGAGACGGTGGAGGCCTATCTCGACCTGTCGCAAAAACTCGCCGTCGAGCAGTTCCTGACCCACTACAAGAAATCCGACACTGACGAACCGCGCATCGAAAATGGCCGGGTGCGGGTGCTGCCGGAAATCGGCAAGGCGCTGGCGGAGTTCCGCGATCTCGGCCTGTTCGGCGCGAGCTTTTCCGAAGAGCTGGGCGGCATGGGCCTGCCCTATCTTGTCACGTCAGCGTCCTACGCATGGTTCGCCGCTGCCAACGGGTCGAGCATGGGCTATACGATGCTGACCGGTGCCAACGCCCGGCTCATCGCGGCCTTCGGTAACGAGGCGCAGATCGAGACCTTCGCCAAACCGCAGATCGCGGGCGACTGGTTCGGCACCATGTGCCTGTCCGAACCGCAAGCCGGTTCGGGCCTCGGTGACGTTCGCACCAGCGCAGTCTCCGAGGGCGATGATGAATACGGCACCCGCTACCGTCTGACCGGCAACAAGATGTGGATTTCCGGCGGCGATCAGGACATTTCCGACAACATCGTCCACCTCGTGCTGGCGAAAATACCCAACGATGACGGCACCTTGCCCGACGGCACGAAGGGCATTTCCCTGTTCATCGTGCCCCGCATCCTGCCGGATGGCGAGACGAACGACGTCACCGTCGCCGGCCTCAACCACAAGATGGGCAATCGCGGCACCTCCAACTGCCTGCTCAATTTCGGCGAGAACGGTGGCGCGACCGGCTGGATCGTCGGCGAGACCGGGGCAGGGGCTGCGGCAGATGTTCATGATGATGAACGAGGCCCGCATCGCCGTCGGCTTCGGTGCCGCCGCGCTCGCCTGCCGTGGCTATCTGCTGGCCGCCGACTATGCCCGCGAACGGTTGCAGGGACGCGGTATCGGCCAGCGCGAAGGCGGCCCCGTCGCGATCATCGAACACAAGGACGTGCGGCGCATGTTGCTGGCCGCCCGGTCCTATGCGGAAGGGTCGATGGCGCTGTGCCTGCTGAGTGCGGCGCTGGTGGACAGCCCGGACGATGCCGAAGACCGCGCGCTACTGGAACTGCTCACGCCGGTGGCAAAAACCTTCCCGTCCGAATACGGCCTGAAGGCCAACGACCTCGCCATTCAGGTCCACGGCGGCTACGGCTACACCCGCGATTTCGACGTGGAACAGCTGTATCGCGACAACCGCCTGAACCCGATCCACGAAGGCACCAGCGGCATTCAGGCGGGCGATTTTCTCGGCCGCAAGGTGCTTGAAGGACGGTGCCGGGCTGGCCGTTCTGGCCACTCGTATCCGCGCGACGTGCGCCAACGCCGCCGATACCGATCTGGCCGAAGAGGCAGAGGTGCTTGAGGCCGCACTGGCGGAAATCGAAGCGACGGTGCGCGCAATCCACGACCAGCCGCCTGAACGCATGCTGGACCACGCCGCCAGTTTCCTGAACGGCTCCAGCCTCGTCATCGTCGGCTGGCTCTGGCTCGACATGGCGCTGGCAGCCCAGCGTTTGACCGATACCGACGACGCCACTGCCCGCCTGAAAGCCGGAAAGCTGGCAACGTGCCGCTATTTCATCTGGCACGAATTGCCGATCGCCATGTCGATGCTGAAGCTGGTGGCCAGCGGGCGCGACCTCGATTCCGGCCTGGCTGCGGACGCCTTTTAGGTCTCGTCGAGAACTTTCCGGGCCGCGCGAAAACATTCCAGTCCCTGCGGAACGCCGCAATAAATGGCGATGACATGGATGATGGCGCGGATTTCCTCACGGCTCACGCCATTGTTGATGGCGCCACGACAATGCAATTCCCATTCGGTCATCTTGCCCAGCGCGCCGATCATGGCGAGGTTCATCATCGAGCGCGTTTTCGCGTCGATCACATCGTCGCCCCATCCGAAACCCCAGCACCACGCCGTCATGGCCTCCTGAAACGGCCTGGTGAAATCGTCGGCGGCAGCAAGGTTGTTGTCCACATACTCCGCGCCAAGGGTGGCCTTGCGCTGTTCGAGCCCTTTGAGAAACAGGTCTTCGTCGAATGCGCTCATGCTGGATGGTCCTGTTCTGGTTGAGAGTGTCGGATGGAAAGCGCTACGCCCTGAATTCACATCGAAGCGCATTATTATACTCATTCAAAGCGGGAACGGTTCCCAAATTACCAGGTGTGCCGGTGACGGATGTGAGACCGGCCGGCGCGGTCGCGTCGGTAAGGCGTGGCGGACCCTGCACGTGCCCGGCCATACAGGCGAGGATCATATTGGTGAAGATAGGCGCGGCCTGATGAAGCCGAACCCGCCTTGGGTTTGCAGGCACATACAGGCAGCCTCCCACAAGGCATTGTCGGCGAGCAATCTGGCCATGTCGGCCGGCGGCCCGATGGAGTGGCCCCCATCGAAATTCCGTGCCGCCTTTTCGACCATCAACGCCGCCGCTTCCGTATGGGCATAGGGCCTGGCGATGGGAACCTGGACTCCCTGATTGCGCCGTATGGGCCTGTCGAAGACAATCCGCTCGGTATTCATGCCAGTGAGAATATAGCGCAGCCCCTGTCCTTTCTCCCCGATGTGGTTTCGGCCGGAACCCGCAGCGTCTTCAGATCGATCTCGGTAGTGGAATGGTTGACCATTGCGCCGTTCGGGCGGGTGTCGAGGCCATTGCCACCACCCTTCGCGTATCGAGCAGAAAGAGCGACAGTTCTTCCATGCGTTTGGCGACATGATCCCGTGATGTCGTGCGCGCCAGCAGGAACATGAGGTCGGAATGTTCGGCGCGGGATGGCCATACCTTTTGTCCGTTGATGACATAGTCATCGCCATCCCTCACCGCAGCCGCACGCAGGCCCGACGTGTCGGTTCCGCTGGTGGGTTCCGTCTATCAGCCCTCGAAGCGTGTTCCGAACGGAAGTTTTGCAATCGGTCGATCCGTTTCGTTCACCATTTGTGTTTCACAATGGACGATCCAATGTGTGGTGGGGATGAGCACGATGAAAAGCGGCAGACCGGAATGGACGCGATGGCTGGCACTGGTGGTCATCACGGCACCCATGCTGCTCTCCACGCCGGTTCATGCCGACACGCGCAAACTCGACGTGATCGCGGACCAGGCGACGTTTGTGGACTTGTTCTACCTTTACGATCCGGCCAATTGCAGAGTTCAGAAAATTCTGGAAACCGATATGGTCCAGCCGAAGGGCGGCGTGTTGTTTTTGAAATACGTCCCGACCAAAATCACCAAAGGGCATTGCAAGGGCAAGACGGTGCGGGCCGAAGGCATATTCTACCGCTCCCTGCCGGGCTTTCGCGGGCGCGATGTCGGGCGGGTCCACTTTCGCTATTCGGGTTTCGACGACAGCCTCATTAACAGGCGCACCAAAAGCTTTAAGGTCGTCGCAACGGTGAGATAGGCGTCCGGCTCTTCGGGCGCGCTGTGTGCTTATACCGAGACGCTCGCAACGACCCCGGGAGACGGCGATGAAAGACCTGACGATCATCGTCCCTTCCTTTGCGATGCAGGCCGGGACCCGCCGTGCGGTCGATTCCATCGCAAGCCAATCGCCCGATGTGACGATCATTGTCGTGGACGATGCCTCCAATCCGCCGATTACGCTCGGCGACGAGGTGATGAAGCGTGGCAATATCCGTATTATACGGCACGACACCAACCGGGGGGCCGCCGCGGCGCGCAACACCGGTGTTGCAGCGGCGACGACCCGCTGGATCGGGTTTCTCGATGCCGACGACCAGTTCCTTCCCGACACGCTCGAAAACCGTTTGCGCCATGCCACAGCGGACGAGGGGTCGCGCCCGACGCTTTACGGGTGCGGATGGGTGGAACCTGCGCGGGACCGTGTGCGTGTTCCAAAAGAGGCCGATACGCAGGAGCAATTTTCGTCCGGATGCTGGTTTGCGCCCGGATCGTGCGTTCTGGGCCGCAGGGAAATGTTCGAGAACCTGCCCTTTGCGACGGGCACCAAACGGCTGGAAGATTTCGACTGGTCCATCCGGTTCGGTATGGCAGGCGGTCGTCTCGATGTGATCGATATGCCGGGCGCAGTTCTCGCCCCCGGCTACAACGCCCGCTACGACGCGGTGCGGGAGAGCGCACGTATCATCACCAGAACGTTTGCATCTCTTCGGAAGACCGAGCCGTCGCTGTGGCGCAACATCAACGCCTATCTCGAACTGGAAATGGCGGCTTGCGCCTATGGACAACGACGATGGCTGACGACGGCAATCCATCTTGTACGGTCGTTGTGGTTTAGACCACGGCTCCGGCCGCACTTCAGTCCGGGGTGGTCGATGCGTCCTGTGGCATGAGACCACTTGCGCGGTGAAACGCCCCCTTAACGCGGCTTTGGCACACTCTGGATCATTCTCTATTTGCCATGCCGCAGCAAGATCGTTTCATGCCCAGCACGTCCAACATTTTTCCGGTCGTCATGTGCGGCGGTTCGGGAACGCGTCTTTGGCCCGCCTCGCGTCCGCCCCGTTCCAAACAGTTCATGGCGTTGGTGAGCGAACGCAGCCTGTTCCGCGAAACCGTGGACCGGGTCCGCCGCATGGACAATTTCCGCCAGCTCGTCGTCGTCGCCGGAGTGGCCCATGAGGGATACATCGCAGCGGAACTGGCGGGCCTCGACATCGAGACGGTTCTTTTGCTGGAGCCGGAAGGGCGCGATTCCGCCGCTGCCATCGCCGCCGCTGCCGTCTATGTCGAGCAACAGGACCCGGACGGCATCGCCGTGGTCGTCGCCTCCGATCATCACATTCCCGATGCCGAACGCTTTCGGGCGGACCTGAAGGCGGCAGCCAGCGAGGCTGAAAATGGCGGTATCGTCATGCTCGGCATCGTGCCCGCCTTTCCCAGTGCCGCCTATGGCTACATCCAGCCCGGGTTCAGTGAAGGCACGTGCGGGCCTGTGGCATCCTTCACCGAAAAGCCCGATGTGGAGACCGCCGCCACCTATATCGAGCGTGGCTACTTGTGGAACTCCGGCAACTTCATCGCCCGTGCCGCCACGCTGACGGATGCCTTTGCCAACTACGCGCCTGACACCCTGTCAGCGGCGAAGGGCGGGCTCGATGCCGGAAACCGCAACGGGTCGAGCCTCGTCCTGGGCGCTCCCTTTCTGCAGGCTCCCAAAATCTCCTTCGATTACGCGGTCATGGAATCCTTCGACAACCGCCATGTGGTCCGGTCCGGCATTCAGTGGTCCGATCTCGGTGATTGGGGTTCCGTTCACGATGCGCTGCCGAAGGACGGCAACGGCAACAGCACGTTCGGTGATGCGCTCCTGATCGATGCGACCAACAACCACGCCAGAACGGCCTCCGGCACGACCGTCGTTCTGGCAGGCGTGGACGGACTGAATGTGGTCGTCGAGGATGATGTGGTGCTGGTGACCCGGCTCGACCGGTCGCAGATGGTCAAGAGCATCGTGGATACGCTGCGCCGGCAGGGACGCACCTCCGCACTCGTGGCAGGCCCGCCGGACGATCTGGCCGCCTTGTCAGACAAATGGACGAAATGGCTGGACACATCCGTGCTTCCCCTGTGGTGGAGCAACGGGTTCGACCACGTCAACGGCCTATGGCGCGAAAACCTGTCCAGCGACCGGGCACTGCCGACCGGTGATAACACCCGCTCCCGTGTTCAGGGGCGTCAAAGCTATGTCTATGCGATGGCCGGACAGCGTGGCTGGGTCGGCCCCTGGAAACAGGCCCTGCAGGGCGGTCTGACGGCGATCGACCGGCACTACGTCCTGTCCGACGGCCTGATGCGGACCTGTGCCGATGCTTCGGGCAATTCGGTGGACGATGCGGTGCTGCTCTACGACCAGACCTTCCACCTGCTCGCTCTTTCGGCGGCGCATGACGTCCTTGCCGACACCGAAGCGCAGGCACTGACATTGCTGCTGGCAATGGAACAGCGCTTTGCCCGTGCCGATGGCGGTTCCGGCTGGCGGGAGGATGGTCCCCATCCGTTTCAGGCCAATGCCCATATGCACCTGTTCGAGGCGGCACTGGCGTGGATGAAAGTCGGTACCGACGGCCGCTGGGCCGACCTGGCCAACGGTATAGCGGGCTTGGCTCTGGGTGCCTTGCGCAGTGAAGACGGGCGGTTCATCCGCGAATTCTACGAGGCGGACTGGTCGCCTGAAAGTGGTGCCGATGGCAAGCGGCTGGAACCGGGGCACCAGTTCGAATGGTCCTCATTGCTGCTTTCCTATTCGCGCATTGCCAACGATACCAACGCCCGTGAGTTTGCAGAACACCTGTTCCAGACCGGAATAAGGGGGGTCGATCCGCGACGTGTCGTTGCGGTGGATGCAATGAACCTCCAGTTCCGGCCTCTGTCTGCCACTGCGCGGCTTTGGCCGCAGACGGAATGGCTGAAAGCATCCGTCGCCTTTGCTTTATCGGACGATCTGTCCGGCTCGTCTTCGAACAAAACCGGGAAGCGGGCCTTTTACGAAAGACAGATCACGCGGGCTGCATTGGCCTGCGACCGGTTCTTTTCCGCCCCCGTGCGTGGTCTGTGGTATGACCGGATGTTGGAGGACGGTGACTTTGAATGGGGTCCGGCACCGGCGAGTTCGTTATACCATGTCGTTGGTGCCATCGAAGCCCTCGAGCGTTGGAACGCCGACAACGCCGGTTGAACGGCAAAAGGGCGACGCCTAGTTATCCGGCACGATACGGCACTTTAGGCCGCGTTGTAGAATGCCCGCGACTTGGTCGTTCATTCCCGGTATGACATTCCGCGCTGCTGCTGGCAGCTTTCCCGGCCCGCTCTCATGGAAAGGCGTCTGAATGATCCACGATCCGACCTGCATCGCCTGCCCCCATTGCGATGTGGTGCACCGCATCGGCCCCGCTGAAATGGCGCAGCGGTCCCGCTGCGTGCGGTGCGGTTACCGGCTGACGCTCGGCAAGTCGGAAGCCATCGCCCGCGTCGTCGGGTTGGCGCTCACGTCCACGTTCCTCATGGGCGTCGTGGTGTTCGCCCCGTTCCTGCGCCTCGATGCCGGTCCCTTCGGGTCAACGGCCTCGGTGCTGGACGTGGTGATGGGGTTCAGCAGCGGATTGATGGTGCCGCTGGCCTTTTCTGTGCTCGCCTTCATCATCCTGCTGCCTCTGGCCCGCTCCTTTCTGATGATCTATGCGCTGGTGCCGCTGTTGATAGGCAGGCCCAATTTTTCCGGCGCGGAAACGGCGTTGCGCTGGACGTTCCTGCTCAAACCCTGGTCGATGGCGGAAATCTTCATGGTGGGTGTCGCCGTAGCTTTGGTGAAACTGGCGGGCATGGCGAGCATCGAGATGGGGACTGCATTCTGGGCCTTTGCGATCCTCGTCGTCGTCAACGCGCTGCAGGACACGTTCACCTGCCGCAACACGCTTTGGACGGCACTGGCCGACAACGCGCCGAAAGCCATTGCACGATGATCACAGCACGTGAGGCCGGGCTCGTTGCCTGCACCAGTTGCGGCCTGCTGGCAGCGCCGGAGACCGGAAGCTGCCCGCGGTGTCATGCCCATCTCGCCAGTCGCGATTTCGGCAGCATCCAGCGCGCGGTCGCGTGGCTCGTCGCCGGGTTGATCGCCTACGTCCCCGCCAACGTCTATCCGATGCTGCGCACGACACAGATGTTCCAGTCGCAGGACAGCACCATCGTCGGCGGCGTGGTCGATCTCATCCACCATCACGCCTACGCCATTGCCGCCATCGTCTTCATAGCGAGTGTCGCCATTCCTGTGGCCAAGTTCATCGCGATCGGCTATCTGGCCTTTCTTCTGTCACGCGGGCGCAATACGGACCCGCACCGTCTTCACAAATTGCACGAGGCGGTGGAGTTCATCGGCCGGTGGTCGATGATCGACGTCTTCGTGGTCGCCATTCTGGTGGCGCTCGTGCAATTCAACGTGGTGGCCACCATCAAGCCCGGCGTCGCGGCGGTCTGTTTTGCGCTGTCGGTCGTATTCACCATGCTCTCTGCGCAGGCCTTCGACCCCCGGTCGATCTGGGATGTGACCAAAAAGGAAACTGCACGTGACTGAACCTGTCCAGACCGGTAGCCCGCAGGAACCGATCGGCGTGAAGCCGGTGATCGAAAAGAAGCGCCGGGTGCCATCGGCGGTCTGGATCATGCCGTTTCTTGCCCTGCTCGTGGCGGTCGCGGTGGTGTGGAACAATTATGCTTCACGCGGCCCCCTCATCACCATCGTGCTGGACAATGCCTCCGGCATCCGCGTCGGCGCGACGGAGGTGCGCATCCGGGATTTGCGTGTCGGCGTCGTCGAGGAAGTCGGTTTTACCGAAGGCATGGGCGCGGTCGAGATTCAGGTCCGTATGAACAAGGCCATTGCGGAGTATGTCGATACCGAGGCCCAGTTCTGGCTGGTTCAGCCGCAGGTCACGGCGCGCGGTGTGACCGGCATCGATACGCTGCTGTCCGGCGTCTACATCGCCGCAAGCTGGGACGGGGAACCCGGTGTTCCGCAGGACAGGTTCACCGTGCTGGAAACCGCACCGCTATCCGCGCCCGGCGAAAAAGGTACCCGTATCGTTCTGCGCACCCGCGCAGGCGGGCAACTGGCCGCGGGAGCGCCGGTTTTGACCAGCGGCATCGAGGTTGGCCGTATCGGCCAGCCGGTCCTGTCGGGGGGCGGAACGACGGTAACGATGGAAGCGTTCATTCTGGAGCCATACGACAAGCGGCTGACGACCAGCACCCGGTTCTGGGATGCTTCGGGCCTGTCTATTAATGTCGGCGCGAGTGGATTGGCGGTGAAGGTCGACAGTCTGGCTGCGCTGCTCGAAGGCGGCGTGACCTTCGGCACCCCGGTGACCGGCGGCAGGCCGGTAGAGGACGGGCACGTCTTCAGCGTGTTCGAAACCGAAGTCCTCGCCCGCGCCGACGCCTTCGAAGCCGATACCGGTCCCGATGTGCTGGCCTCCATATTGCTCGATTCCGACGTGAGCGGAATCGGTGTTGGAACCGTGGTGCGGTTTCGTGGAGTGAAGGTGGGTGAGGTGGAATACGTTGTGGGCGTTGCCCCGCGGGAAGGTGAGGGCGATGAGGTCCGTTTGCGCCTCGATATGCGCATATCGGCCGCCCGATTGGGTTTGCCTGCCGACTTGCCGTTGACCGGGATCAGCGATGCCGTGGCAGAGCGCGTCGAACGCGGCTTGCGGGCACGGGTCGGGTCGGAGGGCCTGTTCGGCCAGACTGCAATCATCGAACTGGCCAATCTGCGCTCTTCCGAACCGGCCCAGGTAACGCGGGATCGGTCGGGTCGATTGCTATTGCCGGTCGTGGCCTCCGCTAAACCCGAAGGTGAGGGCGGCGTCGATAATCTTCTCAGCCGCGTCTCCAACCTGCCCATTGAAGAATTGATGGAAGCGGCCACACAGGCGCTGTCCGGTGTATCCGGCCTGACCGGTGCCGCGCAGGATCTTATCGCCTCGGACGCCGTCACCAGCATTCCAAAGACGGTGGACGCCACGTTGGCAGACGTGCGCGCCCTCGTGGCGGACGTGCGGACCGGCGGTGCTATCGAGAATTTCAACACGACGATGGAAAGCGCCAGCAACACGCTGAAATCCGTCGAGGGCGCAGCGCAGACCCTGCCGCAGACGGTCGAACAGACGTTATCGCAGGTCAACGCCTTGGTGGCCGACATTCGCACCGGCGGCACACTCGACAGTCTGAATGCGACGCTGAAGAGTGCCGACGACACGCTGAAGTCCGTCGAAGGTGCAGCCACGGCGCTGCCTGACACGATCGACAAGACGCTGGCGGAAATCCGCGGACTCGTCACCGACATCCGCACGGGCGGGGCGCTGGAAAACGTCAACTGGCGCTGCAAAGCGTCAGCACCACGCTGAAATCCGTCGAGGGGGCGGCGCAGACATTGCCTGCAACGATCGACACGACACTGGTGGAAGTGCGCGGTCTGATTTCCGAATTGCGTGCGGGCGGTGCCGTCGACAGCCTGAACGCCACGCTGCTCAGTGCGAACACTGCACTACAATCCATCGACGATGCGGCCCGCACCTTGCCGGGCTTGGCGGACAGGCTCAACGCGGTTGCCGATGGACTCCAAACGGTGGTTTCGGGCTACAACGCCAATTCGAATGTTTACAAGGACATCAGGGGTGCCTTGCGTGAGGTGTCGTCGACGGCGGAAGCATTCCGCTCGCTCGCCCGCAGCATCGAACGCAACCCGAGTTCCCTGATCAGAGGACGCTAATCATGCAAAAGTTTTTCGTAGTGCTGGCGCTCGTCGCGCTGGCCGGTTGCACGGGCGTGAAGCCGGACCGGTTCGCGGTCGAGCCGACCACCGCGTCCGCCAAGATCAAAACGAGCGCCCGCACGATCTCGGTCGCCAAGGTCGATCTGCCCGCCTACGCCAAGGAACCCGGTATTTTCGTCGAAAACGACGCGGGTGCCTTGGAGCCGTTGGACAAGGCCGACTGGGCCGATGATACCGAACGGGCCATGACGCTGTCGCTGGTGCGCAATCTCGACGCCATAACCGGCGCCCGCGTTGCGTCCGACCCGTGGCCGCTGGGCGGTGTGCCGGAAGCGGAAATCCGCGTCGAGGTGGAGCGTATGCTTGTGGACAACAACGCGACCATGCGCCTGTCTGGCCAGTTTTCGATCCGCCGGGACATCGCGACCTCCCGCAACAAGATCGTGCGGTTCGACATCACGACCCGCGCCGCTTCCCGCAAGCCGGACGATGTGGTGCAGGCGCATGGTGCCGCGTGGCGAGAACTGGCCGAAGATATGGCGCGCGCTCTTTAATCCGGTGCTGGCCTGACGCCGCCCGCTTTTTCCACGGCCTGAACGGCGCTTTCGCCGACACGGATACCGAGCCGTGCCGCGGTGTCGTTGACGGCGGACAGAACGCCATCCTGCCAGGTGGAGCGCGCCTCGCCGATACGGGCGGATGAGGACGCCACACATGCGGCGGCGATGCCGCGCGCGTCCAGCGCTGGCAGGCGGGTGATGCCGCATCCGTCCAACCCCATGCCAGCATCATTGAACAGCGCGAAATGCGCGTTGGCCTTCAATGCCCGCGCAGGATCACCTCCGATCAGCCCCCCGTGGGAACCGGTGACGATGATCGTACCCGCGTCCGCCGGACCCACGAGCGATGCGGAATCGACAAGAATGATCGCACATCTGCTGCCGTCGATTTTTATTCGCGATTCTTCAGGCTGTGTGCTGCCGGATGATATGCGCGATGGCGCTGACTGAAGCGCTTCGACCGCGTTCGTCACACTCATTCCGACCCCCACGCCAAGCGCAGCGGCAGGCTCGTTTGCCCCGCTGATGCGCCCCCGCGCGATCATGTCGGAGGCATCACCGATGCGGCAGGTCATGGTATCGACCGTGCAGGCGGGCAACATATGGGCATCGCCAATGGCCAGACACGCGCGCCCGGCACCGTCCAGCCCGCCACCTGCATCGTTCAGGATAACCGCACGCAGATGGGCCGCGAGTGCAAGCATCGCCGGATAGGTGCCCCCGTGAGAGCCGCAAACGACAAGGCTCCCCGCCGCGCCATCCGGCAGGGTGGTGATGGAATCGGCGAGGAGATGGGTTTGCGCTGTCATGGGGAAAGGGTCGGAGAAATTGGCTCTTGACGCAAGGCCGTTCCGAATACAGGCTGGTAATGTTCCATTGAGTGGAACGCAAAGTGGGTATCGGCATGTCTGGGAGGGCACACTGATTTGGCCGAAACATCGGTTCAGCTTGTCGGGCGCATGGCGCTTATACTGGAGGCGGTCGGTGCATCCGGCCCGTCCGGCGCAGGTCTGAGCGATGTGGTCCGCGCCACCAGTCTCGGCAAGACGACGGTCCACCGGCTTCTCGTTGCCCTGTCTGAAGTCGGTTACGTCGCCCACAATGCCCGGTCCCAGCTCTACACCATAGGCTCGGTCATCGTCCGTCTCGCCGGGTCCGCGCGGGAACACGATCTCGGCATCATCGCCGCTCCCTTCATGCGTGACTTGGCGCGCATCACGCAGGATACGGTGTTCCTGTCCGTGCGCGACGGCAGTGAAGCGGTTTGTATTGCGCGCGAGGTGGGCCGCTTTCCCATCCGCACATTGACGCTCGATCCCGGAGACCGCCGTCCGCTCGGTGTCGGTGCCGGTTCGGCAGCCTTGTTCTCGGCGATCGAAGAGCAGGAACTCGACGCCCTGACAAACGATCTCGAACCGCTGCTCGCGGCTTATCCCGGCTTCGATACCGACAGTCTCCGCAGCGAGCGGGAAGCGACGAGACAGCGTGGCCATTCCCTGAACGCAGATGGCGTCGTGGAAGGCATGAGCGCGGTCGGCGTGGTGGTGCGCGACGAGACCGGAGCGCCTGTGGGGGCCATCAGTGTCGCCGCCATAACGACCCGCATGAAACCCGCGCGGCGCAAGGAAATCGTCGGCCATTTGCGTGACGCCGCTGACGCCATCGCCAAAGCCTATGCTGCGCCATCCAGAGGTCATGAATCCGTATCTGACAGCACGGGCAAGGTGGAGGTCGCGGCATGAGCGGGTCCAATTTCGACCTCGACCGCTTCACGAAAGCCTTCGCCCTGATGCACCGCATCCGCGCTTTTGAAGAAGCCGCCATCCGTGCGCTGGATGAAAAGCTGGTGCTGGGCGCGATCCACCCGTCCATCGGGCAGGAGGGCATCGCGGTCGGTGTCTGCTCCCATCTGCGCCAGGACGACATCATGCTCACGACCCATCGCGGCCACGGGCACACGATGGCGAAGGGCGTGGATGCGACGGCCATGATGCGGGAATTGCTGGGCCGCGCGGGCGGCACGTCCGGCGGCAAGGGCGGCTCCATGCACATCGCCGATTTCGACCACGGAATGCTGGGGGCCAACGGCGTCGTCGGCGCCAACATCGTCATCGCCACCGGCGCGGCCCACGCCATCCGCATTCACAACCTCACGAAACAGGACGATCGCGTGGTCGTGTGCTTCTTTGGTGATGGCGCGACGAACCGCGGACCGTTTCTGGAAGGGCTGAACTGGGCCGGTGTATTCAATCTGCCGATCCTGTTCGTGTGCGAGGACAATGGCTTTGCCGCCACCACCCGCACCAAAGCCATGACATCCGGCCCCGGCCCGGCGGCTCGGGCGGAGGCTCTCGGCATTCCGACACAGACGGTCGATGGCAACGACCTCGTGGCCGTCGATGCTCTGGCTGGCGAGACGATCGCCGCCATTCGCAACGGCTCCGGCCCCCGCGCCATCGTCGCCTCGACCTACCGGCTGACAGGCCACACGGCGTCGGACGCCGCACCGTATCGTTCCTCTTCGGAGGTTGAGGAAAAGTGGGGCGACGATCCTATCGCCCGCCTGCGGGCACGGCTGGAGGATGCGGGTGCGAAGTCTGCCGATCTCGATGCTCTTGCCCAAGCAGCGCAAGACGAAATGACAGAAGCGCTCGATACAGCCCGCGCCTCGGACTGGCCGAACCCGAGCCTTGCATATGCCGATGTGCAGGACGCCGGTTCGCCGCAGGAAAGGGCGTATTGATGGCGACGATCACCTATGCCGATGCGGGAAAACGCGCAGTTGCCGAATCCATGCGCGCGGACCCGTCCGTCTGGGCGGTGGGCGAGGATTTGGGACGCGGTGGCGTTTTTGGACAGTATAAAGGCTTGCAGGACGAGTTCGGGGCAGACCGCATTTGTGATGCACCGATTTCCGAAGCCTGCATCATGGGCGCGGCGGTCGGTGCGGCCATGATGGGCACACGACCCATCGTTGAAATGCGCTTTTCCGATTTCGCGCTCTGCGCCATCGACGAACTGGTCAACCAAGCCGCCAAGGCGCGCTACATGTTCGGTGGCCAGACGCGGGTGCCGGTCACCGTGCGCGAACCCATCGGCATGTGGCGCTCGTCCGCCGCCCAACATTCCCAGTCTCTGGAAGCGTGGTACGCCCATATCCCGGGTCTCGTGGTCACGGTGCCGTCCACGCCTGCCGACAATCACGGGCTGCTGCTATCCGCCATCCGCAGCGACGATCCTGTCGTTCATATGGAGCACAAGGGCTTGTGGCCGCTGGAAGGCGACATTGCCGACGACGCCGATGCGATCCCGTTCGGCGTCGCGCGAAAGGTGCGGGAAGGGGATGCCGCCACCGTCGTTTCATGGTCCGCCAGTGTGCACGATTGCGCCAAGGCTGCTGAAACGCTGTTCGAGCAAAGGCATCGAAATCGATCTGCTTGACTTGCGGACCCTCTGGCCGTGGGACCGCGACGCGGTGGAAGCCAGCGTGGCCAGAACGGGTCGTCTCGTGATCGTGCATGAGGCGGTGCAGGCCGGTGGCTTCGGTGCCGAGATAGCAGCAACCATTGCGGAACGCTGCCACAAATATCTGAAAGCCCCCGTGCGCCGCTTGGGCGCACCGCGTATTCCGGTGTCTTATGCGCCGGGGCTCGAAGATCGGGTGCGTGTGACGCCCGACATGATTGCAGCCGGCATTCGGGAGATGCTGGGTGAAGCGGCGAAAGCCGCGTGACGTGCCTTCGAACTTAACAACGACAAACTGGGAGAATTGACATGACTATCACCAGACGCATCGCAACCGGCCTCATGGCCGCCGCCGCATTGACGGTCGGCTTTGCCAGCAGCGCGACATTCGCTGCCGACTACAAGGAAGAATACAAAATCTCCACCGTGGTGCCCGCACCGTTCCCGTGGGGCATCGCCGCTGAAAAATGGGCTGAACTGGTCGGTGAGCGCACCGACGGGCGCATCAACATGAAGATCTATCCCGGCGCACAACTCGTGTCGGGCGATCAGACAAAGGAGTTTTCCGCGCTCCGTCGTGGTACCATCGACATGGCGGTCGGCTCCACCATCAACTGGTCGCCCCAGGTGAAGGAGTTGAACCTCTTTTCCCTGCCGTTCCTGATGCCCGACTACGCAGCCGTCGACGCGCTGACGAACGGCCCAGTCGGCGAGAAACTCTTCGAGGTGCTATCCGAACAGGGCGTCGTGCCGCTGGCATGGGCTGAAAACGGGTTCCGCGAAGTGTCCAACTCCAAGAAACCGATCCGCACCCCCGCCGATCTTTCCGGCCTGAAAATGCGCGTCGTGGGTTCGCCCCTGTTCAACGACACGTTTACTGCGCTTGGTGCCAACCCGACGCAGATGAGCTGGGCCGATGCCAAGCCCGCCCTGACAACCGGCGCGGTCGACGGGCAGGAGAACCCTCTCTCCGTCTTCGCCATCGCAAAGGTGCACGAGGTCGGACAGACCAACCTGACGCTTTGGGGTTACGTCGCCGATCCGTTGATCTTCGCGGTCAACGAGGACGTCTTCAACAGCTTCACCGAAGAGGACCAGGCTATCGTGCGACAGGCAGCCGTTGATGCGGGTGCCGAAGGTGTGTCTATCGCCCGTGCTGGTATCACGGGCGGTGACAATTCCGCTGTGGAAGCCGTCGAGGCGCTGGGCGTCAACGTTATCCGCCTGACGGACGACGAGCGTCAGGCCTTCGTGGACGCAACCCGTGACGTCTATGCCAAGTGGAAAGGCGAGATCGGCGACGACCTCGTCGACATGGCCGAAAAGTCGATCTCCGAGCGCACACCGGACTAAAAATCGACCGGATGAACGACACGGGCGGGCCAGTGACGGCCCGCCCGTTTTCCACCGAGGCGGCTTGATGAGCGACCCAGATAATCCAGATTTGGCCGACCCGGAGGCGCCGACGCCTCTTGTCCCTTTCGGGCTGGAACGGGCCATCGCGGCGATCGCTATCGGTGCCATCTTCGTTATCTCGCTCGGCAATACTCTGGTACGCTACGTCACCAACCAGTCCTTCGCCTTTACCGAGGAATATTCGATCTTCCTCGTCGTGGTGATGACATTTGCAGGCACGGCGACCGCCTTCGCGCTGCATCGCAACATCGCCGTCACCTTCATTCGCGATGCGATGCCGAAACGGCTGGCGGACGTCTTTGATATTATCGCCGCGCTCGCGTCCCTGCTCATGTTCGGTCTCATCGCGTATTACGGCGGGAAACTTGCCTATGAGGAATGGTTTTACGACGAGACCTCCGCCGGTCTCGGCAATCCGGCCTGGATCTATACGATCTGGATGCCTCTGCTGGCCATTGTCGTGATGGGGCGCATTCTGGAGCGTTGGGTGACAGGTCGTCGTCGCCGCCGCAATTCCATTCCCGCGCAACGGCTGTGACCGCGCCATGCTGACGGGTAACATTGTCCTTCTGCTCGTCTTTTTCGGGCTGCTCGTTTTCGGCACACCCATCGCGGTCGCGCTCGGCCTGGCCGGTGCGGCCGCCGTGGCCGTGGGGCTGGACCTGAACACGGTGGCAATGGTGGGCACCAACACCTACGCGTCGATTGCCAAATATCCGCTGATCGCCATTCCGCTCTTCGTGCTGACCGGCGTGGTATTCGAGCGCTCCGGTGTGGCGCAGCGGCTCGTCGTGTTCGCGCAGGCCATCGTGGGGCCGAGGCGTGGCGGGTTGGCGCTCGTGGCGGTGCTGGTGTGCCTCATTATGGGCGGGATGTCCGGCTCCGGTCCGGCGGAAGCGGCGACCGTTGCCACAATCATGATCCCGTCCATGACGCGGGCCGGATATCCGCCCGCGTTTTCCGCCTCCATCATTGCGGCGGCGTCCTCGACCGCAATCCTCATTCCACCGTCGTTGGCGCTGATCGTCTATTCGATCATGGTGCCCGGCACGGATTTGCGCGCCCTGTTCGCCGCCGGTCTCATTCCCGGTGTGCTGGCCGGTGTCTCGCTCATCGCGCCCGCCGTGTGGCTGTCGCGCAAAAACGGTTTCGGGGACGCCGATACGTCCGAACGCCCGCCCTTCATGGCGGCGCTCTGGGGCGCGCTGCCGGGCCTGTTCGCGCCTGTCATCATACTGGGCGGCTTGCGCTCCGGCCTGTTCACGCCCACCGAGGCTGCGGCGGTTGCTGCGGGTTATGGCTTCCTGATCGGCTTCGTCATCTACCGTTCCATGTCGTTGCGCGACGTCTGGAACATTCTGGCCGATGCGGCCGAAACGTCCGCCGCCATCATGATCATCATAGCGTTGGCCGGTCTGTTCGCCTGGGCGGGCTCGACGCTGGGGGCGTTCGATCAGGCCGCGGCCTTCATCCTGTCGATCTCCAAGCGAGGGCTGGATCGTCCTCATCATGGTGATGATCATGCTGCTCATCGCGGGGATGATCCTCGACGGCGTGTCGATCTATCTCATCACGCTTCCATTGCTCGTGCCCATCGCAATGGCGTTCGAGTGGAATATGGTCTGGTTCGGAGTGCTGATGGCCATGAACGTCGCCATCGGCCAGTTCACCCCGCCGGTCGCCATCAACCTGCTGGTGACGTCCCGTGTGGCGGGTGTGCCTATCGAATCCACGGTCAAGTGGACGCTTTGGCTCATCGCCTCGATGACCGGCGCGCTGCTGGCCGTCATCGTCTTCCCCGAACTGGCGCTCTGGCTGCCTCGCACGCTCGGCTACCGGGTGTGACCCATCTCCAAGGATTTTCCATGAACGATCGACCAATTTTCCCGACGAGATGACCGGCGGTGAAGCTATCGCGCGTACGTTGCAGGCCTTCGACGTCGGCCCGATGTTCGGCATGGGCGGCTTTCAGCTGCTTCCGTTCTACGACGCCACCCGCCGTCTCGGCCTCGACCACAACCTCATCAACGACGAACGCTGCGCCGTTTTCGCCGCCGACGCTTACGCCAAGGTGACGGGCCGTGTCGGTATCGCCGACGCCACCCTCGGCCCCGGTGCGACCAATCTTGTGACCGGCCTTGTCGAAGCCCTGAACGCCGGTTCGCCGATGGTCGTCATCGTGGGCGACGCGCACCGCGACCATGCGGGCAAGAACATGACGCAGGAGACCGATCAGGTCGCCATCCTGCGTCCTGCCTGCAAGGCGCTGCTGCGGGTGGAATCCACCGCGCGCATTCCCGAACTCGTCGCCCGCGCCTTCGCCATCGCCACGTCCGGCAGGCCCGGCCCCGTGGTCGTCGACGTGCCGGAGGACGTTTGCCACGGCACCCACGATTTTGCGCCAGCCGATTTCGACGTGCCTGCCATCCACGAAGCCGCCCCCGCCATCCGATGCCGCCCGGCACAGGCGATCTCGAAGCGGCGGTGGCGAAACTCGCCGCTGCCAAACGTCCACTGATGCTGTGCGGCGGCGGTGTGCATATCAGCAAGGCAACCGCCAGCGTCGAGGCGCTGGCGCGCAAGCTGAACCTGCCGGTCGCCCACACCATGACCGGCAAGGGTGCTATCGCCTGCACGGACCCGCTCTCGGCGGGCCTCTTCGGACGTTACGACCGGATCGCCAACGACTTGATCGCGGCTTCCGATTGCCTGTTCGTCGTCGGCTGCAAGCTGGGGGAGATCGCCACCAAGCGCTATTCCGTGCCCGAAGGCGGGGCCGACATCATCCATCTCGACAATGTCCCGGAAGAGTTCGACCGCACGCTCACACCCGGCCTGCGCCTGTGGGGCGACGTGCGGGAAACGCTGGATGCGATGGTCCCGATGTTCGACGATGGCATTGCGGACCGGCAGAAGGACTACGCCGCGGACGTCGCTGACAAGATGGTCAACATGGCGCCACTCCGTTGCCGACAAGCTGACCTCCGACGACACGCCTGTCGGCATGGCGCGGCTGCTGAACACGCTCAACGAACTGCTGCCCGCCGACGCGACGCTCATCGCCGATGGCGGCTTCGCGGCTCATTGGGGCGGGCTGCTATACGATACGAAACAGGCCGGTCGCGGCTTCGTGCCCGACCGTGGTTTCGCCTCCATCGGCTACGGTCTGCCCGGCGCGATGGGCGCGGCGCTGGCCGTGCGCCGCAATGGCGGAGGCCCGGTCGTTGCGCTGACCGGCGACGGTGGCTTCAACATGGTGATGGGCGAGTTGGAAACCGCCATCCGCATGGACCTCGACCTGACCGTCATCGTCGTCAACAACGCGGCCTCCGGCTACGTGAAGGCGCTGCAGCACCTGATGTATGGCACCGACGCCTATCAGGCCAGCGACCTGCGGGAGATGGATTACGCGAAAATTGCCAACGCGATGGGGGCCCACGGGCAACGGGTGGAAGCGCCCGATACGTTGGCGCAGGCCATTTCAGCCGCCACGGCCCACAAGGGACCAAGCCTGATCGACGTGATCGTGACCCGCGATCCTGCGAAAATGCTGCCCGGTGTCGACAACCGCACGGTGAAAGTGAAAAAGGGAGATCGGGTGGCCTGACGCGGCCCGTCTTTTTCACTTCAGTGGGAATCAATAATGCTCCGTTACACGAAAACCGTCGAGGCGCTTCCCGCAACCGTGCCCTTTGTCGGGCCGGAAACGCAGGAACGCGACCGGGGCACGACATTTCGCGCCCGTCTTGGTGCGAACGAAAGCGTGTTCGGACCGTCGCCGAAAGCCATTGCGGCCATGCGCGACGCAGCGGCGACGAGTTGGAAATACGGCGACCCTGAAAACCATGATCTGAAAGCGGCCCTGGCCGTTCATCATGGAGTTGAGCCAGCCAATATCGTGGTCGGCGAGGGCATAGACGGATTGCTCGGCCTGCTGGTCCGAATGTTCGTGACACCGGATATACCGGTCGTCACATCCGACGGGGCCTATCCCACCTTCGGCTTTCACGTCGCCGCCTTCGGCGGGCGGCTGGTGAAGGTGCCGTATGTGGAGGATTGCGAAGACCCGGATACGCTGGTGGCGGCTGTCGTCGCCGAAAATGCGCCCCTCGTCTATTTCGCCAACCCGGACAATCCGATGGGGTCGTGGCACGATGCGGACGCCGTCACCGCCTTCATGGACCGGTTACCGGTGGATACCGTTCTGTGCCTCGATGAAGCCTATTGCGACTTCGCACCCGCAGGCACCATCCCACCGATCGAGGTGTCGCGCACGAACGTTATTCGTATGCGCACCTTCTCCAAGGGCTACGGCATAGCGGGTGCACGGATCGGCTATGCCATCGCCCATGCAGAACTGGCCGTCGCTTTCGACAAGGTGCGCAACCATTTCGGCGTCAACCGCATCGCGCAAGCCGGTGCACTGGCGGCATTGGCCGATCAGGACTATCTGGCCGCAACCCGCCGGAATGTGGACGCCGCCAAGGAGCGGATTGGAGCCATCGCACGCGCCAACGGACTGGAACCGCTGCCGAGCGCGACGAACTTTGTCACGCTGGATTGCGGTGCCGGAGTGGACCGGGCCAAAGCTCTCGTAGCGGCCTTGGCGGAGAATGGCGTCTTCGTGCGGATGCCCTTCGTCGCGCCGGGTAACCGCTGTATCCGTGTCTCGGCGGGAACCGACGATGACCTCGATATTTTCGAAAACGCTCTGCTGGTTGCGCTGAAGAAGGTGAGCGACAGTCTCGATGGATAAAATTTCCCAGGACGCGCGGATCATGATCCTGGACGACGAGCCTCTCATCGCCATGACCACCGAACAGATGATACTCGATTTCGGCTACACACACGTGGATGTCTTCTTCCGTCTGGAGGAAGCCGACCAGGCGGTCCTGACGCAGACCTACGACCTGGCCATTCTCGATGTGAACGTGGACGGGAAACAAACCAGCCACGATCTGGCACGCACCTTGCGAACAGCCGGCACACGTGTGGTATTCGCCACGGGGAACAGTCTGGACGACGAAACTTTGCAAGACCTGTCCGAATTGGTGATCGGCAAGCCCTTCGGTGAAGAGGCTATCGAAAAGGCGTTGGGGACCGACCGCCTGACGCCTACGGTGTGACGCCACCATTCACGTGTTGCCAGACGTCGGAGATGACAACCGAGCCTTCCCCGACACCCGAAGCGACGCGCTTGATCGACCCCAGCCGCACGTCACCGACCGCATAGATGCCGGGCGTGGACGTGGCATATGTTGAAGAGGCCCCCACCGACTGACCCGTGGGTACGAAGCCCTTGTCGTCGAGTTCAACGATACCGTCGAGCCAATCGGTCTTCGGTACGGCACCGATCATGATGAACAGTCCGTGAGCGTCGATTTCAAGGGTCTCGCCGCTCTGGTTGTTTTTGACCACGACGCCTCGCAGCGTCTCCTCGCCCTTCAGTTCGGCCACTTCCGTATAGGGATGCACCGTGATGTCCGGGTCCTGCTCGATGCGCGATGTCAGGTAGGACGACATGGTTTCATGCAGATTGTCCTGCCGGATGAGAATGTGGACGTGTTTCGTTTCCCGCGCGAGGAACATGGCGGCCTGCCCGGCGGAATTGCCGCCGCCCACGATGATCGCCTCGTGACCACGGCAGAAGCGGGCCTCGATGTCGGTGGCCGCGTAATACACGCCCGCACCTTCGAAATGCTCCAGGTTATCGATCGGCAGCCGCCGGTATTGCACGCCGGTCGCGATGATGATGGAACGTGCACGGATGCATTCACCGTCGTCCAGCAGCAGACCCCAGACGTTCTCCTCGCCATTCACGCCCTCAGCGTCGGGAGCGAGCTGTTTTACCATTTGCACCGAGCGCGGCATCACGAAGCGGGTGCCAAGCCGCATGGCCTGGATCTCGCCGCGCCAGCACAGGTCGCCGCCGGATATGCCGGTGGGAAAGCCCATGTAGTTTTCGATCCGCGAAGAAGACCCTGCCTGCCCGCCGATCACCTCGTTCTCGATCACCAGCGCGCGCAGCCCTTCGGCCCCTGCATAAACGGCAGCGGCGATACCCGCCGGACCGCCGCCGACGATGACGGTGTCGAACGTCTCTTCGTTTGGAAAGCGACAGATCGAGCCCGAGCAGCCGGGCGATGGCGCGGGGGCTGCGGTCTTCCAGAGCGCGACCGGAGAAGAGCGCGGCTGGCTGGTCGGTCGGCAGACCGGCGGATTCGAGCGCACGTTTCGCCTCCGTCGACCCCAAATCGAGCTTGGCGACCGGTATGCGGTTGCGGGCGGCAAAAGATTCCAGAATGCGCAATTCCCGGTCATGGTCCGCACCGATGAGTGTAAGCGAACTCGTGCCGCCTTCCAGTACCCGACGCCTGCGACCGGCGAAGACAGTCACGATCACGTCCGATAGTTCCGGCACGCGGGCCATGAGGTCCAGCATGGCGCGGCGTGGTGCGACCATTGCACGGGTGTCTTCGACGGCGCGAAAGGACGTCGCCCACGTGCCGCCGTTCAGGAAGGCGATCTCGCCCATATATTGCCCGGCACCCAGCGTGAACTTCATCGACCGTTCGCCGGTGACGGGGTCAAGCACTTCCAGTTCGCCCTCCTCCACATAGATGAACTCGTCCATCGGCGCGCCGGGGTCGACGACGATGTCGCCCTTGGAAAATTGCCGCTCCGTGGAGATTTTGCGGATCGCTTCGATATGCGCGGGCAGCAGTGGAATGCGGGGGGTCTGCTCGATGTCGATGGCAAGCGTTTCCATCAAGGCCTCATTGTATGGGCGGGCCCCGTCGAGAGGCGTTTGCGTTCATTTAGGGTGCCGCTGTCCTCTCTGCCACTGCGAGACGGAGTGCAGGCAAGTGTCGCCCGCAGGCTACGCTTTGTGATAGGCTTTCCGGTATAGGCGACAGGGTCGCGGACTCACCGGAGATCACCATGAGCGACACACCATCCCGCAAACGCAGGATCGTATCTTCACGCCATCTGGCGTCGTCCGACGGATGGCAATTGTCGGAGTTCGAATATGGTCTCATCATCGCCTATAACGGCTTCAGCCGCTGGATGAACAAATGCATGGCCGCTTCCGGTGCCGCCGAACTGGCACCACTCGACATTCTCGTGCTCCACAACATCAACCACCGCGAGAAGCAGAAGAAGCTGTCGGACATCGCCTTCCTGCTGAACATCGAGGATTCGCATACAGTCAATTATGCGCTGAAGAAGTTGCTCAAGACCGGTCTGATCAAGGGCGAGAAGCGCGGCAAGGAAATGTATTATTCCACCACAAAGGACGGCTTCGACCTGTGCGACCGCTACCGCGAAATTCGCGAACAATGCCTGCTGGAAGGCCTGAACCAGTCAGGTGGTGACAACGAGCAGTTGAGTGAAATCGCCAGCGTATTGCGCCGCCTGTCCGGCCTCTACGATCAGGCTTCGCGCGCGGCGAGTTCGCTGTAGCCGCTTACATCAAACTTGGGAGCAATGTGACGATTCCGGGAAACGCGGTTATCAGCACCACTGCCAGCAGCAGCAACAGAAAGAACGGCAAGGCCGCCTTGGCCACCGTCAGAATGTTGATGCCGGTCAGCCCCTGAATCACGAACAGGTTGAACCCGACCGGCGGGGTGATCTGCGACATCTCCACGACGATGACGAGATAGATGCCGAACCAGAGCGGGTCGATGCCGACGCTTTCCACCATCGGCATGATGATCGAGGTCGTGAGAACGACCACCGAAATGCCGTCGAGAAAACAGCCCAGCACGATGAAGAAGACGGTCAGTACGGCGAGCAGCGCATAGGGCGACAGCTCCATCGCGCCGATCCATGCCGCCAGATTGCGCGGAATGCCGGTGAAGCCCATCGCCACTGACAGAAACGCCGCGCCGACCAGAATGAACGCGATCATGCAGGACGTGACGGTCGCGCCCATCAGGCTTTCGCGCAGCATCGCCACGCCTAGCGATCCATTCGACCACGCCAGCAGAACGGACAACACGACGCCGACAGCAGCCGCGTCGGTGGGAGAGGCGATGCCCGCATAAATCGACCCGATGACACCGGCGATCAGCGCCATGACCGGGATGAGACGGCGCGAAGCCGACAATTTTTCGCGCAACGTGTAGCGACGCCCCTCGTCGGGAAACTGTTCCGGCTGCATCAGCGCGACGGCCACCACATAGGCCGCGAACATGGCGACCAGCAGGATGCCGGGAAGGATGCCCGCCACGAACAGGCGGGCGATGGATTGCTCCGTCGCCACCCCGAACACGATGAGGATGATCGACGGCGGGATGAGCAGACCGAGCGTTGCGGAGCCTGCCAGCGTGCCGAGAATGAGCTGCTGCGGATAGCCGCGCTCCGTCAGTTCCGGCACCGACATCTTGCCGATGGTGGCGGCGGTCGCGGCGGAAGAGCCGGAGACGGCGGCGAAGATAGCGCAGCCGAACACGTTCACGTGCAGCAGCCGTCCGGGCAGGCGCGACAGCCACGGTGCAAGGCCGGTGAACATGTCTTCCGACAGGCGCGAGCGCAGCAGAATTTCACCCATCAGGATGAACATGGGCAGCGCAGCCAGCGCCCATGAGTTCGAATTGCTCCACAATGTCGTGGCCAAGATGGGGCCGATGGGTGCGGGCGAAAGCGCAAGCATCGCCAGCGCGCCGGTGGCGATCAGTGCGAACGCCACCCAAACGCCCGTGCCGAGCATGACGATGAGAGCGACGAGCAACCCGGCGGTGATGGCGATTTCGCTCATTCCGCGGCTCCTTCCGGCAAGACCGGCCCGCCGGTTTGCAGGGTTCTCACAATGAGATCGACCAACGCGATGGTGAGCAAAACCAGACCGGCCAGAACCGCGGACTGCGGTATCCAGAGCGGCAGGGCGAGAATACCGGTCGACAGGTCGCCGAACCGCCAGGACTGATGCACCAGTTCGCCCATGTAATAGGTCGCAAAGGCTGCCAGAGACAGCGCGATGGACAGCGACAATACTTCCGCCCCCATCCGGGCGCGCGGGCCAAGGGCCTGCAACAGCAGTGAGACGCGGATGTGCCCGCCCTGCATCAGCGTGTAGGAGAGTGCGAAAAAGGATGCGGCAGCGAGCATATAGCCGGAAATGGATGCGTAGGACGGAATGGTCGCGTTGAACGACAGTCCTGCAAAGGTGGCGATCCGCGTTGCAAGGTTCAGCACCACCTGTGCTGTCACCAGCAGGCAGATGCCTGCCACCAGCGCGGCGGACAGTGCCCCCGCCGCCGTGTAGAGTGTGTCGAGTAGCTTTCTCACGTTCTCACCTTCCCCCATAGATGATGGCCCGCACCGGCTGTTGAGGCCGGTGCGGACTGGTTTCGGCCTACTTGGCGTAGGCGTCGAGGATCGTCTTGGCTTCCGGTGAGGCCGATGCGGACAGATCGTCCAGCATCGTGGTGCCGATGGCGTTCAGGCCTTCCAGCAACTCCGCGCTGGGTTCGACGACCGTCATGCCGTTGTTCTTCAACTCGGCGGTCATGGTCTCCGTTTCCTCACGGCTCATGTCCCAACCGCGCGTTTCGGCAGCGGCAGCGGCATCCATGACGGCGGTTTTCGTGGCGTCATCGAGGGCGTCGAACGCGTCCTTGTTCACGACGACGACGTTCTTGGGCACCCAGGCGTTGATCGGCGTGTAGACCGTCACGTAATCCCAGGCCTTCGAGTTGGCACCGGTGGAGGGCGAGGTGATCATTGCATCGACCTGACCGGTGGAGAAGGCCTGCGGGATGTCCGGCACTTCGACCTGTGTCGGGGCGGCACCGGCGAGGGTAGCAAACTGTTCGAGCGCAGCGTTGTAGGCGCGGAACTTCAGGCCCTTCAGGTCATCGACCGTCTTGATCTCGTTCTTGGTGTAAAGACCCTGGGGCGGCCATGCGACCGAGAACAGCGGCACGAGATTCTGCTTGGCGAGCAACTCGGTCACGACCGGTTTCTGGATATCCCAGAGTTTTTTCGCATCGTCATAGCTGGTGGCGAGAAACGGCTGGCTGTCGAGGCCGAAGGCGGCGTCCTCGTTGGCGAGCAGCGACATGAAGAATTCACCGGCAGGCACTTGGCCGGACCGCACGGCGTTCTTGATTTCCGGGTGCTTGATGAGGGAGCCGGCGGAATGGACCGTGATGTTCAGCCCGCCATCGGTGGCGGCTTTCACGTCATCGGCGAACTGCGAAATGTTGACCGTGTGGAACGTCTTGTCCGGATACGGCGTCGGCATGTCCCAGTCCGCAGCGGATGCGGACGAGATGCCCGCAAGCGCCACGATGGCGGAGGCGAGGGCCGTCTTGGTGATGAATTTCATGTCGGTAGTCTCCCTGTGACTAGTGTTTTTCGACCCTGTGGAAGGGGCGGTGAGCCATTCCTACCGCATGTTGCGGACCGCAGAAAATGCGGTCTTCGGAAAAACTTACATTGACAAATTGTCAGCGTTTAGACAGCAAATCAACCACAAAATGAAATCCGGTGCGTTTTGATATTTGATGCCGGGTATGTGCGGAGGCTGGACGATGGCACGGGAAGCGAAATGGGATTTCTGGATCGACCGGGGCGGAACCTTCACGGATATCGTCGCCCGTACACCGGAAGGGGTGCTCAAGCCGCACAAACTGCTTTCGGAAAATCCGGACGCTTACCGCGATGCCGCCCTTCAGGGTATTCGCGATCTGATGGGCCTCGATGCCAAGGCTCGGATACCCGCCGAAACCATCGCCAGTGTGAAGATGGGCACGACCGTCGCCACCAACGCCCTGTTGGAACGCAAGGGCGACCGGGTGCTTGTTGTTGACCAATGAGGGTTTTGCCGACGCGCTGGAAATCGGCCATCAGGCCCGTCCACGCCTGTTCGACCGCGCGATTATCAAACCGCAACTGCTGTACGAGCGTGTGGCGGAAGTTCCGGGACGGTATCTGAACGACGGCACCGAGGAGATTCCATTCGATGCGGTATCGGCACGCGAAGCATTGCAAGCCGCCTACGACGACGGCATCCGTTCCGTCGCCATCGTGTTCATGCACGCCTATCGATATCCGGCCCACGAGCAGGCAGCGGCTTCCATCGCCAAAGGCATCGGCTTCACGCAAATCTCCGCCAGCCACGATGTATCGTCACTCATAAAGTTCGTAGGGCGCGGCGACACCACCGTGGTGGACGCCTACCTTTCACCCATCCTGCGTCGCTACGTGGAGCAGGTGTCTTCCGAGCTGGAACTGGAAACCTCCGGTCTGAAACTGATGTTCATGATGTCGTCCGGCGGGTTGACGGAAGCGGGCCTGTTTCAGGGCCGTGACGCCATCCTGTCCGGCCCGGCCGGTGGTATCGTCGGCGCGGTGGAAACCAGCCGCATGGCGGGCTTCGAACGCATTATCGGCTTCGACATGGGCGGCACGTCGACAGACGTCGCCCATTATGCCGGAGCCTTCGAGAAGGACTTCGATACCGAGGTCGCAGGCGTGCGAATGCGCGCACCGATGATGAAGATCCACACAGTCGCTGCCGGTGGCGGGTCGCTGCTCACCTATGACGGGGCACGGTTTCGCGTCGGCCCGGAATCGGCAGGCGCCAATCCCGGCCCCGCCAGCTACCGGCGCGGCGGCACGATCGCAGTTACGGACGCCAATGTGGTGCTGGGCAAATTGCAGGCGCGCTATTTCCCCGCCGTCTTTGGGCCGCACCAGAAAGAGAACCTGGATGAGGCCGCGCCGCGAGCGCAATTTGCAGCCATCGCTGAAGCGTCCGGCAGCGCCAGCATCGAGGATGTGGCGGAGGGGTTCCTCAAGATCGCGGTCGAGAACATGGCGAATGCGGTGAAGAAAATATCCGTCCAGCGCGGCTATGACATCACCCGCTATGCGCTCACCTGTTTTGGCGGCGCGGGCGGGCAACACGCCTGCGCGGTGGCGGACGTGCTGGGCATGAAGACCGTGCTCATCCACCCGTTTGCGGGTATCTTGTCGGCCTATGGCATGGGGCTTGCCGACATCAAGGCGGCGCGCCAGCGGAGCATGAACCGCACGTTGAACCACGCTTGCGAAAACGACTTGACCGAAGCGTTCGACGCAATGGCAGCCGATGCCCGCGCGGAACTCGACCGGCAGGATGTGACGGGCGAGGCGGTCGCCATTCAGCGCCTCGTGCATCTGAAATACGCTGGCACGGATTCGACCATCGACGTGCCGCTCGATGATGCCATCGCCATGCGCGACCGCTTCGAACGCATCCACCGCGAACAGTTCGGCTTCACCATGCCGGATGCTGCCATCGTGGTCGATCTGGTGGAACTGGAAGCGACGGGCGGTGGGGTGCGGCAAGCCGACATGGCGCAATACGCCTTTCAGCCCACCCCACGCACGGGCGAGCAAACGCAGTTCTATTCCGGCGGCCAATGGCGCGAAGCGAAAGTCTACCGCCGGGGCGAACTGGCGCGCGGCACTATAGTGTCCGGCCCGGCGCTCATCATCGAGGAGATCGGCACCATCGTGGTCGAGCCGACCTGGGAAGCGCGGGTGGACGACGATTTGCTGCTCGTCTTGCGAAAGGTCACGACCGCAGCCGTCCAGCAACAGATCGCCACCGCGTCCGACCCGGTCATGCTGGAAGTGTTCAACAACCTGTTCATGTCGATTGCCGAACAGATGGGCGTGCGCCTGCAGAAAACGGCGCGCTCCACCAACATCAAGGAGCGGCTGGATTTCTCCTGCGCCCTGTTCGACGGCGAGGCCGCATTGATCGCCAATGCACCGCACACGCCGGTGCATCTGGGGTCGATGGACCGGTCCGTCTCCAGCGTCATGGCGGCCCATTCCCGCATGAAGCCGGGCGATGTCTTCGTCACAAACGCGCCCTACAATGGCGGCACACACCTGCCAGACATCACGGTCGTCACGCCCGTCTTCATCGGCGGGGCCGACACGCCTACCTTCTTTGTCGCCTCCCGCGGCCACCATGCCGATGTGGGCGGTATCGCGCCGGGGTCGATGACGCCGCTTGCGACCACGATCGAGGAGGAAGGCGTCGTGCTGGACAACCTGAAACTGGTGGAGGATGGCCGCTTTCTAGACACCGAAATCCGCGCGTGCCTCGACGGTGGCCCTCACCCGTGCCGCAATACGGACCAGAATGTCGCCGACCTGAAAGCGCAGATCGCAGCCAACGAAAAAGGCGTGGCGGAACTTCAGCGCATGGTAGAGTCGTTCGGCTCTCGATGTGGTGCTCGCCTATATGGGTCATGTCCGCGACTACGCCGAGGAATGTGTGCGCCGGGTGATCGCCACGCTTTCGGACGGTTCAGCCGAGGTGGCTTTCGATCAGGGTTGCAAGATTGTGGTGCACCTGACCATCGACCACGAAACGCGCTCCGCCACGCTCGATTTCACCGGCACTAGCGCCCAACAGGCCGATAACTTCAACGCGCCCGAACCCGTCACCCGCGCGGCAGTCCTCTACGCGTTCCGCTGCATGGTGGACGACGACATTCCCATGAATGCCGGGTGTATGCGTCCGCTCAACATCATCCTGCCGGAAAGCTCCATGCTGACGCCGCAATATCCCGCGGCGGTCGTCGCGGGCAACGTGGAGGTATCGCAAGCCGTGACCGATTGCCTATTTGCCGCGCTCGATGCAATTGCCGGGGCGCAGGGAACGATGAACAATTTCAACTTCGGGAACGACCAATACCAGTATTACGAGACCATCGGCGGGGGGGCAGGGGCCGGGCCGGGCTTCAACGGTGCCCACGCCGTTCACACACACATGACCAACACCCGCCTCACCGATCCTGAAATACTGGAACAACGCTATCCGGTCGTGCTCGACACGTTCGCCATCCGCCGGGGGACCGGCGGCCAGGGCAAATGGACGGGCGGCGACGGCTTGACACGCAAGGTGCGTTTTCTGGAACCGATGGACGTGTCGTTTCTATGCGGTCGCCGCACCGTGCCGCCGCAAGGTTTGAATGGCGGAGCAGACGGGGCTGTGGGCTACAATCGTTTGGTCCATGCGGACGGAACGGCGACGGATATCGCGGGTCGTATACAACTCACCTGTTCGGCAGGCGAAGCCGTCATTATCGAAACCCCGTCTGGTGGCGGTTACGGCTAAACCTATTCCGGCTATTGCGTCTTTACCTGCGACGCGCCCTCGCTTACTCGGTGCAGTGTGCGGCTTGCACGTCAGCGGGACCATAAGATGAACGAATTCGACCGGGTCGCACCGGCGCTCGCGCGTGCGCTTGCCGAACGCGGCTATACCACGATGACCCCCGTGCAGCGCGCTGTGCTGGAGCCGGAAGCGGATGGTGCCGATCTGCTCGTGTCCGCCCAGACCGGGTCCGGCAAGACTGTGGCTTTTGGTATGGCAATCGCGCCGACCTTGATGGGGGACGCGGAGCGTTTCGGCAAAGCTGCCGCGCCGCTGGCTCTTGTCATCGCACCAACCCGGGAACTGGCGCTTGCAGGTCAAGCGCGAACTGGACTGGCTCTATGTCGATACCGGCGCCGTCACCGCGTCCTGTGTCGGCGGTATGGACATCCGCAGCGAACGTCTTGCACTGGGTCGCGGAGCGCATATTGTTGTCGGCACGCCAGGGCGTTTGCGCGATCACATCACCCGTAACGCGCTGGACATGAGCGCGCTGCGCGTCGTGGTGCTGGACGAGGCCGACGAGATGCTCGACCTGGGCTTCCGCGAAGACCTCGAATTCATGCTGGACGCCGCACCGGACGACCGGCGCACGCTGATGTTTTCCGCAACCGTTGCCGCACCCATCGCCAAGCTCGCCAAACGCTACCAGCGCAATGCGTTGCGTCTTTCCACCAGCGAGGAACAGCAGCAGCACGTCGATATCGAATACCGCGCGCTCGTCGTCGCCCCGCGCGAGGCGGAGAACGCCATTGTCAACGTGTTGCGCTACTACGAGGCGGAAAATGCTCTCGTATTCTGCAACACCCGCGCGGCGGTCAACCGCATGCTATCCCGGTTTTCCAACCGCGGCTTTTCCGTCGTCGCCCTGTCGGGCGAATTGAGCCAGAACGAGCGCACCCACGCCCTGCAGGCCTTGCGTGATGGGCGCGCCCGCGTCTGCATCGCGACCGACGTGGCCGCACGCGGCATCGACCTGCCCAAGCTGGAACTCGTCATCCACGCCGACCTGCCGTCCAACCCTGAAACGCTGCTGCACCGCAGCGGGCGCACGGGCAGGGCGGGGCGCAAGGGGGTCAGCGCGATCATCGTGGAAGGCAGGGGCCGGGCGAAGGCCGAACGGTTGCTGCGGGCTGCCAAGATCGACGCCACATGGGCCAATGCTCCCTCCGCCGAGGCTGTCACCGAGCGGGATCGGGACCGGATTGTGGCTTCTCCGGCCCTGACCGACGCAATGGTGCCGGAAGAGGCCGACTTCACCACCCGTCTGCTGGAGGGCTTCACCGCCGAACAACTGGCAACGGCCGTCGTGCGCCTGTCCAATGCCGGCCGCTCCGCACCGGAGGATATCGAGGCTGTGCCCGTAGCGGCACGTTCAAAACGCGAGCCTTCGGCCCACACCGGCCCACATACCAAGTCCAAAGAATCGCGGGAGTTCGCCAACAGCCAGTGGGTGACGCTGTCTGTCGGGCGCAAGCAGAATGCGGAGCCGCGCTGGCTCATTCCCCTCGTCTGCAACGCGGGCGATCTGACCAAGGCCGATATCGGTTATATCCGTATCGAGCAGAACCGCACTCATGTGGAACTGGACGCCACCATCGCCGGCAAGTTTCTCGATGCGCTCGGGCCGAACGGAACGCTGGAAAAGAACGTCCGCGTAACGGTGCTGGACGGTCGTCCGGATTTCGACAAACCGGACTTTTCCAAGCCAAAGCGCGGCTACCCGAAGGGCGATGGCTATAAAGGGGATAGTGCTGACGAGAGCGGACCCGGCCCCGCAAAGTCGAAGCCTTACAAAAAGAAATTCGACGGCCCGAAGGATGCTGATGCGAAGGTTGCTGGCCCTAAAAGTGCTGGCCCTAAAGGGTCAGGTCCGAAAAGTGCGGTTAAGAAGAGCGCTGCCAAGCCCGGACCGGGCAAACCCTGGCAGAAGAAGGACAAGCCGACGGATGGTGCGGGTTGGGCCAAGCCGAAAAAGAAGAAGCCAAAGCCCCGCACGCAGTAGGCATGGCGGCGTCAGGCAGCGTCTTCGTCGGCCTCTCTGAACAGCCGCCCGCCCTCGGCAATCCACGTCGCGACCAGTGCGCCGAGTGATAGCAGCGTGAACCCGGCCAGCAGCGGGATCAGCGTGCCGTCATAGAGATAGCCCAGCACACCACCGATAAGGCCGCCGCCCAGCGTCTGCATCGAGCCGAGAACCGATGAGGCCGTGCCCGCAACCTTTGCCCAGCGGCTCCATCGCCAGCGCGTTGAAATTGGTGCCAATAAAGCCGAACAGGCAGAACGCCGGTACCATCAGGACCATGAACAACCAGAACGGTGTCGCGCCGCCATACGCGAACGCAAGACCAAGATGGAGAGCGTTGACGACGACATAGCCGACCAGCGCAGTTTGCGACAGCAAGCGCATTCCGAACCGCTCGACCAGCGTGGAGTTGGTGAAACTGGACGCGGACATGAAGATGGCGATGAGCGAGAAATACAGCGTGAACGCCGCACCCAAACCGTAGATGCCCGTATAGATCTGCTCCGCCTGGCTGATGAACGCGAACAGGGAGGCGAATATCAGCCCGGTCGCGATCGTGTAGGAAAAGGCGCTGCGGTTCGTCACCACCATGCGAAATGCGCCGAGCACCGGACGGACCTGCAACGGACGGCGGTTTTCCGTGGCCAGCGTCTCTGGTAGCCGCAGGGCTATCCATATGAGAACTGTTAGACCGAACAGGAACAGGAATACGGACAAGCCGTGCCAGTCGCTGTAGATCATGATGGCCGCGCCGATATTGGGTGCGAAGATCGGCATGACGAGAAAGACCGTCAGCACCAGCGACATGACCTTCGCCATCTGCCGTCCCTGAAAACAGTCCCGCGCAATCGCCACCGCCATGACGCGCGTGGCAGCCGCACCAACGCCTTCGATGAAGCGCAGGAGCAGCAGGATTTCAAAGGTCGGTGCAAGGATCGCAGCGCCTGCAGCAACGATATAGATGCTGAGACCGGCGTACAGAATCGGCTTGCGTCCGAACCTGTCCGACAGCGGGCCATAGGCGATCTGCGCCGCACCGAACCCGATGAGATAGGCGGTGATCACGAACTGGCGACGGTTCATGTCGGTCACGCCAAGCGTATCGCCGATGGATTGCAGGGCCGGAATGTAAACGTCGATCGCGGCTGCATTCATCGCCATCAACGCGGCAAGCATGGCGACCAGTTCGTAATAGGACAGCTTGCCGTAGCGCCTTTGCTGAACGGGAGTGTCCTGCGCAGGCGCGTTCGTGTGACGCTCGGCTTTCATCGGCAGTGATCGTGGTGAGGGCAGGCACTTACAGCTACCCACATCGGTGCCGGAAGCAAGCGGGCATTTTCGCCTTTACAAAATACCGCTGTTGCGGTGCCCTGCCGGCGATCCAATCCCCTGCCGAGTACCGACCCGATCCCCACCCTTGCAGCGATAGAGATGTTCGTGGCCGTGGCGGAGCATGGCAGCTTCACGAAGGCAGCGGACGAGCGGGGCTTTTCGCGAACCCGCGCCTCCAAGCTGGTCGCCGATCTGGAAGCGGAGCTGGGCGTCCGGCTGCTTGAGCGGACGACGCGGCGGGTCTATGTGACAGAAGCGGGGCACGCCTATCTGGAGCAGACAAGGCAGGGCCTCAACCTGTTGACCGAAGCCGCAAGCATCGTGGCCGATTACAGCGAGCAACCACGGGGAACCTTGCGGATCAGCGCGCCCGTATCGTTCGGCATCCGCCATACCGGCGCACTCATTGCCGCTTATTGCAAGGCGTGCCCACTGGTCCGCGTCGAACTGGTGCTGGAAGACCGCGCGGTCGATTTGATGACGGAAGCCTTCGATGTCGCCATCCGTATCGGAGACTTGCAGGATTCCAGCCTGATTGCCCGCCGTATCGCGCCGATCCGCCGCGTTCTGAGTGCCTCCCCCGCCTATTTGGCCGCCCACGGTACGCCGCAAGTGCCCGACGATCTTACAGGCCACGATTGCATGGCATACCGCTACACCTCGGATGGCAGTGACTGGACCTTCCTGACCGGCAAGGGTGGAACGCAGACCAAAACGGTGCCTGTCAGTGGCAGCGTCCGCACGAACAATGGGGACGTTATCTGCCAATTGGCCGTCGCGGGACAGGGCATCGCCAACCTGCCGACCTTCATATGTGGAGACGATATGGCAGCGGGACGGCTGGTTCGCGTGTTACCGGATTACGAGCCTCCGCCGCTCACCATGTATGCGCTCCATTTGGGAAACCGGCATGTGACGCCGAAATTGCGCACGTTTATCGACCATCTGTTCGACAGTTTTCACAAGCATCAGCCGTGGGAAACGTGATGACGGGATCGTCTGATTGTCACCGATAACGAAACAATGATGTGAGCTTTTGGCCGCAAGTCATATGCTGGGCCTTCCCGTATGATCTCACCATATCAGCCCAACAAAAGGATAATCCCCATGAAATCCATTCTTGCTTCCGCCGCCTTCGCATTGGCCCTTTCGACCGGCTCGGCATTCGCTGCCGACGCCTATAAGTTCGATGCGAGCCATTCGCAGATCCTCTTTTCTTACGACCACCTCGGTTTTTCCACGACCTATGGACTGATCTCCGGCTTCGATGGCGAAGCATCGATCGATGCCGACAATCTGGAAAACTCGTCCGTCAAACTGGAAGTCGCATTGAAGGATGTGATGACAACCGGCTGGAAAGCGCGCGACGATCACTTCCTCTCTGCCGACTTCTTCAATGTCGGTGAGACCCCGATGGTCACGTTCACATCCACCAGCGTTGAAGCAACGGGCGAGAATACGGCCTCGATCACCGGCGATCTGACCATTGCAGGCACCACCAAACAGGTCGTTCTCGACGCCAAGCTGAACAAGATCGGTGAACACCCCATCGCCAAGAAGCCTTGGGCCGGTTTCAACGCGACCACGACCCTGAAACGCTCCGACTTCGGTGTCGAGAAGTTCACGCCGTTCGTTGGCGACGACGTTGCGATCACCATCTCGGTGGAATTGGAACAGCTTCCCTCCAGCTGATCGGATAAAGCTACGCCGGACGACGGAACACCGGGGACGCAGCCATGCGGATGACGAACACGCGCGAGACTTACGGTCTGGTTCACCAGCTTTTGCACTGGACCACCGCCGCGCTCATCCTCTTCATGCTGCCCCTCGGTGTCTACATGCACGAACTGCCCGTCGGCACGGCGCAGGAGGTGGCGGACAAGGTCTGGCTGTATTCCCTGCACAAGACGGTGGGCGTGGTCGTGCTTGTCGTGGCGCTGGCCCGTATCGCATGGGCGAGTCGTGCAACCGCATCCGAACCTCATTCATGGCGGTTGGGAAGCGTTCGCGGCCAAGACGATCCACTGGCTGCTGTATGGCTCGATCGTCGCCATGCCGGTCTTCGGCTGGCTGCACCATGCCGCGCTCGACGGTTACGCGCCGATCTGGTGGGAAAATGTGTTCCCCGGCGATTGGGACGTGCTGCCCTTCGTGCCGAAATCGGAACCCGTCGCGAGCTTTTTCGGCATGGCCCACAAGATCACCGGCATCGCGCTGATCGGTGCGCTGGCGTTGCATATTGGCGGCGCGTTGAAACACGCTGTCATCGACAAGGACCGCACATTGGCCCGCATGGTGCCCGGTGCCTATGGCGAGATCGGCCTTGCACCGACGCCGAAGGGATACGTCGCATCGTCGCTGGCCGCCGCCATCCTGGTCGCGGTGCTGGGAATAGGCGTCATCACGGCTGCCTGGTCCTACACCCGCCCGACCGTCGCCGAGGTGAGCGATAAGGCCAGCGATGATGTCGTATCGCAGGAGGCGGACGCGTGGATCATCGACACCAGCGCCAGCACACTCACGGTAGAAATCCGGCAACTCGGATCTCCTGTCACCGGCTCGTTCGTCAACTGGTCCGCCGATGTGGTGTTCGATCCCGACGCACTGGATTCAGCGCGCATCTCCGCCGAGGTTGATACCGGATCGCTAACCCTTTCCGACGTTTCGGACCGCGCGACATCGGACGAATTTCTCAATGCCGAAGCGTTTCCCGAGGCCACCTTCGTGTCGGAGAATGTCGTGGCCACCTCCGACGGGTATGAGGCAATTGGCACACTGACACTGGCAGGCGTCTCCCGCCCCTTCACGTTGCCGTTCACGTTTGTCGAGCAGGACGGCAAAGCTACGGTCGCAGCGCAGGTGTCGATCCCGCGCCTCGATTACGATGTGGGCACCGGTTTTCCCGACGATTCCTCGGTCGGCAGGGCGGTGAGGCTCGACATTTCGATTAGTGCGTCCCGAGCCCGACGCCTGAGGTCAGTGCCGGTTGCGAAACCGCGTCTGGCCCAGCCGTCCAATTCGCCAAACACGTTTGTCGAGAAGCACTTTTACAGTGACCCCGATGACCGCCGCACACAGCAGCGCCTTCGACACCGTGCCCATCGTGCCGTCGATCAGTACCGCATGGACCACCGTGCCACCAACGATCACGAGCGCCAGCAGAGAATGAAGGGCGCGCCAAAGCCGTGGGTTCATCGCCAGTCGGCTCCGGAAGCCAGCAAGCATGGCGGACACGAACACCGCCCACATGGCCAACACGCCCCAGACCGAAAACGGGGTCGGCGAGGCCATCAGCAAGGCGTCGATCACGTCCGGGGGGCTGGTGATCCATAAACCTCCGACATGAACGATGACGGCTCCAACCAGCACCACTCCGACCCGGCGATGGGCCTTGCGTCTGTTCGCAACCGAAAGACCCGGCAGTCGATTTCCTGCCAGAAGAGGCTGAACCAGCAACAGTCCAAGCCCGACAATTCCGGCAAACCCGGCCAAGATATAGACCGGCTGCCGCCATTCCAGCAGCGGGCTCGTGGCCGCGATTGCAATCGGCACCGCCAGCGCGACGGCCAGCGTGACCCACACCGCCATTGCAGAAACCCGGCGCAGAGCGATCACACCGGCTGCAGAACGAAATCCACGTTCAGTGTCGTGTCGCGGGCGCTCGCCATGACGGGGCGGAGGAAGACGGTCTCGTAACCGCCATCGTCGTAGGCCGCATCATAGGAAAGGTGCCCGTGGGCCTGTCCGAATGCGGGGACGATCTGCGGCATGTCGAGCCGGAACACACCGTTCTCATCGCTCAACGTCGCGCCGTGGCTTTGCGGATCGCGCTCGTGACCTTCCGTCGTGTGAGCCCAGACCTGAATGCGCCGCCCCGCCAGCGGTGCGCCGTCTCCTGCCCGCCGCACGGTGCCGGTCATCAGAAACCCGCCCCCGCCGATGCGCTCAACGACCGGTGCGCCGGGAAGGTAATTGTTGGCCCCGCCGCGCATGGTCGGGGTCGGCGCGATACTTTGGGCACGGGCAGGGATCAGCGCGCCTGCGGCGACGGCACCTGTCAAAATGCTTGCGGTGGTGAGTATCTTACGGCGGGTGAACAGATCACGGGTCATCAGTCGTCTCCAATGAGGTCAGGCGTTTATAGGAAACACATTCGGCAAATATGGGGCTTCGCGTGTGATTGTGAACGGTTCCACGGTTTCGTGAATGCGGCTTATGGAAGCTGAGATAATCCGCGACGGGATGATGCCGATACGCTACGGCTCCCGGCAGATAGATGAACCGATCCCTTACCGGAGCCAGACCCGCCATGACCCCGCATTACGACACATCCAAACCCGTCCTAGTAACCGGAGCCACGGGCTATGTCGCCGGTTGGCTGGTGAAACGCTTGCTGGAGGAAGGGTTTATCGTTCATGCAGCCGTGCGCGACCCGTCGAATGCCGACAAGGTGTCCCACCTGAAAGCGATGGCGGACACGTCCAAAGGCACGCTGAAACTGTTCGCCGCCGATCTGCTGGAAGACGGCAGCTACACCGAAGCGATGGCTGGCACCGGCATCGTGTTTCACACCGCGTCCCCGTTCACCTTGCGCGTGCGCGACCCGCAGACCGACCTCATAGACCCGGCGCTGAAGGGCACCCGCAACGTGCTTGCCTCGGTCGACGCCACCGACAGCGTGCAACGGGTCGTGCTGACATCGTCCGTCGCCGCGATCTACGGCGACACGAAAGACATCGCGGATGCACCCGGCGGCGTGCTGACCGAAGACGTGTGGAACACCACATCCTCCGTCGATCACCAGCCCTATTCCTATTCAAAGACCGTCGCTGAAAAAGCGGCCTGGGACATGGCGAAGGCGCAGGACCGCTGGAAACTGGTGGTCATCAATCCGTCGCTCGTCGTCGGCCCCGGCACGCGCGCGGACCAGACGTCGGAGAGTTTCAATCTCGTGAAAATGCTGGGCAACGGCACGTTCGCCAAGGGGGCACCACCCCTTTCCGCCGGTCTGGTGGATGTGCGCGACGTGGCGGAAGCCCATATGCAGGCCGCCTTCCTTCCCGATGCCGAAGGCCGCCACATAACCAGCGCCGAAACCGGTTCGTTTCTGACGATGGCCGACGCGCTGCGCCCGACCTATGGCGACGACTGGCCGCTGCCCAAAGTCGCCGCACCGTCGGACGATGTGTTCGCCGCCGACAATTCCCGCTCGAAAGAGAAACTCGGAATCACATACCGGCCCATCGACACGGCGATGCAGGAGATGTTCGGGCAAATGGTGGAAAACGGTTTGACGGTTCGAAGCTGAACCGTCGACGCTGTTTGAGCTGTTCCGGTCGCAGCTACAGATTTTCGAAAAACAGAACCTCGTTGCGGATTTTTTCCTGCGCTGCGAATGGAACCCGGCCATCGATCTGTGCGCACAGGATGCGCACGGCGCTGCGCACCGCATGGCCCGGGTCCTGTGCGATGACCGCGTCGAGGACGCCCTCACGCAGCGCGAGTTCCGTAAACGGGGTGCGCTCGTGAGCGACGATTGTCATCTTGCGCACCTGACTGTTGCGCGACACCGCGGTTATGGCCACGCGCGCCTCCGAACCCAAGGCATAGACCGCGACCACATCTCTCTGCTGCGCCATGAAAGTGGCGATGATCTCTTCGGCCCTGTCCGACCGCCCGCGGGTTTCCAGTGACGGCAGAGCATTCAGGTCGGGAAAATGCGTTCCCAGAACCTCGTCGATACCCAACCTGCGTTCGATGGAGGCGAGGGACCGCATGGTTTCGGCGACAACCAGCACCAGCCCCTTCTGGCCACCGCTGAAACTCCCGATGATGCGTGCAGCGGTTCGTCCCGCAGCAAGATTGTCCGCCCCCACGAATTCCTGCGCGTTGCGGTCTTTCTGTCCGGCCAGAAACTGTACCGTACGGATGCCACGGTCGTTGAGCCGTGTCGTCGCATCACGCACCTGCGGCGACGTGGGAGCCATGATGGCAAGCCCGTCGAGATCGGCGGGTCCGGGGTCGGTCAGATATCTGGCAACCAGATGCGGGTCGCGCATGTCGATCTGCACGAAATCGATGATCGTCAGATCCTGCCGTGCGATATCCTGTGTCGCACGAACCTGCTCTATGATTTGCGCCAGATATTGGTCGCCATCGTCTGGCAGCAGTAAGCGAAGGCGGTAATAGCGGCCTTTTGCAAGGTTGACCGCTGCGGAATTGCGCACGAACCCGACCTTCTCGATCGCGGCATTGACCTGCTCACGGGCGCGGGCGCTCACGTTTTCACGGTTGTTCAACACCCGGTCCACACTTGCCAGGCTGACCCCGGCTGCGCGGGCAAGGTCCTTCGTTGTCGGCTGCAATGAGGCGGTCCCGCCCGGTGTTTTCTGTCCCTTCCCACCCTCAGCACACCCCGCCACTCTACAAAATGACGTGTGCACCTCAATTAGAACTGAAGCAGGGGAGGTGGCTGGGAGGTCGCGGACTGGAAAGCTCTCCAGATATCATCGGTCGTGCAGGTTTTTGTCAGAAATGTTCTTCGCAAACCGTGCCGTTCGGCATTCAAGCGCACCGCGCAACTCCGTTCCGGTTTGGCTGGAACGTCTGTTTGGGAGAAATACGAGATGAAATCGACATTCACGAATACAGCCGCAATCGTCGCCTTTCTGACCGGCCTGTCCGCCTTTGGCGCCACATCGGCGAAGGCTGATAACCTGACACTGTGCTGGGCCGCTTGGGATCCGGCCAACGCTTTGGTGGAGTTGAGCAAGGATTTTGAGGCCCCAGTCCGGCCATTCCATGAACTTCGAATTCGTGCCGTGGCCGAATTTCGCCGACCGGATGCTCAACGAGTTGAACTCAGGTGGCAAGCTGTGCGACCTGCTCATCGGTGACAGTCAGTGGATCGGCGGTGCGGCTTAAAATGGGCAGTATGTGAAGCTGAACGACTTCTTCGATGCCGAGGGCATCACGATGGACGACTTCCTGCCAGCCACCGTCACCGGCTATGCCGAATGGCCCAAGGGCACGCCTAACTATCACGCGCTGCCGGCCTGTGCCGATGTGGTCGGCTGGACCTACCGCAAGGACTGGTTCGACCGGCCCGAGCTGCAGGCCGAATTCAAGGAAAAATATGGTCGCGATCTTGGTGTCCCAGCCACGCTGGCTGAACTGAAGGATATCGGTGAGTTCTTTCAGGACCGCGAGATCGACGGCACGACAGTCTACGGCGCTGCCATCTACACCGAACGCGGGTCGGAAGGTATCACGATGGGTGTGACGAACGCGCTCTACAATTATGGCATGCGATACACCAAACCGGACAAACCCTACGACATTGAGGGCTTCGTCAACTCGGATGGAGCGGTGGCCGGTCTGGAGTTCTACAAGGAACTCTACGATTGCTGCACACCGCCCGGTTCGTCTGACGCCTATATGTCGGAGAATATCGACGCCTATAAATCCGGGCAGGTGGCGATGCAGATGAACTTCGCGTTCATCTGGCCCGGCGTTGAAGCAGACCCGAACGTCGGTGGAGGAAAATCCGGCTATTTCGCAAGCCCTGCCGGCCCCGCCGGTCGGTTCGCCCAGCCTGCCATCCAGCAGAAATGGTGGGACGTCGGCGGTGCATCCGCCATGCGCTCAGTGGTCGAGGCTCCGACCTTTGCCGAAAGCCAGCCTTACGCGCAGACCTTTCTCGACAGCATGGCGATCGTGAAGGACTTTTGGGCCGAGCCGTCCTATGCGTCCCTGCTGCTGCCCATGCGGGCACGTGTTCACAACTACGTCGTTGCGGGTAACGGCACGGCCAGGGAAGCGCTCGACGGTCTGGTGAAGGACTGGAACGAAGTCTTTGAGGATGAAAGCAAGAAGTAGGCCGATTGCCCCCGGCTTGCTGACGCATAAAGCGTTCGCAGCCATCGTCTTCATGCCTGCTCCCGTGGTCATCCTCCCGACCACGAGAGCGGCATTGCGGAGCCGGATGCCCCTTTGACCGGCCATCCGGTTCCGCCTGCAGCGCAACCCGCGAGCCATCCATGACCACACTCACACCCAAACGCGCGCTTGATCGGGCGGTCGGGACACCGCCTTCAAGCGTCATCAACAGGGTCAAAGGTCTGTCCGACCGCGCGATCGCGTGGATTTTCGTGGCACCGGCAATCGTTCTGCTGCTTGCCATCAACATCTTCCCGCTGCTCTGGACGATCCAGCTGTCGTTCACGAACTTTCGCGTCAACCGGCCCAACAACGATATCGATTATGTCGGCATCCAAAATTACCGGCGCATTTTAGGCGACGCCGATACATGTGCCACGATGCAGGCCACCGCGCACTTTCTCATCTGGACGATCGTGCTGCAGGTATTGATCGGTTTCACGCTCGCATACCTCATCAACAGGACGTTCAAGGGCAATGACCTGTGGACCACCATCATCGTGCTGCCGATGATGCTGTCACCGGCGGTCGTTGGAAACTTCTGGACATTCCTCTACCAGCCGCAGATCGGCCTGTTCAATTACGCGGTCTCTTTTGTGACAGGTGCCGACCCGTCGAGCTTTTCCATGATCGCCGATCCGGCGCTCGCACCCTGGGCGATCGTTATCGTCGATACATGGATGTGGACGCCCTTCGTCATGCTGATCTGTCTGGCAGGTCTGCGCTCGATACCGGACTCCATCTACGAGGCGGCGGAATGCGACCGCGCCAGCAAGTGGCGGCAGTTCTGGACGATCACAATTCCGATGGTGCTGCCGTTCCTCATACTGGCGGTACTGTTCCGCGGCATCGAGAACTTCAAGATGTTCGACCTCGTTGTACAGCTGACCGGCGGCGGGCCGGGCAGCGTCACCACGCTCACCTCCATCGACCTCAAGCGCGAAGCCTTTGAAAAATGGCGCACGGGCTTCTCGTCCGCCTATGCCGTGATCCTGTTCGTGACGGTCTTCGGCCTCGCCTCGATCTACGTGAAGGCGCTCAACAAGGTGAAATCCCGATGAGCCGCTCCGTCAACGCACCCAGCGCCGCGCAAAAATGGATGGCGGGCATATTGGTCATCGGTTACGCGATCATCACATTGCTGCCGCTCGTGTGGATCGTTGCGACAGGCTTCAAGTCGTCCACCGATTCCATCGCCTATCCGCCCAAGATCATTTTTCAGCCGACGGCGGAGGGCTACGTGAACCTGTTTACAACCCAGACACGCATCAGTGAGACGACCCGCGATGCGACGGCGGGCGAAGACCTGCCGTGGTACGAGAACCTGGTGCGCGGAAAGGGCAACACGATCGTGGGCGCATCACGTTTCCCCGAGCGGTTCATGAACTCCGTCATCATCGGTTTCGGCTCCACCTTCTTCGCCATCATGCTGGGCACGGCGACAGCCTATGCGTTTTCCCGATTCAAGGTGCCGCCGAAGGACGATCTGCTCTTTTTCATCCTGTCGACCCGCATGATGTCGCCTATCGCTGTGGCCATTCCCATCTTCCTGATGTTCCGCCAGCTTGGCCTGTCCGACACCCATGCGGGTATGATCCTGCTCTACACCGCGGTGAACCTGTCGCTCTCGGTCTGGCTCATATGCACGGCGGTTACAAACCCTGTTGGTAGCGGCGATATTTGGGTCGTTGGCGCCGGTTTAATATCCGTCCATTGGTTAGGCTGTTTTTCTTTTGGAGGATGGCGGGGATGTTTGTCTTGGAAGTCTATGCTGCCGTCCGACGTTTTGTGTTTGTCGAAGGCAACAGCCGTCGTGAAGCGGCGCGTGTATCCGGTCTGAGCCGCGAGACGGTTGGCAAGATGTGCCGGTTCCCACCACCGCCGGGTTACGCGCACCAAGCCGGTGACAAAGCCGGAGCCGGGTCCGCTTTTACCGGTGATCGATGCGATCCTGGACGCGGATATGATAGCACCGATCAAGCAGCGGCATACGGCCAGGCGTAGCTTCGAGCGGCTTCGGGACGGTGAGGTCCTGAGCGCCACCGGTCCGAGCCCAAGGCCGAATGAGGCGTTATCGACGAGCTCGGTTATGTGCCGCTCTCATCGACCGGGGCGGAACTGCTGTTCGAGGTTTTCTCCTAGCGTTACGACCAGCGCTCCGACCGGGGCTCAGAACGGGGCTCCGACCAGCGCTCCACGATCATCACGTCCAACCTGCCGTTCGAGGACTGGACCAGCGTCCCGGGCTCCGAACGGCTGACCGGCGCACTGCTCGATCGCCTGACGCACCACGTCCATATCCTGACCATGAACGGCGACAGCTACAGAATCGCCCCAGTCCACTGGAAGTCCACCGGACACCACAGCAATGCACCGGCTTCGACAGGCGCGCCGAAGTAAAAGCAGGCCACCGCCGCAACTGGCGATCCTCCAACCGGTAACACCATGATCCATAGAACGAACGCGACAGCGGATGAGCCAAGGTGCGCGATCGCCCCCCCATGCTCATCCGCATCACACGTCTCAATGACCTACTTCCAATCCGCAACACCGGCTTGAAATTGCTCCACCGTTGCCAGCTTCAATTAGCCAGGCATTGTTCGTGCATGAGGATCGCCGGAATCAGGTCCACTCTGCCACCTCTATGACAGCAGAAGACTTCGTGCATGGGACCGATTTCAGGCTCTCCGAGGCGTTTTTCTGCCGCGATGTTCGCTCTGACCAGAATGCCCGTAGTTTAAGGGGAACGGCATATTCGCCCATTCGTTGAGACCTGTGTTTCAACAATACGAGGCCTCTCGATGAGCAACGATCCCAAGATCCCCGCCCAGAGCCAGGACGCCATGCCGGCCCACGAATACAAGATGGACCCGGCACCCGATTACACCCCCCGCCATCCCGGTGTCGGCAAATTGGAAGGCAAGGTCGCGCTCATCACTGGCGGCGATAGCGGCATCGGTCGTGCCATTTCCGTGCTGTTTGCCCGCGAAGGCGCAAAGGTCGCGATTTCCTTTTATGAAGAAGACAAAGACGCGGAGGAAACGAAGCGTCTCGTGGAGGCCGAAGGGTCGCAAGCGCTGCTGCTGCCCGGCGATCTTGGCGACAAAACCATTGCAACGAAGGTTGTTGAGGACACGGTCGCCCACTTTGGCCATCTCGACATTCTTATCAACAACGCCGCGATGCAATGGCTCGATGAAGACCTGACGCAGCTCTCCGAAGAGCGCCTGCGCCGAACATTCGACAGCAACGTCATGGCCTATTTCTTCTGCACGCAGGCGGCGCTGCCCCAACTGAAAAAAGGCGCGTCCATCATCAACACATCGTCCGTCAACGCGTTTGCGGGCATGGGGTCGCTCATCAGTTATTCCGCTACGCGCGGCGCAAGCCTCGCTTTCTCCCGCTCGCTGGCGGAGAACCTTGCCGACAAGGGCATCCGCGTGAACACCGTCGCGCCGGGGCCGATCTGGACACCGTTCATCCCGGGCACGATGCCTGCCAAACAAGTCGAGGATTTCGGCTCCGGCGTGCCGCTTGGCCGTCCCGGCCAGCCGTGGGAAGTGGCGACCAGCTACCTGTTCCTCGCCTCGTCCGACGGCAACTATTTCAACGGGCAGACCCTGCACCCCAATGGTGGCATGATCGTTGGCGCCTGATCCGAAGTGGCCGAAGTCACCTGCGATCTATCAGGTCTATCCTCGCTCGTTCAACGACACGACAGGCTCCGGTGAGGGTGACCTCGCCGGTATAACGGCGAAGATGGATGTGATCGCCGACCTTGGCGTGGATGCGGTGTGGCTGTCGCCCTTCTTCGTCTCACCGATGATCGACGGCGGCTACGACATTGCAGACCACGAAGCCGTCGATCCGCGCTTTGGAACGATGGCTAATTTCGACGCCTTCGTGAAAGCTGCTCATGGACATGGCCTTCTGGTGATGATCGATCAGGTACTGAACCATACCAGCGACCAGCATCCGCTGTTTCAGGCCTCCATCGCGGGGGATGAAAGTGCTGCGGAGTGCTATGTATGGCGCGATCCCAAACCCGACGGCACGGTGCCTAATAACTGGCTTGCCCAGTTCGGCCCGCCGGCTTGGACGTGGAACCACAAACGACGCCAGTATTATTTCCACCAGTTTCTCGCCTGTCAGCCAAGCCTGAACCTGCGCTGCGAGCGGGTACACGACCTCCATCGTGATGAGATCACCTTCTGGCGCAACCGGGGCGTGGACGGATTTCGCTTCGATTCTGTCACTTCCTATCTGTTCGACGAAAGCATGAAGGACAATCCGCCCGCTTCGCCCGAAGTGCAGGAGAAAGTGTCGGGCAGCGATTTCGTGCCATACACCTATCAGGATCACGTCTACGACATGCTGCCCGGCGACGGTGCCGCCTACGCAGAAAATCTGCGTCGTTGGGCAGGTGACAATGCTTATCTGATTGGTGAAAGCACATCCGGCAACAAGTCGCTGGAACTGGCACGCGCCTTCACGGAGCCCGGTCGGCTGGATGGCTGCTACACGATAGACATGCCGGAGAACGGCGGGAGCGCGGAAACACTGAAGCGGGTCTTCGAAACGATCGATGATCTGGCGCGCTATCCGAAATGGTTATCGAGCCACGACCAGCCCCGCCACATCTCGGCATCGGGCGATGGGTCGCAGGACGATGCCCGCTTCTTCGCACTGATGATGGCGGTGCTGCCCGGCCCGTGGCTGATCTATCAGGGGGAGGAATTGGCACTTCCACAGCCGGACCTTACGAAAGCTGAAACGACAGACCCTCTGGACCTGCTCTATTGGCCCGATGGACCGGGACGCGATGGAGCGCGCGTACCTATTCCGTGGAGTGCAGAAGCACCTTCTTTCGGATTTACGAAGGGTCAGCCCTGGCTGCCAATGCGGTGGGACGCAGAACGCACGATGGCGGCCAATCTCGAACAGGGCAGCGTCCGTGATTTTTACAGAACGGTTCTGGGACTCAGGCGCGAGCATGGTTGGGCGGATGGCAAGGTCTCGGGCCACGCCATTTCCGGTGACGTCCTGACCATAACAATTGAGACGAGCGACGCCACGTGGACCGCCATGTTCAACTACGGTACGGAAACGGTTCCTTTGGACTGCCCCGCACCGGATTACGCCAGCCGCGATTTCAGCGGTAATCTTCCCGGTCGGACAAGCGCGGTGTGGAGGGAGGCGTAGAGAACGTCTTGTATAGCGCTGCACCCGCCAGAACCGCGATTGCCATACCACCGAAAAAGAATGCCTTCCGCGCGGCATCGCCATCCACGATAATTGCACGATTCTGGGCTCGGTCGGAATATGACCCCTCCGCCCGGGCAGGATAGTCTGTGGGGCCGAACAGATTGTCTTCCTTGTCCGGATCGGCTGGCCGGTCGGACTTCTGCATTTTGACACCGGAGGAGGCCAATCGGTTGTCGAGGTAGTTGGGCAGCACCATGTCGCCTAACATGAGTTGCAACACCGAGCGCCCGACGATGATTTCGCGAGCATGGGTGTCGATGGCTTTCATCACCGCACGTGCTGCAACTTGCGGCGTGAAAATGGGCGGTGCGGGTTGCGGCTTTTGCGACAATCGGTTGCGTGCCCAGTCGAATTGCGGCGTGTTGATTGCGGGCAGTTGCACCAGCGAAAGATTGAGATCGCGCCCCTCGCGGATCACCTCGGACCGCACCGCGCCGACAAAGCCGTTGATGGCATGTTTGGCCGCGCAATAAGCTGCCTGATACGGCACCGGACGATAGGACAGGCCCGATCCAACATGGACGATGTGACCGTGGTTCATCATCTCCAGCGCCAGCCGTGTGCCATTCACCTGACCCAGGAATGTCGTTCGAACAATCTTGTCGAACTCCTCCGACCCGACTTCGGCAAACGCGGAAAATGCCGTCGCCATCGCGCAGTTAACCCACACATCCGGCACGCCATTGCGGTTGACCAATGCGTTGATTGCCCGTGACAGGTCTTTCGCATCACCGGCATCTGCGGACTCGGTGTCCACACCAGCGATCCGTTGCAGTCCACTCAAGCGGGTCTTGCCGCGCGCTACGATTCCGACATCGTATCCGCGATGCAGCAATTCATCCACCACAGCCCGGCCTACGCCTGCCGATCCACCAACGACTATTGCAAAAGGTCGATTTTCGTTGTCGGTCATCAGGTTGGTCTCAGGTTTTGTTCGAGGGCCAACATCAAAGAGATATATGCGTTCCGGTCAGAGGTAGACCTTCGGAGCGACACCGGGTCGCATGATCTTTACTCGCTTATGTGCAAACGGCCCAGCTTTCGTCGGTATGCCAAGCAGCCCTTCAAAGCGGATCGAAAAAAATCTGGTTCAGACTGGACCCTACGTAAGCAGTTCCACGACAGCCATCGGTTCTACGATGCAGAGATCAATTTGTGTCAAACGCCAAGTGTCAAGTCGGAGATCCAACACCACTTGCAACGTAGATTTACACTTATGAAATCAGTGTTTAATTATCGCAAACGTTGAGCGCGAAACTGGTTCGACCGTCCAATTAGGGCTGATACCGTTGAAAAACTCGCTGTTCCAGACGATCGGGATATCGGAGTGAGAGCCTCTTGGCTTCTTCCTACGCCGGTTGTGGCACCAGCTTGGCCAGTTTGCGGAGGTTCTGGGTGGTTGCGGCGAGGATGAACTCGTCTTTGGCACCGTTCGGTCCCCGCAGGCGCAGGCGGTCGAGCTTCATGATGCGTTTGAGGTGGGCAAACAGCATCTCCACCTTCTTTCGCGCGTAGCTGGCCGTCACGTAGGCGTCAGTCTTCGTGATGTCTCTCGCCATGTCGCGGGCGCCCTCATGGATGGATCGCAGGACCTTCCGAGATGCCTCCTTCGGGCAGCAGCGGGGCTTCAGGGGACAGACGTCGCAGTCGCTCTTGGCAGCGCGATATCGCTTCATTCCAGCCTTGTCGCCCGTAGCCAGACGCGGCGTCTTGTAGGTTCTTCTGAACTGGACGAGCTGTTTGCCGGCCGGGCAGACATAGGCGTCTTCGTCGCGGTCGTATCGGAAGTCCTCACGGGAGAAGGTGCCGTCGGCGCGCACCGACTTGTCGATGACCGGGATGTACGGCTTCGATCCCTTCCTCCTCGACCAGCCAGCCCAGCATGGGGCCCGACCCGTAGGCCGTGTCGGCTACCAGCTTCTCGGGATAGAGCCCGAAGCGGTCGCGCGTGCGCACGATCATGTCGCGTACGCAGCCGACCTTGGCCTGTCGGATAGGAGCCGTCGCTTCGACATCGACGATCACCGCGTTGTCGAGATCGACAAGATAGTTGGTGGAGTAGGCGAAGAACGGCCGGTCGCCATTGGCACCGGTGTAACGTGCGGCCGGATCGGAAGCGGAAAGGGCCTTGGGATTGACCGGGGTCGATGCGCCGAAGGCTTCGTCATCGAGCGTGTCGAGATACTCCTGGGTTGCTCGGGTCACAACCTCCGGCACCGACCAGTCGGCCCACTCGATCTTGTTGTAGCGGCTGGCCTTGGCCTTGATGAGCGAGGCGTCGGCACCGAAGTCGTTGCCCCCGACCAACCCTTCCGCGATGCATCGCGCCAGCACCGTATCGAACAGGTGCCGGAACAACCCGCTCTGCCTGAACCGGCCGTGCCGGTTCCCCCGGGTCGGAGCCCGAGGACATGCTTCGTAAAGGTCGAATGATCAGGCACCGGCGTGCTCAGATCCAGCCGACAGAACCAACGATAAGCCAGGTTCAGATGCACCTCCTCGCACAGGCGACGCTCGGACCGGATGCCCATGCAGTAGCCGACCAGAAGCATGCGGATCATCAGCTCGGGATCGATCGACGGGCGGCCGGTGGAACTGTAGAACGGAGCGAGGAACCGGCGCACGCTGGACAGATCCACAAAGCGATCGATCAGCCTGAGCATGTGATCGCCGGGGACGTGGTCCTCCAGCGAGAACTCATAGAACAGCGCCGCCTGCGCCTCCTGTCGGGCACCCATCATCGCTAATATCCTCCCAGTTCAACTGGGAAATTGAATCAAAGAAGAACGCGGTCAGCAAGCGAGTTTTTCAACAGAATCCGGACCTTTGAGACTTTCGCTCAATGTTGCGGACGGAACGTTCCATATATTCACCTATGCGACTGGTGAAGTTCGTTATCTTTTACAGGGAAAGTTTTCGGACAGTGCCGTGGCGACAACTATATTCCAAGGGAGACCCCATTTATCAGGATTGGCATCCATGAAATTGAGAAAAGCTTGTCGAGCAGCTCCTCTCGATGGAGGCTTTTTGGCGGTCAAGGGGGGTAAGGTCTAAAGCCACGATCAACTGACATGCAGTTGTAAACCATCATGTCTGCGACCCCTTGTATGCGGAACGTGCAAATCAAACTTTGCGAGCCTTTATCGATTTCTCGGGCAGTCCCACTACAGAGGTTCCGCATCTCTTCTGCGCGATAATCTTTACGGACCTCCTGCGCGTTTGCCTCTGTCACAAACGTACTCAGCAATACGACCGACCAGCTTAGCTTATGCATTTTGAGATTCTCGCGGCTTAGAAACGTATATCAAACCTAGAAATCCGCGCGTTTATTTTGCGACCATATTCTGCGACACCCAAGCCGTTGAAATAGTGGGGCGCGAAGAACCGTTGCAAAACCTTCTTTTTTGCGACAGAGACTATGCTTAAGCTGACCCACTCCTACGCTTACGGAGGAGGATGAAAGTTCGTTCAAGGTTGCTCTGAACCTCTTCCCAACCTAGTGGAACACGCTCACGGGTGTATTCTTCAAGCGCCGCGCGATAGGCCACCACAGCCTCCTCAAGACGCGCCGTGCCGCTCTCGCGCGCCCCAAGCGTCCGAAGGGCGGTGCCAAGATTGTTCTGCGTCATGGCCCAGTCGAGTCGAGCACGCTCACGGGTGCATTCTTCAAGCGCCGCGCGATAGGCCACCACAGCCTCCTCAAGACACGCCGTGCCGCTCTCGCGCTCCCCAAGCCTCGAAAGGGCGTTGCCAAGATTGTTCTGCGTCATGGCCCAATCGAGGGGAACACGCTCTCGGGTGCATTCTTCAAGCGCCGCGCGATAGGCCACCACAGCCTCCTCAAGACGCGCCGTGCCGCTCTCGCGCTCCCCAAGCATCCGAAGGGCGGTGCCAAGATTGTTCTGCGTCGTGGCCCAATCGAGGGGAACACGCTCACGGGTGTATTCTTCAAGCGCCGCGCGATAGGCCACCACAGCCTCCTCAAGACGCGCCGTGCCGCTCTCGCGCTCCCCAAGCCTCGAAAGGGCGTTGCCAAGATTGTTCTGCGTCATGGCCCAACCGAGTGGAACACGCTCACGGGTGCATTCTTCAAGCGCCGCGCGAAAGGCCACCACAGCCTCCTCAAGACGCGCCGTGCCGCTCTCGCGCTCCCCAAGCCTCGACAGGGCGGTGCCAAGATTGTTCTGCGTCGTGGCCCAATCGAGTGGAACACGCTCACGGGTGTATTCTTCAAGCGCCGCGCGATAGGCCACCACAGCCTCCTCAAGACGCGCCGTGCCGCTCTCGCGCTCCCCAAGCCTCGAAAGGGCGGTGCCAAGATTGTTCTGCGTCATGGCCCAACGGAGTGGAACACGCTCTCGGGTGCGCTCTTCAAGCGCCGCGCGAAAGGCCACCACAGCCTCCTCAAGACGCGCCGTGCCGCTCTCTCGCGCCCCAAGCGTCCGAAGGGCGGTGCCAAGATTGTTCTGCGTCGCGGCCCAATCGAGGGGAACACGCTCACGGGTGCGCTCTTCAAGCGCCGCGCGAAAGGCTACCACAGCCTCCTCAAGACGCGCCGTGCCGCTGTCGCGCTGCCCAAGCGTCGAAAGGGCGGTGCCAAGATTGTTCTGCGTCATGGCCCAATCGAGGGGAACATGATCTCGGGCGCGCTCTTCGAGTATGCGAAAATCGAGAGCAATAACCACTTCGAGATCGAAGTTTAGGCCCTTATCTCGTCCTCGCTCAAACCACTCTTCACGGGTGGCTAGTAGCCGCTCGAATTTGTCGTCTTCTTGATCAGCATCTAATTCGATACCTGCGAACAAGAAACGCACAGCGCCCTCAACCGAACGTGTCAGGATCGATTGATCCAAACCTTTTTCATTAAGGCGGGACCGTGCGGCTTTGCGCCGCGCGTCTTCTTCTTCCCGCCGCGCATCCTCTTCGTCCATGGCAGCGACTTCAGTATCGATTGTGGCCTGAGCTGCGTCGAGATCGCCCTGAGTGTTGAGTTCGTCGACGCGGGAAAGGACAGCATCAAGCGCAGCATCGACGTTGGACGGCAACGCGTCCCTGTGGGCCACGTCGAGCGCCCGTTCCAACTCTGTCAGCGCTGTATCGAAATCTTCTGGATTGTTGGGTGCATAGCGCCGCGCCAAGCCAAGCAGCAGCCCTTCTTTGATCCCGAATTCACGCGCTCGCTTTTCAGAGCTGGAGACCAATCCATCAATGGTGGACTGAAGCGAACGAATATCATCACGAACCGCGTCAACAGCTGCGTGAATGATGCCCAGTGTGCTGGCCATTTCCAGCATCAGGATAGGTTCGAGCTTGCGATAGTAGTCTGGGTCTTCAACAGCAGCCTTGACGCCCTCACGGATCACGTCTCGGGCGTACCGGTAAGCAATTGTATCTGACTTGTTGGAGGCAAATAGCGCGGGGTGCTTCTGTGCTAATTCTTCGAAGACAATGGACACTGCCCCATCGGGGAAGCCAGAAATCGTTACGGCACTCGCGGCCAGTTTTCTTCGATCAATAAAGCAGTCGGCCAATGTCTCATTTAATGCCGCGTTGGCCGCCTCTAGGTCAGCTGCAAGATGCCACTCGTCTCCCTCAATTTTGATGAATTCACGGTAGTCTGAAAGTAGCTTCTTACGAATGCCCTTTTGAACGCGGCTGCACTCTGGGCCGAACTTCTTGTTCTTACCCAAAACAAAGCCAGCCAACCCTGCCAACCCGATGGACGTTTCTAGAGCGCCTGGAGCACCGAGGCCGCCTAGAGCCATTGATGCGCTGCCCACACAAATAGCGGTAACGCGCTCTAAGCCATTTTCGTAGAAACCCAACTTTCAAATCCAATCGCCATCAAAACCGATCAGATAAAACAAACACAGGATTGGTCTACAAAGCAAAGCTAGTCACAAAACCCGAACCATCCTTTTTGCAACGGCTCATCGTATCGAACGAAAGCAGCGACTTGGTCGTCGCAAAATCTGGGTTTGAAACAATACCGAACGGCGGGGTAGGGCTCTAAGCAGACATAGATCACTTTTCTTACAAGGGGCGGCTATCTGACCATCCAAGAAGTTTAACAGCTTCCTCAAAACTTCCAGCTCGTTTCGCGACCCCAATAAGGGCGTCGTGCATGGCGCGGACTGCTTGGGTCATTGGACGCGCGCGTTCATTTACAACGCAAAAAACTGAGGGAGTGGAAATACCTGCTGAGCCGGGAACTTCGACAAAAGGACGCCTTGTCCTGGTGCCGAGTACGTAGTGAACCGGCAGAAATCCGACGCATCGGCCGGTGTTGATCAACGTCGCCACCGCTTCGATACCACTGGCATGCGCAGCCCAGGCGGCTTTAATCTTCAGGGATTGCTCCGATGGACCTGCGGTTTCGAAATTGCGTTGAACGATCCCGAAGCCGCGAGCGGCGAGTTTGTCGAGATGGGGCGGCGTCTCCCCGTCATGCGGGCAACACCACAACCGAAATTCTTCCAGAAAGAGCGGTGCGTGAGAAAACCCTGAGCCGAGCAGATCGTAGGTCATGATGCCGAGATGCACGCGGCGGTCTATGACCGCACTGGCGAGCCTGTCCGGCGGATGAATGGAAACGGATAGCTTCACTGCCGGCGCGCTCGATATGAACAGTTCGATGGCGTCGGATATCTTTGCGGAGGGGTTGGTGAGGCAATTGTCCGAGATGCCGAGACGAACTTCGCCCTCATAGGTGTTGTGCGCCGCATTGATTTGATGCCGTGCAGCCTCAACGGAATCGTCCACGATTATTGCTGCGGAATAAACGGCCCGACCGTAATCCGTGACCCGAAAACCGCCCGGACCACGCTCACAGATCACACCGTCAACGCGCCTCTCGAAATCACGAATGGCACGGCTTACAGATGACTTCTCAAGGCCGTCCCGCGCCACCGCGTTGCTCATTCCGCCGGCATCCACGACCAACCTGAATAAACGCAGGTTGCGGAGATCCGCTTGGCCGAGATTTCCGACAAGTCGTTTCGAAAACTGCAGTCTACCGATGTCACGTGCCATGCCGAATTTGACCAAAAGGTTGCAGATTCCGCAACCCGGAACGCGATATTTGTCGTTCTATCCTGCCAGGCGTTCGTCCACCCTTTTGCATAGCACGGGACAATCCCGCTGACAGGACAGGACGTTACCCATGTCGGACAAGCCGCTTACCATTGCCGCTGAAACCAGCCACGGCAGTTTTCTGTACTCACCCGTTGATACCAATCTTGACTCACTCGACGCCCACATCGCGTTTCTGGGATTGCCATACGGAACGGCCTATACGCCCGATGCACTGGCCAACGACCAGATCAATGCGCCGGATACCATCCGGCAGGTGACATACCGCGTGTCCCGCGGGCTTGAACGCTACGATTTCGACGTGGGCGGACCGATCTACGACGACCGTCCGGTCAAGGCGGTCGACGTGGGCAACGTCGTCTACGATCTCGACGTGGCTGGCGGCGACCACTTCCGAAAGGCGGAAGCTGCCATGCGGAAGATCCTGAAATCGGGCGCCATGCCGATCACCTTCGGCGGCGATCACGGAATTCCGATCCCGATCTTTCGCGCCTTCTCCGAAGTGGCGAGCGAGGCGGAACCGATAACGCTCATTCAGATCGATGCTCACATCGACTGGCGCGACCACGTTTCCGGTGTGCGCGATGGCCTGTCGAGCCCGATCCGGCGGGCTTCTGAAATGGACCATTTCGGCGACATTTACCAGATCGGCATCCGTGCCCAGGGCAGCGGCAGGCAGGAAGAATACGACGCGGCGATGGCCTACGGCGCGAATATCATTCCGGCCTTCGAGGTGCACGATGCCGGAATGGACGCGATCATCGACCGCATCCCGTCCGGCGGGCGCTACTACATCACCATCGACGCCGATGGGATCGACCCCTCGGAAGCGCCAGGCGTCGAGGGTCCGGCACCGGGCGGACTGACCTTTCACCAATGCCGAAAACTCATCCACGGCCTCGTTGGAAAGGGCCGCGTGATGGGCATGGATATCGTCGAAATCACTCCCGCGCGTGATCTAAATAATATCACCTCGATCGTCGCTGGCAGGCTGGCCGTGAACCTGATCGGTGCCGCGGTTCGCGCCGATTATTTCAGCTGACACTGTCCGTCATGTTCCGACCCTCACCCGAAAACACCTCCCCGCACTCTTCCGACCCTCCTGAAAGGAATTTCCGATGACGCGCATTACGAGACGAACTTTCGGCCTGCTTGCCACCGCCGGTACAGCCGCGCTTGCCCTTCCAGCCCTCATGCTTCCCGCTTTGGCACAGGGCGGCGGAACCCTGGCCAAGATACGCGAAACCAAGACCGCAACCGTCGGCACAGAGGCCGCCTTTCCACCCTTTGAGTTTGTCGATGAAAGCGGAAACATCGTCGGCTACGGCAAGGACATTCTCAACGTCGTGATCGAGGAACTCGGTGTCGAATTGAATCAGCTCGATTTGCCCTGGCAGGGCATCTTGCCAGGGCTGCTGGCCGACAAGTTCGATTTCGTTGCAACGACGGTGTCGATCAATGAAGAACGGTCGAAACGCTACGCCTACACTGCTCCCATCGCCAATGGACAGCCCTATATTCTGACCAGAAAGGGCGAAACGATCGCCGACGAAGAGGGACTTGTCGGCAAGAATGTCGGCACCCAGCTGGCATCTTCTGCGGAGCCAATCTCTAAGGCTGTCAACGAGGCGTTGAAGGCCAAGGGCGAGGGGTTTGCAGACCTCAAACTCTATACCGCCTACACCGATTGTTATGTCGCGCTCGCCACCGGCGAGATTGATGCCGTCATTCAGGCGCTCCCGAACCTCGCCGTTCTCGTCAAGGAACGCTCAGATACATTTGAACTCGGCGGACCGATCGAAACGGGCGTGGCGTTCACCTACATGGCGTGGGTGACGCGGCCTGAAGACGGCGACCTGCGCGATTTCATCTCGTCGGTCATCTATAAAATGCGCGACGATGGCCGCCTCTACGAACTTCAGGACAAATGGTTCGGCTTCAAGATGGAGATACCGGACGACGGCTACCTGCCGGAAGGTGCACTTTGAAGCCGGGGCTTACTATAAGCCTCAAGTCGGCGCTGTCGTAGTCCGGTGGGCGCTGATCCTGCATTGGTGGCGGCGGCATTTCCGAGGATTCTTGATGCCGCCCTCATAAACGTACGAATAGCGCTCATCGCCATCGTGCTCGCCCTCATCGGCGGCACGGTTCTGACCATCGTACGGTCGTTGCGGATAGCGCCCGTCAATATGGTCATCGCCGTGGTGATGAGCTTCATTCGCGGAACGCCGGTCCTTATCCAGATCTTCCTCGCCTATTACGGGCTACCGCTGATCGGGGTGAGTATGGGTGCGGAGGCGGCCGGTATCTTTGCCATAGCCTTCAATTCGTCGTTCTTCGTATCGGAAATCATGCGCGGTAGTCTGCCGGAGATCGAAGCTGGCCAGATCGAAGCCAGCACGGCTCTTGGTCTCAAACCGGCGGTCATTTGGCGTAAGATCGTCTTGCCGCAACTCTTTCGCCGTATCCTCCCTATGTTGATTAACGAGGGAACTGTTGTGGTGAAGGGCACGGCCCTTCTGGCGGTCATAACCGTGGTCGAGGCGTTGCGCGTCGCGCAGCAGATCGGTGCCGCGACCTTCCGACCTTTCGAGCCGATCATGGCAGCCGCAATCGTATTCCTTGCCATCAATGCCTGCCTGATGACGGCGGGTTTTCTGCTTGAACGCCGTTTCGAACGCGAAAGTCGCTGAGATGTCGCTCGACCCGATGATCGTGCTGAATAGCTGGCCGGCCTTTCTGGAAGGTGCGATCCTGACCCTTCAGATCGCCACCGTGGCATTTCTGGCGGGTATAGTGCTGGGAAGTCTTGCTGCGGTCGGAGCGCTGTCACCGTTTGCTCCAATTCGGGCGATCGTGTGGGTGTACGTCGCCATCATGCGCGGCATTCCGTTCATCGTGATGCTGTTTCTCGTCCATTATGGCCTGCCCTCGGCGGGCATCAGGTCGCCGGCGCTGGTGAATGGAATGGTAGCGCTTTCTCTGTTCGCCGGAGCTTACTATTGCGAGATCATCCGGGGATGCGTGCGCGCGCTGCCAAAGGGACAGTGGGAATCCGCCCGCGCCATCGGCATGTCACCCGTCGCCGCCGCGCGCCATGTCGTCATTCCCCAGATCATTTCACCGATGGTTCCGCCGGTGGTGAATTGTACGATGACGATGATCAAGGAAAGCTCGGTTCTATCGTCGATCACGATAGCGGAACTGACCTATCAGGGGCTCGTGGTGCAGGGAAACACGTTCGCGCCGTTCGAGGTCTTTATCGCGGTGGCCCTCATCTACTGGCTGATAACCGGCGCCTTCGCCGCGCTCGCGGGTTGGTATGAACGACGCCTCGGTGGTGAGGATCGCCGCCACCGGATGAGCCACATCGCTGCCCGCTACCTGATCCTGGAAGGCCCGCGGCGATGAACGGGATGCACAAAAATCACAAGCAACCTCTAGCCTTGAGTGCGACCGGGCTGGTGCGGCGGTTCGGGCAAACCCGTGCGCTCGATGAGGTGTATCTAGATATACCGAAGGGGCAGGTGGCCAGCCTCGTCGGGCCATCGGGATGCGGAAAATCGACGCTTCTGCGAACCCTGCTCTGGCTCGATCCGCCCGATGGCGGGTTCGTGGAGGTCGGTGGGCGCTATATCGGTCACGAGCGCGACCGTCACGGTTTGATCCGCCGACAGTCTCGCCGACAAATCGATGCAATCCGGCCATCGATCGGGATCGTCTATCAAGACCTGAACCTTTGGCCGCACATGACGGTGCGTGACAACGTGCAACGCCCGCAGACCGTAGCGCTACGGAGAACGCCAAAGGATGCAGCCGATCGGACGGACGCCCTTCTCGAACGGCTGAGGATCGCTGAACTGGCAGACGCTTATCCGGGGCAGATTTCCGGGGGGCAGAAACAGCGCGTCGCCATTGCCCGGGCGCTGGCGATGGAACCGCAAATCATGTTGTTCGATGAGCCGACATCCTCTCTCGACCCTGAACTGGTGGGGGAGGTGCTCGGAATGCTGAAAGAGTTTGCAGCCGAAGGTATGACCATGCTGGTCGTCACACATGAACTCGCATTCGCCCGAGATGTCGCCTCACGCCTGCTGTTCATGGACCATGGCAGGATCGTCGCCGATGGCGACCCGCAAAAGATCTTCACATCGCAGGACAACGCCCGGGTCGCCGAGTTCTTTCAGAAGGTATCAGCCTTCCATCCCACATTGTCGAAGCCTTCGAAACTTTCACCGGAGACCACATCATGAAATCGATAAACCGCGCCTACACCGGCATACCCAGTTACCTGCGTTCCCGCATCGCCATCGACAAGGCGGACTATGCTGGCGCGCTGATCGGGGTTCTCGGCATTCCGTTCGATGAGGGTTCGCCCTTCCTGCCGGGAAGCCGGATGGGGCCGAGGTCAATCCGCGAACATTCCTTGCGCTTCCCGTCGGGCGAAGCGCTGTATGACCCTGACCTCGACGAAGAGTATCTCGGACCGGAGATCGAGGGCGGTTTGATCGTTGATGCGGGCGACGTCGATGTCCGCCCGGCCAATCCCGCGCGGACGTTTGAACTGATAACCGAACGGGTACGCGGTATGCTGGATGCCGGTTTGTTGCCCGTCATGCTCGGTGGCGATCACGCGGTCACCTATCCGATCTTCGAGGCCTTCGACACGCCGCTTCACGTCATACAGTTCGACGCCCATCAGGATTATGCGAAAATCGACGAGGATCTCGACCGGACCAACAGTCATGCCTTTCGCCATATCTGCGCGATGGAAACGTGCCTTTCGCTGACGCAGATCGGCATTCGTGGGCTGCGGACCACACGCTCTCATGTCGAGGAATTGCGCGCCAACGATCACCGTGTCGTCTGCATGAGCGAGACCAGAAGGCTTGGCGGAGAGGGACTTGCGGCACTGTTGCCGGAAGGTTCGGAAGTCTACGTTACCATCGATGTCGACGCCCTCGACATCTCGCTCGTGCCGGGATGCGTGTCGGGCGAGCCGGATGGAATGCAATTTACCGAATTGATGGCGGCCCTGAAGGCGATAGCGCGCCGACACAGGGTTCGCGGCTTCGACTTCGTGGAGGTCAACCCGCTACTCGATGTTGGAACTGGTGCGACGTCCTATCTTGGCGCGCTGATAGTGACCGGGTTCCTGGGTTTTATTTGTAACCAACCATGGTGGGTAGAACACCGCGCCACGAAAATTGGAGGAGAGGCATGATGGCCGATCAGGATATGACAACTATACCGGCCCGTCACGGACGTGCAGTCGCATTGAAGGCCGGGCAGTCCATCAGGATAGTCAACACATCGGGAACGCAGGTAGTGGATACCTGGTGCTTCGATGCCGATGATTTCACGCATTTCATGTCGATGGAACACAGTCGCGTGGCAAACGGTCGATTGGTGCCGCCCGTAGGCAAACCATTCGTCACCAACCGCCGAAAGCCGATGCTGACGCTGAAAGCCGATACCTCTTCCGGTATCCATGACACGATTATGGCGGCTTGTGATGCCGAGCGCTATGAACTGCTTGGATGCGCACAATATCATCGGAATTGCGCGGACAATCTCCGCGAAGCGATGGCGGAACTCGGCTTCAGTGTGGATGTCGTGCCGTCGCCGCTCAATCTGTTCATGAATATTCCAATTGGTAGCGACCAGAGCCTGACGCAAGGCGAACCGCCGGCAAAGGCGGGCGACTACGTCGAGTTGCTCGCCCATTCGGATTGCATCGTTGCCATGTCCTGTTGCCCGCAAGATATGACTCCGATCAACGGAGGAATGCCAACCGACGCAAAGTTCCTAGTGTTGAACTGAACAGCGTTTCAACGGGCAGGAAATTGCACTGGCAGTTTTCGATATTGATACTTGAAATGTTCAATTAAAAGCGCGGGTTGTCGCGATCAGAAAAATTCCGCCATTGACAAAATTAAACTCACACCCTGCTATAGTTTAAATGCCGACTTGCCGACAATCCGCGTCATATCGTCCGTGAATGTTGTGATTGGCCGGTAGAGTTCGGTGCCATAAACGTTGAGTCGTCGATTGTTCGTGGAACCGATGTGCGCCTGAATCGCGTCCACCGTTTCGCCAGGCATGTAGATGGCCGAAAAGCCCATGCGCTTGTAAAGTTGCATTCTGCTGTCGGTCCAGAATTCTTGCGGTTCATCGAAGAAGCCGAACCCGATGACCTACCCCAAGATGCAGTATCGTCGAAGCCGCCGTTCCCTTGGTAGCGCAGCATCGGTCGTAGAGGGCTCCTAGCGGTCGCATGCCCTTCCGGATTCAAGTTGGTAAGCGATCGTCACTCGCGGCCCTTTGCGGATGGTCGTGCCGATATGGCATGTTTCCCGAAAGCGGCCACTCAGATCCGGCTTTGCCAGGAGTGCTGTGAGGTCAGCTTCGCGGACCTTTCGGACTCTCGTCGACGAGCGATTTTATAGCGGAATTGCTTGGAATGCGGCCTATCGATCTCTTCACGAATTGTGATTGGTGAAACTGGAAGTGGACTTCGCTCCACTCTGATCGTCGAGCAGGATCTGGGACTTTCATGAAAGTGTCGGGTTTCGTCGACCGGTATGAGGCCCATTCCCCAGCAGCCGGCCTGCACGATTTCACGAGATGTCGCTCGAACGCTGCACACTCCTGGATCTCTCCGATGAAGACTAAGGCCTAATACACAATCGCTTGCGCTGCGTGGGATTTGCGTTTGATATAATTCAACGCGCTGCTGTTGGCGCATTGGAGAAGAGTTACATGCTGAAACACCTTGCGCTGGGGGCAGCCTTTGCCCTGTCGCTGACCGGGTTTGCCTTCACGAACACGGCCGCTGCACAAACGGCCGTTCCGTTTGCATTGGACTGGAAATTTGAAGGTCCGTCCGCCCCCTATTTCGTTGCAATCGACAAGGGATATTTCAAAGCCGAGGGCCTCGACGTGACGGTGACTGCCGGGCAGGGGTCGCTGGACGCCATTCCGAAAGTCGCAACCGGCGCCTTTCCCCTCGGTTTCGCTGATATCAACTCGCTGGTGAAATTTCTCGACTCCAACCCTGGTGCGCCGGTCACCGGCGTCATGATGGTTTACGACAAGCCGCCATTCGCAATCGTCGGTCGGAAGTCGTTGGGTGTTACGGTGCCGAAGGATCTGGAAGGCAGGACACTTGGAGCGCCTCCGCCGGACGGTGCCTGGGCACAGTTCCCCGCCTTCGCAGCCGCCAATGGGCTCGATATGGACAAGATCACCGTCGATCCGGTCGGTTTCCCGACGCGCGAGCCGATGCTGGCCGAGGGCAAGGTGGACGCGATCGCCGGGTTCTCGTTTTCCAGCTATCTCAACCTCGTTCGTCTCGGCGTGCCGGAGGACGACATCTCGACCATTCTGATGGCCGATAACGGGCTGAAGCTCTACGGCAACGCCGTGATCGTGAACACGGAGTATGCCAAGGCCAATCCTGAAGTCGTCACCGGCTTCATCCGCGCGGTGGCGAAGGGATGGAAGGACGCGATTGCTGACCCGAAAGCGGCCGTCACCATGATGCAGTCACGCAATCCGGCAGCCGATGTCGATCTTGAAACACGACGTCTGCAACTGGCCATCGACGCCAACGTGCTGACGGACCATGTGAAGGAAAACGGCATGGGCGGCATCGACGATGCACGTTTTTCCGAGGCGCTCGAACAGGTGAAAGCGAACATGGCTATCGAGAACGAGATCGATGCCGACCTTTATTTCGACGGCTCCTACCTTCCGGATGACGGCAGCCTGAAACTTCAGTAAGAAAAACGCAGATCCCGGACGGCTCAGGTCGTCCGGTATTTACGTAAGAGCCAAAGGCTCGCATACCGGCTTGCTTCGGCAAGCTGCGCCACCGGGCGATGAATTGGGTCGTCGGGGAGACATTCGGATGGCTGACGAAAAGATTCAGATCGAGCTTGCGGGCGTAACCCACGCTTACAAGACGGCGGCCGGTCCGTTGCCTGTGTTGGACGACCTGTATCTGGACATGGAAGCCGGCTCCTTCACCGCCGTCGTCGGCCCTTCCGGATGCGGGAAATCTACCCTGACACGTCTCATCGCTGGCCTGCTCATTCCCGATCAGGGCGAGGTGCGACTACACGGTGAACGGGTAACATCCCCCCGTTCCACTGTCGGTATGGCGTTTCAAAACCCGGTGCTTCTGGAATGGCGCAACATTTTGGACAACGTTCTTCTGCCTCTAGAAATCGTGCCGAATAGGCTGTCGAGTGCCGAGCGCCAAGACCGCGCACGGGAACTGCTATTAATGGTTGGTCTGGAAGGTTTCGAGGACAAGAAGCCGTCGGAACTGTCCGGCGGCATGAGGCAGCGGGCATCCCTTTGTCGCGCAATGGTCCACCGCCCCGAAGTGCTCATTCTCGACGAACCCTTCGGTGCGCTCGATGCCTTCACCCGTGAAGACCTGTGGCAGATCATGCACGCCTTGCGGATGAAGGAGAAGACGACGACACTTCTGATTACGCACGACTTGCGCGAAAGCGTCTTTCTCGCCGACCAGATTGTTGTCCTGTCGGGCCGACCGGCAACCGCCCAGCATGTGGCACGATCGCCACTTGGACCGGACCGGGTCGTGGAAGACCTCTACACCCCCGAGCCCACGGCTCTCCTGGCCGAACTGAGGCACGAGATTCAGATTGCCCAGGGTCGGGAGGACGTCCGATGAACAGCAATATCGTTCGCCAGATCGGCATACCCGTCGCTGCCGTCGTCATCTTCCTATTGTTCTGGGAATGGCTCGTGTGGGTAAACGGCTGGCCGGATTACAAGATGGCCTCCCCGTCCGATCTCGGCCCGGCCTTCTGGAAATATCGCTGGCTGTTCCTCGAATACGGTTGGCAGACCCTGTGGCGCACGATCGCCGGCCTCTTGCTAGCCGTCGTTTTCGGCTCGCTCGTCGGCATGGTGATGGGTTTTTCGCGGGTGGCACGCGAGGGCCTGTATCCCCTGCTGGTGGGTTTCAACGCCATTCCCAAGGCAACCGTGGTTCCCGTCATCGCGCTGATGTTCGTGGGCCAGGACGACTTCAACACCGTGCTGATGGCGTTCATGATATCGTTCTTTCCGATTGCCGTTTCGGTGGCCATCGGTCTGTCGACGCTGGAGCCGGAATATCGCGACATTCTGCGTGCTCTCGGTGCAAGCCAGTTCACGATCTTTCGCAAGATTGCATTGCCAAAAACGCTGCCGGAGTTCTTTGGCGCTCTTAAAGTGGCGGTGACGCTGGCCTTTATCGGCACCAACCTGGTTGAGATCATTCAGCCTCATGGCAAAGGTCTCGGGTTCCTGTTCGACAGCGGCAAGATCAGTGCCGACTACCCGCTTATGTTTGCGGTCCTGATCGCTTTGGCGATCCTCGGGATTCTGCTCTACTACGCCGTCGTCTTCCTGGAATCCGTCTTCGCCGGTTGGGCAGACCGCACCCAACCATGAACGGTTGCCAAATTGTATCCTTGTGCAACTAACTTGAGACCCGTTTATTCGTACGACTTTCGATAGGATCCGTCCAGAAAACCGTGGACGGCCTACGATGCGAACGGCAGATCTTGAACAATACACATAACACATGCGGACTGCGCTATTGTTCGGGTTTGCTCGCCACTCGGCCAACGGCGTACGTCCAACTAGAGCAGGTTCATCTTACTCCGGTTCATAGCCAGCGGCTTTGAAGTAGTTGGCACATTCAGTTGGCGTGAAGGCGTCGATCAGGGAACCGACTGTGTCCCACAATTCCTCGATGGTCCGTTTTGCTGCCTTGCGCATCAGAGCCTTCAGCCTGGCGAAGGCGTTTTCGATTGGATTGAAGTCCGGGCTGTACGGGGGCAGGAATTCCAGACGGGCTCCTGCTCGTTCGATCGCTTCTCGGACTACGACCGGTTTGTGAGCGGGCAGGTTATCCATGATGACGACATCGCCAGGTTCGAGCGTGGGAGCGAGCATCTGTTCCACATAGGCCAGGAACGCCGCACCGTTCATCGGGCCGTCGAGTACGAAGGGTGCGGTCATTCCTGTCAGCCGCAACGCTCCCGTGAAGGTCGTTGTCTTCCAGTGTCCGTGAGGAATGGCAGCCCGGCACCGCTCGCCGCGTAGTGCACGACCGCGCAGCCGTGCCATCTTCGTAGACAGGCCAGTCTCGTCGATGAAGACCAGCTTCGCCGGATCGAGGTCGAGTTGTCCATCGAACCAGGCTTGGCGGCGTATCAGAACGTCAGGGCGTTGCTGCTCGGCAGCATGTCCCGTCTTTTTTTATGCGTAAAGCCGCAACGGCGCAGCCAGATACACAGCATGGCCCGGCTGATGCGAACGCCGTGCTCCGCTTGAAGCCGTTCAACCATCTCGGTCAGGGTGATATCCTTCTGTTCATCGATCATAGCGAGGATGAAGGCTTCGTGTGCATCGAGCCGTGAGCCCCGCGGCTTGCCCTGACGCCGTGCCGAAGTCTCACCCTGCGAGCGTTGCCGGTCCACCCAACGTACGGCGGTCGATGGCGCAACACCAAACCGGCGCCCGGCACTCCGCGCCGAACTGCCGTCTGCAACCGCTTTAAGAACGCGGCCACGAAGATCATCGCTATAGGCTCGGGTCATCTCATTCTCCCCAAAAGGAGGATGGAATCAGCCTACACCGGAAAAAGCTACCCCGTATGATCCAGCGTTCGATGAACCTGCTCTAGGGTCTCCAAGCAGACCTATGCGCACTCCTCGATCCGTTACGTTCGGCGAACGGCACTCGCGGCCCATTGCTGCCGTTCGAGCCGTTTTGATCAGCTTCCCGAGAGCGGCCATTCAGATCGCGCGTTACTAGAAGCGCCGCGAGGTCAGTTCTGCGAACAAGACTGCCGCACATTCGTTCATTCGGAACACGCCTCAATGTGCGCCGCACATCCCTACGACCGGGTATTCAACCTTCGCCCACAGTACCGTGCCGAGTGTACAATGCGCTGTAAGCGGTGCGCAGATCACACGGTTTCGGTGTAGTTCCATGGTAGGAGTTCGTTGATACGGCGCTGTGGGTGACCTTTAACGATGGCTTCGAGTGTCTTTGTCAGCCAGGCTTGCGGCTCTATAGCGTTGAGTTTGCAGGTTTCGATGAGCGAGGCGATCATGGCCCAGTTCTGTGCACCGGCGTCATGTCCTGCGAACAGGGCGTTCTTCCGGTTGAGGGCGATGGGTCGGATCGTGCGTTCAACGGCGTTGTTATCCAACTCAATGCGACCGTCGGCGAGGAACAGGATCAACCCGTCCCAGAATTTGGCGATGTACTTGAGCGCTTCTCCCAATGGGGATTTGGCCGAGACGCGGGCCCGCTGCTGCTGCAGCCAGAGCTCGAAGTCGGCAATTTTTGGCGCGGACCGCTCCTGCCGGATTGCCAGCCGTACCTCTGATGTTGAACCACGGATTCCGGCCTCGATAGCGTAGAGCTCGGCAATGCGGCGCAGACCGTCCTCTGCGATAGGCGCGGTGCTGTTGCGGGCGACCTCGTACAGCTTGCGGCGGGCATGGGCCCAGCAGTAAGCAAGCCGGATTGGACGGTTGGTCTCCTGGCCGGTGCGCTTCAACAGCCGGTTGTAGCCTGCATAGCCATCGACCTGCAGAATGCCGCCGAAGTCGCTTAGAATATCATCGGCATGCTGTCCGCTACGTCCCGGCGCATAGGTGAAGGCCACGCCGGGCGGGTCGTCGCCATTCCACGGTCGATCATCGCGGGCCAATGCCCAGAAGTACCCACTTTTGGTTCTGCCCTTGCCCGGGTCGAGAACCGGTGCTCTCGTCTCGTCCATAAACAGCTTGGTGGAGCGCCTCAGATCCGCAATCAGCGCATCGAAGACGGGCCGCAATTCGAAAGCCGCCTTGCCGACCCATCCTGCGAGCGTGGAGCGGTCGAGATCGACACCCTGACGGTTGTAAATCTGGGCCTGCCGATAAAGCGGCAAGTGATCAGCGTATTTGGATACCAGCACATGCGCGACGGTCGCTTCTGTCGGGATGCCGCCTTCGATCAGCTGGGCCCGTGCGGGAGCTTGCATCACACCGTCGCTGCACGATCGACAGGCGAGCTTGGGGCGGCGCGTGACGATCACCCGGAACTGGGCTGGTACGATGTCGAGGCGTTCGGATACATCCTCGCCGATGATGTGCAGGTCGTGGCCGCAGGCGCAGACCGAACTGTTCGGCTCGATCACCTGCTCGATGCGCGGCAGATGCTTGGGTAGCGCGCCGCGGTTGGTGTTGCGGACTTTTGGCTTTGTGGCCCCTGACGACTGGTCCGCCAGTTGATCGGAATCGTCCTCTGCATGGATGGCGGCGATAGCTGTCTCAATATCCTCCAAGGCCAGATCGTACTGGCCGCACGCACTCTTCTCCGAACGCTGGCCAAACAGGGCACGGCGGAAGTCCGCGACCATCTTCTCAAGCCGCTGAATGCGGTCTTCCTTGCGATCGAGCAGGCCATCACGCTGCACGATCTGATCATTCTGACGTTCGATCATCGCCTTCAAAGTGGCTATGTCGTCGGGAAGATCTGCGGCTATCTGCATGGTCTGAACCTAGCAGATCCAACCCCGAACCACCCGCCGTAAAGGTGACGAATGCCCGTTCCGAGTGCGGGTGTTGCCCTTACTCCACAGCCATCGGAGCCCGTGTCGTCACGGCCCGAACACGTCGCCAGTCGAGCCCCGCAAACAGGGCTTCGAACTGCGCATGCGACAGGTTCATCAATCCATTGCGGACCTGCGGCCACGCGAAGCTCGCATCTTCCAGCCGCTTGTAAGCCATCACCAAGCCAGTGCCGTCCCAGTACAACAGCTTAAGCCGGTCCGCACGCTTGGCGCGGAACACAAACACCGTGCCCGTGAACGGGTCTTTGCGAAGCTCATTCTTCACCAGTGCAGCCAGCCCGTCGTGCCCCTTGCGGAAGTCGACTGGTGTCGTCGCCACCATTACCCGGACCCGATTGGACGGAAAGATCACGACGCAACCGAACCAAGTGCACGTACGATCTCGCCGATCCGTGCTGCGGATGTCGATGGGTCCAGCCGGATCGTCACGCCGCCATGCAGGACCTCAAGGATCCCCGGTGCCGAAGGTGCCGGAACGTTCGTGGCCTCTTCAGCGATGACCACCGGTGCGAACACCGGGCCGACATCGTTCTCCGACAGCGCGGGCAGGATCAGCTTGCCGTCCCGCGCCATGCGCCGCCATTCCGAGACATGATTGGGAAGCAGACTATAACGCCGCGCAACGCTGCTCACTTTGGCGCCGGGCTCTAGCGTTTCCGCTACGATCTGCGCCTTTAACTCATCCGGCCAACGCCGACGTCCCTTCGGACCGATAATAAGGTCAGCGTTCCTGAGAACCTCCACTGAGCGCTCCACGGACATTCTCATGATCAATCTCCCAAAACATGGGAGATCTCAGATCAGGCGCCGTCGCGAAACGTGGGAGCGGCGCATCGCTTACAATGCGCTCGCAAGTTCATTAGCTTTTGGGACTTCCCAGATGGTCTCGATGTAATCAAACATTGGTCGCGAGACTGCTAGGGATCCCCGGCGGTCTGGTTGTGCATTCCGTTGCTCTACACGGCTCCAACGAACGGCAGCTGGAACATCGAGCACGTGAAGTTCGACCGCATAATCGTTCTCATTACCGAACGCCCTATACCGGTCTCGATGATCTTTTCTTTGAAAACCAAGATCGAGGATCGACGGAATGTTAAGTTCTGCCAATCGAATGACCACCTCTCGCATTTGCAATTCGCATCGTTCGACTCGTGGAGCGAACCAAGCTGGGGTTAGGTCTTTGGGCGTATCGTCACCGAACAAAGTGATCATCCACTTGTCGATCGAGAACACCGACCCGCCAACGTCGTTTGCCAGCCGTTGGGCGTATGTCGTCTTGCCAGCGCCGGTGGAGCCACAAATTAAATGTATCATGGATCTATCCTTTCAAAACTGATGTAACGTGGGCGAATATCTCCGTGTCGGCCCGCAGCTGGTCCGAGACTAGGTCGGCTCAAGTGAGGTTGCTTACCGTTCCTGAAATGAGCCGACGCAACTCGACTGAAAAACGGTCCAGACTGGCTTCGTCCCATCGCTCATCGAATAAATAGCCGGCTTGTTTCGCGAAGGTCGCACGAGCTTCGATCAGCTTTTCTTTCCCCGCGACGGTGATGACCATAAAGGCCAATCGCGCATCGCGGTCGTCCGTATGGCGTTCGATAAGACCGATCTTTTCCATCGGCGTTGCCATTCTCGTGATCGTCGAGGCGCTGATGTGCATGCGCTTGGCAAGTTCGACCCGCGGGAGGCGATGTTTTGTGGCTCGATCCAAATGAAGCAGGACGAAGAACTCATTCACGGAAATTCCGTGGACGGCCGAGAACTCTCCAGCGAGACGGGCGCGTATTTCGTCCGCAGCTTGAAGCAAGCGTAGGGCGCTCTGTTCGTACAAATTTTCCATGACACGCAATTAGTCCGATAAGCTTGCATATGCAAGCACCATGCAACTAATATTCAGATCTGATCAGGGCTCGAAGCGGTCAGTGGTGCATTCGGAATCCAATTAGGCGAGCTTTGGCAATCGCGGCCAATTGCGGACGTTCGACCAATTTCATGGACCTTCCAAAAACGGTATTTTGAGTTCGGCCAGTTTACCAAGATTTCGTATCGAGGATTCGGGAGACGGAAGCCAAACGCTCGCTCGCCACGCCGAAATTCGCCAAGCCGCAACTGGCGACGCTGGATAGCGACGTGCCGATCGGAGACGACTGGCTGCACGAGACCAAATTCGACGGCTATCGCTGCCTCGTCGCGCTCGGCAGGAACGGCACGCGGCTCTACACGCGTTCGGGTCTCGACTGGACTGGTAAATTTGCTGCACTCGTAGACGCCTTTGAAGAAATCGGCTGCGATAGTGCGCTGATCGATGGTGAAGTGACCGCAGCGCAATCGAAATCGTTGTCGGCGTTTTCCGATCTCCAGAACGCGCTGAAATACGGCGCCGACCTCAACTTCCACGCCTTCGACCTGCTGCGCCTCGACGGCGAAAATCTGGAGAAGCTGCCGCTGCTGGAACGCAAAGAGAAACTTGCCGGGCTACGGCATGCATTCTATGCGCCGCACCAAAGTTGCTCAGATCTACAAGAAGACCGGCAACCTGCGCGCCGTGCAGCTCCTCCTCGGCCACACCAAGATGGACAGCACAGTCCGATATCTAGGCGTCGATCTCGAAGACGCGTTGGCAATTTCGGAAGGCGTGGAGATCTGATCGAACCGGGCCGGCGGCAGAGCCGGCCCATTGCTGCCGGTCGGCACTGGCCTGAACTCGTTCCCAGAGCGGTCGTTGGCAAATGCAAGGCCATAGAGGTGTGCACATGAGCATCCAAGGCCTTCTTACGGGGGCTAAGGCATCCTAGTTCTCTGGCATCATTTCGAAATTTTGGACCAAGCCGATGTAGGTGTTCGTTAGTTCTCTCATCTCTGGTTTCGAAGCTGAACGGACAGCCGCGCGCGAAGCCATCACTAGCCTCGGATATCAGCCAATCATGGCGGAGGACTTTGGCGCGCGAGCGGACAGCCCGCAGACGGCGTGCTTGCAGGAACTTCGAAATAGCAACGTCGTCGTGCTCATTTTGGGGGAAAGATACGGCTGGGTCGCACAAGGTTCGGACGTATCCCCGACCCACGAAGAGTTCCTGGAGGCGCAGAACACGAAACAGATTCTCGTATTCGTTAAAGCGAACGCCGAGTTCGAAAATCGACAGAAGGCTTTCGTTGAAGAAGTAGGGAAATGGCAGAGCGGAAGCTTCTACAGCCCGTTCGCGGACAGCGCGGATTTGAAAGCCAAGGTGACCCGTGCCCTGCACGAGCAGACGGTCGCGAATGCGGTCGGACGGCTTTGTCACGTTAACGGGCATTTGCTCGGCTCGCTGACTGCTACCGTGGTTACATGAATAAGATCAACTACGCCCGCCATCGCTTTCCGTCCTCAATCATCCAGCATTCGGTGTGGCTGTACTACCGATTTGCGATCAGTCTGCGTGACGTCGAGGACCTGCTCGCCGAGCGCGGTATCGACGTTTCGTATGAGACTGTCCGGCGGTGGACGCACAAGTTCGGTCCTGCCTATGCCAAGCGGATTCGTACCGGTCGTCCTCAATCCTCCGGGCGGTGGCACCTTGATGAAGTCTTCGTTCGGATCGGCGGCAAAGTTCATTACCTGTGGCGCGCCGTCGACGAAGAGGGTGAGGTTCTCGATGTTCTCGTTCAGTCCAAACGGGATCAGAAAGCCGCGCTCAAGCTCATGCGAAAGTTGCTGAAGCGGCAAGGCTTCGTGCCGGATGTCATCGTGACCGATCGGCTACGATCGTATGGTGCGGCATTGCGAGAACTGGGCATCAGTAATCGCCACCAGATGGGAGGCCGTTTGAACAATCGGGCTGAAGTTTCGCACCAGCCGACCAGACAGCGCGAACGCCAGCGACGGCGGTTTCGATCGCCTGGTTCAGCGCAGAAGTTCCTTTCCACCCACGCCGCCATCTACAACCAGTTCAACGTCCAGCGTCACCTGATCTCCCGATGGACGATGAACGAATTTCGCTCCGAAGCGTTCGCGAGCTGGCGGGAAATCGTGACGGTCTGACGCGCTGCTCCAGCGAAACGCTCGGCCAGCGTCGCTCAACGTGACAATGCCCCCTAGTGAGCTTCCTAGTCGAACTACTTATCGCCCGCCACGTGGCCGATCCTAACGACATCGAACGCACCGCCATCGGGGATTTCCTCGACCACCGGATTCCTGCCCTCGCTCTGGAAGACCGAACCGGTGAGTTGATATGGTTGTTGTTCCTTATGGTCGTCCTGCGCGTCGAGTTAAAGGCAGCGTGTTTCGAGCGCCTCACGTCTCTGGAAGAACCGATGTGTGCGCTCCTTATACGTTACGCGGAAAGCGAGGGCTTGATATCCGGTAACCTCAACACGTCCCAATGGGACGCCCACGTTAATGCCGCCGGATTGGATGGACCGATGTGGCTATATGCTTATGAGGTAGGCCGACTTCGCATCATTTCGATGGACGACAGCTATATCACGGACCATTCCTTCTTTGCCGCTCTTCTTGAACATCAGGTCGCCTTCCTATCGATCGAGGCTGGTGTCGCCGCAGTTACGAACGCACAAGCTGGTCGTCGCATTGATAATCGGCATCGTGCGAAGTTTCGCGTCGCATTCGATGACCTCGACTTCGATAATTGGGAATTGGGAGACAATGAAGATGGCGTCGAAGACGACTTGGTGGATTGGAACGCCGATTACTAAATTCGGTAAAATGTCAGGGCTGCGCTATTTTTCGGAATGGGTGAAACTGCCTCACATCACCGCAGAGCAGTCCGATTGGCCTATGGGCAAAGCGACGACGTTTTAAGGATGCAGAGCAGTTTTCCTCCCCGCAGTGAACAAGGCACCCTAGAATTGTCGGTTCCCAAGTCGCATACACCAATAGCGAGTGACGTGGGGAGCGGTGAGTGATTTCGGAAGCTAAGGTTCGGGCAATCGCTCTTTTTTTCTACATTGCAGTCTTGCTGACTGTGCAAGGTTTGTTCGTGGACAGCGGGCTGAGGCCGAACGAAAATGCTATTTGGTTGTATGGCGGTATTGCAAGCCTCCTCTTCGGCAGCCGCATTCTCAATCCATACTTCACGCCTCCGTCAGGAGCCCTCATAAACGGCGTGACAGCGTTGCTGGCCTTAGTTTCGGCTCTTCCGGTGGTGGGTCCTTGGACGCCAGATACATATGTGCTCGGCGCAACGATCGGCTTTTGCGCCATCGTCGCATTGGTCGCGATCTTGCTGCTGATTTTCCGCGCTCCGATGGGCGAGGAGCCTTCGACTGCTTGGAGGGTGTTCGAGCGCGCAGTGATCGGTCTGGGTAGCCCTAACATCCTATTCGGCGTGCTGGTCACGGCCTCGGTCTGGTTGTTCCACCGCGATGCGCCGATTGAGGTGTTTGCAATCCTCAGCACCTTCATCGTCATCGCCTTGTTCCGACCCCTCGAGGCCGCCGCCAAGTACGTCATATGGTTCCTTGATAGGCCTAAACCCATCAATCGTGCGGACTTGATCGGCTCGGTTGCTGCACATCAGTCGCCGGGGATTGTTCTTGTCCGGCAGGCTGAGGCTCAAACTGTCGCCCGAGGGACACCAATGGTCACTTCCGACCAGCACGGACCGCCGCAGCTCGGCGTCGCACTCAACTACGTTGGGCGGGACGAGGGCAATCTGCTCCGGGTACTCACCACTTCGCTGCCAAATCGAATTGCGGCGCTCCACGATGGCAGCGCAAAGGCCACGAGTGGAATGGCCGTATCCATAGCGATTACGGACGAGGACAAGGCCGACATTCGAGCGCTCCAATGGATCGACCGGCTGTGTGGCATCGTGGATACCGAGACGAGCCCAGAGTATTTGCAATTCGAGGTCATTAATGAAATCGGACTAGCCGAAAGCTCACTTGTTGAGGTGCGCATCGGTGTCAACCAGAGCGTGATCTACCAGGTAGTGGACGGCGTGACCCGGGACGAGGTCGTCCAGCAGAAAAACAAGTATGGTTACGCGCGGGCGAAGGCTCGCAAGATTGGCACATGGGACGATGACGGCCGCCGGTTCTGCCCGGTCCCTTGGATGCCTCGCATGAACGCGCCTGTGTTTCTTCTTGAGGAGCTTGAGGGCGGCCCGGTGGACGACTGCATTGGTCATTTCCCAGCGACCCCCTATGGTGTACGACTTGATCTGTCAGAGTGCGTTACTCACAACACGGCGATCCTCGGCATTCTTGGGGTCGGCAAGAGTTACCTGGCGATTGAGCTGGTCGAGCGGATGATCGCGCGAGGCACGAAGGTTCTATGCCTCGACCTCACTAACCAATACGAAACCCTGTTGAGCGACTTCCTTGATCCCGCATTTGAGCGGGAAAGGAAGGCAGAGCTCGCAGCCGCCGGTGCTGCCGGAGCCGCACACCAGAACAAGGAGCTCGGCGGTTCTCGAAACACGTTCGTTGTGGCTGTTATCGAGCAAATGAGGGCGTTCCTCGATCATGATGATGACCACTACCTGAGGATATACAATCCAGCTCAGTTCCGGGTTACGAAACAGGTGTCTGGTTGGAATGCGGATAACGCCGCATTCCTGAGACTTACGGCCGCTGAGATTACGGCCGTCTTTTCCGATGCGGCCTTACTCGTTTGCCAAGAGCTTGAAATGGCAGACCACGCGCGTCTCTGTCTCGTGTATGAGGAAGCGCATACTCTTGTGCCTGAATGGAACAGCGTAGCGGCCGAAGGGGACAAAGCGGCCACAGCGAAAACCGCGAGGGCAATCCTCCAAGGCCGCAAATACGGTCTTGGCTGTCTGCTCATCACACAGCGGACTGCCAATGTAACCAAGACCATTCTCAATCAGTGTAACACCATCTTCGCCATGCGAACATTCGATGACACCGGCAAAGAATTCCTCGGCAACTATATCGGCTCGGATTACGCTGCCGTCCTGCCTTCAATGCAGCCTCGTCATGCGGTGGTTTTCGGCAAAGCATCCTCTTGCGAAAATCCAGTCCTGATTCGCTTGAACGATCAAGAGACCTTCCGCGCGCGGTTTCGGCCCGATAACCCTCCCCGCCAGCCAAAACCAAGGCTTGCTCTCGCGGAGGAAGATGGTGATGAAGGGTGCGAAGATTGACAACGCACACGAACCTGCGAGCTGACATCCTCCTTTAAGCTATTGACCATCAGTCCGCCGTTGAGAAAATTGGGTCGCGAAGCGGACATCGGCGCAGTATGCCAGTTTACCGAAAAATCTGAATTTTCCTAACAGATCGGCTGGACTTGTTTGCCACGGCAAGCATTCATGCTTCCACCGGCGCCGGTGCGCTGCCGGTCTTCTCGCCCGCTTGATCGGGCTAGCCTCAGTACGGAAGCGAAATTGTCCGTCTTTCGAATTGAGATGAGGAGACCGCCATGACGACGGCATCAAACAGCAAATCCACAACGTCAAAGAAGACAGCGAAACCAACCAAGAAGGCTCAGTTGATTGCGCTGCTGCAGCGCAAGAGCGGCATGACGATCGCAGAAGCGAGCGGCAAATTTGGATGGCAGCAACATACCACACGGGCTGCGCTTACTGGCCTGCGGAAAGCCGGATACGAGATTGAACTGAGCAAGCCTGAAAGCGGCGGCGCCGGAACGTATCGCGCAACTGCCAGTCCGGCGGCGGTGGTTGCGTAGCGGGGGGGGACAGTGGCATCCGATCGACAATCCACTGCGATAATTAAGCTGGCGGCATCTCTCTCCGCGCTCAAGGGCGTGGGCAGGGATGTCCTGGTAAATCAGTGGATCGAGTTGATCGGGGGAGCGCCGCCGCCAAACACGTCAACGGCAGTTTTACGCTGGGCCATTGCCTATGAGCTGCAAACGAAGACGCTGGGCGCGGTGCCCAAGCGGATAGAACGTGTGCTTGCAGGCGCTTTGGTGCATCAGCCTCGCGAGGCAAATCGTGCGGCGCCATGTTCCGCTAGCGATCTCGCAACGTCGCCTATGAAAAGCGCGGAGAATGGAAGTGGCAATTCCGACACGGGCGTGCCGACATCAGAATCTGCTGAGGCGTCGACCGCTGTGAAAAAGGCGCAATCCAAACTCACCCCCAAGCTCGCTCCGGGCACTCAACTGGTGCGCGAGTGGAACGGTCGAACGTGGCAGGTGGAGGTCGTGAGGGACGGGTTTGTCTGCAAGGGCAAGCGATACCGGTCCCTGTCCGCCATCGCCAAGATGATCACCGACGCCCATTGGTCGGGCCCGCGTTTCTTCGGATTGCGATCATGACGGAGCAAACCAACCACAATCAGAATGCGTAACGATTAAAGGTGCGCTGCGCCATTTACACCCGCAAATCGTCGGAGGAGGGGCTGGAGCAGGAGTTCAATTCTCTAGATGCCCAGCGGGAAGCCTGTGAAGCCTATATTGCCAGCCAGAATCATGAGGGCTGGGTGCTGCTGAAAGACCACTATGATGATGGCGGGTTGTCCGGCGGGAATATGGACCGCCCAGCTTTGCAGAACCTGCTGGAAGCAATTGATGACGGGCTGGTTGACCAGATTGTCGTCTACAAGGTGGACCGTCTTACCCGATCCCTGCCGGACTTCAGCCGCCTGATTGAACGGCTGGACAAAGCGCAGGCATCCTTCGTCTCCGTCACCCAGTCGTTTAACACCGCCACCAGCATGGGACGGCTGACCCTCAACGTGCTGCTGTCATTTGCCCAGTTCGAGCGAGAGGTCACGGCAGAGCGGATACGGGACAAAATCGCAGCATCGAAGAAAAAGGGCATGTGGATGGGAGGCCCAGTCCCGCTGGGATACGATGCCAAAGACAGAGCGCTTATCGCCAAAGAAGATGAAGCCATCATCATCCGCCAGATCTACGACCTGTATCTCGATCATGGTACAGTCAGAGAAACGAAGGCGGCATCTGACAAGCTTGGACTGCGGTCAAAACGGTGGGTCACCAAAGCGGGAGGGCAGCGCGGCGGTGTGTCCTTCACCCGTGGACATCTGTATCGCATTCTCACCAATCCAATCTATGTCGGCATGGTTCACCACAATGGCACGACCTATGATGGTTTGCATGATGGCATCATCGATCCGGAAACCTGGCAGCGTGTCCAAGATCAGTTGAGCATCGGCGAAACGCGGCGGCTGCAGGATGCTGCTATGCCTGTGGACGGAGAGGTGCCGGTCCCAGATAGGTCTGAAGACGCTGGCAGCCATTCCGACGACCACCACACCGAGCAGACCGCTGTACCCACGCCATCGCCAGCCAAGCCGAAACGCAGGTATGGAACTGAGCCTTCTGCGTTGGTCGGAAAGGTCTTTGACGAGGTCGGTGACCGCCTGACGCCCAGCCATGCCAACAAGAAGGGCAGGCGATATCGATACTATATCTCCAACAGGCTGATCTCTCGTACCGGGGAACGGGATCAATATGATCGTAATTTGGGTGATGGGAATGGCATCAATGTTGCGCGTGATGCTGGCTCGACTTGGGCATCCAACAACGACAGCAATGCAGCTAGCCCGATTGGTGGATGGCGACTTCCTGCGGAGACACTGGAGCGCGCAGTTACAGATGCATTCACTGCGTGGCTCAGGGAACCAACGTTACCCTCTCGCTTGATTGATGGTGGTTCTGCGGATGAACAACAGCATATCCAACAGCGCCTTGGTTCACTGCTGGCTAAGATGTGAGAACGCCGGAGCAATAATCCACCACAGGAACGGCGATTGTTTTCGCTGAGGCCGGAGTAAAACTCCGCCACTGATAGGCTCTCCGTTTGATCGGAGGGATTGGTGAAGAGCGTGGATTTGTATGGTCGAGTTCGTCGTGCCGTTTTGATTGACGGTATGAGCCGCCGCGAAGCTGCCCGGTTGTTTGGGGTTGATCGGCGGACGGTCGATAAGATGCTGCTGTTTTCGATACCGCCTGGCTATCGTCGCACGAAGTCAGTGAAGCGGCCGAAGCTGGATCCCTTCGTCGGGATCATCGATGCGGTTCTGGAAGCTGATAAGACCGTTCCCCGGAAGCAGAAGCATACGTCGAAGCGGGTGTTCGAACGGCTGCGTGACGAGCATGGATATGCTGGCGGCATCACCGTTGTGAAGGATTACATCTTTGCGGCCAGGCAGCGTCAGCGGGAGATGTTCGTACCGTTGGCTCATCCACCGGGTCATGCCCAGGCAGACTTTGGCGAAGCCCTTGCGATCATCGGCGGTATCGAACGCAAGATCCACTTTCTGGTGATTGAGCTGCCGCATTCAGATGCGTGCTTCCTGAAGGCGTATCCCGCGGAGACAACAGAAGCCTTTTGCGATGGCCACGTGGCCGCATTCGACTTCTTCGGTGGCGTGCCGATTTCCATTCTATATGACAATACGAAGATCGCTGTTGCCCGTATTCTGGGTGACGGGAAGCGCAAACGAACCCGCGTGTTCTCGGAGCTGGTCTCCCACTATCTGTTCGAGGATCGCTTTGGTCGTCCCGGCAAGGGGAACGACAAGGGCAAGGTGGAAGGGATGGTCGGCTACACTCGCCGCAACTTCATGGTACCCAAACCCCGGTTCGCCAGCTTCGACGATCTCAATGCCTATCTGTGGGAACAATGTCGCAAGCGCATGGCGGACAAGCTGCGTGGTCACAAAGGCACGATTGGCGAACGGTTTGCCACTGACGCTGAGCAGTTACAGCCTTTGCCTGCTGTTCCCTATGATGCCTGTGACAAACAAACGGTTCGGGTCAGTTCCCTGTCTCTGGTCCGGTATCGCAGCAACGATTATTCCGTCCCCACCCAGTACGGCCATCAACCGGTTACGGTGCGTGGCTACGTCCATGAGGTGGTGATTGCCCACGGAACGGAGATTATCGCCCGGCATCCGCGCTCATGGGAGAAAGAGGATTACGTCTTCGATCCGCTGCACTATCTGGCGCTGATCGAGCAGAAGACCAATGCACTTGATCAGGCCGCACCGCTTGCTGGCTGGGAACTGCCTGAAGCGTTCATTACCCTGCGCCGGTTGATGGAATCTCGCATGGGCAAGCCCGGCAAACGGGAGTTCGTTCAAGTGCTCCGGCTGCTGGAGACATTCTCCATGGGCGATGTCGAAGCCGGGATCGTATCTGCTTTGGAACGGGGAACGATCGGCTTCGATGCGGTGAAGCATCTGATGCTGTGCCGGATCGAGCGCCGTCCACCACGGCTGGATATGACGGTCTATCCCTACCTGCCCAAAGCCCATGTCGCCGCCACATCTGCCGGTGATTACATGGCGCTGCTGTCAGGTGGGCGATCATGACCGGGGACATGAACGATACGCCACAGCTTCTGCTGGCCCATCATCTGAAGGCCCTGCGGCTGCCAACCTTCCTGCGGGAACATGACAAGATCGCAAAGCAATGTGCGGCTGAGGGTGTCGATCATTCCCGCTATCTGTTGCGATTGGCGGAACTGGAACTCATTGACCGGGAGCGTCGAATGGTGGAACGGCGCATCAAGGCTGCCAGGTTCCCAACAACTAAAAGTCTCGACAGCTTTGACTTCAAAGCCATTCCGTCCCTGAACAGTGAGGCGAAAGCACGCCATTGGTTCGAGTGCCGAGCCGAACGCTGGTCATGGAACTGGCCCGCTGCGATTATATCGCTGCCCGCGAGAACATAATTGCAGTCGGTAACAGCGGAACCGGAAAGACGCATGTCGCACTCGGGCTCGGATTGGCCGCTTGCCAAAAGGGCGTGTCGGTCGGGTTCGTCACGGCATCGGCACTGGTCCACGAACTGCTGGAAGCCCGTGACGAGAAGCGTCTGCTGCGCCTGCAAAAGCAGATTGCCAAATACAGTCTGCTGATCATCGACGAGCTTGGCTATGTGCCGCTGTCGCCAACCGGCGCCGAGCTGTTGTTCGAGGTCTTCTCCCAACGATACGAACGTGGCTCCACCATCGTCACGTCGAACCTGCCGTTCGATGAATGGACCGGCACCTTCGGCTCAGAACGTCTCACCGGTGCGCTCCTCGATCGACTGACCCATCATGTCCACATTCTGGAGATGAACGGCGAGAGCTACCGCCTCAAACAAAGCACCAAGCCGAAAGAAGACTGAAACCTCCTCGAAAACTCTTGCCGTCAGTGGTGTAGTTTTACTCCGGCGAGTGGCGGGGTTTTGGTCCGGCGTTGACAAGATGGACGGAATAGAGAATGCCATCGCCGACATTACATCGCTAATCCATCGTGTGGATTTGAGTTCAGGCGAACTCATAATCCAGCTGGATACAAAAGCATTCGCCGCAGCGCTCGAAATCGATGCGAACCGCATGGAGCCTGAAGCCATCGCCATCAAGTCTTCATTCCATCACCGAAAGCGGGGTGTTGAGACCAAATTGCTGCTTGGCCATTCAGCGCCGCAGATCGACGCCATGCTCATTCGCAATGTGGCGCAGGCTCGATCCTGGTATGGAGAACTTAAGGCCGGTGCGTCACTTGCCACCATCGCAGAGACCTGCGGCACGACGGTTCACATGATCAACCGTGTTCTGCCGCTGGCATTTCTATCGCGAACCATCGTGGAAGCCATTTGTACAGGTCGCCAGCCGCCAGAACTGACAAGCCGGAAGCTCCGCGATATCACCATCCCGATGGACTGGGCTGAGCAGGAAAAGCTGTTCGAACTCAGCTGAGTATCAAACGGCGGGTCAAAAACACTGGGTCCATCCACTCCTAAAAGTGATTGCCCAAAAGCATGATCTCATCTGTTTCAAAAGATGTCATCGCCACCGCGATGTTCATTCGGTCACATCACCCTTCACGACAAATTCCTGAGAACGTATTCAATCCGAATGTGAGCAGCTTTCGCATCGATTCCATCGGCCCACAGGAATACCCACCGAAACTGCGATATGAGACTGGGCCCCTAATTCGGCGCCAAAGAGAGACGGATCAGAGACGGTTCGAACCAGCCCTCGCGTAACCTCTCGACATGTCGACAGGAAAAGCGCAAAACGAAAAAACTGTCTAATATCAATATGTTATGGCGGAGAGACAGTCCGCCTAATCGCCATCCACCCGTGTCCAAGACCGTCTTTCTCCCGTTGTTTATATTGATTTTTCCGTCATACCCATCCATCTTCGTCCAGCTAAAGCCACGCACATAGTGGACAAATTCATGGACACGGAATTGAGAGTATGGGACATTCCCTCCACAAGCTGACTGATCGCAAAGTCGCGGCGCTAGCCAAGAATGGACGTCATTCCGACGGTGGTGGTCTATATGTACGCGTCTCCAGCGATGGGCGTTCGAAAAGCTTCATCTATCGATGGATAAAGGATGGTAAGGCGACCGAGATCAGTTTGGGCGCTTATCCGGCTCTATCGCTGTTCAATGCGCGGAACACGACTGCGGAATATCGATCACTGATCGCGAATGGCGATGACCCTCGCACATTCATCAAACAGAGGAAGCAAAAACGCACGTTCGAAGCGTGTGCTGCGGAATTTCTCACAAGCATCGAAGGTGCCTGGAAGAACGACAAACACCGTGCTCAGTGGCATATGACGCTGGGGCCGGCATATTGCAGCTCTATTTTACAAATGCCGGTCGATAAGATCACGACAGAGCACGTCCTTGCGATCCTCCGTCCGATCTGGTTGGAAAAAGCGGAGACTGCATACAGGCTCCGAGGACGTATCGAACGGGTATTGAGCTTTGCCAAAGCGCGTAAATGGCGCAGCGGCGAGAACCCAGCCGTATGGCGCGATAACCTGGCAGCTCTGCTGCCGAGCACAAACAAGGTGCGTAACGCCGAGAACTTCGCTGCGATAGATTATGAAGAACAACCTGGACTTATGGCCAAGCTGCGTGAATGCGACACCGTCAGTGCTGCCGCCCTTCGATTTCTAACTTTAACTGCGGCGCGGACACAGGAGGTTCGCCTGGCGACATGGGGTGAGTTCAATCTTGAAAAAAAGCTCTGGGTCGTCCCTGCCAAGCGCATGAAAAACGGAAAAGAACACAGGGTTCCGCTCAGTGATGAGGCGTTAGAAATCCTCTTTTCGATGATAAAGGTTGACGATGGCTCCGACAGTTATGTGTTCCCCGGTATGAAATCCGGTAAGCCAATGTCGGATATGACGATGCTCAACTTCCTAAAAGGTTTGGGCCGCACCGAAACCGTACACGGTCAGCGTTCGGCATTTCGCGATTGGGTGGGTGACGAAACGGAATATCCCGACAGCATGGCAGAGTTTGCTTTGTCTCATACTATAGATAGCAAAACCGAAGCCGCTTACCGGCGTCGTAGGGCAGTAGAGAAGCGCCGTAGAATGATGCAGGATTGGGCGACATTCTGCGGAACACTGCCTGCAGATGTAGGATAGAGAGGCCGAGAGCGGCCAGCTGCGGGCTATCGCGGATTGGTACGGCCAGCGGAATCAGATAGCGAAATGTTGCTGTTAATTGCCTCAAATTTTCTATAACTTTCGATCGTGGTGTTCTGCCGCTGTTCGTAGTTTTCTTGCGACAGCATTCCGTTGCGCGCACGCTTGCGCGTTGGATTTTAGAACGTCTGGCGGGAATCGAACACATCCTGCCGTGCATCATCGCAGCATTTGCATGTCCGGTGCCGGATACGCGCCCGCTACATCAAGTTGTGAAAGCTCGCGGCGACAGCATTCGCTTCGCGCTGCTCGGACCAATGGCGCAGCGCGTTCATTTATGACAATTATCGCGACGGCTCATGGAATGCTGCAAACTGTGGTGCTTCGGGAGCGACGCTCAATTCATGCTGGTGAATTATGATCGCCGATCCGAACGCACAAGCACCGTCTGCTTTAGCTTTCAACGCCATACCGCTGTTAGCAGGGCCTGCAATACGAGGTCCGTTGGCTCCTTGTTCTGGCCATGCTTTCCAATTTGGCCAACCCACCACGTGGCGCAGGAGAGAGGAGGGGTCAGCGAAGGCCCCGGTGAGGCATCTGCCCAACGAACATCCATTACTATAGCCAGATACGTAGAGCCTTCGTGGGTCTCTATATAGGTGATTTTGGTGACCCAAGGGGTGTCCGGTGCATCGACGTCAAACTGTCGGCTGAGCGTGTTGTCGATGACAGAGGAGGGTCTACCGCCGTATGTTCCAAGACGCCGTTTATACCCGATTTGGACTCGTATACTGGCCATCCTGGCCAACCGGGCAACGCGCCGGGCAACAAGATTGAGACAGCATGTCTCGCTCGGATCGCGGAGGTCGTCATGCAGTTTGCGAGTGCCGTATCCCTTAACGCTATTATCCCGGGCCTAGTCAATTAGCTTGGTCCAGCGGTGATCCTTACGAAAACGGTTGTTGAGCAGGCTCTTCAGCTATGCGTAAGACCCGCTTGGATGAATGCGGAGAGAGCGGAACATCGCGGACACAGAAAACGACGATCAATGTTCGACCATGGACGCGTGACCATCAATCTGCATCTGAGGCGATATTCAAGCGGTGGCGTTCCGCCGGTCGATTAATACTCCATCAATCGGTCATCAGGATCCGATCTAAGATATCCCGCTCTTCCATGACCCACGCCAGCTCTCGCTTCAGACGCCAGATCTCGACGGCTTGCTCACCGTCTGCGGATGAAACTTGCCTGTCCGAATGCATCTTTACCCACTTGTAAAGTTAGTGGCTGCTGAACCCCGAGCCGATACCTCGGCAACAGGGTATCCCCGACCCACTACCTGCTGGACTACGTCTCGTTTGAACCGAAGGGCAGCGAAGCGAAATCGTCACTCGATCCTGGTATGCCCTCAACAGCATCATTGTCCTCCATTTTGTAGGGACCACGGCGTTTAGAAATCGACGGCTTATTTATTCAGCTGTGGAGAAGTGGCATGAGCCGAAAAGCACCGGGCTGAAGTCGTTGTAGGTAAGCCTGTAGTCAATGAGAGCTACGATTGGGCAGCTAGTTTTGTAGGGGCACAAATGAACGTAGCGGAACAAATTGTGGCGGAGTGGGACGAAAAATTAAAGGAAGCCGTTCGTGCGTTCAGGCGTAAGCCGAGAGACCGCCAAATTCCTGAAGATAGACAAATTGCTTCGGAATTATTCGAAATTGGAAGCGTTGATCAGTTCTCGTCCGATGGAAGGGATATGCTCGCGAGTACGACGAAGTTGGTAACGCGCCTTATTAATCCGGAATACCAGCGGTCGGACCCGCCAACTATGGCTGATCGGTTTGCCGAAATTCTCAATGCGGTCACGGAGAAACAGCCGAAGCTTCGGATAACGACCCAAATCGATCTCCTTCATGAAGTGCGTATGGAGCTTAGCCGGCATGAACTGGAAATCGACGTACTTAAAGTTGTTGCTTCAAGGGCTGAAACGGCCGAATTGGCCCTCGCCGGATTAGTTTCGGCTCGGCAGATAAGAGAGACGTCTTCAGTTGCCCCAGGACCATTGAATGAAAATATTCGCATTGGTAACGCCGGTGCGATGAAGAAGGGCGCTACGGCATCGCGCGAGGGAAACTCAGACCATGACGAAACTAGCAGACTGACGATAGAGTATTGGCAAAAGATTGTCGTCGCACTTAACGGCAGCATCTCGGCGACGAACGAAGGTCGCCACGTGATGCAAACCGATCCAGAGCGCATCCGTAATACCAACGGTATGACAAGTCAGATCGTTAGATTGCTGGAGAACCTGACCGATATTTGGGTAAAATACGTCGATGTTGAACTAAACCTACCAACGCAAGGCGGAAAGAATTCCAATCCGTATATCAAGTTCATTATAGCTAGTTTGAAAGCGGCAGGCGAAGACAAGATCATGCCGAAGCAGGTTTTGAATATCGCTCTCAAAACGTTTAGACCGACAATCAGGGCTAACGATCAGACGGGCTCGTAAGGCAGTCAGTGAGATGGACGTGGAAAATCTTGGTTTTCGTCCCGCCCAAAAACGAGCGGTTCAAGACAAGATTTGCAGCCACTGAGCCAGGGTTCTATTGACCAAATATCTGATCCAAAGACGGATTGCGGCGATGTGGATAAAGCCGAGCTTAACGCGGTCATGTCGTATATGGTGGCCATGCGCCGGAAGTTTTTGAGCCGGTTGGAAATGCGTTCGACCTGGTTGGAAATGCGTTCGACCTGGTTGCGTAGAGCGTAAGTGTGCCCGTCGAATTGCAGCGGGTCTTTGCGCCCACGGCGGGTCGGGATAACAGTTGAACCGTCGACTTCTTCAATGGCTTGGTAGATGCGATCTGCATCATACCCATGGTCGGCGATGAGGATCTTCGGAATTGGACGGTCGCTGAAACGATCAGTTCGAAGCCTTCATGGTCGAAGACTTCGCCACCGGTCAGTTCGATGGCAGGGGCAGGCCTACGATGGTCATCATGATGTTGACCTTGCTCGAAAGGCAACCTCACGGGCGCCCAAGACCCTCACACGACGCTAGCAGACCGCTGCCGGATCGCCCCCTTTTTGGCGCACCAGTCGAATGCTGCTGCGCTCGCACTATGGTCGCCGTCGATCATCTAAACGGTATTGGACCCACCGTCGCCCGTCTGCAACGCCTTCAGCATGGAGTGCCAGACACCGGCCAGGTTCAGCGCCGGAACTTAAGGCAAACACTGCCCCAGTTCCCGAAAACTTTTTTTTGCAGATCCCGCCATGGTGAGGACCGTGCAGGCGAACTGGAACACGCTGTCCAAAATGCGCTGATGATCGGCGGCAGCGTACCCGCCTCGCCCGCCACAGGTTTCGACGAATTGCAAACAGGACGCCCGATCGTCATTGCACATCAGACCATTACGGTACCCCAAGACATTAGTGGTTCAGTAAGTGGCCAAATAGGATCTCGCGCGGTCGATGACGCCTACAACCTGCTTAGCAGATGATATTTGATCGGAAGTTGAGCTCGGTACCGCGAGAAACAACCTCCCGCGCTATTTCTTCCTTCGTATGGTTCGGTTTCCACGAGGAGACCAACACAGTGCCACTCGCATTCACAATCGCTGACGCCTCCGTTGAATCGGGCATCGGACGCTCGAAACTGTACGAGTTCATTGCCGCGGGCGACCTACAGGCTCGGAAGGCACATGGGCGCACATTGATCATGGCCAGCGAACTGACGCGCTTTCTTGAAAGCCTTCCCACTTTGGATCCCGCAGCCTGCAAGCACGTCGTGTCGAAGTCCTAAGGATGGAAAAAACGGATCCGAAAAACGTTCAAGTTCGCAGCGGACCGAACGTTGATTTGCAAGAAGGATACCACGAAACGATGGGCGCCAGCGACCAGTGGCTCGGCTCTTCTAATTCAGAGGTAGATACCGTCCAAGTCGCTGCACACGACAACGGAAACCGGCTTCAGAACGACCGCGTGCAGCCAGTTGATGCCACTACGTCTGCTTCATTTGCAAATGCAAATAAAGCAGACGTAGTGGCGGACACACTCAGTCCGCAGTCTTCAGGGTCCAACGGCCCTCCGGCGGACTTTTCAGAAAACTATCAGACGAACGTCTCTGATGGTGCGATGAATAATTTGGGACAGCCAACTGAAGAACTTGTCGATAGATCAATCAAGATGTACTGGCGAGAACTCGGTGAACGCTGACGCCGCCGAAATTGGTGCCAGGCTAAGCGCTGCTATTTGCCAGTCCGTAGGCGGTCTCGTTGGCATCCAGGAGATGGAGCGCCCCATCGAACGAGCTCTCGTAACCAATGCTGTACAGTTGTCTCGGTGGGCCGATGCATACCCGTCGCACTACGAGTCACTTCTGGTAGATAGCGAAATTGAAGTCCGGAAGGCCTCAGCCTACCCCCATGGAAAATACCTTCGTTTCTTGATCAAGCATAATGATGTATTGAAGAAAATTCCATCTTGGGACGTTCAGGCTTACGTTGCATTTGTAAATCACATCATCGAAGAGAAACTGTCTGATCAGGAGATCGCGGAGATCTATCGGGAGGGAAACCATGCAAAAAAATGGTATCGAACCAGCGTAAAGCACAGCGATCTAGGCCGGAAAGCCAAATGCCGGTCGCAGAACGAGACCGATGTTGAAACCGGAAACGGTCCCAACTCAGAAGGCAAAACCGAACCGACCGTTTTTGAGAATAAGACACAGAAGAACCACGGACGCGAGGATGGTTCGAAACTGTCTACCGTTCCCACGCAAGGCATCCAACCATCTCCTGTGACTACCCAGGGCACGGACGATAGTCTAGAACCAGTTGAAGATAACGTATCGCAATCTAAAGATGCGCTGGTACCTGATCTTGAAGGTCAACTACGTGCGATTGCCCGTATCTTAGGGTTCAACCTGGATCTTGCAGGCGCGTTGAAGGCCAAAGGAGCTGCCGGAACGGACCGCTGAGTGTTGCTCAGGATCCGTCGGAGACAATGGTCGAACTCATTGCCAGACTTGCAACTGAAGGTGACGCTGATCCAACGAGTTATGCAATTGGGTGCCTGATAGCTGTTCATCATTCACGTCCTCACAATTACGAAACTGCAATCTAATGCCGATGCTGATGGAACACGATTGCGCTCTCCCTTCGTCCAGATCATCAGGTTACTGGAAACCATTTAACATCGTTCGGCTTTGTCCCGAACATGCGGATCGCAACCAAGACGTCGAGAAATTGGCAGTTCGAATGCTATGTTCGGTAGCTGGTCCTGCTTCTGCAGGCTTCTTCTACAACGATTATCGCCGGCGCACACCAGGTGACCACGGCGCAATACATGTATTGACTGTTCACAGTAACGTCATGTCGCAGTGGTGGCCCGAGGTTCAAAGACAGATGTGCCTGCTTGCAGTGTCTACTGCAAAATATAGATCAAGGCACTCAAGATCGAAGCAACACGATGGTTGCTACCCAACATTTCGACGCGCGTGCCGTTACAATTTCCAACCTCCATTAGGATAACAACATGACAAACGTGAACGAAGCCGAAAAACCGGGACCTGACGGGATCAGCTACTCCGAGCTGCATAGCCTGATCTGGGACATTATGCTGGTTAAACAGGCTTGGCTGAACTGGAAATCGAGCGATGAACTGACGGACCCCGTGATGTTCGAGATCATTGAGAAGACAAGGTATTTCGTCTTGAGATTGAAGGCCGATCCACAGCTGTTCGAAATCTTCCGCGACCTGCATGGAAACCCGATGAAGAAAGGCGAAATCGTAACAACTGATGCCATCGTTCAGTACTGCGTCGAAAAATACGGCCACTGCGGACCTGCTGCGATTACAGGTAAGGGAAAGTCGGCAATCGCCGATATTGTCACTTTGATCGACCGGGTGACCGTGGAGAATTATTCCGGCGGGAAAACAGAATATTTCGAAGACTTTTCGCTCAGTGAATTCGCCAATTGGCGTCATGAGGTCGACGATTAGGCCGCAGGTAGTTTCGCTGCCAGTCCGATGGTAGCCATTTCGAAAGCTTGTAATTTGGCACCATGTGTTGGGTAACATTTGGCAAGCTGGAACGGGAGAGACGTATTCCCTTGGAAATGCGTTTTAAAGTGCGCCGCTGATGTAAGTTCGGCAATGTGATTTGGTACGGTTCTCCATCACAGCCGCGGCCGGTACCTGACCCCGTTCTCAGATGCCATCGGTCATAATTCAATTCTCCAGGCGGAATTATACTGGCAGGCGCGGTTACGCAGAAAACAAGTTTGGTCCGAGTGGCCGACCGCTTCGCGGTTGTTGGACTACCGTTCCGATATACGGGCCACTGAGACCGAATTGGCACACTTGATAGAGGGCTGATGACGATATGGACAGCCACGCCAAACCGTTGGGTAACATAGCTGTCGACGCAGTAATCGCGAATGCTCAGAGCATTCTACCCAAAGGGTGGTGGGTGCCCGACCGCCCCGACTGCTATGAGGGACAACGGTCTACTAGACGTCCGGCGGTTCATTTGGAACACACGATGTTGGAAGTTCGCGAACTTCTTGGCCGGTGGTTAGACGGTTTAGCGAGCAGAACACGTGATCCGATACCATTCAAAGAGTGCCCAGCTTTTGAAAGCCGCGCAACTGGCTGGGGCCGGCAGACGCCACGTGACCGTTGCACTTCATATGCAAGCGCGGACACCCAAGCTTGCGAAGAACTCGGTCCGCCAATATCGCGCTGCCTTGGCTTGGTACTTCGCCAACCAATTTGTTGGAGCAACAACTTCCGAGGGCTCTGAAGACGCGCTCACAGCATTTTTTATCTGCTTGGCGAACAAGGTAGAAAGCTTCGATCTCCCTCCCGGAGCCTGTGCGAAAATATCGAAGCGCAAATCTGCCCAGAAGGCGTTTCCGCTGGAGCCGTACGAAACTGTCCTTACGCATTTGAACGGTAAATGTCGATCCCAACGTAAGCACCGCCTGATCGCCATGATGATGTTAGGGCTAGAGCTTGGCTTGCGGCCCATCGAAACCCGAAGCGTCGTTTGCGTAGATGCACCGAATAACGGCGGTTACTTTCGCATCACGAACGCGAAATTCGACGAAGAGGGCGAACGAGCCTGCGGGGAGTTTCGCTACCATCATTATGCCGATGAACACAATTGGCCGATCATGAAGCAGGCCGTCATAAGGTCGCTCGCAATCCTTGGGGATGACGTTCTTCCAGATTGGGAAATACAGCATGGGAAAAAGAGCGCGACGCCTGCCAGCGGTTGCTTTCAGACACCTGCAAGATCCTGAAGTTGCCCCCATACTCGTTATACGATCTGCGCCATCAGTTTGCGGCCGATATGAAAGTTCACCTCAAGGGAAAGCCAGATCCCGATGTTGTTCTGGCTGCTCTGATGGGTCATGCCAGTGCGCGCACGGCCAGCAAACACTACGCCCGAGAAAAGAAGGGGCAGGTGCGGTATCAGTTTCCAGAAGCTGACCAGGAGACCATGGAGCTCGTACGACGAAACCAAAACGATTTCCTGACAGACAAGCAGTCCAAGTCTGGTCCTCGATTTGAATGAGCTTCAGGAGGCAGCGGGGCAGGGACCAGCACCAATCGAAATTGTGCGCCCAACAGCTATTAAAGCGGCGTCAGTCGGCAGAATGATACAGGCTTCATATTGAGACCGTCGGGTTCAATCAAACGCCCGTTTGCAGATCGCCAGCTTCAGGCACACTTCGAAAGGATTTCATCTCTACGTCGCCCCTTGCTCATAGCAGAACGCAGCGAGGCAAAACGGATGAAAGGATCTATTCGCTGCCTCGAACCAGTTCAGGACGGGTACTGTACCTTGGGAGGTTGTTAACTCTGTTTGGTCAAACCTGTGGGCATGACGGCTAAAACTGCTATCGTCCGCTTTCGCAAACCTGCGAAGTCGGCCTCGACCGGGTGCTGTCAACACCCAACCGAAGCCTGACCCTGAAACCTGACTAGAGGAATCAAGGCTATGGATAGCTTTACCCCTGTTGAATTCCGTAAGGAATCCCTGAAGATCGATTTCGATCATCCCCTGTCGTGGATGGTCGCTGTTCCGGGCGTGCTTCGCGCGTGCTCCGCACCATCGGTCTCCCCCATCATCATCATCTAAGCGCAGCACCGGATGTCCGGTGCGTGGTGTCGATCGAGATTTGCTGAGCCCGTTTGATGCGGTGCCGCAGTTCGATCGCCGTCCGGTTCAGACTTCCTGTCGTCGCGCGGACCATGTTCGCGTGTCCCAGACGGTCTGTCCCTGCGCTTGCCTGATGTCCGGATGCTGCCTCTCGATCTCGAAAGGTAATGCCATGTCCATTCATACTTCGTCCGATTTCCAGTCCACCCTCGCCTCTGCGCGAACAGAACGAGACTGATCCGCCGTCGATTGCGTCCGCAAAACTTGAGCGCAAGATTGCGCAGCTCGTGTCCGGCATCGGTGCCAAGACGCGCAAGGGGTCGATCAAGACCGATCCGATTTTGGGGGGCGACAGCGCACTCGTGTCCGTGTCCGCCTCATTCCAGCGCTTTCACGGCATGCACCTGCCCACCGTTCTGGGCCACGCGCTTTCGAGCGCCGGGTTGGTCGTGATGCATGAGGAGAAGGTTCCCATTCTCAAGGCAGCAAAATCGGTGGTGGCTGCGACCGACATCGCGACGTTGACCACGCTGGCCAAGCTGGCCGTCTCCCTCGATGGAGACATCGACGGCTGGTATCGAGCCGATCTGGTCGTCTATTGCCCGAAGACCAAATGGGTCGGTGTTTTCGACGGCAAACGCGGTCTGGGCAATTCGGACAGCGCCCATAAAGCGGTGCTGGAGCAGAAGCTGCGGGCGGTGCGCCTGTCGGTCATCAGCTGGATGCAGAACCAGGGCTACGATGCGTTGACGTCCGATGTGCGGATCATCGATTTCTACGGCTGCTCCGGTTACGCGGCCGACCTGAAGATGAATGGCTCGGATCTGGACGCGTATTTTGGCGCTGCCTGCGATCTGCCCCGGGTCATGGCGATGTTCACAAAAGCTTTGGCCGTCGAGAGCGCCACGGTTCGCCATCTTCTGGCACCCCATGCGGACCGCGATCCGGCTCTGATCGAAGCCAGGCCGGTGGACAGCTTCGGCTTTCCAGACACGGGCGGGGACACGACTGGCGATTTCCTCGATCCGGATATCGGCTTTCCCAAAAGCCTTGCCAACGCCCGCCTGTGCCTGAGCGCCGCTCATGCACAGCGTGCGGCAGCGTAGGGGGCGGGAACGATGAAAGAGTTCGACCCCTACGATCGTTTGAACCGCGGTGCCTGTAAAGGTTCACACGGGGCTCACCATCTTGTTGCGGTGCCTTCTGTAGAACCGCCTGTCCAACAGCGCGTATCGCCGATGGATGATCCGGCTGTTGCCATTGCACTGGCGATGGCGATGCGTGCGATCTGCATCCACCGTGGAACCCGGCTTCCGGATCCGGTCATTCGATTGCTTGCCAGCCATGTCGCGGCAGGCGATCCGGCCTGCACGATGGTGATGGACCTGCTCATCTCCAATGGCCTCGTTTGCAATGGCCTCGTTCGCCCCACAGGCACTCTTCGCACGGGAGGGCAGTTCGATGCGTAAGCGCAAGCAGAGCGACAAAAGCCGTTCCAAACAGAAGCAGCGTGGCAAGCGGACCGGACAGGATCGCCGCACTCGGAAAGCGAACGGGTTCCATCTTGTTGACGGTGCTACTTCACCGGTGTCCAAAATGCCTTATCGGATTGCCGACCGGCAAACGCCGGGGTTGGACGTTCAAGCGCATGGACCTTCCGGTGCATTCGCTATGAATGCTGGTGCAGCACGATGCCGATCGACCTGAATGGTTCACGATCATCGACAATGACGACCTCACCATGCTCGCCGGTTTGCTGAAGCGTCTTCTCATCATGGAAGCCGCGAAAGACACCGAGCCCGAGGACACACCATTCGTCGGATACTGGAAGCCGGATGCGAACGATCTGTTGTCCCTCCCGATCCTGATCGCGCTCATGGCCGACCTGCCGGTATCGACCAGCCTCGACAGGGCGCAGCAGCTCATCCCGGTGGTGCGTGCCCTGCTGCCCGATAGCGGGCTTCCGATCGTTGCCTGTATCAAACAGCATAAGGACGAGACCGACTGCCTTGCGCTGGTGGACGCCCTGTATGGAAAGGCTGCAAGCGACAACAGCACGTTCGTTGCGGAAGTGGCGGACGTTCTGCTGCACAGGTTCGCCATCATCCACCGCATGACGGGACTTCATCACCGGCTCGTTCAGCGGTTTTACGAAGTCTACCTGGCAATGAGGCCGGCCTTGTCCTCCCTGCACGATTGCATCATCGAGCTTGCACACGCCAAACTGAAGGTTCAGCGACTGGCGAATGGTGCACCGGCCCATACGGTACTCAATGACGGTCAGGGTCGCAGCTCTTACCGCAATGGCTCCGTCCTGGAACAGCTTGCGGAGACGGTCGCCGTCGCCAGCAAAGGCTATGCCGACCTCATCGCTGAATGGCTGAAGGCCAAACGCAATCAGATTGCAGAAACCCGTCCCGATCTGGCTGAGATTTGGGCCGAAGAGGATGCACGCCTGAGGGATAACGTTGGTGACGCTACCGGCAAGTGGTCATCTGACAGCAGGCCTGCAACGTCTCGGGAGAAAGCGACGATCGAGACCTTGCTGGAACAGCTCGCAGAATTGGCGGCGCTTGTGGACCCATCCATCACCCCTGACGGCAACCAGGACGAGGAGAGCGGTGACGGAACGATGGTCACGACCGGTGAGAACCCGAACACCATCGGCAGCGCGGCGAAGAAAGAGGCAGAACCATCGTCAAACCGCTTCTTGCCTGCGTCGCCAAAACGGCGTTCCATCAGAACATCGGCGACTGGACGCAACCATCTTGCCTCCTTCCTCTCTCGCGAGAATGCCGAAGCCGATGATCCGGATGATCCGGATGCCCGGCGCCGCTTCGCACAGGACGCCGACGCGCGAATGGGAGAGCCGGACGAATTGGGTCGCGAGACACTGATGGTCCTGCCGTATCTCGCAGAGACGTCGAACCGGGACTTGAAGGAAAGATTGCAGCCCTACCACGAGCAGCTTCAGCAGCAGTTTTTGCCACTGGTGCCAACGCCTGATCTGGCTCCCGTCCGAACACGCCTCGTACACATGCTGCCGCATCTGGAGGCCGTCATCGACAGGATCCTGAATGCCATGGCACCCCACAAGTCGGTCAAGATCCCGCCGGTGCTGCTGGTCGGTGCGCCAGGTTGTGGCAAGACGACCTTGCTCGAAGAACTGGTGAAGCTGACAGGCACTCCCTCTCTGACATTCGATGCAGCCGGTGGGTCGGATGCAAACTTCCTGGGACTGGACCTGCGTTGGTCCACGGGGGCGGCGGGCATTCACCTCGATCTCATCATGGAGCACCGTATCGCCAACCCCGTCATCGTCGTGGATGAATTGGAGAAGCTGGGAGGATCCCTTCGCAACGGTGATGCACGCACCAGATTGCTGGGCCTGCTGGAACCGCGACGGGCGCAGGCGTTTGTCGACCCGTTTCTGTCCGTTCCCCTCGACCTGCGCGCCGTATCGTGGGCCTTCACGGCCAACTCGCTTGACGACATCGCGCCCGCTCTGAAAACCGGCTGGAAATCATTCGATGCCCGTCACCTGCATCCAAGCATCTGGAACAGCTGGCCCCCCAGCTACTGGCGGCGGAATACAAGTCTCGTGGTCTTGGGCCGGAATGGGCAGCGGCACTCACTCCGTGCGAGATCGACATGCTGAAAGCCCATTGGCCAGGCGGGTCCATCCGCGATCTGCGACGTCTGATGGCAGCCGTGATCGAAACGCGGGAGGTGTTTATGGCGCGGGCGTAGGGTGCGGAGGAAGCCATTCGTCTCGACTGTCGAACCCGTCGTTGCGAAGGCTCATCAAACTCGCTGAATGAACGTGGAAATCACAGTGGGAAACGAACAGTCGCAGTGTCGTCTACCTACGGCATAATTGGGCGGAAGCCGACCAAGCATATGGGCCACTGGCTACGCCCGGGTTGGGCGGAAAGCAGCCGGTCGAGGCAGCGTTCGACAGCGGTACATTTAGGGCGGAAGCAGACCATGGTGGCTGTCGACTAGGCCGGCCGGCTATCGCCGAAACCGGACTCTCAAATTCTGAGAAAGGCTTGGAGAAGCGGACATTGGTTGCCGCGTCTCAGTATGCTCTTCTCGGGATAGATCCTACCCGACACTGGAGGAAGAAGCGGGTATCAGGTCAGCCAAAACCATGCAATTATCGTTCGAAGAATAGCTCGCATAAAATTTAAATTGACCAGTCATATCATTTGGAAAAAAGATTTTTGGAAAACACATGGTCAGAGGCGGAAAGCGCTTTTTCAAAAGTATCGGCCGGTTTTGTAATTCATAAAAAACAGGAAATTCGTTAAGACCGCGCTATTCAGCAGCTGCTGGAACATCCGTTAGCCTGTATCCGATCCCCGGCTCATTGATGAGAAGACGGGGGTCGCTCGGATCATCTTCCAGCTTACCGCGTAGGGTACGGATCGCAACGCGGAGGTACTCAACGCTGTCCAGATGTGCGGAACCCCAGATCTTACCTAAAAGATAAGTGTGGGTCAGCACTTTGCCCGCGTTTAGCGCCAAGAGTTCGAGCAGGGCAAACTCCTTTGGCGTCAGTTTTACCACTGCGCCATTGCGGGTGACGATGTGGGCGTTGATATCAATCTGCAACTGTCCGGTCTCTATCTTCCGGGCAGCTCCCGCTTCTGCCGCGCGTCTACGAAGGCAAGATCTCACCCGTGCAAGCAGCTCGTCCGTGTCAAAAGGCTTGGTAACGTAATCGTCGGCCCCAAGGTCGAGCGCAGCGACCTTTTCTTCGGTCTGTTCGCGGGCTGTCAACACGATCACTGCCAGTCCGGCATCGCGCAGCGGACCGATCAGTTCAAGTCCATCTCGGTCTGGCAATCCCAAATCGAGAATGGCCAGCGCACAGTGTTGCGCCTTGCGGATACCTTCGGCCCCGGTTTCGGCCGTGTCCACATCATATCCGCCCCGAGTGAGTGCTGCCTGAACCAGACGGCGGATCGCAAGTTCGTCCTCGATTACCAGTATTCTAACGGTGGACTTTGTCACAAGGTATCCTCTGATACATCCGCGACAATCATTTCGGATGAAAAGGCGATGGTAAATCGCGCACCGCCACCCGGCGCGTTTGACGCGCGCACCTCCAGGCCCATCGCATCGGCAAAGCCCTTTACGATCGCAAGGCCCAGCCCGGCGCCTCCGGTCCTGTCCGATCCCATTCCGCGAAAGAACCGCTCGAATACGATTTTTTCCGCGTCCTCCGGCAGGCCCGATCCATGGTCCCGCACGCTGAGTGTCATCCAGCCAAGACGCCGCCGCGCCAGAATCTCGATCGGCCGGTCATGCGGCGAATACTTGTTTGCATTGTCAACGAGGTTTAGAAGCGCATGCTGCAACAGGACGGGATCGGCCCTCAATAATGGCAGATCGGCGGCGACGTCGACTATAATTTCGCGGTCCTGCAATACACTACGCAAATCGTACAGCGTGCCGCGCACAACGTCTGTCAGATCGATTGGCTGAATATTGACGCGCACCGCCCCTTCCTCGATACGGGTCACATCCAGCAGATCACCCAGAAAACTGTTTAGCCGCCGCGCTTCAGTTTGGATGGACCGCACCAGCTCCCCGTTGGGATCCCCCCCGACCTCAAGTGCCTCGGCAGCGGCAATGACTCCGGTCAGCGGTGTGCGTAGGTCGTGGCTGAGCGAGGCCAGGAGCGTTGCCCGCAGGCTGTCGCGTTCGCGTGTGGCGCGTAGATCGCCCATGTCGTGCTCCAGCTTCAGCCGCTCATGAGCGAGTGCAGCCTGATCAATCAGACTGGCGGTCAGGGCGGCCTGCTCGGCTGGAACGGGATGCTCGCTGTCCGGGCGGCGCAGTGCCAAAACTCCCATAACGCCTTGCGCTGTAAGAAGCGGACGAAACTGCCATGTGCAGCCCGTCAAGGTGTTTGTGCCTATGCCAGTGGCTTCCCCCTTGTCCAGCGCCCATTCGGCTGCTGCCCGGTCGGTGATCCCTAAAGTCAGATTTTCAGGTGCGCTGGCAGTAATTGCAACGCCTTCGGGGGTCTCGTGCAGTATCATGGCTTCAGAAGATAAAAGGCTCGCGATTTCAGTGCAGATGGTCCGCGCGGTTTCGGCCGCGTCTGAAAGCGCACTGAGCCGTGACGAAAATCGCGCCAACGCAGCGTTTTCCCGCGCGCTCTTGGCGTTCATCTGCGCAGTGACGCGTAGTCGTACGGCAAGCTGGCTGGTGACTAGCCCCACCACGATAAGGATGAACACTGTCACAACATTGCGCGGATCGTAGATATTGAAGGTCAGCACCGGCGGAAGAAACATAAAATTGTAGGTAAAGCCCGCCACGATGGCCGCTGCGATGCTGGGCCAGCGCCCGAAAAATAGCGCGGAGGCGATGACGGGGATTAGAAACAGCAGATCCAGTCCTTGGTATCCCAGCCAGCCTTCTGCCAGCTTGGCAAAAGCGGCTGTTGCCACGACCATAGACAAGGACGCTGGAAATCCAACCACCCAGCCATCGGTTTTGATCCTGAACTTCTGCGGCCTCGTTCCCGCGTCCTGCTGCAATGGGATCACATGGATTGCCACGTCGCCCTTATCGCGGAGCAGATCACCCACGACAGATCCGTGGCGCAACGCAAACCAGTGGCTGCGGTGGCTTTTGCCGATAACCAGCTGCGTGGCGCGGGTCTCTCGCATTTGCTCCATCAGCGCATCGCGCACGTTCGTACCCGGCACGTTGATCAGCGTCGCACCCAGTTCGGCGGCCAGCGCCAGGTTGCGCCCGACGCGGCGGCGCTGATCCTCGGTAAAGGCGCCCTCGCGCGGGGTTTCCACATGCACCGCCGTCCATGGCGCGCGCAGGGCATCGGCGAGGCGTTTGGCGGCACGCACGATTGTCGCCGATCCCGCATCGTCGCTGACCGCGACCAGAAGACGGTCGCCCGCAGCCCATGTGCCGGTCGTGCCGCTTGCGCGCAGCTGGTCCAGCATCTGGTTATCGACCGCCTGCGCCGCGCGGCGAAGCGCAAGTTCACGGAGGGCAGAGAGCTTGGTTTTGGTGAAAAAGTTCTCCAGCGCACGGCGGCTTCTTGCGGCAGATACACCTTGCCCTCTTTCAGACGCGCAATCAGGTCATCGGGTGACAGGTCGATCACTTCGATGTCCGCGTCTTCGAAGACCCGGTCCGGCACGGTTTCGCGCACGCGCACGCCGGTAAAGCCGCCGACGATATCGTTGAGGCTTTCCAGATGCTGGATGTTCACGGTGGTCCAGACGTCGATGCCCGCCGCGCACAGCTCCTCGATGTCCTGCCAGCGTTTCGGATGGCGCGATTCCGGTGCATTGGTGTGGGCCAGCTCGTCCACCAGCACCAGCGCGGGCGCACGTTCCAAAATTGCATCGAGGTCCATTTCTGTGAGAATTTGGCCACGGTAGGGGATTTCGTTTCGCGGTATTATTTCGAGCGGGGCCAGCAGGGCTTCGGTCTCGACGCGGCTGTGAGTTTCGACAACGCCGACGACGACATCAACGCCCGCGGTAAGCTTTTCAGTGCCCTTTTTCAGCATCTCATATGTTTTGCCTACGCCCGGCGCGGCCCCAAGGAATATCTTCAGCGCACCGCGCCCCTCCCGTGTGGCTTCCCGTAACAGCGCGTCTGGCGAAGGGCGCGGAACATCATCGCTCATCTATACACCGCATCCAGCGCAAGGTTCAGCTCCAGCACATTAACGATACGATCTTGAGTGAACATACCGCCGGGTGCAAACGCCAAATGATCGATGGTGTCACGCAAGTCTTCAGCGTCAATGCCGCGCGCCTCTGCCACGCGAGCCACCTGAAATCGCGCGCCGTCTCGCGAGATATGCGGATCGAGACCCGCGCCTGATGCTGTTACCAAATCAGTGGGGATGAGTGCATCGACACCGTAGTTTGCTATGATGGTTTCAGCGCGTGCCGTGATCTCCGGGTTGCCGGGGGACAGGTTCGATCCTCCGGCAGCTGCCGCGTTGTAGTTTACCGCCGACGGACGCGGCCAGAAGTAACGGGGTTCGCTGAAACCCTGCGCCAACAGTCGGCTGCCGATCACTTGACCAGTATCATCCGTGATCAACGAGCCGCGGGCCGTGTCGGGGGTGACCGCGTTGGCCAATCCGAGAATGAGCGCGGTATAACCGACCACGCACACCAGCATCGTTGCGAAGACCACTCGGAGTGTGGAAAAAATATCGTTCATAGCCAATATCCTGTGTTTACCTGTTCACTGTGCAAGGGAAAAATGTTCGGCCATCGGCCCGAGGGCGGCGGCAGGCAGGAAGGTCAGAGCGCCGAATATTACAACAGTGATTGCCAGCATCGTGGCGAAAGTCGCATCCTCGACGCCCAGCGTGCCTGCGGATTCTGCCGCACGGCGTTTGGCCATGAACGAGCCGACGATGGCGAGCGGTAGGATGATCGGAACGAACCGGCCCAGCAGCATCACGATACCGGTGGCAATGTTCCAAGGAGCAGTACCGTCGCCCAGTCCCTCGAACCCAGAGCCGTTGTTGGCGGCGGCGGATGTGAACTCATAAAGGATTTCTGAAAATCCGTGCGCGCCGGGATCTTGCGTGGCTCCTTGCCCCCAGACGGTTGCGGCAAACAGCGCCGTGCCGCCGAGAATCAGAAAGGCATGCAGGAACAGCGCCATCACCGCCAGCTTGACCTCGCGCGCCTCTACTCTGTGGCCTAGGTATTCCGGTGTGCGACCCACCATCATTCCCGCGACAAAGACCGCGACGATGATATAGAGGAACATGTTGATCATCCCGACACCAACACCACCAAAAGTCGCGTTCAACCACATTCCAATCATGGGCATCAGGCCGGTCAACGGATTAAGACTGTCGTGCATCGCCCCCACCGACCCGTTGGAGGTTGAAGTGGAAAGCACTGCCCAAAGCGGCCCGCCCGCCGTGCCAAAGCGCAATTCTTTGCCCTCAAGGTTGCCGACAGTCTGCTCGACCGGGAGGTCGTGAAGGGCAAAAGTGGGTGCTGTCTCGAACCAAGCTGCGCCTGTGATTTTGGCTACAAGGAATACGAGCATTACACAAAAGACGACCGCGGCGTGGCGGGGTCGTCCGATAATCCGTCCGAACATCCAGACGCAAGCCATGGGAATAATTATCAGGCAAGCCATCGCCACCGTGTTGGTCCAGAAGCTTGGATTTTCCAACGGGTGTGTCGCGTTCGGGCCAAAGAAGCCGCCGCCGTTGGTGCCAAGCTGTTTGATGGTCAAAAACGCTGCGATCGGGCCGCGTGCAATAGTTTGCGCCGCCCCTTCAAGCGTGATCGCTTGAGCCGCTCCCTGCAATGTCATCGGCATGCCCATTATCGCCATGTAGCTTGCCACGATCACCGCCAGCGGCAACAGCACCAGAAAGCTGGCGCGTTGCAGGTCGATGATGAAATTGCCCATGTCGTTCCGCCCGGCGATGCCACGCGCCAGTGCCGTGAGCGCCGCGATGCCGGTCGCGGCAGACACGAACTGCAACCACATCAACCCGCCAAGCTGTGACAGATAGCTGAGCGATACCTCGCCGGAGTAATGTTGCAGGTTGGTGTTAGTGGTAAAGCTCGCCGCTGTGTTGAACGCCAGATGCGCGTCCAGCGCACCCTTGGCATCGGGGTTCAGCGGCAAATATTGCTGCAACGACAGGATCAGGTAGGTGACCGTAAACATCGCCACATTGAAGACCAGCATCGCGGTGACGTAGCGCCGCCAGTCCTGCGTGTCTGTCGTGCCAGAAATTCCGGCGAACATACGTGTTGCGGCGTTGTCGGTGCCGGGATCCATCGCCCAAGCCATATAGCGGCCTAGTGGCCAAGACAAAAGTGCAGTCGCGCCGACGACGAGGGTTACAAGAAATACAGCTTCCATGTCATGATTTCCTTATATTCAACCGCGTGCCGCGAGGGCGGCGGCGACGGCAAGAAGGGCGAAGACGGCATAGGCGAGCAGCAGGTATAGAAGGGTCATGGTAATACCTCAGACGAGGCCCAAAGCGCCGACCGCGAGGTCGATGGCCTTGATGCCGATGAACGGAACGATCAGGCCACCGATGCCATAAAGACCAAGGTTGCCGATCAGCTGACGGGATGCACTGCGGGGCTTGTAGGGCACACCGCGCAGGGCAAGCGGGACGAGAAACGGAATTACCAGCGCGTTGAAGATCACCGCCGACAGGATTGCGCTTTGCGGGCTTGTCAGCCCCATGACGTTAAGCGCGCCGAGGCCGGGATAGAGGGCCACGAAGATCGCGGGCAGGATGGCAAAATACTTGGCCACGTCGTTCGAGATGCTGAAGGTCGTCAGCGCACCGCGTGTCATTAGCAGTTGTTTGCCCAGACCAACGATCTCGATCAGCTTGGTCGGGTTGTTGTCCAGATCTACCATGTTGCCCGCCTCGCGTGCCGCCTGTGTGCCGGTGTTCATCGCCACGCCTACGTCCGACTGCGCAAGAGCAGGCGCGTCGTTGGTGCCGTCGCCGCACATGGCTACAAGCCTACCTCCGGATTGTTCCTTCCGGATCAATTCCAACTTGTCTTCAGGTGTGGCCTCAGCCAGAAAATCGTCGACGCCGGATTCGGCGGCGATTGCGGCGGCGGTCAGGGGGTTATCGCCGGTGATCATCACGGTGCGGATGCCCATGCGGCGCAGTTCGGCGAACCGCTCCTTGATGCCGGACTTGATGATGTCCTTGAGATGAATGGCACCAAGAAGCCGTGTACCGTCACTGACGGCCAGCGGAGTGCCACCTTCGCGTGCGACTTTATCGGTCAGTTTGCGCAACTCCTGCGTCGCACGGGCATCGAATTCATGTAGCTTCAGCAATGCATCGACGGCACCTTTGCGGATTTCACGCCCCTCAGCGTCGATGCCCGATACGCGGGTCTGCGCGGTAAATGCCACCACTTCGGCTCCATCGGGTTGCACCGCTTCCATACCCATATTGCGGGCAAGAGCCACGATGGAGCGTCCCTCGGGCGTTTCGTCCGCAAGGCTTGCCAGCATAGCGGCCTCGACCAGATCACCCTTGGCCACACCGGGCAGAGTTAGGAATTCCGACGCCTGACGGTCGCCCAGCGTGATGGTGCCGGTCTTGTCCAGCAGCAACACATCGATGTCACCCGCTGCCTCGACCGCGCGGCCCGATTTAGCGAGCACGTTGAACCGCACAAGCCTGTCCATGCCTGCGATGCCGATGGCTGACAGCAAAGCCGAAATAGTGGTCGGGATCAGCGCCACGAACAGCGCGACAAGTACGGGAACTGGGATCGTCTGTCCCGCATAAGCCGTGAAGGCGGGCAACGTGCCCACTGCCACCAGAAAGATCAGCGTGAGACCCGTCAGCAGGATCGTCAGCGCCACCTCGTTCGGAGTCTTGGCCCGCGCTGCCCCTTCGACAAGCGCGATCATCCGGTCAAGGAAGCCCTGACCCGGCTCCACCGTCACCCTAACCGTGATTTGGTCGGAGATGACCCGTGTGCCCGCCGTCACCGCCGAGCGGTCGCCCCCCGCTTCGCGGATGACAGGGGCAGATTCTCCAGTGATTGCCGCCTCGTTGACCGACGCGACACCCTCGACCACCTCGCCGTCCGCGGGGATCAGATCGCCGGTTTCTACCAGCACTATATCGCCCGCCCTTAGGGTGCTGGCGGCAACCACCGCGTGCGTAGACCCATCGAGCTTTTTGCCCGTCAGCTCCGCCTTGGTAGAACGTAGCGCCGCCGCCTGTGCCTTGCCGCGCCCTTCAGCCAGCGCCTCCGCAAAATTGCCAAATAACACGGTGAGCCACAGCCAGAATACCAGCTGCCACTGAAACGCAACGTCGCCCGCGCCGATCATGGTCGACCGGATTGCCAGAATTGTCGCCAGTGCGGCCACCACGGCAGTCGTGAACATTACCGGATTACGGTAAAGCTGACGGGGATCGAGTTTGAGCACGGCGTCTCGTGTAGCGGGGCCGAGCAGCGTGGGTGTAAACAGCGATTTGGAAGATACTTCGCTCATATCTGCGCCTCTCAAAAACGTTCAGGGCGGGCCAAAACAGCCAGCAGGTACACAGCAAGAAACAAGGCGACAATGGCACCGAAAACGAGATCGAAAGTCATGACAGAACCTTACGAATGAGTGGCCGAAATCACGACCGGTTCATTCAAAGGATGGCTTAAACTGGCGTAAAGGCGCGCGGTGGATCACGGGGCTTCGGCATAAGTTTTGCGTAAATATTCGATGTTGGGCCAGATCAACGACAACAAAGCCCAGTCGACCCTTGTCTTTGCTTCAAGAGGCGGTTTCGTAGATTGTGGAGCGACGAGGGAAGATCCGGATCTGTCGGCAATTGCGATTGCCTGGCGTGTCGGTGTCGCAAGTCGCCCGGCGCTACGACGTGAACGCTCACGCAGATCGTCAAGTGTGGCCGTATCGGGCGAGCGCCTTAGAAACGCAGTAAAGTCTTTTACGCCGAGGATGTAGCGGCACCTTTGGCAGTTACCCATGGCACGTATCCACACATCCTCAATCATCCGCTTGCGAAGTGGGCTGGTGTTGTGTGGAGCCATTGTGGCCTCCTGTTCGAAGTTGAGAAGGTCTCAAGCTTCGAAACAGAAACGGACCGCTGCAGGTTCAGCGGATCAGGACAGGATGCGAACCGTCCAACGCACTCCATTGCCGCGAGAGCGGCTTAGTCCTGTGGGCGCAAAGCCGACAGCCTCGGCGCCGCTGGTGGGTAAGCGCTCGGTCTGCCTGCGGTGCCGCAAGGGTTAAGAGTGCCTCATAGTGTCCACTTAGCTAAGTGGACACTAGTGGGGTTTTGGGGTGGCGAAGAAGCGGTCTCGCAGGTTGTGGAGCGACGAGGAGAAGATCCGGATTTGTTGTCAGACGCGGGTGCCGGGTGTTTCGGTATCGCAGGTTGCACGGCGCTACGACGTGAATGCGAACATGGTGTTTGCCTGGCTGCGGGACGATCGGTACCGGGTCACTGAGGAAGCTGAGGAGGTCGAGGAACAACGCTTTCTTCCGGTGGAGATTGTTGAGCACATCCGACCTGATCCTGCAGTCTCGGTTGGTGCTTCCGATCGAGCCGCAGGTACGAATGTCCTGGAGATCGACCTCGCCTGCGGTCATCATCTGCGGATATCCGGTGCCTACGATCCTGTCGCGCTGTCGCAGCTGATCCTCAGCCTGTCGGCATGATCCCGGTTCCATCGAACGCGCAGGTCTGGCTGGCAGCTGGAGTGACGGATATGCGGCGCGGGTTCGCTACGCTGGCGGCGCAGGCGGAGAAGTCGCTAGGGCAGAACCCGTATGCGGGGCACTTGTTCGTGTTCCGCGGACGGCGGGGCGATCTGCTCAAGATTATCTGGTTCGACGGCCAAGGCGCATGCCTGTTCAGCAAACGTCTTGAGAAGGGCCGGTTCGTGTGGCCGTCGGCGAAGGACGGCAAGGTTGCGCTGACGTCGGCACAGCTGTCGATGCTGCTGGAAGGCATCGACTGGCGCATGCCACAGCGCACTTGGAGGCCTCTAAAAGCTGGATAAACACTGGCTTTTACGGCATTGGTGGATTCCAACATGACGGTCGTTCCGGTATAATCCGGGCATGCTGAACGCCTCCGTATCGCTCCCCGAAGACCCCACCGAACTGCGGTCGTTTACGACCATGCTGATGGCCGAGGTGAAGGCGCAGGCGGTACTGATCGAGAAGCTCCGGCACCAGTTGGCCGGGCATCGGCACTCCCGCTACGGCGCGAAGTCCGAGACGATCGAGCAGCTCAACCTGGCATTGGAGGCGAGCGAGATCGCCGTCGCTGCCATGACGGCGCGGTTCAAGCTTCCGCACGTCGAGCCCGTCGACAAGCCGAAGCGGCAGCCGATCCCGGACCATATCCCGCGCAACCACATTGAACTGACGACGGGTGACGATGCCTGTGCCAGCTGCGGTGGCAACCTTCGCAAACTCGGCGAAGACGTGACCGAGGAGCTGGAGTACGTGCCGGGTCGGTTCGTCGTGAACCGGATCACCCGGCCGCGCTTTGCCTGCTCTGGCTGTGAGGAGTTCACGCAGGCATCATTGCCGTCACGTCCCATCGATCGGGGTCGTCCCGGTCCGGGTCTTCTCGCTCACGTTCTTGTCTCCAAATACGCCGATCATCTACCGCTCTACAGGCAGAGCCAAATCTTTGGCCGCGATGGTCTCGACATCGACCGTTCCACACTGACCGACTGGGTTGGCAAGACGACTGCACTGCTGGAGCCGCTCGCCGACGCCATCGGACGTCATGTTCAGGCCGGACAGGCGATCTTCGCCGACGATACGACGGTCAAGATGCTAGCGCCGGGAACCGGCACGACCCAAACGGCGCGGCTGTGGGTGTATGCCCGTGACGAGCGACCATGGGGAAGCGCCGTACCACCCGCTGCATGGTACCGCTTCTCACCCGATCGGAAGGGCCAGCATCCCAAGGATCACCTTGCCGGCTATGAGGGCTGGATGCATGCCGACGGTTATACCGGGTTCGAGGACCTGTACCGATCCGGGTCGATCCGCGAGGTCGCCTGCATGGCGCACATCAGGCGGAAGTTTGTGGACGTCCATCGGGCGCAGGGATCGGCCATCGCAGACGAGGCCATCGCCCGCATCGCGCAGGTTTACGCCATCGAGAAGGAAGCGAGGGGCTCGCCTGCCGATCGCCGCCGAGAGCTGCGTCAGGCCGAAGCCGTGCCACTGTTCGATGATCTCGAAGCGTGGCTGCACGCTCAGTTACCAACCATCTCCGGCAAATCCCCGCTTGCTGCTGCCATCCGCTACGCCCTCACACGCATGAAGCGACTGCGGCCATATCTCGACCACGGCATCCTGGAACTCGACAACAACTCGGCCGAAAGAGCCATGCGGTCAATCGCGATCGGAAGGAAGAACTATTTGTTCGTCGGCTCGCAGGGCGGCGGCAAGGCCGCGGCCATCGCCTACACCCTCATCGAAACCGCCAAGCTCAACGGGATCGATCCGCAGGCATGGCTAACCGACACACTCGCCCGCATCCCAGACCACAAGATCACCCGCGTCGACGAACTCCTGCCCTGGAAACACGCCTGAGGCTGTTCAGCGGCAATCAGGATGAGAAGTCCGCGACAATCAAGGTGAGAATGCTGTCGGGGCGGAACGAAGGGAGGGCGTAGCCCGACTGGAGTTCTGCCCCGACAGCGTTGCGTCTCTCTGGAGGCGCGTCTGGCGTTGGCGGTGGCTGGGTTATGGATCGATCTTTTCGATGGAAGGATCGCCCCGTGCCCGGCTGTCACGTCACCGATCACCAGATGAGGCTTTACATGTCGCTCAGACAGACCAACCCAACAGCCATCGCCGCGGCGAAGGCATCGATCAGCCGGGCCACTGGCTACCGTATTGAAGACGATCCCAGGCTTCCCTCGCAGAAGAAGCAGGCCCGGCAACGTCGGCGTCCCGACCCTTTGGAAGCGGTCTTCGAAGCCGAGATCGTTCCCATGCTGAAGGCCGCCCCCGGATTACGCGCCGTGGCGATCTATGAGGAGATCCTGCGGCGCCATCCCGAGCTCGGGCACGGTATACGGCGCACGCTGGAACGTCGGGTTCGTTCGTGGCGCGCCATTCATGGTGCGGAACGGGAAGTGATCTTCCGGCAGACCCATCAGCCGGGACGCATGGGCCTGTCCGACTTCACCGATATGAACAGTGCCGGGATCACGGTTGCGGGCCAGCCTCTGGAACACCGCCTGTATCACTTCCGCCTGGCATGGTCGGGCTTCGAGCATGCTCACGTCGTTCTTGGCGGCGAGAGCTACGTCGCCTTGGCCGAGGGTCTCCAGAACGCCTTGTGGACACTGGGCGGCGTCCCAAGCGAACACCGCAGCGACAGTCTGTCGGCCGCGTTCCGCAATCTCGACAAGTCGGCGCGAGAGGACCTGACGCAACGCTACGAGGGCCTGTGCGCCCATTACGGTATGCAGCCCACCCGCAACAACCGTGGCGTGGCGCACGAGAACGGTGCGATCGAGGGCGTCCATGGCCACTTGAAGCGCGCCATCAGCGATGCCGTGCTGATGCGGGGCTCGCCCGACTTCGACGATCTGGCGACCTACCGCAGTTTTGTCGACGAGATCGTGGGACGCGTGAACGCCCGCAATGCCGACCGTATTGACAGCGAACGGGGGGTGCTTGCGGCGTTGCCGGTTCGGCGCACCAGCGACTTCGAGGACGTCACCGTGCGTGTCACGTCTTCAGGCGGCTTTACGCTGCGCAAGGTGTTCTACACCGTGCCATCACGGCTGATCGGGCACCGGCTGAGGGTCCGGCTGCACGACGACCGCCTCGACGTGTTTATCGGCAGCACCCATCTCATGGAGTTGCCGCGTAGTCGCGCCTCTGCCACCGGGCGCCACGCGCAGGTCGTTGATTACCGGCATGTCATCCACTCGCTGCGCCGCAAACCAATGGCGCTGCTCAATCTCGTCTATCGCGACCAGCTGTTCCCGCGCGAAGCCTATCGCCTGACCTTCGACAGGCTGCTGGAACAGCTGTGTGAACGACAGGCCTGCCGGACAATGGTCGATCTGCTCGCACTCGCCCACGAGCGCAATTGCGAACGGGAGTTGGCAGATCTGCTGACAGTCGGCCTGGATACTGGCGAGCTCCCGGATATGGCGGCCCTCAGGACACGGTTCATGCCGGATTGCGCGCGTCTGCCAACCGTTACGGTCGAGCTCGCACCGCTCGCTGCCTACGAAGCCCTGATGGGAGATACGGCATGAAGACCGCCCCCGCTGTCGATGCGGCCAAACTGACCCTGATGCTCAACGAGCTGCGGCTGCCCGCCATGAAGGGTTTGTGGCCGCAGTTCGCCGAACGGTCCGACAAGGAAGGATGGCCCGCTGCCCGCTTCCTCGCGGCCATCGCAGAACATGAACTGGCCGAGCGTGACCGGCGCCGTACAGAACGCCATCTTCTCGAAGCGCGGCTTCTGCCAGGCAAGACCCTCGATACCTTCGAGTTCGACACTGTGCCGATGATCTCCAAAGCGCAGGTCATGGCGCTCACGAGCGGTGATGGTTGGCTGCAGCAGGGATCCAATCTCCTCCTGTTCGGACCACCGGGCGGCGGCAAGAGCCATCTTGCCTCCGCCATCGGTCTTGCTCTCGTCGAGAACGGGTGGCGGGTTCTGTTCACCCGCACTACCGACCTCGTCCAGAAGCTGCAAATCGCACGGCGGGAGCTGGGGCTGGAAGCGGCTTTGGCCAAGCTCGACAAGTTCCACCTGCTCATTCTCGACGACCTGGCCTACGTCACAAAGGATCAGGCAGAGACCAGCGTTCTGTTCGAACTCATCGGCGCTCGCTACGAACGGCGCTCCACACTGATCACCGCCAACCAGCCGTTCGGTGAATGGAACAGGATCTTCCCCGACCCGGCCATGACCCTCGCTGCCGTCGATCGCCTTGTTCACCATGCAACGATCTTCGAGATGAATGTCGAGAGCTACCGTCGGCGCGAGGCAATCAAGCGACAAAAGGGCCCCGGGCGGCCCGGCACGTTCGCGACACTGGCAAATACAAACCCTGATTGACGCTCAGCGACAATCAACCTGAGAATTGCCTTGCCAACGACAACTGGTAGCGCAATCCTACCAAAAGCCGCGACACCGGAATCTCATCCAGATTGTCGCTGATGCCTCATCTAGATTGTCGCGCTACACCTGAGGCGGTCAGACCGGACGGTTACGCTGGTGGATGTCCGGTATCGGGTTGATCGCTAGCACCCGCGAACGGGTAAGATGAGGCGCATATCGGACCAATATGCGAACCCTTCCGAAGGTCCGCTAAGGGCCGGCTCTCCCGCCGGCCCGGGTCGATCAGATCTCGACCCCTTCCGAGATCGCCAGCGCATCTTCGAGATCGACGCCAAGATATCGAACTGTGCTATCCATCTTCGTGTGGCCGAGAAGAAGCTGCACGGCGCGTAGGTTACCGGTCTTTTTGTAGATCTGTGCGACCTTGGTGCGGCGCATTGAATGCGTGCCGTATGCACTCGGCTCTAGCCCGATCGAGCGCACCCAGTCCTTGAGCATTCTCGCATATTGGCGGGTGGAGATATGCGGTCTATCGTGCAGGCGTCCGGGCCATAGGTATTCATGCCCGCTCATGAGCGGGTCTGCGACCCATTCGTTCAGGGCCGCTCTCGTTCCTTCGGTGAGTTCGAAACGGACGGGTGTCTTCGTCTTACTTTGCATGATCGAAGCCCGCTCCTTCACCAAGCCGGTCGCGAAGACGTCGGCGACCTTCAATTTGACCAGATCGCAGCCTCGCAGCTTGCTGTCGATGGCCGTGTTGAACAGCGCGAGATCACGTGTCGCCTCTGCGAGTTCGAGCCGCACGCGAATGGCCCAGACATGCTTTGGCAGCAGTGGCCGTTTCTGACCGATGATGCGGCCGTTGTTCCAGGCTTTGCGAGACGGAATAACGGCTGGCAGATGGTTGGAGGACATGACGTGGTTTCCTTCCGTCCCTCCAGCCGCATCGCCAACCCAGCGTCGGCAACTCCATTGTCAAGACACAAAGCGGCGAGAACGGGAAGACAGTTTTCTGAGCTGGCTTAGTTCGGTCCGTCTGGGATTAGGTTTAGCCGTTTACCCGATCACGCTGTCTTGGAACGGCGCATACATTCACAATGTTCCGATCGCCCACCACTGGCTTAGGAATGATTACTCGCCACCGAAGTAACACGCCACGCCATACGGTTGGCGCAAGGCGACTGTGCAATTGCTTTGGTCATCTATCGGTCGGAGAAGACTTCATGCGCATCTGCGAGCTTCTGGCCAAGAAGGAACTTCGCAAGGTTCTGACCATTCGACCGGATCAGTCGGTCCTGGAGATGGCCGGTGTTTTACGACGCCACGGCATCGGCGCGCTGCTTGTTGTCGATGAACAGGACAAACTGGCTGGGATAGTCTCAGAGCGGGATATCGTATCGCAAATGGCGGAACACGGTGAAGCCGTCACGAACTGTTCCGTTGGCACGATCATGACGACGTCGGTAATCACATGCGGACCCGACGATAGCGTGGTGGCAACACTCGCCATCATGAACCAGAACAATATCCGGCACATACCCGTCGTGGCGAACGGCGAACCGCTGATGATGCTGAGCATCCGGGAGTTCGATATTGCCTGTCAGCACCTGGAAGCATTGTCATTCACGGACGAGCTGACGGGGCTACCAAACCGGCGGTACTTCATGGGCGCGCTGGAGACCGAAATAGCCCGCAAAATCAGGACGCACGCACCGCTTTCCTTGGCCATGCTCGATCTCGATCATTTCAAGGGGATCAACGACAAGTTCGGGCATGAAGTTGGCGATCAGGTTCTGCGGCAGCTGGCAGTGATCTTGAGGGGAAGGTTGCGCGGCTACGATGTCGTAGGTAGACTGGGCGGCGAGGAATTTGGTCTGCTGTTGCCTAACACCGGACTAGCAGACGCCATCACTGTCTGCAGCAATCTGGCTGACAGTATTCGCAGTTGCCAGCTTTCCACCATTGCCGGACCGTTTGGCTTCACCGCGAGCTTCGGGGTCGCCGAACTAAGTAAGGGCAATCTTGACGCGACAGCAGCGCTGATCGAGGTGGATCGTCTGCTTTACATAGCTAAAGCGAACGGCCGAGACCGCGTTGCCTCGGGCTTGGAGGAACGAGTGGCGGCGTGATGTGTCTGCCGAACCCAACAAACTCGTTAGCGTTTCTCTTCGACTATGGTCACTTCGAACATGGCAGCAAACGCATCGATGCATTTGAGGAGATCGGAATCCGGTTCACATTCTGAATGGGCAACCGACCTCATCTCGGCAACGTGGACCGCCATACTGTTCATGATCTCGTTCGACATGGGCAAGTAGGACAAAGCCCGTCCGGACGTCGCAAACCTGGTTTCTGGTGCAAGATTCCTGCTCGCCATATCGCTGCTCATGAGTTCCAAGAGCTGTTGCGCTTCTTGCGAACTGACGGGAATCCCGTCTGCCGCCTGCTGCAACACCTCGACCAAAGCCTTCGTTGTCTCCGAGAGCAGGTCTGTCTCGGCGCCTTCGCCTTGGAAAGCGGATGCACCGGCGTGTGCCTGAATCTGCCTAAGCCGCTGAAAGCGGGCGTACAGGTGTTTGATGCTCTGCATTCTTCGCCCTGTGCCGTCAAGAAACCTGTGGTCTTCTGTTCTTGCTTAGAGCCGAGGGCGTGGCAATTGGACGCGAATAGTGCAGAACTGGTACAGCGCTGCACCAGTACTACGCATTATGCCTACCAGCGAGAGTAGCAATGACCAGCAGCCGTAGGGAGACCCCAAGTTCACATGCCCGAGATTGCAAACAATTTTGTAGAGATGCTGCGCTCGCTAACGATCGTGGGTCGGGAGCCAAATCTGTCCCGGGCGGCGCGTGGCGCAGGTTTGGCCCGACATACTCTAAGACGACACATCAAGTCGTTGGAGACCATGACTGGTCACACATACCTTCGGCTGGATGGGACCGAATATTCGTTAACTGATGCCGGTCGCGGTGCGGTCGCCTTCGCCCAGAAGATCCTTGGCTTTTGCGAACGGTTTGCGTCCGCGGAAGCGAACGTTCTTGGTGGATTGACGCACGCGTCGATGCTTATAAATGAAGGTTGGTTCCACACCCAACAACATCCGGTAAATCGGGTATTTACCGAGCCGAACGAACTGCTGGCTTCAGGCCTAGGTTGTTGGGCGGACAGTCGGGGGAAGTTGGAAAGCGCTCCAATGGACCGCATTCGCGATCGGTTGGTCGTTATGCGTCCGCAGGCGGGCCAATGGATATGCGTCGATATTGGTGCCCGTTCTGCGTTGGCAGACTTGCTTGGTTGGGAGAAGGTGAAGAGTGTTGTCGGTCAGCCCATGATGGAGACGGCCGCAGGCAGTACGGCAGATAGACTGTTATCAGACCCCCTGGACCATGTGCTTATATTCGGCGGTGTCTGGCACGATCATGTGAGTGCACGTTTTCCTGCCGCAACCGACAAGAGCCAGGAACCTATCAATTACCAACGGCTGATATTCAGCTGCAGCTTTCCCGATGGATCGCCAGCGATCGCCTCCCTCGTACATCGAACGAACGATATCGAAATCGCCGGCGTCGAAGTTGAGGTGATGACGTAAAACTGAACTTGAACCGGCGTGCTGTTCTGCGTTTCCACGCCTGTTCCTCTGTATTGAGCAAGGAAACGCTGTGCCTGAATCTGACGACAATCTCATCTCTCACGACGTTCATCAATCGATCATGGACGCAACCGGGATCGACCTACAGTTCGGGCACGATTTCAAAAGATTCAAAGCATTATGCGCGCCGCTGGCAAAGCGCGGTCCGCTCAACCCTGTCTTCGATCCCGATCATATTGAAGGTGGTGACGTGCAAGGCATATGGGCTGCAGGCTACGATCAGGCTGGAGAACTCGTCCACACCCAAGCCATGCGTTTGGTCGACTTGACCGAAACGAACCTCGCGGACCATCTGACCGCGTCGGGACACAGGTATCGTGTCGCCGGTTTCGAGGCCGATCCGCACCGAACAAGGGTTGAGCTCTCCCCCGATGCGTCCCGGGCAGCTGGCACAGCTCTCTACCACGGCGAGTTGTGGAGCGCGAAAGGTGCAAACGGCCTCATCCGCGATGCGAAGGTTCCAATCATATCGCGCGCCCTGTTTGGGTATACGCTCGGTCGGTATGAACCCGATTTCTATTTCGGGATCATCGAGGGTCGGAACGTCTGTCGAGGGCTGGGAGCATGCATAGGCTACGTTCGCACAGAGCCGCGCGCGATCACACTGCAGATCGTAAACGGCATGCCTGACCTATCAGGTTGGCTGGTATGGATGACGCGGGAAGAAGCGCAGTTTACCGCGCGACTTGAGCCGGAGTATTTCCAGAACTTGCTGGCCCCACGTACGTCAATTAACCAAGCTGCTTAGTAAACGGACACGGCTGTTGATAACTCGGTCAACTCTGCTGCATCTTCCCTTCATGGTTAAGGGGAGATTTTCATGCAGGGGCACGAATTTCTGAAAGCGCTTTTGTTCGAAGCGATGGATATCGCGATGGATAACGGGAACGTTAAACTGTTGCAGGCTCTGGCAAAAGCCTTGGACGTTGTGGCGAAGTTTGAGAAGGGAAACACCGGTTCAACTTCGGCGTTAAATCTCACGGTCACGAAAGTTCACGAACCGTCGGAGGAGTAATTTTTTCTCAACTTCTGGCATCAAACCAAACACGTCAGCTTTCAAGACCATACTTAACTCCAGCCTGCGCGATTATTGACTTCTGTGAAGTGTCTCGGACCGTCATAGATTTACCCAGAGCCTGACCGGCAGCTTTCTGGAAACTGCCTGAAACGCTGCGACCGTCCGCAATGGACCGCGAATGCGGGTTGGTAGAAGCTATGCATGAGGTGCGGAAGGCTGCTTGGAGCCCCTCCTACGCCATTCGACCGACGTCGCTCACTGTACAATCAGATGAATACGTAATTGTCATTCAAGGCCGATTTTGTTGAAAAAGTCGGTGTTCTGACGGGCGGTGGAGCGTGCCGATGAAGCTTGTTTTCGGCTCTCACGCTGCCATCGGCACCAGCTTTGCGAGCTTTCGGAGGTTTTGTGCTGTCGCTGCGAGGTGGAACTCGTCTCGCGCTCCATTCGGTCCTCTCAGGCGCAGGCGGTCGAGTTTCAGGATCCGTTTCAGATGCGCGAAGAGCATCTCGACGTTCTTTCGCTGACACATCGAGATGACGTATGCGTCTGTCTTCGCGATATCGCGGGCCATTTCGCGGGCACCCTCGTGGATGGAGCGCACGATCTTGCGTGACGGTTCTCGTGGCGTGCATCGCTGTTTCAGCGCGCAGGCGTCGCAGTCGGATTTGCTGGAGCGGTATCGGACCATGTTATCCGCGTCGGCACCCTCGCGCGGCGTCTTGTATGGGCGGCGATAGTTACGTAGCAATTTGCCTGCCGGGCAGCGATAGGCGTCTTCGTCGCGGTCGTATATGAAGTCGGATCGGGAGAAGGTCTGGTCGCGTCTGGCGGACTTGTCGATGACGGGGATATGCGGCTCGATGCCGTGTTTGTAGACGAGCCAGCCCAGCATCTCCGCGCTACCATAGCCCGTGTCGTCGACGAGGCGCTCCGGGTAGAGACCGAAGCGATCCATCACCCGTTCGATCATGTCGCGCGCGGCCCTGTTCTCGGCCTGCCGAATGGGGGCGGTCGTCTCGACGTCCACGATCACGGCGTGGTCGAGATCAACGAGATAATTGGTAGAATATAGGAAGTGCGCCTTGCCGCGATCGGCGGCGGACCAGCGGGCCGCTGGATTGACGGGCGACAGATACTTCGGTTGCACCGGCGTGGCAGCACCGAAAGCAACATCGTCGAGCGTGTCGAGATACTCGCTCGTGGCGCGGCAGGCATGGTCTTCAGCAGACCAGTCCTTCGGCTCGATCCCATCCTCGCGGTTCGCGTCGGCCTTGATCAGCGAGGCGTCGATACCGAACGCCTCACCGCCTACGAGACCTTCAGCAATACAGCGCGCCAGTACGGTCTCGAACAGCTGGCGGAACAGATCGCAGTCACGAAAGCGGCCGTGCCGGTTCTTGGAGAAGGTCGAGTGATTGGGAACGGCATCGTTCAGGTCCAGCCTGCAGAACCAGCGATACGCCAGGTTCAGATGAATCTCTTGGCACAAACGCCGTTCCGAGCGGATGCCACAGCAATAGCCGACCAGCAGCAGGAGCCTGCCCCGGACTTGATCCGGGGGATCATAAGATCCGGGTCGATCGAAGGCCGACCGATGGCAGCGTAGTATGGCTCAAGGTGTCGACGGATATCCGTCAAATCCACAAACCGATCGATGGCGCGCAGAAGGTGGTCCTGCGGCACATGCTCGTCCAGATCGAACTCGTAAAACAGCGCCGACTGCCGCTGCGCTCGTTGACCCATCATCACCAAACCCTCCCTCTACAGAAGAACTGAACCAGGACTTCACACCCGCAGCAACACCGCCTTTTTCAACGAAATCGGCTCAAAGCTGCCGTTCAAGCACGATCAGAAAATACCTAAAGCTGACGTTGAGCGCATACCCGTTCGCAGAACGACCCGCGTTCTCAATTGGAACAGAACGTAGTTTGTTCGCTATAGCGAAAGGTGCGCGATATCGACGTAGATGCTATGCGTATATCATGCTTTCAGCAGCCGTCCGAATGGTCGCAACGGGGCTATTGTTGGCTGCGTTCAGTCGACCAAGCCATGTCTCGATGTCAGACAGTGTCCATAGTCCAACCTGTTGACGGTGCAATTTCAGTGGCCACGTTTTGCAATGTATGCACCAGAATATCGACAGCCCTCGTTTGCGATCGTCCTGGAGTTCTCCCCAACACCGTGCGCAGTTGAACCCTCGGTTCGAGTGACAGGGCAAACAGGCGCCCATCTGCCAATTCACGGGCAACGGTGGACGGTGGCAGGATGGCGATACCATCGCCGCGGTGCGCCAGTTCCTTCATGCAGGGAAGCGAGTCGATCTCAATACAGGGTGTCAGTGGAATGTCGGCTTCCATGAATGCGCTTTCGACCGCCAGGCGGTGCATATGAGGACGCCAGGGCAAGATCAGCTTGCGATCGGCGATCTCCGACAGTCCGATCGTTTCGGCCCGGTTCCAGTTACTGTTACCGCCAACGGCAACCATATCTTCGCTCAAAAACGGGGCGAAATCTGGCGCGCTGTGCTCCTTCGAATAGTAGAGTATCGCGAGGTCCAACCGCCCGCTCGTCAGCCATTCGAAAATTGTGCCACTAAACGCCTCCACGACATGAACGGTAATTTTCGGATATAGCGTTGCCATACGTTCCAGGAGCGGTGGAACCAGCGACACTGAATAGGCTGAAGGCACACCGAAATATACCGATCCGACAGGATTGGTGATGTTAGAATGCATGCCGGTCTGAGCCGCCTCGAACTCCTTCCTTATCCGTCTGGCATGCTCCAGCAGTTGTCTGCCATCCTCAGTGGGTTCAATGCCCCAACTGTGACGCTGCAGAAGTTGTGTCCCCAAACCGTCTTCCAGCGCCTTCATCTGCCGACTGAGAGCCGATTGTGCGATATTGAGAAAGCCCGCGGCTTTTGAGATATTTCCCCATTCGACGACTTGAATGAAGTTCAGCATATGATTGAGATTCAGGTTGGACTGCATGCGGTTCGTCAAATCTTCCAAACATTCTCCGATCTTCCCTCACAACGCACGCTTAGTCCATGCCGACGCGTCATGGATGGCATATCAAATTGGCATTTGACGCATGGATAGGGCCATCTATCCTTGAAACATGGAAATGGAGGTTTCCGTGATGCCGGTTTGGGAGGACGGGCAGGTCAAAATTTTCGGACCTAAAGCTTCTCGACGACATCGCAGGTTTGCGGACCGCCATCGGTCCGTTGGGGGCAGTATGTCGAGTTGGAAGAATTACATCGGCGGTGACTGGGTCGATGCCTCCATGGGCGAAACCCTGGACGTTCTGTGCCCAAGCGATGGTGCCGTATTCGCATCGATAGCGGACAGCACCGCCAGCGATATTGATCACGCAGTCGCTGCAGCACAGGCAGGTCTGTCGGGTGACTGGGGTGCCATGAACCCAGTCGACCGTGGTCGTCTGCTATCACGGCTCGGCGAGTTGATCCGGGGCAGGGCCGCCGAGCTGGCTGCCACCGAGGCACGCGATACGGGCAAACCGCTCAAGCAGGCCCATGCTGATATTGTGGCCTGCGCCCGATATTTCGAGTTTTACGGCGGTGCAGCCGACAAGCTTCACGGCGAAACCATTCCGTACCTCAAAGAGTATTTCGTCTCCGTTATCCGTGAACCGCATGGAGTGACGGGTCATATCATTCCGTGGAACTACCCGGCCCAGATGTTCGGGCGCACCCTTGCTCCGGCGCTGGCGGCAGGCAATGCCACCGTGCTGAAGCCGGCAGAAGAAGCATGCCTGAGTTGCCTGATGCTGGTGGAACTCGCGGAAGAGGCAGGGTTCCCGGCAGGAGCCCTCAATGTGGTGACCGGTACTGGCGCAACCGCCGGTGCCGCGCTTGCCGAACATCCCGGCATCGATTTCCTGTCGTTCACGGGTTCGCCGGAAGTCGGCACCTTGGTGCAGATCGCATCGGCGAAATTGCACCGCCCCTGCGTTCTGGAACTGGGCGGGAAGTCGCCGCAGATCGTCTTTGCAGATGCGGATATGGAAGCAGCTTTTCCAACCATCATTGCCGGCATCGTGCAGAATGGCGGGCAGACCTGTTCGGCGGGAAGCCGAGTGCTCATCGAACGCTCGGTGTTCGATGAGACGGTAGCGCAGATCGCGGAACGGATCGAAGCACTCGTCGTGGGCTCGCACGAACAGGATCGGGATTGCGGACCCTTGATCAGCGCTCGGCAAAAGGAACGGGTCGAAGGTTTCATCGAACGGGCAGAAGCCGACGGACTGACGCAGCTGGCGCAGGCGGCATTTGCGCCGGACCTGCCTCAAGACGGGTTTTACATTCGTCCCGTCCTTTACGGCCCGGTTTCACCGGACGACCGGCTGGCGCGCGAGGAAGTCTTCGGCCCCGTGCTCGTCGCTATACCGTTCAAGGATGAAGCTGATGCGATCGCGATCGCCAACGGCACAGAATTTGGTCTGGTTGCGGGTATCTGGACGCGAGACGGTGCACGACAGATGCGGATGGCCCGGGCCATGAAATGCGGTCAGGTCTTCATCAACAATTACGGAGCGGGCGGTGGTGTCGAACTGCCCTTCGGCGGTGTCAAACACAGCGGCCACGGCCGCGAGAAAGGCTTCGCCGCCATGCACGAATTTACCGTGACGAAAACCATTGTCCTGAAGCACGATTGAGAGCGTTGAACATGAGACTTGAGGGAAAAGTTGCAGTCATCACCGGGGCCGGGTCCGGTTTCGGGGAAGGGATTGCCAAGCGGTTCGCCGATGAAGGCGCTCGGGTCATCGTTGCGGATCTAAATGCAGGCGCTGCGGAGCGGGTTGCGGAAAGCATTGGAGGCAATGCGAAGGCAGTTTGCGCCGATGTCACCGTACGGGAAGATGTCGCGGCCATGATCGACATGGCGCAGGAAGCGTTCGGTGGGCTCGATATCCTCATCAACAATGCAGGCTATACGAGCCGAAACGGATCGATGATGGATGTCGAGGAGGAAACCTTCGACCGAATATTCGATGTGAATGTAAAGGCGATCTACCTCGCAACGCTGCAAGCCGTCCCGGTGCTGCGCAAGCGTGGCGGCGGTACGATCATCAACGTCGCCTCCATCGGCGCGCTCCGTCCGCGCCCCGGCCTTGTCTGGTACAATGGCTCCAAAGGGGCGGCGATGAACATCAGCAAGGGTATGGCCGTGGAGTTGGCACCGGACAAGATCCGCGTCAACGCGCTGTGCCCCGTTCTGGCGGAAACGGGTCTGGTGGAACAGTTCATGGGCATGGACGACACGCCGGACAACCGGGCGGCGTTCCTCAAAACCATACCGTTGGGACGGTTGGGCAGGCCGTCCGATGTGGCGGGCGCAGCGCTTTACCTCTGCTCCGACGATGCCGAGTTCATCACCGGTGTCGCGTTGGAAGTCGATGGTGGACGGGGTGTGTGACGTGACCATCTGCGCAGGCTGGACCTAGCATCATCATGGCGATGACAACCAAGACACAAGGCTCAGCATCGGGACTGTCCTGGCTTCGCGGCCGGTCCGTCGATCAGCTTACGATCGCGACCGTTCTGCTTGTTGTCATCTTCGTCATTTTCGCCATAGCGCTTCCCGGCTTTGCCACGCTGGGCAACCTGACGATACTCGTCAGATCCGTTGCCGTGCTTGGTATTCTAGGGCTGGGAATGGCGATCGTCGTCATCGGACGTGGACTGGACCTGTCCATGATCGCGACTTTTGCGGTGCCGACCGCCCTGGTGCTGACGCTGGCCGGTGCAGGTTATAACCCGGTTCTGGCGGTCCTGGCCGGCATCGCTTTTGCAATGCTGATCGGTATCGTCAACGGCGTCCTCATTGCTTACGCGGAAATTCCGGCCTTGTTCGCCACTCTGGCGGTCGGCATCGGTGTTGCGGGGATCGGCCAAAGCGGTCTGTTTGAATACGACATCATCCCGTGGCCCACCCAACTCGACGGGATCGGCTGGATCGGGCGTGGAACTCTTAACGGCATTCCCTATTCAATCCTTGCCTTCGTCCTCGCCGCCGCTCTTGTTCACATCTTCCTAAAGCACACCCGGCTCGGGCTCTTCGTTTACGCAATCGGCGACAATCTTGCTTCGGCGCGTATTTCAGGCATCCCGGTGCGTCCGGTCACTATCCTGCAATATGTGCTGGCCGCCATCATCGCGCTGTTTGCCGGCCTGGTCCTGTCCGCATCGGCCAGCAACATGGATACCCGCATCTTCAATCTGACCTGGATCTACGACGTCATTCTGGTCGTCGTTCTGGGCGGTATCGGATTGTCCGGCGGGCGCGGGGGCGTGGTCAACGTGCTGGTGGGAACGATGCTCATCGGGCTGATCGTCAACGGCATGACGATCATGAACGCCTCGTTCGAAGTCCAAAATCTCATACGCGGCGTCGTGCTTTTGGCCGCGCTACTGATCGACAGTTTGCTGAACCCTCGCAACGAGGAGACGGCGAAGCAGGGGGATATCTGACGGCGGAGGACAAGGTTCGTCAGACTGTCTCGACATGACGTGCAACAACAGGAGGATAGCATGCAACGACTTACGAAAATGACGATCGCGGCCACGCTTACGGCATTGGCTTGTACCGGTTCCGCCTACGCTCAACAAAGCATCGATGACCCAGCGCGTGCTGGCTACTATGAAACGATGAAGGACCGGAAGGTCGTCTTCGTACCTGTCTTCATGGGGCTGGACCTCACGGAGGGCTGGTCGAAGATGATGGCCAAGCAAGCAGAGGCTCTCGGCTATGATTACGAGGTGCGCAACTCCAACTTCAACACCGCAGCCGGGGCGCAGACCATCACATCGCTGATTTCGGAGAAACCCGACGTCATCGTCGTGCAGAACCCGGACGTTCAGTCCTACGCCCGTTTGCTGAAACGTGCCGAGGATGAAGGCATCAATGTCATTCAGCTGAACATGAAGACCAATACGCTGACCACCGGCTTCGTCGGCGCCGACGTGGTCGGCATCGGTGAGTTGCAGGCAGAGGCGGTCGTGGAAAAATGCGCCAATACTGAAACCAAAGGCAAGGTACTCATTCTCGCCGGACCACCGACCAGCCCGTTCTCAGCCTACATGCTGAAAGGCTACGAGAACATTTTGGACACGAACGAGGGCATCGAAGTCGTCGGCATCCAGTCCACTGGCGGCTACGAGTCCGCCAAGGCGAAGTCCATCACGCAGGTGGTTCTGCAACAGCACCCCGATCTGTGCGGCGTCCTTGGTGTCTGGGACAATACGGATATCGGTACGGCGGCTGCCATTGCTGAAGCCGGCAAGGGCGATCAGGTGTTCGTTTCCACGTCCGGCGGTGGCGGGGAACTGTCCTGCCGCGGCATCCGCGAGGGGATGTGGCAGCACTATGTCAGCTACGATGTGCCGGGTCAGTCGCGCGACCTTAACGCGCTGATCTCGGCTGCGCTGCAGAACGAGGGCGATGGGGCAGAGAGCAAGACGATCCTCTACACGCCGCTCGTCGAATACACGTCCGAAAACGTGGACCAGCAGGCATGCTGGACCCTGGATACCCTCAAGTAGACCAGAGTACCGGAGCGATCGTCCAGTCGACCGACCGGACGATCGTTCCGCAGACTTCTTAACCGCTTGAGAACCTGAGGCCCGTGTAAAGTATGATGAAATCCATTCAAAGGCTGCGATATCGCTACTGGCCGGACCATGTGTTCGGCGAGTTGCTGCAGAAACCATGGATGGAAACGCTGGTTCCGCTTCTGGTTCTGGCCTTCACGGTTCTCTTCTTCAGTTCTCAGATCGATAACTTCATCTCGGTCGCCAACCTGTCGGACCTGTTCCGACAGGCCAGTGAACTCGGTTTCGTCGTTCTGGGAATGTCGCTGGTGTTGATCGTCGGCGGGATCGACTTGAGCGTCGCCGCCATCTTCGCCATCTGCAATCTCTTCGTTCTGTATTGCATGCACGTTCTGGGTTTGCCTTGGCCCCTTTCCATCGCTCTCACACTGGTATGTGGTGGCCTGCTGGGGGCGGTGAACGGCGTCCTCATCGGCTACATGCGGATGCGCGCTTTCCTGACCACAATGGTCACGCTGATCGTGTTCAAGGCGATCCACGACCTCGTACAGGTGCAGGTCGCCGTGCCCATTTCCTCCGTCTTTCCGGAATCGGATGCATGGGATCGGCTCGGCTTCGGTGGCTTCCTGTCCATCCCATCGGCTGTCTGGGTATTCAGCGCGATTGCCATATTCAGCCATATCTTCCTCACGCGCCTGCGACCGGGCTGGCGTATCTTCGCGGTGGGCGGGAACCGACGTTCGGCCTACAATATTGGGCTGCCGGTCAACCATATCGTTGCCTTGTCCTATGTAGCGTGCGGGGTCTTCACATCGATATCGGCCGTTTTCTATGCGGCGCGGTTGGCGAGCCCAGGTGCCGATACGGGTATCGGGCTGGAAATCACCGCTTTGACGGCCGCTATTCTGGGCGGCATTCGCCTTGGCGGGGGCAAGGGGTCGGTAATGAAGGCGGTTCTGGGAACGCTCATCATCCTGCTCGTCTCCAATGGCCTGTTACGCATGGCAACGCCCGCCGGAACGTCGCGTATCATTCTGGCAACGATCCTGCTGCTGGCGGCCATTCTCGACATCCGCTGGTTCAAGAACCGCCACAAGGCGGTGCAGGAACTCTACGTTTCTCCCGCACTCCTCGAACTACCCCACCTGCCGCCGGACGCGACCGCGGAACACTCGCCCTATGCGGCCAACGACCGGCTCAAACATGTGGAGACGATTGGCCTGGGCGTGGTGGAGGCACCGGAAGACGTCGTGCTGGACGCAGACGACAACCTGTATTGCGGAACGAGGCGCGGCGAGATCGTCCGCTTCTTCGCCCCCGACTACACGCGCCACGAGATCTACGCCAAGATCGGCGGACAGCCGCTTGGCATGACGTTCGACGCCGGTGGCACTTTGTATGTCTGCGTTGGCGGCATGGGGCTGTATCGCGTTACGCCCGACCGTCAGGTCGAACTCGTGACGGACGAGACGAACCGCTCACCATTCTCCATCATCGACGACAGCCGCCTTCGACTGGCGGACGATCTCGATATCCTGCCCGACGGTCGCATCCTGTTTTCGGAAGCGACCATCCGCTACGAAATGCACGAGTGGCAGACCGACGCGCTGGAAGGCCGCGGCAACGGCCGGTTGATCCTCTATGATCCGAAGCAGAACAAGACCACCACCGTGCTGAAGAACCTCGTCTTCCCCAACGGGGTGGTTCTGGCCTCGGACGGCGAGAGCATCATGTTTGCGGAAAGCTGGAACTGTTCGATCAAACGCTACTGGTTTGCAGGCCCGCGAAAAGGGGATGTGGACCTCGTGATCGAAAACCTTCCCGGCTATCCGGACAACATCAACGCAGCTTCCGACGGCAATTACTGGCTCGCCATCATGGGCATGCGGTCGCAGGTCTTTGATCTGGCCATGCGCAAACCCGGCTTCCGCCGCCGGATGGCCAAGCAATTGCCGGGCGACGAATGGCTCGCGCCCAACATCAACACCGGCTGTATCGTGAAATTCAACGATGCCGGTGAGATCCTCGATGTTCTGTGGGACCGTCAGGGCGACAACCATCCGATGATCACGTCCATGCGAGAGCACAAGGGCTATCTGTATATCGGCGGCATTTCCAACAACCGCATCGGCCGCATCAAGCTGCCCGGAGCCGATCCGACCTTCGTGTCGAGTGGGAAATATCATGTTTGAATGGCTCGCCGAACAGTTCCGCCCGTTCACCGGCGGCAAGACCAATCGCCTGTCCATTCCCGTTTTCGACGGGGTATTCAAACCCAACAACCTGCTGGAGACCGCCGAAACGGTGCTGGAACGTCCCGGGCTCGAAGATCTGGCGATGGGCAAATCGGGCGAACTGTTTGCAGCATGTGGACGACACGTTCTGGCCATCGCGCCCGACGGTAAAACGACCGAACTTCACACCTTCGACGCCCCCATCACTGCTCTGGCGATTTCGCCCGATGGTGTCCTGGCAGTCGCGCTCGGAAACCGGATCATGATCGGCGTCGGGACCGACGAGGAAACGGTCATTGATGCGGCGAACGACGTTGGATTCGTGTCCGTGAACGCCTTGTCGTTCACTGCAAACGGGCATTTGCTCGCCACGGAAGGGTCGACGCGTTTCGCCTGTTCCGACTGGTCCTATGATCTTATGAGCAAAGGGCGGACGGGTCGCCTGATCGACATCGACTCCGGAAACGGGCAAGGGCAGCGTTGTCGCTTCCGGTCTGGCCTACGCCTTCGGCGTGCATGAAACGGCAAATGGCCAGACCCTAATCTCGCAGAGTTGGGATCATTCGATCTCACTAGCGAAGCGAGGCGAGAAACGCGGCTTGATCGATGATCTGCCGGGCTATCCATGCCGTTTCGCTGCTGCGGACGATGGCGGCTTCTGGCTCACCCTCTTCTGCAGCCGGACGCAGCTGGTGGAGTTCGTGTTGATGGAAGACGACTACCGTCGCGAAATGATGGAAACCATCGATCCGCAATACTGGATAGCGCCCGCCTTCGGTTCGGGTTCAGATTTCCTCGAACCGCTTCAGGGTGGTGGGGTCAAGCAGATGGGCATCCTGAAACCGTGGGCCCCGCCCCGGTCCTACGGACTGGTGGTCCGTTTCGGAGCCGATCTAACACCCCTCTATTCGCTGCACAGCCGCGTCGGCGGGCACAACCACGGCATATGTGCAGCAGCGCAGCATGGCAATACACTTTACATCATGTCGAAGGGCGCGGGCCGGATATCGAAGCTGTCCATTGCCACCGTGACGGACGCGCTTGCAGGGAATGGCAAACTATGACCCCCGTCCTCGAACTGCGCGGCATCACCAAATACTACGGCAAATCGGCTGCGGTCGAAGACGTTGATTTCACGCTCGAAAAGGGCGAGGTTCACGCGCTGCTGGGTGAAAACGGTGCCGGCAAATCGACGCTGACGAAAATCATGGCCGGCGTCGTCCAGCCAACCTCCGGCACCCTTCTGCTCGACGGCGAGACAATCTCTCTCGGATCACCCGCGGCGGCGGTATCTGCCGGAATCGGCATGGTGTTTCAGGAAACCAGTCTGGTTCAGTCCATGACCGTGGCGCAAAATCTGTATCTTGGTAACGAGCGGTTCTTCAACCGCATCCGTGGCACCAACATTGCCGCGCAGCAATTCCTGCAATCGCTCAGTTTCAACGTCGATCCAACGGAAACCGTCTCCTCCCTTGGTGCTGCCCGCAAGCAGATGGTCGAAATTGCCCGCGCGATGTTGTTGAAAGCGCGGGTCATCGTTTTCGACGAACCGACCGCCACGTTGACGCCGGAGGAAAAGCAGCATTTCTTCGATCTTGTGGCGACCCTGAAGCAGCACGGCATATCCGTCATCTTCATCAGTCATGCACTGGAAGAAGCGTTAGAGATTTCCGACCGCATCACGATACTGCGCGACGGGCGCCATGTCGTAACCGGACCGACGTCGGATTTCGACCGGGAATCGATCATTCAGGCGATGGTCGGGCGGGAACTGACGCAGGAACTCTACGGCACGCACAAGACGCGCGCCCGACCGGCAGGCGAACGCATTCTCAGCGTTCAGAACCTGCGCGTCGGCGGTGTCGTCAAGAACACGTCCCTGTCGGTCTTCAAGGGGCAGGTGACGGGGATATTCGGGCTGGTCGGATCGGGCCGGACCGAGACCTTCAAGGTCGTGTCCGGTGCCATAAAGCGCAACTACCGCAATGGCGGCACCGTCTTGTACAAGGGCAAACCCGTTCGATACCGGGTGCCTGTTCCAGCCGTGAAAGACGGTATCGCCTACATCACGGAAGACCGGAAGATCGAGGGCTTCTTCGACACGATGTCGATCAAGGCCAACATCGCCATCGGTCTGCTGGGCAAGATCGCCCGCGGGAAGTTTTGGTTGAACGACAGCGACATGGAAAGGACCGGCGCCAAGTGGGCCGATGCCCTGCAGGTGCGTGCGGTCAGCAGGAATGCCGATGTGGTCGAACTGTCCGGCGGCAACCAGCAGAAGGTGGTGATTGCCAAATCGCTGGTGCAAGATCCCGAACTGATCATCTTCGATGAGCCCACGCGCGGCGTGGACGTGGGGGCGATTGCGGAGATCCACGACATCATCAACCGTCTGGCGGACGAGGGGAAAGCGGTCGTCGTCATTTCCTCCTACCTCCCCGAGATCATGCAGCTTTCCGACCGCCTGCTCGTCGCGCGGCAGGGCAAGATCGTCGAGGAGTTCATGCCGGGCGAGGCGACTGAAAAAACGCTCATGTATGCGGCGGTCCATTGACCATGACGCTGGACCTCGATCGCATCGTATCACTCGCCCACCTACCTGCCGAAACCGTCCCGGCTTCGGCGTTGGAGATGGTCGACCTGTGCCTGTTCGACTGGACGGTTTGCGGTCTTGCCGGGATCGACGAGCCGGCGGGTGCGAAGGTGGTCGCATTTGTACGCGGTGAGGGCGGCCGGGAGAGTGCGACGGTGTTCGGCGGGTCCAGACTGCCAGCCCGGGCAGCCGCGCTTGCCAACGGTACGGTTTCTCACGCGCTGGACTATGACGACACCCATTTCGCCCATATCGGGCACCTGTCGGTCGCCGTCTTTCCGGCGGCTCTCGCGCTCGCCGAAGAGGTCGATGCGAGCGCGGCTGATCTGCGTCTGGCCTACCTGGCAGGGGCCGAAACTGCCGTGCGGCTCGGTATTGCCTTCGGACCCGAACACTACCAGCGCGGGTTTCATCAAACGGCAACCGCCGGAGCCTTCGGTGCGACCATTGCCGCTTCCCGCCTGCTTGAACTGTCGGACGAGCAAACCCGGCATGCACTCGGCATCGTCTCGACGCGCGCCAGCGGCTTGAAGTCGCAATTCGGGACGATGGGCAAGCCTTTGAATGCGGGCATCGCCGCCGCGAACGGGGTGGAAGCTGCAAAGCTCGCAGCGTCGGGTTTCACGTCCTGCGACGATGGCATTTTCGGACCGCAGGGTTTCATCGATACCCATTGCAACGCGCCCCGACCTTCAGGCCGCATGGACAGAACCGCCACCGGACACGTTCCTGTTCGAACGGATCAAGCACAAACTCCACGCCTGTTGTCATGGAACCCATGCGATGGTCGAAGGGCTGTCCGGTCTGCTGAGAACCACGTCCCTGTCGACACAAGACGTCTCACGACTGACGCTGCGCGTGGCTCCGCGCTGGCTGACGGTGTGCGACAAGAGGAGCCCGCGAACGGGACTGGAAGTGAAGTTCAGCTATGCCTGGCTGGCAGGTATGACGGTGACCGGACTGGACACATCCTCCGACAAAACTTTCGCGGACACGCTCTGTACCGATCCCACGCTCGCCAACTTCGCCGAATGCGTCGACGTGGTCGGAGATCCGTCGGTTGGGGATATGGTCACCCACGGTCTGCTTGAAACGACGGACGGTCGACAGTTCGCGTTCAGCCACGATCTCGCTGCTCCGATGGACAGATCGGCGCTGCGGTCCGGCTTGCGCGCCAAGGCGTCCAATCTAGTCGGCAAAGGATCGGCTGAGACCATTTGGTCGGCAATACAGAAACTGGAGAGCACGAGCGCGCGAAGCCTCGCGGCAACGCTTTTAGCTCCACCACACGAATAATGAACGGAGCTCCATCTTGAACATGATCACTGACGAGTATGCGGAAATCCGTGAAGGCGTTCGCGCCCTGTGCGCCGAGTTTCCTGCGGAATACCACCGCAAGGCCGACGCTGACCGCGTCTATCCCGAAGAGTTTGTCACGGCCCTGACCCGCGAGGGCTGGATGGCGGCGCTGATCCCGGAAGAGTATGGCGGGTCCGGCCTCGGTTTGCTCGAAGCCAGTGTCATTATGGAAGAGATCAACCGTGCCGGCGGCAATTCCGGTGCGTGCCACGGGCAGATGTATAATATGAACACTTTGGTGCGGCACGGCTCGGAGGAACAGCGCACGCGCATCCTGCCCAAGCTGGCGAGCGGTGAGTTGCGTCTGCAATCGATGGGGGTGACCGAACCGACGGCGGGAACCGACACGACCAGCATCAAGACGACGGCGGTGAAGAAGGGCGACCGCTATGTGATCAATGGCCAGAAGGTCTGGATCAGCCGCGTGCAGCATTCAGACCTTATGATTCTGCTTGGCGCGCACGACGCCATTGGCCGATGTGGCCAGGAAGTCGGACGGTCTGTCGATCTTTCTGGTCGACATTGCCAAGGCCATACAGGGGGGCATGGTGGTAAAGCCGATCGCCAACATGGTGAACCATGAAACCAACGAGCTGTTCTTCGACAATCTGGAAATACCTGCCGAGAACCTCATCGGTGAAGAGGGCAAAGGGCTCAAATACATCATGACCGGCCTCAATGCGGAACGCGCGCTGATTGCGGCGGAGTGCATTGGCGATGGCTACTGGTTCACCGACAAGGTGACTGCATACGTCAACGAACGCACCGTCTTCGGACGACCTATCGGTCAGAACCAGGGTGTTCAGTTTCCGATCGCCGAGGCATACATCGAAGTTCAAGCCGCCGATCTCATGCGCTACAAGGCGTGCGCTTTGTTTGATGCAGATAAACCGTGCGGTGCGGAGGCCAACATGGCGAAGCTGTTGGCCGCCAAGGCGAGCTGGGAGGCGGCCAATGCCTGCATCCAGTTTCACGGCGGTTTCGGCTTCGCCAACGAATACGACGTGGAGCGCAAGTTTCGCGAGACGCGGCTCTATCAAGTCGCACCGATCTCGACGAACCTCATATTGTCCTATGTCGGGGAGCATGTTCTCGGTATGCCTCGGTCGTTCTGATGCAGCCGCTGGAAGGTCTGAAGGTCGTCGCCATCGAGCAGGCAGTGGCCGCGCCCTTCGCATCCTCCAGGCTCGCTGACGCCGGCGCCGATGTAGTGAAGATCGAACGGCCCGAAGGGGACTTCGCCCGGGGCTACGATGCCGTCGCTGCTGGACAGTCGAGCTATTTCGTGTGGCTTAACCGTGGCAAGCGCAGTCTTACCCTCGACCTGTCGTCCCGTAAGGGAAAGGCCGCACTGGCGACTGAGCTGGCGGATGCCGATGTGCTCATTCAGAACCTAAAGGTTGGATCGCTGGCCAAGCTGGGTTTCGACCCCGACAGGTTAGCGAAAGATCACCCGAAACTTATCGTATGTTCCATTTCGGGCTACGGGTACACCGGACCGATGGCCAACCGAAAGGCCTATGACCTGCTGATACAGGCCGAAACTGGACTGTGTTCGATAACCGGCGGGCCGTGCGAACCTGCCAGAGTCGGCATATCGATCGTCGATATTGCGACCGGTGCGACCGCCTACAGCGCCATTCTCGAAGCCCTGATAAGCGCGGCATTACCGGAAAGGGCAGCCTCATCTCCGTGTCCATGTTCGACGTTATGGCCGACTGGCTCGCCGTGCCGCTGCTGAACCACGAGGGCGGCAAATCACCAAAGCGGGTCGGCCTCGCCCACCCCTCGATTGCTCCATACGGTGCGTTTGAAACGCAGTCAGGCCAGCTCATCCTTATCTCCATTCAGAGCGACCGGGAGTGGGCGCAATTGTGCAAAGCATTCATCGGTGATGACAATCTTGTCTCGGACCCACGCTTTGCGACCAATCTGGCTCGGGTTGAAAACAGAGTGGAAACGGACGCGGTGGTTGCCACGGCTTTTGCCAAGATGGAAACCGGGGACGCTGCAAGAATACTCGCTCAAGCCGATATCGCGTTTGCCTCCGTCAACGATATGAATGGTCTTTCCAACCACCCGCATCTGCGCCGTATCACCGTCGAGACGCCGAACGGCCCGGTCTCCTTTCCTGCGCCCGGCGCGCGGGTAACCGGCGACGAGCGCAGCTACGGTGCCGTACCTGCGCTTCAGCCCTTGGCAACGGAATGAGTGAGATCGATAGCGACTATCTCAGGCAGTGGATTGGCCGGGAACAGGTGGCATCGGAGGTTCTCACACCCTCTCTGGTGGCTCGTTTCAACGCGGTGTTCGATCGCGTGGCCGGCACCGATGCGGGCGATCCCGCGCCAGCGATGATCCATCTATGCCTGTGCCAACCGGCAGTTGCGCAAGGGGAGTTGGGGTCAAGACGGGCATCCCAAAACCGGCGACTTTCTGCCGCCCGTACCGTTGCCGAACCGGATGTGGGCGGGCGGACAGTTCGAGTTTCATGCGAGTCTACGCATCGGCGATCGCGTGCAACGCCGCTCGACCGTCCGGGACGTGGTCGTGAAGGAAGGCCGCACCGGAACGCTGTGCTTTGTGACCCTCGATCACCAAATCACCAGCGATGGACGACAAGCCATTACGGAGAAACAGGACATCGTTTACCGGGATGCGAGCAAAGCATCGGAGGTAAAGCGCGAGTCCAGTCAAGCGCCACGTGGTAGACATCGTGTCGACGTCGATCCTACGCCATCCCTCCTGTTTCGCTATTCTGCACTGACCTTCAACAGTCATCGAATTCACTACGATGCGCATTACGCACGCGACGTGGAAGGCTACCCGGGTCTGGTGGTTCACGGTCCCCTTCAGGCCACCCTGCTATTCCAGATGTCGACCGATATACGAGACCGGGAGCCGTCGGTCTTTCGGTTCAGAAGCTTGGCACCGTTGTTCGATACTGCGGTGTTTTCGCTGAACGCAGAGGAAGCCGACGGTGGGGTTCGGTCCTGGACCGCTACTGCCAACGGGCCGGTCGCCATGGAGGCCTTTGCACAGTGGCGGTAGGTTGGTTGTAACCGAATGCAGCCGTGCATGAACTCGCTTTGCGCAAAAACTTGCCTCCAGTCTGCCTACACCCGACCGGTACGACGACGAATTTCGGCGATCAGATCGTCAGGATCGTACAGCGTTGGGAGAGCCTCGTAGCGGCCTTCGGTCTCCAACAGGAACGTCGGGAACGCCCGAATGCCCATCGCGCGGCCTTCGGCAAAGGCTTCCTCGGCTAGTGCGGGATCGTGAATGTCCGATAGCGTTACGCCGGGCGCGTGTTCGGCCAGAAGCGCGGCGTATGCGTCGCGGTCATTGGGGTCCATGCCCTGTCCGTAATGGGCTTCGGTGACGGCGTTTGCGAAGGCTGCGGCCCGGTCGGGGTCGGCCTTGGCCACCGCATGAACGGCCACGGCGGGTGGTGCGGAGCTCGCAACGGCATCGGGCTGCCGCATCCATGCGTAGAACGCTTCGGACGGCGCGCGCCCGGTAACGGCTTTCAGCTTTGTCGCAGCACCGCGAACATAGCTCTCCATCGCGGCTGCCGGGCCGACGCGCTCGCCGGTGACGAGACCAGACATGACGATACGGACCGGCATCATTTCCGCCACCGCACGCACGGCGGGAGCGGCCCCGTAGCACCATCCGCAGATCGGGTCATAGCCATAGACGAAGGTGGAAGACGATCCGCTCATGTCTGAGCCGACACGAACGGGGCCGTGCCTACCATTGCCGGATCGCCCAGCGTCGCCAGCATGGCGGCTGCCAAATCCTTCCGGTCGATCCAGCTTGCCGCCGGCCGGTCTTGGGTGAACTGCCATTGACCGGTCGCCTTGCCCTCCACCAGACGCGGCGGACGCAGCACCGTCCACCGGGCTTCGCTATCGGCGAGCATGTCGACGTCCTTTTGCCGGTCGGCCAGCATGGGACCGACGAAGACGCGCATGATCACGCCGATGGCCTTGTCGGAAAACCCTTTGGCATCGGTCGGGCGATCAACGCCCGCGCCGGCGACCGTCACGAACCGGACGGTCCGGTCGGCTGAGAGAATTGCGGATGTCGCCTGCGAACAAACGGCCTCCTTATTGGAGGACGCCAAACACGACAGCACGGCATCCGCCTGCTGCACGGCTTCTGCAAACACAGGGTCGCCAAACGTGCCTGTCAGATTGACATCCGCGCCCGTCGCCGCGCGGCGACCGAACGCCGTGGTCGTGTGACCGGCATCCTTGGCAGCCTTCAGGACGTGGCCGCCGGTCCGTCCAGTCGCTCCGAGAATGAGAAGGTTCATGGCTGGCTCCTGTCCTACATCCCCGCCGTGGTGACAGGGCAACGCTTCAAGGATAAGAAGACCGGCATACCGATGTAAGTACGCACTATTTGGATACCACGTCATGATCCCTCAACCGGATACTGGTTTTGAATCCAATCCTGAAAACTGTCCGGTCGAGCAAACCCTGCGCTTGCTAAGTGGCAAATGGAAACTGCTGGTGCTGTTCCATCTGGGTAACGGGCCGGTGCGATGGGGCGCTCTGCGGCGCAGCCTCGCACCGATCACACCGCGGGTTCTGACAGCCACGTTGAAAGCACTGGAAGCCGACGGGCTGATCTGGCGAAGGGTGGAGGCTATCATTCCCCCTTCGGTCAGCTACGGCCTGACGGAACGGGGAGAAGCGCTCGGCCCGGTCTTCGAGGCCATGTTCCGCTGGGGAACAGTGCAGATGGATCGAGGGTCGTGAATACCGTTATCCAACTCGACGGGACCGGGATCTCCGGCCCTTAGCTGCCGTTCGAGCTGGCGAAACTGAATTCCCTAAAGCGGACGTTGAAGCCTAAGCGTTCCAACCGGTCATAGCCTAACGAACGAACCGCTCGAAACGCTGACAGATTCACTGAACGCTCAAAGCGGCCACTCTCGGATTGTAACCGTGTCGTTTGTAGCGCGACGATCACAGCCCATCGTGGAGGGCTATTATTGCAAAGCCAATCGCTACGGATTCGAAGTTGAAGAAAACTGCCTTAGTGAAAATCCCGGCTTTTGGGGATGATTGTGACTTTACGGGGGTGACGCCCTTGGCGGATGACAGCGGGCTTCATCGGAACAAGTGTCCGGTCGCTATTCGGCCCATCTATAGATTTGGTCCGTGTCCTGTATAGTTTGGCATCCGGCGCATCGATAGCCCAAACGTCACGCTCCACCTGCGGGTGCAGTACTTCGTCGGCCCGCGAAAGCGGGATGATTTCGGCATTCGAGACACCGGGATTTCGGCGCGCGCGATTATCGACCAACCCCATATCCCCTTCCGCGGTTTCGCCACGAGCAAGTAGCCTGTCCACCTTGCGCTTCATTGGTGAGACTTCTGGCAATGGCGATTTCACGTGGTCAGCATTGGCGAACTGAAGCTCGAACCTGTCGTCCGAAAGCGTGTCGAGATCGTTGGTGCGGTCGATGAGATCGTGGGCGACGACGTGGATCACGTCACCCTCCCGCTGCACCTGACCGCGAACGGCAATCAGGCGGGCGGACATAACGGTGCGGCGGAATTTTTGCATCATCTTCTTCCAGATGACGAGGTTCACTGTGCCGGTCTCGTCTTCCAGCGTGATGAAGACGACGCCCTTGGCGGTGCCCGGTTTCTGACGCACCAGCACGACACCTGCGACAGTTACCCACTGGTTATGGCGGGTTGTAAGCAAGTCGCGGGCCGTCAGAGTGCGGTCGGGCTTGCGCTGCGCGAAACGGGGATCAGTGACAGCAATGCCCTTGTCATAGACTGGCCGCAACAATTTCATCGGATGCGCCTTCAGCGACAGGCGGTGCGTCTGATAATCCGCCACAACATGCTCGCGTAACGGCATGACCGGCAGCACCACATCGGGGTCTGGGCCAAGCGTTCCGGTGTCGGCTGCTTCGAACAACGGCAGTTGATGGTCGCTTACAAGCCCCCGCACGGTCCATAGTGCCTGCCTGCGATCCAGCCCAATGGAACGAAACCCGTCGGCGGATGCGATGCGTTCGAGTACAGGTAGCGAAAAGCCCGTGCGGCGGCGGATTTCATCTATCGATACGAAGGCCCTTTCCCGGCGGGACGTGAACGCCTCCATCACGTCCTGCTGTAAGCCCGTGACCTGCCGGAAGCCGAGGCGCACTGCGAAGCGGCCATCCTCCTCCGGTCCCTCCAATGTCGTGTCCCAACAGCTTTCATTGATATCGACGGGCCGCACCTCGATTCCGTGCTCGCGCGCATCACGGACGATCTGCGCTGGGGCGTAAAACCCCATTGGCTGTGAGTTCAGCAGGGCGGCGCAGAATATGTCGGGAAAGTAGAATTTCAGCCAGCACGACACATAGACCAGCTGGGCAAAGCTCGCCGCATGGCTTTCGGGAAAGCCGTAGGAGCCGAAGCCCTTGATCTGCTCGAAACAGTTGGCAGCAAAGTCGGCGTCGTAGCCGCGCTCGATCATCTTGGAGACCATGCGCTGTTGCAGTAGGTGGATGGTGCCGACATTGCGGAACGTGGCCATCGCGCGGCGCAACGTGTTGGCCTCTTCGGCGGAGAACTTGGCCGCATCAATGGCGATCTGCATGGCCTGTTCCTGAAACAGGGGCACACCAAGGGTCCGGCCCAATATTTTTTTGAGCTCATCCGGCGGACCATGATCGGGATGCGGTTGCGGATATTGCACCTCTTCGATCCCGTCGCGGCGCCGGATATATGGATGCACCATGTCGCCCTGTATCGGGCCGGGGCGAACGATGGCGACCTCGATGACGAGATCGTAGAACTCCCTCGGCTTCAGCCGTGGCAGCATGTTCATCTGCGCGCGGCTTTCGATCTGGAAGACGCCGAGCGTATCGGCCTGCTGGATCATTGCAAAGACGGACGGGTCGTCCCGTTCGAGATTGGCAAGGGTGAGGTTCTGGCGGTAGTGTGTTTCGATCATAGCAAAGGATTTGGCGATGCAGGTGAGCATGCCCAGCGCCAGAATATCGACCTTGAGAATGCCCAACTCGTCGATATCGTCCTTGTCCCATTCGATGAAAGTGCGGTCGGCCATGGCGGCGTTGCCGATGGGCACCATTTCCTCCAGCGGGTCTTCAGTCAGCACGTAGCCGCCGACGTGCTGCGAGAGATGGCGCGGAAAGCCGAGGAGTTGTTGGGTAAGATCAACCGCCATGCGGAGCAGCGGATCGGCAAGATCAAGACCGGCCTCCTTGATCTGGTCAGCAGGAATTTCCGTGCCCCATGATCCCCAGACGGTTGAGGCGAGCGCCGCCGTCACGTCTTCCGATAGACCCATCACCTTGCCCACTTCGCGCACGGCGGAACGGGGACGATAGGTGATGACGGTGGCCGCAATCGCTGCCCGATGGCGACCGTAGCGGCGGTAGATGTATTGCATCACCTCCTCGCGCCGCTCGTGCTCGAAATCCACGTCGATGTCAGGCGGTTCCTTGCGCTCTTTCGACAGGAACCGCTCAAACAGCATGGAGGATTTATCGGGGTCCACGGCGGTGATGCCGAGATAGTAGCAGATGGCCGAGTTGGCGGCCGACCCGCGCCCCTGACACAGGATGCCAGCCTTGCGCGCCCATGCCACGATGTCGTGGACTGTCAGGAAATAGTGGGCGTAGCCGAGCACGGAAATCAGAACGAGTTCCTTGGCGATGAGTTTAATGACGCGGGCAGGCACCGGCCCGCCGAAGCGTTCCCGCAGCCCCTCCTTCACAAGCGCTTTCAGATGCTGCTGCGCCGTCTTGCCATCTGGCACCGGCTCGTTGGGATAGTTGTAGCGCAACTCATCGAGCGAGAATGGGCACAGGTCCACGATATCCTGTGTGGCGGTGATCGCCAGCGGGTAATCGCGGAACAGGCGCGCCATTTCCGCAGGTGGTTTGAGATGCCGTTCGGCATTGGCTTCCAGCCGGAAACCCGCCGCATCGATGCGGCACCCCTCGCGGATGCAGGTCACCACATCCTGCAACTGGCGGCGGTCGGGATGGTGGTAGAGCGGTGCATTGGTGGCGACCAACGGCACATCGTGTGCCTTGCCCAAAGCCGCGACGGCCAGCATTCGCTTGCGGTCGTCGCCGCGATAGAGCCAGTGCAGCGCCAGCCACAAACCGGCAGGGGAAGCGCCTTGCAGCCGGTCGATCATGGTCGCCACATCGTCGTGCCGCGCGGCCAGATCGTCCGGCGGCAGGACGATGAGACACTGCCCTTCGGCGTGCCGGACCAGATCGGACAATTCGATATGGCATGCGCCTTTATCGGACGACCGCTTGCCGTCCGTCAGCAACTTGCACAGCTGCCCCCATGCGGCACGGTCGGTCGGATAGCATAGGCAGGAAAGGCCGCCGAATTGTTCGTCTCGCCCACTTCCGGCAAGATCGATCCGCGAACCGACCAGCAGCCGTAGCCCTTCCGTCTTAGCCTCCCCATGGGCGCGAACGACGCCCGCGACCGTGTTGTGGTCGGCAATGCCGATGGCCGAGTGCCCAAGCGCCTTGGCCTGAATGACCATCTCGCCGGGATGGGATGCCCCGTGCAGAAACGAAAAGTTTGAGACGCATTGCAACTCGGCATAGGCGGGCGCTTTTCCGGCAGGCGCTTTCGGCTTTTCGGTGGCCGGACGCCTGAACGGGATCGGCGGGTTTTCGGGCGGGCGGGACATTTAGAAGAAACCGTGCACGAACCATTCGGACGTTTGCACGCTCACGCTTTCCCGGACCGGTTGTGTCTCGATCGGCGGGTTTTGCAACCGCCCCCCGTGGTTCCAGCCATCGGGGCGTTCCTTTTCGGCAGCTGGACCGCCTTCCGTCTCAGGGTCGTCCATCACAGCCACATCGTGCACCGTGCGAAACAGCCAGTAACGCCGCCCCTCGCTGTCCTCTACATCGTAATAGTCGCGGAGCACCGCGCTGCGTTTGGCTTTCAGGCTGTCATGCCACCACTCCGGCAGAATGCGCTCCGGCCCACGGGCGCGAATAACGCGGCGCAACACCCTGCGCCAGACGAACTGGGCCGGTGGGCCATCGGGAAGGTCGGCAGTCACCTTCGCTTCTTCGGGGCGTTCGAGCAGGCGCAAAGGGCGGGGAGATTGCACCGGTTTGACAGCTTCAAATGCGCTCCAGTCCGGTTCGCTCGCAACGGAAACCGCCCGCTGCGCCCGCTCTGGAACATGGCTTGTCTGGGGCGCATACCGCACGACTGCGGCGCGACCCACACGGTTGGCGACCGTATCGGCAAACGCGGTCAGCGCGGCCTTATCCTGCCCCAAAGTGCGCCCGCTCATCATGTCGTTCTGGCTGACAAGGATCGGCTCAACTCCGCCTGCCGACAGCACGAACAGATCGATGCCGAACCCGCAGTCAATCGCCTCCAACCGGTCGCGAAACATTCGTCGGATGATTGCCGGATCGTGCAGCGGTTGTGACATCCGCACATCCGCTGCCCTCACGCCGCCATCGGCGCGGTAGGCTTGGAGGATGAAATGCCTTCCACCAAGCCCCGTTTTCGACAGGCTCTCGCATAGCTCCGGCAGTAGCCGGTCTAAAGCGATGCCAACCGCCTCGGCTTCCAGCGCGAAGTCCGGGCATTGCAGCACGGCGCGGAATACCGGCAGTTCCATCAGCCATGTTTGCGGTTCGGCAAGTGCGCCTGAGAGCTGGTCCAGACGCATCTGCACGGATTGAGCGACAGCATGGGCATTGGCTTTACCGCTCTTGCTACCCCGCTCCCGAAACCGCCGTTCCAGCGCGGCACGGGGAATGCGGCGCACATTGCCGATCTGCTTCAGCCCCAGCCGTTTAAGAAGAATGAGCGTATCCTGATCCAGCCGCAACGCTTCCACTGGCAGACCATCCAGCACATCGGGGCCGTGGTTTTGTGGGAGAATGGTGATGGCCTCTTGTCCGTGCATCACCAGCGCAAGGCTTGCTGCCAGCGTGTCTGCAATGGCGATGATTGCATTGAAGCCGAAGCCGTCGAGCCGGTCCGCCATATCTTGCGCTAGTCCGGTTTCGCCACCGAACAAGTGGGCGCAGCCGGTTATATCGAGCGCAAAGCCCTCATCACTCCGCATGGAAACGGCGGGACTGTAGCGCATCAGCCACTTCGCCAGCCGCGTCAGAACGGTTTTGTCAGCCTGCTTGTCGTGCTGCTCCACGCGCAGCACGGGCACCATCGTGCGGGCGTCCGCGAGTTTCATGTCCGGCCACAGGCCGAGCGCCATCGCCTCAGGGCTTGAGGCGGAAATGCGGGTGCCCTTCGGCCCGTGATTGACCAGAACGAGGGGCAAAGGCTTCCGGTCGGTCGGGTCAACCGCGACGGTTTCCTCATCCCACCAGGGCTTGCCCGAAGGAGTCGCCTTGCGTTCGGCGTTCAGAAACCGCTGCGTCGGAAAAGTCGGAAGCCGAACGAAAAGCATACGTCTGCTCATCCCAGACAATCCTTTCTGGTTTGGATGATGGATGGCCGCCGCGAATCCGCGACAGCGAAACCAGCCATGTCGGCAGGCCGGGGCCGAAAGGGTCGAGCGGATCGGTGACACCGGTGGTCGGCTTGATCTGCCAGCGGGTTTGCGTCGCCGAGCCTTGGCTTACACCGGCCTGCGGGTTGAGCAGCAGGCATGGTCTGTCATGCGTCTTCGCAAGCAGTGCCAGCCGTCGCGAACCGGTGAAGTCCGGCAACGGCCCTTCGCCCATGACCGCTGCAACACCCTCCGCTTTCAGCGCTTCTTCCAGCGCGAAATGCAGATGCAGCGGATGATCGACCTTGGCAAAGATGATTTGTGAAGGACAAAGACCATAGCGCTCTGCCCCATGCGCGTAGATATGCCCGTAATCGCCAACCTGTTCCCGAGTGACGCACCAGACGATGGTATCGGTCGTTCGCAGGCGTGAGAGAAGTCCGAGGGCAAAACCTGTCAACCACGGCGAATCTGTAGATCGCAAAGGTTCGACTTCATGAAGGGCGGCAGAAGCCAGCGCGCTTTCCGGCAACAAATCATCAAGAACACGCGCACCTGTATGCCAACCGCTTGAACGGACAGTTCGATGATATGCACTCTGTTGCAAGGGATGGATCATACCCGCCTTTCTGAAACGAAAGAGATTATGTTCCTATTTTGTTCTCAAATGCGAGTCAAAGATTCCCAGAACCGGAACTGAGTTGTTCACCGTTGTCGAAGAAACAGGCTTATGGGCCTGATAGCAGGCTGGCTCCTCTATCTGGCCACTGCTCTGCAAAGCCCCCCCTAAGTGCTAGAAATCAGCAATCCACTTCATCTGCAGGTCGCCGACACTCCCGCTATAAGTACCGGACAGGACGCCGTTTCTGATGGGTTCGACCCCTACGCTGAGACTACATTCGACCGAACGGTACCTGTTTGAACTCCAGTGAAACTGGCAGTCAACTCAGCGAACCGCTCCACGGGCCTGCCGGACCTCCATCCGTTTATTCTGTCACCGACCATCATCGAAAAGCTGGCGGCTATCGAGGCCCTCGTCCATGTGCGCTAAAGTGGGCGGTAACATCTGCTGGGTGTAGTGATGCTGTCACGCTGGAACAGTCGGCCGGCAACGGCGTTTTACGGGCATGACCCACACCACTCCTCTTCCCCGCGTCGTCTGGTTCAAACGCGATCTGCGTATCGCCGACCATGCTCCTTTGACGGCTGCGGCTATGGAAGGGCCAGTTGTTCCCCTTTATGTGGCCGAGCGGGACTACTGGGCTGAACCTGATACCTCTTATCGCCACTGGGCATTTTTGTCCGAAGCCGTGCATGATCTGGCGGACCATATCGCAGCGTCCGGCGGACGGCTGTGTATTCGAACAGGAAACATTGTCGACCTGCTCGGCGAACTGCATGAGAGGCTCGGGCCGTTCGAACTGCACGCCCACGAGGAGACAGGCAATATCTGGACCTTCAAGCGCGATAAACGTGTGCGGGACTGGTGCCGGGGTGTTGGCATCACGTTCGTGGAACGTCCGCAATACGGCATCCGTCGCGGTTCGCTGCTCGACCGCAACCGTTGGGCGAAGGACTGGGATAAAGCCATGTGCCAGCCGGTTTTGCCGGTGCCCGTGGTGGACTGGCTGGACGTCGGTTCCGAAGCTCTTCCCACCGCAGAAACACTTGGTTTGGAACATGACGGTATCGACTGGATGCAGGACGCCGGACGCGACGCTGCGCTGGACACGTTGAACACGTTCCTCACCGAAAGAGGAGAGACCTATCAGCGGGCCATGTCCAGCCCGCTGGCCGGTGCCGACGCCTGCTCGCGTCTGTCCGTGCATTTGATGGCTGGATCGGTTTCCATGCGTGAATGTTATCAGGCGACGACGCGGCGGCAGGAAGAGGTTGCGGCTCTGCCGTCCGCCGAACGGGGCGAGTGGGCCAAGGCCCTCAAGTCCTTCATCGGGCGGCTGCACTGGCATTGCCATTTCATGCAGAAGCTGGAGGCGGAGCCGGAACTGGAATGGCGACCGATGGCGCGGGTTTACGAGGGGTTGCGACCTAAAGCTGATCCAGAACTATTGGCCGCTTTTGCAGAAGGGCGCACGGGTTATCCGTTCGTCGATGCCTGCATGCGGTCGCTCATCGCCACCGGCTGGATCAACTTTCGCATGCGCGCCATGCTGATGAGTTTCGCTTCCTACGACCTTTGGCTGCCCTGGCAGGAAAGCGGCGCAGTTCTCGCGCGTCTGTTCACGGATTACGAGCCGGGTATCCACTGGACGCAGGCACAGATGCAGTCCGGCGAGACGGGCATCAACGCCGTGCGCATCTACTCTCCGGTCAAGCAAGGCTACGATCAGGACCCAGACGGGATCTTCACCCGCCGCTGGGTGCCGGAACTGTCCCAACTGGAAGGCAAGGCGTTGCACGAACCCTGGACGTTGCCAGAACTCCCGGAGGGCTACCCCGAACGGATCGTCGATCACGGTCCCGCCGTCGCCGAGTCCAAGCGGCGTATTTACGAGATCAGGCGACAGCCAGAAGCCCGGGCCGAGGCGGAGGCGGTGTTCGAGCGGCACGGTTCGCGTAAACCGCGGCGGCTTCGCCAGCCGCCATCGAAACGTGCCGCCGCGAAGATTGCAGCATGAGCGGTCCATCGCTGGCAGACCTGCCGAACCCTCTCGATGAACGGGTCACGGTGTTGAACCATCACGAACCCCGCACCAACGGCGCTTGCTATATTCTGTGCTGGTTGCAACAGGCATTACGGGCTGGTGACAACCCGGCGCTTGATGTGGCCATCTCACTCGGCAACCAAATGGGGCTGCCGGTTGTCGTCTATCACGGTTTGCGGATAGACTATCCCCATGCCTCCGACCGCCTGCACCCGTTCATTTTGAGTGTGAACCGCTGGATCGACGATATCATCGTACTCAACGTTAAGTTCCCGCGTCTTCCATTTCCGCACCACTTCCGAGCGGGGAACCGAAGCTTTTTGCTCTGTCTAGAGTGATGCACCTCAACCGCTGGTCGTCAATTGGCCATCTAAAAGCCGCGGGTGCCAACCGTTGAGTGTGGGAGGAGGAAACATGCGCGTCTGCTCTGCCGATTTTCTTTCACGGTCGTGGATTGAGACGGCCCTATGAAGCCTTCGAGTTGGAAGAGTCCGTAAGTTGCCTACTAAATATAAGAGTCCTTATCACATCGCTTTGCTCACCTGGGATTTCCCTCCGTCATACTCAGGCTTGAGCCGGGCTGCATCCGATATCGCACAGGCTTTGGTGGACAATGGCAAACGTGTTACAGTTTTCGAAGGGACACGGCCGTTCGATACCTCGGAAAGAAGAGGTGAGTTGAAAATCGTTGGCTGCAGTCCAGGCTATGACGGCTTGCCAGCATGGCTGAGAAGACGCGCTGGCATCGGCCACCTGGTCGCACCTTGGTATTTTTCCCAAGCTGTTCGTGCAGTCCACAGGGAAGATCCGATAGATCTTATCGAGGCGACTAACTGGTATGCGCCCGCATATTTTCTTCGCGGCGGCGACATTCCACTTGTCGTGCGAAACAGCACTCCGGCAATCGATGCCGCATCGAACAATGCCAGCGTACGCAACAGGTTCGACCTTCGTTTCGCACACCGGTTGGAAAGGAAGACTGCGATTGCCGCCGACGCCACGATTTCCAACACGAGGAGCCACGGGACGCTCATCGAGACGTTGTATGCAGGCATTGATGTTGAACGCCACCACGTCATTTCACTCGCTCTCGCACCCGATACGCTGGCACGTGGTGCCGCAACATCGTGGCCGCCGGATGGAACGGCGAGAACCGTCGTGTTCGTGGGTCGCGCTGAACGGCGCAAAGGGTATCGTGAGGCGCTGGAGGGTTTTGCCCATGCCTGCACGGTGATGACCGACGATCCGTCTCCGGGTCTACACGTTGTGGGTATGGGAGCGCGTGCGGTGGACAGTGACCCTGAGCTTTCCTCTGCAATCGCTCCGGCTCGGGATCGCATCACCTTCCATCCAAAAGTGTCCGATGAGCTTCTGCACGAGTTATACGGCTCGGCCTCGGCGGTTCTCGCGCCATCACGATACGAATCGTTTGGGCTCGTCTATCGCGAAGCCGCTGCCTTCGGACGGCCTCTGGTCGCCTGTGCGGAGGACCCCGCAGCGGTCGAGTTCATCCGTTCGGCCCGCTGCGGATTACTGGCCGACACCTGCACAGCCCAGGACGTGGGCGCTGCTTTGGTCGACGTTCTCACGAACCAGAAACAGGCGGCTATCTTCCACGAGAACGGCATTACCCATGCGCGATCTCTGACACGAGCGACGTTGGCCAGGGAAACCCTGGCAGTGTACGAGAAAGCGATTGCAGAGGCAGCACGGCGTCAAGGCGCGTGAAGCACGATCCGCCCGCGCCTGTGCATTGCCTCACTCCAGGCCCGTTCGGCTTCCCAGTCGTGGCCAGCCCAACCTGCGAAGCCGAAGCCAAACACGTCGATTTGCGCCGCAGGCTCCGCACGATCCAAAATATCGAACAGGGCGAGATAGCCCGAACTGGGAGCCGCTGACCCCGCCGCAAATGTGCCGATGCCGATTGCATCGCACGCCGCCAGATAGGTTTTCAGAGGCAGGATGCGGACGCTATGACCGTTACGCGTCAGCACTTCCGTCGCTTCCGCCGCGTGGTTGATGCCGTCCGGGTCGGGAAAGGCCTGTGGATCTCTTTCCACTGGGTAGAGGGTAGCCACGTCAGGGTGGATCGGAAAGGAAATGCGGCGCGCAGCGCGAATATGGGGCGCGCTGGTCAATGTGTCGTCGTCGAGCCATTCCCGCATCTGCCCACCGCAGTTGATGAGGAACAGTTCGTGCAATGCGATCCCGGTCGAGCCGCCATATCCGAACGGATTGTTGAACCGGACGACATGATCGGCATCATCCACCAACTGACTGGATGGCTTGGCCTGCGGCGCATTGCCGACGACGGCTATTCGTCCGGCTAGGGTCTGGGTCGAGGGTTCAGTCATGGTACGGCATCAGCAGGCGTCGGGTGTCCTCGTGCCGTTCGGTGGATTGGCCGAGTGCATCGTAGTGCCGGGACCGTTCCTCCACGCGGGATCGTGTCAGGTCGTGAACGATCGGCGCCTTCAGACAGATGGACGTTCGCGTCCAGTCCCGGCAGGCGACAGGGCGTTCGTGGACCCGGTTCTCGAACCGTTCTGTCCGGGGCATCAGCCGGTATTGCGTATCGGGGTAGAGATCGCTCAACACGCCGTCGACCCTGTTGCGACGCGGCAGCCCAACGGCGCGCAACCCGGCGGCCTGCGCCTGATACGCTACCCGGCCCAATAGGGCCGTCAGATCGGGTGACACGATCTCGTCTAGGTCGAGGTGGAACACCCAGTCCGCCGAAGTAGCCTGATTGCCCGCATTGCGCTGGCTCGCGAAGTCACCGTCCATCGGGCGACAGACGGTCGTCACGTTTCTGCCCGGAACTTTGATCTGATCATGTGTATCAAGAACGACCACCGTTTCCGCAAACGCATTCCCGTGGGAAGCGAGTGTAGTTCGAAGGGCGTCGTCGACGTGTCGCGCCAGTAGCACCAGAGCGACGGGAAGGGTTGTCGTGGTTGCGAGGTCGTGGAACACGCCTTCCGCTCGCCCGTTGCGATGGGCTTGGAACACGTCTGTATCGCCGCAAGTAAACCACAATCCGTGGCGGGTGCCCGCAATCCGTAAAGTGATTGCATCGACGAACCAGTCGCGGTCGCCCAGCGTTTCGGAACCGACCGGCCCCACTGTCGTCAAGTGCGCCAGTTCCTCTGGAAGCGGAGCATGTCCGCATTGTCCCCGACGCGCCAGCGCGCGCCGCAGGAGAGGCATTGCCGCCAATCCTCGAATAAGTCTTCCCTGTCCCGTGACGCGCAGCAGAAGCAGCGGGCGGTCGTCTCAACACTCACGTTCCGACCCCGCGACATGCCGATCACTCATCGGTATTTTCCGTGATAACCCGAACCATCCGCCCGTTTCGTCGAGGCGTTCAGCTCATTGCTCAGCAGGTGGTGATAGAGGCCGATGCCGAGCTGGGACACGTGGCCCGATTGTTCCTCGCCGACCACCGACCCGTATCCGCGTATATCCCGGTCAAGGCGGGCGATGGTGAACCCGGCGCCCAGTTCGTTGGTCTCGGCGAACGTCTTCAACCGCTTGGCAGCCGCACTATCGTTTTTCAGGTTGGTGCGGGTCATCAGCACCATCTGGGCGGGCACCTTGGCCCGCCCGATACGGCCGCGCAGCTGGTGCAGCTGGGACAGGCCGAACCGCTCGGCATTCCATACGACCATCGTGTTGGCGCGCCCGTTGTCGAGGCCGCTTTCGATGATGGAAGTCGACAACAGCACGTCGATGTCGCCGCTCATGAAGCGCAGCATGGCCTGTTCGATGGCGTCCTTCGGCAGCCGTCCGTGGGCCGTTTCAAGGCTGAACGCCGTGTCCGCGTCGTCCAGAAAGGCGCGCACCTCCTCGACGCCCGCGATGCGCGGGCAGACGACGTAGCATTGGCCGTTGCGTTCCACTTCGGTTTCGATCGCCCGGATCAGGGCACGGCCATCATTGGCCCTGACGCGCGTTTCCACCGGCAGACGCTGCTTGGGTGCGGTGGCAACAAGGGAAACGTCGCACAGTCCAACCTGCGCCGTGGCCAGCGTGCGGGGAATGGGGGTGGCGGTCATCGTCAGCACATGAGCGCCGCGGCCCATATGGTGCAGGGCGTGCTTTCGGTCGGCTCCGAATTTCTGTTCCTCGTCGATGACGACGAGGGCCAGTCGCTGGAACGACAGGTCCGACGATGTCAGCGCATGTGTGCCGATGACGACATCGCATTCGCCGCTCGCCAGCGCGTCCCGGACATCGCCGATTTCGGCTGCGGTCTTCAGGCGGGATATCTCGCCCACGGTCAGCCCCATCGCGGAAAGGCGTTCGCGGAAAGTCTCGTAATGCTGGCGGGCGAGCACGGTGGTGGGCACGGCAACAACGGCCTGATACCCGCACAGGGCGGCAGCGGCCACGGCCCGGATGGCGACCTCCGTCTTGCCGTATCCGACATCGCCGATCAGCACCCGGTCCATCGGACGGGTGCGCCGCATATCGTCGAACGTATCACGTACCGCAGTGGCCTGATCGGGTGTGAGGTCGTGGGCAAAGCCCTTCTCGATCTTGCGCAATATGGCAGCCGACGCCGCAACGGCAGGGGCCGGACGGGCCCGGCGGTCGCGGTCGATCTGCACCAGTTCGTCGGCGGCTTCGCGCAGTTCCATCACCAACGCGTCGCGCCGGTGTGCCCAGTCATCGCTGTCGAGTCGGTCGAGGGTGAGACTGTCGGCGGAGGCTCCATAGGGCCAGACATTGGCCATTTCGCTGGCCGGAAGCATCAGCTTGCCGCCGTCGCGGTATTGGAGCGAAATGAGGTCCTGCTCGACGCCTTCGATCTCGATCTGCGACCGACCACGATAGCGCGCCAGGCCGTGTTCGATATGGACGACGGCGTCGCCTTCGCCGACCTCCGACGAACCGAACAGGAGGGCGTTCAGCTCGTCGTGGGTCGTCGTTTGTGTCGTGGATTGGCGGTCCGCATCCGCGGGTGTGCCGGTCGTCACCGTGCCGCTGCCATATCGGCGTAGATGGTCTCGTACCTTTGGGCCATGTGCGTGGCGGTAAACCGGCGTTCGAACGCGTTTCGCACGGTAGCGCGGTCGAGTTGGCGGGCCAGTCCCACGGCACGAACGGCGCTTTCCATGTCATCCACGATGTAGCCGCTGACGCCTTCCTCGATGATCTCCGCCGTACTCCCGTGCCGCCAGGCAACGACCGGCGTTCCACAAGCCATCGCCTCGATCATGACGAGGCCGAACGGTTCCGGCCAGTCAATGGGAAACAGCAGGACTTCCGCCTGTCCCAGAAACGCCTGCTTGTCGGTCTCCGCCACCGGACCGACATAGCTCGCATCGTTCCCCAAAAGAGGCGCTACAACGGTGTCGAAATAGGTCGGGTTTCCCACATCGCGCGTACCGCCAAGTCGTATTGGCAGTCCTGTATAGGTCGCAATATCAATGGCGCGGTCGGGCCGCTTCTGATCTGTCAAACGGCCGAGGAAGGCGCAGTAGCCACCGCCCCCGTCGTCGAGCCGGTAGCGGTGTTCGGGGATGCCGTGATGGACGATGCCCGCACAGTTGGCAGCCGGAAAACCGCTCGCCTGCGCGCTGGAAATGGCGGCGACCTTCTGGTCGGTGAAGTGATCGAAATAGAAGCGACGGTCCGCTTCGTCGGCGCGCCAATGGATCGTCATAAGGCATTTAGGACGATGCGCGCGCAGCACGGCAGCGTGGTAGAGTTCCGTATGGCAATGGATGATGTCGAACGTGTCCGCCATGGCCGCGACCCGGTCGAGCATGACGCATTCCATCGCCGAGGGCAGGGATGGCGGCGCGTCGGCGACGGAGGAAACGCACGCGCCCTGCGGTACGAGCGTGCCCGTGTCTCGGAACCGGCGGCGGCAAACAAGGTGACCGAATGTCCTCTCTCGACAAGGCATTGGTCAGTTCCGCCACGACCCGTTCCGTCCCGCCATGATCGACCGGTGGTACCGTGAACTGCAATGGCGCGACCTGGGCTATTCTCATCGTCGCGTGTCCATGATTTGCTTTTTGCTATCGGGAATGCGTCATGGCAGCTCTCGGTTCCATCGCTTCAATCTGACTTGAGGAAGCGCGGCGACTAACTGTCGCTGTCGGGAAACCACGACGTGTCCAGTGCGCTGTATCGGTCGATGAACCCGATGATTTCAATCATCTCGCCTGGCTTGCACAGACGCACGAACTCCCCGTCACGGGATATGAACCCCTTATCCTCCATACGGCGAATGGATTTGCTCACATAGGTGTGCGTAAGGCCGAGACAGTCGCCTATTTCGTGCTGGTTAAGCGGCATGCGAAACGTATCCGTCATCGACCGGTTGGTGATCTTGAGCCGCGCCCGAACGTCGAGGAAGAAGAAGAATATGCGCTCCTCGGCGTTCATCCGGCCCATGGCGCGCAAGTGGTCCATAAGGCAGGCCATGTCCCGGTTGGCGATCGTCTGCAAAAGTGCCGCCAGTCTTGGCGATTCCTTGAAGATCACGTCGAGTTTGCGTTTGGGAAACGGGCACAAACAGACGTTTTCCACTGCCCGTAGATTGGTCGTGGCATGCGTAAATGCGAGGTCGGGAAAGCCGACGATATCGCCTGGCACGAACACCCGTACGATTTGGCGACGACCGTCGGGCATGTCGATATATTTGTAGAGCCAGCCTTTCTTAATAGCGTGAAGGTGGGTAACAGCGTCGCCCTCCGACATGATCTCTGCATGTTTGGGGTAGGTGCGTTCCGTTCCTCCAGCGCCGCGACGTGCCGCGACGCCGTCTCGTCAAGATCGATATAATAGTTGAGTTTTTCAACCAGACAGCTGTTGGACATGGAAACCCTCTCTAGGGAATTAGCGCGGGTTTGCACGACCGTGCAGGAATTAGGTCCAATGCACCAGAACAAAAAGGGAAAATCTGCGACATGGAACCGCAGGCCGAGTCAATCCATTTCCAAACCGACGGACGCCAACCCGCCTATGCCATCCTATGTTCATTCTTCATATCGCTTTGCAGGGGTGCCTCCGGGTCAACTACGTTCCCTACGGGCTAACGACCGATACGGGCGGCCACATCAAGTATCTGCTGGAGCTCGTGGCAGCTAGCGATGCCTCGCCCCGTATCGAGCGTCAGCAGATCATCGTCCGCCGCTTCGATGACCTCGCCCTGGGGGCGGTGTACAACGGTGCCAGTGAGCGGATGTCCGACAAGACCGATATCGTCCGGCTGCCCGGTGCGACTGCCGGTTACGTCGCCAAGGAAGACATGCACCGGGAACTGCCCGTGCTCGCCGATGAACTGGAGCGCCATATCCGTTCGCTGGATCAACCGCCCACCGTTCTGCACGCCCATTATGCGGATGCTGGGTGGCTGGCAGCGCAAATGAAAGAGCGTCTTGGTATCCCCTATCTGTTCACCGCCCACTCGCTGGGTCGTGTTAAACAACTGGCAATCAAAACGCCTGATCTGCACAAGCGCATCGAGATCGAGGAAATCACGGTTCGGTCAGCGGACCGGATCGTGGCCAGTTCGTTTGACGAGGCGGAGCATCAGTACAGTCTATATGAAAACGTGGACCCGGCCCGCATCCGGGTCAATCCACCGGGATGCGACCTGACCGCGTATGCCGAGCTGCCAGAACGGCCCCAAACTCTATCGCGGTCTATCGAACGGTTTCTCGAACACCCCGACAAGCCCTGCATTCTCGCGTTGGCCCGACCGGTGCGGAAAAAGAACCTGCGCGGTTTGCTGGAAGCCTATGCAAGCGATCCGAAGCTGCAGGAACTGGCGAACCTCGTGATCTTTGCAGGCACGCGGGATGATCTGCGGCGCACTGCCGGCGAGACGCGTGACGTGTTGGAAGAATTGCTGGCGCTGACTGATATCTACGACTTGTGGGGCAAGGTCGCCCCTTCCCAAGACCCATCTGCCCAGCGATGTTCCGCATATCTATCGCTATGCAGCCGAACGGCGGGGCGTGTTTGCTAATGTGGCGTTCAACGAACCGTTCGGACTGACGTACATAGAGGCCGCCGCCAGTGGGTTGCCGGTGGTTGCGACGAATAGCGGCGGGCCCAACGATATACTGGCACGACTGCAGAATGGCGTGCTGGTCGACCCAAACGACCAGGCGGGGATTGCATCCGGCCTGCACGGCCTTCTCACCGATCGCGACGCCTGGGATTGCGCATCGTGCAACGGGCTATCCAATATCGGCTTCTACGGGTGGGAGCACCACGCGCAGGAGTATCTGGACGACGTGGCGGCTATTGCCACACCGGCACCCCGTGTTTCCCGCGCGTACCAACAGCTGCTGGTCTGCGATATCGACAACACGCTAACCGGCTGTCCCGATGGGCTGGAGCGGCTGAAAGCATGGCTCGCAACGTCATCGGATACGGGGTTCGCCATTGCGACGGGGCGGAGCCTGAACAGCGCACAGGAGATCGTCGCAACTTGGAATATTCCCGACCCATGCGTGTGGATCACCTCCGTCGGATCGGAAATCTACTGGCCTCTCGACAGGGAAGGCCGCAATCTTGCGCTGACAAGGAATGGTCGGCAATCGCGAACCGGAATTGGCAACGCGGTGAAGCGCTGGAAATGTTGTCGGGGCTCAACTGGTTAACACCTCAGGCTCCACGGGAACAACGGGCGTTCAAGTTGAGTTTCTTTCTCGACGACTCCAGTCGCGTGGGAGACCTCGAAGACGTGCTGATGGCGGCAGGTATCGGCGCGCAGGTGATCTATTCACACGGTCGCTATCTCGACATTCTGCCGCACCGGGTCTCAAGGGTCATGCGATCGTTCATGTGGCCCAAAAGCTGAACATCCCCATGGCCGAGGTGTTCGGTGCGGGAGACTTGGGCAACGATATGCAGATGCTGCAGATGGTCGGACGTCCCATTGTCGTGGCTAATCACACCGACGAATTGATCTCCCTACGCAACCACGGTGGGGCCTACTTCTCCACCGCCTCCCATGCTGGGGGCGTGCTGGAAGGCGTTCAGCGTGCAGCGGAACGGGAATCCGCCGTTTGAACCTCGCGGTCTGCACGATTGCCCGGGGGCGGCGCGCACATCTGGAGGCCCAAATGCAGGGGCTGGCAGTTCAGGACAAGGTGCCGGACGTAATGGTCATCGGAGTGATGCAGAACGAGCCATATGCAAACCTGCCACCTATGCCGTTTCCGGTTCGACAGGTTCTCGTGCCCGGTGAACCGACACCTCTTTCCGCTGCCCGCAACGCTTGTGCGCGTAATGCGGGAACGGACATGCTTGTCTTTCTCGACGTGGACTGCATCCCGTCGCCCGGACTGGTGGCGGCTTTTGCCGAAGCGGTCGAACCGAACCGATGCGTGTTCGGCGATACGCGGTATCTGACCGAAGGTGACGTTAAGAAGGACGTTATGTTCGAGCGGCTTTGGCAACAGAGTATAGAACATCCAGCCCGCAAGTTCAGCGTTACACTGGGTTCCGGGGTCCATCAAATCGCCGACATGGGCGAATTCTGGAGCTTGTCATTCGCCATGACCAAGCAGGCCTTCGAGATTTCCGGCGGTTTCGACGAGCAATTCCGCGGCTACGGCGGTGAGGATACGGATTTTGCAAAATCTATGGAGAAAGCCGGGGTTACACTCTTTTGGGCGTCCGAGGCCCGGTCGGTTCATCAGTGGCATCCAGTCCACATTCCACCGGTGGGCCACCTCGACCACATCGTACGCAACGCGAACCTGTTTCACCGCAAGCACGGACGCTGGTGCATGGACTATTGGCTCGGACAGCTCGAAACTGCGGGCTACATCTCCTGGGACGAGCGGGTAACGATCGTGCGTCGACCGTCAGCCGACGAGTTGAAGGCCGCGATTCAGGACGGAACCGTCCCTTTCAGCTGAGCCCCTGGCGGCGTCTGGCGTCCACAATGTCGCATCGAGATCGATAAGGTAGTCCGCAATGCCCTGCGCTGCATCTTCTTTGAACAGCGGAGCAAGCGTGGTGCTGCCGAGTTTCAGCGTGGTATCGACCGCGTGTTGCCATGCGGCGTTGCTCGCGGGCCATGACGGCAAAGTGTGGGCAGCCCCAAGACGCTGAAGCTGGGCCGCTTTCACGACCTGCTCATCGTAATACCGCCATTCGGGGATACACAGGAACGGACGCCCGACGCGGGCGATTTCGTGGACCGTATTATCCCCCGCAGACGCCACGACAAGGTCGGCAGCAGCGAGATAATCTAAAACGTTGTCGACCCAGCCGAGGTCTTTGAGGTTTGGAAATTCCGTCTCGTGTCCTTCCCGATGGACGTCACCGATCGCAAGCCATTGGGCGCCCGGCACCGCCCGTGCGGCCATCGTAAGCGATGCGTAGTTCGCCCCAGTGCCACCGCCGCCGGACAGGACAACGACGATCCGCGTAGCCCCGTCCAGATTAAGCCGTCGGCGCGCGTCCGCCTTTGTCGGCACCGCTGACATCGTGGTGCACAGACCACCGGAATAGAACGTCTTGTCCCGTGCCCATTGGGGATAATCGGGCTGTTCCAGCATCTTGTCATAGGGTGCTACGAGACCCGCGCAGGCCTGATAGGCCGTAACGTGGCTCAGGTCTGCCCGATCCCCGTGCATCCGCACTTTCACGCAAGGCACCGAACACAGGCGGGCCAAAATCGCCCATTCCACGGACACGTCGTTGAAGAAAAGGCCGGGTTTGTCCTCCGTCAGATAGGCCGCCAGCAATCTCGCATTTTCCCGCAAGGCATGCGACCCCATCGGCACGCATTGCATGGCTTCGGAGTCTGCTGGCCATGTAAGGCGCTAGTGGCGGACGGGTCGCCGATGGCGTTGGGCAAGTCGATGAAGTGGACCCTGTCATCCATATCGCCGAACGTGCCGCGGTCGGCTGTGGCGATGGTGATGGGCCTGTCATCCAGCCGCTCGATAATCGCGGTGCACCTGTTCGCATGGCCCCGGCCCTGGTGGTGGACGAAGAATCCGATGGGACGGGACATGGCGGGAACGCATTGGCTTGTGGGTTGGCAAGACTGCAACGCACCTATCCTACGTGCGTTGCTCCACATTGATGGTGGGTCAAAATGAGCCTGCTAAGGTTCTCGATTGCGACCTATGCCGCAAACCATCCCGGAAGGACCTGAATTGGGGCAGATTACGTGAACAAACCAGCTTTGTGCACCGTCGCCGTGGCTGTGCCGCTGCGGGGTGAATGCGATTTGTTGCCGGGACTGGTGTCGGCGCTCGCAGTGCAAACGCCGGGAGGATGGTTCCGAATTCGGGTGCATCTCCTGTTCGACGGCCTGGACGACAAAGATGTGCCCATCGTGCAACGGCTGGCATTGACCGACGACGCGGACGCGCACATCAGCTTCACTACCCATGTGATCGAGCGGGGTATGCTCCCGAATGCCGGACGAGCACGTAAGCAGGCCGTTTCCTACGCATTGGCGGACCGTCGGAGACCCGCGCCAGACCTGATCCTGACCACGGACGGCGATACGGTTCCCGCTCTCGACTGGGTGTCCCAAGCGGTGAATGCCTTGCAGGAGGTCGACGTGGTGGCGGGGCACATAGCGCGCGATGCGACAACGGTTTCTCCCGCACGGGATGCGTTGGAAACCTATCTGGAATCGCTTCACGCGATGCGGCGCACTGTGGACCCGATCGCCTACGATCCGCCGCCGTCTCACCCATGGGCAGGCGGGGCGAACTTGGGAGTTCGAACCGACGTTTATCGTACGCTGGGTGGCTTTCGTCCCATCGCGTGCGGCGAGGACAAGGCGCTCGTCGATACGGCACGCCTGCAAGGTTTTAAAGTTCGGCAGGCGCGGGACATGCGTGTAATCACGTCCTCGCGGCTGGAAGGCCGCATCGAGGGCGGTCTGGCCTCCGCCCTCGCATTTATGGCAGTCGAGCGGACCGAACCGGTGGTCGAACATCCCCACGACGCAGCGCGCCAATATGCCCGTCACGCATGGGCCCGTCGTCTGCGGGACGGACAGCGAGGTACGGCTAGAGACTGGCAGCTTTTTGCCCGGGAGATGAACGGTGAGCCGGGTTCGCTGCGAGCGCTGGCCCGGACCTTACCCAACGGAGAGGCATTCGCCATGCAAGCCGTCCCTGTTGTGCCGACGACGCGGAGCCTGCCCCTTTCGGAAGCATCCGCCGTGCTCGCGGATCTGGATGTGCAGGCATTTCATCTTGAGTAGCTCGATCAGCCGTCCAGCCGAGCCTATGCTCCCGCGTGATGCGGATACGGACGCTGCGTGGCTTGCAGCTTCGATACGATTTTTCGCACGGCGCGTCGAACCCGGTGATCCACAGGACGCTGCGGCGTGGGTCGCATTGCTGCGTATGCTGTTCGATGCCGGGCGGTGCGACCTCCCGCTCGGTCGGCTTCTGGAGGGGCACGTGGATGCGCGACAGATAATGCAGCGTCTCGGCCATTCCCCGCAGGAGGATGCGATCTACGGCGTTTGGAACGCTGAGGCGGACGGGTGGCGGTTGACGCAATCCGGTGACCAAATTGACGGGGGCAAAAGCTATGCATCCGGCATTGATGTTCTGACTCATTCTTTGGTAACCACCTGCGCTGGAACGACCGACGTGCAACTGCACGTGGTTGATCTTGCAGCCGCGCCCCCCGAGGTTGACCGCGCTTGGTGGAACGTTCGCGGCATGTCCCGGTCGCGGACCCATCGGGTACGATGGACCACGGCGCGGGCCGAGGCCGTAGGGGAGGCCGGTGATTACGAACGGCCCCCGTGGTTCTTTACAGGTGCCTTGCGCTTTGCTGCCGTTCAGGCTGGAGGCATCGGCGGTTTGCGGGATGAGGTCCGCAATACGCTGGTAGCGAACGGACGATCTGGGGACGCAATTCAGGAACGGCGTCTGTCCACCCTGCACATGGCGGCGCAAGCGGCAATTGCCGTGATTCTGGAGACGGGTCGTGCGCTAACAAATGCGCCAGTCGAACAGCAAAAGGCGCTTGTTTCCAACGCACGAAACAGCGTCTATGCCTACGCCGAAGATGCGATTGCCGAGTCTGCTCGAATGGTCGGCACGGCGGCCTATTTCGACGGCAATCCGGTGGCCGAACGCATGGCGGATCTGGCGATGTATATTCGGCAACCGGGACCGGACGCGCAACACGCGCGGGTTGGGTCGGCAGTGGCCGACGGCTCGCTCGACATCTTCTACTGATGGTCACCCCGCTTCCCAAGGCAGGACACGTTATTGTCGTCGCTCCCCATTCAGACGACGAGACAATCGCTGCCCATACGCTTATCGAACACCTCCGGCGACGCGGAACACATGTGTCAATAATCGTGGTGACGGACGGAAGCGCTTCCCATCGTAATTCGGCAACATGGCCGAAGAAACGATTGATTGCCGAACGGAAACGGGAGACGGTTCGGGCGATGACCGCGATAGGCGTTTGGCAAGGCAATGTACGGTTCCTAGCCTATCCCGATGGTGGCTTGGACAGTTTGAACAGGCTGGAACAACGGCGGTTGACGCGAGATTTGGCACGCGGACCAATACCTGATCTGGTCATCGCACCGGACGGACGGGACGTCCATCCTGATCACCGGGATGTCGCAATGGCCTGCTCCCGCGCTTGGCCGCAGAGTGTCGCTCGCCTGTCCTATATCGTGTGGAAACGAGCGGACGAGCCGCCGGTATCGCCATCACACCGGACTGTGTTCCTAGCCAACAGCTGGCGCAAACGTAGCGCTCTGCGTCGATATCGGACCCAGACTGGAATCATTCGCGACGATCCCAAAGGGTTCCACCTAACGACGGAGCAAATCATATCTAAGTGTAGCCCGACCGAACAGTTCATTCGTGGTCACTAAGAAGCATGCTGATCTTGACCACTTTGAGACCCTGTTCGCCGGGTCCAACGACCCGTGGGGAACCCGACACCGCCACGGAGAAGCAGTAAAGCGGGCTGCAATTCTGCACCTGCTTCCGTCATACCGCGTTGGCCGCCTGTTGGAACTGGGGTGCGGCAACGGATCGAACTCGGTGGCACTGGCGCGGCGATGCCTGACACTTGATGCATGCGACGGGTCGCACTCTGCGGTTCGCCTGACTCGGCGCGCATTGGCAAGCTACAAACAGGCTAAAGTTCACCACTTCGTACTCCCGGGTCGGTTTCCCGGTCGCAGTTACGATGCGGTCGTCGTTTCGGAACTCTTCTATTATCTGTCCAACCGGTCATTGGAAGACGTCGTCGCCGAAATCGGTCGCACGCTTTGTCCGGGTGGAACGCTCGTCCTGTGCCATCATCATCGGCAGTTTGCCGATGCCAGCCAGCGGCAGGATACGTTGCATCACCGTGTTCTGAGGATGGAGCCGGGGCGATATATCACGGTGCGACGGGTGCGAACAGGAAAATGGGAGATCGTTTCTGTCACCAAATCATGACAGAACAGGCGCGGCACATCTAGAGAAACTGTTCCATGCAAATGGATTAACAGCCGCTCGAACAGAATGTTCAGGTGGCGGCTTACGGACGCTTCCTTGCAGCAGACAAGATCGACGATGTGCTGGTCCACGCGCTGTTGCCATTGCTAGATGTGCAACCCTTATAAAGTTTTTCTGGAGTTCGCCCGGCTGGTATAACGGTCAGCAATTTGCGATCCTGACTGTTCCGGGCGTCGGTCCGATCACGGCATTGAAATTGAAAGCTGCAAGAGATGATCCGTCGCGGTTAAAAACTTTGCCAACTCTTGCCGCTCACTTCGGATTGACCCCACGACAATACGTTCGGTGAGATGGACAACCCCGGGCACACAACAAAGTTGGCACTTAGGGACGTTCGATCCACACTCTACTTAGTGGCGAATGCGTTGTTAATGCGAACTGTCACCGCATCGCTGATAAAAATTTGTGGGGTATGCGCCTTATCCGAACCGAGGGGTGAGGTAAGGCGGTGGTTAACATTGTCCGCGATCCGGTCCTCCTGCTCCATCGCATCCGGACCGTCCGGACTATGCAAAACGGCTGGACATAACATGACTTCGAAGAAAAGGATTACAGTGAGTTGAAAGCGCGGCTCTAGAGGCATAGAGCCGCGCCTCGTCGTGTCAGGCGGCGATGGCTTTTCGCTGTTCCAACTTGGCAATGACGTCGCCGAGTTCTTTATATTGCGTGTTCAAGAAATCGAATTCCGGGTCCGTCGATGTCGCTGGTTCGATGGTCGTGTCATAGATGTCGCGCAACTCATTCTCGCCACGGAGCACTTCATCGAGAATGGCTTCGTCGGTGTTACCCATCATTGTCTTCAGCGAGAGAAATGTGCGGTGTGCAGAGGCAAGGATGGAGCCGTCATCATCGACTTCAACTCCGCGGTCACCGAGGTATTTTTTGATTTCAGCGGCGTTTCTGATTCGGCGGTTCTTTATCTCCGCGAGGAGAGAGTTGAGCGTGGCGCGCTGGACATTTTCCATCGCCTGCTCGTAGCCGTCGCGGCTGTCGATTAGCCGGGTGTAGAGCATCTGCAGCTTGTCGGTAATATCGGACATGAGGGTGTTCCTTGTTTCATATTGCACCCGTCCAATGCTCCGCCGCCCTCCCGCGTTCCGGTACATAATACGAATAAATTCAGTGTTGCAGCGGGAACGAAACGTAACGTTTCTACTTTGCTGCGTGCCCTTATGAGATGAGTACAATCAGCGACCTAACGCCACGATTGGTATCACCGCGTCCGGCCTCTACAGTAAGCGCTCGGTCTGCCTGCGGTGCCGCAAGGGTTAAGAGTGCCTCATAGTGTCCACTTAGCTAAGTGGACACTAGTGGGGTTTTGGGGTGGCGAAGAAGCGGTCTCGCAGGTTGTGGAGCGACGAGGAGAAGATCCGGATTTGTTGTCAGACGCGGGTGCCGGGTGTTTCGGTATCGCAGGTTGCACGGCGCTACGACGTGAATGCGAACATGGTGTTTGCCTGGCTGCGGGACGATCGGTACCGGGTCACTGAGGAAGCTGAGGAGGTCGAGGAACAACGCTTTCTTCCGGTGGAGATTGTTGAGCACATCCGACCTGATCCTGCAGTCTCGGTTGGTGCTTCCGATCGAGCCGCAGGTACGAATGTCCTGGAGATCGACCTCGCCTGCGGTCATCAGTCTGCGGATATCGGTGCCTACGATCCTGTCGCGCTGTCGCAGCTGATCCTCAGCCTGTCGGCATGATCCCGGTTCCATCGAACGCGCAGGTCTGGCTGGCAGCTGGAGTGACGGATATGCGGCGCGGGTTCGCTACGCTGGCGGCGCAGGCGGAGAAGTCGCTAGGGCAGAACCCGTATGCGGGGCACTTGTTCGTGTTCCGCGGACGGCGGGGCGATCTGCTCAAGATTATCTGGTTCGACGGCCAAGGCGCATGCCTGTTCAGCAAACGTCTTGAGAAGGGCCGGTTCGTGTGGCCGTCGGCGAAGGACGGCAAGGTTGCGCTGACGTCGGCACAGCTGTCGATGCTGCTGGAAGGCATCGACTGGCGCATGCCACAGCGCACTTGGAGGCCTCTAAAAGCCGGATAAACACTGGCTTTTACGGCATTGGTGGATTCCAACATGACGGTCGTTCCGGTATAATCCGGGCATGCCGAACGCCTCCGTATCGCTCCCCGAAGACCCCACCGAACTGCGGTCGTTTACGACCATGCTGATGGCCGAGGTGAAGGCGCAGGCCGTACTGATCGAGAAGCTCCGGCACCAGTTGGCCGGGCATCGGCACTCCCGCTACGGCGCGAAGTCCGAGACGATCGAGCAGCTCAACCTGGCATTGGAGGCGAGCGAGATCGCCGTCGCTGCCATGACGGCGCGGTTCAAGCTTCCGCACGTCGAGCCCGTCGACAAGCCGAAGCGGCGGCCGATCCCGGACCATATCCCGCGCAACCACATTGAACTGACGACGGGTGACGATGCCTGTGCCAGCTGCGGTGGCAACCTTCGCAAACTCGGCGAAGACGTGACCGAGGAGCTGGAGTACGTGCCGGGTCGGTTCGTCGTGAACCGGATCACCCGGCCGCGCTTTGCCTGCTCTGGCTGTGAGGAGTTCACGCAGGCATCATTGCCGTCACGTCCCATCGATCGGGGTCGTCCCGGTCCGGGTCTTCTCGCTCACGTTCTTGTCTCCAAATACGCCGATCATCTACCGCTCTACCGGCAGAGCCAAATCTTTGGCCGCGATGGTCTCGACATCGACCGTTCCACACTGACCGACTGGGTTGGCAAGACGACTGCACTGCTGGAGCCGCTCGCCGACGCCATCGGACGTCATGTTCAGGCCGGACAGGCGATCTTCGCCGACGATACGACGGTCAAGATGCTAGCGCCGGGAACCGGCACGACCCAAACGGCGCGGCTGTGGGTGTATGCCCGTGACGAGCGACCATGGGGAAGCGCCGTACCACCCGCTGCATGGTACCGCTTCTCACCCGATCGGAAGGGCCAGCATCCCAAGGATCACCTTGCCGGCTATGAGGGCTGGATGCATGCCGACGGTTATACCGGGTTCGAGGACCTGTACCGATCCGGGTCGATCCGCGAGGTCGCCTGCATGGCGCACATCAGGCGGAAGTTTGTCGACGTCCATCGGGCGCAGGGATCGGCCATCGCAGACGAGGCCATCGCCCGCATCGCGCAGCTTTACGCCATCGAGAAGGAAGCGAGGGGCTCGCCTGCCGATCGCCGCCGAGAGCTGCGTCAGGCCGAAGCCGTGCCACTGTTCGATGATCTCGAAGCGTGGCTGCACGCTCAATTACCAACCATCTCCGGCAAATCCCCGCTTGCTGCTGCCATCCGCTACGCCCTCACACGCATGAAGCGACTGCGGCCATATCTCGACCACGGCATCCTGGAACTCGACAACAACTCGGCCGAAAGAGCCATGCGGTCAATCGCGATCGGAAGGAAGAACTATTTGTTCGTCGGCTCGCAGGGCGGCGGCAAGGCCGCGGCCATCGCCTACACCCTCATCGAAACCGCCAAGCTCAACGGGATCGATCCGCAGGCATGGCTAACCGACACACTCGCCCGCATCCCAGACCACAAGATCACCCGCGTCGACGAACTCCTGCCCTGGAAACACGCCTGAGGCGGTCAGACCGGACGGTTACCCTCTACACAGCCTTGAGCGACGAACGCCGACTGTTTTTGGAAGCCGTTGAACTCTTCCGCGGCGGGGCGGATGCAACACCCAAACTTATTGCATCCGCGTCCGATGCCCGAAATGCTGCGGGAACATTAATCCTTGGTGGGGTGGAACTGTTGACGCAAACCTTGCTGCCATCCGTATCGACAACGAATTGCGGCTACGTGTTTGAAGTCGAAAACCAAGTGGTATCCGGCTTCATGCCGAGCAAGAGCAACCCCCATATTCCCGCTGTCAGCACGATGAGCATAGTTCAGTGTCGTTGACCCTCGTACGTGATGGCGCAGCGCATGCTAAGCGAAACGCCATTGTAGAGGCCGCGATGACATCTTGGCCGCGGGCGTAGGCTACAGCGGTCCATACAAGACGCTTGCACCAGCGTGGTCGCATACCCCACAAGCTGACGTTTAAAGCGTGCAATGCTTGACCGTACTGTCAACATCTACCCGTTAGTCGACCGCGCTTCGCGTTGCACGGTCCATGGCAATGCCTGCGGTTAGTCCATGGATGATCGTGGACGCTAATATGGCGAATGCCGCCATCGCCCAGATCTGTGGCTCGTTGACGAACTCGATGTGGGACGCGGCATAGCCGAGATAGTAGATCGAGCCGATACCGCGCACCCCGTAGAAGGCGACGACATTGCGCCCCCGGGTTTGCATACCAACGCCCCATAGCGACAGGCGTCCCGCAACCGGACGGATGACGAGCAGTAGCGCAAGCGCAATGCCGACTTCCGCCCAGCCCAGATCGGTAAACAGGACGGGAATGACTGCCCCGAGCATAACGAGCAACGCGGCTGTCAGGGAGTGTTCGATTGCTTCGGTAAAGCTGTGTAGGGCCCGGTGGAACTCGTGCTCTTTCTCCACTCGGCGAAACGCCATGCCCGCCACGGCAACGGCAATGAAGCCATAGCCTTCTACCAGTTCAGTCAACCCGTAAATCGCAAACACACTGGCGAGAGCCACAACACCGGAGCTCGTATCGGCCAGTCTGGCACCGCGTGGCACCACGAACACGATCTGCGCAAAAATCCACCCCAAGGCCCAACCGGCGGCTGTGCCAACCGCGATCTTGTAGAGGACGTCCCGTGCGAACCATTCGAACAGCAGATCGGTGGGCGCAAATCCTTCGGCCGCAATGAGTAGGCCCAGATAGACGAAGGGAAATGCCAGACCGTCGTTCAGCGCAGCTTCCGTCGTCAGGGTAAAGCGGACAGGATGTTCGCCCCCTTCCTGGGGTGCTCCGACTTGCACGTCGCCAGCCAGAACGGGATCGGTCGGTGCCAGAACCGCGCCCAGCAGGATAGCACCTGCGACCGTCATCCCACCTAGGAACACTCCCAGCGCGGCAGTGGCGAATATGGTTAGCGGCATGGCGATGGCCAGCAACCGGACCGTCGGCTTCCAGCGCGACCAGTTGGCCACCTCGTCCAGCCGCAGACCGGTCCCGAACAAGGCGACGATGACTGCGATTTCGCTGACGATCTCCCAGATGAACGGGTCCGTGCGGGGATCTGGCACAGTCGGAATGCCGGGGATGAAGGTAAACACGACCAGACCGAAGGCGATCAGCAGCACCGACGCGGCAGGTTCACGGTTGGAGACGAAGCGCGGCAGCCAGTAAGCTAAAATAACGGCAGTGCCGGTGCCTGCAAGCAAAAGGTGATAGCCGGACAGACCGAAGAATGCGTCGTCCGACATGCGATAGATCCCCTCTTATTCCGGCACACGTGCCTTAGGCTGTTGTAGTTCTCGTAATGGCAAATGCAGCCGGACCGGAAAAACGTTTCGCTCCCGATATATTGGCGTTAATGACGGTTCAAAGTGCCCTAGGGTCGTTCATTCCTCCAAGAGGCACAGCCGAGCAATGCGATGAAACGACCGGTATTGTGCAGGCTTTACCTTTGCTAGGTTTTAAAAGCGAGACGGTAGAACATGAGTGGATTTCTCGCGCTGTTGGACGATGTGGCCGTCATCGCCAAATTGGCGGCGGCATAGCTCGATGATATCGCAACGCAGACAACAAAGGCCGGCAGCAAGGCGGCAGGCATTGTCATCGACGATGCGGCCGTCACTCCCAAATACGTCACCAGCCTGCCCGCCGCGCGCGAGCTTCCCATCGTCTGGAGGATCGCCCGCTCCTCGTTCTTCAACAAGCTCGTCATCCTTCTGCCGGTAGCCCTGCTGCTGAACATCTTCCTGCCGTGGATGCTGGCACCGCTGCTGATGCTTGGCGGGGCCTATCTGTGTTTCGAGGGTGTAGAGAAAATCTGGCACGTCATCTCTCCGCATGAAGCGGCAGCCCATGTGGAGATCGACCCGCAGGGCGCTGCCCATCTGGAAGAAACGCGGGTGAAGGCGCCATCAAGACGGACTTCATGCTGTCGGCGGTGATCATGGCGATTTCACTTGCCAAAATCGACGCCGGTACGGTCTGGGTTCAGGGGGCTGCCCTCGCCGCCGTCGCCATCATCATCACTGTAGCGTTCTATGGGACGGTGCCCCTATTGGTGAAAGCGGACGACTTCGGATTGAAGTTGACGCAAATCGGACGGTTGTCGGCGACGCGGTCGTTCGGTTGCGGCCTCGTTAACGCAATGCCGACTGTAATGTCCGTCATTTCGTTCGTCGGCACGGCAGCCATGCTCTGGGTTGGCGGTAGTATTATCGTGCACGGGCTGCACGAGCTGGGCGTCCATCTACCATACGACGCGATCAAATATGCGGCGGCTGCGGTGTCCAATGCCATTCCATTTGCTCCAGCTCTGGTGGAGTGGATCGTGACAGCTTTTCTCGACGGCGTAATTGGCCTTGCGCTCGGCTTGCTTCTCATTCCTGTCTGGAACCACCTTCTGAAGCCTGCTGTCGCGTTAGTGAAGCCTTCCGCTTGAACGAACACCGTCCGGTGATCGCGTGCGCACGCCTCTGCCCACCCCACGCCGGTTTTCAGCCCTTTAGTGATGAAGTGCTGCAAGCCTAGCGTCGGCTCTTCAAAGCAGCCCTTCGTCAGGTAGCCCGCGAACCACTCTTTCATTCAGCTGGAAGCAGAACCGGCCCATTCCGGACGGTCAGATTAGATAGACCGGATTCCCGAAAGCGGACCCTCAATATCAGTCTATTTAAGCCCGACTTCTATCCAGCACCGGAGGAAAATACGGATCTCACGCCAATGGCAGTTGCGAAACTGAGCGTAGGGATGGGTAGCGCCCGTTCGGTAATCTTCCTTGCCATCATCGTGGTGCTCCGTCCGAGACATGATCCAGCAGCGTAGATGCAAAGGTCTCGCGCTGCGCCCCAGGCCAGCCGTGCCCCCCATCTTCGATGATCCGTGTCGACGCATGGGAGACGCTTCCTGCCAGAACCGGCAGCGCGTCAAGGATCGTTACGTTTTCGCGCGCGCCGGCCATGAACAGGCAGCGCGCCTCGACCCGCTCCAGTCTTGGTGGCAGTTCGAAGCGCACGACGTCGTTCGTTGCCCGCCGGAAGGCTGAGGTGCGGGTGCGGCTCGCGGCACAGGCGAAGGCTTCAATTTCATCGCCTCGCGCGCCGAACATCGCAGCCGTCTTGCGGGCAAAGAAGCGCCGCGTTGCGATTGGGGCCATCAGGACCGCCAAGACGTGCATCATCCGGCGGTTCGGCATCGTGCCCGCATGCATTCCGCTCAGCAGCGCCGAGCGGAATGCAGATGGATGCGCGGCGAGCGCCACGAGCCCGACATAGCTGCCCAGCGACAGTGCCGCGAGATGAGCCCCCTCAGGCGCTACTGCCCTGGCGATCTCCGCAATCTGATCGGCCGTCCGACGCAGCGAGATCCATGGCACGTCCCGGCTGCCCCCGTGGCCGGGCAGATCGATCAGCACTGCCCGAATCCCGGGGAGCATGGGCAGGAACTGCTGCCACATGGATGCATCGATTCCGACGGCGTGGAGAAAGACGACCGTCGTGGCTTCATCCGGTCCTGATATGGAGTAGTGCAGCATGTCATCTCGTTTCTGTATCTGATTGGTTTGCCTCGCTGCCCGGCGTTATTCATCCGTTGCCATTTCGAACTCCAGAAGATCGCCAGGCTGGCAGTCCAGCTCCCGACAGATTGCCTCCAAAGTACCGAACCGAACGCCGCGCACTTTACCTGATCTCAGGAGAGACAGGTTTTGCTCGGCAATCCCTATTCGGGCTGCGAGATCGCGTGCGGTCGTTTTGCGAAGTGCCAGCATGACGTCCAGCCGAACGACGATAGGCATATCAGACGATCTCGCGATGATCGCGCCACAGTTCCGCACCCACGGAAAAAGCCCGAGCGAGAAAGACGCCCATCAGCGCAGCAAGCGCGAGCGAGATTTGCGGCATCCCCAAAGCGATCTTCACCATTCGCTGTCCGTCACCCAGATGCCAAGTTATTGCAGCCGATGTGACCGCCTGACCTACGATTGACCAGACCAGCAGCGCTAACAGCACATGCGACAGGCGGGCTGCCGCTTTCGAAGCTTCTTCGATTGAACTCTGCGAGAGGTTGGCGCAAAGCTCGCGACCCAATGCGAACACTGCGGCCCACAATGCAGCCCATACGAGCATCAACGCGACGATCACCGCAGCTTGCAATCCGGTTACGCTATAACTGCCGATGCCTGCAAACCCGACTAGCGCTGCTCCGGTTGCCGTGGGCGCAAACAGCGTGGCGGCTATCAACGACGCTGCGATCACTGCCACGGTGATCAAACCGATCGTAAATATTAGATGGAACCGTCGTGCTGTCCTGATCGCGGGGTATAGATCAATTGTCATGTCGTGCCTCTTACATGTTTCATGTTTTACGTTAAATACACGTCTCTCAACATGACACAAGAGGTTCTTTCATGCCGTCCCGCCCATTCATCGTTCCCGCTCTCATCTGCGCCTTGGCTTCAACGGCGTGTACTACAGTCACGCCCGGCGGACTGGTTGCGGCAAGCCGGCTCGATCCGCTCAACACGCCGTTTGATCGGATCGGCGTAGCAGTTGGCGTGCCCGTCAATGTTCGTATGAAACCGGGTGATGCGACCATGCAGATCGCATTGCGAACGGGAGACGCTGCATCCGATACCGTCGTCGAGGAGACGGTGCGTCTGGTTCTGGAACACGATGCCGCCGGAACGGTGCGGGAAACCGCAGCGGACGAGAGGGTGTATCTGGCCACGCTGGATCCGGACGATGCCGGCCGCTTCGCGCAGGCCCAGGCCGATATTCGCGCAGCGCGTGCGAGGGGTATCAAGGGAACCGGTAGTCTGTCCGTTTCGATTACCGACGGCTGCTACGTCGGTGAACGACCTGAAACCTTTCTGACACGGACATGGATACGAATGTCGCCGGACGATGCATTCGTTCCCCTGACCCGGCGAACAGAGGTGTCGCGACTGGTCGGCTCTGCGAAGGGTGACGTGCTAACCGGAAGAATGGCTCGATGCTGAGATACCAATACGCGGACTATCGCTACCCGCCCGGAGCCGCAGCCGAACCGGCCAGAATTCCCCCGTCGATCGTCAGTTCGGCACCGGTCATGTAGGTGGCATTGTCAGACGCCAGCAGCACGGAAAGTGCGGCGATCTCTTCGGGTTGGCTGAACCGCTTGAGCGGTGTGTCCGAAACGAAGCTGGCCTCCCGTTCGGGCCGATCTGGCCCGTCGCCAGGCATCGGTTTCCACGTATGGCTTGCCTACTGGGGTGGCCTATCATCGGAGGCAAAGTTCCGGCGGGTTAATCAGGTCGGGATCGGCCAGCAGAATTGTAGCGTGATCGGTGTTCGCGGCCCATTGCGGACGGTCGCGCCGTTCCAATCGGCTTCCCGAAAGCGGTCCTTCAGATCGCGGTTTTATTATAAGCTCTGCGAGGGCAGCTGTGCGGGCAATGCTGCCTTTCTCGATTGCGTTCGCGTTTTGGGTAAGCGCGCTTTGGGAAACATTTTGGTTCGATCTAAGTTCCTGTGGCGGTAGATAAGGCCTCAGGTTAGACAACCATCAAAACCGCACAGGACACTCAACCATGGACCTCGGAACGCTTGGGCTCTTTGCGCTAACTGAGTTTCTGTTGTCGTTGACCCCAGGACCCGCGGTGCTTCTCGTCATAGGTCTGTCGATGCGTCAGGGGTTTCGTATTGGCTTCATGGCCACATTGGGAATTCTGGCGACCAACGCGATGTTCTTTACTCTGTCCGCTCTTGGAGTTGGCGCGTTAATCGTCGCTAGCGCAACGCTGTTCACGATTGTCAAGTGGGCTGGAGCGGCTTACCTCGTCTATTTGGGTGTGGGAATGATTGCGCCTCTGCTAAAGAGATTGTGGCAAAAGCGTTCCACCGGAACCGGCCTTGAGTTGGCCGAGGCAAGTGCTTCTGCTCCTAGCGTCCCCCAGACAGCAGTTCGATCGTTCTGGCAGGGATTTATCCTTCAGGCCTCCAACCCGAAGAACATCGCCTTCTTCGTCGCCATTCTTCCGCAATTCATCTCCACCGAAGGAAACGTGGCGTTCCAACTTGTCGTTTTTGGATTGGTTTCCGTTCTTCTGGAGCTGCCCATCCTTGTGTTCTACGGGTTCGCTTCCGCATTATCGGCGCGTGTGATGCGGGAGAAAGTGATCGAGTGGATCGAAGCGGTCGGCGGCGGCATACTGATAGCCCTCGGTGGAGCCCTTGCATCATCACAACGCGGATAGTGAATAGCATGCTAGCGGTGTGGTGGGGAACCAGATCAGGGTGTGCGACTATGTCCAACCTGGGCTCCAAGTGTTCAGTGGTGTATTCGGAATCCAATTAGGCGAGCTTTGGCAATCGCGGCCCATTGCTGCCGGTCGGCTCAAAGATGCGACTGACTTCGAAGCAGACGTTCAATCCCCACTCCCACGGCCGGGCCGCAGCAGGCTCTGCGATGCCAGACATGCGCGCTGCGGCCTACAGCGCTTCGGCGTTGCCCGGTACGATTCGGCGTACGATGCCAAGGACGCGGTTCGAACCCTTCTCCTGCAATTCCATCCGGTCGGAGAATTTGACCAAACGCGAGCAGCTGTCCTTGGGGCTGTAGCTCCAGACGATGCACGAGTAGTCGTCTTTGATGCTCCATGTTCCGTCCAGCATCGCCGCTGACGGAAGGCGCGCCATAGCCCGACCATCCGCGCCGTACCACAGCACGATCTCGCCACCCGAGTTGGGTTCGGCGAGATAGACCGAATTGCCGGTCATTAGCGCATCGAGTTGAGTTCCGGTCATCACATGTACGGTTGAAGATGCCGCGTCGGTCGAGGCCATCAGCGCAACTCCCAAAGCAATGTGGTGGAAGAGACGCCGCATGATTGGCTCACGCTTCACCCCAACCGCGCACCGAGTTTGCGCCGAATACCATGCTGCGGACCGGTGGTGAGGCGAGCATGGCCGTGAACCCCGGAGCGACTGCGCTGGCTTCGGTCAATCGCTGCAAATGCTCGGACGTCAAATCGATATCCGCGGCCGCGATGTTGGTTTCCAGCTGTTCCACGCGGCTGGCGCCCATAATGGTGGAGGCGACGCCCGGTTGCGCCATGACCCAGGCGAGTGCCACCTGGACCGGTTCGGCGTCGACTTCTTGCGCCACGGCTTTCACTTCGTCGAGAATGTCCCAGTTGCGGTCGGCGAACTTGCTGTCCCCGAACGGGTTCGCACCCGAAAGCCGGCCGGTGTCGGACGTATTCTCGCGCTTGTATTTGCCCGTCAGAAAACCGCCTGCCAGCGGGCTCCATGGCATGATGCCCATGCCCGCTTCCCGCCCTGCGGGAATATGCTCGGCCTCGATGTCGCGGGCGACCAGGGAGTATTCGACCTGCATGGCGATGGGTCCAGGCACGCGACGCTCCGTGGCGAGTGTCGCGGCCTTCATGGCGACCCATGCGGGCATATCGGAGAAGGCGAAGTGGCGGATCTTGCCCGCCCGCACCAGATTGCCGAGCGTCTCCACAATCTCCTCCACGGGCGTCACGCCGTCCCAAATATGCATCCAGTAGAGATCGATGTGGTCGGTCTTCAGTCGCTTCAGCGAAGCGTCGAGGGCGCGGTGAATGTTCTTCGCGCCGCAACCGCCCGCGTGCGGATTGCCACGACCGTCCACGGAACCGCCCAGCGGATTGGCCCCGTCGTTGAAGCCGAATTTGGTGGCGAGCACGATCTCGTCGCGCGACTTCGTGTCGGCGATGAACCGCCCGACCATGTCCTCGCTCGCCCCACCGGAATAGATGTCAGCCGTGTCCAAGAAGTTGCCGCCAGCTTCTCGGTAGGCATCGAAGATGGCGCGCGATGCGGCCTCGTCCGCACCCCAACCATCGGTGCCGAACGTCATGGTGCCAAGGCACAGCGGCGAGACGACAAGGCCGGATCGGCCCAGTGTGCAGTAATCGTCGAGACCCATGGCTTTATTCCGTAGTGAGCGATATGATATGCATGACTATCCGCCAAACCGCATCTACGTCAACGCATATCTGAATGATCGCTATGGAAACCAACTTGCAACCTATGAAAGCCCGCCGCGGTCGTCCGCTGTCCTTCGACCGCGATGCGGCACTGGAGCAGGCTATGCTGACCTTCTGGCAGCACGGCTACGAGACGAGTTCGGTGGCTGATCTTACCGCAGTGATGGGGATCACTGCCCCTAGCCTCTACACAGCCTTTGGCGACAAGCGCCGGTTGTTTCTAGAAGCTGTCGAACTCTATCGCGGCGGTCCGGAAGCCACGCCCGACATTATCGCATCCGCGTCCAATGCCCGCGATGCGGCGCGGGCCCTAATGACGGGCGCAGTAGAGCGTTTCACGGGTCGAAAGACACCGAAAGGCTGTCTCATGGCGACGGCGACTGCCTCCTGTTCGGCAGCCTCCGCAGATGTTCAGGCGAGCCTTGCCGCAATCCGCATCGACACCGAAACGCGGCTACGTGAACGTATCGAGAATGACGTGAATTCCGGGCTCTTGCCGGGCGAGAGCGATCCATCCATTTTAGCCGGCAGCACGATGTGCACGATTCAAGGCCTTTCTACACTCGCGCGCGACGGTGCATCGCGTGCCAAGCTGAATGCAATTGCGGACGCAACACTGGCAGCATGGCCTCAACCCTGATCAGAAGCGGCCCTTTGCTGCCGTTCGCGCGCTAGGCGAGCGTTTCCCGAAAGCGGCCACTCAGACCACTCGATCTCAGGTACGACCAAAGGTCGGCTGTGCGGACCTTTCGGCGTTTTCGGTTTCAACAATTGTCCAACCAACGACAAACCGACTATCGGCGCGAAGTGCCAACACCTGCCGTTGGTGATTTTCTGCAAAGGGCTACGCCGAGTCCGAAATTCGCAGAATACAACGTGTCGCAAACCGATTTGTTGAATGGAGCGCTGCGCGACATGATTGGCCGAACTGACACCTGACATCACCCAAAATCTTCCACGATTTCCGCCCCCTAAAATTTTACCCCCCTCAAGATGAACGAGACGTTTCCCGTTTGATACACGGTTGAAGGCCATTGTCCCCTCACAGCAAGCCGACGAGATAATCGGGTAACAAACGGGAGAATGACCATGACACAAGCTACGACAAACCGAGGTGCCAACAAATACAACACCGCCCGCCGGGCCGGAACTTCGATAGCCATCGCTGCAACACCAACCTTCGCACCGACGTCTATCGATATTCCCAGTCCGTTCGCCATCGTTCGCAAGTTGAGCAAGGCAGCCTGGACCAACGTCCGCGACCGCTGGAACACAATGCGCGATACGATGGAGCCCGCTTCGCTCTGCTATTCCCGCCCGACGTTGAAATGGCACGCCGATCCGAAGTCGCCCGAAATGGTCGAGAAGATCGCTGAATGGAATGCCTGCGGCGATGAAGTTCTGAACTCCCTTATTCTTACAAGCAGCGAGACCGATATCGTTGAAGCCGCAGCCTCGCGCGCTCCGATGACGACAGCTGCTCGCCGGTCCACTCCTGCCCACAAACGCATCGAAGAGCGCACCGAAACGAGCATGGCCGCCTGAACAGGTCCCAGCCGCCTCGAACACCCAGATTCACAAGGACGAACCGATCATGAGCACATTCATCCAATCCGCAGGCGCATTCTCGCTACTGGTCGCCGCCGCCTTCGTCTTCCCGGCGCTCGGTGAAGATACCGCGCCAACAAAGCGCACGACGCAGAGCTTTGGCGAGCTGTCCCAAATATCGTTCCTGTCAGGCACACGCGTTGCCAGCAGCGACCGCATGGCATTTGGCAGCTGTCTGGACGAGATCGATGCCACGGCCATTTCCACGAACACGCCGGCACGCATCGTTATCGACACGGGCGCAAAGCGCATTGTGCAGTTCGGAAGCGCTGAGAATGGCGGCACTGCTGTGTTCGTAACCTGCGACCTGACCAACATGCGCCGGATCGTCAACGTGTCCCGCGATCATCGGTTGGCCGACGGCACGGTCTGATCGAAAGCGGCAACCACTGCTTGAACACCGACGTTCGCTGCCTGCTGCCCTCAACTGAACGGTCGACCACCACTTACCTCACGGATAATTATGACCAACACCGCATCACAAATGGACTTCATCAATGTCGACTTTCGCGACGAGCTGCGTCCGCCGCAGAGCCACGACGACAACATCGACATATCGGGCGACGAGTTTCTGGATCTGCTGTCCTCGTTCAACCGGTGCGGTCGCTGGCTCTACGACATCGATACGGGGGAAACGACCTGGAGCGAAGATGTCTATGCCATCCACAACATGTCCCACACACCCGGTCATGTGGATCTGGTGGCCGCCCGTCGGCGGTATCATCACGATGATCGGAACTACCTGTGTAATGTGGTGCAGGATGCAGCCGCAAACGAAAGCGGCTTCCACTTCGTGCTGCGGATCGAGACGCAGCGATATCGCTACAAGCTGGTACGATCGATCGGGAAATTCCGGGAACTGCCGGACGGCAAGCGCCAGATTATCGGTGCGTTCTGGGAACTCCAGCCTTCAGTCCGCACGGTCGGCGCGGCCATAGGCTTACATTGATAATGTGCTGTCAACGGCGGCCGAGAATTACCGGTCCAGTTCAGTGGGGCGACGTTTGGCAGGAAGGCTTCGCATCGCCGACCACGAACGCGTGCAATCAAGTTAGCAGGCGGCGTCGCAACGCTTCGGCAACAGCATGAACACGGTTCGTCGCATTCAGCTTCTGGCCAGCGGTCGTGAGATAGTGCGTGGCTGTGTTGGCCGAGATGTCGAGGATGATACCGATCTCAGCGGCAGTCTTGCCGCTTGCCGCCCAAGTCAGACATTCCTTCTCGCGAGGCGATAACAACTCGTCATCGGTTTCGATCTGACCTGGGAGTTCCGAATAGTCCGAGATCGCCATAATGCGGTTGAATAGATAGCTCGACAGCAGATGAACCTGCGGTAGGTCTATTTCTTTCAAACTGAGCTGTTTTGACGAGAACGACAGGCCGCCGTGTTGTCCGCCATTGGCAATTACAGGGCAAATCAGGCCGTTCTGCATACCGAAGTCGTTGAACAGCTCGACCATAACCTGTTGTTTTTTGGCACCATGGCTCTGGGGCAATGTGTCGATGATGTAGTCAAGCGGTCGGTGGCCGTTGCGGCAATGTTCAAACA
>CAWCWS010000003.1:0-20056 GCA_963799325.1 uncultured Alphaproteobacteria bacterium | reverse complement strand
GTTGATGGAGGAAGTGGAAGCGCTGGGCGGCATGACGAGTGCCAACGACAGGGCATCGCACTATCGTCCGGCTCCGCCTGTTCATCCGGCAAGGTCGGCACGAGTCACGTGCTGAAGGCAATGGGTGTGCCGGACGCCATCGCCCGCTGCGCCCTGCGCGTTAGCACCGGACCATCCACCACCGAAGCAGACCTCGACACCTTCATCGCGGCGTTCGACCGCATGGCCAAGCGCCTTGCCGAACGCACCGCCAAAGCCCACATGCCATACACACGAGACGCGGCCTAAGCCGCCGCTATCCAGGAGCCTCCATGCCCGCCGTTCAGGAAACCATCGATACCGTCGAAACGCTGGACATCGACCAGTATAAATACGGCTTTTCCACCGAGATCGAAACCGAGAAGGCCCCAAAGGGCCTGACGGAAGACACGATCCGCTTCATCTCCGCCAAGAAGGAAGAGCCGCAGTGGATGCTCGACTGGCGGCTGGACGCATTCGCCCGCTGGAAGACGATGACAGAGCCGGATTGGGCGCGCGTCGCCTATGACAAGATCGACTATCAGGATATCTATTACTACGCCGCCCGAAGGACTGACCAACGCGCCCAAGTCGCTGGATGAGGTCGACCCGGATCTGCTGGCCACCTACGAAAAGCTGGGCATCCCCCTGCGCGAGCAGGAAATTCTCGCTGGCGTCCGCAAACCGCCTGCAGCGGTAGATGCCGAAGAGCACGACGACCTGAACATGGCCGACGACAATGTCTATAAATCCGGCCGCGTGGCCGTGGATGCCGTGTTTGATAGCGTTTCCGTCGTCACAACATTCCGCGCCGAGCTTGAGAAGGCAGGCGTGATATTCTGTTCGATTTCCGATGCCATCAAGGATCATCCGGAACTTGTGAAGAAATACATGGCCTCGGTCGTGCCTGTCACGGACAACTATTTCGCCACGCTCAACTGCGCCGTCTTCACCGATGGCTCGTTCGTCTACATTCCCAAAGGCGTTCGCTGCCCGATGGAACTGTCGACCTATTTTCGCATCAACGAGGAGAATACCGGCCAGTTCGAGCGCACGCTCATCATCGCCGAAGAAGGCTCTTATGTGAGCTACCTCGAAGGCTGCACCGCCCCCCAGCGCGACGAAAACCAGCTTCATGCTGCCGTTGTCGAACTGATCGCAATGGACGATGCCGAGATCAAATACTCGACCGTGCAAAACTGGTATCCCGGTGACAGCGAGGGCAAGGGTGGCATCTACAACTTCGTCACCAAACGTGCCGATTGCCGTGGCAAGAACTCGAAAGTGTCCTGGACGCAGGTGGAAACCGGCTCGGCGGTAACCTGGAAATATCCAAGCTGCATACTGCGCGGCGATGGCTCGCGGGCGAGTCACTCCATCGCAGTTTCCAACGGCATGCAGCAGATCGATTCCGGGCACCAAGATGCTGCATCTGGGCAAGAACACGACCAGCCGCATCATCTCCAAGGGCATTTCCGCAGGCCGATCCCAAAACACCTATCGCGGACAGGTTTCCATCAACCGCAAGGCGTCCGACGCCCGCAATTTCACCCAGTGCGACAGCCTGCTAATCGGCGACCGCTGCGGTGCCCATACGGTGCCCTATATCGAGGCGAAAAATCCCTCGGCACAGCTTGAGCACGAGGCTACCACGTCGAAGATTTCCGACGATCAGCTGTTCTACTGCCTCCAGCGCGGCATTCCCGAAGAGGAAGCGGTCGCGTTGATCGTGAACGGCTTCGTGAAGGAGGTTATTCAGGAGCTACCGATGGAATTTGCGGTCGAAGCGCAGAAGCTGATCGGTATTTCGCTCGAGGGAAGCGTGGGGTAGGCTGGCTTAGCAACACGAGGAGAAGAATACGTGACAAAGCACAGCCCGCACAAAGCCCGTCTCGCTGACATCGAACGCAAACTGACGCAGGCACGTGAGGCCATGTCGCGCACCAAGATCGGCGAAGGCTCCATCCATCAGTTGGAGGAAGATATCCGCCGCCTGGAAGACGACCGTGATGCGCTGATCGCCGATCAGGAAGGCTGAAACCGACGCGATGCTGACCACAGCGCGGCTGTTTTTCGGCCTGTTCTTTCTGGGGTCGGCGATGCTGAAAGTTTATGCGGCGGAAGCGGAACTTGGCATGATGGTCGCGGCAGGGTTCGCGGCACCTCTGCCGCTCTACATCGCCGCTGCGTTGGCACAAACGGTGCTTGGGGCGGCACTATTGGCAGGCATCGCAGTGCGTGAAGCCTGTCTTGGACTGATCGCTTACGTGGCGGTCATCAACTGGTTCATGCACCCGTTCTGGGTGTTCGAGGGAGCGGCATGGGGCATCCAGTTCCAACTGTTCTCCAAGAATGTAGGAATAATGGCCGGACTGCTCGCGGTTGCCGGTGGATGGAATGTATGGGTGAAACTGCCCAAAAGTAAATAGGGCGACACGCCCGGTAGGAAACAGAATGCTTGAATCGAAAACCTCCCACGTCCGCATCGCGGAAGATGAAACGGAAATCCTGAACGGCCTGAACCTCTCGGTCGCCGCCGGCGAAGTGGCTGCGATCATGGGACCGAACGGGGCCGGGAAGTCCACCTTGTCCTACGTCCTGGCGGGCAAGGACGATTATGAAGTCACAGCGGGTCGATCACCTAAACGGTGAAAACCTGCTGGACATGGATGCGTCCAACGCGCCGCCAGCGGCGTATTCCTGTCTTTCGAGTACCCGCTCGAAATTCCCGGCGTGCCGACCATGACGTTTCTGAAGACCGCGTCTGAACGCCCAACGCACGCAACGCGGCGAGGAAGAGATGAAGCCACACCAATTTCTCAAGCTGTGCGGAGCGCTGCCAAGGCGCTCGAGATCGAGCCCGATATGCTGAATCGCCCGGTCAATGTGGGCTTTTCCGGTGGCGAGAAAAAGCGCTGAGAAATCCTGCAAATGAGATGCTGGAGCCGAAGCTTCATGCGTTCATGGACGAAACCGACTCCGGTCTCGACATCGACGCGCTACACAGTCGTCGCCGAACGGCGTGAACGCGCTCCGCTCGCCCGATCGTGGCGTCATCATCATCACCCACTATCAGCGCCTGCTCGACTACATTGTGCCAGACACTGTGCATGTTGCTGTCGAGGGCGGATCGTGAAATCCGGCAAAGAGCTGGCGCACGAGTTGGAAGCCAGCGGATATTCCGACATCATCGACGCGACGGCTATGATCGCCTACCGCCTACAGCCGACCCGCATGACACGCAAGGGGACGCGACCGGCTCGCCGATCTCGAGACCGCCGATACACACACGCCGTCACTCGACGTGGAAGTGGACGGAAGCGTCCGCCGCCCATACGTCGGCGGCCCGCCCTCCGCCGTGATCGAGGCCGCCCATGACACCGGAGTTGCCGCCCTGCTGAGACGCACCGGCAGCGCCGGTTGCACGACCTGGTGACGCTGTGGCAGTCCGCAGGGGGTAGCCTTTCCGCGGCCGTCGACCGGGGCAGCCGTGCCCTGCATTTCCGCGACGGGCACTGTCTTCGATATGGGCGAAACGCTGCCTGATGGCGTAGCTTTGGTCGAGGAATCTGCCAGGTTCCCCGACCCGGACGCAGATGCTGCTACACAGTATCGAATTGCTGAACACGGCGTTCCCTCACATCTGCCGTATCGGCTCCAGGTTGCCGCCGGCGCGAAGGTCGAACAGTCGATAGGTCTGGCCTCTACACCCAACCCACCGCCAGTCCTCGGCGCGACCCGCGTGACGGTAGATGTGGGGGCGGAAGCGACCTGCCGTATCGTCGAACGCTCGGTCGGGCCGGACGATCTGAACTACTGCGTGTTGTCCATCGTCGACGTATCTGTCGGTGGACGGTGCCGTGGTGGACTACGTGCTGTCCCATTGAAGTGGCTGCTGCCCAACGGCTCGCGCGCCTGTCAGTTACCCTCGGCGCCCTCGAGTTTATCTCATTGTGCTCAATGCCGGTGGAAGCTGGTGGCAGGACGGTATTTCGATCTGCAAGGCGAGAATACCGATCTCGACATTTCAGGCGTCAATCTGATCGGCGGCAAGGCACATATCGATGTGACTTCACGCATCGACCACGCCGTGCCACACACAAATTCGACCGAACTGTTCCGCAATGTCTGTACGGAGTCCGGTAAGGGCGTGTTTCAGGGGCAGATCAAGGTCGCGCAACCCGCGCAGCTGACCGACGCACGCATGGCTTGCAACACGCTGTTGCTGTCCGACACTTGCGACTTCTCCGCAAAGCCGGAACTGGAGATCTTCGCGGACGACGTTCAGTGCGCCCACGGCGCGACCGTCGCGGATATCGAAGACGATTACATGTTCTATTTGATGGCGCGCGGCATTCCCGAAGTCGAAGCCCGTCGACTTCTCGTCAAGGCGTTCGTGCAGGAGGTGTTGGACGAAATGGATGACGAAACGCTGGCCGAACGTCTGTCGGCCCGTATCGATACATGGATGGAAGCTCACATATGAATGCTGGTTACGACATTGATGCAATCCGCGCCGACTTCCCGATCCTGTCGCGTGAAGTCCACGGCCAACCGCTGGTCTATCTCGACAACGGTGCGTCGGCGCAAAAGCCGCGGGCCGTGATCGATGCTGTCAGCCACGCCTATGAAAACGAATATTCGAACGTCCATCGGGGGCTGCACTACCTGTCCAACGCCACGACCGACGCCTATGAAGGCGCGCGGGAAAAGGTGCGTGCTTATCTGAACGCCGGGTCGGTCGAGCAGATCGTCTTCACCAAGGGCACGACGGAAGCGATCAATCTGGTCGCCTATGGGTGGGCGATGGCGCACCTGGAAGAGGGCGACGAAATCGTGCTCTCCGCTGCTGGAGCACCACTCCAACATCGTGCCGTGGCATTTTCTGCGCGAGCGCATGGGTGTCAAACTGGTTTGGGTGGATTGCACGGACGAGGGTGACGTGACGCCGGACATGGTGTCGGCTGCCTGCACCGATCGCACGAAGCTGATCGCCATCACCCACATGTCGAACGTCACCGGCACCGTGCTGGACGTTGCCACAATCTGCGCCAACGCCCGTGAGCTTGGCATCACGACCATGATCGACGGCTCCCAGGCTGCCGTCCACATGCCTGTCGATGTACAGGCCATCGGCTGCGAATTTTACGCTATCACCGGTCACAAGATCTATGGCCCGTCCGGCATCGGCGCGCTCTACGGAACCAAGGAGGCGCTGGAGGCGACCCGTCCGTTTCAGGGTGGCGGGGAGATGATCCTCGAAGTCGGGCGAGATGGTGTGACCTACAATGATCCGCCCCACCGGTTCGAAGCTGGCACCCCGCCTATCGTGCAAGCCATCGGCCTTGGTGCGGCGCTGGACTATGTCGAGGGCATCGGACGCGATGCGATTGCCGAACACGAGGCCGACCTGCGCGACTATGCCCGCGAAAAGCTGCGCGGTATCAATACGCTGCGGATGATCGGCGACACGCCGGATAAAGGCGCGATATTCTCCTTCGAGTTGCAGGGTATCCATGCCCACGACGTCTCGATGGTGGTGGACCGCTCCGGCGTTGCCGTGCGCGCGGGCAGCCATTGCGCCCAGCCGCTGATGGAACGGTTCGGCGTCACGTCCACATGCCGCGCATCATTCGGCCTGTACAATACGCGCGGCGAGGTGGATGCTCTGGTGGACGCTCTGGAAAAAGCACGAAAGTTTTTCGCATGACCGACACGGTAATTACGGGAACCGAAGCGCCTGAGCCAAACGCCCCTGCCATCGGGCAGAACACGGCTGATGGCTTCACGCCTGAGGAAATCGAGCGCTTCACACACGATATCATCGCGGCGATCAAGACCGTCTATGACCCGGAAATCCCGTCCGACATATACGAGATTGGCCTCATCTACCGTATCGACATCAACGATGACCGGATGGTTGATATCGACATGACGCTGACGGCCCCCGGGTGCCCGGTTGCAGGCGAAATGCCTGGCTGGGTGGAAGATGCGGTGAACACGGTGCAAGGCGTGTCCGGTGTCAACGTCAATATGGTATTCGACCCGCCATGGACGCCGGAGCGGTTGTCCGAAGAGGCGCAGGTGGCGCTCGGCTGGTATATCTAAGCGAAAACAATACCATAAGTTTAGGGTAAGCAGGTTCGGCTAGCGTTCTGAAAAGACCATCCGAGATCGCACGATGCTTACGAATATGTCTCCCTTGATTACGGCTGAAACATTTATCGATCAGTCGAATGAGACAATCACCCGCGCTCTGGAGACCGTGCGGGCCCATCTGGGGATGGATATTGCTTATCTGTCCGAATTTGTGGACGGGCGCTCGGTCTTTCGGGCGCTCGATGCACCGGGCCTGGAGGAGGCCGTGAGGGTCGGGGATTCCAATTCTCTCGACGACGTTTACTGCAATCACATATTGGAAGGCCGGTTACCCGCTCTCATACCGGACACATCGCTCGAACCGATCGCAATGGCCTTGCCGATTACCACGGACACTCCGATCGGCGCCCATATGAGCCTGCCTGTCACCCGTCCGGACGGCAGCATTTACGGCATGTTTTGCTGCCTCAGCACAAAGCCGAACGCCAATCTCAACCAACGCGATCTCGAAACCATGCGTATCTTCGCAAACCTTGCAACCGAGCAGGTGCATCGCACGGAACAGGGCCAGGTGGAGACGCGCGCCAAAACCAAGCTGATCGAAGATGTCGTAAGGGATCGGTCCTACTTGGTCGTTTATCAACCGATCTGGAATCTGGCACGAAAACATTATCGCAGGTTTCGAGAGCCTCTGCCGGTTTAAGGGAGAGCCATACCGTACGCCGGCTTTGTGGTTTGCGGACGCTGCCGATGTTGGTATGGGCACCACGTTGGAGCTAGCTGTTATCGAAGCGGCCTTGAGACTGTTGCCCAAGCTCGACCCGGCGCTTTACCTATCTATAAACGCCTCGCCTGAAACCGTCACGAGCGGTCGCTTGTTGCCTATGCTGGCTGGAATGCACGGCAAGCGCATAGTTATCGAGATTACCGAGCATGCCGAGGTTGCCGATTACGAGCACTTACTGACGTGCTTTCAGCCTCTGCGGGACATGGGCATCAGGCTCGCTGTGGATGACGCCGGGGCGGGTTATTCCAGCTTGCGGCATATCGTTCGGTTGTCGCCTGATATCATCAAGCTCGATATGTCGCTGACACGGGATGTCGATACCAACGCGGCCCACCGTTCTCTCGCAAACGCACTCATCTATTTCGCCAATGAAACCAACGCGGCCATCGTAGCGGAAGGAATCGAAACGGCCGAAGAGATGGAAACGCTGAAAGACATCGGCGTTTATGGTGGGCAAGGCTACTATCTCGGCAAGCCCGGCGCGGTACCCACTTCATGTCTGATGCACGGTGCCCGTAAGGCGGTTGGGTGAGACAAACATGTCGCCGCGTCTGTTAACCTACTGCTAACCATGTTTCCACACTCTGGTCCTATTGTGCGCCTAGCAAGCGCCACTGGAACGGGCGGCGGAATGGACAACTGGTTAATGCTGAAAATGAAGAACCTGAAGCACCTTGCAGTATTCGTGATGGCGCTTCTAATCCCTGCACCTGCGCTTGCCGGCGAGTTCAATCAGCCGTGGAAGGAGAGGGACGTTTCCTTCGTTCTCGACGCATATGAGTTCACGCCGATCAAGTGGGATCGCCTGAAGGAGAACCGCAACCTCGTCGGCTTCATCAACAAGGCGTCCGATGGTTTGCCGCCGAAATACCGCTGCCCCTCGCGCAACAGCCTGTGCGGTGTGAAATGGCGGCGCTATGCCGTGACCAAGGAGTTGTACCACACCCGCCGCGCACTGGCGAAGCAGATGGGCCTGAAATGGGGTGCCTATCATCTGGCGCGCCCTGGGAACCCTATCAAACAGGCACAGCATTTCCTGCGTTTTGCCCAGCCGGAAGACGATGAGTTGATCGCGCTGGATATCGAGGACAACACCGACAAGTGGATGTCCCTGAAGGACGCTGAGACCTTCGCGCGCTACATCAAGGCCCGCACCGGGCGCTATCCCGTGCTCTATACCAACCACAACACGTCCCAGTTCATCGCCCGCAATAAGGATCGCTACAAACTGCTGTCGCGGTTGAACCTATGGTATGCGCGTTATCGCCCATCGATGCCGAAAGCGTTCCCCATGGGGCAGTGGGACAGCTATTCCCTGTGGCAGTTCTCGACGATGGTGAATTGCTCCAAACGCCGGTGCCTGCATCGTATCAAGGGCACGGACCACATGATCGATGTGAACATTGCCTATATGAAGCCGGATGCCCTGCGTGCCGCATGGCCATTTGCGGAGCTGACCGCACGGGAACATGAAATCGAAAAGCCGTCCGTTCCCAAGTTGATGGTCGAAGCTCCTGCCACGCAACCACCTGCTGCACCGACTATCGAGTTGGCAACCATGCCGAAGCCGAAGCCGGTCTCGGAGCCGGAGGTAGAGGTGGCTGTCATATCCGAGCCGGTAGCGCGCAAGGCAATCGCCGCATTGAGACCTGTCATAGCGGCGAGTTTTGCGCCTGATCAGGGTTTCGGGACCGAGAGCATACTCATGTCAGCGCTCAAATCTCCAAGCTATGCCGCCGAATTGCGCCGCATGTGGGTGGCAAATCCACCACTGCCTGTCTGGCGTCCCGGCACCAGTCTTGCAAAGAAACGCGCCGTGCGCTTTTCCGATGATATCGTGAACCGCACCCGCGCCCTTCGCCGCCTCGTCATGCCGGCGGAAACATTCCGCACATCCGATGGCGCGCGCGATGCGCTGCAATCTGCGAAAGTATCGAAGGCAGCCGAGGCTGAGATACAATTTGCACCGCGTGATAATCCCGCCTTGGGCCGTCTTCCCATCTGATGTCTACGCTGTCCGGCGTGTGAAGACGGTATGAGTAGACGCGACGCCGCGTGCAGCATGCGCCGATGAACTGGTTCGAGCAGTGGGCTGCGCTTGCCGGTTTCTCGCCTCCCATCGCAGCTTTAGCGGTTGGGGCGGTTTTCTTCGCCGGGATTGTGCGTGGCTTTTCCGGTTTTGCCCTTTCGGCGATGACCGTGGCACTTCTGATTGCCTACATTCCGCCCCTGGAACTCGTGGCCATGTGCTGGTTTTTGGAGGTGTCGGCCAGCATCCTGATGGTGCGTGGCGGCTGGAAGGAAGCCGACTGGTCCGTCGTGAAAGGACTCGTGATCGGTTCGGCATTCGGCGTGGTAATCGGCGTTGGACTAAACCGCTTACTACCGGTAGAAACCTCAACGACCGTTGTGTTGATGTTGCTGATCGTTCTGGCAGCGCTGCAACTTGCGAAAGTGCGGGCGCACTTTCTGGCCACCATTCCCGGCCTTTACGGCTCCGGCATTGCGGCCGGAGTGGCAACCGGTCTGGCATCCATCGGGGGCATGGTGGTGGCTTTATACGTCTTGGCGAGGCAGGCAACGGCCCGCCAAATGCGTGCATCTCTCATCATGTATCTGTTCGCCTCGGAAATGGCGGCACTGATCGCCCTTCTGGCCTACGGACTGATGACATATGAGATGATTGTTCGCGGAGTGGGACTGGCGGTCCCGACAATGGCAGGTGTAGTATGCGGTCAGATACTGTTCAGGCCACGGCTGGAGCGGTTCTATAAACCGTTCTGCCTTGTGCTTCTGATCGGCCTGGCAGGTCGTGGGGCTGCTCCGGCAACTGTAGCTGGCAGCGCTTGTGAAGGGATACACGACTTTGGCGCAACCGCATTTCGATCTGTCCAAACCCATCGGCGAGAAGCACCAGACCACATGCTACATGTGCGCCTGCCGCTGCGGCATCAATGTCTACACCGCGCCTGGTGAGCACGGTGAGAAGACGGTCAAATATATCGAGGGCAACCGCGACCATCCGGTCAATAAGGGCGTGCTGTGCGCCAAGGGTTCCGCCGGGATCATGCAGCACTACTCACCGGCGCGCCTGAAAGCGCCGATGAAGCGTGTTGGCCCACGCGGCTCCGGCGAATTTGTGGAGATTTCGTGGGAGGAGGCGCTGTCCACGGCCGTGCAATGGCTGGAGCCGCTGAAGTCGGACCCGAAGAAGCTCGCGTTCTTCACTGGCCGCGATCAATCCCAGTCGCTGACGTCCTGGTGGGCGCAGCAGTTTGGCACGCCCAACTATGCCGCCCATGGCGGCTTCTGTTCGGTCAACATGGCCGCTGCCGGTATCTACACAATCGGCGGCGCGTTCTGGGAATTCGGTTCGCCGGACTGGGAGCGCACCAAGCTGTTCTTGATGTTTGGCGTGGCAGAAGACCACGATTCCAACCCGCTCAAGATGGGCATAGGCAAGCTGAAAGAAGAACGGCGGTCGGTTCGTTTCCGTCAATCCAGTTCGCACAGGCTACAGTGCGGTGGCGGACGACTGGTTCGGTATCAAGCCCGGCACGGACGGCCTGCTCATTCTCGCGCTCATCCACGAATTGTTCCGCACGCGTCAGATCGATGTGGACTATCTGCTGCGCTATTCCAACGCCGGCTGGTTGGTGATCGACGCTCCCGGCACCGCTGACCACGGCCTGTTCGTGCGCGACGACGATGGTGTCGAATGCGTTTGGGACGGCAAGCAAGCCGTGGCGCATACAGGCAAAGCCCGTGCCCAGGTGGCCGAAGCCGTCAAGCTGCCGGACGGGCGTATTGCCAAGCCGGTCTTGCTGATGATGGCTGAGAAATACTCGTCCGCCACCTATGCGCCGGAAGCGGTGGCGGCGGAAACGGGCATCTCTGCCGACAAAATTCGCGCTCTGGCCGCTGAGATCGCCCGCGTGGCGTTCGAGGAAGAAATCACCATCGAGCAGCCCTGGACGGACATGAAGGGCGAGCGCCACGAGCGCATGATCGGCCGCCCGGTTTCCATGCACGCCATGCGGGGCATCTCCGCCCATTCCAACGGCTTCCAGACGGCCCGCGCGCTCCACGTGTTGCAGGTGCTGATCGGCTCCATCGATTGCCCAGGTGGATTCCGCTACAAACCGCCATATCCCAAGCCCTTCACGGCACATCCGAAGCCCAACGCTACGACCTCCGGTCGCATCGGCCACTGGAGGGCCGCTGCGCCGGGCCGCATCTTGGCTATCCCCGAGAGTCCCGACGATCTGCTGCTGCATGAGGACGGATCGAGCCTGCGCATCGACAAGGCCTTTACATGGGACGCGCCGCTATCTGCCCATGGCATGATGCACATGGTCATCGCCAACGCCCATGCCGGCGATCCCTACAAGATCGATACCCTGTTCATGTATATGGCGAACATGGCGTGGAACTCTTCCATGAACACGCGCGGCACGATTGAAATGCTGACGGACACGGACGAAAACGGCGACTACAAAATTCCGCGCATCATCTATTCCGACGCCTACTCGTCCGAAATGGTCGCCTTCGCCGACCTGATATTGCCGGACACGACCTATCTGGAACGCCACGACTGCATCTCACTGCTCGACCGCCCGTGCAGCGAGCCGGAAGCGGTGTGCGACTCCATCCGCTGGCCGGTGGTCGAACCGGATAGGGACGTGCGCGGCTTCCAGTCGGCGCTTGCTCGACCTCGGTGCACGGCTCGGCCTGAACGGCATGACGAACGACGACGGTTCGGCGAAATATGCCGACTATGCCGACTACATGGTCAACCACGAACGCAAGCCCGGCATTGGCCCGCTGGCCGGTTGGCGCGGCGAGAACGGCGATCAGTTCGGGCGTGGTGCGCCGAACCCGAACCAGCTTGAAGAGTACAAGAAGCACGGTTCGTTCAGCCACGCCGATGTGCCGCCGGAAGCGCAGTTCTTCAAACATGCCAATGCCGCCTATCAGGACTTCGCCGTGCAGATGGGCTTCTTCGACACGCCCCAACCGGTGACGTTCCAGCTCTATTCCGAGGTGCTGCAGAAATTCCGGTTGGCGGGCGAGGGCCACGGCAAGGTGCTACCGCCGGAACGCCTGCGCGCCCGCGTGGTGATGGCATTCGATCCATTGCCCGATTGGTATGCACCGTTCGAAGGTGAAGGCATCGACCAAAGCCGCTTTCCCCATCACGCGATCACCCAACGACCGATGGCGATGTATCATTCATGGGGCAGCCAGAATGCCTGGCTGCGCCAGATCCACACGAAAAACCCGCTCTACGTGCCGTCTGCAATCTGTGACGCCGAAGGTCTGGCAGATGGCGACTGGGCATGGGTGGAAAGCTGGCACGGCAAGATCAAGGTGCAGGTGGCCCGCATGGAGGCGCTCAATTCCTCGACCATGTGGACGTGGAACGCCATCGGCAAACGCCGTGGTGCTTGGGCGCTCGGACAAGGATGCACCGGAAGCGAGAAAGGGATTTCTGCTCAACCATCTCATCAACGAATTGCTTCCGCCCAAGGGCGACGGCCACCGCTGGGCCAACAGCGACCCGGTGACGGGGCAGGCGGCCTGGTATGATCTGCGCGTCCGGATCGAGAAAGCCGAAGCGGGGGACGAAGTGACCGAACCTGTCCTGGGCGAACAATCGGTAGGCGCGGAAACGCCTGACGAATTGCGCTATGGCAAGGAGTGGACGGCATGAGCTTGGAAACCTATCTCGCCTATCTTGCGACAGTCCTTGTTTTCTTCGCCCGCCCGCCGGGGCCGAGCCAGCTGCTGTTCATGGCCCATTCCATGCAGCGTGGTGTGAAGCGCTCCGTGCCGGTCATGGCGGGAGACCTGTCCGCCAACACGATCCAGATCCTTATCGCAGGTTTCGGCTTGGCCGCGATTGCCACATCATCGGCCCTGTATCTTCACGATCGTGAAGTGGGCCGGTGTCGCGTATCTCGTATGGCTCGGCGTAAAATCCATTCTGTCCGCCCGTTCCGGCACGAGCGAGTCCGCACCACCCAACCCGTCGGCCCTATTCCGTCAGGGCTTCATCACATCGTCCGCCAACCCCTATGCGATCGTCTTTTTCGCAGCCCTGTTTCCCCAGTTCCTGACGCCGCAAGCCGACCTGTCCGCTGCAAATCGCCATCCTGGGGTTCACCTACATTCTGATCGACGGCATATTGCTCGTCGTGCTGGGCGGATTGGCCCGCAAGGCGGTCGCCCTCTTCGGTGGCAGCGCCAACAGGCTCATCAAGCAGCTTTCCGGCAGCGTTCATGATCCTGGCTGCCATCATGCTGGCGCTCACGGAAGTCGGCAGCGTCGAAGAAGAGGCCGCCACATGACCATGCTGCCCGCCACGCCGAGCGCAAGAAAGCTCGGCCTCGTCATCGACCTCGACACCTGCGTCGGGATGCCACGCCTGCGTCATCTCCTGCAAGGAGTGGAACACGTCCGGCTATGGCGCGCCATTGTCCGACCAAGACCCCTACGGCGCCGAACCGTCCGGCACGTTCCTCAACCGGATTCATACGTTCGAAGTTGTGCCGGAAGGTGCTGAAATCATTGGGCAGGAAGGGGAAGCGCGGGTCGTGCATTTCCCGAAGTCCTGTCTCCACTGCGAGGACGCACCCTGCGTCACCGTCTGCCCGACCGGTGCAAGCTACAAGCGCGTGGAGGACGGCATCGTGCTGGTGGACGAGGACAAATGCATCGGTTGCGGCCTGTGTGCGTGGGCCTGCGCCTATGGAGCCCGCGAGGTGGATATCGCTGCCGGCGTGATGAAAAAGTGCACCCTGTGCGTGGACCGCATCTACAACGAGCAACTCGAAGAGATCGACCGCGTACCATCCTGCGTTCGCACATGCCCCGCCGGCGCCCGCCATTTCGGCGATCTGGGCGATCCGACTCCGACGTATCACTGCTGGTCGCAGACCGTGGCGGCTTCGACCTGATGCCGGAACAAGGCACCAAGCCGGTCAACAAATACCTGCCGCCCGTGAAAAACGCGCGCTAGGCGAAGGGGCTGTGCCGCCAGTGTTCGCGCAGGAAGACACGAGCGGCGCAACCGGACTGCTCGGCTGGATCAGACCGTGCGCTTTCCAATGTCGGCTCATCGAAGCCGGAGCGAACGGATGAACCCGGCGCTTTCCGTCATCGCTTTCACCACCCTGTCCGGCGCGGGCTACGGCCTCGCGTTCGTCCTCTCCACCGGCCACGGCAACCCGGCCTTTCTGCCACCAAGATCGCGTGGCTTCTGGCGCTGGTACTCATCGGGGCCGGTCTGCTATTTTCCACGTCTGCACCTGCGAAACCCGCAACGGGCGTGGCGCGCATTCTCTCAGTGGCGGTCGAGCTGGCTGTCGCGGGAAGGGGTGATGGCAATCGTCACGTTCGTGCCGCTGCTACTACTGGCGGGCATGAGCCTGTTCAGCGGATCTCTTCAGTCCGGTCATCGGGTATGTGGGCGCTGCTTGCTGCGCGATCACGGTGTTCTGCACCGCGATGATCTACGCATCCCTACGCACGGTACCCCAGTGGCACACCTGGCTGGTGCCTGCGACTTACATGCTCTTCTCGCTAACCAGCGGAACCCTGATCTACCTCGCCTTCTTCGGCTACGGCCCGGGCACGGACTCCAACCGCGTCTGGGTCTGGCTGGCGCTCGTATTTCTGATCGTCGCATGGGCTGTAAAGCTGGTCTGGGCACGTCGTGCTGCCGCAATCGGCTATGGCAAATCAGACATGACGAGTGCCACCGGGCTTGGCCATTTGGGTACCATACGGTTGCTCGAAAGACCGCATTCCATGGACAACTATCTCACCCGCGAAATGGCCTTCCGTGTCGCGCGCAAGCATATCGATGCGCTGCGGGTCGTCACGATCCTCACTGGATTCGCGCTGCCGTTTCTGCTGCTTTTCACCAGTCTGTTCCTCCACTGGCCGGTGCTACAATGGGGCGCGGTGGCGAGCCTGATGCTTGGATTGTTCACGGAACGCTGGATGTTCTTTGCGACTGCCAAACACGTGGTCGGCCTCTATTACGGCGGTGAAGAAGCGCTGGTGCCAGCGGATTGAACTAGCGCGACCACTTGGCCGGCGGTGGGCCTTTGATCTTCCACCGGTCGTGCAGCCAAAGCCACTGCTCCGGATATTCCCGCACCCACCCTTCGATAATGCCGTTCACCGTGGCCGTAGTCGCGGCAATATCGATCGCCCCGTTCGGTTTGCGGGTGATGTCCATAGCTTCGTATAATTCCAGCCGGAACCGCCCGCCGGGCAGGCGCACACAGCGGGTGGGATGAATGGCACAATCGAATTGTTGTGCCAGCGTTGCCGCCAGCGGATTGGCGCTCGCTTCACGGCCCAAGAATGTGATGCGGGGACCACGGGTAAAAGCTTGGTCGGCCAATAAACCCACTGCTTCATTCTGCTCCAGCGTTTTGGCCAATGCCCAAGCCGCGCCTGCGCGGGAGGGCACAAGATGGCCCATCGCCGTGGTGCGCGCCTTTAACACCCGCTTGGCGAGGTAGGGATTGTTTGGCGGGCGGAAGAGGGCGGTGACATTAAGGTCATACGCAGCGGCGGCAATGGGTAGAATTTCCCAGTTGCCGGTGTGGGCGGTGAACAGGATGACTGGCTTACCGGCTTCCCTCAGGCGCTCGAAATGCTCGATGCCAACGACCTCGACATTGCCTGCTAGCGGGTTATCGATATCGAAATCGAACAGCTGGTCGAGAAACACATATTCGGCGATCGTGCGCGCGACGTTGCCCCAGACACCACGCAATAATTCGTCGATCTCTTCCTCGGATTTTCCAGGAAACGCAGCGACCAGATTGCGTCGTGCGAGGCTTGAACGGGGCAAGACAGGTGCAAGCGCCCGCCCGATTTTCTCTGCCGCTGCGGTTGAACGGACTGGCGGTAATTTCTTCGCGAAATGCAAAAACAGCCCGACCAGCTTGGCCACAGTCCAGTCCGAAACAGATTTTACACGCAGAAGCTGCCGTTCCACGAACGGGTAACGGATGATGCGGGCCATGCCGTTCAGCTCATACGCATTATAATCTTGCCAAAGACCTTGCGGCTTTCCATGCGTTCCAGCGCGGTTGCCATGTCGCCGAACTCGATTTCAGTATCGATAACCGGCTTCACGAAGCCACGCGCAATCTTGTCCATGGCCGAGACCATGTTCTCCATGCGGCAGCCGAAGGAACCGATAAGGCGAAGCTGGCGCTGGAACAGCATCATCAGGTTGGTGTCTGCCGAAACGCCGGATGTCGAGCCGCACGTCACCAACCGCCCGCCACGCTTCATCACGAGCATGGAGCCGGCCCATGTTTCCTTGCCGACATGTTCGAAAACAACGTCCACACCCTGCTTTCTTGTCAGCTTGCGCGTTACGCCTTCGAACCGGTCTTTACGGTAGTTGATGACGTGATCGGCACCCAACGCCTTTGCGGGCTCGATCTTGTCGTCGCTGCCGACGGTGGTGATGACCGTGCAGCCGATGGACTTCGCGAGCTGGATCGCCGCCGTTCCGATGCCGGACCCGCCGGCTTGAATGAGAATGGTTTCACACGGTTGCAGCTTGGCATTGTCGAACAGCATATGTTCGCATGTGCCGAAGGTGATCGGTGCCAGTGCCGCGCCCACATCGTCGCAACCCGGTGGCACGGGCACGCACTGGCGGGCTGGAATGTTCACCAGCTCACGGGCGAAACCGCCGAGATGAAAACCGTGAACGCCCTCCACGTGCTCGCACATGTTGTCTCGGCTTTCGCGGCAGTGGTGGCAGGTGCCGCAGGTGCGGGCACCGAATACGGAAACAAGCTGCCCAGGTTTCAGCCCGCTGACGCCTTCGCCCAGCGCCACGACCTCCGCGCTGGCTTCGGCGCCGATCGTCAACGGCATTTCGCGCTTCGCAAACGCCATACCGCGCCAGCCCCACACATCGAGGTGGTTCAGCGCGACAACACGCACGCGCAGTTGCACTTCACCGGGGGCGGGTGCATCCGGCTCGGCCAAATCGACAATTTCGACATTGCGGTCGGATACAAGTTGTAGGGCTCGCATGATCTTACTCCGCAGCGCCAAGGACGAGACAGGCGTTCTGTCCGCCGAACCCGAACGAGTTCGACAGCACCGTGGAAACAGCAGCTGCACGCGCCCTGTTCGGCACGACATCCAACGGAATGGCCTCGTCCGGCTGGTCGTAGTTGATGGTTGGCGGCAGTGTGCCGTTGCGGATCGTCAAGACGGAGAACACCGCCTCGATCGCGCCGGCCGCCGTCAGCGTGTGGCCGATCATCGACTTGTTGGACGAGATGGGAAGCGCGTGTATCCGGTTGCCAAAGACGGCGTGGAGAGAGTTGTACTCCATCCGGTCATTCTCCGGCGTCGAGGTGCCATGGGCGTTGATATAGTCCACGTCTTCGACCGTTACGCCCGCATCGTCCAATGCTTGCGAGACCGCTGCGATAACGGGGGAGCCGTCCGGCGAGGAGCGGGTGCGGTGGAAATGGTCGGCCTTCTCGCCGCACCCGCGTAACACTGCCAGCACTTCGGCTCCACGCGCGCGGGCGGACGCCAGTGACTCCAGCACAAGTGCGCCTGCGCCTTCTGCCATCACGAAGCCATCCCGATTGGCGGAAAACGGCTTCGAGGCTTTTTCCGGTGTGTCGTTCTGGGTGGACAGGGCGGAGAGCAGCGAGAAGCGGATGAGCGCCTCGGTCGTCACCGACCCGTCCGTGCCGATGCAGAAAGCCGCGTCCGTATCGCCCCGGCGGATGGCTTCGACGCCCAGCTGCACAGCCGTCGCACCGGAGGCGCAGGCCGTGGACAGCGAAATCGGCAAACCCTTCGTGCCGTAGCGTTCGGACAACCTGTCCGCCGTGCGCCCGAACTGAAGCAGTTGGAACATATCCTGATGTTTCGATTTGCGCGCAGCAGCCAACAGGCGCGCATACCCCTCGCCCTCGTCAGTCTCGAGATCGAGCGCGAAGCGATGCTGCCATTCCATCTCGACCGGCGGGGAGGCAAGAAATAGCGGGCCGGGAAAGTCACCCTTCGGCAAGCCGGATTTGGCAATCGCCTCATTCGCGGCACTGTCCGCTAGTGCAAACGAAAGTGCAGGGGCGGAGTGGTCCGGCAGGTTGAAATGATCGACCGTGCCTCCGATTGTCGTGCGAAGCCCCGCGGTATCGAAGCGCGTGATCGGGTGAATGCCGGATGTGCCAGCCGTCAATGCCACCCAATTATCCGCACACCCCGTACCGAGGGATGAGACGACACCGACACCGGTAACGACGACGATGGGGCGACCGAGATGGTCCATATCAGCACTCATGCTGCGTCTCCCGAGAACGGTCGTACCAAAGCGGCTCCTTCGGATCGCCATGCGCCGACGCCGATCACGCCGGTTGGGGTTCCCTCATGGCTGATGGCTGCCAACGCCACGCCGAACGGAAACTGAGCTTCCAACCCATGCCCGAATGTCGACCCGAAATATGTCGGCTTGTGGCCATCGAGGGCTGCAACTTCGGCATCACGTAAGTCCGCCAGCCCTGTCGCGCCGGATAAAACATGTATGCCGGTAGGCACACCAGCGTGATCCATGGCAGCGGCAAGACGGTTCGTTAGCCCCTCCCCATCGCGCGGACCGTGGGCCCCTTCGACACCGGAAAGCTCGCCATAGATGCGCGCACCGCGATCCGCAGCATGCTCCGCTGATTCCAGCACGAGAAACGCACCCGAACGACCCGAAATGCACGCCGGACGTCTTCCTGCCGTCGCGTTCATTTATCGGTGTCTTGCCATCGCTGTGCGACAGCAAGTGGCCCAGTTCGAACAAAAGGTGCATATCCTCACGTTCGCCGTTGTAGCCGCCGCCAACCAGGATGATGTCGCTCTGACCGGAGGAGATGCGCGCGTGGGCGGTGGCAATCGCTGAAATACCGGCCCCCTCCTCGCCCATGAAGGTGCGCGACGAGCCGGTCACTTTATGGACGATGGATATATTGCCAGCCAGTAAGTTGGAAAGCTGAGCTAGGAACAGGGTAGGGCGTAGATCATCCGGCAGGCGCTCGTTGAGAACAGCGTCCTTGTCGTCGCGCTCACGGGCCTGCTGCATGACGTTCGTGTCGACGTCCACGTCCCGTTCGCCGCCACCGGCTGCAACGATCATGTCCATCCGGTCGAGCAGTGCAGGGTCTTTGGCGTTGGCATCGTCCAGCGCTAAACCGGCGGTGTAGGTGCCGATGCGCTGCCACGGTTCCATCTGCCGCATGTCGCGGCGCGAAATCTGTGCCGACCAGTCCGGCTCGGCCAGCGCATGAACGGTGTAAAGCGTGAAAGTCTCGCTGTTCAGCCCGAGCGGCTTGCCATCGGCCAACGCTACGCGATGCGCATCTACCCCTTCGCCTGCCGCAGAAAGCAGCCCGATACCGGTGATGACGACGGGGCGTCTTGGGTTGGTCATGGAAATTCCGTTAACGGTGGCGCGTGTCGGCCCGTATCTAGTCCGGTTTGCCCGCGCTGCAAAGGTGTGACCGCGACTAGGCCGTTCCCGGCATCACACTTTCCGGCAAGCCGAGGAAACGTGCCTTGTCGGCAATCATTGTCGCAAATTCAACTGTGGGAAATGCCAGCGTCTTTAACGTAAGGTCGGCATCGCAAACCGGTTTGCCGTCGCGGGTGACGCGCCTTGGTCATGGCAAAGCCGGAACCATCGTGAACCAGCTCGGCGGTCACATCCAGTACTTCGCCCGGTTCGACCACCGAGCGCATCTTGGCGCTTTTGACACCTGCCAGCAGCGGCATACGCGCGAGCCGCGTGCGACCAAGCACAAGAAAGCCGCTGGTCTGCGCCATCATTTCAATCAGCAGCACGCCCGGAAGCAAGGGCATGCCGGGAAAATGGCCCTGAAAGACCGGGCTCTCCTGCGGCACGGTGGATCGCACAGCGATCGTGCCTGCCGCGTCGTCGAATGCCGTTATCGCATCGACCATCTGGAAATATTCGAGTTGCAAGGCGTCGGCCGCTTCAGGCTTTCGCCGCAACTAGTGCGTCGATCTTGGCGCACAGATTTTTCAGCACGAAAATAGGCTTCGGTTGCCGCCTTGCCGTCGTTCACTTCCTGCGTCTA
>CAWCWS010000002.1:0-1843676 GCA_963799325.1 uncultured Alphaproteobacteria bacterium | reverse complement strand
GACTGGAAACGGCCCACGCTTCTACAAGCTGGGGAACCGCATCCGGTACAAGCCTTCACATTTGGAGGAGTCAGTTAGACAACCAGGTGCAGACCCGCACAGCACCTCGTCCCTAACGTGTCTAAGCGAGAGCCGCTGGCCTGCCGGCGTGGGCATAGTGTTTGAAACGTTTAACAGTGCAATGCTGCCATAGATCGTGAAAACGATCTCTCGAAAGCTTTCGGCCCGTTAGTCGTTGGTACCAACCTTCAGCCTCCATCCGGAAATTTGCTTTGACGAGGCTTCTTTTTGCGGTCCGCAGTCATCATCGAAACAATCAACCGAACCATCGCAGCTTGTACGTCGGTCATTGTGTTGCCCTCGGATAGGAAGCATGACGTTTCCAGTGGGCGCTCGAATTGCCTCTCCCCAGCTGCAAGCAAACCGACATTGTGCCGGAGCCAATCTCCGTGCTAGCACTCTCGTGGGATATGCATTCGAATATGTAGGTGGCTGCCTTGTAGAAGGCGAAGCCGGTGAACCCTTTCGCAACATCTTCTGGTCGACTTGTCGGAAAATTTGACTTCATCCGGTGGGCAATTTTCGCTGCGCGTTCGATAATCATCTCTTCGCCGTTCATATCAACGAAACCGGGATAGATGAGCTCGCGACGAATTTCTGGCATGGCGTGGTAATCGACATAGGCGGCCAAAGGTGATGTATCGTTACCTCGGCAAACATCTAGCTGGTGGTCGGCGTATGCTGCTAGGATCGCGGCCAGATCGTTAAAATACGCAGCCTTGTGAAAAGCTTGTTGCTCAGCATCAATCTTATTTCTTGCCAGCACTGCGTCCGCCATACCGGATAGTACGAAACACTGGTTCTCCCAAAACGCCTTCTCCTCTTGGAGCATCAAGCCGCCTCGGTCCTCAATTGCTGTCTCCCAATACATTGTAATTCGCTCCACGTTCGACATACGGGTTTCAGGGCGAAGGTGGCAGATCGATATTAATCGCTCTTCGATGCCGTCAAAAAGTCAGCAACATGGTTAGCAGCTCCGGCCGCTGCATTACGAACGAAGTGGCGGTAGCGGTCCGTCGACGAAACGCGACGGTGGCCAAGCAGCGTGGCCACCTGTGGCATAGCCAATCCGCTGGCAGCACCCATCGATCCGATCGTGTGCCGGAGCGCGTGGGCCGTTATTTTGGCGAACCGCTCATCCTTGCGGATCTTGTCGATAAAGGTCGGCGCGCCCGTGTACCCCTTCGTACCCTTCGCATTGGGGAAAACGAACGGCGAGCGTTTAAGAGGTTCATGCCGCTGCAGAATTGCGACCGCTTGGTCGTTCAGGGGACGGAACAACTCTCCGGTTTTCGTATCAGCCAACGCCAGCTGTCGAAGCGGAATATTAACCTCTTCCCATTGCAGATTGACGATCTCGCTTACTCTGCACCGGTGAAGAAGAGAAGCCGAACGATATCAGCGCCCATCACGTTGCCGGTGGACTTTTCCAGATCGTCTATTGCGGTCAGGTAAGCCTGGAGTAAAGCTGGTGCGATGAAATTCGTGCGCTCCCTATCGGTCTTATTCACCCTGGCGATGATGCACGGGTTAGTCGTCAATAAGCCCTCATAGACGCCGTACGAACAGATCGCACTGAATTCACGCACGACTTTCCGAGCGGCGCCTTCTCCGCCGCGTATGATAATTCTGGTGTGGGCGGCGGTCTTCTCATCGCGCTTGATCGCCCCTGTCAGCACCTGCTGGTACAACGTCTCGACATGTTGTGCATTTAGATCGGATAGTCTGATCCTGCCTATGAGCGGACGTAGGTAATTGCGTATGACTGCCGAGTTTGTTGCGAATGACCTGATCTTTAAGAGACATGCCGATACGAGCCCCTTTCTGATGCACGAACCCTTTCGGATCGTCCGAGTTCGAGCAGATCTGCCATTGTACCGACCTTTCGTTTTGCCTTCAGGTCCTGAATGGGATCGATCCCTTTAGCTACTCCTGCCCGCACCTCCAATGCTCGATCTCGCGCCTGCTGCGGTGTGATGGATATCGCCGCCCCAATCTTGAGATTTCGTTTGGGTGCCGATCGTCCGCCAGGCGGTTCGCGGTAGGTCACATAGAAGGTCTTCGCCCCGCCGGGGCTGACTTGAAGGAGAAACCCCTTCAGCTCAGTATCGTAGATCCGATATCCCACCGCAGCTGCGGTAGCTCCATCAACCACGCGCTTCGTCAATTTGGAGCGTTTGATCTGGTCTGTCTTCGCCATTTTAAGTCACCACCAAGTCACCACCGTACCGGCTGAACCATCCATTCGCGTGCATGAAGGTGCAAGGTAAGTTCTTATATTTGCAAGGAAATGGTAAACGTAAATTCTCCATGCAAGCTACTGTTACTCCTTGCCAAGGTTTAGGTCGTGAGTTCGAATCTCATCGCCCGCTCCAAAATTCCATGAATTTTCATTGAAAATCGGTGCTGCGTTTGTCTGCACTTCGAAGTTCTGAAGATTTTGTCAGACTTCCCACGGCGCAGGGTCTGCCCCAAGCTGTCTCCTCTCGATATGAATGAGGTGGAGGATGTGTGGCTCACCATTTTCGAGAGCATTCCTCTTCTATCGCCCTTTCCCTTCCAAGACAGGAAGGACAGACGATCGGCATCCATATCGTAAATGCACGAATGGAGTGAATTGTGTGATCTGACTGCGACAGATCCCAATATGCGGGAACGGCAAAAGTTCGGCGACGTTCTGGCTCTATGACAGATACCACCTTTCTTCCCCGCGTCGTCTGGTTCAAACGCGATCTGCGTATCGCCGACCATGCTCCTTTGACGGCTGCGGCTATGGAAGGGCCAGTTGTTCCCCTTTATGTGGCCGAGCGGGACTACTGGGCTGAACCTGATACCTCTTATCGCCACTGGGCATTTTTGTCCGAAGCCGTGCAGGATCTGGCGGACCATATCGCAGCGTCCGGCGGACGGCTGTGTATTCGAACAGGAAACATTGTGGACGTGCTCGGCGAACTGCATGAGAGGCTCGGGCCGTTCGAACTGCACGCCCATGAGGAGACGGGCAATATCTGGACCTTCAAGCGCGATGAACATGTGCGGGACTGGTGCCGGGGTGTTGGCATCACGTTCGTGGAACGTCCGCAATACGGCATCCGTCGCGGTTCGCTGCTCGACCGCAACCGTTGGGCGAAGGACTGGGATAAAGCCATGTGCCAGCCGGTTTTGCCGGTGCCTGCGGTGGACTGGCTGGACGTCGGTTCCGAAGCTCTTCCCACCGCAGAAACACTTGGTTTGGAACATGACGGTATCGACTGGATGCAGGACGCCGGACGCGACGCTGCGCTGGACACGTTGAACACGTTCCTCACCGAAAGGGGAGAGACCTATCAGCGGGCCATGTCCAGCCCGCTGGCCGGTGCCGACGCCTGCTCGCGTCTGTCCGTGCATTTGATGGCTGGATCGGTTTCCATGCGTGAATGTTATCAGGCGACGACGCGACGGCAGGAAGAGGTTGCGGCTCTGCCGTCCGCCGAACGGGGCGAGTGGGCCAAGGCGCTCAAGTCGTTCATCGGGCGGCTGCACTGGCATTGCCATTTCATGCAGAAGCTGGAGGCGGAGCCGGAACTGGAATGGCGACCGATGGCGCGGATTTACGAGGGGTTGCGACCTAAAGCTGACCCGGAACTGTTGGCCGCCTTTGCCGAAGGGCGCACGGGCTATCCGTTCGTCGACGCCTGCATGCGGTCGCTCATCGCCACCGGCTGGATCAACTTTCGCATGCGCGCCATGCTGATGAGTTTCGCTTCCTACGACCTTTGGCTGCCCTGGCAGGAAAGCGGCGCAGTTCTCGCGCGTCTGTTCACGGATTACGAGCCGGGTATCCACTGGACGCAGGCGCAGATGCAGTCCGGTGAGACGGGCATCAACGCCGTGCGCATCTACTCTCCGGTCAAGCAAGGCTACGATCAGGACCCGGACGGGATCTTCACCCGCCGCTGGGTGCCGGAACTGTCCCAACTGGAAGGCAAGGCGTTGCACGAACCCTGGACATTGCCGGAACTGCCGGACGGCTACCCCGAACGGATCGTCGATCACGGTCCCGCCGTCGCCGAGGCCAAGCGGCGCATTTACGAGATCAGGCGACAGCCGGAAGCCCGGGCCGAGGCGGAGGCGGTGTTCGAGCGGCACGGTTCGCGTAAACCGCGGCGGCTTCGCCAGCCGCCATCGAAACGTGCCGCCGCGAAGGTTGCAGCATGAGCGGTCCGTCGCTGGCAGACCTGCCGAACCCTCTCGATGAACGGGTCACGGTGTTGAACCATCACGAACCCCGCACCAACGGTGCGTGCTATATCCTGTGCTGGTTGCAGCAGGCATTACGGGCTGATGACAACCCGGCGCTTGATGTGGCCATCTCACTCGGCAACCGGATGGGATTGCCGGTCCTCGTCTATCATGGACTGCGGATGGACTATCCCCATGCCTCCGACCGGCTGCACCGGTTCATTCTCGGCGCGAGCCGGGATTTGCAACGGGGTTGCGAGGCGCGGGGTCTGCGGTGTGCGACCTATGTGGAAACGTCGGACCACCGCGAGAAGGGGCTGCTCTACCGGCTTGCGGACCCGGCGGCACTGGTGGTGACCGATCAGCAGTTCGTCTTCGTGGCGGCGTGGCAGGCGCGATCTTTCGCAGCGTCCTGCGAGCGGCAGGTGCTGGCGGTGGATTGCGCGCGTCTCGTGCCGACGCGCATTCTGCCCGAAGGCATCAAAACGGTTCCTGCCTTTCGCAAGGCGAGCGGCGAACACCGCGAACGGTTCCGCGATGCAGATGCCGACATCGAGCCTACAGTTCCAGTTTATGATGGTGCGTTGCCTTTCACCGACCGTCGCAACGCAGACAAGTCGGACGCGGAACTGGATGCGCTGGTCGCGTCCTGCGCCATCGACCACACGTTGCCGCCATCGGCACGGTTCGAGGCAAGCGCGGATGCGGCAACCCGCGCGCTCGATCTCTTTATCGAGCAGGGTCTTGGGCGCTATCAGGCGCGGCGCAACAATGCGGCGGAGGAAGATGGCGTATCCAACCTGTCGCCCTATCTGCATTTCGGCGTTCTCGGCCCACGGCGCATCGCGCGTGCTGTGCGGGATGTGGACATGAAGGCGTCGCCGAAATGGAAGTTTCTCGATGAACTGCTCACGTGGCGCGAATGGTTTCACTACATGACCAGCCATGCCGTCACGCCGGAAGCCTTCGAGTTCCTGCCCGACCGGCCGCGCCTCTCGCTGCTCGACCATGCGGACGACCCGCGCGACCAACTCTATTCGTTGTCTGCGCTCGTTCACGGTGAGACGGATGACGAGACATGGAACGCGGCCCAACGCCAGTGGCTCGCCACCGGATACATGCACAACAATCTGCGCATGTATTGGGGCAAGCAGCTCATCAAGTGGACAGCCCATCCCCGCGACGCCTGGATCACGGCCTGCTACCTGAATGACCGGTTGAGTCTCGACGGGCGCGACCCCGCCACCTACGGCAATATGCGTTGGGTATTCGGCGATGCCCGCCCTGCCTACCGCGAACAGCCTGTTTATGGCTGGGTCGCTCCCAAGACCGACCGCGGTATCCGCAAACGATCAGGTGCGGAGGAGTGGCTTGCCCGCAATGCCGCGCAAGACGTGCCTCGGATCGCGGTGCCGGAAAGGGCTTGGATCGCCTCCGGTTTCGGCAACCTGTTGGAAGCGGCGCCCGTCAAACTGGATTGACGACGACCCCCCATTGAGCATTATGTTCCTAGTTTGTTCTAGTTTTCCGTCGATTCCGATGGAGGCGGGGCAGTCTGTATTGCGTATGGAGGATCAGGCATGGCGGAGGGTATCGCGGAGCGGCTCTATCTCGACTTCGACAGCTTTTTTGCGACGGCCGAGCAGCATTTCAACCCGGTCCTGCGCGGGAAGCCGGTCGGCGTCGTTCCGCTCGATACGCTGAACACCGGCTGCATTGCGGTCAGCCGCGAGGCGAAGGCGCGGGGCGTCCGGTTCGGTGCGACGATTCGGGAGGCGCGGGAACAGGTGCCCGACATGATCTTCGTGGTCGCCCGGCCCGACGCCTATGTGCGGTTGCACCTGAAGATTGTGGACACGGTGGAAAGCTGCCTGCCGGTGGCGAATGTGCGTTCCATCGACGAACTCGTGTGCCATTTGCTGCCATCGGAAGCGCGGGAAGGGGCCGAACTTGCCCGCCGGATCAAGCAGGCGATCAGCAAGGCGTTCAGCCCTGTTCTCACCTGTTCGATCGGCATCGCCCGAACCGAACTGCTCGCCAAGATCGCCGCGGAAATGCGCAAGCCGGACGGCGTTCTGGTGCTGACCGACGACGATCTTCCAAACCTTTTGGCTCATCTCCCGCTGACCGATCTGCCCGGTATCTCCGATGGTATGGAGACACGGTTGAACGCGGCGGGCGTTCACGATGTAGCCGGGTTGTGGGCCGTGGGGGCCAAGCAGGCGCGGGCGATCTGGGGCAGCGTCGAGGGCGAGCGGTTCTGGAATGGCCTGCACGGCTACCATGTGGTGCGCCCCAAGACGACGAAACGCATGTTCGGTCACAGCCGGATGCTTCCGGTGAAGTGGCGCAATGGCCCGATGATCGCCGAATGCGCCCGGCAGCTTACGCTCGGTGCCACCCGTCGATTGCGGCGCGCCGGTATGCGGGCGTCGTGCCTGACCCTCTCCCTGCGCGGCGGAGGGTTGCGAACGCGTGGCCACGGACGACCGGACGATCAGCGATGGTCGAGGGATATCCGGGTCCCGCCATCCCGGGACGACCATACGTTTCTTGCGGCATTGGGTCAGGGGCTGTCGATCGCTGAAACACAGGTCGGCTTCAAACCCCGTTCCGTCAGCGTCATGCTGCATGGACTGGTGAGCGAAGACGACGTGCAAACGGACCTGTTCGACATCGCGCCAGCCACAGAAACCGACAATCGTGACAAGGCGAAATGGGAAAGGGCCAGCGACGTGATGGACCGGCTGCGCGCCGAGCACGGCCCATCGGCGATCTCGCTTGGTCCGCGCATCGAGGTGCCGGGCGGCTATCTGGGGTCGAAGATCGCCTTCGGTCGCATTCCCGATCTGGCGGACTTCAGCGAAGCGCCGACGGTCGATGGAGCCACCCACTATTGTTCGTTCGATAAGGTCGCCGGTTCTGTCAATCCTTAGGCCCGTGCAATACGGTTCCAAAAGATTTGGTACCGGTGCCATCACCCTCATGCGACCCACAGGTTGCTACGGAGGGTGCAATGCATCCATCGTCTGTTTACTCGGCTCCAAGACTGGAAGTGACATGGTATGAAGATCGATACGCTGACGACGATCCGCATGTCGGAACGACCGAATCTGCTTTGGGTCGAGGTGAAGACGGACGACGGTCTGGTGGGCCTTGGAGAGACGTTTTTCATGGCCGCCTCAGTGGAGGCGTATCTCCACGAGGTCGTGGCACCGTTGGTGATCGGACGTGATCCACGGCAGATCGATCTGCTGGCCGCCGATCTTGTCGGCTATCTCGGGTTCCGCTCCACCGGCGTGGAGGCACGGGGTAATTCCGCCTTCGACATCGCGCTGTGGGACCTGTTCGGCCACGCCACCGGTCAGCCGCTGGCGCAATTGCTCGGCGGGTTCACGCGCGATGCGATCCGCACCTACAACACCTGCGCCGGGCCGGAATACATCAAGAACGCGACGGGGCAGAACACCGCCAATTTCGGTCTTTCTGTCACCCGGACCAACGACCAGCCATACGATGACCTGAACGGCTTTCTGCATCGTGCGGATGAACTCGCCCTGTCGCTACTGGAGGACGGCATTACGGCGATGAAGATCTGGCCGTTCGACGCGGCTGCCGAAAAGACCCGGGGCCTTTATATTTCTGCGGCAGACATGAAGACGGCATTGGAGCCCTTCGCCAAGATCCGCGACGCGGTGGGCGACCGGATGGACATTATGGTGGAGTTCCATTCCCTGTGGCAGCTTTTGCCGGCACTCGAAATTGCGCGCGAACTGGAACAATTCAGGACGTTCTGGCACGAAGACCCGATCCGCATGGACAGTCTCGGCTCGCTGCGGCGCTACGCGGAGGTCAGTCGCGCACCGATTTGCGCATCCGAGACGCTTGGAAGCCGCTGGGCCTTCCGCGATCTGCTGGAAACGGGGGCCGCGGGCGTCGTCATGTTCGATCTGGCCTGGTGCGGCGGGGTGTCGGAGGCGCGCAAGATCGCCTCGATGGCGGAAGCCTGGCACCTGCCGGTGGCACCCCACGATTGCACCGGGCCGGTGACGCTCGCGGCATCGACACATCTGTCGTTGAACGCGCCCAATGCACTCGTGCAGGAAAGTGTTCGCGCGGCCTATCGCACGTGGTATCCGGACCTCGTGACCGGCTTGCCAAGCGTTGAAAATGGCATGATCACGGTCGCGAAATCACCGGGCCACGGTTGCGCTCTGCATGACGATCTGGACCAACGCTTCTCCGTTACGCGACGAAGCAGCGCCGCCTGACGGTTTAGACCATCCACGCGAACGCGTCGGAACCTTGGAGCGTGGGCACGTATTCCGCACCGATTGCGCCATGCCAGCCCAGCGCCCGCAGCTGTGCCACCAGTTGCGGGCCCGGCTCGTTGCGGGTTTGGGGGTCCGCGATCTGGACGTGGCCGATGTGGTGTTGGTGGGCGGAGAACGTGGCTCCGATATCGTCGCCGTTCCCGGCCACGTGGAAGACGTCGAACATGATCTTCACATTCGGACGGTCAATCGTTTCAATGACTTGGGCGGCACGAGCCACGCTGGGAAGCAGGTAACCCGGCATCGCCTTCGCACAAAGCGGCTCGATCAGAATCGTCAGACCATGCTTTGCGGCCTTGTCGGCGGCAAATATCAGGTTCTCGCGGTAGGTCGCCCATGCGGATTCCCCGGTGTCCGGCTTGCCCGCCAGAACGTGAACGGCGGTTCCGCCCAAGGCTTGTGCCGTTTCGATGGCGGTCACGATGTCGGCACGAGCCTGCGCCTCCTCGCCCGGCACGCCGGCGCAACCGGCGCTGTCGCCCATGCGCGCGTTCAAACCGAGCAGCGGCAGCCCGGCATCCCGCAACGCGGCACGGACATCGTCCAGCGTCTCGCGCTGCGCCTCGTCGTGAAATTCGACCGCGTCGAAGCCTGCACGGGCGGCAGCGCCGATGCGCTCGATGAAGGGCAGGTCCCTGAACAGAAATCCGGTATTGGCAGCGATCATCACGCCTCCCATTCCACATCGAATGTCGTGACGACGTCGCGGACCTGGTCGGGCGACAGCATGCGTGGATTCATGCCGCGCGTCAGAAGGGCCAGACGCGCCGTGTCTTCCAGTTCCTCGATGGCATTGACGGCCGCTTCCACGTCCTTCCCGGCGACAACGGGGCCGTGGTTGGCCAGCATGACGGCAGAACGCTTGCCCGCCAGCCCGCGCACCGCTTCGCCCATCGCTGCGTCTCCGGGCAGGAAGAATGGCAGCAACTTCACGCGCCCGAGCTTCATGATGGCATAGGGCGTGAGCGGCGGCAGGAAGTTGTCGGCGTCTGTGTCGGGCAACATCGACAGGGCGACGGAGTGGCAGGAATGCAAATGGACAACGGCACCGGCCGAGGAGCGGGTGTCGTAGAACGCCGAGTGCAGAGGCATTTCCTTTGTGGGCTTATCGCCTTCTACGAACTTGCCGGACGTGTCGAACCGCGACAGGCGGGCGGGATCGAGCCGACCGAAGGACGTTCCGGTGGGCGAGACGAGCAGGCCGCCGTCTGCGGTTCGGGCGGAGATGTTTCCGGTCGACCCACCGGTGAGGCCGCGTTCGAAAAGGGATCGGGCAAGAGTGCAGATCAGCTCACGCAACTCCGCTTCGGCACTCATGCTGTCTCACCCAGAATGCGCGCAGCTTTCGCGAAGAAATCCGGCGCGCCGAAATTGCCGGACTTGAGCGCGAGCCCGATGCGCGTGCCGCCGACACAGGTTGCAACTGCGGGAACGCCGGGGTCGATCATGGGGCCGATTTCCAGGCTCGACGTTTCGAGCGCGGAGACTATGGCACCGGATGTCTCCCCTCCCGCGGAAATGATCGAGCCGACACCACGCTCCACCAGCGCCACAGCCATCTGCCCGAAGAAGGTCTCGATTGTCTCTGCCGAACGATCGCGTCCATAGCGAGCCTGCACCGCGCGCACGGTTTCGGGATCGTCGGAGGAATAGATGAGCGGCACGCCCGCTTGCTCCATCGCCCAGTCGGCCAGCTCGTAAGCCTGCAGGGTGCCTGCGATGACAGCATCAATGTCGATGGTTCGGACGGGGGCATGTTCCCGATGGACTGCGATCTGCTCTCGCGTAGCCCTGGAGCATGACCCCGCAAGCGCTACTGCCCGGCCCGGAATGCCCTGCCAGTTCGCTGATCTGGTGTCGGTGCCGATAAGATCGGGCAGACCCAGCGCGAGTCCCGAGCCGCAGACCGCCAGCGGGAAGCCTTGCATCGCCCTTGCGAGCACGACGAGATCGTCGTCTGATATGGCGTCGCAGATGATGAGTTGGCGACCGGCGTCGCACTCGGCCAGCAAATGCCGCCCGCACGATGTCGGCACCCCTGGCGATGGTCGGCCAGGAAACGAGGCCGACTTCGGCCTTGGTCTGTCGTGACAACCAGCGCACGAGATTGGCGTCCGTCATCGGGGTGAGCGGATGGTTCTCCAACCCGCTTTCGTTAAGCAACGCGTCGCCGACGAACAGATGGCCACGGTAGACGCTGCGCCCTGTCGCTGGAAAAGCGGGGCAGACGACGACGGGAGCGTTCGTTCCAAGCCGCTCGATGAGAGCTTCCGCGACCGGGCCGATATTGCCGTCCGGGGTGGAATCGAATGTCGAGCAGACTTTGAACAATATCTGCTCGCACCCTTGCGCAAGCAGCCAGTCCAGCGCGTCGAGAGACTGCCGCACCGCTTCGTCAGCCGGGATCGAACGGGATTTCAAGGCGACGACGCCTGCCTCGACATGACGGTCCGCCGGCCCGGTCGGTGTGCCGACATACTGAACGGTGGCAAGCCCACCACCGGCCTGTCCCGATAGCATGAGGGCAAGGTCGGAGGAGCCGGTGAAGTCGTCGCCGATCGCGCCGATTTTCACGGGGTCTTCCTCAACACCCGTATCACCTGGCTGTCATCGGCACGCCCGAGACCCTGCGCGGAGGCCTGCTTGAACAAGGCATGGGCCGCCTGTGCAAGGGGAACGGACGCGTCTCCGGCCGCGTCCAGAACGATGCCCAGATCCTTGACGAAAATATCGATGGCGCTGGCAACATCCGGTGCGTCTTGCATCATACGCGGACCACGGTCGGCAAGGATCCAGGACGCGGCGGCCGACCCGCCATAGAGTTTCAGCATGGTTTCACCGTCAAGACCCGCATTCGTGCCGAGCGCCAGCGCTTCGGCAGCGGCGACGATGTGAACGCCCGCGAGATGCTGGTTGATGGTCTTGGCGAGCGATCCGAGCCCGTAGGCGTCACCCATATGGAACAGCTTGTTGCCCATAGCTTCGAGAACAGGAAACGCCGCGTCCCACGTGGCGCGCGGGCCGGACCCCATGATCGAAAGCGTGCCTGTTTGTGCGCCCTTCACGCCACCCGAAACCGGCGCGTCGAGAAACCGCAGACCGGCCTGCTCGGCCTTGCGGCCCAATAGCTCCGCGTCCGCCTTCGACTGGGTGCAGGACGCGATGAAGATGGACGCGGGCGCTAGAGATGGAATAACGGCGTCCAACACGGCGTCCGCCTGCGCGCCGGTCACCGTCATGGCAATGACCATCTCGGCACCCCGCGCCGCTTGCGTGGCGTCGGACTCGAAAGGCTGGAAGTGTTCGCCAACGCGCGTGTCGAGGTCGCATCCCGTTACATCGTGACCGGCGGAGATGAGACGCTCGGCCATCGGCAGGCCCATAGCGCCCAGACCTATAAAGGCAATTTTCATGATCTGCTCCTACGAAACGGGCCACATGGCGATCTGCGGAAAGGCGATCAGCAACGCCAGCGCCAGGATCTGCAGAGCGATGAACGGAAGCAGCGAGGAGAAGATGTCGCCGAGCGAAATGTCGGGAGGCGCCACCGATTTGAGATAGAACGCGGCCGGCCCGAAGGGCGGCGACAGGAACGAGACCTGCATGTTCATGGCAAACAGCACGCCGAACCAGACCGGGTCGTAGCCCAGCTTGATGATGATCGGAACGAAGATGGGCATGGTCAAGAGTGCAACGCCCACCCAGTCGAGGAACAGGCCGAGGATCAGCAGGATCATCATCATGAACAGCAGGATCAGCAGCGGCGTATCGGAGATGTTGAGGATCAGGTTTTCGACGAAGCGGTTGCCGCCCATCAGGTTGTAGACACCGATGATCGCCGACGCGCCAATGCCGATCCACACGATCATGCCGCAGGTGGAAAGCGTCTGCACGGCAGCGTCCATGAGGAGGCGCGGGCCTCAATTCGTTGCGTATCAGCGTCACCAGCATCACGCCGACGACGCCCAGGCCGGCGGCCTCCGTGACGGAAGCGATGCCGCCATAGATGGACCCCAGCACAGTGCCGATGACCATGACCGGCAACGCGAGTCCCCATTCGAAGCGGCGCGCGCGCACCTGCTCGGCGCTCAAGGCATGGTCGGTGTTGAGGTGACGCTGCCGCAGAGCGAGGAACGCGATGTAGCCGAGGACGAGCGCGATGCCCCAGTAGATCTGGCCCGTCAGGCGCGTCAGCACGATCACGCTGCCCAACGCAGCGACGATCCGCAGCGTTGCCAGCGCGATGAGGCGGAAATCCGTGTCCCGGCCCTCCGCCTCGTCCGGAATGGCGGCCAGGCCCGGCTGCAACTTGGCCCGCACCAGCACGTAGACGATGTAGAAGCCCGCCAGCATGAAGCCCGGGGTGAACGACGCCGTGAACAGGTCCGAAATCGAGACGCTGGCGATCAGCCCGTAGATGATGAGAACGATGGAGGGCGGGATCATCGTGCCCAGCGCGCCGCCCGCGCAACAGATGCCGATGGCGAGCGACTTGTCATAGCCCAGACGCAGCATCTGCGGCAGCGCCAACAGGCCGAGCAGCACCACCTCGCCGCCGATGATACCCGACATCGCAGCCATCATCACCGCCACGAACAGCGTCTGCACCCCGAGCGCGCCGCGCACGCGACCGCCCATCACCCGCATGGAATCGAACAGGTCGCGTGCGATGCCCGACCGGTCGAGGATCGAGGCCATCAACACGAACATGGGCACCGCGACGAACACGTAGGACGTGACGAAGGAATAGATGCGGCTGGTGATCAGAGGCACCGACGCCGGACCGAACCAGCCGAGCGCGAAGAACAGCGCCACCAGCAGCGTGACGAAGGCCAGCGGCATACCGGTGACCAGCAGGCCAATCAGCATGGCGAGCATGAGGGCGGAGGCCCATTCGATGCCGAGGCCCTTGAGCGACCCGAAGATTTCGAACTCCACGGTCAGCGCCCCCTGCGCTTGAGCGTATTGACGATGTGGATGATGAACTGCACCGCCATTGCGACGCACGACGATGAGAAGCAGCATCTTGAGGAGTGCGGGATAGGGCGCGTCAAACGCAGACCCGGACGTTTCCAGCTTGATCGTGCTTGTGCCGGCGGCGAACCAGGACCGCTCGACCGTGGCCCAGGCGGCGTAGCTGAAGAAGAGAACGGTGATCAGCCCGACGGACCGAGATGACCACGTCGAACCAGCAGTCGCACATCATCCGAGACAGCCTCGTAGATGAGAACGACCCGAATGTGCTTGTCATGGGACAGCGCGTAAAGCCCGCCGTACAGAAAACCCGCAGCACACAGAAAAGTCGTCGTCTCGTGCGCCCAGCGTGTGGGTGCATCGAAGACATACCGTGACACGATTTCGAACAGGACGACCCCTGTCGAGATGAGGAAGAAGGTCGCAACGACCGCACCGAGTCTGTCGATCGCCTGTCCGAAACGCCCGGAGATGGCAGGCGGCTTCGGCATCTCGCGATGCATGACGGCATTGATGTCGATCTCCACGTCCTCGGACGTGGCGTCCATCTTCATCGGTCATCGGCATCTCCCTCCCAGAAGCGAAAACGGCGGCTCCCGGAAGAGCCGCCGCTTCAGCATTATTCGGCGATCAGGCCTTCGGCCTTCAGGTAGGCGGTCAACGTGTCGTAGACCTTCTGCGCATTGGCGGACTGAGCGGCGACACCCTTCCATTGTTCGGCGGCGATGGCGCGGAACTTGGCGCGATCCTCAGCCGACCAGTCGGTAACCGTCACCTTGCCGCCAGCCTTGGCTTCCTCGACGGCTGCGAGATCCTTCTCCTTCAACGCGGCGACCTGGCTGCGCGAGAATTCCTTCACGCTGTCGGTGATCGCCGTCTGCGTGTCCGCATCCAGGGAATCCCACTTGGCCTTGTTCATCGAAATCTCGATGAGCGGCATGGAGTGGAAGCCGGGATAGACCGGGTTGCTGGCGATGTCGTGCAGGCCCTGCGCCTGATTGGTCGAGAACACCGAGAAGTCGGCTGCATCCACGACGCCCTTGTCGAGGGAGGTGAAGACTTCCGAAGACGGCAATGCCACCGGCGAGGCACCGGCTGCTTCGAACACCTTCTGCACCAGACCTTCCGGCGCGCGCATCTTCAGACCCTTCAGGTCATCGACGCCTGCCAGCAGCTTCTTGGACACGAACGCTTCAAGACCGGGCGTGGAGGGGCCGATGAAGTAGATGCCGTAGGGCTCATACAACTCGCGCATGAGCTCCGCACCGCCGCCGGTCTCGAAGAAACCGAACATCTCTTCGGGGTCGCCATAGGCGCCGACCGGGTTGCCCATCAGCGAGAAGGCCGCGTCCTTGCCAGCGAAATACGACGAGTCGGTCACCTGGCCGTCGAGAATGCCGGCACCCACGGCGTCGAGCGTTTCGTTGTATTCCACGACCGAACCCACCGGCAGCAATTCGATGGAGACCTTGCCGCCGGTCTTATCGATGACGGAATCGGCCCAGGCCTTTCTGCAAAACGAAGTTCGGGTTGCCCGCCTGGTCGGCGGACTGGAACTTCAGAGCTTCCTGTGCGTAAGCGGCGGAAGACATGAGGACGGCCAGACTGGCCGCGGCGAACGTCGTTGCAATGGTCTTGAAGATTTTCAATGTGTTTCTCCCAAAACAGACGCGGGCCGGAGCCCGCAATACGTCGATGTTACTGGCCTACAAGACATGTGTCGAGTGGACCTTCACGAACCTAAGCCAAGCGTGGTTTCGCGGTGAATGCGCCGCTGCGCCGGAATTGGCCCGATCATTGACAGCCTACGCAAAGGCTGATTGCTTAAGTGGTACTCTGGTCAGACCAGAGGATCAATCGATCTAGGAAGAATTTTTTCGAGGTCGTCTATCTTGGGAGAAGAACATGAAAATGTTACGAAACACGGCTTTTGCGATTGCGTTTACCGCCACGGCTGCGCTGGGAATGGTACAGGCGCAGGCGCAGGAAACGAACTTTCCGGAGCCGAAACGGGCAACGTATGTGATCGAGAACTTCACGTTCGAGACCGGCGAAACCCTGCCAGCGATGAATGTCAGTTATCTGACGATCGGCGATCCGGCGAACCCGGCCGTCCTCGTCACGCACGGCACGACAGGACAGGCCAAGAGCATGCTCGGCGAACCGTTCGCAGGCAATCTCTACGGGCCCGGCCAGCCATTGGACGCATCGAAATACTTTCTGATTCTGGTCGATGCGATCGGCGCAGGCGAAAGCTCAAAGCCGTCGGACGGTATGCGTGCGACGTTTCCCGAGCACACATTGCTGGATATGGTGAATGCCCAGAAGATGTTGTTGGAAGATGGGCTCGGTATCGACCGCCTGCACGTCAAGATCGGCTTCTCAATGGGGGGCATGCTCACCTGGACATGGCTGACCGAATATCCCGACTTCATGGACGGCGGCGTTCCCATCGCGTCGTTTCCCGGGCCGATGTCCGGTCGTAACTGGATGATGCGGCGCATGGTGATCGACGCCGTGCGGGACGATCCGGCGTGGAACGGCGGCGACTATGAGGAGCAGCCGCCCATGCTGCGATACATGAGCGCATGGTTCGGCATGGCGACGTCGGGCGGCAATCTGCGTCTGCAGGATCTTGGGGCGACCAATGAAATGGCGAGCGCTTATGTCGACAAGACGAAGGCTGAACAAAAGGTCGGAGATGCCAACGACGTGATGTATATGTGGAACGCGTCGCGCAATTTCGATCCGACTCCAAAGCTCGCCGACATCAAGGCCAAGGTGCTTCTGATCGTCAGCCAGGACGATGAGCGCAATCCGGTCGAACTGCCAATGTTGAAAGACAACATGGCACTCGTGCCGGATGGCGAGACATATATCGTGCCCGAAAATGCCGAGACCGCAGGCCACGGCACCACCTACAATGCGGCGACCTATGCCGAGCAACTGGGCGCGTTCATGCGTTCGCTGCCCAACGCCCCGGAATAGGCGAAACAGCAGTCCGGCACACGTGTCTGGAACAGGACGACAGACCGAAGGGCCGGGCGGATGCCCGGCCCTTTTCCATGTGCGCTACCGACGGGCGTTTTTTCCTGCCGCCACGAACCGGCGTGTGGTATCGAAGATGCGTGTGGCGTGGGTGATGGCGGCTGCCGCGCTTTCTTGAGCGTCCCCGCGTTCCAACGCTTCCAGCATCGCGCGATGGTCGGCGATGCTGCGTTTCGATGGACCCCGGTTGCGCCACGATCCGGCGGCGATGGTCCAGCATGTGGTTGTAGAGACCCATCGCGATGCGCGTCAGTCACGGCATTGCCACCGGCAGCGTAGAACCGGGAGTGAAATTCCCGGTCGCACAGGAGAAACGAGACCGGATCGTCGCGGCAGGCTTCCTGCGCGGCAATGGACGCTTCCAGTTCGAAGAGGACGAGTCGGTGTCACGTGTTCCGCAGCGCAGAAAGCGATGTCGCGTTCGACCAGAAGGCGCGCTTCGTGCACGTCTTCCAGATCGCACCCCGACGTCGGCGGTAATGTCGAAACTGGCCGGCGCGGGCAAGACCGCCGACACATCACGGCTGGAGACGACCGTGCGTGCGCCATGTGAGACGCGCAGGATGCGGTGGGTGGCAAGAATGGAGATCGCGCCGCGGACAGTCGCCCGGCTGACCGACAACGACGCCGCCAGTTCCCGCTCGCCCGGCAGTTCGTCGCCGACGTCCAGACACCGAAGAGAATGAGGACCGCCAATTTCTCGGCAATCAGATCGCGCACCGAACGACGGGGGGTGCCCGACAGGAAGTCAATCCGCAGCATATCGACGGCATTCACACCGCTCGTATCATTCTGGTCTGTCAATGGACTGCACCGGTGAGTGGACGATGGAAACGTTGACCTGACGTGGTCATCCGGCGCTCTCAGAACCACCACGACGAATTCCCGTTGACGGCGCACTGGTTCACTGGTTCATTGGTCAGACCAGTCGGCTTGTTCTGGCTGCGCTGTCGAACAACCGTTTGCTCCGGGAAGGGCTGCAGGCGGCGTACAACCGGGAGAATACTGAAATGACAAATCGCAGAAGTTTCACGAAGGCTCTGTCTGCAGGGCTCATCGTTGCCACCCTGGGCGTCGGCACTCTCGCCCATGCCCCTGCCGCATCCGCTCAGGACAAGGGCGAACTGGTCTACATGACGCCGGGTCTCGACCTCGCCTTCTGGCGCTACGTTTCGGAAGGCGTGAAATCGGTGGCCGAGAAAAACGGCTACGGTTTCGCCGCCCTCGACTCCACCAATGATCCGCCAGAGGCAGCTTCAAAATGCCCAGGATGCCATCGCGCGTGGTGTGGCCGGTATCGTGTTGTCACCGACGGACAGTTCGACCGCACCCGCCGTGCTCGATCTCGCCAAACAGAACAACATTCCCGTCGTCATCGCCGATATCGGTACCGATTCCGGTGAATTCGTATCCGTCATCGGCTCCAACAACTACGAAGGTGCAAACGGCGTCGGCAAAGCTCTTGCCGAAGCCATGACCAAGGCCGGCAAAACCGATGCCACCGTCGGCATCGTCGGTATCAGCCAGGCCCGTCTCAACGGACAGGCCCGAACCAAGGGTTTCAAGGACGCGATGGCGGAAGGTGGTATCACCGGCGATGCCGGGCTGCAGCAAATGCAGGCCTACACCGCCGACGAGACCTTCAAGTTCACGCAGGATATGATCACGGCCAATCCGACTATGGGCGGCATGTTCGTCCAGACAGACGGTCCGACGCTCGGCGCATTGCAAGCCATCAAGGCCGCCCGCGCGCAGGACGACGTGATGGTTGCGGCCTTCGACGGCATCCCTGAATTCGTGCCGTTGCTCCAGTCAGGCGAACTCGTCGTTTCCGGAATGCAGCAGCCCTACCTCATGGGCGTGCGTTCGGCCGAAGCTATGGTCGATCATCTGGGCGGTGGAACGCCGGAGAAGGAAATCACCGTGCCGATCCTGATCGTCACATCCGACAATATCGAACAGATGCTGCCGACCATCAAGGAAACGGTCTTCGCCAACGAGATGCAGTAACCAGCTTGATCGGCGGGGCCGATGTGTTGCAAGCGCATCGGCCCTGCCTTCTCATCCATGCTTCAGATGCACCAGCCAGAACGTATGCCCGCACTCCTGACAGCACGGAGCGTGTCGAAGAATTTCGGCTCGACGCAGGCGCTCCGTGACGCTGCGCTGACGCTGCGTCCTGGTGAGGTCGTCGGTCTGCTGGGGGCGAACGGCGCCGGAAAGTCCACTCTTTCGCGCATCGTATCCGGCCACATCCGCCCCACCGACGGCTGCCTCGAATTCGACGGCAGACCCCTTTCGCTCACCTCTACACGAGACGCGTTGAGCCGCGGCATTGCCCTGGTTGCACAGGAAACCTCGCTGGCGCCGGACATGACGGTGCTGGAAAACATATTCCTGCCGGACCTCGCGACGCCCGGACGGCTGTCCTATGCGACCATGCGCAACCGGGCCGGGCAGGTCCTGTCGGATCTCGGCCACGAACATGTACTCGACCTCGATGCGGAGGTTCGTGGCCTGTCAGCGGCGCAACGCCAGTTGGTCGAGATCGCAAAGGCACTGGCGCTCGACGCCCGGCTGGTCATCTTCGATGAACCCACCGCGTCGCTCAGTGCGACGGAGGTGGACCGGCTGTTCGACATCATGGACCGGCTGAACGCGGGCGGGCGGGCGCTCGCCTTCGTTTCCCACCGCCTCGAAGAGGTATTCGCCATCACGGATCGCGTGACGGTGCTGCGAGAAGGCGATGTGGTGGCCGAAGACGTGGCAACCTCCACGCTGACGCAAGGCGACATCATCCAGCACATGGTCGGCCGCGAGATCGGGGCGATCCATACGAGCCGCAACGTGACGATCGGTGACGTCGGCGAGGTGGTGCTGGAGGTGAAGAACCTGCGCTCCATGCCCCATGTGCGCGACATGAGTTTTTCCGTGCGGCGCGGAGAAATCCTCGGCCTCGGCGGACTGGTCGGTGCCGGCCGTTCGGAGGCGGTGGAGGCCATCTGGGGCCTTCGTCCCCGTCAGGCAGGCACCATCACGGTGCGCGGCAAGACGGTTCGCCTCAAGAAGCCTGCCGACGCCGTGCGGGCAGGTCTCGGCTTTGTCGCGGAAGACCGTCGCGCGCAGAATATCGTGCCGGATCTGTCGGTGCGCGAAAACCTGCTTCTCGCGCGGATGGGCCAGCATCGCGGTTTTTGGCACGGCTATGGCCGCGCGGCCGAGCGCATAGCCGATCTGATCGGAAAGCTCGGTCTTCCGGCGGACAGGCTCGACACGAGTCTGCTGACCTATTCCGGTGGGATGCAGCAGAAGATCATCATCGCGCGCTGGCTGCTGACGGAACCGGAAATTCTTATTCTCGACGAGCCGACCAAGGGGGTCGATATCGGCACGCGCGCGTCGATCTACCGCTTGCTTCAGGCTGCCGCTGACGACGGTCTGGCCGTCATCGTCATCTCTTCCGACTTCGAGGAACTTCTGGGGCTGGCCGAGCGTGTGGTCGTTGTTTCCGACGGTGTGTCGATTGCCGATCTTCCCGCTTCCCGGTTGACGGAGGAGAAGCTGACACTGTTGGCCGCGCCGCGCACATCGACGGCACGCAACCAGGCACTGCTGCGCGAACTCGTGGACAGCCATCAAGGCGATGCGGTCTGGGTTCTGCTCGACGGCGACGATACGATCTGTCTGGCGCAGGCCGGAGACGAGAGCGCCGGACTGTCCCCGGGCGAAGCGCGCCCGGCGAACGAAACCAACATAGCCGCCGCCATCCGCGCGCAGAAAGCCCACCGTATCGGCAGGCTGGACGCGCGAAGACGACGGCTCCCTCCAGACGCTGCTGGTGCAGATGACGGACCGGCGCGATCATGATCTGGGGTGGATCGGTTTGACACTGCCCGGTGACGCGATGCCGCCGGACGCGCAAGACATAACCGCGCGGGCACGACGCCTGACCCGTGCCGAGGAACACTAGAATGACGCAAACCCTCACGGCAGCAGAACAGGCAAATCCGGACGAACGGGCGTCGAAGCCGCCATCCGCCTTGGGCCGGATCGTCCGCAGTCTTGAATTCAGGATGCTCGGCCTCGTGCTGCTTTTGGCCGTCATATTGTCGCTGATGTCGCCCTTCTTTCTGACCGAACGCAATCTCTTCAACATTCTCGACCAGTCCGTCGTGATCGGCATCGTTGCGGTGGGCATGACCTTCGTCATCCTCACCGGAGGCATCGATCTGTCGGTGGGTGCCGTGTTCGGCCTGACGGGCATCATTCTGGCGCAGGCGCTGCAGGTCATGCCGATCCCTCTCGCCATTCCGCTTGCCGTGTTGGCGGGTGCTGGCATTGGTCTGTTTTCGGGCATTCTTATCGCCGTCTTCGGGCTTGCGCCCTTCGTCGTCACACTGGGCGTGATGGCGATCGGGCGGAGCCTTTCCTTCATCGCCTCAGGGCAGCGCTCGATCTCCGGCCTGCCGCCGGAGCTCAGCCAGATCGTCTACTCGACCTTCCTCGGAATACCCGCCAACGTGCTGTTCCTGATCGGACTTTACCTCGTCGCGTGGGGCTATCTCACCTATACAAAAGGTGGGCGCACGATCTACGCCATCGGGTCGAACCTCGAAGCCGCCCGCGCCGCCGGTCTGTCGACGCTATTTTATTCCATCCTGCCCTATGTGGTTGCCGGTTCCCTGTCGGCAGTCGCGGTCACGTTCAGTCTGGCACAGATCATGTCTGCCGATCCGCTGGCCGGCAATCAGCTGGAACTGGACGCCATCGCCGCCGTGGTGATCGGCGGCGCAAGTCTTTACGGCGGGCGCGGGTCGATCATCGGCACGCTGCTCGGCGTGCTCATCATGGTCATGATCCGCAACGGGCTGAACCTGATGAGCGTCTCACCGTTCTGGCAGGGCACTGCGATTGGTTCCATCATCATCATCGCGCTGCTTGCAGAGCGGCTCATCAACTGGCGTTCCAACCGTGGCTGAGGTGAACCCCATGCCCGCCCCCATACCGCCCTTCCCGCTCCGTCGCCCTGTTCGGCACCGACGAGCAACCGACGCCCCCGCGCGTGTTGCGCGCCGGACAGTTGAGCGTCGAGCTGGAAGCCGGCAATCTGCGCTACTCTGCGCTGGCGGGGTGAAGAGGTGCTGCGCGCCGTATCCTTCATCGTGCGCGACAAGGATTGGGGCACCTACAACCCGACGATCAGCGCGACTGAAGATCCGCGAAAGACGACGACTGGTTTTCGCGTCACCTTCGACGCAGCGCGGCCGAAATGGCGGACCAGTCCTTTGCCTACGAAGCGGTCATCGAGGGCCAAGCGACGGCACGCTGACCTTCCACGGGGAGGGCGAGACGCCCACGGGCTTCCTGACCAACCGCACCGGCTTCGTCATCCTTCACCCGATCGACGGCGTGGCGGGCGCGCATGTCACCATCGAACACACCGACGGGCGGACGTGGAAAGCGATCTTTCCTGAAATCATCGACCCCGTCCAACCGATGATGGACCTGCGTACGCTGACCCATCGACGCCGGGCGGGACGAGGGTCGAGACGCGCATGGAGGGCGACACCTACGAGATGGAGGACCAGCGCAACTGGACCGACGCCTCCTACAAGACCTATGTCCGCCCGCTCGCCTACCCTGGCCCTACCGCATCGAGCCGGGCGAACGCATCGCCAGACGATCACCGTCACGCTGTCCGGCACGCCATCGCCGACGAGCGACCCGTGGCTGCCGTCCGCATCGAGCGTGGTGCAAGTGTCGGGACGGTTCCACCGCTCGGCCTCGGCTTGCGCCCGGAACATATGAGCGATGCGCTCGACCAGATCGACGCCCTGAAGGCCCTCGCGCCTGCCTATCTCGTGCTTCATCACGATCCCACGGGCCGGGCATGACCGGGAAACGCTGACGCTATGCTCGCCAGCGTCGCGAACCTGACCGGAGCGGATGCCTGGCTGGAAGCCGTCATCGTCAAGCACGGAGACGCGACGCGGCCTTGGCGAAATCGCCGCGCTCGGCGCAAGGTGGCGACGCCTGGGCGAGCCCTTCACGACGGTGCTCGTCTCCCCTGCGCCGGACCTGAAATGCACCCTGCCCGGTTCCGTCTGGCCGCCTCGCCCGATGCGGCCCCGCTCTACGATGCAGCACGGGCGGCCTTCTCCGGTGCACGTATCGGTGGTGGCATGTTCAGCTATTTCACAGAACTCAATCGCAAGCGTCCGCCGGTCGGCCCATCTCGATCTGGTCAGCTTCACGACCTCCCCGATGGTCCACGCGGGCGATGACCGTTCGGTGATGGAGACGCGCGAGGCGTACCCGGCCATCGTGCATCCGTCGCAGCCATCGCGGATGGCACGCCGTGGTCCGTCGGCCCATCGGCGATCGGCGTGCGCGACAACCCATACGGCCAGTCCGCCAAGGACAATCCTGCCAACGTGCGCCAGGCCATGAACCGCAACGATCCGCGCCAGCGCGGCCTGCTCGGCGCTGCATGGACGCTGGGCTACTTCGCCGATTTCGCCACCGGTGGGGCGGCAAGTCGTCGCGTTCGGCGCTCCGACCGGTCCGTTCGGTGCGATTGATACGCCAAGCGACGATCCGCGCCCTTGGTTCGACGCTCCGGAGGGGTCTATCCGCTCTTTCACGTCCTGCGTGGACTATCCCGGCTGCGGGGTGTGGCGCTGCACGATCTGGGGCTGCCAGCCTCAAGTCCCGTCTGCGGTCTGGCTGCCGATGACGAAATCTGGCTCGCCAATAACGGCCCTCATCAGGTCAAGGTGGCCATTGCCGTGCCGCGACCTTACAGCGTCGCGATACTTGATGAATCGGCGTTTACGAGCGCCGCGGCCAACCCGGCCATCTGGACGAGACTACGCGACCAGATCGGCCCCCTCACGCTCGACGCCTATGCCGTCGCGCGCATTGTGATTGGAGACTGACATGCACCTGCTCGTCATCGGAGCCGCCGGAATGATCGGCCGCAAACTGGCCGAGCGCGTGGCCTCCACTGGACGCCTCGGTTCTCAAGGCGTTGATCGCTTGACGCTCGCGGACGTGGTGGAACCGGACGTGGCCGGCGCATTTGCCGGCGAGCGGCGCGTGATGGCCGTTGACCTGAGCGAACCCGGCACGGCCAAACGGCTTATCGAGGATCGCCCCGACGTGATCGTGCATCTTGCCGCCATCGTATCGGGCGAGGCCGAGGCCGATCTGGAAAAGGGCTACCGTATCAACCTCGACGGGACCCGCGCGCTTTTCGACGCGATACGGATGGTCGAAAATTATACGCCGCGTCTTGTCTACGCATCCTCACTTGCCGTCTTCGGCGCACCATTTCCCGAGCGTATCGACGACACGTTCCACCTCACGCCGCTGACCTCCTACGGCACGCAAAAAGCGATGGGCGAGTTGTTGCTCGACGATTACAGCCGTCGCGGTTTCCTTGATGGCGTCGGAATTCGCTTCCCGACCATTTGTATAAGGCCCGGCAAGCCCAACAAGGCCGCATCCGGCTTCTTTTCGGGTATCCTGCGCGAGCCGCTGAATGGTCAGGATGCCGTGCTGCCCGTTTCCAGGGATGTCCGCCACTGGCACGCGAGCCCCCGTTCCGCCGTCGGCTTCATCGAACATGCGGCGACGATGGATACACGCAGCCTGGGGACACGGCGCAACCTCACGATGCCGGGTGTGTCTGCGACCGTCGGCGAGCAAATCGAGGCCCTGCGGGCTGTCGCGGGCGACGCGGCGGTCGCACGGATACGCGAAGAGCCGGATGCCGACGTCGCCCGCATCGTCGCCGGATGGCCCCGCGACTTCGACACGTCCCGGGCTAAGGAATTGGGATTTACGGCTGAAACGTCAATCGACGACATCATCGACGTCTACATTGAAGACGAACTTAACGGCCGCGTGCCACAGTCATCAGTTGAAGACCATTGATGACACGCTAGCGCCCGCAGGTCGGCCGGTTGGCCAACCATGAATGCACACAGGCTTCCGCCGCATCGACGCGGCCGATCCGGCCGACCTCGTGAACTCGTCGACCGTGCAGGATCTTAAGATTGGTGTTTTAGACGAGATCGTCGATCGCCGCCCATTCTCCGTCGCCATCGAACCAGACACCATCGATATTGGTGAGTAGATCGACACCAAAATCCGCGCTCGTCGCTGTCACACTGCCATTTGCATTGGCTGCGAACACGAAGTCCGCCCGCGCACCGGAATAGTTGATCTGGTTATAGCCACCACCTTGCCCGTCGATCCGGTCGTTGCCCGCAGAGCCGAACACCGTATCGCGACCGTCTCCGCCGAAAATGATGTCGTTCCCGGCGGTTCCATCGAGAAAATCGTCGCCTGCGGTGCCACGGATCGGATCGCCGCCGCCGCTGTTGCCGTTGTCATCACCGTTCCCGCCGTCACCAGCACCATCGTCGCCGCTGCCATTATCACCGCCGTTACCGCTGCCTTGCAGCACCTCATCGAGCGGTTTCCATACGCCTTCGCCCTTGAACCAGAAGCCGCCGATATTCGTCAGCGTGTCGGTTCCGTTGGGCTTGGTCACCGTCACGCTGCCATCGGCGTTGGACGTGAACGTGTAATCGTTCGATGAACCGTCGTAATCGACCTGGTTGTAACCGGCATCACCGCCATCGATGCGGTCATCACCGGAGGAGCCGTTGATCACGTCGCGCCCACCGCGAGCGTCGATATCATCGTTTCCGTTGGTCCCGCCGAGATAATCGACGCCTGCCGTGCCGAGGATCGGATCGTTCGGTGAGGGCGGCGTCGGCGGTGTGGTTGGACCGCTGGGCTCCGAGATGACCAGATCGTCGAGAAGGCTCCAGACCTGCGCGCCTTCAAACCAGACGCTGCCGATGCTCGACAACGTGTCCGTGCCGTCCGGCTTGACGACAGTGATCGAACCGTCGGCATTGGCGACGAACGTGTAATCCTGCGGTCGTCCGGCATAGTTGACCTGGTTCCAGCCGCCGCCGCCGTCGATGCGGTCGTCTCCAGCCGAACCGATCAGCACGTCGCGTCCGCCGCGCATGTCGACAATATCGTTACCAGCCGTGCCGTCCAGCAGATCGTCGCCGGCCGTTCCCACGATGGTCCCGTCACCGGGTCTGAACCGGTCCATCGGGTTCCTGCACGATCAGATCGTTGAGCAGGCTCCAGACCTGTGCGCCCTCGAACCATATGCTGCCGATGTTGGAGATGATGTCGGTGCCGTTGGGCTTGACCACCTTCACCGTGCCGTTGCCGTTGTTGGTGAACGTGTAATCCTGCGGTCGTCCGGCATAGTTGATCTGGTCCCAATCAGCCCCGCCGTCGATACGGTCGTTGCCTGCCGAACCGATCAACACGTCGCGCCCGGCGCGCATGTCGACGATGTCATCACCGGCCGTTCCCGTCAGGAAGTCGGCGCCATCCGTGCCGACGAGTGCCGGCTGGCCCGGATCGACCGGGTCCACAGGATCCACCGGATCGACCGGCCCGCCCGGATCGACGACACCGTCGCCATCGAAGACCATCGTTTGACGGGCAAATCCCGGCCCGGACCAGTCGAGATCGAGAGTGGCACCACCCAGGTTCTCGAAATAGCGCAACTCGATGTCATGCGTTCCCTGCGTCAGATTAATCTGCACGGTCTTCAGAACGTCGCCGTGGACACCATCGTTGTCGATGACACGTTGGCCGTCGATAAACAGTTCCGATCCGTCGTCGCTGGTCAGATAGAAGGTATGCGCGCCGGCGTTTTCCGCCTCGAAAGCACCGGTGTAACGTGCAGCGAAATTGTCCTGCGGTCCGCCCTGGTAGAATGATCCCTGTCCTGCATTCTGTTCCAGGGACCGGACCGTTTCGCTGAAGAGCGCCTGGCCGCTGAAATTGATTTGGTCGAGATCGCCGATATTTCCAGCGGTTGCGAAATAATCAGCCCGCAGCGCACCGTTCGTGGGTTGGCCGCCGTCGTCCGGGTCCGTGATGTCCAGCCGTTTGACCGTGCCGCGCACCACGTCGAGGGCGTAGATATACCCATCCGGTCCTTGCTTGAAGTGGACCGGGCTGAAACCGCCATCCGTCTTGTAGAGAAAGTCCACATCACGGCGGTCGTTGGTGTCGACTGCAAAGACCTCCCCTTCGGTGAAATCCGCAAAGATATATTTGTTCTGCAGAGCTTCCGGGTAGAGCGCGGAGTCGATGATGTCGTCGGCACCGACGATCGACTGGACCTGAAATCCCGGTTCGGAATTCGAGTGCGCAAAGGCGCGATAAGCGGCGGTGATGTCGATCTCGCCCGATTCCACCTTGCGGTAGAACTCCTGCGCTTCCGGCAGGTCGCGATAGCCGGGAGCCTTTAGCAAGGCGCCGTTGTCGCCCCCTTCGTAGAAGGGCCAGCCGAAATTCGCGCCAGCACCGCCGATGTTGATCTCCTCGTAGGAGTTCCAGCCGGTATCCGTCAGGACGAGCTTGCCTTCCTGGTCGAAGCTCATGGAGAACGAGTTGCGCAGGCCCAGTTGATAGACCTTGGACGCGTTGTCATCGAGCGACGCGCCCGCCTCGACGAACGGGTTGTCGGCCAATCCCTGTCCGGTCAGGGGATCGACCCGCAGCACCTTGCCCGACAGGCTGTCTACATTTTGCACATCGACCGCGCGAGGATCGGTCGCATTGAAGGACGCGCCGTCGCCGACCGTGATATAAAGTGCGCCGTCGGGTCCAAATTCCAGCGCGCCACCTGCGTGGGAGCGGGAATCGACCTTCAGATAGTCCTGAACGAACTCCCCGTTCCGGTCGACATCGGAGGCTTCGATCTGGAGGTTCGATGTGCTGTCGACCGCACCGTTCCCGCTGATGTCACTGAGCGATTGTCCGGCACCACCGACGATGATCTCGGCGCTGCCCGGCACGACGCTCAGGTAGTCGTTGGCGGCATCTGCCGTGTAGCGCACCACATGCGCATAGCGGTTTCCGCCGCCATCCTGTCCCGCATTGCCGGACTGACTGGTGGTTTCAGGCGGATCGACCACCATGAAAGCGTAGAAATAGGGTTCGTCGGGAAAGTTGGGGTGGAACGCGATATCGAGTAGGCCACGGTCCTGAATGTTGTTGACCGTATCGGTCAGATTCAGAAAATCGCCCTTGAAGCTGTTGGTCTGCGTGTCGAACACGCGGATGGCACCACCCTTTTCCGCGATATAGACGAGATTTGAATCGTGTGGCGAGAATTCCATCGCAAGTGGCTGGTTGAGTCCGGCGATGAAGTCGGTCTGCTGGACGTCGTAGTCGGATACGAGCGCCGGGTTGATCGGGTCCGTGACCGGGTTTTCATCATCGAGGATATCGACGCGCGTGGTCCGCGGCGCGGCAAGAAAGCCGCTGTCGACGTTGATGATGGAAAAGGTGAACGTCTCGGTCTGCTCCGCGCGAGCATCATCGAGAATGTCGATTTCGACCAGCACACGCGATTGACCCGGCGCGAAAGACACTGTCCCGTTCTGGGCCAGATAGTCTGCCCCGGCAGTCGCGGTGTCTGCCGTGATGCCATATTGAACCGTGGCTTGTCCGCTCAAATCGCCTGTGCGGACGATGGGAACAAGAACTGATCCGTCCCGCTCACCAATGCTCAGTTCCACAGACTCCAATGCGATAATTCCGCTCATATCAGGCTCCAATCAAGTGTTTGCCCAAGCGTTTGTCCCAAAATGAAACGAAAATGCTTGTCTCTGATAGAAACCGTGCATGTCTCGTGCCAAGATGCAGGCGGTGCAGATCGGGAGGATGTTCGTCACTCGGTCGGGGGCGGCGATGCCGCGTTCCGATCATTACCGGGCCGCTTCAGTTTCTCGACACGCATTTACAGCCGTTCGATCCGATTGATGAGATCGGCGACGGCGCGGAAGAATTGTTCGGGGACCATCTCGCCCACTTCCACCATCGGGTAGATGGCGCGGGTCAATAGTTTTTCCTCGAAGATCGGCACCTCGGCCTGTTCGGCCAATTCCCGGATTCGGGCGCAGATCAAATCCGCACCCTTAGCGACGACGATCGGGGCCGCATCCTGCCCGTGGCGGTAGCGCAGTGCGATGGCGAAATGGGTCGGATTGGCCATGACCAGCGTGGCGGTGGGAATGTCGGACATCATGCGATTGCGGGACCGGTCCTGCGCCAGCGAGCGCATCCGCGATTTGCGGATCGGATCGCCTTCCGCCTGCTTCATCTCGTCGGTCACTTCTTTCTTCGTCATCATCATGTTTTTCAGCCAGTTACGCCGCGTCCAGGCGTAGTCGGCGACTGCGATGAGCAGCATGACACCGCATATTCCGACGAGGACGGAGGTGACCATCGACAGGGTGTTGGGCGCTATGCTGACTGCGTCGTGCCAAAGCTGGGCGGGCAGGGTGAGACCGGCTCCCGCGAAGATGATGCCCGCAATTACGGCGGCGGCTCCCATCTTGGAGACGGCTTTGGCGAACTCGGCCAACCCCTGTTTGCCGAACAGGCGCTTTGCACCCTTCCCAATCGACAACCGCTCGGCCTTCGGTGCGATCCGGTCCGGCACCATGCGCAAACCGGCCTGCGAAACCGCCGCTATGGTGCCGACCGCCATCAGCGCCATCAGCAGTCCCCCGGTCGCCATCGCACACCAGAACAGCAGGTCTCGCATGACCGGCATCGTGTCGGCGGGTGAAGCAAGGTCGAGGCTTCCCGCCTTCATGAGGAACGCGGTGAAACGGTGGCTTGCCCAGCGTGCGGTGTCGTCTGCAAACGCGATCAGCCAGATGGTGAAGACGACCAATGATGCGAACACGCCGATCTCGCGGGAAACGGCAACCTGGCCCTTTTCGAGCGATTGCAGAAGGCGCTGGGGCGTTGCCTCCTCGGTCTTGGAATCAGGATCCGGCGCGTCGGACACGGCCTAGTCCTTATCCACCGGCAGGGTGATCTTTCCGGTATCCACCAGGTCGCGGATCGTCGCCAGAATGGTTTGGCGTGCCATGTTTCGTCTGTCTTGATTGCCGCTTCCCTCAGGGGGAATGGCGCTTTCCGCCATGCGTCTGGCCCTTTGGCCCATCGGTTCCAGAAGTGACTCACGCAACGGTTGGGATGAATCGGCCAGTGCGAGGGCAATTTCCTCCCTGTCGCTGGCCTCGGTGATGACGGTACGGGTCGCGAGGTCGAAATGCTCGATATCCTCGAACCGCATGATCTGGGCGACGATGCGCGCGATGGCATCGGCGTCCATCAGCGGGCGCATATTGTCGAGGGTTGCCTCGGCATCGGCGGGATCGAGACCGCTCAACATGGCCGCCAGCTTTGTCTCGCCCTCGCGGTCGCCGCCGGCGTCGGTGCCGAGGCCGAAGGCTTCGCGCAAGACGGCGAGCGCGGTTTGCAGTGCGACGGGTGACGGTTTGGCGGAGACCATCGCCGCCATCACACCGGCGCGATGGGGGGCATCGAACGCCGCCAGCAAATTTGCAGCGTTGGCGGAATCGAGACGGGCGGCCGTGATGGCCGATAACGCGGTGCCTTCTGTTGCGAGAAAGCCGGCAAGGTCGGCGACCGGAACGGCGGCGATACTGGCCCAGGGGTCCGGCGGCGGTTCTGCCGGTTCCTCGTAATCGTCGGTATCCGCATCGGGTTCGTCGCCGCGCGTTTCCTCCAGAATCGAGCCGAAAGAGCGCCCGCCGTTCAGCAGGCCGGTTCCGGCGGCGAAATCACGCTCGAAGGTGCGGGTGAGCGCGCCCAGCTTTTCGCGGTCGATGGACCCCAGCGCGCCGGCTTTTTCGCCGAGATAGGCGACCTCTTCAGGGTCGAACCACGCGAGCAGTTTCAGCGCCCGTTCACGGCCCAAGGTAACGAGAACGGCAGCGACGCTGAGGGCACCGGCTTCTTCCAGTTTCGCCATCACACAGGGTCAGCCAGCCTTGGCGACTGGTTGTGCTGCCGATTGGGCGACAGATGGCAATTTGGCACCGCTCAATTTGGTGATGCGGATGGAGAGAGCATCGCTTTCGTTCTGAGGTGCGACGAGTTCGCACCAGCCGATCGTATGCCCGCCCGCCACAAGTTCCAGCGGCGTTTCGCCTGCCTGACCCAGGGGAAATGACGTGTCGGGTTTCATGGCGAGCAGGTCGGCGACGGTGAGGTTCAATGTGCCGAGAACGACCTGCACATCGACGGCGATATCCCAGATAGCCGCTTCCCGGCTGGCGCGGGTTTCCTGTTCGGCCTCGGTCCTAGCTTTCATCTCCAGCGACGAGTTGCGCAGACCTTCGATGGCTTCGTCGAGGCGGAAGTTCTGGGTGTCGGTTTGGAGATCGGCAGCTTCCCTGTCCGGTAACGGTGCGGCACTTTCAGGTGTTGCGAGTGCCGGTGCAGTCACGGTTCTCGTGTCCTGCGTGTCCATCGGTGCCGCTTCGAGCGCGGCCTGTGATGCGGTCATGATCTATCTCCGTGGCTGTGTTCTCTGGTGCGGAAGCTGCGTTGGCCTGCCGTTTCATGCAGGGTGCCGTGTGTGAAAGTCTTGCCCTTGATCGTCAGCACCGCGTCCGTGCCCCGCTCCAGCGTCAGCACGCTGCCTTCACGCAGACCGGCGACCTGCTGAAGGGACATGCGGCGCACGGGCAGATGGCAGCGGGCGGAAACGAGGGTCGTTTGCAGGGCAGGGTCGGACGCCCTGCTGTCGCCTGTGACAGTCGATACGGCTGATCCGACCGGGGCGATCACCCGCAAACGCCCGATGATCGGGTCCGGCTTGTGGGGAACGGTGACGAGAAATTGCGTATCGGCGCATGTCCGATCACCCGAAAAAGCGCCGTCCGGTGCTTTGGCCACCTGCACCTCGCTCGGAGTGCCGAAAAGGGCTGGCAGCAAACGCATGGCGAGGCCGGAGAGGAAGCCGGTCTCGAACCGGCCCGGGCGGCTATTCGTGGTTCTGAATATTATGCCGCATTGGTGTGCGACAAGGGCGGACATCAAAGCCGCATCCGCTTCCATGACGGCGATTTCCATGCCGTGGCGTTCGAAGCCAACGCGCACCGGCATGTCCGGCTGCGGCAAGGGTGCCGGTGAGTGCGTCGTTTTGGTGCCCAGTGGCAAGAGGGCGATGATGGCATCGTCGACGGCTTTCGCTGTCGCTGAGTCCATCGACAAACGTTCAGCCTTTGCGGCAGGTCTGCCTTTGGAGCCGAGAGACAGGATTGCGGCGCGGTGGGCATCGCCAGGCCTGGCAAGCGGGGCGTTCATGCTGCTGCAAGAGCGGCGACATGCTCTTCCACCTTGTCCAGAGTCGGCCTGTCGTGGCCCGCAATGGCCTTGCGGCCAAACTCCAGCGCGATCTGCGGCACGGCGCCGTTCATTGTGGCGATGAGGGTCTGCTTGACCACGTAGAACACGCGCAGCTTGGAATCCCGCACCGCTTTCAGCTTTCCGGCAATCGGCGCGACGACGGCATAGGCGAGAAAGATGCCGAGAAAGGTGCCGACAAGCGCCGCGCCGATCAGACCGCCGAGCACTTCGGGGGAGGAATTGATGGCACCCATCGCCTTCACCACACCCAGCACGGCTGCAACGATGCCCAGCGCTGGAAGACCGTCGCTCATCACTGTCAGCGCGTGAACCGCTTCCATCCGCTCATGCACGATGGTCTCGATCTCTTCCTCCATCAGCGCCTCGACCTCGTGGGGCCGTGCATTGCCGAGCAGAATGAGGCGGCTGTAATCGCAGATGAAAGAGCGCAGTTCGTGGTTGGCGAGAATGTCCGGATGGGCCAGAAATATCGCGGACTCTTCCGGCGCATCCACATGGGCCTCGACCTCTGCCGACGGCTTGTTGCGCATGTCGTTGAGCAGGGCATTGAGCAGCGCCATGAGCGACAGGTAATCCTCCTCGCCGGGGGACTTGGCCTTGAGCGCCTCCACGATGCCCTTGCCCGCGTCCTTCACCACCGGCAGCGGGTTGGCGACGAGGAACGTGCCGACGGCGGCACCGCCGATGATGACGACTTCCCACGGCTGCATCAGCACCGACATGTAGCCGCCCATCGCCATGTAGCCGCCGAAGACGCAGCCCATCGTGATGACCAGACCGATCAGAATTCCCAAGACGCATCACTCCGCTTCGTGTTGCGGCAAGCAATGTGTGCTGCCCCTTGCGCGGGACTGGCGATGTCGGAGCCTCGCAAGGACGGGGCAAGGCCCGGTCGGCATGAGGGCGCCATACGAGTTTGCGCGCGAGGCGGTGATGGATCAGGGAATGACGGTTGCGGTCTCCGCGCAACTCGCTTTGGAGCGGCGGCTCAACAGCGTGGCCGACAATGTTGCCAACGCCAACACGACGGGCTTTCGCGCAACGCAAATCCGTTTCGAGGAAGCGATGGACCGGGCGTCGGGAGCCGTAGCGCCGGGTGGCCTGTCCTATGTGACGCGCGGGCAGAGTTTTGCCGATACGCGGCAGGGTGCGCTGGACGCAACGGGCGGAAGGCTGGATTTCGCGATCAACGGCGAGGGCTGGTTCGGCATTGCTGCGCCCGGCGGCACGGCTGTCACCCGCGATGGCCGGTTTCAGATGGAGCCGGACGGGCGCGTCGTGACGCTGACCGGCCATGCGGTGCTGGATGCGGCGGGCGGTGAAATCCGAATCGATCCCAATGCCGGTCCGGTAAAGGCGGACGGCTCGGGCCGGTTGCGGCAGGGAGAAGCGACGGTGGGCCAGATCGGTGTCTTCGCCTTCGAGCCGGGTGCGAACCCCCAGAGGGTCGGCACGTCCGCCTATCTGACGGGTGGTGCACCGCAACCCATTCTCGACAGTCGCGGCACGTCCATCGTGCAAGGCTCTGTCGAGCGGTCCAACGTCAACCCCGTGCAGGAGATGACGCGGCTGATTTCCATTCACCGCACCTTCGACAATGTGGCTGCGCTTATTGCGTGATGCGGAAGGGTCCAGCGAAGCGATGATCCGCACGCTGGGCGGAACGCGCTAGATGACGAAGGCAATCGACATGGCGCTCGGCGCGACCGGGTTGGCGCTGGCGGCGGCGGCCGTGTGGTTTCCGTGGCACGTGTATATGACGCCGCAAGATTACGGCCCGCCGCGCATGACGTTCGAGCGCATCGGGCCGTCGCCGGAAGCGACTTTGGACGCCCATATGGCGGCGCTGGATAACGTGCTGCGCGGCAATCTCGTTGGGCGACCGCCATTGGGCGCAAACATCGACATGACATTGACTGGCAGTGTCGAGGACAAGGCGGATGACCGCATGCTGCCCGTGCCGGAACTTGTCATGGCGGCACCGGGCCGAGCGCTCGTGCGGCAGGGAGCGACGCTCGACTTGTGGCGGGTCGGCAGTCGCGCGGAAGACGGGCGGCGCGTCGTGTCCATTGCAATGGAAAGCGGGCGCATGGTCGTGCGGTTGGACGACGGAACCGAGATCACGGCAGCCGCCGGTTCGACAGCTTCGGCCAAGACCCGCTGAGGCCTGTCAGTTTCGCGCAAGCGATCATGGTTAACGCTTGGTCTCAACACGCAGACCGGACGATCCGACCCGACGATGCCGCTCGATATCACCGCCCTCACCAGCCACCACGCCCGATGGGCGGAAGCGCGCCATGCGGTGCTGGCCGGCAATCTGGCGCATACCGATACGACCGGCGCGCGCACAGTTCAGATGGAGAGTTTCACTGAGGCCTTGTCCCGCACGCAGAAGGGCGATGCCGCGCCGTTGCTGGCGACCACGTCCACCGGGCACATGACGGGCAAGGACAGCCTCGGCGGCTTTTCCACCTACACCGAAAACGCCCGTCCCGACCTGCAACGCTCCATGACCGAGCTTGGCCAGAACCGGCGCGGGCATGAGCTGAACACGGCGATTTCCGCCGCCTTCCACCGTTTCCAGATGTCCGTTCTGAGAGGTTGACCGATATGGATATGCTGTCCGCCGCATCCAAAATTTCCGGCTCCGCACTCACCGCCCAGTCGACGCGACTGCGCGTGGTGGCGGAGAATATCGCCAACGCCCAGTCGACCGGCACGACGCCGGGTGCGGAAGGGTACCGGCGCAAGACGGTCGCGTTCACGCAACATCTCGATCGGGCCAGCGGCGCATCACTGGTGGATGCATCCGCCGTCAACCGCGACCGGTCCGCCATGCAGTTGCGCTTCGACCCGGCCCATCCGGCGGCTGACGCACAGGGCATGGTGAAGATGCCGAATGTGAACGTGCTGATGGAAATGGCCGACATGCGGGAAACGAACCGCTCGTTCGAGGCCAACCTTCAGGTGATCGGGCAGGTGCGGGACATGGTGTCGGCGACAATTGGGTTGATGCGGGGCGGGGCATGATCGCGCCGCTTTCCGCACTGGGTTCGCTGCCGGTCGTTACCGGCAACGTGGCGCCTGTTTCCCCAAGTCCGGTCTCAACGGCGCAACTTCGCCGATGCGCTCGGCTCGGTCGCGTCGAAAAGCCTGTCGACGCTCGGGCAGGCGGAAGCCGTCGTCGGCGCAGGCACTGACGGGAGACGCCAGCGCCCGGCAAGTGGCCGACGCCGTGATGAGCGCCGAGCGCAACCTGCAAAGCGCCATCGCCGTGCGGGACAAGGTGACTGCCGCCTGGCTCGAAATTTCACGCATGGCCATCTGAGGAGCAATTTATGCGCGCACTCGCTATCGCCGCCACCGGCATGGACGCCCAGCAGAAGAATCTGGACGTGATCGCCCACAACATCGCCAACATCAACACGACCGGCTTCAAGCGGGCGCGGGCGGAGTTCACCGACCTGCTCTACCAGACCGACCGGATGAAGGGCGCGCCCACCGCCTCCAACGGGGCCGTGCTGCCGGAGGGCACGCATTTCGGTCTCGGTGTGCGGACAGCCGCCGTGCGGGCCGTGCATGTGCAGGGCCAACTCGAAGAGACGGGCAACCGGCTCGATGTGGCGCTGAACGGCGAGGGGTGGTTCCGCATCGAGGCGGCGGACGGAGGCACGGTGTTCCAGCGGTCCGGCGCGTTCAACACCAATGCGGAAGGGCGAGATGGTGACGCTGGACGGGCTGCGGCTCGCCGACGGCATCACGCTGCCCACGGACGCGACCGACGTGACGATCAACGAGACGGGGCAGGTGCTGGCGCGGACTCCCGGCGCGGTGGAACCCGCCGTGATCGGGCAGCTGACGCTTGCGACATTCACCAACGATGTCGGGCTGACACCACTGGGTAACAACCTGTTCGCGCAGTCGAGCGCATCCGGCGAACCTGTTGAAGGGGTTCCGGGAGACAGCGGTTTCGCCACCATGCGGCAGGGCTATCTGGAATCCTCCAACGTGCAGCCCGTGCGTGAGATCACGGCAATGATCGCGGCGCAGCGGGGCTACGAGATGAACTCGAAGGTCATTCAGGCCGCCGACGACATGGCCTCGGTCGTCTCGCGTAACCTGCGATGAGATATTTAAGCGCGCTCTTTCTGTTTCTGGTCGTGCTGCCGGGCCCGCAGCTTCGGCGCGAGACGCTGCACGCGGTCGTGCCGACGCGGATCGTCTATCCGGGCGAACAGCATCGGGGCGGCCGATCTGCGGCGCGTGGTGGTCCGCAACACGCGGCCCGTCGCCAGCCCCGTCGCGCGCGCTTTCGATCAGGCGGTGGGACGTGTCGCCACGCGCACCCTGTTGCCGCGCCGGTATATTGCGTTGTCTGCTCTGCGCGCGCCTGATCTGGTGACGAGCGGCAAGGCCGTGCAACTGATCTACCGCACCGGCGGGCTGCTCATCACCACCCGCGCCACGGCTTTGGAAACCGGCGCTGCGGGCGAGACCGTATCGGTGCGGACCGGACCAGCCAACCGGATCGTCGTCGCGCAGGTCATGCCGAATGGCACAGTCGAGGTGGCGCGATGATGCGGTTGCTTTTGGCGTTTGGTGTTTTGTTCGGCACCACCGCGCTCGCGGCTGACTTGCCGGTTTCCGCTGGTGGTGCGAGCACGCCGGATCAATTCATCGTCGCGCCAAAAATCACACCGCAATACGGCGTCGTATCCCGCATCAAGGATATCGGTGACTGGGGGAGCGCACGCTCCAACCAGCTTGTCGGATACGGTCTCGTTGTCGGGCTTGCGGGTACGGGAGACGGGTTGCGGACCACACCGTTTGCCGCACAATCCCTACGCGCCATGCTGACCCAGCTTGGCATTGCGGCGGGGGATTCCCGTGCCGATGTGGCCAATATCGCTGCCGTGGTCGTCACCGCCGATCTGCCGCCTTTCGTGCAGCCGGGAACGCGTCTGGACGCGCGGGTGTCCTCGATTGGCGACGCGACCTCCCTGCGCGGCGGTACACTGGTCATGACGCCGCTGCGCGGCGGCAACGACGAGGTCTATGCCGTTGCGCAGGGGTCCGTGATCGTCAACGGTTTCAACGCTGCCGGTGCCGCGCAGGCCGTGCAGGCCGGTGTGCCGACGACCGGACGTCTGGCCGGTGGCGCGATCGTGGAGAACGAGCCACCGGCGCAACTGGCGGAAAACCGCTTCACCATGCTGCTCCGCAACGGTGACTTCGCAACATCGGTCGCCGTGGCAGACGCCATGAACATCGCGGCCAGCGCGACCTACGGCAGCCCCGTTGCCCGGGCGAAGGATTCACGCACCATCGATGTCATCAAACCCCAGAATGTGACCCCTGCGCGGTTCCTCGCTCACATGGAAGGCCTTTCCGTCACCACCGACCAAGCCGCGCGGGTGGTGATGAACGCCAACAGCGGCACGGTCGTCATCGGTGCCGCCGTCCGGGTGGCGCGTGTGGCCGTAACCCACGGAACGCTGACGGTGCGGGTGGAGGAGACGCCGTTCGTCTCCCAACCCAACCCGTTCACCGACGGGGCAACGGTCGTGCTGCCCGAGACGCAGGTGGATGTGGCGCAGCCTGGCGGGCCGTTCTCCAATGTCGGCGGCACCGACCTGCAAAGCCTCGTCGACGGGTTGAACAGCCTTGGCACAACGCCGTCCGACACCATAGCCATTTTGCAAGCCATCAAAAGCGCGGGCGCGTTGCAGGCCGAGCTGGTGGTGCAATGATCGTTCGCCTCGCCCTGTTCGCATGTCTTGTCATGCCGGTCCCAGTGTTCGCGGATGAGCGCGAGGCACAAGACCTGATGCGATTCTGCTCCAACATCGCGGACCCTGCGCGAGAGCGGCGCTATGCGTTGAAACAGGCCGAGCTTGAGACGCTGCAAGGGCAGATTGATGATCGCATGGCGAAGCTGGAAGAGAAGCGTGCTGCCTATGAGGACTGGCGCGAAAAGCGCGATGACTTCGTTTCGCAAGCGCAGGATTCGCTTGTGGCTATCTACAGCCGCATGCGGCCGGATGCTGCGGCGGAGCGGCTGGAACTGCTCGGCGCGCCATTGGCTGCCGCCATCGTCATGCGGCTGAAGCCCTCGCTGGCAGGCACGATATTAAACGAAATGAATGCCGATGCGGCAGCACAGGTGTCGTCCGTCATCGCGGCCTCCGGCGCGAAAGATGCTGGAAAGTCCGGGACGTGAGACCGCTCGCTCCTCTCCTGTGCCTTGTGCTGGCCGGATGTGCGGAGCTTTCGGAATTGCGCGCGCCACCGAAATTGTCCGCAGTGCGACCCGATCTGGAATATGACGCGCGGCCCATTCCCAAACCGGTCAGCCATCACGCATCGACTTGGAGCAAAGCTGGCACCAACCTGTTTGCCGACCGGGTGGCGCTCTCGCCCGGCGACGTGCTGACGGTGCTGATCGCCATCAACGACAATGCCCGCCTCGCCAACAGGTCCGACCGCAGCCGTACTGTCGGCAGGTCGTTGAATGCCAACGGCACCATCGCTGCCGGTTCGTTGCAGGGCACGGGAACGGGCGAAGCGGGTCTGGGTTCGACGACGGAGTTCGACGGCACCGGCGGCACGCAGCGTTCCGAACGCATTCGCCTTTCGCTGGCCGCTGTCGTGATCGACGTTCTGCCCAACGGCAATCTTTCGGTCGAAGGGCGGCAGGAGGTGCGCGTCAATGACGAGTTGCGCGTGCTGACGATCGCCGGTCTCGTGCGGCCTGCCGATATCGGGCCGGACAATGTGGTGGCTTACGAACGCATCGCCGAGGCGCGCATTTCCTACGGCGGGCGCGGGCCGGTGCAGGAAGTGCAGCGGCCACCCTATGGCCAGCGCGTGCTCGACCACGTTTTGCCGTTCTGACATGGCGCAGAAAGCAGAGACTGCAGACAAGAAGCCGGGCAAGGCCGGTGCGATCGTCACTTACGCATTGGCGACGCTGATGGCCGGTGGTGCCGGGGCGGGTGCCGGGTTTCTGCTGCCGTCCGGCGACCCGCCACAAGCCGCGACGACCGAAAATGCATCGCCGAAAGCAAGTGGCGGTATGAGCCGCATCGTCGTCACATCGCTCGACCCGATATTGACCAATCTCGCCCATCCGGCGGACACATGGGTGCGTCTGGAACTGGCCCTGCTCAGTGACGAGCCCTTGTTGCCGGAGGCGGTGGAGGGCGTGAGCCAGGATTTGCTGGCTTTCGTGCGCACCGCACGCCTGTCGCACATGGAGGGTCCAAGCGGGTTTCTCACCTTCCGGGAGGCGCTGGACGACCGGGCGCGGTTCGTGACAGATGGCAAGGCGCGGCGGGTTCTCATCCGCACGATCCTGTTCGAATGAGGTTTGCATTCCTATGGCTCGTGTTGCTGGCGAGGCCCGGCTTCGGCACAGGAAACCGCGCCGTTCCTGGGCGAATTGGCGGATGGTCTCAACGGCATGACCGGCGCGACGACCGCCAACATCGTGCAGATGTTCGGCCTGCTGACGGTCCTGACGTTGGCACCGGCCATTCTGGTGGTCGTGACCAGTTTCACGCGCTTCATCATCGCGTTCTCGATCCTGCGCATGGGTTTGGGTCTTCAAACCACGCCCGCCAACCTCATCCTCATTTCCCTCTCCCTGTTCATGACGCTTTACGTGATGACGCCGGTGTTCGACCGGGCATGGGAGGAGGGGCTGGCGCCCATGTCGCGGGGTGAGATCACGCAGAGCGAAGGGCTGACGGCAGCGGCGGAACCGTTCCGGCAATTCATGCTGCGCCATGTCCGCAAAGGCGATCTCGACCTCTTCATTGAACTGGGGGAGGGCGGCGACGAAGCGGTTGCTGACTACGCGCCGGAGGAGGTCGGCCTGCGCGCGCTTGTGCCCGCATTTCTTATATCCGAAATCCGGCGCGGCTTCGAAATCGGGTTTCTGTTGCTGTTGCCCTTTCTCGCCATCGACCTGATCGTTGCCACCATTGTGATGGCGATGGGCATGATGATGCTGCCGCCTACGGTCGTCTCGCTACCGTTCAAGATATTGTTCTTCGTACTGATCGACGGCTGGACGGTGCTGGTGGGGTCGATGGTGCGGTCGTTCAACTGATCTTAACGCTGTTGAACCGCCCGCCAGGCCATTAACGAAACGGCAAGGGTTGCACGGATAGGTTGCGTCAACCCGGTGATGCGGTGCCCCCTCGATACAGGGCGGCCCGTCGGCATGATGCCTCTTCACCGCCCGGATATGGCCGGCATGTTCTTTCAAAAATCAGTCAGTTCAGGAACAGATCATGTCTTCCATCCTTACAAACTCCTCCGCAATGACGGCCCTTAAAACCCTCCAGATGACCAATGCCGCGCTGGAAACGACCCAGTCCCGAATTTCGACTGGCCTGAAGGTCAACGAAGCCTCCGACAACGCCGCCTACTGGTCCATCGCCACCACGATGCGCTCCGACAATTCCGCGCTGTCCACGGTCAAGGACGCGCTCGGTCTCGGTGCGGCGAAGGTCGATGTGGCCTCCACCGGTCTCAACGCCGCCATCAAGGTGGTCGACCAGATCAAGACGAAACTCGTGGCCGCCAGCGAGCCGGGCGTGGACAAGACGAAGATCCAGTCGGAACTGAAAGAGCTTCAGTTGCAGCTTCGCAGCATCTCCGATTCCGCCTCGTTCTCCGGCGAGAACTGGCTGTCGAGCGACGTGGCCGCAGGGTCCAAGGCGAAGGTCGTCTCATCCTTCACGCGCGACGCCGCAGGCGGGGTCAAGGTCGGCACATTGGATATCGACACGTCTTCCTCGAAGCTGTTCGACACGACAACGGTCTCTGCCAAGAATGGTCTGGCTGATTTCGAGTTTGATATCGATACCGCTACGACGCCGACGACGGCCTCGATCTCCACCATCTCGCTGTCCAACGCCACGACCGAGGAAAATCTCACACTGATGATTTCCGGCGTCGATGCACAGTTGCAAAAGATGACGACATCGGCTGCCGATCTCGGTGCATCCAAGGCCCGCATTTCGATGCAGAACGATTTCGTATCCGACCTGATGGGCGCGATCGAGAAGGGGATTTCCACACTGGTGGACGCCGACATGACGAAGGAATCGACGCGCCTGTCGGCGTTGCAAACGCAGCAGCAGCTTGGCATCCAGTCTCTGTCGATCGCCAATGGATCGGCCCAGTCCATCCTGTCACTCTTCCGGTAACCGCCTGAGCGAATGAATGAAGATGGCGGCTCCGCCCCGTAATTGGGTGGGGCCGCCATTTTGGCGCAAGGGCGGATGATTAATGTCGCCCCATCGCCACTCCATCAATGGTGCTTCGTGCCAGAGCAACTGCGCCTCATCTCCGCCAACCTGTCCGCCCTCGGGGCACGCCGCCTGACGATGCTGGCCCTGACGGCCGCGCTGACATTGGGCGCTTTGGCGTCGCTTGGTTGGTGGGCCAGCCAACCCGCTACTATCACGCTTTATTCCGGCCTTCAGCGGGACGACGTGAACCGCATAGGTCCGGCACTCTCGCAGGCGGGCATCTCCTACGACGTATCAGCCGACGGTGAGACCGTGCTGGTGGAACCATCCAATGCGGGCCGCGCACGGATGATCCTGGCCGAGCAAGGCCTGCCCCGGTCCACGGGTTCCGGCTACGAATTGTTCGAGACGATGGGCTCGCTCGGTCTCACCTCCTTCATGCAGCAGGTGACGCGGGTGCGGGCGCTGGAGGGCGAGATTTCACGTTCCATCCGGCTGGTGGATGGCGTGAGAGCGGCGCGGGTGCATATCGTGCTGCCGGACCGTGCCTCCTTCGCCACCCGCGACCGCAAGGCGAGCGCATCGGTATTGTTGCAGACGGATTCGCGTATGGACGAGAGCCGTGCCGATGCGATCCGCCATCTGGTGGCCGCCGCCGTGCCCGGGCTGGACAACGAAGGTGTCACCATTCTCGGCGCATCCGGGCGGCTGCTGGCTTCAGGTGCCGACCCGACGAGCGGGTCGTTGACCGGCAAGTTCGCGATGCAGCGCATGGTGGAAGCCCAGCTGACCACCAACGCCGTGCGCGTGCTGGAGCCGTGGCTGGGTGCTGAAAACTTTCGCGTTTCCGTGCAGGCCGATCTCGATACCGACGAAAGCCGGACGGAGGAAACCATATTCGATCCGGATTCCCGCGTGGAACGGTCCGTGCAGGTGGTGAAGACGGAGGAGACGAATTCCGAGCGGGCTGCTGCCAGCGAAACCAGCGTGGGGCAGGATATTCCCGAAGAGGCCGATAGTGCGGCGTCCGATGGCACCGCCTCGCGGCAGGCGAGCGAGCGGCGGGAGGAGACGACGAATTACGAGATCAACTCCAAAAAGGTGGCGACCGTGCGGGCCGGTTATGCCGTGACCGGGTTGTCGGCCTCCATCGTCATCAACCGCGAACGGCTCGCGGCGCTGGGCACCGAACCGTTGAGCGACGAGATGCTGAAAACCCATCTGGCCGATGCCCGAAGGTCGGTGCTGGCCGCGATCGGCTACGACGAGGCGCGGGGGGACGTGGTGAACGTGGAGGCGCTGGCGTTTGCGGACACGACGATGGCATCCGCCAGCTGCAACGCCGCTGACGCAACAACTGGCCATGCAGGCCGGTGGCGTGGTGCGGGCGCTGGCGATGGTCGCTGCCGTCGCGCTGGTTCTGCTGCTCGGCTGGCGGCCTGCGGTTCGCATGGTGCTGGCCGGTGGTACACCCGCCGTAACCGCCGACCCCACCGTGCCCGCGCTTGGCAATGCGCAACCCCTACCCGCTCTTTCGGCCCAAACGGGCGACAGCCTGACAGCGGCGGGCACCGCGAACCTGCCGAATGCCGACCGGTCCGTACAGGAACGGCTGCGCGCTCTGGCCGACAAGGACGAGGAGCGCGCGGCGGAGGTGTTGCGCAGTTGGTTATCCACTAACGGACCGTCATTGGCGTCGCGTAGCGAGGCGCGTCCGTCGTGAGTGTCCGCGCGCCGGATAAAGACAGGCGGCAGGAAATCATCATCGTGCGCCGCAAGAAGCGTGGCGGTGACGGGCACCACGGCGGTGCGTGGAAGATCGCCTTCGCCGATTTCATGACTGCCATGATGGCGCTGTTTCTCGTGCTGTGGCTCGTCAACGCGGCCAACGAGGAAACCAAGAAATCCGTCGCCAGCTATTTCAACCCGGTCAAGCTGGTCGACCGCTACCGCTCCGAGCGCGGCCTGTCGGAAGCCGACGGCCCGTCCCGCAAGCGCGATGAATCGGAGGAGGCGACGGACCCGGTGCCCGAGAACGATGACGCGGGAGAGGCGGATGATGCCTCGAAACAGGCGGGTGCAGACGCGGCCGAAAAACGCACCGCCGCCTTCTTCGCCGATGCGGACGCGGTGATCGACGCGCTTGCTGAGGCCGCCGGTACCGCGCAAGGAGCGGAGATCGCGCAACGTGATGCGCCGGTGCCCGCAGGCGACGATGGGCCGGAACGGCTGCGCGACCCGTTCGCCACCGATATCGTTGTCGAAGCCGCCTTGCGTGCCGAGAACGGCGATGCGGCGGACGATGTTTCGGTGCGCGTGGCCACGTTCGAGCCTGAGCAGACCGATAGTTTCGAGGTCGCCCCGGCGCTGGCTGCCAAGGCCGTGGTGGAACCAGCACCCATTCCCGCCGAACCACCAGCGACTGCCTTTGAAAGGCCTGTAGAGGAAGCGCCGGAGGAAATCGCGGCCAACACAACTGAAGAGACAACTGCCGAACGGGTGCGGACGGCTCTTGCCAATGCGTCCGGCGATGCGGTGTTCGATCATGCGACTGTAACCGCCACCCCGGATGGCACGCTGGTGTCGCTGGTGGACTCGACTGGCGAACCGATGTTCGAGCGATCATCGGCGCATCCCACGTCCATGCTCGTGCAGATGCTCAACGGACTGGCGGCAACGATCGTGGATGGCGAACGCACAATCCGTATTTCAGGCCATACGGATGCAACGCCGTTCGCGCGCATCTTCCGGCTACGACAACTGGCGCCTGTCCACGGACCGGGCCAACGCGGCACGGTTGATACTGCAAAAGGCCGGGGTCGTTTCCACGGCAATCACGTCCGTTGCCGGGCATGCCGACCGCCGTCCGGTCCGGCCCGATGACCCGTTCGCTGCCGGAAACAGGCGGATCGAGATATTGCTGGAGAGCGGCGCGTGACGCGCTTTCTCGCGCTGTTCGGATTCATCTGCCTGTTTGGAGGACCGTCGCTTGCCAGTGATGAACCCGGTGAACTGAGCCAGCTTTACGCGCTGCTTCAAAGGACGCAGAACGAGGTCGTGGGCGGTGGGGCGGACCTGATGCCGCTGCAACGGCACATGCTGGAAACCCTGGGCGCGGCCATCGATGCACGCGCGCTTGACGCGCCCTGGAGCGACGACGACCGGATCGCCGTGATGGGTTATGGACTTGCCGGTGGCGAACCGCGCCGGTTGGCGCGATTGCTGGGTGGGCCATCGCTCCCGCCTGCCTTGGACGATCTTGCGCGCGGCCTCATCGCCTTTCGTCGGGACCGGGTGACGCAGGCCAAGGCCCGTCTCGCCGACGTGTCCGACGACGATATTCCGCGTATCCTGCATCCGGCTGTCGCCATGATACGCGGTGCGCTTGCAATGGCGGACGCACCGGAGGAGGCCGAACGCTATTTCCTGAGGGCGGTGCAACTGGCTCCCGGCACGCTGGTGGAGGAAGCGGCCCTTCGCCGTCTGATGGTTCTCAAGGCGCAGGATGATGGCGGGTTGTTCCGACTGGCCCGTCAGTACTGGCAACGATTTCCCAAGTCACCCTACCGGCACCGCGTTTCGACCTTGCTGAGGCGCGCGCTGATGACAGCGGACAGCCAGCAAGGTGAAACGCTCCTCAACGGTCTTCTGCCGCTTCTGCCTCCGGCGGAACGGTTTGCATTTCTTGCCGACCTGTCGCGGCAGGCTTTGCTGGCAGGACAATCCGCGCTGGTGCGGATCGTGGTTTCACGGATGCGGGTGGCCGAAACCGGAGCGCAGGAAATCGCCCTGCGCAACAATGCATTGCTGGAAGACATCGCACGGTTGACCGGCGACGATGTGGCGAATGTGGCGCAGCGTCTCAAACGGCTCGATCCGGCTCTCCTGTCGCGCGAAAACAAAGTGCTTCTCGTGGCGTCTCGGCGGGTGGCCGATGCCATTCTTGCGCCGTTGGCGATGGACACCGGACAGGCGGCTGCAACGCCGGAGACGGAGGCCTACCGCTTACGGCTGACGGAAATAGACAGGTTGCTCGATGATTGATTCTCCCCTCCCATCCCCGCTCACTTTTATGCTCAAAGGGCAAACCGCCCGAGCGCCTGAGTCCGAAGCGAACGGTGTGCAGGATGTTTTTGCGCGTCTCGTGGGCAAGCTGGACACCGTAGATGCGGCGACCGAGCCCAATGGGAAAATGGGGCGGGCCGTCGGCAAGGACGCGTCGGAGCGTTTGGTTTTCAACGCGTTTGAAAGCGATACGATACCGAAGAAGACGGTCGACCTGGCTTCTCTGGCGATGCGGTCACCGCTTTCAAAGGAGACGCCGCCGCATGTCGACTCCGATGATGCGCTTGCCGATATGCCTGTGACGCCAGCAGAAGATGCAACAGCTCTGTTGGGTGACGCGCCGACTATCGACGTTCTCCGGCATGTGCCGTCGTCCATCGCTCACATGAGCTTGAACGACGCCGATACGGAGTCCGCCTTTGGTTCCGGCGTGGCGGTCGGTCTATCCAGAGCGGTTGGGCCGGTTTCAGCCGATCCTCCAACGATGCGACGTGGAGCAAGTGAACCTATCGCGCCGTCTGCTTTGAAAGCTGCACCAATATCCATGCAGGCCGATCAGCCGACCAGCGTCCCATCACCCGTCGTCATAAACGCCCAAACCCACAGTCCCGCTGTTGCAAACCCAGGCACCACTGCGATCGCCTTGGCTCATGCAGCACCCGCGTTGCCGCAGGAGATGGTGGCTCAGGTGCCGACAATTCTGCGCATTTCCCTGCGCCCTGCGGAGTTGGGACCGGTTCAGGTCGTCATCCATACCGGCACGGAGGGCACGACCGTTCGGATCGTGGCCGAAACCGATGCCGGGTATGCGGCGCTGGTCAACAAGGGTGAGGTGCTGACCTCGCTTGTGCGCGACCTTCGCGCCGCGACAGTGCTTCCAGCGCCGGAAACCGGGCAGCAGTCGCTGTCATTTGCTTCCGATGGACAGGGGGGTGGCCGCAGTCAAGCGGGAGAGACCGGGCACAACAACAGCGAACGCAATGACGCGACATGGCGCTGGTTGTCCGACCCGAACGGCACCGGACAGGTGGTCGATGACAACGTGTCACGACAGACGCTTCAACCCCGTTCCTACCGCACGATCTGACGCCAGTCCGGCAAGAACCCGGCAAGCGGCTGGCACAAGGTTTGATGGTTAGCATCCGGTGAACGACGCAACCGGGATGCCTTGAAATGAGCCTGTTTGGAATGATGCGAACCAGCGTTTCTGGAATGCAGGCACAGGCCACACGCCTGTCCAGCGTGGCCGAAAACGTGGCCAATGCCGACACGACCGGCTACAAGCGGTCCCATGCGGAGTTCTCGCAACTCGTGCGACCTGGCACGCAGGCACCCACGGGAACAGACGCATCGTCCGGCGGGGTGCTGACGACGCGGCGCACCGACATCTCCCGTGCTGGCACGTTGACCTACACGCAATCGGAGACCGACCTGGCGATCAACGGCAGCGGTTTCTTCGTGGTGCAGGATGCCGGTGGCGCACCTTATCTCACCCGCGCGGGCTCCTTCGTGCCCAATGAAAAGGGCGAGCTGGTCAATGCCGCCGGGTTGCGGTTGACGGGATACGATTCTTCCAATGGCACGCCCGCGCCGACAGCCAACGGTTACGATGGGCTCGTGCCAATTTCGATTGCGCAGACCGATCTGATTGCGGCACCGACGACGACGGGCACATTCTCGGCCAACCTGCCATCGAATGCCGCCGTGTCCACCGGTCCGTTGCCGAGCGCGAATGCCGCCAATTCCGCCTTCACCAACAAGACATCGCTCACCAGTTACGACAATCTCGGCGATGCGAAACTGCTCGACCTGTATTTCACCAAGACCGGAACGAACACGTGGGAGATGGCGGTCTTCGATCAGGCCGGCGCATCCGCCGGCCCGGCCTTTCCCTATACTGGCGGACCGCTGGCAACCAAAACGCTGACCTTCGGTGCCGCCGACGGCCAGCCGACCTTCGCTACGACCATGAACGTTGCGATCCCCAACGGAGCGACGGCCACGCTCGACCTGTCCGGCATGTCGCAACTGGCAGCCGACTATCTGGTTTCGGAAGCCGAGGTGAACGGCAATGCGCCGGAGCCGATCACCGGGATCGAGATCGATGACAGCGGCGCACTTCTCGCCCGCTACGGCAACGGGACGTTCCGCGAATTGTACCGCATTCCGCTCGCCAATGTGACCTCGCCGGACAATCTGGAGACCCGCACGGGCGGTGTGTTTCTGGAAAGCGCGGGCTCGGGCAGCGTGCGGATCGGCTTTCCCGGCAGCGGCGAGTTCGGCACCGTCGTGACCTCCGCGCTGGAACAGTCCAACGTGGATATCGCCGAAGAACTGACGACCATGATCCAGTCGCAGCGGGGCTACACCGCCAATTCCAAGGTGTTCCAGACCGGTTCCGACCTGATGGACGTGCTCGTCAACCTGAAACGCTAAACCGGCCATGTCGCTCAACGCCGCTCTCAATATAGCGCAGAACTCGCTGGGACACTTGTCCCGGCAGACGGCAACAGTCGCGCGCAATGTCACGGATGCGGGCACGGCCGGTTACGTGCGCCGCGAGGCGGTGCTGTCCGACTCCGGTGGTGGCTCGCGCGTGCATGTGGTGCGCGCGCAACTGGACGCACAACTGGTGCGGGCGGAGCGCGATGCGTTATCGGCAGGGTCCGCGCAGACGACGCTGGCCACCGGGCTCGGTGCGCTTGGCCGTGTGTTGGGTAGTCCCGAAGGCGAGGGGTCCATCCATCAGGCAATCGGTCGGTTGAGCGACGGCGTGCAGGTCTGGTCGAGCGACCCGTCCAATGTCAATCTGGCGACGACGACGTTGGACGCGGCGCGAAGGGTGGCTGGCGGCATTACGGAAGCGGCGCGTCAGATCGAAGTTTTGAAGGCCGATACGGGTAGCGCCATCGGCACCGACATTGCGGCACTGAACGATCTTCTTGCCGGATTTCAGAAAAGCAATGCCGATGTGGTGGCGGGTATCCGCCGGGGCGAACCGGACCTCGATGCGCTCGACGCGCGGGATGGGCAGTTGCGATCCATCGCGCGGCTGATCGATGTGACGACCGTGCCGCGCAGCGGTGGCGATCTCATGGTGCTGACGCGGGACGGTACGACCCTGTTCGAGACCGTACCGCGACAGATCGGGTTCACACCTGCCAGCGGCGGCATACCTGCCGGCGTTTCCGTCGATGGTGTGCCGCTTCGGTGCCGGTCCGGGCAATGGTGCGCGCGGGGCAATTTCCGCCCGTTTGCATATGCTCAACACGGTTTTGCCGGACGCCGACGCCCGACTGAACGGTGTGGCGCAAGGGCTTGTGGACGCCTTTGCGGAAACTGCCAGCGGGCAGCCGGATGCCGAAGGGCTGTTCACCATGCCCGGTGGAACGGCAGCGTCCTTCGCCCTCTCGGCCAGTCACGACCCCGCGGCGGGCGGTTCCATGAATGTGCTGCGGGACGGTGGTGCCAACGGCGCGGCCTATCTCGCCAACACGACCGGCGCGGGCGGGTTTTCCGCGCGGCTTATCGCGGTTGCCGATCGAATTGCCACACCTTTCGCACAAGCCCTGGACCAGTCCGGCTGGGTGGACGGATTGACGTCGGACGCAACGCGCGAGGCAGCCTCGCGCGAAGCCGTATCGACCCGCATCACCGGCCAGCTTCAGCAGCAGGGCGGTGTGAATATCGACGCGGAACTGGCGCGGTTGCTGGATCTGGAGCGCGGTTACGAGGCATCGGCGCGCATGTTGGCAACGGCGGACGCCATGCTGGCCACATTGCTTCAGGCGGTGCGCTAGATGAACGGTTTGTCGGCCAGCAGTGGCACCACGTCGCCCTATACAGGTGCGTTCGAGCGCACGATTTCCCTCTTGCGGCAAGACATCGAAGCCAGCCGTGAGGAAGCGACGACCGGTCGTATCGCCAACCCTGTCGCCGTGCTGGGCGCGCGCAATGGTGAACGTCTGGAACTGAGCGGTGCCGCGCAACGTATCGAAACGATCGTCGCGACCAACACATCGGTTTCGTCTTTTCTGAGTGTGGCGCAGGACGCGACGGGGCAGGTGGCGGGTATTACCGACAGGTTGGCGCAGACCCTGGTCGTTGCCAGCGGTGGCGGTATTTCGCGGAGTTTCGTTGCCAGCGAGGCCGATGCCACGCTCGAAAGCCTGCATTCCGTTTTGAACACGCGGTTCGCTGGACGCCCGGTCTTCGGGGGGAGGAGACCACCCTCTCACCCATCGCGCCACTGGACGATGTGCGGGCGGAGTTCGCCACCATCTTTTCAAGCCATTTCGGCTTCGCACAGGACGATCCGGCTGCGGCTTCCATCACCGCCGGCGATCTGGAGAATTTTATCGACACGGTCGCGACGCCCGCGCTGACCGGCACGTCATGGTCGGGTGTCATTTCGCAAGCCGGTGCGGGATCGACCGCACGGATCGGCACCTTGGAGACGGTTTCGCTCGGCCCGACTGCCGATGCCGCGCCGTTCAAGAATGCGTTCGTGACCGCGCTCATCACTGCCGAACTGACGGCGGCACCCTTGTCCGCCGAAGCCTTCGAGGCGGCCATTTCGTACGGCCTGTCCGGCGCGTCGTCGGCGTCTGCCGACGCGGCGCAGTTGCAGGGCTCGACCGCGATCACCGAGGCCCGTGTGGAACAGGCCAGCGAAAGGTTGCTCGCCCATGCTGGGGTTCTGAACGAATCGAGCGAGGCGATGGTCGCCACCGACGCATTCGCCGCCGCTGCCCGCTTCAACGATCTCGCCGTCAAACTGGAGGCCGCCTACACCATGACCGGACGCTTGCAACAACTCACCCTTCTGCGGTTTCTCCCGTGAGCCGCTTGAGAGCGGCCCGCTACGGCGATGAGCGCGATGGCGGCCCGGGGGCCCGGGGCGAAGAGCGCGAGGCGTTCGAGCGCGTTCTCATCATGCTGCGAGCGGTACGCGATCTCGGCACCCACGGCCCTGCGGCGGTCGAAGCGGCCTTCTACGTGCGCCAGCTTTGGGCGATCTTCATCCGCGATCTGGGCACCGATACCAACGGATTGCCGGACCGTGTGCGCGCCGATCTCATATCCATCGGCCTGCGCCTGTTGCGCTGCGCGGAGGAGTTTGGTGACGGCCAGTTCGACCGGGTCCACGAAATCATCGAGGTGTCCGAATTGGTGGCCGGGGGGCTTGAGCAATGAAGGTTTCCGTCAAGTCCGGTGAACGACTGTTCGTGAACGGGGCCGTGCTGCGCTTTTCCCAACGCACATCCGTGCAGTTTCTCAACGATGTGCATTTTCTGACCGAGCCCAATGTGCTGCAGCCGGAGGAGGTGGATTGCCCGCTCGCCGAAATCTATTTCGGTGTGCAGACGCTGCTGATCGACCCGCAGGCCCGCTCGCGTGGTCTGTCGCATCTTTCCGCCCCGTTCCAGCGGGCGCGGGATGCCGATGAGGACGCAAGTCTGTTGTCGGGCGTCGCCACACTGATCGCCAGCGAGCGGTTTCACGAGGCGATGAAGACCCTTCGACCACATCTGTCGGCGAAACAGCGCAAGGCGGAGGCAGTCGCATGACCGGTATTCTGCCCATCGACGCCAGCGGCGTTTCCGCCCCGTCCACGGCGGCCAGCAAGGCCAAGGTGGATTACGACGCGTTTCTGCAACTGCTCGTGGCGGAAATGAAGAACCAGGATCCGACCGAGCCGATGGATTCGGCGCAGTTCATCTCGCAGCTGGCTTCTTTCTCGAACGTGGAGCAGGGCATCCAGACCAACGATAAGCTGGGACAACTGCTGTCAGGCCAACGCGCTGTCCGCCGCCACGCAGGTCGTCGGGCACACGATCTCGCAGGCCGACGGCGAGCCGGGCCGCGTGGTTCGGGTGGAGATGGGCGGTACCGAGGCGCAGGCCGTTCTCGACGATGGCCGCACGGTCGCCCTTTCGTCCGGCTGGACGCTGCACGAAGCTGCCAACTGAGGGGCGGACCCGTGAACGAGGCCGACGCGCTTGATCTGGTTCAGCTGACCACGTGGACGATCATTGTCGCGTCTGCGCCGGCGATCGTAGCCGCAATGGTCGTCGGTTTGACCATCGCCCTGTTGCAGGCGCTCACGCAGGTACAGGAAATGACGCTGACCTTCGTGCCGAAAATTATGGCCATTTTCGCTGCCGTCATGCTGGCCGCGACCTTCATGGGCGCACAGATGGGCACGCTGGCGCAGATTACCATGTCGCGCATTCAGGGCGGTTTCTAAGACGATGAGTGTGGCGGCTGTAGCTCCGAAACAGGGCATACTGGGCCGCGGCCGTGACCTGATGTTCGCGGGCGGGATCGTCTTCATTCTGGCGATCCTGTTTCTGCCGATCCCCACATGGGTGATCGACTTCGGCCTGTCGCTTTCCATCGCGCTGTCCGTGCTGATCCTGATGGTGTCGCTCTGGATTACGCGACCGCTCGATTTCTCGTCGTTCCCGACCATCCTGTTGGTGGCGACGATGCTGCGCCTGTCCATGAACATCGCCACGACCCGCTCTATCCTGTCCGACGGCCACGAGGGGGTAAACGCGGCGGGCTATGTGATCGGCGGCTTTTCCAGTTTCGTGATGGGGGGCGATTTCGTCATCGGACTGACGGTGTTTCTCATTCTCGTGGTGGTCAATTTCGTGGTCATCACAAAGGGCTCGACCCGCATCGCGGAAGTCGGCGCGCGGTTCACGCTGGATGCCATTCCAGGCAAGCAGATGTCGATCGACGCGGACCTGTCCGCGGGCACGATCGACGACGAGGAGGCCAAGTTGCGACGGCGGGAACTGGAGGAGGAATCCTCCTTCTTCGGCTCGATGGACGGGGCGTCGAAATTCGTGCGCGGGGATGCGGTCGCCGGTCTCATCATCACCAGCATCAACATCGTCGGCGGCATCATCATCGGTACGACGCGCCACGGCATGTCGTTCTACGAAGCTGCCGACGTGTTCACGAAATTGTCGGTGGGGGACGGACTGGTCTCGCAGATACCGGCATTGATCGTGTCGCTGGCGGCGGGTCTGCTGGTCTCGAAGGGCGGCACGCGGGGATCTGCCGACAAGGCGGTGTTCGACCAGCTGGGCGCACATCCGAAAGCGTTGCAGATCGCGGGCGCGCTTCTGCTGACGATGGCCGTTGTGCCGGGCCTGCCGTTCCTGCCGTTCATGCTGCTGTCCGCCGCGGCGTTCGGACTGGCTTACGCGGAAAACGCACGACGCAAGGCGTCCGCCGCTGCCGAGATAGAAAGCCGGTTGGACGGTGAGGCGAAGATCGGCGAGGAGCAGCGCAATTCGGTCAAGGCAGCGCTGGATGCGGGCGAGATCGAGCTGGTCTTCGGCCAGCATCTCGCCTCGCATCTGGCGACGAAACAGGACGAACTGGCCCACCGCATGACGCGGATGCGGCAGAAATTCGCCCGCCAATATGGTTTCGTGGTGCCGGATGTGCGGCTGGGCGAGGATTATGACACGCCGCCCAAGGGCTATTGCATCCGCATCCACGGCACGTCTGTCGCCGAACATGAAATGCGGCCCGGCGACATTCTGGCATTGATCGACGATGCGCCCATGCCGACCATTCCCGGTGATGAGACCATCGAACCGGCCTTTGGTATTAGGGCGCTCTCGACGTCGGCGACCTTCAGCGAGGACTTGCGGCAGATGGGGTTCAAGGTGGTGGACGAGGTGTCCGTCATCCTCACCCATCTGTCGGAAACCATCCGCACGAACCTGCCGCAGCTGCTGTCGTTCCGCGATGTGAAGACGTTGATCGCGGGTCTCGATACCGACTATCGCAAACTGGCCGACCAGATCTGCACCGGGCCGCTCAGTTATCCCGGTGTGCAGGCCGTCTTGCGCGGGCTGTTGGCGGAAGGCGTGTCGATCCGCAACCTGCCGCTGATCATCGAGGCGCTGGCGGAGGTCGCGCCACACATCAACCGCACGGAGCGGCTGGTGGAGCATGTGCGGATGCGGATTGCCCAACAGCTTTGCGGTGATCTGGCAGTCGGTGGACGGCTGGGTGTGCTGCGGCTGGGGGAGGAAGTGGGACAAGGCGTTCCACGATGCCGTCGCGCGGGATGCGAGCGGCGACGTGATCGGCTTCACGATGGAGCCTGCGCGTCTGGAGGCGTTCGGTCGTGCGGCGCAGAAATCGGTGGAAGGCCATCTGGCCGAAGGGCGCGACTTCGTGCTGGTCACTTCTCCCGACGCGCGGGGCACTGTGCGGATGATCATGGAGCGGCTGCACCCGGAAATCGCCGTGCTCTCTCACGTGGAAATCGCACGGGGCATTCCGGTTGATGTGATCGGGCAGATTGCGTGACGGATAGACCGTGGATGCGCTGACGATCACCGGCATTGCCGTATTCTGCCGTGTGGCCGGGTGCTTCATGGTACTGCCGGGCCTGTCTAACAGCGGTGTGCCGGTGCAGGTGCGGCTCTACATGGTGATCGGGGTCGCGGTCTCGATTGCCGCGCTCGTGCCGCTTCCGGAAACGGGTGCAGCGACACCGGCGGCGCTGCTGTCTGCTGATCGCCACGGAAACGCTTGATGGGCGTGGTCCTGGGGCTGCTGGGGCGGTTCGCCATGTTCGCTCTGTCGTTCGGTGCGACGGCGGTTGCGACGGTGGTCGGATACGGCAACATTCCCGGCACGGTGATGGAGCCGACCGAACCGCAGGCAGTGCTGGGCACGCTGGTGACGTTCAGCGCGCTGGTGGTGCTGTTCCAGTTGGAGTTTCACCACGAGGTTATCCGCGCGCTGGTGGCAAGCTATACGCTGGTGCCGCTGGGCGAACTGCCGCAAGCCGGACATGTTGCTGGACGATATGACCGCGGTCACGGACCGGCTGTTTCGCGCAGTATTGCAGCTCATCGGGCCATTCATCGTCTATGGCCTGCTGGCCAACGCGACGATCGGGCTGGTCAACAAGCTGGCTCCGCAGATACCGATCTATTTCGTGTCTCTACCCGCGCTCATCTTCGGCGGGCTGGTGCTGCTCTACATCGTTTTCCCGACCTTCCTGATGCGCTTTGCGCGAGATCTTTCTGGAGACCTACACGGGCTGACGGCAAGGGTGGCGAAGGGGATAGCGTAAAGATCGAACAACCGAAGCGAGGAACCGTCATGGACCCGATAAGCCAGATCGCTGCGCCTGCGCCGCGCCGGTCATCAACACCGCGCCAAAGCCGTCGTCGGATGTGGCCATCGCCTTCGACACGATGCTCATGCGAACCGTCGTGGAAACCATGTTGCCGAAGGACGGTGCCGCATTCGGCGGGGGTATCGGGGCGGATATGTGGCGCTCCCAACTGGCCGATGCGGTGGCCGGTCAACTGGCACGGTCCGGTGCCGTATCGTTTGCCGCATTGGCCGGACTTGCGCCGGAGAAGGCACCGTGAACCGCTCTCTCGCCGCCCGCGCAATTGGGCATGTGGAAACCGAAACGGCATTTCTCGAGAACGATCCGGCGTTCGATCTTGCTGCATCGACCCAAACCAAGGCACGTCTGCTGGCCGAATTGCGTCGCAGCGATTCCGCCCATGTCGGGTCTGCTGACGAAGTGAAACATTTGCGGGACGTTCTGGCGCGCAACGGTGCGGAACTGGCAGCTCAACTGGCCGCCGTGCGCGAGATCGCGGCGATCATCATGGAAACCGTGCGGGACGATGCGAGCGACGGCACGTATCGTTCCGGCAATCGAACCGGCCGCGCCATCGGGCGCTACGGGTCCGACTAGGGTTCGTGGGCGCCTTTCTCCATATTCTGTTATGCAGCGCAGCCGCTATCGGCGGCCATTATGCGGTGGGTCTCACCGCGCAAACCCACTCGACACCGGCGGGCGACATTTCGGGATTGCAGCGCTTCGTGGAGCCGGGCTTGATGGCGGTTCCCATCGTGCGCGGTTCGACCATGCAGGGGCTCGCCTTTCTCAAACTGGGTTTGACGATCGACGCGGCTGTGGACCTTGACGACCCCGCCCTCAATACCCTGATCGCGGACGCGCTTTATGATGCTGTTCTTCCCGAACCTTCCAAGGCGGACAGCGCCAATCCGTTCGATATGAGCTTCGTCGATCTCGACGCGCTACGTGCGGGTATTGCCGGACGGGTGAACGATGTGACAGGGGTGCCGGTGGTCAAGGACGTGATGGTGTTGCAACTCGACATGCGCGCCAGCGACGATCTGCGCTCCCCCACCCTGAAGGCCGTGATCGACGGGTAGAATTGCCTATTCGCTGCTGCTGAACGGGTGGAAGGACGCCTCTTCCACCGCGTCGATCGTGTAGCCTTCAACGGTGCCGACGATGTCGATGACGAAGCGCTGGAAGGCCCGTTCGTCGTCGAGTGCGGTATCGAACTCCACGCCCCGGGTGAGCGCCGCCTGCGTCAGCCTGTTGGCCGCCAATGCCGCGAGTGGAGTGACCGGTTTTGCGTCACCGGTAAACCGGTAGGCCAGACGAAGGGTCAGATGACCGGTCGCACCGCCCTTCCCGAAGAGGGTGGTGATGATAGGCCCGGTGCGGGAAACGGATGGGGGCGCCACATCAGTGACGGGTGCAGGTTGCTGGTAGAAGGTTGCTCCCGCCAGTGCCGTTGCAGCGACGCATCCGGCCCATAGGCCGGGCAGGGCGGATGTGATGGGCATGGTTCCAGTCCATTCGATTAAAGGTCATTCGTGCCACGGGGGGCTTGCCCGCGCCTTGCCGTCTCTTTGCGCCTGCTTTGGCAATGGCTATACCGCGCCCTATCATTCTAGCTTACGGATCGTCCGCACCATGACCGATGCTCTCCACGCCCGCTTTCCGAAAGACTTCATCTTTGGTGCGGCAACCGCTGCCTACCAGATCGAGGGCGCGACGCGCGAGGACGGGCGTGGGCCATCGATCTGGGACGCCTTTTCCAACATGCCGGGGCGCGTGTTCGGCGGGCATACCGGGGATGTGGCGTGCGACCATTATCATCGCTGGGAGAGCGACCTCGACCTGTTGGTCGATCTTGGACTTGAAGCCTACCGGTTTTCTATCGCATGGCCCCGCATCCTGCCGGACGGGCGTGGTGCAGTGAACGGTGCGGGACTGGATTTTTACGACCGGCTGATCGACGGGCTGGTGGCGCGGGGGATCAAGGTTTTTCCAACGCTCTACCATTGGGATTTGCCCCTTGCGCTGGCCGGATATGGTGGCTGGACCGACCGGGACACAGCGCAGGCGTTTGCCGATTATACCAGCGTGGTGGTTGCCCGCCTCGGCGACCGGATGGACGCGCTGGCGACATTCAACGAGCCGTGGTGCTCGACCTATCTCAGCCATCTCTATGGCCTCCATGCACCGGGCGAACGCAATCTGGACGCCGCGCTGGCAGCGGTTCACACCACCAATCTGGCGCACGGGCTCGGAGTGCAAGCGGCGCGGGCGGAGCGGGCCGACCTGCCGATGGGCATCGTGCTGAACGTTTATGCGATCAGTCCAGCGTCCGATAGTGAAGCGGATGTTGCGGCTGCCGAACGGGGGTTCCAGTTCCACAATGGCGCTTTCATGGGGCCCATCTTCAGCGGCGCTTACGAGCGGGACTTCATGGAAGCTCTCGGTGACCGGATGCCGGTGCGGGACGGGGATATGGAGACGATCGCCCAGCCGCTCGACTGGTGGGGGCTGAACTATTATTTCCCGACGACCTACGCGGCGGACGATGAAGCGGAGTTCCCTTCCGTGCGCGAGGTGCCTTCGACAGACAGTGGTGTCCGCACGGATATCGGTTGGGAAATCAAGGCAGACGCAATGACCGACCTGCTGGTGCAGGTCTACGACCGTTATGACCTGCCACCGGTTTTCATCACCGAGAACGGGTCCTGTTACAATATGGGGCCGGATGGGGACGGCACTATCGAGGACGAACCGCGCCGCGCCTATCTGGAAGACCATCTGGCCGCCAGTGCCAATGCTCTGGACGCAGGTATTCCGCTGAAGGGCTATTTCGCCTGGTCGCTTCTGGACAATTTCGAATGGGCAAAAGGCTATGCCATGCGCTTCGGGATCGTGCATGTGGATTATGAAACGCAGGTACGGACCGTAAAGAAAAGCGGTGAGTGGTATTCCGAACTGGTCCGGCAGCACCGTCCGGCAGACGCCTAGAGCCCGTCCGCCCTGTCGAGGTCGCGCTGAATGCGCTGCAGGCGCACCATGAAGGCTTGCACCTCATTTGATATGCGCTCGTGCAGCCGTTCCGTCAGGTCCGGATATTCCTCGAGCATCCGGCGGAACAGCGGTCGTGGTATTTTCATCACCTCGCCGCCTTCCGGCGCAATGGCGGTGGTGGAATGATCTGTGGGCGTGATGAGCGCCATTTCGCCGACCAACATGCCGGGGTGTAGGGTCTTCACCACCGTGCCCTTGTCGCCCCCGCGCTTCAGTTCGAGATGACCTTGGCGCACCACATAGCCGCCTTCCGAAAACGCGCCTTCCCGGAACAGCCGCGCACCCGCTGCCAGCCGGCGGGTCTCTGCGCCGAAGGCGAGCAGCCGGAGCTGTTCCCGGTCGAGTTCCTCAAACAGGGGAACCTGCTCCAGCAGGGCGATGTCGTTGTCGAGAGACATGTCAGGGCCTCACGCGATGGCCGCGCTGAACGCACGGCCCGCTGCGGCGGCGCGCGCTTTACGGCGCGGCTCGCCTTGGGCTCGCCCACGCGCAACCAGCGATATATCTGGCATAATCATGGGACCAGCTTGTAGCCACCGGCATCCGTCACCAGTAACCGGGCATTGGACGGGTCGGCCTCGATCTTCTGACGCAGGCGGTAGATGTGCGTTTCCAAGGTGTGGGTGGTGACGCCGGAATTGTAGCCCCACACCTCTTCCAGCAGCACGTCGCGGGTGACGACCTTCTGCTCGGCACGGTAGAGATATTTCAGGATCGCCGTTTCCTTTTCCGTCAGCCGGACCTTCTTCTCGTCTTCCGTAATCATCAGCTTTTGCGCGGGCCGGAACGAGTAAGGGCCGACCGTGAAAACGGCATCCTCGCTTTGTTCATGCTGTCGAAGCTGTGCGCGGATGCGAGCAAGCAACACGGCAATCTTGAAGGGCTTGGTGACGTAATCGTTGGCACCGGCTTCCAGCCCCAGAATGGTGTCGGAATCCGTGTCGTGACCGGTCAGCATGATGATCGGGCTCTTGAACCCGCCCTTGCGAAGCAATTTCACGGCTTCGCGCCCGTCCATGTCCGGCAGGCCAACATCCATGATGAGCAAATCGGTATGGGCATCGCGCGCGCTGGCATATGCCCGCTGCCGCCGTCGTTTCCTGACGGATCTTGAACTCCTCGTAGAGCGAGAGCTGTTCGATCAACGCTTCGCGCAGGTCGTCATCATCATCCACGAGAAGGAGTGCGCGTTCGGTCATGGAGCGTTCCGTCACCTGTTACGTCTGGTCTTACAGATCAAACGTGGCACTGTGGCAACGTCAAGTTCTTATCGCTCCATCGTGCCATGCTTCGAACCCTTCGCGTCACCGCCCGCCCCGGAAACCGGCGACAGGGATACCTTCACGCCGGGGGACGAACCTTTGCGTGTGCGCTCGGTCGCAGTGGGTTGGTGAGCGTCAAGCGGGAAGGGGACGGCGGCACGCCGGTGGGGCGTTTCCGCCTGCTGCGCGCGATGGTGCGGGCGGATCGGGGGGTGATGCGAACCCTGTTACCAACCACACAGATCGGTCCGAACGATGGATGGTGTGATGCGGTGGGAGACCGGAACTACAACCGACCGGTCCGTCTTCCATACCCCGCTTCTCACGAGGTCTTGATGCGCCGTGACCGGCTCTACGATGTGGTGATCGTGCTGGACTACAACATCACCTGCCATTTGGGGCAGGGTGGCTCGGCGATCTTCTTCCACATCGCAAAGCCCGGTTATCCGCCAACGGAAGGGTGCGTGGCAATCAGCCCGCGCGACATGGCGTGGATTGCCGCGCGGGTGGGCACCAAGACTGTTATGCAGATCGGTTAGGCAGACGCTTCAGATTGGGCCTGCCGCATCTGGCGCTTGCGCTCGATCGGATCGAGAACACGTTTTCGCAGACGGATATTCTTGGGCGTCACTTCCACCAGTTCCTCATCCGTGATGTAGGCGAGCGCCTTTTCCAGCGTCATGTTGATCGGCGTGGTCAGTTTCACCGCTTCGTCCTTGCCGGACGAGCGCATGTTGGTGAGCTGCTTGCCCTTCATCACGTTGACTTCCAGGTCGTTGCCGCGCGCATGTTCGCCCACGATCATGCCCTGATAAACCTTGGCACCGGGATGGATCATCATCGGGCCCCGGTCTTCCAGATGGAACATGGCGAAGGCCACGGCCTCGCCATCGGCATTCGAAATGAGCGTTCCGGTATGGCGCTGGGCGATGTCGCCCTTGTAGGGGGCGTATTCGAGGAACGTGCGGTTGAAGATCGCCGTGCCGCGGGTGTCGGACATCAGTTCGGACAGGTAGCCGATCAATCCCCGCGTCGGTGCGTGGAACACCAGACGCGTGCGGCCCGTGCCGGACGGTTTCATTTCCACAAGATCGGCGCGGCGCTGGGAGAGTTTTTCCACCACGGGGCCGGAAAATTCCTCGTCCACGTCGATGATGGCTTCCTCGATGGGCTCCATCTTGTTGCCGTTCTCGTCTTCCTGCATCACCACACGCGGGCGACCGACGGTCAGCTCAAACCCCTCCCGGCGCATGGTCTCGATGACGATGGCCAACTGCAATTCGCCACGACCGGCAACCTCATAGGCGTCGGTGCCCTCGATCTGCGTGACCTTGAGCGCCACGTTGCCTTCGGCTTCCTTGATGAGACGGTCGCGGATGACGCGGCTCTGCACCTTGTCGCCCTCGCGTCCGGCCAGCGGGCCGTCGTTGACGCGGAAGGTCATGGACAGGGTCGGCGGGTCGATGGGCTGGGCGGCGATGGGTTCCTTGATGCCGGGGGCGACAAGCGTATCGGCGACGGTGGCTTTCGTAAGGCCCGCGATGGAGACGATATCCCCCGCCTTGGCGTTCGTGACGGGCTTGCGTTCGAGGCCGTCGAACGACAGCACCTGCGTGATGCGGCCCTGCTCGACGATCTTGCCGCTCTGGTCCAACGCATGGATGGCCTGGTTGGGAATGGCGACGCCGGAGGAAATCTTGCCGGTCAGGATGCGACCGAGATAGGGGTTGGCCTCGATCGTGGTGGCCAGCATCCGGAAATCCCCGTCCTCAACGGTTGGCGCAGGAACATGCTCCATGACGAGATCGAGCAGCGGGCCCATGTCGTCCTTCGGGCCTTCCGCGTCAGCGGCCATCCAGCCTTCCTTGGCGGAGCCGTAAAGCGTGTGGAAATCGAGCTGTTCCTCGTTGGCTTCGAGGTTACCGAACAGGTCGAACACCTCGTCCAGCACCCAGTCGGGACGACCATCGGGCTTGTCGATCTTGTTGATGGCAACGATGGGTTTGAGGCCGAGCTTCAGCGCCTTGGCCAGCACGAACTTGGTCTGGGGCATCGGCCCTTCGGCAGCGTCGACCAGAATGATGACACCGTCGACCATGTTGAGAATGCGCTCCACCTCTCCGCCGAAATCGGCGTGGCCCGGTGTGTCCACAATATTGATGCGGTTGCCCTTCCAGTTCACGGACGTGACCTTGGCGAGGATGGTGATGCCGCGCTCTTTTTCCAGATCGTTGGAATCCATCGCCCGCTCATCGACCTGCTGGTTGTCGCGGAACGTGCCGGACTGTTTCAGCAAAACGTCGATGAGCGTCGTCTTGCCGTGGTCGACGTGGGCGATGATGGCGATGTTGCGGAGGGATGCGGTCGAGCCATCTTTGGACGTGTGGGGGGATGCGTCTGTCGCGGACATGGGAAAGGCCTGAATAGGAAGAAAAGGACCGGGGGAGGGCCGGTTGTCAGGGGTCTCCTAGACGGGATCAGGCGTGGACACAATCGCGCGTTTGGACCGGTGCGTGTCGGTGCTGGGTTATCGATGCGTCGTGATGCGACGGGGTGACACAGGCGTTTGAGCCGTTATTCTGGCTTCTAGCGGGCGAATTGTCGCCTGAAACGGGGGAACTGAACAATGACAGACACAAATGCAGTCATACCGCCGGGGACGCGCGCGCCGCATCCTTCGGATACGGACTTCGAGATCGGACAGGACAATATCCAGCCATTCGGTCTCGATATTCACAACCCGGTCTTCGCCATTTCGGCGATTTCCATCGTTGCCTTCGTCATTCTGACGCTGATGTTTCAGGATCAGGCCGGTGCCGCATTCGTCTCCATGCGCGGTTGGCTGACATCGACATTCGACTGGTTCTTCCTGTCGGCGGCCAACATCTTCGTGCTGCTGTGCATTTTCCTGATGGTCACGCCTTTCGGCAAGATCCGCCTCGGCGGGGTGAATGCCAAGCCGGATTACGGCTATATCGGCTGGTTCTCCATGCTGTTCGCTGCCGGTATGGGCATCGGTCTCATGTTCTTCGGCGTCTCGGAGCCCATGTCCCATTTCGACTCGTCTCTCGCCGGCGTTGCCGGTGAAGCCGGTGCGCGCACCGACTGGGCACCGCTGGGTGCGGCTGTCGGTGACGTGAATGCCGCCCGTAATCTCGGCATGGCCGCCACGATCTTCCATTGGGCGCTGCACCCGTGGGCGATCTACGCGGTCGTTGCCCTGTCGCTGGCCTTTTTCACCTACAACCGTGGCCTGCCGCTGACTTTGCGGTCGGCTTTCTATCCAATTCTGGGCGACCGGGTCTGGGGCTGGCCGGGGCATGTGATCGACACGCTGGCCGTCTTCGCCACCCTGTTCGGCTTGGCCACCTCGCTTGGCTTCGGTACGGAGCAGGCATTGGCCGGTCTGAACTATCTGTTCGGTTGGGGCACCGGGCCCTTGGCCAAAGTGCTGCTGATCGCGATCATCACCGCACTGGCCTTGGTTTCGGTCATTCGCGGGCTCGATGGCGGTGTGAAGGTGCTGTCTGAAATCAACATCGCGCTGGCCGCGCTGTTGCTGGTCTTCATCATCATCGTCGGGCCAACCGCCGATATCTTTGCAACGGTCGCTGCCGGTGGCGCGGCCTACGTGACGGAACTCATCCCGCTGTCGAACCCGTTCGGGCGCGATGATGATAATTTCCGTCAGGGCTGGACCGCGTTCTACTGGGCGTGGTGGATTTCCTGGTCGCCATTCGTGGGCATGTTCATCGCCCGCGTATCGCGTGGACGGACGGTGCGGGAATTCGTGTTCTGCGTGATCGTCATTCCGACATTCGTCTGCGTGTTGTGGATGGGTGCCTTCGGCGGCACGGCGATCAGCCAGGTCGTGGCCGACGCTTCGGCTGCGGTGAAGGACGCGCCGCTTCCGCTGAAGCTGTTCGAGATGCTGGCACCCCTTCCGCTGGCGGGGATCACGTCTTTCCTCGGCATCATTCTGGTGCTGGTGTTCTTCGTAACCTCGTCGGATTCCGGCTCGCTCGTCATCGACACGATTACGGCTGGCGGCAAGACGGATGCGCCGGTTTCCCAGCGCGTGTTCTGGTGTTCCTTCGAGGGCATCGTGGCTGCCACGCTGCTGCTGATCGGCGGCTCATCCGCGCTTTCGGCACTGCAGGCGATGGCGGTGTCCACGGGCTTTCCGTTCACCATCGTGCTGCTCATCATGTGCGTCAGTCTGATGATCGGGCTGAACAGGGAGCGGACCGGCGCCTGGCCGTTGCACACGAGCGTGCATCCCCACGGGACCACGCCGCAAGCTGCCGAATAAGCGGTTTCGCAAACGCAAACGCCCGCGGGAACTCGGTTCCCGCGGGCTTTTTAATGTCCACAAGTCGGCGGTTCGATCAGCCCCTTGCGAGATCTGCCAGGGCATTGGCAGCGACCGTAAGGCGGGATACCGAGGTTGTGCCACCCTCCACGATGGGCCGAAGCTGGCTGGCGGTGCGGTCTGCCGCCTTGCGGTTTGCATTCAGCCAAGCCTCGGCATCCTTGCCGGACTGCATGATATCGACCGTGATTTCCCGGCGGGCGCGGTGCAGCCCCTGCATGGCCCGGTCAAGCGCGAGGGAGTCGTAATAGTCCGGCAGGGAGACCTCGCGCGACGCCTGCACGATGCGACCGATCTGGAATGTCTTGGTGATGGCAAAGAAAGCGCGGGCCGTCGCCTCCAGCTTGGCATCCGCCGTGCGGGCGGCCAGTTCGATATCCGGCACGAGGGCCAGCACGGGCATCTTGCCCAGAAGGGCGGCCAAAGCCGAGGGAACGCCCTGTTGCTCGAACGCCGCAGCTTCTCCCGCCATGCGGTCGATCAGGAAGTCCGGGGCCAGCTTGTCCAACTTCGGTGAAAGCGCCTCGACCGCGCGGCCATAGCTGTCCGCAACCGGCGCGATACCGTCGCTGTAGTCCCCGTTGCGCGCGAACCATACCGTCTGGCCAACCACGCAATCGCGCACGATGGCATACAGCGCCAGTTGGGCCTCGCCTGCGATTTTCGTGTCGAGAGCGTCGATAGAGGCGGATACGTCTTCCAGACCGTAGGCTTTCCATGCCGTCAGGAAGGCCCGCGCCAGTGTATCGATGCCTGTTCCAGTGCGTTCCGTCGCCTGGTTGATGAAAGTCGGGCCGCCCCGGTTTATCATCGCATTGACCAGCACTGTGCCGATGATCTCGCGCCGCAGCCTGTGGCCTTCGATCTCGTCAGCATAAGTCTTCTGCATTTTTGGCGGAAAATATCCCTTGAGCAGCGTTTCCATCACCGGGTCGTCCGGTGCGTCGGTGGCCAGAACATCATCGAGGGCGACGATCTTGGCATAGGCGAGCAACACGCCGATTTCCGGGCGGGTGAGCGGCTGGGCCGCGTCGCGGCGCTCGGCCAAGGCCGAATCTTCGGGCAAGTCTTCCACCGTCCGGTCGAGCAGGTCGCGCCGTTCCAGGGCTTGCATCAGTCTTTGCTGCTCCCCGAGCGCGTCAAGGCCACGCCTTTCGGACAAGGAGATGGCAAGCGTCTGGCGGTAATTGTTCTCCAGCACGAGATGGCCAACCGTATCGGTCATGCTTTCGAGCAACGTGTTGCGGCGTTTGCGCGTCAGGCGGCCCGACTTCATGGCGGCTGCCAGCGCTATCTTGATGTTGACCTCGACGTCGGAAGAATTAACGCCTGCGGAATTGTCGATGGCGTCGGAATTGATGGCCCCACCCTGCAGGGCGAACGCGATGCGCCCGGGCTGGGTGACGCCGAGATTGGCTCCTTCGCCGACAACCTTGGCGCGCACGTGTCTGGACATGACGCGGATGGCGTCGTTGGCCCGGTCGCCCACTTCGGCGTCGCTCTCAGTGCCCGCCTTGATGTAGGTGCCGATGCCGCCGAACCACATGAGGTCGACCGGTGCCTTCAGGATGGCGGTCAGCACGTCTTGCGGCGGATGGTCGCCAGCCACGAAACCGATCGCGTCGGCGGCGGCCTGTGACAGCTTGATCGTCTTTGCGGAGCGGGGGAAGACGCCGCCCCCCTTCGAGATCAGTTTCGTGTCATAGTCCTGCCAGCTCGACCGACCCATCTCGAACAGGCGCTTGCGCTCCTTGAATGTGGTCGTTGGATCAGGGTTCGGGTCGATGAAGATGTCGCGGTGGTCGAAGGCGGCGATCAGCTTCGTCTGTTCCGAAAGCAACATGCCGTTTCCGAACACGTCGCCTGACATGTCGCCCACGCCCGCAGCCGTGAACGCTTCAGACTGGATGTCCCAGCTTGGAGCGCCGGAAGGGCTTTCCATCTCGCGGAAATGGCGTTTGACGGCCTCCCACGCGCCCCGGGCAGTAATGCCCATGACCTTGTGATCGTAACCAGCTGAACCGCCCGATGCGAAGGCATCGTCGAGCCAGAAATCGCGGGCCTGTGAGATGGCGTTGGCCGTGTCTGAGAATGTGGCCGTGCCTTTGTCGGCGGCGACAACGAAATAGGGATCGTCGCCGTCATGGCGCACGATATGCGCGGGTGGCACGACCTTTCCGTCCACCAGATTGTCGGTGAGCGAGAGCAGGGAAGAGATGAAGACCTTGTAGGCCTCACGCCCGGCCTCGAACCATGCATTCGGGTCTGCGGAACGAGGCGGCAACCGTTTCGGCACGAAGCCGCCCTTGGAACCCACGGGCACGATGACGGCGTTCTTGACCTGCTGCGCCTTCACCAGCCCCAGCACTTCCGTGCGGTAGTCCTGCGCGCGGTCCGACCAGCGCAGGCCGCCACGGGCGACGGGGCCGAAGCGCAGGTGCAGACCCTTCCACCTGTGGCGAGGAGACGAAGATTTCCCGGTAAGGCACGGGTTTGGGCATGATCGGCACGGCGGAAGGGTCGATCTTGAAGGCGAAAACCGGGGCGGGGGCGACGTCAGTGCCTTGTTCCGGCGGGGCGTAAAAATTCGTTCGCAGCGTCGCCAGAATGACCGAACGGACATTGCGGATGATGCGGTCGTCATCCGACGAGGTGACGCTTTCCAGGGCTTGCGTGATGGCCGCGTCCAGTTTGCCCTGTTGTTGTATGCGGGCGTCCTTCTTGATGGACGGGTCGAAGCGGGTCTCAAAAAGGCGCGCCAGATCGCCGGTGATCGCCGAATGCCGCGCCAGCGTTTCGGCCATCGACCGCGCCGTGAAGCGGGAGCGGATCTGGCGCAGATATTGCGCGATGGCGCGCATGACGGAGGCCATTTTCCAGTCCAGTCCGGCCATCAGGACAAGCCCGTTGAACCGGTCGTCACCGGTTTCCCCGCGCCAGACCGCGCCCAGCACGTTCGTCAATGGCGCATCCTGCACCTCCATGTCGATGGCGCGACCTTTGAAATGGCGCAACGACATATCATGGATGTGGACGGTTTCGCCGTCCTGCCGTTCGATCGGAAAACGTCACCTCCTCAATGACATCGAAGCCCATGTTTTCGAGGCTCGGGACGCGCAGCGACAGCGCCAGCGGCTCGCCCAGATGGAACAGTTTCAGGCGCAGGGCCGCCTTGTCGGCGTCGTTGGAACGATGAAAGTCTATGGCGAGGGGCTGGTCGGCGCTGAGGTCCTCGAACAGGCTCGCATCGTGCAGCGCGGTGGCGGCATTGTAGGCTTCCCTGTAGGCGAGCGGGAATGCGTGGCGCTGGGCGTCCGGGTCGGCGGCCAGCAGCCTGTCCTCCCACGAGCGGGTGATTTCCGTGACCCGCCGTTCCAGCGTTTCGCGCTCCACGATTGGCGTCTTGCCCGCATCGCGGCCGATTATGAAGTGAACGCGCACCATCCCGTTTTCCAGAAAGGCTGGATAAAAGGCTGACAGGCGCCCGTCGAAAACGTTCGAGAAGTAGGTGCCCAGTTGCTGGCGCACGCGGGTGTCGTAGCGTTCGCGCGGCACGTAGACGAGGATGGAAACGAACCGGTCGAACCCGTCCGGGCGGGCCAGAACGCGAATACGGGGACGCTCCTCCAACCGCATGGCGATGCCCGCGAACTCGGTCAGCAGACCGGTTTCGATCTGGAACAGTTCGTCGCGGGGCCACGTCTCCAGAACGTTGGTGAGCGCTTTGCCCGCATGGCTGTGCGGGTCGGCGTCGAAATGGTCCAGCACCGTCGCCGCCTTATGGCGCAGCACGGGGATGGTGCCGACGGACTTGGTGTAGGCGGTGGAGGTGAACATGCCGACGATGCGCAATTCGCCCACCACATCGCCTTTATCGCTGTAGCGTTTGAGCCCGACATAATCGAGATATGTATTGCGGTGCACCCGGGCACGGGCGTTGGCCTTGGTGATGATGAGCGGGTCCGGGCGGGCGAGAAATTCCCGAATTTCGTCCGTCATCGCCACCGCTTCACCACCACGGGACATGACGGCCAGGTTGGAATCACGCAGGATTCCCAGCGCGCTGTCATCCACCGCCGTGGCGTCGGCCCCATCGAAATCGTATTCGCGCACGCCCAGCAGCACGAAATTGTCGTCGAGTATCCACTCCACGAATTGAATGGCTTCCGCGAGGGAATCGGCTGGCACCGATGGAGGGTTTTCGCGCAACGCTTCGACAGCAGCCGCGAGGCGCTTGCGCATGGGCTGCCAGTCGTCAGTCACGACACGCACCTGGTCCAGCACATCGCCAAGGTCGGCCTTGAGCTGCTTGCGCTTCGCAGCGCTCACGCTGGCTACGACGATGGCGACGAGGGACGTATCACCGTTTTTCTCGGAGCGAATGACGGGGTGGGCGACGAGTTGCGGTTCCAGCAACTGGCGCGACAATTCGGCGATGATGGAATCGATGATGAAGGGCCGGTTCGGCATGGCGGCCACGATCAGCGTGGCCGGGTGTGCCCCGTCGGCCTGCAACGCTTCTACGGCGAGACGGCGCTTTGCCTTGCCATCGAGCGCTTTGCTTGCATGTTCAAGAATTTCGGTGCGGGTGGGTTTGGTGAGCGCGTCCAGATCCTCGTGCGCGACCTCCGCGAACAGGGTCTTGTCGAGCGCCTTTGCGCGGCTGGATTTTGCAGTCATGATCATCCTCCCGGTAGCGGTGCCGTATTCGGTTCGACCGCCGCCCCAAAGGAACGCAGGAGACATAAAATGGCAACAGGCGATGAAGTGGTAATCGCTCTCGATACGGGCAAAACGGCGTTGAGCGACGCAACGAAGCGCTATTTCGACATTTGCGAGGAGAAACTGGGGCTCGTTCCCAATGTTTTGCGCGCTTACGCCTTTGACGACACCAAACTGCGCGCCTTCACCGATATGTATAACGACCTGCTGCTGGGAGACTCCGCGCTGACCAAGCTGGAGCGGGAAATGATCGCCGTGGTGGTCTCGGCGGTGAACCGCTGCTTCTATTGCCTCACCGCCCACGGCGCGGCGGTGCGGGAATTGTCGGGCGACCCGGCGCTGGGCGAAATGCTGGTGCAAAACTACCGCGCCGCCCGCCTCGAACCACGAACGCGAGCGATGCTGGATTTCGCGGTCATGCTGACGGAAAGCCCGGAGACGATCGAGGAGGAGGACCGGGATGTGCTGCGCGAAGCGGGGTTCGACGACCGTGCGATCTGGGATATCGCGGCGGTGGCCTCGTTCTTCAACATGACGAACCGGATGGCTGCGGCCAGCGACATGCGCCCGAACGCCGAATATCACGGGATGGCGCGCTGAGGGCGCGTGCTAGGCGGCCTTCGCCTCCGCCGGTGCGTGTGCCGTGCCGATCCACAGGTCAAGGAAATCATCGAGCCATTTGCTGATCGCAGGGTCGTGAATCATGCGTCCGTTCAGATGTTGTGATCGGTTCTGCGCCCCCGGATTCTGCATACGCTCCGCGCCCTTCACCGACCAGCGGCACATCATCGCCAGCGTCAGTTCCGCGTGGAACTGCACAGCGTAGGCATTCTCGCCATAGCGAAAAGCCTGATTGGGATAGACGTCGCCGGTGGCGAGAGAAACCGCGCCGTCCGGCAGGTCGAACCCTTCCCGGTGCCATTGGTAGATCATTGAGGGCCAGTCCGGAATCAGCGCGCGGCCCTCGGGTGTCGGGTGGAGCGGGTAGTAGCCGACCTCCACTTGCCCCTCAGGATGCTGGGTGACCGACCCGCCCAAATGGCGCGACAGTTTTTGTGCGCCTAAACAAATACCGAAGAACGGACGGTTTTCCTTCAGCGGCACGGCGAGCCAGTCGATCTCGCGCTGTACGAATTCTTCGGTGTCGTTGGCCGAGGACGGGCCACCGAACATGACGGCCCCGGCATGGTCATCGAGGGTTTCCGGCAGCGCGCAGCCCAGCGGTGGACGCCGGATGTCGAGCGTGAAGCCACGTTCAACCAGCCGTTGGCCGACGCGGCCCGGAACGGATGTTTCCTGATGGAGTATAACGAGGACGGGGCGCGTCTCAGTCATCGGACAACTTGTTCATGGCGGCAAGGATCGAATCGTCGGCGCTCTGGCCGTGGCGTTCTTTCACCCGTTGTTTCAACAGGATGCGCTGCTGGGTTTGTACGTTGAGCAATTCCGCCACGCGCCACACGACATTGTCCTCAAACTCGTGCAACTCGCCGTCCGCATAGACCATTTCCCACAGGTCTTCGACCAGCAACATGCGCTCGTCGTCGTTCATCTCTCGTTTCAATACACTGGTAAAGGCGTAAAGATCGACGGCTTCGTCATGGGTCGCGCGGGCTTCGGTTGCCAACGCCTCGGCGTCCTCAGGGTTCAGGTCGTAATGGGTGTTGAGGATCAGCCTGAGGCGTTCCTCCTCCTGCGGATCGATCGAACCGTCGGCGGCGATGACGTGAACCATAAGCGCCGCCGCTGCCAGATTGCGATCTATCGCGCGGGGCGTGGCGGTTTTGCTTGCATCGGGCGCGAGCCCCAGCATGGACTTGATCGTGTCGAACATGGTCGTTCCGGCTTTGCGTCTTCGGCGGCAGGTTAACCCAGAATAATGAATCGCGCCTTTCACGCCAAGCGCCGTAACATGCCGCGTTTCAACGCATCGGGGCGATGCCCAGAGCCGCCAGCTTGTCCCACACATCGGCGTAGGAATCCGTGTAGATCGCCGTCACGCCAGCGCGCTCGATACGGTCGATTTCCATGCGCGCTGCAGCGTCGCGCTCGTCGGGCGTGACATCATGCATGATCACCGCACGGATGCGGCCCGGATAACGGTTCACGATACCGGCATAGATATCGAGATCGCGTTGGCCGGAATCGCCGAACAGCAGGAAGGGCAGGTCGGGATAGGCGTCGAGCATGCGCGCTATGGCTTCGGTCTTGTGGCCATCATGTCCGCCGGTGAACCATTTGCTCGCATCGAGCCCGAAATCCTTCAGCAGCATCGGCCCTTGGGGAATGCCGTTCATCACCATGTAGCGATCGAAAAGATCGAACAGGTTCCAAGGTGAGGAGGAGACGTAAAAGACAGGGTTGTGCTTGCCATCCGCAAGCGCGGTGTAGAGTTCGGGCTGAAAAGGATAGCCACGCCGGCTTTCAGGCGCATTGGCGACCACGATGCGCCAGTGCTTGACGAAGTTGGTCGCACCGGTCTGGACGATCGTGTCGTCGATGTCGGAAATGATGCCGATCGTCGCGTCCGGTTGCGGGGTGCGAACGCGGACTGTGGCGCCGAGGGGATGGTCGTCATATCCGGGCGCGGTCAGGAGGCTCAGATGGACGTCGTGCCATGCTGCGGTCTCGTCGAAGCCGTCACCAGGGGCGAACGAGAAATCGAGGAAGCCTTCCTCATCGGTGGTTTCGGTGCCCGACAGGCCCCCAAATTCCCACCGCACGGTGGCACCGGCGATCTCATCGCTCTCGTAGCGCATGAAGGTGTGGCGCAAGTTCTGCCACAGACTTTCCGAATAGACGGCACTGACGACCCCCTCGTCCTCCAGCACCCGCGCGCGGACCCAAAATCGCGCTGCCGTGCCGAACCCGTGGTAGGGGGCGATCATCGGTGTGCCGGTGAGACCGAGAGCAGCGGCAACCTTGCGTTTGCCCACGTCCCACGTGTTCTCCACAGCGCGGGCGACTGAGTGACTATATCCGGTCGGTTTGAACGTCATCGATACATCGTACGCTTAGACGGCAGGTATGTCCCACGCCTGACCCGGTAAAAGGCGGCGGAAAATGTCCGTACCGACGCCGTGCTGTTCCAGCGCCGCATCGAGATCGGTGATCTGGTCCTCAATACTCTCATCGGTCAACTGGAACGTGCCCCAGTGGTGACCGAGCGTGTAGGTCGCATTGCAGGCCAGATGGCCGCGCACGGCCTCGTCCGGGTTCTGATGTTGGGGCTTCATAAAGCCGCGCGGCTCGTAGGCACCGAAGGGCAGGATGGCGAGGCGGAAGCCGTCGTATTTCGCCTTCGCCTCGGTATAGAACCGGCCGTCGAACCAGCCGGTATCGCCCACATGGTAGACCAGTCCCGCCGGTCCTTCCACGACGAATGCCGCCCAGAGCGCGTTGCGACGGTCGCCCATACCGCGGGCGGACCAGTGATGGGCGGGTTCGAAATGCACCTTGATGCCGCCCGGCAAGTCGACGGTATCCCCCCAGTCAGCCGTTTGGGTGCGGATACCCGGATATTTGGCGTGGATGATCGTGTCGTTGCCAAGCGGGGTCACGACCAGCGGATCGTCGCGTTCCTTGAGCCGGGCGAGTGTGACCAGATCGAGATGATCGTAATGGTTGTGAGACAGCAGCACCGCGTCGATTGTCGGCAAATCGTCGAAAGCGATACCGGGGTCGTTGACCCGTTTCGGGCCCGCCCACGACACCGGCGAACAGCGTTCGCTCCAGACCGGGTCGGTGAGGATATTGAGACCGCCGGTCTGAATGAGAACCGTGGCGTGGCCTACATAGGAAACCCGCAGATCGGCTCCATCGACTGTCGCAGGCGGTGTGTCGGAATGGGGCGATGGATAGCGCTCAGGCCATTTCTTGCGGCCACCGCTCAACTGCCATTTCAGCAGGTCCACGAACCCCTTCGGCTCCTCGCCACCGGGGTTGAAGAAGACGGTGCCGTCGAAATGGTCCGAAACAGGACCGGAATAATACGGGTTGCGCGAGCGGGCCACGGCGATACCTCCGGCAGTTGCTCCTGCGCCAAGAAACGGTAGGGCGGCGAGCCATTTGAGGAGTGTTCTGCGTTTCATGCGCGTTCAATGCCGAAGCGGTGCTCCAAATACAACAAAGGCCCCGCGCCGTATGAGCGCAGGGCCTTTGCAAGGATCTGGTCCTACGTCGTTCTCAGGTCAGAATGACGATGAGAATGACGATCAGGACGATGGTTCCAAGGCCGATACCGATACGCATCAGGCTATCGCCACGATGCCGAGAACGACGAGCAGGAAGACGACAAGCGCGATACCGATCAGTAACTTGACGCCGGTCATGGCCAGGCCGGACACGCGACCGAAACCGAGTAGGCCTGCAATTGCGGCAACTGCGAGAAGTATGAGGATCCATTCGAGCATAGTGTAACTCCATCAGTGGTAAGGTTCGGTGCGACAACGCGCCTCAATACATACCGTTCCACACGCTGCTCCGCTTGACTTCGCGGCAGCGCCTGCGGTTGAAAGCGCCAAAGCCGAACATCCGTTCGCGAGCAACCGACCGGCCTCTTCCGCCCGATACCCAAGGGCGGAGACCACCGGAGGTCCACACCCGTCAGCGCGATGCGCCCACGGGTGCCGTTTGCGTTTGGGCGTTACCAACGTGTGAAACGAACAGGAAAGGACCTATCTGGTCCCTCAACTAGAGACCGAAGGAAACCGCCCATGTTCGATTCCCTCTCCGACCGCCTTTCCGGTATTTTCGATGGCCTGACGCGGCGCGGTGCGCTTTCCGAAAAGGATGTGGCGACAGCGCTCCGCGAAGTGCGCCGGGCTTTGATCGAGGCCGATGTCGCGCTCGACGTGGTGCGCGATTTCGTCGAGCGGGTGCGCGAGAAGGCGGTGGGTGCCTCCGTCGTCAAATCCGTCACGCCGGGGCAGATGGTCGTCAAGATCGTCCACGACGAACTGGTCGCCACGCTGGGCGAGGACGGGGTGTCCATCGACCTCAATGCGCCTGCGCCGGTCGGCATCATGATGGTCGGCCTTCAGGGTTCGGGTAAGACGACGACCACCGGCAAACTGGCCAAGCGGTTGACGGACAAGAACCGCAAGAAGGTTCTTATGGCGTCGCTCGACGTGCGCCGCCCCGCCGCGCAGGAACAGTTGCGCCAGCTGGGCCTTCAGACCGGCGTGGAAACGCTTCCCATCGTCGAGGGCCAGAGCCCGGTGCAGATCGCCAACCGTGCCATGCAGGCGGGGCGTCTGGGCGGTTACGACATCGTGCTGCTCGATACCGCCGGCCGCACGGCCATTGACGAGCCGCTGATGCAGGAAATGGCGGATATCAAGTCCGCCGCCAATCCGCACGAAATCCTGCTCGTCGCCGACGCGCTGACCGGGCAGGATGCCGTCAATCTGGCGCAGAATTTCGACAAGCGCGTCGGCATCACCGGCCTCGTGCTGACCCGTATCGACGGCGACGGGCGCGGCGGTGCGGCGCTTTCCATGCGCGCGGTCACCGGCAAGCCGATCAAGCTGCTCGGCACCGGCGAGAAGATGGACGCGCTGGAGGATTTCCACCCCAAGCGCGTGGCCGACCGTATTCTCGGCATGGGCGATATCGTCTCGCCTCGTGGAGCGGGCGTCGGAAACCATCGACGCCGAACAGGCGCAGGCGATGGCCGCGCGGATGGGCAAGGGCCTGTTCGACATGAACGACCTGTCCCAGCAGCTTGGGCAGATGTCCAAGATGGGCGGCATGGGTTCGATCATGAAGATGATGCCGGGCATCGGCAAGATGGCCAAGCAGATCGAGGCCGCCGGTATCGATGACAGTGTGTTCAAACGCCAGCAGGCGATCATCTCGTCGATGACGAAGAAAGAACGCAAGACGCCGAAACTGCTCAATGCCAGCCGCAAAAAGCGGGTCGCAAAGGGCTCCGGCTCGACCGTTCAGGAAATCAACCAGCTGATGAAGATGCACCGCCAGATGGCGGATATGATGAAGTCCATGACCGGCAAGAAAGGCGGCAAGCGCGGCATGATGGGCCAGATGGCCTCCATGATGGGGCTTGGGCAGGGTATGGGCGGTGCTGGTGGTATGCCGCAACTTCCGCCCGGCATGGGCGCCGGTGGTGGCATGCCCGATGTGTCCGGCATGGACCCGAAGCAGCTGGAAGAGATGGCACGCCGTATGGGCGGGCCTGGTGGTGTGCCGAAATTGCCCGGTTTGGGTGGCGGCTTGCCGGGGTTTGGGCGCAAGAAATGAACCTCGGCGCGACCATCATCGAAACGGAACGGCTTGTTCTGCGTCACTGGAAAGAGGACGACGTGGACGGGTTGATGCATATCTATGCCGATCCGCAGCACGCCCGCTTCATCGGTGGCGAGATGAAGCGCAGTTCCGCATGGCGGATGCTGGCATCCTTCATCGGCCATCATGCACTGCGCGGTTACACGTTGATGGCAATCGAGGAGAAGGCCACCGGCGCGTTTCTCGGCTGGGCCGGACCGTGGTTTCCCGAAGGCTGGCCGGAACGGGAAATCGGCTACACGCTGGTGCCATCCGCCACCGGCAAGGGGTTTGCCGCCGAGGCCGTCACAGCCTCCTTGCGTTATGCTTATAATAATCTCGGTTGGGATACGGCGGTCAGCAATATCGATGCCGACAACGCCGCCTCCCAGAAAGTCGCACGCAACCTCGGCGCAGAGCAGGAAGCGATCGGCGTGCAGGTGACGCAATATACCGTCGATCTGTGGCGGCACCTCCCGCCCAAGCAATTCAGGGAGCGGTTCGCATGACCTCTCCCCTCGACCAACTCGCCCATTACCGGCAGTCCATCGACAATTTCGATGCGGCGCTGATCCACATTCTCGCGGAGCGTTTTCGCGTGACCAAGGCGGTCGGGGCGCTGAAAGCCTCCGCCGACCTGCCACCCTCGGACCCGAAACGGGAATCCGAACAGATCGACCGCCTGCGCGCTTTGGCGCAACAGGCAGACCTCGACCCGGACTTTGCGGAGAAATTCCTCGAATTCGTCATCCGCGAAGTCATTCAACATCACAAACAAGCGCGCTCGTAGGGCGCACCCAACAAGGAACTACAATTATGGCTACCCGTATTCGTCTCGCCCGTGGCGGCTCCAAAAAGCGTCCGTTTTACCGTATCGTCGCTGCCGACGCCCGCGCTCCACGCGATGGCAAGTTCATCGAGAAACTGGGCACCTACAGCCCGATGCTGGCAAAGGATTCCGCCGAGCGCGTGATCCTCGACAACGACCGCATCCAGCATTGGCTGGACAACGGCGCGCTGCCGACCGACCGGGTCGCCCGTTTCCTCGATGCCGCCGGTATCAGGAAGCGCGATGCTCGCAGCAACCCGGAAAAAGCCAAGCCCGGCAAGAAGGCCGAGGAGCGCATCGCCGAGAAGGCCCAGAAGGAAGAGGACGCCCGTGAGGCCGCCGCAGCCGCTGCCGCAGAAGCTGCCGAAGCAAAAGCTGCACCGGCTGAGGAAGCCCCTGCTGAAAAGCCTGCAGCCGACTAGGCGCCTGTCGAACTGGTGGAGTCTTGTCATTCACGCAGCAGCGGGAATGACGATCACAGAGACATGTTTTGACATGACCAATCCCGCATCTCTCGTCCTTCTCGCCACCATCGGCGCACCCCACGGGGTGAAGGGGGAGGTGCGGGTGAAGACCTTCACGGCCGACCCGGAAGGACTGGCCGATTATGGCGCCTTGCGCTCCGGCGACGGGCGGCGGTTCAAGATCAAGCGCATGCGGCCTGACAAAACGGTCATGGTGGTCAAGTTCGAAGGGCTGAACTGCCGTGAGGAGGCCGAAGAGGTACGCGGCGTCGAGTTGTTCGTGGAGCGCCACCGGCTTCCGCCCGTCGAGGAGGATGATGAGTTCTATGTGACCGATCTCATCGGTCTTGTCTGTGTCGATGAAGGGGGAGCCGTGCTCGGCACAGTCGGGGCCGTGGAGGATTTCGGCGCGGGCGATGTGCTGGAAATCGAGCGGCACGGCGACAGGCCTTTGCTCGTCGCCTTTACCCGCGCCAACGTTCCCCATATCGACCTCGTTGCAGGCACAGTCACGGTCGTGCTTCCGCCGGAAACGGGCGAGCCGCAGCCCGATCCGGGCGCATTCGAGGAGGAGGCGTGAACCGTGCCGCGCCTGTTCACCGGCATCGCGGTTCCCGGCCCCCAGCGCACGGCGCTGTCCCTGTTCCAGTCCGGGCTGGACGGTGCGCGATGGGTCGAGACGACCGATCTTCATATCACCCTGCGCTTCATCGGCGATGTGAGCCCGAAACAGGCTGATACCATCGTCGAGGCTCTCGATAGCCGTCCTTGGCACGCGCCGGAGATCGCGTTTACGCGGCTCGACGCTTTCGGCGGGTCAAAACCCCGCTCGCTCTACGCGGCGGTAGCGGAAGACGTGGGGCTGATACGGCTTCAGGCCGCGCAGGAACGCTTGATGCAGGCGGTTGATCTGCCTGCCGAGGGGCGGCGCTACACGCCTCATGTCACATTGGGCCGTTTGAAAGCGGGTATGCCGGCGGATGCGATTGCCGCGTGGTTGTCGAGACAGGGCACCGCGCCTTTGTCCGGCCTCGTGCCAGCCTACCGGCCGTCGCGCTTCGTCTTGTATTCGGCGAAGGAATCCACCGGCGGCGGGCCTTACCATGCCGAAGAATTCTTTGCCTTCAGGGATATACCGAACCGGAATTGAACCCAATCGCCCATCGCGCATTGTCGGTGATGGCAGACAATCCGATCCTGACCGAAGACGACCGCGCCGGAGCGCTTCAATCTCTGCCGCAGTGGCAGCGTCGTAGAGGGACGCGATGCCATCCGCCGGATGTACACGTTCGACAGCTTCCGCGACGCCATGAACTTTTTCGGGCGCGCCATGCCGGTGATCGAGCGGATGAACCATCATCCCGAATGGGCCAATATTTACAACCGCAGCCTTGTCGTGCTGACGACCCATGACAACGGCAAGGGCGAAAGCGGCTTGACGCGGCTTGATATTGAACTGGCAAAGGCGCTGGACGCGCTGGTCTAATTACCGTCAGCTTAAGCGGGGCAGGCGGGAGATTTTACGCGCAGCTTTGGTGCAGCGCCGAAAACGCCTGTCGTTTTCTGACCCATTGATTGCACGGTAATGGACGCCCCCTGCAACTCCGAACCTGCCACGGTAATTTCGCGCTGCTTTTTCGTATCGTCCACATCGATCGTGAAGGCGATCGTGCCGCCGGATGGCAGCGTATCGACACGCAACGCCACCTTTCGGTCGCCATCCTTGACTGCAGGTAATTCGGCCAAAGCATTGCGCCCGGTAACGACCTCGAAAGGCTGAAACACCTGGACGCCGGCACCCGTGGCGGTCACGTCGAAGATCAATCCGCCCGCCGAGCCGGTCATATCGATGATGATCGTTGCATCGTTCAACGCGCAGGCGGCGGTGTTGCGGATCTCGAAGCGGTCTTTCGGAGCACCCTCGTCAAAGCGCACGACGATATCCGCCAGCGCGGAGGACATGCCGAAAAACGCGATAAAAGGCACGGCAAGCAGTGAGGCGGACAGGGAATTTTTCATCGACATCACTTCTACCGCGGGGCCATGCGGATCGCACCGTCGAGGCGGATGCTTTCGGCGTTGAGCATGGGGTTGGTGCAGATATGCTCCACCAGATCGGCATATTCCTCCGGCTTGCCGAGGCGGGACGGAAAGGGGACGGAGGCGGACAGGGACCGCACCGCATCCTCCGGCAGGCCCTCGAACAGCGGCGTGCGGAACAGGCCCGGCAGGATGGTGCAGACGCGGATACCGTCACGCGCCAGATCGCGCGCGATGGGCAGCGTCATGCCCTTCACGCCACCCTTCGAGGCCGAATAAGCTGCCTGCCCGACCTGCCCGTCTTCTGCGGCGACGGAGGCCGTGTTGATGATCACGCCCCGTTCGCCGTCCTCGCCCATCGGGTCGAGGTCGACCATCGCGGTGGCCGCATGGGCGATGCAATTGAACGTGCCGATCAGGTTGATCTGAATGACTTTTGCGAATGTCGCCAGGTCGTGCATCCGGGCCGCACCCGTGTCGCGGTCGCGGCTCACGGTTTTCATGGGCGGGCCGATACCGGCGCAGTTGACGAGAATGCGCGCCGCCCCGTGGGTCTTGTGCGCACCGGCAAAGCCTTCCGCGACGCTGGCGGCGTCTGACACGTCCACCTTCTCGAAAGTGCCGCCGATATCACTGGCGACGGTCTGGCCGCGATTCTCGTTGAGGTCGAAAATCGTCACGCGCGCGCCTTCGGCAGCCAACCGGCGGGCGGTGGCTTCACCAAGGCCCGATGCGCCACCGGTGACGATGGCTGCGATGTCATTGGAAAAGATCATGGTCATGCGGTCCGGCAACGTTCGTTTGCATATCGGTAGCGGGCGTGTGGAACGGGAGCAAGTTGCGACCGTTGATCGGGCACACCATATTGATCGCAAGCCTGCAGGGCACACGGAGATTGCGCCATGAAAGACGAAACCATTCGGGAGATCATCACGCCCGCCAGCGCGGACAAGCGCCGCGAGAATGAAAGCACGGTCCGGTCCCAGTTCTGGGACAAGTTCCGGGCCTTCGCTTCCAAGTTGCCCTTCGCCGAGGAAGTGGTGGCGGCCTATTACTGCGCGCTCGATTCAAAAACACCACTGAAGGTGAAGGCGACCCTGTTTGGCGCATTGGCCTATTTCATCCTGCCGTTCGATTTCGTGCCGGATGTGCTGCTGCTCGTTGGTATGGGTGATGACATCGCTGTGCTATGGGCCGCCATCACGATGGTGCGCGGTGCGATTACCGAGGAACACCGGCAACAGGCGCGCGAAGCGCTGGCCGAGGATGCGGTCGTCGTCGATTAAGGCTTGCGGAAGGTCAGATAGCAGGGTGTGCGTCCTTCGCGGACGGCCTTGGCTTCATAGCGGGTTCTGAACCAGCCATCCCACGGCTCGTTCCAGTCCGCCGACCGTTCCGCCGTCCACCGGAATTTTCCGTGGTCGTGAATGTGCGCCAGCGTCCAGTTCACGTAGGTGTCGATATCGGAGGCGAAGCGGAAGATGCCGCCCGGCGTCAATGCGCGATAAAACCGGTCCAGATTGGCCTGATTGACGAACCGCCGTTTCCAGTGACGCGTCTTCGGCCACGGGTCGGGATAGAGCAGGTCGATACGGCTGACGGACCCGGTTGGTAGCCAGTCCAGCAACGGCGCTGCGTCGTCGTCATGCAGGCGGATGTTCGGCAGGTCATCGTCGTCAATCCGGCCGAGCATTTTTGCCATGCCGTCGATAAACGGTTCGATGCCGATGAAGCCGATCGACGGTTCGGAGCGGCGCGGTGGGCGAGATGCTCACCACCGCCGAAACCGATTTCCACGTGAACCGTTTCCGGCGCGCTCGGGAAAAGATCGCCCAGGTCGTCCGGCGCAGCGCTTATCGAGAACGCAACGGCACGTTCTGGCAACAATTCGTCGAGCAGGCGCACTTTGCGACCGTGCAAGGTTTTCGCCTTGCGCCTGCCGTAAAAATTGCGCTCCGCCCGTTCGTATTCGTCCGTCACGACCTGATTCAGACAGCGGCCTTGAACTGGTCGATCAGGTCCGTCTTCTCCCAGGAGAAATGGCCCTCGTCGGTCGGCGTGCGCCCGAAATGGCCGTAGGCGGCAGAACGTGCGTAGATCGGGCGGTTCAGATCCAGGTGCGAGCGGATGCCGCGAGGCGTCAGAACCATGATGTCCTTGATGGCCGCTTCCAGTTTGGCGTCGTCTGCCTGCCCGCCGGTATCCACGTAGATGGACAGCGGATGCGGCACGCCGATGGCGTAGGACAGCTGGATAGTCGCCCAGTCGCAAATACCGGCGGCGACGATGTTCTTGGCGAGATAACGCGCGGCATACGCAGCCGAACGGTCCACTTTCGTCGGGTCCTTGCCGGAGAACGCGCCACCGCCGTGGGGAGCCGCACCGCCATAGGTGTCCACAATGATCTTGCGACCGGTCAGGCCCGCATCACCATCCGGACCGCCAATCACGAAAACGCCGGTTGGGTTCACATGCCAGACGGTGTCTTCGGTGATCCAGCCATCGGGCAGCACGTCGCGGATGGTGGGTTCCACCATGTCGCGGATGTCCTGCGGGGTCTGGCTTTCGCTCTTGTGCTGGGTCGACAGCACGATTGAGGAGGCGCGCACCGGCTTGCCGTTTTCATAGACGACGGAGACCTGGCTCTTGGAGTCGGGTCCGAGCTGGTCAAGTTCGCCGGAATGGCGCTTGGCGGCCAGTTCGCGCAGGATCAGGTGGGAATAGTAGAGCGGTGCAGGCATGTAGGATTCGGTTTCGTTCGATGCGTAACCGAACATGATGCCTTGGTCGCCGGCACCTTCTTCCTTGTTGCCGGATGCATCGACGCCTTGGGCGATGTGGGCGGACTGGTCGTGCAGCAGCACGTCGACCTGCGCATTGGCGTGGTGAAAACCGTCCTGCTCGTAACCGATTTCCTTGATCGCGGCGCGAGCAACCGCCTCGATTTCGTCCGGTTGAACCTTGTGATCACCGGATGGGCCTCGAATTTCGCCGCCGATGACGACGCGGTTGGTCGTCGTCAGCGTTTCGGCTGCAACGCGCACGTCCCACGGGTCGATATGACCATCGACGGCGCGGCGGAAAAACAGATCGACGATCTCGTCGGAGATACGGTCGGAGACCTTGTCCGGGTGTCCTTCGGAGACGGATTCGGACGTGAATGTGTAATTGCTTCGTGCCATATTATGGCTCCCTTGCTTAGCTGGAGACCCGCGCAAAAGTGTGGGGGCAGCGGTAAATTGACCGGACGCAACAAGCAGGGTGCCAAACACGCCGGAACCCGCGCGCTTTACGGAGCGGCAGGTGGGCTGTCAAGGAATATGCAGAAACCTTTATATGCTGCCACCGGCTGCGGAAATCCGTGCCCTGTGGAAAACTCGCCCCCAGTGTCGCGTGACTGTCACGGAAAGCCGCGATAGGCTTTGCGTCCGCGTGGAAGCGGACAGGGTTGTGCAACAGGCGCAGCCACCCCTTTCACGCTCCACTGGGAGAGACATTCTATGACCATCCGCAAGACACTTGCAGCCACGTTCGCTGCCGCCCTTCTGGCGACCGCTGCCGCTGTGGCACCGGCCTTCGCCGAGTTTTCGCTCGACAGCCGTTACACCGACAACGACGGCGACCTGATCGCCGACATTCCGCCAGCCGCCGAACAGGTGGACCCGTCCACTCTCATTTTCGCCTACACCCCGGTGGAAGATCCCGCTGTCTATGCCGAAGCGTGGGCCGACTTTCTCAAACATGTGGAAGAAGTGACCGGTAAATCCGTGCAGTTCTTCCCGGTTCAGTCGAACGCCGCACAGATCGAAGCCATGCGCGCCGGTCGTCTGCACATTGCCGGTTTCAACACGGGCTCCAACCCGCTGGCTGTTGCCTGCGCCGGCTACCGCCCGTTCACGATGATGGCGGCTGCCGATGGTTCGTTCGGTTACGAGATGGAAATCATCACCTATCCCGGTTCCGGCATCGAGAAGGTCGAGGACATCAAGGGTCAGAAGATGGCGTTCACGTCGGAAACCTCCAATTCCGGTTTCAAGGCGCCGTCCGCCATTCTGAAAGCCGATTATGACATGGAGCCGGGCCGTGATTTCGAGCCTGTGTTCTCCGGCAAGCACGACAATTCCATTCTCGGCGTGGCCAACAAGGACTATCCGGCAGCGGCCATCGCCAACTCGGTCATGGCACGCATGGTGGAGCGGGATGTGGTGAAAGCCGACCAGATCGTATCGCTCTACAAATCCCAGACCTTCCCCACCACCAGCTACGGCCTGGCCAACAATCTGAACGAGGAGTTGCAGGCCAAGATCAAGGAAGCGTTCGAGACGTTCAAATGGGAAGGCTCGTCGCTGGAAGCCGAGTTCAAGCAGTCCGGCGAAGCGCAATTCGTGCCGATCACGTTCAAGGACAACTGGGAAGTGATCCGCAAGATCGATGACGCGAACGGTGTCGAATATACCTGCCAGTAAGCGGCGTTTATCCACCAAAACGATACGGGGCCGGATTGGCCCCGTATTCAATTTTCCCGCCTCCATTTTGATGCGGGGCTTGACGACGGCGCGCGGGTGACGTGCGTTGCGGGGCGCGGATTTTTCGCGTTGCGATTTACATCCGGGGGGATCTCGCGTGCTGCGACTGGACAATCTGACGAAGGTTTACAAGACCGGCGATAAAGCGCTTTCAGATGCGACGTTTACCGTAACGCCCGGACAAACCGTCGGTCTGATCGGCCCTTCCGGGGCGGGCAAGTCCACTTTGATCCGCTGCATCAACCGTTTGGTGGAACCGTCCAGCGGACAGGTTTTCCTCAATGACCTCGACCTGACCAGCCTGTCGCGCGGTGAGCTTCGCAAGGCGCGACGACGCATCGGGATGATCTTTCAGGAATACGCGCTGGTTGAACGGTTGACGGTGATGGAGAACGTCCTGTCCGGCCGTCTCGGCTACGTGCCGTTCTGGCGGTCCTTCCTGCGCCGCTATCCGCAGAAGGATGTGGACCGTGCTTTCGCGCTCCTCGACCGGGTCGGCCTGTCTACCCAGTTCAACAAACGGGCTGATGCCCTGTCCGGCGGCCAACGACAGCGGGTCGGGATTGCGCGGGCTCTGGCGCAGGAACCGGAACTGCTGCTGATCGACGAGCCGACAGCATCGCTCGACCCGAAGACCTCGCGACAGATCATGCGGCTCATTTCCGAAGTTTGCGCCGATACCGGCCTGCCCGCGATCATCAACATCCATGATGTGGTGCTGGCGCAGAATTTCACCCAGCGGATCATCGGCTTGCAGGCCGGTCGTATCGTGTTCGACGGCCCGCCCGAGGCGCTCGACAACGATGCGCTGACCCGCATCTACGGCGAGGAAGACTGGACGCAGATGCGCGGCGCCAAGGCCGAGGATGACGAAGCCGATGCCGAGGATGCTGCGCAACTTTCCGCGTTCGATCTCGATTCCCGCACTGCCGCGAAGGCTGCTGCCGCGCTATGAAGACGACCGCCTCGCCTGCCGGATCTGTTGGCGCGCGCACCTGGAAGCGCCCGCCGGTTCTCATCAAGAGCCCGATGTGGCGCTGGATCATCTATGGCGGGTTCGTCGTCTATCTCGTGCTGGCCATATCCTCCATCGAGGTCAACTGGCAGCGGGCCTATGAGGGACTCGACCGGGGCTGGCGGTTCATCGAAGGTTTTCTGGTGCCGGACTTCACCTCGCGGTGGACCGATATCCAGACCGGGCTGATCGAAAGCCTGACCATGACGGTGACGTCGACCGTGGTTGGTATTCTCATTTCCGTTCCCATCGGCATCGGGGCCGCGCGCAATCTGGCACCGGCTCCGGTTTACTGGCTCTGCCGGTCGATCATCGCGGTATCGCGCTCGTTTCAGGAAATCATCATTGCCATTCTGTTCGTGGCGATGTTCGGCTTCGGCCCGTTTGCGGGCTTTCTGACGCTGACATTCGCCACCATCGGTTTCCTGTCGAAACTGCTGGCGGAGGACATCGAGGATATCGACGAAAGCCAGTCGGAAGCCATCCGCGCAACCGGGGCCAGCTGGTGGCAACTCGTGAACTATGCCGTGCAGCCACAGGTCATGCCACGGCTGATCGGGCTGTCGCTCTACCGGCTCGATATCAATTTCCGTGAATCCGCCGTCATCGGCATCGTGGGGGCGGGCGGCATCGGGGCGACGCTGAACACGTCCATCGACCGCTACGAATACGACAGCGCGGGTGCCATCCTGCTCATCATCATCGCCATCGTGATGGTGGCGGAATACTCGTCCTCCTACGTGCGTAAATGGGTGCAGTGATGGCGAATACCGCAACTCCTGTCTGGCAGCACCGGACGCCAAAGACGCGGCTCATCATGTGGGCCTGCTGGCTCGGGCTGGTGGCGCTGTTCGTCTATTGCTGGCAGGTAATGACGGAGCGCACGATCTGGGCCTTCGTGTGGGACGCGCCGCGGCAGGCGGCAGACATCGGCGGGCGCATGTTTCCACCGCGCTGGTCCTATATCGACAGCCTGCTCTGGCCGCTTTGGGATACGCTCAATATCGCCACGCTCGGAACGCTGCTCGGCGTGATGTTCGCTATTCCCGTCGCATTTCTGGCCGCGCGGAACACGACCCCGAGCGCGACGTTCATTCGGCCCATCGCGCTGTTCATCATCGTCGCGTCACGATCGATCAATTCGTTGATCTGGGCGCTGCTGCTGGTGTCGATCATCGGACCGGGTTTGCTGGCTGGCGTTATCGCTATCGCGTTGCGATCCATCGGGTTCGTGGCCAAGCTGCTGTATGAAGCCATCGAAGAAGTGGACGCCAAGCAGATCGAAGCCATTCAAGCGACAGGAGCCGGACGAGCGCAGGTGCTCGACCAGGCCATCGTGCCGCAAATCCTGCCAGCCTTTGCGGGGATCACCGTGTTCCGCTGGGATATCAATATCCGCGAGTCCACCATTCTGGGATTGGTGGGCGCAGGCGGCATCGGGCTACAGCTACAGGCATCCCTCAACACGCTGGCCTGGCCGCAGGTGACGATGATCTTCCTTGTCATTCTCGGCACGGTCGTGCTGTCGGAATGGGTATCGGCGAAGGTGCGCCACGCGATCATCTGACGCTGGCCCAACGAGCGGTCAGCGGGAGCGAGATAAGTTTGAAAGCCCCCGCCGCGCCCACGCAATTGCGTTCTTGCTTCCGGACACCCTGGCCAGAGCGCACCCTGACCAGAGCCGGACCAGAACCTATTGTTCCAAAAAGGAAACGGTCGTCTTTTCGGGCACCACTTTCGTTGCCAGCAAGGCCGCGTCCCAGTTTGTCAACCGCACGCAGCCGTGGCTTTCCGTGCGACCGATTTCGGCCGGGTCGGGTGTGCCGTGGATGCCGTAACCGTCCTTGGTCAGGCTGATCCATGTGGACCCGACCGGACCGTTGGGGCCGGGCTGGATAACCAGCGTTTCGCTCACATCCGCGTCTTTCAGTGTATCCGGCGTGATCGTGTAGTTCGGCTCCGGTGCGATGGCCTCCACTTTCATCTTGCCACTCGGCGAAGGCGTGGAATCCGAACCGATAGTCGCGGGGGCCGAAAAGACGAGCGTGTCGTCGGCACCATATGCCATCAGCCGCGCCTGCTTCTTGTCGATGTCAATGCGCACGACGTCCGGCATGTCTTTACGGGCCACATTGGCGACAACGATGTCGCTTCCGGCTTTGGAAAAGTCGGTGTCGGGGTTCAGCGTTTGCAGCAGGTCCACATCCATCGCGAACCGCTCGGCCAGTGCCTCGGCATGGGTGTGAAAGCCCATTTTATCGAGCTTCGCCATCGCCTGAAAATCGCCGGGCTCCGTCTCTTCGGTCAGTTCAATCGCCGCGTCTTCTTCAGTGATCGTATAGCTTACCATGACAGGACCGCTGGTGGGCAGGACGTTTATCACGCCCTCGTCAGGAACCCCATCGACCTCCAGACCTTCCATCTTTTCAAAGATACGGACCGCTTCGCTGGTCGAGCTTCCCATGATGCCGTCGATCACGCCGGGTGATGCGTGGGCCCGCGCCAGCAAGACCTGCAACCGGATCGTGGCCGCATCGACCTCGCCGGTTTCAGATACGGCAGCAGGGTCCGCCTCGTTGATCTGCTGCAGGGAGGGAGCGGCGAAAACGGGTGTCGTCGTAAGGGCGGCTGCAAAAATGGCGGCGCGGAGTGAAAAGGTCATGGTTTGAAATCCGTCAATGAGTGTATCATCGAACGGTTCGAACCGTTGGCGGTTCCCCATTTCCCTCAGGCGTCGCGCACCACGTTCTGTCGCTGGGTGCCGAGGCCGTCGATGCCGAGTTCCATCACGTCGCCCGGTTTCAGGTAAACCGGCTCGGGTTTGATGCCCGCGCCAACGCCCGGAGGTGTGCCGGTGCTGATGATATCGCCCGGGTGCAGGGTCATCAGGTGGGACAGGTGCTCGATGATGTCCGCCACCGTGAAGATCATGGTAGCCGTGTTGCCGGTCTGGCGTCTTTTGCCGTTCACGTCGCAATACATGGACAGGTTCTGCGGGTCCGGCACCTCGTCGCGGGTGACGAGCCACGGGCCGGTGGGGCCGAACGTGTCGCAGCTTTTGCCCTTCGTCCACTGGCCGGTCAAATGCTTCTGGAAACGGCGTTCGGACACGTCATTGACGATGCAGAAGCCGGCCACGTGATCCAGTGCGTTCTCCTTCGAGACGTATTTGGCGGTCTTGCCGATGACGACGCCCAGTTCGACCTCCCAATCCCCGTGTTCGGAACCGCGCGGCAGGGACACATCGTCGTTCGGTCCGCCAATGGCCGAATTGGCCTTCATGAACAGGACGGGGTGTTCGGGGATCGCCGCGCCGGTTTCCGCCGCGTGGTCGGCATAGTTGAGCCCGATACACATGAACTTGCCGATGTTGCCGACGCACGGCCCCATGCGCGGATTACCATCGACCGCGGGCAGGGTCGCCGGGTCGAGGGCGCGGAGCCTGTCGAGAGAGGCTTCGTCCAGTATCGCCCCCGTCACATCGTCGATCGTGCCGCCGAGATCGCGTAATGTGCCATCCGCGTCGATCATGCCGGGCTTTTCGTATCCAGCCTCGCCCCATCGCACCAGTTTCATCGCCGTCGTCCTCCGTATCGCATGGCGCGCAGGCAATCAGCTTGACAGGACAAGTGCAAGCCACAAATGGGGGCGCAGGTTCGTTGGCAACAGGATACGATATGGAAGAGCAAGCCAAGGGTATCGTGGACGCCGCCGGAAACCGGATCGGCGATGCAGGCGCTGCGGTGCGGACGATGGTGGCCGAAAGCGGTGACCTGGTCATCGCCTATGCTTTCTCCGTCGTCGGTGCGATCGCGCTGCTGATCGTCGGCTTCATCGCGGCCGGTTTGCTGTCGCGATGGGCGCGCACGACGCTGCTCAGTTTCAAACATGTCGACATCACACTGGCCTCGTTCCTGGCCAACATCATCAAATACGCGATCTGGGTTCTCGTCATCGTTATGGTGCTGGGCCAGTTCGGGGTGCAGACGACCTCGATCATCGCTGTGCTGGGTGCGGCGGGGCTGGCGATCGGTCTGGCGTTGCAAGGCACGCTTGCCAACATCGCGGCGGGCATCATGCTGCTGGTTCTGCGCCCGTTTCGGGTGGGCGAATATATCGAGGCGGGGAGCGTGAGCGGCACGGTGCAGGAAATCGGTCTGTTCACCACGGAACTGAAACTGCCAAACGGCCTGTTCGTGATGGCGCCCAATTCGGCGATCTGGAACGAGCCGATCACCAATTTCTCCCGCAACCCGACCCGCCGTTTCGAGTTCGTGGTGGGCATCGGATACGGCGACGACATGGGCGAGGCGCGGCGGCAGCTGCTGGCGCTGGCCAATGGCGACGACAGGGTGCTGGACGAACCGGCGCCTGTGACATTCGTCAATTCGCTGGATGATTCCTCCGTGGGTGTCGGCCTCTGGTGCTGGACGAAGGCGCCGGACTATCTGGCCACCGCCCGTGATTTGACCGAGCGGGCCAAGGCCACATTCGACGAGGCGGGCATCACGATCCCCTATCCGCAGCGGGAAATCACGCAATACGTGGTGGATGCGCGAAGTGCGAAGACCGCCGGGGCTGACGATCAATCCAGTTGATAGACGGGCGTCGTGCCGCATGGTCTAAACCGGAATTGGTGTTAGGAACAAACCGGCAACCCAGGAGCTAACCCGTGCCGCGCCTCGATGTTCGACAGAAGCTGGAGATCCTTGCGGATGCCGCGAAATACGATGCGTCGTGCTCGTCGTCCGGCACGGAAAACCGCCATTCGCTTGGCTCCAAAAAGGGCGGGATAGGGTCTTCGGAAGGATCCGGCATTTGCCATGCCTATGCGCCGGACGGGCGGTGCATTTCGCTGCTGAAAATCCTGCTGACGAATTATTGCAAATACGACTGCCTGTATTGCGTGAACCGGGTGTCGTCCAACGTCCAGCGGGCGCGGTTCACGGTGGAGGAAGTCGTCGATCTGACGCTCGATTTCTACAAGCGCAATTACATCGAAGGCCTGTTCCTGTCGTCCGGCATCATGCGCGACCCGGACTATACGATGGAGCAGGTGGTGGAGGTCGCCCGGCAGTTGCGGGAGGTGCATGACTTTCGCGGCTACATTCACCTGAAGACCATTCCCGAAGCCAATGCCGATCTGATGGCCCGCGCTGGGCGTTATGCCGACCGGTTGTCGATCAATGTGGAACTGCCGACCGAAGCAGGGCTGTCCACGCTGGCTCCGGAAAAGAGCGCGGGCGGTATTCGCCGGTCGATGGCGAACATGCGGCTTGCGGATCGACGAATACGCAGAGGAGAAGAAGGCGCGCAAAAAACCGCCGAAATTCGCGCCTGCCGGTCAGTCGACGCAGATGATCGTGGGGGCGGACGCCTCGCGGGATGCCGATGTGCTGAGGACGTCCTCCAACCTCTATTCGAGCTACGGTTTGAAGCGGGTCTATTATTCCGCCTTCTCTCCGATCCCGGATTCATCCTCCCGCCTGCCGCTCATCAAACCGCCGCTCATGCGCGAGCACCGGCTGTATCAGGCCGACTGGCTTTTGCGGTTTTACGGGTTCGGCGTCGATGAAATCACCTCCGCCGCGCCGGACGGCAATCTCGATCTGGCGATCGACCCGAAGCTGGCCTGGGCGCTGGCCAACCGGCATATCTTCCCGCTCGACATCAACCGGGCGTCGCGCGAATTGCTGTTGCGAATACCGGGTATCGGCGCACGTGCGGTGGGGCGTATTTTGACTGCGCGGCGGTTTGCGAATCTGCGTCTGGACGATCTGGCACGGTTGACGAACGGGACGCGCAAGGCGCTGCCATTCATCGTGGCGGTAGACTGGCAACCGGGCAGTCTGACCGACATGGCGAATCTTCGAGACAGGTTCGCGCCTCCGCCCAAACAGATGGACCTGTTCGCCGCGTGAGTGGCACCATCGTTCCGCTTTCCGCGCCGGACGATTTCGACGGCTGGCGTGCGGGGGCGCGGTCTGCTGTGTTGGCAGGGCTTGCGCCGGAGAATGTCGCGTTTCGAGTGGCGGGTGAGGAGCAGGGGTTGTTTGACGGTGACAGCCCGGAACTGCCTGACATTCCGGCAGACGCGACCCTGACTGCGCCCAAAACCTTTGTTGATCTGGCCCGGCAGGTCGTGTGCCACAGCGAGCCGGAACGGTTCGCACTGCTCTACCGGCTGCTGTTGCGTTTGCAATTCGACCGCACTCTGATCCAGCAACCGGCGGACCGGGACGTGCATCGGGCCAACGTGCTGGCTAAGGAAATCCGCCGCGATGCGCACAAGATGAAGGCCTTCGTGCGCTTTCGCAAAACGGGCGAGGCGGCGGACGGAGTGGAAACGTTCGCGGCCTGGTTCGAGCCGACACACCATATCGTGCGCTTTACCGCGCCGTTTTTCATGCGCCGGTTCGCAGGCATGCACTGGTCGATCCTGACACCAAAAGGTTGCGCCCATTGGGTCGCCAACAGCAAGGCCGATGCTTTGACTTTCACCGATGCCGTGCCGAAGTCGGAAGCGCCTGCCGACGATGCGCTGGAGGATTATTGGCGCTCCTACTACGCTTCGATTTTCAACCCGGCCCGGCTGAAGCTGAATGCGATGCAATCGGAAATGCCGAAGAAATACTGGCACAATTTGCCCGAAGCCGCGTTGATCCCCCAACTCGTAAAAGACGCACAGAGCCGGGAGAAAAACATGCGCGACGCCGAACCGACCCTGCCCCTGCCGGGCATGATGAAACACCGTGAAGTGGCGGTTGATGAAAGTTTTCCTGACAGGGATGCAATCCAGTCGCTGGACGACCTGCATGCGGCCCTGAAAGGCTGTACCGCCTGCCCGCTTTACAAGCCTGCGACACAGGTTGTTCCGGGCAAAGGGCCGCTGGATGCGCGGTTGATGATGGTGGGCGAACAGCCCGGCGACAAGGAGGATTTGGCGGGGGAACCGTTCATCGGCCCTGCGGGAACGTTGCTGCGTGAGTTGATGGCTGAGGCCGATCTGGACCCGGACGAGGCTTACGTCACCAATGCGGTGAAGCATTTCAAATTCGAGCCGCGCGGCAAGCGGCGCATCCACCAGAACCCGTCTGTAGGCGAGATCGACACTTGCAAATGGTGGTTGGACAAGGAGATCGAACTGGTACGACCCCACATCATCATGGCTTTAGGGGGTTCCGCCATTCGGGCACTGACGGGGCGGACGCAGACGATCAAGTCATTGCGCGGAACCGTTCACACGCTTGACGTGCCGGTCCGGGAAGGTCGGAATGCGCCGACCGAACTGGTGGTGGCCAACCATCCCAGCTTCATTCTCCGCGTGCCCCATGAAGGGGCCAAGCGCGATGCCCGGGCAGGGTTGCTGGACGACCTGCGGATGGTGAAAGACTTGCTCTCGGCGGCCTGAACCGCCGATCTGTTCACTCGGCGGCAGCGATAGGGCGCAAGGGCACGACATTCCGGGCGAGCGTGATCTTGGAAGCATTTTCGCGCGCTGCCGTGGTCGAGGCGGCGAGTGTCTTTTCCACATCGCGGGATTGTTTGAAAACCACATCGCCGGGAGGGCCGAAGGCGCGGCGCAGCGCCATGCGGTCGCAGGTTGAGGCGATCAGCAGACCGAGATGGTTGGTGTGCTTTCGGGCGTAGCAAAATGCGGCGAGGCGGGCACGGTTTTCCAGCGGCAGCGTCTTGGCAATTTCCACCGCATCCTTCGGATCGGCCTGCGCCATCTGGCCGAAAATGTTTTCGGGAACCGGGGTCGCCGCTTCATTCAACGAATGGCCGCGCTGGTTAGACAGGCGGGCATCAGGCATTCCACCAGTGCGGCTGGTGGGAAGGGTGAGGGCTGCGGAACGCGATTTCGACATCGGGTTATCTCCTGTTGCGCCGAGGTGTATCGACACAGGGAGTTTCCGCCTCGTGGCGTTAACATGACGTGAACAAATCGAACTAAATTGGACGGGAGACCGCGAGGGTTAATAGCCTGTTCCCAATGAAAAAACCGTTGATGCGTATGGTTCACGGACCGTTAATCGAGGCAGTTTTGCGGGATCAATGATTGTTGCGCGGAACGATCTTGGCGACGTCGCGGTAGCGGGTTGCACCCCGCAAAACCATGCCCTCCTCGAACTGCTCGATCAACCCGCGCTGGATTTCCTGCCACGGGGTCTGGTGGTCCGGCACGTAGTGGAGGCGACCCTGCGCCAGCTTTTCGGCCACCGCCTTGCGGCGCTGGTCCAGCGTTTCATCATCGAGCAGAACATTCGCTTCCCGCGTGTTCAGGTCGATCCGCACCCGGTCGCCCGTCTCGATGAGCGCCAGCCCGCCGCCCACCGCGGCTTCGGGCGAGGCGTTGAGGATGGAGGGCGAACCGGACGTCCCGGATTGCCGTCCGTCACCGATGCAAGGCAGGGATGTGACGCCCTGTTTCAGCAACGCGTCCGGGGGCTGCATGTTCACCACTTCCGCCCCGCCGGGGTAGCCCACCGGCCCCGCACCACGGATGAACAGCAGCGTATAGGCGTCGATGCCGAGGTCCGGGTCGTTGATGCGGGCGTGATAATCCTCCCGTCCGTCGAACACGACCGCGCGACCTTCGAAGGCGTTAGGATCATCGGGATTGGATAGATAGCGGGCACGGAACTCGTCGGAGATGACCGAGGTCTTCATGATCGCCGTGTCGAATAGGTTCCCCTTGAGATTCAGGAAACCCGACTTTTCAAGCAGTGGCTTGTCGTAGCGCATGATGACGCGCTCGTCGGCGATGGCCACATTCTCACAGTTGGCCCCGATGTTTGCACCATTGACGGTCATGGCGTCCGGGTTCGGCAACTTTCCATGTTTCAGGAGTTGCCCGATCACGGCGGGCACGCCACCGGCGTGGTGGAAATCCTCGCCCAGATAGTCGCCCGCCGGTTGCAGGTTGAGCAGGAGCGGAATGTCGTAGCCGATATCCTCCCAGTCCTGCATCGTCAGAGGTACACCCAGATGGCTGGCGATGGCTTTGAGGTGGATCGGCGCATTGGTGGAGCCGCCGATGGCGGAATTGACCACGATCGCGTTTTCGAACGCCGCGCGGGTCATGATGTCGGAGGGCTTCACGTCTTCCCACACCATGTCGACGATGCGTTTACCGGTCAGATAAGCCATGGCAGCCCGTTCCTTGTGGACGGCGGGGATGGCGGCGGAGCCCGGCAGAGACATGCCGAGTGCTTCGGCGAGCGAGTTCATGGTCGTCGCCGTGCCCATCGTGTTGCAATAACCTGGGGACGGGGCGGAGGACGCGACGATGTCGATGTATTCCTCCTGGGTCATATTGCCCGCCGACAGCTCCTTCTTGGCGTGCCACTTGATCGTGCCGGAGCCGGTTCTCATGCCCTTGTACCACCCGTTGAGCATCGGCCCGACAGAGAGCGCGATAGCGGGAATGTTGGCTGTTGCGGCGGCCATCAGCATGGCGGGCGTAGTCTTGTCGCAGCCGATGGTCAGCACAACGCCGTCCAGTGGATAGCCGAACAGGGTTTCCACCAGTCCGAGATAGGCGAGGTTGCGGTCGAGATTGGCGGTGGGGCGCTTTCCCGTTTCCTGAATGGGATGCACGGGAAACTCGAAGGCAATGCCGCCCGCCTCGCGGATGCCTTCCCGCACGCGTTCGGCCAAAATGATGTGCTGGCGATTGCAGGGGGAGAGGTCCGAACCGGACTGGGCAATGCCGATGATCGGTTTGCCGGATTGCAATTCGTCGCGGGTAATGCCCCAGTTCATGTAGCGCTCGATATAGAGAGCCGTCATGTCGTGGTCGTCGGGGTTGGCGAACCAGATTTTCGAGCGGAGTTGCGATTTGTCGATGCGTCTGGTCATGGCCGTGTCTCCCGAAATCTTATGCCGGTTGTTTGCGCGGAGGCGGGTTTTGTCAATCGAACCGGCGCGGTAGGGTCGTGAAATGAGCGACGGTATCATTCCCATCAGCAATCACCTTGCAATCCGCGAGGCCGAGATTTCGGAGAAGTTCGTCGTGGCCGGGGGGCCTGGCGGGCAACACGTCAACAAGGTGGCCAGTGCCGTTCAGCTGCGCTTCAACCCCCGTGCGGCGGGAGACCTGCCGGATGGCGTGGTGCGCCGGGCCGAGAAACTGGCGGGTTCGCGGCTGACGGGCGACGGTGACATTCTCATCAGCGCCAGCGCCCACCGCAGTCAGGACCGCAACCGACAGGAGGCGCGGGAGCGGTTGCTGGAATTGTTGCGCGAAGCGGCGAAACCGCCGCCGCCCCCGCGCAAGGTGACGAAGCCCAGCAGGAACGCGCGCAAGAAGCGGACCGATAGCAAGGTCAAACGGGGCGCGGTGAAGAAACTGCGCGGCCCGGTCATGCGTGACGGGTGACGAATGTCACAGTTTCGCGGTGTGACCGGCGCTAGTATGGTGAGACATTATCAAACAGGAGCCAATCCGGTGCGTCGCATTTTCCTTCTTGCCATGTCTGCAATCTCCGCCGTTGCCGTGACACTCATCCCGGCCGACGCGCAGCAGATTTCGGCGGATGAATTCCTGTCCGAGCTTGTCGATCGGAAACTGGAAACGAAGACGATGGGGCTTCCGGCGCGGCTGGTCTTCGCATCCGACAACACGGTCTCGATACAGGCCCCTGTTGGTGCCTCCGAAGGCACATGGTCGATACAGGGCGGACAGATCTGCATGACGATCACGTCCGGCCCGCAACCGGGCACCCGATGCGGCGGTTTCGAACGGCTTGGCGACGGGCGTTATGCCAACGGGCAGGGGCAGGTTTTTACAGTCCGCTAGGAACCGATGGCCAGCGCGATCTCGGCCTTCAGATCGTCAATGCCCCGCTGTTTTTCGCTTGATGTGGACACAAGGCGTGGGAACGCTGCAGGGCGTTTGGCGATGGCTTCCAGCGTTGCCGCTTCCAGCTTCACGAGCGCTGGCGGTTTCACCTTGTCGGCTTTGGTCAGCACGATCTGATAGGACACGGCGGCCTTGTCCATCAGGCCGAGAACTTCCTCGTCCTTCGGTTTGAGACCGTGGCGGGAATCGATCAGCACATAGACCCTCTGCAGCGTTGTCCGGCCCTGCAAATAGCGCATGATAAGCTGCGTCCAGCGGTCCACCACGTCCTTTGGGGCCTTGGCGAAGCCGTAACCGGGCATGTCCACCAGTGCGAGTGGGGGAACGCCGCCCTCGAACTCGCCCTCCGGTGTGAAGAAGTTCAACTCCTGCGTCCGGCCCGGTGTATTGGATGTGCGGGCAAGTCCGTGGGTTCCGGTCAACGCGTTGATGAGCGAGGATTTGCCTACGTTGGAGCGCCCGGCAAAAGCAATCTCATGCGGCCCTTCCGGTGGTAGAAATTCCATCGACGGCACACCACGAATGAACTGCCAGCCGCCGCCGAACAGCTTGCGCCCGACGCCCTTCAGGCGGGCGAATTCGGCCTCCTCTTCAGGAGTCATTTCGCGCGGTCCGAACGGTGATGGGCGATTTCCTCGACGATTTCGCGGGTGCTTTCGGGCAGCGTGTGCTTGCCGATGCGATGGTAGCGCTCCACCACGTCCCAGCCTTCGGCGGCGCTGTCGACGACGGTGAACAATTCATGATCGTCCGGTCCGATCGTGCCTTCCTCCGCCAGCGCCTCGATGTTGATGGCGCGGTTCCAGAATTTGGACCCGAACAGCAGCACCGGCACCCGGTCCATGCGACCGGTCTGGATAAGCGTCAGTGTCTCGAAAAACTCGTCCAGCGTGCCGAACCCGCCGGGAAAGACGGCGACGGACGAGGCGCGCATGAGAAAATGCATTTTACGGATGGCGAAATAGTGGAAGTTGAAGGCGAAACGGGGGGTCACGTATTCGTTGGGTGCCTGCTCGAAGGGTAGCACGATGTTCAGCCCGATATTCGGCGCGCCCTCATCCACTGCCCCGCGCGAGCCGGCTTCCATCACGCCCGGCCCACCACCCGTCACGACGACATACTCGGTGTAATGGGTTTTCGCGGACGCACGGCTGGCGAGGCGGGCATATTCGCGTGCCTCGGTGTAGTATTTGCTGGATTCGGTGAGGTTTTTGCGCTGCACGTCGTTCTTCGCCGCCCACGGATCTTCCCCCGGTGCGGGAATGCGCGCGCCGCCGAACAGGACCGTGGTGGACAGGATGCCCGCTTCCTGAAGCAGCGTTTCCGTCTTCATCATTTCCAGTTGCAACCGCACGCCGCGCATTTCCGGCGAACACAGGAAATCCTGATCGTCGAAGGCGAGGCGGTAGGCGGGCGAGCGGGTCTGGGGCGTGTCCAGCACCACCCGCGCCTGCTCCCGGTCCTTGTGGGAACCCTTGAGCGGGTTGCGAGGCGTGCGGCGTTTCTGTCTGGTCATATCGGTTCGGGTCGCTGAGGGTCTGTCGTCTTTGCCTGTCCTCTAACGCGCCCGCCGCACGATGGACAGGGAAAGCTGCCCGGCTATAACGCGCGGCAACAGCATCCCAAACCGACGGCCCGTTATGTCAGACCTGAAAACCACCATCGAAACTGCCTTCGACGACCGCGACACCATCTCCGCATCGACCACCGGCGCGGTGCGCGATGCTGTCGAACAGGCGCTTGCCGAACTCGATTCCGGCGAGGCGCGGGTGGCGGAACGCGGGGCGGACGGGCAATGGACCGTCAATCAATGGCTGAAGAAGGCCGTGCTGCTGTCGTTCCGGCTCAACGACATGGAAATCATCGGGGGTGGTGCTGGTGGTGCGACCATGGTGGGACAAGGTGCCATCCAAGTTCGCCGGTTGGGACGCCGCCGCGTTCCGCGACAAGGGGTTTCGCGCGGTGCCCGGCTCCATCGTCCGGCAGGGGGCCTATATCGGCAGGAACGTCGTGCTGATGCCGTCGTTCGTCAATCTCGGGTGCCTATGTGGACGACGGCACGATGGTGGACGGCTGGGCGACGGTCGGTTCCTGCGCGCAGATCGGCAAGAATGTGCATCTATCCGGTGGTGTCGGCATCGGCGGTGTGCTCGAGCCATTGCAGGCGGGGCCGACGATCATCGAGGATAATTGCTTTATCGGTGCGCGGTCGGAAGTCGTGGAAGGGTGCATCGTCCGCGAAGGCTCGGTGCTTGGTATGGGCGTCTTTATCGGGCAATCCACGAAAATCGTGAACCGGGAAACGGGCGAAGTCGGCTACGGCGAGGTGCCGCCCTATTCGGTGGTCGTGGCCGGTTCCATGCCGTCCAAGCCGATGGGGAACGGGGAGCCGGGGCCGAACCTGTATTGCGCGGTGATCGTGAAGACGGTGGACGAGCGGACACGGTCAAAAACCGGTATCAACGAGCTGCTGCGGGATTGAGGCACTCGTATTTGTGATGGAAACCGACACACTGACGCACTTCCCCTACGGGCAAAAACCGCGCTAGCCTTCCGGCAGACCGAACACCGGAGGTTTGCCGCCCATGTTACGCCGTCTCGCTATCCTCGCCCTACTGCTGTCGCCCACTATCGCGCTGGCCCAGCAGGGGCCGCCATCCCAGTGTCTTGCCATCGCGCAGAACATGGACGATGTGCCGGTGCATTATGCGTCACTGGCAAGCCCTGTTCAGGCAAACGGCGATGCCTATACCGTCACGATCTCGTTTCAGGGCCATTCGACCTATCTGATCGAAAGCCCGACGGGTGCCACCATCGCCACCGACTATGCAGGCTGGATGACCGACCCTGTCGTGCCGTTGGGCGTGACCATGAACCGGGCGCATTCGTCCCACTGGACGGACCGCATTCAGCCGGAAACGAAACATGTGATGCGCGGCTGGGGGGAGAACGGCGATATCGCCCGGCACAATCTGATGGTCGGCGACATTCTGGTGCGCAACGTCACCACCGACATTCTGCGCTTCGGCACCGTGCCGGACGGCAATTCGATCTTCATCTTCGAGGTGGCCGGGCTCTGTATCGGGCATTTGGGCCACCTGCATCACCGGCTGTCGGAAGACCAATATGCCAAGATCGGGCGGTTGGACGTGGTGATGGTGCCTGTCGACGGGGGCATCACCATGAGCCACGTGTCGGCAAAGGAAATCATGGAACGGATGCGGTCGTCCATCGTGTTGCCGATGCATGTGCGCAGCTATGGGGCGCTGCCGGAATTTCTGAATTATCTCGGCGACGGGTTCGCGCGGGAAAGGTTGAGCGAAAACCGGTTGCGGGTGTCGTTGCGGTCCCTGCCGGACAGGCCGACCGTGGTTATCCTGCCGGGCGTCGGGGCCTATAGTGGCGACCAGTGAGTGGTGCGGTGATTGACGCGGGGCGCGGCGCGCCTACAAACGGGCCATGATATCAGACACCCTTTCGCGTCCCGCGCACATCCTCCGCGATCTCATTCGTTGCCCCTCCGTCACGCCTGCAGAGGGCGGTGCGCTCGACGTGTTGCAGACACGGCTGGAGACGCTCGGTTTTACCGTGCACCGCCGCACATTTTCCGCACCCGGCACGCCGGATGTGGAGAATCTCTATGCCCGCCTCGGCAGCGCGGGGCCGAACCTGTGTTTTGCCGGCCATACCGATGTCGTACCGCCGGGTGACGAGACCGACTGGCGCGAGGGTCCATTTTCCGGCTCGGTCGTGGACGGGGAGATGTTCGGGCGCGGGGCCGTAGACATGAAGGGCGGGATCGCCTGCTTCGTTGCCGCCGTCGAAGCGCATCTGGACGCGGGGCGGGACGTGCCCGGCTCCATTTCGCTGCTGATCACCGGCGACGAGGAAGGCCCTGCCATCAACGGCACATTGGCCCTGCTGGAATGGCTGGACGGGCAAGGGGAGACGATTGATGCCTGCGTTTTGGGCGAGCCGACCAATCCCGAGGCGCTGGGCGACGCCATCAAGATCGGGCGGCGCGGCTCGGTTTCCGGCACGGTGACGGTGGAAGGCGTGCAAGGCCATGCCGCCTATCCTCATCTGGCCGACAATGCCACACGGGCCGCTGCGATGATCGCTCTGGAACTGATGGGTGCGCCCTATGACCAGGGCACCGACACGTTCCAGCCGACCAATCTGGAAGTCACGTCCATCGACAGTGGCAACCCGGCTTTCAACGTGGTTCCAGCGCGCGCCACGCTGCGCTTCAACGTCCGTTTCAACGACACATGGACCGCCGACACGATGATGGCGGAAGTGGAACGGCGCTGTGCAAAAGCGGCTGGCGACCCGGCCCTGCGTCCGGACCGCGCGCCCGCGCGGTGGTCCGTCAAATGGGCGGACCGGCCAAGCCACGTGTTCCTGACAAAGGACGACGCTCTCATCAGTGCGCTTTCGCAGGCGGTGGAAGACGTGACGGGGCGGGTGCCGGAATTGTCCACCGGCGGCGGCACGTCGGACGGGCGGTTCATCAAGGATGTCTGCCCGGTCGCCGAGTTCGGGCTGGTGGGCAAGACCATGCACCAGGTCGACGAACGGGTGGCGCTGGCAGATCTCGACGCCCTGGCGGACATCTACGGCCGTTTCATCCGGCACTATTTCGACGCGGCCGCCACCCCATGAACGCACTCGACGAATTTTTGGGTGGAACGCTGGACGTCATGCTCGGGCGCAATGGCATTCGGGGCAGGGGGATGAACCGCATCGCCACGTCGGACGCCGCGTTACGGCTATCCTTCTTCGGTATCGTGCTGATGGTGCTGATCGACGCCTGCGCCCATTCGCTTGGCTACACGGCCCGGGTTGCGGCGGATCAGGCGCCGGAGGTGGGGCGGTTCGGTTATGTCGCGCTGTCATCCATTGCCACATTCAGCAGCTATCTGGCCTTCGTCTTCATTCTGGCGCTGCTGTGCCGGGTGCCGCAATACGCGCCGCATTTCAACGCATGCCTGATCGTCAACAACTGGGCCAACGCTATCGTCTCGGCGCTCTTTCTGCCACTGGCCTTCGCCTACGTGCTGATCGGTGGCAATAGCGGTTTCTGGGTCATCATCACCGTCATGACGTTCGGTTTCGTCTGTCTGGCCGGGATGCGGATCATGCGCGAAACACTTCAGGTGACGACCGGCGTGGCGATCGGGCTGTTCGCCCTTATCTTTGCCACGTCGATCATCGTGTCCGGGGGCATGGAATCCATGCTCGGCGTCGCGCCTCGCTGAAGGCTTCAGTCGACTTTGATCTCACGTCCATGTACGCGGCACGTTGTAGGCGTCGTATTCGTATAGCTGAGAGCCTGTCGAGGGTTTTGGCGAAGACCGGGTCGTGCTGCACCCTGGCTTCCGCCGTCACGACGAAGTCGTTGCGCAGCGTGACATTGGTGCTGCCGTTGATGGCGTAGGTCTGTCCGATCTGCGGTTTGCTGCTTCCCTTGTAGGCGTACGACCATTTCACCACCGGCCTGCCATCGGCCTGAATTTCCAGACCGGCGACATAGAGGTTCATCTGTGCCGCAACGCCCGGTCCGAGGATGGCATCGGCTGCGGAAAAGGCCGCATCCGCCCGTTGCTGGTTCACGGTCTCACCTTGCGCAATGATGTCGGATACCGTCGCGGCCACACGGCTGGTGCGGTTGGACACGGTTTGCAAGTCGGCGAATGTCGTCGCGCCAAGCCATGCGGTGATGAGAAACGGCGCGATGATGGCGAATTCCGTCATCGCCAAACCGCTCTCGTCACGCTTGAAGCGGCGGAACTTGGCGGTTGCTGCGATACGGCTGAGGATACCTTGATGGGACATTGTCGTCTCCGGGAATTGCGGTGTAGCGGATCGGTGGTTTTGTGGGGCGATCACGGGTCGAACGGCTCGTTCTGATACATGGCGACCGCTGCGAAGAGGCGCTTGTTGCCACTCCATTCGGGCACGCTCATATCGTCGTCGTTGGCATCAAAGCCGGCCCAGTTCAGGAAGGCGGGCCATTCGTAATAGACCCGCACCATATTGATGGTTTCCGGGCCGCCCGGCGTGAATTGCAGCGCGCCCTCGTCGAGGCTGCCATCGGGCTTTCGCGGCGTTGTCTGAGGTGTGAAGCGCGCGATCTCCCGAACGTCGACCTTGAAGGCGTTGCAATCGAACAGGAACATCACGCCGCCGGTACCGGTTTCGTCGCACAGGGCCTGACGGAACTGGGCGATCGACGCGCTCGGCGGAAGCTGCCCGGTGCGCAACAGACGGGCGGCCTTGTCGACACCGGAATCCATCGTGCGGGCGGCGAAATAGTGGATACCGACTTCCATCGTTGCCAGAACGATGGTCAGGAAGGGAACAGCCACGATGGCGAATTCGATGGCCGTCGCGCCCCGGTCGTCGCGTTTGAACGCTGCGGTGCAGCGCCTCATACGTTGCAGGATGCCTGTGGCGGGCACGCCCGTATCGCGTGTCCGGACCGAGGGTGCGTCGAACGTCTTGTCTCTGCGTGTCATGGTTGAGCCTAATCGTGTTCGCTTCATTGCGTCACGATAGGATCAATTCGTTACAATGCTGTTCCGCGACCCATCGGTCGTTGCGATATTGGCAAAGAGAGCGTTAACCGGACCATTATGCGAGGAACGCAAATTGTCCGGTTTTCCCGAACTATCGCCGTTGGGCCGCCTGGTCGGACAGGGTGTTGCGCTGGGTTATCTGCTGCTGCGCGGAAGTGAAGGCGATGTTGTCATCACCAATCGTCAGCGTCGGTTCACAGACCGGGGAACAGGCGAGCGTCTCGCGCACGGCCTGACGGTAGATCCGAACCGTATTGGTTTCATGACCCGTGACGACGATGGTTTCATCCACGATTGGATCGCCGTTTGAATCGAGCACGATCAGGTTGGTCACGCCGAACGAGCGGCCGGTCAGCACGATGGTCTGCGCATCCTGAATGGTCGCGTCTGCGATGGCCGGATTGCCGATGATGACCGTATCGGCGGACCGCGCGATGCGCACAACCTTGGCCCGGTCGATCGTAACTTTCAGCGCATCGTCGATATTCTCCGCTGCCATCGAGGACGATGCGGGGGCGAGCGCAGCGACCAGGATGCCTGCGCTCAACGCGAACGCGCAGCCGCGGATGACGGGCAGGAATTTTGACATTGGAGACATCATGAAACGATACCGTGCGCAGCTATGGTGCACCCAATGTGACCGGGAATGGTGAAGGAACGGTTAGCGCGGTTCTACACGGTAGCCGGGGCTGGCCCGCTGTCTTTATATATATATAGGCGCGACATACGCAGTGGCGTGACGCGCCCGTCCATGTATTTCAAAAGGTTGCATTTACCAGATTTGCGGCAAGGGCGGCACACACACATCGTTCACCACGTTCCTTAAGCCGCCGTTGCAGACCGGGGCGTAGGTTGGTCCGTGTTCAGACGGAGAAACATCTGTCGAACGTAGCTGTAAACAAGTGGAGTTAGGACCCAAACCATGAAAACCATCGCACGCTTTTACAAAGACGAATCCGGCGCAACTGCAATCGAATACGGCCTTCTGGCCGCACTCATCTCGGTTGCAGGCATCACCGCCTTCTCGTCCGTGGGCTCCAACCTGAGCAACACGTTCAACAAAGCCGCACGCAGCCTGCGCTAAGGTGGATTGCATGTCCGCATGATTTGCGGGCCCTGTGACTACCGAAACTGTGACTACCGAAACTAGACGACCGAACCGGGGTGGCCAGATGGCCGCCCCGGTTTCGTTTTGCGCGCTGTTCACCCACACCGCTCATGCTTCGCTTAAGGGCGCGTTCACTACGACAATGCAAACGGCGGCGCTTACGTTCGGTTCACCATCTTCCTTAAGCCGGTCTTGGGTGGCGAGAGCTAGATTGAGGACAGTTCAGACGGAGAAACATCTGTCGAACGTAGCTGTAAACAAGTGGAGTTAGGACCCAAACCATGAAAACCATCGCACGCTTTTACAAAGACGAATCCGGCGCAACCGCAATCGAATACGGCCTTCTGGCCGCACTCATCTCGGTTGCAGGCATCACTGCCTTCTCGTCCGTGGGCTCGAACCTGAGCAACACGTTCAACAAAGCCGCACGCAGCCTGCGCTAAGGCATGTTGCCCCGAAACCGGCTCGTGCCGGGACGGGGTTCTCCAGAAAGGCCGCTTCGGGAAACCGGAGCGGCCTTTTCTTTGGGCCGTTGGCCGCTCACCGCCTTGCCGTCACCCGACAAGGATAAACAGTCTTGCAAGACTTCCCCTGTAATTTGAACGAATGAGCGGAGCCGGAGTGCGGCCTTTGCGTGAATTTTGGAGACAGACCGATGCCCGCCCTAGCCAGTGATTTCGTGGGGATTGCCATTCTGGCCATTTTCCCCGTCTGCATGATCTTCGCCACCTTCTTCGACCTGTTCACGATGACGATCCCCAACCGGATCAACCTCGTGCTCGTGGCGTCCTTTCTCGTTCTCGCCCCGTTGGCAGGCATGGACATGACGACGATGGGGCTGCATTTCGCGGTGGCCGCCGGTGTGCTGCTGGTAGGCTTCGTCTTCTTCGCCTTCGGCTTCATGGGGGGCGGGGATGCCAAGTTGCTTGCAGCCTCCGCCTTGTGGTTCGGCCCCAACGACACGCTCGTCTATATCGTCATGGCGGCTCTGCTAGGCGGGCTGCTGACAATCGGGATCGTCATGCTGCGCTGCTGGCCGCTGCCGCCCAAACTGATGGATTACGAATGGCTCGTGCGTTTGCACAAACCCAAGGAGGGCGTGCCCTATGGTGCGGCACTCGGGCCGGCGGCTTTGTATCTTTTCGCGGCGACGCCCTGGTTCGGATACGCTGTCCACGGCACGCTGTCGGCCTAGATCTCCACCTCCGAGCGCCCATCGAACCCGCCCCAGTGGCGGGTTTTTTTGTGTCCGCGTGCGGGTTAATCGCCCGTTCACCATGCCGGACAACGTTGCCTTAACTATAAATACACCAATGCCGGTGCAGGGTTGGCGCAGACAAGTCCACGCGTTCGTTCGGAGCCAATCTCATGAAACCCATTCAGTTGATGCTGATCGGTGTTGCTTTCGTTGCTGCAGTTGCAGCCGGCTTCATCATGTTGAACCTGACCGCTCCGCCGCAGGTGGTCGATCTGGTCGAACCGGAAATCCAGCAGATCGAACTTGAGCGCGTACTGGTAGCCGCAAACGATATTCCGATGGGCACCGCATTGAACGGCGAACGTCTCTCCTGGCAGGAATGGCCCCGCTCCGGCGTCCGCGGCGAGTTCATCCTCGAAGTCGACCGCCCGGAAGCCATCGACGAAATGTCCACGGCAGTCGCCCGCACCCGCTTCTTTGCCGGTGAGCCGATTCGCGAGGAGAAACTCGTGCGCTCCGACTCCGGCTATATGTCGGCCGTCCTGCCCGCAGGCAAACAGGCTGTCGCCATCCGCATTCAGGCCGACCGGGCAGCCGGTGGTTTCATTCTTCCCGAAGACTATGTCGACGTCATCATGACCTACGAGGACGACAAGCAGACGTGGATCACCGAACGGGTGCTGACCAATGTGCGGGTGCTCGCCATCGACCAGGTGATCGAGGACCAGAACGGCGAAAAGACCATAGTCGGCGAAACGGCCACTCTGGAACTGTCTCCCGAACAGGTCGAGATCGTCTCGGTCTCCAACTCCATCAGCGACGGCGAATTGACGCTGGCCCTGCGCAGTGTCGAGGATTCCGGCGACGGTGACGGCGGTGCGAGCCACCTCGTTCAGAACGGCAAGAAGCAGAACGGGCCGATCCGCCTCATCCGCTTCGGGTCCACCGAAATGGTGCGGAAGACGAACAACTGATGACCCATTCGACACAGCGGGCGCACAGCCCTTCGACACCCCATTCAGCAGGACAGACCGGCATGGCACGACACCTTTCGACCGCCCGTTCAGGCAGCCCTTTCAAAAAGCTGACCCGTTCCCTGGCAGCCCATACGAGCGCCTTCTCTCTCGCCTTCGTGGTAGCGATGGCACCGTTGGCGGAAGTTGTGGTCAATAATCCGCAGGTCCATGCGGCCTCGTTGAACCGCATCAGCATCGCTCCAGGCACCGGCGGGCAGACGCGCTCGGTCAATTTGGGCCTCAACAAGTCCATCGTCATCGACCTGCCGGAAGATGCCCACGACATTCTCGTCGCCAACCCGAAGGTAGCGGATGCCGTTACCCGCACGTCGCGGCGGCTCTACATCTTCGGCAAGCTGGTCGGACAGACCAACCTGTTTGTGTTCAACGGACGCGGCGAGCAGATCGCGGCGCTGGAAATCCGCATCGAGCGGGACATTGCCGGACTTGAAGAACTGATCGCCCGCTTCATTCCCAACTCCGACATTCGTGCGGAAATGGTCAACGATAACGTGGTGCTGACCGGAACGGCCTCCAACGCGCTGGATTCCGCCCGCGCGGTGTCACTGGCGGAAATCTACGTCAATGGCGGCGAGGAATTGCCGGACGCCAACCCTGCACCGTCCACCGCCACGACCATCATCTTCGAAGAGGAAGAAGCCTCACGGGTCGTCAACCTCATCAAGATCGACGGTGTCGATCAGGTGCAGTTGAAAGTGACGCTGGCCGAGATCCGCCGCAGCGTCGTCAAACAGCTTGGTGTCACCACCAGCGTGTCGAACCCGCAAGGGCCCGAGGGTTTCGGCTTCAACGTGGTGGGGGCGGGCAAGTTGGCCGACAAGGCGCTTTTCGCAGCCGACAATACATTCAGCGCCATGACCGGCCTCAACACCATCCAGTCCCGCCTGCGGGCGATGGAGCAGGCGGGTGTCATGCGGACGCTTGCCGAACCGAGCCTGACAGCCATTTCCGGCGAGTCGGCCGAGTTCCGGGTCGGGGGCACGATCTCGACGCCGGACTCGGTGGAGTGCGGCGAAGACGGAACCACGATCTCCGTTACGCAGCGCGAATACGGCATCGTTCTGGCTTTCACACCCGTCGTTCTTTCGGCAGGCCGCATTTCGCTGAAAATCCACACGGAAGTGAACGAGCCGACATCTGCCGGTTCGATCACCTTCTGCGAGGACATCCCGATCCCGGGAATGCGCACGCGCCTGGCCGACACGACGGTCGAACTGCCATCCGGTGGCTCGATGGTGATCGGCGGGCTGGTGCAGGACGATGTGCGCCAGACAGTCTCCGGTTATCCGGGCCTGAAGAACATTCCGATCCTCGGCTCCCTGTTCCGGTCGCGTGAATTCGTGCGCAACGAAACCGAACTCGTCCTTGTCGTGACACCCTATCTGGTGCGCCCGACGGCCCGCGCGAAAATCGCCCAGCCGGACGAGAACTTCCAGCCTGCCTCGGATGCCGCCGGATACTTCATGGGCCGCGTCAACCGGGTCTATGGCACCAAACAGGGCAACCTGCCCAAGGGTCGCTACACCGGCTCCATCGGCTTCATCCTCAAGTAAGAAACGCGGAACCCATATCATGACCCGTTCGACACACCGTTCCACGATCCTTGCAGCCACCGTTGCGGCCCTTGCCGCGACCAGCCTGCTGGCAGGATGCGCCAAACATTCCTCGCGTCACTTCGCGGTCGGCAGCACGCCGGCTTCCTACAAGCAGACGCACCCCATCGTGCTCGATGAGCGTCAGCGTGTGCTGGATGTGCCGGTCGGTTCCGCCTCCAGCGGCCTGACACTGGACGCGAAACAATCCGTCATGGCGTTTGCCAGCGACTATCACCGCGAGAAAGGGTCCGGGATGCAGATTCTAATACCCGGCGGTTCCGGCAACCACACGGCAGCGCGCCATGCCTCCAACGATATTGCCAATGTTTTGAAAAGCGAGGGCGTTCCGTCCCACGCCGTTCATATGGGCGGATACGATGCCAGCGCCCACGGCACGGCGGCCCCCGTCCGCATCGCATACCGTGCGATCACGGCCAGCGTGACCGGGTGCGGGCAGTGGGACAAGGACCTGACCGAAACGGCCGACAATGCCAATTATCACAATTTCGGATGTGCCTCGCAAAACAACCTGGCGGAGATGGTGGATAACCCCGCCGACCTGCTCGGCCCCCGCGCGCCTGCGCTGATCGAACCGGCCCGCCGGACCAACGTGATCGGCAGATATATCGGCGGCGAAAGCACGGCATCCTCCACGGCCTATACCCCGTCCACCGCTGCACTGCAGTAGATTTCACACGCGAAACGGCGAGACGCACCCATGTCCGATAGTTCAGCAACGATGCAAAAAGACAAGACGAGCCACGCTCCCGAAGCGAGCCACGATCCGCTGGACGCGTCCAATTTCGTAGCCCCGGCTCCGGCTTTTGCCGATACCGGCGGCGCGTCCAATTCCGGCAATCTGGAGGGCATCCGCCCCGTTCCACGGGTCTCCATTCAGGCGTTCTGCGAAAGCGAGATCGTGGCCGCCGCCATCGATTCCGCATCCCAGGACAGGCGGATGAGCAAGGCCCATGTGAAGGTGCAACTGGGCGGCATCGCCGCTGCGGTAGAACTTTACCAGCACGCCACCACCCCCAACCTCATCATCGTGGAATCCAAGCACGATGGCGGCCGGTTGCTGATGGAACTGGAAGAACTGGCGGATGTTTGCGACGAGGGCACCAACGTTGTCGTCATCGGCCACCGCAACGATGTTGCGCTCTACCGCGAACTGTCGGGCCGCGGTGTGGCCGAATATCTCGTCGCGCCGGTCACAATGTCCGACATCATGGGCATCGTGTCGAAGCTGTTCGTCTCTCCCGACGCACCGCCACTGGGCCAGAGCATCGCCTTCATCGGCTCGAAGGGCGGCACGGGGTCATCGACGATTGCACATAACGTATCGTGGACCATCGCCTCGCAATTCTCCTCCGACGTGATGCTGGCCGATTTCGATCTGGCCTTCGGCACGGCCAATATCGACTTCGATCAGGACCCGCCGCAAGGCGTGGCCGAAGCCGTGTTTTCTTCCGAACGGGTGGACGACACGTTTCTCGACCGGTTGCTTGCCAAATGTTCCGACCATCTCTCCCTGCTTGCGGCTCCCTCGACGCTGGACCGGGAATACGACTTCAACGCCGACGACTTCGCCTCGTTGCTGGACGTCGCGCAGCGCGGCACGCCCAATGTCATCATCGACCTGCCGCATATGTGGACGGGCTGGGTGAAGCGCACGCTGGCGACCGCCGACAAGGTGGTGATCACGGCCACGCCGGACCTTGCCAGCTTGCGCAACACCAAAAACCTGATCGATACGCTCGCCGATCTGCGGCCCAACGATTCCAAGCCCTATCTGGTGTTGAACCAGGTCGGTGTGCCCAAGAAGCCGGAGATTTCGGTCTCCGATTTCACGCAGCCGCTGGGCCTCGATCCGTCGATCATCGTGCCGTTCGATCCCGGCCTGTTCGGGCTTGCGGCCAATAACGGGCAAATGATTTCCGAGACCGACCCGAAGAACGAGATTTCCGCAAGCCTCTTGATGCTGGCGCAGGTTCTGACCGGGCGGCGCGATGCGGCTGCACCCAAGAAGCATGGCCTGTCGGTCGGCAGCCTGTTGTCCCGCCTTGGTGGGCGCAAGGGCTGAAATACGGGATGACGATCATCCCGAAATCCAAATCCGGACCATTTCCGTCCGGCAGTATTGTGAGTGGTTCGAAGCATGTTCGGTAAACGCGGTAACACACCTTCCGGCGATAGCGGCGCGGCGTCCTTCAAACCGCTCGATATGCCGGAAGCGGTCAAAAAAGCGGCGCCTGCGGAGCCCGTCGAATCCGGCACCACGATGCAGGCCAAGATGGAGCCGCTGCCCGAGCCGAAAGCCAAGGTAAAGGCACCGCCCATCGCTTACGTCGCTCCGCAGGATGTGAAGATCAAGTCGGAGGACTATTACACCGTCAAGAAACAGGTCTTCTCGGCGCTCATCGACACGATCGACCTGTCGCAGCTTTCAAAGCTCGACAACGAGGGTGCGCGAGAAGAAATCCGCGACATCGTCAACGACATCATTTCTATCAAATCCATCGTCATGTCGATTTCCGAGCAGGAGGAACTGCTTGCCGATATCTGCAACGACGTGCTGGGCTACGGCCCATTGGAACCACTGCTGGCGCGGGACGACATCGCCGACATCATGGTCAACGGCGCTTTCGATACGTTCATCGAAGTGGACGGCAAGACGCAGAAAACCAATGTCCGGTTCCGCGACAACGACCAGTTGATGAACATCTGCCAGCGCATCGTGTCGCAGGTCGGTCGCCGTGTCGATGATTCATCCCCCATATGCGACGCGCGGCTTGCCGACGGTTCCCGTGTCAACGTCATCGCGCCGCCGCTGTCGCTGGACGGGCCGACGCTGACCATCCGTAAGTTCAAGAAGGACAAGCTGACCCTCGATCAGCTGGTCAAGTTCGGCGCGATCTCGCCCGAAGGGGCCGAGGTGTTGAAGATCATTGGCCGGGTGCGGTGCAACATTGTCATTTCCGGCGGCACGGGTTCGGGCAAGACGACGCTGCTGAACTGCCTCACGAACTATATCGACACCGACGAACGGGTCATCACCTGCGAAGACTCCGCCGAGCTTCAGCTTCAGCAGCCCCATGTGGTGCGGCTGGAAACGCGCCCGCCGAACCTTGAGGGCGAAGGCACGATCACCATGACCGATCTGGTCAAGAACTGCCTGCGTATGCGCCCGGAACGCATTATCGTGGGTGAGGTTCGCGGACCGGAAGTCTTCGATCTGCTGCAGGCGATGAACACGGGCCACGATGGTTCGATGGGAACGATCCACTCCAACTCCCCTCGCGAATGCCTGTCGCGTATGGAAAGCATGATCGCGATGGGCGGTTTTTCCCTGCCGCAGCGCACCGTGCGCGAAATGATCTCGGGTTCCGTCGACATCATCATTCAGGCACAGCGCCTGCGCGACGGGTCGCGCCGCATCACGCACATCACCGAGGTGATGGGTATGGAGGGTGACGTCATCATCACGCAGGATATCTTCCTCTACAATATAACCGGTGAAACGCCCGACGGAAAAATCCTCGGCAACCACCAATCGACCGGTATCGGACGTCCATTGCTTTGGGAAAAAGCGCGTTATTACAACGAGGAAGAACGCCTTTCCAAGGCGCTCGATTCGTCCGAAGGCCCATCCTCGAACGGCAACGGGTAGGGGCGGCACGATGTTCGGATTGCAACCCCCCATGCTGCTCGCCATTGGACTGGTCGTCCTGACTGTCGTTTGTCTGGGCTACGGCCTCTTCTACACATCCTTCGAAAGCGCCAAAAAAGGCGAAGCGCGGATGCAGAAGGTCAATGCGCCCAAGCAAATGATGACGCGCGACGGCAAGGTCGTCGACAAGAAGGTCCAGCGCAAGAAGCGTGAGGACACGCTGAAGAGCGTCGAACAACAGCGGGCCGCCGGCAAGAAAGCCGACAACCCGCCGCTGAATATGAAGCTGGTTCAGGCCGGCATGACGATCAGTGTGCGAAATTTCTATATGGTGTCGGCGGCGCTGGGTGTCGGCGCGTTCTTCCTGTTGTCCGCCATCGCGGGCGCGCCCTTGTGGATGGCCGCTGGTGTCGCATTCGTGGCCGGTTTCGGCCTGCCCCGGTGGTTCGTGACCTTCAAGCGAAAGCGCCGGTTTCGTGCCTTCATCCTCATCTTTCCCAATGCCGTCGACATCATCGTGCGCGGTATCCGGTCGGGTCTGCCGCTGGGGGATTGCCTGAAGATCATCGCCAAGGATTCCGACGAACCGGTGCGGGGTGAATTTCAGAAGATGATCGAAGCGCAGCAGATGGGCATTACCGTTCCGCAAGCGTGCGAACGCCTCTACGAAAGCATTCCGACCGCCGAGACGAACTTCTTCGCCATCGTCATCGCCATCCAATCGCAAGCCGGGGGCAACCTCTCGGAAGCGCTGGGCGGTTTGTCGAAAGTGCTGCGCGAACGGCGCAAGATGGCCGACAAGATCAAGGCGGTCTCATCGGAAGCCAAGACGTCCGCCATCATTATCGGCTCTCTGCCGTTCGTGGTCGCCGGTATGGTCTTCGTCACCACGCCGGACTACCTGATGCCGCTGTTCACCACGAGCGGCGGACACAAGACACTGGCCGGGTGCGCGATTTCGATGACCGCCGGCATTCTCATCATGAAGAAGATGATCAACTTCAAATTCTAGGACCAGAAACGCCATGTTCGATCTTCTTCTCAGCCCGCAGAATCTCGCAGCCGGTGCCACGGCACTGGCGGTGTTCGCCACCATCCTGACGCTGCTCATTCCGGTATTTGCGAAAAACCAGCTCAACGACCGCATGAAGGTGGTCGCGCTGGAACGCGATGCGATCCGCAAGCGGGAGCGGCAGCGCCTTGCGGACGAGAAGGAAGCCAACAAGCGCGGCATGTCGAAGCGCAAGGAGGCTAACCCGCTTCTGGTCAGTATCGTCGAGAAACTCAGCCTGAAATCGGCCCTCGCCGACGAGAAGACCGAGGAGATGCTGCTCCATGCCGGTATGCGGGGACAGCCACCGCTGTTCACGTTTCTGATCGCCCGTTTCCTGCTGCCTTTCCTGTTCATGGCGCTGGGTGCGTTCTACGTGTACATCTACAACGATCCGGCGGATTTCTCCGGTATCAAGAAATTCGCCTATATCGGCGGCTCCGCTTATGCGGGGTTCTATCTTCCGCTGCTCATCGTCCGCAGCCGGGCAAAAGACCGACAGCTTTCGATTACGATGGCGTGGCCCGATGCGCTCGATCTGTCACTGATCTGCGTGGAATCCGGCATGTCGATCGAGGCGGCGTTTCGCAAGGTGGCATCCGAAATCGGCCAGCAATCCATTCCGCTGGCCGAGGAACTGACGATCACGGTGGCCGAACTGTCCTACCTGTCGGACCGTCAGGTGGCCTACCACAACCTCGTCAAGCGCACGGGGCTGGAAGCGGTGAAAAACGTGGTTCTGTCGCTCATTCAGGCGGAGAAATACGGCACGCCGCTGGCTTCCGCATTGCGGGTTCTCAGCCAGGAAAACCGTGACCAGCGCATGAACAAGGCGGAGATGAAGGCGGCGCAACTTCCGCCCAAACTCACCGTGCCGATGATGGTGTGCTTTCTGCCCGTCCTGTTTGCCGTCATTCTCGGGCCTGCGATCATTTCGGTGATGGCGACATTTGCGGCCAATCCGATTAACTAGGGACGTATGGCCCTTCATACCCGACTGACGAAACGGCTCGCAATCGAGCATCCGATCCTTTCCGCACCGATGGCGTTTGCGGCGGGAGGCGCCCTGGCGGCTGCCGTCACGAACGCAGGCGGTTTGGGGTTGATAGGCGGGGCCTACGGTGATCCCGATTGGCTGGACGCGCAGTTTCAGGCGGCTGGCAATGCCCGTGTCGGGTGCGGGTTTATCACCTGGAACATCCCGGATATGGCCGTGCTGGACGCGGTGCTGGACCGCTCACCCGATATGCTCATGCTGTCATTTGGCGATCCTGCACCGTTCGCAGCGGCGATCATCGACAGCGGCACGCGGCTCGCCTGTCAGGTGCAGAGCCTGCGCGATGCGAAACGGGCGGCGGAGTGTGGAGCCTCGCTCATCGTCGCGCAGGGTGCGGAGGCGGGCGGCCACGGCGAAAGCCGCGCTACGATGACGCTCGTGCCGGAAGTGGCGGACTGGCTCGCCGCGAACCATCCTGACATCCTGCTGGTCGCTGCCGGTGGCATTGCGGATGGGCGAGGGCTGGCGGCAGCGCTTATGCTCGGTGCCGATGGTGTGCTGGTCGGCTCGCGCTTCTGGGCGAGTGAGGAGGCGACCGTTCATCCCGCCATGCTGCAAGCGGCGATCGATGCCACGGGCGACGACACGATCCGCTCCAGCGTTATGGACATTGCGCGGCATTTGAGATGGCCGGAGCGATACACGGCGCGCGTCTTGAAGAATGCGTTCACCGACCGCTGGCACGACGACATTGATGGCCTGCTCGCCGTTGCTGACGAGGAAGCGGCGAAGTGGCGGGATGCGTGGAATGCGGGCGATACGGCTGTTGCCAACACGTTCGTGGGGGAGGCCACCGGGCTGCTCGACGCCGTGCTTCCGGCAAAGGTGATCGTGCGCTTGATGGTGGCTCAGGCGGAGGACAGGCTGGCGACCTACAGGATCGCCTGAATTCTATCCTGCATCCTTGTCCTTCAGTTCGCTCCAGGCATTCTGTTCCGTGAGCATCTGGCGCAGGAACGCCACGTTCTTCTCGGCCTCGGCCGGAGGCAGTTCACCGGCAGCGACCGTTTCGGCCTCGTCGAAGCGACCCTGAAGGCCGATGACGAGGGCCAGATTCTGCCGCACGCGGCTGTCGGCACCGCGCTGGGTCAGCGCCTTGCGGAGGTAGGTTTCCGAACCCGGCAGGTCGCCGGTCAGAAGATAAGACATGCCGAGATTGGACAGAACAGACGGATCGTCGGGCTTGATTTCGAGCGCCTTGGCATATTGCATACGTGCCAGTTTCGGTTCGCCGATCTGGTCGTAGATCGCACCTTCTGCCGAGTGCAGCTTCCAGTCGGGATTGTCCGGCGTGTGGGCGCGCTGGATGGTTTCCAATGCAGATTTCAATTGTCCCGCCCCGGCCTGCGCCTTGCCATAGGCGGCCAGTACCTCGCGGTCTTCGGGATGGTGGATGACCACCTGTTCCATAACAGCCAAAGCCTGTTCGTTGCGCCCGGTGGTGCGAAGGGCGGTGGCGAACTGCAAGCCGACCTCCTTGTCCTTCGGATATTTTTCATAGCGGGCCTGCCACAACTCCGTCGTTTGCTGCAGTTCCGTCTGGTTCATGGAGGAGACGGGTTTTTGCAGGTGTTTCGGCACCGAGCCGGTGGTCATGCGCTTGCTGGCGCAACCGGTTGCGGCAAGGGCAATCGCAAGAGCGGCTGCGGTGCAAAGACGGGAGAGGTTGGACGCCATGATAACCTGTCAGAAACGCTTCGCGGGAAAGGTGCGGAGCATGGGGTTCGTGGTGGCGAAAATAATCTGTTAACCCTAATGGATGGTTAAAACCGGCGCTTCATGCGTCGCTACGACAGCCCTCCGGACCAACGCCCATGTTTTTCGACACCGACCCCGACGCACTTTTCGCCCCACCAGATACCGCTGGCGCCGCGATTATCGAGCTGGTTGAGGAAGGGCGGATGGACAGTCTGCCTGCCGGTTTGGCCAGGTGGGCGGGCACGGTCGGCTTTCAGGCCAAGGCAGGGCAATGGTGCATGGTGCCCGACGGCGAGGGTGGGGTGGACCGCGTTGTAGCAACCATCGCAAACACGCCGCTTTCGTTCGGTGCTCTGTCGAATGCACTACCGCACGGTGTCTACAGACTGCCTGACGACGCGCCGGACCAGGCCATACTGGCATGGGCGATGGGCGGTTATGAGTTCAGCCGTTACCGTACCGAGAAGCGCAAGCCGCCCCGGTTGGCGGCCAGTGCGACCGACCGCGACAAGGCGCTTTTCGAAGCCGTCTACATCGCCCGCGATCTCATCAACACGCCTGCCAACGATATGGGGCCGGACGCGCTGGAGGCCGCCTTTCGCAAACTGGCTAGCAAAGCACGAGGCGGAGGTTACGGTCACGCTCGGCGACGATACGCTGGACGGCTTTCCCATGCTGCACGCGGTCGGGCGCGCCAGCGCGCAGGCTCCGCGGGTGCTGGACATGGTGTGGGGCGACTGCGAACGCGCCGAAGATCACCCTCGTCGGGCAAGGGCGTGACGTTCGACACCGGTGGGCTGAACATCAAGTCCGGTGCGACGATGGGGCTGATGAAGAAGGACATGGGCGGGGCCGCCAACGTGATGGCGCTGGCCCATGCGATCATGGCGCAACAAGCTGCCCGTGCGGTTGCGGCTCATCGTGGGCGCGGTGGAAAACTGTATTGCCGGCAACGCCTTCCGCCCCGGCGACATTCTGCCCTCGCGCAAGGGGCTGACGGTCGAGATCGGCAACACGGACGCCGAGGGGCGGCTGGTGCTGGGCGATTGTCTGGCGCTGGCCGACGAGGAGAACCCCGCACCTGCTGATCGACATGGCGACGCTCACCGGCGCGGCGCGGGTGGCGCTCGGGCCGCAGGTGATGCCGTTCTACACCCATGACGACGGCTTCGCCTCCGAGCTTGCCGAAGCCGCCTCGCGCGTCGGCGATCCATTGTGGCGGATGCCGCTCTGGGAAGGCTATCGCTCGATGCTGTCCTCGAAGATCGCGGACGTGAACCACATCTCCACCGGCGGTTTTGCAGGGTCCATCACGGCGGCGCTTGTTCCTCGACCGGTTCGTGGAGAAAGCCGCGTCGTGGGCGCATTTCGATATTTACGGTTGGGTTCCGAACGCCCTGCCGCACGCGCCGGTGGGCGGAGAAGCGCAGGCGATCCGCGCGCTTTACGACCATATCGAACGGACATGGCCCGCGGCATGAGCGGCCCCGCTTCAGGTTTGGACAGACGTCTCCATGCCTTCCGCCAGGACCTTGCCGACGAACGCTTGCGGGGCACGGTGGAGGCTGACCGGTTCGTTGCCGGACGGCCTGTCTCGATCCGCCTGCCGGTCGTCGACCTGAAGCCACGCCCTTCGACGGGAGCGGGCATGGATACGCAGATGCTGATGGGCGATCGGGCGCTGGTGTTCGAGCAACGGGACGGATGGGCGTGGATACAGGCCGAGCGGGACGGTTATGTCGGGTATGTGCCGACAAGCGCCATTCGCTTCGGCTACGATGACATGACCCATCGGGTCAACGCGCCGCGCACGTTCCTCTACGGCCAACCGGATATGAAAACACCCGTCCTCGACGTCCTGTCGATGGGATGCGGGTTGCGGGTGACGGGAGAGAAGACGGTGCGCGGCACGATCTATGCAGCGCTTGCAGGTGGGCGGTTCGTCGTTTCGCAGCACATGTGCGCTGTAGGGGACATTGCCTCCGATTACGTGGCTGTCGCGGAAAAGCTGATCGGCGCACCGTATCTGTGGGGCGGCGCGAGCGCGTTCGGGGTCGATTGTTCGGGCATCATCTCGCTGGCCATGCGGATGACCGGGCGGGCTGTGCCGCGTGACAGCGACATGCAGGCGGACGCGCTCGGCACACCGGTGACGCGGAATGATTTGCAGCGCGGCGATCTGGTGTTCTGGAAAGGCCACGTGGGCATCATGGCCGATGAGGCGACGTTGCTGCACGCCAACGGGCACACGATGGACGTGGCACGGGAGCCGCTCGAGGACGCGATACGCCGCATCGGCTATCTTTACGGGCAGCCGACCGTCTATCGCAGGCCCTAGCGGAACGTGCGGTATGCCATGACGAACCGCGTCGCGGTCGTCAGCACAGTGATCGCCGCAAACACCAACGCGATGGGCGCAGAACCAGTGCGGCAACAGGCACATGAGAACAAAGACGCCGATCGTTTCCGTGCCTTCCGCCAGACCCGGCCGTATAAAGCAACGCCTTGCTGCCCCGCGCTTCGGTGCTCGATGCCCCGCTTCTCGGCCATCAGGGCGAAGGTGAGGAAACTGGCCCCGTTGACGTAGAAAGCGAGCAGCAGAACGCCGCCGGCCACCGCGTTCGCCGACTGGGTCCGACACGATGAACGCCAGCGGTATCGCGCCGTAGAAGGCGAAATCCAGCACGATGTCGAGAAATCCGCCAAGGTCGGTGCCCCCGCCGGACGCCCGCGCCACCGGCCCGTCCAAGCCGTCGCACAACCGTGACAGGAGCAGCAGGACAAGTCCTGCACCATACCACGACATGGCAATCATGACCGCGGCCGCCATCGCCAGCGCGAAGCCCGCCCATGTGACACCGTCGGCACTGATGCCAACCGCAACGAGACGCCGCGCGATAGCATCGAGGGCCGGGTCGATCCAGCGACGCACTGTCTTGTCCAGCATGATTGTGAGTGACCGGCTTGAAGGGTAACGTGTCCTACCCTGTCCATGCGACGAGACCAACGCCCGCCCAAACGGGCCAAGAAAACCCATGAGCCAGACCTACACCGCAACGACGCGCGGCATCCGTGTCGATGTCCGCCCCGCCTACCTTGCCGATCGCTCAGACCCGGAAAAGGCCCGGTGGGTTTGGGCATATGCGATCGTCATCACCAATGAGGGCGATGAAACCGTGCAACTGCGGGAGCGGACATGGGAGATAACCGACGCCAACGGCAAGGTCGAGCACGTTCACGGCCCCGGCGTGATCGGTGAACAGCCGATCCTGAACGAGGGCGATGTTTTTCGCTATTCGTCCGGTTGCCCGCTCGGCACACCGTCCGGTTTCATGTCGGGCTTCTACACCTTCACCGATGAAAGCGGCGCGCGGTTCGAAGTGGCCGTGCCTGCATTCTCACTCGATCTGCCCCATGCTAGCGCGGGCGCTGAACTAGCCGATGGTCGCCATCGCCCAGAGCCGGCGACGGGTCTTCCTCGACCCCCGGCCGATCGTGCTGGTTATCGGCGTGTTGCTCGTGATTCTGGGAATGACGATGATCCTCCCTGCCTTGGTCGACCTGGCCGCAGGGTCGGACGACTGGACGGCTTTCGCATTCTCGGGATTGTTGACGGTCTCCGTAGGCACCTTCATGTTTACCGCCAACCGTGGGCATGGCGGATCGCTCACCACGCGGCAGGCTTTCGTGATGACAGCGTTGGTGTGGCTCACGCTCTCCACCTTCGGTGCATTGCCGTTCTACTGGTCCGGAGTGGCGCAGACCTACACGGACGCGTTTTTCGAGAGCATTTCCGGTTTGACCACCACCGGTGCGACGGTTCTGTCGGGTCTCGACGACATGCCGCCCGGCATATTGTTGTGGCGGGGCATCCTGCAATGGCTGGGCGGGCTGGGGATTCTCGTGATGGCAGTGGCCGTGCTGCCCATGTTGCAGATCGGCGGAATGCAGCTTTTCAAGGCGGAAGCCTTCGACACCCCGGAAAAGATATTGCCCCGCGCGCGGCAGATTTCCGGCTTCATGACGCTGATCTTTCTCAATCTCACGGCGCTGTGCATGTTCGCCTACCTGCTGGCCGGCATGTCGCTGCTGGATGCGGTCGTTCATGCCATGACATCAGTCGCGACCGGCGGATTTTCCACGCGGGACGCGTCGCTCGGCTATTTCGACAGCGTCGCGGTGGATATGATCGCCACCTGCTTCATGATCCTCGGCTCGCTGCCGTTCCTGCTCTATATCCAGCTGTTGCAAGGGCAGCACAAACCGCTGTTTTCCGACAGTCAGGTGCGGACGTTTCTGGCGCTTCTCGTCGCCTTCATCATCGTCGCCTGGCTTGTTCAGGAAGCCAACGGCGTTCGCACCGGGCTGGATGCGCTGCGCTATGCGACCGTCAACATCACATCGGTGCTCACCGGTACGGGCTATGCGACCACGGACTACGATGCCTGGGGGGAGGGCGCGGTGGTGCTGTTCTTCGTCATCACCTTTATCGGCGGGTGCGCCGGATCGACCTCCTGCGGCATGAAGATTTTCCGCTTGCAGGTGCTGGTGGAAACCCTGCGCCGCCATGTGGCAAGCGTGCTGTACCCGAACGGCATCTTCACGCCCCGCTTCAACGGACGTCCGATCTCGGACGACGTGACGAGTTCTGTGATGAGCTTCTTCTTCCTCTACGTCGCCACCTTTGCCGCCTCTGCCGTTGCCCTCTCGCTGACCGGGCTGGATGCAGCGACGGCGATTTCAGGAGCAGGAACGGCCATTTCAAACGTCGGCCCCGGGCTCGGGGCGATGATCGGTCCCGCTGGCAATTTTGCGCCGCTGAACGATGCGGCAAAGTGGATTCTCGCCGTGACCATGCTGGTGGGACGGCTGGAACTGTTTACGATTTTCGTCATGTTCAGCCGCCGCTTCTGGCGGACATGATTTGATCTCGCGAAGAAGACCTGCGGCCTTCGCTCCGATGGGGCGCATATAGGTGCCGACCGGCCGCTGGGCCTCCGGAAGTGTTATTCCGCCGGTTGTAGTGCGCGTCCGGTCGGGCGCTGCGGCTGACGTCCGAAAATTGTGCGCAATGCGTTGCCGATATCCGTGCCGACGCCGATGAATGCGGGCACGAGAAACAGGACGAGTATGGTGGCTGAGGCCAGGCCGAACACCATCGTGACCGCCATCGGCAACAGGAACTGCGCCTGAAGGCTCGTTTCGAACAAGAGCGGCACCAAACCGCCAATCGTTGTCAGCGATGTCAGCAGCACGGCGCGTAGCCGGTCGCGGCTGGCACCGATGGTCGCCTCTTCCATACTGTCGCCTTCGGCAAGACGTTCGTCGAGGCGGGAAACAAGGATGATGGAATCATTGACCAGAATACCGGCCAGACCGAGCAGGCCGATAACCGACAGGATCGTCAGCTTCATACCCAGAAGCCAGTGGCCGACGACCGCGCCGACGATGCCGAAGGGAATGATGAGCATGACGGCAAACGGCCGCCAGTAGGAGGCGAAGACCCATGCGAGCACGATGTAAATGATCCCGAGGGCCATGACAGCGCCGATCTTCAAATCGGCGAACGCTTCCTTTCGCTCCTCGTCGCGGCCCGAGTAGCGATATTCGATGCCGTATTTCGACACGATCTCCGGCAGGCCGGATATTTCCAGCGCCTCGATGGCCTTTTCGGTCGTGTTGATATCCGTGTTGATGTCAGCGGTAACGGAGACCGTCGCCTTGCCGTCGATCCGTTCGATGGCGGCAAAGCCCTGCCGGTCCTCGATATTCACCACATCGTCCAGCGGTACGAAAATGCCGGCTGGCGTGCGCAATTCGAAAGCTGCGCAGGGCGGCCGAGCCGGACGAGCGCATGATCTTGGAGACGCGCACCGTGATCTCGTCATCCCCATCGGCGAAGCGGCGCGGTATGGCACCCTCGAAGGCATTGCGAAGCTGGCGCCCGACATCCTCGATGGTGAAACCGAGCGCCGTGCCACGCGGGGTCAGGCGCATGGCCAGTTCCGGTTTGCCGTAGGGCAGGTCGTCGGACACGCCGGAAATGCCGTCGACGGTTTCCACGACGGGAATGATCTCGGCTGCGGCCTGTTTCAGCACTGCCACATCCGGTCCCTGCAACTGCACATCGATATCGCGTCCGGGCGGCCCGCCCCGGGATTCATACAGCGCAACGCGGGAAACGCCCGCCATCTTCGGCACCTGACTGCGCCACTCGCTGACGATGTCCGGCGTACGGACGGTGCGTTCCTCCGACGTGGTGAGCTGCACACGGATGGCCGCCACGTTGTCGCCCGTCGAGCGGCCTGCCTGTCCGAGGGTCGAGAAAGCGGCAACGACCAGCGCGTCCGGTTCGGCCAGTTCTGTCTCGGCACGGCGCAGGGCCTTTTCGACCTCGCGGACCACGAAGATAGCGCGATCCTCGCTGACGCCCGCGTTGAAGACGATGCGGGCATTGATGTTTTCGGCTTCCGCGGACGGGAAGAACACGAAACCCACCTTGCCGCCAGAGATCAGCCCCCAAACGCCGATGATGACGGTGGACAGTGCAACGGCGATAGTGACGTAGCGGGCGCGGTAGGACAGGCGGACCATCCAGTCGAACGGCCCGTCGCGAAAAGCGTTGAAGCCTTTATCGAAGCCGCGCCGAAAGCGGCCTTCCTGCATGGGCTGTTCGGGGTCGTGCTTGCGGCCAAACAGTATCTTCAGACCGGCCAGCATGGCCTCCGCAACGACCGAGACGACATAGGCGATAACGGCGAGACCGAGGATGAATTGCCACGATGGCACGCTTTCCCGCAACGCCTGCACCTGCGCGACAAGCGCTGAGGGAGAGCCGGGCAGGACGGGCACCGCCATATATCCGCGCAACCAGACGAGCGTGCCTTCAACGAGTTCCACGAACCATCCACCCGCTCCGGGGGCCGAAATAGAAATGGCGAACACGCCGAGTGCGAGCGCGATGGTGAATTGCCGCCAGTAACTCCAGCGCCGTTTTGCGCGCGGTTGCAGCGTGTGGGCGAGGTGGCCGGGCAGGATGAGGAAGCATTCAATCAAGCTGGCGATGATGACGGCGATGACCACGATGGGCAGCACGCCGATAATCTGTCCCAGCACGCCGGAGATGACGAGGATGGGACCGAAGGCAGCGATGGTCGTTATCATGGCCGCCGACACCGGCATCACCATACGGCCCGCGCCCTCTTCGGCGGCCTCGTAGGGGCCATCACCGGCGGCAAAGCGGGTGGCTGTATGCTCTCCCACGACGATTGCATCGTCCACGATCACCCCCAGCATCATGATGAGAGCGAAGAGGGTCATCATGTTGATCGTCTGCCCCATCAGCCACATGAGGCCGATCGTGGCGAGCATGGCGACGGGAATGCCCGCTGCGACCCAGAACGCGATACGGGCATTGAGGAAGATGAAGAGGATGGCCACCACAAGCGCCAGTCCGCCCAGTCCGTTCGTCACGAGCAGCATGATGCGGTCGGTCAGCGCGTTGGCGCGGATGTCGTATTGTTTCAGCACCAGACCCGGCGGCAGGGTCTCCGCCACTTCGGCCATGTAGTCCGACAGGATTCTGGCGGTGGCCAGCGTGTCGGCGGTCTCGGCCCGCTGTACTTCAAGCTGAATGGCGCGAGTGCCCTCCAGAAAACCCTGTGGCTGACCGTCCTCGAAACCGTCCGTGACGGTCGCGATATCGGAAATCAGTACTTTCTCGCCGCTCTCGAAACTTTTCACCTCGACCGCGCCCAGGGCGGAGGGCGAGCGGATGTCGGATAATGTGCGCAACTGGCGTTCGACATTGCCTTCCATGTTGCCGGAGGGCAGGTCGCGGGAGTTTTGCTGGATGGAGCGGGACACGTCCCCGACCGTCAGGTCCAGACGGCGCAACTCGCGTTCGGGAATATCGACCTGCAATTCCCGGTCGCGCAGGCCGGTGAAGGACACCTTGTCGATACCGCGTTCGATCAGGTCGTCGCGTATCTTCTTGGCGTAGAAGCGCAGCACCGATTCCGAGAACGGTCCGGTGACGGCGATGCGGGCCACCCGGTCGAAAAAGGCGTTCTGGCTCACGCTCGGCGCCTCGGAATCTTCCGGCAGGTTGGTGATCGTGGCAACGGCGGTTTCCACCTCGCGCGCCGCCTCTTTCATGTCGGTGCCGTTCTCGTATTCCAGCCCGATGGAAGCCGACCCTTCCCGTGCCCGGGATGTGACACGCTTGACCCCGTCGAGATAGCGCAGCGCTGGCTCCATGATCTCCAGCACGTTGGCTTCCACGTCTTCCGCGCTGGCACCGGACCATGCGACGGCCACGGTGACGACCGGCACTTCGGTGGTCGGGAAGAACTGGGTGTTGATCCGCCCCAGCGCGAAGATGCCGAACAGGATCATCAACACCATGACCAGATTGGCCGCGTTGCGATGGCGGGTGAACAGGCCGATCAGACCGGCGGATGCGGGGATGGTGCGGATCGCCACGCTTAGTTGTCCCCGCCGTCGGTGGCAGCGTCGACAGGCTCCCGGGGCTGGCTTTCACGGTAGGCACGGATCAACGCCCGCCGCTCGTTCTGCTCCAGCGCGCGGAATTGTTCCTGCGTCAGGCCGTTGACTTCGACGATCTTTGCAATCTCTTCCGGCGATGGGCGACCGGTTGCACTGCCGCCTGCGCCATCGCCGCGCTCCGGTGCAGGGTCGCCCTCACGGCGGACGGACAGGCCGGGGGAGACTTCTGTGATACGCGTCGTCAGCACCTTGTCACCTTCGTTCAAGCCGCTGGACACGAGTGCCTTATCGCCATCATAAACGGCGATCTCAACGATATTCTCGATCAGCACGCCGTCGACTTCCGTATAGACGCGGTCGGTGCCATAAACGGCGGTATCGGGAATGGCGATGGTGCCCGAGAACACCCTGTCGGGCACCGAGACTTCCACGAAGGCACCGGGCCGCAGGGTGATGTCGGCGGTGGATTGGTCGAGACGGGCGAAGACCTCGACGCCGCCCCGGTTGGACGCGATGTCCGCACCCAACCGGTCAATGGTGCCGGGAAAAGTGTAGTCTCGCCCGCCAACGGTCCAGATGGCTTCCACTTCTCGCCCGATCAAGCCCGTTTCGCTGGAAGCGAGGCGTCCGTATTGGGCGTCCGACAGGGTGAAGCGCACTTCCAGCGAGTCCGCCGCATAGAGTGACACGACCACATCGTTGGCAGAGACGTTACGCCCGATTTCGGCGCTGCTTTCACGCACGATGCCGGAAAACGGTGCGGTCAGTTCGGTGGATGTGAGATTGCGCTGGGCCTGCTCCACCCGCCATTGCAACCGTTCCAGCGATGCTTCCAGCTGTGCGAGGCGGGAGCGCTGGACGGCGACCGCATTGTCGATCTGGTCCAGCGCTGCCTGCCGCTGGGAGACGACGAGACTTCGGGCTTCCAGCTGCTGCTGGGTGCCGGAACCGTTGTTTTGCAACTGTGTCATTCGGTCGAGATCCGCTCTGGCCAGCGCCAGTTGCTCGGCGAGCGGTTCTCGCTTGTCCTCTTCAGCAGCTATCAGCGCCGTGTTCTCGGAAATGCGGGCCCGGGACTCGGCGAGATTGGAATTGGCCTCCGCCAATGCGCCCTCGTAGGCGAAGCGGTCGATGCCGACCAGAACCGCGCCCTGCTCGACCCGGTTCCCGGCGCGCAAATTGTCGTTGATGGCGATAATTTCGCCCGCAACGAGCGCGCGCAGATCCACCGTTCGGGCGGCAGCCGTCTGCCCGTAAACCGTGAAGGTCGGCTGGTTGTCGGCCACCACGGCGTCGACGGTTTCGACCGTGTAGACGGTCTTGAAGGCGGGCCGCTTGCGCGCTTCCGGTGCCTGTTCGATGAGGCGCTGGGCGACCATGTAAGCGCCTGCGAGAATGGCGATGCTGAGGACGGCTTGTAGCAGCGCCAGAATGCTCTTGCCGATCCAGCGCAGAACACGACTGGGCGGCTGCGCCGGTTCGCGCACAATTTCCACATCGTAGCTGTCGGTAAGTCCGCTTTCGGGAACCACCGTCAGTTTGGTGTCGCTCGGTTTTTCCGGCTTGGGGTCCAGCATCGGGCCTTCACGTGTCGCATCGCCTTTCGAGTGTGAACCCGCAGGGCGAAAGGCTCAAGTTACTTAAACGTCACGCCCTGCCGTTTCGTCGTCGGGAAAGGTAGCGGGATCGAAGGTATAGGCTGTCGAACAGAATTCGCAGGTAACGCGGATGGCCCCGTCCTCCACGCTTTCGCCCCGTTCGGCTGCGGACAGGCCGGACAGCATGTCGGACACCTTGTCTTGAGAGCAGGAGCAATCGTCGGCGACGGTCTGTGCGTCGAACACGCGTACGCCGTGCTCATGGAACAACCGGAACAGCAAACGCTCGGGCTCGACGGCGGCGTCGGTAAGTTCGTCGTCGGCAATCGTGTCCATCAATGCGCTCGCCTCGCGCCAGGCATCGTCCTCCTGCCGGTCGTCGGCGTCGGAGCCGTCGCCCCCGTCGAGATCGCGCGCCCGCGCCCGTTCCTCGTTTTCCGGCAGGAACTGGAGCAGCACGCCACCCGCCGTCCACGCATGATGCGGCGCTCCGCCCTCGTTGCGGGTCAGCACTTCACCCACAGCCAGCCGCACCTGCGTGGGGATCTGCTCGGACTGGCGGAAATAGGTGCGGGCGACCTCTTCCAGACCGATGCCATCCAGCTGCACGATTCCCTGATACCGCTGGGTGAATTCGCCCTGATCGATCGTCATGGCCAGCACGCCCTTGCCCAACAGCGCGGGCGCGTCGGATGTCGGCAGGGCGGCAACCGCCTCCGCATCGAAGCGCGCATAGGCACGGATGGAACCGGGGGTGCGGAAGTCCACGACCATCAGTGAAACCGGACCGTCGGTTTGGGTTTGCAGTATGAACTTGCCGTCGAATTTCAACGCGGTTCCAAGCAGCGCGGTCAGTGTGACGGCTTCAGCGAGCAACCGCGAGACGGGTTCGGGGTAGGCATGGCGGTCGATAATCGTGTCCAGCATCGGGCCGAGCTGCACCGCGCGCCCGCGCACATCCAGCGGCGAGACGGTGAAGGGAATGACGGCGTCCTGTCCGGCGATCTCAACACCGAGGGATGCAGGGGCGGGTTGCCCGGCGGCTGTGGCGCGGGGGTCGGTCATGGTAAAACTCGTTGTCAGATATTTTGCCGCAACATGGGCGCGGTCTTGCGCTGGTTCAACAGCCTGACGGGTGAGGCTCATTCGGCGGCTTCCAGATGGGCGTCGAACTGAAGGCTGGCCAGCTTCGCGTATAGCCCGCCCGCCGCGACAAGCTGGGAATGGGTGCCTTCCTCGACAATGCGTCCGCCGTCCATAACCAGAATGCGGTCGGCCTTCAGTACGGTTGCGAGGCGATGGGCGATGACGATGGTGGTGCGCCCTTCCATCAGTTTGTCGAGTGCCTTTTGAACCACCGTTTCGCTTTGGGCATCAAGGGACGATGTAGCCTCGTCGAGCAGCAGGATGGGGGCATCCTTCAAAATGGCGCGGGCGATGGCGATGCGTTGGCGCTGACCGCCGGAGAGCGTCACTCCGCGCTCCCCGATCACGGTGTCGTAGCCCTCGGCCATATCGGTGATGAAGTCGTGGGCGAGCGACAGCCGGGCGGCTTCCTCGACCTCGCGATCCGTCGCGTCGGGCCTGCCGAAGCGGATGTTGTCGCGCGCCGACATGGCGAAGATCACCGTGTCCTGCGGCACCAGTGCAAGGCGGGCGCGCAAGTCAGATGGGTCGGCGCGGGAGACATCGACCCCATCCACCAGCACCGTGCCGCCGACCGGGTCGTAATAGCGCAGAATGAGGTTGAGGATGGTGGACTTGCCTGCGCCGGACGCACCGACCAAGGCCACGGTTTCACCCGGTTGCACGGAAACATCGATGGCCGACAGGATCGGCCTGTCCGGGCGACCCGGATAGGCGAAGGACACCGCAGCGAGGGTCACGGTGCCCTGAGATTTTGCCGGAAACGGAACAGGGTGTTGCGGCGCTGCGATTTCCGGCTCGGTGTTGAGCAATTCGCTCAACCGCTCCGCCGCGCCGGCAGCTGCCGATATCTCGCCCCAGACTTCCGATAGGGCACCGAGGGCACCGGCGGCCATGACAGAGAAGATGATGAACCTGCCGAGAAGCCCCGGCGTCATCGTGCCGTCCAGCACCATGTTCGCGCCAAGCCACAAGACGGCAACGACCGAGGAGAACACCGCGAAAATGGCAAAACACGTCAGGAACGAGCGCGCCAGAATGGACGAGCGCGCCGCGTCGAATGCCCGCTCCACGGCACGGGCGAAAAAGCCGCTCGCCGCCCGTTCCGCCGTGAATGCCTGCAACGTGCGGGCCGAGGCAATGGCTTCCGATGCGTAAGCGGTGGCATTGGCCAGTTCGTCCTGCGCGGTGCGGGCTTTCCTGCGTACGTTTCGGCCGAAAGCGAAGATCGGCAGCACGATCACCGGAATCGCGGCCAGCACGATGAGTGACAGGCCGGGCGATGTGAGGAGCATGCCGATAATGGCACCGATGATGAGAACGATGTTGCGCAGTGCCATCGATGCGGTGGCTCCGGCGACGGATTTGATCTGCGTCGTGTCCGCCGTCAATCGCGAAACCAGTTCGCCGGTTTTGGCTGTATCGAAGAATGAGGCAGACAGCTTGGTGATGTGAGCGAACACGTCCGCCCGCAAGTCCGCCACCACCCGTTCGCCGAGCCAGATGACGAAATAATAGCGTGCGGCGCTCGACAGGGCGAGTAGGGCGGCGATGCCGAACAGGGCGAGGAAGTAGGAATCAATGAAATCCGCATCGGCATTCACGAATCCGTTGTCGATCATCGACTGTACGGCATAAGGCAGGGACAGTGTGGCCAGTGCTGCGATGACGAGGAACAGCAGCGCCAGCGCCACGTGGCCCCTGTAGCGCAACACGTAAGGCACCAGCCGCAACAGCGGGCCCATGCCCTTTGATGGTCGCGTCTCTGCAGAGTGGTGTTCGATGCTGCTCAATATGGACGGTGCAACCGCACCCTTCTTGTCTCGATGGCTGCCCTCATGTATAGGGCCGGACGATCAAGTCAAAGCCGTGGGCGCCTCGCGCGCGGATTTGACACTTCGCTTCTCACTTTCCTGTGGCGCACGGGGGTTTTGGCCCATTCGTGCGCTCGACATACGGACGAAACGCCATGAAAGCCGACATTCACCCGGACTACCACACCATCAAGGTCGTCATGACCGATGGTACCGAATATGAAACCCGCTCCACATGGGGCAAGGAAGGCGATACGATGAACCTCGATATCGACCCGACCTCCCATCCAGCATGGACCGGCTCCGGCGGGCAGATGCTCGACCGCGATGGCCGCGTGTCGAAGTTCAACAAGAAGTTCGGCGGTCTGGGTATCTAACCCGATCCATCTGGACAATCGAAAAAGCCCGCCGCGACCAATCGCGGCGGGTTTTCTGTTTTCAGGACAGCCAATCCGCCAGCGCCGCATTCACCGCTTCCGGCGCTTCCAGCGTGGTGACGTGACCGGCGTCCGGCACGATAACCAGTCTCGCGTCCGGTAGTAGGCCTGCAATCTGCCGGTGGCGTTCCGGCGGGCAGGGCTCGTCATGTTCGCCGCATAATACGAGCGACTTGCCATCGTAGGTCGGCAGAACGTCCGCGCTTCCGGTGCGGGTCATCAGAGCGGTGGTCTGTCGAACGAACACATCCGGCCCCAGCCTTTCCGCCATTCCCATGAAGGTTGCGTCCAGTACCGGATCACCGCGATGGGCGAGCGCGACGTAGAACGGTTTCAGGTCGCGCATGACGTCTTGCAGCGAACCGTCTTCAACGCGTTCGATTTGCGCCTGCCGGGCGGCCTTGCGCTCTTCTGTGTCGGGCAGATGGTTGGTGTCGAGCAAGGCGAGCCGCGTAACGCGCTCCGGCGCAATGCGAAGCATTTCCATCGCCACGATGCCGCCCATCGACAGGCCAACGAGAGCGAAGCGCTGGAACGGAGCGTCCTGCAGCACCCGCTGTGCCATGCCGGTGATCGTATCATCCACCGACAAATCGCCGACCCAGTGCGTCCGGTCCGACAACGCCGCGATCTGTGGTGCGAACAGGTCCGCATCGCACATCAGCCCGGGCAGCCAGACAATACTTTGCGCGGCGTTCACCGGCCGGAAGCGATCGCGGCCCCTTCGGACAGGGCAGCCAGTTTGGCGTAGGCGATTTCCGGGTCTATGGCACCGTAGCCTGCGAAGGTGCCAAAGCCGCAATCGGAGCCGGCGATCACCCGGTCCGCGCCCACGATATCGACGAACCTGTCGAGCCGTTGGGCTACCACTTCGGGATGCTCGATGAAATTGGTGGTCGTGTCCACCACGCCGGGCACCAGAATCTTGTCGTCCGGGATCTCCGACTTCCGGTCGCGGAAGACCGCCCATTCGTGGGCGTGGCGCGGGTTGGAGGTTTCGAACAACACGTAGCGGGCATCCACCTTCATCAGCGTGGAGAACACCGTATCCATCGGAATATCGCAGCAATGGGGGCCTTCGTAATTGCCCCAGCAGATATGCACCCGCACCTTCTCGCGCGGCACGTTGGCCAGCGCGTGGTTGAGCGCCTCCACATGGCTGTCGGCGATTTTCACGAACTCGGCGTCGGTCAGATCGTTGAACAGCATGTGGCGGGACAGAGCGAGATCCGGGCAGTCGAGATTGATGTCGAGACCGGCGGCGACGATCGTTTCGTACTCATCGCGCATGGCATCTGCGAGGGCTGCCAGATAGGCGTCGCGGGTCTTGTAGTGAGCGTTCTGTAGAAAGAGCGAAATCACGCCGGGAGATGCGGCGTTCATAAAGCCGCGTTCGACGCCGTGCTTCGCCATCGCAGATGTCAGATTGCCGATGTCTTTCTTGAGATCGTCCGGACCCTTGGATTTCACCTCGCCGGTGCATTGCGGGCGGGCATAGGTGGGCGTTCCGCCGCCATCGGACTGCCGTTTCAGAAAGGACGGAAACATCTTCAGGTCCGCCGGGGCGTTGCGGTCGCTGTCGCCGGAAAAGCCGGTGTAGCGGTCCTTCACATAGGTCGCGTAGCTGATCTTCGATGTTTCACCGTCGGATACGATATCGACACCCGCCTCCTTCTGGCGTCGCACGGTCTCATCAACCGCGTCGGTCATGGTCCGGTCGAAAGCGGCCTGATCGAAGTCCTCGCCCTTCTCACGGGCGAAGATGAAATCGACCACCGCCTGCGTGCGGGGCAGCGAGCCGACGTGGGTGACGGGAATTTTGGTCATGGTGGTCTCCTAGCTGCCCATTGTGGACGGACCGGCGGGATCGTCCGTTGCGATGATGTGGTAGAGGGCGGCCTCGCCTGTCATGGAGGGCACGGCGGTATGGGGCATGTCGGCGGGCACGGAGGCCGTGTCGCCGGGGTTCAGCAGCGCTTCACCGCCGTCCCAGAGCAGTTTCCAATAGCCGCGCACAGGCATCAGAACCGATGGTCGGTCGTGGCTGTGCAGTGTCTCGCTTGCAGACGAGCGCGTGACGAGATCGACATCGAAACCGGGACGGTCGCGGATGACACCTTCGGAACCGATGACTTTGGCGGGGCTGTCCTTCGCCAGCGCCACGAGATCGTTGTAGCGCCGCACGCCCATGCCGACGACCTGCGCGGGCGTGAGTTCGGGATAGGCCTTCAGTTCCTCCTCGGTCAGCAATGGCATCGGCTTCACGCCATCCGGCAAAGTCTGGCCTTTTTTGCTGTCATACAGTTTGCCGTTGTCGCCCAACACGAGACCGTGGTCGGTCGCATCCTCGATAACCTGCGGTGCCCATATGACACCGCCTCCCGCATCGTCGCCGCCGAGAATGGCCATGATCATTCCGTAGTCCGTGCCGATATTTTCGAAGCCGCGGAAAATGCCGGTCGGGATGTTGATGATATCGCCCTGTTCGAGCACGACCTCGCCGGCGCTACCATGACGCCCCCAGAAGAAGCGCCAGCGGCCCGACAGCACCCAGAAACATTCCGCCGTGCGGTGGCTGTGGAGAGAATTGCGGCATTTCGGCGGTTGGCCCGCCGCACCGATGTTAAAGCCGTGGGGAATGGCGATGTGGACGTGCTGGTCCGGCGATTCCGACACCCCGCCGCCGATGATCGTAAAGTTTTCCTTCTGGTCGCTGCCCGGCGTGTGGGCGTCGATGAAGGCGGTCTTGCAGGGCTGCAATTCGCCGTAACGAACGATGCGGGCTTCCATGTCTTGCGGCGTCATTGTGTTTCTCTCTCCCAGATCGGTTCGGGCATGCCTGCCCCAAGCGGAATGCCTGTTTCGTCCACATGTATCCAGACCATACGATCAACGAACCACATTTTGGCGCCCGCCGACAGCACTATGCCAGCCATCGTGACGCCGAAATCGAGGATAACGAGTCCGATACAATACACGACCGCGCCAAAAGCCGCCGCTCCCGTCAAGGCACGCGCCGCAGCAAGATGGCTCGGGGCGATAGCGCGGTTGGCGCGGTCGAGAAAGATACGCTCGCCCAGCACGCCACGACTGGCCCACGCCCCGAAATCGGCGGGCGGCGGAAAGGCGCGGGGGTTTATCCACGTCCACGTCAACACCAGTGCGACCGGAACCAGACACCACCAGCCCAACCACACCCTGCTCCAGACCGCCATCGCGAGCAGCGGAAGAATGGTAAACCGCGTCCATGCGCTCCACGGGTTTGCATGACGACGCCACGTGGCATCGCTCATGACCATGAGAGCTTCGGACTTTGCGAAAATATCCATCGAAAATGCGGTTTGGTGCGTTCCCTACTCGCTCTGCATCAGGATCTGTTTCCAGATGGCAACTTCGTCATACAACGCCGTTTCGCGTCGAATGGTGGCGTCTTTCGGGCCGTCCTCGGACTGGACGAAGGGGCCATATTCGGCGTGGCACATGCCCATGATATGCACATGCGCCCCGGTTGGCGGGCCGAATGTGCCCCAGCCGTCATGCTTTCCTTCCAGCGACCAACGAATCGAGGCGCGGGGCGGCAGCATGTCGCCGTCCATGCCGATCTGGTGGTGGATCTTGAATTCTGCGTTGGGAAACGACGACCGCAGGCCGAGCCAGAATTGCTCGACACCGCGATAGGACAGGACGGTCTGGCCACCGGCATAATCGGCCAGCACGGCACGATCGTAGTGCGTGCGAATGAGATGATATTCGGTGTCCATCAGGCGGCGGATGGTATCGGCGTAGCGTTCGCCCCATTCATTGTCATTGCCGCGCCCGTGATAGCCGCCATCGACATCCTGATCCGGTGTAAATGGCTTCGCGGCTTTCTTGGCCCCGCCTTCACGTTCGATCATAGCGCGCACAAAGGTGGGAACGTCATGGCCCAACTGGCGCACGATGCCGCCGTAATCGCGCACGAGCCATTCGTCGTAGATGCAGTCGTTGCGGGCCGCGCAATCGGCGATCACACGCACCGTAAAGCGCTTGCCCGTTGCCGGGCCAAACAGACCGTCTCGCTGGTGCGTACCGGTGGTGATGAGGCGGTGGGAGGACAGCAGGCCGTGTTCCGGACTGTTGGACCAAATGACATCCTCAGCAAACAATTCGCGGTCGGGAAACTCGTGGATCGTTGCCATCGTCGAGGCGATGACGGCTTTGTTGCCCTTCTGGATGCCCATTGGCGAGCGGACCGGAATGTTTTCATGGTAGTAGTGATGAAGCGTCCCGACGCCACGGCCTTCCCAGATTTCCTGTGTGATCTTGATGATGTAGTCGGGAAAATCTTTCCAGCGCTGCGAAAAGCCGTCGATGGGCATTTGGTGATCCTGTCGATTGTTTGAAACTCTAGTCCGCCGTCCAGCCGCCATCGACCACGAGCGACGTGCCGGTGACGAGGGCAGAGGCGTCGCTGGCGAGATAGACCAGTGCGCCCATGATGTCTTCGATTTCGCCGACGCGCCCCAGCTTTATCTTGTCGGTGATCCACGCGACCCGTTCGGGATTGTCGAACGTGGCCTGCGTCATGGGCGTGCGGATGAAGGTGGGGGCGATGGTGTTGACGCGGATATTGTGCGGCGCAAGTTCGATGGCCGAGGCCTTGGTGATGCCTTCGATGGCGAACTTGGAACCACAATAGACCGAGCGCTCGATACCGCCCACGTGGCCCATCTGCGACGACGTGTGAATGATCGAGCCCGGCTTTCCGGCTTCGACCAGCCCCCGAGCCACGGCTTGCGCGAGGAAGAACGCGGCACGCATGTTGACGTCGATGATGTGGTCGTAGGTCTCGGCCTCGACGTCGAGATACGGGGTCGGTTTATTGGTCCCGGCATTGGAAAACAGCACGTCGAACGGACCGTGTTCGGAGACGAATGTGCGGGTCGACTCAACGTCGCAGACATCCAGCACCGCGCCAGTCGCCTGCCAACCTTCCGCGCGCAGGGCGGTAGCCGCCTGCTCGATTTCAGCTGCATTGCGCGCAACCATCATCACATCCGCACCGGCGTGAGCGAGCGCCACCGCCCCGCCAAGACCGATGCCCCTCGATGCGCCGGTGATGAGGGCGCGCTTACCGTCGAGGCGGAAAGATGGTGGTACGGGAAGGCTCATGCGGGCGCCCAGCTGTGGTGGTGCTGCGGGTATATGATGCCGCGGAAAGGCGGAAAATCGGCGTAGCGGGTGCGGCGCTGAATAACGGTTTCAGATGGTTTCGTGCCCGCCCGTAAGAGGAGGCCTTTTGGTGCGATATACGAGTAAATATCTTTAGGCGCAGCTTCATGCCATTGCAGGTTGAAGGCCGCGTTCTTCGGAAAATAACACTGTTCGGCGTGGGGCAGGTGGTCGTAAATCCACCAGGCGAGATCGCGCCAGTCCCGTCCCGCATTATAGTGGTCTGCAAACCACGGAACGACGATGGAGACGGTTGCGCCCATATGTCCGCCTTTGTCACGCCGGTCCCAGATATGGCCACCATAGTTGGCCGGATTAGCCGAGCATTTCTGCGGCTTCACTTCGGTCGCACCGAAATGGTTGAGGTCGCCGGAGCGATAGCTGGAACGGATTTCGATCGGGCCAAAGGTTTCGACGAGTGGGTCCAGCAGATTTTGGCATAAAGCCTGACCTGCTGCTATCGCCAAATCAGGGTTGTCGGGAATATTGGGTCGACCGTAAAAGTTGGCAATCTCGGAATGCAGGAAATTGCGCATGTAGAAGTGTTTCGATAGTCGAACACGCCCAAGCGCTTCCAGTGAAGTGTAGGTGCCCGGTTTTCGCACCGCGTCTATTCCGCTGCGTCCGGCGTTTTTGTTTCCTGCGTTCCGCTGCGGAGTGGTTCAGCGGCAGCCCCATACGGCACATTCTGCCCGCCGTAGCGGCGCACGCGCACGTTGCATTGTTCGGCGTGGCCGACGAACCCTTCCAGCATGCACAGGCGGGAGCCGTATGCGCCGATGCGGGCAGCGGCTTCATCTGTCGTGATGCGCTGGTAGGAATGGGTTTTCAGGAATTTTCCGACCCACAGCCCGCCCGTATAGCGACCGGCTTTCTTGGTGGGGAGCGTGTGATTGGTGCCGATGACCTTGTCGCCATTGGCGACGTTGGTGCGCGGACCGAGAAATAGGGCACCGTAGCTCGTCATGTTGTCGAGGAACCAGTCGTCCCTGTCCGTCATGACCTGGACGTGTTCGGACGCGATATCGTCGGCGGCTTCCAGCATCTCGTCATAGGTGTCGCAGACGATCACTTCGCCGTAGTCTTCCCAGCTCTTCGACGCCGTGTCGGCAGTGGGCAGAATGGCGAGCAAACGCCCGATCTCGTCCATCGTCTCCCGCGCCAGCTTCTCGGAATTGGTGAGCAGCACGCAGGGGGAATTATAACCGTGCTCGGCCTGCCCGAGCAGGTCGGTGGCGCAGGTTTCGGCGTCCACCGTCTCGTCCGCAATCACCATCGTCTCCGTAGGGCCGGCGAACAGGTCGATGCCGACCCGTCCGAAAAGCTGGCGCTTGGCCTCGGCCACGAAAGCGTTGCCGGGGCCGACGAGCATGTGGACCGGCTCGATGGTTTCCGTGCCGATCGCCATCGCGCCAACTGCCTGAATGCCGCCGAGGCAGTATATTTCGTGCGCACCGCCCATATGCATGGCGGCAACGATAGCAGGGTGTGGCGCGCCGTTCTGGGGCGGCGCGGACGCGACGATGCGCGGCACCCTGGCGACATTGGCCGTCAGCACAGACATATGGGCGGAAGCGACCATCGGAAATTTTCCGCCCGGCACATAGCAGCCAACGGATTGGACCGGGATGTTCTTGTGGCCGAGGATGACGCCCGGTTCGGTCTCGATTTCGATATCGGTCATGGACGCGCGTTGCGCCTCGGCAAAGCGGCGTATCTGTTTCTGCGCGAAGCGGATGTCGTCGAGATCGCGGGCCGAGACCTTGCCCATCGCATCCTCGATATCCTGCTCGGACAGGCGAAAGTTTTCCGGCTCGTATTCATCGAACTTGATGGAGAGTTCCCGCACAGCGGCGTCGCCCCGCTCTTCGATATCCGCCAGAATGCCCTCGACCGTGGCGCGAACCTTCGCGTCATCCGCCTTGCGGTCTGCTTCGCTGCGGGCGGTCTTCAAATGGCGGATCATGGATATGGCCTTCGAGAATGCGAACGGACATTCTGATTGCCACAAACGGGGCATTTGCGGCAATGGCAGGCGTGATGAAGATACGCGAAGCAACGACGGGTGATCTGCGTTCCATTCAGGCAATTTACGCGCCCTATGTGCTGGAAACGGCCATATCGTTTGAGGAGACGGTGCCGGACGTTCCGGAACTGGCTACGCGGTTGGAGGCGGCTCACCTCTATCTGGTCGCGGAGATCGACGAACGTGTCGTCGGATATGCCTACGGCGGATCGCACCGCAGCCGTCCCGCCTACCGCCACGCCTGCGATGTTTCGGTCTATGTCGACACCGGCGCACAGGGAATGGGTGTCGGTCACGCACTTTACGGTGCTCTTCTACCAAAACTGAAAACATTCGGTCTTCACCGTGCCTATGGGGGCATTGCGCTGCCGAATGCTGGCAGTATCGCATTCCACGAGCGCCACGGCTTTCGGCACCTTGGAACATTTACCGAAGTCGGACGGAAGTTCGGTCGCTGGCACGATGTCGGATGGTGGGAGAAACGGCTTTAAGTGAACAGGTATCTCCTGCCCATCAATTTCTGCACTCACAAGCTTGACCGCCAGCCATATGGTTTGATATCAAACATAATAGATCGACATCAAACTATATGGAGCGACTCATGAATCGACGCAAATTTCTTGCAATAGCCGGTGGCGGCATCATTTTGGCAGCAGGTGGTTCCGCCCTTCGGCTTTCGCGTTCGCCGGATGCGGCGCTCAAGCCTTGGGAAATGGCGGGTAGCGCCTATGCGGAGCCGCGGCGAAAGGCCTTGTCCTACGCCATTCTCGCGCCCAACCCCCACAACCGCCAGCCCTGGCTGGTGGACCTTTCACGTGATGGCGAGGTGACGCTGACCGTCGATACCGCCAAGATGCTGCCCCATACCGATCCCTACAACCGCCAGATCACAATCGGGCAGGGCTGTTTTCTGGAACTGATGGTGATGGCCGCGGCGGAAGACGGCTATCGGGTGGCCATCGACGTGTTCCCGGACGGCGGCACGTCCGACGTTCTGCTACCCGGCCAGCGGATTGCCGTGGCGCGGTTCGAGAAGGACGTCACGGTTCCACGCGACCCGCTTTTCGCCCATGTGATGACCCGCCGTTCCGTCAAGGAGCCATACGATATGGCGCGACCGGTTGAACCGCCCAAGGCCGCAGCCATCGTTGCCGCCGCGCGTCAAACCAAATGTGCCGCCGATGTCAGCACCACCTCCATCGAACAGTTGCGGGCATTAACGAGTGCCGCATTGGAGATCGAACTGGATACTCCGCGCACTTACAAGGAAAGCGTAGACCTGTTCCGCATCGGCGCAAAGGAAGTGAACGCAAATCCCGATGGTATCGACTTCAGCGGTCCCGTGTTCGAGGCGATGGGCGCAACCGGGCTGTTCAGCCGCGAAGGGGCGATGGACCCCACATCCACGGGGTATATCGAAGGGCGCAAGGCCGTTCTCGCCAACGCGACGACCGCGATGGGGCATGTGTGGCAGGTGACAGAGGGCAACACGCGTAAAGACCAGATCGCGGCGGGGCGGGACTGGCTGCGGCTCAATCTGGCATCCACAGCGGAAGGTATTTCCATGCAACCGCTCAGTCAGGCGCTGCAGGAATACGAGGAAATGGCTGCGCTCTACACTGATGTTCACACCATGCTTGCGCCCGACGGCGGCACCGTTCAAATGCTGGCACGGTTGGGCTATCATGCCCCCGTTCCGGCCAGCCCGCGGTGGCCTATCGAGGCAAAGATCATTTGAATGAAGATGGCGAAAACAGGGGCGGACCCGGACAGGCGATGCCCCTCGTCTTTGCCGTTTTCAACGAGATCGGGATCATCAACCAGCTCTCGACGGCGCTGTTTCAAAAGCAGCTTCCCGATGGCATCCACGTATCCCACTTCTCGATCCTGAACCATCTGTCGCGGCGGGATTTCGAGGAAACACCGGTGATGCTGGCCGACGCGTTTCAGGTGACGAAGGGCACGATGACCCATTCGCTGCAGGTGCTGGAGAAAAGGGGTTTCGTTCGGCTGGAGGCGAACCCGAAGGACGGACGCTCGAAGATCGTGCGGTTGACTGAAGCGGGTCGGACGTTCCGCGACGATGCGATCGTCTTGCTGGCACCGGCAATAGAAAGTCTGTCAGCATTGCTGGACGCCGACAGGCTGGAACCTTTGCTGCCGGAACTGGCACGTTTGCGCGCTGTGCTGGACTCGAACCGCGAGATTTAGGGCGCTATCAGGCCAGCCGTTCGCCGGTTTCGGCATCGAATAGATGGCAGATTTCCGCAGGGATGGCGGCCTGTATCGGCGTGCCGATTTCGGCGCGGAACTCTTTGCCGGCCTTCACGGCCACCAGTTCGCCACCAGCTTTGACAGTCACCATTGTGGCTTCGCCCAGCAGTTCCATCGAATAAACGGGCGCGGCGATCTGGCCACCGGCATCTGTCAACTGTGCATCCTCTGCCCGGAAGCCGAGGGTGACGGGGCCGTTATGGTCCGCATGCAAGCCGGAAATGGTGACGTTTTTGCCAGTGAACGTGCCGCCGGACAGATCGCCCGTCATCAGGTTCATGGCGGGCGAGCCGATGAAAGCGGCGACGAAGGTGTTGGCGGGGTTGTCGTAAATATCGACCGGCGTGCCGACCTGCTGCACCTTGCCCTTGTTCATCACCACCACGCGGTCGGCCAGCGTCATGGCCTCGATCTGGTCGTGGGTGACGTAGATCGTGGTGACGTTCAACTCGTGCTGAAGGTTTTTGATCTGCGCCCGCGTGCTGACACGCAATTTCGCGTCGAGGTTGGAGAGCGGCTCGTCCATCAGGAACACGGTGGGTTCGCGCACGATGGCCCTTGCCAGCGCAACCCGCTGCCGCTGGCCGCCGGACAGTTCCGCAGGGCGGCGATGCGTGAAGTCGTTCAGTTCCACCATATCGACCGCGCGCTGGACGCGCTCCTGATGGGTCGCCGGATCGATCTTGCGGATTTTCAGGGGGAAGCGAATGTTCTCCCAGACCGTCATGTTCGGGTAGAGACCGTAAGACTGGAACACCATTGCGATGTCGCGGTCCTTCGGGTCGAGATCGTTGACCTTGCGGTCGCCGATCCAGATTTCCCCTTCCGTCACGTCTTCAAGACCGGCGACCATCCGCATGGTCGTGGTCTTGCCGCAACCGGACGGGCCGAGCAGAACGATGAACTCGTTGTCGGCAATGTCGAGGTCGAACTTGTGAACGCCGACGAAATCACCCCAGCGTTTGTGGACATTTTTCAGCTTGATACCAGCCATTTAGTTTTCCTCTGCTCCGCTGCGGGAGGTTTCCTTCGCTCCGCTGCGGGCGGGGCAGCCAAGACATGACTGCACGATGCAAATGTTGTTCGCGCTCATCCTTTCACCGCACCAGCGGTCAGCCCGCTGACAATCTGGCGCTGGAAGAAGAGGACGAGGACGAAAAGGGGCGCGGTGGCGGAGACCACGGCGGAGACCGCGAACATGACATTGCCCGCCTGCTGGGTGGAGCCGAGGAAGCCCGCGATCTTGGGCACCATCGTCTGGTTCTCCTTCGACAGCAGCATCGCGGTGACCTGGAAGTCGTTGTAGGCGAGCAGGAATGAGAACAGACCGGTCGTGATGACGCCGGGCCACATGACGGGAATGATGACATGGCGGAACGCCTGAAACCGGGTGCAGCCGTCCACCATCGCAGACTCGTCGAGGTCCTTGGGAATGTTGAGGAAGAAAGAGTGCAGCATCCAAAGCGTGAAGGGCTGGTTGATGGCCACCAGCACGACGATGGATGTGGACAGATACCCCCATACGCCCCACTGGAAGAACGGCAACAGATATCCGGATACCAGCGTGATGTGCGGCATGGCGCGGAAGATGAGCGCGACCATCAGGATCCAGAACGTGTATTTGTAGCCCGAGCGCGACAGGGCATAACCGCCGAATGTGCCCAACGTCAGCGAGATCGTTACCACGCAGATGACGACCAGCGAGGTGTTGAGCGTGGCGAGCCAGAACTCCTCCTGCACCCATGCGCCCCAATAGCCGTTGAATGTGAAATAGCTGCCGGTTTCGGCAATCGTGCGAACGCCCGTAATGGCGTTGGTCCAGTCAGCCTTGGAAAAGAAGTCCGACTCCACCTTGAAGGAACCCCATAGGGTCCACAGGAACGGGAACGCAGCCACGACAAGCCAGAGGATCACGAACGTGAACGACAAGGTTCGCAGGGCGGGAGAGGGTTTGGTTGCCTGGCCGGACATCAGCGCGCCCTCACGTCTTGCGGTTGAAGTCGCGCCACGTGCGAATGAGCACGGGCAACAGGAGAATGGCGACGCCGAGGATGGTCAGCACAGACGTGGCGGCGGCGGACGAGAACAGCTGTATCTCACCGCGCAGATCGCTGTAGACGATATAGGCCAGAGACGTGGCGGAGGCCTCAGCGTTGAAACCGACGATTGGCTCCAGCACCCGAAAATTGTCCATCAGCTGAATGAGCGCCACGAACGTCGTCAGCGGGAGCAGGTGAGGGATGACCACGTAGCGAATACGCTCCCAGCGTGTCGCCCCATCGATCATGGCCGATTCCACCGTATCCTGCGGCACCGTCTGCAAGCCTGCATAGTAGATCACGAATGCGAAGGGGGCGGACGACCACACGCCATAAACCATCAACATGATCCAGGTCAGCACCGGAGAGGCTTTGAGCGACAGGTTCGGGTCGTTGAACAGGTCCTGTATGGACGCGCCCAGAATACCGCGGGCATCGACCATCCAGAACAGGATGAGCGAACCGATGAGAGGCGTGACGATCATGGGCAGGAGCGAGAAAAAGATCACCGGCCCCTTCAGCCACCTGGACACGGTATTGACCGCAATGGCGATGCAAAAACCCAGCACGATCGTGAAAGGCGTGACAATAAACGTGTAAGCCAGAGTGAAGGCCAGCGCGCTATAGAACGGCAGGTTCATCACCTTGCCGAGAAAATCGCCGATGCCCTCGCTGGCGGACCAGGCGGCGCCGATTTCGTCAAAGGCGAGGTGGGCGCGGTTGGTGTAGGTATCGAGGCCGTTCCACTGCCCCCACGGCTCCGCTTCGATGAGGGCGGCGGTCGCCTCGGTATCAACGGTTGTGGACTTCGTGCAGCCGAACGGGCCGCAATTCTCGACCTCGAGAATGACCTTCTCGTGCTCCACATGCAGGCTCTGGATCACGACGGAGACAATCGGCAGCGCGATGAACAGCATCATCGCCAACAGGGATGGTGCGATAAACCAGAAGAACGTTTTATGCGCCATTCGCCCCCACGACCGGCTGTGCCAAGACTGGCATTCGTCCCGTCAGGTTGCGACGGAAAACCGGAGCGCGCAAGCGCGTTGTGAGCGGGGACGCGCTTTTGCGTGGATAATCAAACGAAAAAAGGCCGGAGCGTCGCTCCGGCCTTTTTCACATTCATTCGGCTGACTGTCAGTCTATTGCAGGAAACCGGCTTCCTTGGCGGAGGTCGTGTAGGCAGCTTCCACATCGGCGAGCGCCTGTTCGGCGGACTCGTTGCCCTGCAGCACGTCGCTCAGTTCGTTGCCGAGCGCCGTATGCATGGCAGCCATGAAGGGCTGCATCGGGTAGGGAGCCGTGCCCGCCGTTGCAGTGGCTGCAACGCCCTGCGCCAATGCACCGGGCTTGAAGCTGGAAATCAGCCAGACGGCTTCATCGTTGTTCTCGGCGGTGATAATGGCAGGGTCGATACCGTGAACGAGCGCGCGGAACGTGGCTTCTGCATCCTCATCGGAGATGTTGGCCGAGATCGTGAAGCCGTCCCACCACAATGTCGATGCCGGCATGGAGCCGCCGCCGACGGTGGGTGCAGCAGCCATCACGGTGTTGGAGGTGATTTCCTCGGTGGAACCCTCGGCATCGGTGATCGGCGCGGCGCGCGAGCCCCACATGTTCATCATGGCGACGTTGCCCGCTTCCCATTCCGCAGCGGCTGCGTTGGAATCATAGGTCAGAAAGTCGGGATTCATATATTCGCTCAACGCCTTCATCATTTCGATGGCCTTGACGCCCGTTTCATTGTTGATCGCAGGCTCGGCCGTGCCGTCCTTGAAGAAGGAACCGCCCATGCCGAAATACATGTTTACGAACTCCTGGGCCAGATTCCAGCCAGTCTGGTAGGTGCCGGAAACCGGGTAGTCCATCAGGCCCGCATCCTTGATCGCCTTGGCGGCGGCCAGCACGTCCTCATAGGTTTTCGGTGGCTCGACACCGGCTTTTTCCAGAATGTCCTTGCGGAACATCAGGTGCTGGGCATTGGCCATAAAGGCGACCGCATAGACCTTGCCGTCGATGGTGATGAGCTGGGATTTGGGGATGTCCTGGCCGAACTTGGCAACCAGATCGTCAAGCGGGCGGATGAGGCCGTCATTCAACAACGGCACAATGGAGGAGTTGGCGACCAACGCTGCCGTATATTCGGCGGGGTTGGCTTTGAGCGCAGCGACCTGAATGTCTTTGTGTTCGGTCGTGAGGTTCGTCTTGATCTCGACCTTGCCATCGACGGCACATTCCTGTGCTGCGGCTGCAATCGTCTGAATGGCCGGGAACTCGTTGCCCAGAATGTTGACGCGACCGGCTTCGATGCCGCATTTGGAATGCGCGTCGGCATGGGCCATCGCGGTGGCTGAAACCGTCAGGGCGACGGCCAGAATAAGTTTCTTCAGCATTGTTCTCTCCCGGTTCGGGCTGGTGAAAAGCCCGGTTGATTGCACGCGATGACAGATCAGTCTTGTGCATTTCGCCAAGACGCGCGTTGGTGGAAAGGAACCATGTCTTGCAACGTCGCGCAAGTTGGTCACAAGTCGAATCCATTGCCCTCACTGTCGCAGACGATCCAATGGACCACGCCCGTCTTGAAAGCCGCACCAAGCCTGTCGATCAAGGCCTGAACACACGTACCAAGCAGGCTGTCCATGCCGCATTGTGCGCCGTTGCGAACAGCAAACCGGACACCGTGCATAATGCACTTGCACAGATTTATGCGGAAAGTGCGGAATGGCGCGGGTCGCACCCGCTCAACGAAATGCGAGGGGTCGAAGCGGTTGCTGCCGACGTGTGGAAACCGTTGCTGCAAGCCTTTCCCGATCTCGAAAGGCGGGATGATCTGTTCGTTGCGGGACTGTATGAAGACCGCCACCACGTCGCGGCCTGCGGGCACTATCTCGGCACGTTCAAGCGGGACTGGCTGGGCATTCCGGCCACTGGTCAGCCGGTCTTCATCCGCTACGGCGAGGTGCATGAGGTGCGCGACGGCATGATCGTGCAATCCACCTGCCTGTGGGACGTGCTGGATGTGATGCGGCAGGCCGGATACTGGCCGCTGTCCCCAAGCTGGGGGATGGAAGGGCTATGGCCGGGGCCGATCACAGGCGACGGATTGCTGTTCACCGATCAGGATAACGACGAGGGACAGGCCGCGATCGCGCAAACGCTGGCGATGCACAAGTCGCTGGGGGATTATAACGATGAGGACCGGCTTGGCCGGGACGGGCTGCTCGCCATGCCGCAGAAGGACTACTGGCACGAGAAGATGATGTGGTATGGCCCCTCCGGCATCGGTATGAACCGGGGGCTCGCCGGTTTCGTGGATTTTCACCAGCTTCCCTTCCGGCTTGCTTTCCCGAACCGGCAGGGCGGCGCGCAGATTACCGACCGCGCCAAGGGCGGGCATTATGTGCGGATCGGCGACGGGCATTACTCTGTCACCGGTGGCTGGCCTTCGGTTATGGCGAACCATCTCGGCGGTGGCCTGTTCGGCACAGGTCCGACGGGCAATCCAATCGGGATGCGGGTGATGGATTTCTATAACCATCATGAGGGCAAAATCCGTGAAAACTGGGTGCCGATCGACATCATCCACGTGCTGCTCCAGATGGATGTGGATGTGATGGCACGCATGCGGGACCAGTTCGGGCGCAATCGTCTGGGGTTGCGGACATGAGCGGCGCGAAAACCAGGACAGGCGCGGAGATCATCGCGGCACGTCTGGCCGAGGCCGGATGCCGGTATTCCTTCGGCATTCCCGGCGGGGAGGTGCTGGCGCTCATGGGCGCGCTGGACGATGCGGGCGTGGCCTTTCATCTCACCAAGCACGAAAATGCCGCCGGTTTCATGGCGGAAGGCGCGTGGCATGCCGGTTTCGCCCAGGGGCGCGATGCGCCCGGCGTGTTGCTCGCAACCATCGGACCGGGCGTGGCGAACGCGGTCAATACCGTGGCCAACGCGATGCAGGACCGGGTGCCGCTGATCTTCCTGACCGGCTGCGTGGACGGGGCGTTGGGCGATACTTACACCCATCAGGTCTTCGACCATCAGCAGCTTCTGCGGCCCATCGTGAAGGGCTCGTTCCGGGCCCATGCGGGCAGTGTCGGGGTGATGATCGACAAGGCCATCGCGCTGGCAATGGACGGCCAGCCGGGACCGGTGCACGTGGACGTGCCGATTTCCGTCGCAGAAAACGAATGCGACGAGCCGGCCTTGCCGCCGCTGGTGGAGCGGTCCGGCACGGTTCCGGACAGCAAGACGTTGGAACGGGCGATGGTGGCTGTCGCGCGGGCAAAACGTCCGCTGGTGATCGCGGGCGTTGATGCGCTGAACGACTTGGCAGGTGATGCGGTGGCCGCGTTCTGCGAAGCGACCGGCGCGCCGCTCGTCACGACTTACAAGGGCAAGGGGCTGGTGCCGGAAAGCGCCTTGTTGTGTCTTGGCGGGCATGGCCTGTCGCCAAAATCCGACAAGCACATCCTGCCGCTCATCGGGCAAGCGGATTGTGTCGTTCTGGCGGGTTACGACCCGATCGAAATGCGCGTCGGCTGGCGCGATCTGTGGGCGTGCGATGCGACGGTAATCGACGTGACGCCCGTGCTGCGGGACCACGGAATGCACCGCATCGACATGCGGCTGACGGGCAGTGTGCGGCAGACGCTGGAGGCTCTGACGCCTGAGGACGTCCTGAAAGGCTCATGGTCCGATGGCAAACCGGCGCGGGTCGGGGAAGCCCTTGAAGACGCCTTCGCGCCGTCCAATAGTTGGGGACCGGCACGAGTTTTCGCCACCATGCGCGAAGCCCTGCCTGCCGACGCCGTCATCACTGCCGATTCCGGCGCGCACCGCATTCTGCTGTCGCAGATGTGGCGCTGCCACGAGCCGCGCACGATGCTGCAATCCTCCGCGCTTTGCACGATGGCCTGTGCGGTGCCGATCGCTGCCGGATACAAGCTCGCTGCGCCAGAGCGCGCTGTTTGCGCTTTCGTCGGCGATGCGGGGCTGGAAATGGGGCTTGGGGAACTGGCGACGTTGCGCGACCATAGTATCCCGCTCACCATCTGTGTATTGGTCGATGAAAGTCTGACCCTGATCGAGATGAAGCAACGCGCGTCCCAGCGCCGCAATGTGGGAGTCGATTTCACGGGTTCGGATTTTCCAGCCATCGCTGCCGCGATGGGCGGGCATGGAGTCTGGATCGACGATGCGAACATGTTGACGGCGGAAGCCGAGGCAGCGCTCGCGCGCGACACGTTCACCGTACTGGCCTGCCGGATCGGGCGGCGGGCCTATGAGGGGCTTTTCTAGCTCGCGTTTTTGGCTCTCACGCTGTCGCGCTACGCGCTGCGCTCCGAGAGGCGGCACATCAGTGCCGGTCGGCCTTTGGCCTCCTCGCGTTTCAAGCTGGGCTTGAAACGCTCTTACCCCGGTTCGCCGCCCACACTGTCAGCGTGGAACCGGCAAACGCAAAGACCACCCAGAACCAGCCATGCGCCGAGCCGGAGATGATGCCGCCGAGATAGGCACCGATATTGCAGCCGCCGGACAGGCGCGCGCCGTAGCCCATCATCAGGCCGCCCGTGATAGCTGTGGCCACACCGCGCCATCCGATCGACAGGTTCGGGCGGAAACGTCCCGCCATCGCGGCGGCGAAGAATGCGCCCAGCACGATGCCGAAATTCATCACCGACGTGCTGTCGGCAAACACGCTGCGGTCGATACGCCCGCTTTGCCCCGCCCAATAGGGCCAAGCGCCGACATCGATTCCGGCAAGCGTGGCGATTTTTGCTCCCCAGAGCGCAAAACCGGACGTGATGCCCCACGGGCGACCCAGCGTCAGGATGGTCACCACCGAAACGATGACAAGTGCAACCGCGCCATAGACCGGCGGCCACGGACCGCGCCAGAACGACCACGTTTCCGGTGCGCCGACCAGATTGCCGTGGGCACGACGCTCCATGCGTCGGGTGAGCCAGACGACGCCTCCCGCGAAGGCGACAAGAGCCGTAAAAGCGACAAGCGGTCCCCACGCGCGCACCAGCGAATAGGGTGCAAACCGGGGCAAGGCCTGCCACGCGGGTAAATCATGGGTGCCCCATAACGACCCCGCAATGAACGCCGCCAGCGTCAGCATCATGCGGCTCGATCCGCCGCCCACCGTGAACAGTGTGCCGGATCCGCACCCGCCGCCAAGTTGCATCCCCGCTCCGAACAGGAACGCACCGAAGGCCGCTGCGACTCCGAACGGAAAGACGAAGGCGCCGCTCCGCAAGCCCATCTCTCGGGCGAAGTCGGGCAGTCCATACGCAAGCAAAGGGTAGGTGATCGCAGCCGTCGCCACCAGAAGCAGCATCTGCGCGCGCAAACCGTGGCCGCGCCGTTCGGTCACGATGCGTTTCCATGCGCCGGTGAAACCGAAGGCGGCGTGGTAGAGTGCGAAGCCCGCAAACGCTCCGAGTGCGACGACAACCACCATGCGCGGGCCGGTTTCCAGAAACGCACGCCACGCAACGACCAGCACAATGATGGCGGCAAGCCAGGCGAATAGTGCCTGCGGCATGTTGGCGCTGCGGCTCGTTAAAACGGACGCATTGTATGATGTTCCCCGCAAAATCATCGCCTTATGTTGAAGAGTCCGCTTTGCGACGCCCGGTGCCACATTCGTGCCACGGCAATCGCCAAGAGAGAAAGCCACGACTGCGTGAAGATGTTCCCTCATCCACGTTCAACTTCCGTTCAGCCGGTTTGCGTCATACGCGCAAAACGCAGCGTCACAACAATGTCATGGGCCTTGTTTGGCGTTGCAGCCGTGCGGCTGCCACGGTCGAAAAAACAGATTGACGGGCTGTTCCCTCGCGGCCTCACAGGACCATTCGCATATGACACCAGCGGTAAGAACAGATCGTTTCGGCCAAGCGACAAGCCTGTCCGCGGGCGGCGATATGGCGGCCTGGAACGGTGTGCTGAACGGGTTCCTTTCCCATGCCGCTGCGACGCCGGACCATTTGGCCAGGGTGCTGGAAAGCGATGCCGATTTTGCGCTGGCGCTGGCCTGCAAAGGGCTTTTCTGCGCACTGCTCGGACGGGCGGAAATGATGGCGACCGCGCGGCAGTGCCATAAGGATGCGAATGCCGCCGCCGCCCGTCGCTCCGTGCTGCCAAGGGAACGAGTTTTCATTGATGCGCTCGGGGACTGGCTGGAAGGCTATCCATCCCGCGCCGCCCTGCGTCTCGACGCACATTTGATGGCGCACCGGGACGACACGCTGGTGATGAAGATGGTGCAGGCTGTTCGCTTCATGCTCGGTGATGCCATCGGGATGCGGACCTCTGCGGAATTGGCCCTGACCGGGCATGGTCCGAACCATGCGGCCCACGGCTATGCACTTGGCTGCCACGCCTTCACGCTGGAGGAGACCGGCGACTACGTCCGTGCGGAATCCGTCGGTCGGGCCGGTGTGGAGATCGCGCCGGACGATGCCTGGGGGCTTCACGCCGTCGCCCATGTCCACGACATGCGCTCCGACAATGCCGCCGGTGTCGAATGGCTCGGCAACCGGCGCAGCGCGTGGGCGCACTGCAACAATTTCCGCTACCATGTGTGGTGGCATCTGGCGCTGTTGCACCTTGACCGCGGCGAGATCGACGCGGTGCTGGCGCTCTATGACGACCATATCCGCGTCGACCGGACCGACGATTACCGCGACATTTCCAACGCCGCCTCGCTGCTCTCCCGCCTCGAAGTGGATGGCCACTGCATCGGCCATCGCTGGGCTGAACTGGCGGATATTTGTGAGGGGCGCACGGACGATACGTGCCTGCCATTTGCCGATTTGCACTACCTGCTTGCCCTCATTGGCGGAAAGCGGGAGAGCGCCATCCAGCGGCTTGTGGGGCAGATGAAGCGCTCCGCCTCCAACGAAGCCAACGAAATGAGCACGATCTACGCCCGAACCGGCCTTGATGCGGCGCACGGGCTTGAAGCTTTCGGGGAAGGGGACTTCCATACCGCTTTTCGCCATTTGGCCCACGCCCGTGGCACGATGCAGACCATCGGCGGCAGCCATGCCCAACGGGATGTCTTCGAGCGGTTGACGGTGGAAGCCGCCATCCGGTCCGGTTGCCACGGGGCCGCCCGCACGCTGCTCGACGAACGCGCTGACAAGCGCGGCGGTCGGCTGGATCGTTTCGCCTCGGAACGGCTGGACCTTTTGGCTGGATCGGCACATGCCGCTTCGCGTATGGCCGGTCAGCAGACAGCGGCCAACTAGACCTCTTTCGGAATCAACGATGACCGCTCCTGCGATTGCACCCTCACATTCAGCGGACGCCGCTGTAGTCGCCCGTCCCAGGGTGCGCGACCCGCGGCTCGACTTCTTTCGTGGCATCGCCATGTTCATCATCTTCATCGCCCATACGCCGCGGGACTGGTGGGCGCTGTGGATACCGGCGCGGTTCGGCTTTTCCGATGCGACGGAAATCTTCGTTTTCTGCTCCGGCATGGCATCCGCCATCGCCTTCGGGGGTGTGTTTGCAACGCGCGGCTGGTGGATGGGTGCGGCGCGGATCGCCCACCGGGTCTGGCAGGTCTATTGGGCGCATATCGGACTGTTCTTCGCCGTGCTGCTGCTGTGCATCGTCATGGACCGGTCGGGGCTTTTCGTGTCTGAAACGTGGGACGGCTCCTACGTCGATTCCCTGAACCTGAAGCACTTCTTCACCAAGACGCCGGACCTGATCGTCGGCATCTTCACGCTGACCTATGTGCCGAACTATTTCGACATATTGCCGATGTATCTGGTCATTCTGGCAATGGTGCCGCTGATGATGGCGCTGTCACGCATCTCGCTGTGGGCGGTTGCCGGAATGGTCGGCGTGTTCTGGCTGGCTGCCAATGCCAACCTGCTCGGCCTGACACCGATCGCCTTTCCGGCGGAGCCCTGGAGCGAACGGGAATGGTTCTTCAACCCGTTCGGCTGGCAACTCGTTTTCTTTACCGGCTTTGCCTTCATGAGCGGCTGGATCAAACCGCCGCCAGTGGACCGGCGGCTGGTTGTGGTGGCGCTGGCAATCGTGCTGCTCACGATCCCATTCGCCTGGTATCGCACCCTGAATGCGGTTCCCGACCTGCGTGCCGCTGCCGATCTGCTGAAACCGCTGACAGCGAAAACCTCGTTCGGGATTTTGCGCTATGTGCATTTTCTTGCACTCGCCTACGTAGCCTGGGTTGCGGTGGGTCCGATGGGCGCGCGTATTTCCGGGCTCGGTCGGGGACAGGTCGTCGTCGATGTCATCCGCAAGGTGGGGCAGCAGTCTTTGGCCGTCTTCCTGATGTCGATGTTCTTCGCGCAATTTGTCGGCGCACTGTTCAAGACGTTCGGCAACGGCGCGTGGATGGCCCTGTTCGGTAACGGATTAGGCTTTGCCGTGCTGATCGCCACCGCATACGGGGTCGGCTGGTTCAAGCGGCAGCCCTGGAAAGGCTTGCCCGCCACGCCTAATAAAGCCTCCGCCACATCTGCGTCGCATATACCCGCCACCGTCGCCTCCGGCACGGCCGCCTTGCCGGTCACGCGCCGTCCCTCAACGGATTGAACCCATGCTGAACCGCCGTTCCTTTCTCGCCATGCTGGCCGCCTCCGGCACCATGCCCGGTTTGTCGATGTCCGGCGCTCTCGCAGCCGACCCGACGCGGGTGCGGCTTGGTGATACGGCACCGTTTTCCCGCGATGCGCTGATGGCGCAGGTCGAGGCGCTGGCGGCAGTGGATTATGTCGAGCCGCCCGTTGTTCCGGCGGCGTGGAAAGATCTGACTTACGATCAGTACCGGGGCTTCCTGTTCAAGCACACCGCAGCGTTATGGCGCGACACGCCGCGCCCGTTTGAATTGGAATTCTTCGCACCCGGGCTGTACTTCCCGAACCCCGTCGAGGTGTTCGTTGTGGACGGAGACGCGGCGCGCCCCGTCCTGTTCGACAAGGACGTCTTCACGATCACCGACGGCGTGCCGGACCTTCCTGCCGCCGGTGAGGGCGAGGCGCTTGGGTATTCCGGTCTGCGGCTGAACGCGCTGATGGGCAACGACGAAAACAAGTCCGAATTCGCCGTTTTTCAGGGCGCGAGCTATTTCCGCGCAATCGCGACCGGGCAGAATTACGGCCTGTCCGCGCGCGGGTTGGCCATCGATACAGCAGACCCGGAAGGGGAGGAATTTCCCGCCTTTCGTGCCTTTTACGTCGAGCAGCCGGAGCCGGGCGAGGACAGGATCGTGTTGCACGCGGTTATGGATTCACCATCCGTTGCCGGTCTCTACACGATCGACATTCGCCCCGGTTCGCCCACCGTCATGCATATTGACGCGACCATCATCCCGCGCCGCGAAATCGGGCATGTGGGGATAGCGCCGCAAACCAGCATGTTCCTGTTCGACCAGACCAACCGCAACAAGTTCGACGATTACCGCCGTGCGGTGCATGATTCCGACGGATTGCTTGTGGTCAACGGCGCGGGCGAACAGCTTTGGCGGGCGCTGGCCAACCCGGCCGCGGTGCAGGTCTCTTCCTTCGTGGACACCGACCCGCGCGGGTTCGGGCTGATGCAGCGGCCGCGTGATCTGGAACAATACTACGATATCGAAGCCCAGTATCACCGCCGCCCCGGTCTCTGGGTCACGCCGGGCGAAGGGTGGGGCAAGGGCGCGGTTACGCTGGTGGAAATCCCCGCCGACAAGGAAATCTACGACAATATCGTCGTCTATTGGCGTCCGCGCGACCCGCTGCCCGCAGGTCAGCCGCACCGGATGAGCTATCGTCTCGACTGGTGCGAGGAAGCGCCGATCGAGGATGGCAAGGCACGCGTCGTCAATACGGCGATGGGCCAGCGCATTTTCGAGGACGGGCGCATCGCAGTGGTCGAATTCGCGGGCGATGCCATACGGAACGGCAAGCCAGAGGATTTTATGGTCCATGTTTCGGCCAATACCGGCACGGTTTCGGAAGGTGTTTTGCAGGCCAACCCGACGACCGGCGGCCTACGGCTGGCCTTCACCTATGACCCCGGCGAGGCACGGTCGATGGAAATGCGGGCGCAGGTTTTGAAGGACGGGCTGACCGTCTCCGAAGTCTGGCTCTACCGCTGGACAGCCGCATGACAATGCTCGACCTTCAAAAACCTGCACCGCGCGTGTTTCCCGACATGCCGGAGCCCGCGCCGCTGACCATGCCGGTGCGGAACCTGAATGACGTGTTCCGCGATCCCGAAGCAGGCCGCCTAGGCCACGTGGGCGCGCAACCTTGGGTGTTGCGATTGCTCGTTTTCGCTCCTGCGATTGCGGTTTCTCTGGCGCTGGCCACCGTCTGTTACGACTGGTTCGACGAGGGCGGCATCAAGGTGGCCGAGATGGTCATGGTGGGGCTGGTCGCGTTCTCGGCGTTCGGGATTGCCCTGTCGGTGTTCACATCGCTCGCCGCCCTGCTGCCGGAGCGCAGGCAAGAGCGAGATAGCACCGACACGTTGCGCGTGGCGCTGCTCGTGCCCGTTTACGAGGAGGACCCCGTCGCCGTCTTCGCGCGCATCCGCGCCATGCGGGCCGATCTCGCTTCCCATAAAAGCGTGCACGACTGGACCTTCTTCGTGCTGTCCGACACGCGCAGCGAGAGCGTGGCACAGGCGGAACGCTGGGCGTTCCATGCCACCCGCGAAACCGGTGGTATCCCCATCTTCTACCGGCGACGCGAGTTCAATGTGGACCGCAAAACGGGCAATATCGCCGACTGGCTGCGTGGCTACGGTGCCGGTTGGAACGCCTTCATCACGCTGGACGCCGATAGCCTGATGGATGCGGAAACGCTGATGGAGCTTGCCGACGACATGGCGTCAGATCCCTCCGCCGGGCTGGTGCAAAGCGTGCCGCGGCTGATGGGCGGGCGCAGCCTTTTCGGGCGTATGATGCAGTTTTCCAACAACATTTACGGTCCGTGGCTGGCGCAGGGGCTGGCCCGCTGGTGCGGGGCGGAGGGCAACTACTGGGGTCACAACGCCATCATCCGAACCCGCGCGTTTGCCGCGTGTTGCGGATTGCCTCATCTGAAAGGCCACGGCTGGCTGCGCTCCACGCTGGGCGGCGCGATCAAGAGCCACGATTTCGTGGAAGCCGCCCTGTTGCGCCGTGCCGGATGGGGCGTGCGGATACGCCCCGATCTGGCGGGCACCTATGAGGAAGCGCCGCAATCGCTCGTCGATCATGTGCTGCGCGACCGGCGCTGGTGTCAGGGCAATCTGCAGCATATCGGCATGCTCGCCCTGCCGGGACTGGCCACCGTCTCGCGTTTTCACATGTTGCAGGGGGCGATGGCCTATCTGGCGTCGGTCGTCTGGTTTTTGCTGCTGTTGATCTGGGCGTCTCTGGGCACGGAGGACGCCACCGTGTTCTCCTATTTCTCCATCGAGAATCCGCTGTTTCCGCGCTGGCCGGAGATGGATGTGGTCAGCAAGTGGACCGTGCTGGGCACGATGGCCGTGTTGCTGCTGGCGCCGAAAACTGATCGCCGTTGCGGCCCGTCCGCGTCCGCAAGGGCAACGCCTGTTGGCCTATCTCGGTTCGGTGTCGTGTGAGCTGGCGTTGTCCATCGTGCTGGCGCCCACGATGATGGTACAGCATGTGCTGGCGGTTGGACGCACCTTTGCCGGTCTCGATACCGGCTGGGCGCCGCAGAACCGGGACGGCACGCAGCTATCGGTGCTGAAACTGACGCGTTTCCACAGTGCTGAGGTCGTGACGGGCCTGCTGCTTTGTGCGGGGATCGCCGCCGGCTTTCGTGTCCTGGTGGCTGGCACCCATCGCCGGTTGTCTGATCGTATCGCCGCTGCTGTCATGGGCGACCGCGCTGCGACTGCCCGCCGATAGCGGCTTGATGGCGACGCAGGAAACTCTGCGGCCAACGCCGTTGCTGACGATGGCACAACGGCGGGAGCCGAGCGCGCCACCTGTCGATGGCGAAGCACTTATTTCTCGGTAAGTTTCAACTCGATCCGCCGGTTGCGGTCCCGCACGTCCTGCGTGTCGCCCTGTTCCAGCGGCTGAAACTCGCCGAACCCTGCGGCAACGAGGCGGTTGGCGGGCACGCCCTGCGAGATGAGGTATTTGACCACCGACGTGGCGCGGCCGGAAGACAGTTCCCAATTGTCCCGATACCGGCCCGAACCGCTGAGTGGAATGTTGTCGGTGTGGCCATCCACCCGCAAAACCCAGTCGATCTCATCGGGAATGTCCTTTCCCAGTTCGATCAGCGCATTGGCGAGTTTGGTCATCTCGCCGAGCCCGGCGGTGTTCAGTTCCGCGCCGCCGGAGGGAAACAGCACTTCCGACTGGAACACGAACCTGTCCCCCACGATGCGGATATCGTCCCGTGCTCCGAGAATTTCGCGCAGACGCCCGAAAAAGTCGGAGCGGAAGCGGTTCAGTTCCTGCACGCGGCGGGCCAGCGCCACGTTGAGGCGCTTGCCGAGATCGGCGATCTTTGTGGACGATTCGCGGTCTTTTTCCTCGGACGCATCGAGCGCGTCCTCCAGTGCGGCGATCTGACGGCGTAGCGCGCTGATTTGCTGGTTGAGAAGCTGCACCTGACTTTGCGCCTGCCGCGAGAGTTTCTTTTCCTCGTCCAACACCTCGGCCAGTTCACCGGCACGGGCTTGCGCCGATTCGGCCGCACCGGAGCCCGAATCCAGCAACGATTGCAGGCGGGAGCGTTCGCTTTCGGTGTCCGACAGGTTGGAGGAGAGCGAACTCAATTCGTCCTCCAGATCCTGCTTGGCAGAGCGCTCCAGCGCCAGCAACGCCGTCAGTTCGTTCAACTGGCTGTTCAAGCGGTTGAGAACGCTGTCCTTGCCCGTGATCTCCTGACTGAGCAGAAACTGCGCCAGCACGAAGACGGACAGCAGGAACATGATGGCGAGCAGCAGTGTGGACAGGGCGTCCACGAAGCCCGGCCAGTAATCGACACCCGCGCGCCGTCGGCTGTTGCGGCCCGGCATCGAGCTACAGACCGCCGGTTCCGCCGCCGGAAGGCGGACGGCGGTCGGTAAGGTCGGCGGCAGGCAGTTTGCGGTTCAACTGGTCCAGCAGAACCTTGATGTCGGTCTGGTTCTGGTTCTGGGTCTCCACCCAGTCGCGGATCAACTGCTGTTCGGACCGCATGTGTTTGACGAGGCCCTGAATGCCCTCGGCGAGACTCGCCATTGCGGCCGTCGTGCGCGCGCCGCCACCGCCTTCGCGCACCTGCGCTGCGATGCGTTCCATCGCTTCGGAGACGTTCGCACCACCGGCCTTGAGCGTCGCGACATCGGAATCGACGCTGGTGACGGTGGACAGCCAGTTTTCCAGTTCCAGATAGAAGCGGTTCTGCGCCTGACCGGCCTGTAGGTCGAGGAAGCCCAGCACCAGCGATCCGGCCAGACCGAACAGGGAGGACGAGAAGGCTGTGCCCATACCGTCGAGCGGGGCCTGCAAGCCGCTTTTCAGGGCGTCCAGAACGTCGGAGGAATCACCCGACCGCGGGTCGAGGGAGCCGATCGTGTCGCCAATGGAACCGATGGTTGCCAGCAGGCCCCAGAACGTGCCGAGCAGGCCGAGAAATACCAGCAGTGAAATGAGATAGCGGGACACATCGCGCCGCTCGTCGAGCCGGTTGCCGACGGAATCGAGAATACTCTGCGTCGAGGCCGTGGAAAGCGACATCACATCGCGCTTCTCGCCGAGCATCGTCTTCATCGGGGCGAGCAGGACAGGATCGCGGTCCTTGCCCTCGCCGGTGCGGAATGTGTTGACCCATGCCACTTCCGGCATCAGGCGGATGACCTGCAGGAACGCGAGGCACATGCCGACGAACAGCACCCCGACGATCAGCCCGTTCAAGCCGGGATTGGTGGCGAAGGCGGATGAAATCTGGGGGTAGAGAATGACGCCGAGAAAAGCGACCAATGCCACGAAGACGAGCATGGACACGAGATAGACGCGGGGCGGGGACAGCCGGTCGGGATCGTAGGTTCGGGCCAAATCGTCACTCCTTCATGGCGCAACACCACGCCCGAATCGGATGCAGTATGCCAGTGTGGTCTTTACGTTTTGTAAACCACGTTTTACGCCCTCGCCACCGGGCTGAAAAAGGCTACTCCCCGGCGGTTTCGCTATCAGTCAAGGCTTCGCTTTCCAGCCGCGCCTTGGTCTGCGCCTCGGCACGCGCCTTGGCCCGTTTCATGTGTGGCTGCTGGGGGATCAGCTTTTCCGGCATGTCGGCCAACGCGATGTCGCGCAGGGCGGCGTGGACATATTCGTTACCGGCGATGATCCGCCCTGTCTCGTAAAGCGACAGCTTGCGGTCCGGCTCGCTGGCAAATCCTCCGGCTTCTCGCACCAATATCATTCCGGCGGCCACGTCCCACGGTTGCAGCCCTTCCTCGAAATAGCCGTCGAAGCGGCCTGCCGCCGTCCAGGCCAGATTGAGCGCTGCGGAACCGGTCGCGCGAACCGCCGCTGTCCGGTTCATGATGTCGCGCTGGCGATAGAGCGAGGCCCCGTGGCCCGTGCGGTTCAGGGCGGGAATGCCGGTGGCGATGACGCATTCGTCCATCCGCCTGCGGCCAGCGACCCGAATACGGCGGTCGTTGAGATAGGCCCCGCGGCCTTTCTCGGCGGTAAACAGTTCCTCTGTCGCCGGATTGTAGATGACGCCTGCGATCAATTCGCCCCGCCGTTCCAGCCCCAGGGATACGGCGAAGAAAGGCTGGCCGTGCAGGAAGTTCGTCGTGCCGTCGAGCGGGTCGATGATCCAGCGGTGGTCGGAGCCGGTTTCCACCTCGCCGCCTTCCTCCATCAGAAAGGAATAGCCGGGCCGTGCCTTGTGCAGAGCATCGCGCAAGGTTTTTTCCGCCTTGATGTCGGCCTGTGATACGAAGTCGGCAGGTCCTTTGCTGGATACCTGCAAATTTTCCAACTCGTTGAAATCGCGGGTGAGCGACCGGCCTGCCTGAGAGACGGCGGCGACCATGATGTTCATGAGGGCGGAGCGGGCCATCTGGATGTCCGGTGTTTGATTTCTGTCTGTGGGGAGAGCGGTAGGGGAAGGGTCAGCCGCCGCCAAGCCTTTTTGCGGCTTCGAGCGCCCGCTGGCGGTCGATATCGCTCATGGCAGCAAACCGGCGGTCCATTGCCGTGTCGGCCAGCCCCGCCCGTTTGGCCATAATGTGCCACGCTCCGGCCAGCACCGGATTGCGCTCCACGCCGAAGCCCGCATCATACATGCGCGCCAGCCGGTTTTGCGCCAGCACGTTGCCCTGGCCCGCGGCACGGGCGAACCACAGAAAGGCCTCGCGCGGGTCGGCCTTCGTGGCGCGGCCATTGGCAAGCCACGTGCCGAGGTCGAGCTGGGCGGTATCGAGGCCTTCGCGGGCTGCCTTGCGCAGATAGACGAGGGCTTTTGCGTCATCGTTTGCGGCGACGCCCTTGGCTTCCTTGTGCATGTTGGCCAAGGCGTAATTGGCATCGGCCAAACCGGCGTCCGCCGCCTTCTCATACCACGGCAAAGCCTCGGCATAGCCCGCCCAGGTCGGGCGGCGGGCGGTGATGATCTGCGCGAGATTGAAAGCGGCTTGGGGATGCCCGGCTTCGGCAGCCTGTTTCATATAGGCTGCGCCCGCTTCCTTGTCGGCCTCCACCGCACCGCCGCGCAAGAGCATGTTGGCATAGGCGAATTGCCCGGCACGATTGCCCGCATCGGCAGCGAACCGATACCACTCGGCGGCCTTTTCCGGATTGCGCGGAACGCCGAGGCCGCGGTCGTAGAGCGTTGCAATCAGCGTTTGCGCCGCCGGGTCGCCGCTTTCGGCGCGGGGCAGGGCGAGTTCGAGAGCGGTCAGATAATAGCCGCGCTGATAGGCACCGAACGCGAGGTCCGCGCCGGGATCGTCAGCGGCTTCGTTTCGTCCGCATCGTCGGGCTCGTGTCTTGCGGTCGAGCGGCAGGATGGGGCCGTCCAGTTCCGGGCCATCGAGGGGCTTGGTGTAGCGTTTCGTTTCGACTGCGGTGCCGTCCGCATCGCCTCGTCAGCGGCCAGCGCCGGATGACGATCACGAGCAGGCCAGCAGCGCAGGCTTAGAAGCCGGCGAGGCATTTAGCGAGGCGTGTCGAAACGAGGTGCATGGGCATCCAGCAGGTCATTGGCTTGGGCCACCGCGGCGCGGCAGGATTCGGGCCGACAATCGGCGGTGAATATGGCGCTGCCAAGGGCGACGAAATCGCAGCCGGTTTTCGCAACCGCAATGACGGAGTCCACATCGCTGCCACCCATCACGATGCCGGGGATTTCGACCATCGAGGCCCACCATTCGCCCAGTGCCAGCGATTTCGGGTTCGCCTCGGCATGGGTGTCGCCACCGGGTTTGCCGAACATGAGATAATCCGCACCCGCTTCGCCGATAACCAATGCGGTGTGGCGGGTTTTCACGTTGGCCGCACCGACCATGATTTTCGGTGCGAATTTTTCGACCGCTTCGGCGATCGCCTCCGGGTTCTGACCCAGTTGCAGACCATCCGCCTGCAACCGGCCCGCAACGCGGGAATAGCCGGCGATCATGACCGCGATGCCCTGTTCCTGTGCGGGTGAAACGAGAGGACGGATTGCGGTCTCGAACGGGTCTTCGTCGAGCGTGCCGGGGGCCAGAATGAGGCTCGCCACATCGCCACCCGAAATGGCGGCGGAGAGGCAGGGCAGGGCGTTGTCACCGAGCGTGGAAACGATGTCGCCATCCAACACGAGAACGAGACGGCAGCGGTTGGATAAATCGGATGTAATTGGGGCGGGCGAAGCGGTCATGCGCCCTGACTAAAAGGCCGTTCACCCCCATGCAACCGCCATTCGCACGACGCGAATGGCGGTTGTGAGCGGTGGTTCAGTGCGACGTCCGGCTGTTCAGTCTGGCTATCTCGTCTTTCAGTTGCAGTTTCCGGCGTTTCACTTCTCTCACTTCCCGGTCGGTCGCCGACGGGCTTTTGGCGAGGGCGGACAGTTCCTCGTCCAGATTGCGATGGCGCAGTTCCAGTTGTTCGATGTGAGAATGAACGGACATAGGCGGGTCTCCCGATTGCAACATTGTTCGGTGCCTTCGGCATCCACAACGCAAAACAGGGGCTGCCGCCGACAGGCCGAATCGTGACACAGGGGCTCAGTCTTGTCGAGGAAAGCGGTGGGCATTTTCGCAGCAATGGTTGGCGGACCGTAAGCGTCGCGCTAGGAATTGTCGCAACCGGTTGCGCCCAGTTTTTGAAAAGCCTCTCCATGAACGACGATCAGCACTCCGCCGAGACGATGATGCGCCTTGCCCGGCTGCGGCTGGAGCATGAGGATCTGAAACTGGCGATCGAGGCGATGACGGCCCAGCGCAGCAATCCTCTCGCCATTCAGCGGTTGAAGAAGAAGAAGCTGGAGTTGAAGGACCGCATCGAACAGGTCGCGTCGAAAACCATTCCGGACTGGACGGCATGAGCGGAAACGGCGCGCCGGTCGCCATCATCATGGGCAGCCAGTCGGACTGGGAGACCATGAAACGGGCTGCGGAGACTTGCTCCGAATTGGGCATCGAGTGCGATGCGAAAATCGTCTCCGCCCACCGGACGCCGGACCGGCTGGTGGCCTTTGCCAAGGGTGCGCGGGATGCGGGACACAAGGTCATCATCGCCGGGGCCGGTGGTGCGGCCCATCTGCCGGGCATGGTGGCAGCGATGACGCCGCTGCCGGTGTTCGGCGTGCCGGTGCGATCGAAAGCCCTGTCGGGGCAGGATTCGCTGCTGTCGATCGTGCAAATGCCGGCTGGTGTTCCGGTCGGCACGCTGGCCATCGGCGAAGCGGGAGCGGTCAATGCGGCGCTGCTGGCGGCGGCGGTGCTTTCGCTTTCCGACCAAGACCTTGCGGAGCGCCTCGATGCGTGGCGCGCTGCGCGGACGGCGGCGGTTGCCGAAACGCCGACCGACGCATGATTCCCTTACCGCCGAACAGCACGATCGGCATTGTCGGCGGCGGACAGTTGGGGCGAATGCTCGCCTCCGCTGCCGGCCGGCTCGGCTATCGCACAATCGTATTGGAGCCTGCAAAAGACGCTCCCGCCGCACAATTCGCCAACCGGCATATTGTGGCGGCTTACGACGACACGGCGGCATTGGCCGACCTGTCTGCCGCAAGCGACGTCGTGACCTATGAATTCGAGAATGTGCCGCTCGCCGCTGCGGCGTATCTGGAACGGGCCGGTCGGCTGTATCCTCCGGCAAGGGCGCTCGAAGTGGCGCAGGACCGGTTGGTGGAGAAGACCGTGCTGCAGGCTATGGGCGTGCCGGTGGCGCCGTTTCGCGCGGTGGAGACTGTCGGACGACTTGCGGGCCGCACTGTCGGAGTTCGGCGGCGGTGTGCTGAAAACCCGGCGGTTCGGCTATGACGGTAAAGGCCAGCATGTCTTCCGCACCGCCGACGGCGATTTGGCGCGCTGCGCTGGCGTCCACCGGCGCAGGACCGTGGATTTTGGAGAATCTGATTGATTTTCAGCGCGAGGCCTCTGTCATTTGCATGCGCGGTCAGGACGGCGTCATTGTGTGCTTCGACACCGCCGAGAATGTCCATGAGAATGGTATCCTGCGACGGTCCATCGTGCCGGCCACGGGTGTGGATGACGCGGTTTTGCAATCTTTAGCGCAAACAGTGGCAGAAGGTTTGGATTATGTCGGTGTCCTCTCCGTAGAGTTTTTCATCACGGCGGACGGACCCATCGTGAACGAGATCGCGCCACGGGTTCATAATTCCGGCCACTGGACTCGGGAAGCCTGTGCCGTTTCGCAATTCGAGCAGCATATCCGCGCGATTGCAGGCCTGCCGCTGGGCGATCCGGCCCGGCACAGCGATTGTGAAATGGACAATCTGTTGGGCGACGAAATCGGGCAGGTTGCCGAACGGTTGATGCGGGGCGAGATCGTTACGCTTTACGGCAAGGCCGAGACGCGGTCGGGACGCAAGATGGGACACAGTGTCCGCTTCGTTTGAATGGGGTGAAATGCCCGATTGCGCGTTGATTTATAGCGGCGGACTTGGTATTGCGGCACCAACCTGGTGCCTGTGGTGCCGGGACGGTGATGTGTTTGCCCGCTCGTCAGTCACGTAATTGGCGTGAAACTGCAGACGAATACGCCGTATCAGACAACCCGAACCAAGAACGGAAATGTGAGCCCGTGCAAGTCGTCGTCCGTGACAACAATGTCGATCAAGCCCTTCGTGCGCTGAAGAAAAAGTTGCAGCGTGAAGGTGTGTTCCGCGAAATGAAACTGCGGAACTTCTATGAAAAACCGAGCGAGAAGCGCGCCCGCGAAAAAGCGGAAGCCGTGCGTCGTTCGCGCAAGCTGGCCCGCAAACGCGCCCAGCGCGAGGGCATGATTCCCGGTCCGGCTCCCAAGCCCGCGCGCCCATAACGCCTGCATTCCTGCCTGAAGCCGTTCAGGCAGGGTTCATGTGCCTTGTGATGTGTCGTGGCGTTTGACACAGTTGTGAAACCGGAACCGGTTTTCCAAGTGTCGATAGTCAGGCACGCCAAATAATGTGAAATGGATGCAAACCATGTCCGAACTCTCCTTAGATCGTTCGGGCCGTGTTGCCAGTCGCATGTCGGGTTCTCTTAAATCGATGATTGTCGGCGGGCTGCTGCTGGCTCTTGCCGGTTGCACCGGGTCCAGCATCACATCCGGTCTGGACATCGAGGCCGAGCAGGGTTCTTCCGCCAACATCAAATCATTGAACCAGGTCGTGCGGGCCAACCCGAGCGACCCTGAAGCCTATAACGTGCGCGGTGCCGCCTATGGCCGCTCCGGTCGCTCATCGGCCGCGCTGGACGATTTCAACCGCGCCATCCAGATGAACCCGCGCTACTATCAGGCCTACGCCAACCGCGGTCTGGTCTATTACCAGACCGGCGACGATGCCCGTGCCGCTGCCGACTACAACGCGGCGCTGACGATCAATTCCAGCTACGACACCGCCTATATCCGCCGTGCCGACGTGTATCGCCGCGCCAATCGACCCCAGCAGGCGCTGGCGGATTACAACAGGGCCATTCAGCTCGGCACGACCGACCCGCGCGCCTATTACAATCGCGGTCTGCTCTATCAGGTCTCGCGCCAGCACGATCAGGCGATCAAGGACTTTTCGCAGGCCCTGTCGCTCGCGGACCGGCAGGCCGAACCCTACAATGCGCGGGCGACATCCTATCTGGCGACCGGGTCCGGTTCAGAATGCGCTCGACGACGTGAACACGGCGCTGAAGCTGGACGCGAAATATGCCGAAGCATGGGTGATCCAAGGGTTGGCCTACGAGCAGAAGGGCGAGCGCAAGACCGCGTTCGATTCCTACAGCCGCGGCTTTGCGCTGGACCGCAATTACAGACCTGCCCAAGAAGGCATGGCCCGCACGCGCGGGGCCTGAGGTTTTCAGCTCACGCCATTATCGTCAGCAGGGCCGGTTTCGGTGATTAACTGTCCGCACAAGCAGGTCGTCAGGCGATGATCTTGGCTGCAATCATCAGTACGATGAAAGACAGCAAACCGCCAACGAAGCCGCCGCCCATGAAGAAGCCGATGGCCATCGAGAGAAGCAGAATCACGCAGAAGATGGTCACCCATTTCGACAGGATGAGAAACCGGTCATAGGTTTGCTGGTGTTCGGCATAGTCCATGTCGGCACCGGATTCGTGGTTCACGTCGTAGCTGTGGTCGGCCATGAAAATCGTCTGCTCTGGTGAGGCGTTTCTTTGTGTATCGCCTGTCTAGGCGGCAAGGGCGCAGGCGTCCAGTCTTATGCGCGTTGAAGATTGAAGGGTGAACCTACGGTCGGCACGCAATAGAGCGTCGTGGCGGTGCGGCGCTGGCAGGTGGCGTTGACCTCGGTTTTCGAGACCGCGCCGACGAAGTTCAGGTTCACATTGTCGCCCGCCACATTGTAGCTGCCACGGGCCAGCGCGTCGTCGGAACCGGGGGAGCGGGAGACGAATACACCGTCACGGAACTCCGCCACGTAAACGCCGCGCGAGGCTTCGTCGGTTGGCATCCACTGGCCGTTCAGCGCGGCATTGGGGGCCGGGAGTGTGGCCGTGGGCGGCGGTGTGGCGATGGCCACCTGAACCGGCTGCTGATTGCGCGGGGTGATGCCCTGACAGGCGGAGAGAACGAATGCCGCGGCTGCGGCTGAGAGCGAGAATGCGGATACGCATGAAATTGATCCTGTGGGCTGGTGAGTGCCGGTTGCGATCACTTTAGCCTTTGTTGTGGTGCGATGTGAAGCCGCGTTGCCCCATTCTAGGCGGTTGCCGCATCGAGGGCTTCCAACTCGTCGATCAACCCTTCAATCACACCGAGGCCTTTCTGCCAGAAGGCAGGGTCGGAGGCATCGAGGCCGAAGGGGGCGAGCAATTCGGAATGGTGCTTGGTGCCACCGGCGCGCAGCATGTCGAAATATTTGTCGACGAAGCCCCCATTCACCGAACTGTCTGCATCCTGATAGACCGCATAGAGGGAGTTCACGAGACAATCACCGAATGCATAGGCGTAAACGTAAAACGGCGAGTGGATGAAGTGGGGGATATAGGTCCAGAACGTCTCGTAGCCTTCGCCGAACGTCACCGCCGGACCGAGTGATTGCGCCTGAACCGACATCCACAAGTCACCGATCTGGTCGGATGTCAATTCGCCTTCCTTGCGCGCCTCGTGGACCTTGCGCTCGAACATGTAGAACGCGATCTGGCGCACGACGGTGTTGATCATGTCCTCCACCTTGGCGGCGAGCATGGCCTTGCGTTCGGTGTCGTTTTTCGCGCCGTCCAGCAGGGAGCGGAAGGTGAGCATTTCGCCGAACACGCTGGCCGTTTCAGCGAGCGTGAGCGGCGTGGAGGCCATCAGCGCACCCTGTTCGCCCGCCAGCACCTGATGGACACCGTGGCCGAGTTCATGGGCCAGCGTCATCACATCGCGGGGTTTGCCCTGATAGTTGAGCAGCACGTAGGGATGGGCGGATGGGCACGGTCGGGTGGGCGAAAGCGCCGGGTGACTTGCCGGGCGTGACCGGCGCATCGATCCAGTTGCCCTCGAAGAACCGGTCGGCAATGTCCGCCATGTCCGGCGCAAAACCGCGATAGGCGTCCAGCACGGTGGTGCGGGCGTCCTTCCAGCCGATGCGGGTGGTCGGCGCGAAGGGCAGCGGGGCGTTGCGGTCCCAATGGTTGAGTTTGTCCATGCCCATCCACTTGGCTTTCAACGCATAATAGCGGTGAGACAGGCGTGGAAAGGCGTCTTCGACGGCGGAGACCAGCGCGTCGACCACCTCGCGCTCGACCCGGTTGGCGAGGTGGCGGGCATCGGCCACGTCCTCGAACCCGCGCCACGTGTCGCCGATCTGCTTGTCCTTGGCCAGCGTGTTGGTGATGAGCGTGAACAGGCGCAGGTTTTTGCCGAACGTCTTTGCCAGCGCGTCGGACGCGGCCTTGCGGCGGTCGCCGTCGGTGTCCACCAGCAGGTTCAGGGTCGGCTCGATGGCGAGTTCCTCGCCGTCCACATCGAAGCGGAGTGCCGACATGGTCTCGTCGAACAGGCGGTTGAAGGCTCCGCGTCCGGTCGCGCCTTTCTCCATAAACAGCTGCTCCAGCTTGTCGTCGAGCTGGTAGGGCCGTTCCAGGCGGGCATCCATGATCCACGGCTTGTAGTGGGCCAACGCCCCGGAGTCCGCGAGCAGCGCGTCCATGTCGGCGTCGGGAATGCGGTTGAGTTCCAGTTCGAAGAACAGGCCGTGGCGTGAGGCATCGGTCAGCCGTTCCTGCACGTCCCCGTAAAACTTGGCATTGGCCGTATCCTGAGAGTCGCCGCATAGATCAGTCCCGCATAGGACATCATCCGCCCGCCGACTTCACCAAGAGCCTCATAGGCATGAATGGCTTCAGCCAGTTCGTCGCCGGAAAGGGACGCCAGTTTACCCTTGTAGGTTTCCTCGAAAGCTGCGGAAGCGGGCACTGCCGAATTGTAATCCGCAAGAAAAGCGTCGGATTTCATGCCGGGGTAGAGATCGTTCAGGTTCCACTGGGGAAGGTCGCCAAGCTCGGTCTTCACGGATGCGGGCATGATAGGTCCTAACGGGTCGTTCAGCCTGATGCTGATTGGTGGGAGCGCTTAAGGGGGCTTTCACGAAAAACGTGCCAAAACGGGGCAGATTCGCACGAACCCGGTAAATTACCTTGGCAGCCATTATTCTTATCGTTGACGACGACCCGGTTCAACGCCGGTTGCTGGAAAACACGGTCAGCCGTCTGGGCTATCGTGCGCTGACTGCAGAGGATGGCGAGCAGGCGCTGGATATTCTGGCCGGACCGGACGGAAAAGACGTCAAAGCACTCGTGCTCGACCTCGTCATGCCCAATCTCGACGGTATGGGCACGCTGGGGGCGATGAAAGAGCGCGGGCTGGCGCGACCGACAATCGTGCAAACCTCGATGGCGGGCATCGATACCGTGGTGTCCGCCATGCGGGCGGGCGCGACGGACTTTTGCGTCAAGCCTGTCTCGTTCGAACGGCTGAAAGTGTCGCTCACCAACGCGCTGAAACTGGACGCGATGGAAGATGCGGTGCGCTCGTTGAAGAAGTCGGCGTCCGGCACATTCACCTTCGACGACATGGTGGCCGGCGCGGAAATGGAAAAGGTCATGCGCCTCGGCCGCCGCGCAGCAGGCTCCGACATTCCGGTGCTGATCGAAGGTGAAAGCGGCGTCGGCAAGGAGGTCATCGCCAAGGCCATTCAGGGCGAGAGCGTGCGGCGGGCCAAGCCGTTTGTGACGGTGAACTGCGGCGCGCTGCCGGAAGCCTTGGCGGAGAGTATCCTGTTCGGCCACGAAAAGGGCGCGTTCACAGGAGCCGACCGCGCCCATACCGGCAAGTTCAAGGACGCCGACGGGGGGACGCTGTTTCTCGATGAGGTGGGGGAACTGACGCCGGAATTGCAGGTGAAGCTGCTGCGCGCCATTCAGGAAGGCGAAATCGATCCTGTTGGTGCCAAACGCCCGGTCAAAACCAATTTCCGGCTCATCTCGGCCACCAACCGCACGATGATGGACATGGTGCGCGAAGGGCGTTTTCGGGAGGATCTGTATTACCGCCTCAACGTCTTTCCCGTCACCGTGCCGCCTCTGCGGGCGCGGCGGGGCGATATTCCGGCTCTCGTGCGCCATTTCACGGCGCGCATCTGCCTGGAGGAGGGGCGGCGGCAGATCGGTGGCATCCGGTCGGACGCGCTGGCGGTGCTGGAAGCTCATGATTGGCCGGGCAATATCAGGCAGTTGGAAAACACCCTGTTTCGCGCCATCGTGCTGTGCGACGGGGACGAGTTGACGCTGGATGAGTTTCCGCAGATCGCTGCGGGTGCCGCTGGTGGCGGCAGTGGAAAATTGACAGTCGTTCCGCTTGGAAACAGCGCGGTAAAATCGCCCATTCCTGCCGTCGAGCAGTCCACCTCCTCACCGGCCCAGAGCGCATACGGCATGATCCCGATGGTCACCGATAATGGCGACGTGACCCGCATGGATGCGGTGGAGGAAACGATGATCCGCTTTGCCATCGACCACCACGATGGACGCATGACGGCGGTGGCGCGCAGCCTCGGAATCGGGCGCTCGACGCTCTACCGCAAGCTGAAGGAGCTTGCCATCGACCCGGATGATCCCCAGCCTGTTGCAACGGCAGGCTAGCGTTTTCGGGAAACCCTATGTTAACCACGTGGGCGCAGGGTGGTGCCAACATAACAGCATGGTGCCACCGCGCCACGAATCCGTCTCATTGATGGGTTGAAAGCTGCAGCACCGTTGGCAGGCCATTCGCATGATCCAGCAGATCGACAGCACACAAGACGCCCGACCGAACGCCGGTAAGGGGGTAGCGATACAGGGGATGCGTTCCGCTGCCGGACGCTTTGTGCTTGCGCTCACCGTCCTGCTTTCCGGCTTTCTCGGGCTTGCGATCAGCGGCACGACGCAGGCGCAGGCGGAAACCCGCTCATTGAAGATGTACTACACGCATACGAAGGAAACGATCGACGTCACGTTCAAGAAGAACGGGCGCTACGACAAAGGCGGGCTGAAAAAGCTCAACCGTTTCCTGCGCGACTTCCGCCGTAACGAACCGACCAACATGGACCCGGAATTGTTCGATCTGGTCTGGGAGGTTTACCAGAAGTCCGGCTCCCGCAAAACCATTCAGGTGATTTCCGGATACCGTTCGCCGAAGACCAACAACATGCTCCGCAGTCGAGGGCGCAACGTCGCCAAGACATCCCAGCACACGATGGGCAAGGCGCTCGATTTCTTCCTGCCGGATGTCTCGGTCGACAAATTACGGGCGCTTGGTCTGCAAGCCCACCGTGGTGGCGTCGGCTATTATGGCGGCTCTTTCGTTCATCTTGATACGGGACGTGTGCGCCACTGGCCGCGCATGAGCGCACGTCAGCTTGCCAAGGTATTTCCGAAGGGCGACACCATCCATGTGCCTTCCAACGGCAAGCCTTTAAAAGGGTATAACACCGCGATGGCGAACCTGAAAAAAGGTCGCAACGCCGATGGTTCGCGCCGGGGTTCGGAAGTCAAGCAGTCCCTGCTGGCGCGTCTGTTCAGCCGGTCCGGCGATGATGATGATGAAGATGGGGAAACGGATCTCGCTCCGACACCGGTGCGCAAGCCTGCGCCTGCCGCCAAGCCGGAACCGAAAGAGGTTCTGGTGGCCAAGGCTGCGCCAAAGCTGCCGAAAGCGCAGTCCGGGCCGAACGTGTTCGCCAGTGAGGCTTCCGCCTTGAAGCAAAACGAGGCGAAGGCTGCCGAAGCGCAACTCGCGGCACAGATCGCCGCCGATGGCAGACGTGCGCTTGAAGACAAAGCGGCCGCTGACCGGGCTGAGGCTACTGCCGATGCCGAGCCCGCACCCGAGGCTGAACCTGCCGAAGAAAATCTGATCGCCGCATTGCGGCCCGAGCAAATGCCCGTGCCGCGTCGCCGTCCCGCCCAGTCCACACTGACAGCGCTTGCGCCAGCCACCGAAGTGGAGACGCCGTCGCCGACGCAGCTTGCCCTCGCGCCCGCTGCTGTGCCGATTGCAACCCTGACACCGTCACCGCCGGTTCCACAGGCCCGCGTGCTGCGCCCGCGCGCCGATGTGCCGGAAACGGCGGCATCCGTGCCGGAACAGCAAACCGCATCCCTGCCGGAAAAAGTGTTGGAGCCGGTTATCGAAATCGAATCCATCACGCGGCCTGAAGTGGCCGCTCAGGATACTGGTGAACAACCATCAGAGAACGCCCTTGAAGAAGGCACGCTGGTTGCCATCGTGCCGGGCGTTACCCCGACAGGTCGTCCCGCCGGTTCCGGCGTTACGGTGTCCGAAGAGGATGTGGCCGGACTTGCAGGCAGCATCATCACCTCTGTTGAGGCTGATGGCACCGTCTCGTCGTCCACCGTACCGACCGGCCGCAATGTGGGATCGAACACCCGTCCGAGCGCCCGTCCTTCGGACGGTCCTGCCATTCAGACCGCAGCGCTTGAACAACCGGTTGCGGAAATCAGCGCGCCGGTCGTGCCAAGCTGGCGCGATGGGGAGCCGAAAGCGCCGATCGTCACGCCTGAAACCGTGCTTGCCAAGATGCCCGCCAGCACGACCGAGCCGGTGGCTTCCATTGCAATTCTAGGTGGTTCCGCGCTGAAACCGGCCCTGTCAATCGGCGATCTCGAAAGCCCGTCCATGAAAGTCTGGGCCATCGCGTCCTCCACTCGGGTCGGCGAAGCCGCAAAACTGCGCGCGCCGGATTATAGCCAGAGCACCCGCCGCGCGGCACCCGGTTCCGTCTATTCGGAAGGCTTCGCCCGAAGCCGTGCGCCCTGGCGGTCCGACAGCTTTTCCGGCGACCGCCCGTTGCGTGTGGCGTTTGCCGACCTGCCGACAGGAAACTAGGCTCTAACCATCGAACTGCTTGTCGAAGGCGCTGTGTAGCAGCGACTGCTGGGCAGCGACGGCGTTTTGCCGTGCCGGACCTGTTTCCCCGTCCTGATCGCCATAAATCTCGGTGTCGAGACGCGAGACACGGCGTTGCAGGGCGTTGGCACGGTCCGCCAGGTCGCGGAAATCTTCTGGCAAGGCGTTCCAGTCGTCGTCCTGCGGGCGGGCCATGAGACGGTTGAGCTTGATCGTCTTCTTCTGGGTCAACGCGTGTTCGGCGGTCATCTCGCCTTCCGCCACAGCCCGCTGAAGCAGCAGCCATGAGGCGAGTTGCATCAACCGTGTCGTCAGCCGCATGCTTTCCGCGCCATACAGCGCGCTCGTCCTGCCATCGAGACCCTTGGCCTCAAGACGGCCCTGGCCATCGAGATAGGCCGCCGTTTCCTCGATGAGTGACATGCCGCCGGAAAACAGTTCCTCAAAACGGGGCGAGGCCGTGAAATGCTCGGCCAGCTTGACCGGCTTGTCCGGGGATGCGTCGTGACCGTCTTCCCGATTATTCGCCACGTGCTTCACCTCGAACCCGACACCATACAAGTCTTCTTAAAGCGCGCATGGGAGGTTTGGACAAGCCGCAGGTTTTCGCAGGTTCTGCAAAATTCAGACAAAAAAAGAGAGCCGCAGAGCGACTCTCGAAGAATTTCAGGAGAGAAAATCACGATGAAAACCATCAATGACAAGGATATCGGGGTTAACCGAACCCGAACTGATTAACGCTCATAAAGATTAACAAATGGTCAACACGGTTAAGAGATGTGTTGTTCACCCGCGCGGTTTGAAGAATGCATCGGCAGCGGCTACGGAACCAGCCTTGTGACCGCGTTCGACTTCCAGCCGCGCGATTTCGGTTTTCAACTCTGCGATGCGTTCATCGATATCGCTGACAGAAAATTCGTACAGATCGCCGTTCAGCGTGATTGTATGGGGGCGGGGTTTTTCGTCTTCCATCGCATCACATTGCCCTGTGGGGAACGCGGTGCCAAGCGTGGAATGTTGCGAGCCCCCGCATTGCCAAGCAAACGGCCAGCGCTTATATCGCAGCTTCATTCCGACATCGTGGCGTTTTCCACGGTTCGCTCCCCGGCCAAGCGCAATCCGCGTTTCCGGACCAGAGCGGGCGGTCGGACCATTGTGTTTGAATGTGTTTGAACGGGAGATTTCTCATGGCCAACGCCCTTCTCATGCCCAAGGCAACCGCCGTCTGGCTGGTGGACAACACCGGCCTGACTTTCGAGCAGATCGGTGCCTTTTGCGGACTGCACCATCTGGAAGTGAAATCCATCGCGGACGGCGACTCTGCCCAGGGCATCAAGGGTCTCGACCCGGTCGCCACGGGGCAGATTGCCCGCGACCAGTTGAAGGCAGCCGAGGCCGATCCTTCCGTAAAGCTGAAATTGCTTGACCCGAAAGTGAAGGTGCCGGAATTGAAGAAGAAGGGGCCGCGCTACACCCCCGTTTCCCGCCGTCAGGACCGCCCGAACGCGATTCAGTGGCTGGTGCGCAACCATCCTGAACTAAAGGATTCGCAGATCATCAAGTTGGTCGGCACGACGAAAACGACGATCAACGCGATCCGCGACCGGACCCACTGGAATTCCGCCAACCTGCAGCCGCTCGACCCGGTCACACTGGCCATCTGTAGTCAGATCGACCTCGATTTCGAGGTCAACAAGGCGGCCGATCGCCTGCCGAAGGTTCAGGAAGGCGCGACCGAGGACGGGCTGTTGCCGGCTTCCGAAACGCAGATCATGGAGCCGCAGGCCGACCGTCCCACATCGGTGGACCATGATGCGGACAGCGTGTTCGCCAACTTCGCCTCACTCGGCGATTCGGTGACGAAGAAGGACTGACGCTTTTCCAAAGCCGGTGGTCCGCTCAGGCGGACACCTTCCGGTCAGCGATTGCGGCGTTCGTAGGCCTGCCCCATGCGGCCACCGTCGGCATAGATCGTCTGGCCGGTCATGTAGCTGGCGTCATCACTGGCGAGAAAGACGGCGATGGAGGCAATTTCCGCAGCCTCTCCGATACGCCCAAGCGGCGTGCGCGCCAGCACCTTGGCGCGTGAATCCGCATCGGCCATGACACGCTCCAGCATGTCGCTGGCGACGGAACCCGGTGCGATCGAATTCACGCGGATGCCATCGGCGGCGAGGGACTGGGCCATGACGTTGTTCAACTGTTTCAGCCCGCCTTTCGAGACCGTGTAGGCAACCTGATCGGGCAGGGCGAGCGTGTCGAACACACTGGAAATGTTGATGATGGTGCCGGGTGGGCCGTCTTCCCTGATACGTGCGACCATCGTGCGCGCGACGGCCTGACTGCACAGGAACGCACCTTTCAGATTGACCCGCATCACCGCGTCGAAATCGTCTTCGGTGATGTCGAGAAACGCGCCGTGGGACGCGATGCCCGCATTGTTGACCAGAATGTCAATATGACTGTAGGCGTCAAGCGTGGCGGCGACGAGGTTGTGCACGTCGAGCCGTTCGCCCACGTCGGTCTGCACGCTCATGGCGCTGCCGAGTTCCGACAGGGTGTCGACCAGCGCCGACGCTGCGGTGTCGTCGGTATCCGCCACCACGACGCGCGCGCCTTCGGTTACAAAGGCTCGGCAGATCGCGGCCCCGATGCCGTGAGCGCCTCCGGTAACGATGGCGGTTTTACCGACGAGCCGCATGGTGCCCCCTAGTCGTTGCGCGTGAAGCGGTAGGTCGTCACCTGCCGCCGCACCTCGTCCGGGCGCAACACGGCGCTCGGATAGTCTGTCTGATTGATCGCGTCGGGCCAGATCTGCGGTTCGAGGCACAGCCCTGCATAGGCTCCGTATGGCGCACCCGTCAGCCCCGGCACGGGCGTTTCCACCTTGTGACCGGCATAGAACTGCACACCCGGTTCCGTGGTCGCCATCACCATCTCGACCCGTCCGTCCGGAGATACCACCCGGGCGACATCGCGCAGGCCGTGCTGTTCGTCGGAAAGGCAGAAATTGTGGTCGATGACGCCATCATCGTCCTGCTCCAGCTGGCCGAGCGCATCGTCGATACGGCGCAAGGTGCGAAAATCGCGGCCCGTTCCGGCAACAGGCACCAGGCCGCCGGTGGGGATGAAATCGTCGTCCACCGGCAGACGGGTGTCGGCGTGGATCTGCACCGAATGATTGCGGATATCGCCGCGCCCTTCCAGATCGAAGTAGGAATGGTGGGTGAGGTTCGTGATCGTCGGCTTGTCCGTGCGCGTGGTGAGCGCGATGTGGAGAACGCCGTCATCCTTCAGAGTGTAGGAACAGGTCGCTTCCACCGTGCCGGGAAAGCCCGCCGTGCCGTCCGGGTCGGTCAGGGTCAGGTCCACATGGGAAGTGCCGAGATCAGCGATGTTCCAGACGCGTGTGCCGTAGCCGTTCGCCCCACCGTGGAGCATATGCGCGCCCTTGTTGGCGTCCAGCGTGTGCTCTGTGCCGTCCAGCGTGAAGCGGGCGTTGCCGATGCGGTTGGCGACACGGCCCGGGGTCGCACCGAAATGGGGCGAGTGGTCCGGATAGGGCTCGAACGTGTCGAAGCCGCACACAAGCGGCGCGTCGTGGCCCTCGAGGTGGAGATTTTGCAGCACCGCGCCCCATGTCATCACATGCGCCGTCAGCCCGCCGCCTGTCAGTTCCACCCGCATGACCGGTTCGCCGTCCTTCGTGCGTCCAAAAACGTCCGCGTCGCTCATGTCATCGTTCCAATCCACCCAGCTTTTCGATCAATGCCACTATTTCCTGCGTCACGTCACCTTTTCTCATATCCGCAAAGATGGTCGGGAGTTTCCCGCGCGCCTTCTCGGCATCCGTGGCCATGCGGTCGAGGTCCGCACCGACATAGGGAGCAAGGTCGGTCTTGTTGATGATGAGGATGTCGGAGCGGGTTATTGCGGGCCCGCCCTTGCGGGGGATGTCGTCGCCCTGCGCCACGGAAATGACGTAGAGCGTCACGTCCGCCAGATCGGGAGAGAAGGTCGCGGCCAGATTGTCGCCGCCGGATTCGATGAACACCACGTCGAGTGCCGGATGGCGCAGGGTGAGGTCGTCGATGGCGGCGAGATTGATGGAGGCGTCCTCGCGGATGGCGGTGTGGGGGCAGCCGCCGGTTTCGACGCCGACCACCCGGTCGGACGGCAGCGCCTGCATCCGCACCAGCGCCTCGGCGTCCTCGCGGGTATAGATGTCGTTGGTGACGACCGCGATGGAATAGCGCTCCCGCATGGCCTCGCAAAGGCGGGCGGTGGTCGTCGTCTTGCCGGACCCGACCGGCCCGCCGATACCGACGCGTAGGGGGCCATTTGCGCGGGCTCACGAGCGAAAAATCCGGCTGTCGAGGGTGGTATGGCGCATGGCGGCGATGTCCATGATGGGCGCGGCGCTGCCGAGACCGTCGAGCGTGGTTTCGGACGCTGCGCGGGCGGCGGCCAGAATGTCCGGTTCGAGTTCGGACAGCAAACGGGCGGCGGCATCCTGCCCGAGCGGGAGCAGGCGAAGGGCGGCCTGAATAGTCTGGCTCATCAGTGCGTGGAGAAAGGCTGCGAGCGTATCGTCGAGCGCGATGCCGTGCTGCCGGGCGGACACGCCGACCGCGACAGGATAGGCGAGGGGTTCCGGGTCCATCTGCCAGTGGCGGGCCGCGCGCAGGAAAGCCGTGCCCTGTTCCAGGCTTTCCGCCTGCCGTTCGGGGCTGGTGGCAAGAGCCAGCGCGAGGGTGCTCATCTCCGCCGGTGTCTCTTCACCGCTATATGTGATGGACAAAACGATGGCGTCGGATCTGGCGGACCCGTGGGCGAGCGAATGACGGCACCAGTCTGCGAGAGAGGAAGCATCTGTCACACTTCCTTCCCAACATGCTGCTTCCAGCCCTCCCGACCAGGCGAAACCGCCGGTGGGGAAGGCGGGCGAAAGCCACATCATCAGCTTCAGCAGGGCCACCTCAGTGGGCATGGTGATAGGCGCCGGTGATCGGGTGGAACGGTGCCTGCCGCTCCGTGACCGTCGCACCCAGACCGCGCAACATGTTGGCGATCACCGGATCGTGGGCAATGAAGATGCGGTCGGGCGTCAGTTCGGCCGCCACATGGCGGTTGCCGAGGTGCCAGCACAGTTCTGCGTGATGGGCGGCATCGCGCGCCTTCACTTCAAGCAGATGTTCCGGCGCTGCGATGATGGTCACGGTGGCACCGTCTTCCAGTTCGATTTGATCCCCGTTGGTCAACCGGATCGCACGTATCGAAAGCGACGAGCACATCGCGCCCGCCATCGGTGGTCAGCATTTTGCGGCGGATATGGCGGTCGGCATGGTCAAGGGTCAGCGTTTCACGCGCGACGGCCCCGACGTCTGCCGCCGGGATATGACGGACGACGCGCAGCACCTACAGTTCCTTCACGCGCTCCGGCGTGATGATCTCGATCTTGGTGCTGGTGATATAGTCGGCCACAGCTTTGCGCATCGACGCCCATGTGGGGCATTTCGAAATGCGCCTTTATCGCGTCCATGTCGCGCCAGCGCTCCACGTAAACGAGGGTGTTTTCTTCCGTCAGGCTCTGGTGAATGTCGTAGGACATGCAGCCCTCTTCCTGCCGCGTCGCCTCGATGCAGGGCCTGACCCCGGCCATCACGTCGTCGAGAGAACCGGGTTTGATGGTGAGCGTGGCGACGACGTAGATCATAGTGCGAATCTCTTGGTATGTTTGCGCGCGCGAAAGGCGTCGAGCGTGTAGGCGTCAGCATGGCGCATCATGAAAAGCGCCACAAGCGCGCCGAGCGTGGCGACCGACGTCCACAGCAGATTGGCGGGGAACGTCGTGTAGCCGATCTCGTATGTGCCGGTGGAGATGGCGTTCAGCAGCCCGCCCTTGAACAGCAGATTGCCGCCCAGCAGCGTGCCGATGATGCCGGTGGCGTGCATGAGCGTGGTGAGACCGTAGGTGGCGTGCGGGCGATGCCGAGGATGAAGGCGATGACGAGAAGGAGCTGCAGGCCTGCCGATTGCATAGGCGTAATCAGCCGTGACCCAGTCGAGGCCGTATGTGTTCTCGAAACACGTTGACCATCCATTCGGGACGCAGGAATTTGAGGGATGCCCAGACGAGGAGGAATGCGCCGATGGACAGGCGCAGGACGAGCAGGGCGGTGGGGATGCGGTGGGGGTTCATATTTCAACCGTAATAGCAGGACTTGCAGAAAGATTCGTGTTACTAATGCTAATCATGGGGATTTTGTATTGGATTGGCTGCTGCAGAAGCTTTCTTGAGAAAGTCAATTAGCGCCCTTACCAGTTGAACAAGATAGCCAAGATCCTCTGAAATAGTTGGATAGATTGGAATAGGTGGTGTGGCGGGGTCTTGAACCATGTAGCACCAGAACGTTCCCGAATTTTCCACACGATCCATTAAATTTTTGGCGATTCGCTCAAGTTTTTCCGTTTCTTCGTGTGGCTTCTTCTGACTTAGCGCTGTAATATGTTTTGCAGACGCTTTGTTCCAAGCTTCCAATAAACCGGCTCGAATTACAGCTTCTTCTTCGGTCACTATGGACGGAGGCACTGACAACGGTATTCTGTGCGCTCCTGAATTACGTCTAAGCTTAAGTCCCCGCTCCCAATCTTTAAAAAAAGAAACGACTTCACTAAGCCCACACAAATTTGGGAGCTTCAGATATTCTTTGCTAAATAATCCAACGTTGGCAGGATGGATTACGTCAGATTTTTCTGGGTGCAGTGCGTAGAGTATACCCCATGCAAAATTGTCTAGCAGTCCAATACTATGGATATATATATCATTTAATGCTCTATCTAAATCGAAGGTCTCATTCTTTTTCAGAGGAGATTTTCTGTCCGGCGGCGCAATCGCAAAAATTTCTCGGTATGCACTCCAAATTATTCTAGTTCTTTTAATGGCGCCGTATAGAAGGTGATTTTTTGCATCTTGATTTTTAATTTCGTATTGCAGTTCTAATATCTGTCCTTGCAAATCCAAAAGAGGATCGACAACGTTAAAATAGTGCATCTCATGAGCTTGTTGATGCCAGTATGCGTCTTTTATATCTTCTCCTGTCAGGAATCCATGCCGTTTGTAGTATCCTAGGTGGGTTGCAAACCTAAGATCATCCAAACTTCTCAAAACAGAAAGTACCGCTGCGCCATAGGCAGCACTTCGGCTGGCTCGCAGGTCAGCAATTCGCCATCCGCTCGCACCTCGTAGGTCTCCGGGTCCACCTCCACGTCCGGCGTGGCGTCGTTCAGCTTCATCGATGCCTTGCCGATGCCGCCGCGCGTGTTGCTCACCGCCACGAACGCCCTTGTCCACGCCCAGCCGCGTCGTGCAGGTCGCCCGCCATCGCGGCTTCGCTCACGAAGGTGACGGACGAGTTCGTCATCGCCTTGCCGAACGCGCCGAACATGGGGCGCATGTGGACGGGCTGGGGGGTGGGGATGCTCGCGTTCGGGTCGCCCATCGGCGCGGCGGCGATCATGCCGCCGATCATCACCATCGCCGGTTTGACGCCGAAGAAGGCCGGATCCCACATCACCAGATCGGCGCGCTTGCCGACCTCGACGGAGCCGATTTCGCCGCTCATGCCGTGGGCGATGGCGGGGTTGATCGTGTATTTGGCGATATAGCGGCGCACACGAAAATTGTCGTTGTCGCCGGTTTCCTGCGCCAACCGCCCGCGCTGTTTGCGCATCTTGTCGGCGGTCTGCCACGTGCGGATCAGCACCTCGCCGACGCGGCCCATGGCCTGACTGGTCCGAGGCGATGATCGAAAACGCGCCCATGTCGTGCAGAATGTCTTCCGCCGCAATCGTCTCGCGCCGGATGCGGCTTTCGGCAAAGGCGATGTCTTCGGGGATCGACTTGTCGAGGTGGTGGCACACCATGAGCATGTCGAGATGCTCTTCCAGCGTGTTGACCGTGTAGGGCCGCGTCGGGTTGGTGGAGGACGGCAGCACGTTGGGCAGGCCGCATATCTTGATGATGTCCGGCGCATGGCCGCCGCCCGCGCCCTCGGTGTGGAAGGCGTGGATGGTGCGGCCCTCGAAGGCGTCCACCGTCTGCTCCACGAAGCCGCTTTCGTTCAGCGTATCGGTGTGGATCATCACCTGCACATCGTGGTCGTCGGCGACCGTCAGGCAGGTGCGGATGGCCTGGGGCGTGGTGCCCCAGTCCTCGTGCAATTTCAGCGCGCAGGCACCGCCTTCGACCATCTCGACCAGCGCCGCCGGTTGCGAGGCGTTGCCCTTGCCGGAGAGGCCGATATTCATGGGAAAGGCGTCGAAGGACTGGATCATCCGCCCGATATGCCACGGCCCCGGCGTGCAGGTGGTGGCCAGCGTGCCGTGGGCCGGGCCGGTGCCGCCGCCGAGCATGGTGGTGACGCCGGACATCAGCGCCTCCTCGATCTGCTGCGGGCAGATGAAGTGGATATGGCTGTCGAACGCGCCCGCCGTGATGATCTTGCCTTCGGCCGCAATCGCCTCCGTGCCGGGGCCGATGATGATATCGACACCGGGCTGTGTGTCCGGGTTGCCCGCCTTGCCGATCTGCGATGCGCCCGTCGCGCAGGCCGATATCGGCCTTGTAGATGCCGGTATGGTCGACGATCAGCGCGTTGGTGATGACCGTATCGACGGCCCCGTCGGCGCGCGAAACCTGCGATTGCCCCATCCCGTCGCGGATCACCTTGCCGCCCCCGAACTTCACCTCCTCACCGTAAGTGGTCAGGTCACGCTCGACCTCGATGATGAGATCGGTGTCCGCAAGCCGCACCCGGTCGCCGGTGGTGGGGCCATACATGGCGGCGTATTCGGAGCGGGGGAGAGTGGTGGGCATGGGGCGCGGTCCGTCAGTTCGGGAAATTGGCGAAAAGATTCAGGTCTTCCGTGCGCCGCTCTGTCAGCCGCGTCTTGCACATGAGATAGGCCATGCTCTGCCCCGTCCCGCCGCCCCAGGTGGTGGCTTCCAGATCGCAGGCGGTGTCGCGGAAGGGGATCCAGGCGCGCTGGGCGTCGCGCAGCAAGTCGGTGATCGGAACGGCGGAGCCGATATGGCCGTCGGCGTCCTTTCCACGGCCACTTCGACCGCTCGCGCGTATGCGGCATTCAGCGCGTGGTCAGCGGCGTCCAGCTCCTGACCGGCGCAGAACGTCATTTCGAACTGGCTTTGTGGCGTTTCGCAATCCGGCTTCGGGGTGTCCGAGGCGGCGGCTGGCGCGGAAAGGACACATAGCAAGAGGGATGTGGCCAGCCGCGTTTCATCTCAGACAAGCCCCAAAATCTTGCGACGGGGGGCGTCGCGGCCCTTGTACATGCGTTTGGCCATCAGCGAGATGGGCCACGTCATCAGGCCTGCATCTATGGTGATTTCGTCGATCTGTTTTGCGCCATCCCCGTCCGGCACGACGCGCATCGTGTGCCGCCATTCCTTCACGCCCGCGCCTTCCTCGACGCTTACGAAACGGCGCTCGGCATCGTTCACCTCGGCCATCGTGACTTTGTACGGGTTCCATTTCTTCGTGTAGAAAGGCTGCACCTCGAACTCGATGACGTCGCCCTGCTTTCACCGGCTCGGTCGGCAGGCCGCGATATTGCACGGAGCCTGCGCTGAGAGCGGGCAGGTCGTCGAAGCGTTTTGCGGCTTCCCAGACCTTTTGCGGGTCGGTCGCGTAGTGGTGTTCGACGCGGATCGTTCTGGCCATTGCAGGTTCCTTACTTGCGATGCCGCGTTTCGCCAGACGGCGACGATTTGCACCGACCTTGCGGTCGAGCGGTTTTATGGCGGCGTTCATGATCTCGTCAGGTCGCTTGCCGCTCATCATCGCGGCGGTGGCGGCGATGGCCGACTGCTGGAAGGCGAGCGGCTTCTCACTCCACATGCGGGCGTCCTCGCCCTTGGTGACGTTCCATATGCCGCCCATGCCCATCAGGCGCATGGCCATCACGGCATTGGTTTCGGCTGCAAGCCACCACATGCGGTTGGCGGCGGAGAAGAGGTCGAGGGAGGATGTGCTGCGCTTCATAGGTCACCCATGATCTGGCCGTTGAATCCGTGGACAACGCGCTTGCCGCCGAAAGGAACCAGTTGCACATCCCGCGCCTGTCCCGGCTCGAACCGCACGGCGGTGCCCGCCGCGATGTCGAGGCGCATACCCCGCGCCGCGTCCCGGTCGAAGGCGAGCGACGGATTGGTTTCGGCAAAATGGTAATGGCTGCCGACCTGCACCGGCCGGTCGCCGGTATTGGCGACGTGGAGCGTGATCGCCTCGCGGTCGGCGTTCAGGGTGATCGTGCCATCCGCAGGCAGGGTTTCGCCGGGGATCATGGATTTACCGGCGCAAGCGGACGGCGAGCAGTGTGGCACCGGCGGCGAGCAGGGCGACGAGGGCGTAGCCCCATGCGGATTCCATACCGTGCGGATGCATGTGCGCGCCGTCGTGGGCGAAGGCGGATGTGGCGGTGAGGGTGAGGACGGTTACGAGGAAAGTTTTCATGTTTGGGACCTTCATTGCTGAGACTTATCGTACGGGTTCGTGGACGGTCACCAGCTTGGTGCCGTCCGGGAATGTGGCTTCCACCTGAACGTCATGGATCATTTCGGCGATTCCTTCCATGACCTGCGCGCGGGAGATGACATGGGCACCGGCCTGCATGAGGTCGGCGACGGAGCGGCCGTCCCGCGCGCCTTCCACGACGAAATCGGTGATGAGGGCGATGGTTTCCGGGTGGTTCAGCTTCACGCCCCGTTCCAGCCGTTTGCGGGCGACATTGGCGGCCATCGAGACCAGCAGCTTGTCCTTTTCCCTTGGTGTCAGTTGCATGGTGTGAGGTTCATCAGGTCATCCAGATTTTGGGCACCGGCCGCGGCGAGGCCAGCGCCAGAAGGGGCATGAGGCTGCGGCGCAGTTCGTAGCCATCGCCTGCCACGATACGCGCCAGCAATTTGCCCGCAAGTCCCCCTTTTGGTGCATTTGGCACAGCATGTGGATTGGCGGGCCAGAAGGCGACCGCTCCAGCCTTGCCGATTAGCGAGCGCATCGGTTCGACCAAGCCCTCGGCACGGGGCGACACGAGCAGGAGCGTGGCGCAGGCGCGGGCACCTGCCAGCCCGTGGGGGACATCCAGCGCAGCAGTGCCATCGAGGCGTAGAGCCTCGGCGTGAAGCAGCGCACCATCGTGGCGGATACGCCAGTCGTCGTGCAGGTGGATCGTGTCCAGCCGTTCGCCCATTGCTGTGCGACCGAAGATCAGCGGTTCGACGATGAGCGCCTCGGCGGTTCCGGCCAGGGCGATGTGCAGGGTGCGGTGCAGACTCGCGCCGTCGAACAGAATCGTCTCCTGCGGCAGCCAGCCGAACGACGCACCTTCACCGACCGTGATGCAGGTGTTGATGGTCGCCGACCCGCCTGTCGAACGATAGGCGCGTTCGCAGGCCTGTGTCGTCACATCCAGCGCCGCATCGGGGCCAACCACGACGTCCACGTTGATCCTATCGCCTCCGGTCAGCCCGCCGGATGAATTGATGAGAACAGCTTCCATCGCATGCCCCGCACGGCGGGGCAGGCGCAGCTTGGAGCAGCCGGACTGGTGCAGGTCGCGCAGGCGGGTGCGGTTGCCGTCATGAGCGACGGCAATGCGTGACGCGCCACGGGCGCGCTGGTGGTTCGGTGGTGGGAGCGTCTGCAGCACGGGCGGTGACGGTTCGGCGGTTTTGTGAAGCCTGCCCTTACGATCGGGCCACCACAAGCGGGCACCGTTTATATTGACGCCAAGCGCCACCTCGGCTTGTGTGCGCGCAGATCCGGCGCGCAGTATTCCGCGCTGCCAAGACCAATGTTCTGGAGGGGACTTCCATGTTAAAGATTTTTGCGCGCGCCGCCTTGGCCGCAACATTTATGGCCACAGCAGGCACCGCCTATGCCGAAAAGATCAAGGTGGGCATGATCACGACGCTTTCCGGTGGTGGAGCCGGGCTCGGTATCGACGTGCGGGACGGCTTCGTGCTGGCGCTGAAACAGGCGGGCAACGCCGATATCGAACTCGTCGTCGAGGACGACCAGCAGAAGCCGGATATCGCGGTGCAACTGGCCGACAAGATGATCCAGTCGGAAAAGGTCGATGTGCTGACCGGTATCATCTGGTCCAACCTCGCAATGGCCGTGGTGCCCGCCGCCACCGCGCAAGGCGTGTTCTACCTGTCGCCCAATGCCGGGCCGTCGCAGCTTGCGGGCAAGGGTTGTCACCCGATTGTATTTCAACGTGGCGTGGCAGAACGACAACCTGCACGAGGGTGCGGGTGCATATGCCAAGCAGGAAGGCTATGCGAAAACCTTCGTGGTGGCTCCGAACTACCCAGCCGGTAAAGACGCGATTACCGGCTTCAAACGCACCTATGGTGGCGACGTCTCCGGCGAGGTCTACACCAAGCTGGGCGCGACGGATTATGCGGCGGAAATCGCGCAGATCCGTGCCAGCGGTGCCGACAGCGTGTTCTTCTTCCTGCCCGGCGGCATGGGCATTTCGTTCATGAAGCAATATGCAGCCTCCGGCCTCGACACACCGCTCATCGGCCCGGCGTTTTCCTTCGATCAGGGTATTCTGCAAGCTGTGGGTGACGCGGCGCTGGGCGTGAAGAATGCAAGCCAGTGGTCGAAGGACATCGACAACGAAACCAACAAGGCGTTCGTCGAGACATTTCAGGCCGAATACGGCCGTCTGCCGTCGCTCTATGCAAGCCAGGGTTTCGATACGGCCAACCTGCTGCTCTCCGCTGCCGGCACGGATGTTGCCGACAAGGACGCTTTCCGGGCCGCGCTGGCCAAGGCGGATTTCGCATCGACCCGTGGCAAGTTCTCTTTCGGACCGAATCAGCATCCGGTGCAGGACATCTATATCCGTGAGGTCATCAAGGAGGGCGATGTGTTCACCAACAAGATCGTTTCGACGGCTTTGACGGATCACGGGAATGCTTACGAGGGCGAGTGCAGCTACTGAAAAACAATCAGTTGTTGATGGGTCGTCATCCCAAGCCTTGTGCCTAGGAAACGGGTGCCTAGGATCCGGTGCATTTCGTTTGTCGAACCGTTCCAGATCCTCGGGACAAGCCCGAGGATGACGGAGTTTGTGTTGGCGGGCCATCAAAAGCAGGCAGCGAATGTGTCATTTCGACCTTTTTGCGTGAGATGACTGTGTCCCGCCCATGACCGCCACACTCCTCTTCGAGCAAATCCTCAACGGGCTGCAATTCGGCGTGACGCTGTTTCTGATGGCGGCGGGGCTGACGCTCGTGTTCGGGGTGATGGGGCTGATCAATCTGGCGCACGGTTCGCTCTACATGGTGGGGGCGTTCGCTTGCGCGGCAGTGGCGGCGGCAACGGGGTCGTTCTGGCTGGGGCTGGTGGCGGCACTGGCGGCAAGTGCGGTGGCTGGGGTGCTGGTCGAAGTGCTGGTCATCCGTCGGCTCTATGCCCGGGATCATCTCGATCAGGTTCTGGCCACCTTCGCGCTCATTCTCGTGTTCTCTGAAGGCACGCGATACCTGTTCGGTTCTTTCCCGCTCTACCTCGACACGCCCGACTTTCTGTCGGGCACGGTGAACCTGTTGGGCCTGCCATACCCGGCCTATCGTCTCGCCATCATCATGGCCGGATTGGCCGTAGCCGCCGGGCTGTTCTGGCTCGTGGGGCGCACGCGATTGGGAATTCGTATTCGGGCCGGTGAAGCCGACCGGGAGATGATCGCCGCGCTCGGCGTCGACATCGGTCGGCTCTACACGATCGTCTTCGCGCTCGGCGCGGCACTGGCAGGGCTGGCGGGCGCGATGGTCGGAGCGATCCAGTCGGTGCAGGTGGGCATGGGCGAGCCGGTGCTGATTCTCGCTTTCGTGGTGATCGTCATCGGCGGCATCGGCTCGATTTCGGGCGCGCTGGTGGGCGCGCTGCTGGTGGGGCTGACCGACACGCTGGGACGCGTGTTCCTGCCCGGGCTGTTCGGACTGGTTTTTGAACCCTCCGTGGCCACGAGCATCGGCTCCGCCCTGGCCTCTATGGCGATCTATATCCTGATGGCAATCGTGTTGGTTGTGCGGCCCACGGGTTTGATGGGTGCCCGTTCGTGACGGGGGTGAGCGTGAAACCGGCTCACGTCAATGCCGTGCTGGGCATCGGGCTGGTGGCCGTAGCGCTTGGTGCTTGGGCGCTGGACGAACCGTTCGTCATCACGCTGGCCACAAAGGTCGCCATTCTCGCGCTGGCGGGGGCTGGCCTCAATCTGGCGCTCGGGCATGGCGGGCTGGTGTCGTTCGGCCATGCGGCGTTCTTCGGCATCGGCGGCTATGCGATGGGAGTGCTGGCGAGCCATGCGCAGTTGTATGAGCCGTTGCTCACCATCGGCGGGTTCGCTGTGGAAGGCACCAAATCCATGCCGGTCATCTGGCTGGTGGCTATTGTGACGAGCGGGCTGGCGGCGCTCGGTATCGGCGCGCTGTCGCTGCGGACGGGCGGGCTGTATTTCATCATGCTCACTTTGGCCTTCGCGCAGATGATCTACTATTTTGCGATCTCGTGGCCCGCCTATGGGGGCGAGGACGGGCTGTCGATCTATGTTCGGAACTCGTTTCCCGGCCTCAACACGCTCGACCCGATCCAGTTTTTCGGCTTGTGCGCGGCGCTTTTGTTCGTCGTGCTGTTCGGCTTGCAGAAGCTGGTCCACTCGCGCTTCGGCCTGGTATTGGAAGCGGCGCGACAAGCACCGGGGCGGGTGGTGGCGTTGGGGCTGGAGCCGCATCGGGTGCAACTGACGGCCTTCGTCATATCCGGCGCGATCACCGGGCTGGCGGGCGCCTTGTATGCCGACCTCAACCGCTTCGTGTCGCCGTCCATGCTGGCGTGGCAGACGTCTGGGCGAAATCATCATCTTCGTCATTCTGGGCGGCACGGCGCGACTGTTCGGACCGCTGGCGGGGGCGGCCTTGTTCATCGTGCTGGAAACGTGGCTCGGCGGTATCAGCGAGTTCTGGCAGTTCTATCTCGGCCTGCTGCTGCTTGGCGTCGTGCTGTTTGCGCGGGGCGGCGTCATCGGCTGGCTGGCGGGGGAACGGCGTTTTGGCTGAACCGGTGCTGACAGTCGACGGTCTGACCAAACGCTACGGCGCGCTGACGGCGTGCGACGGGGTTTCGTTCGAGCTGCGCCCCGGCGAAATTCATGCGCTGATCGGGCCCAACGGGGCGGGGAAATCAACGCTCATCAAGCTGATAGCTGGGGAGGTGCAGGCCGACAGCGGTTCCGTGTTCTTCGCCGGGCAGGATGTTACGGCACTGCCGGCGACGGAACGGGCGCAGGCCGGACTTGGGCCGCACGTTTCAGGTTTCCGCGCTGGTGAACGAGTTCACCGTGCTGCAAAATGTCGTGCTGGGTGCCATCGGCGCAGAGGGGCGTCTTGGATTCTGGAAGCGGGCCATGAAGGACGCGTGCGTTGCACGACCGCGCGATGGTGCAGGTGGAGCGGTTGGGGCTTGCGGCGCGGCGCGATGTTCGGGTGGGCGACCTGTCCCACGGCGAACGGCGGCAGTTGGAGATCGCGCTGGCCACTGTGTTGGAGCCGAAAGCGTTCCTGCTGGACGAACCGATGGCGGGCATCGGCCCCGGTGGCAGCCACGAACTGACGAAGCTGCTTCGACGGGCTACGCCACGAAGCGCCAATCCTGCTGGTGGAACACGATATGGATGCGGTGTTCGCGCTGGCCGACCGGGTGTCGGTGCTGGTCTATGGCAGGATCGTCGCGCAGGGCAGCGTGGCCGACATTCGCACGGACCCAGTCGTGCGCGAAGCCTATCTGGGCACGGCGCGCATGAGTGCACTGCTTCGCATGGCCGGTGTGGAGGCTGCCTATGGATCGGCGCAGGCGCTGTTCGGTGTCGATCTCATCGTGGGTGAGGGCGAGGTCGTGGCACTGCTCGGCCGTAACGGCATGGGCAAGACGACGACCATCCGCGTCGCCACCGCCATGATGCCCCACTGCGCAGGCACCGTCGATGTGATGGGCAAGAGCGTTGTGGGACAAGGGGCGCACCGTATCGCACGACGCGGCGTCGGGCTGGTGCCGGAAGGGCGACGCTGTTTTGCGCCGTTGACGGTGCATGAGAATTGTTTGGCGGCAGCGCGCAAGGGCGCGTGGGATTTTGCGCGGGTAACGGACCTGTTTCCCCGACTGGCCGAACGGACCGACCAACGCGCAGACACCTTGTCTGGCGGCGAACAACAGATGCTGGCCATCGCCCGGGCGCTGATGACCAATCCGCATCTGCTCATTCTGGACGAGGCGACCGAAGGTCTGGCTCCCGTCATCCGTCAGGAAATCTGGGCCGCGCTGGCGGGGCTGAAGGAAACGGGTCTGGCGATTCTGATCGTCGACAAGACGCTGGGCGAATTGCTGAAAGTCGCCGACCGCTGCACGATACTGGAGAAGGGCGCGACAGTATGGAGCGGCGCTCCGTCGGCGCTTGATGAGAATTTGCGCGACCGTTATCTTGGCATCTAGGCCAGATTGACGAGGGGCGGGTCGATTGGCGGTCCAGTGGTGCGCCCGGCATGAAAGGTCGCTTCCCATCGCTCCTGTTTCGGCGGGGCATCCGGTTCGGCAATCCGTTCGATCAGCATCTGCGCGATGCGCTTGCCCGCATCGCGGATGGATGACCGCATGGCGGTGAGGGCGATGGCATCGTCACCATCCGCGTCGATAAGGCACGATAACTGATCGTCATAGGCCATGATGGACAGGTCCTGCCCCGCTTTCAGCCCGCGTTCCCCCATCAGCCGTAACGCGCCCATTGCGGGCAGGATGGAGGAAAACAGCACGGCGGTGGGTGGGTCGGACAGGTCGAGCATTCTGCGCAACGTCTTGTAGCCGAATGGCTCGGTCAGCTCTCCTGCCGCCATGCAGCTTTCATCCGGTTGCAGCCCGTTGCGCACCATCGCGGTCTCGTATCCACGGCGGCGGCGATAGGCGAAGCCCATATTCTCCGCGCCATTGACGAAGCCGATGCGTCGGTGGCCGAGGTCTATCAGCCGTTGCGTGGCCTGTGCCATCGTTTGCTCGTTGTTGACGTCGAGCCAGTCATATCCGGTTTCGTCCCGCGCCCGTCCGTGAACCACGAAGGGCAGGCCGATTTCCTGCAACAGGGCAATGCGTGTGTCGGTCAGACGCGGGGCGTGGACGATGACACCATCGACCCGTCTGCGGTCCGCCAGATCGCGGTAAAGCGCTTCCTCGTCGTCCGGGCGGACCATGCGGAGCAACAGGTCGTAACCGGCACGCTCGCAGGTCTCGCTCGTGCCCGCCAGCACGTCAGCGAAGTGGGGGTTGATCATCTCATGGTCGGCCAGCGGCACCACATGCCCGATGATGCGCGACTTGCCGGTAGCCAGAGACGCGGCGCTGGAGGAGGGTCGGTAATTGAGCGAGTGTGCCGCTTCGCGCACACGTTTGCGCGTGGTCTCGGAAACCTCTGGAAAGCCGTTCAGGGCACGGCTCACCGTGGTCTGGGACACGCCCAGATGCCGGGCGAGTTCTTTCAGACGCACCGACGTGGACGCCGGTTTTTTTTCGGGGTTGGACGGCATGGTGTGACCATAAGGGCACGGCGGGGCGTTGCATTCAATATCTTGACAATCAGCGCGGCAGGTGGCCTTTTGAGGCATCCAAAGCGCTTTGGAGGTTTTGCGAAACCGAACGAAGCGTGATTTGTTCAGTGTCAGGCCCGGTGGGAGAACGTTTGCCGGTCCCGATGCACAACCAACACACTCGGCGCAATACCGGCAAAGACCGGTGCGCCACGGAGGACACTATGAAGACATTGCTCACATCCGGCGCTCTTGCACTCGCCCTTGCGACATCCGTCGCTTTCGCCCCCGCCGCGGTGGCGCAGATGAAATATCCCGTCGGCGAAGGCGCGTTCAACTGGCAGTCCTACGAGGACTGGAAAGCATCCGCCCCGGACCTCGCTGGGCAGGACATGTCCGTCTTCGGCCCGTGGACAGGTGCCGAGAAGGACGCATTCGAGAACCTGCTCGCCTACTTCAACGATGCAACGGGTGGCAACGCGACTTATGCGGGCTCCGATTCCTTCGAGCAGCAGATCGTAATCGACGCCGAAGCCGGTTCTGCGCCCAATATCTCGGTGTTTCCGCAGCCTGGCCTTGCCGCCAACCTGGCATCCAAGGGTCAGTTGGCCCCGCTGCCAGCTGGTATGGACACGTTCGTATCCGAGAACTTCGCCGCAGGACCGTCTTGGGTGAATCTGGGCACCTATGCCAACGAAACAGGTGAGGACGCCTTTTACGGCCTCTTCTTCAACGTCAACGTGAAATCGCTGGTCTGGTATGTGCCGGACAATTTCGAGGACGCGGGATACGAAATCCCGGAATCGATGGAAGACCTGCTGACGCTGGCCGACAAGATCGTGGAGGACGGCGGCACGCCGTTCTGTATCGGTCTGGGTTCCGGTGCGGCAACCGGCTGGCCTGCGACCGACTGGGTCGAGGACATCATGCTGCGTACGCAATCCCCTGAGGATTACGACGCATGGGTGTCCAACGAATTGAAATTCGATGATCCGAAGGTTGTGGAAGCCATTGAGACATTCGGCACCTTCGCCCGTAACGACGCCTATGTCGACGGCGGTGCCGGTGCGGTCGCAACAACCGATTTCCGCGATTCGCCCAAAGGACTCTTCACCTCACCGCCCAAATGCTACATGCACCGTCAGGCTTCGTTTATCCCGGCCTTCTTTCCGGAGGGGACGAAACTGGGGGTGGATGCGGACTTTTTCTACTTCCCCGCATTTGCCGGAAAAGACCTCGGCACGCCGGTGCTCGGTGCCGGAACGCTCATGGCGATCACGAAGGATTCGCCAGCCGCTCAGGCGTTCATGGAGTTTTTGAAGACGCCGGTCGCTCATGAGATCATGATGGCGCAGGGCGCGTTCCTGACGCCGCTGAAGACCGCCAATCTCGACACCTACGCGGACGATTCCACCAAGAAGCAGGGTGAGATTCTCACGAATGCTACCACGTTCCGCTTCGACGCATCCGACCTGATGCCGGGCAAGATCGGCGCAGGCGCGTTCTGGACGGGCATGGTCGATTATGCCGGCGGCAAGGACGCTGCCGAAGTCGCGACCGGTATTCAGAAGGAATGGGACGCCATCAAGTAGGCGGCCACTCCACTCAATTCGGATACGGGCGGCGTCGCGTCGCCCGTATCCACACCCCATCGGCTCGCTGGTGTGGACAGGGCGCGGATCGGCTATGATGCTGTTCCCACCATATGACGACACACGGTTGCGGGGAGGCACACCATGTCGACGGAAAACGTGAAAGCGGACGGCACCGGCGTGCCGAGTGCCGCACCGGGCAACCGGGTCGGACCTGGTCCGGTCGTCGGCGGGTTGACCGCCACGGGGCCGGTATCGGGAGGCGTTCACAATCAGGGCACGCTGCACATGCCCAAGCCGAGCAATTCGGTCGGGCGATGTCATCAAAGCCATCGGCTGACGCTGCTGATCGCTATCGGTGGCATCGTGATCGCGTCGGCCATCGCAATCCTTCTTTACAACATCGTTTCCGCCGTACTGCCGGAAAACCAGTTGCTCGACGCAACGCTGGTCATGGTGCTCGGCGTGGCGGCCTGTTTTGGCTATTTCTGGTCCACCAATGCGGGGCTGGACATGCTTTATCCCGCTCGCGGCAAAAACGCGGCGTCCAACATTTTACGCGCCAACGAAATCCGCCCGTGGCTGTTTCTCGGTCCGGCGGTGGTCATTCTCGGCGTATATCTCGTCTATCCGGTTTTCAATTCGTTGTGGCTTTCGGTTCACGGGCCATCGGGTAACGAGTTCATCGGGTTCGACAATTACGTGTGGTTGGCGGGCGATGCCTCATTCCGCGAATCCATGCTCAACAACATCCTGTGGCTGATCGTAGTGCCGGCACTTGCCACCATCTTCGGCCTCATTGCCGCCGCGCTGACGGACCGGATCGCGTGGGGCAACATCGCCAAGTCGCTGATCTTCATGCCGATGGCGATCTCCTTCATCGGTGCCTCGGTGATCTGGAAATTCATCTACGATTACCGCGCGGAGGGTACCGACCAGATCGGTCTGCTGAACGCTGTCGTCGTGTTTTTCGGTGGCGCTCCGCAAGCGTGGATCACGCTCTATCCTTGGAACAACTTCTTCCTGATGATCATCCTGGTATGGATCCAGACCGGTTTCGCAATGGTCATCCTGTCTGCCGCGCTTAGAGGGATTTCCGAGGAAACGGTGGAGGCTGCCGTTATCGACGGGGCGAACCCGTTGCAGATTTTCTTCAAAATCAAGATCCCGCAGATTTACGGCACCATCGCGGTTGTGTGGACCACGATCACCATTCTGGTGCTGAAGGTTTTCGACATCGTGTTGGCGATGACCAACGGTCAATGGGGCACGCAGGTGCTTGCCAACTTCATGTTCGACTGGATGTTCAGGGGGCTCGATTTCGGTCGGGCATCCGTGGTTGCGCTCGTCATCATGGCGATGGTGATCCCGGTGATGGTGTGGAACATCCGCGAAGCCCGGAAGGATATGTAAGATGGCTGATAATTCAGGCATGGTCGGCGGTGCTCCGGCGCTCAAATGGGCCGTCAATATCGCGGTCGTCTTTCTGGTCGTCGCGTGGACGTTGCCCACTTTCGGCATTCTCATCTCCTCGCTGCGGGACAAGAACCAGCTGGCACTGACCGGCTGGTGGACATCGCTCACGTCGAGCGAACGGAACCTGCGGCCGCAACGCGCCCCGGCACCGGAAACCGCCGTTCAGGACGGTGATCGGTGGGTCATCGCGGGTTCGTTGCTGGATGGGGAGGCCGCAACCGCGTCCCGGTTCGGAATTTCCTCGCAGGACGTGAAAGCCTATGAAGTGGGCGAGACGGTGGATCTCAACGATGGCGGTCGACTGACCGTCGAGGAAAGCGGCGACTACCGCATCGAATACGATGCACAGCCGGATGGTCAACGCGGGCAACGTATCTTCGTCACGGGCACCGAGCCGCCGAAATTCACGATGGAAAACTACGAACGGGTGCTGTTCTCCGACGGGCTGGCACGCAGTTTCATCAACACGCTGACGGTGACGATACCGGCGACGATCATCCCCATTCTGATCGCCGCCTATGCCGCCTATGCGCTGGCATGGATGGAGTTTCCCGGACGGCATCTGCTGCTGGCGATCATCGTCGGGTTGCTGGTCGTGCCATTGCAGATGTCGCTGATCCCGATTCTGAAACTCTACACTACGCTCGATATCGGCAAGAGTTACATCGGTATATGGCTTGCCCATACGGGCTTCGGCCTTCCGCTCGCGGTCTATCTGTTGCGAAATTACATGGCGGGGTTGCCGAAGGAGATACTCGAATCAGCGCGTGTGGATGGCGCGACGGACTTCGAGATTTTCCGCAAGATCATTTTGCCGCTGTCGTTTCCGGCCCTCGCCTCCTTCGCGATCTTCCAGTTTTTGTGGGTGTGGAATGACCTGCTGGTTGCAACCGTTTTCCTTGGAAACAACGAGGAACAGCTCGTTCTGACGGGTCGTTTGCGCGAATTGCTCGGCTCTCGCGGTGGCAACTGGGAGATTTTGACCGCGTCGGCCTTCGTAACGATCGTGGTGCCCATCGGCGTGTTCTTCGCGCTTCAGCGCTATCTCGTGCGCGGCCTCTTGGCGGGGTCGGTGAAGGGTGGTTAGGCGGAAACCAACCGCCTTTCTCTTCACAGGTATTTCCCGATGAACATGCTTCACGAATACTCTTCCGACATCGCGCCCGGCGTCGTCACCAGCCACGATCACGATCCCGATTGGTGGCGTGGTGCGGTCATCTACCAGATCTATCCGCGGTCCTATCAGGACACGAATGGCGACGGGATCGGCGACCTGCGCGGCATCACCCAGCGTCTCCCCCACGTCGCTTCGCTGGGCGTGGACGCGATCTGGCTGTCGCCGTTCTTCAAATCGCCCATGCTCGACTTCGGGTATGACGTTTCGGACTACGAAGCCGTCGATCCAATGTTCGGTTCGTTGCAGGATTTCGACGCGCTGATTTCAGAGGCCCACCGGCTCGGGCTGAAGGTGATGATCGACCAGGTCATTTCCCATACGTCGGATCAACACGACTGGTTCGTGGAGAGCCGCGCGTCGAAGGACAATGACAAGGCCGACTGGTATGTCTGGGCCGATGCCAAACCCGATGGCACGCCGCCCAACAACTGGCTGTCGATCTTCGGTGGTTCGGCCTGGGAATGGGACACGGGCCGGTGCCAGTATTTTTTACACAATTTCCTCGCCTCCCAACCGGACCTGAACTTTCACAACATGGATGTGCAGAACGCGCTGCTGAAAACCGTGCGCTTCTGGCTGGAACGGGGTGTGGACGGGTTCCGGCTCGATACCATCAATTTCTACGTCCATTCAGCCGGGCTGGAAAACAATCCGCCGCTGGCTGTCGAAAAGCGCAACGCCAACATCGCGCCGGCTGTGAACCCCTATAACTTCCAGTCCCATCTCTATGACAAGAACCAGCCGGAAAACATCGCTTTCCTCAAACGCTTCCGTGGTCTGCTGGACGAGTATCCGGCTGCTGCCGCCGTTGGCGAAGTGGGGGATGCCGAACGGGGTGTGGAGATCGTCGCCGAATACACGTCCGGCGATGACATGGTCCATATGTGCTACTCGTTCGACTTTCTTGCGCCCGAACCGCTGACGCCCGCCAAGGTGCGCGACGTGGTGGAGGAGTTTGAAACCGTCGCGCCGGACGGCTGGTCCTGCTGGGCTTTCTCCAACCACGATGTCGTGCGTCACGCCTCGCGCTGGGCCGATCAAGTTGCCGACCGGGATGCGTTCCTGAAAATGACGGCAACGCTGATTCTGTCGCTACGCGGCTCGGTCTGCCTGTATCAGGGCGAGGAACTGGGCCTGACCGAAGGGCTGATCGCTTTCGACGATCTGCAAGACCCTTACGGCATCCGCTTCTGGCCGACCTTCAAGGGCCGCGATGGCTGCCGCACGCCGATGGTGTGGACATCCAACGAGATGAGCGCGGGTTTCACCCACGGCGCGAAAAGCTGGCTGCCCGTGCCGCCGGAGCATCTCCACCTGTCCGTCGCCAACCAGAACGGCGACCCGGATTCACTTCTCAACCATTACCGCGAGGCGCTGGTGTTCCGTGGCATGAACCCGGAATTCAAGCGTGGCGACATCCAATTTGTCGAGGTCACCGGGCTGGTTTGCGTGTTCACCCGAAGCTACGGCAACAGCACGATCTTCTGCGCCATCAACATGTCCGAACTGGTTGCCGATTGCGCCGCGCCGGAAGGGTTCAACACCGAAATACCATCGCCCGGCGCGGGCGGGCAGGTGACAGACGACCGCCTGCGGCTGGAACCATTCGGCACCTATTTTTCCAAACTCAACGCCATCACAACCTGATCCTTGGGAGGGGATTTCCATGACCGCATTGCTGCTGAACGACCTGAAAAAGTCCTACGGGCCTGTGGATGTCATTCACGGCGTCGATCTGGAAATCAACGAGGGCGAGTTCATTGTTTTCGTTGGCCCTTCCGGCTGCGGCAAGTCCACCCTGCTGCGGATGATCGCGGGGTTGGAGACCATCACCGACGGCGAATTGCGGATCGACGGCAACCGCGTCAACGAGATGCCGCCCTCCCAGCGGGGCATTGCGATGGTGTTCCAGTCCTACGCGCTTTATCCGCATATGACCGTGCGCGACAACATGGCGTTTGGTATGAAGATCGCTAAACAACCCAAGGCCGAGATAGAGCGGCGGGTGAATGAGGCGTCGGATATTCTGCAGCTTGGTCCCTATCTGGACAGACTGCCCAAGGCATTGTCGGGCGGCCAGCGGCAGCGGGTCGCCATCGGGCGGGCGATCTGCCGGGACCCGAAAGTTTTCCTTTTCGATGAACCCCTGTCGAACCTGGACGCCGCGTTGCGTGTGGCAACGCGCATCGAGATTGCCAAGTTAAAAGAGTCGATGCCGGAATCGACCATGATCTACGTAACCCACGATCAGGTCGAAGCAATGACGCTCGCCGACAGGATCGTCGTTCTTTCAGCCGGTTATATCGAACAGGTCGGTGCGCCGATCGAGTTGTATGAGAAACCGGCCAACCTGTTCGTGGCCAAGTTCATCGGCTCGCCCGCTATGAACATCGTGCCTGCGACCGTGAAATCCGCCGGTGCTTCCACAACAGTTTCCGTGGTTGGAGGGAACGAGGTGACCGTTCCGATCGCGTCGGACGCCGCCTTGACCGGCAAGCCCGTGCATCTGGGATTCCGCCCCGAGGATGTGACGTTGGCGGAAGGTGCGGACGCCATGCTGGAAGGTGAAATCACGCTCGTGGAAGCGCTTGGGGAAGTGACGAACCTGTATGTCCAGATCGACGGAGTGGAGGAGCCCTTGGTGGCGAAGGTGACGGGCACGACCAATCACAAGCGCCATCAGAGGGTGGGCCTCACAGCTCCGGTCAACATCATGCACCTGTTCAACGAGCAGGGGCGGTCGCTGCTCTATACGTAACCAGACCGCGACACACTGGCACGAATGGCGTTTTTCGGAACCGTAAGTGCGGTTCGGTCGTTTGCGAATGGAGAAACACGTCAACCGGAAACCAATTTCATGACCACTGAAACACCCGTCGCACACCTTTGGGACCTGCTTGAAAAGCAGGACATTTGCATGTTGGCCACCGAGGACCGGGGGATGCCGCGCGCACGCCCAATGTCATCCCATATCGACCGCGACAGCGGAGTTATCCATTTCCTGACCCGCCGTACCGATGACAAGGTCGAAGAACTGCATCACGACCGGGACCTGAACGTCACCTATGTGGACCACGGGTCGATGACGTATATTTCCATATCCGGCAAAGGCACCGTTTCTTCCGATCCGGCGCTGGTCGAGCGTCTCTGGGATGCAGGCGCAGAAGCCTGGTTCGGGGATGAAAGTGGCAAATCGGATGTTGTCGTCATCACGCTGCATCCGGCTATCGCGGAATACTGGAACAACGACAAATCCTGGATTTCGTCGGCGTGGGAATTCGGCAAGGGCTACTTCACAGACGAAGCGCCGAACATGGGCGAGAACGCCAAAGTCAGCCTTTAAGGTCGATACGATGTCCAAATACAGCGAAGGCACGAAAGTCGAATGGGACTGGGGCAATGGCACCGGAACCGGAACGGTCGAAACGGTCTATACCGAAAAGACGACGCGCAAGATCGATGGTACCGAAGTGACACGCAAGGCCAGCGAGGACGAACCTGCTTATTACATCACACAGGAAGACGGCGGTGCCGTATTGAAGGGCCATAGCGAGGTTCGCAAGGCCAGCTAGCTTTGAGACAAAGCGCTCGTAAAGCTGGTGCGGAGTGAAATCCCATCGGCTTTCTTGCGGATGCCTGTTACTCGTCTTCCCAATCGACACCGACCGGACGACGGTTACGCTTTTCCTCTTCCTCGACCAATTCTTCGACCTCTTCCATGTCGGCTTCATCAGCCTCGTTCGTTTCGTGGCGCGGGTTTTCCTGTTCCGTCAAGGCCAGTTCGTAGAACATGGGAAAGTGGTCGGAGCCGATATGGCGCAGCCGTTTCATGTCGATCAGCTTGAAGTGGGGCGAATGGAAGATGTGATCCAAGGGCCATCGCAGGAACCAGAAGCGGGCATCGAAGGAATTGTAATGCCCACGCCCTTCCCTTGGGTCCAGAAGGCGGGAGACGCGAAGGAACCGGCGTGTGGTCCGCGACCATGCAACATCGTTCAAATCCCCCGTCACGATCACCGGCTCGTCGTCCTCGCGCACAATCGTGGCCACCTTCGACAATTCGGCATCGCGGCCGATCGTGTCGTGGCTGGCAATCGGTGGTTCGGGGTGAACGGCCAGCAAACGAAATGCGCCGCCATCAGGGTGATCGACCCGCATGTCGAAACTCGGCACTTCCGGGTTTAGCAGAAATTTCACAACCTCATTGCGGATAGGAAAGCGCGACACGAGCAACATGCCGTAGCCGTTGTCCTGAGAACAGGTGATGCGATGGGGAAAGTCTTTCACCACCCTGTCGATTGCGTCGATCCAATCGTCATCGACCTCGATGAGGACGGCAATATCGGGCGTGGTTTCGCCAAAAAGTGCTTGCAAGGGGCCGTAGTCACGATTGGACTGTTTTACATTGGACACCAACAGCCGAATGACGGATGCACTCTGCCGGTCGCCCCGGAATGTATGAGACCGCCTGCGCCATAGGGGTGTGAAACGGGCGATATGCCAAGCCTGTATGAGAAATGCGATGGCGAGCAGGGTGGCGAATACGAGCGCCCACCCCTCCCACGGCAAGAACGTCAGCAGCGCAATCAACGCCATGCCGGATATCCAGGCGGATTGCAGACGCGGAAATTCAAAAACCCGAAAGATGCCGTGCGGCGAAGGCACATACGGCAGCAAGCTGGTAACGAGACAGACCACGGCTAAAGAGCCACATGCCCAAAACAGGATGGTTTCGAACATCAAAGAGCGCCGCGAATGTTCAGCAGATCACCAAGATCTGCCATTATGCGAACCAGCGGTAGAGCAAAACGATCGCGATCAGGATTGCGAAAACGACCAGTCCCATACGCCACATCGAGCCCGGTCCCCAATGGGGTGGAAGGGGATCGGGGGGCGTGTTCCCACCGGCGAGAATGTAGGTGATAGGGCTATTCATGTCCTGCTCCTGAACTGGCTAGAGCGATACGTCAGAGCCGCGTCGCGCGTATAATCTTGCGATAGGTCGTCTCCAGCTTTTCCAGATCGACAGCCTGCAAATCGGCACTTCTCGACCCGTCGATGACCTTATCCAGATGCCACCGCACCAATGGAAGGGACTCATCATTGGCCAATTTCGAAAGCCGACCCAAAGATTTCAGAACGCTTATCGTCATCAATACGTTGCTTCGGGCCGTTTGACGCAGCGGATCGTAAGCGCGGTCCAGCAGGCTTTCCAACGTGAAACCAGGTATCTTCAAGCGTGGCGTCTCCATATCGTCGGTCCAGGTTCCGCTCTGCAGGCCGTACTCGACCGGCAAGGCAAGGGCCGAAGACAGCCTGTCCACGCATGCGATAGCGGTGAAGGTATCGTTGAGCCCGGGAGACAAGGCCCGCACCGCGATTTCCACCAGCAGGTTGATCGAAAATTCGATGTCGCCTGCCGGATTGCGCGAACGGCTCAACCGGACCGCGTCGCGCTCGATTTCTCCCAGCGCCTTCGCTTCGGACTCCGCCAATTCGCGGGACGTGGAGAGAATCGGCAAACCGGCCAGAACGAAGTCTCCCTGACGGGCTTTCAATTCGATGCGCAGATCGTTGTCAGCGGCGAATTCGATCAACGCCTGCGGATCGATGGCGCTCACATAGCCGCTTTTGCGCGCTTTCAACTCCCAGCACATGTGGGAAGAATCGAATTCCGGCGATGGGCCTTCTTCTTCTTGCCGGATCAACTCCGACAAACGGTCCTGCAACCGCTTGGCCACCTCGGCGACCTCCTCGTCCACCGTAACCGAGATGGAAGCCTGGTGGACGAAGAAGATCAGCTGCAACACGCACAGGGCGGCAAACACGATCACAAATGCAATCGACAGGTGCGGAACGAAAGACTCGTCCGTCTGGTGCAGCACGCTGAGAGAAAAGAGGTACGTGCCGCCCAGCAAACCGGCGGTTATCTGGTTCGCACGGTCGCCGGTAAAGCGCTGCAACAGGCGCGGGCCGATATTGCCGGCGGCAGTTGTGAAGACCAGCAGCACCAGCGAATAGACCAGGCCAAGTGTGGTGATGGATGCCGAGGCAACCGTGGACACCAGAGCCCGGCCGGTATCGTAATCGACGTATAAAAGGCGGACATCTCCGAAAAAATCGGGGAAATACGCATCCACGGCCAGAACGGGGATGCACAGAAACCACATGCCAACCGCCATGATGCCGGGCACGGTGCCCAGATCACGCAGATGGCCGAAACCGTTCCTGACCCTATTGAGCGGCTTCAGCTTCAAGGCTGGTCGCCCGTCTAGTCGGAATTACCGGCTTTCTGCTCGAAAAACAGCGCCTGACTGATGAGCGCGCGCACCATGTCGGGATGGAACGGTTTGGTGACGAGGAAGGCCGGTTCCGGGCGCTGGCCCGTCAACAGGCGTTCGGGGAAGGCGGTGATGAAGATGACCGGCACGTTGATCGTATCCAGAATATCGCGCACCGCGTCGATGCCCGATGAGCCATCGGCCAGTTGAATGTCGGCCAGCACGAGTCCCGGCTCGTTTTCCTTCACCGCGGCAATCGCTTCCTCATGGGTGCGAGCGATGCCGGTGACGGTATGGCCGAGATTCTGGACCATTTGCTCGATGTCCATCGCGATCAGCGGCTCGTCCTCGATGATGAGAACGCTGGTGCCGACCTGGCTCGCGATTTCCTGACCGGCCTGCCGCAACAGGGCTGAAATCTCCTGCCTGTCCATGTCGAGAATCGTGGCAACCTCGTCCGGCGAGAAGCCTTCCACAGCCGTGAGCAAAAAGGCCTGTCGCGCCCTGGGGGTCAGGCTCGTGACATTGCGGTCCGCGGCGCTGGAATCCTCCACGGCTTGCATGTTCACGTCCAGCGATTGCCAGATTTTGGAAAATGCGCCGAAGAGTGCGACACGGGCATTCTGGGTCAGGTCAATCGATGTCGGGTCTTCAATGAGTGTTTCCAGTATGGTCGCTACGTAGCGGTCCCCGGATTCCTGATTGCCTGTCAGCGCACGTGCGTAGCGTCGGAGATAGGCGAGATGCGGGGCTACTTGATCGGCAAGCGACATAATAAACTCCTGAAACGGTCTTTCGCTTCCGCGCCAGACAGATTGATGCGCGTCGGCTAATTCTTAAAATGGTTTCGTGACACAATCCATGAGGGATCGTGTTGTCATGGAACTAATTTATACGGGTCGTGTTGGCTGGGAACACAGTGTATCGGTTGCCCTCTTCGCCTCGCTGGCAAGCCGGGGTCAGGTTAAGGTTAGAATATGACAAATAGCAACAAGGGTGTCTCTGTCGATGGGGCGATTGACACGGACATCCAGGAGAGGTTGGGGGAAAAGCTCAAAGAGGCCTATTCCGATGTCATCAACGAGCCGGTTCCGGACCGTTTTCTCGAGCTTTTAAACCAGTTGTCGCAGCAAAGCGGCACTGACGGGAACGATTCTTCGAATGAGTAACCCCAAGACCGTGTCGCCTGAACTGCGTGACGAATTGTTGAAAGTCATTCCCAACCTGCGCGCGTTCGCCCTGTCGCTTACCCGCGCCAGCGATCGCGCCGACGATCTCGTGCAGGAAACGCTGATGAAGGCGTGGAACAAGTTCCACCTGTTTCAGGAAGGCACGAACCTCAAGGCGTGGGTGTTCACCATCATGCGCAACGAGTTCTACAGCCAGATGCGCAAACGGGGCCGCGAGGTGCAGGACAGTGATGGTGTCTTTTCCGCACAGCTCGCCACCCATCCGCAACAGGACGGCCACATGGACATGCGCGATTTTCGCACCGCGCTCGAAGGTCTTCCAGAGGACCAGCGCGAGGCGCTGGTGCTGATTGGCGCCAACGGGTTTTCGTATGAGGAAGCTGCCGAGATCACCGGCGTCGCCATTGGCACCATCAAAAGCCGCGTGTCACGTGCGCGTGCCAAACTGATGGGTGATCTGGAAGTGGCGGGCGAGAGCGATTACGGCCCTGACTCGGTTTCGTTGCAGGTGTTCGAAGGCAACCGGAATTCGACGAGCCGCTAGCCGGCTATTGTATCAACCGGGTTATGGGCCTGTAAGCTGGAACAAGAGAAGGATGCCGACAGCCAGCGCCAAAGATATGCCGAGAACGACTGCTACATTCTTGCGGCTGCGGCCTTGGCGGGCTTCTTTCGGTTCGATCTTCTTCGTCATGCGACATGCTCCATTCGGTGAGATTACCGATCGATATTGCGGGCGTTATATCGGATGGAACGATCCTGCATAGGTGGGGGTTGCTCTGGAATACGAAATTCAGGCTCCCAGCAAAATGGATATCATCCGAATCTTACTGGCAATTTTTCTGCCACCCGTCGCTGTTTTTCTGACCGTTGGTTTTCGCGGTCACTTCTGGCTCAATATCGTGCTGACTATTCTGGGCTTCATTCCCGGTCTCATTCACGCGGTCTGGATCATTGCGAAGAACTCCGATGCCTGACGCGCAGCAATTGGGCACGAGCGCCCGAGAACAGCGCGGGTTCCTGAAAGACCACCACCTCGACAAATATGAGGAATGGCTGGACGCCAAGTTCAAACTGCCCGGCATCGGGTATCGGTTTGGTCTCGATGGCGTGATCGGCCTCGTGCCGGTCGTCGGTGATCTTGTCACCGCCGGTGTGTCGACCGTGTTCATTGCGGACGCCTGGAAGAGTGGCGCTCGCAAGCGTGTGTTGGCCAAGATGGCAGGAAATGTCGGCCTGGACTTCGCGGTCGGCACAATTCCCCTTGTCGGTGACCTGTTTGATTTCGCTTTCAAATCGAACACAAAGAACTTGCGTTTGTTGAAGGCCGAGCGGGAGAGATTGTCCGGCAAGCGAGCCGTCTGAGAGGCGAGTCCAGTGCGGTCCCACGCCTATCACGCGGAACGGTTGGGACTCGACCATTATCGCAGTGGCGGACCTGTCGATTTACCGTGAGGGCAAAGCCGACAGGTTTACCTATGTCCGTAAGGATACACCGCGCGCGGTTTCCAAGACGCGGCTGAATGGTATCAAGGCGCTTGTGCTGCCACCGAATTGGCAAAACGTGCGCATTTCCGTCGATCCGCAAGCCCACATACAGGCCGTTGGCACGGATGCGGCCGGACGGCTGCAATACCGCTACCATGAAGGCTGGAACGAAGTTCGTAATCTCATAAAGGCCGAGAGGCTCAAGACGTTCGGTCGGGCGTTGCCAAAAATACGTGCCGCCGTGGAAGCCGATATTGCCGGTCGTGCGCTTGGTCGTAAACAGGTGCTGGCGACAGCGGTGCGGTTGATCGACGCGAAGAAGATCCGTCCCGGCAATGAACAATATGCCCGCAACGGCACGCGCGGCGCTTCCACGCTCAAGCCCGGTCATCTTGATATCGAGGATAGCGGCGTAGTGGACATCCACTATACCGGCAAATCCGGCAAGAACATCGAACTGAGTATCGAAGACCGTGTGCTGCAGCGCAGGCTCGCCAGGCTGAAGCGCGCCAACAGGACACGGTTGTTCCGGTATCGGGACCGCAAGGGTGGCAAGCGCAACGCGACGTCCACCGACATCAACACATATTTGCGCACCGTCAGCGGTCGGGCGGTTTCCGCCAAGGACTTTCGCAGCTTTGCGGCATCGGCGCTGGCACTGGAAGAACTGTGCTGCGCAGCTGCGCGCGGCGACTGGTCTACAAAAGCCGTGTCGCAAACGATGAAGGCTGTGTCGAAGCGCTTGCGGAACACGCCTGCGGTCGCGCGGTCGAGTTATGTTCACCCGCCCATTGTGGCGGCGTTCGAACGGGGCGATCTGGATGCAGGCTATGTGAAAGGCCGTCGGCGCGACCGTTTGGACAGCGCCGAGACAGGATTGATGCGGTTTCTCGAAAACGAGGTATGAAAAAGGGCGGTGCCAATGGCACCGCCCTTTTCAAGTATCGTATTTTAAAACGCAACTAGGCGGCTTTTTTGTTCACACCGCCGGTTGCGATTTCCGTCATATGGCGGTCACCCTCGTAAGTTTCATCGAGGCATTTCTCGATTTTGGCGGCTTCGTCGTCGAGATCGAGCCGTCTGGCGAATGCTGCCAGGCAGCCGTAACCGGCAATCGCATAATGGACCATGCGCTGATACTGGGTAATGATCATCGCATCCCGCACATCATCGTCGCCGAAGTCTTCATTCAAGGCATGTGAATTGGCCTCTTTCACGAGACCTTCCATGCCCTTGCAATGCTCTCCGCCCGGATCGGCATTATGGTTCCTGGCGAGTTCCGCCATAGTCTCCATGCCTTCCTTCGTGCCCTTGACGCCCGCTTCCAGCGCCTTCTTCAGTTCCGAATTCGTTGCCGCTTCGGCGAGCTTGCCGGTCACGGCTGCCGATTGCTTGCAGGCCGAATGGAGGTCCTGCAACTGGTCGATATAGACGTCTTTCAAGCTGTTCATTGTCATGGTGGGCTCTCTTTCGTTGTGGTTCGCACATCAACCGTCAGGTGCGCCACGGGTTCCCGACGCGCACGTCTCATAAAAACAAAAAACCGCCGTGCGGTGCGCACGGCGGTTATTGTAAAAGGTCACTCCAGGAAGAGCCTTTCGATTCGGCTCTACCGGAGGCCGAGGAAGGAAAGAACGATGAGGATAACGACGATCACGCCGATGATGTAGAAAATGTTCATTTGAAATATGCCTTTCATGTGCTTGCGCCGCACCTCAGCGGCGGCTTGAGCATTCAACACGCAAGTTTCGATCGGGTTCCCAGAAAACGAGCCAGGCCAGACCGATGTTTCGGCAAATATTGGTGTGAAAGGGTGGAAGAACGGTCTCCAATCCCCATAATGGAGTCATGGGAACGGTTGCCTGAAACCGCCCTTCCGCCTGTGTCAGTATCGAACTGCATTTCGCGCGCATCGACCTATCGCAAAACCGCACCACAAAACTGGAACCGAAGCCGCCTCCGCGTGTTGTGGCCCATCGCGCAAGAATGGATATTCCATATATGGACCATCTGGACCCCGCACTTCTCGTTGGCCTGTCGGTCGCATTCGTCACGACATCGCTGATTTTCTGGCTGTCATGGCGCATGGCTGTGCGTGAGCGGGAAACCGTTCTGGCAGCTACCCGTTCCCGTTCAACCAAATCCTGCTCCCCCAACCCTAAGGCCCGGTCAGAGCATGTGCATGGTTGGCAGACGGCGACTGCAGCATGCTAGAACGGCCCCACATCCGTCAGGGACCGATTTTATGAGCGACCAAGACTCCACCGACACCATCATCGACATGCGCGAGGACGGGCCGCTGCTGGCCAAGCACCTGCCGCAGCTCCTAGATCGCGATGGCAGTGAACTGCCGCCCCGCCCCCTCGCCCCGCTTTGCCGGTGCGGCCATTCGGACAACAAGCCCTATTGCGACGGGTCGCACCGGGACGTCGGGTTCAAGAGTGGTGGTCATGCCGACGCTGAAAAAGACCGGGTGAAAGTCTATACCGGCAAGGACGTTACCGTTCATTACAACCCATTGCTGTGCTCCCATGCAGCTGAATGCGTGCGCCGCGGCGATGGGGCGTTCGACCCTGACGCGCGCCCGTGGATCGATCCCGATAAGTCTGGCGTCGATACGATCCATGATGCAGTGCGGGCCTGCCCATCGGGCGCGCTCCGGATCAGTGAACCCGAAAGTGCCGGTGAGCCGCAACATCTGGAGCAGGGCGACGAACTGGTCGTTGAGGTCGCGCCGAACGGCCCCTACCACGTTCGCAACGTGCCGCTGGCCGCCGACCTTTGGCCGGAAGGGGCGACGCAGGCCAAATATGCGCTGTGCCGGTGCGGCAAGTCCGGCAACCTGCCGCTTTGCGACGGCACCCATAGCGATGAGAACTGGAAAGACGGCAGCGATCAGCCTAGATGACGTCCGCGCCGAAAAGCCAGTCGTTGCGGCGGTGCAAAATGTCCGGCGCAACCGTGCCAACAAGTGCCATGCCTGTGTAAAGCAGCGCGCCGAACGGGGTATCGGCATGGTGGAAGCGACGCACATTGGCTGCGGATTCAGCCTGCACCCGCGTTGTGCGGGCAATGCGATTGGTGAAAAACTGCTGTCCCGCTTCTTCCACCGTCCGTGCGCCGGACAGGCAATCTGCGATGGCGACGGCGTCTTCCAGCGACTGCACCGCGCCCTGTGCCAGCGACGGCAGCATCGGGTGGGCGGCGTCCCCCACCAGCACGACGCGACCATCGGACCAGCGGGGCAGGGGCGGGCGGTCGTAGAGTGGCCAGATATTCAGACGTATCGGCCTGTGCGATGGCGGTGACGATGTTCGGTGCCCAGCCCCGAAAATCGTCCAGCGCCGTCTTCCTGTCGCCTGTCGCCATCCAGCTTTCCGCCTCGGCCTGCGACCGTTCAACCATGCCCACGAAATTAACCATCGTTCCGCCGCGGACCCGGGTGGTGACCGCGTGACGCTTATGACCGAGCCAGATGCAGGCCGTCGGCGGTGGTGGATGGCTCCCGAACCGCTGCACCGGAATAAGCGCCCGCCACGCGATGTTGCCGGTGAAACGCGGTTTGTCATGGCTAATCATTTGGGCGCGGATAGCGGAGTGAATGCCGTCGGCGCCCACCAGCAGGTCAGCCTCGTAAACTGAGCCATCGCTCGTATCGACGCGGATGCTTTCCCCATGCTGAGTGTAGCGTTCGACCTGCCTGCCACATTCGATTGCATCGGGCGCGGCAGCCAGAACCGCGTCCGACAAGGCGCGGGTGAGGTCGGCCCGGTGGATGTGGATGTAGCGTGCGCCCCAGCGATCCTTCGCGTAGCCTTTCAGCGGCAAACGCAACAATCGTCTGCCGGTGCGGCCCTGCCGTATCTCGATCGAGTCCGGCTCGAACAGGTCGTGTTCGATGGCGGGCACGATGCCGAGACGGTCCAGACACCTTCATACCGTTCGGGCTGATCTGCAGCCCCGCGCCGACTTCGCCGAGCGCTTCGGCCCGCTCCAGCACGGTCACCGACCAGCCGGTTTGCACCAGCGCCAGTGCTGTCGCCAGCCCGCCGATCCCGGCTCCCGCTATGATCGCCCGTCGCTGCAACCGTGTGTCCTTTTCGGCCAATCTGATGCCGCACTCTATCTATGGTCACGGCAAAGAGCATTGGACGTGATGGCGCAATGATTGCATAGTTAGAACCATTCCAAGAGATTCACGTCGAGATGCGAGGAGCCACCATCATGGCCGACAAGCCCACCCTCACCACTACCGCCGGTGCGCCGGTTCCCAACAACCAGGACACCCTGTCCGCCGGAGAACGCGGCCCCGTTCTGTTGCAGGACTATCAGCTGATCGAAAAGCTGGCGCACCAGAATCGCGAGCGCATTCCCGAGCGCGCCGTTCACGCCAAAGGCTGGGGTGCCCACGGCAAACTCACGATCACCGGCGACATTTCCAGATACACGAAAGCCAAGGTGCTTCAGCCCGGCACCGAAACGCCGATGATCGCGCGCTTCTCCACTGTGGCCGGCGAGTCCGGTGCCGCTGACCATGAGCGCGACGTGCGCGGTTTCGCGCTGAAATTCTACACCGAGGACGGCAACTGGGACATGGTGGGCAACAACACGCCCGTGTTCTTCGTGCGGGACCCCTACAAGTTCCCGGACTTCATCCACACGCAAAAACGCCATCCGAAAACTAACATGCGCTCGCCCACCGCCATGTGGGATTTCTGGTCCCTGTCGCCGGAAGCCCTGCATCAGGTCACGATCCTGATGTCCGACCGGGGCCTGCCGCAGACGCCGATGCAGATGAACGGCTACGGCTCCCACACGTTCTCCCTGTGGAACGATGCGGGCGAGCGATATTGGGTGAAATTCCACTTCAAGACCCAGCAGGGCCATGCCTGGTATTCCAACGCCGAGGGCGAGAACAATTACCGGCAAGACGCGCGAGGGTTATCAGGAAGCCCTGTTCAACGGCATCGAGGACGGCACGTTTCCGAAATGGACCGTTCAGGTGCAGATCATGCCGGAAATGGACGCGGAGAAAACCGACTACAATCCGTTCGACCTGACGAAAGTCTGGCCCCATGCCGAATATCCGCCGATCACGATTGGCGAGTTCGAGTTGAACCGCAACGCGGACAATTATTTCACTGAAATCGAGAACGCGGCCTTTTCGCCTTCCAATATCGTGCCCGGCATCGCCTTTTCGCCCGACAAGATGCTGCAGGCGCGCATCTTTGCCTATGCGGACGCCCACCGCCACCGGCTCGGCACCCATTACGAGCAAATTCCGGTCAACCGCCCGAAAAACACGGTGCGCCACTATCACCGCGACGGGCAGATGAACACGTATGGCGGCATCATCTCCGGCAACGAAAACGCCTATTACGAGCCAAACTCGTTCAGTGGTGCCGTGGAAGATCGCTCCGCGCAGGAGCCGCCGCTGCGGATCGACGGCAATGCGGATCGGTATGACCACACGGCCTACGACGACACAACGCAGGTGCGGGCGCTCTACAGGGATGTGCTGGATCAAGGCGAGCGCGACCGCCTCCACGCCAATATGGGCGGTGCGCTCGTCGGCGTTCCCACCGAGATTGTTGAGCGTTGGCTGCGCCATCTCAACGACGTGCATCCGGACTATCAGGCCGGTGTGCGCAAGGAATGGGAAGCGGCCAGCCGTGATGCGGGTTACGACCCCAACGGTATTCCCGTGACCGGCGATACACCGCAGAAAACCGACGGTGACGCCGCCCAGGGCAACACCGCCTATGTGGCAGCGGCCGAGTGAGCGCCGCCCTCGATCTCGACCGGGTGCGGCCTGAAAATGCCGCACCAGAGGATGCGTTCGATGTTCATCCCGGCCTCAAGCTGAAGGGCCGGGTCGAAGGGGTTTATCTGGCGGATGGTGCGACGTTCCGCACCCGGGAGGTCGACACACTCGACTTCGCTTTCTCAGGTATTCCGAACGACCGCCATCACGGTGCCACGCGCCCCTCCGGAGCGCTGGAACCGTGGTACGAGCGCGGCACGGAGATGAAGAACGAGCGGCAGGTCACGATCCTGTCCGCCGAGGACATGCAGGGCGTGGCCGACAGCCTGTCTATCCCACGCCTGCTGCCGGAGTGGATCGGTGGCAACATTCTCGTGTCCGGCATTCCCCATTTTTCGTATCTGCCATCGCGCTCGATCCTGCTGTTCGAAGGCGGGGTAAGCATCCGTGTGGACGGAGACAACCCGCCCTGTCGCAATTCCGGCCGGTCCATCGCCGGCGAGTTTGAGGGTCGTGACGACATCGAGTTCGGTTTCCCGAAGATGGCCGTCCGTCGCCGCGGACTCCTGACATGGGTGGAAAAGCCGGGCACGATCGAAAAAGGCGAAGCCTTTACGGTGCGCGTGTTTCCACAGTGGACTTACGATCCGAAGAGATAGGAAAATGGTAGCGGGAGAGGGACTTGAACCCCCGACATTCGGATTATGATTCCGACGCTCTAACCAGCTGAGCTACCCCGCCACGGGGTTCGTATTGAACGGGTTCGATTGGACCCTGCCGCACCGGCTGATAAAGCCATGCGAACCGCGCCGGATATAGGTGGCAGCGCCAGCGCCTGTCAACATGGGTGGCAACACGATCAGGCGTTTGCGGTGGCCAGTTCCGCACTCTTTTCCATAAGCGGCACGACCGGGTGGGCACGGGCAATCCATCCGCCGCCCAGCACGCGGGTGCGGGGCTCGTCAGTTTCGTAGAACACGCAGGCCTGCCCAGGTGCAATGCCGTCTTCGCCATCGGCGAGCGTTACCGTTACGATACCGTCGTCCTGCACCAGCGTTGCAGCGCGGGGCGGGCGGGTGGAGCGGACGCGCACGAAGATGGCACTTTGCTTTCCTTCGACCATCGGCTCGTCGCCGAGCCAGTTCACGTCGCGGAGCGTGATGGAGCGGGTCGCCAACGCTTCTCGTGGGCCGACCGTGACAGTTGCCGACTTCGGCTCCAGCGCAACGACGTAGAGCGGGTCGCCTGTGGCAACGCCGATGCCGCGGCGCTGGCCAATCGTGTAGTGGATGATTCCCTCGTGCTGACCCAGCACACGACCGTCCATGTGGACGATGTCGCCGGGCGTGCCCGCATCCGGGCGCAGCTTTGCGATGATGTCGGCATATTTGCCCTGCGGCACGAAACAGATGTCCTGACTGTCGGGCTTGGCGGCAATGCCGAGACCCATCTCCTCGGCCAGCTTGCGGGTCTCTTCCTTTGGCACCTCACCAAGAGGAAAGCGCAGGAAATCGAGCTGGTCCTGCGTGGTGGCGAAGAGAAAGTAGCTCTGGTCCTTTGCCGCATCCGCCGGACGGTAAAGCTGGCGGTGGCCGTCCTCGCCCTCGCGGGAGACGATGTAGTGGCCGGTCGCGAGACAATCGGCGTTCAATTCGCGCGCCGTTGTCAGCAGGTCGGAGAATTTTACCGTCTGGTTGCAGGCGACGCAGGGGATCGGTGTTTCGCCGTTCACATAGGCTTTCGTGAACGGGTCGATGACCTGCTCGCGGAACTTCTGTTCGTAATCCAGCACGTAATGAGGAAAGCCCATCTGTTCGGCCACACGGCGGGCGTCGTGAATGTCCTGCCCCGCACAGCACGCGCCTTTCTTCTGCACCGCGGCACCGTGGTCATACAGCTGGAGCGTCATGCCGATCACCTCATAGCCCTGCCGTTTCAGCAGGCAGGCGACGACGGATGAATCGACGCCGCCGGACATGGCGACAACGACGCGTGTGTCGGCGGGTGCCTTGGCAAAACCGAGGGAATTGAGAGGCGTGGTTGGTCCGGTCATGCTGTTTCCGTGCGGGCAAGCGGCTTCGAGAATGGGGTGGCGATCATGGCGCAAACGCCATGTGGCTGCGGTTTGCGGGGGTTTCAAGGCGCTTGCAAGCCCGGTTTGCGAACGCGGCCATATGGTTAGCGCGAGGTTACCGGACCTTTCAGCGTTTTTTAAGTGATGCGGCCTAAGTTGGGCTGGTCTGGTCAGACAGTGTTTCGAGTAATGAGTAGTGAGTAGTATGACCGAACCTATGCGCCCGCGGGTGAAATACGTCATAGGGCCCGACGGGTCTCCATTGACGATTGCCGACCTGCCGCCCACGTCCACGCGACGCTGGGTCATACGCCGGAAGGCCGAAGTGGTCGCTGCCGTGCGCGGTGGTCTCCTCTCCCTCGATGAAGCGTGCCAACGCTACACGCTGACGGTGGAGGAATTCCTGTCTTGGCAGGCGTCGATCGACGACCACGGCCTCGCCGGTCTGCGCACCACACGCATTCAGCAATATCGCCATTGAATCATCACTTTACATACCGTTTTCGTTGCCACGCTTGACAAATCGTGTAGCGCTTAAGGGACGGTTTACCGCGTTTGGGCAAGCTGTCAGGCAACAGGGTCGAACGGCCTGCCTGCAACGACGGTTTTCCTGAACATGGCACAATCCACAGGTTTCCAACGCACTCTTTCGCTGGATGCGATCGCTCCGCAACTCGGGCGCAGGCTCGAAGATGTGGAGCGCGATCTCGTCCTGGCCACGCTTGCCCGTTGCGGTGGAAACCGCACATGGGCCGCCGATATTCTCGGCCTCAGCCTCGCCGATCTGCGCCAGCGCCTGCTGTCCTACGAAGCGGGTGACAGCGGAACGCTGAACCCCGGATCGCCCACACGCTCCGACCGCTACCGCGCTATTCTCGAGGCTTACGATCCCGGGGTCGGTCTGCCCTCTTGATCGAGTCGAGCCCCCGCTGAAACGTCAGCGACGCCCAGAAACTCTCCCAGTCCGAGTCTTGCGCGATGTCTTCCGGTGAGACCGGCGGCAGCATGTGGATGGCGTTGAGGAGATAGGGGCCGGAACCATTGGCCGGTATCTCCGCCCGGCCGTTCCCGTCGGCGATGACGCGGTCCGAGTTTTCGCTGTCGATGGCGGAGAAGACCTTTATCATCACGCCGGGCAGCGGTTTGCCATCGAAGAGCACCTGCACGGGCAGGGGTTTGTCGACCTCGTAAGTATATGGATTTTCCAGCGCGATAATCTCGATCTTGAGGCCGTGCGATGTGTCCTCGCCCGCGCCATCCCCCACGGCGACAAGCGTTTTGGCAAAGCGGGCATAGGCTTCCCGCACCTTGCCGTCGCGGGACAGGCCGCGCGCATCGTGAGCGGCTGGAATTTGCGTCAGGCCTTCTTTCAAGACGTATGTCTCGAATTTCTCCCAGCCGAAATTGACGATTGAATGGTTGGACTGGTGGACGACGCTCAGAAGGCCGATTCTTGGATGGCGTGACAGTGAGCGCGGGCCTGTCGCCATCGACACCGCGCTGCTCGCGCTTCTCGCCACCTTCCCAGACTTCGGATCGTACGTTCCATTCGCCGATATAGGACATCTCGTTGCCGTTGAACCGCTGGCCGAGACGGTGGCGCACGGCGACAGGTTCGCCCACGTTTGTGACGAACGCATCGGGCAGCAGATAGTATTCGTGGGCGATTGCGGGAGCTGTGACAAGGGCACATAATCCGGTGAGAACAAGGGTGGCAAAATATCTCATGAGAAGCGGTATCGCTGGATGTTCGATCTGGTTCACACTGCACCCGCCCGACATAAGTTCCAAGGTGACAAAGACGTGACGATCACAGCAGACTTCCGTTCGTGGACCGCCTTCGCGGCGTCTTTCCTTCTATCTTGCATGCTGATCGCCGCCTCCGCGTCCGCCCATGAGGTGCGCCCGACGATCGCCACGCTCACTCTTGCTCCCGACCGCACGATCTCGTTGAATGTGGACGCCAATGTCGAAGCCCTGCTCGCCCAGATCGGGCCGGAGCATGAGGATACGGACGAAGCACCGACTGCGGGTCTTTACGATGAACTGCGGCAGCTTCCACCGTCGGAACTGGAGGCCCGGCTGCGCGCTTTCCTGCCGGAATGGCTGGCGGCTGGGCCGCTGAAGGTAGAAGACGTGCCGCTGATGCTGGATGTCGGCTCCATTTCCATTCCGCCCGTCGACGACGTATCCCGCGCCCGGGAATCGCAATTCGTTCTGACCGGCACCTTGCCGGAAGGTGCGGAAACATTCGTGTGGGCCTATCCCGCAACCTATGGATCAAGCGTATTGCGGGTGGAGCGGTCCGGTGCGGAGGTTCAGGGGCGATTCTTCGCTGCCGGTGCGGTGAGCGAGCCGCTTGCCATCGGCACCGTCGCGGAGCGGGCATGGTATGAGACCGCGTGGGACTATGGCGTGATCGGGTTCACACATATCCTGCCGAAGGGCCTCGACCACATTTTGTTCGTCCTTGGTCTGTTTTTGTTGTCGCCAAAATTCAGGCCGCTGCTTTGGCAGGTCACGGCCTTCACGGTCGCCCATACGATCACCATCGCGCTCGGCATCTACGGTGTCGTCAATATCTCGCCGTCCATCGTGGAGCCGATCATCGCGCTGTCGATCGTCTATGTGGCGGTGGAGAATATCGTGACGAAGGAATTGCACCCGTGGCGACCGGCGATCGTATTCGTCTTCGGACTGCTGCACGGGCTTGGTTTCGCTGGCATCCTGTCCGAGATCGGCCTGCCGCGTGAAGATTACGTGCTGGGGCTCGTGTCGTTCAATATCGGCGTGGAAGCGGGACAGCTGACGGTCATCGCGCTGGCGTTCCTGGCCGTTGGCTGGGCAATGAACAAGCCGTGGTACCGCCGCGCCATCACCATTCCGGCCTCGGTGCTGATCGGGCTCGTGGGGGCGTACTGGTTCGTGGAACGGACGGTTCTGTAGGGGCGCTCTGGAACGGCGTCGTCTTCGTCGTTAAGACGCCGCTGCAGCGTGCTGCGACTGACTCTCAGTTCTGCGCACACCGTTACCACGTCGGCTGTGTCCCAAGGGCAGATGCGTCAACGAGCGCGCTTGACGACCTTCGAGGTCATGTCGCTGGTGCGGGCCTCGCGCGGCGAGTTGGCGCTCCAGATCCTGTTCCATCGCCTGCCACAGCCCTTGAGCCTCGGACAGAAATGGCGCGGTTGCATCGGCACGCGAAAAGCTCAGCATCGCCTTTTCACCGTATTTTGGCATCACGCCGAGATGCCGGGCGAGTATGCGTCGCGCAGTCCTTCGTGAGCCCTTGAGCGTGGCCGCTACCGGAACCATCGGTTCGCGCAGTCATCAGCCGCGCTTTTTCAACGACAAATGCAAGATAGAGCGCCGAGCATGGAGGCGGGCAGATCCAGTTCAGGCGCGCTGCTGTCGTATTCTACAGTCAATGCCGCATCATCGCCGAAAACGTGCATTCGGGTTGGGCCGATCAGCCGCTTATACCGGGTGATCCGGCGGAGGCCCTGCTCAAGGTCTGCGCACAATCCAGGGCCAGAAACACAGAAACGAGCGGACCGCGCGCAATGGCAATGCCCAGCTCGGCTCGGCAAATCCTCGCGCCCGGCCAGACGGACCATCGCTTCCCACGCGGCCACATATTGCGCGGCCGTCACCCCAAGCCGCTGCCTGCTTGCGATCGAGTTCGCCAAGACCGGCCTGCCGGAGCATCTCTGCGGGGTCGACCCCGAGCATAAGGCAGGCGTTCAGCCCTAGCGCGAGCGGATATGTTTCCTGCATCGTCGTCCCTTCATCAGCTCGCGAACCTGTCCGCTAGTTCAATCTGCGTCAAGACATGACGAGCGCAAGTTCTGCAAGTCGATTGAGGCGAATCTGCAAGCGTTTGACCGCATCTGCATGTTCCAGTTGCGCACCCGGTCCAGGCGTAGCCTGATCTCCAACGCAGCCAATGCAGGATCAGGACAATGAGATTTGCGACAACGACAAGATCGGCGGCATTACCATCCGCTACGCGGCCAGCCGAAGTGAAGGTCAGCCGTACCTGTTGCTGACCTCGCCGCCCTCGATGAGCGGTCTGACCTACCGCAACTGGTGGGACCAGCTTACGCAGAGCTTTGACGTTGTGGCGGTGGACCTGCCCAACCATGGCGGCTCCGACCCTGCGCGACATGTGACGACCGTGAGCGAGCAAGCGGCGTTTCTGGGCAAGATTCTCGATCATTTCGAGCTGTCACACCCGCATGCGGTTGCGCCGGATATCGGCACGCCGACCTTGATGCGGTTCATGGCGGATAACCCGGGCCGGATAACGTCTGCGACCGTGGGCGATGCTGGCGTGGTTGGCAAGGTGGAGGGTTCGTTCTTGTTTCGCACGTTAGTCTATTCTCGCCTGGCGCAGTGGGCGACGCTCTCTGCCGGCGGCCCAATTGGCGGGCGCATTTACTGCGCCGCTGCGAACAGCATCGGATATCGCCTACAGCAAACCGTCGCGCGACGCAAAAGCAGACTACCTTGCCGGGTCTACACGCTTTGCCAAATTGCGCGGGCAAGTCGGGTTTCTGGGCAGCTACCCTCAGCGAAACACCCGCGCTTGAAGCGCGATGTCGCGCGGATCGACGCTCCGGTGCAGGTCCTGCACGGCGAATTTGATACCTTTGTGTCCGTGTCCAATTCGCAGCGGCTGGCCGATCTGCTGCCGAACAGCCGATTTGCTGTCATCCCCGGTGCGGCGCATTATGCGTGGGAAGACAACCCGTCGGATTACCTCGACAAGGGTCTTGAGCTTTATCGAAGAGGTTGAGGCCACCACCGCTAATTCTGCAAAGCCACGGCCTTGAAGGAAACAGAATGACCAGGATGTCGCGAACTTTTTACCTGCTCGCCGCAGCGCTTTCGCTGCTGGGCGCGGTCGGACACGAATTGCTCGGGGGCTCCTGTGATGCTGGGACCGCTTGAAGACATCTGGCCTTCCTTCGGATGTTGTCTGGTGCACGTTTCCAGCCGAGGCCGGATGCCCGTCGAATGTCGGTTTGACGTAAAAATCGGGATATCGGAGTGGAGACGGTTGGCTTCTTCCTACGCCGGTTGTGGCACCAGCTTGGCCAGTTTGCGGAGGTTCTGGGTGGTTGCGGCGAGGATGAACTCGTCTTTGGCACCGTTCGGTCCCCGCAGGCGCAGGCGGTCGAGCTTCATGATGCGTTTTGGTCCGGCAGACAGTAGCTCCACCTTCTTCGCGCGTAGCTGGCCGTCACGTAGGCGTCAGTCTTCGTGATGTCTCTCGCCATGTCGCGGGCGCCCTCATGGATGGATCGCAGGACCTTCCGAGATGCCTCCTTCGGGCAGCAGCGGGGCTTCAGGGGACAGACGTCGCAGTCGCTCTTGGCAGCGCGATATCGCTTCTTCCAGCCTTGTCGCCCGTAACCAAGCGGCGTCTTGCAGGAACGTCGGAATTGAACAGCTGTTTGCCCGGGCGAGATGCGTCTTCGTCGCGGTCGTATCGGAAGTCCTCACGGGAGAAGGTGCCGTCGGCGCGCACCGACTTGTCGATGACCGGGATGTACGGCTCGATCCCTTCCTCCTCGACCAGCCAGCCCAGCATGGGGCCCGACCCGTAGGCCGTGTCGGCTACCAGCTTCTCGGGATAGAGCCCGAAGCGGTCGCGCGTGCGCACGATCATGTCGCGTACGCAGCCGACCTTGGCCTGTCGGATAGGAGCCGTCGCTTCGACATCGACGATCACCGCGTTGTCGAGATCGACAAGATAGTTGGTGGAGTAGGCGAAGAACGGCCGGTCGCCATTGGCACCGGTGTAACGTGCGGCCGGATCGGAAGCGGAAAGGGCCTTGGGATTGACCGGGGTCGATGCGCCGAAGGCTTCGTCATCGAGCGTGTCGAGATACTCCTGGGTTGCTCGGGTCACAACCTCCGGCACCGACCAGTCGGCCCACTCGATCTTGTTGTAGCGGCTGGCCTCGGCCTTGATGAGCGAGGCGTCGGCACCGAAGTCGTTGCCCCCGACCAACCCTTCCGCGATGCATCGCGCCAGCACCGTATCGAACAGGTGCCGGAACAACCCGCTCTGCCTGAACCGGCAGTAAGCGATCATTTGAACCTCCTTCACCCATCTAGACTCGCGGGCCAAACCTCGCTCAATCGCCCGCCCGTTCGCAACGGCTCGATCGCCGTAGCCAATCCCGTCTTGTCATCCGTCACCACCAGCACGCCGCAAATCGTGGCGTCGCCCGTCGCGGGTTCCATGCGGGATTTGGGGACTTTGGACAGGAAGCGGTTGAGGGGTTCCTCCTTGTCCATGCCGAGAGACGAATCGTAGTCGCCGCACATGCCTGCATCGCTCATGTAACCTGTACCGCCGACGAGAACCTGATGGTCGGCGGTGGGGATGTGGGTGTGGGTGCCGACGACGAGGCTGGCGCGGCCATCGCAGAAATGGCCGAAGCACTGCGCCTCGCTGGTGGCCTCGCAATGGAAATCGATCACCACCGCATCGGCCACCTCACCCAACGGTGCGGCGGCCAGTTCCCGCTCGGCGGCCTGAAACGGGTCGTCGAGTTCCGGGTGCATGAACACGCGGCCCATGATGTTGGAGACCAGCACCTGTGCGCCGTTCGAGGCCGTGTAGAGGTTGGCCCCACGCCCCGCCGTGCCGGAGGGATAGTTGGCGGGGCGCAGAAACCGGTCCTCCGCATCCGCCCAACCGAGCGTTTCCTTCTGGTCGAAGGCGTGGTTGCCGCTGGTGACGACATCGGCCCCGGCTTCCAGCGTTTCGTTGAGGATGGCGCGGGTGATGCCGAAGCCGCCGGCGGCGTTCTCGCCGTTGACGATGACGAAATCGGTGGTCAGACGGCGGCGAATTTCCGGCAGACGGTCGCGCACCGCGTGACGTCCGGTGCGGCCGACCATATCGCCGAGGAACAGGATTCTCATGTGACGCACTCGATCAGGCGGGTGGGGGTGAGGACGATGTGGAGGGGCATGTCGTGGCTTTCCTGCGGAACGTGGTCGGCCTGCTGTTCGTCGAATGCGATCCCGATCAACAGTGGGTCCAGCCCCATTGCCCGCAACGCGGCTATGGCGCGGTCGTAATAGCCCGCACCATAGCCTACGCGCCCGCCGCGCCCGTCGAAGACCGACAGCGGCATGAGCAGCACATCGGGGTCGAGCCGTGCTGCCGTCTCGGGCGGAGCCACCGTGCCGTAGCCGCCCGCATCCACCAGTTCGCCGGTTCGCACCAGTTCGCGGAAATGGAGGGTCGTCCTGTCGATGATGGCGGGCAGGCAGAAGCGGGCGTTCTGCATAGCCACCATAAGCGGGCGCGGATCGAGTTCGGACCGGATGGGATGGTAGGAGGCGACGATGCGGCCTTCGGTGCGGTCTTGCAGGGCGGTCGCGTGGTCGGACAGGGCGATGGCGTGTTCGATGCGCCGTTCGACCGGTATCGCGTTGCGAAGGGCGAGATGGTGGGTGCGGAGCTCAGCCTTACTCATGCCGCGCGATTCCATCCGTGGATGGCAACCCGCACGTATCGGCTGTTGCCGATACGTCAACAAACAAAAGGCTCGTGCGCTCAAGCGCATGAGCCGGGTCGGCTGTTGTCGATACGTCCCAAAGAAAGAGGCACATGCCCCAAAGGGCATGTGCCGAACCGCCGCGACCGTCGGTTTTTTGTCGATCCTGGAACCTACAGCGTAGGTGGGCACCGTATGCCCAAGCCCACGGGCGAGGACAGGGACAGTTCCCTTGGGATTGAGTAAGGCCCCTAGGATGAGTTGCCAACGAGCCGGGCAGCCCGAACCACACCAAGATAGGACGCGGCGGGTCACTGCGCCAGTGGCCGGTGAAAAATGAGCCAAATCCCGCGCGCCCTCAACCTCCCTTCGCAAGCCGTTCGCTCATGGATTCGATGCGCTCGGCGGTCTTGTTCAGCCCGGCGATGATCTGCGCCTCACGGTCCGCCGCGTTGCCGGAACCGGCGCGCAGGGTGGCCAGTTCGGCTTCGAGACCGCGGATCTTGTGGCCCATTTCCACCAGTTCGTCCGTCACCATCACGCCCGCCATGACGGTGAGGCGCTGGTCGCCGATTTCCCCGAACGAGCCTTTGAGCGAATTGATCGTGCGGTCGAACCTGTGGGCGAGATCGAGCAGATGCGCTTCCTGCCCCTCGTCGCAGGCCATTCGATATGTCTTTCCGTTAATCTGCACTGCAACCTGCGGCATCGTTGCTCCTATTTTGCAGTCGTTTCGAGAACGCCGCGCACGGTTTCCATCGCACCGACGAGCCTGCGCGAGACTTCGCTGTTGCTTTCGGCCAGTTTGCGGGCACGGGCTTCGGTCGAATCGAGCTTGCGGGCGAGGGACGCGCGGTCTTCCGACAGAAGCTGCACCGATTCATCGGCATTGCGGGCATTGGCGTTGCGTTCGCTGGCGGCACCGACCGCCTTCGACAGACCATCGAGCGCACCGTTCAGCCGTGCCAGAGCGGCCACGAGCGGGTCGCTTTCCTTTTCGGTGCTCACTGGTGCGTTTGTCGGTCATCGTGCAGTCATGTCCCGTTGCTGAATCCTTTCAAACGTCATTCGCCGCGCCGGTCAATCCATTCAGCGTTGCTTGCACATATGGGTGCAACGCCATGAGAAAATGGCGGAACGCGGGTTGCATCATCAGGCAAGGCAAATTGCGGTTGGTCTTATGGGGATTGGCCTATCGGTAAACGACTGTTAGACCGCCCAAGCCATTCAACGCCCGGTCCGCGGTGCGAAAATCGCTGCCCGTATCGCTATCAAGTAACGACATCAGGATGCTTCCATGACCGAGACCAACAAAGCCGCACGTATGGCCAACGCCATTCGTTTCCTGTCGGCCGATGCCGTGCAGAAGGCCAATTCCGGCCATCCCGGCTTGCCGATGGGCGCCGCCGATATTGCGACCGTGCTGTTCACCCGCTTCATGAAGTTCGACCCCAAAGCCCCGAAATGGCCGGACCGGGACCGGTTCGTTCTGTCGGCCGGTCACGGTTCCATGCTGCTGTATTCGGCGCTCTATCTGCTCGGCTATTCCGACATCGACATGGAGGAGATCAAGAATTTCCGTCAGGTCGGGTCGCGCACGGCAGGCCATCCCGAATACGGCCATGCAGCCGGTATCGAGACGACAACCGGCCCGCTGGGGCAAGGGCTCGGCAACGCGGTCGGCATGGCCATCGCCGAGCGCAAGCTGGAAGCGGAATTCGGCAAGAAGCTGGTCAACCATCACACATATTGCCTCGTCGGCGACGGGTGCCTGATGGAAGGGATCAGCCAGGAAGCGATTGCGCTGGCCGGTCATTTGAAGCTGAACAAGCTGATCGTATTCTGGGACAATAACGGCATCACCATCGACGGGTCCGTCGATCTGTCGGACTCGACCGACCAGCTGGCCCGCTTTCAGGCGTCGCAGTGGAACACGCTGTCCTGCGACGGGCACGACCACGCAGAGATTGCAGCCGCGATCGAGGAAGCGCAGAAATCCGACAAGCCGACGCTGATCGCCTGCAAGACGACCATCGGCTACGGCGCGCCCACGAAAGCCGGTAGCAACGACAGCCACGGCTCACCGCTCGGCAAGGACGAGATCAAGGGTGCCCGCGAGGCGCTGGGCTGGGAAGCCGCACCGTTCGAAGTGCCGGAAGACGTGCTGGACGCATGGCGCATCGCGGGGCTGCGTTCGGCGCAAAAGCACAAGGAATGGAAAAAGCGGCTGTCGGAAGCCAACGATGCGCTGTCCGGCGAGTTCAAGCGCCGCCAGCGGGGCGATCTGCCATCGGCTTTCGAGGGCGCGATGGAAGACCACCTGAAACAGCTGGCCGAAGACCAGCCGAAGAAGGCCACCCGCAAGGCGAGCCAGGCGACGCTGGAAGCCATCAACGGGGCGGTGCCGGAAACGCTGGGCGGTTCGGCCGATCTGACAGGTTCCAACAACACCAACACGAGCCAGACGCCGCCGATCACGCCGGATGATTTTTCCGGGCGCTTCCTGCATTACGGCATCCGCGAACACGGCATGGCGGCGGCGATGAACGGTATCGCGCTGCATGGCGGTCTCATTCCCTATTCCGGCGGTTTTCTCGTGTTTTCCGACTATTGCCGCCCGTCCATCCGCCTTGCCGCGTTGATGGGCATTCGCGTCATCCACGTGATGACCCACGATTCCATCGGTCTTGGCGAGGATGGGCCGACGCACCAGCCGGTCGAGCATCTGGCCGCCTTGCGTGCCATCCCCAACCTCAACGTCTTCCGCCCGGCCGATGTGACGGAAACCGCCGAATGCTGGCAACTGGCGCTGGAATCGACGACCACGCCTTCCGTCATTGCCCTGACGCGGCAGGATCTGGCGTCGGTCCGCCCGGAATACTCGCAGAAGAACCGCTGCGCCAAGGGAGCCTACGAAATCGCCGGTAGCGGTGACGACGCCCACGTTTCGCTGTTCGCATCCGGTTCGGAAGTCGGGTTGGCGCTGGACGCCAAGCAACGGCTGGACGACGCGGGATATCCGACCCGTGTCGTCTCCGTGCCGTCGTTCGAACTGTTCGCCAATCAGGAAGAAAGCTACCGCACCGCCATCATCGGGGACGCACCGGTCAACATCGCCATCGAGGCCGCCATCCGCATGGGTTGGGACACGTTCATCGGCACCGATGGCGGGTTCGTGGGCATGGACGGCTTCGGTGCGTCGGGCAAGGGCGAGGAACTGTTCGAGCATTTCGGCATCACGGCGGACGCAGTCGTCGATATGGCGACCGCGCGGCTGGAAAGCATGGCGCAGGAAGCGTCGAGCTGATGGCCTTCAAGACCCTCAACCAGCTGCACGGATATTGCCGGAAAGCGCGTTCTGGTGCGCGTCGATATCAACGTGCCGATGGAAGACGGGCGGGTGACCGACCTGACCCGGATCGAGCGTGTCGCGCCGACGATACTGGAACTGGCCGACAAGGGCGCGAAGGTCGTGCTGCTGGCGCATTTCGGACGCCCGAACGGCGAGCGGGTGGCGGAGATGTCGCTGGCGCCGGTCGTGCCTGCGCTGGAAAAGGTGCTGGGGCGGTCCTGTCGCCTTCGCCGACGATTGCGTTGGCGATGTCGCGATAGATGCCGTCGAGGCGCTGGAAGACGGCGGTATCCTGTTGCTGGAAAACACGCGCTTTCATTCCGGCGAAGAGGGCAACGATACGGCTCTGTCCGACCAGATGGCGGCTTTGGGCGACGTCTTCGTCAACGACGCCTTTTCCGCCGCCCATCGGGCGCATGCATCCACCGTCGGTATAGCGGAACGTCTGCCGTCCTATGCCGGGCGCACGATGCAGGCGGAACTGGAAGCGCTGGAAGCCGGTCTTGGCGCGCCGGAGCATCCGGTCATCGCCATCGTAGGCGGTGCGAAAGTGTCGTCCAAACTCGACCTGCTCGGCAATCTGGTGGAACGGGTGGACCATCTCGTCATCGGCGGCGGCATGGCCAACACGTTTCTCGCAGCGCTGGGGCACGATGTCGGCGCATCACTGTGCGAACATGATCTGGCCGACACGGCGCGCGAAATCATGGGCCGTGCGGCGGAAGAGAATTGCGAAATCATCCTGCCCGCCGACGTGGTGGTGGCCGACGGGTTCGCTGCCAATTCGCCCAACGATGTCCGCGCCATCACCGATGTTCCGTCCGACCGCATGATCCTCGATGCCGGTCCGGAAACGATCGAGCTGATCGGCGAGCGCATCCGCGACTGCCGCACGCTGGTCTGGAACGGCCCGCTCGGTGCGTTCGAAATCGAACCCTTCGATAAAGCCACCGTGCTGGCGGCGCAGGAAGCGGCGCGGGCCACGCAGAAGGGCGGGCTCGTGTCCATCGCCGGTGGCGGAGACACGGTTGCGGCGCTGAACCATGCGGGCGTGGCGGGGGATTTCACCTACGTTTCGACGGCTGGCGGCGCGTTCCTGGAATGGATGGAGGGCAAGACCCTGCCCGGCATCGCCGCGCTGGAAAGCTCCGCTTAACCGCTTTTCGATGCGGCAACACGTTCCGTGCCAATCTGAAACGATTCAGTTGCCCGGTTTGATTGACCGGTAAGGACCGCCTGCTATCGCTCGCCCATATTTCAGCGGGGAAGCAGGCTATGAGCGAACGACTAGAAGATATTGCACAACAGATGGTGCAGCGTGGGCAGGGCATTCTGGCCGCCGACGAATCCACCGGCACCATTCAGAAGCGCTTCGATTCCATTGGCGTGGAAAACACCGAAACCAACCGCCGCGATTACCGCGAAATGCTGTTCCGCTCCGAACAGGCGATGAACGAAGCCATTTCCGGCGTCATCCTGTTCGAGGAAACACTGACCCAGAAAGCCGCCGACGGCACGCCGTTCGTCGATCTCATCCGCGCTGCCGGTGCGGTGCCCGGCATCAAGGTCGACAAGGGCGCGCAGGCGCTTGCGTTGCGGAATGGCGAGACCGTCACCGAAGGTCTCGACGGCCTGCGCGGACGGCTGGAAACCTATTACAAGCAGGGCGCGCGCTTCGCCAAATGGCGGGCGGTCATCACCATCGCCGATGGCATGCCGACCGAGGGGGCCATCCGCGCCAATTCCCACGCGCTCGCCCGCTATGCCGCGCTGTGTCAGGAAGCGGGCATCGTGCCCATCGTCGAACCCGAAGTGCTGATGGACGGCGCGCCGGGCGACCATTCCATCGAAACCTGCCACGAGGTGACGACCCACGTGCTGCACCATGTCTTCGATGATCTGCACCACCAGAACGTCAAGCTGGAAGGCATGGTGTTGAAGCCGAACATGATCGTGCCCGGTTGCAAATGCGGCACGCAATGTTCGCCCGAAGAGGTGGCGGAACACACGGTCGCCGTTCTCAAACGCACCGTGCCAAGCGCCGTTGCGGGTATCGCCTTCCTGTCCGGCGGGCAGAGCGACGAGGAGGCGACGGCCAATCTCAACGCCATGAATGCCGGCCACGATCTGCCGTGGCCCGTCACCTATTCCTACGGCCGCGCGCTTGCAGGCCGCTGCGCTTTCCGCATGGCAGGGCAAGGCGGAGAATGTGGACGCGGCATCGAAAGCGTTCACCCATCGCGCCATGATGAACTCGGCTGCCTCCAAGGGCGAATGGTCGAAGGCGATGGAGGGGTAAGGGGCATTTTGCCTCTTACGTAAACGTAAATTCCGACTTGGCGGCGGTGGCATACATGATTTAGGCTTGGAAAAACCAACCATGCCTGAAAACCATGACGCAGCTCGCCACCGCCAATGCACCGATCGACACGCAACGCCTACGCCAGACGATGACCCCAGCCCATGAGCCAGCGGGAGGCCTCCCTGCGCTCGTGGCTGGCGTTTCCCTATTATGCCTATATCGGGCTCGAAACTGCGCAGAGAGCGTGTTGCGCCTGTCTCCGGCGCAGGGCCCACGGTCCGGCATCTTCGGCAAGGGCGAGCCGACGGTTCGCATGTCTGACGCTGGGGGATTCCTCCGCTGCCGCCGTCGGCGTGGAGCATACGAGCGGCGCGCTGGCCGTGCATCTGGCGCGCAAGCTGCACGAGCGGGACGGGGATACGGTCTCGTGGCACATATCCGGCCACAACAGCGCCACCTGCGGACACATCCGCGACATCGTCGTGCCGAACCTGCAGCCTGTGGACTACACCCATATCGCGTTGCAGATCGGCATGAACGACCTGAAGAACTGGCATTCCGGTCGCCGTTTCTGCCGCGAGTTCGGCGGGACTGCTCTATGCGGTGCGAACGAAATTTCCCGAAGCCAAACTGTTCTGGGGGCAGGGGATCGACATGACCCGCGTTCCCGCCCTGCCGCAAAAGCTGGCGGAAATCGCCAATCTGCGCCGCGTCATCATCAACGAGCGGGGCACCCAGCTTTGCGTCGAGCGCGGTGCCGTGCCGGTCACACCGTTGCCGAACATCACCGCGGACGGGTTCTGCCGCGACGGGTTTCACGCGGCATCGGAAGGCTATGACGCCTGGGCCGAACATCTGCTGACCCATTGGGATTACACGCCACGTACCGCACCGGCGGCGGCGCCTTATATCTAAGTCGCGTGGACAGCTTTCCAGCGACAGGCTAATGCGCACCTGAACGCTTGGGAGGGCTGACGATGGGTGCATATGCGACGTTTACGCGGGCTGGAAGTCCGACCCGCACGGGTTCTGGCTCGATGCGGCCAAGGCCATCGACTGGGACACGCCTCCGACGCGGGCCTTCGACGCGGAGGCCGGGATCAACGGTCGCTGGTTCCCCGATGCCGTGGGCAACACCTGTTACAACTGCGTCGACCGGCATGTGATCGCAGGGCGCGGCGACCAAGCCGCCATCATCCATGAAAGCCCGATCACCGGCACGAGCCGGACGCTGACATTTGCCGAATTGCAGGTGGAGGTCGAGGCGCTGGCCGCGGTGCTGGCGGCGCGCAACGTGGTGCAGGGCGACCGGGTCATCATCTACATGCCGATGGTGATGGAAGCCGCGGTCGCCATGCTGGCCTGCGCACGGATCGGGGCGGTGCATTCGGTCGTCTTCGGCGGTTTTGCTGCCGCCGAACTGGCCACGCGGATCGACGATTGCACACCCAAGCTCATCATATCCGCTTCCTGCGGTCTCGAACCGGGGCGGACCATCGCCTACAAGCCGCTGCTCGATGCTGCCATCGACATGGCCACGCCACAAGCCGGAAGCGGTGCTTGTGTTGCAGCGTGAGCACCTGGCCTGCGACCTCATCGGCGGGCGGGACTACGACTACGCCGCCGAAGTGGCTGGCGCGAAGGAAGCGGGGCTGCGCCAGCCCTGCGTGCCGGTGGCGGCGACCGATCCGCTCTACATCCTCTACACATCCGGCACGACCGGTCAGCCCAAGGGCGTGGTGCGCGACACGGGCGGGCACATGGTGGCGCTGCACTGGTCGATGAAGAACATCTACGGCGTCGACCCCGGCGAGACCTATTGGGCGGCGTCCGACGTGGGCTGGGTCGTGGGCCATTCCTACATTGTCTATGCGCCGCTGCTGGCGGGCAACACGACGATCCTGTTCGAGGGCAAGCCGGTCGGCACGCCGGACGCGGCGACGTTCTGGCGGGTGATGGCGAAACACAAGGTCGCCGCCTTCTTCACGGCGCCCACCGCGTTCCGAGCGATCAAGGCGCAGGACCGAGAGGGGGCGCTGGTTGCGGACCACGATCTGTCATCGCTGCGCACGATCTTCCTGGCGGGCGAACGGGCGGACCCGGACACGATCCACTGGCTGGAGCGGGTGTCCGGCAAGCCGGTCATCGACCATTGGTGGCAGACGGAAACCGGCTGGACGATCGCGGGCAATCCGGTCGGCATCGAACGGCTGCCCACGAAATACGGCTCTCCCGCCGTGCCGATGCCCGGTTACGACATGCGTGTGCTGGACGACGAGGGCGTCGAGGTGTCCGCCGGAACACTTGGACAATGTGGTCGTGACGCTGCCGCTGCCGCCGGGTGCGCTGCCGACGCTCTGGCAGGCGGACGGGCGGTTTCAGGAAGCGTATCTGGCCGAATATCCGGGCTTCTACCGCACGTCCGACGCGGGGTTGATGGACGAGGACGGCTACCTGTTCATCATGGCGCGCACCGACGACATCATCAACGTGGCGGGCCACCGGCTTTCCACCGGCGGGATGGAGGAGATCGTTGCCGAACACCCCGACGTCGCCGAATGCGCGGTGGTCGGTGTGGCGGATGAGCTGAAGGGGCAACTGCCTGCGGGGTTCGTCATCCTCAACAAGGGCGTGGACCGGCCTGTGGCCGACATTCGCGCCGAGATCGTCAAAAGCGTGCGCGACCGGATCAGGTCCGGTGGCCGCGTTCAAGATCGTCGTGCCGGTTTCACGCCTGCCGAAAACCCGCTCCGGCAAGATCCTGCGCGCGACGATGGTGAAGGTGGTGGAGGGCGGGGACGTGAAGGTGCCCGCCACCATCGACGATCCGGCCATTCTGGACGAGATCGCCGAGGCGTGGCGGCTGCATTCAGGGGTTTGATAGAGCCTAGTTGCTCTCGTCGTCCTTTTCGCCTTCGTCCGTCATTTTCATCGTCGAATTCATTTCCATCGTTTCCGCGATGGATTTGACCTTGAACACGACTTCCACCTCGCCGGATTTCTCGAACTGAAGCACGACGGCGCGTTCCTCGTCCTTGGCGAGGGCTTCCGACAAAGCCATGAACATGACGTGATTTCCGCCTGGCGCGAGTGTTTCGGTCGCGCCCGGCTCGATGACGAGACCGCCTTCGACCGGCTTCATCCGCATCACGTCGTTTTCCATCTTCATTTCGTGGATTTCGACGCGGCCCGAAAACGGTGCGGTCGCCCCGATGAGACGATCGGCCTCGGCACCGTTGTTGGTGATTTTCAGATAGCCGCCTCCAACCTTGGCGCCGGGTGCGGTGGCGCGGGCGACGGCTTGGTCGATCACCAGATCGCCGAGCGTGAATTGTTGTGCGAACGCGGCGCTTGTAAAGGCGGTAAGAGCTGCGAGTGCGAGTGCGAGACGGCGCATGACCAGCGCTCCAGAAATCGGGAATGAGGGGGCTTGCATACGCCCGAAGCGGGACGGTCTCAAGACTGCTTTTCGGCCTGTGCGTCCTTGCCACGCTTGCGGTTCGTGGCGCAGCGTTTGGAGCAGTATTTGACCTCGTCCCAGTTGCGCTCCCACTTCTTGCGCCACGAAAACGGGCGCCCGCAGGTGGCGCAGTCCTTTTCAGGCAGAACGGGTTTGACGTGTGCCATTACGCAGCCATCAGGCGGACCGGGCCGGTTCGCGGTGGGCGCGAATGCGGTCGGCCAGTGTCTCGCCGTCCCGTGCGGCGTTCTGCTCGAAGTTGAGGGCGGCAATGGCGGCCAGCGCCTCATCGACCTGTGAGCCCGGCCCTTCTTCCCGCGCCACCTGTGCCGTCATGCGCGCTGCCAGATCACTCAGCATGGCGCGCAGGGCGGTCATGTCCTCATGGCTGTCGGGTGATGATGGCTTCGATGCGGATTGCGACGGCCAGTACAAGCGGCGTTGAGACGGTCGATCTCCCGCTCCGCATCGGCGAGCAGAGTGCCGCTATCGCCCTTCGTGGCCCGCAGTCGCGCAAGGTCGGCATTGCGCCGTTCCAGCCGTGCCTCGTGGTCCGCCATCCTGGTCTGCAGGGTCGTGATCTTGCGCCGCTCGGTGGCCAGTTTCTCGTTCTGGTTTTCCAGATCACGCTCGGCCTGTTTCAGCGTCGATGTCAGCCTGTCGGCCTCCTCGGTCTTGCGCTTCAAGGCATCGCGGGTATCGCGGGTTTGTTGCTGGGCTGTTTCCAGACGGGTCTCGCGGGCGGCGATCTCGATCTTCTGACCATCGAAATCGTCCGAAATTTCCAGATGTCGCGCGTTCAGCGTGTCCAGTTCCATCGCCCGTTGCGCCATTTCGGACCGAGCCGCCTGCAACTCGGTGGTGGTCCGGTCGAGTTTGCGGCGCGTGTCGTGCAGATCGTGTCTTCCAGTTCCGCCGTTTCCGTTTCCAGTTCCAGAATGCGTGCCGAATGGCGCACGCCTTCCGATTCCAGTTCGAACATGGCGTCGCGTTTGCGTGCCACATCGATCGCCGCTGCCGCCAGTTTGCCCGACAGGCGTTTGACATCCTCCTCCAGCTTGCGAACCGCCAGCGCATGGCCGGCGCGCAGCTGGTCCTTCTCGGCCTGCAATTCGGTCAGCGTCAGGGGCACGGCGGCCTCCATGCGCTGCCGGGTCAGCACGACCGCGCGCCGCCAGATGGCGGGCGCGATCAGCAGCACGAGCAGAACCGCCAGCAGTGCGCCGAGCGCGATGTAGAGAATGGATTCCAGCACGGGGTCTGCACGAAAGCGGGGACGGGTTACCGCTTTGTGCCAAGTCGCGCGGGAAAACGCAAAAGGCGCGTCCCGGTGACGCGCCTTTCTTGCTGCGATGCCGCCGAAGCGTCTAGAACGGGTTCCAGGTCGCGTCCGGGCGCATCTTCAGGTAGCCGACATTGACGCCGAGCCGGGCGCCCACGCCGGTGCGCACGGGGATGATGACGGTGTCCTGGTTCTGCATGACCGTCATGCCCAGCCCGCCGATCAGATAGGCTTGGCCGGACAGGCCGACGAAGCGGCGGTAGATCGCGTCGGTCGAGGACAGGTTGTAGACCAGCATCATCGTGCGGTTGCCATCGCCGCCGAAATCCCAGCCGATGGACGGGCCCTGCCAGAAGACCGGGTGATCGCCCGCATTGCGCGTGTAGAGCTTGCCCTCGCCGTAGCGCAGGCCGCCCACGAGCGCGCCGGAACCTTCTTCGCCCAGAATATAGCCGTTGGGCAGGCCGCGGCTTTCCACGATCCGCTCGATCATCGTCGCCAGGCCCGATGTGGCCGAACCGAAGAAGGCATGGCCGGTATGGACGAGCTCGTTTTCCGAATAGCGCTCTTGCGCCCGCGCCGGCAGCTGGTCGTGGCAAGAACGATCGCTGACAGGGCAATGGCGAACAGGGCTGTCAGCGCGCCGCGCAGGGCGAAGGTGGCGAGCCGCAGGCGGCGAGGCTGGAACGGCTGGATCATGGGGCATCGGGAAACTCCGCTTTGGGTGGGCTTGCCGGCGGAGGGATCTGGCAGCGGTTCTGTCCGCAGACTGCGCCCGCGGCCTTGCAACAGGGTTAAGCAACGGTGTGCGAGGCCGTTTGCTTTGCGCAGAACGTCGTTTCCTTTCCATCAAGGTTAACGCGGGGTTAACGCACGTGCCGGTGACAAGGGGCTGCTTGGCAGGACGGACGGGCTGACCTAACCATTCATCCAAGCCTGCGTGCGCCTGCCGAATCGCTTCCGCGTCGGTTCACGCCCGCGCCTCATTGCCTGAGAGGATTTTCCATGCCCGATATGCCGAACCTGCCCAAACTGTCGGCCCTCGACCTGACCGCGCTGATCGCGTCGAAGGTGTGCCACGACATCATTTCACCGGTGGGCGCGCTGGCGAACGGTCTGGAAGTGCTGGACGAGGGGCAGGGAGAGGAAATGGACGCCTTTGCGATGGACCTCATCCGCAAGAGCGCCAAGTCGGCTTCCGCAAAACTGAAATTCGCCCGGTTGGCTTTCGGAGCGTCCGGTTCGGCAGGGGCGTCCATCGACACCGGCGAGGCCGAGGAAGTGGTCGGTCTTTATCTTGCGGGCGAAAAGCCGGACATGACGTGGACGGGCGAACGCTCGCTCGTGCCGAAGAACCGCATCAAGCTGCTGCTGAACCTCGTGCTGGTCGCGCTCAACGCCGTGCCGCGCGGCGGAGCGATCCATATCGACATCATCGGGGCCAACGAGGACGCTACGTTCAAGCTGCGCTGCGTCGGTCCGAAAGCGCGGGTGCCGGAAGAATTTCTCGACATGTTGAGTGGTGTGAAGACCGATGAAGTGAGCGCGCACGGGGCGCAAACCTATTATACGCTGCTGTTGGCGCAGGATACCGGTCTTTCGATTTCCGCGCGGGCGGACGGAGAAGACATCGTCCTTTCAGCGCTTTAGAGAGCGAGGCGGGGGCAGTTATGGAAAAAATCCGACTTAAGAAACGCAGTTAAAAAACACGGTTAAGCCTCGTTTAACCTAAACCGGTCAGTGTTGGCAGCGAGTTTTCAGTCGCTGCCGCCGGTCAACCTTACGGGTCCTGCGGACGCATAGTCCAAAAAGGATGCCGCAATGGGCAACATTCGCAGTAGAACGACGATCCGGGCGACAGCCCTGTCCACGACCCTGTTGACCGCGATGGCGGCCGCACTTCCCATCCAGGCGCACGCCGCCGACATGCTGGTCGAACCTTACGACCCACCGGTCATCGAAGCGCCGCTCGTCGAAGTGAAGGGCGGCTGGTACCTGCGCGGTGACGTCAGCTACGACTTCCAGGAACTGCGCGGCGCTTACGCTTATGGCGGCGGCAACGGCGACCGAAGACTACAAGACCGTGGAAATCGAAGACGCTTTCGATCTCGGTATCGGTATCGGTTACCAGGTCAGCGATTATCTGCGTGTCGATGCGACTGCCGACTACGTGTTCGAAGCCGACTTCGCCGGCTCCTTGAGCTGCTTCGACCGTGTGGCTGCCCCCGGTATCATCGGCACAACAGGCTGCGGCACCGATCTGATGACTGCCGAGAAAGCAACTGTCAGCACCCTGAAACTGATGGCCAACGCCTATGTCGATCTTGGGCACTTCAATGGTCTGACACCGTATGTCGGTGCCGGTATCGGTGGCGCCTACGTGACCTACAAGGATTACATGCAGGACGCTGTGAACACGTTCAGCAACGGCACCACCACGTCCCCGATGCATCGTGAACTCGATGGAGACTGGCGCTTTGCCTACGCTCTCCATGCCGGTGTCTCCTATGATCTGACACAGTCGCTCAAACTCGACGTCGGCTACAGCTATAATCACATCGCCGGTGGTGAAATGACGGGTTACGAGATCGGTTTCGCCAACGACCGGCCGCAATCCTACGACGAAGGGTTCGATAACCACGTCATCCGTGCCGGCCTGCGCTACGCTTTCCATTAAGCTGACTGGACGCCGCGCTCGTCGCGGCGTCTCCACCAAGAACGGCCCCGGCGATCTCTCGCCGGGTGCGCCACCCGCAGTATCGCGTTTCAAGGGTTGAAAGCCATGACCAGACTGATGAACACCACCCTGAGGTATGCTGCCGTTCGTGCGGCGCGCGCCCTGGGAATAGCCACACTGCTTGCCGGCACAGCCCTGTCTCTTCCAGCACACGCTGCCGACATGCTTGCTGATGATACACAGGTGGCAACGCAAGTCGAATACGGTACCGGATGGTATTTGCGGGGCGAAATCGGCTTTAATTTCAACCAGGACAAGCGCGAGGTGCAAACCTCCGTGCCCATCAACGGCATCCAGCAGATCGAAAGTGATGACACGGACGACGTGTGGAACTACGGTGTGGCGGTCGGCCACCGCTTCACGAACAATCTGCGCGCCGACATCAGCCTGGAACATATCGCCGAAGGCCAATACAGCGATTTCGGCACGACCACCAATTTGCGGTCGCCCTGCGCACCCGCATGGCTGATTTCCGCCGATGGCGAATATCAGCCCAACCACCAGATCACCAACTGTATCGAAGAGAACTCGTCGAGCCACCACATCATCGGTTCGATGGCGACCGCATTTTACGATTTCGACACCAGCCTGTTGGGCCTGCGCCCCTTCATCGGTGCCGGTGTCGGTGTTTTCCGCAATCGCTACGAATCTTCCGTCGGCGACATCACCTGTCAGGCCAACGGGTTCGAGGAATGCCGCCCGACCGATGGCGGTACGGCGGAACGCGGCGAGCGCTACACGCAGGTCGGCACACGCGACAACGGTGTGAGCTACCATCTGGCCGCATCGCTGACGGCGGGCGTTTCCTACGCGCTGACCGACAACCTGTCGCTGGATACATCCTACCGCTATGCGCACATGTTCGAAGATCCACTTTCACGGAGGTGGCGCGGCGCTGGAAGCGGCCCGGGTTCCCACGGATTTCCATACGGTGAAGGTCGGCCTGCGCTACGAAATCTGGTAGGCGTCACCCGCCCAACATGACGAACGAATGGCGCGAAAGCGCCATTTTTCGTTTTTGGCACGACATTTCATTTGACGTGCACCGCGACTTCCAATAGCACCCGCGACGGGTCACCTGCCCCCAACGGCAGGCTTGCTATCTGGAAGGATAGGACATGACGAAAGCCGCGACAGGCGATGCGCAACACGTGCGTCCGCAGGTAACACCTGCACAAAAACCTACCTTGAAACCGGGCAATCCCCATTTCTCATCCGGCCCTTGCGCCAAGCGCCCGGGCTGGTCGCTCGATGCGTTGGCCGACGCCGCGCTTGGCCGGTCGCACCGCGCCACGGTTGGCAAGGCGAAGCTGGCGGAGGCGATCGATCGCACCCGTGCCATTCTTGGCGTGCCGGACGACTACCGCATCGGCATCGTGCCCGCCTCCGACACGGGTGCCTACGAAATGGCCATGTGGACCATGCTCGGCGCACGGCCCGCCACGATGGTGGCGTGGGAGAGTTTCGGTGCGGGCTGGGTGAGCGACGCCGTCAAGCAGCTGGGCATCGAGGCCAAGACCATCACTGCCGATTACGGCATTCTGCCGGACATGGCGGCGATCGACTGGGACACGGACGTCTGTTTCACCTGGAACGGCACGACCTCCGGCGTGAAAATGCCGAACGGCGACATGATCCCCGCCGACCGCGCCGGACTGACCCTGTGCGATGCCACATCCGCTGCCTTCGCGCAGGATCTGCCGTGGGACAAGCTCGATGTGGTCACCTATTCCTGGCAGAAAGTGCTGGGCGGTGAGGCCGCGCATGGTATGCTCATACTGTCGCCCCGCGCCGTCGAACGGCTGGAAAGCTATACGCCTGCATGGCCGTTGCCGAAGATTTTCCGTCTTACGAAAGGCGGTGAATTGATCGAGGGCATTTTCAAGGGCGAGACGATCAACACGCCGTCCATGCTGTGCGTCGAGGACTATCTCGACACGCTGAAATGGGCCGGAGACATCGGCGGGTTGGACGCCCTCAAGACGCGCGCCGACACGAATGCTCAAGCGATTTTCGATTGGGTCGAGCGGACCGATTGGGTTGCCAACCTCGCCGTTGATCCGGCTACGCGATCCAACACGTCCGTCTGTCTTTCCATCGTTGCACCTGATGTCGCCAGCCTGTCCGATGACGACCAGCGCGCTTTCGTGAAGCGGATGACCACGGTGTTGGAAAAGGCAGGCGTCGCCTACGACATCGGCGGCTACCGCGACGCGCCGCCCGGGCTGCGTATCTGGTGTGGTGCCACGGTCGAGACTGCGGACGTAAAGGCACTTTTGCCGTGGCTCGACTGGGCTTTTGCGCAGGCTAAATCTGGCTGAACCTTATCTTGTCATTCCCGCCGCAGCGGGAATCCAACGCGCGGCCGCCACCCAATCCAATATCATCCAACGAATGTGCAGCACTATGGATTCCCGCTGCTGCGGGAATGACAAGCTGCAAAGTTTAGGACCATACCCGATGACCGAACAAACAAACCGCAAACCCCGCGTCCTCGTTTCCGACGCGCTTTCCGAAACCGCCGTACAAATCTTCCGCGACAACGGCGTTGACGTCGATTTCGAGCCTGAGCTGGGCAAGGACAAGGACGCGCTCCTCGCCAGGATCGCCGACTATGACGGCCTCGCCATCCGCTCCGCCACGAAGGCGACCGAAAAGCTGATCGAGGCGGCGACCAATCTCAAGGTGATTGGCCGCGCTGGTATCGGCGTGGACAATGTGGATCTGAAGGCCGCATCCCGCCAGGGCATCATCGTGATGAACACGCCCTTCGGCAATTCCATTACGACCGCCGAGCACGCCATAGCCATGATGTTTTCCGTCGCCCGCCAGATACCGGCGGCGGACACTTCCACGCAGGCTGGCAAGTGGGAAAAATCCCGCTTCATGGGCGTGGAACTGACCGGCAAGACGCTGGCCCTGATTGGCTGCGGCAATATTGGCTCCATCGTCGCGGACCGCGCCATCGGGTTGAAGATGCGGGTCATCGCCTTCGACCCGTTCCTGTCGCCGGAGCGGGCCGAAAAGCTGGGCGTGGAAAAGGTCGAACTCGACGAGGTGTTCGCCCGCGCCGATTTCATCACGCTGCACACCCCGCTGACCGACAAGACCCGCGGTATCATCGGAGCCGAGGCGCTGGCGAAAATGAAGGATGGGGTGCGCATCATCAACTGCGCCCGTGGCGGGCTGATCGACGAGGCGGCTTTGGCTGACGCGCTGAAATCCGGCAAGGTGGCCGGTGCCGCGATTGACGTATTCGAGGTGGAACCGGCGACGGATTCCCCGATTTTCGGGCTCGACAACGTTGTCTGCACCCCGCATCTGGGAGCGGCCACCACCGAGGCGCAGGAAAACGTTGCGCTTCAGGTCGCCGAACAGATGAGCGCGTATCTGACGCGTGGGGCGGTATCCAATGCCCTCAACATGCCGTCGATCACCGCTGAGGAAGCGCCGCGCCTGACGCCGTTCGTCAAGCTGGCGACGACGCTCGGCTCCTTCGTCGGGCAGGTGACGGACAGCCCGGTCAAGAAGGTGGAGATTCTGTTCGACGGGCACGTGTCCGAGATGAACACCAAGGCTTTGTCGTCCGCCGCGCTGGCCGGTCTGCTGCGCCCACAGGTGGCGGATGTGAACATGGTCTCGGCCCCCGTCATGGCGTCCGAACGCGGCATGCAGCTGACCGAGATGACGCGGGCGAAATCCGGCGTCTTCGACGGTTATATCAAGATCACGGTCACGACGGACAAGAACGTCCGGTCCGTCGCGGGCACGGTGTTCTCCGACGGCAAACCGCGTTTCATCCAGATCAAGGGCATCAACATGGAGGCCGAAGCCGGCAAACACATGCTCTACACGACGAATGCAGACGTTCCCGGCATCATTGGTGAGATGGGCATGGTGTTTGGCACGGCCGGCGTGAACATCGCCAACTTCTATCTCGGGCGCGACAAATCGGGCGGGCAGGCAATCGCCCTCGTCGAGATGGACAAGCCGCTGCCCGAGGGCTTCATACAGAATCTGCTGGAAAAGACGGCCATCGACAGCGCCAAGCCACTGGAATTCGAAGTCTAGGCTTCGTCCTGAACGCGCCGCGCTGCAGGTTTGTAGCGCTGCGCGATGAGGAGACCGCCGACCACCAGCAGGAACGCCACCGCGTGGAACGGGTGCAACGCTTCGCCCAGCAGGACGACGGCGAGCAGCGCTGCGAAGATGGGAATCATATTGAAGTAGAGACCGGCAAGGTTCGGCCCCAACCGCTCGACGCCGTAAATATAAAGGCCTTGTGAGAGCAGCGAGGGAAAAATGCCCGCGTAGATGGCGACGGCAAAACCTTGCATCGAAGCCGGGAACTGCGCATTGCCCGCTGCCATTTCCCACCCCATGCCGATAATCGAGGCGGCGAAGGCGGCGGCGATGAGGCATGTGAGAAACGACATCCAGTGCATGGCTGGCTTCACGCGCAGCGCTACCGAATAGCCGCCGTAGCACAGCGCCGCACCCAGCATGAACAGATCGCCGATGCCGAGAGTGCCCTTGCCATCGAACAGGTTCAGCGGACTGCCTTTCGACAGGACCACGAGAACGCCGATGACCGTCAGCAGGTAGCCTACCGCCTGCATCCACGTCACGCCGGTGCGATAAATCGCGTAGTTGATGAGGAAGATGGCAATGGGCATCGCCGTCTGTTCCAGCGAGACCTCCACGGCGGGCAGCGTCTGCAACGCGCTGTAGAGGAAGAAGTTGAAGCCCATATATCCGAAGGCACCGCACAGGAACAGGTAAAGCCAGTTGGCCCGAGCAATCGGCCAGTCCCGACGCAGGTGAGGCAGGGCGATGGGCAGTATGACCGCCAGTGCCAGCCCCCAGCGGGCGGTCGTGAGGACCATCGGCGAAATATGGCCGACCGCAAAGCGTCCGGCGATGGCATTGCCCGCCCAGAACAGCACCGTCAGCATGACAGCGAGATGAGGATTGGTGAGATTGCGTTGCATAGCGTGCGCCTACGCCCGCCCGCACCTTTCCACAAGCCGCGTCATCGCCATGCTTGACCGTTTCCCCCGCCTGCGTGAAAGACAGGTGACGCGAACGGGCGGAAGTTTTGAAATGGCAAATGTTGTGGTCATCGGCTCCCAGTGGGGAGACGAAGGCAAGGGCAAGATCGTGGACTGGCTCTCGGAGCGCGCCGACCTGGTAGTGCGCTTTCAGGGCGGGCACAATGCGGGGCACACGCTGGTCATCGACGGAGTGAGCTACAAGCTGTCGCTGCTGCCGTCCGGTGTCGTGCGGCCCGGCAAGATGGGCATCATCGGCAATGGCGTCGTCGTCGACCCGCACGCTCTGGTTGCCGAGATCGAACGGCTTGCGAAGCAGGGCGTTTCGGTCTCCCCGGACAATCTGCGGATTGCCGACAATGCCACACTCATCCTGTCGCTGCACCGCGAACTCGACGGGCTGCGTGAGGACGCTGCCAGCGCCGGTACCAAGATCGGCACCACGCGACGCGGTATCGGTCCGGCCTATGAGGATAAGGTGGGACGACGCGCCATTCGCGTGATGGACCTTGCCAACACCGATACCCTTCCCGCCAAGATCGAGCGTCTGTTGACCCATCACAACGCCCTGCGACGGGGGCTGGGCGAGGCGGAGATCGCCGCGCAGACCATTCTAGATGAACTGACCTCGGTGGCCGAACAGATTTTGCCATTCCGCGAAACCGTGTGGAAGCTGCTGGACGAGGCACGCTCGAAGGGCAGCCGTATTCTGTTCGAAGGCGCACAGGGCACCCTGCTCGACATCGACCACGGCACCTACCCGTTCGTCACCTCCTCCAACACGGTGGCAGGTCAGGCGGCGGCCGGGTCCGGCATGGGGCCGGGGGCGCTCAATTTCGTGCTCGGCATTACGAAGGCCTACACCACCCGGGTCGGGGAGGGACCGTTCCCGACTGAATTGACCGACGAAATCGGGCAGGGCCTCGGCGAACGGGGCCGCGAATTCGGCACGGTCACCGGGCGCTCGCGCCGCTGCGGCTGGTTCGATGCGGCCCTTGTCCGGCAATCCGTTGCGGTGAACGGCATTACCGGGATCGCGCTGACGAAGCTCGATATTCTCGACGGGATGGACGATATCAAGATCTGCACCGGCTACCGGCTCGATGGAGAGGAGATCGCCCATCTCCCCGCCAGCCAGGGTGCGCAAGCGCGGGTGGAGCCGATCTATGAATCCATAGACGGTTGGGAAGGCACCACGGCTGGCGCGCGGTCCTGGGCGGATCTGCCCGCACAGGCCATCAAATATGTCCGCCGCATCGAGGAATTGATCGGTGCACCCATCGCACTTGCTGTCCACCAGCCCGGAACGGGACGATACGATACTTGTTGCGGACCCTTTTCGCGATTAACGTGTTGTAAAGCAAAGGTCGCTGCGTGAAACACGTGTCGTGGCCGGTATTACGGGTGTAGAGTTTGGTTCATGGCTGACTATTTCGCGGTTTTGAACCGAACATTATCCGGATTTTCCGACCCTAAGCCTGCCTTGCGCAGCAAATTGTACGAGCGCGCCCGCGATACGATTGCGCGGCAGTTGGAAATGCGCCGTCCGACGATGGACGATGAAACGATCGCCGCAGAGCTGGCCAAACTCGAAGAGGCGATTGCTGAAATCGAGAACGGGTTCGCGGATGGGGACACAGCGTCGCCAGTCATCAGCCCGCCAGTCGTCAGCCCTCCAGCCGAAACCCCACCCGTCGAGGAACCGGCAGGGGAAGAGACACCGGTCTCGATTACGCCAGCCGAGCTTCCGCACGATTTTGATCCGGAGCCCTTGCCGTCCGCGCCCGACGATGCGCAAGATGAGGTCGTCGAACCGGAGCGCGAAGGAGCCGTTCCGGTTTTCGACCGCGGGGACGACACCTCCTCATTGCGTGAAATTTTGTCCAATGGCGCGTCCGCCGACGGCGACGCTGCACTGGACGCGATGGATGATACGCTGAAACCCGCCGAGCAGCGGATGTTCGAGCCGCAACAGCCGGTGGGAGAGCCTGAACCGGCTGCGTCTGACGATACCCCTTCCTTTGATGATGCCATCCCCGATCTTGCTGCCGAAGCGGTGGTCGTGGAGCCCGAACAGGCCGACATCGATCCGCCCGTTGACGAGACGGCAAAATCCAATGTGGATGCCGTAGAAGCTTGGGCTGATGAGTTTCTCGCCATGCAGCCGGGCAGAACTGTCTCCACTCCGCAGGACAAGCCAGTTGTTCAGGGCATTCCGACACCGGTCTTGCCGGATGGCCTAGACGACGACGCAGACCCGATCAAACGGACGGAAAAGTCGGTCGAAGAAATTTCGAGGACCGTGGAGAGTTTTGCCGCATCCACCCTGCCTCCGGCGTTCGAACGGGACGCGCCATCCGCGCCTGAAGTCGTCACTCCTACTCCGGCGCCTTCCGCGGACCGTGCCCCCTTGCCATCCGTCGAGCGCGATACGCCGCTGACCATACCGCCTGCACCGACCTATGCAGACACCCGCGCATCCCGCGTGGTCAAGCGCCGCCGGTCCGGTATGGGAATGTGGTTGGCATTGGTGGTGCTTGCTCTTCTCGCCCTGCTGGCGATCGTCTTTCTGTTGCCGCAGGCGGCTCCCTACCGGGATGGTGCCATACGGATGCTGGGACTTCAGAACAGTATCGGCCCTTATTTTCAGGATCCTGCCGTGCGGCCTACGCCGGTCAAGACTATTCCCATTGTGCCGCCTGAAGACGATGCGGTGGTGGAAGACCCACCGGAAACCGTGCAGCCGGCCGAAAAACGCGAGGAGCGTTTGGAAGAAGACGGCACGGAAGTTGCGCCGGAGCCTGAAACGGTTGTGCCCGTGGTTCCCGAAGCCGTCGCCCCGGTCGTCGAGCCCGATCCACCTGTTGCCACCGACGCGGAAACGCCGCCCGAGGCTGCCGAGCCGGCGACACCGGAGCCTGTGGCCGAAGTCGAAACGCCTGCCCCCGTTCTGGAAGGGCCGAGTGCCATTCTCTACGAGGAAGGCACGAGCCAGGGTGAGAATTCGTTCGACGCCGGTGCGGTGCGCTGGAGTTTGACGCAGGAGGACATCGGAGCGGGAACGAACGAGCCGGTCATCAATGGACGCATGGACATTCCCGGCCGCAATGTCGTGCTGCTTTTGACGCTCAAGCGCAACGTCGATCCGGCGCTGCCAGCCAGCCACCTGATCGAGTTGATCTTCGCCGTGCCCGATGAATTTTCCGGTGGGGCGATTGCCGATATCAACCGTTTCGTGATGAAGGAAAGCGAGCAGAGCCGGGGCGAAAATCTCGTTGGTGTGCCTGCCAAGCTGGGCGACGGCTTGTTCCTGATCGCGCTGAACAATCTCGATCAGGCCCGCGCCACGAACGTCAATCTGCTGTCGACCCGCGGATGGATCGACATTCCCCTGCAATATCGCACCGGCCGCCGTGCGCTGGTGACGCTGGAAAAAGGCGCCGAGGGCACCCGCGTGTTCAGCGAGGCCTTCGACGCCTGGTCGAAACTCTAGCGCAGGTTCAGCCGGAAACGGTGCCGCGGGGCGGGTAATCCTTGTCCGCCACGAATTTGATCATCGAGATGAGATCAGCGACCTGCGGACGGGCAAACGGTACGGACTGCACCCAGCTTGCATAGAGTTTGCCCGCATCCGCATGAGATGGCGGGCGCACCAGAAACAGGCCCGGTTCGCAAAAGATTTTCGTCTCCTCCACGCCCATCGACGTCTGGCCGCGCGAGGACGAGATGAACAGCCCCCAGTCCCGTGCCTGCTGCTCGGTCAGCGAATGGGCGATGTCGAGTTGCTGCAACCCCCACTCATCGCGGGTGCGCCCGGCGCGGTCCGCAGGGTCCATCGAGATGGCGACGACGGATGTGCCGATGGCCTCCAGGTCGGCAAGATGCGTTTGCAAATCGAGCAGTTGCTCCTTGCATTTCGGGCAGTGAAAGCCGCGGTAGAAAACCATCATCGTGAAGGCGGTCGCGGTGTCGTTTGCAAGCGACCAGTCGCCACCTGATATTTTTGGGAGGGAGAGGGCGGGAACGGCGGTGCCGGGCAGCAGGGTCATTGATGAAACTCCGATTGGTCGAATGGCCCTGCCTATCATGGCCAAAACCAAATGACCGGACAGAAAAAGCCGGCTTCGATATGAAGTGATGGGACTGTGACGGCGTCGGGCAGGGCTTTCCTGCCCCGCCCGCCTTTGCTCATACCGTCAATAACGACAATTGACTTCAGGCCAGCAATCAGTGTGCGGCAACTTCCAGATGCGCAGCCGGTTTCGCCAGTTCCTTGGCAGCCGTCACCATTGCTTTCTGCACCTTCTCGAACGCGCGAACCTCGATCTGACGGACACGCTCGCGGGAAACGTCGAACTCCTTCGACAGTTCCTCCAGCGTCAGCGGGTCTTCCGACAGGCGGCGGGCGGTGAAGATGCGCTGTTCGCGCTCGTTCAGCACCTCCATCGAGTCGGCCAGCATTTCGCGGCGGCTTTCCAGCTCGTCCTGCTGGACCAGCAGCGTTTCCTGTGAGGGGGAATCGTCGACCAGCCAGTCCTGCCACTGCCCGGATTCACCTTCCGACGCCTTGATGGGCGAGTTGAGCGAGGCGTCACCGGCGAGACGCTGGTTCATGCTGCGAACCTCGGCCTCCGAAACGCCGAGCGTCTTGGCGATCTTTTCCGTATGGTCCTGCCTCAGGTCGCCGTCTTCCAGCGCCTTCATCTTGCCTTTCAGCTTGCGCAGGTTGAAGAACAGGCGCTTCTGGTTGGCGGTCGTGCCCATTTTCACGAGGCTCCACGAGCGCAGGACGTATTCCTGAATGGACGCCTTGATCCACCACATGGCGTAGGTGGCGAGGCGGAAACCCTTGTCCGGATCGAATTTCTTGACCGCCTGCATGAGGCCGACGTTGCCTTCCGAAATCACTTCGGAAACCGGCAGACCGTAGCCGCGATAACCCATCGCAATTTTGGCGACGAGGCGCAGGTGGCTGGTGACCATCTTGTGAGCAGCTTCAGTATCGTCGTGTTCCGCATAGCGCTTGCCGAGCATGTATTCCTCGTCCGGCGTCAGCATGGGAAACTTGCGGATTTCCTCCATGTAGCGCTGCAGACCGTTTCCGCTGGCGGAAACCGATGGAAGTGTGTTGGCCATATCGTCTCTCTCCTTAATAACCCTGCGGCCCTGTATCAGCGACGGCAGGCGTCTCGGACCCCCGTGCTGCTGTAATGCCCGCACCGTCCGGTAGTTCCCATATAGGGGTAGTTCATCGTATTTCAACGATGAAAGGTTTGTAATGTTGGGTGGTATGCGGATTGGCACGGGTATGCCGATCACTGCCGCCTCTTATTCCACCCCCGCCGTAATCGTCATCCTCGGCCCACGTGCCGAGGATCCGGTGAGGTCCTACAGGACGCTGCGCTCCAGATCCTCGGGTCGGAGCCCGAGGATGACGGCGTGTGGTGTCGGGTCGAAGGAAATTGGACGTGCGGAAACCTCAACCGGTTGATCGCAACCAGCGCGGGAGGCGGCAGCCGTGAGCGCCACACACGCCGCGACGCTGGAAGGAAACTGGAGCGGCTGCCGGAAGGCACGAGCGACCAAATAGTATGTCTTCAAGTTGGCCTGAGCCCGCTTGAAGGAACCGGCGGGACGAAGGGTGTCTGCCGTATGCCGTCGTCTCGGCGATCATGGCTGACGCCACTCGCCCCGCCCGGTTCTGCTGCAGCTTCTTCTCATCGCGCTCCCGACGCCGTGTTACCACATTGGCGCCGAGGTATCCCGGAAGCGGTCCAGACTCTCACTGGGGCCGGTCTCTTCAATAGGGGGAATGCTGATGGTCTGCTCCAGCACCGCCCGGCCGTTAGACGGGCAGCGGTGGAAGAACCGGCCCCGCACGGCAGATATGGCGGTCATGATCCACCGGTTCCATGTGCGGGAACGGGGTCAGGGTAGCATGGGGCTGGGAGGGGTGGATAAGTTGGGCAAATTAATCGAACTTAGGCTAAATTGATTGCGCGTTAATTTTGTGAATTCAAATCTGAATTCAACGATAAGAGAGTTGCGGCGCCGAAAACGTGGCCGCGTAAGCCATTATTCAACACGGCGAGTCACCAGACTCCCAATTGATCATTACGGAATGTAAACCTTGCTACCTGTTAATGACCCGCATATATCATCCACGACGCTATCACCTGTGGTATCATCGTTGTGAGCAAGGTCGAAAAGCTCCTTGCCGCGATCAGGAACAATCCGAAAGGAGTTCGATTCAACGATGCCTGCAAGGCAGCGCAACATATTGGATTTGAGCTTCGAGGCCAAGCTGGGTCGCATAGAACTTACGCGAAGGCAGGCGAGGAGACATTGCTCAATTTCCAAGATGTTAAGGGTATGGCTAAACCCTATCAGGTTCGGCAGCTCATATTAATGATGGATTTATACGATGCCTAACTCAAGCGACACCAATTTTTATCGCTCGGAGGTATTCTGGAGCGAGGAAGACGATGGCTTTATTGCTGTTGCTCCCGAACTATTAGGATGTAATGCGTTTGGCGAAACCCGAGTTCAAGCGATGGAAGAGTTGCAAGGCGCTATAGCCTCATGGATTGAAGCTGCAACCGTCTCCGGAAAAGCTATTCCTACGCCGATAACCCACAAAGGCTATCATGACCGTAGTGGTAAAATTCTTGTGCGTATGCCCCGAGAACTCCATCACTCTCTGGTAAACGAAGCCGAGTATCAGGGGATTAGTCTCAACCAATACGTGTGCTATCTGTTGACCAGAGAGTGTTCTACGCAGGTCGTGAATAAAAATGCTATGAATGCATCAAAAGTCTTTCATCATTCAAATTCCGTTGGCAATTCAACACATCAAGTAGTTGTGGTTTATCAAGGATTTCCAACTGTGACAAAGCCTAAATTCCAAAGTATATCGAAAATTGTAAGCCCTTCTCATTTAGAGAGTAAATTGAATGGCTAAACCTACCGAATACCAATTTGAGTTGTCTTTAGTAGCAAAAGCTCTGTTGAAAGATGGGGGAATAACCGAAGGTTTTTGGCGATTAGAAATGGAATTGACGATTAACGCTGGAGTTATGGGCATCAGCCCGGAAGACGCCTATCCAGGGGCAATGTTTCTAATAAACTCTTTGAGATTACGCAAGGTAAAAGAATCGGAAAAAGATGAGCCAATGGTTTTCGATGCAAAAAAATTATCAGAAAGTTAAATTTTATAGTATCTTGAAGATTTGACGTTCATTACAATCTAGATATTCTGGTGGTTTCCATAAACTCAATTGAATTGTATTCTAAATGGTGAGTTCCACTGCCATCTCTCTCATCCCCGCCATCTTCTCCTCCCCCATCCGCTTGCTCGCACTCACCATCATCGCCCAGCGCGGGTTTTTGGCGAGTTCGTCGGCGTGTTTGTCGATCCAAGTCCAGTAGAGGGCGTCCCAGATTTCGGCCCAGTTCGCCCCCTCGCCGTCCGCCTCTTCCTTGCCGGTCCAGTCGGACATTTTGCGGATGTAGTTGGAGCCTGAGAAGTACGGCTTCGTCGTAATCAAACCGCCGTCGGCGTGCTGGCTCATGGCGTAGGCGTTGGGGACCATGACCCAGTCGTAGGCGTCGACGAACATTTCCATGAACCAGCGGTAGATGTCGTCCGGGTCGATCTCGCACAGGAACATGAAGCCGCCGAGCACCATCAGGCGCTCGATGTGGTGGCAATAGCCGGTCTCCAGAATGCGGTGGATCGTGTCGTCGATGGGGCCGATGCCGGTGGTGCCGTCGTAAAAACTGTCGGGCAGGGGGCGGGTGTGGTTCCAGTGGTTGCCGTTGCGCATCTCCACGCCAAGATCGGTGTAGGTGGCGTGGATGAACTCGCGCCAGCCGATGATCTGGCGCACAAAACCTTCGACGGAATTGACCGGCACGTCATGCTTTTCGGCAAAGGCCAGCGTCTCGTTGACCACCTGCCGGGGCGTCAGCAGGCCGCAGTTCAGCATGGGTGTCAGCACCGAATGCCACAGCCAGCTTTCGCCCTTCAGGATCGCGTCCTCGTAGTCGCCGAACAGGTGGAAGCGTTCGTGCAGGAACGTGTCCAGCCATTCGGCTGCGCCATCGTGGTCGATGGGGTATTGGGGGCTGGCGCAGGAGCCGGGATTGTCGGGGAAGTGTTTGCTCCACCCATTTCTGTGCATCGACTTCCGTCGGCGTCGCGTTGCGGGGCGCGATGAAGGGCACGTCGGCGCGCTTGGATTTCGGCACGGCTTTTCGGTTCTCGTGGTCGAAGGACCATTTGCCGCCCACCGGCTTGCCGTCGGCGTCCATCAGGATGTCCAGCCGCTTGCGCTGCCAGGCGTAGAAGTCCGCCATGAACCAGCGTTTGCGGCCATCGCGGTATTCGCGGTTCAGCTGCGGCGTGTTGAGGAAGGCGGGGGTGTCGAGGGTTTCCAGTTCGATGCCCGACGTTTTGCAGGCGGCGGTGAGGCGCTTTCCGAGGGTGAAATCGTGAAGGTGCGCGACGGTGATGCGGGTGGTGCCACCCTTGGCGAGGTCGGCCACGGTGCGGGCGAGCAGCTTGCTGTCGTGTTCGTAGTCGATCCGCTCGACGGTGTGTCCGGCCTTTCGCAGCCTGACCGCATAGGCCGCCATCGTGGCGCGGTGATAGGCGAGTTTCAGCTTGTGGAAGCGGGCGGGGTATTGCGGGTCGCCGAAGAACAGCGGTTCCTCGACGAGCAGGACGCGGTCGGGCTTGTCCTCGAGCGCCGGGTGGTCGGCGAAAAGCTGGTGGGGAAAGATGATGGAGGTCGTTGTCATACGTCATCTCTGTCCTGTCGCGCCATCTTGCACCAGCGCGCCGATGGACGCACATTGCGGGCAATCAAGTCTCTCCCGAGTCCGTTCCATGCCCGTCAACAACCGTATCGCCGACTTTCATTCCGAGATCACCGAATGGCGTCGCCATATCCATGAAAATCCCGGCCTGCTCTACGACGTGGAACACACGGCGGGTTTCGTGGCGGACAAGCTGCGTGCCTTCGGGGCGGACGATGTGGTCGAGGGAATCGGGCGCACTGGCGTCGTCGCCGTCATCAAGGGGCGCACGAATAATTCGGGCCGGGTTATCGGGATGCGGGCGGATATGGACGCGCTGCCGATACAGGAAAAGCGCGACCTACCGCATAAATCAAAGGTCGAGGGCAAGATGCATGCCTGCGGCCATGACGGACACACGGCGATGCTGCTCGGCGCTGCGAAATATCTGGCGGAAACCCGCAATTTCGACGGCACGGCGGTGATGATCTTTCCAGCCCGCCGAAGAGGGCGGCGCGGGTGGCAAGGCCATGTGCGACGACAAGATGATGGAGCGGTTCGGCATTCAGGAAGTTTATGGCCTGCACAATATGCCCGGCCTGCCGGTGGGCGAATTTTCCATCCGGACCGGTGCCATCATGGCAGGCACGGACGAGTTCACGATTACGATCAAGGGGCTGGGTGCCCACGCCGCCATGCCGCATGGCGGCAACGACCCGATCATTATCGCCACGCAGATGGTGCAGGCGTTGCAGTCGATCGTCTCGCGCAATGTGGACCCGCTGATGAACGCGGTGCTGACGGTCACCGCCATTCAGGCGGGCAAAGCCTACAACGTCATTCCGCAGGAAGCGAAGTTCTGGGGCACGATCCGCACCCTGGACCGGGAGGTGCGAACGCTCGTGATGAAGCGGCTGGACGAGATCGTGAACGGCATCGCGTCGGCCTTCGGGGCGACCGTCGATATCCATATCAAGGAAGGCTATCCCGTCACTTACAACCACGCCGACGAAACAGGCTTTGCCGCCCGTGTGGCGCAGGACGTCGTGGGGGACGCCCGTGTGAATGTCGAACAGCTGCCGGTGATGGGTGGGGAGGACTTTTCGTTCATGCTGGAAGAGCGCCCCGGTGCCTTCATCTTCATGGGCAACGGCGATACCGCCGGCCTGCACCACGAGGAATACGACTTTAACGACGACGCCATTCCGGTGGGCGCGAGCTATTGGGCCAAGATCGCCGAAACGGCGATGCCGGCTTCCAGCTGACTACTCGCTGACCACCACGTAGCGACCGACCAACCGGCCCGCCGTGTCGAAGCGGCGGATTTCGGTGCCGCCGTTGCCGAGCGTCAGGGTGAGTGTCATGCCGGTCTCGTCTGCCGACATTGCGTTGACCGTGGCATTGGCCGGAACGGTGACGGCGACAGGCTCGCCCGAACCCGCGGCTGGTGCATCGCCTGCGTTCAAACGATAGACAATAGCGATGAGAACCGTCATGAGGCCGACCATCATGATGCCACCCGAAACAGCCAGCAACCGCACCATCTTGCGGCGGATCGCCTCCACCTTCGGGTCAAGCGGTTCGTCTTCGGGGATTTCTGTCATGAGAAAGGCGCACTGAGGAATGGCCAGTTCCGATACCGAAGATAGTGCGTCTATGGAAGTGGGGGGGATGGAAGTCCTCGAAGTGCCCCATTCGAGCGATGGCAAGCGGGTGGACAAGTTCATCTCTGCCAATGCGCCGGACGATTTTTCACGCGCCCGCGTTCAGGCGTTGGTGCGCGCCGGGCAGGTGACGATCAATGGGATCGTGCCAAGGGGCACCAGCGTGAAGGTGTCGGCGGGGGACGTGGTGCGGTTTGCCATGCCGCAGCCGGAGGAAGCCGCACCCGAACCGCAGGACATTCCGCTCGACGTTGTGTTCGAGGACGACGATCTTATCGTCATCAACAAGCCGCCGGGTATGGTGGTGCATCCCGCGCCGGGCAACCGGGACGGAACGCTGGTGAACGCGCTGCTGCACCATTGTGCGGGGCAGCTATCCGGCATCGGCGGGGTGAAGCGACCCGGGATTGTCCACCGGCTGGACAAGGATACGTCCGGCATCATGGTCGCGGCGAAGAGCTATCGCGCGCACATCGATTTGCAGGAACAGTTCGCCGACCACGGGCGGACGGGTCCGCTGGAGCGCGCCTATCTGGCGCTGGTCTGGGGTGCGCCGCCGCGCATGAAGGGCACGATCGAGACCCATATCGGCCGCCACCCGACGCAGCGCACGGCACAGGCGGTCATCGACCCGAGCCGACCGGATGCGAAACATGCGATCACCCATTATCAGGTATTGGAGCGGATTAAAGACGACCGGAAGACTGGAGTGCCAACGGCATCCCTCGTGGAATGCAGGTTGGAAACCGGACGCACCCACCAGATCCGCGTTCACATGACCCACATCGGTTGCCCGTTGCTGGGCGACAAGGAATATGGCCGCGAATTTGCCAGCAAGGGCACGGCTTTGGCCGAACCGGCTGCCACGCTCTACGCGGCGCTGGGGCGGCAGGCACTGCACGCACGGTTGCTCGGTTTTCGCCACCCGACATCGGGCCAGACCGTGCGGTTCGAAGCCCGTTTGCCAGACGATATTCAGCGGCTGATGGATGCGTTGAAGGCGCAATAACGACGCTGTTGCAAGGCCAGCCGTTCACGCAGGTTCGTTGATGGCGGCGAGCGTCTCGACGAATTTTTGCGGCAGATGCGGGGTCGAGGGTGTTTTCAGCCCCATATCCTCGGCGATGCGCCGCAAATAAGTGACGCAGGAATTGAGCGGACCGTTCCAGTATCGCGTCGTTCGTTTGCGCTGTTCGACGATCGCAACAGTCCGCAGGAACTCTTCCCGTGTGAGATTGATGCGATAGCGGGCGAGAAGATAGGCCTCCTCGTCATCGCCGTCGCTGGGTCCTGTACTCGCCAGCACAGGCACGAAATGGCCCGCGCTATAGACGGCGTTGCTGTCGGATGCCGGATGCAAACCCGAGATTTCGACCGAGCCGGGCTTAAGATCACCGTTGGACAGGCGCGGGACGTTGCCATCCTCGTCCAGCCTTCCGAAAGCGACGGAGGCATGGCCGTAGCTGAGAGCGTTACGGGCGCGGAACTCGATGAAATAGGGTTTGTCAGGCGACAAAGCCGGTGTTTGCAAGCCATGCGGGAACGGCACGAGCGGTGTATCGGGACTGGATATCCGGCCTGTATAGACGGACGCGAAACTGCTTTCGGAAGCGTATTTCGACTGGGTGGCGCAACCGCTGGCGGTCAGCAGCAGGGCGAAAGCCATAAGGACGATTTTGAAGGGCATGGATTTCCATCAGGAACCCGTCCGAAACGATATCCGGTGCAAATGGGTTTAAGCTGGTCGTGATGGAGAAAATACGCGGGAACTGTTCCGCGCAACGCAACTGCCATTCGAGATTGCGGGAGTGTGAGGCGAGGGAAACGGCGGGCGAACGTACCGCCCACCGTTCAAGTTCAATCAGCCGGAAACGACGACCGGAGACTTGCCCTTGCCTTTGCCGATGCTTTCGCAGCCGGTCAGGGAGAACAGGGCAATGCAGGCCATTGCGGCGATGAAAATTTTCTTCATATCGATGGATCCTAGTTGGGTTTGATGCGTTCAACCGCCAGCCAGGCAAAGCAGGCCGTTAGTTATCTTAGTGTCTGAAAAAATTGTATAAAAATAGTGAATTTTCGCAACACTCTATAAATTTTGAACAATTTCGACCGCGCGCCGTTAACCGGCCGGTAAGCTTTCAGTTCCTCTACCCTACGGTTTGCGTCAGGTTTGAAATTCTGCGGCATCCACACTTTCACGTGGCTTGTATGTAACCTTGGGAAAGGTGGCCCGGCATGTTCCGATTGGCACTATTTGGACTTCTATCGTTCGTCGTCATGCTGCCGGCCCAAGCGCGGCAGGTTGTCGATGCCAACATTCCGAGAGGCACGATTCTTGTCGATACCAGCGATCGGCGTCTCTACTTCGGTCTCGGGAACGGTCAGGCGATCCGCTACAAGGTTGCCGTCGGGCGGGCTGGAAAGCAGTGGACGGGCACGGCCCGTATCCGCTCGAAGCGGTGGAAGCCCGCATGGTCCCCCACCGCCGAGATCAAGCGCGACAATCCCGCCATTCCCAATGTCATTCCCGCCGGTTCGCCACGCAACCCGATGGGAATCGCAGCGCTTGTTCTCGACCACGGGCAATATGCCATCCACGGCACGAACAACCCGGGCTCCATCGGACGACAGGCGTCCTACGGCTGCATTCGGATGCACAACCGCGACATCGCCGACCTTTACGAACGGGTGCGGTGGCGCACGCCGGTTATCGTCCAGCGCTGAATTTCGCTAACGTCCGGCTCAGTCGAGCAGCGGGCTCCACGCCGGGTCACTGGCGAAGTTGGGAGTTGCGATCTGTCGCTCGTTGCGGCCCGTCAGGTCGATGGAATAGAGCTTTGGACCACCGGTAGCCCCCCGCGTTTCGCGGAAGAACATGAGCGTGCGTCCGTTCGGTGCCCATGTTGGGCCTTCGTTATGGTAACCTTCGGTCAAGATGCGTTCGCCGGACCCGTCCGGGCGCATGACGCCAATCAAAAAGTTGCCACCGGACTGTTTGGTGAACGCGATCAGGTCGCCACGCGGGCTCCAGACCGGAGTCGAATAGGATCCTGCTCCGAACGAGATGCGTTGGCCTTCGCCCCCCGCCGACGACATGACGTAAAGCGCCTGCTGCCCGCCCCGGTCGCTCTCGAAAACGATCTGTCGACCATCCGGCGAATAGCTGGGCGACGTGTCGATGGCGTTGGTCGAGGTCAGTCGGGTCGTGTTCCGCGAGCGCAGGTCCATCGCGTAAATGTTGGCGTTGCCGTCCTGCTGCAGCGACAGCACGATGCGCTGGCCATCCGGCGAGAAGCGCGGTGCGAACGTCATGTTGGGGAAGTTGCCGACCGCTTCGCGCTGGCCGGTTTCGATCTGCAACAGATAGACGCGCGGCTCGCCACCGGCGAAGGACATGTAGGTCACTTCCTGCCGGGAGGGCGAGAAGCGCGGGGTCAACACGAGGTCCGATCCGTCCGTCAGATAGCGCAGATTGGCACCGTCCTGATCCATGATCGCGAGGCGCTTGCGGCGTTTGTCCTTGGGGCCATCCTCGGCCACAAACACGACGCGGGTGTCGAAATACCCGTCTTCGCCCGTCAGCGCCTTGTAGATGGCGTCGGCGATGATGTGGCCGACGCGGCGCACGTTACCGGGATTGGTGGAATATTGCTGGCCGATGACCTGCTCGGCACCGAACGTGTCCCACAAGCGGAATTCAGTGCGGAACCGCCCGCCGCCTTCCGACACGACCTGACCGGTCACAAGGGCAGCGGCCTTGATGGAGGTCCAGTTTGCGAAGTTCGGCGTAGCGTTGGAATCGGCGATTTGATCGATGAATGAGGCCGGGTTCAACACATCGAACAGGCCGGAATTCTTGAGATCGGCGGACACCACGTCCGAGATTTCCTTCGCGATGGTGGCATCGCCCAGAAAGCCGGGAATGGCGATTGGCAACGGTTCCACATTGCCGCTGGTGATGTCGATCTCGATGCGCGCGTGGGCAGGAGCGAACGCAAGCGCGAACAGCGCGAGAGTTGCAAACAGAAGGGATTTTACAGCGGTCATGGTGCGTCCGGAACTGAAACTGGAAGGCTTGCGGTGGGGCCGAAAGCGGGGTTGGGGCGGGGTAGGGAGAGAAAGTGCCTAAAGCATGTCGGCGAGCGAGAAATTGACGGTCACGTCCGCCCAGGTCTCGTATTTTTCGGGAGGCAGTTTGTAGGGCGCGCAGCGCTGCACGGCGCGACGGGCGCCGCCCGCGAATGTGCGGTTGGTGGTGGCGTCGGAGCCGCTCGCAGAGGCTTCCGGTCGCCCGTCGATCTCGCCATTGCGGTTAAGACGGAAGACGACCTTCGCGCGCAGGCTGGCGGCATCGCTGGCACCGGCCAATGCGCCTACATTCCAGCATTTCTGGATCTGCCCGCGCAGGGCGTCGATCTCGGAAGCTGACATCTTCACCGCGTTGTTGGCCTTGGCGACGCCCTGGGACGCGGGCTTCTCGCTGCGCTTCGCGCCACCAGCGGAGGGTTCGGCCTTGTTGAGCAAGGCGGTCTGCGTTTCCTTCACAGGCTCTTTCTTCTCGACCGGCTTCGGCGGCTCCGGGCGCGCCTTGGGGGCGGCGACCTGCTCGGGCAGTTCGAGTTCTTCCTCCTCCGCCTCGGGCTCCGTTTCCGCCTCAGCCTGCTCGGCAAGGGCTGCGATATCGGTCTTCGGCTCGGCAGGTTTCGGTGTCTCCGGTTCCGGTTTGGCTTCGGGGACCGGCGGCTCGGGCAGGGGTTCCGGTTCCGGCGGCTGCTCGACGGCTTCGGACGGTGCCTCGACGGTTTCGACCGGAGGCTCGGGTGTCGGCTCGGGCGAATCGGCTTCCACGTCGCGGGCCGTCTCGCCCGTATTTTCAGCCGGTTCCGGCCGTGGCGGTGCCTTGGTCGGTGTCGGCGCGGGCGTTTCGGTCAGGGGCGCGTCGAGATTGCCCTCGATGGATTTCGTCAGTTCTTCGATTGGCACTATGTCCACCGGCATGGCGTCGACTTCCGGCACTTCAAGCGGGCGGGGGGCGGCGATGGATACGACCGCCCATGCGAGGATTGCGGCATGGGCCACACCCGAAATAAAGACACCCGGCTGGAAGCGGGACGCGGCCATGCTAGTTCGTTTGTTCCTGTAGCGTCACCAGCCCGATCTTGCGGTATCCGGCAGCGTTCAACGCCCCCATGATCCGCATGACCGTGCCATAATCCGTCGCCTTGTCGCCGCGCACGTAAAGGCGTTCCTCGTAGCCGTTTTCGGCGATGGCCTGCAGCTTGGGAATGAGGTCGGCGACCGCGATCTCGTTGTCGGCCAGAAACACCTGACCGCCTTCGCGCACGGAAATGGTAATCGGCTGGGTGTCGGAGTTCAGCGGCTTGGCCTGACTTTCCGGCAGGTCGATGGGGACACCGACCGTCAGCAAAGGGGCGGCGACCATGAAGATAATGAGCAGAACCAGCATCACATCCACAAACGGCGTCACGTTGATCTCGCTCATCATGGCTGCCCGCCGGCCCCGCCTGCGACGACCGCCAGAGACTCCCGATGCGCCTGTGCTCATGCCCATGTCGCTACGCTCCCAGCCTAAGCACCGGACTGTTTCTCATCGATCTGCCGCGACAGGATCGACGAGAATTCGTCGGCGAACGCTTCCAGCCGACCGGCGATCTTGCCGACATCGTTGGAAAACTTGTTGTAGGCCATGACCGCCGGAATGGCTGCCAGCAGGCCGAGTGCCGTGGCCAGCAGGGCTTCTGCAATGCCCGGTGCGACGACGGCGAGGTTCGTGGATTTGGAGCCCGCAATCGCCTGAAAGGAGGTCATGATGCCGATGACGGTGCCGAACAGACCGATGAAAGGTGCGGCCGAACCCAGCGTCGCCAGAAACGGCAGCCGCTTTTCCAGTTTCTCCATTTCACGGCTCAGGGCCACGTCGAGGCTCTTGTCGATGCGCGTTTGCAGGCCGATGGGCGAGCGGGCGTTGCGCTCGAACGAGCGTTTCCATTCGCCCATCGCGGCCACGAACAGCGCGCCCATGCCGGTCGCAGGGCGGGTGGAGAGGGTACGGTAGAGTTCTTCCAGATTCTGGCCGGACCAGAAAACATCTTCGAACTGGTCCATCTGTTTGCGCATGGCTGAAAACGCGCGCCACTTGTCGAACATGATGCCCCAGCACCAGACGGAGGCGAGAATCAGCCCGATCATCACCAGCTTGACGATCAGCCCCGCTTCGAGAAACAGCCCGATCAGGGAGGTATCGACGGTTGCTTCCAGCCCGGACGACTCGATAGCCTGCGCGAATACGGGCGTCGTGGCGAAAAAGAGCGCGGTCGCAAGGAGGGGGCGACGGAAAATCATGGCAGGGTCCGGCAGGGGAGGGAGTCTGATAGGATGCTGGCAAGAGGGTGCAGCTTCATCGTCCTTCAGGAAAAGTTGGGTGAAAGCATGGCGCAATGTGCAGTTCGCGCTTGAAAACACCATGCAGCGTCGTGGTTAACCAATCGTTATGTTGGCATTATGCCGATTGCACGCCGAGAGCCTGCAACAGAGTGTCGGGGAAGCGCCGCGGCCTGCCATCCGGTGACATCAACACAACCGTCACGCAGGCTTCGACCAGCACCGTATCGTTGCATGCGATGCGCTGATCGAATGTCAGTCGTAGCCCCTTCAGCGTGCCGCGGTTGGTGGTGACAGTCAGCAGATCGTCGATGCGAGCCGGTGCCCGATAGGCAATCTCCATGCGGTGAACGGCGAAGGCCAGCGGTTCGCCATAGCAGCCCTTCGCCATTTCGTTGTGGTGGACACCGAGCAATCGCACATAATCCGACCGGCCATGTTCGAGGAAGTCGAGATAGCGCCCGTGATAGACGACACCGGAGAAGTCCGTGTGCTCGAAATAAACGCGGGCCTGTAGCGTGTGGTGGTCGTCGTGGAGCGTGCCTGCGATCAAGGAAAGGGCTACTGTTCGGGCCAGAAATCAGGGTCGAGTGTTTGCTCCGCCGTAAAGGGCGATCGGGCGGGAAATGCATTTACGGGCAAATTTGTTTCGCCAACCGCTTTGAGCACAGCTACCTCATGTATGAAATCCATTTCTTCACCTGGTAGCCGACGCAAACTGGGACTCTCGTTCAACAGCTTGGCGATTTGCATTCTTTGTACTTTTATGGTGGCTTCCCAACTAGCACTTCGTTGATCGGGCTGAACCAACCATTTCAAGAGATGCATATGGAGCACTTGATGGTGGCTACGGATGCCTTTGCGTTCCGATTTCCCCAAATCTTCGACCTCGTCCAGTAAATTGACTACGTCGAGATCTTTCAAACGACCATTTCGCAACGCATCCGCTTGTTGTTGAACCCACGCGTAATAGTCCCTCTCATACAGCGGCTTTTCCGTCCGCTGTAGTTTCCGGGCTGTCGCAAAGGTGGCTACAAATTCGCTCATGCCTACAATCTAGAGGGTCTGATGGAGGCTTGCTAGTCCCCGTCCTCCTCGAACAGCCCCGCCTGCCGGGTCTCCAATCCCCCCGGCACAGCCAGCCCCATATGGTCGAAGGCACGGGGGGTCAGGACGCGGCCGCGCGGAGTGCGCTGGATGAAACCTTGCTGGATCAAATAGGGTTCGATGATGTCCTCGATCGCGTCGCGGGGTTCGGACAAGGACGCGGCGATGGTTTCGATGCCGACGGGGCCGCCACCAAAGTTTTCTCCGATTACAGTCAGATAGCGCCGGTCCAGTTCGTCCAGGCCGATGCGATCGACCCCGAGTTGATGCAACGCGGTGTCGGCGATGGTGCGGTCGATAGCCTCCACCTTGGCGACCAGCGCGAAGTCGCGGACACGGCGTAACAGACGACCTGCAATGCGTGGCGTCCCACGGGCGCGGCGAGCGATTTCCAGCGCACCATCGTCGGTGATTCCGATGCCGAAAATACGCGCACCGCGGCGCACGATCTTTTCCAGTTCCTGCACCGTGTAAAACTGCAGGCGGATCGGAATACCGAACCGGTCTCGCAGGGGCGTCGTGAGCAGGCCGAGGCGGGTGGTGGCGGCGATGAGGGTGAAGCGGGCGAGGTCGATCTTGACGGACCGCGCAGCCGGGCCTTCGCCGATGATGAGGTCGAGCTGAAAGTCCTCCATCGCGGGGTAAAGAATTTCCTCCACCGCAGGGGACAGGCGGTGGATCTCGTCGATGAACAGCACGTCGCGCTCGTCGAGATTGGTGAGCAGAGCCGCCAGGTCTCCCGCCTTGGCAATGACGGGCCCGGAGGTGGAGCGGAAATTGACGCCCAGTTCCTTTGCCATGATCTGCGCCAGCGTTGTCTTGCCGAGGCCGGGGGGGCCGACGAAGAGGACGTGGTCGAGAGGTTCGTCGCGTTGCTTGGCCGCTTCCACGAACACTCCGAGATTGGAGCGTGCCTGTGCCTGCCCCGTAAAATCGGCCAGCCGTTCGGGACGGATGTTGGCGTCCACCCCTTCACCGGCCACGTCTTCGCCTTTCTTCTCGGCGTCCAGAATACGGCTGTCGCTCATGACGACAGTTCCCGCAGGCCGAGGCGAATGAGGGTCGCGCTGGACGCATCCTCACCGGCGTTTTTCAAAGCTGAGGAGACGGCGGCGCTGGCCTGCTGGCTGGAATAGCCGAGATTGGTGAGCGCGGAGACGGCATCCTGCACGGCGGAACCGGCCACGCCCGCGCCGATTTCCTGTTGCAGGCCGAGGGTGCCGGTGGCGTCTGCGGAGAGGGCGGGGGCCTTGTCCTTGAGTTCGGAGACAATGCGCTGCGCCACCTTGGGGCCGACACCCGGGGCACGGGAGACCGTCGCCTTGTCCTGCAAAGCAATGGCTGACGCCAAGTCGCCCGGCGTCAACGTGCCGAGAATGGCGAGCGCCACCTTCGCGCCGACGCCCTGCACGTTCTGCAACAGGCGGAACCACTCGCGTTCGAGATCGGCGGAAAAGCCGAACAGCTTGATCTCGGTTTCCCGCACATGGGTTTCGATCGCCATCACGACAGCCTCGCCGGTGGCGGGCAGGGCGGCAAGGGTGCGGCTGGAGCAATGGACCTGATAGCCGACGCCGTGCACGTCGATGATGATCCAGTCCTCGCCGATGGACTCGAGCGTGCCTTTCAGTTTGCCGATCACTGACTGCTTCCTGCGATCTCCAGCGCCTTCGCGATACGCGCGTCGGCAGGGCCGCGATGGTGGGCGTGGCAGATGGCGATGGCGAGCGCGTCGGCGGCGTCGTCGCTGTCCCACACGGCTTTGGGCAGCAACATGCCGACCATCACCTGTATCTGTTTCTTGTCGCCGTGACCGACGCCGATGACCGCTTTCTTGACGGCGTTGGGCGCATATTCGGCGACGGGCAATCCGGCAAGCGCAGGAACGAGCAGGCATATGCCGCGCGCCTGTCCGAGCTTCAGTGTGGCTGCGGCGTCCTTGTTGACGAAGGTGTTTTCCACCGCCGCTTCGGTGGGAGCGTAGCGGGCGATCACATCCTGCAGACCGGCGTGCAACTGCGTCAGCCGCGTCGCCAGATCGGTTTTCGCATCGGACTTGATCGTTCCCGCTCCCTGAAACATCAGACGCGAGCCGACGCTCTCCACGATGCCCCAGCCGGTGAAACGCAGGCCGGGGTCGATGCCGAGAATACGGACGGTTGGCTCCACTAGTTCGACAGCTTCGCCATCGTTTCGTCATCTATTTCGAAATTGGCATAGACGTTCTGCACGTCGTCGTCGTCTTCCAGCGCGTCCATGAGTTTCAGCATCGTCGCGCCCTTCTCCTCGTCGATGGGCACCTGGTTCTGGGGCTTCCAGATGACGTTGACGCTTTCGGCCTCGCCGAGTTTCTCTTCGAGCGCCTTGGCGACATCGCCGAGATCCTCGAATGCGGTGAGGATCGTGTGGCCGTCGCCGTCGTCTTCCATGTCGGAGGTCACATCCTCGGCACCGGCTTCGATAGCGGCTTCCATCACCTTGTCTTCGGAACCGGCGGAGGCCGGGTATTTGATCTCTCCAACACGGTCGAACATGAAGCCGACCGAGCCGGTCTCGCCCAACTGGCCGCCGTTTTTCGTAAAGCAGGCCCGCACGTTGCTGGCGGTGCGGTTGCGGTTGTCGGACAGTGCCTCCACCACAACAGCCACGCCGCCGGGTCCGTAGCCTTCGTAGCGGATTTCGAAATAATCCTCGGAATCACCCGCGCCGCCCTTATCGACCGCGCGCTGGATATTGTCCTTGGGCATCGACACACCCTTGGCGTTCTGAATGGCAAGACGCAGGCGCGGGTTTCCGTCCGGGTCCGGTCCGCCCATCTTGGACGCGACGGTGATTTCCTTCGACAGTTTGGCGAACTGCTTGGAGCGCACGGCATCCTGCCGCCCCTTGCGGTGCATGATATTCTTGAACTTGGAATGGCCTGCCATGATACGTCCTGGTCGCCTCGGTCGTGTTGTCTTCGGTTGGACTTTCTCTGCGGCTTATAGGAACGGTCAGCGCGGAGCGTCCAGCGTTCCGGCACCGTGCTTTTATCGGTGAGGAAACTGTCATATAGCGGCGCGTCACTTTTCACCTACGGGATTTCAGTCATGGCAGCTCCTGCCGGAACGCAGGATGGGATTGCAGAACGAGTTCCGCAAGCATTTTCGGATCCATTGGGCTTCCGGTTGGGCCGCTCTTTGGGCCACACCGCTGGTGGTCTGGTTTATCCCGTTCGTTTCGGTGGCAATCATTCTGGCAATCGGTGCGACCGACCTGCGATGGCTGATGGAGAAGTCCACGCAGGAACTGGTTGCGCCCACGGTTGCCGGACTTGCCGTCATCGCATCCGTCGTGACCTACCGGTGGGTGCGGGAAACATTCACGCTGATGCTGATGTTGACCGTCAGTTTCGATTTTCATGCGGGAACTGCATTTCGATTTCACCAATGGGGCCATCTTCTTCGCACTCGGAGCCCTGGCGCTCTGGTTGTCGTACAAGCGACTGGAACTGGCCGATTGGCTTGGAAACGACTGGACCCGCATCTGGTTGGGCGGGGCATTCTTCACCTATCTGATTGCGGACCTGTTCGACCGGCACCTGTTCCGCTTCTTGCCCGGCTACGACAACTGGCATGATCTGGCGGAGGAAACGCTGGAAACGCTGGGGCACGCCCAGCTTTTCGCTCTAACCCTGGTGGCGCTCAAATTCGGACTGGAGCGTTCGCACAACGGCGGTGCTGCGCCAGGTGGAACAATGTCCACCTGAAAAGGGTTTGACGGTTTCACGATCACCAAACGAGGAGCCTCACATGCCAGCCATCACGAAATCGAAAATTCTGATCATGGCGTCCGACGGGTTCGAACAATCTGAACTCGACGTCCCCCTCAAGAAACTGAAGGACGCCGGTGCCAGCGTGCATGTGGCAACGCCGGACGGTAAAAGCATCAAGGGTTGGGATGAAGACGACTGGGGCTCCAGCGTCGATGCGGATCTGGCTATCTCCGACGTATCCGTCGCCGATTATGACGCGCTCGTTCTGCCGGGCGGCCAGATCAACCCGGACGTGTTGCGGACCAACGGAAAGGCGGTCGAGATCGTGCGCGATTTCGTGTCCGGCAACCGCATCGTGGCCGCCATCTGCCATGCGCCGTGGCTGCTTATCGAGGCCGGTGTCGTGGAAGGGCGCGAGATGACCTCCTATACGTCCATCCGTACGGACCTGAAAAATGCGGGTGCGAACGTTGTCGATAAACCGGTCGCCATATCCAACGGTATCATCACCTCACGCAATCCAGACGATCTTGAAGACTTCGTCGCAAAGATCATTGAGGAAATCGAGGAAGGCCGGCACGAACGGGACAGTCTTTCGGCAGCCTGACTCCCTTCGTTTTTTGAACGGGTCGCACATGCGATCCGTCCGCCGGGCGTTTAGGGTAGGGCAGTCCGATTCGAGCTGCCTTTTTTCATGTCTTCACCGTCCCCCACCAAGCACGACGTGCTGAAATCCGTGTTCGGTTACGATGAGTTCCGTGCCGGACAGGAGGAGGTGATCGACACGCTGCTTTCTGGCACATCGGTGCTCGCCGTCATGCCGACCGGGGCGGGAAAGTCGTTGTGCTTCCAGGTGCCCGCGCTGGTGATGGCCGGACTGACGATCGTCGTCTCGCCGCTGGTGGCGTTGATGCAGGATCAGGTCTCGGCCCTGCGGCTGGCAGGAGTGGCCGCTGACGCGATCAATTCCACGCAGGACCGGGACGCGAACGTGGCAGCGTGGAAGCGGGTCGCATCCGGCGAAACCCGCATTCTCTACATGGCACCGGAACGGTTGATGACGGAGCGGATGCTGGCGGTGGTCTCCCGCTTGCCTGTCTCGCTCATCGCCATCGACGAGGCTCATTGCGTGTCCCAATGGGGACCAGCCTTTCGACCCGACTACGCCAATCTGGGCGACCTGTCCCGCCGCTTTCCCGACGTGCCGGTGGCAGCCATGACGGCGACGGCGGACGAGGAGACGCGGCGGGACATCGAAATCCAGCTGTTCAAGGGTAAACACCGCACGTTCGTGTCCGGTTTTGACCGTCCGAACATAACCCTCAACGTGACGCCGAAATCCGGCTGGAAGGACCAGTTGCTCGGTTATGTGGATGCGCGGCGTGGGCAGACCGGCATCATCTACTGCTTGTCGCGCAAGAAGACGGAGGAGGTGGCGGACCTGCTGTCCACCGACGGGCACAATGCGCTCGCCTATCATGCCGGGCTGGCGCGCGAGGAACGCTCCGAACGGCAGGACCGGTTCGTGACGGAGGACGGATTGATCGTCGCTGCCACCATCGCTTTTGGCATGGGCATCGACAAGCCGGACGTGCGCTTCGTGTTTCACACCGACCTGCCAGGCTCGGTCGAAGCCTATTATCAGGAGATCGGCCGCGCGGGACGTGACGGGCAACCTGCGGATGCGATGATGCTGTTCGGTCCCGGCGATATCCGCCTGCGCCGACAGTTCATCGAACGCGCCGACGGGGACGACGACCACCGCGCCCGCGAATCGGCGCGGCTGGCGTCGCTCATCGCGTTTGCGGAAGCCAACACCTGCCGTCGCCAGACGCTGCTCGCCTATTTCGGCGAGACCACCGAACCATGCGGAAACTGCGATGTCTGCGCCGACCCGGTGGCGCTGACGGATGGCACGGAGGAAGCGCTGCTGGTGATGGAGGCAATCTTCGAGACGGGGGAGCGTTACGGGCAATCCCACATCATCGACGTGTTGCGCGGTGCGGAAACTGAAAAGGTGCTGAAGGCGCGCCACCACAAGCTGGTTTCCCACGGAAAGGGGGAGCGCACACCAAAAGCGATCTGGCAGTCTATTGTTCGCCAGATGGTTGCGATGGACTATCTGGAAGTCGATACCGGCGGCTACAACAGCCTGCTGGTGACGGAAAAGGGCAACGGCCTCAGCCGTGGTAAAGGCACGTTTTCATACCGCGCACTGCCTGCTGCGGGACTTATGGCCAATGGAACGGGCCGAAAACCGACGCGCACCCCCGCAAAACCCGTAGCCGACCTGTCGACGAAAGATCGGGATTTGCTCGCGGGCCTGAAGAAGCTGCGGCTTGACCTGGCGCGGGAACGCTCGGTGCCCGCCTATGTGATCTTTCCCGACCGCACGCTGGAAGAAATTGCACAACAACGCCCGGCATCATCGGGCGAACTGGCCACGATCAAAGGCGTCGGCAAAACCAAACTGCGCGAATTCGGCGCGCAGTTTCTCGATACGGTGCGTGGCTTCATGTAGGCGAACGAAGAGTTCGCGTTCAGCCGATCATGCCTGCCTGTTCGTAAGCGGAGGTCTTGTCGGCGACTTCCGTCACCTTGCCGTCGCGCTCTTCCTTGGCCTCGACCTTGGCGAGTTCCGCCTCGGCCTCTTCCAGCGCTTCCCGCGCCGCGCCTTGTTGGGTTTCGAGATCCTGAATCGACGTCTGCAGATTCTCGCGGCGCAAGCGCGCGGCTTTTGCAAAGGTCGGATAGGCGAAGTGGCCGGGATCATCGATGCCCGCCTTCTTCTCTTCGTAGGCAATCTGCTTGTCGAGATCTTCGGCCATACGGGTGAACTCACCGCTCATGGTTCCGATCTGGGCAACCTGCCTGGCTTTTTCCTGAACTTGAAACTGCTTCAGGCGCAGCACACTCTCACGCGACTTCATACTCGATACTCCAAACAAGACGCATTTGCCGGTGGCTGCCGCAATGAACGCGCCGCAGACACCGGGGCCGAAATACGCACGGCCTCGGTGTTACGCTGGGGCACAATCGTTAAAAAAACGACAGTCGCCAGCATCGTTTGTGGTTTGATTGCGCCATTTACCCGCCGTACACCATGTTCGTTACGGGTGGCTTCACGGACCTTTCTGAAGTGTGTGCAGGTAAGGGATCGTTTACCTTGCTCGTTCATGGTGAACGCGTGCCCGGCAAGGCGGTCGGTGCGGCGGGTGATTTGCCCTCCCGAGAGACCGCCATGTTTCGGACACAGAAATTAACTGGTCTTCGAATGCCGATCGACACTTGTTTTCAATAGAAAATACAAAGGTTTGTGATAAGTTTTTAAATTGTTGCCCGCAGACTCTTGCGCGATTTGGCAATCATTTGTTAACCATGTTCAAGCCAGTATCGCGTTCGATATACCGCCACCACGGCCTTGGCCGGTAACGCCTGCAGCCACTTGCGGGACGCCGGACCAGCCGCTCGAAGGGGAATGAAATGCGCGTATTGCTGATTGAAGACGACAGCGCCACCGCCCAGTCCATCGAACTCATGCTCAAGTCCGAGCAGTTCAATGTCTATACGACCGACCTGGGGGAAGAGGGTGTCGATCTCGGCAAGCTCTACGATTATGATATCATCCTTCTGGACCTGAACCTGCCGGATATGTCCGGTTACGAGGTTCTGCGGACGTTGCGTCTGTCGAAAGTGAAAACACCGATCCTGATCCTGTCCGGTCTTGCCGGTATCGAGGACAAGGTGCGCGGCCTCGGCTTCGGTGCCGATGATTACATGACCAAGCCGTTCCACAAGGACGAGTTGGTCGCCCGCATTCAGGCCATCGTGCGCCGGTCGAAGGGCCATGCGGAATCGATCATCACGACCGGCGAATTGAAGGTCAATCTGGACGCCAAGACGGTGGAAGTCGCCGGCCAGCGGGTCCACCTGACCGGCAAGGAATATCAGATGCTGGAGCTGCTTTCCCTGCGCAAAGGCACAACGCTGACGAAGGAAATGTTCCTCAACCACCTCTATGGCGGCATGGACGAGCCGGAACTGAAGATCATCGACGTTTTCATCTGCAAGCTGCGCAAGAAGCTGGCCTCGGCCACCGGCGGCACCAATTTCATCGAGACGGTGTGGGGCCGTGGCTACGTGCTGCGCGAACCGGAAGACGTGCAGATGGCCAAGAGCGCGTAACCGGCGCACTTGGTTATTATCACGAGACGACAAGGCCCGGCACAGTCCGGGCTTTTTCTTGTTGGGAGTGTAGGGGCTTTTAGCCTAGGCCGCTGCCGCTTTCCGCACTTCGGTGCAAATGTCGTCCACGACGTTGTTCACGAGCGTTTCATCATCCCCTTCCGCCATCACGCGAATGAGCGGCTCCGTTCCCGACTTGCGGATGACGACACGACCGGAATTGGCGAGCCGCTGGCGGGCGTCCTCGATACATTTGACCACGGCGTCCGCTTCCAACGGCTCACCATCCTCGTATCGCACGTTCTTCAGAACCTGCGGAACGGGGTCGAACCGCCTGCAGATGTCGGACACCCGTTTGCCGCTGTTGCGGACCACGGCCAGCACCTGAAGCGCGGCCACGAGACCGTCCCCGGTCGTGGCGTAGTCCGACAACACCAGATGGCCCGATTGTTCGCCGCCGACGTTATAACCGTTCTTGCGCATGTGTTCGACCACATAGCGGTCACCCACCGTCGTGCGGGCCAGCGACAGGTCGAGGGAGTGAAGATAACGTTCAAGACCAAGATTGGACATGATGGTCGCCACGATGCCATCGCCGCGCAGCCGCTGCGACGCCTGCCAGGATTGGGCGACGACCGCCATCAACTGGTCCCCGTCGACCACGTTGGAGCGTTCATCCACCACGATCACACGGTCCGCATCACCGTCCAGCGCGATGCCAATGTCAGCGCGCACCTCGTTGACCTTGTTCTGCAACAGGCGGGTGTGAGTGGAGCCGCATTCGGCGTTGATGTTCGTGCCGTCCGGCGTGTTGCCAATGGTCACGACGTCCGCACCCAGTTCCCAAAGCGCCTGAGGGGCCACTTTGTAGGCGGCACCGTTGGCGCAATCGACCACGATCCTCAGCCCGTCCAGGGACATGTTGCGGGGCAGGCTACGCTTGGCGGTCTCGATATAGCGGTCCTGCACCCCATCGACACGGGTGGCGCGGCCGATGGACTTGCCGGTGGCGAGCTTCGATGTGAGATCGCTGTCGATCAAACGTTCGATAGCGATTTCATCGTCATCCGCCAGCTTGTAACCGTCTGCGCCGAACAGCTTGATACCGTTGTCGTGGAAGGGATTATGGGAAGCGGAAATCATCACGCCGATATCGGCGCGCATGGAGCGGGTGAGCATGGCGACCGCAGGGGTGGGGATAGGCCCGAGCAGAAACACGTCCATTCCGGCAGCGGTGAAGCCGGCCACCAGCGCGTTTTCGATCATGTAGCCGGACAGGCGGGTGTCCTTGCCGATTACGACACGATGTTTGTGCCGACCGCGCTTGAACAGGGTTCCGGCAGCCATGCCCACCTTCATGGCGATCTCGGCGGTCATGGGAGACTTATTGGCAAAACCGCGAATACCGTCGGTGCCGAAATAGGTGCGTGTCGTTGCGTTTGTCATGCTGCGTCCTGCTCGAAGCGCTCTTTCCGCATTCCGTCTAACGGAAGAAGGTACCGATCTCGTTACCGGTCGATAACAGCAAATAGGCGCAAACAACGCTCTGCGTCACTCACATGATATGACAGCGTGTTGCAGGTTTCGAGCAAAGCGCGCTTCAAAACGAAATACGGCGCGGAGAATCAACGCCGCGCCGTTTGTGGACTCAGGACGGTTGGGGTTCGAGACCGCCGGTATCGGGCTCATCGCCCTTGCGCGGCTTCGGTTTGGCACCGGCCTTCGGCACGGCGGACCCACGGGACGGTGGGGTATCGTCGCCGAGATCACGCGATGGCGGCTTGCCTTCCATTAATTCGTCGATCTCCTTGCCGGTCAGCGTTTCATATTCCAGCAAACCCTGCGCCAGCGCTTCGAGATCCTTCTTGCGCTTGGTGAGGATTTTCTTGGCCGTGCCCCAGCCTTCGTCGATCAGGCGACGGACTTCCTCATCGATCGTCTGGGCAGTTTCCTCCGAAACGTTCTTGGACTGGGCGACGGAGTGACCGAGGAACACTTCCTGCTGGTTTTCGCCATAGGCGACCTTGCCGAGCTTGTCGGAGAAGCCCCATTGGGTGACCATCGCGCGGGCCAGTTTGGTGGCCTGATCGATGTCGGACGACGCGCCGGAGGTGACGTTCTTCTTGCCAAACGTCAGTTCCTCCGCCACGCGACCGGCCATCATAACGGCCAGACGGGACGTCATTTCCTCGTAGGACATGGAAATCTGGTCCCGCTCCGGAAGCTGCATCACCATGCCGAGCGCACGACCGCGTGGAATGATCGTGGCCTTGTGGACCGGGTGGGACGAAGGCACGGAAATCGCCACCAGCGCGTGGCCGGCCTCGTGGTAGGCGGTGTTGCGCTTTTCCTCTTCCGACATGACCATCGTTCGCCGTTCGGCACCCATCATGACCTTGTCCTTGGCGTCCTCGAACTCGGCAGCCGTGACCAGCCGCTTTTCGCGGCGGGCGGCCAGAAGGGCAGCCTCGTTGACGAGGTTCATCAGGTCGGCACCGGAAAAACCGGGCGTGCCACGGGCGATAACCTTCAGGTCCACATTGGGGGCGAGCGGCACGTTCTTCACATGCACTTTCAGGATGGCTTCGCGTCCCATGATGTCCGGGTTCGACACGACGACCTGACGGTCGAAACGGCCCGGGCGCAGCAGAGCCGGGTCCAGAACGTCGGGACGGTTGGTGGCGGCGATCAGGATGATGCCCTCGTTGGTCTCAAAGCCGTCCATCTCAACAAGCAACTGGTTGAGCGTCTGTTCGCGCTCGTCGTTGCCGCCGCCGAGACCGGCACCACGATGACGACCGACCGCGTCGATCTCATCGATGAAGACGATGCAGGGTGCATTCTTCTTGGCCTGCTCGAACATGTCGCGCACACGGGATGCGCCGACGCCGACGAACATTTCCACAAAGTCGGAACCGGAAATTGTGAAGAACGGCACGTTGGCTTCACCTGCCACAGCACGCGCTGTCAGCGTCTTACCGGTGCCGGGAGGGCCGACGAGCAGGACGCCGTGGGGCATCTTGCCGCCAAGGCGCTGGAATTTCTGCGGATCGCGCAGAAAGTCAACGATCTCGATGAGGTCTTCCTTGGCTTCATCCACGCCCGCCACGTCATCGAACGTCACCTTGCCTTCGACCTGCGTCATCAGCTTGGCCTTGGACTTGCCAAACCCCATCGCCTTGCCCTGGCCCGACTGCATCTGCCGCATGATGAAGATCCACACGCCGATGAGCAGCAACAGGGGCAACCAGTTCAGGAACATGCCGGTGAAGGTCGAGCGGCCATCGGTCAACGGTTTGGCCGTGATCGCCACACCCTGCGCGTCGAGGCGCTTGACCAAATCGGGGTCGGACGGCGCGTAGGTCGAGAAACCGACGGACTGGTCCGTATAGGTGCCGGTGATCTGGTCGCCCTGGATGGTGACGGCCTGAACGCGGTTCTTCTCTACCGCCTCCAGAAATGACGAATATGCGATTTCGTTCGTGCGCGGCTCGTTGGTCGATGGCTGGAACATCTGGAACAGGGCCACCAGAAGCAGGGCGATCAAACCCCAAAGGGCGAAATTGCGGAAGTTCGTGTTCATCAGGTCACTTTCTCGCAGCCCGTGCATGCGGACCGGGCCGGTGGATGGGCGCGTGCGAAGCGACCCGTGTTGCCTCCAAGATAGGCGGAGCGACGGCCCCTGCCAAGGGAGAGATGCTGCGGCATCCTTCGCCGGTTAATCCGTATTTCTCCCAATGTCGGCGAAGATCCCTTCGAGCGCGCGGTCAACGGGCGCATCGAAGCTGGACAGGTATTGAAATGGTGCGTGTTCCCCCTTTGCGCCCTTCCGGTTCTCCCTTTCAACGGTGATGCCCGTTCCGTCGAATGTGAGCAGGCATCGCCCGACCGCATATTTGGTGGGTTTGCCTTGCCGGATTGCGCGCAGAACGGGCTCCATCTTTCCAATCGGAATTGCATAGGCATTGCCGCCCATGCGCCGCACGATTGCGGCGAGAGCACTGCGCCAGAATGACGGGGGGTGTTGCTGTCGCGCGGGTAAACCGCACCGTTTCACCCGAAGCAGAGGCGTGGGCTTTCAAGCAGTTGGCGATCGAAACAGAGAGCCATGACCGGGTGCGGCCACACAAAGACGCAAAGCGCGCGCGCGTTGCACCGTCCAACCCGGGGCACTGGTCCAGTTCCTGCCGGGTGCGGACACGCTCGTAACGCCTGTCGTCGTTGGTCGGGTCTTCGCGCCACGGTCGAGCGTTTTCGGTGAGATAGGTTCGCAATCGTTGACGGGAAATGTGGAGAAGGGGGCGGTAGAGATCGACCCGCTTGCCCCTCGATCACCAGCCCCGTTCGCAGAGCCATACCGGCAAGGCCGTTCGTGCCACCTGCCATGCGTCCGTTGCGGGAAGAGCGCATGGTGAGGGTTTCAGCCTGATCGTCCAGCGTATGACCCAGCGCGATGCAGGTTGCGCCAGTCTCGCGGGCATGGGCATGCAGCAATCCGTAACGCGCCATGCGTGCGGCGCTCGACGAACGCGCGTCCGTCGCATTCCGCTGCCAGCGCAGAATTGTGTGGGGCAGACCGAGAGTACGGCAGGTTTCGGCGACGAAGAGTGCATCTTCCACGCTGCCCTCACGCAAGGCGTGGTCGACCGTTGCCACGCTCAGATCGCAGGCGGAGCGGGTGCGCCAGTCGGCGAGAAGGTGGAGCAGGGCGATGGAATCGCCACCGCCGGAGACGGCTGCAAGAATGTGTCGGTCCGGTGGAACGGGAAGGCCGTCGTTCTGAAAGTGCGGGTCGAACCGCAGCTTCGGTTCCGCGAAAGGCGGTGCGTCGCGGTGCCAGTCTAACCGTGGCGGGGCCACCGTCAGATGCAGCGGGCCGCCGCCTGTTCGTCGCGGACGCGCGGGGCGAGACGCGGGGCGGCATCGGGATATTGCTTCAACACTTCCGCATAGGTCGCACAGGCAACCTCGCGTTGGTTGAGACCGGCGAGCGACAGGCCAAGGCCGAGCAGATTGTCGGGGGCCGTATAGGCTTCGGGCGCGGTCCGGTGCGCTTCGAGCTGGACCTGAGCGGCGTCGTAATAGCGTTTTTGCCAGAACAGGGCTTCGCCGAGCGCGGCCTTGGTCTCACCGGTCACGGCACTTTCCGGCCACGCCAGCAACCCGGCGCGCGCCGCCTGTTCGGCCCTCGGGTAATCGCGGCTTGCCACCGCCTGCTGTGCGGCTTGCAACACCTCTTCGGGTGTCGAGCCGAATACCGAGGCGTCGAGCGCTTCGGTCAACGCATCAGCCGTATTGCCGTCGAGGCCATCCAGCACGCGCCCGGCCTCGTCGGACGGGGCAGCGTCGATCACGTTGCCCTGTTCATCGAAGATCAATGTGCCCAAAGCGCGCGGTTCGAGGTCGCGGCGGGCGAGGTCGTCGGCATTGGTATTTTGATCGGGGGAGACATCCGCAACGGGGCGTTCTTCAAGCGTCGTATCAGCCAGCGCGTCGTCGGAGGAATCGCCACCCAGCGTGGTCTCAGGCTTTCCCAGGCGGTCGGCGACCCCGCTGTCGCTTTCGGCAACATCCGTCGATCGGTCTTGTGAGGCGGATCCCTGCCGGTCTTCCAGTTCCTGAAAGCGCAGTTCGTAGTCTTCCTGCTGCTTCCGCAAATTTTCCTGTGTTTCGAGGATCTGAAACGTCAGTTCCTCGATGCGCCCGTTCAACTGGCGGATTTGTTCCTCCAGTTCGTTGATGCGGTAGGACTGGTCCGCCTGGGCGGGCACGACGAGAGAGGGCACGGAAGTGCCTGACCGGCACGGCCATTGCCGGTGTCGCAAGAGCGAGCGAGAGAGCGGTGATGACTGCGCGCATGACCGCCCCCCTAGCTGCCAGCGCCACCGAGCACGGTGACGGCGCGGCGGTTCTGGTTCAGCGAGTCGAGATCGGAACCGACTGCAACGGGGCGTTCCTTGCCGTAGGAAATAGTCCGGATATTGCCGCGGTTGATACCGCGCGATGCAAGGTAGTCGCGCGTGGCAGCGGCGCGACGGGCACCAAGGGCAATGTTGTATTCCCGCGTTCCGCGCTCATCGGCATGGCCTTCGACCGTGATGGAATAGTTGGGATAGCGCGACAGCCACTCACCCTGCTTGTCGAGCGTGGCGCGGGCCTCTGCCGGTCAACGAACTGGAATCGGTGGTGAAGAACACCCGGTCGCCCACGTTCAGCGTGAAATCCTGCTGCGAACCCGGTGTGGCCGAACCGCCGATACCAAGCTGGGCGTTGTTGTCTGGCAGCGGCTGTTTCTTGGCGCAACCGGCGACAATGGCCAGCAATGCGAGGGCGATGATCGGCAGAAGGGATGAATGCAACGTGCGGCGCATGGCCGGACTCCTTAAAACGTGTAAAACTGGGTCAGCGACGGTGGGGGGCGGGATGAGACGGTGTGAGGCGATTTGCGACAGGCACCCTCGCATGGATTGTATTGTCCAAGAAAACCTGCAGATCGCTTAACGAATGCACCTTGACGCGAATTGCGGCTACAGATTGGCACGACGGCCAACGAGGCGACGATATTTGTTCTTAATGCACTATCGCTGCTTGCAAGGCCCGCCGCCTTCGCTAGTCTTGCCCTCCATGTCATTAAAAGATCACTCGAGCCCGCCTGTCACTCAACGTCCTCATCAAGACGATGCCGTGCTGTCCGTCGAAGGGCTGACGACGACGTTCAAGACCTCCTCTGGCGACGTTCATGCCGTCAACGATGTGAGTTTTGCACTGAAAGCGGGTGAATTGTTGGGTGTCGTGGGCGAATCCGGCTCCGGCAAGTCCGTCACAATGATGTCGTGCCTGAAACTGCTGCCTATTCCGCCCGCCCAGATACGTGCCGGCAAGGCGCTGTTTAACGGACGCGACCTGTTGGCGATGTCTGAAGAAGAGCTGCGCGCCGTCCGGGGCGGGGATATCGGGTTCATCTTTCAGGACCCGATGACCTCGCTCAATCCGGTCTTCACCGTCGGCTTCCAGCTCATCGAACCGCTGAAGCTGCATATGGGCCTGAAGGGGAAGGCGGCACGGGCGCGGGCGGCGGAGTTGCTGGCGCTGGTCGGCATTCCGCAGCCGGATGCGCGGCTGGACGATTATCCGCATCAATTCTCCGGCGGAATGCGCCAACGGGTGATGATTGCCATCGCGCTGGCCTGCGACCCGAAAGTGCTGTTCGCGGACGAGCCCACCACCGCGCTCGACGTGACGGTGCAGGCGCAGATCATCGAACTGGTGAAGGATTTGCGCGAAAAGATGGGCACGGCCATCGTGTGGGTGACGCACGATCTTGGTGTCGTCGCCGGTATCGCGGACCGGGTCGCCGTCATGTATGGCGGGCAGATCGTCGAAATGGCGGATGTTGACCGGCTTTATGCCGACCCCCGCCATCCTTATACGCAGGCCCTGCTGGAAACCCTTCCGAACGCGGAATTGCACGAGGGACGCGACGAGCGGTTGCGCTCAATCCCCGGACAGGCCCCGAGTTTGCGCAAGCCGCTCCATGCCTGCCCGTTCGCGCCAAGATGCGACTATGTCCACGCCAAATGCCTCCAGGAAAACCCGCCGCTGTTCGATGCCGGACCGGGGCAGCAATCGCGATGTTGGCTGGAATTGGAAAAGAACGAAGCCGCCGCATGAGTGAAACGCTGCTGTCCATCGATGATCTCAAAATCCATTTCCCCATTCATGCCGGTCTGTTGCGGCGGCGTGTCGGTGAGGTGAAGGCCGTCGACGGCATCACGTTCGACATCATGCGCGGCGAAACGCTCGGACTGGTGGGTGAAAGCGGGTGCGGAAAATCCACCGCCGGGCGGGCCGTGCTGCGGCTCTACGATCCGACATCGGGGTCCGTGCGGTTCGAGAACACGGACATCGCGGACCTGTCCGACGACGCTATGCGCAAGATGCGTCCGCGGATGCAGATGATCTTCCAGGATCCGCAGGCCTGCCTCAACCCGCGCATGACGGTGGGGGCCATCGTCGCCGAACCGCTGGTCGAACATACCGGCATGAAGGCGGACGAGCGCATCGCACGGGTGCGGGAACTGCTCGATCAGGTCGGCCTCAACCCCGACTACGTGAACCGCTATCCGCATGAATTTTCGGGCGGCCAGCGTCAGCGCATCGGTATCGCGCGGGCGTTGGCGCTCGACCCCGATTTCATCGTGTGCGACGAACCGATCGCGGCGCTGGACGTGTCGATTCAGGCGCAGGTGGTGAACCTCCTGGAGGATTTGCAGGCCGAGCGGGGGCTGACATACCTGTTCATCTCCCACGACCTGTCGATGGTGCGCCACATCGCTTCGCGCGTGGCCGTCATGTATCTGGGCAAGATCATGGAATTGGCCCCGGTCGCCGACCTCTATGCCGAACCGCGCCACCCTTACACGAAGGCTCTACTGTCCGCCGTGCCGATGGCGGACCCTACTGTGGAAGCGAAACGGGAGCGCACCATCCTGACCGGAGACGTGCCGAGCCCAGCCGCGCCGCCGCCCGGTTGCGTGTTCTGCACCCGCTGTCCGTTGCAAAAAGAGTTGAAGGAAGCCGGGCGGGATACGCAAAAGTGCTTTACGGAGCCGCCGCAATGGCGTTCCATTGAATCTGGACGCGAAGGGGCGGGTGCCGACGAACGGTTCGTCGCTTGCCATTTCGCATGACGGTGCGGTTTTCTCGAAAACCCGCACCATCCGGCCAACGAGCGGCGGGCCAACCGTCGCGCAAACTCAGGAGAGAAGCCACAATGAAGACTTTCAAAACAATGCTACTGGCCAGTGCCGCGATGGCGACTGTTGCCGGCGCGGCGTTCGCGGACGGCCATGAAGGGCCACGCGGACGCGACGGTGAGGTCAAAATCATCTACTGGCAGGCGCCATCGATCATGAACCCGTATCTTTCGGGCGGCACCAAGGACATCGAGGCGGCTTCGCTCGTTCTCGAACCACTGGCCCGCTTCGACCAGAACGGCGAACTCGTGCCGTATCTCGCCGAATCCATCCCGACGCTGGAAAATGGCGGCATCAACGAAGGCTCCACGCAGATCACGTGGAAGCTGAAAGAGGGCCTTCTGTGGTCCGACGGAACGCCGGTCACATCCGAAGACGTCAAGTTCACTTATGAATATTGCACGCATCCCGAAGGCGGTTGTGCCCAGTCGGCCAAGTTCGACGGTATCGCATCCGTGGAAACGCCCGACGCCCAGACCATCGTCGTGAACTACACCGAAGCGAAATACGTGCCGTATTCCGCATTCGTCGGCGGCCAGTCTCCGATCATCCAGAAGGCGCAGTTCGCCGATTGTCTCGGTGCCAAGGCACCGGAATGCACGGACGCCAACTTCACGCCCGTCGGCACCGGCCCGTTCACCGTCACCGAGTTCAAGCCGAACGATGTGATCACGATGGCGGCCAACGAGAACTATCGTGAAGAAAACAAGCCTGCCTTCGCAACGCTGACCTTCAAGGGCGGCGGTGATGCCGCTGCTGCCGGTCGCGCCGTCATGGAAACAGGCGAGTTCGACTACGCCTGGAACCTGCAGCTTGCGCCGGACGTGCTGGCACAAATGGCAGAAGGCGGCCAGGGCACGCCCATCTCCGCATTCGGCACACTTGTCGAGCGCATCGAGATGAACATGACCGACCCGTCCCCGGACCTTCCGGAAGGCGAGCGGTCCACGGCCAAGCATCCGCATCCGATCCTGTCGGACGAGAAAGTGCGTCGTGCACTGTCGATGGCCATCGACCGCCCGCTGCTGGTGGAAATCGGGTATGGCCAGGCCGGTCGCCCGACCTGTAACCTCGTGCCAGCCCCTGCCGCCTACGCATCCGACAATACGGATTGCCTGACGCAGGATGTCGAAGGTGCCAAGGCGCTGCTGGAGGAAGCCGGCTGGACCGACACCGATGGTGACGGCATCCGTGAGAAGGACGGCAAAAAACTGGAACTTCTGTTCCAGACCTCGACCAACGCCGTTCGTCAGGATTTCCAGGCGATCATCAAGCAGAACTGGCAGGAAATCGGCGTTGAAACCGAACTTCGCAACATCGACGGTTCGGTCTTCTTCGGTGGTGATCCGGCTTCCCCGGACACGTTCCAGAAGTTCTATGCGGACGTGGAAATGTACGCCAACAACTTCGACGGCACCGATCCGGAGCAGTATCTGACGCAGTATACCTGCGAAAAGGCACCGCGCCCGGAAACCGGCTGGCAGGGTGAGAACATCAACCGCCATTGCTCGGAAGAGTATGACGCGATGGCAGCAGAACTCGGCCGTACCGGTGATCCTGCGGCCCGTCAGGAACTGGCCAAGAAGATGAACGATGCGCTCACGAAGGACTCCATGACCATCGTGCCGCTCGTCGATCGTGGCCGTGTGTCCGGCGCGTCCAACACGCTGGGCGGTGTTGTTCTCAACACGTGGGATTCCGAATTGTGGAATGTCGCGGACTGGTACCGCAAGAAGTAAGGCATTCGCCTGATCAAACGGGGCGGCATCTTCGCGTGCCGCCCTTTTTCTAATCTCTGACGAAATGTGATCTCATGGTGCCGACGGCCTCCCCATGCTGACCTACACGATCCGCCGTCTGGCAATGGCCATCCCGACCCTGCTGTTCATCAGCTTCGTCATATTCTTCATCGTCAAACTGTCGCCGTCCGACCCGACCGCGAATCTGCCACTGACCATTCCGCCCGAAGTGCGCGAGAAAATCCGCGAGAGCTCTCGGCTTCAACCAGCCTTTCATCGTCCAGTTCTTCCTATGGTTGAAACAGCTTGTCATCACGGAGCCGATGCACTGGACGAACGAGCGCTTCGGCACCTCGTTCGATGTCGGCCAGCGCATCATTTCCTACCAGACCCGCTCGCCGGTAATGGACATCATCATCCAGCGCATGCCGCAGACTCTGTGGGTGGTCGGAACCAGCTATATCGTCGGTATTCTGATCGCCGTGCCCATCGGCATCATTTCCGCCTACCGGCAATATTCGTGGTTCGATCAGGCGGGCACGTTCGTGTCCATGATCGGCTTTTCCGTGCCGCCGTTCTTCTCCGGCGTGCTGGTGATCGTGATCTTTTCCGTGCAACTCGGCTGGCTGCCGTCGATCTACGACACGACGCTCGTGGTCGATTCTTGGGACGCGTTCGTCCAGCAATTCAAGCAGATGATCATGCCGGTCATGGTGCTGGCGCTTCAGACGACCGCGCAGATTTCCCGCTTTTTACGTGCCTCGATGCTGGACAATCTCAGCCAGGAATATGTCCGCACCGCGCGTGCCAAGGGGCTGAAGGAAAGCGTGGTCGTGCTCGTGCATGTGCTGCGGAACTCGATGATTCCCGTCATCACCGTCATCGCGCTCGGCGTTCCGGCCATTTTCGGCGGGGCGATCATTACCGAGCAGGTGTTCAAGGTGAACGGGTTGGGGCAGTTGCTCATCATCGCCATTCAGGGGGGCGATGTGCCGACCGTGCAGACGATCACCTTCATGTTTGCGGTGCTGATCGTGCTCGCCAACCTGATCGCCGACATTCTCTACGGCATCATGGACCCGAGGATACGGTATGACTGATCCCCGCGACCCTATCACGGGCCCGGCCCGCAACCCGCGCGACGTCACCGATGGCGTAGCCGTTGCCGCACCCATGCTGGGGGGCGCGCTGCCGCAGCTTGCGGTGACGCGGGCCGAGATCGAAGCCGCGTTTCCCGATGCTGCATTGGGAGAGCAGCGGACATTCGCAGGCGATGTCTGGTCCCAGTTCAAAACGCACAAGGGCGCGCTGTTCGGCGCGATCGTGTTCCTCGCCATTCTCGCGCTCGTGGTTATCGGCCCGTTCCTCTGGCCGCTCGACCCGACTTTTGTGGATATCCGCTCGCGAAACCAGGGCTTTTCATTCGCCCACCCACTCGGCACCGACCAGCTCGGGCGTGACCTGTTTGCCCGCGTTCTGGCCGGCGGTCAGGTGTCGATGGCCGTGGGAATCACAGCGATGGTGTTGTCGCTCCTGCTCGGTACGCTGATCGGTGTGTTGGCCGGTTATTTCAAACGGCTCGATGGCCCGCTGATGCGGTTTACCGACCTGTTTCTGGCGCTACCGCTGCTACCGCTTCTGCTGGTTATCGTCATGCTGTTTCGCGAGAAACTCAGCGGCACGCTCGGGCCTGAGGGCGGTATTTTCGTGCTCATGGTCTCGGCCATTGGCGCGACGTCCTGGATGCAGGCAGCGCGGATCGTGCGGGGTGATGTGCTTGCGCTGAAGGAGCGGGAATTCGTGCTCGCGGCGAAAAGCATAGGCGCACCGTCGCGGCGCATCATCACCCGCCACGTGCTGCCGAACGTATTATCGCCCATCATGGTGTCGGCCACGCTTGGTATTGCCACCGCAATCATCACCGAAAGCGCCCTGTCGTTTCTCGGCCTCGGTTTTCCACCGGACTTTCCCACTTGGGGCCGCTTGCTGAACGATGCGGTGCCGTATCTACAGCAATATCCGGGCCGTGTGTTATGGCCCGGACTGGCGATTTCGCTCACCGTGCTGTCGATCAACTATATCGGTGACGGGTTACGCGATGCGCTCGATCCGCGCTTGAGGGGCCGCTAGCCCTTCAAGTGTTCCTCGATCTCATGGATCGGTAGGTTCGTGAGGTTCTTGTCCAGTTCGCCAATCACCTTGTCGGACACTTCCATGTGTAACTCCTTGCGCATCTCGCCGAGCACAAGCGGCGCGGCGGCGATGACGATCTTGTCGAACCGGCCCTTGTGGGCGAGTTCATAAAGCTTCTCGGAAATATCCTTGGCGAAACGTTCCTTGGCCATACGGTGCCAATCGGTATCCTCGACCGCCGAGCGATGCTCGCCGCCGCCGCCACCGTTGCTGACGCGACCACGCCGGTTGGCGGCCTGTTCCCGGTTGGGCGGATTGTCCTGCTCCATTTCGCGGATGACTTCGAGGTTCACATATTCCTCGTCGCCCTCGTTGCGCAGGAACAGGGCCTTTTCGCTGTCTGCGACAAGAACCCAGGCGTCGTGTGGAATGGTGAAACCGGACATGAAAGACCTCGTTTGAAAAGAATTGGTGCCTTTGAAACGCCGCGCCGTTCCCCTTCGTTCCAAAACCGCCTCGGAACGCTCTGTCACATCTTCCGTCGGTCGGTTTCGTCGCCTACAAGCGGGAAAACCTTTGCGGAGAGACGGATCATGGACACCATTCCCCACTATATCGGCGGCAAACGGGTGGAGGGCGCTTCGGGCCGTTCGGCGGACGTGTTCAACCCCGCGACCGGCGAAGTGCAGGCGCAGGTGCCGCTGGCATCCGCCGACGAACTGAACGCAGCGGTCGCCAACGCGGTCGCCGCACAGCCCGCATGGGCAGCCACGAACCCGCAGAAACGTGCCCGCGTCATGATGGAATTCGTGCGTCTGCTGCACCGCGATATGGACAAGCTGGCCGAGGCCCTGTCGCGCGAACACGGCAAGACGCGGCCGGACGCCAAGGGCGACATCATCCGCGGGCTTGAAGTGGCCGAGTTCTGCATCGGCGCACCGCACCTGTTGAAGGGCGAGTTCACCGAAGGGGCGGGGCCGGGCATTGATATTCATTCCATGCGCCAGCCCTTGGGTGTCGTGGCGGGCATCACGCCGTTCAATTTTCCGGCAATGATTCCCATGTGGAAGTTTTGCCCGGCCATCGTGTGCGGCAACGCCTTTATTCTCAAACCGTCCGAGCGCGACCCGTCCGTGCCGCTGATGCTGGCGGAACTGCTGACGGAGGCCGGTTTGCCGGATGGTATTCTCAACGTCGTGCACGGAGACAAGGAAGCCGTGGACGGCATTCTCGACCATCCCGACATCATGGCGGTCGGCTTCGTCGGTTCCACGCCGATTGCCGAATACGTTTACACGCGGGCCTGCGCCAACGGAAAGCGGGCGCAGTGTTTCGGTGGTGCCAAGAACCACATGATTATCATGCCTGATGCGGACATGGAGCAGGTCGTCGATGCACTGGTTGGGGCCGGATACGGCGCGGCGGGCGAGCGCTGCATGGCGGTTTCCGTCGCAGTGCCGGTGGGCGAAGACACGGCCGAACCGGTTGATGGAAAAACTGATTCCGCGCGTCGAAAATCTCAAGATCGCCCCCTACACGGCGGGCGACGATGCCGATTTCGGGCCTTTGGTCACGAAAGAGGCCCGTGAGCGGGTGCTGGGCTATATCGAGAAAGGTGTCGAGGAAGGCGCGACGCTGGCCGTCGACGGGCGCGGCTTCACCATGCAGGGCTACGAGGACGGGTTCTTCGTCGGCGGTTGCCTTTTCGACAATGCCACCAAGGACATGACGATCTACCGCGAGGAGATTTTCGGCCCCGTTCTCACCGTCGTGCGCGCTGCCGATTACGAGGAAGCGGTCGATCTTGCCATGACCCACGAATACGGCAACGGCGTCGCCATCTTCACCCGCGACGGGGACGCTGCGCGGGATTTCTCCAGCCGTATCAACGTGGGCATGGTGGGCGTCAACGTGCCGATCCCCGTGCCGATTGCCTATTACACGTTCGGCGGCTGGAAACGCTCCGGCTTCGGCGATCTCAACCAGCACGGACCGGACGCCTTCCGGTTCTACACGCGCACGAAAACGATCACGTCGCGCTGGCCGTCGGGTATCAAGGAAGGGGCGGAGTTTTCCATCCCCACGATGGGGTAGGCGGCTCGCCACTTATCCAACGTCGCCGGACCGCGCCGATACTTTCCGAAAACACGTTTCGGGAGGTCGGCCATGTTCGACGAGAAGGTCATTGCGGAAATCACGCATATCGCGGAGCGGCTGGACGTGCCGCCGGCGGCGTTGCTGGCGGTTGCGGAAGTCGAGTCCGGCGGTCGGGCACTGGCGAAGGTTGGCAGCCGTCGAGAGCCATTGATCCGGTTCGAGGGGCATTATTTCGATCGGCTGTTGAGCGGAGCAAAACGCTTGGAGGCCCGCAAACAGGGTCTGGCCAATCCGAAAGCGGGCGTAATCCGCAACCCGCGCGGGCAGGCGGCCCGCTGGGCGTTGCTGGACCGCGCGGTCGCCATCGACCGGGTCGCAGCCTATTCATCCGTCAGCTGGGGCGTGGGGCAGGTGATGGGCGCGCACTGGTCATGGCTCGGTTACGGCAGCGTTGATGCGCTGGTCGTCGTCGCCCGCTCCGGCGTAACGGGGCAGGTCGATCTGATGGCGCGCTATATCGAAATGGCCGGTCTGTGCATGGCCTTGCGGGCGGGTGATTTCCGCACTTTCGCGCGGCGATATAACGGGCCGGGTTTTGCGAAGAACCGCTACGACACCCGGATGACGGCGGCTTTCGGGCGATGGAACGGCGCACTCGGCACGGGTCTCCCCGAGGCCGTTGCTGCCGACGACCCGACGCGCGGTCTGCAATTCGGCGCACGGGGAAACGACGTGCGCGCGCTGCAAAGGGCGCTGACGGCCAAGGGCTACATGCTGGTCGCGGATGGTCTCTTCGGCATGAAGACCGACCGCGCATTGCGGGGCTTCCAAACCGACCGCAACCTCGCCGCCACCGGGACCGTCGGTTTTGTCGAAGCCCATGCGCTGCTGGGCACCGACGCCGCGGTGCGCTTCGCCGGAAGCCGGTTCGGAGGCCTGATGCGCCGCCTTTCGGCAACAGGGGCGGGCCTCGTTTCACAGGCGCGGCGCAGAACGCTTTCCATCATACGCCGCTTGGCCTAATCCTTCGCGCATTCCGGTTCAGGCCGGCTTTGGCCGCACAGTGGATTGAGCGCTATGAAAAGCAGGCACGACCGTATGGACGAGATACTGGCTCTTGCGCCGGTCATTCCCGTTTTGAAATTCGATGATGTGGACACCGCTGTTGCGGTCTGTCAGGCGCTTGTGGATGGCGGGTTGCCGGTCGTTGAAATCACCCTGCGAACGCCTGCTGCGCTTGATTGTATGCTGGCCGTTTCCAGAAACGTCGAAGGTGCGGTCGTCGGAGCAGGTACGGTTCTGACGAAGGAAATGGCGGAAGAGTGCGTGGAGATGGGTGCGCAGTTTCTTGTCTCTCCGGGCTCGACCGCAGGGCTGCTGGACAGCCAGCGCAAGGCGCATACGCCGCTGCTGCCCGGTGTCTCGACACCGAGCGAGGCGATGGCGCTGCTGGCGGACGGTTACCGCACGGCAAAATTCTTTCCGGCGGAAAATTCCGGTGGCATCGGGCGGCTGAAGGCGTTCGGCTCCGTGTTTCCGAATCTCAAGTTCTGTCCGACCGGCGGGCTGGATGCGGCCAAGGCGGTGGATTATCTGGCGCTGCCCAATGTCGTTTGTGTAGGCGGTTCATGGCTCGCACCGGACAATCTGGTGGCTGCACGCGACTATGATGCGATCCGTGATCTGGCCGCAGAGGCGGCCGCTTTCGGAGCGTAACATGCGCGTCTTTCTCGTTGCGGTGCTGTTCGCGCTCGCCTCCTTTTCCTCCACTGCCCATGCCCGTGTGCTGGTGTTCGTGCCCACATCCATGACCGATGTGATGACCGCGCTCGCCAAAGCGCACGAAGCAGCGGGCGGAGACGCGGTCGTGCTGTCGATGGCGTCCACTTCCCAGCTGGCACGGCAGCTGGATGCCGGCGCACCGGCGGACGTGTTTCTGACGGCAGACGACAAGTGGATGGACTGGGCGCGGGAGCGTGATCTCGTTCGCGCCGACACTATTGCCACCTTCGCCGGAAACACCCTCGTCGTCGCCGTGCGTCGGGAGGTCGAGAACTGGGCGGATGTGGACGCCATGCTCACGACCGAACACTTCGCGATGGCAGAGGAGGAGGCGGTGCCCGCCGGACGCTACGCGAAGGAAGCACTCGTCTCGCGCGGGCTGTGGGACAAGGCGCAAGAGCAGGCCGTGCGGGCTGAGAATGTCCGAACAACCTTGCGGCTCGTTGCGCGGGGAGAGGTGGATGCGGCGATCGTTTATCGCACGGACGTGAATGTGGAGCCGGAAACGCGGGTGGCGTTCACCTTCCCACTATCCGACCATGCACCCATTCGATATTATGCGGCTGTAACGCCGGACGCGGGCAAGACCGCGCAGGGCTTTGTCGATTTTCTCGCCACGGCGGAAGCGCAGGCCATTCTGAAAGCTGCCGGCTTCACCCTGCCGCCGTTCGACGATCCGGCATGATCGACGCGCTTTCCGACCCCGCCACACTGCAGATCATCGGGCTTTCATTGCGGGTGGCGGCACTGGCGATGCTGGTTACCCTACCGCTGGCCATCGGGATGGGCGCGCTGCTCGCCAAGCCCCACTGGCGCGGTAAATCGCTGGTGTCGGCGCTGGTCCACATGCCCCTCGTCATGCCGCCGGTCGTCACCGGCTATGCGCTGCTGGTGCTGTTCGGCAAGCGGGGCGCGATTGGAGGGTGGCTCGACGGGATGGGCATTCAGATCGCGTTCTCATGGGTTGGTGCTGCCATTGCAGCGGGGGTTATGGCGTTTCCGCTGCTGGTGCGGCCCATCCGTTTGGGCTTCGAGAGCCAGGATCCGCGGCTCGGCGACATGGCGGCAACGCTCGGTGCCTCCCGCTGGCGGCGGTTCCGCACGGTGGCGCTGCCGCTGGCATGGCCAGGCTGCGTGGCCGGGCTGGTGCTGGGTTTCGCCAAGGCGCTGGGCGAGTTCGGCGCGACAATCACCTTCGTCGGCAACATTCCCGGCGAGACGCAGACCCTGTCGGTTGCCATCTACACGCTGCTGCAATCACCGACCGGGGACGCCCGCGCGCTGACGCTGATCGGCTTCGCGGTCGGCATCTCGTTCATCGCGATGATCGGGTCGGAGTTTCTGACCGCGTGGCTGCAACGGCGCGGGGAGCGGTAACGTGCTGACCATCGACATAGCGGGCATGGTCGGCACTTTTCCAATCGAAGCCAAGGTCGAGGGCGGCATGGGCGTGACCGCGCTTTACGGGCGGTCCGGTGCGGGAAAGTCTTCGCTCCTGCGGGCCGTCGCCGGCCTGTGGACGCCGGAGCGGGGGCGCATTTCCATCGGCGACACGGTGCTGTTCGACAGCGAGGCGGGCGTCAATGTGCCCGTCCACAAGCGCAAGCTAGGTGTCGTGTTTCAGGCACCCCTGCTGTTTCCCAATATGAGCGTGGAGCGCAATCTGCGCTATGCTTTCGACGGCAATGCGGAAGGCGTCTGGCAATCGACGGTGGCCATGCTCGACCTCGGGGCACTGCTGAACCGCCGTCCGCGCAACCTGTCCGGCGGTGAACAGCAGCGGGTGGCGCTGGGCCGCGCGCTGCTGGCGCAGCCCCGCATCTTGTTGCTCGACGAACCCATGACCGGACTGGACGATTACCGCCGCGCGCAGGTCATGCCCTATCTGCAAGCCATCCGCGATACGACGAGTGTGCCGGTGCTGTATGTCAGCCATCACCGTGAAGAGATCGCCGAACTGGCCGATCTGATTTTTCTGATGGAAAACGGGCGGGTGACGGCTGAAATGACGCCAACGGAACTGCTGGCCTATGACCTGACGGGGCAGGTGGAGTGACGGGTACGCGCGCCCTTCTCGCTGGTTTGATTGCCATGTTGGCCACGCCGGTTTTCGCGGCCTGCGAGCCGGGAGAAACGACGATCCGCATCGCCGTCGGGCCGTCGCCGGAAACCGCCGTGCGGGACCGCGCGGCCCGCGGGTTGGCCACCGCTATCGACCGCCAGTTGCAGGGGCGGGCCTGCGCCACGCTGCTGTCGGATGCGAACGCCTATTCCGGCGCGGCGGCGCTCGATGCACTGGGGCAGGTGGCCGACATGGCGCTGCCTGCCGTGTCCATCGTCGCGCAACGGGTGCCCGCCTGGCGCTTTCTCGACCTCCCCTTCGCCTTTCGCGATTTGCAGGCGATCGACCGCCTGTCCGCCAGCCCGACCGGCAACGCGCTTGTGGCTGCTGCTGCGGGGCAGGGGTTGCAGCAGCTCGGTCTTTTCCATCAAGGCATGGACCAGATTGCGGCCCTGAAAGACGTGATCGTGCCCACCGACCTGCTCGGCGCGAAGATCGCGGTGGACGGGTCGGCGTTTGGCACACGATGGATGGCGGAAGCGGGCGCCCCGCCGCAGAGTTTCGACCGTGCCAGCCTGCCGACATGGCTGAAGGACCGCCGGGTGGATGCCATGACCGGCCAATGGCGGGACATCGACACCCTGCGTCGTGACGTGCCATTCACCTCCATTCTGGAAACGAACCATCGCTATACCGGCTATGTTGCCGTGGCGGATGCAAAATGGTGGCGCGGTCTGCCCGCCGATCTCGCGCGTGATCTCGCCGCACTGGTGGCGACTGAGGCAACCGAGGCGAACGCCTATGCACAGGCGCAGAACGACCGGGCCAAGGACGCGGTTCTCCGCTCCGGCATTCCCGTGCGCACGCTGACGCGGACCCAGCGCGATCTGTGGCTGGAACGTGTCGCGGCGACATGGCTACAGGCTGAAAAGGAAACCGGTCTCGACGGATTATGGGATCGTGTGACGACGTTGAACGCTTATCCTTGATCCCGCCTCAAGCTGGCGGTCCTGTGGACCGCGCACCGCCGGGGCGACCCACGCGCGTCGGTTGGTCACTTGACCTTCTGAATGCAGTGGCCCCGTTCCAGAAAGCCGCAAAGCGGTCCATCGCCCGTTCGATATTGTCCTGCGAATTGGCATAGCTGAGGCGGATATAGCCCTCGCCGAGGATGCCGAAGTCCGGTCCGCCGATCGTCGCCACCCCTTCCTGTTCCAGCAAGGCCGAGGCCAACGCCTTGGCCTTCCAGCCGGTCGCCGTAATGTTCGGAAAGGCGTAGAACGCACCCTTCGGCGTGCCGCATGTCACGCCCGGCAGGGCGTTGGCACGATCCACGATGAGGCGGCGGCGGGCGTCGAAGGCGGCCATCATCTCCGCCACGGCGTCCTGCGGGCCGTCGATGGCGGCAATTCCCGCATATTGCGTCGGCGCGTTGACGCAGGACCATGCATTGACGGCCAGTTTGCGGACGGCGTCGAACAGGGCGTCGGGCCAGATCGACCAGCCCATGCGCCAGCCTGTCATCGCCCAGGTCTTCGACCAGCCGTTCAGCACGATCAGCCGGTCGCGGATTTCGGGAAAGGTGAGCAGGCTGGTGTGGTCCACCCCGTCATAGGTCATGGAATCGTAGATTTCGTCGGACAGAATGGCTGTTTTCGGAAAGTGCTCCAACGCTGCCACCAGCCTGGCGATTTCCGCACGGGGGGTCACGCCGCCGGTGGGGTTGGCGGGGGAGTTGAGGATAACCAGACGTGTCCTGTCGGTCAGCAGGGATGCCGCCTCATCGCCGGAAAAGGCGAAGCCGTTCTCCTCCCGCACTGGCATCGGCACGGGCGTCGCGCCGGTGAACTCGATCATCGAGCGGTAGATGGGAAAGCCGGGGTCGGGGTAGAGGATTTCGACGCCCGGTTCGCCCAGCATCAGGATGGCGGCGAACATCGTCACCTTGCCGCCGGGCATGATGCAGACCCGTTCGGGCGAGACCTCTACGCCGGTCGTCGTCAACGTCCGCCGCACCACGGCCTCGCGCAATGCCAGCAATCCGGTGGCCGGTGTGTAACCGTGATGGCCGTCGCGGATCGCCTTGATGGCGGCTTCGGCGATGTGAGGCGGCGTGGGAAAATCCGGCTGGCCGATGCCGAGATTGATGATGTCCTTGCCCTGCGCGGCCAGCGCGGAGGCGCGGGCGAGCACGGCGAAAGCGTTTTCTTCTCCGATGCGGGCAAAGGCGGATACGGGTTCGATCATGGTCCGGCACCGATAGAATGTTGACGCAGCGTTTGTCGGCGGGGACAACGGTGCTGGCAAGTGGTGACGGGTGGGAATTTTCATGGCTGGACGGTTGGACGGAAAACGCGCGGTGGTGACGGCGGCGGGGCAGGGTATCGGGCGGGCCATCGCGGATATGTTCGCGGAAGAGGGCGCGGAGGTCATTGCAACGGATATCGACATCTCCGGTCTGCCCGGCGGGCACGTGCTGGATGTTACCGATGGCGATGCGGTGCGCGCGTTTGCTGACGAGACCGGTGGTATCGACATATTGGCGAATGTCGCGGGCTTCGTTCACCACGGCACGGTGCTGGAATGCGACGACGATGCATGGGATTTTTCCTTCGAGCTCAACGTGCGCTCCATGCACCGCATGATCCGCGCCTTCCTGCCGTCGATGATCGAGCGGGCGGCGGAGCGGAGCACCAGCGGTTCGATCATCAACATGTCGTCGGGGGCATCGTCCCTGAAAGGTGCGCCGAACCGCTATATCTACGGCACGACCAAGGCTGCCGTGATCGGGCTGACGAAGGCTGTCGCCGTCGATTTCATCCGTTCCGGTATCCGCTGCAACGCCATCTGCCCCGGCACGGTGCGCTCGCCCTCATGGGAGGCACGGGTGGAGGAATTGGGCCGCGAGGTCGGCGGCACCGACAAGGCGAAAGAGATGTTCGTGTCCCGCCAGCCGATGGGGCGCGTGGGGGAAGCGCGGGAGATCGCGGCGCTCGCCACCTATCTGGCGGGGGACGAAAGCGCCTTCACCACCGGCACGGCGATACCCATCGACGGGGGATGGACGCTGTGAGGATACCGTTTCCTGGCACGGCCGGAATGCCGCTCGTCAGGGGGTGGATGTCGGTTATGTTGGCGATGAAAATTTCGATGCCATCATCGCTGCGCATCTGAAAGACGAGGCAATCACCCTTTAGGCTTGACGGGTGCGTCCGTCCGCGTGGTGAGCGGCTGCGCGATCACGAGGGTGGGGCCATGCAGGGCATGGGCATCAAGGTCCGGCGTCGGCAATGGAACGGTCGCGCCGACGAGAAACCCCGCCAGTGCCGCTGCGCTGCACAATCCCGTCCAGATGCTCGTTGCCATCATGTCGATCCGATTTCCCATCTGTTGCGGAAATGCCCGCCTCGTCACTTTCCGGTAAGAAGCGTTAACGCCACGTTAAGAGCGTCCGCTTTGCGAACATGAAGCCAGACTATCGGGAAACATGACCGTTTTTTGACGGCGCATTCCCACCCGTTTCAGAGCGATGCGACCGAGCCGCGCACTTTCAGGGTGGGTGCGATCAACCCGTTTGCCGGATCGACAGGGCGACCGGCGAGCTTTTCATACAGCGCTTGCGCCGCACGGCGGCCGATTTCGGCGTGGCCATCGTCCACGGTGGTGAGGGGTGGGGAGGAGAAGCTGGCTTCCACGATATCGTCGTAACCGGTGACGGAAACGTCACGGCCCGGCTCCAGCCCGTGGCTGCGAAGGCCGTGCATGACGCCGAGTGCCAGCGTGTCGGAACAGCAGGCGATGGCCGTGGGCCTGCCATCTTTCAAAATCTCGCTCACCGCCTCGAAACCGGCCTGACGGCTATAGGGTGCCTCGATGTCCGGTCGCGCTGGCAGGTCGAGACCGGCCTCGCGGAAAGCGCGCGCGAACCCGTCGCGGCGGGCTCGACCGGTCGATGTCATGCGTGTGCCGCCGAGCAGGGCGATGTCGCGGTGACCTTTTTCGATCAGGTAGGTGGTGACAGCGGCGAAGCCCGTTTCGTCGTCGCCCATGAAAGCCGGCACATCGGTGCCTTCAACCGTGCGGGCGACCAGCGTCACCGGCAGGCCGCTGGCCTCGATGCGGGCGATATCTTCCGCCGTGGTGCCGACGGATGGGGACATGATGACGCCATCTGCACCGAATTGTTGCAATGTACCGATGAAGGCATCCTGCTTTTCCAGATCGTCATCGTGGTTGCACAGCAGAAATGTCTGCCGGTAGGAATCGAGTTCGCTTTCGATGGCGCGCAGCATTTCGGCAAAGAAAGGATTGACCACATCGCGCACGATCAGGCCCACTATGTCCGAACGCTGGGTCCGCAGGCTGGCGGCGCGACGGTCGTAGACGTAGCCCAGTTCCTTGGCACGGGCCTGTACCTTCTCGCCCGTGGCCGCAGCGACGAGCGGCGAGTTCCGGAGTGCCAGCGAGACGGTCGCCGTGGAGACACCCAGATCTGCCGCGATGGCGGCAAGTGTTATCTTTTGCACAGATTGTCGTTCCGCAGCGTCGTATGGCGGTGATTTAAGCCGTTGCGGGCCGTTGGTGCAATTCGCTAGGGTTCATCGACCCCGTTTATGTGAAAGAACCGCGCCGTGCGCCTTTGGATCAAGAACCCGCTCGCAATTCTGGCAGACGGTGCCGAAGGCGGCGTCGTTGTCGAAAACGGGCGCATCATCGAACTGGTCGCAGCGGGCGCGATCCCGCAGGTGGACCGGACGTTCGATGCCAGCCGCCATGTGGTGCTGCCGGGTCTCATCAACACGCACCATCACTTCTTCCAGACGCTGACGCGCGCCCATCCCGCGGCGATCAACAAGGAACTGTTTCCCTGGCTTCAGGCGCTCTATCCAATCTGGGCGCGCAACGTGACGCCGGACGCCTTCCGCCTCGCCACCCGGCTGGCGCTGACGGAACTGCTGATGAGCGGCTGCACCACCGTGTCGGACCATCAATACCTGTTCCCGCGCGGGCTGGAGGACGCGATGGACATTCAGGCGGAGGAAGCGGCCAAGCTCGGCATGCGCATGACCGTCACCCGCGGCTCCATGAGCCTGTCGGAAAAGGATGGCGGTCTGCCGCCGGATTCCATCGTGCAGGACGACGACACCATTCTGGCCGATTGCGAGCGCGTGCTCGGCAAGTATCACGACAAATCGGAAGGCGCGATGCTGCAGGTGGCGCTGGCGCCCTGCGCGCCATTTACCGTCACCAAACGGTTGATGGTCGAGACGATGGAACTGGCCCACAAGCACGATTGCACCTGCCATACGCATCTGGGTGAAACGATCGACGAAGACGACTATTGTCTTGAACATTTCGGATGCCGTCCGGTGGATTATCTGGAAGAACTGGGCTGGATGAACAGCCGCACATGGCTTGCCCACGGTATCCATTTCAATGACGACGAGGTGCAACGCCTGGGCAAGGCCGGCGTGGGCGTGTGCCATTGCCCGACCTCCAACATGACGCTCGGCTCCGGGCAATGCCGGACCAAGGAACTGGAAGCCGCGGGTTCTCCGGTGGGGCTTGGCGTCGATGGTTCTGCCTCCAACGACAATTCCAACCTGATGGAAAGCGTGCGCCACGCGCTGATGATCAACCGGCTGACCTATGATCCGGCCAGCATCACCCATCTCGACGCGTTTCGCTGGGCCACCGAAGGGTCCGCGCGCTGTCTGGGGCGCGATGACATCGGCAAAATCGCCGTCGGCAAGCAGGCGGACCTGTCGTTCTACACGCTCGACGAACTGCGCTTTTCCGGTGCTGGTGACCCGCTGGCGGCGCTGGTGCTGTGCGGTGCCCATTCGGCGGACAGGGTGATGGTGAAGGGTGAATGGCGGGTGGAAGATGCACACCCTGTCGGCATGGATATTGCCCGACTGCGCCGCGAGCACGGGGACGCGGCGAAGGCGTTCTTGGAGACGCTGTGAGTGTAGAAACACTTGGAGTTGTAAGCGACGCGACCATCGTCATCGTGCCGCTGGGCGCGCACGAGCAGCACGGGCCGCATCTGCCATTCGAGACTGACACGCTGATCGCGGAGGGGATATGCGAGCGGCTGGCCGACGCCTTGCCGGACGAACTGGATGTTCGCATTCTCCCCGCCGAGGCTGTCGGATACTCCCCCGAACACATGGACTTTGCGGGGTCGAAGACGCTGACATGGCAGAACGCGATCGACCGTTGGACCGGGATCGGTGCCGAATGTGCTGGGCAGGGCGTGCGCCGCATCGTGTTTCATGAATGCCCACGGGGGCAACGTGCCCATCGTGCAGATCGTGTGTCAGGAATTGCGGGTGCAGCACGCCATGCTGGCGGTGGCAACGAAGTGGGACCGGTTCGTGAAGGGCGCGGGCATCGTCTCGTCCGATGAGGAGTCGTTCGGGGTTCACGGCGGCGCGATCGAAACCAGCGTCATGCTGGCGCTGCATCCCGACCGTGTGAACATGGCGAAGGCGGAGGATTTCGCCAGTCTGCAAGCCCGCCTCACCGGCAAACACCTGCGCGCCTACGGACCCCACTCGTTCGGCTGGATGGCGCAGGATTTGAACCCGGCGGGCGTGACGGGCAACGCCGCTAGCGGCATCGGCGGAAACCGGCGAAGCCCTGCTGGCCAAGGCGGTTTCCGGTCTTGTCGAGCTGATCGATGATGTGGCCCGTTTCGATTTGGCCTTGTTGCGCGATGGTGCGACGTTATCTTGAACCTCAACGCCCAATGCTGCGGACCTTCCCCATGACCGATACCATCCCCGTCACCGTTCTCACCGGCTATCTCGGCGCGGGCAAGACGACGCTGCTGAACCGCATCCTGACCGGCGACCACGGCAAGAAGTTTGCCGTCATCGTCAACGAGTTTGGCGAAATCGGCATCGACAACGATCTCATCGTGGAGAGCGATGAGGAAATCTATGAGATGAACAATGGCTGCGTGTGCTGCACGGTGCGCGGCGATCTGGTGCGCGTGGTGCAGGGATTGCTGAAACGCAAGGGCCGGTTCGACGGCATTCTGGTGGAAACCACCGGCCTCGCCGACCCGGCACCCGTGGCGCAGACCTTTTTCATGGACGAGGACGTGCGGTCGAAAGCGCGGCTCGACGCCGTGGTGGCGATGGTCGATTGCCGCCATTTCGCCGAAACGCTGGCGCGGGCACCGGAAGCCGAAGATCAGGTGGCGTTTGCCGATGTGGTCGTGCTGAACAAGACCGATCTGGTCGACGCCGAAGCGCTGGCGAAAGTCGAAGCCACTGTTCGTAAGATCAATTCCCACGCCGTCATTCATCATGCCGAACGGGCAGGCATTTCGCTGGATGCCGTGCTGGACCGGGGCGCTTTCGACCTCGACCGCATTCTCGAAGACGACCCGCATTTCCTGCACGATCATGGGCATGACAATCACGTCCATGATGAAAGCTGCGCACCAGATTGCGGCCATGATCACAAACTCGATGCCGATACCCACGACACGACGGTCGAATCCATTTCCTTGCGTGGTGGCGACATGAAGTCCGACCTGTTCTTCCCGTGGATCAACAAGCTGACGCAGATCGACGGGCCGGACATTTTGCGCCTGAAGGGGATCGTAGCGTTTACAGGCGACGAACAGCGCTACGTTATTCAGGGTGTTCACATGATCGTTGAAGGCCATCACCAGCGTGACTGGAAGGCGGACGAGACGCGCGAAACGCGACTCGTTTTCATCGGGCGCGGGTTGGACAAGGAGAAGATCGAACGCACGTTCCGGGCCTGTGAGGCGCAGGCGCTCGCCGCCTGACCATGACGACCCTCGCGCCCTACGATTTCGACGATCATGTCGAGTGCGCCGCTTTTGTGGGCGGCGAACCATGTTTCGCCACGGTGCAAGGAGCGGTTCACTTCCCGGTCAATGGCAAGACGGTGCAGGCGAATGACGGTTTGCTGGCAGCGATCCCGGCTCTGGATTCCGCCTCGCTTCTGACCGGCGGAGAAGATGGCCGCGTGATGCGCGTCACGGCCGACGGTGCCGAATTGGTGGCGGAACAGAGCGGCAAATGGATCGACGTCGTGGCCCCTGGACCGAACGGCGCCGTCGCCTTCGCATCGGGCCGAACGGCTTGGCTCGTAGCGAACGGCACGACGAAAACGTTCCCCCACGACCGCGCCGTCGAGGCCCTCGCCTTCATGCCCAAAGGTCTGCGGCTGGCCTGCGCCCGCTACAACGGCGTATCGCTTCATTGGGGGGCAGGCGGCAAGCCTGCGGCGCTGGAGTGGGATGGCGCCCATATCGCCGTCACCGTATCGCCCGATGGCCGTTACGTTGTCACCGGTATGGCGGAAAACGCGCTGCACGGCTGGCGGCTGGATGCGAAGCGGGCCGAGGATTCTCACATGAGAATGAGCGGCTATCCCGCCAAGCCGAAAAGCCTGTCCTGGTCGGCGAAGGGCCGATGGCTGGCCTCGTCCGGCGCACAGGCCGCGATCTGCTGGCCCTTTAGCGGCAAGGACGGGCCGCAGGGGAAAGCTCCGAAAGAACTTGGCACACGGGGCGATGCTATGGTGGTGCAGGTCGCCTGTCATCCGGTCGCAGACGTGGTCGCCATTGGCTACAGCGACGGCATGGTTATGGCTGTGAAGATCGAAGACGGTGCGGAGCATCTGCTGCGGCGTGCGGGCAAGGGTGCGGTGTCCAGTCTGAATTGGGACATGAGAGGCGACCGGCTGGCCTTCGGCACGGAAGCGGGGGAAGGCGGCCTGGTGACGATATGAAAAACGACCTCAACGCATGGTGCGATTACCCTGAACGAGCCGTGCTTCTCGTCTCCGACCGGTCCGCTGGCTGGCCTGACATTGGCTGTCAAAGACCTGTATGACGTGAAGGGCTACCCCTCCGGTTGGGGGCAACCGACACGGCTGGCGACGACCGGACCGGCACGGGAAACGCAATCTTCGGTGCAGAAGCTGCTGGATGCGGGGGCGCTGTTTGCAGGCAAGAGCCAGTGCGACGAGCTGTGCTTTTCGCTCAACGGCGTCAACGCCCATTACGGCGCGCCGGTGAACCCCGCAGCGCCCGAGCGCATCACGGGCGGCTCGTCGTCCGGTTCCGCCGCGCTGGTGGCGGCAGGCGCGGTCGATATCGCTACGGCCTCCGACACGGGCGGGTCGGTGCGAGCCCCAGCGTCCTATTGCGGGTTGATCGGCTTGCGGACAACCCACAATGCCATCGCGCTCGACCGCACGATGCCGCTCGCCCCCAGCTTCGATGTATTCGGCTGGTTCGCGAAGGACGCTGCGACCTATGCGGACGTGGGCGATGTGCTGCTGCCGCCGGACAGTTCCGACACCGCGCTCACCCGCCCGCTCGTCTCGCCGGTGCTGGATGCGCTCGTGCTGGGCGAAGCGGAATATGAGACCCATGCAGCATCCTGGCAAACAGTGCGGGCCATGTTCGAGTGTGACCGTGCGATCCTGAACCTCGGTTTCGATCTCGATGATGCCTATTGGGCGTTTCGCCGATGCCAGGCCTACGAGGCTTGGCAGGCTCTGGGACCGTGGATCGAGGAGGCGAAACCTGAGCTAGGGTCCGGTGTAAAAGACCGCTTCGATTTCGGGCGGTCGGTGACTGATCTCGAATTCAAGCGCGAAACGCATTCTGCGCCACGATATCACGATGCGGCTCGAATCCCTGTTGGGTGACGACGGCGTGCTGGTGTTGCCGACATCGCCATCCTGCGCGCCGCTGAAATCATCTACAGACGCTGAATTGGGCGCTTTTCGCGAACTGGCGCTGAAGCTGCTGTGCCTTTCCGGATTGTCCGGATTGCCGCAGATTACCCTGCCAGTCGGCACCGTTCACGGCGCGCCGATGGGTATCAGCCTGCTCGGCCCCCGCGGCAGCGACCGGCGGTTGATCGCGTTGGCGCGGGCGGTGCTCGTTTAGAGTTCGATCGGCTCGCCGTGGGGCGTTCGTGCGGCGGCTTCGTGCCAAGCCTGTTCGCGGTCGGCGAGAGCGGCGGTATTCGTCGCACCCTTGGCGGCCATGAGCGTCTCCAGTGCTGCAAGCCAGTGGTGCCAGTAGCGGGCTGCCATCGTCTGTCAGGTCGGTTTCGAGTTGGGCGGAAAGGGCGCTGGCCCATTCGTTCCAGCCGAACATGCCGCGTTCATGCAGCGCAACCGTCATGGCGAAGGCCTGCGCCTGCCAAGGCTCGGAGAACACGGGTTCGCCCCTTTCCAGGGGGATATTCGGCAGGGAGGCCAGATCAGGCGCATTCTTTTCAGAGTCTGGCAAGATAAGGCTCCCACAAATCGAGGGTGACACTGTCGTTCGGGTTGCGGTCCGCGCCCCACAATTTAGTGGCGGCGAAGCGGACCTGATACAGCCAATGCGGGTTTTCACCGTCGCCGTGCGCGTTGCTGTCCGGAAAGACGTGATGGCCCAGCACCTTTGCGATCGTGCCCTGCCGCCCGCGCGCGTAGCGGGGCAGGCGCGTGTGGCCGGACGGATGGCGGTTGATCGTTCGGACGGTGTCGCCAACCGCGAAAACAGGTTCAGTCGATGCGGGTCGGTCCACCGGTCCGCCTTTACGAAGCAAAGGCTCCACCGTCTCCGGCGTCATGATGCGCGGCACGGGTTTGCCCGGCTCACGGGCGACACCGTCCGCCAGTTCGTCGGGGCGGACCATGCCGCGTTCCAGCAGAAGGGTTTGCAGCGCTTCGGTCCATATCCGATAATACGGAAAGCGCATGTAGTCGGCTGGCGGCAGGCTTTCGCGGGCGTGGCGGGACTGGTCGATGTTCCACTGGCCGCAGGCACCGATCGCCACGACCATCGCCATCGCACGGGCTTCCCATTCGGCGTGGAAGTTCGGCTCGTCGGCCTCTTCCACCACCGGCCCGAAACCGTGCATGCCGCCGAGATCTTGCCCCCCATTCATCGGTAAAGCCTCATGCGTCCTTGTCCATGAAGTTGCCGGGCTGGACGGGCAGGCCTGTGCCGATCATGGAATTTCGGGTGACAAGCTTTTTCAGCGCCGCCTCGTCCCAGCCTTCGGTTTCCGCCGGGCGCATAGGGACGACGAGATAGCGGGTTTCCGCGGTGGAATCGTGGACCTCGATCGACACGTCCTTGGAAAGCGGCAGCCCGAAATCCGCTAAAACGCCGCGCGGATCGATGACGGCGCGGGCGCGGTAGGGGGGCGATTTGTACCAGGTGGGCGGCAGGCCCAGCACGCTCCACGGATAGCAGGAGCAGAGCGTGCAGACGACCATGTGGTGGGTGTCGGGCGTGTTGAACACGGCCTCCATGTGTTCGCCCTGCCGCGACATGTAGCCGAGGGAATGGATGGCAGCGGTCGCGTCGTCCTTCAGCCAGCGTGCGAAATCCGGTTCAAGCCATGCCTTGGCCACCACATGCGCCCCGTTCTGCGGGCCGATCTTGTGCTGGTATGTTTCGATGATCGTGTCGAGCGCGGCGGGGTCGATGTAGCCTTTCTCAGTCAGCAGACTTTCCAGAGCGCGGACGCGGGCCTCCATGTCGCTCAGGTGGGAATGGTCATGATGGTCGTGATCGCTCATTCGGCTGCGACCGCCATTGCGTTGCGGCCTTGTGCGAACCGGCGGGCGGCGTCTCCGAAGGCACGGAAGATAGCCACTGAGGCGTCGTCCCCGCGGTGCGTGGTCCGTGCCCAGTATTCCGGGTGCCACTGGACGCCGACGACGAAGCCCGGCGCATCGCGCACGCTGACGGCCTCGACCGTTCCGTCCGGTGCCCACGCTTCAACGACCAGCCTGTCCGGGACGGTGTCGAGAGCCTGGGTGTGGAGAGAGTTGACGCGCACCACAGCGTCCCTGCCGACGATGGAGGCTATGCAGGAGCCTGCCTCGACGCTGAGTTCGTGGGACAGTTCGAAACGCTCGTCGAGCGTGCCGTCCCACGGATAGGAGTGACCCTCGATCTGCCTGTTCTTCTGAAACGCCGCCGTAATGGAACCGCCCAGCGCCACGTTCAGTTCCTGAATGCCCCGGCAGATGGCCAGCAGGGGAACACCACGTTCGATGGCGGCGCGGATCAGCGGCAGGGTCGTTGCATCGCGGGCCGGGTCGAAGGGCTCGTGGTCCGTCAGTCGGCTCCACGCCGTAATGGGACGGATGCACGTTGGAGCGTGAACCGGTGACGAGAACGCCGTCCACACGGTCCAGCAACGTATCCATATCGAGCCGGTCGCCCAGTGCCGGCACGATGAGCGGCAGACAGCCCGCGCTGTCGACGGCGGCATCCACATAGGGCGTCGGCGTGGCGTGCCAATCATAGGGATCGATGTGCTTGAGGTCGGCTGTAACGGCGATGAGCGGGCGCATGGCGGGCAGGTCCGTTGAAAAGTCGGATGATGCTAATGCGCGTGGGTCGCGGCGGCAACGTGCGTAAAGACGGTGCTGAAACGATTATAGGCGGTGAACGCGACCAATGTTCCACTAGCCAATCGCGTCATTGCGATGCTAGGAAGCGACACCGCCCGGCCCGCCGTGCGCGGAGAGGGGACGTTTGCGCCATTACGGTCAGGCATCCGCTGGGAGACGAAAAACCAATTTCGGAGGAAGTCCATATGGACAGACGTTCATTTATCAAAAAAGCCGGTCTTGTCGGCACAGCCGGTGCAGCCGCAACGCTCGCCACACCCGCCCTGTCGCAGGGCACCAAGGAGATGGCGATCGTCTCCACATGGCCGCGCGACTTTCCGGGCCTCGGCCTGCCGGCGCAGCGTCTTGCAGCCCGTATCACGGAGCTGACGGACGGTCGTATCACCACGAAATACTTCGCAGCCGGCGAACGCGTCGGCGCGTTCGATTCGTTCGACGAAGTCGCATCCGGCAACGCCCAGGCCTATATGCGGTGCAGACTACTACTGGAAGGGCAAGCACGCAGGCTGGTCCGCATTCACGGCCATCCCGTTCGGCCTGACCTACACGGAAATGGACGCCTGGATCAAATATGGCGGCGGTCAGGAACTCTGGGACGAGCTTGCTGCCGAATTCGGCCTGAAGAACTTCGCAATCGGTAACACCGGCGTGCAGATGGGCGGCTGGTTCAACAAGGAAATCAACTCCGCTGAAGACCTGAAGGGCCTGAAAATGCGTATTCCGGGTCAGGGCGGTGACGTCATGGCGAAACTGGGCGCATCCCCCGTTTCCCTTCCCGGCGGCCAGATCTACGAAAACCTCGTGTCCGGTGCCATCGACGCAACGGAATGGGTCGGTCCGTTCAACGACTATTTCATGAAGTTCTACGAAGCCGCGAAGTATCTACTACTTCCCCGGCATGCACGAGCCGGGCGCACAGCTCGCCATGGGCATCAACAAGGCCTGGTGGGACACGCTCGACAAAGTCGATCAGGCGATCATCCACGCTGCGTGCAACGAAGAAAACGCACGCACGATGGCCGAGACCAACTGGAACAACGGTGATCTATCTCGACAAGCTGATCAACGAAAACGGTGTTCAGCTGCGTGAGTTCAACGACGATGTGTATGCAGCGTTCGCTGAAGCCGCCGAAGAAGTGTTCCAGGAATCGCGCGATCACTCGCCGCTCGCCGCCAAGATCATGGACGCAACCGCTGCTGCCCGTTCCGCAGTCGGTCCGTGGATGATCAAGTCGGACATTTCCTACTCGATCAAGCGTAACGAAGCGCTCGGTATCGAGTAAGCAGTCTACGGCCCCGCCCTTTCCGGGCGGGGCCGTTTCTCCTTTTCAAACCGGCATGGCCCTGTTCCTGTGCCGGTGTCGAAAAGAGATTTAAAAGACCTCTGGGAGGAGGCGTCGCGGGCGGATCCGATGAGGCCGCAGCGCGGCAATACAGGTGTGGGGGAAACAGTTGAACGATCCGAAAACGAGTGTCCTGCCGATGGGGCATCAGCCCGGCGATACCGTGGCCCATACCGGCACGGGTATCGCCCATCCCGGCGACACGACGACCTTTGCGGTGCGTGCGTTCGGCTGGGGAATGTTGATCCTGCTGGTCGTCTGGTTCGTCAACACGATCCTGAAATTGTCCTATGGACTGGCCGGGCGCGTTGAGCCTGTTCGACGGCGGCGGCGTTCTGGCCGTGATCGAGGCGGCGTCTTACGCGCTCGGTATCGCGCTTGCCCTGTGGATCGTTGCCAGGGACCGCACCGTACCTCTGCGGGCCGATGCTGCGAAGATCAGCGATTTCAATATGTTTCTCGTGCGCGCGTGCTTCTTCGTCGTGCTGTTCGTCGGCCTCGGGGACGCGATCATCTCCGCCCTGCGCGTCGAGAACGTTCTGGACGTCATTGTCGGTGAGCAGCTGAACCGCGATCTCGGGCGGTCCCAGTTTCGCGGGCCGTGGGTGCACGTGCCGCTGATGATACTCGGCGTCGTCGCGGCCTTCTTCGTCCGCACGCTCGGGTTTCCACTGGCTCACGCTGCTGATCGTTGGCGCCGAACTGCTCATCGTCATCACGCGCTTCATCTTCTCCTACGAGCAGGCGTTCATGGGTGATCTGGTGCGCTTCTGGTACGCAGCCCTGTTCCTGTTCGCCTCGGCCTATACGCTGCTGGAAGAGGGGCATGTGCGGGTGGACGTGTTCTACGCGGGGATGCGCAACCGCTCCAAGGGCTTCGTCAACACGGTCGGCACACTGCTGCTCGGCATGACCCTGTGCTGGACCATTCTGATCGTCGGTTTCGGCGGCAGCAGTGCCATTGTCTATGGGTCCGTGACGAATTTCGAGGTCTCGCAATCCGGTTTCGGGCTCTACGTCAAATATCTCATGGCGGCGTTTCTGGCTGTCTTCGCCGTGACGATGCTCGTGCAATTCGTCAGCTATCTCATGGAGTCGGTCGCCGACTACCGTGAAGAACCCGGCACGCGGCTCGATCGCGCCGACGCCGCAGCGCATTAAGGCCGGGGGGCCACACTTCTATGGAAATCGTCTTCCTCATCCTGTTGCTCGTCTTGATGGCAACGGCCCTCGGCTCCGGCTATCCGGTCGCCTTTGCGCTGCCGGGCTCCGCCATCCTGTCGATCGCGGCGGCTGCTCTTTGCGGCTGGCTTTTCGCGGGCGATACGGATGCCTTCTTCGCCCAGGGCGGACCGTCGCAATGGCTCTCGGCGGGGGTGACGAACCTGCGCGGTATCTACTGGGAGGTCGAGCGGGACACGCTGATCGCCATTCCGCTGTTCATCTTCATGGGGATCATGCTGCAGCGGTCGCGCATCGCCGAAGACCTGCTGATGACCATGGCGAAACTGTTCGGCCCCGTGCCCGGCGGCCTTGGCATTTCGGTCGTGTTCGTGGGCGCGTTGCTGGCCGCGACGACCGGTATCGTCGGCGCAACCGTGGTGGCGATGGGCCTGATCTCGCTGCCCGCCATGCTGCGCAACAATTATTCTCCGGCGCTGTCCACCGGCACGATCGCCGCATCCGGCACACTGGGGCAGATCATCCCGCCGTCCATCGTGCTGATCATTCTGGCCGACCAGCTGGCTGCGGCGACCGATCAGGCGGGCACCACCCGCAAGGCGCTCTACACTGCCTCGACCGGCGAACTGACCATGCCGTCGGCCTTCGGCGTTACATCCACATCGGCGGGCGAAATGTTTCTCGGCGCACTGCTTCCCGGCCTCGTGCTGGTGGGGCTGTATATGCTCTACATTCTCGTCTACGCGCTGATTTTTCCCAAATCCGCACCGCCTGTCCGCAATGAAACGGGGCTGGACGCGGCGTTCTGGCGGCAGCTGGGCGTGGTGCTCGTGCCACCGCTCGCGCTGATCTTCCTGGTGCTGGGCTCCATCCTGACCGGTGTCGCGACCGTCAACCAGGCCGGTGCCATCGGTGCCGCCGGAGCGTTGCTCATGGCCGGTTACAGGCTGCACGAGGGCCGCAAGGGCGCCTACACGCCGGCTCTCATGGCGCTGGCATCGGTTATCGTCATCACGCTGATCGTCAATAATTTCAACACCAACATCAAGTCGTTCAACACGACGACGGATGGGATCGCGATCATCTGGGCGCGGCCGTTGCGGCCCTGGTGCTCATCGTGTCGCTCGCCGTGTCCGCCGTGCGCGCCTACAAGATACAGAACACGCTTCAGGACGTGATGATCGAGACATCGAAGGCCACGTCTCTCGTGTTCATCATTCTGCTCGGTGCCGCCATGCTGACGGCAGCCTTCCGCGCCTTTGGCGGCGAGGAACTGGTGCAGCATTTCCTCGAAGGCATTCCCGGCGGCTTCTGGGCGAAGTTCTTCGTCGTGATGTTCATCATGTTCATTCTCGGCTTCTTCCTCGATTTCATCGAGATCGCGGTCGTCATCGTGCCCATCATGGCACCGATCCTGCTGGCCGACCCGTCCGCCAACGTGACCGCCGTGTGGCTGGGCGTGATGATCGGCCTTGAACATTCAGACGTCGTTCCTTACGCCGCCCTTCGGCTTTGCATTGTTCTACCTGCGCGGCGTGGCACCTGCGGTGGTGAAGACGCTGGACATGTACAAGGGCGTCATCGGCTTCATCGCGCTGCAGCTCGTTGCGCTCGGTATCGTGGCCAATTTCCCGTCGCTGGTGAACTATCTGCCGAACCGGGTGCAGTTGCTTTCGGAGACGTCTCCGCCACCGCGCAACCCGCGCATCGAATATTGCGTGGAGGAATATGTCTACGGTCAATTCACCGAGGCCAACGGGCGTTTGCCCGCTGCCATCGCCACCATGCAGGGCGTCGATGCATCGTTCCTGCCGGAAGCGCAGCAGGATAATCTCACCGGCTCCTACGAGGCCGTCGATGCGGCGCGCGCCGCGTTGATCGCCTCGAAGGAAGCGGAGCGGGTGGAGATGCAGGCCGCCGTTGCCTATCGGCCCAAGCACGTCTTCGTGCGCGGTCTGGAGCGGGACGCGCGCGTGTTCGAGGCGCAGATCCAGCCACTGGAACGGCGTCAGTCCCGTCTGCGCGGTGACGACAATATCGATGCCCGCGCCCGCGTTCAGGAACAGATCGACGCGGCCATTGCCTCGCGGGACGCGCTGCTGGCGCAGATTCCCGCCGACTGGCCGGAAACGCGCGCGGAGTTCGTCAAGCTGACCAAGGAAGCGGACCGCCTGCGCGCAGAATACCGCAGCGCCGCCGACACCGCCTATGGTGACGTCCTCCAGCTGAAAGAGGTGTTGGCCGGAAACGAGGCTTTCGTGGCCCTTGCTGCCGGTTTCGATGCTATCGAGCAGGCCGTCGCCAACCGGACGCCGGACGAGGCGCAGGATGTGATTCAGGATTTCGAGACCGAGTTGCAACGGGTGGACGGCACGTCGAAGATCAAGACGCAGCTGTCCCGCGCCCGTCGCGAGCTGAAAAAGCGCACGACCGACATGGACAAGGTGACTGAGAACATCACCGAAGCGCGTGCGTTGTATGCGGCACAGGGGGAGTGGCGTCAGCAGGTCACGCCGGAGTTCACGGCAGCGCTCGATACTTACGAGACCGCCATGCGCAACACGGTCGGCCTGCGCCAGCAGACCCGCCTGACGCGTGACCAGGCGCTGTTCGTGGCGCAGTGCCAGTCCCACCACCGGGATATCTCGCTGAACTTCTAGTTTCCGTCCCTCCGTCGTGTGACGTTTCGGAGCGGAGCCTGACCGCCCGCTTGACGGCGGGCCGGGATCGGCTGACACTCGCGAAACGAAGCGAGAGGCCGCTTCGCTGACCGTATTGGCTGACCGTAGGGTTTTTGGATTTTACCATCACAAGGAGCGCCGCATCGTCATGACGACGACTGGATCGACGAAGACAGGTATCGACACCCATTCCAGTGAAGCGAGCGTCACTACAAACGCCAACGAGACATCCACCACCACTTTGGCCGGTGGGGAACATTCTGCCGGTTCCGGCATGCAGACCCCGCTTCAGGTGGTCGATCTGTCGGACAAATACGACCTCGACAAGCAGCACGTTTTCATCACCGGCACGCAGGCCGTCGTGCGTCTCGTGCAGATGCAGAAAGAGCGCGACCGCCGTGCCGGTCTGAACACCGGCGGCTACGTGTCCGGCTATCGCGGCTCCCCCATCGGCGGGCTCGACATGGCCATGTGGAAAGAGCAGGCGAAGCTGAAGGCGAACGATGTCATCTTCGAACCGGGCCTGAACGAAGACCTCGCCGCGACCGCCCTGTGGGGCACGCAGCAGGCCGAAATGCGTGGCGAAGGCCGCTTCGATGGCGTCTTCGGCGTCTGGTACGGCAAGGGGCCGGGGGTGGACCGGTCCGGCGACGTGTTCCGCCATGCCAACCTCGCGGGCACGTCGAAAAACGGCGGCGTGCTGCTGCTGATGGGGGACGACCATACGGCTGAATCCTCCACCACCGCCCACCAGAGCGAGTTCCACCTGCTCGATCTGAAAATTCCCATTCTGTCGCCCGCCGGTGTGCAGGAGATCATCGACTACGGCATCTTCGGGTTCGGGCTGTCGCGCTATGCGGGTGTCTGGGTCGGCATCAAATGCGTCAAGGACACGATCGAATCCACCGCCGTCATCGACGGTGCGGTGGACCGGCTGACGCTGCACGAACCGGAGGTCGATAACCGTCCCGAAGACGGCCTCAACATCCGCCCGAACGATCCGATTCTCGCGCAGGAAAAGCGGCTGCACGTGCACAAGCGCTATGCGGTGCAGGACTATGTTGCGGCCAACAACATCAACAAGGTCGTGATTTCCGGCGGGCCGAACGCGAAGGTCGGCGTCATCACGGCGGGCAAGTCCTATCTCGATGTGCGGCAGGCGATGGACGATCTGGGCATCGACGAGGTGCGCGCCAACGATCTGGGGCTGCGGCTCTACAAATGCGGCTGCGTGTGGCCGCTCTCGCGCAAGGAATTGCGGGCATTTGCCGAAGGGCTCGACCTCATCATCGTGGTGGAGGAGAAGCGTGAGCTGATCGAGGTTCAGCTGCGCGAGGAACTGTACAGCGTCCCCAACCATCCGCGCCTCGTCGGCAAGAAGGACGAGAACGCCGAATGGCTGTTCCCGATTCAGGGCGCGCTCGATTCCAACCAGATCGCGGTCGCCATCGGCGAGCGGCTGGCGCGGTCTGCGAAGGACGGGAAACTGGCCGAGCGCACCTCCGCCATCCGGCAGGCGCAGGCGCGGCTGGAGGCGACCGAGGGCGTCGCCAACAGGGTTCCGTATTTCTGCGCGGGGTGCCCGCACAATTCGTCCACGAAAATCCCCGAAGGCTCCCGCGCCTATGCGGGCATCGGCTGTCACTACATGGTGCAGTGGATGGACCGGGGCACCGAGGGCTACACCCAGATGGGCGGCGAGGGCGTCAACTGGGTCGGCGAGCACCATTTCTCGACCCGCGACCACGTGTTCCAGAATCTCGGCGACGGCACCTACAACCATTCCGGTTATCTCGCCATCCGCGCGGCGGCGGCGAGCAATGCCAACATCACCTACAAGATCCTGTTCAACGACGCTGTCGCCATGACCGGCGGGCAGCCCAACGAGGGCAACCTGACCCCGTGGATCATCGCCGCGCAGGTGGCGGCGGAAGGGTGCGAAGCGGGTCGAGATCGTCACCGACGAGCCGGACAAATATGACGGCATCGAATGGCCGAAGGGCACGAAGGTGCACCACCGCTCCGACCTCATGAAGGTGCAGCGCGAACTGGCCGCAGTGCCGGGCCTGACGGTCATGATCTACGACCAGACCTGCGCCAGCGAAAAACGCCGCCGCCGCAAGCGCGGCCTGTTCCCGGACCCGGACCGGCGCATCGTCATCAACGAGCAGGTCTGCGAAGGCTGCGGCGATTGCGGGCGCAAGTCCAACTGCGTCGCCATCGCGGCGGTGGAGACCGAGTTCGGCCGCAAGCGGCAGATCGACCAGAGCGCCTGCAACAAGGACTATTCCTGCGTCGAGGGTTTCTGCCCCTCCTTCGTCACCGTCCACGGCGGCAAGATGAAGAAGGGCGAGGGCGTTTCGGGCGCGCAGCCGATGCCGTCGATTCCCATGCCCGAATTGCCGACGCTCAACGGATCCTACGGTATCATCGTCACCGGCGTCGGTGGCACGGGTGTCGTGACCGTCGGGGCCGTGCTCGGCATGGCCGCGCATCTGGAAGGCAAGGGCTCGGCCATCATCGACATGGCGGGGCTGGCGCAGAAGGGCGGCGAGGTCGCCTCGCACCTGCGCATCGCGCCGACGCCTGCCGACATCAAGTCCATCCGCATCGCGGCATCCGGCGCGGACCTCGTGCTGGGTTGCGACATGGTGACGGCCTCGACGCAGAAGGTGCTGGCATCCATCCAGCCCGGGCGCACGCAGGTCATCATCAACGCCCACGAAAAACTGTCGGGCGAGTTCACGAGCAACGTCAATTTCGCCTTCCCGGTCCAGCGCATCATCAAGGTGCTGACGGAAGCGGCTGGCGAAGACATGACGCGGGTGGTGGAGGCCGAAGACCTCGCCGTCGCCCTGTTCGGTGATGCCATCGCGTCGAACATGTTCATGCTCGGCTACGCGTTCCAGACGGGTGCCATCCCCGTCGGGCACGAGGCGCTGATGAAAGCGATCGAGATGAATGGGGTGGCCGTGCCGTTCAATCAGGCCGCCTTCGAATGGGGCCGCATCGCCGCCCACGACCTGTCGCTGCTGCCGGAAATGAAGGCGGACGGTGAAGCGTTGCTCGACCACCGCGTCCTGTCGGAAACGAGCGGACAGATGATCGAACGCCGCATCGAGCGGCTGACGGACTATCAGAACGCGCGCTACGCCAAGCGCTTCTCCGCACGCATGGAGCGCATTCAGGCCTTGGGCAACGACGACCTGACCAAAGCCGTTGCGCAATATCTCTACAAGCTGATGGCGATCAAGGACGAATACGAGGTCGCGCGGCTGTTCTCCAACGGGGTGTTCCAGACCCAGCTGGAAAGCCGTTTCGACAGCTGGGACAAGGTGGAATACCACCTCGCGCCGCCGCTGTTTTCCAAGCGCAACGAGAACGGCGAACTCATCAAGAAGGCCTACGGTCCGTGGATGGCGACGGCCTATACGTGGCTGGCCAAGGCCCGCTTCCTGCGCGGCACGCCGCTGAACGTGTTCGGCTACACGGCCGAGCGGAAAATGGAGCAGGAGTTGCTTTCGGACTACGAGGCCGTGCTGGACACGATCGAGACGGACTACAATGCCGAACGCGCCGAGGCAGCCGTCAAGCTCGCATCCTACCCGGACCTCATTCGCGGTTTCGGCCACGTGAAAGAGGCCAACGTGGAAATTGCGCAGGCTGCGAAAATGGAACGGCTGGCCGGGTTCAAGAATGCCGAGAAAGTGGAATGGGTGGAGGCTGCGGAATAGGGCGATTGAACCCTTTCGACCGCCGCCACGCGTTGCTTCTGCACCAACCCGGTTCGGAACCACGCACATGGCCTTTCCAATCTCAAAAGCCCTCAGCGATAACCATTGCGGCACTTTCGACTGCGGTGATGGTCGTGCCTCCTGCAACGGCAGCCTCGTTCATGGACGGGATCGGCGGTTCCTGGCGTGGGGCGGGAATTGCGCTCGTGCCGCCGGTGGGCGAAATCTCGGCCCGATGCACGTTGCACCGTTTCTGCGTAGCGGTCAGGAACACGGCGTTCGATGGCGTGTGCCGCAAGGGCCGTTCAGACCGGTCGCTGACGCTGCGCCTGTCCTCCAGTCGATGGCGTCACCTATTCCGGCACCTATCGACGGCACACGCGGGCGGGTGCCGCCCGGCTTGCAGCGGACGCCGTAAGTGGCAACAAGCTCACGCTGAACATTTCCTGGCCGAAGCCCGTCAACGGCGACCGCGTCGCAACCCTTGTGCTTGCGGCCGCAGTCCAACGGGCGGTTGCGAACAGCAGGTCTTCGACAAGGTTGGACGGCGACGCACGGTCGTCACGTCGGACTTCACGTTCACGCGCCGATAATAGCCGTGGCTTGCACGCGAGCATTAGACCAAAGGCCCCTTGCCCCGCCTCGTTCCGGATATAGAACACTTGTCGAACCGCTTGGGAGGGCGGTTTGCCGATGACGACTGACACCGCGTCCGATCTCGACACGTTTCCGAAATATCTGCTGCACAATGCGCGTGTTTTCGGCGACCGCCCCGCCATGCGCCACAAGGATCTCGGCATCTGGCAGACATGGACCTGGGCGGAAATGCTGGAGGAAGTGCGCGCCTATTCGCTGGGTTTGCAGGCCATCGGCTTGCAGCGCGGCGACAAGGTCGCGGTCGTGGGTGCCAACCGGCCCGCACTCTACTGGACGTTCCTCGCCGTGCAGGCGCTCGGCGGTGTGCCGGTTCCGATCTATGCCGACTCCGTGGCCGAAGAGATGGTCTATGTGCTGGAACACGCCGAGGTTCGCTTCGCGGTGGTGCAGGACCAGGAGCAGGTGGACAAGGTGCTCTCCATCCACGGCCAGCTGCCGAAGCTGGAAACCATCATCTACGACTGGGAGCGCGGGCTTGGCGACTACGACCAGCCGTTCATTCACCACTACAAGGACTTGCAGCGCCAGGGCCGCGAGGTTCTGAAGACCGCCGGTGCGGCGCAGGGTTGGCTGGACGGCATCGCGCAAGGGCACGGCGGCGACCTGTCGGTCATGCTCTACACATCCGGCACGACAGGGCGGCCCAAGGGGGTGATGCTGTCCTACGACAACCTCATCATCTCCTCGAAGAACGCCAATGCGTTCGACAATTTCGACGAGACCGACGAGATCATCGCCTACCTGCCGCTGGCATGGGTGGGCGACCATATCTTCTCCTACGGCCAGTCGCTGACGGCGGGCTATTGCGTGTGCTGCCCGGAAGGGCCGGAAACGGTGACGGACAACCGTCGCGAGATCGCGCCGACCTATTTCTTCGCCCCGCCCCGCGTGTTCGAGGGGTTGCTGACCGACATCATGGTGAAGATGGAGGATGCCTCGCCCATCAAGCAGAAGATGTTCCACTATTTCCTCGGCGTCGCGAACCGGGTTGGCGAGAAAATCCTGAACGGCGAGAGCGTGTCCGCCAAGGACCGGCTGCTCTACAGGCTCGGCGATATGCTGGTCTACGGGCCGCTGAAAAACCGGCTCGGCATGACGCGCATGAAGGTCGGCTACACGGCGGGCGAAGCCATCGGTCCGGAAATCTTCCGTTTCTACCGCTCGCTCGGGCTGAACCTGAAACAGCTTTACGGGCAGACCGAAGCCTGCGTTTACATCACCGCCCAGCCGGACGGGCAGATTTCCGCCGACACGGTGGGCACCCCGTCGCCGGACGTGGAGATCAAGGTCGCCGACAACGGCGAGGTGCTCTACCGCTCGCCCGGCGTGTTCATGGGCTACTACAAGAACCCCGAGGCCACGGCGGAGACCAAGACACCGGAAGGATGGGTGCATACGGGTGACGCCGGTTTCATCGACGCAGACGGGCACCTGCGGATCATCGACCGCGCCAAGGACGTGGGCAAGCTGAACGACGGCTCCATGTTCCCGCCGAAATATATCGAGAACAAGCTGAAATTCTTCCCCAACATCAAGGAAGCCGTCGCCATCGGGGACGGTCGTCCCTTCGCCACCGTCATGCTGAACATCGACCTGACGCCCGTCGCCAACTGGGCGGAGCGCAACAACATCGCCTACGGCTCCTATCAGGAACTCGCGCAGCACCCGCAGCTCATCGCCATCATGGCCGAGCACGTCGATCAGGTGAACCGCGACCTCTCTGAAGAGGAGCGCGTGGCCGGCGCGCAGATCCACCGCTTCCTCGTGCTGCACAAGGAACTCGACGCCGACGACGGCGAACTGACCCGCACCATGAAGGTGCGCCGTCAGCCTCATCAACGAACGCTACGAGCCGCTGATCGAGGCGCTGTATGACGGCTCGGACGAAAAATTCGTTGAGACGGAAGTGACGTTCGAGGACGGGCGCAAGGGCACGATCAAGGCGACGGTGAAGATCGAGGATGCCAAGGTGTACGGGCGCGAAGCGGTGCTGGAGGCGGCGGAGTGAGATCGGGAGTTGCGGAGCGCGTTTCAGACAATATCGCTACTGGCGATGAGTTGCTCAAGGTCGAAAACGTCACGCTCCGCTTCGGCGGCGTGACGGCGATCGAGGACATCTCCTTCGACATTCTGAAGGGCGAAATCCGCGCCATCATCGGGCCGAACGGGGCGGGGAAGACGTCGATGCTGAATGTCATCAACGGCTTCTACCACCCGCAGGAAGGCACCATCACGTTTCGCGGGGAAACGCGGCGCAAGATGAAGCCGTATGAAGCGGCGGCGTCCGGCATCGCGCGCACGTTCCAGAACGTCGCATTGTTCAAGAACATGTCGACGCTGGACAACATCATGTCCGGGCGGTCGCTGAGGATGAACTCCAATTTCCTGACGCAGATGTTCTACTACGGCCCCGCGCGAAACGAGGAAATCGTCCATCGCAAGCGGGTCGAGGAGATCATCGATTTCCTCGAAATCCCCCACATCCGCCGCGCGCCGGTGGGCAAGCTGCCTTACGGTTTGCAGAAGCGCGTCGAGCTTGGCCGCGCGCTCGCGCTGGAGCCGGACCTGTTGCTGCTCGACGAGCCGATGGCGGGGATGAACCTGGAGGAGAAGGAGGACATGAGCCGCTTCATCCTCGACGTGAACCAGCAATTCGGCACCACCATCGCGCTGATCGAACACGATATGGGCGTTGTGATGGACCTCGCCGACCGTGTTGTGGTGCTCGACTACGGCAAGAAGATCGGCGACGGCCTGCCCGCCGAAGTGCAGGTCGATCAGGCGGTGATCGACGCGTATCTGGGGGTGCCGCACTGATGCTGTCCGAAATCTTCATCGAACCATTCTCGCTGATGGCGGCCCTGCCGGACCTGCTGTTGCAGACGATCTGGGAAGGGTTCGTGTCCGGTGTGCTTTACGCGCTCATCGCTCTCGGCTTCGTGCTGATCTACAAGGCGTCGGGCGTGTTCAATTTCGCGCAGGGCATCATGGTGGTGTTTGCCGCGCTGGCGCTCGTGTCGCTCTACGCGATGGGGCTGCCCGCATGGCTGGCGCTGCTGGTGACGCTGGGCATCATGGCGCTGCTGGCCATCACCATCGAGCGGGTGATGCTGCGCAAGCTGGTCAACCAGAACGATGCGATCCTGCTGATGGCGACCATCGGGCTGTCGCTGTTCCTGCGCGGCGTCGGCGAGACGATCTTCGGCGGCGAGACCAAGTCGATGATCGACGAGGAACTGGGCCTGCCGCAGGGCGTGAGCGAGTGGACCGTGTTCGACGGTCGCGTGATCTTCCAGCACATCGACATCGCCGCCGTCGTCATCGCCGTGCTGATGGTGGCGGGGCTGGCGCTGTTCTTCAATTACAGCCGCATCGGGCGGGCCTTGCGCGCAGTGGCGGACGACCACCAGGCGGCGCTTTCGGTCGGCATCTCGCTGAACCAGATATGGGCGATCACCTGGTTCGCCGCCGGTGTCGTGGCGCTGGTGACGGGCATCATGTGGGGCGCGCGGTCGGACGTGTCGTTCGCGCTGGAAGTCATCGCGCTGAAGGCGCTGGCCGTGCTCATTCTGGGCGGCTTCACGTCCATCCCCGGCGCGATCATCGGCGGGCTGATCATCGGCATCGGCGAAAAGCTGTTCGAGGTCTATTGGGGCAGCCTGTTCGGCGGCGGCACCGAAGCGTGGTTCGCCTATGTGCTGGCGCTGATCTTCCTGCTGTTCCGCCCGCAGGGGCTGTTCGGCGAGAAGATTATCGAGAGGGTGTGATGGTGGCGTCCACTTTCTCAACCATCGTCATCCTCGGGCACCGTCCCGAGGATCTGGTGCCATTATGCTGAACGACGCTGCCTGGGTTTACATGATGAGCAACTCCGCGCGTGGTGTGATCTATACTGGGGTGACCTCCGATCTGATGGGGCGGGCATCGGAGCACCGACAAAAGCTTTCGGACGGATTTGCCCGCCGCTACAACTGCACAAAGCTTGTCTGGTACGAGCGTCACGATGGTATCGTAGCGGCAATCCAGCGGGAGAAATCCTTGAAGCGGTATCTCCGCGACTGGAAGATCAATCTGATCGAAGGGTTCAATCCCATCTGGGACGATCTCTTCGATCCAAACTACGCGCTCGACACCGTCGTCCGACACCGGATCCTCGGGACGGGGCCCGAGGATGACAACGATAGAGAGAGGGAAAACAGCCTAAATGTTCTACCGCGAAGCAGGCCAGTTCAAGACGTCCTACAAGGCCGACCAGGCCATCTTTCCGATCCTGCAGGACCGGATCGGGCTGGGGCTGATCCTTGCCGTTGCCGTCATCGGCGTTCCGCTGCTGGCGACCGACGGGTTCATCAACTCCATCATGATCCCGTTCCTGATCCTCGCGCTGGCGGCGATCGGGCTGAACATTCTGACCGGCTATTGCGGGCAGCTGTCGCTCGGCACCGGCGCGTTCATGGGGGTGGGCGCTTATAGCTGCTACAAGCTGGCGACGATCTTTCCCGAGGTTTCCATCCTCGTCCACATCCTGCTGTCCGGGTTCTTCTCCGCCGCCATCGGCGTGCTGTTCGGCCTGCCGATCGCTGCGCATCAAGGGGCTGTATCTCGCCATCACGACGCTGGCCGCGCAGTTCTTTCTCGGCTGGCTCTTCGTGCGCTGGAAGTGGCTGTACAATTACAACGAGTCCGGCGCGATCCAGAACGTGCCGCAGCAACTGTTTGGCGTGCAGGTGACGGGCGCGGCATCCACCCCGATCACGCGCTATCTCATCGTGCTGGCCATCGTGGCGGGGCTGACATGGGTTGCCTCCAACGTCATTCGCGGGCGCATCGGCCGCTCGTGGATGATGATCCGCGACATGGATATCGCCGCCGAACTGATGGGCATCAAGCCGCTCAACGCGAAACTGTCGGCCTTCGCCTTCTCGTCGTATTTTTGCGGCGTGGCGGGGGCGATGATGGTATTTTTCTGGCTCGGTTCGGCGGAAGCGGACGTGTTCAACATCAACCTGTCGTTCCAGGTTCTTTTCATGGTCATCATCGGCGGCATGGGGTCGCTCATCGGCTCGTTTCTGGGCGCGGCCTTCATCTTCGTGCTGCCGGTTCTCATCCGCACCGTTCCCCGTGTCGCAGGCTTCGATATCGGTGGCGCGACAGTTGAACATATTTCAACGATGGCCATCGGTGCGCTGATCGTCTTTTTCCTGATCGTAGAGCCGCACGGCCTCGCCCGCCTGTGGCAAATCACCAAGGAGAAACTTCGCAACTGGCCTTTCCCCTACGGATAGGCAACAATCACATCAGGGCGCTGGGAGGCGCTGCACAACAGGGAGTGAAACTATGAAGACCAAGACAATCGGACTGGCATTCGCCGTCGGCATTCTTGCCGCGGGCGGGCTCGCCTACAGCGCCGCATCGGCGCAGGAACATTATATCCCGAACCTGTCCTACCGCACCGGCCCGTTCGCCGGCGGTGGCATTCCGTTCGCCAACGGGTTCGCGGACTATTTCACCATGCTCAACGAGCGTGACGGCGGCATCGGCGGTGTTCCGGTGCGCGTGGAAGAATGCGAGACCGGCTATAACAGCCAGAAGGGTGTGGAGTGCTACGAGGCCACGAAGGGCAACAATCCGCTCGTTTATACGCCGCTCTCCACCGGCATTTCGCTCGGCATCATTCCGCAGGCCAACGAGGACAAGATCCCCGTCCTGCAAATGGGCTACGGCCTGTCGGCAGCCGGTATTGGTGAGACGTTCCCCTACGCCTTCACCTATCCGACGTCCTACTGGAACCAGATGTCGTCGATCCTGAAATATATCGACCAGACCGCCGAGGGCGGGATTGCCGGCAAGAAGATCGGCTACATCTATCTCGATGCCGGTTACGGCCTCGAACCCATTCCCGTGCTGGACAAGCTGGCCGAACAGATGGGCTTTACGACCGCCAAGTTCCCGGTCGCCGGTGCCGATATGCAGAACCAGGGGTCGCAGTGGCTTAACGTCCGCAAGGAACAGCCCGACTACATGATCATGTGGGGCTGGGGCGCGATGAACGCCACCGCCGTGAAGGAAGCCATCAAGACGCGCTACCCGCTCGACCGCTTCATCGGCAACTGGTGGGCCGGTGCCAACGCCGACCTCGACCCGGTCGGCCCTGAGGGCAAGGGCTATCTCGCCGCCAACTTCTCCGGCATCGGGACGGATTATCCCGCGCTGAAGGAAGTGCAGAAGTTCGTCGTCGATGCGGGCAAGTCGCAGTCGGACGCCGACAAGGTGGGAGACGTTCTCTACAACCGCGGTCTCTACAACGCCGTCATCATCGCCGAGGCCATCAAGGTGGCCCAGGAAATGACCGGCAAGACGGAACTGACCGGCGAAGACATGAAGATCGGACTGGAAAACTTCAAACTCGACGCGGCCCGCATGGCCGAACTGGGTCTGGAAGGCTTTGCCGCCGATCTGATCGGGTCCTGCAAGGACCACGAGGGCGGCGCGCCCGTCTTCATCCAGCAGTGGCAGGGCGACGAATGGACGAAAGTGTCCGAGCCCATCGCTCCGATGCTGGACGTGACCCGTCCGTTGCTCGAGGAAGCGGCTGCCAGCTTCGTCTCCGACAAGCCCAACTGGAAAGGCCAGACCTGCGGGTAAGGCATTTCGTCCGAAAATCGGGGGTCGCGTTCGCGCGGCCCCTTTTCGTTTAGGGGACACCACGACCATGAGCGCAGCTGCCGTCGCCACAACACCAAAGACCGAAACCGCCGAGCCTATCCTCGCGGTTAACAACATCGAGGTGATCTACGACCACGTTATCCTCGTTCTCAAGGGCGTGTCGCTGACGGTCCCCAAGGGCGGTATCGTCGCCATTCTCGGTGCCAACGGCGCGGGCAAGACGACGACGCTGAAGGCGATTTCCAACCTCTTGAGTGCCGAGCGCGGCGATGTCACCAAGGGCTCGATCCTGTTCAAGGGTGAACAGGTGCACGACCTGTCGCCAAATGATCTGGTGCGCCGTGGCTGCATTCAGGTGATGGAGGGCCGCCATTGCTTCGGCCACTTGTCCATCGAGGACAATCTGATGACCGGAGCCTTCACCCGCAAGGACGGGTCGGCTGCGATCAAGCGTGATCTGGAAATGGTCTACAATTATTTTCCGCGTTTGCGCGAGCGGCGTTCGTCGCAGGCTGGCTACACGTCCGGCGGCGAACAACAGATGTGCGCCATCGGTCGGGCGCTGATGTCGAAGCCCGAGATGATCCTGCTGGACGAGCCATCGATGGGCCTTGCGCCACAGTTGGTGGAAGAGATCTTCGACATCGTGAAGGCATTGAACACCGAGCAACAGGTGTCATTTTTGCTGGCGGAGCAGAACACCAACATCGCGTTGCGCTACGCGACCTACGGCTATATTCTCGAATCCGGTCGCGTGGTTCTCGATGGCGAAGGGGCAGCCTTGCGCGAAAACGAGGATGTGAAAGAGTTCTATCTCGGCGCAGGCGGCGACGGCGAAAAGCGCAGCTTCCGCAAGGTGAAACACTACAAGCGCCGCAAGCGGTGGCTGGCTTAGGCTCTGCTCTTGGCGGACGGAGCGTCGCCAACGAGTTGGGTGGCCCTGCTGCGCGCCATTGGGCCCGGGACACACGCTGTCATGTCAATGGCGCACCTGCGCGACAAGCTGTACGAAGCGGGATGCGGAAACGTCCGCACGTTTTTGGCAACAGGCAACGTGCTGTTTGATGTGTCGGAGTCGATTGCCGAAAGCACGATTCGCCAAAAGGTAAGGAACGTTGTCGAAGGCTTCGGTCTCGATAACGACGTGTTCATGAGGACGGCTGACGATATCGGAAGCGTCTTGATCCGAAACCCGTTTCCGGACGCTGCGGCAGACCGCCCGAACCACCTTCTGGTTCTATTCATGGACAGGTTTGTTGACAGCCTCGCACAGGATAAACTGGCATCCTATAAAGGCCCGGAACGGTGGCAGATATCGGATCGTGAAATCTTCATCGATTACCGGGACGGTGTGGGTCGGTCGAAACTGACGGCACAGCGGTTGGAGCGGATGATCGGTCAGGCAGGCACAGCCCGCAATATCAATACGTGTCGAAAGATCGTCGATGCTTGCGCTGGCTAATCGTCGAACGTCAGCCCGTCGAACAGGTCCGCCACGGGTAAACCGGTGCCGATTTCGGGTAGCGGGATCGTCGCGTCCCGTCCAACAGTTTCATGCCAGCCCCAACCGGCTTCGTCGCGCCGCCATATGGTAACACGGGGGCGATCCACATCGACGAGAAGAACGACCTTGATGGTGTCGTTCTCCTTGTATTCCTCCAACTTTTGAAAACGATCATATCGCATGGTCGATGGCGACATGATGTCAATCACAACGCGCAGCTCGGTTGCCGCCAGCGATTTTTCCTCGAATTTCCCGCATTCGATCAGCACGTCAGGACGGCGCGTTCCGCGATAGGTGATGATCGACTGGTCGGAGGTGCTGGGACGGCATGGCCCGCCGCGTAGTTTCGAACCCAAAGCGACAATCGCATTCGTTGTGACATAATCATGCCGCCGCGTCGCGCCGGTCATGGCCTTGACGGTCATTCTCAATATGCTCTCGCAAGTCCCGCCGCCGCGTCCTAGATTGCGGTCATGGCCGCGCAATTCCGTTATTCCGAAGAGACCTACCGCAGTACGGTGTTCGCCGCTGCGGGCCTGACGGGTATCGTCACGTTTCTCGTGTGGCTGTTCGCGCGGCTTTCCGGCTCCAGCCATGTGGTGCTGATTACGACCATCGCCGCCATCTGCTTCTTCACCTTCTGCTCGGCAGCCATGTTATGGCGCTACTGGCGCGGCCTGGTGGTGCTGGCGGTGCGGCCGGACGGATTGTTCGACGCGCGACAAGGGTCGCAGGCGCTGGCGTGGGATGACATCCGCCACATGCGGCTGGGCCGGGCGGAGAACGAATTTCACCTGATCGTGGATGTGTGGAGACGTGACGGCGGCACGCGGCAATTCGAACTGGATCTGGCACCGCTCGATGCGGACGTTTCCACAATTGTCAACGCGATTGCCGACTATCGGCCTGTTGCAACGGACGGTGTGTGATGGCGTTTGTGGCAATCCTCGGTATCGCCCTGTTGCTGGCCCTGACATTGGGGCCGCAACTCTGGATCAAGCAACAGATGTCCAGGCACAGTGCAGAGCGGCCCGATCTGCCGGGTACTGGCGGGGAACTGGCGCAGCATCTCGTCGAGCATTACGGCCTCGACGGGATTGGCGTCGAAGAAACCACCCTGGGCGACCATTATGACCCCGACGCCCGCATGGTGCGGTTAAGCGCGGATCACTATCATGGGCGCAGCGTGGCGGCGGTTGCCGTGGCGGCCCACGAGGTCGGGCACGCGATACAGGACGCGCGCGGCGAACGCGGTTTGAAACTGCGGCAGACGCTGGCGAAATTCGCAGCTGTGACGGACAAGGCGGCGGGCATCTTCTTCATTGCAGCCCCGGTGTTGGCGGTTTTCGCCCGCACGCCACTGGCGTTTTTCGGTCTGCTGGCGATTGGCGTCGGGTTTCTAGGCATACGGTTGTTGGTGAGCCTCGCCAGCCTGCCGACCGAGTTCGACGCCAGCTACGGCAAGGCCTTGCCGATCCTGAAGGAGGGCGGGTATCTGTCGGAAGACGACCTGCCCGCCGCGCGTTCGGTCCTGCGCGCAGCAGCGTGGACCTACGTGGCCGCCGCCGCGATGGGGCTGGTGAATTTGGCCCGTTGGGTGCGGCTGTTGAGATAGGGAGAGACGGGATGAGCGATTTCTACGATAAAGCTGAAACGCAGGATGCGGCGCGACGCGAGGCGGACCTGTTCGCACGGCTGCCCGACCATCTGGCGCAGGCCACCGCTTCTGCGCCCGGTCTGGCGACACATCTCTCCGGCACTGACGTATCAGTCGTTACCAGCCGCGCGGCTTTGGCCGACCTGCCGGTGCTCCGCAAGACGGATCTGATGGAGGCGCAGGCCGCGCATCCGCCGTTTGGCGGGTTCGCCGTCTTGGACAAGCTCGCGGGCAGCCGGGTATTTTCATCGCCCGGGCCGATCTGGGAGCCGCAGGGTCTGGGAGCCGACCCGTGGGGCGCGGCGCGGGCGCTGTTTGCGGCCGGGTTCCGGCGTGGTGACACGGTTCACAATGCATTGTCCTACCATATGACGCCGGGCGGTTTCATCATCGACGAGGGCCTGCGCGCCCTCGGTTGCACTGTGTTTCCCGCCGGGGCAGGCGGTACCGATTTGCAGGTTGAGGCGGCAGCGACGCTCAAGCCTGCCGGCTTCACGGGCACGCCGGACTATCTGAAGGTCATGCTCGACCGTGCTTTGGAGATTGGCAGCGACCTGTCGTCGATCACCCGTGCGCTGGTGTCCGGCGGGGCGCTGTTTCCCGCTATGCGCGATGCCTATGGCGAACGGGGTGTGCGGGTGATGCAGTGCTATGCGACTGCCGATCTTGGCGTCATCGCCTATGAGACGGCCACTGACGGCGCTGTCCATCCCGGCATGGTGGTCAACGAGGGCCTGATCGTCGAGATCGTCCGCCCCGGCACGGGTGATCCGGTGGCGGCAGGGCGAGGTGGGGGAGATGGTCGTCACCAATTTCTCGGACGTCTATCCGCTGGTGCGCTTCGCCACCGGCGACCTGACCAAGCAGATCGACGAGCCCTCGCCGTGCGGGCGCACGAACATGCGGATCGCCGGATGGATGGGCCGCGCGGACCAGCGCACGAAGGTGAAGGGCATGTTCGTTGATCCCAAACAGATTGCCGATCTGCGCAAGCGCCATCCGGACATCACCGGAGCCCGGCTGGTCGTGGAACGGGCGGGCGACAGTGACGCCATGCGGTTGCTGGTGACGGGTTCCGGAGTGGACACGGCAGCGGTGGAAGCGTCCCTGCGCGAGGTCACACGGCTCGGCGGGGCGGTGGAAACAGTTGGCGAATTGCCCAATGATGGCAAGGTGATCGCCGATGAACGGAACTACGACACATAGGCTTTTCACACAGGGATTCGTCGCATATGGACGTGGCGGGATGCACACAGGGCAAGGGTGTTTTGAGCGATAATCTACAACAACCGCCGCGTGCGATATGTGCACCGGACCGCCTCGGTGCCGTTGCGTCGACAGGTCTGCTGGACAGCGCCAACGAGGAAACCTTCGATCGTGCGACCCGGCTTGCCAGCCGTCTGCTCGGGGTTCCGGTCTCGCTTTTTACCATCATCGATGCGGACCGGCAGTTCTTCAAGGCCCACACGGGTTTGCCTGAGGATTTGCAGCGCGACCGGCAAACGCCGCTTTCCCATTCCTATTGCCAGCATGTGGTCAACACGAACGCGCCTTTGATCGTCCGCGATTCGAGCAAGGATCCCCTCGTCGTGAACAACGGTGCGACCGTCGATCTTGGTCTGACGGCGTATCTCGGCGTGCCGGTGAGAACCTCGGACGGTCATGTTGTCGGATCGTTTTGCGCGTTGTCCTACGAGGTTCAGGACTGGACCGACGCAGACCTCGCGCTTCTGGGCGACATCGCCTCCGGCGTGGAAAGCGAAATGAACCTGCGGGTCGCCCTGCGAGAACTGGAAGAAGCGGCGATTCACAACGCGCTGCTGATGGAGGAAGTCGAGCACAGGGTGAAGAACGTCTTTTCGATCGTTCCCGCTCTCCTGTCCCTTTCGGCAACCACCGCCGGTTCGGTGGACGAACTGGTGACGGCGGTTCGTTCCCGAATCGGTGCCCTGTCGCGCAGCCACAGCCTGACGATCGGTTCCTTCTCGCGTCTTCACGGTTTGGACCTGAAGGAAATGATCGCCTCCGTATTGGCGCCCTATATGGAGGAAGGCGAGAAATTGCGGATCAAAGGGCAGTCGGCAAGGCTGAACGTCACGTCCGCCAGCATGGTTGGTCTTGCCATGCACGAATTCGCCACCAATGCTGCCAAATACGGGGCGCTCTCAATGCCGGAAGGGCGAGTTTCCATTACGACCGAGGTGGATGAAAGCGTGCCCCCCGTGCTGACGATCCGATGGCAGGAAAGCAACGGTCCGCCCATCATCGCCGTGCCGAAGAGGTCCGGTTTCGGCACCAAGCTGCTGGACCGTTTGTTGGCCGCGTCGTCTGGGCACATCGAGCGGGACTGGAAGCCGGACGGATTACACATCCGTTTGGATGTGTCCTTGCCGGTCGAAGCAGAATAGCCGCTCTATGAACAAGAGGGCCGCCGCTTGCGCGACGCCCCCCTGGTATTGGCTTATGATGCCTATTTGACGGTCAGACGGCCATCCACATCGTTTTTCACGCCGCCGCCATCGCGGATGAAGACCATCACCGCGTTGGCCATCAGGTCGGCATCGGCGGCTGCTATGATGGTGCGGGTGGCGGGCAGCATGTCATAGCCATCGCCGCCACGGGCCATGAAGTCGTTGGTGGCGACTTTATAGGTTGCGGACGGATCGAGTGCCGTGCCGCCGATCATGACGTTGCTCACGCGACTGCCCGCATCCTTGGACGTGTCCACTTCAGCGGTGATGCCGGAGACGTGCAGGAACGAGCCTTCCGCTTCCGGCATACCGCGATAGCCGTGTTCCAGTGCCGCGAGAATCTGCGCGCCGGAGGCTTCCAGCAGCACGGTGCCGTTGCCGAAGGGCAGTTCGGTGAGCACGTCGCGGCGGGTCAGCACATGGCCCGCATCATACTGCGTATTGCCGCGAATACCGCCGCCATTGGTGAAGGCGACGTCGGCATCGACGCTGGCGCGCATGGCATCGGCCACGAGGCTGCCGAACGCGTTCTCGCCGGTGCGGACGCTGATGCGCCGCGTGTCCAGCGGTACATCGGACGTGCCCAGTTCCACATCGAGTTCCGAGGAAAGCGTCGCCTCATAGGCCGCGACCTTGGCCAGCACGTCCGCGTCAGGCTCGACCTGCGCGGTGTCCTGAATGCGGAAATTCGGCCACCATTTCACGCTGCGACCGCGTTCGCCGGTTTCCACCTCGAACGACAGATCCATCATGGTGACGTATTCAGCCTCTTCCTTGGATTCGACCAGCGCCTTGCGGCCATCATAATAGACGGACAGCACATGGTCGTGGCCGGACAGGACGATGTCGGTATCGGTGCTGTTGAGCAGGTCGCGGTCCACGGCCTCGGCGGTGTGAACGACGGCGACGACCACATCCGCACCCTGTTCACGAAGGGCGGCGGCTGTGGTCTTGGCCGTGTCGATCATCGGCAGGAAAGTGATGTTGCCCGGCGACGAAATGGTCGGCGTGGTGTCGGTCGTCAGGCCCATGAAGCCGATCTTCAACGTCTCCTCACCGGCCTTGTATTCCTTCATGATGGTCTGCTCGAAACCCGCTATGGGGGCGCCGTCCTGAAGGATGTTGGTGGCGAGTTTCGGGAACTGGCCTTCCTGCATCCGCTCGATGAAGACTTCGGGGCCGAAATCGAACTCGTGGTTTCCGGGTGCCAGCATGTCCGGCGGTGTCTGGTTGAGCAGGTCGATCATATGCTCGCCCTTGTCGAAACCGGCGAGGATGGAGGGGGACAGCAGGTCGCCGGGAAACACGAAGACGGTGTTGCCGCCCTTCGCGCGCTCGGCTTTCACAACCGATGCGAGGCGGGCCACGCCGCCGCGCCCGTCATTGTCGGACATGGTGTCCATGTCGGATGCGGTGATGATGGTGACGTCGATCTGTTCGGCGAAGGCGGTGCCGAGGCTGACGACGCTGACGGAAGCGGCGAGGGCAAGGGTGCGAAGCAAGGTCATGGGGTCTCTCCGTGATGGGGCTGAAGGTTCAATCCTTCCCCATCGTGACACGCCCATGACGGCTCTGTCACCTGCGCCTTTCGGCTTGTCCCCTTGTAGAGACGGTCAGGCGGACGCGTCCGCCCGCGCGATTTCATGCTCCAGCGAAGCGACGAGTTCGTTCGGCATGTTCATGGCCGCTGCCAGCCTGTCGAGATGGGCCTGTTCGGTCGGCTCGTCCGGGTCGATGGCGATGCGGGAGGCGACGTAGAGCGCACTGGCCTGCTCCATATCGCCCGCCGCTGCCGCGATGGTCTCGACGGATGGCGGCGTCGCCAGCGTGTCGAACAGCAACGCCTTTTCGTCACCCGCCAATGGCACCTGCGCGATGGACTCGAAAATCCTGTTGCGCTCGTCGCTGTCGATATGGCCGTCTGCATTGGCTGCCGCGATCATGGCCTTCACCACCATCAGCTCGAACCGCACGGGGTCGGCACCAGCCGACTGCGATGCCCAGAAACCGTTCGGCGTCGGTGCGGCCAACGCAGGCTGGGGTTGCGGCACCTGCATCCCGGGTTGCTGGATTGGCTGGGCACCGGCGTTGGCCTGGTATTTCTGATAGGCGGAGTGGGCGAGCGCACCGAGGGCCGCTGCGCCACCGTAGCCGACGACACCGCCGCCCATCTTGCCGATTTTCTTGCGCAACTTCTTGTTGCCCACGAGCAGGCCGAGCAAGGAGCCCGCGGCCATGCCGCCGCCGAACCCTTTGGTACCGGCCGGGATGCTGCCTCCCAAACCGCCAGGGATGGATGCCTTCGCCTGATCGAGCATCTGGCTGCCCGTGCCCATTGCCGTCTGCGCGCCCTGGCTGCCGAGCAACTGACCCAAAATGTTCTGAATGTTCATGTCGTGCATCTCCGTCGAAATCTGTCTGACCGCAGATGGGAACGGGAGCGGTCGAGGCCAAGAGACACCGGTGAAACTTACGATAGTTTCACCCTATCGAGCCGGCCTCACATGCCGATGACGGTGCTGTCCGAGATGGCGACGGTGAGGCTGCGGCTCACGATGAGCGGTCGCAGGGCGTCGATGAGCCGGTCGATGGAGGGTTCGTCTCCAAATGCGATGAAGACCAGCCGGCTGCCGCGCCGCCTGTCACACGGTCGTCGCGCCAGCGGCCACGGGTGTCGGAGCCGTTGAGGGTCTGCCGGACGGTGAAGGCGGTGACGCCCGCATTGGCGGCAACATCTTTCACCCGTTTCAGCAAGGGTTGGTCGACGAGTATCTCGACCCGTCTTGCAGGAACGGCTTCGAGTTCTGGGCTGCTGATCTGCGTCACGGTCCGGTCACTTGGTATGCCAGTGTCGTGGCGATCCAGCCGTAGAGCGGGATGACGAAGCGGAAGACAAGACCGGCGTGAGCGGCAAAGGCGAGGTCCGCGGTAAACCCGGTTTACGATACCTGCACGCCGCCTTTCAGGCCGCTGGCGGCCATGAGATAGAGCGACAGCGCATTTGACAACGCCTCGGGAAGGGCGAGGTCCGAGCGGGCGAATGCCACCAGTGCGCCCGATACGAAAAACAGGACGACCGGAGAAAAGAGTGTTTCCAAAATTTCTCCGGCTATCCAGTCCGGACAAAGAAGCTGGAGGCTTTACTTCACCCGAACCCGTTCAGGTTCCTCATTGTGGAACTTTATAGTGCCATACAGCAAAGCCGCAACAATTGGTGAGGCTGCAAGGACGATTGCAAATTCAAAGATGGTCATGGCGATAGGCTTCCTAGACTGTCTGGTTGGCGGTGATGGCAACGGGGTTGGACAGCAGCCCGGAGGGCAGGCCGGTGGCGCGCTCCTGATGGGCTTCCGTCGCGGTGGGTGTCGGCTTTACGTCTGTTTCGGCAAGAGCAGCCGAAGAAGCGAATGCGAGGGGCAATGCGAAGAGGCCGATGGCCAGCATTGAAGCGAAACGGTTCATGTACGATCTCCCGAAGACTGCGCGAATGCGCCTGTTCCCGACAGATATGGTGCGAATGCCTGATCGTTCCAATCGAGCGTTTCGTTCGTAACGATAGATGTTTTCTATCGTGCGTTTCTGGGAAGCAATGTCACTTCCGGCAAGTCGGTTCGAACCCGTTCGCGCACGACCTCCGCAACGTCCTCAAACAAGGCCGCATTGGCCGACCGCTCGCGCCAGGCCATCGCCACCTGCCGGTGCAGGTTGGCCGCTTCCAGGCGCTTGACAGTCAGTTCTCCGCGCGCACCGATTTCAGACCGGATGTAAAGAGATGGCAGGAACGCGATGCCGACGCCCATGCCGACCATGAGCCGGAGCGTGTCAAGACTGGTGCCCTCGTAATCGCGCAGCAGTTCGGCGCCGAAATCCTCGCAGAGCGCCGCCACCTTGTCGTGAAGATGGTGGCCGGGTTCGATGGCCAACACCTTCTGGCCCTTCAGGTCCGACCGCGTCAGTATTTCGCGGCTGGCGAGCGGATGGTCGTTAGAACAGGCCACCAGCAGCGGCTCACGGAACAGGGGGGCGATGGTGAGGTCGTCCTCGCGCAGCGGCATCGGCGTGAAGACCACGTCGTAGCGCCCCTCCCGCAGCCCCGCCTGCAAGGCGTCCGGCTTGGCCTCGCGCACATACAGCTTCAAATCCGGGTAGAGCTTGTGCAGATGGGGTATGACATGGGGCAGCAAATAGGCACCCAGCGTCGGCGGCACGCCCAGCCGCACCGTTCCGTGAAAGCCGTGCTGGGAGGCTGAGGCGAGGTCACGGATATCCTCGACCTCGGCCAGAATGCGCCGTGCACGGGCCGCGATTTCAGACCCCAACGGGGTGAGCGACACGGTCTTGGCGGACCGGTCCACCAGCGTCGCCCCCAATGACCGCTCGCATTCCTGTATCTGCGTGGACAGCGTTGGCTGGGTCACGTTGCACGCGGTTGCCGCGCGGCGGAAGTGGCGCTCGTCTTCCAAGGCGATGAGATAGGTAAGCTGGCGCAGGGTCGGCATGGATGCGGGACACATTGGCGGTTGATCGCACAAGGGATGCCGGAGGATGTCCTGCATGTCGATAGGTATTCTCTATCGTCGGTTTTCGCTGTCTGAATTGGCGTCGTTGGTCTATCGACCCATCTAGCAACCCAAATTCGTATTCAGTGAGCCGACCATGCTTTCCCTTGCCGCCACCCGTATTCTCGACTTCGGCAAGCGGGAATCGTCTCCCGGCCTTGTGCTCATGTGCGCGGCGCTGCTGGCGCTGGTCATTTCAAACTCCGCCTTCGCAAGCGGCTATGCCGCGTTTCTGGCCGTTCCGATTGCGGTGCAGATCGGCGCGCTGGAAATCGCCAAACCGCTGGTCCTGTGGGTCAATGACGGTTTGATGGCGATCTTCTTCTTCCTCGTCGGGCTGGAGATCAAGCGGGAAGTCATCGCCGGGCAGCTGTCCACCATCGACCGTGCCGCCCTGCCGTTGATCGCAGCCGTCGGCGGCATGGCCATCCCCGCGCTGGTCTTCGTAGCGATCAACTGGAATTATCCGGAAAACCTGAACGGCTGGGCCGTGCCCGCGGCGACGGACATCGCATTCGCGCTCGGCATTTTGGCGCTCATGGGCACGCGCGCACCGGCGGCGCTGAAACTGCTGCTGCTGGCTATCGCCATCATCGATGACCTCGGCGCCATCATCATCATCGCCATCTTCTACACCGAGCAGATGTCCGTGTTTTCGCTGCTGTTCGGCGCGCTCGGCTTCGGCGTGCTGATGCTGTTCAACCGCATGGGCATCACCCGCATGGGGCCGTATCTGGTGGTGGGTCTCATCATCTGGGTGGCGGTGCTGAAATCCGGCGTCCACGCGACGCTGGCGGGTGTGATGATCGCCATGACGATTCCCTTCACCGGCCGAAATGCGCAGGGCGAGACTGTCTCGCCGCTCGATTCGACCGAACATGCCTTGGCCCCGTGGGTGGCGTTTGCTGTGCTGCCGTTGTTCGCCTTTGCCAATGCCGGCGTGCCGCTGACGGGCATCACGTTTGCGGACATGCTGGCCCCGCTGCCGCTCGGCGTCGCGGCAGGCCTGTTCATCGGCAAGCAGATCGGCGTGTTTGGCTTTGCCCGCCTCGGCGTGGCGATGGGCTGGTGCCGTCTGCCGGACGGGATGAGCTGGTTGCAGCTGTATGGAGTGGCCTGCCTGACGGGTATCGGCTTCACCATGAGCCTGTTCATCGGCACGCTGGCCTTCGACACGACCGCGCAGCTGGACGCCGTGCGCCTGGGCGTGCTGACCGGCTCGACCCTGTCCGGTATTCTCGGCGTGATTTGCCTTTACCTCTGTTCCTCGACGGACAAGAAAACAACATTCGTCGAGGCCCACGCGGCGGACAGGAAAGACCACTAGAGGGCTCGCCTGCGTCACCGCAAACGTATTGACGGGCGCTGCTCCCTCGCCTTTTGTCGCGCCGAACAGGCAAGCGAACGGACGGCGTGGATGAGCAACGAGACGAAAACCGGCGGCATGTATCAGCGCGACGTGTCCGCCAGTGCCTTTCCGCCGGACCATCCCGCCGTTGCGTTCGGCAAGGTCGGCGTGTTGCTCGTGAACCTCGGCACGCCGGACGGGCACGACAAAAAGAACATGCGGAAATACCTGAAGGAGTTCCTTTCCGACCGGCGTGTGATCGAAACGCCGCGCGTGATCTGGTGGCCGCTCCTGAACGGCATCATTCTCAACACACGGCCGAAAAAGTCCGGCGCGCTGTATGCGTCCATCTGGAACGAGGAGCGCGACGAAAGTCCGCTGCGGACCTTCACCCGTTCGCAGGGCGAGCAGTTGGCCAAGCGGCTGGCGGGGCACGAGCATGTGATGGTGGATTGGGCGATGCGCTACGGCAACCCGTCGATCGCGTCGCGGCTGGCGGCGCTGAAGGCGCAGGGCTGCGAACGCATTCTCGTCTTTCCGCTCTACCCGCAATATGCGGCGGCCACGACCGCGACGGTCAACGATAAAGCGTTCGAGGCGCTGATGACAATGCGCTGGCAACCCGCGGTCCGCACCGTGCCGCCCTACCACGACGACCCATCCTACATAGAGGCGCTGGGCACCTCGATTCAGGCTCATCTCGACGGGCTGGATTTCGAGCCGGAACACATCGTGGCGTCCTACCACGGCATTCCCCAAAGCTATTTCCGCAAGGGCGACCCGTATCATTGCCACTGCCAGAAGACGTCACGCCTGCTGCGCGAGAAGATGGGCTGGAGCGACGATTTCCTGCTCACAACCTTCCAAAGCCGCTTCGGCCCCGAAGAATGGTTGCAGCCTTACACCGACAAGACGGTGGAACGGCTGGCGAAAGAGGGCGTCAAACGCATCTGCGTCGTCAACCCCGGCTTCGCGGCGGACTGCCTCGAAACGCTGGAAGAGATCGCGGGCGAAGTCTGCGAAGAGTTCGAGGACAATGGCGGCGAGCAGTTCTCGCATATTCCGTGCTTGAATGACGGGCCGGAGGGCATGGCGCTGATCGAGGCCGTGGTGCGGCGGGAGCTGGGGGGCTGGGTTAAATAATTTTCCACCCCATATAATAAACATGTATCCTGTCGATTGGAGGACCTCATGACAACAATTGCAGCCGCGAAAACATTTTGGAGTCTCTGTGACGGAGATGTTTCCAACTTAAAATTGCAGAAACTCATTTATCTCGCTCACATGCTCGAATTGGGAGCTGGACGGGGACCGCTTGCATCGAGAGAATTCGAAGCATGGGATTACGGACCAGTCGAACCAGACTTGTATCATAAATTGAAGGCTTACGGCAGTAATACAATTCCTGATATTTTTGGAGGTACTGTTTATAGCGAAAGCGACCAAGAGTTTGTATCTATCAAAGATGTTGCGGATCAACTAGGAGCGGTTCCTGCTGCACGGCTGGTTTCTATTACGCACTGGGATGGTGGCGCTTGGAGCCGACATTATATTTCAGGTGCTAGAGGTGTGAAGATTCCGGACGTAGATATTCTAGCGGAGTATAATGAACGTGTCGAAAGATCTGCAAAACGAGCCCAAAACAAAGCAGCCTAATGCGTTATTTGATCTCGATCTTCCCACTAAACGAGATGATTTGATTGAGTCACTCCAAAGCCAGCTAACTGCTGAAATAGATGGACGACGTGAAGAGCGCTGGATTTGGCTTGTTTCACTCATGCTGATGTTTGATGCTTTTACCTTCTCAGCTATGTCCACTTGGTCCGGTCCGGTTGCGATTGGCACGATCCAGTTCGTCGTGATTATTGCTTTGGGAAGACGCTGGCAGATGGACCCAGTGTGGACATTGACAGAGCGAATCTTGGATAAGTGGAATGGGAAGCTGAAGGGTTAATTGCACTTTTTCTCTTTTCATCCAAATTTATCCACCCCATCCCGCACCCTGCTACCCTTAGCCCCACTCCCACGCAGGAACCGGCGGATCATGACCGTCATCTTCGCCGCGTGGGGGCGGTTGTCCTGTCGGGTGGGGTTAACGATCCATCCGGGGGGAGCGCAGGCTTCAGGGGTAAGATGCGGGTGTAAAATTCCCGTCCTCTCGTAATGAGGGGCTGTTCCGGTCAAACGGAACGGGTGGCTGCTCCGTCCGGGTGCCAGTGTTGATGCGGGGTGCGATCCACCGGCGCGGAGGCAGGGGTCGAGGCATGGTGAAAACCATGTCGGAGACGGCACCGGGAGCGAGGCTATGAGCGCAGAGCAGCCGGGCGGGGCGGAATGGGACACCATATCCGCCGCAATACGGCACAGGGTTTTCCATTTCGCCCCGCCGGTTCACTCTCATCCTTCCGGCGGCGGACACCGTGCGGATGATGTCGCATGTCGCAGCCTCAATCCACACTCCTTGTCATTCCCGCTGCAGCGGGAATCCATCTTGCTTCGTCACGGACGGTGAAAGTGTCCGGTGCGGTGCTGCGGGTTCGTTGCAATGCCCATTCGTATGAGCCAAGCCGAGACATGGATTCCCGCCGCAGCGGGAATGACACGGTGTCGGGCGACGATGTGCTTCACGCGTCGTCATCCCCGGGCTTGACCCGGGGATCTGGAGCCTCTCCTTCCGCAGCAACCGACCGGATCCTCGGGTCAGGCCCGAGGATGACGGCGGAACAGGCCCGAGGATGACGACGGGGAAGGGAGAGGATGACGACTGAGTGACCGTGAGATGCAATGTAAGCGTATCGCCAGCACACCACACCGATTTTCATTGAGTCGGACGCCGCGCTGCTCCACATACGCTCCAACGCCGCTGGAGCCTTTCCCATGACTTTCGCCATTTCCGACATCGTCGTCATCGCCCTCGTGGCCCTGCTCGTCATCGGGCTCGTCTCGATGGTCAAGATCGTGCCGCAGGGCTACCATTATACGGTCGAACGGTTGGGGCGTTACGACCGGACGATCACGCCCGGTCTTTCGCTGCTGTGGCCGTTCTTCGAGAAGGTCGGCGCGAAGCTGGACATGCGCGAGCAGGTGCTGGACGTGCCGACGCAGGAGGTCATCACCAAGGACAATGCCACCTGCGAGGTCGATGGCGTCACGTTCTATCAGGTGCTGGACGCCGCCAAGGCCGCCTACGAGGTGTCGGGCCTGCAAAACGCCATTCTCAACCTCACCATGACGAACCTGCGGACGGTCATGGGGTCGATGGACCTGGACGAATTGCTGTCCAAGCGCGATGAGATCAACACCCGCATCCTGCATGTGGTGGACGACGCTGTCGCTCCGTGGGGCATCAAGATGACGCGTATCGAGATCAAGGACATCAGCCCGCCGCGCAATCTGCTGGATTCGATGGCGCGCCAGATGATGGCGGAGCGCGAAAAGCGCGCGCTTATCCTGGAAGCGTCCGGCACACGCGAGGCCGCGATCCTGCGCGCCGAAGGGGAGAAGCAGGCGCAGATATTGAAGGCGGAAGGCTTGCGTGAAAGCGCGTTCCGCGAGTCCGAGGCCCGCGAGCGTGAGGCGCAGGCCGAGGCGGAAGCAACCCGGGTGGTGTCGGAAGCCATCGGGGCCGGCAACAGCGCGGCGATCAACTATTTCATCGCGCAAAAATACACCGAGGCGCTGAAGACCATCGGTTCGGCACCGAACCAGAAGGTGATCATGATGCCGATGGAAGCGACCGCGTTGATCGGTTCGCTCGGCGGCATCGGCGAAATCGCCCGCGAGGTGTTCGGCGACGAGGTGAAGGGTGTCAAACCGCGCCGCACCGTGCCCCGCGTCAGCGACGAGGGCTAGGCCATGCTGATCGAGTTCATCAACGGTCTCGGCGGCTGGTCATGGTTCATTCTGGGGCTGGTTCTGCTGATTGGCGAGGTGCTGATACCCGGCACGATGCTGGTCTGGTTCGGCCTGTCGGCCATCGCGGTCGGCACCATCACCGTCACACCGTTTCTCGGGCTGGCGTGGTGGACATGGCAGGCGCAGATCGTCGCCTTCGGTGTGCTGTCGCTGATGTTCGTGACCATCGGCCAGCGCTTCATGGCGCGAAGGGCGACGGTGGAAGATGATGCGTCGCGCATGAACCGCCCGCTGGCGCGGTTAATGGGGCGGGAGGCCGTTCTGGTGGAGCCGATCGAAAACGGCTTCGGCCGCATCAAGCTCGGCGACACGACATGGCGCGTGCGTGGCGCGGCCTTGCCCGCCGGAGCGCGGGTGCGCGTGACCGGCGAAGAGGACGACACGCTGCTGGTGGAACAGGTTTAGGCCGCGCCCAACCGCAACAGGTCGTGGAAGTGGACGATGCCGACGGGGCGTTCGTCATCCAGCACGATAAGGGCCGAAATGGCGCGCTTGTCGAGAATGGCCAACGCTTCCGTGGCCAACGTGTCGGGGCGCACAGTCTGCGGCGTGCGGGTCATGATGTCGTCCACCGTGCGGCCCAACAAGTCCGTCGACAGATTGCGGGCCAGATCGCCGTCGGTGATGATCCCCGCCAGCCGTCCGTCGGCATGGACGACCCCGGTGCAGCCGAAACCCCTGCCGGAAATCTGCAGGATCGCCTCGGTCATCAACGCGCCGCTGGCCACGAGGGGCATGTCGTCGCCCGTGTGCATGATGTCCGCGATACGCTTCAACTGCGCTCCCAGCGAACCGCCGGGGTGGAGCACGGAGAAGTTTTCCGCCGTGAAGCCCCGTGCTTCGAGCAGCGCGACGGCCAGCGCGTCGCCGGTCGCCAGTTGCATCATGGACGATGTCGTCGGGGCCAGATTGTGCGGGCAGGCCTCACTTTCCTTTGGCAGCACCAGAACCACATCGGCATGGCGGGCGAGGGTGGATTGTGACGATGATGTCAGCGCGATCAGGGGAATCGCGAAGCGGCGGCAATAGTCCAGCGTGCCGTCGAGTTCCCGCGTTTCGCCGGACCAGGAAATCGCGATCATTGCGTCGTCCCGCGCGATCATGCCGAGGTCGCCGTGATTGGCTTCGCTGGGATGCACGAAGAAGGCCGGTGTGCCGGTGGAGGCCAGGGTGGCCGCGATCTTGGCCGCGATATGGCCGGATTTTCCCATCCCGGTCACGATCACGCGGCCCGCGATGCCCTGGATTGTCGCTACGGCGCAGGCGAATTCTGCCGCCAGTTCGTTTTCCAACGCGGTGGCCAGTGCGTCAAGGCCACTCCGTTCTGTGGCGATGGTTCGCAGGGCCGACCGGACCGCCGGGTCCGTCGCGTCGAATTGTGTCTCGTCTGTCATTTTTCCCTCTTAGCCGAGTGTGGCGGATAAGGAAGCGTTAACCGTGTCCATTTACGGTTTGCTAACCCTGTTTCACTGCTACGGCTGCTCGAACATGCACAAACTGCGCCTGCTCCTGCTGGCCGGACTCGGCGCACCGGCACTGGTGGCGGTGCCGTATGTCCATGCGCAGGTGGTGGAACAGACCCTGCAAAGCGAAACGCCGCTGATCGATGAAAATCTCAACGGCATCGAGGATTCCGAGGAAGACGACCTCAATACGCCGGTATTCTCCACGTCCCTGCAGGACATCGAGGAACAGGATGGCGATCAACAGGATGCCGATTTGCCGGACGCCGCGCAGGCACGCCCAAGCCGGGCTGCGGCCCGCGCGCCCGTTGGCGGTAACCGGCGTTCCAACCGGGCGCAGCGGGTGGGTATCGACCCGGCCACCGGCGCGCTTACACCGCTGGCCAACCGCGCGGTGGAACCCGTGCAATCCGGCACCGCCGTTACGCCGATCGACGACCCATTTGCGCCCACCGGCATTCGGCTCGGCACCTTCACCCTGTTCCCGACGCTCGAACAAAGCATCGGCCACACGTCCAATGCGGGCTTCACGGATGGTGGCGAGGGCTCGACCTTCAGCCAGACGAACGCGGCGGCGAATTTCATTTCCGACTGGTCGCGCCACCAGCTGCGCGGCGGCGTTTCGGGCGGCTACACGAACTTCTTCGACGACCAGTTCGAGGATTTGCCCCAAGGTGCCGCGAACGTGGAACTGCGGCTCGATGGCGGCGACGACCTGACATTTACGCTGGGCGCGACCGGCGACCTTCGTACGGAAAGTGCGGTGTCCGACGATATCAATGTACCGGCAGGAACCGTTATCGACGGTCGCCCGATGGTGCAGCGTTACACGGGATTTGCGGAAATCGCCAAAGGCGGCGGGCGTCTCGTGCCGTCGCTCCGCGCATCCTTCGACACGGTCGCTTACGGCGATGCCGATGTTGTGGGCGGCGGGACGGTCAGCCAGTCGGCGCGGGACAATACGCTGTTTCTCGCCGCCCTGCGTCTCGGCTACGAGGTCTCACCGGCCTGGCGACCGTTCGTCGAAGTGGAAGGCGGGGCACGGGTCTATGACAGCGGTGTCGGCGTCGGTGGGAACACGCGGGATTCCATGCGCTATGCCCTGCGCGGCGGTGCGGAGTTCGGGTCCGGCGACAAGCTGAACGGCGAGCTTGCCTTGGGTTACGCGGCGGAAGTGTTCGATGATTCGCGGCTGGAAACGCTGGACGGACTGACGGTGGACGGCACGATCAACTGGTCGCCCCATCGCTTCACGACGATCACGGCGGCCGCCACAAGCGAGTTCGTCACATCCACGAATTTCGGGGAAAGCGGGTCGGTCGTCTATGGCGGATCGCTCGGCATCAGCCGCGCAATCCGGTCCAACCTGTCGTTGAATGCACAGGTGCAGGCTTCGATGCGTGACTACACCGGCTCGGCCCGCGAGGACACCAGTTACGCGGCGCAGGTCGGGGCGGAATGGCAGATGAACCGCTCACTCGCTCTGTTCGGAACGGCAGGTTACGAGGTCGTGGAATCGTCCGATGCCGATTCCAGCTACGAGGCCGCCACCGTTCGCGGCGGCCTGCGTTTGAGAAGATAATTCGGACTAAATGCCCAGACGGCGTTTCAGCATGGCGCGAACGGTGTCGCCGATGGCCGGGTTGTCGAGGGCGAAGGCGATGTTGGCTTCGATGAAGCCCTCTTTCGACCCGCAATCGAATGTCTCGCCATCGAACTTGTAGCCGAAGAACGACTGTTCACCCATCAGGCGCAACATCGCGTCGGTCAGCTGGATTTCATTGCCCGCTCCGGCTTCCTGCGTGGCCAGCTTGTCGAAGATTTCCGGCTGCAGGATGTAGCGGCCCGAGATGATCAGGTTGGACGGGGCGTCTTCCGTCCTGGGTTTTTCCACCATCGACGTGATCGGAAAGCCATCCGCCGATCTCGGGTCCGAACCTTCGCCCGGTGCCACGATACCGTAGGAGGATACTTCGGACGGGTCGCATTCCTCAACCGCGATGACGTTCCCGCCGGTCTTGGCATAAACGTCCATCATGCCGGCCAGGCAAGCGCGGTCCGACTTCATCACCATATCCGGCAGCAGCAAGGCAAAAGGCTCATCACCGATGATATCACGCGCGCACCACACGGCATGGCCAAGGCCGAGAGGGGCCTGCTGACGGGTGAAACTGGTGGTGCCGGCTTCCGTCTGATATTTGGCCAGCACGTCCAGCATGGCCTGCTTGTTGCGCGCTTCCAGTGTGGATTTAAGCTCCGGCTGAATGTCGAAATGGTCTTCGATCACATGCTTGTTGCGGCCCGTAACGAAGACGAAGTGCTCGATGCCGGCGGCTTTCGCCTCCTCGACCGCATATTGGACGACCGGCATGTCCACGACGGTCAGCATTTCCTTTGGCACGGCCTTGGATGCGGGCAGGAAGCGGGTGCCGAGACCGGCGACGGGCATGACGGCTTTGCGGACGGGACGGGACGTGGCGCTCATAAAATTCTCCGGTGATTGGCAAGTCTGAAACAAGGTTCGCCAGCCGTATTAGGGCCAAAAAGGAAACGGATAGGGTCGGCTCTTCGACGTCCGGCGATCATGGTTAACGCACTCTTAACACGTTTTGAGGCAATGCTGGAGGTTGAACCCGATACGACCGCTGAACGATGAGGATTATCGTGACCAACGCTGTTACCAAGACGCTGACTGTCCTGCTGCTCACCCTGCTTTTCGCGGCTCCCCTGGCCGGGCAGGCCGGGGCTTCTTCGGGCTTCCGCAAGTGGGTCAGCGAGTTCGAGGGTGTTGCGGCACGTAGCGGCATTGAGCGTTCCACCTATCGCCGTGCCTTTGCCGGGATCGATTCGGAAGACCCGGAAGTTCTGGAGCTTGCCCGCTATCAGCCGGAGTTCCAGCAGAAGCTATGGCAGTATTTCGACAGCCGTGTGAACGAGGAATCGATTTCGATGGGGCAGGAAATGGCGCAGAAACACGCGCGCACACTGGCCGCCGTCGAACGGAAATACGGAGTTTCCGCAAATATCATACTGGCCATCTGGTCGATGGAATCCGGCTACGGTGCGGCGCTGGAAAAACCGCAGAGCCTTCGCAGCGTCATCCGGTCGCTTGCAACGCTGGCCTATGCCGACAAACGCCGCCGCAAGTTCGCGCGCAGCCAGTTGATTGGCGCGATGAAGATTCTCCAGTCCGGCAAGATCGACACGGACGAACTGCGTGGCTCATGGGCCGGCGCAATGGGACACACCCAGTTCATTCCAACGTCCTATCTGCTCTACCGTCAGGATTTCGACGGAGATGGTCGTCAGGATATATGGAAGTCCATACCCGATGCGCTTGCTACCGCCGCCAACCTTTTGAAACGCAATGGATGGCGCTCCGGTCAAACGTGGGGATACGAGGTGGTCGTGCCGTCCCGCGTTGCCAGCCAGGAAGGCAAGACGCGTACGCTGGCACAATGGTCCCAACAGGGCATAGACCGCGTGGCGGGGCGTAAGCTGCCCAACGACAACACCCGGGCGGTGCTGAAATTTCCAGCCGGCAAGAACGGCCCGGCATTCCTGATGATGAAAAACTTCTACACCATCAAGAACTACAACAATTCCGACAAATACGCCCTTGCCGTTGGCCACCTTGCGGACCAGATTGCCGGCTACGGTGACTTCAAGCAGCCTGTTCCGCGCCCGTTCCGCAGGCTTTCGCTGGACGAGCGCATTGAATTGCAATCCATCCTGAAACGTATGGGACTTTACACCAGTGATATCGACGGCAAGATCGGCAACGGCACGCGTGATGCCATACGGGAGGCGCAAATCAAGCTCGGCCTCAATGTCGACGGCTACGGCAGCCCCGATCTGCTCACGGCTCTTCGCCGCCGGGGTTGAAGCCAAGCGATTTGGCACGACGATGCGGCGCTGGGTCTATATTGCCCTTGCAGCAATTTTCTTCCTGACCGGCGTTTCGATCGACAGAGGCGTCCTGTCATTCGGCGCCGCGCCCGCGCTTGCCCAAAGCGCTGCCAAGGGTGAGCGGCAAGAGCCTGTTCCGTGCGATTTTTGGTCGCAAGAAGGCCGAGCGCAAGGTTGTGACCGAGCGCAAGGCTACCCCACGCAAGACCGAGCGGCGCAAGACGGTGCGCCGCACGAAAAAACGCAGCGTCAAACGAGCCCGCGCTGCTGCCACCGTGTCGGAACCGGCACCGGAGGTGGTCGAAAAATCTGAAAATGCCCGCACGGTTCTGGTGGCGGGCGACTTCTATGCGGGCAGTCTGGTGGATGGATTGGAGATCGCATTTGCCGACAATCCCGACATCATCATCGTTGATAAATCCAACGGTCTTTCCGGTTTCGTACGAACTGACATTATCGACTGGCCCGCAACGATTGGCCCGATGGTCGAAGAGATAAAGCCCGATTATCTGATCTTCATGGGCGGCTCCAATGACCGCCAGTTACTTCGTGACGATGCAGGTGTGACTCATCAAAAACTGACGGACGGGTGGAAAGATGCCTATCTCAAGCGCATCGACAGCATGGGCGAGGCGCTGAAAGCGACCGATGTGCCGTTCACATGGGTCGGGTTGCCGTCGGTGCGGTTTCAGACCATGAGCCGCGACTTCATCTCGTTCAACGAGTGGTATGGCGCATCGGCAGCCAAGAGCGCCAAGGGCAAATTTACCGATATCTGGGACGGCTTTGCCGATGCCGACGGCAATTATTCCCGCTCCGGTCCGGACATCAACGGTCAGATCACGCTGTTGCGCCGCAAGGACGGGATCAACCTGACCAATGCGGGTGAGCGTCGGCTGGCATTTTATGTGGAAAGCGACGTTCGTAAAATGCTGGAAGGCATTGCGGTAGGTGGCACGGGCATGATCAGCGAGTTCGACGGTCTGGCAGGGCAGGGTGCGGCGCAGGCGACTTATGACCCGGCCAAGACCGGGCGCACCATCGTGGTCGATCTGGATGATCCTGTCGCCGATGGGGGTGAGGTGCTGGCCGGTGAAACTGTGCTCATCGGCGCGCAGCCGCTCGAAGGCGGAGAGGTGCCGCTGCCGGGCGCTACGATTGAAACGACGCCCGTGCTGCAACGCGAAGGCCGTGTGGATGATTTCGCATGGCCGCCCCGCGAACTGGCTTCTGCCGGTCAGCCGGTCCGTGCCGTGGCGGAAACGACGCGAACCGAAACGCTGCGCCGCTAGGGCAATCTAGCGGGGCAGCGATGTCTCGCCCATCAGCACTTCGTCCACCGAACGGGCAGCCTGCCGCCCTTCGCGGATAGCCCAGACGACGAGGGACTGACCACGGCGCATGTCGCCCGCAACCCAAACTTTCTCGTGGCTGGTGCGGTAGGCGTTCGTGTCCGCCAGCACGTTGTCGCGCCCGTCAAGATCGACTCCGAGATCGGCCAGCATTCCGTCCACGACAGGTGATACGAAGCCCATCGCCAGTAGAACCAGATCGGCTTTCAGCACGAACTCGGTGCCTTCGATGGGCTGGAACTTCTCGTCCACCTCAATGCAGTGCAGGGCTTTCACATTGCCGTTGCCGTCGTCCTCGAAGTGTTGCGTCATCACCGAAAAGGAGCGTTCCGCGCCCTCTTCTTGGGACGAGGACGTGCGCATCTTCAGTGGCCAGTTCGGCCACGTCAGCAGCTTGTCCTCTTTCTCGGGCGGTTCCGGCATGATCTCAAGCTGGGTGACGGAAAGCGCACGATGGCGGATGGATGTGCCGATGCAATCGGACCCGGTATCGCCGCCACCGATGACGACCACATGCTTGCCACCGGCAAGAATTGGCATGGCGTTGTCGTTTTGCTCATCACCGACCCGACGGTTCTGCTGGGGCAGGAACTCCATCGCATAGTGGACGCCGTTCAAATCACGGCCCGGGATCGGCAGGTCGCGGGGTTTTTCCGCACCGCCGGACAGCACCACGGCATCATGGCCATCCACGATGTCCGAAATCGGCGTGTCGTGACCCACATGGATTCCGGTGTGGAACGTCACCCCCTCGGCTTCCATCTGCTCGACGCGGCGATCGATGTGGGTTTTTTCCATCTTGAAGTCGGGAATACCGTAGCGCATCAGCCCGCCGATCTTGCGGTTCTTCTCGTAGAGATGAACGTCGTGCCCCGCGCGAGCGAGCTGCTGCGAGGCGGCCATACCGGCGGGGCCGGAGCCGATGACGGCGACTTTCTTGCCGGTCTTCGTGGCGGCGGGTTGCGGCTGCACCCAGCCGTTTTCCCAGGCTTTATCGACAATGGCGCATTCGATGGATTTGATCGTGACCGGATTGTCGATGAGGTTCAGCGTGCAGGAGGCCTCGCACGGGGCAGGGCAAATGCGACCGGTGAATTCGGGAAAATTATTGGTGGAATGGAGGTTGCGGGAGGCCTGTTCCCACTCGCCACGATAGACGAGGTCGTTCCAGTCCGGAATCTGGTTGTTGACCGGGCAACCCTTGACGCCCTTGACATCGTGGCAGAACGGAATGCCGCAATCCATGCACCGGCTCGCCTGCTCACGCAGGTTCGATTCCGGCAGCGGAATCATGAACTCGTTGTAGTTGCGAATCCGGTCGCTGGCAGGCCGATACTTGCGGTCCTGCCGGTCGATTTCGAGGAAACCTGTGACTTTACCCATATCGTTTCTCCTATTCCCCGACCATCATTCGGCTGCCACGAGGCCGCCGCGCTGGGCCTCGGCGATTTCGGCCAATGCGCGGCGGTATTCGGTCGGCATGACTTTCACGAATTTGGGGCGGTATTCTTCCCAGTTATCGAGGATTTCGGCAGCCCGCGTCGATCCCGTGTAGCGCTTGTGATTGACGATCATCTGGTGCAGCCGTTCGTCATCGAAGCGCGTCATGTCGGACGATACATCCACCCGCCCGTGATGCTCGAAATCACCGCCGTGATGGTGCTCGCTTTCCATCAGGTCGTCTTCCTCCGGCACGGGTTCGAGATCGACCATTGCGAGGTTACAACGTTTGGCGAAGTCGCCAGCCTCGTTCAGCACATAGGCGATGCCGCCGGACATGCCGGCCGCGAAGTTACGCCCGGTCTGGCCGAGCACGGCGATGACGCCCCCAGTCATGTATTCGCAGCCGTGATCGCCCACGCCTTCTACGACCGCCAGCGCACCCGAGTTGCGCACGCCAAAACGTTCGCCCGCCACGCCCCGGAAGTAGCATTCGCCTTCGATGGCTCCGTAGAGCACCGTGTTGCCGACTATGATCGAGTTTTCCGGCACGATCTGATTGGCGGAAGCGGGCGGATAGACGATCAATTTGCCACCCGACAGGCCCTTGCCGACATAGTCGTTGGCCTCGCCTTCCACCTCCAGCGTCACGCCGCGCGCGACCCATGCGCCGAAGGCCTGCCCCGTCGTGCCGGTGAACTTGATGTGGATCGTGTCCTCGTCCAGCCCCGCATGGCCGTAGCGTTTGGCGATTTCGCCCGACAGCATGGCACCGGTGGAGCGGTTGTAGTTGTGGATCGGCATCTCGATGCGCACCGGCTCGCGGTTTACCAGCGCGGGCTGCGCCTTCTCGATCAGCGTGCGGTCGAGAATGCTCTCCAGATGATGGTCCTGCGTCTCCGTGTGACGGATGCCGACATCCGGCCCCATCTTCGGATCGTGGAACAGTTTGGAGAAGTCGAGCCCCTTCGCCTTCCAGTGTTCGATGGCCTGCTTGCGGTCCAGCACGTCGATATTGCCGACCATCTCGTCGAAGGTGCGGAAGCCCAGTTCGGCCATGATCTCGCGCACTTCCCCGGCGACGAAAAAGAAGTAGTTGATGACGTGTTCCGGCTGGCCGGTGAAGCGTTTACGCAGGACAGGGTCTTGCGTCGCCACACCCACGGGGCACGTATTCAAGTGGCATTTGCGCATCATGATGCAACCGGCGGCAACGAGCGGCGCGGTGGCGAAACCGAACTCGTCCGCGCCCAGAAGTGCACCGATTATGACGTCACGGCCCGTGCGCAAGCCGCCATCCACCTGCACGGCAATGCGCGACCGCAGCTTGTTGCGCAGCAGGGTCTGGTGGGTTTCGGCCAGCCCCATTTCCCACGGGGAACCGCAATGCTTGATCGAGGTGAGAGGGGACGCACCCGTGCCCCCTTCCATGCCCGAAATGGTCACATGGTCGGCCCGGGCCTTGGCGACACCGGCGGCAACCGTGCCGACGCCCACTTCGGAGACCAGCTTGACGGAAATGCCCGCTGTCGGGTTGACGTTTTTCAGGTCGTAAATGAGCTGCGCCAGATCCTCGATCGAATAGATATCGTGGTGCGGCGGTGGCGAAATGAGACCCACGCCGGGCGTCGAATGGCGCACCTTGGCGATGACGGCGTCGACCTTGTGGCCGGGCAGCTGGCCGCCTTCGCCGGGCTTGGCACCCTGCGCCATCTTGATCTGGATCATGTCGGCATTGACAAGATATTCGGTCGTTACGCCAAAGCGGCCCGGAAGCCACCTGCTTGATGGCGGAGCGGCGGTCGTCGGCGAAACGCTCGACCTCCTCACCGCCTTCGCCGGTATTCGACTTACCGCCGATAGCGTTCATAGCGCGCGCGAGCGTGGTGTGAGCCTCCGACGAGATGGAGCCGTATGACATGGCGCCCGTGGAGAAGCGCTTGACGATATCGGCAGCAGCTTCCACCTCATCCAACGGAATCGCGGTGGTGCCACGTTCCTCAGCATCGCGCAGCCGGAAAAGGCCGCGAATGGTCAGCAGGCGTTCGGACTGCTCGTTGATGCTCTCGGCATAGGCGCGGTATTTGTCCTGACTATTTCCACGCACCGCATGTTGCAGGTTGGCCACCTCGTCGGACGTCCAGGCATGGGCCTCGCCGCGGGCGCGCAGCGCGTAATCGCCGCCGATGTCCAGCGTGTGACGTAGCACCGGAATGTCGCCATAGGCCTCGCGGTGTCGTTCGAAGGTTTCTTTTGCAATCTCGTCGAGGCCGACGCCTTCGATTTGCGTCGCGGTGCCGGTGAAATATTCGGCGATGAAGTCGCTCGACAGGCCGACCGCATCGAAGATCTGCGCACCGCAATAGGATTGATAGGTCGAGATGCCCATTTTCGACATGACCTTGAGCAAACCCTTGTCGATGGACTTGATGTAGCGGGTGACAACCTCCTCGTGGTCCACTTCCGCAGGGAAATAGCCGTCCTCGTGCATCTGGGCCAACGTCTCGAAGGCGAGATACGGGTTGATCGCTTCCGCTCCATAGCCTGCCAGCACCGCAAAGTGATGCACCTCACGGGGTTCGGCGGATTCGACCACCAGACCGACCGACGTGCGCAGCCCCGTGCGAATAAGATGATGGTGAACCGCCGCAGTGGCCAGCAGGGCAGGGGCCGCGATGCGGTCCGGGCCGAACTGGCGGTCGGACAGGATGATGATGTTGTCACCGGCGCGCACGACGCGCTCCGCCTTGTCGCAAAGGCGTGCCAGAGCCGCTTTCAGCCCGTCCGCACCGCGGGAGGCGGCGAAGGTCGTGTCGAGCACACGGGACACGAACTGGTTGTCACCAATGTCGGAAATATCGCGAATTTTCAGCAGGTCGGAATTGCGCAGGATCGGCTGGCGCACTTCGAGGCGCTTTTCGGCATCGCCCCGCCTTTCTTGTTCCTGCTTGGCATCGAACAGGTTCGGGCGCGGGCCGATGAAGGAAACCAGCGACATGACCGATTCCTCGCGGATCGGGTCGATCGGCGGGTTCGTGACCTGCGCAAAGTTCTGCTTGAAATAGTTATAGAGCAGTTTCGCCTTGTTCGACATCGCCGCGATCGGCGTGTCCGTGCCCATCGAGCCCAAAGCTTCCTGACCCGTCGTGGCCATCGGCGTCATCAGAACGCGCAGGTCTTCCTGGGTGTAGCCGAAGGCCTGCTGGCCATCGAGCAGGGCGTCGCCTGTGATGCGACGCGGGCTTTCGCGGCGGCCGGGCAGGTCCTCCAGCACGATCTGGGTCTCGTCGACCCACGTGCGGTAGGGGTGCTCGGATGCGAGTTGCTCCTTGATCTCGTCGTCCGAGATTATCGTGCCCTTCTCCATGTCGATCAGCAACATCTTGCCGGGCTGCAACCGCCATTTGGTGACGACCCTGGACGGGTCGATCGGTAGCGTTCCGGCTTCGGAGGCCAGCACCACCGTGTCGTCGTCCATGACGCAATAGCGGGCCGGGCGCAGGCCGTTGCGGTCCAGCGTCGCGCCGATCTGGCGGCCATCGGTGAAGGCCACGGCAGCGGGGCCGTCCCACGGCTCCATGAGCGCGGCATGGTATTCGTAGAAGGCGCGGCGTTCCTCGTCCATCAACGGGTTGCCCGCCCACGCTTCCGGAATGAGCATCATCATGGCATGGGCCAACGAGTAGCCGCCCTGCACGAGCAGCTCGAGCGCGTTGTCGAAGCAGGCGGTGTCGGACTGGTATTCGTAGGAAATCGGCCACAGCTTGGCGATGTCGTCGCCAAAGGCGGGGGAGGAGAGCGTGGCCTGACGGGCGGCCATCCAGTTCACGTTGCCGCGCTTGGTGTTGATCTCCCCGTTATGAGCGACCATCCGGTATGGGTGGGCCAGCCGCCACGACGGGAACGTGTTGGTGGAAAAGCGCTGGTGGACGAGGGCGACGGCGGAAACGAAGCGGTCGTCTGACAAATCCGTGTAGTATCTGCCCAACTGGTCGGCGAGCAGCATCCCTTTATAGACGACCGTGCGGGAGGACATGGAGACGGGATAGACCGTGTCGAGACGCCCAAGTTCATCGATCAGGGCATTGGAAATGACACGCCGCGCGACGTAGAGCGCCCGTTCGAACGCATCGCCAGCCGCGTTGTCACCAGCGCAAAGAATGCCTGCCATGAAACAGGTTCCGACGCCATGATTTCCGGGTCCTGGCTCAGGCTTGCATTGTCCACCGGCACTTTGCGCCAGCCGAAAACGGGGCAGCCCTCATCTTCAGCAGCCGTCTCGATTGTGGACTTGGCACGCTCCTGCATATCTTCGTCCTGTGGCAGGAAGAAGAAGCCCAGGCCGTATTCGCCTGCGGGCGGGAGGTCGAAATCGACTTCGGCTGCAAAGAAATCGTGCGGGATCTGCACCAGCATCCCCGCTCCATCGCCCATCAGCGGGTCGGCACCCGTCGCCCCCCGATGTTCGAGGTTTTCCAGAATGCGGATGCCGTCCTGTACGATCTTGTGGGATTTGACGCCCTTTATGTTGGCGACGAACCCCAGAGCCGCAGGCATCATGCTCGTTTGCGGGATCATACAGCCCACCTGCGCTATTGCGCGCTATGCCGTTGGCGTTCGTGCGCCCTAAAGGTGTGCTGTTCGTCATGGCGTCGTCTCCCGCGACCCGTTGCCGAAAGGCGCGGGCTGTGTGGTTTGGCATGTTCCGGACTGGATACCGCAAGGTGCGGGTACCGGCTATCGGGTTTATCGCGGCAGGTCATCGCATGCAAGATGGGTAAGTTTTGCTGTCCTAATTTCAATCGATCACATTCTTCAAATATAGAACGCGAAAAGGCGCGCCATCACTGACGCGCCTTCATCCGAATTCAGATGGCGAAGCGTTTAAGCAGCCTTCTTGGCGCTGGTTTTGGCTTCGATCTGTTTTGCGCCATCATCCGTGTCGGTGCCGATGGCAATCTTCCGCGCCTTCATGGCCTCGGGAATTTCCCGCACGAGATCGATGTGCAGCAAACCGTTTTCCAGATGTGCGGACCGCACTTCAACATGGTCGGCCAGCTGGAAGCGGCGTTCGAAGTTGCGGGCGGCGATGCCACGGAACAGCATGTCGCGTTCGCCTTCGGCTTCCTTCTGCTGGCTGCCTTTGACGAGAAGCGTATGCTCCTTGGCTTCGATATCGAGATCGCTTTCACCGAAACCGGCAACGGCCATCGAGATACGGTAAGCGTTCTCGCCGGTGCGCTCGATGTTGTAAGGTGGATAGGCCGGGGCGGTTTGTTCCGGCTGGCCCATATTGTCGAGCAGCGAAAACAGACGGTCAAAGCCCACGGTAGAGCGGTAGAGTGGTGAAAAGTCGACGTGTCGCATGATAAGTAACCTCTTGTTCGAGCGATACAATCTTAAGCTGGTGCCGCAACGGACATTCGCCGCCCACGACCCAGCGCAAACCCGGTTCCGGCGTTTGCTCCCATAATTTAGGACTGACGCGCGACCGTTCAAGATGTTCGGATACGCGGTGGGCACCAGCATATTGCGTCACCCGCGCAGGCGTCCTAGCAACCGTCATGGCTTCCACATCTCCCCGGACAGAACCCGACGTCGACATGGACGCGGATGTTGCATCGTTCGTGCCCGCCGAAGCACCCTTTCTGGCGGGAACCTCGACGAACCCGGTGCCGCCTGGTGCCGTTCTGGAATGGGTGGTGACCCCGGACGGGATGCGGTTGCGGACTGCGCGGTGGAACGCGGCTGCGCATGGCGGCGACAAAGCCCGCAAAGGCACCGTGATTCTGCTGAACGGGCGTACGGAGTTCATCGAGAAATATTTCGAGACGATCGGCGAGCTGCGCGCGCGGGGCTTCGGAGTCCTTGCGTTCGACTGGCGCGGGCAAGGCGCTTCGGCGCGGGCCATCTCCGACCGGATGAAGGGACATGTGGACCATTTCGACCAATATCTGACCGACTTGCAAACAGTCCTTGACACGATCGCTCTTCCAGAATGCCGCCCGCCTTTCTTTATTCTCGCGCACTCGGCGGGCAGTCTTGTGGCCCTGCGCGCGGCTCCGGCACTGGGCAACCGCATATCGCGCATGGTGTTGCTTACGCCGTTGCTGTCGTTGACCGGCCTGCCGTTCAAGCAGTCGACGTTGCAGCGGGGTCTGGGCTTTCTCAGCTTCATCGGCCTCGGACAGGTGTCTTTCGGCGCATGGCGCACGAAGACGGCTGCCCTGTTCGAGCGCAACCGGCTGACATCGGACAAAGGGCGGTTCGCGCGCAATCGCGGCATCATCGCGGAACGGGACGACCTGTCGATCGGCGCGCCGACGATTTCGTGGCTGTTCGCCGCCTGCCGCGCCATGCAGCAGGTGCGCCAGCGCAATTATGCCCATGCCATTTCGATCCCCAATTTGATGATTCTGGCGGGCAGCGACGAGGTCGTGGATATCTCTGTCAACGAGGAATTCGCGCAACGGATGCGGACCGGCGGTTTCGTCACCATCGACGGTGCGCGCCATGAAATTCTGCAGGAACGCGACATCTATCGCCAGCAATTCTGGGCGGCGTTCGACGCCTTCATACCGGGTGGCGACTAGGGTCTAAGGCGCTCCAGCACCGCCTTGTGGAGGTCGGGATTTGCCGTTGCCACCACCTGCCCACCACGGGCGGGATCGCCCCCGTCCCATCGCGTAAAGCAACCGCCCGCTTGCCGCACGAGGGGGATCAGGCCCGCCACGTCATAGGCCTGCACTCCTGCTTCGAGCACGATGTCCACATGCCCGCAGGCCAGCATCATGAAGGCGTAACAATCGCAACTGTAGCGGACGAGGCGCACCTCGTCTTTCAACCTCACCCAATGCCTGTCGTCCGGGCCGTCCAGCAATTCCGGCATGGAGGTTAACAGCGTCGCATTGGCAGGGCTGGCAGTTTGTCGCGTTCGGGTTTCGGTCCATGACTGGAAACGTGTTTTCAGCCGGGTCGGCTCGCCACCGGGCAGCGCGATGCACCGTTCGCCCGTGAAGGGCTGGTCCATCACGCCCGCGACGGGAACGCCGTTTTCGTAGAGCCCGATGAGCGTGCCCCAGACCGGCAGGCCGGAGATGAAGGCGCGGGTGCCGTCAATGGGATCTATGATCCAGCGATAGGGCGCACCGCTGCGGACGGTGCCGTATTCCTCACCCTCGATGCAATGGTCGGGGAAAGCCGCCTCGATGACCCGGCGGATCGCTCGCTCGGCACCCTTGTCGGCCTCGGTGACCGGGTCGAAGCCTTCGTTCAGCTTGTTTTCAATGCCTGTTCCCGCGCGGAAACGCGGCAGTGTTTCCCCTGCCGCCGCATCGCATGCGTCGTTGAGAACCTGTTCGATCACACGGGCCGAAATGCTCATTCGGCGGCCAGTGGCAGCGAGGCGAAATCGCTGTCGGGGACGGACAGCACACGGACCATCACCGAGCGAATGTCGGCTCGAAGCTGAACGAAATGGCTGTTGGGCACCAGTCTCTCCTCATCCATGTAAAGCGCGCGGTTGAACTCAAGCTGCACCGCATGCAGCCCCTTGGCAGGCCTGCCGTAATGTTCGGTGATGAAGCCCCCTGCGTAGGGTTTGTTGCGGGCCACGGAATATCCCAGATCGCTGAAACACCGCATGATTTCCCGCACCACCGCACCGTTGCAGGCGGTGCCGTATCGGTCCCCCACGATGATGTCATGGCGTTCCTGGCCGGCGGCTTCGCTGTTGCCCGCATGACTGGGCATGGAGTGGCAATCGATCAGAACGGCGTGGCCGAATGTCATCACCGTATCACCCATCAGGCGGCGCAGGGTGTCGTGATAGGGGCGATAGACGGCGTCGATCCGCAGCAACGCCTCCGCCAAAGACGGCTTGCGGCGGTAGATCGGCATGTTTTCCGCCACGAGGCGCGGAACAGTGCCGAGCCCGCCCGCCACGCGCAGCGAGGTCGTGTTGGCATGGTTTGGCAGACGTTCGTCGAACAGTTTGGGGTCGAGTTCAAATGGTTCGCGGTTCACGTCCAGCCACGCACGGGGAAAATGGGCGCGCAGCATGGGGGCGCCCAGCGCGATGACATCGGCAAACAATTCATCGACCGCCACATCCTCCGACCGGCGCAGTTCCAACGGCGGCAGGCGGGACGAATCGCGAAAGGCTTGCGGGTAGAGTGTACCGGAATGGGGAGCGTTGAAAATGTAGGGCACGCGCTGCTGCGCGGGTGCTGCGATCGTAAAGGCCGGTCTTGCCGGATCGGCGAAATCGGGATGCACCCGTGTCGGGATGGGAATGGCGGTCTGGCTCATGTTGCGTGAAGGGTGCCATCGGCCCTGCAATGTGTCGAGTGGCCGGTAAGACGGGGTGGCGATATAATCTGACCACCTTTGTGTTAGGTTCATCTTTACCGGCTTGCTATTTGACTGAACCCACGAGAAATTGCGCGCCACAGGCGACCAAACAAAGGTTCCACCGCACCGATGAACAAGATCCTGCTCGCTGAAGATGACAACGACATGCGTCGGTTTCTCGCCAAGGCCCTGGTCAATGCAGGCTATGAGGTCATTTCCTACGACAACGGGGCGAGCGCTTACGAGCGCTTGCGCGAGGAGCCGTTCACGCTGCTGCTGACAGACATCGTGATGCCGGAAATGGATGGCATCGAACTGGCCCGCCGCGCCACCGAACTCGACCCGGACCTGAAGGTCATGTTCATCACCGGCTTTGCCGCCGTCGCATTGAACCCCGAGTCGAACGCGCCTGAAAATGCGAAGGTTCTGTCGAAACCGTTCCATCTGCGCGACCTCGTCAACGAGGTGGAAAAGATGCTGGCCGCTTAAGGTCGCATCTGTAGTTCGCATTTCAGGCGGCCACGCCCGCAAACAATTCTTGACCTGCGGCCCGGTGCATGGTGTATCCGCGCCATCCCGAACAACGGTGGCCTTCGCCTCCGTTCCGTTCATGGCGACGGGCGATTAGCTCAGCGGGAGAGCACCTCGTTGACATCGAGGGGGTCACTGGTTCAATCCCAGTATCGCCCACCATTTTCCGGCGGACCATCAACCTGTTGGCGCAGCGCGCGCCGAAGGAAGGGCCGCTGTTTCGTTTTGGAATTATAGTCATGAGAGTTCTGCTATGAAAGTTCAGGGCAACTCCCTGCGCCCCGGTCATATGATCGAGCACAAGGACCGCATCTGGCGGGTCGTGAAATATCAGGCGGCTTCCACCGGCAAATCCGGCGCCTACGCGCAGGTCGAGTTGAAAGACGTTGTATCGGGCACCAAGCTGAACGAGCGCTTTCGCGCATCCGAGAGCGTCGAAAAGGTGCGGCTGGAACAACGCCCGGCGACATTCCTCTACAAGGAAGGCGGGCAATTCATCTTCATGGATTCCGAAAGCTACGAGCAGACCCCCATTGAGGTCGACCTGTTGGGCGACCAGGCCGCTTATCTGACCGACGGGATGGAAGTGCAGATCGAGACCTACGAGGACAAACCCATGTCGGTCGCCCTGCCATCGCAGATCGAGGCGGACGTTGTGGAAACGGCGCCTGCCATGAAGGGCGCGACGGCGACATCGTCCTACAAGCCCGCCACGCTCGACAATGGCGTGAAGATCATGGTGCCGGACTTCATCAAGGACGGGGACCGGATCGCCGTCGATACGGCCGAATCGACCTACCTCAAGCGCGTCTGACCTGTCCGGTGGCGCGCCCTGACAAAATCTTCGGCAAACATTCCGTCCGTGCGCTGTTTCTGGCGCGCCCCGGTGACGTCGAAAAGCTGGTGACGGCAGGCCAGGAAGACTATCACGACGAGTTCATGAAGCTGGCGCGGGAACACAAGATTCCTGTCGAACACATGGAATGGCCCGCATTCCGCAAGCTGGGCGAGTTCACCGAGGACGACAAGCATCAGGGCGTGCTGGCCTTCGCCAAGCCCCGCGTCGCGCTCGGAGACCGGGACCTGAAGGCGCTGGACGAGGACGGGATCGTTCTCGTTTGCGACCAGATTTCCAACCCTCAGAATTTGGCCACCATCATCCGCGGCGCCGCCTTTTTCGGGGCTGCCGGCGTGGTGGTGATGAAGAACCGGTCGGCCGACCTCTCCCCCACCGTTGTGCGCTATGCGGTCGGTGGGGCGGAGTTCGTGCGTGTCTTCACAGTCGCCAATCTGGCGCAGGCGCTGGAGGCGTTGAAGGCGAACGGGTTCTGGGTTTACGGTTTGGACGAGCGGGGCGAGGCGACGCTGGCGCAGACCGATTTCGGCAAGCGCGCCGCTTTCGTCATCGGCGCGGAAGGCGAAGGGCTGCGGCCCAAAACGCGCAAGTTCTGCGACGCATTGGTGCGTATTCCCGGCGGCAGGCGCGGTGTGGAAAGCATCAATGCCGGTGTTGCCGCGACCGTGGCGCTGGCCGAATTTACACGGTTGGAAAGCTAGACCCTTGATTCACCCGCTGGGTTCTAGCGGCGAGCGATGATCCGTTTGATGTTGTCGATGACCTGCACCTGGTAGCGCTCGGTCTTTTCCACGTTGAAATGGTGAACGCCCTCGCGCACCGAAACATCGACATTGTTCAGCCGTCCGCGGAACCCGAGCCCAGCCTTGGAGGCTTCACCCCAGCCATCCTGGCTGAAATAGTAATTCGTCGTCCGGCGCACGTTGCGCGGTATGACGTTTTGTTTCGTCGCTGCGAACGTGACAAGAAAATCCACGCGAACCCGACGGCCCTGCAACGCGGTCGCGACATCGACGGCACGATTGGCCCCCAATGAGTGGCCGATGAGAATGACCGGCGGCCGGTTGCGGCGGGACTGTGTCGCATCGGTAATCGTGTCGAGCGCTTCGCTCCATTCCTGATGGCCGATGACCGTGTTTTCAATGCCTTCGGCTGCCAGCTTTTCGCCGATGTCGTCCATCCCGCGCGAAAAAACACCGCCGCCGCCGCCGCGCAGAAGGAAGACCTGCGGTGCTGACCGGGTGAGGGTTTGCGTTGTGCCGGTAGCCCCTTCCGTCTCCTCGCCCGTGCGGGAGCAACCGGATAACGATAGCAGCGAAAGCGTGACGATGGCGCAGCAAAGGATGCGAGTGAGGGGCATTTCAGAGGGTTCTACGAGAGGCGCGCAGATGTCTTACCGGCGGTTGCCGCTGGCTTACAACCGGCAAAGCGACGGCGATTGAAAAAACCGCCGGGCCGTTGCCGATATGATTCACGCCCGCCAAGGGGTTGGCATGACGCGGGGGGTGACGGCGCAGTATGCGTCGTATTGTGCGCCGAAATGGGCGCGCAACATCGCTTCTTCCTTGCCGACGCGCAGCGCATACAGCACGGCGACGGAGACGAGACCGGCGAGTCCGGCCACCCAGTTCGGCACCAGCAGGGCCTGCGCGATGCCCCACAGCCAGAACGAGGCATACATCGGGTGGCGGATGTGGCGGTACAGTCCATCCGTCACGAGTTCGTGGTCGTCGCGCAGTTCCAGCGACACCGACCAGTTGCGCGCCAGCTGCTTGTGACTGGCATGAAACAGCCACAGGAAAGCCAGCGCTGCGGCAACGCCCACTGCATATTGCAGCGTGTGCAGCTCGTATGTGGTGCCTTCCCGCCATCCGGTGAGGAAGAAGATCGCAGGCAGAACCACCAGCCCGACGATCGTGCCGCCAAGCAGCAGGCGTTCCTCCGAAGACTTGCGGTCCACGGCCACACCCATGCGCTTCGCACGCCGCCGGTGGGGCCAGCGGATCGCCAGCCATCCGGCCAGCATGGCGAGCCAGGTCCATCCTGCAATTTCGATGCTCATAGGCTCTCCGGCAACAGGGACTCGGCAAAAGCGTCACGATGTCTCGCCCGGTCCATCAGCGGGGCGGGGCCGAAGCAGATGGCCGGAAAATCGTAACAGTACCGCTTGGAATTTCCGAAGACGAATTGATAGTGCATGCGGAAGAAATTGCCCTTCATGCGCTTGTATGTCGCCGGGTCCACCATCGCCTTCATCCGCACATTGTTGACGACCGGCTTGCCGTGACCGCTCGCGCCCATCAGCGCAGCCGGGTCGGTCTTGTAGAAATTGATGATGTCCGGCAGCGCCTGAAACTCGGCCCAGTCCCATGCCGGATCGGCGACGAGTGTGGCAACCTCGTCCCGGAACCAGCCCGCCTTCGGGTGCAGGCCGATTTTCAGGGCGGTGGAGCCGACGGTCACGACACACACCTTCGATCGGCCTCGCGAACCGCCGAGCAGCTTCTGTGTCCGGGCAGCCAGCGACAGGATCAGCCCGCCTCCGGTGGAATGGCCGACAAACAGGATCTCGCCATACGTTCCGCTGCGGGCCGCTTTTGCAGCGATTGTGGCTACGCTGTCCAGCTTGGCTTCGATGTCCATTCGCCGATGCAGGACGAAATCACGGCTGAAGGACCACAGGTCCATGAGGTGCAGAACGAATGTGCGGGGGAACAGAAACCGGATTGCCAGCCAGAACATAGCCGTTGCGACCGCCACACCTGCCAAAGCGCCGGGAAGGGAACTGTCGATGGTCGAGGCAACGAACACTCCGGCAGTCAGCGCAACGACGACCGCCAAAACGAGCATCGTGATGGGGTAGAGAAAATAGAGTGCGAAGCGCCACGCATGACGGAAGAAGGCGAAGGCCGTGCCCGTCAGAAAATAGTCTGTAGCGGTCAAAACATATCGCCCTAGCCGCTTCCAGACCGGCTGCGCGAAATCCGACAGCACGATGTCGTCCAGCGCGACGAAGTGGAAGTCGGTCTCGCACGACCAGTCTTTGCCGACCGCCCGATAGGTTCGTGCGGCGAGGTGCTCGGTTTCCAGAATATCGCCTTTAGCACCGGCCTCGACATTCCAAAGCCCGGCGAAGCGTGCGGTTTCCCGGTCCAGACGGGTGAAGAACGCCTCGGGCGATTTCGGGTCGTAGCCGCCGATGTAGAAGACGGCGCGCTTTGAAATGGGCAGCGGGGCGGATGGCAAGGGATTGTCGGGAAGGGTGAAGGGGTAGCCTTCCTCTAGTCTGCCCCCCGTGGTGGTTACAAGGTGGTTACAAGGCCTTGATTACAGGGCCGCGTCCCGTGCGCCGTCTTTCAGCAGCGCGAAGACGTACGGTGCGAAGGACCGCCAGCATTCGACACGCCACGCCTGCTTGCCCGTCCGGAACAGCAGGATTTCCGCCTTGCCGAACACGGTGCGGGCGCAGGCTCCGACCGGGAACGCTTCGTCCCGCAGGTCGCGCGGGCAACCGACGCCGAGGGCCTGTGCGGCGTTCGCTCCGGTCAGCGTCCAGCCCGTATTGCGGTGGGAGACATCGACGAGCGTGTAGGCTTTCGGAGCCGTTTTCGGCGTTGGCACCGCACCTCCCTTGCTGTCGATCGACCATCCATTCGTCCGGCCCCAGCATCAGCGCATGGCGCGACTTTTCGGACGTCGATGTGCCGATTGTCGGTCGGCAGGGCGAAGCCGAGCGTTTTGGCATAGGCCTTCGGCGTGCCGCGCAGGGTCATGCGTGTGGCGGGTGGACAGGGGGAGATGGCCACGCCGGTGGCGGCGAAGTCGTGGCCCTCGTTCGGAAGGAGGCGGGCTGCTTTAGCCATTGGACGTCTCCCCGTTCAGGCGCTCGTTGGACGGGTCGTAGAACACGGAACCGGTCACCTCCACCTCGATCGTTTCGTTTTCCATCGGCACATGCAGCGTTTCTCCCATCCGGTCGAACCCGCCCTCGATCAGCGCCATTGCGATGGACGCTGTCGAGCGACGGCGACCAGTAGGACGACGTGACGAAGCCCAGCATCTTCATCGGGATCGGCTGGTTGGGGTCGGCGACGATTTGCGCGCCTTCCTCCAGCACGACTTTCGGATCTTTCGTTTTCAGACCGACGAGCTGGCGGCGGCCCTGTTTCACGAGGTCTTCACGCAACAGCCCGCGCTTGCCGACAAAATCCGGCTTCGATTTTGCGATGGCCCAGGACAGGCCCGCATCGTGGGGCGTGACCGTACCGTCCGTGTCCTGACCGACGATGATGTAGCCCTTTTCGGCGCGCAGACACGTGCATCGTTTCCGTGCCATAGGTGCAGGCACCCAGCTTTTCGGCACGTGCCCAGACCTGTTCCCAGACGGAGCGGCCGTAATCGGCGGGCACGTTGATCTCGAAGCCGAGTTCGCCGGTGAACGAGATGCGGAACAGGCGGGCGGAAACGCCGCAGACTTCGCATTCGACCACCGACATATGCGGAAACTTTTCGCCGGAAATATCGGCACCGGACACCAAAGGTTCGATGATCTCCCGGGCTTTCGGACCCTGCACCGCGATGGTCGCCCATTGCTCGGTGGTGGAGGTGAGGGACACGTCGAGGTCGGGAAACTCGGTCTGGAGATAGTCTTCCATATGCACCATGACGCGGGGCGCGCCGCCGGTGGTGGTGGTGACGTGGAAGCGGGTGTCGGACAGTTTGCCGACCACGCCGTCGTCGTAGATGAACCCGTCCTCGCGCAGCATGATGCCGTATTTCGCGCGGCCCGGTTGCAGCTTCGCCCAGCCGTTCGTGTAGATGATGTCCATGAAGCGCGGCGGCGTCCGGTCCGCAGACCTCGATCTTGCCGAGCGTTGACGCATCGAACACGCCTGCCACCTCGCGCACCGTGGCGCATTCGCGGGCGACAGCCGCGTGCATGTCCTCGCCGGCCTGCGGGAAATACCACGCGCGCCGCCAGTGGGAGACCGGCTCGAACACCGCGCCGTGTTCGTCCGCCCAACCGTCGATCGGCGTGCGGCGTTCCGGGTCGAACAGCGGGCCTTTCGAGTTCGCCACCAGCGCTCCGAACGTCGTCGGCGTATAGGGCGCGCGGAAGGTGGTGAGGCCGACCTCGGGCACCTGTTTGCCGAGCGTGTCGGCGGCGATGGCCAGCCCGTGCATGTTCGACAATTTGCCCTGATCGGTCGCCATGCCGTTGGTCGTGTAGCGTTTGACGTGCTCGATGGAGTGCATGCCCTCGCGCACGGCCTGACGGATGTCCTTGGACGTCACGTCGTTCTGGTAATCCACGAACGCCTTTGATTTCGCATCCGGCCCGGCGGTGGCGCAGGCTCCGATCATGCCGCCAGCGGTCGATACGTCGTCCACGATTTTCGGCGCGTAGCTGCCGTTAGAGGCTTCCGCGAAAGTCTGCGCCAGCGTGTCGGCACCGTTGCACAGGCCGATCGGATCGGTTGTTCTGCGGATTGACGCCCGGCAGGAAGCGCTGTGTCTCGGCATTCCACGCGGGCTTGCCGCGGGACTGGCTGTAGAGATGCAGCGACGGCGTCCAGCCGCCGGACATGAGCAGTGCATCGACCTCGATGTCTTCGGGTTTGCCGCCGGTGTGAGGCTGCACACGGATGCCGGACACGCGCAGGTGGCCGTCCACCCGCGCAATGGCCGCGCTCGTGACGACGCGGATGCCAAGGTCTTTCGCCTGATCGAGCAGGTCCGCGTCCACGCTGTCGCGGTGATCGACGATGACGGCGACTTTGCTGCCGCCTTCATACAGATCGAACGCGGCGGCATAGGCCGTGTCGCAGGCGGTAAAGACACCGACCGTATGGCCCACGGCAACGCCGTATTTGTTGAGATAGGTCTGCGCCGCGCCCGCCAGCATGACGCCGGGGCGGTCGTTGCCGGGGAAGACGAGCGGGCGTTCGATGCCGCCCTGCGCGATGACGACTTCACCGGCCCGCACCTGCCAGAGCCGTTCGCGGGGCAGGTCCGGGTCCGGCTGGGCCATGTGCTCGGTGATGCGTTCGGCCAGCGCCACCATGTTCTGCTGGAAATAGCCGAAGCCGGTGGTGCGGGGCAGAAGGGTGACGTTGTCGCGTTTCTTCAGGTCGGCGACCATCGCCGCTGCCCATTCGGGGCCGGTCTTGTCGTCGATGCGGGCGTCGGTGTCGGACAGCATCCAGCCGCCGAAGGTCGGGTTTTCGTCGCACAGGATGACGGATTTACCGTCCTTCGCCGCCGTCTGCGCCGCGACCAGACCCGCCGCGCCGCCGCCGATCACCAGCACGTCGCAATGGGCGAAGCGGTTGGTGTAGCGGTCCGGGTCCGGCTCGGTCGGCGCGTCGCCGAGACCCGCCGCGCGGCGGATGAACGGTTCATAGACGTGGTCCCACGCCTTCGGCGGCCACTTGAACGTCTTGTAGTAGAAGCCTGCCGAAAACACCGGTGACATGACGTCGTTGACCGCGCCCACATCGAAATTGAGGCTCGGCCATGCGTTTTGCGATGTGGCTGTCAGCCCGTCATACAATTCCTGCACCGTGGCGCGCACGTTCGGCACCGTGCGGGCATTGCCGCGCGATATGCCGACGAGCGCGTTGGGCTCTTCCACGCCCGCGGAAAGGATGCCGCGTGGGCGGTGATATTTGAACGAACGGCCCACGAGATGGACGCCGTTGGCGAGCAGGGCAGAGGCGAGGGTGTCGCCTTCTAAGCCTTCAAAGGCGCGGCCGTCGAACGAGAATTCGCACGGTTTAGAGCGGGTAAGCGCGCCGCGCGCAACGCGGTAGGGCTGGGATTTTACGGGTGTCATGTTGATCCAGCCGTTCTGATTTGAGACCAACTCCACACTCCGTCATCCTCGGCCCCAGTGCCGAGGATCTCCTGCAGCAACAGCGAAGGTGTTTGCAGAAGGGGTCGTGTTCGAGCGGCTGGGAGATCCTCGGAACAGAGTCCGAGGATGACGAGCCGTGAGAGAGGTGCACCATCACGACACCACCTCGTTGACGTCATTCGTGCCCACGATCGCACCGCCGTCCTTGCGCCCTTCCGGCTGCGCGTCGAGCAATGCCTTAACCTCGGTGTCGGACGGACGCGGTTCGCCGGCATGGATAGACCTTGAGAAACCGGTCCGTCACCGTGTCGCGGATGGCGTTGAAGAAGCGGTTGCAGCCGTGGGCATGACGCCACCGCTCCAGGTTCACGCCTTTCGGGTTGCCCCGCACGAAGAAGTAGCCCTCGAAATCGTGGTCGGACATGGTGGTCATGTCCGCAGGCCGCACGAGATGCGCTTCACCTGCATTGGTGAATTCCAGTTCGGGCAGGTCGGCCTTGCAGTAGGGGCAATGGATCAGGAGCATGAATTATCGTGCCGCATAGAGAGGCTCGATCGTGTCGAGCGATGGATCGGGATGTTCCGCTGCAACGCGCAAATCGTAATTGGACTGCATATTCATCCAGTATCGTGGGGATGGTCCAAGCGCTCTGGACAGGCGAAATGCGAATTCGGCGTCCACGCGCCGTGATCCATCAAGAAAAGCATCGATCTCGTTTTGTGGACTGTGCAAGGCGTTCGCCAGATTTTGCGCCGACAAACCCTCTCCCTTTAGAAACAGTTCCAAAACGACTGCACCGGGGTGCAGTCCGGGGCCGTTCGGTTCATCAATGATAGTCGACGAGTTCGACATCTTCAGCTCCATCATTTGTCCAGCGGAAGCAAAGCCTCCACTGGCGGTTTACCCGAAGTGAATGCTGATCTTGTCGGCGTCCGACCAGCTTCTCCAGTCTATTACTCGGCGGACTACGCAATTCGCCGATATCCATAGCTGCGTCCAGTGCAGACAGCAGGGCGTTCGTTCGTTGGACGAGTTCAACGGGGAAGCGCTTTGGCTGACTTCCCGCGCGCAGTTCCCGAAGGCGTTTGTCCTTATATGATACGATCATTCCTCAATGCGCCACCGCCGCCGCTGCCGCCTCGTCGATCAACCGCCCCGTCCGGAACCGGTCCAGCGAAAATCCCGCATTGATCGGGTGCGGCTCGTCCTTGGCAATCGTGTGGGCGAACACATGCGCCGAACCCGGCGTCGCCTTGAAACCGCCGGTGCCCCAGCCGCAATTCACGTAGAGGTTCCTGACCGGCGTCTTGCTCAGGATCGGCGACCGGTCCGGCGTCACGTCCACGATGCCGCCCCATGTCCGCAGCATCTTCATGCGGCTGAACATGGGGTAAAGTTCGCAGATCGCGTCCAGCGTGTGCTGCAGGATGTGCATGCGACCGGTCTGGCTGTAGCTCAGATACTGGTCCGTGCCCGCGCCGATCACCAGTTCGCCCTTGTCGGACTGCGAAATGTAGGCGTGGACGGCGTTCGACATGACGACGCAGGGGAAGCACGGCTTGACCGGCTCGGACACGAGCGCCTGCAGCGGATAGCTTTCCAGCGGCATGCGGACGCCGGCCATTTCCATCAGCACCGATGTATGGCCCGCTGCGACGATGCCGACCTGTTTGGCTCCGATGGGGCCTTTGGTCGTCTGCACGCCGGTCACTTCGCCGGACCGGGCACGGTCGATGCCGGTGACTTCGCAATTCTGGATGATGTCGACGCCCATCGCGGACGCCTTGCGCGCATAGCCCCAGGCCACCGCATCGTGCCGCGCCGTTCCGCCCTTGCGTTGCAGGGCTGCACCCATGACGGGGTAGCGGGCGGATTTCGAGATGTTGAGCGGCGGGCAGAATTCCTTCGCCTCGCGCGGCGTCAGCCAGGTGTTGTCGACGCCGTTCAGCCGGTTGGCGTGTACGTGGCGTTTGGCGGACTGCACGTCGTGGACGTTGTGCGCCAGCATCATCACGCCACGCTGGGAGAACATGATGTTGTAATCGAGTTCCTGCGACAGCGTCTCCCACAGCTTCAGGGAGTGGTTATAGAGCCTCGCCGATTCGTCGTAGAGGTAGTTCGAGCGGATGATCGTGGTGTTGCGGCCCGTATTGCCGCCGCCGAGCCAGCCTTTTTCCAGCACGGCGATATTGCGTAATGCCGTGTTCCTTGGCCAGATAATAGGCCGTCCCGAGCCCGTGGCCGCCTGCGCCCACGATGATGACATCATAGTGCTTCTTCGGCTCCGGCGAGGTCCACTGCTTTTCCCAGCCCTTGCCGCCGCGAAGGGCTTCGCGTGCCAGCCGCAGGGCGTTCCAGTTTTGCATGGCAGGTTCCTCAGGCGGAATGGAGAGCGTCGGGTTATGGGCAACGCCATAAAACTTTAGAGGGCACCCCGTCAAAGGCGCGGGAACGGCTGCGACATTTGTTGACACGCAAGCGCCGCCGCCCTAGCTAACGGACAGATATTTCGCGCGCCCTGCATTTTGGTGGTGGCGCGTTTTGTTTTGAGACGGACCAGTACCATGAAAGTCAAGAATTCGCTTCGCAGCCTGAAAGGCCGCCACCGTGCCAACCGCCTCGTGCGCCGCAAGGGCCGGGTGTATATCATCAACAAGGTGAACCCGCGCTTCAAGGCCCGCCAGGGTTAAGCCGGGTTTGTTGATTTGCCTGCGGCGCAGCCGCGCAATCACGCATCGATGAATTGACGAGCATGGGGTGAAGCGGGCACGCTTCGCCTCATGCTCTTTCGTGTCCTCCTATCCGCCCTGTTTCTCTCCGCTTCCAGCCTTGCATACGCGCAGGCGAGCGAGGCTTTGCCCGGCGTCGATACAACCCCCAGAACCGCACCGCTGAAGAATCTCCCTTATGAGAATCGGGTCGACAACGGTTTGCAGGCTCGCGATCGCGGTTCGGACGACGGGGAGCTTCGGAAACGCGAAACGGGTGATACCAGCACCGACGCATTCAAGGATAAAGCCCGCCGGGCAATCGAAGAGGCGTTGCGTGGCGCTTCCCCCGATCTCGAGGTGGACATCATTCCTGTGCCGTCGCTTCAGGCTGAACCGCTGCCGCCACCCAAGCCCGTCTTCGAACTGGCGGATGATCTCGACGGGTTGTTCGACCAGTTGAAACGCACGGGCGACAAGCGGCGTGCGGAGAGGATTTCGGCAAAGATCTGGCAGGTCTGGCAGACATCCGACAGCCGCAGCGTTGATCTGCTGACCCATTGGGCGCGCGGGGCATCCGCCAAAAAAGACTACGCCGTGGCGCTTGATCTGCTCGATCAGGTGGTGACCCTGCGACCGGATTTTGCCGAGGGCTGGAACCAGCGGGCGACGCTGCATTACGCCATGCAAAATTTTGCCAAGTCGATCGCCGATATCGAGCGCACCCTTGCGCTGGAGCCACGCCATTACGGGGCGCTGGCTGGGCTTGGCGCGATTCTACAGCAACTTGACCGCAAGGAAGCCGCGCTTGAAGCCTGGTATCGCGCATTGGCGGTCTATCCCGCGATGGAAGGGGCGCAGAAGGCTGTGCTCGATCTGGAGGAGGATCTGGCCGGTCGCGGTATCTGAACCGTTGCCGCCGAAACCGCCTGATGCGTCGGTTCGTTGCTCTGCCAGACCCGATGCAATAAGGCGGGCGGTCCGCCTCCCGGTTTCACCAGAGCATTCGTTTTGAAAATCATTTTCGCAATCGCCGTTCTGATTCTGCTCATCGGGCTTGGACTGTTCGTATGGACCCGGGTGGACGCGGCACGGCTGGAGCGCGCCTATCCACCGGCGGGCGCGTTTACCGGCGTGGACGGCGAACAGACCCATTATGTGGATATTCCAGCGGCCAGTGCCGACCAACCAACCGTTTTGTTTGTTCATGGCGCCTCCGGCAGTTTGCTGGACCAGCACAATGCGTTTGCCGAACCGATACGGGGCAAGGCTCGGGCTTTGTTCATCGACCGGCCCGGCTACGGATATTCCGAGCGGGGGGATGCGGACGATCCCGCCAAACAGGCCGCGCGATATGTGGCCCTGATGGATGAGCTGGGGGTCGAAAAAACCGTGCTTGTCGGCCATTCGCTGGGAGCGGCATCCGTCGCGGCGTTCGGTGTTCTCTATCCCGAGCGGGTTTCGGGCATCGTGTTTCTCGCCCCGGCCACCCATCCCTGGCCGGGCGGCGTGACGTGGTATTACGATCTGGCGGCCATGCCGGTCATCGGCGATCTGTTCGTGAACACGCTGGTGCTTCCGGTGGGCGCAAGATCGCTGAAGGCCGGTGTCGAAGCGACGTTCGATCCGAACGCGGCGCCTGAGAGCTATGTGGAGCAGGCCGCGGTGCCGCTTATCCTGCGACCGCGGAGCTTTATGGCCAATGCGAAGGACGTGGCCGGGCTCAATTCCTTCGTGACCGGCTTCGCGCCGCGCTACAGCGAGATCGACAAGCCGGTGGTCATCATTACCGGCGACAAGGATGACATCGTCGCCCCCAGCATCCACTCCATCGGGCTGGAACAGGCCATTGAGGGGGCGGAACTCATCGTGCTGCCCGGGGTGGGGCACAAGCCGGATTATGTGGCGACCGAACTGGCCGTGGAAAAAATACTTGCGGTTGCGAAAGGACGCTAGTTCGCTTTCGCGCCCTGTCCGTCCGCATTCACATAGGCTATGCGCAGCATGTTGGTGGAGCCGGTGGTCTTCAGCGGTACGCCGCAGATGATGATGACGCGGTCGCCGGGTGCGGCCATCTCTTCATCGGCCGCGCGGCGGCAGGCTTTATCGACGACTTCCTTCAATTCGCTTGCTTCCGGCGTGGTCACGCATTTGGTGCCCCACAGCATAGTGAGCCGGCGGGCCGTGGCAGGCACGGGGGAAAGCGCGAGGATAGGCGTCGCCGGGCGCGTGCGCGCCATGCGCAGCGCTGTTGACCCGGAGGCGGTGAAACAGACCACGGCTTTGAGATCGAGGGTGGAAGCGATTTCGTTGGCGGCAAAGCAAATGGCGTCGGCAGCGGTGGCTTCGGCCTCGGGGCGCTGCGCGGCCACGACGTCGATATAGCCCTTGTCCCTCTCGATGGCTTCGGCGATCGAATTCATGGTGGCGACGGCCTCTTCCGGGTAGTCGCCCGCAGCCGACTCCGCCGACAGCATAATGGCATCCGCGCCCTCATAGACGGCATTGGCCACGTCGGAGACTTCCGCGCGGGTCGGCACGGGTGCGTGGATCATGCTTTCCAGCATCTGGGTCGCCACGACGACGGGTGTTCCCGCCTTGCGGCATTTGCGGACCATCTTCTTCTGGATCGACGGCACAAGTTCCAACGGCATTTCCACACCGAGGTCGCCACGGGCCACCATGATCGCATCGGCCATGTCGATGATTTCGTCGAGGCGCTCGACGGCCTGCGGCTTCTCGATCTTGGCGAGCAATCCCACGCGGTTGCCGACGATCTTGCGGGCTTCGGCCAGATCGTCGGGGCGCTGGATGAACGATAGCGCAACCCAGTCGACCTGCGCTTCCAGAACCGCATCGAGGTCGGCCAGATCTTTCTTGGTCAGCGCGCCGGACGCGAGTTCGGAATCAGGCAGATTCACGCCCTTCTTGTCGGCCAGCCACGTGCCGGATTCGACCCGCGCCGTGGCCGTGCCCTTGCCGACCTTCGTGACGGTGAGGGAGACCTTGCCATCATTGACGAGCATCCGGTGGCCGGGCTGCATCGCGTCGAGAATTTCCGGGTGAGGCAGGTGCACCCGCTTGGCGTTGCCTGGTGTCGGGTCGGAATCGAACGTGATCGTGTCACCCGGCTTCACCGTCAGTTCACCGCCCTCGAACTTTCCAAGCCGGTGTTTCGGGCCCTGAAGGTCGGCCATGATGCCGATGGGGTAGCCCAGTTTGTCCTCGACGGCACGAATGGCAGCAACCGTCTGGCGCATCACATCATGGGATGCGTGGCTCATGTTGACACGAAACACATCGGCGCCGGCGATGGCCAGTTTCTCGATCATTTCAGGCGTGTTGGAGGACGGACCCAGAGTGGCCAGAATTTTAACGCGGCGGGTGCGGTTCATCGGGTTCAGTTCGTTTCCGGTTGCGAGGCACCGGCGGACTGGGCCGGTGTATCGGTGGTGATGTCTGGTCGCACCGCGTCGTCGCGGGCGTCGGATGTACGGCCATCGTCGGCGTTGGAGCCGATGTCGGACAGGCGCACCTGCCAGCTTTTCTGTTGGCCGGTATCGACCTCGAAAAAGCCGGTGCGGTCATACCCCCGGGCAAAGCAGTCCTGCAGCCCGGTGATTTTGAATTCCTTGGGGGAAGTGCACATAAACACGCGCCCGAGCCACCGCTCGCGCCCCGAAGCATCCTCCGCGTTCAGGTAGATATAGCGGGATGTGAGATCGCCCTCGATGACAACGGCGCAGGTTTCACCCGGGATACGCCACCAGCCCTCGGTGATCCACGTCACATCGGTGCGGTAGCCGACCGCTACGCCGACCATGTCGGACGTGTCGTTGCAGATACGCAAATCAGCGTTCGCCGGGGCGGTCATTGCGCCCGTAGCGAAGAGGAACAAGACAGGAAGGAGAACGCGAAACAGCATGACCGAAGGCTTAAGCCAAAGGGAAAGCGTGTCAACGAAAAGCAGCGGCTTATCCCTGCGTCGCGGCTGGACGGGGCCGCGCGATCCAGATTCCGGCAAGGATGAGCAGGCCGCCGCCCGCTTGGACCAGCGTCAGGATTTCGGCAAAGACAAGCCATGCGAAGATGGCGGCGGCGAGTGCCTCGATGAAAATGACCAGCGAGGAAAACGCCGCCGACAGCACGCCCAGCGCGATGGCGAGCAGCCCTTGCCCACCCGCATGGCTGATGAAGCCCAATGCAAGAAGAGCGGCGACGCCGGTCGCGGTTTGAGGCACGAAGGCATTGCCGGAAACAAGCGCGATGACGAGCAGCACACTGGCTGTGATGAAGGTGGACCGGAACGTCACCGTGCCCGCCCGCGCGCTGCGCCGGGCAACGCGAATGGCGAGGAAATACAGGCCGAAGAACAGCGACGTGACGACGCCGTAGATGTCGCCCCACAACCGCGCCGGCGCGACGCTCATGCTTTCTCCAATGAGACAGGCGGCACCGAGCAAACAAAGCCCGAGCCCGATGAAAACCGTCTTGCCGACCTTTTCGCCGATGAAAGCCCCCGACAGCAGCGCCACCCAGACCGGCGCGAGGCACGACATGAGCGTGGCGTTGGCGATCGTCGTGTTCATGATGGCGAGGTGCCAGAAGGTGAGATCGCCGGCAAAGAAGAGACCTGCCAGCAGCGTTGCGCGGTTGAACGCGAACGCCCCATCCGCAGGCTTCTCCCATGCCAGCCAGAACCACAGCACAGGCAGTGCAAGCGATGCCCGCCAGAAGGCGGATGCGAAGGGGCCGATTTCCGCCAATCGCACGAAGATCGGCGAAACGCCCATCGCAATGGCCCCTGCCACCAAAGCCACGAAGGCGATGGAGGGGGCCAATGCTGGCGGGTTGGCGGGAATGGCGGCAGGTCGCATGGCCGCTCCTTGAACCCGCACTCCGCCCATGACAAGACGCGCCAATGCACTCCTCGTCTTTTCCACCTTCGCCGTCGCCTGACGACTCGCCGTTCGAGACGGTGGGCGCCGGGCGCGACACGAAACTGGTTATCCTGTGCGACCATGCCAGTGCCGCCCTGCCTGCGCGCTATGGCTCTCTCGGCCTGCCGCCGGCCGAATTCGAGCGCCATATCGCCTACGACATCGGCGCGCGAGCGCTGAGCTTTGGGGTTGCGCGAGCGGCTGGGTGCGACCGCAGTTATGTCCACGTTCTCCCGCCTGCTGGTGGACCCCAACCGCGGGCCGGACGACCCCACCGTGTTGATGCGGCTGTCGGATGGCACTGTCGTGCCCGGAAATCATCCGATCGACGCCAACGAAATCGCCCACCGTATCGGGACGTATCATGCGGCCTATCACGCCGAGATCACCCGCGTGCTGGACGCTTGCGCCTTGCCGCCGCTCATCTTCTCGATCCATTCCTTCACACCTTCATGGAAAGGCGTGCCGCGCCCCTGGCACACGGCGGTGCTGTGGGACCACGACCCACGGCTGAACCTGTTCGTCCTCGACGCGCTGAAGGCGGACGCCTCGCTGTTTGTCGGCGAAAACGAGCCTTATGAAGGCGGTCTGATGGGGGACACGATCTATCGCCATGCAACGACGCGGGGGCTCACCCACTGTTTGATTGAAGTGCGGCAGGATCTGATTACGGACCAGTCGGGCGTGGACGAATGGGTGAACCGGTTCGCCACCATTCTTGAACCGGCGCTCGATCGACCCGACATGCACGAGACACGCTTCTACGGCTCGCGCTTTGACGGCTCGGCCAAACCGGGAGGCCGCTATGAGTGAGACCAAGATCGACCCTGCAACGCGCATCGAGCTGGAAGCGGCGGCTTTCCGCTCTCTGGTCGCGCATCTGCGCGAGCGCACCGACGTGCAGAATATCGACATGATGAACCTGACCGGCATGTGCAGAAACTGCCTGTCGCGCTGGTATCAGGAAGCGGCCAACGACCGCAATATCGACCTCGACAAGGACGGCGCACGGGAAATCGTCTACGGAATGCCGTTCGCGGAATGGCGCGACAAATATCAGAACGAGGCAAGCGACGAACAAAAGGCCGCTTTTGCGGAATCCCACGGTTGATCGGGCGCGCGACCTGCGCTTGAACCGGCGCTTCCCCGCAGCAGGTGAGTGCGATTCACATGGCCGATGACATTACCAGTTCCGACTCCAGCCACGGCGTCGCCCGCGACCAGCTCCGCACCATTGTCGAGCGCATCGAGCGCCTCGAAGAGGAAAAAAAGGCGCTGGCCGACGATATCCGCGATGTTTACGCGGAAGCCAAGGGCAACGGTTTCGACGTGAAGACGCTGCGGCAGGTCGTGCGGCTGCGGAAGGTGGAAATGACAGAGCGGCAAGAGCAGGAGGCGATGCTGGACCTCTATCTCAGCGCGCTCGGCATGATGCCCCAATCCGACGGTTAAGTCTCATTCGCCGATAGCAATGCCCTCGCGGCGCGGGTCGGCCCCGCCGCGCAATCCGTCCGGCGTGATGGCGATGGCGTGCAGGCCGGATGTCAGGGCCGTCGCATTCGTTTCGAAGCCCAATTTCTGGAACGGCGCATCCAGTGCGGTCGCCGCGGTGCCTTCCTCGATGTCGAAAGTGCCGAAGCGGTTGATGAGGTGAGGGGCGGACACCGCCGTCTGCACATCCATCCCCCAGTCCAAAACACCGATAAGTGATTGCGCCACGTAGCCGATGATCCGGCTTCCGCCCGGTGAGCCGATCACGAGGGTCGGCTTGCCGTCGCGCATCACGATCGTCGGGGCCATCGACGAACGCGGACGCTTGCCCGGCTCCACGCGGTTGGCGATCGGGCGGCCGTCTTCATGGGTGCGGAAGGAGAAGTCGGTCAATTCGTTGTTGAGCAGGAAGCCGCGCACCATCAGCCGGGAGCCGAAGGCGTTCTCGATCGTGGTCGTCATGGAAATCGCGTTGCCCTGCGCATCCACGATGGAGATGTGGGACGTGGAGGGAAGTTCCAGCGATTGATCATCTGCCTGGTCAAGCGCGGCATGGTCCCATTCCGGCTCGCCGGGGGCGATGTCGACGAGCGCGGATGTGCCCGAAAGCAATTTTCCGCGCGCCGCCAGATAATCCGGTTTCAACAGCCCTTTGACCGGCACCGGCACGAAATCCGTGTCGGCCATGTAGCGGCCCCGGTCCGCGAAGGCGAGGCGGGAGGCGTCGCCGATCAGTCGCCATGCCTGCGGGTCGTCCCGTCCCATCGCGGCCAGATCGTATTGTTCCAGCATCCCCAGAATGAGCCCCACGGTCAGCGCGCCGGAAGAGGGTGGTCCCATGCCGCAAACATCGTTACCGCGATAGGGCAGGCACACGGGCGGGCGTTCCTTCACTTGGTAGGTGCGCAGGTCTTCGGCGGCCAACACGCCGGGATTGACCGCGTATCCCTGCACCGTCTTCACAATGTCGCTGGCGATGGCCCCGGTGTAGAAACTGTCCGCACCACTTTTCTGCAAGGCGCGCAGGCTGTTGGCGTAGGCCTCGTTGACGAGGATGGACCCCTCTGCAATCGGCACACCGTCGGGCAGGAAATAGGCGGCGGTTGCCGCACTGCGCGCCAACCGTTCCGCATCCGCTGCCACCAGTGCGGCGAGGCGCGGGGATACGGCAAATCCGTTCTGAGCCCTTTCTACGGCGGGCTGGAGCAGGCGCTCCATATCGAGTGCGCCGAATTGCCGGTTGAGCTGTTCCATCAGCTTCGGCGTGCCCGGCGTGCCGACGGAGCGCCCGCCCACCACCGCGTCGAAGAATTTCAGCGGCTCGCCGTTTTCGTCCTGAAACAGACGCGGCGTGGCGGCAAGCGGTGCGGTCTCGCGGGCATCGAGTGTCGTCAGCTTGCCCGCAGCAGCATCGAAATAAACGACGAACGCACCGCCGCCCAGGCCTGAGGATTGCGGCTCCACCAGCCCGAGCATGGCTTGCGCTGCCACCGCCGCATCCGCAGCCGTGCCCCCGTCGCGTAGCACACCGGCTGCAGCCTCGGCGGCGAGCGGGTTGGCGACGGACACCATCCACGACTTCGATTCGACAGGTCGACCATCGCTTTTCGCAGTCAGACCCGTGGCGATTTCCGGCGCGACACCATCCGCGGCCTGCTGTGCGAAAGCGGGCGTTAGAAAGGTGAGAGCAAGTCCGGTCACGATGGAGAGGAAGCGCATGATTGGAAGCCCGAAGCGATTTACCGAAAGAGGGAAGGGTGGCCCAGCGCCTGACCGTTCACAAGCCGTTAACCATGACGAAAACTTTACGCGAACCGGTTCGGGGTAAATTCACCACTAACCACGATGGTTAAGAACACGCCCGAATGCCGACCAAATGCGAGTTTCGCCCATGCCTTCCATGCACGCCTTGTCCACGTCAAAACAGACGACCCTGCTGCGTGGTTCGCTGAAGTGGATCGTGGTGTTTTCGCTGGCAACGAACATCCTGATGGTCGTGCCGCCGCTCCACATGCTGCAGGTCTATGACCGGGCGTTGACATCGCAATCCATAGAAACGCTGCTCTACATCACGCTCATCGCTGTCGCGGCAATGGTGATCTACGGCGTGGCGGAGAGCGTGCGCGGCAAACTCGCCCAGCGGGCATCGGCACAATACACGGTCTCGGTCGCCGAACCGCTGTTCGCGCGGTTGTCCGGTGGGGGATACGACGCGGCGGCGTCGGCCACGGCATTGCGGGATTACAACACCGTGCGCGGCTTCATCGGCTCCCGTGCCATGCTCGGCCTGTTCGATTTGCCCTTCGTGCCCGCGTTTCTGCTGCTGATGTTCCTGTTGCACTGGTCGCTCGGCATGATGACGCTCGTCGGGTTGGTCGTGCTGGTGGGCATCGCGCTGGCCAACAAATGGTCGACAGCCTCCAGTTCGGCGCAGTCGAAACAGGCCGACGGGGCCGCGCTCTCGTTTGCGCAAGCCGTGTTCATGCGCGGTGAGGACATTCGCGCGATGGGGCTGTTGCCGAATGTCGTGGCCCGCTGGGGCGGCGGCATGGCGGAGTCGCTGCAAAAGGCGGACGAGTCTGCCGCAGCGGCTTCCGGATGGTATGGCGCATCGAAGAGCGCACGAAAAATGCTGCAAATTCTTATCATGGCGTGGGGCGCATGGCTGGTGATCGACGGGCAGATCTCGGGTGGCGTGATCTTTGCCGCCTCGATGATTTCCAGCCGTGCGCTTGCGCCGGTGGAGCAGGTGATCGGTGGCTGGGAGCGTATCGCGCAGACCCGCACGGCCCACCGGTCGCTGGAAACTCTTCTGGCTGCCGAAGACGCGCCCGACCCGATCCGCCTGCCTGAGCCGCGTGGCGTGTTGTCCGCCGAGGGCATCACCTATGCGCCGCAAGCGGGTCTGGCACCTATCCTTGATGATGTGTCCGTCACCGCCAATCCGGGGCAGATTCTCGCCATCGTCGGCCCGTCCGGTGCGGGCAAGAGCACGCTGGCGCGGCTGCTCGTGGGCGCGGCAAAAGCCAATGCGGGCGTCGTTCGGCTGGACGGGGCGGAGCGGTCCCAGTGGCCGGACGATCAATGGGGCGATGCCGTGGGCTATGTGGCGCAAGAAATCGCCCTGTTTCCGGGCACGATCGGCGAGAACATCGCCCGCCTTTCTACCGTTCCGAACGAACGGCGGCTGGTCGCCGCCGCGCAGGCAACGGGCATTCACGATATGGTTCTGGCTTTGCCACAGGGTTATGGCACGGCCATCGGGCCGGAGGGCGTGCAGCTTTCCGGCGGGCAGAAGCAGCGTGTGGCGATGGCCCGCGCGCTTTACAGCGACCCGCGCGTGCTGGTGCTGGACGAACCCAACGCCCATCTCGACCCGCCCGGCGAACAAGCTCTCATGGCAACGCTGGCGCGGGCACGCAAAGCCGGGCGCACGGTCGTGCTCGTCACACAACGCGGTCCGTGTTGCGTATCGCGGACCGGGTTGTGACGGTGCAAAACGGTAAAGTGGTGGAAACGCCGGTGGAGAGCTTTTTCCCAACCCGGCAGACCGTGCAGGCACCGTCCATGACGACGCCGGAACCGAAACAACCGGCTCGTTCGAATGAAGAGGTTCAGGCATGAGCGCGCGCCAGACAATTCCGTCCGACTGGCGCGACAGCGTGCCCGTCTCACCCTCTTCCGTGGCGCGGGGGGGAATGGTGTTCGTGTTTGGCTTTCTTGGTCTGTTCCTGCTGTGGGCCACCTTGTTTCCACTGTCCGCCGCAGTCGTCGGGTTCGGGGAGCTGGTTTCGGCCGGCGAGAACAAGCTGGTGCAGCATAAAAGCGGCGGCGTGGTGCGCTCCATTCGCGTGGCCGACGGTGCGCGGGTCGAGCAAGGCGAGGTGCTGCTGGAGCTGGACGATGCCGACGACCGGGCATCGCTGACACGGCTGGAAGCCCGCCGGGCAATGCTGGAGGCCAAGCGGGCCAGACTGACCGGCGAGACCGTCTTCGGATTGCGGGGCTCTCAGGATAGCCCGGCAGTAGCCGATCTCAGGACGCAGCAGCAAAAACAGGGGCTGGCGATGCGAAACGGCCGCCGCGCCGCCGAGGATGCCGCCCGCGCGCAGATCGCCAGCCTGCGACAGGACCGCGAAGGTACTTTGGCGCAAATCGGCATCGGCCAGGAATTGTTGGATTCCGCACAGGATGAACTGGCCCGGCTGCGCCCGCTTGCGCGCGACGGATATGTGGCCCGAAACCGTTTGACGGAACTGGAACGGGTAGCACTCGAACGGGAAAACATCCTGTCGGAACTCGACGCGCGCATCGCCTCGACCAGTGAAAAGATCATTGAAGCCGAAGCGAAACTGAAAATGACGCTCGCCGAAGACCGGCAGGAGGATTCAACCGAACTCACTGCAGTTCTGGGAGAGTTGGCGGAAATTTCGGACCAGATCGAAGCGGCACGGGTGTCGCTGGCCTCGACCCAGCTGCGCGCCCCGGTTTCCGGCACCGTCACCGGCCTTGCCGCGCACACACCCGGCGGCGTGATCGCGCCAGGCGCTGTGGTCGCGGAAATCGTGCCGGAAGGCTCGCGGCTGGAAGCGCAATTCGATTTGCCGCCGGCCAACGCCAACAGCGTGCATCCCGGCAACACAGCGCGGGTGGTCGTAACCGCGTTCAACCGCCGCACGGTCGCGCCCATCGAGGGGGAGGTCAGCTATATCGCTGCCGACACGGTCACGGACGAGGCGTCGGGCGTCGCATCTTATCCGGTGCGCGTCTCGCTGGGTGCAAACGTGCCAGATGGTTTGCGTGCGGGTATGACGGTGGAGGTTTATGCGCTGGGCGAATCCCGCACCTTCATGGGCTATGCATTGCAGCCGATCTTCGAATCCTTCGGTCGGGCCTTCAACGAAATCTGATCCGCGCGCGTTACGGGTGACAAAGCTGCGCGTTCACGACACATAGCCACCAAGACCACGCTGGGGCCGAATCCATGCCGACCATCGCCACGACTCCCTTCGACGACCAGAAGCCGGGCACGTCCGGCCTGCGCAAGAAGGTCACGACCTTCCAGCAGCCGCATTATCTGGAGAATTTCGTCCAGTCGATTTTCGACAGCCTCGACGGTTTCGCGGGCCAGACGCTGGTGGTGGGCGGCGACGGTCGATTTTACAACGATGTGGCCGTGCAGACGATTTTGAAGATGGCGGCAGCGAATGGCTTCGGGCGCGTCGTGGTCGGGCAGGGCGGCTTGCTGTCCACCCCCGCCGTCAGCCATCTCATCCGCAAGCGCGAAGCCTTCGGCGGCATCATCCTGTCGGCATCCCACAATCCCGGCGGGCCGGACGGGGATTTCGGTATCAAATATAACGGCGAGAACGGCGGTCCTGCCGTGGAGAGCCTGACGGCGAAGATGTTTGCGCGAAGCAAGGTCATCGACGCCTATGAGATTGCAGACGCCGAAGATGCGGATATCGACACGATCGGTGAAACGAAGCTCGGTAAGATGACCGTCGAGGTGGTCGATCCCGTCGATGACTATGCCGAACTGATGGAAACCTTGTTCGACTTCGGCGCCATCAAGGCGCTGTTCGACGACGGTTTCCGCTTCACCTTCGACGCCATGCACGCCATCACCGGGCCTTACGCGCAACGGCTGTTCAAGGAGCGTTTCGGCGCGCAAGTCATCAACGGCAAGCCGTCTCCGACATTCGGCGGGCACCACCCGGACCCCAATCTGGTCCACGCCAGGGAAATCTACGATATGGCAATGGCACCGGACGGGCCGGACATGTGCGCGGCGTCGGACGGGGACGGGGACCGCAATCTCATCATCGGCAAGGGCTTCTTCGTCACGCCTTCGGATTCGCTCGCCGCCATCGCGGCGAATGCCCATCTCGCGCCCGGTTATAAAGACGGCCTTTCCGGCGTGGCCCGTTCCATGCCGACGAGCGCGGCGGTCGACCGGGTGGCCGAAGCCAAGGGCATGGCGGCCTATGAAACGCCGACCGGCTGGAAGTTTTTCGGCAACCTGCTGGACGCGGGCTGGATCACGGTCTGTGGCGAGGAAAGCGCGGGCACCGGCTCCGACCATGTGCGGGAGAAGGACGGCATCTGGGCCGTGCTCATGTGGCTCAACATTCTGGCCGCGCGCAAGCAGAGCGTCGCCGACATCATGGCCGAGCACTACGCCACCTATGGCCGCAACTATTACGCGCGCCACGATTTCGAGGAGGTGGACGCCAAGGCGGCGGCCGACGTGATGGAGGGATTGCGCGGCAGGTTCGATGCGTTCGCAGGCCGCGAAACGCAGGCGGGCACCATCGCGCGGGCGGACGACTTCGCCTATTTCGACCCGATCGACGAGAGCACATCCGACAATCAGGGCATCCGCATCTTCTTCGAGGACGGGTCGCGCATCGTCTATCGCCTGTCCGGCACGGGCACGGTGGGGGCGACGTTGCGGGTCTATATCGAACGCTACGTCGGCACGGACGGAAACCTCGGCATGGACACGCCCGACGCGCTGGCCGACCTGATCGCGGTCTCGCGCGACATCGCGTCCATCGAGCGCCATACGGGACGCACCGAACCCGACGTGGTGACCTGATGGCGCCACCGCTTCTGGCGCTGCGCGACATCCACCTCACGTTCGGCTCCACGCCGCTGCTGACCGGCGCGGACATTGCGGTGCACGAGCGCGAGCGGTTGTGCCTCGTGGGGCGTAACGGGTCCGGCAAGTCGACGCTGCTTGAAGATTGCCGCCGGTCAGATCGAGCAGGATGGCGGCGAACGTTTCTTCCAGCCCGGCACCACCGTGCGCTACCTGCCGCAGGAGCCGGATTTTTCCGAATACGAAACCGTGCGCGACTACGTCGAGGACGGTCTGGTCGAGGCCGACGACCCGTATCGCGCACAGCTTTGCATGGAAGCGCTGGGCCTGACTGGTGACGAGCCGACCGCCAACCTCTCCGGCGGCGAAGCGCGCCGTGCCGCGCTGGCGCGGGTGCTGGCACCGGAGCCGGACATTCTGCTGCTGGACGAACCGACCAACCACCTCGATCTGCCTGCGATTGCATGGCTGGAGGAGGAACTGTCGCGGTTGCGCTCGGCCATCGTGCTCATCAGCCATGACCGGCGTTTTCTGGAAAACCTGTCGCGCAAGACGCTGTGGGTGGACCGGGGCGTGACGCGGCTGCTCGACAAGAGTTTCGCCGCTTTCGAGGACTGGCGTGACGAAACGCTGGCGCAGGAAGAACTCGACGCCCACAAGCTCGACCGCAAGATCGTGCGCGAGGAGCACTGGGTCACCCACGGGGTTTCGGGCCGCCGCAAGCGCAACATGAAACGGCTGGGCGATCTGGGCGATCTGCGCCAGCAACGGGCCGAGCGGTTGAAGCCGCAGGGCAGGGCCACGGTGTCCGTCGTGGCGGCGGAAACGTCCGGCAAGCTGGTCTCGAAGGTCGAGAACGTGTCGAAGGCATATGGTGATCGCGTGCTGGTCGATGACTTTTCCAGCCCGCATCGCGCGTGGCGACCGCATCGGCATCGTCGGTCCGAACGGGGCGGGCAAGACGACCCTGCTCAACATCATCACGGGCCAAGCGGAACCGGACAGCGGCACGGTGAAACTGGGTGCCAATATCGAGATGCTGGTGGTGGACCAGAAACGCATGGTGCTCGACCCGAACACGTCCGTCCGCGACACGCTGACCGGCGGCGGCACGGATGTGGTCGAAATCGGCGATCGCACGAAGCATGTGCTGGCCTACATGAAGGACTTTCTGTTTTTGCCGGAACAGGCAGGCACGCCGACACATGCTTTGTCTGGTGGCGAGCGCGGGCGGTTGATGCTCGCTATGCGGTTGCGCCACCCCTCCAACCTGCTGGTGCTCGACGAACCGACCAACGATCTCGATCTGGAAACGCTGGACCTGTTGCAGGAAACGATCTCCGACTATGAGGGCACCGTGCTGCTCGTCTCTCACGACCGCGATTTCCTCGATCGCATCTGCACATCGGTGATCGTGGCGGAAGGCGACGGTGTGTGGCGGGAATATGCCGGTGGCTGGACCGACATGCTGTCCCAGCGCGGCGCGCCGCCTTTTGCGGCAGTGGACGCACCGGCTGCGAAAGCCACGGCATCGGCCCCGGCAAGCAAGCCGAAAGCCACGAGCGCAAAACTCTCGTTCAAGGAGCAACACGCCCTCGATACGCTGCCTGCCGAAATGGCAAAGCACGAGGCGGACATCGCCAAAATCAACGCCGCGATGGCTACGCCCGGGGCCTACGAGAACGACCCGAAGCGGTTCGACAAGATGGTGCGCCTGCTGGCGCAGACCCAGGCGAAGCTCGACACCGCCGAAGAGCGTTGGCTGGAACTGGAAGAGAAACGCGAGGCGCTGGAGGGATAGGCCGAATGCCGGAAACATTCGAGCAGATGCTGACGGGCGGGCATCCCAATTCGCTTGGACGCACGGTCGAAGTGGTCGATTGCGTGCTGGGCGACCGCTCGCGTCTGGCCGACCTGTATCAAACCTATTTCAGCAACGACGAAGTGGTGCGCCTGCGCGTGTCGAGCGCCATGAAGCGGGTCACGACGGCCCATCCGGACTGGGCGATGGACTTATATGGACGGGTTGCAAAGCGAGATTGCCGCCATCGATCAGGCCAGCACCCAATGGACGCTGGCGTTGCTGTTCGACCTGACGCGGCATTTGCTGAGTGACGCTCAACACGAGCGGGCGCTCGCCATTATGAAGCACAATCTGGCGGAAAACGATGATTGGATCGTGCTGAACAACTCGATGAAGATATTGGCGAAATGGGCAAAAGACGACATGGATTTGCAGCTCTGGCTGCATCCGCATTTGCAGCGATTGACAGGTGAAACCCGGAAGTCCGTTGCATCTCAAGCGAAGAAGGCGTTGGCGCTGCTCGACACATATAAGGCTGTCCGATGACGCTGACGACAATCGCATTCAATGCCGATGATATGCGAGCCCAAAATCGCATTGACCGGCTCGGTGAACTGGAGGCAGTGATCGAGACAATCGAGGCGAATTGACGTCTGTTCGTTCACCCCCCCGTGACGCTCATGTGCCGCCCAACGGCAGGTGCCGCACCGGTGCGATCGATGATGAAGTCATGGCCCTTCGGCTTGCGACCGATGGCTTCGTCGATGGCGGCGGAGAGAAGATCGTCGCTCTCGCTGGCCCGTAGTGGCGCGCGCAGATCGGCGGCGTCTTCCTGTCCCAGACACATGAACAGCGTGCCAGTGCAGGTGACGCGGACGCGGTTGCAGGATTCGCAGAAATTGTGGGTCATCGGCGTGATGAAACCAAGACGGCCGCCAGTTTCCGCGACCTCCACATAGCGCGCCGGACCGCCCGTCTTGTGGGGTATCGGCGTGAGCGTGTGCGTCTCTTCCAGCCGCTGGCGCACCAGCGAAAGCGGCAGATACTGGTCGGTCCGGTCTTCGGCGATTTCGCCCAATGGCATGGTTTCGATGAGCGTCAGGTCAAAGCCTTCGCCGTGCGCCCACTCCATCATCGATGGTATCTCGAACTCGTTGACGCCCTTCAGCGCCACCGCGTTGATCTTGATCGCCAACCCCGCCTTGCGCGCGGCGTCCAGCCCTTCCATCACCTGCCCCAGGCGGCCCCAGCGGGTGATGGTGGCGAACTTGTCCGGGTCCAGCGTGTCGATGGAAACATTGACGCGGCGCACACCGGCGGCGGCCAGACCGGCGGCATGGCGGGCCAGCTGCGAGCCGTTCGTCGTGAGCGTCAATTCGTCCAGCGCGCCGGAGTCCAGATGCCGACCGAGGGATTCGACAAGCTGCATGATGCCCTTGCGGACAAGCGGCTCGCCACCGGTCAGCCGCAGCTTGCGGACGCCTTTAGCAATAAAGGCCGAACACAGCCGGTCGAGTTCTTCCAGCGACAGCAAATCGCGCTTGGGGAGGAACGTCATGTCCTCGGCCATGCAATAGACGCAGCGGAAATCACAACGGTCCGTCACCGAAACGCGCAGGTAATCGACCGTGCGTCCGAACGGGTCGATCATTGTCGGGCTGGTGAGGGCGGCGGGATAAGTGTCCATGCGGTCCTTGTAGGCCGGACCGGCGGCTGCGCCAACCGGTAACGGCAACCCCGCGCAAAGGTGATTTGGCCAATGGAACATGCGGTGTTTGGGTGGGGCGACATCAAAAATGGATCGACCGTCATGCTTCGACTTGCAACCGCTATCGCCCTGTCCCTCGCATTCAGTGCGCCGGTATTAGCAAAGAACGGCAGCGGCGCGTTTTCCAGCCACAAGTCCTACAAAGTCTCCGGCACGGCGACCGTGTCGGGAACGTCGCTGAAATTGACCGGCTTCCAAACGTCCTCCGGCCCGGACCTTTATGTCTATGTGGGCAATGGCGGACCGTCGAAGCTGGTAGCGAAACTGAAGGCCGACAGCGGGTCGCAGAACTACACGTTGCCTGCCGGTAACTGGTCGACCGTCCACATCCACTGCAAGCGGTTCAACTCCACGTTCGGGACGGCGCAACTGAACTGAGTGACGAACAAAGCTGTAACAGCGCGGGAGCGAATATGGGTTTTATGCGTTTGAGGTCGTGTTGAAACATTGGAATTAAAATCATGAAAACCACATTCATCGCCATCACGCTCGCGTCTGCCACTCTGCTCACAAGCGCCTGCACCACCAGCAGGGACGGAAACTATGTGTCGCGTGCCGAAGCGCGTGATATCTGCAAGACGCGAGGTTTCCTCAGAGGAACTCTGGAATTCCGCAATTGTGTGCGTCGCCGCGGTGACGCAACCCCTAAGGCCGTCTAAAGCGCCACACCGTTGTGGGGTTCCGGCTCCCGCCTCCGCCGTTTGGACAGGCTGCCCAAAACGGCGCCCAGCAGCAGGGCGAGAACCCCGCCGAACCCGCCCCATATCGCGCCCGCGATGCTTAACGGCACTGCGGGCGTAAAGCTGTTCCAGGCACCTTGAAGCAATGACGGGTCGGGATAGGCGGCTACGATGGCCGGACGCATGGTCGGCTTCGCGTTTTCCAGCGCCGCTGCCTGCTCTTCCAGTTTGGCCAGCCGAGCCAGTGTGGCCCGCATGGATTTTCCCCTGTCCTGCACCAACCCTTCCGGCGACCCTTCCATCGCCGACAACGCGCCGGACTGCCCGAGCCCCTGCTTCGAGGCATCGGCATCGAACGCGGCCTGCACCGTTCGCAATTCAGCTACCGCCCCGCCGATGCGCTGGCGGTATTGCTGCGCGAATTCCGGGGCCTGAGACCCTGCCGCGCCACCGGCTGCGATCACGGTGACGAGAAGCGTTTTGCGGATGAGGCCCATGCTGTATTCCCGCAACGGTGCTGGTATTTAGTCGCATTGTATGCCGCGAATGTTAGGACGGCGCTAACGGTGTTTGCTTCGGTGAAGTCGTTTCCCGTATGCGGACCTTACCGCTTCCTCGCCGATGGCTCTTCTGGCTGCGCGCATGAAAGTCCGGCGGCTTGTTGGCGACCCATTTGACGAACGCAGCCAGGCGCGGATGGGCGCGCAACTTTTCCGGCGTATCATAGTCCCGCGCCAGTTCCGCCTCGGTCAGCGTGGCGTGGATTTCGTTGTGGCAGATCTGGTGGAGCAGGACGGTGGGACCGTGGGCTCCGCCCTTGAGTTTGGGAACGAGATGGTGGAGCGATTGTTTTGCGTGCGGCGGGATGGGGCGGTGGCAGAGGGGGCAGGTGGGCACGAACGACAAATCTCCGAGGCGACAAGCGCTTCTGCGTCTGCTCCAATCTTTACCGCGTACCCGAAACTCCCACTTAGTTGCGCCACGGAATTTGTGTATGTGAGCAAAGAGGCGCTCTATCCAATTAATTCTAATTGCGCCCGCTCGACTTCCGGTCGAACTTTCTAATGCATTCGTTGTACGACAGTGCGCGCACCGCTCTATGGTGTATCGGGACTTGCACTAAGCCTTGCAAGCTGCGCCTTGGCTTCAAATTCAACAAGCTGTGTATCGTCAATATTTCCTAATTCTAGCCAACAAAGCTGCACGACCTAGACGGCTAAATCTCGATGGTCACGAGCACGGTTTGATAGATCGAAAACTAGATCAAGGTGCCTGCTATTACGCTTATGAAAGCTAACGCAGACTGTAGCTTCCAAGAAAATGCTATTACGCTTGCCGAAGCCGAAAGAACGACTACAGCCATCAAAATACGATGCTGAGCATCAAGGGCAACCTCTCTCAACTCGTGATCGATTTAATCTTCCGTTAGAGAAAATTGCGTGTCACACCTATCAGAAATCTTTTTTATCCTTTGGCTTATTGTCCGGTTTGGGCGGCGGAGGCTTCGACATCAGATTTCTTTAATTCAGCGCTTTTTCAGCTTCATCTATCAATCGAGTTTTGTCTCTTGGATCTTTATCGTCTGACATGTTCAAATCCTATTTCTTTGAAGGTCGAGGTGGTGGCGGCTTTCGCGGGACATTTGCACTGAGGCTACCGGACGATGGACGTGTAGTAACAGTTGGTGGTTTTTGCGTCGTGGGCATAGGATTGTTTCTAACAAGCTAAACCGTATATGTAACGCAAAAGTGGAACATAATCTATCTATTCCGCCCCCGCATCTGCTCTTCCAGTAACGCCACCAGCGCCTCCGCAGCTTTGGGAATATTCGTGCCCGGGCCGAACACCTGCTTCACGCCCGCTTCCAGCAGCATGTCGTAGTCCTGGCTTGGGATCACGCCGCCGCAGATGACGATCTTGTCGGCGGCGTCGCGTTTGCGAGTTCGGCGAGCACCATCGGGGACAACGTCTTGTGCCCGGCGGCGAGCGACGAGATGCCGACCACGTCCACGTCTTCCGCCACGGCCAAATCGGCGGCTTCGGCGGGGGTCTGGAACAGGGGGCCGACAGTGATGTCGAAGCCGAGGTCGCCGAATGCGCTGGCGATGACTTTTGCGCCCCGGTCATGGCCGTCCTGTCCCATCTTGGCGATCGAGCACGCGGGGCTTGCGGCCCAACCGTTCGGCGAAATGCGCGATTGTGGTCTGCGCCTTGGCGAAGGCCGGGTCGTCGCCCCAGGCGTCGGCATAGACGCCCGCGATTGTGGTCACATCGGCGGTGTGGCGGCCAAAGGCATTTTCCATCGCCCATGAAATTTCGCCCACCGTCGCACGGGCGCGTGCCGCTTCGACGGCGGCTTCCAGAATGTTGCCCTTGCCGGTGCGGGCGACCTCTTCCAGTGCGGCGAGCGAGGCCTGATGGGCTTCGGCGTCGCGGGTCTCGCGGATGCGGTTCAAGCGCCGGATTTGCGACTCCCGCACCGCCGCGTTGTCGATGTCGCGCACCTCCACCGGGTCGGTCGCGCCGGACGTGTATTTGTTGACGCCGACGATCACGTCCTGCCCTGAATCAACGCGGGCCTGTCGGGCAGCGGCGGCTTCCTCGATACGCGCCTTGGGCATCCCGTCGTTGACAGCCTTCGTCATGCCGCCAAGCGCCTCGACCTCCTCCATCAATGCCCATGCCTCGTCGATCAGCGAGGCGGTAAGGCTTTCGACGTAGTAGGAACCGGCCAGCGGATCGACCACGTTGATGACGCCTGTCTCGTGCTGCAACATCAGCTGCGTGTTGCGGGCGATACGTGCTGCGAAGTCGGACGGGAGTGCGATGGCCTCGTCGAACGAATTCGTGTGCAGGCTTTGCGTTCCGCCAAGCACTGCGCTCATGGCCTCGTAAGCCGTGCGGACGATGTTGTTGTAGGGATCCTGTTCCTGCAACGACACGCCGGAGGTCTGGCAATGGGTGCGCAACATGCGCGAACGGTCGTTGGCGCCGAATTCCCGCATGATCCTGTCCCACAGGAAGCGGGCAGCGCGCAGCTTGGCGGCTTCCATGAAGAAATTCATGCCGATGCAGAAGAAGAATGAGAGCCGCCCCGCAAAGGCGTCCACATCCATGCCCTTGGCCAGCGCAGCGCGCACATAATCACGCCCGTCGGCCAACGTGAAGGCCAGTTCCTGCACCAGCGTCGAACCTGCCTCCTGCATGTGGTAGCCGGAAATGGAGATCGAGTTGTAACGCGGCATTTCGCGCGCCGTGTAGTCGATGATGTCCGCCACGATCCGCATCGAGGGCTCCGGCGGGTAAATGTATGTGTTGCGGACCATGAACTCCTTCAGGATGTCGTTCTGGATCGTGCCGCTGAGTTTTGCCCGCGGCACGCCCTGCTCCTCACCGGCCACGATGAAGGAGGCGAGAACCGGTATCACTGCGCCGTTCATGGTCATGGAGACGCTCATTTCGTCGAGCGGAATGCCGTCGAACAGCAGTTTCATATCTTCCACGGAATCGATTGCGACGCCCGCCTTGCCCACATCACCCACGACGCGCGGGATGATCGGAATCGTAGCCCCTGTGCGTGGCGAGGTCGAAAGCGACGGACAGGCCTTTCTGGCCCGCTTTCAGGTTGGCGCGGTAAAAGGCGTTGCTCTCTTCGGCGGTGGAAAAACCCGCATATTGGCGGATCGTCCACGGGCGACCTGCATACATGGTTGCCTTCGGGCCACGGGTGTAGGGCGAAACGCCGGGAAGGGAGCCGGTGTGGGCGAGACCTTCGAGATCGTCCGCCGTATAGACCGGTTTGACCGCGATGCCCTCCGGCGTTTGCCAGACCAGCGTTTCCGGGTCGCCGCCCTTCATTTCCGCCGACGCGAGGTCGAGCCAGTCTCTCGGTAATGTCGGTTTGTCGGTCATGAAGCGTCTCCTTGCCCCCCGATTTAGCCGTGGCGCACCGCGCGCGCAAACCCGTTCGCGTTAACCCTTTCTTCACCATGCGCTTGGGTGGCACCGTCGGCGATGGTTAAGAAAGGATGAACGCCACCGGCAGACTGTGGCACGGGTTGAGAGACGTATCCGATGGAAGCAAGCAACATGGGGCGTGGGCTGCGGAGTGCAGGGCTTTTCATCCTGCTCGTCGTGCTGGGAGACAGCGCGATGACCAGCGTTCGTGGGCCCGACGCCCGCAAGGCGACCTTCGAGTTTGCCACCGTGCTGGAACGGCCCGATGAGGAGACCACCGGCGGCATCGCACGGGTCCAGGTCTACGTGCTGAACCCGTAAGGTCCGTCTTATTCGAACTCCATAATCACGTCGTCCACCGCGAGGCTGTCACCGGCAGCGGCATTGAGTTTCGACACGATGGCCTTGCGCGGTGCCCGCAGGATGTTTTCCATCTTCATGGCCTCGACAGTGGCCACCGCCTGACCGTCCTCCACCGGATCGCCCACGGCCACAGATATGCCGGTAATGAGGCCGGGCATGGGGCATAGGAGCAGGTTGGACGTGTCGGGCGCGACCTTCTCGATCATATGTTGCGACAGGTCCGCCACGCGGGGCGTCATCACATCAACGGACAGCTTCGCGCCGCGATAGCGCATCTCATAACCGCCATCGGACGGGCGCACCTTGATGGCGACGGGTGCGCCATCGACAGTGGCACGCAGCAGCGTCTGGCCCGGTCGCCAGTCGGTCAGAACCTTCAGCTTGGTGCCGTCTTCAAACTTGACCTTGGCACCCTCGTTCTTCGCCTTCAGTTTCAGGGCGAGCGATTGGCCGTTCAGCTTGACCACCCATTTCTTCCCAACGCGGCGCTTGTGGTTGGTCAACGCCCCGGAAATGCGGGTGCGGCGCAGCTGGGAAATCATGTTCATCACAGCCGCGACGGCGGCGAGCATCCGGGTCGTATCATCGTCCGGCTCGACGCCGGAAAACCCGTCGGGATATTCTTCCTCGATGAAGCCCGTGGTTATGTTGCCCGAGGCGAAGCGCGGGTGGTCCATGACGGCGGAAAGGAACGGCAGGTTGTGGCCGATCCCTTCCACCTCGAAGGCGTCCAACGCACCGCGCATGGCCTCCAGAGCGGTTGCGCGGTCCGGACCCCATGTGCAGAGCTTGGCGATCATCGGGTCGTAGAACATCGAGATTTCGCCGCCCTCGAAGACGCCGGTGTCGTTGCGCACGATGGTGCCATCGTCCTGCTCGCTCTCTTCCGGAGGTCGGTATCGGGTCAGCCTGCCGATGGAGGGCAGGAAATTTCGGTAGGGGTCTTCCGCGTAGAGACGGCTTTCGATGGCCCAGCCATTCAGCTTCACGTCGTCCTGCGTGATCGACAGTTTTTCGCCCGCCGCGACGCGGATCATCTGCTCCACGAGGTCGATGCCGGTGATGAGTTCGGTGACGGGATGCTCCACCTGCAAGCGGGTGTTCATTTCCAGAAAGTAGAAATTGCGGTCCCCGTCGACGATGAACTCCACCGTGCCGGCGCTGGCGTAATCGACGGATTTCGAGAGCGCCACAGCCTGTTCGCCCATCGCTTTCCGGGTGGTCGCATCGAGAAACGGCGACGGTGCTTCCTCGATCACTTTCTGGTTGCGGCGCTGAATCGAGCACTCGCGTTCGCCGAGATAGATGCAGTTGCCGTGGCTGTCGCCCAGCACCTGAATTTCGATATGCCGCGGTTGGGTGACGAACTTTTCGATGAAGATGCGATCGTCGCCGAAGCTGGCGGCCGCCTCGTTTTTCGAGGACTGGAACCCCTCGCGAGCTTCCGCGTCGTTCCAGGCGACCCGCATACCCTTGCCGCCGCCACCGGCGGAGGCCTTTATCATCACCGGATAGCCGATTTCACCGGCGATCTTCACCGCCTCTTCGGCGTCGGCGATCAGGCCCATATGGCCCGGCACGGTGGATACGCCCGCCTCGGCGGCCAGTTTCTTGGACGTGATCTTGTCGCCCATCGCCTCGATCGCGCCGACCGGCGGACCGATGAAGGCAACGCCTTCCTTCTCGAGCGCGGCGGCAAACTTCGGGTTTTCAGACAGGAAACCGTAACCGGGATGGACGGCCTGCGCGCCGCTCTCGCGGATGGCGGCCATCACCTTGTCGATAACGATGTAGGATTCGTTGGCGGGCGACGGGCCAACGTGGATCGCTTCGTCCGCCATACGCACGTGCAGCGCATTACGGTCCGCGTCGGAGTAAAGCGCAACGGTGGCGATGCCCATCTTGCGCGCCGTCTTGATAACGCGGCAGGCTATCTCGCCCCGGTTGGCGATCAGAATCTTGTCGAACATGCAGGCCAATGTCCCCTCGGGCCTCCCTTCATACCGTTTTGGCATGAAGGACGAAGGCGTCAAGCGTTGCCCTGGATTAACGCAGTTTCACCGCCGTGCCGTTCATGGAAACCATCAGCATGGAGCCTGTCTCGCCGATTGCCTCGTAGTCGATGTCGATACCGACAATGGCGTCGGCACCCAGATCACGGGCCTCTGCCATCATGTCTTCCATCGCGTGGCCGCGACCGGAGCGCAGCACTTTCTGATAGCCGCCCGCGCGACCGCCGACGAAATCGCGCACACCTGCAAACAGGTCGCGGAAGACGTTGGCACCCAGCACGGCCTCACCGGCCACAATGCCGAGGGTCTGCGCGACCTCGCGGCCGGGAATTTCAGGCGTCGTGGAGCAGGGCAGGTCTTCGGGAGCGGAGCCAAACATGGATTATCCTCAATGATTGCGGAGCGCGTCGATAAGCTCGTCTTTCGACATGCGGGATCGTCCATCTATGCCGATTTCCTGCGCCCGTTCATAGAGCGCATCTTTCGTCCACTCCTCGTAAGGCAATGCCTTGCCGCCCTTGCGCGACGGGTTCATGTCATCGTTGGCCTGCGCGTCTGCGATGCGTGCCGCCTTTTCCCTCGACGCGCCGTCATCGCGGAGCGCCTGATACGTCTCGTCATCCTTGATGGATGGGCCGTGGTCCTTCGCCATGACTGCAACTCCAGAGGTTGATTCTGAAATCAAACGCTGGGCATGCCATTCGGTTCAGCGCGACGGCTTATCCCAGTTATTCGCATCCACGGCATCGGGAAACGACACAGCCGCGCGATCCATGTCGACCCGCAACATGGCTTCGTAGCTTTCCGGGTCGAATGGCATTTCGGCGGGCACGACCTCCCGACCGAGCAGCCAGCACAGGCGGCCGGCGTCAAGATTGCCGCGCTCGAACGGTTCGTCACCAAAATGTTGCACGAGGCAGGCTAGAAAGTTCGCGTCCGCCGCCCGGTCCTTCGGCAAGCGGTCGCGGTAGCGCTCCCGCTCGATCAGTTTTGGGGCACCCTTCGGGTTCGGGCGACGCACGGTGAACTGGTAGCCAGTGCCGGGTTGGCCGGAGGGAAAGCCGCGATGTTTATGCATGGTGAGTATGGATCGTGTTTCTGCGCCCGCGTGGACGCAGGCTTGTAACGGTGACACTATAACCGCGTTCGGGCCCGGAACGGGAGGCGCATGATGGGCGAAAAAATCTGGGACGACGAAGCCCGTGCCGCCATGCGCATGCAGCACCGGTGGTGGGTGCGCTGGATCATCATCGATATCGTCGTCGGTGCGCTTATTGGGACCGCGATTGCGCTGGCCATCATGTATTTCGATATCGCCAATATCGGCTCGCTGCTCGGGCGGTCTCAGCGAAGCTGGGCCTACGGTGCGCTGTTCATCTACGGCTTCGCCCATCTGTTCGCCATGACCGTATGCGGCAGCGGCATCTGGTTCCGCGCCACGCGCCAGCCGGAAGACCAGAGCTAGGGTTTGAGGATAACCGGTAGCGCGATCGGGCCGCGCACGGATAGACCCAGCTTGTAAAGAACCGTGTCCGTCGCCGGTTCGATCGTGCCGAACCGTTTCAGCAGGGTCTCGAAAATCACCTTCATGTTCAGCCGCGCCAGATGGTTGCCAAGACACAGATGCGCGCCGAGGCCAAAGGCGAGGTGGCGGTTTGGGGCACGGCGAATGTCGAACGTGTCCGGGTTTTCGAATTGCGCCGGATCACGGTTCGCCGCTCCATAAAGCAGGCCGAACGTGGTGCCTGCGGGGTATTCGTGACCGCGAAGCGTGATCGGCTCCAGGGCATGGCGGTGGAAGAAGGGCAGGGGGGATTCGTAGCGGAACATCTCCTGTATGGCGGTCGGCAGGAGGGCCGGATCGGCGCGCAGATCGGCCATCGCCAGCGGGTGTTTGAGCAGCGTGTGCATGCCGCTGCCCAGCACGTCGATTGTCGAGCCGTGCCCCGCCATCAGGATCAACATGCAGGTGGAGATAAATTCGTCCGGCGTATAATGCCCCGCGCGCTCGTCTTCGATCATCTTGGAGATCAGATCGTCCTTCGGAGTTTTCGCGCGGGCGGCCTTCAGGTCGGTGAGATAGTGGTGGAAGTCGCGCGTCGCGGTTTCGGCCAGCCGCTTCTTGGCCGCCGTGCGGTCCACATCGAAGAACTGCACCACCTTTTCCGACCATTGCCGCAACTGCGGCGCATCCTCCGCCGGTGCGCCAAGCAGGTGGCCGATGACGTGGCCGGGAATGTGGGCCGCGAAATCCGTGATGAAATCGATCGCGTCGCGGTGCTGGAGATCGTCTAAAAGGGTATCGACATATGCCGCGACCATAGCTTCGAATGGCGCGACGGCGCGGGCGGTGAACTCGCCGAAGATCAGCTTGCGAAGGCGGCGGTGAATGTCGCCGTCGGAGTCCAGCAACGAAAACTGCACGACGCGCTCGTGGTAGGGCATATCTTGCCAATTCAGGGAGCGTTGGAGGGCTTTGGCTTCGACGGCGGACTGGTGCCCGTCGAGAGAGCGCACCATCGCGGGGTTCGTGGCGATGGCGGCGACGTCGTCATAGCGGGCAAGCATGTGCATGCCGGTGGTGGGGAAGAAGTGCGGGACGTCGCGAACGCGGAGGGTGGCGTAGGTGGGGTAGGGGTTAGCTGCGAAGGCACGGGAGAGAGGGGAGAAGGGCGAATATAGCGGCATTTCTAAAGTCAGGTTAGGAGCCTGTCTTGAACATTCTTCGCGGTTTCCTTGAGAAGACGAATATGCTCAGGGATTTCATCATCTTTATTGCGGTCTGAGATACTACGGAATGCGCCCTTCAAAATTACCGCAAGCAGACTCAAAGCGCCGACAAGGCAACCCAATATAAAAGCCGATTTTACTGCATCGCCTGCCTCAAGAAGCCAAATCGGCGGAAATAATATAACGAGAAAAAAAGAACCTAGCAAAGCGATCATCACAATATATGTGAAGCAAACTGACCAAAATCGTATGGACTTTATGGATGCGGCTTCGGCCTCTTGAGCAATGCAGTATTTGGTATATGCGTCTATAAAATTGCTCTGTTGAGCAATTTCTTCAGCGAGAAACTCCAAAGCGTCTATCCTATCAGCGAGGACGTCCAAGTCTGAAACTTCCTGCCTCTGCGATATGCGACCAGCATGATCTTCAATGGCCGCGAATGGATCAGAGTCAGCCAACTTTTCTCTGTTCTTTTAAATCTTTGAAATGTTCAGAGATGATGGCATTTGGAATTGCCGAATATTGGCCAGACGATTTATATGTATTCGTCCAAGGCGTTCCCTCACGATGCATTATATCCGAAAGCCTAAATGCATGCATCGACCCATATGAGTCATATACGGATTGGATGATACGTTTTTCATCATCATCAAAATCGGCGGAAAAATCGCGTCCAGTCACCTTATCAATCGCTAATTCAGTGATGGGTGCGGAGCCAAATTTTTTAAAAGCTTTATAAACTTGAGGGAACACAGGCCCATATTGCCACGCTTGCGGAAGGGTAGCGCTTAAAGGGCGTCCTACTATTGCCAGGCTCCAGCCATGAGCTAGATAGACCAACTTGATGAGTTGCATCAAAGTCAACTGCTCGCCACCACGTCTCGCCAATACCAGAAAACGGTTGGCAATTGCTCGAGGATCATGTGGTTCGTGTTCCATAAATGGAATTATAACACAAATTTACGCTAAGCGTCGTAATTTCTCAAACATGCCTCACAAAGGCAGATTATCGTGCTTTTTCCACGGGTTCTGCAAATCTTTCCCGCGCAGCATGGCAAACGCCCGGCATAGCCGCTTCCGCGTCGCGTGGGGCATCACCACGTCGTCGATGAAACCCTTTTCGGCTGCCACGAACGGGTTGGCGAAGCGGTCCTCATATTCCTCCGTGCGGCGCGCGATCTCGGCGGCATCCGCCCCGCGATAGAGAATTTCCACCGCGCCCTTCGCGCCCATGACGGCGATTTCGGCTGTGGGCCAGGCGTAGTTCACATCGCCGCGCAGATGTTTTGAGGCCATCACGTCGTACGCCCCGCCGTATGCCTTTCTCGTAATCAAAGTCACCTTGGGCACCGTCGCCTCGCCATAGGCGTAGAGCAGTTTCGCGCCGTGCTTGATGACGCCGCCAAACTCTTGCGAAGTCCCGGGCAGGAAGCCGGGCACGTCCACCAGCGTCAGCAGGGGTATCGAGAACGCATCGCAGAACCGCACGAACCGTGCAGCTTTTCGAGACGACGCGATATCCAGCACCCCCGCCAGCACCAGCGGCTGGTTGGCGACCACGCCGACCGTCTGCCCCTCCAGCCGCATGAAGCCGGTGATGATGTTGGGCGCGTAGGCCGCCTGTATCTCGAAGAAGTCCCCCTCGTCGGCGATCTTTCCGATCACCTCGTGCATGTCGTAGGGCTGGTTCGGGTTGTCGGGGATGACCGTGTCGAGGCTGTCGTCCATCCGGTTCGGGTCATCGAAGAACGGCCGTGTCGGCGCTTTCTCGCGGTTGTTGAGCGGCAGGAAATCGTAGAGGCGGCGGATCTGGCGCAGGGTGTCGATGTCGTTGTCGAACGCCCCGTCCGCCACGCTGGATTTCGTCGTATGCGTCTTCGCCCCGCCCAGTTCTTCCGCCGTCACCACCTCGTTGGTCACGGTTTTCACCACGTCAGGGCCGGTGACGAACATGTAGGACGTGTCGCGCACCATGAAGATGAAATCGGTGATGGCGGGGGAATAGACCGCGCCCCCCGCGCATGGCCCCATGATGACGGAAATCTGCGGCACGACGCCGGACGCGAGCGCGTTCATCTGGAACACGTCGGCATAACCGCCGAGCGAGGCGACGCCCTCCTGAATGCGCGCGCCGCCGGAATCGTTCAGCCCGATGATGGGCGCGCCGTTCTTCATGGCCATGTCCATGATCTTGCAGATTTTCTGCGCGTGGGTTTCCGACAGGGAGCCGCCGAAGACGGTGAAATCCTGCGCGAAGACATAAACCAGCCGCCCGTTGATCGTGCCCCAGCCGATCACCACCCCGTCGCCCGCCGGTTTCGTGTCCGCCATGCCGAAATCGGTGGCGCGGTGGGTGACGAACATGTCGTATTCCTCGAACGACCCTTCATCCAGCAGCACGTCGATCCGCTCCCGCGCCGTCAGCTTGCCCTTGGCGTGCTGCGCGTCGACACGCTTCTGCCCGCCCCCGGAGCGAGCCTCGGCACGGCGGGTTTCGAGTTGTTCGATGATGGTGGTGGTCATGGCATGCGTTTCCCCGGGATCGTGGCGCGCACGGTAAGGGGAAGGGCGGGGGATTTCAATTTGGGAGTTGGTGGGCCTTTAGTTCAGCATTTCCAGCGTAGCGATTGGCCGTTATGGGCGTCATGGACTTTCCTTAGAAAGCGATCTAAGCGACTAAGCGTGCGTGTGGATAACGGAAGCGGCTTATGACGATTGCTCTGTCGCTGATGGGCATTATACTATTTCTAATCTCAAAGAAGTTCATGCTTTCAGCGGATACGGGGAAAGCGTTGTGGTCTAGTTTTCTAGAGGTTCCCGTCGATGCAAATCTTGTTGGTTTCATGCTAGGTGTTGCGACGATTTCACAACTCGCAACACCTAATGAATACGCCTCCATTACAATCGTTGGTTCTATCATATTAATGAACTTGTCCATTTTAATTTGGAAATATTCATGTTCATTTATGTCGGACCGTGACGCCGAAGTTTATATTTCAAGACCAATATCCCTAATATTCCTTACCGTTGTAAATACTTTGCTCGCAATTACTGCTATCGGGCTGCCTATTGCAGTTTTGGGGGCGAGTGTATGAACATTATCGAATTATTGTCGAGTTTTTCAAATGTCATAATTGCAGTCTCCATTCTCATGGGTGTTGTATATTTAGTATTCATGGGAAATAGAATTTATGCTCAAATAAGACGGGCTCAATACTTGAATAGTGCCATTGAAGAGCGAGAGTTCTACTCAAAATACGACGATAATCGGCTCTCTCTTGAGCGTCAAATTGCCGATCTTAACATCAAGCTAACACGGTCTTTTGAAAAGTTTGAAGATGTAAACCATTTGGTTATCGATGGTCAGAAGCGAATTCGAGTTTTATCAGATAATGCGCTTGATCCAGACAGCTTCTTGGAAACTTTATCAATTAATTCGAGAACGCTAGAAATTGATCGAAACCTTGTATTTGTGCTTACTCCTTTTCACCCCAGTGAACAGCGGACATATTCCGCAATTGTTGAAGGTTTATCCGAGTTCGGTATTAGAGTAGTTCGCGGGGATGAGGAATCGGCAAAGGGTGATGTCCTATCCCATATTTTGAGGCAAATGCTAAAAGCACGTCTAGTGATTGCAAATATAAATACTCGTAATCCGAATGTAATGTACGAATTAGGTATCGCACATGCACTTGGAAAAGACGTAGTTATGATTTCAAATACAGATTCAGAGCTGCCGTTTGATGTAAATTCTCGACGCATACTGTTTTATGCTGATCATAATGAGCTAGTTCAAAATCTTCGCCGTGAGCTTGCACGGAAAATGTTTAGTTTGATTCTGTTCGATGTTGAGAGAGGTTTCGGAAATTCGCCTTTTGTCGCTAGATAGGTGTCGTTCCCAGTGCTTATGGGAACCCACTAAGAACGGAGACTTATCCACCCTCTCCCGCACCCTGCTACCCTGACCCCCTTCCCACGCAGGAACCGGCGGATCATGACCGTCATCTTCGCCGTGTGGGGGCGGTTGTCCTGTCGGGTGGGGTTAACGGTCCACTTCGAGGGGAGCGCAGGCTTCAGGGGTAAGATGCGGGTGTAAAACTTCCGTCCTCTCGTAATGAGGGGCTGTTCCGGTCAAACGGAACGGGTGGCTGCTCCGTCCGGGTGCCAGTGTTGATGCGGGGTGCGATGCACCGGTGCCGAGGCAGGGGTCGAGGCATGGTGAAAACCATGTCGGAGACGGCACCGGGAGCGAGGCCATGAGCGCAGAGCAGCCGGGCGGGGCGTGGTGCGAGATCATACACGCCGACAATACGGCATACGGTCTGGCATCACGCCCCGCCGGTTCGCTTTCTTCATCCCCCGGCGGCTGGCACCGTGCGGATGTTTTGACGCGCCCGCCATTCAATTCAAATAGCTTTGTCATTCCCGCGAGCGGCGGGAATCCATCGTGCTACGGAACGGAAGGTGAGGGCGTCCGGCGCGGTGCCGCAACTTTTGTCCGAAGCCTGACCATTCCAACCAAGCCGAGAAATGGATTCCCGCGGCTCGCGGGAATGACAAGGGAGGATTGTCGCCCCTGTGGAAGCCCCACACGCCGTCATCCTCGGGCTTGACCCGGGGATCTGGAACGTCTCGCCACACGGCACCCGACTTGATCCTCGGGACACCCGGGTCAAGCCCGAGTGCAGGCTCTGCCCGAGGATGACGGTCGGGCGTAGGGTGAAAAGGGAGAGCAAACGGCGACGACCTCACCCCTTTCGACCGTCACCAATCTCCCGTAAACTGGCTCCAACCAAGGAGCCTGCCATGCTAACCGACCCGCGCACCAACACCGTGATCCCAGACGACGCCGCCGCCACGCCCGAAACAGCGCGTGCAAAACCGGCGCGGCTGGAATGGGACGATCCGTTCCTGCTGGAGGACCAGCTCACGGAAGACGAGCGCGCCATTCGCGATGCGGCGCGCAGCTATTGCGATGACCATCTCGCCACCCGCGTGCTGATGGCCAACCGCAACGAGACGTTCGACCGGGAGATCATGACGGAGATGGGCGCGCTCGGTCTGCTCGGCTCCACGATCCCCGAGCAATATGGCGGGGCGGGCGCGAACTACGTGTCCTACGGGCTGGTCGCGCGCGAAGTGGAGCGCATCGATTCCGGCTACCGCTCGGCCATGTCCGTGCAATCATCCCTCGTGATGCACCCGATCTTCGCCTACGGCTCCGAGGAGCAACGCGAAAAGTTTCTGCCGAAGCTGGCGAGCGGCGAATGGGTCGGCTGCTTCGGCCTCACCGAGCCGGACCATGGGTCCGACCCCGGCGGCATGCTGACGCGGGCGAAGACAGGTCGATGGCGGCTACCGTGTGTCCGGCGCGAAGAACTGGATCACCAACTCGCCCATCGCCGATGTCTGCGTGGTCTGGGCGAAGTCCGACGCGCATGAAGGCGCAATTCGCGGCTTCATTCTGGAGCGCGGCATGGACGGGCTGGAAACGCCGAAGATCGAGGGCAAGTTTTCCCTGCGGGCGTCCATCACCGGCATGATCCAGATGGACGACGTGTTCGTGCCGGAGGAAAACCTGCTGCCCAACGTCTCCGGCCTCGCCGGTCCGTTCGGCTGTCTCAACCGGGCCCGTTACGGCATTTCATGGGGCGCGATGGGGGCGGCGGAATTCTGCTGGCACGCGGCGCGGACCTACACGATGGAGCGCAAGCAGTTCGGGCGGCCACTGGCGCAGACGCAGCTGATCCAGAAGAAGCTGGCCGACATGCAGACGGAGATTGCGCTCGGCCTGCAAGGCTCGCTGCGCCTTGGGCGGCTGATGGACGAGCACCGTGCGCCCGCCGAACTAATCAGCCTGATGAAGCGCAACAATTGCGGCAAGGCGCTCGACGTGGCGCGGCAATCGCGGGACATGCACGGCGGCAACGGGGTGAGCGACGAATACGGCGTCATCCGCCACGTCATGAACCTTGAGGCGGTCAACACCTACGAGGGCACCCACGACGTCCACGCCCTCATTCTGGGCCGTGCGCAGACGGGGTTTCAGGCGTTCATGTAGCTTTTGGCGGACTCACCCAGATCGCGCGAAAATCGTTGACATTCGTGCGGGTCGGGCCGGTATCGATCGCGTCTCCGAGGGCGCGGAACAGGGTCGCGCTGTCGTGACCGTCCAGCATGGCTTGGGGGTCGAGGCCGAGCGTCCGGGCGCACTCCAGCGTATCGGGCGCGATTGTGGCACCCGCAATACTCTCCGCCCCGTCGATGCCATCCGTGTCGGCGGCTAGCGCGTAGATGCCAAGCGCGCCGTTCAATTCGAGAGCGAGCGCCAGCAGATATTCCGTGTTGCGCCCACCGCGACCGACGGGCGAACCGGGCTTGACCGTCACAGTCGTCTCGCCGCCGGACAGGATGAGGCAGGACTTTCCCGTCGCCACATGGTCCAAAGCCAGCCGGGCATGGGCACGCCCGACCTCGCGCGCTTCGCCCTCGACATTGGCACCGAGCGACAGGACGGTGTAACCGTCGCGTTCCGCCCGTCGAACAGTGGCCGCCAACATATCCGCCGGTCGGGAAACGAGTGTAGTCTGGGCGTCGGTAAAGACCGGATGATCGGGGGAAGGGACGTTGCTTTCAGCGCTATCGAGATGGGCGCGCGGGGCATTGGGCAGGTCGATATCGTAGGATTTCAGAATGGCTTCCACGTCTTCGCGGGTCGTGCGCTCCGGTATCGTCGGGCCGGAGGCGATGGTGCCCATGTCGTCGCCCGGCACGTCGGAAATGGCCAGCGTCACCACGCGCGCCGGGTGCGCTGCGACCGCCAACCGACCGCCCTTGATGGCGGACAAGCGCTTGCGGACGGTATTCATGGCGGTAATCGGCGCGCCGGAATGGAGCAGCGCGCGATTGACCGCGGCCTTGTCGACCAATGTCAACGCGCCACCGGGCAGGGCGAGAAGGGACGAACCGCCGCCGGACACGAGGAACAGCAGCATGTCGTCCGCGCCCAGCTTTCCGGCCTCTGCCAGAACACGCCGCGCGGCGATTTCGCCCCGGTCGTCCGGGACCGGGTGGGCAGCTTCGATCACCTCGATATGGTCGCAGTGCATCGCGTGGCCGTATGGGCAAAGCGCGATGCCGGTCAGTGCCACGTCCGGCCAGGCCATCTCGACGGCGCGCGCCATGCTGGCAGCGGCCTTTCCGGCGGCGACCACAAGGATGCGGCCGTGCGGTCGATCGGGCAAGTGGTCGGCGATGCACGAGCGCGGGTCGGCACTGGCAACCGCGGTGCTCGAACAGGTCGCGCAGAAAAGTGGTTGGATCGTTTCTCATCGCTCTTGCCGTTTCCAGCCTGTCCGCCATCTCCATACCGCACCGATGAGGGAATGCCCATGACCGACGTCATTCCGACCCCGACGGAAATTCGCCTGTCGAAAGACAAACGCACGCTTAGCGTCACGTTCGACAACGGCGAGCATTTCGCGCTTGCCGCCGAACTGTTGCGCGTCGAAAGCCCGTCCGCGGAAGTGCAGGGGCACGACCCGAGCCAGAAGACCATCGTGCCCGGCAAGCGCAACGTCGAAATCATCAAGATCGAACCGGTCGGAAACTACGCCGTGCGGCTGGTGTTCGACGACATGCACGAAACCGGCATCTTCTCCTGGAGCGTTCTGCACCGCCTGGGCCGCGATGCCGACAGGCTGTGGGCAGACTACGAAGCCGCCTTGGCGCAGCGTGGCCTGTCTCGCTAGAACCGTCTCATGGCCAAGCTCTATTTCAATTATTCGGCGATGAATGCCGGCAAAAGCACAGTGCTGCTGCAAGCCTCGCACAATTACCGTGAGCGTGGGATGGAAACGCTGCTGCTCACCGCCGCATTCGACAACCGTGCCGGCATCGGCACGATCGGCTCCCGTATCGGGCTGGAAGCACGGGCCGAAACATTTTCGGAAGGGGACGACCTGACAGCGCGGATTATGGCTGCGCATGAAACGCGCTCACTGGCCTGCGTGCTGGTGGACGAAGCGCAATTTCTGACGGACGATCAGGTCTGGCAACTCGCGCGGATCGCCGATCACGCGGGCATTCCGGTGATGTGTTTCGGGCTGCGGACGGACTTTCAGGGCAAGCTGTTTCCCGGTTCCGCCACTCTGCTGGCCATTGCCGATACGCTGCGCGAAATCCGTACGATCTGCTGGTGCGGACGCAAGGCGACGATGGTCTTGCGGCTGGACGGCGATGGCCGGGTGATCGAGGAAGGTGCGCAGGTCGCGATCGGCGGGGAGGAAAGCTACACGTCGCTTTGCCGCCGCCATTGGGACGATCGGGACATCGGCCCGCGTTCGCAGCTGCGGCTTCAGGTCTGACAGCGGGATGTCGCCGACAGGACAGGCGGGTGCCTGTCGTGCCGCATTTCCCGCATGAATCAGACCGCGCCAAGCGCCATCATCGTGGTCTGATACCACGCTGGGAGGCTGGAACATGGGCCGCAAAGATGCTTCGCTCGACGCCGTTCTGCAACCCGTCGAAACCGCGCGGGGCCTGCCGAACGCCCATTACACGAGCGCGGAGATGTTCGAGCAGGAAAACGTGCGCCTGTTCCGCTCCACATGGGCGGCGGTCGGGTTTGGCAAGGATGTGCCGGGCATAGCAGACGCCAAACCGTTCGAGTTTCTGGGCCAACCCTTGCTGCTGGTGCGCGGACGGGACGATGTGGTGCGCGTGTTTCAGAACACCTGCCGCCACCGGGGTATGATCCTTGTTGCGGAGCCGAAAACCCTGCGCGGCGTCATCCGTTGCCCGTACCATTCGTGGTGCTACGACCTGAACGGCGATCTGAAATCGACGCCCCACGTGGGCGGAGCCGGACACAATATCCATCCCGCCATCGACCGTGAGACACTGGGGCTTATCGAACTCCGCAGCCACGTCTGGCAGGATATCGTCTTCGTCAATATGGACGGGGAGGCGGAACCGTTCGACACGGTTCACGCGACCCTGCTGAAACGGTGGGCCGAGTTCGAGAAACCGTCCTATTTTGGAGGGGCGGAATCCGGCTTCGACTTAAGCGTAGGCTGCAATTGGAAACTGGCCGTTGAGAACTACTGCGAAAGCTACCACCTGCCCTGGATTCATCCCGGTCTGAACAGCTATTCCAGGCTGGAGGATCACTACCACATTATGGAGCGGGGACAGTTTTCGGGGCAGGGCACGATGGTCTACAACCCGCAGCTGTCGCCGGACCAGTCGTTTGCGGATTATGCGGACCTCTCGGAGAAGTGGAGCCAGCAGGCGGAATATATCGCGCTGTATCCCAACGTGCTGCTGGGTGTGCACCGCGACCACCGCTTCGCCATCGTGCTGGTGCCGGACGGGCCCACGCGCACGGTCGAGCGGATTGCGATTTACTACCCCGATGAAGCGGCCTGCGGTGACGATTTCGCAGCCTTGAGGCGCACGAATGCCGCGCTCTGGAAGGGCATCTTCGAGGAGGATATCTTTGTGGTGGAAGGGATGCAGGCCGGACGGCGGGGGGATGCGTTCGATGGCGGCAAGTTTTCACCCGTGATGGACGAGCCGACATGGCTGTTTCACCATTGGGTTGCCGAGCGCGTAACGGCCTGATGCGGCCGGACCTCGATCAGAAGATCAAACAGGCACATGCAACCGGTGATTGTGCGGCACTCGCGCGGTTCTACAAATTGGGTGGGGAGGCGCTGATTGCCGATGAGAACTCCCAGGCGGGCCTGTTTCTGCTGACTCATGCCTATGTTTTTGCGTTGGAAGCCGGAATTGAAGAGGCGGAACCGCTCCATCGGACTTTGGTGGCAGCCGGGCGCGAGGTCATAGATCTTCAACAGCGATTTCGCACCTGTTAACCATTCGTTAAGAAATACAACCTAAACGTGTATTTGCCGAAAGAGCTGGGTCATACGGCTCCCTCATTCGGCGGTACCGGAACCCACCCTGCATTCGGGATCCGGCATCCGGCTCGCTCGCGGGCCACACAGGCATCAGGATCACACCGCCCGATCCTGCCTGACGAGACTGTCGCGCAGGTGGAACCTACCCCCCTCCACCTGCGCGATTTCGCCTTGTGCGCCGGTGCGTTCGGCGTTACGCAATCCTCATGCAGAACCTTGCTCACATGAAAATCTGGTGGCGCGGCCGATAGCGGCATGCGTATCCGACTTTGTGTGGATAAACGGCCGCTTCGCCTCTCCGGCGCAGGCGGCTTTTTTGTAAGCCGCTCCCGGAACCGAAGCTGAACGGGAGACCGGTCTTATGGACGACAGCATTTCCTACCGCACGCAAGGCGGCGTTCTGGTGGAGCGCAACAGTGTTGCGACGCCCTACGACAACGCGGTGTCGGGCTATGTGGACCGGCTCGATACGAGACGCGGGGCGGTGTTCTCGTCGAACTACGAATATCCGGGGCGCTACACCCGCTGGGACACGGCGATCATCGACCCGCCGCTGGGCATCGCCTCCAATGGGCGTGCGGTGTGGCTGGACGCCTACAACGAACGTGGTGACGTGCTGCTCGACGCGGTCGAAATGGCCCTGAAAGGCCACGACCATATCGAAAGCAGTGTGCGCACGGGTCGACGTCTCGATGTCGTGGTCAAGCAACCGGACGGTATGGTGGACGAGGAGATGCGCTCGCGGGTGCCGACCGTGTTTTCCGTATTGCGGGCCATCGTCGATCTGTTCCGCTCCGATGCCGACCCGTCGCTCGCACTCTACGGCGCGTTCGGCTACGACCTCGCGTTCCAGTTCGACCCGATCGAACTCAGCTGAAACGGCCCGACGACCAGCGCGACATGGTGCTGTATCTGCCGGATGAAATTCTTGTCGTGGACCACCATGCGGCAAAGGCATGGTTGCAGCGCTACGACTTCACAATCGGCGACGCGACGACGAAAGACCTGCCGCGGGGCGGTGACGAGACGTGCCGTTCGTGCCTGCCGACCACGAGCCCGGACGCGGAGACCACGAGCCGGGCGAATATGCGGCATTGGTGGAGCGGGCGAAGGAAAAGTTCGTGCGCGGAGACCTGTTCGAGGTGGTGCCGGGGCAGGTGTTCACGGAGCGGTGCGACAGCCCGCCGTCGGCGATTTCCAAGCGTCTGAAGCAGATCAACCCGAGCCCCTATTCGTTTTTCATCAATCTCGGTGACGGCGAATATCTGGTCGGGGCGAGCCCGGAAATGTTCGTGCGGGTGCAGGGGCGACGGGTGGAGACCTGCCCGATTTCCGGCACGATCAAGCGCGGGCGCGACCCGATCGAGGACAGCGAACAGATCCTCAAACTGCTCAACTCCAGGAAGGACGAGAGCGAGCTGACCATGTGTTCGGACGTGGACCGCAACGACAAATCCCGCGTCTGCGAACCGGGCAGCGTCAAGGTCATCGGACGGCGGCAGATCGAGATGTATTCGCGCCTCATCCACACGGTCGACCATATCGAGGGACGGTTGCGGCCCGACATGGATGCGTTCGATGCCTTCCTGTCCCACGCATGGGCGGTGACGGTGACGGGCGCACCGAAGCTGTGGGCGATGCGGTTCATCGAGGCCAACGAGCGCAGCCCGCGCGCATGGTATGGCGGCGCGGTCGGCATGGTCGGCTTCAATGGCGATATGAACACGGGGCTGACGCTGCGCACCGTTCGTGTGAAAGATGGGATCGCCGAAGTGCGGGCCGGGGCCACGTTGTTGTTCGACAGCGACCCGCAGGAAGAGGAGGCCGAAACCGAACTGAAGGCTTCCGCCATGCTCGCCGCCATTCGTGGCACGGCAAGCGACAATTCCGGTGGAGAGACGGGTGGCGCAAAGGTCGGTGAGGGTGTTCGCATCCTGCTGGTCGATCATGAGGATTCGTTCGTTCACACGCTGGCCAATTATTTCCGCCAGACCGGCGCGGAGGTGACAACCGTTCGCTCGCCAGTTGCGGCGTCCACATTCGACCGCGTTGCGCCGGGTCTGCTCGTCATGTCTCCGGGCCCGGGCAGTCCGTCCGATTTCGATTGCGCCGCGACGATTGCGGCGGCGCGGGAACGCGATCTGCCTGTCTTCGGTGTCTGCCTTGGCTTGCAGGCGATGGTCGATGCAGCTGGTGGGACATTGCGGCAACTGGATGTGCCGATGCACGGCAAACCCTCACGCATCTCCGCGCAGGGTAATTCCATCGTCTTTTCCGGCCTGCCGGACACCTTGACGGTCGGGCGCTATCACTCGCTTCATGCGGACCCCGCGACCCTGCCTGACGGATTTCGGGTGACGGCGGAGACCAGCGACGGCATCATCATGGGCATCGAACACGAAACCCTGCCGATGGCGGCTGTGCAGTTTCACCCTGAAAGCATCATGTCGCTGGGGCAGGATGCCGGGCAGCGTATGATCGACAATGTGGTCGCCCATCTGGCACGGCGATAGAATGACCATGCTGACGGATCGTGATCTTGTCGAACTCACCGCTTTCCGCCGCGAATTGCATCGCTGGCCGGAGGTCTCCGGCGAGGAGGTGGAAACAGCGTCGACGATTACGGCGGCGTTGCATGAGCTGGCTCCGACACGCGTGCTGACCGGCTTGGGTGGTCACGGCGTTGCAGCGGTTTTTGACAGCGGCGTTGAAGGGCCAACCGTCATGTTCCGCGCCGAGTTGGACGCACTGCCGATACTTGAGCGCAACGATATAGAGTGGGTGTCGCAGGTTCCCGGCAAAAGCCATGTTTGCGGCCATGACGGCCACATGACCATGCTGCTCGCACTGGGTCGGATGGTCTCGCGGTCGATGGTCGCCAAAGGGCGGGTGGTGCTGATGTTCCAGCCTGCCGAGGAGGACGGAAGCGGGGCCAAGGCGGTCGTTGCCGATCCGCGCTACGGGGACATCAGGCCGGACTGGGCTTTCGCCATCCACATCGAACCGGGCAATCCGCACGGATATGTTTCCACCTGCGCCGGACTCATCAACTGTGCGTCAAAAGGGTTGAGGATCACTCTGACAGGTAAGACTGCCCATGCCGCCGACCCGGAGGACGGGGTCTCTCCCGCGCCAGCCATCGCGACACTCATACCGGCCTTGAACGGGCTCGCGCAGGGTGGAAAGCTGGACGACGACTTCCGCCTCGTCACGATCACCCACGTGCAAATCGGAGAACCGTCATTCGGCATCGCTCCGGGAGAAGGTGTGCTTTATGCGACGCTGCGAACGGCCAGTGACGCGCAAATGGCAGGTTTGGAAACTGTGGCGCGTGCGCTGATCGAAGCCAAAGCAGCGGAATTCGGCCTCGACGTTGCCATCGATGTGGCCGACGATTTTGCGGCATCGATAAACGATGCGGACGCCTACGGCGTAGCGACGGCTTCTATGGACGCTCTCGGCATCCCGCATGGCGATGCCGGGGTGCCCATGCGGGCATCGGAGGATTTCGGCGTGATCGGGTGGGATGCGAAGGCCGCCATGCTGTGCCTCGGACCGGGGGAAGACCATCCTGCGCTGCATAACCCGGATTACGATTTTCCCGATGATCTCATTCCCGTCGGCAGCGCGATATTCGAGCGCATCGCCCGTGATCTGCTCGGAACGAAAACGGCTTAATCGCCTTCGAACTCGATCAATGTCCGCACCGGCACGCCGAGAGCCTCGATGCGCTTGCGCCCGCCAAGGTCCGGCAGATCGATCACGAAGCAGGCCGCAACCACATCGGCACCAAGTTCCTTCAGAAGTTTGACGGCCGCTTCCGCAGTGCCGCCAGTGGCGATGAGATCGTCCACGAGCAGCACCTTGTCGCCTGGCGTGATGGAGTCCCGGTGCATTTCCATTTCGTCGATCCCGTATTCAAGGCTGTAGGCGATGTGGACGGTTTCGCCGGGCAGTTTGCCCTTCTTGCGCACCGGCACGAAACCGGCGGTCAGTTGGTGGGCAATGGCGCCGCCAAGAATGAACCCGCGGGCCTCGATACCCGCAATGCTGGTCAAACCGATACCGATATAGGGATGGACGAGCGCATCGACCGCCCGACGGAAGGCACGGGGGTTTTGCAAAAGCGATGTGATGTCCCGGAACACGATGCCGGGTTTCGGGTAATCGTGGATCGCGCGGATGGCACCGGCGAGTTCTTCGGTGAGGTCGGTATCCATGACGGGCTCCTGAAACGAAACGACCCGCCCGATTGTCTCACACAATCGGGCGGGTCATTGGAAAGCTACAGCGATTGCAAGCTAGTGTGGGACACCTGCCCAGACACGCTTCTTGGTGAAGTAGAGCAGGCCGCTGAACAACAGCAGGAACAGGACAACCACGAAGCCGCGGCGTTTGCGGTCGTCGAGGCCGGGTTCCGAGGTCCACATGAGGAATGCGGATACGTCCTTCGCATACTGGCTGACGGTGGTTGGGCTGCCGTCGGTATAATCGACAGAGCCGTCATAGAGTGGCTGCGCCATAGCCAAAGCGGTGCCGGAGATGAAATAGGGGTTGTAGTGCAATCCGGCCTGTATCTCGACGCCTTCCGGCGGTTCCTCGTAGCCGGTCAGAAGGGAATAAATGTAGTCCGGTCCGGATTCGGCATACATCGTGAAAATGTCGAAGATGAAGGTCGGGAAACCTCGCTCGACAGCCCGGGCCTTGGCGATGAGGGACATATCCGGCGGCAACGCTCCGCCGTTGGCCGCAGCCGCTTCCTTGTCGTTGGCATAGGGGCTCGTGAAATAGTCCGTCGCGATGGCGGCGCGGGTAAACATCTCACCGTCTTCGTTCGGGCCGTCCTGAACTTCATATTCAGCGGCGTAGTTCTTGATCTGGTCGTCGGTGAAGCCGAGATCTTCCAGATTGCGGTAGGAGATCAACCGCATGGAATGGCAGGCCTTGCAGACTTCTGTGTAGACCTTCAGACCGCGCTGAAGCTGACCGACATCCCAGTGACCGAAGGGGCCTGCGAAGGACCAGTCGACGTTTTTCGGCTTTTTCTTGGGGTAGGACGCTGCCTGCCCGTCACCGGCTGCGATGGCACCGAACGCGCCGACGCACAGGATCAGCACGATCGCGCGCGTGAGACGGGCCATTGAAAATGTGGATGAGGTCATACGAATAGTCTTCCAGTTTGCCGACGCTGCGGAACTCTCGGTGGTGCCCGGGACGGACATCTGTTTCGCCCGTTTGGGGCGGGCGGGATGTGTGAAAAACACCCCTAGCCCTTGGTTTGCGGCTCGGCGGTCGATCCGGCCATGTGGGAAGCACCGGATGCCGAGGCCTTGCCGGTGACGGCATCCATAATGGAGGCCGGTCGTGGCAGGGGTTTTTCCAGCCACCCCATCAACGGCATGACGATGAGGAAATGGGCAAAGTAGGCGAAGGTCGACACCTTCGTCAGCGGCACCCAGATACCTTCGGCAGGGCGGGAACCCAGGTAGCCGAGGAAGATGGCGTTGGCGATGAAGATCCAGAAGAAGACCTTGTAAACCGGACGGTAGTTCGTCGAGCGCACATCCGACGTATCGAGCCAGGGCAGGAAGAACAGCACCGCAATCGCACCGAACATGGCCAGCACGCCGCCGAGCTTGGAGTCGATCAGCACGATGTCGGTGAACGGAATGCCGATATTGAAATCGATCGCCCGCAACACGCCATAGAATGGCAACAGATACCATTCCGGCACGATATGGGCCGGGGTTTTGAGCGGATTGGCTTCGATATAGTTATCGGCGTGGCCGAGATAATCCGGCAGGAAGAAGACGAAATAGGCCATCAGCGCGAAGAACAGCGCCAGCGCCATCGCGTCCTTGATCGTCGCATAGGGCGTGAACGGAATGACATCCTGCTTGGATTTCACTTCCACGCCGGTCGGGTTCGTCTGCCCCACCACATGCAAGGCCCAGACGTGAAGGATCACGACGCCGAGGATCATGAACGGCAGAAGGTAGTGGAGCGAAAAGAAGCGGTTCAGCGTGGCATTGCCCACCGAATATCCGCCCAGCAGATATTCCCGGATCGTGTCGCCGATCAGCGGAATGGCCGAGAAGAAATTCGTGATGACCTGTGCGCCCCAGTAGGACATCTGGCCCCAGGGCAATACATAGCCCATGAAGGCCGTCGCCATCATCAACAGATAGATGATGACTCCGAGGATCCACAGAACCTCGCGTGGCGCCTTGTAGGAGCCGTAATACATGCCGCGGAAAATGTGCATGTAGACGGCGAAGAAGAAGAACGACGCGCCGACGGCGTGCCAGGACTGCATCAGGGAGCCGTAATTCACGTCCCGGCGCAGCAGCTGAACGCTCACGAACGCGCCTTCGACGCTGCCCGTGTAGTGCATAGCGATCACAATGCCGGTGATGATCTGCGAAATCAGCATCACGGCCAGAATGCCGCCGAACGTGTACATGGCGTTCAGGTTGCGCGGGATCGGGTAGGACACAAAGGAATCGTGCATCAGGCGGGCGACCGGAAGCCGGTCGTCCATCCATTTGCCGACGCCGGATGTCGGATTGTATGTGGAATGTCCGCTCATGGGGTCAGGCTCCTGCTTGGTCCGTGCCGATAACGAGGGTCGTCTCACTTGCAAAGGCGAACGGCGGCAAAGGTAGATTCGTGGCAGCCGGACCTTTGGTCACACGGCCCGTTACGTCGAATATCGAACCGTGGCACGGGCACGCCCAGCCTTCGAGGCCGATATCGACCTGCGTTGGAACACAGCCGAGATGGGTGCAGTTGGCGGCCATGACGGCCCATTTGCCGACTGCTCCACCGGTCGCGCCCGCATCGCCACCGATCGCAACGGGCGCAATGCCCGGGCCCGCGGTGCGTGCGTTCAACGGTGCGAAATCGCGGAACAGGGATTGGTCCGCATCCTGTGCGAGTGCCAGTTCCTCATCCGTCAAATGACGCACGAAATAGGGGGCACCACGCCAGACGACCGTGACCACCTGTCCCTGCGCAATGCCGGACACGTCGATCTCCACTGGAGCGCCTGCAGCCTGTTCACGCGAATTGGGAGCGAGTTGAGACAGGAGCGGCCAGACGATCCCGCCAACCGCAACAACGCCGATCGCGCCGGTTGCGAGATAGAGAAAATCGCGGCGTTCGTGGTCGTGAACGCCATCTTCCTTGGGGTCGCCAACATGGCTGTCCACGGGCGCCGTGATCGGATGTTTTGTATCAGCCATATGGCATTCCTGTTTCGTCACTGTTCGCGCCATGCCATGCGGCGGGCGCATGTATTGGCTTGGGACCGGTTCGTGTTCGGTGCGTCCTGAAATATCTGGCACGTCATGCCAGCGCGGGCAAACCGCAACTTACCGGTCGGTGTGTTTCCTTTGCGCCAAATAGCGCCATTGTCCAGTCGGCGGGGCGTCTCACGACGCTTTGTCGCAAGAATTTCCGGTCAATCCGCACGCCCATGTGCCTACAAGCGCACAGTCACCGCACCGTCCATCGTGCAGACGGTCGTGTCAGTCTGGTTCACTCCGGTAATCTGGCTCATCACCATGCCCCAGCCGGGGCGTTTGGGCGTGATGCGCTTGCCGGTGACGGTGCTGGTGAAACGGATCGTGTCGCCGGGATAGACCGGGCGACGCCAGCGCAGGTTCCGCACCCCGGGCGACGGGCCGAAGACGATGGCGCTTTCCGGAAGGCCGGTCAGACGTGCCAGTTCCGATGTGCGGTGTTCCACATTCAACCGCATCCAGATGCTGACCACGTGCCAGCCGGACGCGCACAATGCGCCGAACAGGCTGGCCTTCGCCGCATCCTCATCGAGATGAAACCGTTGCGGGTCGAACTGTTCGGCAAACGCGATGATCTCCGCGCGACCGAAGGTGTGGGAACCGAGGTCGAGGACCATGCCTTCTTCGACCTTTTCGAGAAAGCCGCTCACGAGACCCGCACCATGCCCATGCCTTCCACGTCGATCACGCGCTCCCCATGCTGGTTGTCGAGACTGTAGGCAAAATCCACCAGCCCGAGCGCGTCATTGCTTTTGGAACGGCGGCGGCCCGTGACGGTGCACTGGCCGGTGAGCGTATCGCCGGGCCGCACCGGCAACCGCCAGCGGATCGATTCGAGACCGGCGGACCCGAGCGAGGCCGTGTCCAGCAGATAGGCGTCGCACATCATCCGCATCAGGATCGAACAGGTGTGCCATCCGGATGCGATCAACCCGCCTGTGGTTTCCGCTTCGGCTGAATCGCCGTCGAGATGGAATGGTTGTGGGTCGAACTGTTCGGCGAAGGCGATGATTTCTTCCGCCGTGATGGGGCGTGGGCCAAGGGCGAAGGACCGACCGACCGGAAAGTCGTCGTAGAACAGCATCAGGTCGCCCCTCCGAGCATGAACGTGAAATAAGCCGGGACCGCAAGATAGGCCACAAACAACAGGGCAAGCGCAATCCGCACCCATATCGCCCTAAAGCGCCGCCATAGCACGACACACAGAACGAGGCCGAGGGCCGCTTCGACCATTGAGAACAATCCCCCGTGGTGATTGCGGTCCCAGTAGGAAACTGGCGATTGGAATGTCCAGTCCGACACCGGCCACAAATGGCGGTGGGCGTCAGCCACATGAACCGGGAAGTCGCCCGCCAGATGGGTGAACGCGGCCAGCGCGAAGAAGGTGAGGAACAGCCCGATGCGGAAAGCGGCAGGCACGGCGCGCAGGAGAACGAAGCCGACGATCAGCAACGCCCCGTAGAGGAAAACCGAATTGCCCGCCGCCACCCACTCGCTCCACGGCGGGTTCCAGTAGATTTCGCTCCACACCTGCCGTTCGGGAATACCCGCCAGTTTCGACCACGCGAACAGCACGTAGATCGCAGCATCCGGCACGAAAGCACCGGCCAGCACGGCGGTGTTGCGCAGTGGCTTTCCCGGCTTCGCCATCAGCGCGGAGGCCACCAGCACATGGGTCTGGCTCATCATAGAGCTGCGGTTCCTGCGACCGGGACCATGTCGCTCAAAGCGTCACGTTTCGCTCGATCTCGCGCTTCTCGTAATCGCGTTGCACATCGACCATGTAGTCGCGCTGCAGGGGTGCGGCATCGCGGGTACGGGACAGCTGCATGTGGAAGACGAGCTGCGAGCCGGTGCGGAACATGGCCTCAGCCGAGATCAGGTAAAACTCCCACATCCGCGCGAAGCGTTCGTCATACATGGCTTCGACCTCGGCGCGGTTTGACTGGAAACGCTGCTCCCAGTGCTTCAGTGTTTCGGCGTAGTGGACGCGCAGAAATTCGAGATCGAGACACCACAGGGAGTTTTTCTCCACGCTCTCGAAGACCTCCGACAAAGCGGGCGAGTAGGCACCGGGAAAAATGTATTTCCGCATGAACTTGGATGCCATGCCGGGGGGCGACATGTGGCCGATGGAGTGGATGAGCGCGACGCCGTCATCCGGCATCAGGTCGTTCAGCTTGGCGAAGAATTCGTCGTAATGGGACACGCCCACATGCTCGAACATGCCGACGGAGACGATGCGGTCGAAGGTTTCCGTGACCTCGCGGTAGTCCTGCAACCGGAACTCGACGCGGTCCGACAGGCCCATCTTTTCGGCGCGTTCGGTGGCCAGCTTTTGCTGCTCGGTCGACAGCGTAACGCCGACCACTTTCACGTCCTCCATCGACGCCAGATAAAGCGCCATGTCGCCCCAGCCGCAGCCGATATCCAGCACCTTTTGGCCGGGCTTCAGGTTCAGCTTGGCGGCGATCAGTCGCAGCTTGTTGCGTTGGGCCTGTTCCAGAGACTCGTTGTCATTGTGGAAATAGGCGCAGGAATACAGCATGTTGTCGTCGAGAAAGAGTTTGTAGAACGCGTTTCCCAGATCATAGTGGTGCGAGACATTGCCCTGCGCCTCGCCCTTCTTGTTCGACTGCTGTTTGCGCCGCGTCATCATGGTGACGTTGCGGATCGCCTTTTGCAGCGGGTAGGCGGCGAGGTTCAGGCGGTTGATCGAAAACAGCTTGAGAAAGTCGCGCAGCGTCGCGCCTTCCTCGAAGGTCATCGTGCCGTCCATATAGCCCTCGGCGGCGGCGATTTCGGACTTGAAGACCAGATCGCGGTAAAGGCGCTTGTCGGACAAGCGCATCGTCACCTGCGGGTGCGGATCGTCCGCCGGTCCCGGTTCGCCCTGAAACGTGTGGCGCTTGCCGTCGGCGTCGATGACGTCGAGACGGCCCTTCTTGATGAATGCCTTCATCATGTGGGAGAGGGGAAACATGGGTGCGGCTCCGCAGGTGCGTTGCCACTTGTTAGCCCATTACGTGTTGAACTTGAACAGCATCACATCGCCGTCCTGCACCACGTATTCCTTGCCCTCGTCCCGCGCCTTGCCGGCATCCTTGGCCGCGACCTCGCCCGCCGAGACCGACATAGTCCTTGAAGGCGATGGTCTGGGCGCGAATGAAACCCCGTTCGAAGTCAGTGTGGATAACACCTGCCGCGCCTGGGGCCTTCGTGCCTTTTGTGACGGTCCAGGCGCGGGTCTCTTTTGGACCGGCGGTGAAATAGGTGATGAGGGCAAGCAGGTCGTAACCGGCACGGATGAGGCGGGAGAGACCGGATTCCTCCAGCCCGTTCATTTCGAGAAACTCGCCCTGTTCCGCGTCCGGCAGTTGGGCGATTTCTTCCTCGATGGCAGCGGAAATAACGACTGATACGGCACCCTGTTCGGCGGCCATCACGGCAACCTTTTCCGACAGCGCATTGCCGGTGGCGGCGTCTTCTTCCGCCACATTGGCCACGTAGAGCACGGGCTTGGCGGTCAGCAGGTTGAGGCCGTCCATGATCTTGCGGTCTTCCGCGTCGAGGTCGGCCAGCAACACGCGCACGGGCTTGCCGTCGTTCAGAACCTTCAACGCCGCTTCCATCATCGGTAGGACGGCAAGTGCTTCCTTGTCCTTCGATCCTGCGATCTTGCGGGTGCGTTCCACACGCCGTTCGAGGCTCTCGAGATCGGCCAGCATCAACTCGGTTTCGATGGTCTCGGCATCCGCGATCGGATCGACACGCCCGTCGACATGGGTGATGTCGTCATCCTCGAAGCACCGCAGCACGTGGGCGACGGCGTCGACCTCACGGATGTTGGCGAGGAATTTGTTACCCAGACCTTCGCCCTTCGACGCACCCGCCACGAGACCCGCAATATCGACGAAGGAAATGCGGGTCGGGATGATTTCCTTCGACTTCGCGATGCCCGCAATATCCGTCAGGCGCGGGTCGGGCACGGCGACCTCGCCGGTATTCGGCTCGATGGTGCAGAACGGATAGTTCGCCGCCTGCGCGGAGGCCGTGCGGGTCAGCGCATTGAAAAGTGTGGACTTGCCCACATTGGGCAGGCCGACGATGCCGCATTTGAAACCCATCGGTTCAGTCCTTCTTTCCAAGAAGCCGGGCCAGCATGTCCGCCATAGGCCCAGATTTGGGCACGGCTTTAGCGGACGTATCGCGCGCCTGTTTGATATGGCTTTGCTGTTTCTTCGCTGTCGTCATTTTTGCTGTTGTCTGGCCCTTGGCCCCGGACGGTTCGTTCGATTCCGTCCGCAGGGCAAGGCGGTTCATGAAACCGGCGTCGTCGCCCTTCACCAGCAAGTCCGCATTGCGGGCCGTTTCATCGAGCAGCGGGTCGAGCCAGTCGTGGTCGGCCCTGGCGAAGTCGCCCAGCACATGACCCGTCACGCGGTCCTTGTGGCCGGGATGGCCAATGCCCATGCGAACGCGGCGGTAGTCCTTGGATGGCATGTGCTGGTCCAGCGACCGGATGCCGTTGTGGCCACCCGCACCGCCGCCAGCCTTCACACGCACCTTACCGGGGATCAGGTCGAGTTCATCGTAGAACACGATCAGATCCTTCGGCGTCGATTTGTAAAAGCGCATGGCCTCGCCTACGGCGCGACCGCTTTCGTTCATGAAGGTCGTGGGCTTGACGAGCAGCACCTTCGTGCCGCCGATCGTGCCTTCGCTGGTCAATGCCTGAAAGCGGTGCTTCCAGGGCGAGAACCCTTCATGGCGGTGGATCGCGTCCACCGCCATGAAGCCGATATTATGGCGCTGATGCTCGTGTTTGGCGCCCGGATTACCGAGCCCTGCAAGGATGAGCATGAGCGTCCCCTAATCTTCAGACAAGACCGTTCGAAAAGATCAGTCCTGATCTTTCAGGCCGTCTTCGTCTTCGCCCATCACGCTGTCGGCGCTCTGGTTGATGACTTCGGTTTCGATTGGCTCGTCGTCGGTCTCTTCCTCTTCCTCGGCGCGGGTCGTCTGGATCGTCGCGATGGTGAAGTCGCGGTCGCTGATCGTGGGCACGACGCCTTCCGGCAAGCGCAACGTCGGAGATGTTGACGCTGTCGCCGATGCCGAACGGGGTCAGGTCGACCTCGAAATGCTCAGGAATCGAGTTGGCCGGGCAGTTCACCTCGACCGTGTAGCGGACGACGTTGAGCGTGCCACCTTCCTTCAAACCGGCGCACTCTTCCTCGTTGAGGAAGTGGACCGGAATATCGACCGTCACGACCGTCTTGTCGGAAACGCGCAGCAGGTCGACATGCATCAGCGTGTCCTTGACCGGATGCAGCTGAAAATCCTTCGGAAGAACCTTGTGGTTCTTGCCATCGGCGGTGACGGTGAGAATGTTGGTCATGAAACCGCCGCGGCGGATCATCAAAGCGGTTTCCTTGATCGGAAGCGCGATGGAGAGGGGGGCTTTCTTGTCGCCGTAGATCACGGCAGGCACCATTTCGTTGCGGCGCAGTTCACGTGCGGCCCCCTTGCCGCCCCGTTCGCGCAGCTGGGCCTCGAGCTTGTGTTCGTCGCTCATGGGTCGCTCCTGAAGAGTGTTGTCGGTTGTTGAAGGTCGCCGGACAGTGCGTCCGCCTCAGCCACGCGCCAGCGCCTATGAGAAGTGGCCGGCAACGATGGGTCTGACCCGCGTTCCCTCCAGGGGTGTCGACGCGGTGGCGGCGCTATAGACCGGCAGCACGCGACCTGCAAGTCGTATGAGGCCGCGCGAAAGTCGTGACGGCCTGCAAGGGCCTAGTCAAACAGGCTGGAGACCGATTGTTCCATCGCTGTCCGGTTGATGGCTTCGCCGATGAGGTCTGCAATCGACATCACACGGATGTTGTGGGCGGCTGTAACCGCCACGCTCGGTTCGATGGAATCCGTAATGACCAGTTCGCGCAGTTGGGATGAGATAATTCGCGCCACCGCACCGCCCGACAGGACGCCGTGGGAAATGTAGGCCGTGACGCTGGTCGCGCCGTTTGTCATCAGCGCGTCGGCGGCGTTGCAGAGCGTGCCGCCGGAATCGATGATGTCGTCCACAAGTATGCAGTCGCGGCCCTTCACGTCGCCGATCACGTTCATCACCTTGCTCTCGCCCGGCTTGTCGCGGCGCTTGTCGACGATCGCCAGCGGCGCATTCAGGCGGCTGGCGAGTGCGCGGGCGCGAACCACGCCGCCCACGTCCGGGGAGACGACCATCAGGTTGCCCACGTCGTAATTCGCCCGCAGGTCACGGCTCATCGTCGGCACCGCATACAGGTTGTCGGTAGGGATATCGAAGAAGCCCTGAATCTGGCCTGCATGAAGGTCCAGCGTCAGCACACGGTCGGCCCCTGCTTCGGTGATGAGATTGGCGACCAGCTTGGCCGAAATCGGGGTGCGGGGGCCGGGTTTCCGGTCCTGCCGTGCATAGCCGAAATAGGGAACGACCGCCGTGATACGCTTGGCGGACGAGCGCCGCGCTGCGTCGATCATGATGAGCAGTTCCATCAGATTGTCGTTGGCGGGGTAGGATGTGGACTGGAGAATGAACGTGTCTTCGCCGCGCACATTTTCATGGATTTCCACGAAAATTTCCTGGTCGGCAAAGCGGCGCACGTCGATCTTGCCGAGCGGAATATCGAGATAGTCCGCCACGGCCTGCGATAGGCTGTGGTTCGCGTTGCCCGAAAACAGTTTCATCGGATGGTGGCGTCCATTTCAGCCAGCGCACATGCGCGCCCGTCGGTGTCTGTCGCGGTGTCTTATGGCGCGACGAGGCAACGCGCAATCGCAACCTCGTTTTTCTATAGCACGATCAGGTCCAGCGGGTGCCGGGACAGACATTCCGGCGCGCCGTCCGTGGTCAGGTAGGTCTGGCCAAGACACATGGCGGTGGCGGTTTCGGAATCCATGATGATCATGTGCGCGAACAGGCTCATGTCCGGCGTGATGAGGTGCGGGTTGGCGCGGTGCATCATCGGGCCGTCCATCCACGAAGGAGCAAAGCGTGCGCCCAGATTGTAGCCGCAGGCATTGAGGCGGTGGTTCGACAGGCCGAGATGGTCGAGCGCATGGGCGTGGGCGTCGAACAGGTCGCCGAACGTGTTGCCCGCCACCATCTTGGCTTCCACGGCCAGCAGGGCTTCCTTGGCACCCTCGAACAGGCGCTGGTGGTCCGGTCTCGGTTTGCCGACGATGAGCGTGCGCATCATGCAGGCGTGGTAGTTGGCGGCGACACCGGCCCATTCCAATGTCACCTGGTCGTTGTCCGCAATGACGTTGCGGCCCGATTTGGTGCGGCAGAGCAGGGCATCCTCGCCCGCGCCGATGACGATGGGATTGCCCGGATAATCGCCACCGTCCCGGAAGATAGACCCCTGCATGGCTGCCAGAATGTCGCCTTCGGAGACGCCGGGTGCGATGGTGTCGATGGCCGCATCCAGCGCCCGGTCGGCCTGTTTTGCCGCTTCGCGGATGAAAGTCTTTTCCGCTGCGGATTTGGTTTGCCGCAGGTCGTGGACGAGCGCGGAGGCGTCGGTCAGTTCGCCGAAATTGTCGAGATTGTCTTCCAGCAGCCGGTATTGGTAGGCGGTAAGCGCGTTGGTATCGAGTTCGACCCCGAAATTCGCACCGAGCAGGTTCAGTTTGGCCAACAGTTCCCGCAGATTGCGGGCGGGATTGGTGTTGGCGCTGTCGATCCAGATATGAACTTCCTCGATATTCGACGTGCGCTCCGCCTGCCGCAAATCGGCGGACCGTGTCAGCAGGGTGGTGTGGCCGTTCGGTTGCACGACGAGGCACTGGAAGAAGCGGTAGCCGAACGTGTCGAAGCCCGTCAGCCAATACATGCTTTCCGGCGCGAAGAGCAGCAGGCAATCCAGCTTTTCGGCCTTCATCGCCGCCAGCGTGCGGTTCATGCGGTCGGTATATTCGGCTGTTTCAAACAACATGGTGCAGGCTCCTTACGGGCAGACGATTGCGGAGAGTTGGCGACCGTAGTCGGGTTCGTTCGCATGGGTGGTGCGGCGATACGAGAAAAAATGTTCGGCGTCGCCATAGGTGCAAACGGGAAGGGCATGGGCGTTCACCCCCGCGGCTTCGAGACGCCAGACGATATAGGCGGGCAGGTCGAACATGTGGTGGTCCGGCTTGATCGACGGGGCGAAGAAGCGGGTCGCTTCGGCATCGCGATCTAGGAACGGTTGCGGGAAGCCGGGACCGACTTCGTAGTGGGCGGCACTGATGGTCGGGCCGAGAACGGCGGTGATTGCGTCCCGGTTCGCGCCGATCGAACACATTGTTTCGATTGTGTTTTCCAACACGTCCCCAAGCGCACCCTTCCAGCCTGCATGGCACGCGCCGACAACGCCCGATTTGGCATCTGCCAGTAGCACGGGTCCGCAGTCGGCGGTGACAATGCCTATGGCCAGTCCCGATGTTCCGGTGACGATCCCGTCCGCCTTCGGGCGCTCCTTACCGATATGATCGTCGGCCAGCACGACGTCGGCGGAATGGACCTGATACAGGGTCTCGATGGCGGCAACGCCGAGGGTCTCCGCCATATCCGTCCGGTTTCGCACGACATTCTCCCGCACATCGTCGGAGCCGAGTCCGGCGTTGCCTTTCGCGTAGAGGCCGCTGGAATGGCCTTTCTTGCGCGTGAAGAAGGCGTGGGAAACCGGTTCCAGGTGCAGGCTTTCGACGAAGTCGGTTTTCAGCATGTGGGGGCGCTCAAATGCGGTATTTCGCTAGACTAGCGGTTCACGCGAAGCCGGGCCAGCGGTTGCCGAGACTGGCCGGGGCGCCGAAGGCGAATGCCTTGAAGAGACTGCCCATTCCGCTCTCTCCCGCCAGCCGTTCGACCGAAGCCGACAGCTGATCGCGCACATGCTGCGGTTTGTCCGCGCCGAGATTGCCGGCCCGCTCCAGCAGCCCGAGCGCAACGAGGAACGCGCCCTGCGTCACCGGATCGGGCACGGCGCAGCCTGCATTTCTGGCAATTGAGACGAGCGGGGCGAAGTTCACATGCACCGAAAGGTCCGCCTTGCCGGGGTTCTCCAGCGGGTCGGCATAGGCGTGGTTACGGACCGCTTGCAGGGTGTCTCCGAAGCCGGGTTTCAGGGAGCCGTAATCGAGGAACAGCGCGGCACCGGTCTGACTTATCAAGCAACCGGCCAGCGAGGCGACCAGCTTTTCTGCCTCGAAAGCCGTTTCCAAAACGGTGTTCGGTGCCAGTGAAGCGCCGTTGGCGGAAAGCGAATCGCCGTTCGGTCGGGGTCGTCCGGCGCTTTGCAGGGTGTAAGCGAGGCTTTGCTTCCCGTCTTTGTCGACCATACCGACCATGCGCTGGTGCCATTCGCCGTCGTGCCAGACCATCTGGTTGACGGGCAGGGCGTCGAGCACCTCATTGGCGACGACGATCATCGGCATGTCGGGCAGGTCGGCGACATCGCGCAACCATGTCGCCTTCGCGCCCATCCTGCCGAGGGTCAGGCTCTGCTGTTCCGCCAGTACCGGGCTGATCTCGACGAGATACAAATCCATCGCTTCGCGGAAGCCGGGCATGGCGCGGGCGATGCGGAGCAGGTCGGCCATCAGCGTGCCGCGACCGGGGCCGATTTCGACCAGAGCGAAGGGGGACGGGGAGCCGAGGGCTTGCCAGACTTCCATCGCCCAGACGCCGACCATCTCCCCGAACATCTGGCTGATTTCCGGGGCGGTGATGAAATCCCCACCTGACCGCTCCGCGCTGGCGCGGCCGCCGATCGGGTTGTTGGCCGTGTAGTAGCCGTGCTCGGGATGGGTGAGGCAAAGCTGCATGTAGTCGGCAACCGTCATCGGGCCGTTCGCTTCTATGCGGCGGTGAATTTCCGCTTCAAGAGGGTTCATTGCGATAGGGCGTGCGGTTGGAAGCGGTCGCCATGACCCATGCGCCGATGGCCAGCATGGGCAGCGACAACAGCATGCCCATCGTCAGCCAGTCGAAGGCGAGGTAGCCGAGTTGCTCGTCCGGCACGCGGAAGAATTCCACGAAAATGCGCGCCAGCCCGTAGCCGAACACCCATGCGCCGCCGACGAAGCCGGGCGCGGCGAGCTTTGCCCCGGGCGTAGATCAGCCAGCACAAGACAGCGAACAGCACGACGCCTTCCAGCCCGGCCTCGTACAGCTGGCTCGGATGGCGCGGTTCGGGGCCGCCGGTGGGGAAGACGAAGGCCCACGGGACATCGGTCGTCCGGCCCCACAATTCCGAATTGATGAAATTGGCCAGCCTTCCGAAGAACAGCCCGAAGCAGGAGCCGACCGCGACGACATCGAGCAGGCTGAACGGCTGGAAACCGCGCGACCGGGCAAACAGCACCATCGCCACGATGGAACCGAGCGCGCCGCCGTGAAAGCTCATGCCGCCGTCCCAGATGGCGAAAATGCCGAGCGGGTTCGTGAGGTAATAGCCCGCGTTGTAGAACAGCACGTAGCCCAACCGTCCGCCCGCAACGATGCCGATGACGATCCATGTGACCAGATCGTCGGCGTCGATTTTCGTGATCGGCGACGGATGGGGCTGCCACAGGCGAGGCGTCGTCACCAGTTTCCGCACGAACCACCACGCCAGCAGGATGCCCGCCACATAGGCCAGACCATACCAATGTACTGCGAGCGGGCCGAGGCTGATCGCCACCGGGTCGATGTTCGGGAAGGGCAGGGCTGCCTGAAGCGGCTGAATATGAGGAAAGGTGTCCATCCGCGTTCCATGCCTTCGGCGGTGCGGCTTTGCAATGGGGCGGTGCAGCTTCGCAATGGTTTCAGTTGATGCACCTGCATGGCGGTCCTATCTACAAGTCAATTCCGCACCCGAAACAGGCCGCTACCCATGTCCACTCCGCCCAACAGAATGCTCGACGAGCTTGCCAAACTGATGACCGACGCCGCCGGTGTCGCGCAGGGTGCACGGCGGGAAGTGGAGACCGCCATGCGGTCCCAGGCCGAGCGGTTCATGGGGCAGATGGACCTGGTGCAGCGCGACGAGTTCGAGGCCGTGAAGGCGATGGTCGTGAAGGCGCGGCAGGAAAACGCGGATTTGAGGGCAGAAATTGACGCGCTGAAAGCCGCGAAACCAGCCGCAAAAAAGCCCGCTGCAAAGAAGGCGTCTGTCAAAAAACCGTCCGCCTGAACCCGTATCCACAGGTTATCCACACCCGATTTGCATGGGCTCGCGGCCGTGAAATGCGAGTCGTTTGAATCACTTGAATCGTCGTTGACGCTTCCCTGATTCCCCGAATCTGTGAAGCGCGGCGAAAGCGGGCTTCGCAGGTGGCGCGCCGTAGTTATGTTGAATCCATTGATTGATTCGATTTGGACGACGCCGATGACCGGCTTTAATTCCGCCCCTGCCGACCGCAGCGACAACCCGTTGGATGCCGTGCAGGCGGTGGCCGATTCGCAGGAGTGGTCCTTCGACCGTTCCCATTCCGACGAAATTGCCATCCATGCCCAGGGGCACTGGACGAGCTACCGGATCGAGTTTTCCTGGGTCGAGCAGTTCGAGGCGCTGCATGTGGGGTGTCGCTACGACATGAAGGTTCCCCGCGCCCGGCAGACGGAGGCCATGCGGCTGATCGCGCTGGCGAACGGCGAGATGTTCTGCGGCCATTTCGACCTGCGGGTGGAGCAGGGGTTCGTCGAGTTCCGCCACGCCCTGCCGCTGGCCGGGGGCATGGAACTGGGCGAGCGGCAGGTGGAATATCTCGTCAACGCGGTGCTGACTTCCTGCGAGCGGTATTATCAGGCGTTGCAGCAGGTGGTCTGGTCCGGTTGTTCAGCCAAGGCTGCGCTCGACAACGTGCTGTTCGAAACGATGGGTGAGGCATGAGCACGCCATCCGTCCTGCTCGTTGGTGCAGGCAATATGGGCGGCGCGATGCTGCGCGGCTGGCTGGCGCAGGGGCACCCGGCCGACAAGCTCGCGGTGCTGGACCCGCATATGACCGACGCTTTCGCCGCCGAGATACATGCCGCCGGGGTGCGGCGTATCGAGAAGGCCGATGCGGCGGACGTGGTCGTGGTCGCCGTCAAGCCGCAGGTGATCGGCGATGTGCTGCCAACGCTGGTTCCTGCTTTGGGCGTCGACAGCGTGGTGATCTCCATCGCCGCGGGCACGACGCTGGCGCAACTGGCGGCACCCTTGCCGGACGGCACGGCCATCGTCCGCGCCATGCCCAACACGCCCGCGCAGGTGCGGCGGGGGGTGACGGTTTGTGTTGCCAACGAAGCGGTCAGTTCCAAACAGCGGCAGCGAGTATCCGACCTGATGGCGGCCATCGGCTCGGTGGAATGGCTGGAGGATGAGGCGCTGATGGACGCGGTGACGGGTGTGAGCGGTTCCGGCCCGGCCTATGTTTTCCACATGATCGAAGCATTGCAATCGGCGGCTGTTGCCGCCGGTTTGCCGGATGAGATGGCGGCGCGCTTGGCGCGGGCGACGGTGTGCGGTGCGGCGGAACTGGCCTATCAGTCCGACCTGCCGGCCGCGACATTGCGCCAGAACGTGACGTCGCCGGGCGGGACGACCGCAGCGGGGCTGGCGGTTCTTGGTGCCGATGATGCCCTGACGGATTTGATGACACGCACGGTCGCGGCTGCAGCGCGCCGGTCACAGGAGTTGTCCGCATGAGCGACACGATCACATTCGACGATTTTCTCGCGGTCGATATCCGCGTCGGCACGATCATAGAAGCCGAACCGTTTCCCGAAGCGCGCAAGCCCGCGATCAAGATGGTGATCGATTTCGGCGAGATGGGCACGCGGAAATCCTCGGCGCAGATCACCGTGCATTATACGCCGGAAGAGTTGATCGGGCGGCAGGTGATGGCGGTCGTGAACTTTCCGCCACGGCAAATTGGCCCGTTCATGTCTCAGGTTCTGACGCTAGGATATGAAGACGAGAACGGTGCGGTCGTGCTGGCTCGGCCCGACAAGGACTGTGCCGAACGGTGCAAGGCTCATGTAGGTTCGATGCCGCCGTCAGATTCCTGCACGTCGCTCGAGCGCACCGACACGATGACGATGGCGGCGAACAGCAGCCCGCATCCCGCATAGCCGATCAGGTCGAGCCGTTCGCCGAGCAGCACCGCGCCGCCCAACGCCGCGAACAGGGCTTCCGACGACAACAGGATCGCCGCCGTCGCGGGAGCTGAATATTGCTGGCAGACGGACATGATGGTGAACGCCAGTGCGCCAGCCAGCAGGGCGGCGTATAGCAGTTCCGGTGCGGCGGCGGCGAGCGTGGTGAGCGATACGGCGGGTTCGTAACTCCAGCCGATTGACCGCACGAGGAAGAGCCCTGCCAGGCCAGCTACGCCCGCCACCGCAAATTGGCCGAATGCCAGCGCATACGGCCTGCGGTGACGGCGCACGGACCAGTCGACGGCCAACACATGAAAGGCCGCGAAGAAGGCGCTGACGAGGATGATCCAGTCGCCCCAGGTGAAACGGTCCACCCCGCCGCCGCCCAGCATCCAGATGCCGGTGAAGGCCAGCGCGGCGCAGGGCCAGACGATCACAGGCTGCGCGACTTTCAGCGCGAGAAACGCGATGATCGGCACCAGCACGACGTAGAGGCCCGTCAGCATTCCAGCATTGGTGACGCTTGTGGCGAGCAAGCCGATCTGTTGCAGGATCATGGCCGTGAAGAAGATCATGCCGGTCAGAGCGATGGTGCCCATGTCCCGTGTCGTCAGGGCGGGCTGATCGCTGCGCCGTTCGAGCAAGAGAACCAGCGGCAGCACCGCAAGTGATGCGATGACGAAACGCACGCCGACGAATGTGAACGGGCCTATGTCGCGCATGGCCGTTTCCTGCGCGATGAACCCGCCGCCCCACAGGAAGCCCGCAAACAGCATGAGAAGGTTGGCTATCGGACGGGGCATCTGGTGTTGTTCGCGGCTGGCAATCGCCGGGCTTTGCCCGATGTGGTGCAGTGCAACAAGGGCTGGCCGTCACTCAGGCGTGTGCGGCAGTGCTGATTGAAACCTTGCCGCTTCCGTCAGCGTTGCTAGAATTCCTGCACATATCAGCAACCGGACCCCGCTTATGACCCGTTCCATCGCCGTTTTCGCCGCCAGCGCCTTTATCGGAGCCGGTCTTCTGGCCGCGCCGGTCTATGCCGCCGGTGAAAGTTCGACCACCACCCGCGTGCCGAACTGCAAGAAAGATATGGCCTGGGACAAGCGCAAGAAGAAGTGCGTGAAGGTCAAGAAATCGAGCGGCTTGTCCGACGACAACATCTACGAGTCCGCCAAAAGTCTCGCATACGCGAAACGCTACGATGAGGCGCTGGTCGTTCTGTCGTTGGCTGCCGACCCCGCCACGCCGCGCATGCTGACCTATCGCGGGTTTGCCACGCGCAAGATGGGCGACGTCGCTTCCGCCCTGCCGCTCTACGAGGCCGCGCTGGCGCTGGATCCGGACTACACGCTGGCGCGCGAATACATGGGCGAAGCGTTCCTGCAAATTGGCCGTGTCGATCTCGCCCGCGAGCAGCTTGCCGAGATTGCATCGCGATGCGGTGTGACGTGCGATGAATACGCCGCGCTGGAACGGCAGATCGCGGACTTTCGCTCTTAGGGGTATCCGATGAGAGTGCCGTATCGGTTCTCGCCAACATAAGTCCTGCTCCGATCTGGAGACGAGTTTCGACTGGTATGCGCGGCTTTACGGTCGGCCACCGCGATGCGTCTCCGATGGCCGGTCTTGGCCGAATGGCACTTTCCAGAGGCGGGCGGGATGCAGCTTTTCGAAAATGCCGAAAACGCCGGAGTGGGGCACTGTCACGCTGGTCGTCGAATCGGTTGGCAGAGGAACGCGACCGGCTTGAATGCCTCGGCCTGGAGGTTGGCCCTGTGGAGACGGGAGGGCCTAGCTCCATCGTGCGTCTTCATGATCCGGACGGGAATCTGGTCGTTCTGGCAAGTCAGCCAAACGAGAGAGAGTAAGATGTTCGCGGTCCTGAGCTGACAGCGGCAGCCTATCAGCCCTGCAGAAACGGATTGAACGCGCGTTCGCGTCCACGAGCTGATAGCGGCAGCGTATCAGCCCATCAAGAATGGATTGGATGCGCGTTCGCGTCCAATCGTACTGGCGGGACCGTGGCCGCAGATGAATTGGGTGTCGTCGGGCCACGTCATCAGAACGGTCTTGATCGAGTTCGATCAATGTGGCGTGATCGCCACCCGGCAGGTCGGTTCGTCCGATCGAGCCTGAAAACAGCACGTCGCCCACTTGCGCGAATTGCAGCGCGCGGTTGTGGAAGACGACGTGGCCGGGGGCGTGCCCGGGGCAGTGGGACACCTCGAAGGAATGCTCGCCGATGGTGAGCGTGTCGCCCGCTTCCAGCCACCGGTCCGGCACGACATTTCGCACCGTGCCTTCGAGACCGAACATGCGGGCCTGATCTTCCAGACGCCCGAGCAGGGGCGCATCGTCCTTGTGGGGGCCGATAATGTCGACGCTCCATTTGTCCTTCGCGTCCATCGCAGCGGCGGCATGGTCGATATGGCCGTGGGTGAGCCAGATGGCCTCGACCGTGAAACCCGCTTCATCGACGGCAGATGCAATTTTGTCCAGATCGCCGCCGGGATCGATGACGACGCCGCGTTTCGTGTCGTTGTCCCACATCAGGGTGCAGTTCTGCTGGAAGTCTGTCACCGGGACGATGGCGATTTGCAGTTGACCCATCAGGAAGGCGTCACTTCAGCCACGTAATCGTCCATCATCGCTTTTGCGATGTGGCCCGGCGCGAAGTTGTAGGGTCCGATTTCTGAAACGGGCGTCACCTCGGCTGCGGAGCCGGTGATGAAGCATTCCTCGAACGTGGCCATCTCGTCCGGCATGATCTTGCGTTCGATGACTTCGATGTTCCGGCGCCTGGCCAATTCGATGACCGTCTGGCGGGTGATGCCGTCGAGGAAGCAATCGGGAGTGGGCGTGTGGAGCACGCCGTCCTTGGTGAAGAACACGTTGGCGCCCGTGGCTTCCGCGACCTGCCCGCGATAGTCGAACATGAGCGCGTCGGCATAGCCCTTGGCTTCGGCAGCGTGTTTGGAGAGGGTGCAGATCATGTAGAGACCGGCGGCTTTCGACTTGCAGGGAATGGTGTCCGGCGCGGGGCGTTTCCAGTCCGCGATGTCGAGGCGGATACCCTTCATCTTCTGCTCCGGGTCGAAATAGGACGGCCAGTCCCAGACCGCGATGGCGACGTTGATGCGGTTGGATTGCGCAGACACGCCCATCATCTCCGAGCCGCGCCACGCAATCGGGCGCACATAGGCATTCGACAAACCTTGCAACCGCAACGTCTCGCGACAGGCATCGTCGATTTCCTGCACGGAATAGGGGATCTTGAAACCGAGATATTCGGCGGACTTATGCAGGCGTTCGGTATGTTTGGTGAGGTGAAAAATCTCACCGCCATAGGCGCGCTCGCCCTCGAACACGGCGGAGGCGTAATGCAGACCGTGGGTCAGCACATGCACCTGTGCATCGGCCCAATCCACGAATTCGCCGTTATACCAGATTTTTCCGCTCATTTGATCGAAGGGAACGCCGGCCATTGGCCCAACTCCTGCTGTTTTGTGCCCGGAAATGTCCGGTTCGGTGTTTTTAGGGATGCGGACGGTGTCTTGCCACACAATTTATGTCAAGATACCTGACATAAATTGCTTTCCCGGATGTTTGGGCAGGATCATGGACGAAACGGGCGCGATTGTTGAGAGGCCGGAAGCGGAAGGCGATCTCGATCTGCAAATGGTCGAACTGTTCTTCTTTGCCTACCGGGATTTCATTGCCGAGGCCGATGCCCTGCTGGCGCAGTCGGGCTTCGGGCGGGCGCATCACCGGGTTCTGCATTTCGTCAACCACCATCCCGGCCTGCCGGTGGCGCGGGTGCTCGATATTCTCAAGATCACGAAACAAAGCCTCGGGCCGGTGCTGAAACAACTGGTGGAAGCGGGGTTGCTGGCGCAGCGTGCGGGTGAAAAGGACCGGCGGCAGCGGCTGCTCTTTCCCACTCGCAAGGGACGTGATCTGTCACTCCAGTTGACCGCCATGCAGTCGCGCCGCATCCGTGCCGCGCTCTCGACATTGGGCTCACGTGACCGCAAGGCTATCGAGGCGTTCCTGATGGGCATGGTCGACCCTGCCGAGCGGGAAATGGTGACGGGCCTGATGGAACGCGATTTCGGCTCATTCGGCGGCAATGAGTGACGGCAATGAGCGATACGGGTGAAGCTATGGATGCCAGCGTGACTGACACTTCCAGCGAAACAGGCCCTGTGAAAACCGGGCTCGCGGACGACGCCTTTCACATTCTCGTCATCGACGACGACCGCCGTATCCGCTCGCTGCTGCACAAATATCTCGTCGGCGAAGGCTACCGCGTGTCCGTAGCGGGCGATGCCGCCGAAGCGCGTCGGCAGCTTGGAGGGGCTGGCTTTCGATCTATTGATCGTCGACGTGATGATGCCCGGGGAGACTGGCACCGAATTCACCGCCGGCATCCGCGACAAGCTCGACGTGCCCGTGCTGATGCTCACGGCGCTGGGCGAAACGGATGCGCGTATCAAGGGCCTGCAAGCCGGGGCGGACGATTATCTCGCCAAGCCCTTCGACCCGCGCGAACTGGTGCTTGCGGATCGAAGCCATTCTGCGGCGCACATCGAGCGAAGCGGCGCTGGCGATGGAACAGGTGCTGTTCGGCCCCTACACATTCACGCTTGCGACGCGGGAGCTGAAATGCCGGGGCGAGGCCGTTCGGTTGACCGACCGGGAGCAGGACATCATGGCGCTGTTTGCCGCCAATGCCGGGCAGGTGGTGCCGCGGCTGGACCTGATCGGCGAGGACACCGGCGGCAACGAGCGCACGGTGGACGTGCAGATCAACCGCTTGCGCCGCAAGATCGAACCTGACCCCGCCGACCCGACATGGCTTCAGACCGTCCGTGGTGTCGGCTACAAGCTGCATATCGAATAGATATGGATTCCGTGCCTCTCGATACGCCTGTCGACGGCGGACCTGCCGGAAGGGCGCGCCGCAAGGGTGTGAAGCGGCGTAGAATCGGGCAGATCGTGTCCGGCTGGATGCCGAAAGGGCTGTTCGCCCGCTCGCTCATCATCATCATAGCGCCGATGATCCTGCTGCAGACGATCGTCGCTTTCGTGTTCATGGAGCGGCACTGGCAGTCCGTGACCGAGCGGCTTTCGGCGGCGGTGGTGCGCGATATTGCGGGCGTGGTGGACGTGATCGAGTCCTACCCGCAGGATGCCAACCTGGACACGATCACACGCATCGCGCGGGAACGGCTGGAATTGCAGATGCAGGTCCTGCCGAACTCGACCCTGCCGCCACCGGCGCCGAAACCGTTCTTTTCCATCCTCGATTCCGCCCTTTCGCAGCAGTTGGCCCAGAAAGTCGGCAAGCCGTACTGGATCGATACGGTCGGCAATTCCGACCTGCTGGAAATCCGCATCAAGCTGAATGAGGACGTGTTGCGCGTCTATGTGAGACGGTCGCGGGCCTATGCGTCCAACACCCACATTTTCCTGCTGTGGATGGTTGGGGCGTCCATCGTTCTGCTCATCATCGCCATCCTGTTTCTGCGCAACCAGATACGGCCCATCCAGCGGCTGGCGGAGGCGGCGGAACGGTTCGGCAAGGGGCAGGAATCGAGCGACGACATGAAGCCGCGCGGCGCGGCAGAAGTGCGGCGGGCAACGCGCTCGTTCCTGGAAATGCGCGGCAGGATCGAGCGGGCGCTGGAGCAGCGCACCGCCATGCTGGCGGGTGTGAGCCATGATCTGCGGACCGTGCTGACCCGGTTCCGTTTGCAGTTGGCGATATCGCCTCAAACCGACGAAACGCGGGAAATGGTCGGCGATGTGGATGCCATGCAATCCATGCTGGAAGGCTATCTCGACTTTGCCCGCGGAGATGCCGGTGAGGCCAGCGAAGAGGTCGATGTGCCCGACCTGCTGAAACGCTTCGAAACGCAGGCGTTGAGTGCGGGTAAGACCTACTCGTTTCAATATGACGGCTCGCCTACCATACAGGTGCGCCCCGTGGCTTTTGGACGGTTGATCGACAATCTCGTGACCAACGCCCTGCGCTATGCGGATAAGGTGGAGGTGCGTGCCTGGCGCGGGCGCAGCGATCTCGTTCTGGAGGTGCATGATGATGGCCCGGGGGTCGCAGAGGAAGACCGGGAGGTCGTTTTCGGTGCTTTCGTGCGTCTGGACGCGGCCCGCAATCTCGACCAGTCAGGCACGGGGCTGGGCCTGTCCATCGCCCGCGACATCGCCCACGGGCACGGTGGTGAAATCAGACTGTCCGACAGCGATATGGGCGGATTGTGCGCGCGGGTCGTGCTGCCGGTCTAGCTTACGATCTAGCGGGACACTTCGAAGGTTCGCAGCCGGTCCAGCCAGCGTTCGATCCGGGCACGGTTCACGCCGAGGTCGCTTTGGCCCAACTGGCTGCGGCTGAAGACGGCGAGGTAGGACGTGTCGCGCGGGCCGGTCAGCACTTCGACGGAAATGGTGTCGGGAAATTTCATGCGCGCGGAGTACTGCACGAAGCGCAGCTTCATGGGATCGGATTCGTCGTCCACGCGGTCGAGGCGCGGTTCCAGTTCGAGGCTTTCCAACAGGAGCGCGCGCAGACGTTGTGGCGGCACGCCGTATTGCGGGCTGGCGAAGTCGATGGAGTCCGGTTCGCACAGGTCCAGCGGGCAGACGAGGGCCTCGTTGGACGGCTTGTCCTTCTTCAGCCCTTTAAAAGAGACCGGACCAAGATCGGACGGCCCCACGATACTCGGCCAGATACGGTCCCAGCCGTAGCTGGTTGCCACTGAAAACAGCACGATGAGCGCGGCGATGAAACCGAAGAGGAATGCCAATATACGGGTCAACCAGATCATGATGCGGCTTAGAAGCGCAACGGAATATGGTCAACCGTGATGATTTGGTAGAACAGCGTCGTGCCCACGATCATTCCGCACATCACGCATGGAGGGACGCCATGCCGAGAATGAAGACGATGACCGTTCCACCAAGCAGAGCCGCCACTACCAGCGCATAACCACGGATACGCGCATTGCGCTGACGGCCGACATGATCGCCAATATCGAAAAACTCGTTCATACCAACGCCCCTGCTTCCGCCTGTGAATGTCCGGGGACATTTATGAGCACAACCGTGTCGTAAACACGGGTGAGGTGTGACCAAACCAAGATGAACGATTACTGAATGGTTAGGAAACCTTTGTTTATGGGCCTGTTCTACCTGCAGCGCCTTGCGGTTCGGCTCGGCTCGCCATAGTTTGCGCCGCGTCGGCGGGCATTCCGCCTGCGGCATTTCCTCCTTCTACCGAAAGCATGTCTGTCATGGCCTTCCTCGCCGAAATTCTCGACCGCGTTCAACCCTCCGCCACCATCGCGGTCAGCCAGAAGGCGCGGGAACTGAAGGCCAGCGGCATGGATATCATCGGCCTTTCCGCCGGAGAGCCGGACTTCGATACGCCCGACAATATCAAGGAGGCCGCCAAGGCCGCTATCGACCGGGGGGAGACGAAATACACCCCCGTTGCCGGCATTTTAGAGTTGCGGCAGGCGATCGCCGCGAAGTTCAAGCGCGAAAACGACATCGACTACGATCCGGCGCAGGTGATCGTCGGCACCGGCGGCAAGCAGGTGCTGTTCAACGCCTTCATGGCCACGCTGAATGCGGGCGACGAGGTCATCATTCCGCGGCCCTATTGGGTCAGCTATCCTGAAATGGTCGCCTTGTGCGGCGGCACGAGCGTTTTCATCGACACCACCGTCGAGACCGAATTCAAGCTGACACCTGAGGTGCTGGAAGCCGCGATCACGCCGCGCACCAAATGGTTCATGTTCAACTCGCCGTCCAACCCGTCCGGCGCGGCCTATAGCCATGACGAGTTGAAGGCGCTGACGGATGTGCTGCTGCGTCACGAGCATGTTTGGGTGCTTGCGGACGATATCTACGAGCATCTTATCTACGGCGACTTCACGTTCGCTACCCCCGTACAGGTCGAGCCGAAGCTGAAAGACCGCACGCTGACGATGAACGGTGTGTCGAAAGCCTATTCCATGACCGGTTGGCGCATCGGCTATGCGGCCGGTCCGCTGCAGCTCATCAAGGCGATGGACATGATCCAGGGTCAGCAAACGTCCGGTGCATCGTCCATCGCACAATGGGCAGCCGTCGAGGCCCTGAACGGGCCGCAGGATTATATCAGCGAAAGCCGCAAGGTGTTCGAGGAGCGCCGCGATCTCGTCGTGTCGATGCTTAATCAGGCGACCGGGCTGCATTGCCCGAAACCCGATGGGGCATTTTACGTCTTTCCATCCTGTGCAGCTTTGATGGGCAAGAAAACGGAAGACGGCAAAGTGCTGGAAACGGACGCCGATTTCGTATCGGCGTTGCTGGAAGCGGAAGGGGTGGCGGTCGTGCAGGGATCGGCTTTCGGTCTCGGCCCGAACTTCCGTATTTCATACGCCACGTCCACCGAGGCGCTCACGGAAGCCTGCAATCGGATACAGCGGTTCTGCAGCAGTTTGCGGGACTGAAAACCGCGAAAGTCCAACAAAAAAGCCGGGCTCGCGAGAGCCCGGCTTGAATGGTTGGATGCAGGATCTGGGAGGAAAGCCTGCACCCTGGGTTGGAAACAGGGTCTGGGAGGAAAACCTGTATCCTTCAGAAACGACCGGCTGGGAGGAGGTTGCCAGTCAATTTCTTCCTCCTCAAACTGGTGGTTATGACGCGTTGCGGCAATGCCCTTTTGAGCATACGAGCCCTGCACCATTTGCATAGCTTTTAGGCGTGCCCTTAAGATGAGCATATCTCAGCTTAATTATTAGGCAAGCCGTTAAAAGCGCCAGGTTTTGGCCTGTTCGGTGAGGAAATCACGGAAGGCACCAAGGCGCGCGGAATTTCGCAGTTCGGACGGATAGGCGAAATATGTGTCAAAACTGGGCACGTCCGTTTCCACCATAACCTTGATCAGATCGGTCTCCTCGGCGATCGAGTAATCCGGCAGCAAGGCCAGCCCAGCACCGCGTTGCACGGCGCGTTTGATCGCCAGGATCGAGTTGATCTTCAGCACCGGTTCCCGGCTTTGCCCGTGGGGCAGGCCAACGGTGAGCATCCAATTCACGTCATCGAGATAGTTCGGCGCCTCGCCGCCCCACACGATGATGCGGTGGTCGGAGAGGTCTGATGCCCGTTTTGGTGCCCCGAAGCGGTCGATATAGGCTTGCGATGCGTAAACGTGGAAATGGACGGTGAACAGCTTGCGCTGGATCAGGTCTTCCTGCTGAGGCTGACGCAGGCGGATGGCGCAATCGGCCTCGCGCATCCCGATGTCGAGTTCGATGTTTGACAGCTTCAGGTCGATCTGGATTTCCGGGTAAAGATCGATAAATTCATGCATCCGGATAGCGAGCCAGGCGGAGCCGAGGCCGACCGTAGTGGTAACGCGCAATGTGCCCTTTCGGGAGCCTTTGAACTCCGTCAACCGCCCGAGCGCGGTTTCCACCCTGTCGCGCATATCGCTGGACGCGCGAAATAGGATATCGCCCTGTTCGGTGAGAATGAGACCGCGCGCGTGGCGGTGAAACAGCGGCGCGCCGGTTTCCGCTTCCAGCGCGCTGATCTGGCGGCTGATGGCGGATTGCGACAGGTTCAGGGTTTCGGAAGCATGGGTGAACGAACCTGCCTGCGCGACGGCGTGGAAAATACGCATCTTGTCCCAATCGACGGGCATGGTGGGCTTTCAGGCAATGGCGATGGTTGCAACGCCCCCGTGTGTGCGGCTCAGGGTGGCCGTTGGCAAGGCGGCGGCGCAGCAAAATGCCGCGCTGCGGCGATAGAATGTCTCTATTCAGCCGCTTGTAATGCCACATCGCTTTCCATTGCGGCGAGATATTTCTCCGCTTCCAGTGCCGCCATGCAGCCTTGCCCGGCAGCGGTGACGGCTTGCCGGTAGATGTCGTCCGTCACGTCGCCTGCCGCATAGACGCCGGGGATTTCGGTCGCGGTGGAATCGGGCGCGGTCCACAGATAGCCGCTGTCGCGCTTTCGCAACTGGCCTTCGAACAGAGCGACGGCAGGCGCGTGGCCGATGGCGATGAAAATGCCGTCGGCGTCGAGTACGCGATGTTTCCCCAGTCTTGCGGTTGAGAATGCTGGCACCATCGACGGATTTCATCAGCCCGTCCGAGCCGGTGATTTCTGTCAGTTCGCTGTCCCAGACGAATGTGACATTGTCCTTCGCCATCAGGCGGCGTTGCAGGATCTGCTCGGCGCGCAATTCGTCCCGGCGATGCACGAGTGTGACGTGGCCCGCAATGCCGGACAGATACAGCGCCTCTTCGACAGCCGTATTGCCGCCGCCCACCACGATGACGCGCTTGCCCTTGTAGAAGAACCCGTCGCAGGTGGCGCAAGCAGAGACGCCGAAGCCCATGAAAATTTGTTCCGAGGGTAGCCCCAGCCATTTGGCCTGCGCGCCGGTGCAGATGACCACGCTGTCGGCGGTCCATGTCTGGCCGGAATCGGTCTCGAACCGGAAGGGGCGCTTCGACAGGTCGGCTTTCGTGACCGTATCGGTGACGATGTCCGTGCCGACATGCCTGGCCTGCGCCAGCATCTGCTCCATCATCCACGGCCCCTGAACAGCCTCGGCGTAACCGGGATAATTCTCCACATCGGTGGTGATGGTGAGCTGCCCGCCCTGCTGCATCCCTGCAATCAGCACCGGCTCCAACATGGCGCGTGCGGCATAAATGGCGGCGGTGTATCCGGCGGGTCCGGAGCCGATGATGAGCATTTTCGTATGGCGATTGGACATGGCGACTTTCCTTTTGCTGTCGCGAACCTAATGACGCCATCCTTGCCGCTCAAGACGCCACGCGATCCGGTCACAGGATTGTGCCGCACCGCTGCGTGGACTAATGCGGGACGCAACAAAGAACGGAGAAGACGGACATGGTGAAAGCTGCCGACATGAAGGCGTCCCTGTTGAGCGCAATCGAAAGCGCTCAACGCAACGACAGCCCCTATCCGTGGTTTCTGATGAGCGATTGCGTGCCGGCTGCCGCCGTGGAGCCGTTGCGTGACCTGCCGTTTCCCGCACCCGATCTCGGTGGCGTGTCCGGTACCCGCGAGGCGCATAACAAGTCGCGGAACTATTTCGATGTGGAAGCCCGCAGCCGTCACGATATCTGCGATGCGCTCGCCGTAGCGTTGCAGGATTCCGAGGTGGTGGAAGCGATCGAGACGACCTTCGGCACGGACTTGAGCAACACCAACCTGCGCATCGAATACGGTCAGGATACCGACGGGTTCTGGCTGGAGCCGCACACCGATATCGGCGTGAAGAATTTCACCATGCTGATGTATCTGTCCGACGGTCCGGGCCACGACAAGCTCGGCACATCGATCTATTCCGACCGCGACACCCATGTGGGCGAGACGCCGTTCGCGCCCAATTCCGCGATGGTGTTCATCCCCTCCGACGACACATGGCATGGGTTCGAGGCGCGTCCCATCGAGGGCGTTCGCAAGTCGATCATCATCAATTACGTAACGCCCGAATGGCGCGCGCGGGAGCAGCTGGCATTCCCTGACGAGCCGGTGAAAGCGGTTTAGGAAAGACGCTCCGCTTCCTCCACGATGATCGAGCCGATCAGGCGGCAATCCTCCACCGAGAATGAAAGCGGCACCCGCATGTCTATGAGACGCGCGAGAATGGCGCGGGTGTTCGGCAAATCCTGCTTCGGCGCGTAGGTCCATGAATCGTAGCGGCTGGTAAAACCGGCGGGTTCGGCTGCTCCGAACCATTTCAGTTCCACGCCCCGGTCCGCACAGGCGGCAAGAAAGGCGCGGATAGCGCTTTCGTTCCAATCCGGCGTGAAGAACTGAAAAGACGAACCGACGCGCATGGATTTCGGGTATTGCACAGGGAGCGTGAGCCGGTTCGACACGCCGACGACCTGAACCAGCGCCTCGTGCCGCTTGGCCCAGCGAGCGACGCTTGCATCGAGGTTCGTCAGTTGCGGGCGCAGGATGGCGGCGCGCAGATTGTCGAGCCGGGCGGAGCAGTTGGGGCTTTCGTATTTTGCTAAAGCGTAAGCGGCCTCGTCCGGTCCCGCACCGTGGCGGGGGTAGAGCATGTAGGAGCCGGACATGATGGTCGCGCGGGCAATCAGGTCGCCGTCGTCGCTGGTGAGAAACCCGCCTTCGCCGGAATTGATGTGCTTGTAGGTCTGTGCCGAAAAGCAGGCGGCATGGGCGAAGGAACCGCTACGTTTTCCGTTGAAGGTCGCGCCCATTGTGTGAGCGCAATCCTCGATGACGGTAAGGCCGTGCCTGTCGGCCAAGGACATCAAGGCGTCCATGTCCACCATCTGCCCGCGCATGTGGGATAGCATGAGGACCGACGCCTGATCCGCCTTTGCGGCGAGATCGTCGAGATCGATGGTGAGATTGTCGGTCGTTTCCACGAAGACCGGCACACCGCCGACCGCATGGATCGCACCGGGCACGGGGGCGAGGGTGAAGGCGTTGGTCAGCACGTGGTCACCCGGTTTCACGCCGCAGGCGCGCAGGGCCAGTTGCATGGCCTGCCCGCCGGACGTGGTGGCAAGGGCATATTTCGCGCCCTGCCACCGGGCGAATTCCGCTTCCAGCAGCGCTGCTTCGCTCACCTCGCCGGGCGCAGTGTTGTAGCGGTGCAGGCGGCCCGACCGCATGACGGCGACAGCTGCCGCGATCGCGTCCTCTCCGATGGGCTCCTGCTGGGTGAAGGATTTGGTAAAGCGGGACTTTGTCATAGCCGAACCATGCCACGGCTTTCAGCCGGACGCGACGGCCTGTTTGATGCGCTCGGCGATTTCCGCACTGGCGTCGATGCGCTTGCCGGTGAAGGGTTGAAGCGGCGCAGACAGAGGCCGTATGGCATGAGCCTGTTCCATCGCGTCAAGAAACGTATGCAGTTTCTTCTGCAATCTGGGCGGACGGTAGACATAGACAGGCGCGCCGGTCGCCAATGCTTCGGACACCATATTGTGGCTGTCGCCGGTGACGATGAGGCGGTCTGCGTTGGCGAGAATGGCGAGATAGGCCGAGCCGTCAATGTCGAACCACGCTTCGGGAAGCGCTTTGGCGACTGCCTCTCGCAAGACCGGTGGCGTGCGGCGGGACGTAGTGACAAGAACGCTGCCGCCCGCCGAATCAGCCTGCTCTAACAGCGCTGCGAAATCCCTCGAACTGGCTGCGTTCCACTTCACCGAGCCGGAATTACCGCCGAGGACAATGCCGGTGACGGGGCTGGACGGTTTTGGGAAAGGCGGGTTTGCCCGCGCGGCTTCGAGCCTCTCCATCGTCAACCCGTGGGGTGAGGTATGGGTCTCAATTAGGCGACCGCCCATAGGTTTCACCTTGTCGTGGACTGGTGCCCAGATGACATCGGCCTTCCGCCGCCCCAGCAGACGCGGGTTCTTTAGGAACACGATCTTCGTGCCGGGAGAGCGGGCGCGAATGGTCGTCAGGTAGGGCAGGGTGCGACGACCCGATGCGATGACCACATCGGGATAGGGCGGGGCGATGGGGCTGTCGGTCTGGTCCGGCCGTTCGTTGGGGGCGACGGGCATCATCGGCAGGGGCAGCGCCCACATTCCGCGCGCTCGCACCGTTCGTTCGCTGACCTCGCTAGCACCGAGACGCGCTGCCACGCCCCGACACTGCACCAGATCACCGATCTTGCCGTCGCTCAAAATCCAGACTGTGCCGATAGAATGCACGTCAGACCTTCGGAATGTCGCCCTTGGTCGGCACGTTCCATCCCGCTTGAACAGCAGGACGGGCTGCGACGACCTTATACCAGCGCACGATGTTGGGGAACTTCTTGATGTCGATCTTCTGATAGTCGAACGACGCCGCCCACGGGAAGATTGCCATATCGGCGATGGAATATTCGCTGCCTGCAACAAATTCGTTGTCGGCCAACCGCTTGTCGAGCACTCCGTAGAGGCGCGCGGCCTCATCGCCATAGCGTTTTTCGGCGTAGTCCGACTTGCCGGGGTTGAACTTGATGAAGTGGTTGGCCTGCCCGAGCATCGGCCCGAAACCGCCCATCTGCCACATCAGCCATTCGATGGCGGCCCAATGTTCGGTCGGGTCTTTCGGCAGGAATTTTCCGGTCTTGGTGGCGAGATAATACAGGATCGCGCCCGATTCCATCATCGACACGCCGGTCTCGTTGTCGACGATCGCGGGGATCTTGTTGTTCGGCGAAATTTTTAGAAATTCCGGCGCGAACTGCTCGTCCTTCATGATGTTGATGGTGTGGAGTGTGTAGTCCAGCCCCATCTCATGCAGTCCGATAGACGCCTTTTTTCCGTTGGGCGTGCCGAATGTGTAAAGGTCGATCATGGGGTGCGTTCCTGATGAATGGTGCGCGCAATCTAGGCATCGCGTGCGCGCATTTCACCCTTTGAACGCGGAAAAGTGCGGTTCAGATATACTGAACCGACACAACCTCGTAGGACCGCGCGCCACCGGGGGCTGTGACCTCGACGGAATCGCCTTTTTCCTTGCCGATCAGCGCGCGCGCGATGGGCGAGGAAATGGAGATCTTGCCCGCCGACACGTCGGCCTCTTCGGCACCGACAAGCTGGTAGTGCTTTTCCTGTTCGGTTTCCTCGTCGATCAGTTTGACGGTCGCGCCGAACTTGATCGTAGCGCCTGACATTTTCGACACGTCGATCACTTCCGACCGGCCGAGCATGTCTTCAAGCTCCGCGATGCGGCCCTCGTTGTGGCTCTGCTGTTCCTTGGCCGCGTGATATTCGGCGTTTTCCGACAGGTCGCCGTGGGCGCGGGCCTCGGAAATGGCCTCCACGATGCGGTGACGGTCGGTGCCCTGACGGCGTTTCAGTTCGGCTTCCAAAGCCTGGTGACCAGCGATGGTCATGGGGACCTTTTGCATGATGCAGGCCTCCCTTTCTGTAAGTGCGTATAAATCAAAAAAGCCCCGAAACGCGGACGTGCCGCCGGATCGGAGCCGTGGTCGCATGGTGATGCGTTTGAAGGATTATATGGGCGTGGGATTCAGGGCGTCAAGCGTCGGTTTGTTCTTGATTTGTTCTAAAAATACGGATAATTATCCACTACCGAGGTGCCTAAAATTGCAAAATTGACTTCGGACTCGCAGAGCAAAGTCGTAATGCTACGCAGGTTGATTGAGTCGGATTGGAAATTGTTATGCGAGTTAGATACGAAGAAATTGCTACAGGGCCGGGGCCTCGTGAACGTATCGTCGCTGTAAAAATGCGTGATGGCTTTAAAGAAGAGATCATTGTCGATGATCGGATTCTTGTGGATGGTGCGTTTGAGGTAGGAGAACCTCTTGCGAAGGATATGGATGCGGTGTTGGTGGAATTACCGCGCGAATCAGTCCGTGGTTATTTCCGTGTTTGGCTTCCCAATAGCGAGGTCATAGATAAAGAGCTTGCATAGGGTAATTCGCGATGATTTTGACTGATCGAGAAATACTTGTTGCGCTTGACACTGGTCAAATTGAAATTGATCCTCCTCCCAATCAAGGAACCGCTATTAGCTCTACGGCTATTGATCTTACGCTCGCAGACAAATTTAGCGAATGGAACCCTCTGTCGGGAATGACTATCAAACCAAGCGAAGAGGGCTACAAATTTTCTGAATTTCGGGAACGTTTTGAGAAAGTTTCCAATGGTGCCTATGAATTAAAGCCACGCAGCTTTGTTCTCGGTTGGTCAGAGGAATATATTAGACTGCCAATCCGATCTCGTATTGCAGCGCGTGTTGAGGGAAAAAGTTCTCTAGCGAGACTAGGTGTAGGAGTTCACGTCACTGCGCCAACAATTCACGCTGGGTTTAGCGGCCAAATTCAACTGGAAATTTTTAATTTAGGTCCGTTCTCGGTCGAACTGAACCCCGGAATGTTTGTGTGCCAGCTAATTTTCGAACAGACGCTTGGCACTCCTGCTAAGGGTTATGATGGTTCGTTCTCGGGTCAAACAGCTTAAATTACTACTGAGCAAAAATACTCCTGCAGCGCCCGCACCTCGATCTCCCCCCCGTGCAGCGCCTCGATCGCATCTGCCGCAGCCAACGCCCCAGCCACGGTCGTATAATACGGCACCTTGTTGAGCAGCGCGGCTTGTCTCAAAGACCGTGAATCCGACAACGCCTTGGCACCCGCCGTCGTGTTGAACACGAGATCGATCTGGCGGTTGCGGATGGCGTCTTCGGCGTGGGGGCGTCCTTCGAGCACCTTGTTGATGCGGGTGGCCTCGATGCCCGCGTCCAGAAGAACGCGCAGCGTTCCGCCGGTGGCGACGATTTCAAAACCTAGGGCTGCCAGCTTGCGGGCGGCGGGGACGACGCGCTCCTTGTCGTCGCCCTTGACCGATATGAAAACCGTGCCCTCGCGCGGCAGATCGACCGACGCGCCGAGTTGCGCTTTGGCGAAGGCCATCGGGAAGGTCTTGTCGAGGCCCATGACCTCGCCGGTGGAGCGCATTTCCGGGCCGAGCAGGGTGTCGACGCCGTGGAAGCGGGCGAAGGGGAACACGGCTTCCTTGACGGCGATATGGCCGAGATCGCGGGTTTTCGTGTTGGCATCCCACACCTGCGCCAACGTCGCGCCCGCCATCAGCCGCGCGGCAATGCGAGCAACCTGCACACCGATGGCCTTGGCCACGAACGGCACGGTGCGGCTGGCGCGGGGGTTCACCTCCAGCACGTAAATCACGTCATCCTTGATGGCGAACTGCACGTTCATCAGCCCGATTACGCCGAGGCGTTTGGCCAGCGCGATGGTCTGCGCCTCGATGTTGGCGAGCATTCCGTCGTTGAACGAGCGCGTGGGCAGGGTGCAGGCGGAATCACCGGAATGGATGCCGGCCTCCTCGATATGCTCCATGATGCCCGCGACCACGGCGTTGCCGTCCGCGTCGCACAGGCAGTCCACGTCCACCTCGATGGCGTTGGTGAGGTAGGTGTCGATCAGCACCGGCGTATCACCGGATACGACTACCGCTTCCGTTATGTAGCGTTCGAATTGGGTGTCATCCCGCACGATCTCCATCGCGCGACCGCCCAGCACGTAGGACGGGCGGATGACGACGGGGTAACCGATACGGGCGACGATAGTGCGGGCTTGATCGGCGCTGCGGGCGATGCCGTTGATGGGCTGCAACAGGTCGAGTTCATCGAGCAGATCCTTGAAGCGGTCGCGGTCTTCGGCAAGGTCGATCGCGTCGGACGGGGTGCCGAGAATGGGGATGCCTGCTGCTTCCAGATCGGCGGCCAGCTTGAGCGGCGTCTGGCCGCCGAACTGCACGATGACGCCGAGAAATTCACCATCGCCCTGCTCGACATGGATGATTTCCAGCACGTCTTCGGCGGTGAGGCTTTCGAAATAAAGGCGGTCGGACGTGTCGTAGTCGGTGGAGACCGTTTCCGGGTTGCAGTTGACCATGATGCTTTCGATGTCCGCATCGTCCAACGCAAACGCAGCATGGCAGCAGCAATAGTCGAATTCGATGCCCTGTCCGATCCGGTTCGGGCCGCCGCCGAGGATCATCGCCTTGCGACGGTTCGAGATGCCCGCTTCGGACCGAACGGCACCGGCGAAGGGCGGCTCGTAGGTCGAGTACATGTAGGCGGTGGGGGAGGCGAATTCGGCGGCGCAGGTGTCGATGCGTTTGTAGACCGGTCGCACGTCGAGCGCGTGGCGGGCGGTGCGGATGTCGGTTTCGGTCGCGTCCGTCAGAGCAGCGAGGCGGGCGTCGGAAAAGCCCTGTGCCTTCAGGTTCCGCATGTTGGCGGCGTCGGCGGGCAAGCCGTGGGCACGCACGCGGTCTTCCAGCGCGATGATGGCGGCTAGCTGTTCGAGAAACCACGGGTCGATGCGGCAGGATTGGTGAATGTCTTCCAGGCTCATGCCGAGGCGGATGGCTTGCGCGACCTTCAACAGCCGGTCGGGCTTGGGGGTGCCGAGTGCAGCGCGCAGCGCGTTGCGGTTTTCCTTCTCGTCGCCGTCTTTCGTCCAGCCTTCGATCCACACTTCATCGAGGCCGGACAGGCCGGTTTCCAGCCCACGCAACGCCTTCTGCAGGCTTTCGGCAAACGAGCGCCCGATGGCCATGACCTCGCCAACGGATTTCATCGACGTGGTGAGCGTATCGGAGGCGGCGGGGAATTTCTCGAAGGCGAAGCGCGGGATTTTCGTCACCACGTAGTCGATACTCGGCTCGAACGCGGCGGGGGTGGCGCCGCCGGTAATGTCGTTGTCCAACTCATCGAGCGTGTAGCCGACCGCCAACCGCGCGGCGACCTTGGCGATGGGGAAACCCGTGGCTTTTGACGCCAACGCGGAGGAACGGGAGACGCGCGGGTTCATCTCGATGACGACCAGCCGCCCGTCGGCCGGATTGACCGCGAACTGCACGTTGGAGCCGCCGGTCTCGACGCCGATCTCGCGCAGCACCGCGATGCTGGCGTTGCGCATGATCTGGTATTCCTTGTCCGTCAGCGTCAGCGCCGGGGCAACGGTGATGGAGTCGCCGGTATGGACGCCCATCGGGTCCACGTTTTCGATGGAACAAACGATGATGCAGTTGTCCGCCTTGTCGCGGACGACTTCCATTTCGTATTCCTTCCAGCCGAGCACGCTTTCCTCGACGATCACCTCGTTGGTGGGGGACGCGTCCACGCCGGTCAGCACGATGTCGTACAATTCTTCCAGCGTGTAGGCGATGCCGCCGCCGAGGCCGCCCATCGTAAACGAGGGGCGAATGATGGCGGGCAGGCCGGAATGTTCGACGGCGGCGAGCGCCTGCATCTGAGCAGTGAGCCGGTGGCGTTCGATACGCAGATGCTCGCCCGCATCCCAGCCTTTTTCGGTTCCGCCATTGGCCATGTGCGCTTCGTAGTCGGCCTCGAACTGCTTCTTCAGGTCGCTGGTGTTGACGAAGGAGGATTTCGGCGTTGCCAGACCGATGGCCGTCATGGCCTGCCGGAACAGGTCGCGGTCCTCGGCCTTGTCGATGGCTTCCGCACGGGCGCCGATCATTTCGATGTCGTATTTATCGAGCACGCCCATCTTTTCCAGCGACAGCGCTGTGTTCAGCGCGGTCTGTCCGCCCATCGTCGGCAAGAGAACCAGCTTCTCGTAGGGATGTTCGGCGCGTTCCTTGGCGATGATGCTGGCGACCACATCAGGCGTGATCGGCTCAATATAGGTCGCGTCGGCCAGTTCGGGGTCGGTCATGATGGTGGCCGGATTGGAGTTGACCAGAACGATCCGGTAGCCCTCGTCTCGCAGGGCCTTGCAGGCCTGGGTGCCGGAATAGTCGAACTCGCAGGCCTGCCCGATGACGATCGGCCCCGCACCGATGATGAGGACGGCGTCGATATCGGTGCGTTTGGGCATGGTCTGCTCGCATGATGGCCCGACAGATGCGGGAGGGCATCCGGTGGGCAGGCAATGGGTCTGGCTAAAGCCGTTCTATAGGCAAGGGTGCGCACGGGCGTAACCCCTACGCCGGCGGTTTGAACCTTTAATGCAGGCCCATCTCACGCAATTTCGGCGCATGGGTGCGGCTGACGGGAAGAACGGTTCCGTCCGACATGGTGACGCTGCGCTGGCCTTTGGCAACATCTACCGCTTTCACGTGGGCGATGGCGATCCAATGGGAGCGGTGAATCTGCAACCCGTCCTCCGGCGGCATCGCCGCTATGGCGTCGGCCAATCTCATGAGAACGAGTTCGGTGCCCGAGGTGGTCGTCACCTGCACGTAATGGTCCTGCATGCTCATGTGCAGAACGGGGCCGCGCTTGGAGACGGGCAGGCGTTCCAGAAGCGGATTTACGGGAGACGGCGTCGTTTCGTCTTCACCGGCATTCCGGGCGGGTGGGCGCAGCATGTAGTGGACTGCGACGACCGCCAGCGAAATCGCACCGCATTGCAGCGTCAGCACCCATAGGGGCGGTCTGCCGACGCCGCTGAAGCCGACCACGAAGACGTTCAGTGCGAGGATGATGGCGACAACGGGAAAGGACGCCGCCAGTCCACCGGCCGCCCAACTCGGCAATTCCGCCACGCCCTTTTGCAGCAGCGATACGGCTACGAACATGGAAACGAAGGTCGCCGGGAAATAGGTCGTGACGCAGATCGCACTCCAGTAGGCCAAGAGCTGCGGGAACGTCAGTTCTTCCGACGTGCGGAACGGTGCGGCGATGGCCAGCACGATCGCCACCGCCAGCAGAACACCCCAGAAGCGCGGCGTCACCGCCATCGTGTGCATTTCACGAAGCGCGAGTTGCAGCGGGGTGGCATCGGCGTATCGGCGGGGCCCGTTGGCGGAAGAGGTGTTGTCGGGTTTCATGGCCTCACCCTAGCGTGATGGCGAACCAGTTTGAACACCGGAGTGCCCATGAATATCACGCCTTTTTTCGAAGCGGACCTCGCCGTGCAGGTCCATGTCGTTCTCGCACTGGTGGCGGTGATGTCGGGCTCTGCCGTCTTCGCCATCCGCAAGGGCACACGAACGCATCGTCTGTTGGGGCGGGTGTGGATCGGCGCAATGGTGGTTGTCGCCCTGTCGTCCTTCTTCATCCACGGCTTGCGGGTGTGGGGTCCGTTCAGCCCGTTGCACCTGTTGTCGGTCTTTACCTTGGGAACGGTCGTCTTCGCCATCGTGATGGTGCGGCGGGGCAATATACGGGCGCACAAGTTGTCGTTGATCGGGCTGTTTCTGGGCGGTGTCGTCGGAGCCGGGTTGCTGACCATGTCTCGGGGCCTGCTGATGAGCCGTATTCTGTTTCCCGACGGCAACAGCCCCGTTCCATCGCCTGCCGATCTGCCCGGTGGCCCTATCGGGATCGCCATCGGCATGGCCGTCACCATTACAGCCGCTGTCTTCTTCTTCGGGTGGCTGTTCGATGAAAAGCGCGCTTTGAAACGCTCGCGGCAGGTGGCTTGACCGTGGACCGTCGGTTGGAACTGATCTCTGAAATGACCCCGGCAATCTGGGTGCATGTCATCGCTGCGTTCGTGGCGCTTGTTCTCGGGGCTTTCGTGTTGTGGCGGCGCAAGGGAGACGAGCGGCATCGATGGATGGGACGCGCCTGGGTGGCCACGATGGCGGTGGTCGCCTTGTCGTCTTTCGGTATCTCGACAATCGGTGTGGTTGGCCCGTTCAGCCCGATCCATCTGCTGTCGATCTACACGCTGCTTTCGCTCGCAACGGGTGTCGGTGTTTTCCTCTGGCCATCGTCGATGAGCCGTGTGGCCCGCATCCGCACCCATCGCATCACCATGCAGACGCTCTATGCGAGTGCCTTGTTGATAGCCGGTGGCTTCACGTTCCTGCCGTTCCGGTTCCTTGGACGCATGACGTTTGGGGAGACGTTGCCGGTGCTGAATTACCTGATTGTTGCGGGTATGACCGCCGCAGGCGTCGTGCTCATCGTGCGGGCTTATGGAAAAGCTGGCAAACGCAGTGCAAGCAAAGTTGCGTAAGGCCATTTGCTGGTATGCCGGAACCGACGATGGAGCGGCACGTTGGCAATCCAGCAAACGCCCCTATGATGGCGGTGTCGGTGGCCTTGCTGCCATGAGGGAGAAGTGCCCATGCGTTGGCGCGGTCGTCGGGAAAGTTCCAATGTGCAGGATATACGGGGGCGCAGTTCCGGGCGGAGCGGCGGGTTCCGCATGCCAGGTAGCGGGCGCGGTGGCGGGTTTCGCCTGCCCATTCCCGGTGGCGGGGCGCGGCGTGCGGGCGGTGGCCTGAGTTTTGGGACCATCGCAATTCTCATCATTGCCTTCTTCGCCCTGCGCGCCTGTGGCATCGACCCGCTCGCGATGCTTGGCGCCGGTGGTCCCGCTTCTACCGGCGGATATTCCCAGTCCGCACCATCGCCATCCGACGCCGGGCCGAACGACGAGATGAAGCAGTTCGTCGGTGTTGTGCTGGCAGAGACGGAAAATGTCTGGAACGGCGTGCTGGAACAGCAGGGGATCGATTATCCCGAGCCGGAACTGGTGCTGTTCAGCGATGCCGTGCGTTCGGCATGCGGCGATGCCACATCGGCGAGCGGACCCTTCTACTGTCCGACCGATTCCCGCATCTATCTCGACACCAGCTTCTTCGACACCCTGTCGCGCCGGTTTGGAGCATCGGGTGACTTTGCGCAGGCCTATGTGATCGCCCATGAGGTCGGGCATCATGTGCAAAACGTTATCGGGGTGTTGCCAAAATTCAACCAGATGCGCGGCCAGATGAACGAAGCCGACGCCAATGCCATGTCCGTGCGGGTAGAGCTACAAGCCGACTGCTTTTCCGGCATCTGGGCACATTACACCGACCAGAAAGGCCTGCTTGAAGCGGGCGATATCGACGAAGCGTTGAATGCCGCACAGCAGATCGGCGACGACACCATCCAGAAGCGAACCCAAGGATATGTGGTGCCGGAGAGTTTCAGCCACGGCACGGCTGAACAGCGCAAGGCATGGTTCTATCGCGGCTATGAGGGCGGGCGGTTGGCAGATTGCAACACGCAGGTGTTCGGCTAGGCGTTTTCAGGAACTGCGTTATCACCCTTACGCTCGCGCAGCATGTTGACGAAGCGTTTGAACAGGTAGTGGCTGTCCTGCGGACCGGGTGAGGCTTCAGGATGGTGCTGAACGGAAAAAACCGGCTTGCCGGTCAGGCGCAGGCCGCAATTCGTGCCGTCGAACAGGCTGACATGGGTGACGTCCACACCGTCCGGCAGGCTGTCGGCATCGACTGCGAAACCGTGGTTCATGGACACGATTTCCACCTTGCCCGTCGTATGGTCCATCACCGGATGGTTGGCCCCATGATGGCCCTGGTGCATTTTCAACGTCTTGCCGCCCAATGCGAGCGCAAGGATCTGGTGGCCGAGGCAGATGCCGAAAACCGGCAGGCCTGCGTCGATCAGATCCCGGATGATCGGCACCGCGTAGGTTCCGGTGGCGGCAGGATCGCCGGGACCGTTCGAGAGGAAGATGCCGTCGGGTTTCAGGTCCATTATGGCGGCTGCGGACGTGTCGGCGGGCACGACCGTCACGCGGCAATCGAGACCGGCGAACAGGCGAAGAATGTTGCGTTTAACCCCGAAATCGAGGGCGACGATGTGATGGGCCTCGCCATTTCGGTCTCCGTAAGTCGTGGCGATGTCCCACGGGGTCTGCGTCCAGGCGGATTTTGTGTCGGCGGTAACGCCGGGCACGAGATCGCGCCCTTCCAACCCACTCCATTCGGCCGCCTGCTTCTTCAAGGCGTTCACGTCGAACCTGCCGTCAGGGTTGTGCGCAATAACAGCGTTGGCGAGCCCGTTTTCGCGGATCAACGCCGTTAGCGCGCGGGTGTCCACGTCGCACAATGCGATGATGCCACGGGCCTTCAGCCATGCATCGAAATGGCTTGACGAGCGGTAGTTGGAGGGGCCGGTGATGGGTTGGCGAAAGACGGCACCAGCCACGCGCTCGGTCTTGTTCATGTCCAGAGTTTCGATGTCTTCATCGTTCGTGCCCACGTTACCAATATGGGGGAACGTGAACGTGACGATCTGGCCCGCATAGGACGGGTCCGTCAGCACTTCCTGATAGCCGGTCATGGCCGTGTTGAAGCATACTTCCGCCACCGCCGTGCCAGTCGCACCCGCACCACGCCCTTCGATCACCGTGCCGTCGGCCAGCACCAGCAAGGCGGTGACGGGGGTTTCCGTCCACGGTTGGGGGGAAGGGTTATCGGTCATGGCAGCGGCTCCTTATGCGGTGGACAGGTGCTATGGGCAGAGCGGATTTGCAAGCCGGTTTGCCGCTGGACTTGCCACATGACTTGCTGCTGGCGCATGGCTGCCATGCCATGTGGCTTGCTTGAAAGGCGGCTCTGGTGCATCCATCTGCCCAATCATCACGGGAGAGCGGGCGATAAACGCCCCGCCGACAGACCCGCCAGACTGACAACACACATCATAACCGGACGAGGCAGGCACGACCTGTATTCTCGATTCGGTATGACGAAAAGGAAACGCAGCCATGCGTACCGAACTGACCGATGCCATGAAGACAGCCATGAAGGCTGGCGAAAAACGCCGTGTGGGAACGCTGCGGCTCATCAATGCGGCCATCAAGGACCGGGATATCGCTGCCCGTGGAACGGGTGGGGAACGGGTGGGCGACGACGAAATTCTCGCCATTCTCGTGAAGATGATCAAGCAGCGCGAGGAGAGCGCCACAATTTACGAGGAGCAGAGCCGCCTCGAACTCGCCAAACAGGAGCGGGAGGAAATCGAGATCATCCGTGATTTCCTGCCCCGCCAGATGGACGAGGACGAAACCCGTGCCGCCTGCGCCGAAGTGGTGTCGGACGTGAATGCCGAAGGCTTGCGCGATATGGGCAAGTGCATGAACGCGCTGAAAGAGCGCTATCCCGGCAAGCTCGACGCCGGTAAGGCAAGCAAGGTCGTGAAGGAAATGCTGGGCTGAACCTTCGTTCAGGGGCCTGTCTTATCCACAGTTTGGCATTGCGCCGTATAAGCACCAACTTTCCGTGAGTTTCTGCCAGTTTCGCGTTATAGAGACTCATGCGCTTCACCCCGTCCTTTCTCGAAGAAATTCGCGACCGTATTCCTATCGCCGACGTGGTCGGGCGGCGCGTGTCGTTCGACGCCAAGAAATCGAACCCCTCCAAGGGCGATTATTGGGCCTGCTGCCCGTTTCATGGCGAAAAATCCCCGTCCTTTCACTGCGAGAATCAAAAGGGCCGCTATCACTGTTTCGGGTGTGGGGTTTCAGGCGACCATTTCAAATTTCTGACCGAGCTGGACGGCCTGTCCTTTCCCGAAGCGGTGGAGCGGCTGGCGGACGAGGCGGGCATTGCTTTGCCAGCGCCGGACCCGCAGGCGGCGGCAAAGGAAAAGGTGCGGGCCTCGCTCTACGACGTGATGGAGATGGCGACCGCCTTTTTCCGCGCGCAGTTGCACGAAGCCGGTGGCGCACCCGCTCGGGCCTATCTGCGCGACCGTGGCCTGTCCGCCAGCGTGCAGGAGACGTTCGGACTGGGTTATGCACCGGGCAGCCGGTCGGCGTTGAAGGAATATCTCGGCTCCAAGGGCGTCGAGAAACACCAGATCGAAGCGTGCGGGCTGGTCGTGTTCGGTCCGGATATTCCGGTTTCCTATGACCGGTTCCGCGACCGCATCATGTTCCCCATCCACGACCCGCGCGGGCGTGTGATCGCCTTTGGCGGGCGGGCGCTGTCGGCGGATATTCCAGCGAAATATCTGAACTCTCCGGAAACGGACCTCTTCTCCAAATCCAACGTGCTCTACAATTATGCCCGCGCGCGAAAGGCCGTGGCGCGGGGTGGCAACGTGATCGTGGCCGAAGGCTATATGGACGTCATCGCGCTCCACGCCGCCGGGTTCGAGAACGCCGTTGCGCCGCTCGGCACCGCCCTGACCGACCGGCAACTCGAACTGGCTTGGAAAGTTGGCGGCGAGCCAGTGCTATGCTTCGACGGCGACGAGGCCGGCGTGCGGGCGGCGGGACGGTCGATCGATACGGCTTTGCCGACATTGCGTCCCGGGCGGTCGTTGCGGTTCGCCCTGTTGCCGGAAGGCGAAGACCCGGACGACTTGCTGAAGCGCGGTGGTAGGGAAGCATTTGCCACCGTGTTGCAAGCGGCGCGACCACTGGCCGACATGCTTTGGCAGCGGGAAACGGGCAACGGCGTCTTCGATACGCCAGAACGGCGCGCGGAACTGGAAGGGACACTGCGCCGCATCGTTCGGCTCATCGGTGACGAAGGCGTTCAGCGCCACTACGACCAAACGATGCGGGAGCGGCTGGCGCAATTTTTCGGCTCTTCGTCCGGCAAGCGCAGTTTCAACGGCCAGAACCGAAGCCCGCAACGGGGCGCGCCGGGCCAGAGTCGCCTTGCCATTTCCGACGCTCTGATGAACTCCTCGCTCGTCACGTCGCGCACGTCGCTGCCACCGTTGCGGGACACGACACTGGTCGCCACCGTGCTGAATCATCCGGAAATCGGGGTGGCCGAATTCGATGAACTGGCAGCACTCGATTTTCATCATCCCGTCTTGAAAGCGCTGCACCGCGCACTGCTCGATATTTTGGCGTCTGCGCTCGATAAAGGCGGCGATGCACCAACCGTCGAAAGCCTGCGATCGGCTCTCTCCGCGCGCGGGCTCGATGCCGAATACGCTCTGACCACCTCCCACGTTCGCCACAACCGCGTGTGGCAGGCGATGGAGGGTGCGGCATTCGAGGATGCCGAGGAGGGCTGGAAACAGGCCTGTGCGTTGCGCGCGCGTTCCGGCGAATTGACAGCGGAGTTGCGCGCCGCGCAAGAAGCGTTCGAAGCCGTGGGCGACGAACATGCCTGGGACCGGATTGTCAGCCTCAAGCGTGAGATGGAACGCGAGGTCGGGCTGGACGCCCTGATCGAAGGGTTTGGTGCCCCCAGTGGTCGACCGGCGCGTAGCTTCTAACGGATGTTCTCACACACTTTTGCTTTTTCGCCCCACTTGAGTCATAGGGTCTCCAATCCCATGTCACTGACGGGCCACCGCGACGCTTTGCCGTCCACAAGGCCCACTGGTCGAGAACCGCGACAGGGTTAATCGAACCTTAAAACAACCCGCTTGTATAATAGCGGGAACGAGATGTGCTGATTCGCGCCTCCCTGATTTCGTTCGCAACCCGAACGCTGGCTGGACGGCTGCAGATCGCGGGCAGCTTTATGGCGCGCCCGCGAAACCGATGAGAGAGTGACTGTATGGCCACCAAGACCGCTGCCAAACCAGCTGCGAAGAAACCGTTGCCCGTCGACCCGGCAGAGCGTGCGGGCGACAAGCCGCTGCTCGACCTGAACAACGATTCCGTCAAGAAGATGATCAAGGCCGCGAAAAAACGCGGCTACGTCACCGTCGACGAACTGAACGCGGTCATGCCGTCCGAAGAGGTCTCACCCGACCAGATCGAGGACACGATGTCGATGCTGTCGGAAATGGGCATCAACGTGGTGGAAGAGGAAGAGGCGGAAGAACAGGTCGAGGAAGTCTCCTCCGAGCTCGTCGAGACCGGCAAGAAGGCGCTTGCTACAACCAAAAAGAAAGAGCCGACCGATCGCACCGACGATCCCGTCCGCATGTATCTGCGGGAAATGGGCAGCGTCGAACTGCTGTCGCGTGAAGGCGAGATCGCCATTGCCAAGCGCATCGAGGCCGGCCGGGAGACGATGATCGCGGGCCTTTGCGAAAGCCCGCTGACGTTCCAGGCCATCATCATCTGGCGCGACGAATTGCTGGAAGAAAACATTCTCCTGCGCGACATCATCGACCTCGACGCAACCTATGCCGGGCCTGACGCCAAGCAGAACGTGCCGGTGAACCCGAACGCGCCCGCATCCGTCGCGGAAGCTGTTCGGCAGGGGTCCGGCGGTGAACATTCGCCTGAAGCGTTGGCGCGCAAAAAGCTGATTGCCGAGGGCAAGGACCCGGATACGGGCCGCCCGGCGCAGAAGCTGGACGGTGCCAAGGAAGACGATGACGACGAGGACGACGAGGCCGCGCTTTCGCTCGCAGCGATGGAAGCGGAACTGCGCCCCAAGGTATTGGAAATCTTCGATTCCATCGCCGACAATTACAAGAAGCTGCGCCGCCTTCAGGACCAGTATGTCGAAAAGCGCATGGCGAACGAGCGGTTGTCCCCGTCACAGGAACGTCGCCTGAAAGCGTTGAAGGAAGAGATCATCGAGAGCGTGAAATCGCTCGAATTGAACGTCAACCGTATCGAGGCGCTGGTCGAGCAGCTTTACGACATCAACAAGAGGCTTGTGCAGTCTGAAGGCCGCCTGATGCGGCTGGCCGAAAAGCATGGCGTAACGCGCGAAAACTTTCTGGAAGAATATCGCGGGTCGGAACTCGATCCGAACTGGATCCGCCGCATTGCCAATCTGGGTGCGAAGGGCTGGAAAGAATTCAACAAGAAAGAGAAGACCGACATCCACGAATTGCGGGCCGACATCCAGATGCTGTCACACGAAACGGGGCTGGAAACGTCCGAATTCCGCCGCATCGTGCATATGGTCCAGAAGGGCGAGCGGGAATCCCGTGGTGCCAAGAAGGAAATGGTCGAGGCCAACCTGCGCCTCGTCATCTCCATCGCCAAGAAATATACCAACCGCGGGCTGCAGTTTCTCGACCTCATTCAGGAAGGCAATATCGGCCTGATGAAGGCGGTCGACAAGTTCGAATACCGTCGTGGCTACAAGTTCTCCACCTACGCGACCTGGTGGATCAGACAGGCGATCACCCGGTCCATCGCGGACCAGGCCCGCACGATCCGCATTCCGGTGCACATGATCGAAACAATCAACAAGATCGTCCGCACCTCACGCCAGATGCTGCACGAGATCGGTCGCGAACCGACGCCGGAAGAGCTGTCGTCGAAACTCGCCATGCCGCTGGAAAAGGTGCGCAAGGTGCTGAAGATCGCCAAGGAGCCTATTTCGCTCGAAACGCCCATTGGCGACGAGGAAGATTCGCATCTGGGTGATTTCATCGAGGACAAGAACGCCGTTCTGCCCATCGATTCCGCCATCCAGTCCAACCTGCGCGAAACGACGACGCGGGTGCTGGCGTCTCTCACGCCGCGCGAGGAGCGTGTGCTGCGGATGCGCTTTGGCATCGGCATGAACACGGACCACACGCTGGAAGAAGTGGGCCAGCAGTTCAGCGTCACGCGCGAACGTATTCGCCAGATCGAGGCGAAGGCGCTTCGGAAGCTGAAACATCCAAGCCGGTCGCGTAAACTGCGTTCGTTTCTGGACAGCTGATCATGGGATTCTTCTCAAAACTGTTCGGCGGCGGCAAATCCAAAGAGGAAGCGCCCGCCGCCGAGGCCATCCACGAAGGCTATACAATCAAGGCGACGCCCATGAAGGATGGCGGACAATTCCGGTTGCACGGCACCATCTCGAAGGGCGAGCATTCCCATACGCTCATCCGCGCCGACACATTCGGTTCGCGGGACGACTGTGCGACAGCCACGATCAACAAGGCCAAACAGGTGATCGCCGAGCAGGGCGACGGGATGTTCCGCTAGGCCGTGCCGGTCGCGGAAGTCAGCGTCAGCACGCGCGGACCGGGGCTGTATGAGTTCACGGACGCCGTCGCCGCATTCGTGCGAGAGCGCGGCATTGATGAAGGTTTGCTCACGCTGTTCGTGCGCCATACGTCCTGCTCATTGCTGATACAGGAAAACGCCGACCCCGATGTTCAGAGGGATTTGCAGGCTTATTTCTCCCGTCTCGTGCCAGCGGCAAACGATCCTGAAATGTCATATCTGCGCCATCGATCGGAAGGACCGGACGACATGCCGGCGCATATTCGCGCCGCGCTGACGATGACCAGCCTGTCGGTTCCGGTTGCCGAAGGGCGGATGATGCTTGGCACATGGCAGGGCATTTATCTGTTTGAACACCGGGATAGACCACACACCCGTAACATTGCGCTCCATATCGCGCCCTAGATAAAGGCCTCGATGCGGGCGACGAGATCGTCCGGCACGTCCACTCCATTGGCGGTTCTGTCGCGGGCTGCGACGCGGCGGGAGCCGGGCAGGCGCGTGCCGTCCTGTTCCGTCAAAGCCGCCACAAGCGCTGCGACCCGGTCAGTAAATCCTCCACCTGACAAGGGTTCGGGGTCAATGGCGATGAAAGTTTGCCCGGTCATCGGCGGTCCGCCAGCCGTGCCGGAAAACGGGCTCGCATCCTTGCCAAGCACCGCGCCGGACAGGGCAGCGGCGAAAACCTCCACCATCAGCCCCGCGCCGAACCCTTTCGCACCGCCCGAGGGCACCATTGAGCCCTTCAATGCAGCAGCAGCATCAGTGGTCGGGTTGCCATCCGCATCCAGCGCCCAGCCCTCCTCGATGGCATCGCCCTCGCGGTTGCGCAGCATGATCTCGCTCTTGGCGATGGCAGAGGCGGACTGGTCGATGACGAAGGCTGGCGCACCGTCGCCGGGCACGCCAAGTGCAAACGGGTTGGTGCCGATCGACCGGTTTGGAACCGCCGGTGGGCGCGATGGAAGCGGGGGCGTTCGTGAAGCACAGCGCCAGCAGTCCGGCTTCCGCGATGCGCTCGGCATGATGGCCGAGCACGCCGCAATTATAGCTGTTGAAGATGCTCATCACTCCCACGCCCTGCGACCGTGCGGCAGCCACCATCGCCTCGAATCCGGCGTCGATGGCGGGGTGGGCGAAGCCGGTGCGGGCATCCACGCGCACCAGTGCCGGTTTTGGCGTGGTAACTTGCGGCTCGGCCTTGCCGTCCACCTTACCGCAGGCGACGTGTTCGGCGTAAATCGGCACATACATCAGCCCGTGGGAGCGCACGCCGTCGCGTTCGGCGCGGCGGGTGGAGCGGGCGACGGAGCGGGCATTGGCCTGGCTCGCGCCCGCGCCCTGCAGCGCCGCTGTGGCGAGGTCTTCTATGGCGTGGAGTGTCATATGGGGCATGGTGTGTCCTCAATCGTTGTCGTTGGTGCCCGCACCGGCATCGCCGCGTGTGACAGCGTCTGCCGGGACAAGAAGGAGGCGGGCGTAAGCTTCCAACGCCTGCCAGTCTTTTTGCAAGACGGTGAGCGCGGCGGGTTGCGTAAGCGGTTTGCCGGTTTCTGTCAGCCGCAGACGGATGGCGCAGGGGCCGTTCGGCTGGACAGAAATGGACGAGCAATCCCGCCAATGCGCCGCGCCGATCTGGATGGAGTAGGTGTCGTTGGCAGCGAGCGCGCAGCCCAGCAGCAGGACCGGTTGATCGATAGAATTGATGGAAACGGCGCTGCCGGTGGTGGCGAGATCGACGATGGACGGTGCGTCGTTGAGAGCTGTCGCTCTATGCGCGAGCCAGTTGTTCCCCGCCCGTTGCCATGTTGCGGGGCGCGGCGTGAAGGCGTCCAGGGCGTCGAGTAACGATGGCAGAATCAAAAGACCGCGCGAAGCGGCGGCCACCGCGCCCGATGCGATATCGTCCGCCACACCGCGCGCGACACCTATACCGATGCACGCTTTACGGACCGTAACAGCAAATTCGTTGGCCGAAACGGTCAGCTTCTTCATATTACGCTGTGCCAAAGGCCGGCAGAAACCCGTCATCCGCATTGTCAGTTGTCAATTCATCGGCGCACGGCGCACCTTGATACAGCACGATGCGGGTCCACAGGTCCGAGCGCGGATCGAAGCGGGCGGCTCCGAAGAAAGCCAGCTTGCAGCGTAGCAGGTCGATCGGGCGCACATCCTCCGCCACGAGATTATCACGGATTTCGCCATACGGGTGGCGAGCGATGGTTTGTACGCGATTGACGATGGCGCGATGCGCCATGTTGCTGGCGAGAAAGACGCCAACGGTTTCCTTGTCGTCGACGGCCTGGAGGTCTGCGGCTAAAGCCTGTACGCGGTGGGGGATATCGTGGGGCATCCGGCGGTGTTCCTGTGGAACGGTTACCGCTTCGCCGAGCCGGGGCTCCAGCTTCTCCTCGCTGACATACCAAGCCTTCGCGCGGGCTTCAGGTCGGCGAAGATCCATGCCGGTCGCCCAGCCATAGTGGCTGCGGATAATCGCTTTCAGATCGACAATGCTTTGGCGCGGGTCGATGCGGCCATCATCGTTGGCCCCCATGCAGTCGGCCAGCCCGTCGATGAGATCGCCGTGGGGTTCCAGTACGAGAGCGGTGACCAATTCCTGAAGGCTTTCGCTGCCGGTTTCGGCACGGCGGACGAGATGATCCCACGGATGGTTGGTGGGAAGCGACTTGTCGAACGCCGCCCATTCGGCGCGCAAGGCCTCGATGCGCGCCTGTTCGGTCGGGTCGTCCACGTTCCACTCAGCGAGATGGCGGGTCGCGCGCTTGCACAGGGCGACAAATTCTTCGTGCTTGTTGGTCGCTGGCAGGGCGCGGACCCGTGCCAATGCCGTTTCCCGCACCAGTATCCAGTTGTTGAGCAAGACCGGATGGCTGACGAGAAAAGGGGCCATGCCGAGGCCGGTGGAATTGCCGATGCCAAGCACGCGCTTGGAAACATCCGATAGTTTCGCCGCCCCCGCATTGCGCGCTTTCGCAACGTGTTCCACCAGGTCGAGCGTGAATTCGCGGATGAGATAGACAGCCAGCATTTCCAGCCGGAAGGGGCGTGACCCGGCGTCGCGGTCCGCCATGCCGAACTTGCCGTTGCCATAGACGGCCGTGGTGCGCATCAGATAGCCGGTGTCGGCGAGGCGTTTCGGGTCCGGTTGATGTCCTGCAGCGAGTGCGTCGGCCACATAATCAAACAGGCGCACGGACTTGTTGGCGCGGGACACGACCAGAATGCGCGGGTCGTAGCGTCCGGCTTCCTGCACCGAAGCGTGGTGCCCCAAACTGGCAATGTCGGAAGCGGTCGGCACACCGTGGAACAGCACGAAACAGGCGTCCCAAGCGGTGGCGATCACCCGGTCGGTGCGGTTGCTCTCCTCCAGCGGCGCAGTCCATGTGATCAGCGTCAGGTCGCGCCCGTCGAGAGCGATGCGGTAGGTGGCGTGCCCAAAGCCCTCGGTGTCCCAGTCGCGTGCGTCACGATGGAGGCTTGCCTTCTGCGCTGCCAGATCGCGCAGAAGGGAGCGCAAGAACGACAGGCGGGTCGGGAACGACGCACCCATGCGCGACAGGCGCATGATCGTTTCCGGTGGGCGTAGGTCGGTTTGCGGATGGAGGAGGTCGAGATCGTGCGCTTCGCTCATGTCGCTTTTTCCGGCCCGAAACCATCATCGTAGAACCGCAGCCAGTTGCCGCCCATGATGCCATCGATGTCGCCCTGCGAAAAGCCGACATTCGACAAGCCGTTGCGGATATTGTTGAAATCACGATTGTCGCGGAACCAGTCCGGCTGGTCGGGAAAACCTGCGGCGGAAGCACTGCCCTCGCCGTAATCCACCTGCTTCGACCACCGCCCGTTGCGCATCCATTCCACCACGCTGTCCGGCTGGTCCTGGCACAGGTCGGACCCGATGCCGAGATGCTCCGCGTCGTAGCGCTCCGCCGTATCGGCGATCATGCGGCAAAACGATGCCAGCGTGCAGTCCGTGCCACCGGCCAGATGGTGGGGATACATGGAGAAGCCGAGCATTCCACCGCGCCCCGTCAAGGCCCGCAAAACGGTTTCGGACTTATTGCGAAGCGCCGGATGCCAATCGTGCGGATTAGCGTGGGTGATGGCGATGGGGCGGCTCGACAGGTCGATCGCCTCCAGCGTCGAGCGTTCCGCGCTGTGGCTCATGTCGATGACCATGCCGACGCGGTTCATCTCCGCAATCACCTGTTTTCCAAATCGCGTGATGCCGGGATCTTCGGTCTCGTAGCAGCCGGTCGCGAGCAGGCTCTGGTTGTTGTAGGACAGTTGCATGAAACGCCCGCCGAGACGGTGAAGGACTTCGATGAGGCCGATATCGTCTTCCATCGGCGAGGGGTTCTGGAAGCCGAAGATGATGGCTGTGCGGCTTTCGCTTTGTGCTTTGCGCACATCGTTGCCGGTGAAGCACTGAACGATGAGATCTGGATAGCGCTCGAACCACCGGTTCCAGGTGGTGATGTTGCGAACGGTCTCCGCGAAAGTCTCATGGTAAGCGATGGTGACGTGGACCGCATCGACCCCGCCCTGCCGCATTTGACGGAAAATGGTTTCGGACCAGTTGGCGTATTGTAGATTGTCGATAAGCGGTGCGTTCATCTCCGATCCCTAGCACATACGGCCATCCCCCGCTAAGAAGGGGAAACGACATTTTCGGGATCTTATATGTCTAAAATCGCACTCGTCACCGGGGCTGGCTCCGGCATTGGCCGCAGCGCAGCGCTCGCTCTTTCACAAGCCGGATGGACCGTCATCGGCACCGGCAGGCGGCAGGAGCCGCTGGATGAAACGGCTGGCATGGGCGACAATATCTCCGCCATCACCAGTGATGTGACGGACGAAGCCAGCATCGACGCGTTGTTTGCGGCCATAAAGGAGCAGCACGGGCGTCTCGATCTGCTGTTTAACAATGCGGGCAATAACGTACCACCGACCAATTTCGGCGATGTGACGCTGGATCAGTTCAGGCATGTCATCGACGTGAACCTTGTCGGCGCGTTTCTCGTGGCGCAGCGCAGCCTTCGCCATGATGCGCGACCAGTCGCCGAAGGGCGGGCGCATCATCAATAACGGGTCGATCTCCGCCACTGTGCCGCGCCCCGGGTCGGCACCCTACACGGCCTCGAAATTCGCGATCAGCGGGCTGACCCGGTCCATCGCGCTCGACGGTCGCCAGCACGATATCGCTTGCGGGCAGATCGACATCGGCAATGCCGCCTCCGACATGACCGAAGCCATGAAGAAAGGCGTTCCGCAGGCGGATGGCACCATGAAACCGGAACCGACGATGGACGTGAACCATGTGGGCGCGGCGATCGTTCATATGGCGTCGCTTCCACCGGAAACGAACGTGTTGTCCATGAATATTATGGCGACGAAAATGCCTTATGTCGGGCGTGGATAACCCGTTACCCAGTCCGGAGCGTCGTCCGGTCAGGGACGTTTTCACAGCCTCTGCGGCCGCCTTCGGCACGTCGGGGCTGCGCGGATTGGTGGACGATCTCGATGATGAGACGTGCATCGCCTATACCACGGCGTTTCTCGATTTCCTGAGCCTGTCGGCAGGTTCGCAGGTCTGGGTGGGGCACGATCTGCGCCCGTCTTCGCCGCGTATTGCGGCTGCCGTGATTAAAGCAATTCACGCGCGTGGCTGCACGGCCGTTTTCTGCGGCGAGATACCGACGCCGGCGCTCGCTCATGCCGCGCTGTCGCGCAGTCGGCCTGCGATCATGATTACCGGCAGCCACATTCCGTTCGACCGCAACGGCATCAAGTTCTACCGCCCCGATGGGGAACTGATGAAGGCTGACGAGGAGCCTATGCTCGCCAGTAACGCGGCCATGCCCGATGGTGCGACCGGGCCTTTGCCGGAGGTGAACACGCTGGCGGCGAGCGAGTGGTCCGACCGGTTCGTTTCGGCCTTTGACGGGCGTCCTCAATGGTTGGCGCGTGGGGCATTACCAGCACAGCGCGGCGGGTCGTGATCTTGTGTCGGCCATCCTGTCGTCGCTCGGTGCCGACGTGGTGCATCTCGGGCGCAGCGACACCTTTGTGCCCGTTGATACCGAAGCCGTGAGCGCCGCCGACAAGGCGCAGGCAAAGGAGTGGGTGTCGAAATACGGGCTCGACGCGCTGGTGACGACCGACGGGGACGGGGACCGACCCCTGCTGGCGGACGAGCACGGCACCTGGTTCCGGGGCGATACGCTTGGCATTCTGGCCGGTCATGCACTTGGGGTGACGTGTATGGTCACGCCGATTTCCTCGACCGGTGCGGTGGAGGGAAGCGGGTTCTTCGAGCGTGTCATTCGCACGAAAATCGGCTCGCCCCACGTGATCGCCGCGATGAGCACAGCCAGCGGACGGGTTGCCGGTTTCGAGGCCAATGGCGGATTTCTGAGCGCATCGGAACTGGAAGGTGCCACTGGCAGGCTCTCGCCACTACCCACACGGGATGCGCTGTTGCCCATTCTCGCCGTCATTTCGCTTGCCCGCAAAAGTGCTTTGAACCTGTCGGCGTTGCGCGGCCTGCTCCCCTTACGCGTAACGGTGAGCGACCGGCTGGAAGCGACACCACAAGAAGCGTCGATGGCGTTGCTTGCCGCGCTGCGAGACATTCCGGCCAATGCGGGTCTTTACCACCCGGAAGGGCTTGCAGCCGTCGCCCGCAACGACACCGACGGGCACCGCATCACCTATACGGATGCTGCCGTTGTTCATCTGCGCCCCTCCGGCAACGCGCCGGAACTGAGGGTCTACGTCGAGGCGGAGAGCGATGCACGGGCAGAGGTTCTGCTGGCGCATGCGCTGGGCGTGGCAAAGCGGGAAACTGGTGGGTCTGGAGGGACTTGAACCCCCAACCAATCGGTTATGAGCCGACGGCTCTAACCAATTGAGCTACAGACCCGCCGGTGGTTCGCTAACGCAGAACGGGGACTGCGGCAAGCGGGACGTGTGGCACAAGCCGCCATCTGGCCGTATTCGCAGCCGAAGAGAGGACGCCCCCAAACGGAGTTTTCCACCATGCGCCTACCCGTCCTCGCAGTCGCCGCTTTGGCGCTGTCCCTCCCGAACGTCGCATTGGCCGATCAGGCCGTGCCGACGATATCCCTGTCCGCAACAGGCAAGTCCATTGTCGTGCCGGATATGGCGGAGCTTTCGCTGTCCGTCGTGCGTGAGGCGGCCACAGCGCGGGAAGCACTGGATGCCAGCAACGCTGCCATGACGGAGGTGATGGCGGCCATGCGCGAGGCGGGCATGGCCGAGCGGGATCTGCAAACGAGCCAGTTTTCCATCCAGCCCCAATACCGCTATTTTCAGCCCGACCCGCAGGGCATGGTGAAGCCACCGGACATCATCGGGTATCAGGTGACCAATGGCCTGATGGTGCGGTTGCGGGACCTGACGAAAGTGGGCGCAGTGCTCGATCGCTCGGTGACGCTTGGCGTGAACAGTGGTGGCGGGATCGGCTTCACCACGTCCCAACCGGAAGCGGCGCTGGAGCAGGCCCGCAAGGATGCCGTGGAACGGGCGATTGCGAAGGCGCGGACGCTGACGGAAACGGCGGGCGTCGGTCTCGGGCGCATTGTCAGCATGTCCGAACAGGGAGGTCAGCCGCCGCGGATGGTACAGATGGGGCGGATGGCCGAAGCCTCAATCGCCAGCGATATGGCCGTGCCGGTGGCGGCAGGGGAGGGCAGTTATGAAGTGACGGTGTCGGTAACCTGGGAGATCGCGCAGTAGGATGTCAAAGTCGACCCGCCGCACCGTCAGCCGGTCCACACGATGGGGGAGGGACAGGCGACACCACGGCGGGTCGTCCGGCAGGCGGTCGAACGAGGGCTAACGGCGGCCTGCCGGAATGGGCTGAACCTTACCAGCCGCGCGCGCGGACGAAGCGCACGGGGCAGGACGGGTGACGACCGAAGCCGACAACGATGCGCTCGCCGCGTTTGCGACCTGCGATCACGACACCACGTTCACCGACACGGCGCACGAAGGCCCGGCGGATACCGCGACGTTCCACCATGCGCAGCGCGCGCTCGGGAGAGCATGTCGCGTGGCGACGGCTGCGGCGGTCGTCGCGATCAAAGGAACCATCGCGGTAGCGTCGGCGGTTGTCCCGGTAGTGGCGCTCCTCGATGTAGCGTTCCTTGTGCTTGAGCGAACGGACTTGAAACGTGATGCCGCCGTTGTCGGCTATGAGCGTCGTGCGGTTCGCGGCCTCTGCCGCGACCGGAGACATGCTGGCGACACCAAGGGCGACACCGGCAGCGATGAGGAGAGTTTTGAAGGGGGATGCCATGTCTGACCTCTTTCCTGCTTGGGCTGCCGGGTCGTCCGGGCCCTTGTTGATGATGCAGGAATAGAGATGCGGGACTGAACGGTGCCGGAACGTGCCGTTCATGGGGCGTTCAGGCTGGCATGACGTTTGAAGACGAACCGCTGATCAGTCGGTGAAATCGAGACAGGTTTGCGGTTTGGGATCGGGAAGATCGGCGCAATCGACCGTGCGCGGCTCGTCGCGACCGGCGGTGACGACGGCCTTGGTGCCGTGATAGGCCAGTTTCGTCGTGCCGACCGCGACCTTTGTCACCCCGCCGACCGCGGTGGTCGCAACCTTGGCAGTGGTGCCAACAACCGCGCCGGTCACGAGTGCAGCTGCGCAACCTGACAGGGATGAAGCGGCAAACAGGACGATCAGAATACGCATGGTGCGGTTTTCGGTGGTCGGAAGTGGGGCCATAATGGAGGAAGCCGGTTAATTTTCGTCATCCGTCTTCTGCTGCATGACCGGCAAGGGTTCCTTGAATGTCAGCGTGCGATACGGGAACGGGATTTCCAGTCCGGCATTGTCCAGCCCACGCTTGACGGCGGTGACGACCTGATCGCGTGACGTGCGGATATCCAGCGGCTTGGAGCCGGTCCACCACGTCACCTCGAAATTGATGGAAGAATCGCCGAATTCCTGCGCGAAGACCTGGACCGGCTTGTCGTCCTGCACGACCGTGTCGCAGGACGCTACCGCCGAGCGGATCACATCGCGGGCCGTATCGAGGTCCACATCATAGGCCACACCGCAGATGATCGTGGTGCGACGGATGTCCTTATCCGTGCGGATGGTCAGCGGGTTCTTGAACAGCATCGCGTTGGGCACAATGACGAGTTCGCCATCGGTCTCGCGGATATGCGTCTCGCGGATCGAGATATTCTCGACGCGGCCCTCGATATCCTCGCATTCGATGAAATCACCGATCCGCATGTCCTTGCGCAGCAGAATGAAGACGCCTGCAAAGAAGTTTTCGAAAATGTCCTTGAACGCGAAGCCCACGGCCACGGTGCCGATACCAAGGCCTGCAATCATGCTTGATGGCGTGAGGTCGGGGAAAACGACGACTGCCGCGATCATCAGCCCGACGATCCACGTGACGAGACCGGCCAGCATCCGTACGAAATTGACGAGGCTCGGGCGAAGATGGGCGCGGTGCGCCAGCCGCGTCGCGAAACCGCGCACAGCCTTCGCCAGCAGCCATGTGAGAATGACGATGACGAGACCGACGACGATCTGCGGCACCATTTCCACGGTGCCGATCCACAATTCGTTGATCTGCTTGATCATGCGCGCAACCGGATCACCGATCCGCAGACTGTCGGCGGTCTCCGAAGCGATGCGCCCCGCGGCCTGACCGGTCGTTTCCTCTTCCATCGTTCCTCTCCCGATCAGTCCGGACCGGCGGCCCGTTCGGCCGCGACGGTTTCGGTCGTGATGGTGGGATCATCAATCTCACGCTTCTTCTGAGCCATCAGGTTGCGCTGGTAGCGGCTCTGGACAATGTCCACGAGCAGCATCACGACCAGCACGAAATAGAATGTGGTCTTCGCCATCGGTTCCACCGCGTAGCCGAACAGTTTCAGATGGGCGAGATGCCCGCCTTCCGACACCAGCATGATTCCGACGATGAACAGGACGAACAGGCCAAGCACCTCATACATCCGGTTCTTGGCCAAGAAGTCCGACATGGTGTCGGCGAGAAACAGCATCATCAGGCCGGAAATGACGATGGCTGTGGCCATGATGAGAAACACGTCGGTCAGCGCCAGAGCGGACAGAATGGAATCGAAGGAAAAGACGAGGTTCATCAGCACGATCATGAAGACGACAGAGCCGACGGATTTCTTGTTACGCGCGGCTTCTCCGTGCGGGTCATATATTGCCAGCTTGTGCATGATCTCTTTCATCGCCGTGTAGATGATGAAGGCACCACCGAACAGCACGATGAGCGAGTGGCCGTTCACATCACCCTCCACAACACCCGTGAACGGCAGGGTGATGAGCGGATCCTGAAAATAGACGATCGCCTGCGTGACGACGAACAGCAGCACGATACGCAGGGCGATGGCGAGCAGGATTCCCATGCGTCGCACGCGCTTTTGATGTTCCACCGCGACCCGTTTGGATTCGATGGAGATATAGAGAAGATTGTCGAAACCCAGCACGGCCTGAAGCAGAATGAGCATCAACAGTGTGAAGAGATTTTCGAGGGTGAAAAGGTCCATATCGTTCCCGGCCCGTAAACATGCGGCAGGATGAAACCGCGACGCGGTCCATCCGTTCCTGTAAGCTAACGAGAAGTTCCTTTGCAAGGTGTTGCCCCATGACCAAACCCACCTGGAAAATTGCCTGGCTGACGGGCGCGAGTTCAGGCCTCGGCGAAGCCGTAGCGCGGCGGCTGGCGGATGAAGGGGTGACGGTTTGCATCTCCGCCCGCTCGGAAGACAAGTTGCGCGCAATTGCCGCGTTTTCACCCAATATTCACGCCTATCCGGCGGACGTGACGGACGCGCAGGTGTTGGCGGACCTGGCCACGCAAATCGAGACCGAACACGGGCCGATCGACCTGGCGCTGTTCTGCGCGGGCGCCTGGTTCCCGTCGTCGATCACCGACATGAAGATCGACAATTTCCATAAGACGTTCAACGTGAACGTGAATGGTGTCGCCAACGGGCTCGCCGCCGTGCTGCCGTCCATGATCGCGCGGGGGCAGGGCCATGTATCCTGGATTTCGTCGGTTGCCGGTTATGGCGGGTTGCCGAATTCCGCCAGCTACGGAGCAACGAAATCCGCGCTGATCTCGCTGGCCGAAAGCGTGAAACCGGAACTGGAGGCGAAGGGTATCGACGTCACCGTCATCAATCCCGGCTTCGTGGAAACGGACCTAACAGCAAAAAACGATTTTCCCATGCCGTTCCTGATGAAAGTCGATGAGGCGGGTGACAAGATGATTGCGGGGCTGAAAAAGCGGACATTCGAGGTGGCGTTCCCGTGGCAGCTGGTCACGATCCTGAAATTCCTCAATTTGCTGCCTTATCCGCTCTACTTTTGGTTCATCCGCACATTCATCATGCGGAAGTAGCTATTAACCGCGCAGGATACGCGGTTCCGGCGCGGCAGGGCGCGTCTTGAGCGTCATGCCCTTGAACCAGAGTTTCGCCGCTTCCCAATGAATACCGCCGACGATCTTCGCCGTCATGGCGGGGTAGGCGACAAACATTTTCAGCAATGCCTTATCCGTAAGCGGTGTGGCTTTGGCCCGGAAGTGGGTTCGGAGAATGGGACGTCCGACCTTGAGCGCGACGCCGACCGTCAGTTTTTCGCCCGGTGCGGTGACATGGAATGTATAGTCCCCCTCCACATCGTTGAAAGGTGATACGTAAAAGGCCTTGGCGATGCCGTGAGTCCATGCGGTGCCGTGGCGCTCACCGGCTTTCAGAACGTAGGTGACGTCTTCGCCGAACGTGTTGCGGACTTCGTAGATCATCAGCAGCGGTTCACCTGCCGCATCGAGGCACCAGTAAACGGTGAGCGGGTTGAAGGCGAAGCCGAGAATACGCGGGTAGAGCAGCACGACACTGCGCGCGACGCGGTTTTCCAGTCGGGCGTGGCGTATCTGGTCGGCAACGAATTTCGCCAATGTGCTGCCATCCCGGTGGCCGTGGTCGCACTGGCGCAGGCTGAACAGGTTGAAGCGATCGACGGAGAACAGGCGCAGGTGTTTGTCGACTTCTGAAACGCGGTTCACGTCAAGCAAAAGCGAAAAGACGCGGTAGCGCAGTTTGTGGGCGACGGGGTGCAAACGCGCGTGAACGACTTCGCCGCGATAGATCGCTGCGTCCGTCGCTGTACCCATCGATCCGGCTCCTATTCGGCGGCCATCGCCAGTGCTTCACTATCCTGCACATGGATACGCCCGCTCTCGTTGGCAACCGCCCACGGGCGGCGCACGTTGCCGAGCTGTTCGGCGACCGCCAGCCCGGATTGCAGCCCGTCTTCATGGAAGCCGGCGCCAAAGTGCGCGCCGCAGAACCACGTGCAATTCATACCTTGCAGGTTCCACAAATTGCGCTGCGCCTCCAGTGCCGCGCTGTCGAAGATCGGGTGTTCGTAGTGGAACCGTCCGGCTTCGCCCTCGATCGTCATGTCGGCTGGCGGATTGAGGGAAACGAAGACGTTTTCCTTGGTCGGCAGACTTTGAAGCGAATTCATCCAATATGTCAGTGCGGGTTCGGCTGCGACTGCGGGTTCGACATAATTCCAGCTTGCCCAGGCCAGCTTGCGCCTGGGCATGAGACGCGCGTCGCGGTGCAGCACGGCGGTGTTTCTGGAATAGGCGAAGGTGCCGAGCAGGGCCTTCTCTTCTGAGGACGGGTCGGCGAGCAGTGCCAAAGCCTGGTCGGCATGGGTGGCGATGACGGCCTGATCGTAGCGTTCGCCATTCACCATCACGCCTGCGGCATTCCGCTCGATACGGCGCACCGGTTCGCCGGTGCGGACCCGCATAGTGCCATCGGCCAACAGGCGGTCGTGATAGACCTTCGAGCCGCCCAGCACCGTGCTCCATTTCGGGCGGCCGTCGACCTGCAACAGGCCGTGATTGGCGAAGAAGCGGATGAAGGCTTTGGCCGGATAGCTCGTCATATCGTCCGTGCGCGACGACCAAATGGCGGCGGCCATCGGCAACAGGTGGCAGTCGATGAAGGCGGCGCTGTAGTCGTTCGCTGCCAGATATTGCGCCAGCGTCACGTCGTCGCCGAGGCCGTTCGCGTCCTTCGGTGCCTCGCGGAAGAAACGCAGAATGTCCTTCACCATGCGCCAGTGGGATGGGCGGAAGGCGTTGGATGGCTGGGCGAGAATGCCGAAATATGTGCCGCCGGAATACTCGTAAGAACCGCCACCGAGCGACGCTGCGAAACTCATGGTGGTGTCATGGGTCGGCACACCGAGATGGTCGAACAGGGCGACGAGGTTCGGGTAGCTGACCGAATTGTAGCAGATGAAGCCCGTATCCACCGGCACGGGAACGCCATCGACATCCATGATGACGGTGTTGGTATGCCCGCCGGGCCGGTCCTGCGCCTCATAGAGCGTCACGTCATGGGTTTTAGAAAGAAGCCATGCGGCCGATGCGCCGGAAATGCCGGAGCCGATGACCGCGATACGAAGAGAATGCATAAAGAGGAACGCCGTGAATGTGTCGGCCAATTTGCCGGCCTGTTTCCATCATATACGACGCGCGGGCAAGGGTGGTTTCCTGCGACCCATCGGCCGAACTGGAATGACTCCGCGGCTTCAGCGGTGCTGCGCCAGCATCCAGTTCAGTTCCCGCCGCCAGTCCACCATACGGATAGGCGTGCCGTGTTTGCCCGTATCGAACATGACGAAGCGGGCCGGATAGGTGCCGTTGGCCTTTACGATGCTCTGGAAAAACGCCTTCTGTCGGTCGGGCGAAAAAACCGTATCAAACGTGCCTTGGCCGAAATAGAGGGGGACATTGCGCTGATAGGCTGGGCTGCCGATGAAGCTGTCCGACCAGTGGGAGCCTAGCAGGAACAGACCATCGAGCATTGGCGCGATGCCCGGATCGTCCGCCAGTTGCCAGCACACGCCGCCGCCCATCGAACCGCAGGCGACGATGAGAACCGTGTTCGGGTTTTGCGCCTTCCGGTCACGAATGAGAGCGGCGATGTCTGCCGTGCCGGACGCGCCGAAATCCGCGTAGTCGGGGGTGAGCAGAAGACCGTCGTTGCGGACCATCAGGTTTTGCAGGCGGTTGAAGTTGCCGCCGAACGTGTTGTCGTTGGCACCCTGAAAGCGGTTGCCACCCTGACCGTAGAGATAGATCACGGTGACTTTCGGGCTGCGCCTGTCACCGATGGCGAACATCTTCTTCTCGCCAGACGCCGAGCGGTAGGTCTGCACCTTGCGGGACCAGCGGGGCTTGCTGGAAATGTAATCGCGCTTGGCCTTGCGCAGTGGAATTTCGTCGCGCTGGTAGATGTCGCGCTGTTTGTCGTAGGCGACCTTCAGGTAACGGCCGTCATAGGCCTGTTCCTGCACGGCGGGGTAGGCGAAAAGGGCGTCCTTGTAGGGTTTGAGCTGGACGTGGGCTGCAAAGGCCGGGGCTGCAAAGAGCGTGGCGGCGAGGAGAATGAAAAAGCGCATTAGACCATCTTTGTCGCGTTTGCTGGCGGAATCGTGGCGGTTCCGCGCGCTTTCATTTCCCGGTGGGCAATCCATGTGGCCGCACCGACGATGATCCCTCCGCCGAAGATGACGAACGGGTCGATCGCCTCGCCGAAGACGACGATGCCGAGAATCGATGCCCAGACAAGTTGCAGGAACGTGATGGGCTGGGTGACCGAAATCGGTGCCGCGGCCAGTGCCCGTGTCATGGCGTAGTGGCCGAAGGTTGCCACGATGGCGCAGATGAAGAGCCAGATGTAATCATTCAGATCAGGAGTTTGCCAGTCGAGCAGTGCGATGGGCAGCAGGAAGATTGTGCAGCACAGGGTCAGCATCGCAACGATGGTGCCGCTCTCCGCGCGGCCCGTCAGGCCCTTGGTCATCAGGTAGGATACGGCGAACAGCGGTGCCGCACCAAGCTGTGCGATCTGCCCGATGGAGATGTCCTGAAAGCCGGGGCGCAGGATTACCAACGCGCCGAGAAGGCCGATTACGACGCCTGCGACGCGTCTGGCGCGCAGCTTTTCGCCGAGAAAAACGGCAGCGCCGATGGTGACGAGAATGGGGGTGAGATAGCCGATGGCAGTGACTTCCGCGATCGGGATGCGCGCCATTGCGTAGAACCAGAGCGTGACGCCGAATGCGTGGGCGAGGCCCCTCAGTGTAAAGGTTTTCAGCAGATCGAGTGCGGGCGGGTTGCGTGCCAGTTTCAGGAAAGTCGGTGCCAGGATGAGCAGGCCGAACGCGTAGCGGATGAAGGCGGATTGTCCGGCCGGCAGGTCCGAGCCGAGGTGGCGGACGATGCCGGTGATGCCGACGAAGGCGAGCGTGGACAGCACCATCCAAACGATGCCCTGCGTGGTGCCGCTGCGTGCAGATAGGCGCGTGGGTTTCCGATCCGCGGGGGCGGGTGGAGCTGTATCCGCGGTCACCGTGAAACCGTCAGTCGAGCAGGGCGAGGCGCGCGGCACTGGATGGCAATGGCGTCATGTCCGCGAATGTGGGCGCCGATAACCCGGCGGCAGGGCATCCTTCTTCCTGATCGCGCCAGAAGGGCACGTTTTGCGACATCACGCATTTGGCCTGAAAGGACCGGCTGCCGATCGTGAGGCAGATGATGTCGCCCAACTGGCGCTTTCGACCTTGTTTGTCCGTGCAGAAACAAGGCGCCGCACCCGGCATTTCGGTCCAGCCGGAGGCTTTTCCCGGAAATGGTTTTGACACGTTTTCGGGCGTTGCCGAACCGGCCCGGTCTGCCGCGAAGGCGGATGAGCAAAATACGACCAGCATGGATGCCAGAAGGGTTCGCATGGGGACAGCTTACACCCGATGCGACCGGGTGCAAGTGGGATGGTTCAGACAAAACGCGCGTCCAGCCATGTGATGAAGGCGCGGATCGTCTCATCGCGGTTGATCTCGTTGAGGCTCTCGTGGCGTGTCTCGGGCAGAATGGTCGTGGTCACATCGCCCATTCCGGCACGCTCCATCCGCTCGGCGATGTGGGTGATCGCCTTGCCGTTTTCGGAACACGGGTCGGCAGCACCTGCGAGCAGATGAACCTGGAGCGCCTTTGGCAGGCGAGCAAGGTTCGTGTCGCTTGCACCAAACCGAACGCCCTCCAACACATCCAGCCACATGCCGGTGGTGACGGGAAATCCGCAAAGCGGGTCAGCGATATAGGCGTCCACTTCGCTTTCGTCCCGCGACAGCCAGTCGAAATCCGTGCGGTTGGGCGCGAATTGCTTGTTCCAGGTATCGAACGTGAGCGATTTTGCCATTGCCGACGGCGTGTCGGACCCCTTGAAGGCTTTTTGCATTTTCAGCAGCCCGCGCAGAACGGAAACCAGCGGTCCGTTGTCGACACCGCTGTTCCAGACGGCGAGCGCGTCCGTCTTTTCCGGCCTCCGCATAGCGAGGTTCAAAGCTATAATTGCACCCATCGAATGCCCGAAAGTTATGACGGGAATGCCGGGAAACCGTTCGCGGGCGATGTCGTTCACAGCCTCGGCATCGGCGCAGAGCTTTTCCCACCCGTCCCGCTGGCCGAAATAGCCGAGCGACGCGCCCGGTGCGGTCGTTGCCCCATGCCCGCGATGGTCCTGCGCCACGACGGCATATCCAGCCTCGACCAGAGCGGCAGCGAAGCGCCCATACCTTGCCGCATGTTCCGCCATGCCGTGATTGATGTGAATGATGGCGCGGGGGGCGGCTGGTGCCGCGCTATAGACAGCCGCATTTGTGCCGGTTTCCAGCGCGGTGTGAACGGGTATCCAGTCGATTGTATCTCTCATTGCCAGGCATCCCGATGAAGCGGTGTTAGCCGCTGCCTACGCCTTGTTTCACTGGTTCGCCACGGCTACATGCGTGTCACATCATTATACATCGCGCAGACCTCACGTCGCGCCGCACACATCAGCGGAGGCACGCCCTATGGCACGCCAGTTCATCTACCACATGCAGGGCCTGACCAAGACCTATACCGGCGGCAAGAAGGTGCTCGATAACGTCCACCTGTCGTTCTACCCGGACGCCAAGATAGGCGTGCTCGGTCCGAACGGTGCGGGTAAATCCTCGCTGCTGAAGATCATGGCCGGTATCGACACCGAATGGCAGGGCGAGGCCTGGGTCGCCGATGGGGCGCAGGTCGGTTATCTGGAGCAGGAACCGCATCTCGATCCCGAAAAAACCGTGCGCGAAAATGTGCTGGAAGGCGTTTCGGAAAAGACCGCCATCATCGACCGCTACAACGAGTTGATGATGAATTACTCCGAGGAGACCGCCGACGAGGGCGCGGCGCTTCAAGACCAGATCGACGCCGAGGGCCTGTGGGATCTCGACGCCAAGATCGACATGGCGATGGACGCCTTGCGCTGCCCGCCAGCCGATGCCGATGTGGTGCCGCTATCAGGCGGTGAGCGCCGCCGCGTGGCCTTGTGCAAGCTGCTGCTTTCCGAGCCCGACCTTTTGCTTCTCGACGAACCGACCAACCATCTCGACGCCGAAACCGTCGCGTGGCTCGAAAAGCACCTGCGCGAGTTCAAGGGTGCCGTGATGATCGTGACCCACGATCGCTACTTCCTCGACAACGTGACCGGCTGGATCCTCGAACTCGACCGCGGGAAGGGCATTCCCTACGAGGGCAACTACACGGCCTATCTGGAGAAAAAGGCCAAGCGCATGGTGCAGGAAGGCCGCGAGGACGATTCGCGCATGCGCCAGTTGAACCGTGAGCGGGAATGGATGGGCAAGAGCCCCAAGGCGCGGCAGGCCAAGTCCAAGGCGCGCATCAACAAGTATGAGGAACTGCTGGAAAGCGCCAGCGCGCGCAAACCCTCCGACACCCAGATCGTCATTCCCATCGCCGAGCGTCTTGGTGGTGTGGTGATCGAGGCGGAAGGCCTGTCGAAAGGCTACGGCGACCGGCAGTTGATCGAAAATCTCAATTTCAAACTGCCGGCTGGTGGTATCGTCGGCATCATCGGCCCGAACGGGGCGGGTAAGTCCACGCTGTTCCGCATGATCACCGGTCAGGAAACGCCGGACACCGGGTCCATCAAGATCGGCGACACCGTGAAGATCGGTTATGTCGATCAAAGCCGCGATTCACTCGACCCGAATGCGACGGTCTGGGAAGAGATTTCCGGCGGGGCCGAAGTCATCAAGCTGGGCAAGCACGAGGTCAATTCGCGCGCCTATGTGGGTTCCTTCAACTTCCGCAAGGGCGACCAGCAGCAGAAGGTGGGCACGCTGTCGGGAGGTCAGCGCAACCGGGTGCATCTGGCCAAGATGCTGAAGTCCGGTGCGAATGTACTGCTGCTCGATGAGCCGACGAACGATCTCGACACCGAAACACTGTCGGCGCTGGAAGATGCGCTTGAGGAATTCGGCGGCTGCGCGGTCATCATCTCGCATGACCGCATGTTTCTTGACAGGCTGGCCACCCACATGCTGGCTTTCGAGGGCGACAGCCACGTGGAATGGTTCGAGGGCAACTTCGAGGACTACGAGAAGGACAAGATCAACCGGCTGGGCGACAACGCGCTGACGCCGAAGCGTATACATTTCAAGCCGCTAGGGCGATAGGCAGGGCACATTGACGGGGCACCAGACGGCCTCTGCCAGCCGCTCTCGACTCAGACCGCGACGAACCCCCGTGTGATGGCAAGTGCCACCGCCTGTTCCCGGGTGGCAGCGCCAAGACGCTTGCGTGCGGACTGGATATGGAACGCCACGGTCGCGTTCGTGATGTTCATACGGTCGGAAATGCGGTCCGTCCGGTAGCCTTTCGCCAGCCACAGCAGGGCTTCCTGTTCACGGGGGGTGAGCGGGTTTTCCGGTTCAGATTTTGGCGACCAGATCAGGGCTTCGGAAGACGCGGCATTCCCACCAAGACTTTCCGTCAGATAGGTTGCCGATACGCAGGTCATCAGGGATAGCATATCCTGCCGTTCGCCTGCCCAGATTTCAAATTGACGCGCGTTCTCATTCGACCACAGGTTTATAGCTATGGTCGCGGTGCTCGTCGTGAGCGCGGGAAAAAGAACAGCCGACCGCATCTCGACTTCCGTCATTTCGCGGCACATCTGCTCAACCTTTGTGCAGCTATCAGGGAGGGTTCTGCTCCGCTCGTCGAAACTATAGATGAACGGTTGCTCACAAACAGGCGCGCGTTTCGCCCACGGATCGATGGCAGCATAATCTTCCGCCAAGTAGCGATCATGCCAGTTATCTGGCGTGTCGAGCAATATACCGGTCAGCCGACCAGTTTTCTTCTTAATCCTGCCGCACACGACGCCATTGACACCTATAGCGTTGAAATGCTGCGTTACCGTCGCCCAAGGGTCAGTGGCGCCGGATTGCAGCTCGGTGAGCAGGTCCAGCACTCTGTCCAACTCTCACCCTCCCCGGCATCACAATTATGCAAATTATCTTATCCGGTAGAACAGTTATCTCAATGAATTTGTTTGGGACAGCGAAACAAGGCTTGAGAGCTACCTGCAAAAAAAACAGACGGACCTATCGATTTCGATAGCTTCTCAAGGCGTCGGCAAGCCTGTCTTATGTCGAGAGGGCGTCGGCACCGGTTTGATTTAATGCCCCAAATTGGATCGGTGCCGCCTCCCGCCCTACGCTCAACCTCGATTGATCACATTGATCGATCGATGTTTGTCAGCCCTTCGGCTCCAGTTTCAGCAGCTTGGCACCGTCCTTGTCTTCAAGAACATATATGGCACCGTCCGGTCCTTCCTCGACCTCGCGCACCCGTTTGCCCCAAGCATAACGTTCGGCTTCGACGGCTTTTCCATCGTCGGCAATGGCGACGCGGATCAGGGCCTGCGATGACAGACCACCGAGAAAGGCGTTACCTTTCCAGTCTGCGAACATGTCGCCCTTGTAGATAACCAGCCCAGCCGGCGAAATTGCAGGGACCCATGAGATGGCCGGGGCGGCGAAGGATGGGTCGGTGCCGTGATCGGGGATGGGAACGCCGGAGTAATTGTCGCCGTCGGAGACTTCAGGCCAACCGTAGTTCTTGCCGGGCTCGATGCGGTTCAATTCGTCTCCGTGGCGCGGGCCCATCTCCTGGGTCCACAACTGGCCCTCGGCGTCGAAATCGATACCGAGCAGGTTGCGGTGGCCGACGCTCCAGAACTGTTCGGCAATGCCGCCTTCGGACACGTATGGGTTATCGGCAGGCACGGAGCCGTCCATGTTCAGGCGGATGATCTTGCCGAGATTGACGGTCATGTCCTGCGCTGGCGTCTGCTTCTGCCTGTCGCCCGAGGTGATGAACATGAATCCCTCATGCTCGGTGCCAGCCGGACCAAAGGCGATACGATGTGAGAAATGACCCTTGCCGGGCAGATGCGGTTCCTGCTCCCACAGTTTCGTGATGTCCTCGAGTTTCGGTGCATCCCCGCTCATATCGAGCCGCGCTTCCACCACAGCGGCTCCGCGCGTGGCACCCTGATCCAGGCTCTCGACGTAGGAGAGATATATCTTGTCATCCTCGGCGAAGTTCGGACCGACCACGACATCGCCCAACCCGCCCTGTCCGCCGACGGTCGGCTTGAACATGTTCCCGACGCTCTTCTTCGTTCCATCCGGTGTGACATGGAACAGGCTTCCGGGTTTCATCGTCACCAGCATTGACCCGTCCGGCAGAAAGTCCATCGCCCAAGGCTGGTCGAACGTGGCGATTTCGGTCGCTTCCAGCACTGTTCCTTCCGTTCCGGTGATTTCGAAGGCAAAGGCCGACGTGGACAAAAGAGCGGTGGCAAGGGCGGCGGTGAGACGTTTCATGGCATATGTCCTGTTACTTTTGAGGCACAACGAGCGCATAGCGGCGCACGTTCCAGCCGGTCGATCACCAAAACGTGGGCCAGAAATCAATCGGCTTCGAGGCCGCGTGGCGCGCCCCATTGGCGCAGTCGTTCGTCGATCGCGTCGGCCACGAAGAAGCGGGCGCTGTCGTGGTCGTAGCCCTCGTCGCGCAGGTCGTCGTAGTCTGTGTAACGGTGTCTGATGTGGGCGATGGTTGCGAGAAAAACGCCGTCGACCGGAGCCAGATCTCGCATGTGCTTGCCGCGTGCCGCCTCCGCAATCGGCTGGAAATCCGCCAGCGGCGCATTCGGTATCAGTTCCCGGAGCGCCCTGTGAATTGCTTTCTGGCGCGGCGTGCTGGCTTTCATCGTATCATGACCGCTACCAAGTCGTTGCCTTCCTTCTCATTTCACCCATAGATGGAGTGTGCCGCCGCCTTAGCACAGGGGGCACATGCGGAGACAGGGTTTGAGCGAACGGGACGATGCCGGACAGGACAGGGCCGACGTGGCAGGGGACGCCTCGTTCGAGGATGTGCTTGGCTGGTTGCGCGCGGGCGGTGAGGCGACGCGCCTGCGTTTGCTGGTTCTCCTCGACCGGCTCGACCTGACCGTCAGCGACCTGACCGCCATTCTGGGTCAAAGCCAGCCGCGTGTTTCGCGGCACCTGAAACTGCTGGTCGATGCGGGACTGGTGCGGCGTTTTCAGGAAGGGGCGTGGGCCTATTTTCGCGCGGTCGATACCGGCCCGGCACGGGCGTTGATGACACAATGGCTCGCTGCGGTTTCCAGCGATGATAAGGCGCTGGCCGAGGATTTGCGCGCGCTGGAGCGCATCCGCAACCGGCGGGCGCAGCAGGCGGCGGACTATTTTGCCAGCAATGCGGAGCAATGGAACGCGATACGCAACTTCCATGTGGCGGAAGACAATGTCGAGGCCGCGATGCTGGAACTCGGTCTTGCACGCCAGCCGGGCACACTGCTTGACCTCGGCACCGGCACGGGACGTATCCTGCAGCTTTTCGGCCCCCATGTGGCGCGGGGCGTCGGGCTGGATACGAGCCGGGACATGCTGTCCATCGCGCGTTCCGCACTGGAAAAGGCCGACACGGCCCATCTCAATGTACGCTACGGCGATGTCTATAGCGCCGATCCGGAACGGGGTTTGCCCGCCGATGTGCGGTTCGACCTGATCGTGCTGCATCAGGTGCTGCATTTTCTCGAAGACCCGCTGCTGGCGCTGCGCAATGCCAAGGGATCGCTCGCGCGAAGCGGACGGATGCTAATCGTGGATTTCGCACCGCATGATGTCGAACTCATGCGCGAGCGCCACGCCCACCGGCGGCTTGGGGTCAGCACCGCACAGTTGCAGCGGTGGTGTGACTTGGCAGGGCTGAATGTCACCGAGGAACGCTCGATGCCGCCGCTCGAGGCCGGTAATCTCACCGTCATGCTCTGGCTCATCGGCCACAGCGACGACGAAGGGTTTCGCACGGGAGACTAGGCGTCGCGGCCTTGGGTTTCGATCCAGTGCGCGGCTTGTAATGTCAGCGCGTCCTGCCCGAATGGGGCCACGACCTGCAGACCGAGAGGCAAACCGTTTTCCCCGTAATGTCCGGGCACATTCACGCAGGGCAGGCCAAGCAACGTCCAAAGCCGGTTGAAGCGGCTGTCGCCGGTGCTTTCCAGCGTTTCCGGTGCCGTGCCCGGTGCAGAGGGAACGAGCAGCACGTCGCAGTGTGCGAACAGATCGCGGGTTGCCTTGCGCGCGCGGTTGGCCGTGCGACGGGCGGCATCGTAGGCTTCCGGTGATACGGCTTTGGCAGCTTCGAGATAGGCGAGGAGCGCCGGGGACAGGGCATTCGCGTGGCGCATCTCCTCGTCAGCGAGAGCCTGAACGGCCTCGAAATCCTGTATCGGCGCATGGGCGGCGTGGGCAGCCTCAACCGTCTCCACGGCAGCGACGTCCACAACCGTGGCACCGGCAGCGCGGCAGGTTTCGGCACATGCTTTCGAGCGCGTGGGCCATATCGGCGCTCCATGTGGCCGTCGATCGTCGAGCGATAGAGGCCGATGCAGGGCGGCTCTTCTCCGTGTGCGAAACGTTGAGCGGGCGGTTGGACAGGATCGCTGCGAAAGCGGCGCAGTCCGCAACGGATTTGGCAAAGAAGCCCGGTGTGTCGAGCGACCATGAGAAATGCTTCATGCCAACGGTCGGGAACAGCCGGAAGGACGGCTTGTAGCCCGCGACGCCGCAGAACGATGCCGGGCGAATGACGGACCCGCCCGTCTGGCTGCCTATGGCGACCGGAAAGAAGCCCGCCGCGACCCCGGCAGCCGACCCCGACGATGAACCGCCGGGAGTATGGCCCGTATTGTGCGGATTGCGGGTGATGTTGGGCGTCATCCACGCGAATTCGGTCGTGACCGTCTTGCCCGCAATGCTGGCACCGCATTGTCGCAAGCGGGCGACCAACGCGGAGTCGGTGGCCGGTCGGTGGGTTTCGTAGATGGGGGAGCCGTATCGGGTCGGCATGTCATGGGTGTCGAAAATGTCTTTCACACCGACCGCGATGCCGGACAGTGGGCCGTCGTCTGCCTGTTTTTCCTCGCCACAATGGGCGAAAACGCGCAGCGTGCTTTCAAGGGTTTCAATACGCTCCTGCTGGACGGCCAGTGCCGCAACACGGTCTTCCGGCGAGGCGGAGAGCAGGTCGCACAGAGAAACCGGTGCGACGAATTTCACGCCTTGCCTTCCAGCACCTTTACACGCCGCCAAAGAGCAAGCGTGTAGGCGAAGAGGAACCACACGATGAACAGTTCCTGCATCTCCCCGGGCCGCAGCAGGCCGATTTCGTCGGCAATGAGGGGCACGTCCACATGCAGGAAAATGTCGCTCGCCAGCACGGCGATGGCCAGAGGCGTCAGCCACAGCGGCGGATAGAGCATGTCGAAGCGGCGCATCACGAGATGCGGTTTGTTCAGGATGAACCACGGGAAGATGATGCCCGATACAGCAATTCCGATGATGAGCAGGGCGCGGGGTTTCTGGTCGAACCAGTCCGAGACGTTGTGCAGGTTCGTTTCGCCCTGATCGTTGAGACCCTGCCAGAACTCCGGCGTGCCCCATTTCCAGAACCACTGGCCCCAGCTGATCTCCTCGCCCGCAATGTAGATGGAGCCGAGGGCGATGGCGATCATCCATATGGTGAGCAGCCAGTCGGACCGCACCGTGCGGGTCGCCAGCATACGCAGCGCGAGGCAAGACGTCGCGAGGGGAAGGGCAAAGCCGACCATTTCAAGCAGGCCGAACGGTTCGCGCACAAGCCAGAATGCTGCCCACTCCGGCGCGAAGCGGGCGCACAGGATGAGCGCTACGAAAACGACGATGATCGCCAGTGCCAAGGTCCACACTTTCGAACGCGGGCTTTCGGCACGGAATGCGGCTGGCGGTGCGGTGAAGGCGGTCTGCATTGGAGCGGGCTTTGTGTGTTTCGGCGGTCGCCGCCTTATACACCCGCCGTGGCAGCCTTCAACGGCTGCGAAACAGCCGACCGTCGATAGCCAATAACCCAATCACGATGAGTGTGAGGCCGATGGCATGGCGCAGTGCGATCTCCTCGCCAAGGAAGACGATGCCGAGCAATATCGCGGAAGGCGGGATAAGGAATGTGACGAGGGACACGTTGGTCGCACCTGCCGCGGCCAGTATGCGGAAGAACAAAATATAGGCCAGCGCGGTGCAGACGACGGCCAGCGCGATGGTCGACCAGATAGCGGTGGCCGATGGCACGGGCGCGGACCAGAATGTGCCGAACACCAGCGCGAAAGGCGCGATGATGAGTGTCGATGCGGTCAGTTGGCCACGGGCGGTTTCGATCGGCGGCACGCGGGAAAACCGACGCCCGAACACGCCTGCAATGCCGTAGGAGAGCGTCGCCCCCAAAACGGCGAGCTGTGCAAGGGCCGAGGCCTGAAGACCTGTCAAGGCCGCCGTTCCGATCAGCACGGCGACGCCCGCAAAGCTGGCCGCAATGCCCACGACCTTGCGTTGCTGCAACCGTTCATCGGTCGTTGTCAGGTGGGCGATCAGCACCGTCCAGATGGGCGTCATGCAGTTCACAATCGCCGCCAACCCTGCGCCGATTTCCTGCTGGCCTGTGAAGATGAGGCCAAACGGGATGATGTTGTTCAGCAGGCCCATGATGGCGAAGTCGCGCCACAAGCGCGGCGAATGGCCGGAATATCGCGTCATGAAAAAGAGGACGATGTTGAGCGTCAGCGCGGCCAGCCCCACGCGGGCGAAAACGAGCGTGAGCGGCGCAATTTCCTGCACCGCGATACGCCCGAACAGGAACGAGGCACCCCAAATCAGCGACAGCAGAATGAGGAGGCCCCAGTTGCCAATGCTCATGGATGGGGAGGGCGCTGGTGTCATTGCCGCCCTCTAAGGTGAGTGGCAGGTCTTCGCCACCCGAAAAGCGCTCATTCGCAAATGCGGTAAGGGTTTTTCTTCTCGGGGCTCATGCGGCCCGTATCGAGATGGAGGTGGGTGGCGTGGGCCGCGTTGGAGCCGGGGCCGAGTACGGTGGTGAACGTACCGCAGGCCGCCACGCGGGTGGCATTGAAGAAAGCGGCACGGGAGGCGTCCATGTCATCGGACGTGCGGACAGGCAGGTTGTTCCGACCCTCGAACGTGAAACCGATAATGTCGATCGCCTTGCCGAACGAATGCTCGGACCATTTGTTGCTTGTCGCACTGACACGGCGGCGGCAGACGAAACCCTGGCCGCTAACAAGTTTAGTGAGCCTTGCACCAATATGGTGGCGGGCGAGAGGCTGCACGGTGTCCGTAGTAAAGCGTGCCAGACGCAACGCGAACGGGCATGAAAGCAGGAGATCCTCGGTGAACTCGACAGGGTAGGTGCCACGGGTCTCTTGCAGAATGACGGGGTTCTCGATGATGCACGCCTCGTCGGCATCGATAGGCTGATCCGAGACTTCGATGCGGGCGATCGCACGTAATTCCTCAACGCAGGAGACTTCCGAAATCGACGGGCCTGAGGCGTCCGTTTCCGGCAGGTCAGGCAATTCGACCGCTTGAGGCTCTTCCACAGGAGGACTGTCGACATCCGCCTCCTTCACGCCGACATCGTCGTTTTCCAATGTCCCTTTCACATCCGCACCCGCCGGTTCGGTTGTTGGCGTCCGCGGGGTCGGTGTTGGAACCTTGTTTCCCAAAAACTTCAGCCTGTCCTCGACAGGGCCGGCAGCAACCGTGCCGCTGATGCTGCACAGGATCGCTGCCATGCACAACCGGGCGATATGGTTCGGACGGAGTGGATAGATCATAACTTTGCGTATCGCTTGGGGAGCATTTCCAGACGACAATGCACGGAAGCTGTCACCGTTGCCAATGGCCAACTTTCGGGCGCTGTATACGAGAACGGCGACGCGATGCGCCGCCGTTTCGCATCATGAAAGGGCCAGAACCTAGGTATAGGCGCTGGAGCCCTCGGTGATGCTTTTGCCACGGGCAATTGCGCCGACCATATCGTCCATCGTCACGGAGCCAACAGGAACGCCATTGTCCTGCACGACGCCCGATTGTGCCCGAGCATTGGTCAGGACTTGCAAGGCTTCCTCGATCACCATCTTGCGCTCCAGCGTCGGTCCGGGAACCTTCGTGTCGGAATGCATGATGGAGCCGATTTCCAGCACTCGGCCGCGGTTGATGTCCTTGATGAAGTCGTTGACGTAATCATCCGCCGGGTTGAGAACGATGTCCTGCGGGCTGCCGGACTGCACCATTACACCATCGCGCAGGATGGCGATGTTGTCGCCGATGCGCAGGGCTTCATCGAGGTCGTGCGTGATGAAGATGATCGTCTTGTGCAGTTCGCTTTGCAGATCGAGCATGACGTTCTGCATGTCCGTGCGGATCAGCGGGTCGAGGGCGGAGAAAGCTTCGTCCATCAACAAAACTTCGGCATCCGTCGCCAGAGCGCGGGCAAGGCCCACGCGCTGCTGCATCCCGCCGGATAGCTGGGCGGGATAATGGTTTTCAAACCCCTTGAGACCGACGCGGTTGATCCACTTCTGGGCCCGTTCCTTCGCTTCGCCTTCCGGGACACCCTTGATGGTGAGGCCGTAGGCAGCGTTTTCGGCAACGACGCGGTGAGGCAGAAGCGCGAACTTCTGGAACACCATCGACGCCTTGGTGCGGCGGAATTCACGCAGCTGTTTATCGGACATGGCCAGCACATCCTCGCCGTCGATGATGACCTCGCCCGCCGTCGGTTCGATGAGCCGGTTGATGTGACGGATGAGTGTCGACTTGCCCGAGCCGGACAGGCCCATAATGACCTGAACGGCCTTCTCCGGCATTTTCAGGTTGATGTTGTTGAGACCCAGCACGTGGCCATGTTCGGCAAGCAATTCCGGCTTGCCGACGCCGCCTTTGACCTTCTCCACCTGCGCCTTCGGGTCAGGACCGAAGATCTTGTAGAGGTTCTTGATCTCGACTTTGGTTTTACGCGATTCAGACACCGTGGCCTCCTTCACGGTGCTTCTGCAGCCGCTTGCCATAGGCCTGTGAGACCCGGTCGAAAATGATTGCGATGACGACGATCGCCATGCCGTTGAAAATGCCCAGTGCCAGATACTGGTTGTTGACCGCGCGCAGCACGGGAGTGCCGAGACCGGAGCCGCCGATAAGCGCGGCGACCACCACCATCGACAGGGCCATCATGATCGTCTGGTTCACACCGGCGAAAATGTTGGGCAATGCGAGGGGTATCTGCACGTTGAACAGGCGCTGGAAATAACCCGAACCAAACGAGTTGGCCGCTTCCAGCACCTCCTTGTCCACCAGCCGGATGCCCAGATTGGTGAGGCGCACGATGGGCGGGATGGCGTAGATACACACGGCCAGCAGGGCCGGTGCCTTGCCGATGCCGAGCAGCATGACGACGGGAATGAGATAAACGAAGGACGGAATGGTCTGCATCACGTCGAGAATTGGCGTGATGATGGACTGCAAACGGTCCGACCGCGCCATGAGAACGCCGAACGGGATACCGAGGCCGATGCAGATAAGCGTGGCCACCGACACCATCGCCAGCGTGACCATCGTGTCTTCCCACATGCCGAGCCAGCCGATGAGCAGGAAGGCGATGGCTGTGAACGCCGTCATCTTCCACGAGCGTGAACCGAGCCATGTAAGGCCGCACAACACGAGAATAACGATGGGCCACGGTGTTGCGAGCAATAAGCCCTGAAACCACAGCAGGAACCATTTGAGTGGATCGAACAGTGTTTCGATGAACTCGCCGTTGGCGCGGGTGAAATCCAGAAAGGTCGAGTCGATCGCCTTTCTTATATCCCGCAGTGCCTCACGGCTCAGTTCCGGAAATTCGGTTAGTATGTTGGCCAAAACTCGGTGCCTTCCCCTATGTGCCGCATGATGCGGCAGTCCCCCCTAACTTACGAAAAAGCCCGCCGACAGCAACCTGTCGACGGGCTCTTCATTCGAGCCCGCATGAAATCGTGCGGACCCCAGTGGCATTAGCTGGCCGAAAGGGCCGCCTTCACCTTGGCGGCAACGTCTTCGGAGACCCATTCAGTCCACACGTCTTCGTGCTTCTGAAGGAACTCGATCGTTGCGTCTTCACCGGTTGCCTGTTCGTCGGTCATGAAAGCAAGCGTCTGGTTCATCACGTCACCGGGGATGACGCGTTTGCTCAGATAATCGAGAGCAACGCCGCCCTTCTCTTCGAATTCCTTGGTCACGACGGTGAACACTTCGGATTTCGTCCAGGACGTTTTCATCGGTGCGTCGCAATCCTGCTCGGCAAGCGCGATACAACCGTCCCAGTTTTCCTTACCGGCATATTCGGCTTCGAACGGCAGCATTTTCATGTTGTATTTGCCGATCATGGCCGTTGGCGACCAGTAGTAACCGAACCAAGGCTCGTCACGCTCGGCAGCTTTCGCCATCGCGCCATCAAGACCGGCTGCGGAACCCGGATCGACCAGTTTCCAGCCTTTGGCTTCCATATCGAACGCGCGATACAGGTTCGCGTTCACGAGCTGGCAACCCCAGCCTGGAGGGCACGTGTTGAAGGCGCCTTTGGACGGGTCTTCGGAATCCGGGAAGAGGTCGGGACGTTCGAGGACTTTTTCGACCGTATCAAGTTCAGGATGCTTGGCAGCGAAATCAGGTGTGATCCACCAGCCTTCGCCGAGACCTGTAATCGGGCCTTCGACCGCGATTTTCATACGGCCTTCGCCTACGGCTGCGTCAAGCTGTTCGCGCACGGCGTTCACCCAAAGCTCACCAGCCACTTCCGGGCTGCCCTTTTCGTTCATGGCGGCGAAGATCTGTGTCGTGCCGCCCTGAATGAGCTCCACGTTGCAGCCATAACCGTTCTCGAGAATGAACTTGTCCAGGTTCGCCATCAGCTCGCCGGATGCCCAGTCGAACTCGGCAACGGTGATGTCACCGCATGCGTCCTGCGCGAAAGCGGCGGGCGCGGCCAGTGTGAGTGCAGCCGAGGCTGCGAGTGCAAAGATTGTCTTCTTCATAGATAGTCTCCCGTTAAGTCGGTAGATGTGCAGTTACGGTTCCAACCACGCGTTGGTTCGCTCGCTCCACACAAATGTCCCGGATAGGTTCCGGGATTGGGTTCGCAGCATAAGGCTGCGGTGCCACGTGGCAACAGTTAAGAATCAATTAATGGCAGCATTGTTACCGCATGGCGCTGCAAGGGTGATTCGTGTCGCATATGGGGTCGAAACGACCGATTTCGGGTTCGCCGGTCTCATTTTGCGAGTGCTTTTCCCCAGCCGCCCGGTGTTGGAGCTGTCAAAATGACCGTATCCCCGGCTTCTACTTTCCTCTCATCGCAATGGTCGAGCAAATCGACCGACCCATCAGCGCGGCGGATTTCCGTGCGACCAACCTCCCCGTCACCACCCCCGGCAAGGCCACGCGGCGGACGGTGGCGGTGGGAGCCGAGGATGGCGCAGGTCATGGGTTCGAGGAAGCGCATGACACGGCGGGTGCCGTCCCCGCCCGGATAAGCTCCCTTGCCGCCGGAGCCTGTGCGGATCGAGAATTCTTCCAGCACGACCGGATAGCGCATTTCGAGAATTTCGGGGTCTGTCAGGCGGGTGTTGGTCATGTGGGTATGGACACCGTGAGCGCCCGCAAACGGGGTTCCGTCATTCATCCGGCCGGCTGGTGCGCCGGAGCAGATCGTCTCGTAATTCTGATAACGGGCGTTGCCGTAGGACAGGTTGTTCATCGTGCCCTGCGCGTTCGCGATAGCCCCAAGTGCCTCGAAAAGCGCGTTGGTGATGTGCTGCGACGTTTCCGTATTGCCGGCGATCACGGCAGCCGGATAGGCGGGCCGCAACATGCAGCCTTCCGGCACGACGATGTTGAGCGGGCGCAGGCAACCTGCGTTCATGGGAACGGATGCCTCGACCATGACGCGGAAGACATAGAGCACCGCCGCGCGGGTGATGGGTAGCGGCGCGTTGAAATTGTTGGCCCGCACCTCGCTGGTGCCGGTGAAATCGACTTTCGCACTTCGGGCGTCGCGATCGACGGTGATGGCCACGTTGATGACCTGCCCGGTGTCGGTCTCGTAGCGGGCGGAACAGTCCGACAGGCGGTCGATGACGCGGCGCACGCTTTCCTCTGCGTGGTCCTGAATGTGCAGCGTGTAGGCATCCACCGTTTCGCGCCCGAACTGGGCGACCATGCGGCGCAATTCAGCGACGCCTTTCTCGTTGGCGGCGACCTGAGCGCGCAGGTCGGCCATGTTCTGGTCCGGGTTGCGGCAGGGGTAGGGATGGTCGGTCAGAACCTTTCGCATCTGCGTCCTCGCGGAAGGTGCCCCGGTCCATCAGTTTGAAATTGTCGATCAGCACGCCTTCCTCGTCCACATGCGTGGCGCGGGGTGTGGCGGAGCCGGGAGCCATGCCGCCGACATCGGCGTGGTGGCCGCGCGAGGCGACGTAGAAGGCGATTTTTTCCGCGCTCACGCTGTCGGCTTCGCCTTCGCTCTCGCCCGATACGGGGGATGGCGCGGAAAGGTCCGCGGCGGGCTCTTCGCCCGCTGTTTCGTTCATAAAGACCGGGGTGACGACCGTGATGTCCGGCAGGTGCGTACCGCCGTTGTAGGGGGCGTTGAGCACGAACACGTCGCCCGGGTTCATCTGTGGATTTTGCGCGATGATCGTCTGCACGGATGAATCCATTGACCCCAGATGCACGGGCAGGTGCGGGGCGTTGGCGACGAGGTCGCCCTGCGCGTTGAAAATGGCGCAGGAGAAGTCGAGCCGTTCCTTCATGTTGACGCTGTAGGACGTGTTCTGAAGCGTCACGCCCATCTGCTCGGCAATCGACATGAACAGGTTGTTGAACACTTCCAGCAACACCGGGTCGGCCTTGCCGTGGGTGCCGATTGCGGCCTGTCGGGGCAGGGCGTCCCGGCGGGTCAGGATGATGTGCTCGAGCGCGTTGACTGTCGCTTCCCAGCCCGGTTCGATCACGATGGTCTGGTGGTCTTCGATAATGAGAGCCGGGCCGGTGACATGGTTGCCGGGCTTCAACGCGACGCGAGAGAATTGCGCTGCGTCGTGGGTCTCACCGTTCGAGAAAAAGGGTGCGCGAAGATCGGAAGTCGCAGCCGTTTCTTCGAGCGGGTGTTCAGGCTCGCTGGTCGGCGCGCCGCCGCCGACAGCTTCGACCTCCAGCGCCTCCACGACCACCGGCCTGTCGAAAGCGAAACCGAATTGCTGACGGTGGGCCTCGTGGAATGCTGTCCGCATGGTCGCCTCGTCCGCAAGCATCACCGGTATCGCGGTATCGGTGCCATCGTAACGCAGGTGGGCACGGGCAAAAACGGTGATGTCGGAATCGCTTACGCCCTGTTGCGAAACCTCGGCGCGAACCGCTTCTTCAAGTGTTGATTCAAGTTCGGCCAACCGCTCCATTGCGGTCTCATTCAATGGCACGATGAGCGCCTGCTCGGTGCTGGCGCGGATGTCGGCAAGCCCCATGCCATAGGCCGAAAGAATGCCGGAATAGGGGTGGATCAGCACGGTCGTCATGCCGAGATTATCGGCCACCGAACACGCGTGCTGCCCGCCCGCGCCGCCGAAACAGGTCAAAGCATAGCGGGTGACATCGTAGCCGCGTTGGACGGAAATCTTGCGGATCGCGTTGGCCATATTGTCGACGGCAATCCGCAAGAACCCGTCCGCTACAGTCTCGGGCGTTTGGTCGAGATCTGCGGCAAGCGTGGCGAACTTTTCGCGCACGACATCCGCGTCGATCGGCTGGTTCTGGTCAGGCCCGAAAATCGCCGGAAAGTTTTCAGCGCGCAGCTTGCCGACCATCACGTTGGCATCGGTGACGGTGAGCGGTCCGCCACGGCGGTAGCAGGCGGGGCCGGGGTCGGCACCGGCGCTGTCTGGCCCGACCGAAAAGCGGCTGCCGTCGTGGTGGAGGATCGATCCGCCACCGGCAGCGACCGTGTTGATGTTCATCATCGGCGCACGGATGCGGACCCCCGCTACTTCGGTTTCGAACGCCCGTTCGTAGGCGCCGTCGTAGTGGGACACGTCCGTCGATGTGCCGCCCATGTCGAAGCCGATTATGCGGGAATGACCGGCCAATCCCGCCGTTTCCACTGCGCCAACAACTCCGCCCGCTGGCCCGGACAGGATGGCGTCCTTGCCCTGAAACATATCCGCTGCCGTCAGCCCGCCGGAGGATTGCATGAACATCAGCCGCGCATCGCTGCCGAGCGCGCTTTCCACCTGTGCCACGTATCGGCGCAGAATGGGGGACAGATAGGCGTCCACCACCGTGGTGTCGCCGCGCCCGATAACCTTCGCCAACGCAGACACTTCATGGCTGACGGAGACCTGCGCGAACCCCATGTCGCGGGCAATGGTTCCAGCGCGTCGTTCATGATCGGGATAGGCCCAGGAATGCAGGAAGACGATGGCGACGGATTGGGTGCCCGCCTTTTGTACGGCCTCCAGTGCGATTCGAACTTCATCTTCGTCGAGCGGCGTTTCCACCGAACCGTCTGCCAGCATCCGCTCGTCGATTTCGGTCACGCTTGAATAGAGTTGTTCCGGCAGAACGATTTCCTTGGCGAAAATATCGGGCCGCGCCTGATAGCCGATCCGCAATGCGTCGCCGTGGCCCTTGGTGATGAGCAGGGCGGTTGCATCCCCCTTGCGCTCCAATAGCGCATTGGTGGCGACGGTTGTGCCCATCTTGACCGTGCCAACGAGACCATCGGGAATGGCCGCTCCGGGTTCGATGCCCAGCAGGCGGCGGATGCCTTCGACGGCGGCGTCGGCGTAGCTTTCGGGGTTTTCCGACAGCAGCTTGTAGGGGTGCAGCGAACCATCCGGCGCACGGCCGATAAGGTCTGTGAACGTGCCGCCCCGGTCGACCCAGAAATCCCACCCAGCCATTGCTTTTTCCTTGAAACCGCTTCTGCGGCGTGGCTAGCGTCTCCCACTTCGCCCGCCAAGGACATTCTTGCACAATGGCTTCCATGATCGACGGTTTCCGGGCTGCGCTCTACAATTTCGACGAGGCCGCTCTGCGGGCCGAGATCGAGCGCATTTTTACGCCCGATGCACCCGTCCAGTTGGCGCACCCGTTCGAGACATTGTCGTCGCCGATGGCGCTGGTGGACGATGCGCTGCTGCCGTTGCAGCGGGCGATGCCGGATCTGGAGCGGCGCGATACCATTGTCATCGAAGGGACTGTCGGACGTGGCGCGAATGCAGGTTCCCGGTGGATTGGATGTTGCGGGTATTACACCGGCACCTTCGTTTCGCCGTTTCTCGACATTCCCCCCACCGGCCATCAGGCCGCCATGCGCTTCAAGGAGTTCTACCGGATCGAAGGCGAGCAAATCGTCGAGTTTCAGGCGCTGTGGGACATTCCCGAACTTATGATGCAGGCGCGGGCATGGCCAATGGTGCCGTCGCTCGGCCGGGAATGGCAAGTGCCAGCACCGGGCACGCAAGACGGGCTCGGGCCTCATAACGGGGGCCAGACCCAAAGCGCTCACGATCTCGTCTGGTCGATGCTGAACGGGCTGACGAAACACGCGGAAGGCGGCGTCGAGGCGATGGGGCTTGAGGCCTATTGGCATCCGAAGTTCAGCTGGTATGGCCCGGCCGGCATCGGCACGACGCGCGGCATTTCCGGATTCCGCAACTGGCACCAGATCCCGTTTCTCAACGGTATGCCGGACCGGAACGGCGACCCCGGCAACGGACACCTGTTCGCCGAGGGCAATTATGTCGGGTTCACCGGTTGGCCGGGCATGCACATGACAGTTTCCAGCGATGGCTGGCTTGGCATTCCGCCTCTCGGCAAGGCGATCACCATGCGGTCACTGGATTTCTGGCGCTGTGAGCACGGGCTCATCCGCGAAAACTGGGTGCTGGTCGATCTGCTGGATGTCTATCACCAGCTTGGCGTCGATGTGCTCGCGCGGATGCGGGAGTTCAATAAGGCGCGCATGGCTCTCTAGCCAGCGAGCAGGAGGCGCACCCGCTCATCAATGCCGTTCAACAGCGCTTCCCGGGTTTCGCCGCTGCGCGCCCGGACCGCCTGCGCCTGCATGAAGTCGAGCAGAATGCCCGCACGGGCTTGCGGGTCGAACTCTTCCGTCAGATTTCCGTCCGCCTTTTCCTCGGCAAACCGCTGCACGATCAGATCGAACGCCTTGCGACCATTCTCGCCCAGTCTGGCCTGAAGGCATGGATTGGGCTTGCCGACGATTTGCGCACAGTTGGCGATGAAGCACCCTTTGGCCGCGCCGTCACGGGTTTGCCGCAGGGCGGCTTCGGTCAGGAACACACGCACGGCCCTGCCGATGTCCGGTTCCTCTTGAAACGCGCGCATGGCCGCACCTCCGACTGTCGAGCCGTAGCGTTCGAGCGCCTGCTCGAACAACTGCTTCTTGCAGCCGTAAGTCGCATACAGGCTCGGTCGATTGATGCCCATCGCGGCAGTCAGATCGTCGAGCGACGTACCATCGTATCCTTTTAACCAGAATGTCTCCATCGCAGCATCGAGCGCTACGAGTGGATCGAACGCCTTGCGCCGTCCGGACCGCCTTTCCGGAGGTGGGGCGGATTTATTTTGTATCATTCGGTATAAAACCCCTTGACCAAACCCGTGAGAGCTATTTTATATCGCTTGGTACAAATAACAAGGTCACACCCTCATGCCTCACGTCCTCAAGGTCGATTCCTCCGCTCGCCACGACAATTCCAAGTCCCGTCCGCTCACCGACAAGCTGGCACAGAAGCTGGCCGATGGCGGCACGATCACTGTCCGTGACGTGGCCGATTCCGTTCCCCACGTCTCCGAGCCGTGGACGCAGGGGGCCTACATGGCACCCGAGGACCGCAATCCCGCTCAGGCCGGTGCGCTCGTCATGTCCGACACTCTGGTGGACGAATTGCAGGCCGCTGATATTCTGGTGATCGGCGCGCCGATCTACAATTTCGGAATGCCCGCCGCTTTGAAAGCCTGGTTCGACCAGGTTTGCCGCATGGGCCGCACGTTCAAATATTCCGAGCAGGGGCCAAAAGGTCTGCTGGAAGGGAAGAAGGCCTATATTGTCGTCACATCCGGCGGCGTTCCCATCGGAAGTCCTGCCGATCACGCGACGCCGCATCTGAAATTTCTGATGGGCTTCATCGGTATCAGTGATGTCACGATCATCGAGGCCGATGGTCTCAACGGGGATGAGGAAACGGGTCTGGCGAAGGCTCAGTCGCAGATCGCCGCAATCGCCGCATGAGAGTGCCAAAACGCTTTGCCCCCCGTCCTGACAGCGCTTCTGTTGTCAGGATTCATGTCGCTGATCGTTTCGTTCGTCGCCACGATCAGTACCGCAGAGTCGGGAACGTGGGCCGTCGGGGTATGGGGTGGAGCGTGGCTGTCGTCCTGGCTGATCGCGTTTCCCGCCGTGCTCTTTGTCGCCCCGCTTGTCCGGCGGATTGTCGGTGGCATCGTTACGCGCGACTGAAAATGGCAATGGCAAAAACGCCGTCGCCAAATCGCCTTGGTGGGGTGTAGGGTAAGCGCATGGCTCTATGGGGTGACATACGCGACCTGCTGGCAGGCAACCGCAATGGCGCATTCGCCGCGGTTGTCGAGCGGGTCAAACGCGCCTTTGTGGGCGACCCGCAAACGCGGCGTCGCGTGGCCTTTTCCGTTGCACTGATCGCGCTTTCGGCGAAGATGGCCAAGGCGGACGGTGTGGTCAGCCCGGCGGAAGTTGATGCGTTCCGGGAAGTTTTTGACGTGCCCGATGCCGAGATGGCGAATGTGGCGCGGCTCTATAATCTGGCCAAACAGGATGTTGCCGGTGCCGAGGCCTATGCGGCGCGGGTCCGCACGCTCTTTCCCGGCACCAGCGAGGGCGACGAAGCGGTGCTGGCGGATGTGCTGGACGCCCTGTTCCACATCGCCAAGGCGGACGGTGTGTTACACCACGACGAACTGGCGTTTCTGGAAGGCGTCGGCATGGCTTTCGGTTTCGATCAGGCGCGATTCGACGGCATTCGTCGGCGGCACGGGGATGAGGACGGTACGAATCCCTATGTCGTACTGGAGGCGGACCCATCGTGGTCTTTTGAGCGACTGCGGGCGCAATACCGCAAACTCGCCGCAACCTGCCATCCCGACCGCATGATAGCGCGGGGTGTGCCTGCGGAATTCATAAAGCTATCCAACGACCGGCTGGCCGAACTGAACGACGCCTGGGCGATCATCGAAAGCCGGCACAAGCTGCACCGAGCCCGCCCCGCCGATGTCATGGCCTGAGACTTCGCGGGTGTTCGAGGCTGATTCTCCACTGGTCGACTGCGTTCGCCCCGCCGTCAATTTCGGCGAGCGTGCGCGGGATACGGCCATCGAAATCCTGCTGCTGCACTACACCGGCATGGAAAACGGACAGGGAGCGGAGGACTGGCTGTGCTGCGCCGAAAGCGGCGTATCATGCCATTACATTGTCCATGAAGACGGGCGCATCGTGCAAATGGTGCCGGAGGCTGCGCGCGCTCACCATGCAGGAGAAGGCGTTTGGGAAGGGCGCGGCGACATCAATTCCCGCTCTATCGGTATCGAGATCGTCAATGATGGCCACAAGCCGGATGCTGCTCTTCCGTCGTTCCTGTTGGAACAGATGGAGGCCGTCGCAGCCCTGTCAGCCGACATAGTCGCCCGCCACGGCATATCCGCGCATCGGGTGCTGGGCCACAGCGATACCGCGCCGGGGCGCAAGATCGACCCGGGTGAGGCATTCGATTGGGAGTGGCTTGCAGGACACGGTGTTGGTGTCCGGCCACCTGATACTGGAACCGGTGGCGGGCGTTATTTCCAGCGAGGCGATTCGGGCGAGCCGGTTGAGGCATTGCAGGCCATGCTCGCCCTGTTCGGGTATGGGATACACGTGACCGGCACTTTCGATGCCGCTACCGAAATTGTCGTGACAGCCTTTCAGCGCCATTTCAGACGCAGTCTTGTGGATGGTGTTGCCGATGCCCCTACGATCAGTGCTCTGCATATTTTGTTGCGAGAACGGGACCGGACGGATTTTCCAACCGTCAGGGGTTGAACCGGCGATCCCGTCTTGTTTCAAGGCACATACCGAAGCGGAGCTAGATAGATTTCAGGAAAAGTGGCAGGTCATCACGATCCCGCCATCATTTCTCCGCACTGAGGCGGGCATCGGACGATCTATTGAATTTCTGTCAGGATTGGGGAACAGAATGCGATTTTCGACGAGACAGTCCGGGCATTTCGTCGGACCGGCAATCGCCATTTCAATCGCTCTTCTGCTGTCCGGTTGCCAGAGCGGTGGGACGGCAGTCTCTTCGTATAATGGCAACCAGTTTGCCGACGCGATTGCCAGCAGCCAGAAGAACTTCAATCCCGCAATGCATGACCGGGACGCGCCTGGTTCTCGGAAATCCAAAGCTGTTTCGGCTGATAAGGTTCCAGTGCCCGGAATACATGCCGATGGTGACCAGACTCTGGTGCAGGTTGCCGCGCTCGATCCAAATGCTGCCGACGCGGCTGATGTGCAGACCGAAACCCTCAATGTCGAGATTCCGACCGACGACGGCCCAACCCTCGTCGCTGCTTTGCGAAGCGAGCCGCTGACCACGTTGCCAGGCGTCGGCGACCCGTTCGCACAGGTGACGGGTGAACAGGCGCTGCCGTCGACACGGCCCGATGCCGGTCCCAGCAAGCGCGAAATCAACGGCGCAGACATGCCCCTGCTGGCTGCCGATACGAGCAACGGTGCCTATGAGCGCCGCGCGAAGTATGCGTCCATCATTCGCAAACATGCGCAAGCGCATGGTGTGCCGGTCAAACTGGCAATGGCCGTCGTGCAGATCGAGAGCATGTATCGTCCCGGTGCTGTCGGCTCGTCCGGCGAGATCGGCCTGATGCAGATTCTCCCCCGCACCGCCCGCTATATCGGTTACACCGGCTCCATGAAGGCGTTGCACGATCCCGAGACGAATATCAGCTACGGTATGAAATATTTGGGCAAAGCCCACCGCCTCGGTGGCGGTTCCACCTGCGGCACGATTTTGAAATACAATGCCGGCCACGGGGCCAAGAAGATGAATTCGGTCAGCCGCGAATATTGCCGTCGCGTGTCCCATATCCTTCAGGAAACCTGATAGCTCAGTCATCTGTAAAGTCTTCAAAGACCCGTCCCGAAATATCGTGGCGGGTCTTTTGCTTTGACGCTTCGTTCCGCTTGCGCCAAGACGAAGGCGTCAGCCGACTGGACGGTCGCCCTGCACACCCATCGCGAGATGGAGCGCCGAAAGGTGGTGCGGGGAGGAAAGTCCGGGCTCCACGGAAACACGGTGCCGGGTAACGCCCGGCGGGGGTGACCCCAGGGACAGTGCAACAGAAAGCAGACCACCGTTCTCCTTCGGGCGAAACGGCAAGGGTGAAAGGGTGGGGTAAGAGCCCACCGCGCGTCCGGCAACGGAGGTGGCACGGTAAACCCCACCGGGAGCAAGACCGAATAGGGACGCCATGTCCGCCGCAAGGCGGGCCAGCCCGTTTCCGGGCGGGAGCGTCCGGGTAGGTCGCAGTGAGCGTTGCCGCAAGGTGGCGCCAAGACGAATGGCCGTCGTGTGCCGCTGAAAAGTGGCCGGACAGAACCCGGCTTACAGGTCGGCTGACATTTCACCTCCTGACGGTTCGAAGACGGTGGGCGGCACAAAAGTAACCCTCCCTTAACATTCCCTGTTCAGGGTCCGTTTACCTGCCGGGCGTCGCCTGTGGCGGGCTGCGTGCGCCGTTGGCGCAACGTGTGGCGGTATCGGCAAGCGGGGACAGACCATTTCATGTATCGCGAAACCCTGCTGGATGGCCTTTCGGGCATGAGCGCCGGGGCACCCCATATTCCCGTCATGCTGCCCGAAGTGCTGGCCGCGCTGGCTCCCGGGTCTGGTGAGACAGTGGTGGACGCCACGTTCGGCGCGGGCGGCTATACGCGGGCGTTTCTCGACGCCGGTGCCGACGTCGTGGCCTTCGACCGTGACCCATCCGCGATAACCGCTGGTGAAAATCTTGCAGCTGAAAGCGATGGCAAACTGCGCCTCGTTCACGCCCGCTTTGGCGAACTTGCTGACCATATCAACGGCCAGGTCGACGGCATCGTCGCCGATATCGGCGTGTCGTCCATGCAGATCGACCAGCGCGAGCGCGGGTTCTCGTTTCAGAAGGATGGCCCGCTCGACATGCGCATGTCCGATAACGGACCGACCGCTGCCGATGTGGTGAACAACGCCGACCGCTCCGACCTCACGCGGATCATCGGCATTTTGGGCGAGGAGCGGCAGGCGTCGCGCATCGCGGCCGAAATCTGTTCCATCCGTGACCGGACACCGTTCTCGACCACGCTGGAACTGGCGGGGCTGGTGGAGAGGGTGATCGGACGTCGGCAAAGCGACCGTATCCACCCCGCCACGCGCACGTTCCAGGGGTTAAGGATCTTCGTGAACCGAGAACTTGAAGAATTGGCAGATCTGTTGCTGGCAGCCGAAACGGTCTTACGGCCCGGTGGACGTCTTGTGGTCGTAACGTTCCATTCGCTGGAAGACCGGTTGGTGAAACGCTTTCTCGTCGATCGCAGCGGTGGTGGCGGTGGCGGTTCGCGGCATCTGCCGCATGTCGCGGAAGTCGTGTCCACCTTCGACCTTCCCAAACGCGGAGCGATTTTCGCCAGTTCTGAAGAAGCGGCCATCAATCCACGCTCACGCTCTGCGAAGCTGCGGTTCGGCATCCGTACCGAAGCCCCTCCACGCACACCAGACAGGGCGTTGTTCGGCTTGCCGCGCCTGCCGGACCTTACGGAGATTATAGTAGGGAGATGACTACATGAGCCGGTTGACCGATGCCCTGTTCATCGCCGCTGCCATTGGCGGCGCGGTGTGGACCTATCAGATCAAGCACGAGGCGGACATCTCCGCCAAAGCGCTCAATTCGCTACGCGCGCAAATTCGTGCAGAGGATCGCAAGATGACGCTTCTGGAAGCTGATTGGGCCATCGCCACAGCGCCGGACCGGCTGCGCGCTGTCGTTGCCGCCCACGGGGATCAGCTCAATCTCGAAACCCTCGACACGAACCAGTTGTCCACGCTGGACGACCTGCCGCCCATGCGGCCCGTGCCGGAAATCGATGAGGTGCAAGCCGATGCCGGAGGCGAAGACAGGCTGACGACGGGCAGCATCGCCGACCTGCTGAAACGCTCGGAGTTGCTGCAATGATGGGCTTTTCTTCGATGAAGCGTCTGCTCGCCAGACAACCCAAGCCCACCGTCACGCCCAATGCGCGGCTTGCGGCTGACGGCACCCGGCAGCGGCTGGCGCTGATCGTCTGCGCCATTGCGGCGACTTTTGTGGTCATTCAGGGACGCCTAATCTGGCTGGGCACCAACCCAAGTCATGGACCGGCCAGCCGTGTTGCCGCCGATATGCAATTGGCTGCTGCCCGCCCGCGTATTCTGGATCGCAACGGCGCAATTCTCGCCCTCGACATCCGCATGAAATCCCTGTTCGCCCAGCCGAAGCTGATCGAGCGGCCTGAAGAGACGTTCGACGCCCTGAAAACCGTGTTGCCTGATCTCGACTACGAACGCACCATGCGGCACCTGACGAGCGGCGCCGGTTTTCGCTGGATCAAGCGCGAGATCACGCCACGCCAGCACGCGGATATCCTCGCGCTCGGCCTGCCGGGCATCGATTTTCGCGAGGAGAGCAAGCGCTTCTACCCGTCCGGCGCGACCGCCTCCCACATTCTCGGCAATACCGATATCGACAATCGCGGCGTGGCCGGTCTTGAAAAGCACCTCGACGACACGTGGCTCAGGCCCATGCACGAATCCGGCTTCGCGGTCGGGCAGGTGTTCGAGCCGGTCAACACGTCGATCGACTTGCGGGTGCAGCATTTCGTGCGCGAGGCACTTGCGACAGCAATGGAGAAATATCGCGCCATCGCCGCTGCCGGAGTGGTGCTGGACGTAAGGACGGGCGAGATCGTTGCCATGTCGTCCCTTCCCGATTTCGACCCCAACCATCCGAAGAAGGACGACGAGAAGTTGAACCGCATGTCCGGCGGTGTCTTCGAGATGGGATCCACCTTCAAGATGTTCACCACGGCGATGGCGCTGGACAGCGGAAAGGTCGATCTCAACAGCCAGTTCGACGCCCGCAAGCCGATCCGCATCGGGCGGCGTACGATCACCGATTTCCACGGCAAGAAGCGCGTGCTGTCTGTGCCGGAAGTCTTCATTTATTCCTCCAACATCGGCACGGCCAAAATGGCGGATGTCGTGGGCATTCCGGGGCAGCAGGAGTTTCTCACCCGTATCGGGCTGCTCGATCGTATGGAGGGTCTGGAGATCCCCGAAGTGGCCACGCCGCGACAACCGAAGGTTTGGAAGCAGGTTCATGCAATCACGATTTCCTTCGGCCACGGTGTTTCCACAACGCCGTTGCAAACCGCCGTTGCGGCGGCTGCGATGGTGAACGGTGGCCAACTCATCGCACCCACATTGATGAAACGGACGGAAGAGGAAGCCGCTCAGATCGCCAAGCAGGTCCTGCGCCCCGAAACGTCCGACGCCATGCGCTACATGATGCGTCTCAACGTGGTGCGCGGCTCCGGTCGCCGTGCCGATGTCCCAGGTTACATGGTGGGCGGCAAGACGGGCACGGCGGAAAAGGTCGTCAACGGGCGATACAGCCGGGACAAGCGTTACAATGCCTTTCTTTCCGCTTTCCCCATCGATAATCCGCGTTATGTGGTGCTGGTGACGATCGACGAGCCGAAGCCTGAAAAGGGTGAGCGCTATGCGACGGCAGGCATGAACGCCGCGCCCGCTGTGGCGGAGATCGTAAGCCGGTCGGCACCGGTGCTCGGGGTGAAACCGGACCACACTGTTCGCGATACGGCCCTCTTGTCGGCTTTCCGCCGATAAACCCGGATACACGGAAAGATACGATGCGACTGAGCGATCTGGCGGAACACATAGCGACCATCACGGGCGACAGTGGCGACCCGGACATTCTCGGCATCACCGCCGATAGCCGCACCGTGCTGCCGGGCATGATCTTTGCCGCTTTGCCGGGAACGAAGGTCGATGGTGTCAGCTATGTGGACGGCGCTGCGAAGGCGGGGGCATCCGCAATTCTGGTCGCCAACGAAGTGGAACTGCCGACAGTCGGGCTGCCGGTCCTTCATACTGACGACCCTCACCGCGCGCTGGCGCTGATGGCCGCACGGCTGCACGGGCGTCAGCCCGGCATAATGGCGGCGGTGACGGGCACGGCAGGCAAGACCTCGGTCGCATCTTTCCTGCGCCAGATATGGGAAACGACCGGCACGGCGGCGGCGATGATCGGCACGACCGGCGTGTTCGCGCCGGGGCGTGCCGACTATGCGGGGCTGACCACGCCAGACCCGGTGCGGCTGCACGAATTGCTCGACGCGCTGGCGAGGGACGGAGTGAGGGCGTGTGCGATGGAAGCCTCGTCCCACGGCCTGCAACAGCGGCGGCTCGATGGGGTGCGGCTATCGGTTGCCGGATTCACCAATCTCGGGCGCGATCATCTCGATTATCACGAGACCATCGAGGATTATCTCGCTGCGAAATTGCGCCTGTTCGACACGCTGATGCAGCGTGGGCAACCTGCGATCATCAATGCGGATGACACTTTCAGTGAGCGTGTGGTTGCGGCTTGTGAGGCGCGGGGTCTTCGTGTGCTGACGGTTGGCCATAAGGGCACGTTTCTCGCGTTGAAGCGGGTGGAGCAGCACCGCACCGAACAGGTCGGAGAGATCGAGCATGAAGGACGGCTGTATCGTGTTCGCCTTCCGCTCGCGGGCGAGTTTCAGATGTCGAACGCGCTGGTCGCGGTCGGCATGGCGATTGCCACCGGAACGGATGCCACTTCTGCATTTAAGGCGCTGGAAAGCCTGCAAGGGGCACCCGGGCGGCTGGAGTTGGTCGGCAAAACGCACCAGGGCGCGCCGGTCTATGTGGACTACGCCCACAAGCCCGAAGCGCTGGAGCAGGTTTTGCGCGCCGTGCGGCCCTACACCACTGGCAAGGTGGCACTCGTGTTCGGGTGCGGTGGAGACCGCGACCCCGGCAAGCGTGCGATCATGGGCGACATCGCCGCGCGATTGGCCGACACCGTGATCGTGACCGATGATAACCCGCGCACGGAGGATGCGGCCTCCATCCGCGCTGCGATCATGGCGGCGGCACCGGGTGCGGTGGAGATCGCAGACCGGGGCGAAGCCATCGCTTTCGCCGTTTCCAGACTGGGGCAGGGGGATACGCTCATCGTTGCGGGTAAGGGGCATGAGGAAGGGCAGATCGTTGGCGATGTGACGATCCCATTCTCTGATCACATTGCCGTTCAGGAAGCACTGGGAACTACATGATGGACAGCCCGCTTTGGACGATCGACGAGATTCGCACCGCCACAAACGGCGAAGTGCGTGGCGATGCCCGCGATGTCATGGGCATCTCCATCGACAGCCGCACGTTGGCACCGGACGAGGCGTATTTCGCCATCCTGGGCGATATGCATGACGGCCACAAATTCGTCGGCGCGGCCCATGATGCGGGCGCATCGCTCTGCGTCGTGGCGCGGGGGCAGTTGGAAGACTGGACCGGCCCGCTGCTGATCGTGGACGACGTGCTGGCCGCGCTGGAAAATCTGGGTCGGGCTGCGCGGACGCGGGCAACCTGCCCGGTGATCGCGGTGACGGGCAGCGTCGGCAAGACGACGACGAAGGAAGCGATGCGGACTGCCTTCGCCGCCTGCGGTCCGGTTCACGCTTCGGCAGCATCCTTCAACAATCATTGGGGCGTGCCGCTCACGCTGGCGCGGATGCCGCGGGACACGGACTATGGCGTTTTCGAGATCGGGATGAACCATCCCGGCGAAATCACGCCGCTGGTTGGCATGGTGCGGCCCGATATCGCCATCATCACCAATGTCGCGCCGGTGCATCTGGGCGCTTTCGACAGTGTTGATGAAATCGCCCGCGCCAAGGCGGAAATCTTCTCCGGCGTGGTGCCCGGTGGAACCGCCGTGCTGAACGCCGACGACCCTCGCATCGCCATGCTGAGTGATTGGGCGCGGGACGCAGGTGTCGAAAACATCGTCACCTTCGGCGAAGCCCCCGGCGCGGACGTGCGGCTGGAACGGATCGCTGAAAAAGCGGACTGCTCCTGCATCGATGTCGATGTATCGGGCACACCCATGACGCTGCGGGTCGGCACGCCGGGTCGCCATATCGTGCAAAACGTGTTGGCCGTGCTGGCGGCGGTGAAATTGAGCGGCGCTGACCTCGCCAAGGCCGGGCTTGCCTTGGCCGATCTCGGTGCGGTGAAGGGCAGGGGGCAACGGCATGTTCTGCCGTGGCACGGCGGTAACGTTCTGCTGATCGATGAAAGCTACAACGCCAACCCCGCCAGTATCGCTGCTGCGCTCACCATGCTGAATGCGGGAGCCGGAGGGCGCAGGATTGCGGCGCTGGGCGACATGCTGGAACTGGGGTCTGAGTCCCGTACGCTCCATGCCGGTCTGGCCGACGCTGTGCGGGCCAATTGCGATGCGCTCTATCTTTCGGGGGACGCCATGCGCGCGCTTGGAGACGAAGTGAGCGGCACGCTACCTGTCACCTATGGTGCGGATGCCGATGACCTGGCGCAAACGCTGGCGCGCGATCTACACGCGGGCGACACCGTGATGGTGAAAGCCTCCAACTCGTTGCGGTTTGCCCGCATTGTCGACTATCTTGTCAGCAGGGCGGATGTCGGCGGCGGCACCGGCTGACAAGACGTCTTCCGCCCGCTACCCGTCGAACGGACTTTCTCCATGCTGCTCTACCTTTCCCAATTCGGCGATGCGTTGCCGGTTCTCAACGTGTTTCGCTACATCACCTTCCGTGCGGGCATGGCGCTGTTCACAGCGGCGATCATCGTGTTCCTGTTCGGCCCGCGCATCATCCGCTCCCTGCGCGGCCGCCAAGGCAAGGGTCAGCCGATCCGTTCGGACGGACCTGCGACCCATTTCAAGAAGGCTGGCACGCCGACGATGGGCGGATTGATGATCCTGGTCGGAATCGTCGGGTCTTCCCTGCTGTGGGCGGACCTGTCCAGCATCATGGTCGTATCCGTGTTGCTGGTCACGCTCGGTTTCGGGGCCATCGGTTTCTATGACGATTATCTCAAGGTCACGAAGTCGAGCGACAAAGGCTTTTCGGGCCGCATTCGCCTGCTGTTGGAGTTCATCATTGCGGCAATCGCGGTCACTGCGATCATGCTCTACGGAGAGCAGACCGGCACGGCGCTGGGCCGCGATATGTCCTCGGCGCTCACCTTCCCGTTCTTCAAGGAGCTGATGGTCGAACTGGGCTGGTTCTTCGTCGTCTTCGGCGCCTTCGTGATTGTGAGCGCGGGCAACGCGGTCAACCTGACGGACGGTCTCGACGGGCTGGCCATCGTGCCGGTGATGATAGCTGCGGCGGCTTTCGGCATCATCGCCTATCTGGTCGGCAACAAGGTGTTTGCGGACTATCTGCAGATCCATTTCGTGCTCGGAACGGGTGAACTGGCGATCATCTGCGGTGCTGTCATCGGCGCCGGGCTCGGCTTTCTGTGGTTCAATGCGCCACCGGCAGCCATCTTCATGGGCGATACCGGATCGCTGGCAATGGGCGGCATGCTCGGCACCATTGCGGTCGCCACCAAGCACGAGATCGTGCTGGCGATCATTGGTGGCCTGTTCGTGATGGAAGCGGCCAGCGTCATCATACAGGTGGCGTCCTACAAGATGACGGGCAAGCGGGTGTTCAAGATGGCGCCCATCCATCACCATTTCGAGCAACTGGGCTGGACCGAAAGCCAGGTCGTCATCCGGTTCTGGATCATCTCGATCATGTTTGCGATGGCTGGTCTGGCGACGTTGAAACTGCGTTAGATGATTGCGGTCACGGCACTATCCGGCAAGCGCGTCGCGCTGTTCGGGCTCGGCGGGTCCGGTCTCGTGACCGCCTCGGCGTTGTCCGCAGGCGGTGCGTCGGTGGTTGGATGGGACGACAATCCCGCGTCGGTCGAAAAAGCGCAGGCGCAGGGTATCGACACGCGGGACTTGCGGACCATCGACTGGAGCGCAATCGACCTTTTCGTCGTCGCTCCCGGCGTGCCGTTGACCCACCCCCAGCCCCATTGGAGTGTGGACCTCGCCAAGCGGAATGGCGTGCCCATCGCGGGCGATATCGACCTGTTCTTTCGCCAGATGGAAGCCGAAGGCCGCCGGGCACCGGTTGTGGCGATAACCGGCACCAACGGCAAATCGACGACGACCGCGCTCATCGCTCATGTATTTACCAGCGCCGGGCGGGACGTGCAGATGGGCGGCAATATCGGGCGTGCCGTGCTGGACCTCGCGCCGGTGGCAGACGGCGAAACTGCCGCTAATCAGGTCTATGTGGTGGAAGTGTCGTCGTACCAGATCGACACCGCGCCTCACATCAAACCTCATGTCGGGGTATTGCTGAACCTGACGCCCGACCATCTGGAACGGCACGGCACGATGGAGAACTACGCAGGCATCAAGGAGCGGCTCGTCGCTGCAAGCGATCTCGCGGTCATCTCCATTGATGACGTACACTGCAAGGCAATCGCCGAGCGGGTCGACGAAGCCGGTGTGCCGGTGGAACGGGTTTCAACGTCCAGTAACGGCGTTGTGCGCTATGAAGACGGTGCGCTGTTCGACGCCGACGGCAATCGTCTTGCCGATCTCTCCATATCCGGAGCGCTACGTGGTGCCCATAACGGTCAGAATGCCGCCGCCGCCTGGTGTGCCTGCATCGCGCTCGGTCTCGGCCCCGCTGAAATCCAGCGTGGCTTCGACACGTTCGGCGGGTTGGCGCACCGGATGGAGCAGGTGGGGCGCGTCGGGAACACGCTGTTCATCAACGATTCGAAAGCCACCAATGCGGAAGCCGCTTCACCGGCCCTGTCCAGCTTCGCCAAGGTGCGCTGGATTGCGGGCGGGTTGGCGAAAAGTGGCGGTATCGAAGCGTTGACCGACAAGTTCGACCGTATCGAAAAGGCTTATCTCGTGGGTGAGGCGGCGGGAACATTCGCCGCGCAGCTCGGTGATACCATTCCTTATGAAATTTCCGGCACGGTGGAAGACGCCGTTAACCATGCGGCCGCCGATTCCGCACGAGCCGGGGGCGAACAGGTTGTGCTGCTGTCACCGGCGGCGGCCAGTTTCGACCAGTTCCCCAATTTCGAGCGGCGCGGCGATGCGTTCCGAAAGGCCGTCGAGGCGCTGGACGGGTTTGTTTCTGTAGGCTGACGGGGCTCGTTCCCCGTCGAAGCGGGGTTTGTGTTCGATGATGTCACGGGCGCGCAAGGGGCTTATTTCCGACTGGTGGTGGACCGTGGACAAGTGGCTGCTCGGCAGCACACTGTTCCTCATCGCCGCCGGTTTCCTGCTGTCGCTATCCTCCAGCCCGGCAGCGACCGCGCGGATTGGCATCGATGACCCGTTCTATTTCATGCAGCGCCATGCGTTCTTCGTCGTTCTGGCGAGCGTGGCCCTGATCGGCATGTCTTTCCTGAAGGTCTGGCAGGTGAAGGCACTGGGCTGGATCGGCCTTGCCGGCATGGTCGTCGTTCTAATGGCGCTTCCGGTGATCGGCTTTTCGGCGAAGGGCGCGACGCGGTGGCTCTCGCTCGGGCCGTTCCTGTTGCAGCCTTCCGAATTTCTCAAACCCTGCTTTGTCATCGCAAGTGCGGCTTTGTTCGCCCGTGCGGTCGAGGAACGGGCGTTGATCTTCTACGGTGCCGCCATTGCGCTGATGGCATTGTGCGCATCGCTTCTCATCATTCAACCGGACCTGGGGCAGACCGTTCTGCTCGTTGCCGTATGGGCCGGATTGTTCTTTCTCGTCGGATTGCCCTGGGTCTGGGTCGCGGGGCTGGGCGGTCTCGGTGCTGCAGGACTGACGGCAGCGTATCTCTTCATTCCCCATGTGACGACACGGTTCGACCGGTTCATCACCGGCTCGGGCGACAACTTTCAGGTGGATCGCGGCATGCAGGCCATCGAAGCCGGAGGTTGGCTGGGGCGTGGTCCGGGCGAGGGGCTGGTCAAGCGTGGCCTGCCCGACAGCCATACGGATTTCATTTTCTCTGTGGCGGCGGAGGAATACGGCATCGTGATCGTCATGGTGCTGGTCAGTGTGTTCTTTTTCACCGTCTTGCGCGGGCTCTGGCACGGGGCCGGGGAGCGGGACCGTTTCGTGCAACTGGCGGTATGTGGGCTGGCATTGCAGTTCGGTCTGCAAGCCACCATCAATATCGGTGTGAACCTGCAACTGCTTCCCGCGAAAGGCATGACCTTGCCGTTCATTTCCTATGGAGGATCCTCGATGCTCGCCGTCGCTCTCGGCATGGGTTTTCTGCTGGCGCTCACCCGACGGCGCCCCGAAAGCCTGCGCCGGTCGACGGTGCGGTTCGGTGAGGCGTCGATCCATTCTCGGTACATGGGGCCACGCTCTGCCGGGCAGGGTGCCTGATGCCAACTGCCTTGCTCTGCGCCGGTGGAACCGGTGGACATCTTTTTCCTGCTGAGGCGCTGGCGACCGAATTGAACGCGCGGGGTTGGACCTGCCATCTGGCGACAGACGAGCGCGGTTTGCGCTTTGCGGACACCTTTCCCGGCAAGTCACTGAAATCACGTTCAGACCACCATCACTCCGCTCTCCGGTCGGAGTTCTGAAAGCTGTTCCGAAGGCGATTTCCGCCTATCTGAAAGCGCGGCGGCTGATTTCCAGCGTCGGGCCGGATGTGGCGATCGGGTTCGGCGGTTATCCCAGCCTCATGCCCATGCTGGCGGCGTCCCATCGCAGCAAATCCACTGTTCTGCACGAACAAAACGCCGTTCTGGGCCGCGCCAACCGGGCGTTGAGCCGGGGGGCGGATGCGATTGCCGGCGGCTTTCCGATCAAGGGTCACAAGGCGATCGTGACGGGCAATCCGCTGCGACCGGCTGCCCATGAGGCGGCGAAAACATCTTACTGCGAATCGGCTGGCGATGACCCGTTTAACCTGCTCGTTTTCGGCGGGTCGCAGGGGGCCAGCTATTTCTCGGAGGTCGTGCCCGAGGCGCTTGCGTTGCTGACGGACACTGACCGCAAACGCATCCGCCTGACCCTTCAGGCCCCCGAAAACGCTGTTACCAAAGCGCAGAACGCGCTCGACGAAATGGACATTACCGCCGACATTGCGCCTTTCTTTGCCGGTTTACCGGCATTGATCGCCGGTTCGCAGATGGTGATCGGGCGAGCGGGAGCCTCCACCGTGGGCGAACTGGCGCTGATCGGTCAGACCATCGTTGCTGGTGCCCTATCCCCATGCGCTCGATCACGATCAGGCCGCCAACGCCGCCGAACTGGCCGCGACCGGCGGTGCGGAAGTGGTGCGGGAAAGCGATCTGACGGCCGAAGTGTTGGCAGGACATTTGCGGCACTGGCTCGACAATCCCGCCGATCTCGCACACAAGGCGCAGGCCGCGAAAACGGCTGGAAAACCGGATGCGGCGGCACGGCTCGCCGATCTGGTGGAAGATGCGGCGCGGCGTCGCGCGATTTAGCACTTAACGCAGGACGGACCAACGACATGCCCATGAAAGACGATATCGGGCTGGTGCATTTCATCGGCATCGGCGGCATCGGTATGAGCGCGATTGCCGAAGTGCTGCACAATCTGGGCCGCAAGGTGCAGGGGTCGGACGCCAACGAAGGTGCCAATGTCGAGCGTCTGCGCGCCAAGGGGATCGAGGTTTTCGTGGGCCATAGGGCCGAAAATCTGGGCGACTCGGCGGTCGTCGTCACGTCGACCGCCATAAAGCCCGACAATCCCGAGCGCCTTGCCGCCCGCGAGCGTCATCTGCCCATCGTGCCGCGTGCTGAGATGCTGGCGGAAATCATGCGCTTCAAGGCGGGCATAGCTGTCGGTGGCACCCACGGGAAGACGACGACGACGTCGCTGGTGGGACGGCTGCTGATCGCGGGCGGGCTGGACCCGACGATCATCAATGGCGGTATCCTGATGGATATCGGCACCAATGCCCGCATGGGCGATGGTGATTGGTTGGTGGCAGAGGCCGACGAGAGCGACGGATCATTCCTGAAACTGCCGGCGGAAATCGCCATCGTCACCAATATCGACCCGGAACATCTCGACCACTATGGCACGTTCGAGAAAGCCAAGGAGGCGTTCCAGCGCTTCGTGGATGCGGTGCCTTTTTATGGCTGCGGCGTGCTGTGTATCGACCATCCTGACGTGCAGGCGCTGGCGGCAAAACTGCCGCAAAAGCCGGTCCTGACATATGGCGCGAACCCGCAAGCCGATGTGCGCTATCTTGACGTGCGCCCTGAAGGAACGAAGACGTTCTTCGACATCGTGCTGCGCGACCGCCGGACGGGCGACAGCCGCCGGATGGATGGGTTGATGCTGCCGATGCCCGGTTTGCATAATGTTTCCAACGCGACTGCAGCCATCGCCGTCGCGGACAGGCTGGGCGTGAGCGAGGAGGCCATCCGTTCCGGTCTTGCCGACTTCAAGGGCGTCGGTCGCCGGTTCACCCATACGGGAAGCTGGAAGGGCGTGGAGATCTACGACGATTACGCCCATCATCCTGTCGAAATCACTGCCGTGTTGAAAGCGGCCCGACAGGCGGTGCGGTCCAAGCGCAGCGGGCGCGTGATCGCCATCAAACAACCGCACCGCTATTCGCGGTTGCATGATCTGTTCGACGGGTTCTGCTCCTGCTTCAACGATGCCGACACTGTGCTTGTCGCGCCCGTTTATGCGGCGGGCGAACAGCCTATCGAAGGGGCGGATTCGGCAGCACTTTCAAATGGGTTGCGCGCGGCGGGGCATCGCGATGTGCGTTTGATCGATGGGCCGGAAGCGGTCGCGCCGATCATTGCAGAGATAGCGAAAGAAGACGATCTTGTGATCTTCCTCGGTGCGGGCAACGTCACCGCGTGGGCCCATGCGCTGCCGGACGAGCTGGCAAAGCTCGGATGAGCAGCGACGCGCTGAAGGAACGGCTTGGCGATGCGCTTGCGGGCGTTCGCGGGAGGCTGACTTTCGATGCGCCCATGTCGAAGGTGACATGGTTTCAGGTCGGCGGACCGGCGGACCTGATGTTTTCGCCTGCCGACGAGGACGATCTGGTCGCGGTTTCTGGCGGCGATTCCGGCGGACGTGCCGGTGCTGGTCGTCGGCAAGGGCTCCAACCTGCTGGTGCGGGAAGGGGGCATCGAGGGTGTCGTCGTCCGGCTGGGCGGGCGCGGTTTCGGTGCAGGTGGAACAGATTGGTAGACACTGAATTGCGTGCTGGCGCAGCCGTGCCGGACAAGGCGTCTGGCCACCGCTGCTCTGGACGCCGGTCTCGGCGGCTTCGCATTCTACTCACGGCATTCCCGGCTCCGTCGGTGGCGCGTTGCGGATGAACGCCGGGGCCAACGGCACGGAGACGACCGACAGACTGGGTGGTCTCAGGAGTTGCCCGGGACGGTGCGCGCTGCTCGTTCAGCCATACCGATATGGGTTACACGTATCGCAACAGCGAAGTGCCGGACGACGTGATCTTCACCTCTGCCCTGTTTCAAGGAGTCCCCGAGGACGAAGCCGACATCCGCGCCGCGATGGACGCCGTGCAGAAGCATCGCGAGGACGTGCAGCCGATTCGCGAGAAGACGGGCGGCTCCACGTTCAAGAACCCGCTGCCGCATTCGTCCTGGAAGCTGATCGATCAAGCGGGTTTGCGCGGCCACCGCATCGGTGGTGCACAAATGAGCGAAATGCACTGCAATTTCATGCTGAACGCCGACGACGCCACCGCCTACGATCTGGAATTGCTCGGTGAGACGGTGCGCAAACGTGTGCATGAATCGAGTGGTATTCTGCTCGAATGGGAACTGAAACGTATCGGGCGATTTGCCGATGGTCGCGCGGTCGAACCCTTTCGCGCGTAGCGCCGAGAGACGCCGCGTTAAAAAAGGTTAACGTAGCCGCCGGGGCTGCAATTAGCGAAAGCCGGAGTCTTTAGAATCCGTTACCGGTGCAAGCGTGAGTAGCCCGTGAAGTGCCTGTCCGAATTGTTGGCCGGATACGCTTGAAGCGTTGAATCTCTTGTGATTCTGCTGTGCGCAGTGGGGGACTTGCCGGAGCGCGCATCGTAATGAAACACGTCGCTGTGCTGATGGGTGGGTGGTCGTCTGAACGGCCCGTCAGCCTGTCTTCCGGCAAGTGCTGCGCCGATGCGCTGGAGGCCGAAGGCTACCGTGTCACCCGCGTCGATGTGGACCGCAATGTCTCGTCCGTGCTGGCCGACCTGAAGCCCGACGTCGCCTTCAACGCGCTGCATGGTCCCTACGGGGAAGACGGCATGATCCAGGGTATTCTGGAATATCTCGCCATTCCCTACACCCATTCCGGCGTCCTGTCCTCCGCTCTGGCGATGGATAAGGAGCGGGCGAAGATTCTGGCCCGCAAGGTCGGTGTGCCGGTCGCGGAAGCCAAGATCATGCACCGGCTGGACGCTGCAAAGAAACATGCCATGCCGCCGCCTTACGTCATCAAACCCGTCAATGAAGGGTCGTCTTTCGGCGTGTTGATCGTGAAGGAGGACCGGTCCACCCCGCCCGCCGAACTCACATCCGGCGACTGGCCCTATGGCGACATCGTCATGGTGGAGCGGTTCATTCACGGGCGGGAACTGACCTGCGCGGTGATGGGCGATGTGGCGCTGGGTGTGACGGAAATTGTCGCCGCAGATGGCGGTTGGTACGATTACGACGCGAAATACGTCGATGGCGGGTCGTCTCACATCCTCCCGGCGCAAATTTTACCGAATATTTACCAAAGAATACAGAAGGTGTCCCTCGACGCACATCGTGCGCTCGGTTGCCGTGGGGTGAGTCGTTCAGACTTCCGCTTCGACGACCGGATCAATGGAACCGGCGAACTTGTCTGGCTGGAAGTGAATACCCAGCCGGGGATGACGCCCACATCATTGCTGCCGGAACTGGCGGCCCATGCGGGCCATCCCTTCGGCGAATTGATGCGATGGATGGTGGAGGACGCGAGTTGCGGGCGCTGAGACGGTCTCTTCCAACGGGATTTGCTGACGGGTTCGGCAGCGCGCTGCGGTCCGTTCCGCCTGTGCGCCCCGGTGCTGGAACGGCTCTGGCGCTGTTCGTGGTCGCCGCAGCCTGGAGCCTGGGTGCCCTGCATGGCGGCCTCGGCCCGCGCATGGTGGCGAGCGCTTCGGTGGCGGTTGGGCTGACGGCATCGGGTGTCGATATTTCGGGGCAGGTCAACACCTCCGACCGGGACATCGTGGCAGCACTTGCCTGGCCGGAAAGCGGTTCTCTCGTCGGCTATGACCTCGACACCGCCCGTGCCCGGCTCGTGGCTTTGCCGTGGGTCGAGGATGTGACGATCCGCAAGATTTATCCGGGGCGGTTGGCCGTTTCGGTGAGTGAGAAACAGCCCGCCGCCGTCTGGCAGGCCGACGACAAATTGTGGGTCATCGACGGGCAGGGTAACCGCATCGCTGCCTTCGGTATCACCGAAATGCTGAACGATCGTTTTTCCCATCTGCCGCATCTGGTCGGCACCGGTGCGGATGAACATGCCGCCGATATTCTACCCCTCGTCGCCGCCTATCCGCAGATCGCGGGCCGCGTACAAGCCTATCTGCGCCTTGGAAAACGGCGGTGGGATTTGTTGCTGGCGGGTGACACCGAAACCACGGTTCGTGCGGCTTTGCCCGAAGTCGGTCTGGCCGATGCGCTCGATCGGCTGGCCGCGTTGCAGGACCGGCGGCAGATTCTCGACCGGCAGATCGCCGGTGTCGATTTGCGTCTGGCCGACCGGATGGTGTTCGACCTCGAGCCGGAGGCCGTTGAAGTGCGTCGGTTGCTGGTGAAAGACCGCGACAAGGCCGTGCAACGCCTGAAGCGTGATGCAGCGGAGCGGCCGGTATGACCCGCCGTCACGATAACAATTCTATAAAAGCCGCCAAGCCGCAGATCGTCTGCGCGCTGGATGTCGGCTCCTCGAAAGTATGTGCCGTCATCGCCCGCCTGACGCCACGTGAGGATGGGGCACTGTTGCCCGGTCGCCGCAATGCCATCGAGGTCATGGGTTTCGGCCATGTGCGCTCCGGCGGTATCAAGTCCGGTATCGTGAGCGATATGGATGCAGCGGAGAATGCGGTTCGTATCGCCATCGATACCGCTGAACGCACGGCAGGCGTCACAATCGATTCGCTCACGGTTGGTATCAATGCAGGCCGTATCGGAAGCGATACATTCTCGTCCTCCATCACCATCGACGGCGATGTGGCCAAGCGCGATATTCGCACCTTGCTCGCCGCTGGTCTGGACCATGCAGCCCGACCGGACCGGACCGCGCTCCACGCTCTGCCGATAGGGTATTCGCTCGATGGTGAGCATGGCATCGACAATCCGGTGTCCATGAGCGGCCGGGAATTGGGCGTCGATATGCACGTGGTCAGCGTCGACAACGCGCCGGTCGCCAATATCGAGGCCTGCATCAACCGCTCCCACCTTTCGGTGGATGCACTGGTGGCGGCTCCTTATGCCAGCGGGCTTGCCGCACTGGTGGACGACGAGGCGCGGCTCGGTTGTGCGGTCATCGACTTCGGCCACGGTACGACCAGCGTTGCCATCTTCATGAACAACCGTCTGGTTTTTGCCGACGCGATTGCAGTCGGCGGCAACCATGTGACGATGGATCTGGCGCGGGGCCTCGGCATATCGATGGCCGACGCGGAGCGTCTTGAAGGTGTCTGCACGCGACGGTGGATGAAGCCGGTGCCAGCCAGCTGGACACCGTATCCGTCGTCACGGTCGGCGACGACGCGTTGGCGCATCCCAAGACCGTGACGCTTGGTGAAATCTGCGGCCATTGCAGTGCCGCGTGTGGAAGAGACTGTCGAACTCATCCGTGACCGTATCGCGCGGTCGGGCTTTGGCGCTGCGATTGGCAAGCGGCTGGTGTTGACCGGTGGCGCGAGCCAGCTGTCCGGTTTGCCCGATCTGGCGGCCCGCATTTTCAACGCCGACGTGCGGCAGGGCCGTCCGCTCGGTGTTTCCGGCCTGCCTGCCAATGCCAAGGGTGGCGCGTTTTCCACCGTTGCCGGGCTTCTCGTCTACCGCCAGGTCGCCGACGACGATCTGGCCGGACAGCGGTCCTCGTTCACGAACACTTTCAATGCCTTCGGGCTGGGCCGCGTCGGCGCCTGGCTGAGGGCAAGCCTTTGAGCCGCGCGGATGACGCGCACAACCAGAAGCCGCAGCGCGGCCCAAACAACGACCCGGAAGGACATTCCATGACCATCAACCTGCAGAAGCCTGACATTACCGAACTGAAACCCCGCATCACCGTATTCGGTGTGGGCGGCGGCGGTGGCAACGCCGTCAACAACATGATTGCGTCGGGCCTCGACGGTGTCGAATTCGTCGTTGCAAACACCGACGCGCAAGCCCTGTCCATGAGCCAGGCAGAGCGCGTCATCCAGATGGGCGTCCAGGTGACGGAAGGTCTCGGTGCCGGTTCGCAGCCGGAAATAGGCGCTGCCGCTGCCGAGGAATGTCTCGACGAAATCAAGGACCACCTGTCCGGCACCCACATGGCCTTCGTGACCGCCGGCATGGGCGGTGGTACCGGCACCGGGGCCGCCCCCGTCATCGCCCGGGCTGCGCGGGAAGCGGGTATCCTGACCGTTGGCGTCGTCACCAAGCCGTTCAGCTTCGAAGGCAAGCGCCGCATGAAGCTGGCCGAAGACGGAATCGCCGAATTGCAGGCCAATGTGGACACGCTGATCGTCATTCCGAACCAGAACCTGTTCCGTGTCGCCAACGACAAGACAACCTTCGCCGATGCCTTCTCGATGGCCGATCAGGTGCTGTATTCCGGTGTCGCCTGCATTACCGATCTGATGACCAAGGAAGGTCTCATCAACCTCGACTTCGCCGATGTACGCTCCGTCACCCGCAATATGGGTCGTGCGATGATGGGCACAGGTGAAGCATCCGGCGAGGGACGCGCCCGCGCTGCCGCAGAAGCCGCGATTTCCAACCCATTGCTGGACGAAACGAGCATGTCCGGCGCGATGGGTCTGTTGATCTCCATTACCGGCGGTCGGGACATTACCCTGTTTGAGGTGGACGAGGCCGCGACGCGCATTTCCGAGGAAGTGTCGGAAGACGCCAATATCATCGTGGGTGCCACCCATGACGATGCGCTGGAAGGGGTTATCCGCGTGTCCGTCGTGGCGACGTCGATCGACACTACGAGCATTCAGGCCAACCCTGCCAATGAGCAGCGCATGAAACTGGCGGCGGACCGTCTCCTGCAATCCACTCAAGGTGCGACCGGTGCAAAAGAGAGCGACGAACTGGCCGACAAGCCGAGAGCGCCTGTCATCGCCCGCGCGCCGACCTCCAACGAAACCGCAGCAGCACCCGTTTCCGCACCCGTGAAAGCGCCGTTCGCGGCTCCGGTAGCGCCTGCACCGCAACCGATCAGCGATGCTGCGTTCCAGCAAGAACTGGAAGAACAGCTTGGCCGGACCGCGGCCCCTGCCGCCCTTCAGCCAAGGCCTGTTCAACCCGCTTCCATGCAGCCAACAGCAGCGTCACGGATGCCCCGCGCGGAAGATTTTCCGCCCATCGCTCAACAGCGGATGGATCATGCATCGCACGACCGTTCCGGTCACGACGAGCAGGGTGCTGTCGGTGGCCTGTTCAAGCGCCTGACCTCCGGCTTCGGTGGCCATCACAACGAAGGCAACGGGCAGCCGGTACCGGTTCGCCAGCCGACACAGCCCGTCGCATCAACACAGACCGCACCTGTGCAGGACCGCAATCCATACGCACCGGCCCGCTCGACGTTGGACGACCACGGTCGCGCCGTTGCGCCCCAGCAGTCGCGTTCGTTGAGCGATGAGGAACAACTCGACATTCCCGCGTTCCTGCGCCGCCAGTCCAACTAGACCGGGCCACACCAGACCCTGGGTCGCTCAGACCTGTGCCAGCAGTGCAACAAAGCCTCCGAAACGGTGATCGTTTCGGGGGTTTTTGCGTTTTTGGTGTGCTGCGAAATCAGGGTTAACCATTTGTTACTGCTTTTATTTTCAATTCACTCAAAGGCTTCGATCAATGGAAGACGAAGGTGTTACGTTTGGGTAAGAAAGCGTGATTTGTTGAGGCCCGTCGGGGTCGCTAGGTTGCGCGGCAGTCGGATCGGTGACTCGGATTGAATCGGGTTTCACGGTTCCGGAAATGCCAAAGCACTGGTGTTTCGTACGTTCAGGGGGTGGCACCGCGAAGGTGCCTGATGAAACGGAAACACGTCGTTTCCGACAAGACAATTCTAGGGTGCCGGACAGGGCACCGTTTGGGGTGAAGCATGATTTCCACGGCTACCGGTAACCAGACCACGCTTGCCGACCGTATCGAGCTTTCGGGCGTCGGCGTTCATTCCGGCAAACCCGTTTCAATCACGCTTCTGCCCGCCGATGCCGATACGGGTATCGTGTTTCAACGCAGTGATGTGGATGTGGCCGATCAGGTGGACATTCCCGCGCTCGTCTCCTCCGTCGGTGCCACCGACCTTTGCACAGTGCTCGGCGATCCGCGCGGTGTTCACGTCAAGACTGTCGAGCATCTGATGGCCGCCCTGATGGGGCTGGGTGTCGATAACGTGTTCATCGAAGTGGACAGCGCTGAAATTCCCGTCATGGACGGGTCTTCGGAAGCTTTTGTCGAGGCCATCGACGCCGTTGGTTTGAAAATGCAGTCCCGCACCCGCCGCTATTTGCGTGTGTTGAAGGAAGTGCGATTCCACATGGGGCCATGCTGGGGCATGTTCACGCCTCATAACGGCACACGCTACGAGGTCGAGATCGACTTCGACGAGCCGGTCATCGGTCGCCAGAAACTCGATATCGACCTGACGCCGGACGCGTTCCGCCGCGATATCTCCCGCGCCCGCACCTTCGGATTCATGAAGGATGTGGAGCGCTACTGGGCCGCCGGTTTCGCGCTGGGTTCGAGCCTCGAAAACTCGGTTGTCATCTGCAACGACCAGAATATCATCAACCCTGAAGGCCTGCGTTACGAAAACGAGTTCGTGCGCCACAAGGCGCTGGATGCTATCGGCGATCTGGCATTGGCCGGCGCGCCTTTCCTCGGGTGCTATAAATCCTATCGCGGCGGCCACAAGGTCAACGCGATGGCGCTGGCCGCTCTGCTGGCCGATCCGACCGCTTACGAATGGACTGACGTTCAGGCACCGAAGCGGGAGCAGGTCGTTGCCCGTTCCGGCTTCGCCGCCGTTTCGGCTGCCGCGTATTGCGCCGATAAAAGCTGATCGTCTGTCGATCGTCGTTAAGGGTTTGCGCAGGTTTCGGCTTCGCCATAAAAAAGCGCCATTGGCGTCGCACAGGAACGGCGCTAAAGAGGGCTTGTGGTGCGCGCGCTGCAAAAGTGCTTTTCAACGGTCTCGATGAGTTTAGGCAAGATTATGCGATATTTCGGTCTTCTATGCGCTGCGGGCGCTCTGGCATTGGCCGCCGGTTGCGCGAAAGACAGCGACGAGAACGGATTCGCCGACCCGACCGTGCCAGCCGACCAGCTTTACAACGAGGCCTTGGCCAACATCGACGTGGGCGACTACACCGAAGCGCAGCTCAAGTTCAAAAAGCTCGACCGCCAGCATCCCTATTCCAGTTTTGCCCGTAAATCCGGCGTCATGGCGACGTATCTGGCCTATCGCAAGAACGATTTCGGCGAGGCGATCGCGCGCGGAAACCGGTTCGTGGAATTGTACCCTGCCAACAAGGATGCCTCCTACGCCATGTATCTCGTTGGCATGAGCCACTTCAAGCAGATCGTCGACGTGACGCGCGACCAGAAAGAAGCGCGCGATACATACAAAACGATGAACGACCTCGTGCAGCGCTATCCCGAAAGCGAGTATGTGGAAGACGCAAAGCGCAAGATGCGGATTTCCAAGGACCAGATCGCCGGTCAGGAAATGACGGTGGGGCGTTATTATCAGGAGCGCCGCGAGCATCTGGCGGCCGTCAACCGGTTCCGCAACGTCGTGGAGCGGTTCGAGGATACCCGCCATGTGGAAGAGGCGCTGGCACGGTTGACCGAGAGCTATTATGCACTCGGCCTGACCAGCGAAGCGCAGACGGCCGCCGCCGTTCTCGGGCACAACTTCCCGGACAGCCAGTGGTATAAGGACAGCTACGCGCTGCTTGAAAAAGGCGGGCTGCGCCCGATCGAAAATCAGGGCTCGTGGATCTCCCGCGCCGCAAAGGCGATCGTCGGCGCATAAGCGCACTCCAGGCTGATCGCGCTTTCATGACACGCCGAAACGGTTTATTTCCGTATAATGCTGGCCGCGCTTTCCATCCGCGATATCGTTCTCATCCGGACGCTCGACATCGAGTTCCGGCATGGTCTGGCTGTGCTCTCCGGCGAAACGGGCGCCGGTAAATCCATTCTCCTCGATTCGCTGTCGCTTGCGCTCGGTGGGCGCGGCGATGGCGGGCTGGTGCGCGTCGGTGCCAAGCAGGGGCAGGTAACGGCGGTCTTCGACATGCCGGATGAACCACCCCGTCCTGGCACGTCTGGAGGAGGAAGGTCTTGCGGGCGAGCCGGGAGAGCCGCTCATCCTGCGCCGCACACAGGGTGCGGATGGCCGCACCCGCGCCCACGTCAACGACCGTCCCGTGAGCATGGCGGCACTGCGCGCAATCGGGCGCGATCTCGTTGAAATCCACGGGCAGCACGAGGAGCGGGCGATGGTAGACCCTGCCGCCCACCGCGATCTGGTCGACGCGTTCGGTGGTTTGGCGAACGATGTGCGTGCGGTCGCCGATGCCCATGCCGAATGGCACAAGGCCGCCCGGACGCTTGCCGTCCTGCGCGCCCGGGTGGAGAAGGCGGCGCAGGAGGCGGACTATCTGCGCGCAAGTGTCGAGGAACTCGATACGCTTGCCCCGCGAGAGGGTGAGGAAGAGGACCTTGCCGGTCGCCGCCAGACGATGATGAACGCCGAGAAGATCGCGGGCGACATCGACGAGGCTTATCAGGTTCTGTCCGGACAGGCTTCGCCCGTGCCGACGCTGGCCAATGCGATGCGAAAACTCGAACGCAAGGCGGATGGCGCGCCCGGTCTGCTGGAAGGGACCATAGAAGCATTCGGACAGGCGCTGGATGCGCTGGCGCAGGCGGAGAGCGAACTGGAACAGGCGCTGCGCCTGTCGGAGTTCGACCCGCACGAGTTGGAAGCGGCGGAGGAACGGCTTTTCGCGCTTCGGGCAGCGGCGCGGAAATACAACGTGCCGGTGGAAGGGCTTCAGGCCCACGCCGAAAGTCTGCGCGTTGCGCTGGCCGAACTCGATGCGGGAGAGGGCCGCATCGGCGAATTGGAAGCTATGGCAGCAGCGGCGCGCGCGTCGCTGGAAGAGGCAGCATCGACGCTGGCCGACAAGCGGCGCGATGCGGGTGAGCGCCTTTCGGCGCGGGTGATGCGGGAATTGCCTTCCTTGAAACTCGATCAGGCCCGTTTCTTCGTGGAGCAGAGCGTCGATATGGACAGCGTCACTGCCGAGGGCTGTGACTGGATGGAGTTCCACGTGCAGACCAACCCCGGCACGCGCGCCGGTGCGTTGATGAAAGTCGCGTCCGGCGGAGAACTGTCGCGCTTTCTGCTGGCTTTGAAGGTCGCATTGGCCGACCGGGGTTCGGCTCCGACGCTGGTGTTCGACGAAATTGATACCGGTGCCGGCGGCGCGGTGGCAGATGCCATCGGCGCACGGCTGGCGCAGCTGTCGCAGCATGTTCAGGTGCTGTGCGTCACCCACGCTCCGCAGGTGGCTGCACGAGCGGATGTGCATTTCCTCATTGCGAAGAGCGGTGGTGCGGAAGCGGCGGTGGAAACGCGCGTCGGGCGGATCGACGGGCCGGACCGGCTGGAGGAAATCGCCCGTATGCTGTCCGGCGCGCAGGTGACGAGCGAGGCCCGCGCCGCCGCCGCACGGCTGCTGGATGCGGCCTGATATGGCCGACGCAAAGGCGGTCGACGCGCTGAACGAGGACGAGGCGCGCAGCGAGTTGCAGCGGCTGGCCGAGGCCATTGCCGCGCATGACGATCGTTATCACGGCCAGGACGCGCCGACGATCAGCGACGCGGATTACGATGCCTTGCGCGCGCGCAACCGGGCAATCGAAACGCGCTTTCCGGAACTCGCGCTGACCGCCTCGCCCTCCAGAACCATCGGCAGCCGGGCGAGCGGGCGGTTCGAGAAAATTACCCACGAAGTGCCCATGCTGTCCCTCGACAACGCGTTTGACGACGGGGACGTGGCGGATTTCGTCGACCGCATCCGACGATTTCTTGGGGATGGATACCGACGCCCCGGTTGTTTTCACCGCAGAACCGAAGATCGACGGCCTGTCGCTGGCGTTGCGGTATGAGAAGGGCGAACTGGTCAGTGCCGCAACCCGCGGTGACGGGGCGGTAGGGGAGAATGTCACTGCCAATGCCCGCACAATCGGCGACATTCCCCACCGTCTGCTGGGAGAAAGCTGGCCGGACGTCATGGAAATTCGTGGCGAGGTTTATCTTGGAAAGAAGGACTTTCTCGCACTGAATGCGCAGATGCATGAGGCGGGGAAGCCCGCCTATGTGAACCCGCGCAATACGGCAGCGGGTTCGTTGCGACAGCTTGATCCGGAGGTGACGAAGGCACGCCCCCTCAAGTTTTTCGCCTATGCCTGGGGCGCCATCTCGAACCTGCCAGCCGACAGGCAATCAGAAATGGTGAACCTCATGGGGGAGTGGGGGTTCGTCACCAATCCACTGATGGAGACCTGCGACAGCGTCGAGGCGATGCTGGCCGCCTATCGGCGCATCGAGGAACAGCGGGCCGCGCTCGACTACGATATCGACGGCGTCGTCTACAAGGTCGACGATCTGGCGTTGCAGAAGCGGTTGGGGTTCGTCGCCCGTTCGCCGCGCTGGGCCATCGCGCACAAGTTTTCTGCCGAACTGGCCACGACCGTTCTGCAGGACATCGAGATACAGGTGGGCCGCACTGGTGCCCTCTCGCCTGTCGCGCGGCTGGAGCCGGTGACAGTGGGCGGCGTGGTCGTGTCGAACGCGACCCTTCACAACGAGGATTATATTGCTGGCGTCGGTTCCGACGGTCTACCGATCCGAGAGGGTCGTGATCTGCGGGTTGGGGATACGGTCACGGTGTTTCGCGCAGGTGATGTGATCCCGAAGGTACTGGATGTCGATGTCTCAAAGCGCCCGGCTGACAGCGCGCCGTTCGTGTTTCCCAGCACGTGCCGCATTTGCGGCAGCCCCGCCGTGCGGGAGGGGGACGATTCCATCCGTCGTTGCACGGGTGGGCACACATGCCCGGCGCAGGCGGTGGAGCGGTTGCGCCATTTCGTGTCCCGAGCGGCGTTCGATATCGATGGGCTGGGCGACAAGCAGGTGGAAGCGTTTCACGCGCTGGGCTGGATTAGGGAACCTGCCGACATATTCACCCTCGCGCAGCGTCATGGCGATGGCGCGATGCAGAGCGTGCGCAAGCTGGAGGGTTGGGGCCAGACAAGCGCGGACAATCTGTTCGCTGCCATCGAAGCGCGGCGTTCGATCCCGCTTGACCGTCTGATCTACGCACTCGGCATCCGCCATGTGGGCCAGATCGTCGGTAGAATGCTGGCGCGACACTACGAGACATGGGCCGCCTTCGTTGCCGCTATCGATGCTGCCGGTCCAGCGACGGAGGCTCACTTGGCCGCGGAGGCGCTCGTGCGCGGTGAACGGGCCGAGGCGTATGCGGATGGGCGGCGGGCGCGTATCAAAGAGACGGCGAACCGGGCCTGGCAGGATGTGCCACCCGCCGCGCTGGCCGCGTGGGAAGAGATGAAGGGCATCGACGGGATCGGAGCGACCGTGGTGGTGTCGCTGGCCAAGGCATTTGGCAACGCCCGCGAACGGGCTTCCATCGACCGACTCGCAACGCTGTTGACCGTCGAGAATATCGCAGCAGCACCGGCGACCGACTCACCCGTCGCGGGCAAGACTGTGGTGTTCACCGGGTCGCTCGTGAAGATGACGCGCGATGAGGCCAAGGCGATGGCCGAACGGCTGGGTGCCAAGGTCGCGGGCTCCGTGTCCGCCAAGACCGACCTTGTGGTCGCCGGAGCCAAGGCCGGATCGAAGCTGAAAAAGGCGGCAGAGCTTGGGGTCGAAACGACCGACGAAGACGGCTGGCTCGCGATGGTGGGAAAATAGCGGGCAGACGCTCTTTTCCCGTGTCCTTTCCAGCAGCCCGCGTTAAGCGACTGCCATGACCGACACCGCACAAAACACACGCCGTTCAGATTGGCTGGACGGTTTCCGCGATACCCTGCCGGTTATGATCGCCATCGTTCCGTTCGCCGCCCTGTTTGGCGCACTGGCGCGGGAAGCGGGCTTTTCACTCGCAGCGGTTATGGTCACGTCCGCGACCATTTACGCCGGTGCAAGCCAATATGTGATGCTCGACCTGCTGGGGCGGGGGGCGGCACCGTGGGCCATCGTGCTGGCGGTCTTTGTGCTAAATTTTCGCCACGTGCTGTATTCCGCATCGCTCGGGCGACGGATGGACGATTTCGGCCCGGTCGGACGCTATGTGGCGTTCTTCTTTTTGGTCGATCCGCTTTATGGGGCCGCCGAAAAGCGCAGGCGCAGCAACGGTTTGCGACCGGCTTATTACGTGGCATGCGCCCTTGCGCTCTATTCGGTGTGGATCCTGTCCAATCTGGCCGGCGCGCTCTTCGGCGGGCTGATCGACGATCCGGCACGGTATGGGCTCGACTTCATTCTGCCACTCTATTTCGTGTCACTGCTGCTGTCGTTTCGCCAATCGGCCCATTTCAGCATCATCATGGTGGCGAGCGCCGGGGTGTCGCTGGCAACGTGGGGTTTGTTCGACGGCACCTGGTATATTCTGACCGGCGGCGGTGCGGGGCTGTTTCTCGCCGCCATGCTCAGTAAGCCGCCGGAGGCGGTATCGTGAGCGATGATCCGTGGCTGCTCATCGCCGCCTGTGCGGTGGCGACCTATCTGACGCGGGCTGGCGGGCATATTATCCTGTCTCAGTTCGGAGCGCTCAACCACCGGGTCGAAGCGGCGCTCGAGGCTGTGCCGATCGCCGTTCTTGCGGCGTTGATTGCGCCGTATCTCGTCAGTCGCGGGGTGGCAGAGTCACTGGCGTTGATCTTCGCCGGGCTGATAGCGATCCGCTTCTCGATGATGACCACGACCGCTTTTGGGCTGGTCGCGGTTGTTGTGTTGCGGGCGCTTATCGGGTGAGCGGAGCGCAGACGGTTTCCAGCCAAGCGCTGTCGGTCACGGCACCGGATAGCGTGTTCAGAACCCGTGCGTGGTAGGCGTCGAGCCAGTTTGTCTCCTCATCGGTCAGCAGGCCCATGTCGATCAAACGGCGGTCGTATGGCGCAAGCGTGAGCGTTTCGAAGGACAACATCGGCGTTTCGCCACCTTCGATGCTTTCTGCTTCGCGCACGAGGAGCAGGTTTTCGATGCGAATGCCAAACGCGCCTTCACGGTAATAGCCCGGTTCGTTGGAAACGATCATGCCGGGCAGCAGCGCCTCCATGCCCCGTTTCGAAATGCTCTGCGGTCCTTCGTGGACGGCGAGATAGGAACCGACGCCGTGGCCTGTTCCGTGGGCGTAATCCAGCCCCGCTTTCCAGAGCGGCAAACGCGCCAGTGGGTCGATTTCGACGCCCCGCGTGCCCTTTGGGAAGCGTGCTGTCGAGACGGCTATGTGGCCCTTGAGAACCAGTGTGTAGCACCGGCGCTGGTCGGCGCTGGGCGCGCCGATTGCGACAGTGCGGGTGACATCCGTCGTCCCGTCTTCGTATTGGCCGCCGGAATCGCAGAGATACAACTCGCCCGCGCCGAGGGTGCGGTTGGTGGCTTCGGTTACACGGTAGTGGATGATGGCCCCGTGGGGGCCGCTGCCGGAAATGGTGTCGAACGAGATGTCGCGTAGCGGCGTATTGCCCGCCATGTCGGTGCGGAAGGATTCCAGCCGCTTGGCAGCCGTGATCTCGTCGATACTGTCGGGAGCCAGACCATCGAGCCAGGCGAGGAAAGTGCTGACCGCAGCGCCGTCGCGGATATGGGCGGCCAGGGTGCCGTCGATCTCGGTCTCGTTCTTGATGGCACGGGGCAGCACGACCGGGTCGCGCCCGTGGACCACAATGCCGCCTGCCTTCTCGATGGCCAGCGCCAGAGCATAGGGAGCCTGATCGGGATCGAGCATCACACGGACTTTGGCAGAGAGACGCGAGAGGTCGGGCAACAGGTCCGATGGTGCGCGCAGGATTGCGACCTGCGTGAGAAATGCCTGCGCCTCCATATCGATTTTCGTCGGGTCGACGAACAGAAGCGGCTCGCCGCAGATCGGGAACGATCGCATGGGCCAGTACAAGCGGGGTGTGGACGACGTCGCTGCCGCGAATGTTGAACAGCCACGAGACGGATGCGGCGTCCGACAGGATGCACAGATCGGCATCCGCCTTCGCAATCGCTTCTCGTACAGTGGCCAGCTTGTCCATCGTGAGCATTCCGTTGCGGGAAAACGGATGGATCGCTACCGCGCCCTGCGGTTCCGGCGGGCGGTCCCGCCACGCCGCATCGACCGGATTTTCTTTCAGCGCGACCAGGGTAGCGACCTTCTCCAGACCTTTGACGTCGTTCTGCGTATGCATCCACGGATCGTAAGCGAGGCGCATGTCGCGCCCTTTGAGCCATGCGTGGGGTGGCGTGTCGATGAGGCTGGCGATCGTCCAACCATTGCGGCCGGATTGGTCTTGCGCCTGCAGCGTGTAGCGCCCATCCACGAACAGCACGGCCTCCGATTGCGTGACGATGGCGGCTCCTGCCGAACCGGTGAACCCCGACAGCCATGCGAGCCGTTCGGCGTTGGCGGGAAGGTATTCGTTCCGCTGTGCGTCCGCGTGGGGGACGATGAGGGCGTCCGCCCCCTGGGATGACAGCATCGCGCGCATGGCGGACAGGCGGTTCGCGCCGCCGGTGTCGATCGCGGGTGCGTCAAATGATTGGAACATGGGTCAAGCGCCGGTGGTGGTTTGCATCGACAATAGTGCACCCTTAACGGCCCGTTAAGCGCGTATGCGCCTGCTGCACGGCGGCTGTGCGTTTTGGCCCCTACCTGACTGAATTTGAAAGCCTAACTTGGGGTCATCGACACACCGCTTCCCTCAGCGGACCATCCAAGGAACAGACCGATGACCTTTCGCTCAACATTCGACCGTATGATTGCAGCCCGTGAAAAGCAGGCCCGCCGCTACGTTGCTGGCGCACTGCTCGGCATGGACGACGAAACGCTGCGCCGCGCCGGTATCGACCGCAAAGACCTGCGCGCTCAAGGTGCCAGCTTCCTGCCACTGTAGGACTTTTCCGACGCCATGATCGAAAAGGGCGGGGCTTAGGCTCCGCCTTTTTGCGTTCTAAGGCTTGTGCATCAGCAGCGTCAGCCAGCCGTCCCGGATATGGGCGTGGCGGAACACCAGCCCCTGTTCGCGATACGCCGCTACGATGCGCGCACGCTGGTGGGGCAGGAGCCCGGACAGGATAACGTGTCCGCCGGGCAGGATATGCCGCGACAGAGCGCGGGCCAGACCTTCCAGTGGTCGCGCGAGAATGTTGGCAAAGACGAGGTCGACGGGCCAGAAGGCCGGGTGGTTCATGCCGGTCGCCGTAATGCAGCGGACCAGCGCACCCACTTTGTTAATGCGTGCGTTTTCGCCAGCCACGATCTCGCAGACCGGATCGATATCGCTGGCAATGGCCGGTTTGCCGGTGGCTTTTGCGAAGGCGATGGCCAACACGCCGGACCCGGCACCGATATCGAGCGCGTGGCGCGGGCGACCGCTGTCATGTTCCATCCGTAGCACGCGCTCCAGCATGTCGAGGCAACCCGCCGTCGTGCCGTGATGGCCGGTTCCGAAAGCCTGTCCAGCGTCGATCAACACGGAAACGGGTGCGCAGCGCGCCGCATTGCGGTCGTGGGAGCCGTGAACCAGAAATCGGCCCGCGCGTACGGGGGACAGGTTTTGCAGCGTCTCCGCAATCCAGTCCGTATCGGGTATCGCTTCCTGCCGGAACCGCGCGTCAGGGGCATGGTCGGCGATGAGCGCCTTGGCCTCTGAAAGCGCGTCCACCGGCACATAGACCGTGTAGGCCCAGTCGTCGGAATCCTGCACGGTTTCGAACAGAGCCGTTGGCCATCCCCGCTCCTCCCAGTGCGGATCGAGCGTTTCGGACAGGGCGTCCAGTTGAGGTTTGGGCGTATCGCGGACCGCGAGTATCAGTTGGGACGTCACGCTTGCGCGCCTTCATCCGCAGTGTCACTGCCGTTCTTGCGCTTGGCGAGAGCCGCTTTTTCCTGCGTGCGTCCGGGTTTTGGAGGCGGACCGAAAGCGAGCACGGTATCGCCTGCAACGGGTTTTGCGTCCTCGTTGGCCTGCCGGAAAAGAATGCTCTTGTCCGGCTTGATCCAGAGCAGCACGGCAGTCTCGTCGGACCTGTTTTCGCGGAAATCGGCGTAGGTGTATTCATCCGTGATGTGGGTCGAATGAAACCCCCATCCCCGCCACATACCATTGCGCAAACTGGTGAGATCGCGGCCGTTGTCGAACATCGCGCGCCCGCCAAGAGTGAAATTGAGCGCCTTGCGGTCCGTTTCCTCGCCGCGGGCACCGATCTGAAACACGTTGTTGCGCCCCAGTTCCGGCCCGAACTCCGTGCAGACGAGGGAATTGTAGGCGTCGTTGTCCGTCATGGCGATCAGGTGGCTGTAGCGGTTCAGCGTGATGTCGTGGTGGGCCTGTTCCGACAGCACTTCGCCGAAATAGACCGGCACATCGGCCAGCCTCGCCTTGCGGAGCTTGCCGTAATTGCTGTCCGCGATCAGCACGGGCAGGTCCATCTCCATCAGTTTCTCGGCCAATTCGTCCGCAACCGTCGAACCACCGACCAACAACACGCCGGGTGTTTCGGCCGATTTCAGACCCAAGCGCGATGCGAGCGGTTTCAGCGTGAAGCCGTGCAGGAAGATGGTGGCCGCGACGACCGCGAACGTGAGAGCCGTAAGCTGCTCTCCGTCCGCCACACCCTGTTCCACCAGTGCACTGCCGAACAGGCCGGACACGGCGACCGCCACGATACCGCGTGGGGCGATCCATGCGATCAGCAGGCGTTCCTTGAGAGACAGGCTCGCGCCGATGGTGGAGGTAAAGATTGCAAGGGGCCGCACCACGAACATGATGAGCAATACGAAGAACAGGGTGCCCCAGCCAAGCTGGCTGAACGTTTCCACCTTCACCGATGCCGTCAGCATGATGAAAAGGCCGGAGACGAGGAGGACCGTTACCGTCTCCTTGAAGCGGCGCAATTCACCGAGGCTCGCCACGCGGCTGTTGGCCAGCGTGATGCCCATGACCGTGACGGTCAGCAAGCCGGATTCCTCCAGCACGATGTCGGAAATCGCGTAGGCCACCAGCACGGTCGTGAGCAGCACAGGGGATTTGAGATATTCCGGCACATGGCCCTTGTGGAACACCCATTCCAGCGCCTTGCCCGCAAGATAACCGCCGCCGACCGCTACGACTGCGGCGATGACGATGGTGACGAGAAGTGACGCCAGCGTGTGTTCGCCGTGGAGCACGAGATAGACTTCGAACGCCAGCACCGCAAACAGGGCACCGATCGGGTCGTTCACGATCGCTTCCCAGCGCAAAAGGGACGCCGGACGGTGGCCCAGCTGCGCGTTGCGGAGCAGGGGCATGATAACCGTGGGGCCGGTGACCACCAGAATGCCGCCAAGCACGGCGGCGGCGGGCCATGACAGCCCCGCTGCATAGTGCGCCGCAAGGGTGGAGAACAGCCAGACCAGCGGACCGGATATCAGGATAATACGCTGGACGCCTTTTCCGGTCTCCTTGATCTCGGAAAAATTGAGCGTCAGCCCGCCCTCGAACAAAATGATTGCGACTGCCAGCGCGATGGCGGGTTTGTAGAGATCGCCGAACTCGGCTTGCGGGTTCACGTAACCCGTTATCGGTCCGAGAATGATGCCGGACAGCAGGAGCAGTGCGATGGCCGGAATACGCAGCTTCCAGGCGGTCCATTGCGAGCCGATACCGGCAAGACCGATCACCGCGATCTTGAAGAGAAGTCCTGTCATGGGGAGGGATTACCGGTGCGTCTGCAAAAACTGAAATGCACTATGGCGAAGAGCGTTCCTTATTGCACTACCGGACGGGCGTGCCGTTCCGCTGGACATGAACCCCGTGATTGGGCACGGAACACGTATATGCGCCGGACATTCCGGCCAACAGGAGACATCATACATGACCGACAACCGCATCGAGACACACGGACTGCGCGTTTCCGCCGATCTGCACGCTTTCATCGAAAACGAGGTGCTTCCCGGCACGGGTCTGGACGTCGATGATTTCTTCGCCGGGTTTGCATCCCTCGCCAACGATCTGGCACCAAAGAATGCCGCACTTTTGCGCACGCGCGATGAGATGCAGGACAAGATCGACGCCTGGCACCGTGAGAACAAGAACGCCTTTTCCGACATGGAAACCTACAGCGCGTTCCTGCGGGACATCGGCTACATCGTGCCGGAGGGACCGGACTTTTCGGTGGAAACGTCCAGCGTCGATCCTGAAATCGCGGACATTGCGGGGCCGCAACTTGTCGTGCCGGTGATGAACGCCCGATACGCGCTAAACGCCGCCAACGCGCGTTGGGGCTCCCTCTACGACGCGCTCTACGGCACCGACGCGATTGCCGAGGATGGGGGCGCGGAGAAGGGCAAGGGTTACAACAAGGTGCGCGGTGATCGCGTGATTGCCTGGGGTCGCGATTTTCTCGATAAATCCGTGCCGCTGGCATCCGGTTCGTGGAGCGAGGTGCAGGGTTTTTCCATCGAAAATGCCCGACTGACGGTTTCCACTGCCGATGGTGGCACGACCGGTCTGGCCGATGAGGACACGTTCGCAGGTTACAAAGGCACGGAAGCCGGGCTGGATTCCATCCTGCTCGTCCACCACGGCATGCACATCGAAATCGTGATCGATCGCCAGCATCCCGTGGGTGAGACGGACGCTGCCGGTATTGCGGACATCGTGCTGGAATCGGCGCTGACGTCCATCATGGACAACGAGGATTCCATCGCCGCCGTCGATGCAGAGGACAAGATCGTCGCCTATCGCAACTGGCTGGGCCTGATGAAGGGCGATCTTGAGGAGGAAATGGAGAAGGGCGGCAAGACCATCACCCGCCGCCTCAACCCGCCGCGCGACTATCTCGACCCGACAGGCAAGGAGATCGAACTGAAGGCGCAGGTGCTGATGCTGACGCGCAATGTCGGGCACCTGATGACGAACCCGGCGATCCTGATGAGCGATGGTGGGGAGATCCCCGAGGGCATCATGGATGCGATGATGACAGCCGCCATCTCGATTCACGATGTGGGGCGCGAGGGTGTCCAGGGGCGCCATGCCAACTCGGCCAAGGGGTCAATGTATGTGGTAAAGCCGAAGATGCACGGGCCGGAAGAAGTGGCGTTTGCCGATGAATTGTGCGCCCGGGTCGAAGACGCACTCGGCCTCGCCCGCAACACGATCAAGCTCGGGATCATGGACGAGGAACGCCGCACGACGGTGAACCTGAAAGAGTGCATACGCGCCGCGAAAAACCGTGTCGTGTTCATCAATACCGGCTTTCTCGACCGCACCGGCGACGAGATGCACACGTCGATGGAAGCCGGGCCGATGATCCGCAAGGCGGACATGAAGTCGTCCAGCTGGATCTCCGCCTATGAGGACTGGAACGTGGACACGGGCCTCGCCTGCGGGCTGGCCGGACGGGCACAGATCGGCAAGGGCATGTGGGCCATGCCGGACCTGATGGCTGCGATGCTGGAGCAGAAGATCGGCCACCCGAAAGCCGGTGCCAATACGGCATGGGTGCCGTCTCCGACCGCCGCGACCCTGCACGCGACCCATTATCATCAGGTCGATGTGCATGCGGTTCAGGCGGAGTTGAAGGGCCGCGAGAAAGCCAAGCTGGAGGATATCCTGTCCATCCCGGTGGCCGTCGCGCCCGAACTGGTCTCCTGAGGATATTCAGGCGGAACTGGACAACAACGCGCAAGGCATCCTGGGTTACGTGGTGCGCTGGGTCGATCAGGGCGTGGGCTGTTCCAAGGTGCCGGACATCAACGATGTGGGCCTGATGGAGGATCGTGCCACGCTGCGAATTTCCTCGCAGCATATGGCGAACTGGCTGCATCATGGTGTGGTCGGTGAAGAGCAGATTATCGGCACGATGCAAAAGATGGCCCGTGTGGTTGATCAGCAGAATGCCGATGATCCGCTCTACGAGCCGATGGCCCCCAATTTCGATGGCAGCATCGCCTTTCAGGCCGCGCTTGATCTGGTGCTGAAGGGCCGCGAACAGCCGAGCGGTTACACCGAACCTGTGCTGCATCAACGCCGTTTGGAGAAAAAGGCAACGGCGTAGGGCACTGGTTACTTCGAGACCCGCCCGCGCATGACGACGACCGTTTTTCTCGCGGTCCTCTTCGCCGCCGTGCTCCATGCGACGTGGAACGCGGTGGTGAAGAGCGGGCGGGACAAGACGCTGTCGATGGCGGCAATCGTGTTGGGCCATGCGCCTTTCGCGCTGGTCGTTCTGCCATTCGTGCCCATGCCAGCCCCGGAAAGTTGGCCGCTGATCCTTGTCAGCACGGCCTTGCATCTCGGCTATCAGTTCTTCCTGCTGTGGTCCTATCGGACCGGAGACCTCACGCAGGTCTATCCGTTGGCGCGGGGCAGTGCGCCGTTGATCGTCGCTGTCGTCTCGGTCGGCTTTCTCGGTGTGGTGCTGGAGCGGCTGGAAATTGCCGGTGTCGTTATCATCGCGCTGGGCATCGTGTCGCTGGGTCTGGTGCGCCAGCAGGACGGGCTGCGCAACCCCGCCGCGACACGGCTGGCGCTGGTGACGGGGTGCTTCATCGCGGGATATTCGCTGGTGGACGGATTGGGCGCGCGGCAGGCGGGCACGGCGCTGGGCTATTATGGCTGGTCGACGATCCTGAACGCGATCATTACGACCACGATCCTGTTTTTTTACGATAGATCCGTTCTGAAACATATCCCGCGCGAGGGTTTGCGCGTGCTCGTTATCGGCGGTGGTGCGTCCTATCTCGCTTATGCGCTGGTGGTTTGGTCCTTCACACAAGCGCCCATCGCGTTGGTGACCGCGCTGCGGGAAACGTCGATCATCTTCGCGTTGCTCATCGGCGTCTTTGCGCTGGGTGAGCGGCTCAGTCTGTCGAAGGTGGCGTCCACTGCTATTGTGTTGAGCGGAGTTGCGCTGATGCGGTTCGGGCGCAGCGGGTAGGGCGGCTCAGGTATCAGACGGTGGCAAGGAGGGCATCTTGCCGTCGCGGGCGAGATAGACGGTCTGCGACGGAAACGCGAAGTCCACGCCTTCGCGCTCGAAAATGTCCATCAGCCCCAGCAGCAATTCGCCCTGAACTTCGAACGAGTGAGGTATGTCGTCGGCCAGAATGTAAGCGAAAATCTCGATCGACAGACTGTCGGATCCCAGCGATAGAAACCGCACGCCTGGTTCTTCACCCTCGATATTGGGATGTGCTGCCAGATAGTCGAAGATCGCCTGTTTCACGCGCCTGATGGCGGAAGCCTTGGTTTCGTAACGCGCGCCAAGCGTGTGGCGGAACAGGTATTTTTCCCGCAGCGTGTAGTTCTCGATCTGCATCGACGAGAACGAGCCGTTGGGAATCGTCACCAGCGTGCGCTCCAGAGTGCGGACGCGGGTGGAGCGGATTCCGATGTCCTCCACCGTGCCGAATACGCCCTCGAACTGACAAAAATCGCCGACGCGGATGGGCCTGTCCACCACCAGCATGACGGAACCGACCAGGTTCTCGATGGTCTTTTGCGCGCCCAGCGCCAGAGCCAGACCGCCGATGCCGAGGGCCGCCAGCCCCGTCGATACATCGAAGCCGAGAATATCCAGGACGATAACAACACCGACAACGAGTGCCACCGCATTGGCGACCCGTGACAGCAGTTTTGTGACCGATACGACTGACAGATGCTCGCGCAACGACATGCTGTTGAGCACCATATGCGAGACGGTGGAGGTGATGATGAAGAACAGCCACACCACCGCGACGATGGAGAAGATATCCACCAGCCAGCCTGCCCATTCCCGCGCGATGACCGAGATGCCGAGACCCACGGCACCGGCCTTGAACCAGGCATTCGACAGGATGAACCCGAGCGGCCAGCGCGCGCGGTGAAAGTCCATCGTGTGTTCACGGTGGCCGGACCGGCGCAGGAGCAGCGCTGCAATCCAAAACAGTACGAGAGCTGCCAGATAGCCTGCGACCAGTGCGACGCCGGCGAGAATGATGATGGCTGCCCAATCAGCAACGGAAACGCCGAAGAGGTACGAATTGCGCCAAGATTCCGGCGTCAGTCGTTCAACGAGGCTACGTTCTGCCGTCTCCAAAATCGATGGTATGGCACTTAACGTGTCTGCGGAAACCAGCCAGACCTTTGCGCCATCGACTTCCTTGCGAACCAGCAGAAGCGGAACCGGCTCGTCCGCGCCGTTGAGTGTGCCCGCCTGATCTTGGTCGGGCGGCAGGCCGTCACCGGTCTTTCCTGTGGGCGCGTTGCTCAGTTCGATCGTCGGCAGTAGCCTGCCCGTACGGCTCAACGCGAGGCGCAGCTGGTCGGTCAGGCGGCGGGTGCGGAAGGAACCGTATTCGGCATCGAGATAGCGCATGGCGCGCTCTTCATCGCCGCGGGCGACAGCATCTATGTAGCCCTGAATGGTGCCGCGCGGGGTCGTCCTGCCGAATGGGTCGCTGGCGACATTGTCTTCCGGCACAGCCGACGGTGCGCCGGGTACCGATTGTGAAAACGCCTGCAGAGGCAGGAGCAGAAGAAACAGGGCGAGAACGATGCGTATCATGCCCGTTGTCTATCCGACTTCCGCTTCCCGTTCCATATTTCCAGACGGATCGACAGGCTATGGGTGCGGATGGTTGGCAGCTTGAACTGCGATGCCCGGCACCTACCTGTTATTGAGCCGCTCCGGCCGTCGAACAGCGAGGTTTCCATGTCTTCCAATACGAGCAAGCCCTTCGGCTCCGCCACGGAGTTCGCAGTCTTCGGCAAGCGCACTTTCGCATATATGCGTCCTGTAAAATCAGACGATATGAACGCGACGTTTCCTAACGATGTGGACCTGCCGACGGGCCTCGCGCTGTGGGGTCTGTTCGACGCCGCGGGCGAACCGATCGCCTTGGCCGATGAGCCGGCGGCGTTGGTGGAAAACGCAGCGGAAATGGACCTGATGACGCTGGCGCGTCACTAAGCCGGAACGTCAGGCGGCGTTGGCCTGCGGCAGCGAGGTCAGTTCCTCATATAGTTCGGCTGCCGTATTCAGATGCCGCAGGCGGGCTATCGTATCGGGATCTCGGAGCAGGCGGGCGATGCGCGACAGCGCCTTGAGATGGTCCGCACCGGACCCTTCCGGGGCCAGCAAAGCGAAAACAATATCGACCGGTTCATCGTCCATCGCATCGAAGGCTATAGGTTTGTGCAAGCGTGCGAAGATGCCTGTGATGCCTGTCAGATTTTGAAACTTGCCGTGGGGAATGGCAACGCCAAGGCCCACACCGGTGGAGCCGAGCCGTTCGCGTTGTAAAAGGGTGTCGAAGATTACCCTGTCGTCGATATCGGTTGCGAGTGCAGCCGTCTGGGCAAGTTCCTGAAGCAGTTGCTTCTTGGAACCAGCTTTCAAGCCCGGCAACACACGGTCCAGCGTTATGATGGATGATAATTCCATGGCGATTCGGGTTTAGCTATCCGCCGAAACGGTGGCCGGGTCGATCCAGCCGACGTTGCCGTCCGCACGGCGATAAACGACGTTGACCACCCCGGAGCCAGCATTCTTGAACACGTGAACCGGCTCATCCATCAGTTCCAGTTGCATGACCGCTTCCGCGACCGAACTTGCACGCAGTTGTCGCACGCTTTCCGCCACAACGGTGGGGGCAAAATCTTCGGCCACTTCCTCGTTATCGGAATGGGTGGACATGATGGTGTAGGCGGCATCGCTGTCGATGGCTTCCGCTTTGGCAGAATGGTTTTTCAGCTTGCGGGTGTAACGGCGCAAACGGGTCTCGATGCGTTCGGCAGCGCGATCAAAGGAGACGTTGGGGTCGCTCTCACGGGCGGAGGCTTGCAGCGTGACGCCGGAATCCAGATGCACCATACAATCGGACGAGAAGAAACTGCCTTCTTTTTCCACCGTGACATGGCCGGAATAGCCGTTGCCGAAATATTTTTCGACGGCGTCCTCGATGCGGGTCTCGATGCGCTCCCTCAAAGAGTCACCGATATCCATATGCTTTCCGGAAATACGCAGAGCCATGCAACAATCCTCTCGACGGAGCGGCAAGCCGCTTGGTTTGAAACTTAAAATATACACACGGCACACCGGCAAGAACCGGAACCGCATATCCGGACTCTATCCGCCGGGAACGGGTGCAACCAGACTTGACAGCGAGAAATGACAGTTTCGAAGCGGGCAATCAGCACCGCCTCGGGTTCGTTTACGACGGCCTAAGACAAAGTCAATGGAACTGGAACAAGGTGCAAACCGAACCCGGTCAACGTGTTCAGGCGGCCACAGGGTTCGCGGAAGCGCGGGCCAAAGCCCGCTTCTCCCGGCGTCTGCGAACGGAGGAGGGGATCTGCATGGCCTCGCGGTATTTCGCGACCGTGCGCCGTGCGATGCCGATGCCGTCACCGTTCAAGATAGTGACGATGGCGTCGTCCGACAGAATGGCGGCAGCCGTTTCCTCATCGATCAGGCTGCGAATGCGGTCGCGCACGGATTCCGAGGAATGGGCATCTCCCGAATCCGTCGACTGGATGGTTGTGGTGAAAAAGAATTTCAACTCGAAGATACCGCGCGGCGTCTCGACATATTTGTTGGACGTAACGCGACTGACCGTGGATTCGTGCATGTCGATGGCGTCGGCCACCTGTTGCAGCGTCATGGGCCGCAACTGACGAATGCCGTGGAGCAGAAAGGCGTCCTGCTGCTTGGCGATTTCGGTCACGACTTTCAGGATGGTCTGGGCGCGCTGGTCGAGGGATTTTTCCAGCCATCCGGCATCCGCCAGACATCGGTCCACGAATGTGCGCGTTCTGGCGTCGCCGGTCCGGCTGACGGTGCTGGCATAGGTCCGGTCCGTCAGCACACGGGGCAGGGTCGCTTCATTGAGACGGATCGCCCACGTGCCATCATGGGCTTCGCTGATCGTTGCATCGCAGCAGATATAATCGTCGTGGCCACCTGCAAAGGCCGTGCCGGGCTTCGGGTCGAGCCGTCGGATTTCCGATAGGGCATCGAGCAGATCGGCCTCGCACAGGCCACTGGCCTTGCGCAGGGCGGGGAAATCACGGGCGGCCAGCAGATCGAGATTGTCGATGACGGCCTGCATCCCCGGGTCGAGGCGGTCTTGACGTTCCAGTTGCAGGGCGAGGCATTCCGCCAGCGAGCGGGCGGCAATTCCCGCCGGTTCGAGAGACTGCACGGCTTTCAACGCATTCAGCACGTCGCCCGGAAGGCAACCGAGACGTTCGGCGGTGTCGCCGATGCTGTCGCGCCAATATCCGGCCCCGTCCAACTGGGCCATGATATGAGTGGCGACAGCGTGCATCGCCGGGTTCAAGCCCATCAGGGCGAGTTGTCCGCGCAAGGTGGAATGCAGCGTTTCCGGTTCCGCCACGGCGTCTATGATCGAAAAATCGCTTGCCTCTCCCGCGGCTGCAAGGCGCAGACCGCCGGACGACAGGGACGGGTGACGCAGGTCCGCTACCGAGTCGCGTTTTGGATTTTTATTGGTCGATGCCTCGGTATCCCAGACATTGCCCGCGTTGTTGCCAAGATCGGCTTCGAATTCTTCGGTCGACGTGGGCAGGAGGTCGGCGGTCTGTGACCCGCTGTCCGGCACGGTGACCGTTTCGCCATCCCGCGCTTCGGCACTGTCCTCCGTAATCCGTTCGAGCAGCGGATTGCGTTCGATTTCGGCATCGACGAAAGCTGCAAGGTCGACGTTCGACATGGCAAGCAGTTTGATCGACTGGCTCAGTTGCGCCGTCATGGCGAGCGTCTGGCCGGTGCGAAGCTGTTGCTTCATCTGCCCGCGCATGGCGTGTGTCATCGCATGACCGGCCATCGGGAAACTCCTGCAACGCAACAAACCGGCGCGCCATGCAACCGGCGTGCCAGTTCTAGAATATCCGGGGCCGCCTATGCAAGGCGGGTTGGTTCAAAGGGTAAACCGTTCGCCAAGATAGAGACGGCGCACGTCTTTATTGGCGACGATTTCGTCGGGCGTGCCGTGGGTCAACACCTGGCCGGAGGCAATGATGTAGGCGCGGTCGATCAGCCCCAATGTCTCGCGGACATTGTGGTCGGTAATGAGCACACCGATGCCGCGCCGGGTCAAATGCCTGACAAGCTCCTGAATATCGCCGACCGCGATGGGATCGACGCCCGCAAAGGGTTCATCCAGCAGCATGAATGCGGGGCGGGACGCCAAGGCGCGGGCAATTTCCAGTCTGCGACGCTCGCCACCGGACAGGGCGATGGACGGGCGATTTCCGCAAGTGGCCGATCTTGAACTCGTCGAGCAATTCGTCGAGTTGTTCCTTGCGCGCAGCGCGGTTCGGCTCCGTCACTTCCAACACGGCCTTGATATTGTTTTCCACAGACAGGCCGCGAAAGATCGAGGCTTCCTGAGGCAGATAGCCGATCCCAAGGCGGGCGCGGCGATACATCGGCATGGCCGTGACGTCGTGGCCGTCAAGTTCTATGGTGCCCGCATCGGGGCGCACCAATCCGGTTATCATGTAGAAACACGTCGTCTTGCCCGCGCCGTTGGGTCCGAGCAGGCCAACAGCCTCGCCGCGCCGCACGCCAAGGCTCGCGCCATCGACGACCGTGCGCTGCTTGTAGGTTTTCATCAGGCCACGGGCGACCAGCAGGCCGGAATTGTCCGGCACGCCTGTCAGCGGTACCGCGCTGTCGATCGCTGCATTGTCAGGATGGGCGTTCACGTGTCGTGCGGTCAGTTCGAACCGGGCTTGAAGACCGAGCGCACGCGGCCCTTCTGGCCGTCACACGCTTGCAAGCGGGCCTTGTTCGTCTTCATGTTGGCGACCAGCTTGCAGCCTTTGGCGATACTGTCACCCTGGCTCACCACCACATCGCCGGTGAGTGTGATATCCTCGGTTGTAACGAGATAGGTGCCTTCTTCGGCACTGATCGTATTGTTGTCGGACGTGACGACGAGACCGCCGGACAGATCGAGCTTCTCGATATCGTTCTGGCCGCCATCGCCCCCCTTGAGATAATGCACAACGAGACGACTGGTCACGATCAGGCTACCGCCCTGCCGGACATTGACATTGCCGGTGAAGATGGCACGCGCTTCGCCGTCCAGCACTTCCAGATCGTCCGCCTCTATAGAGATCGGTTCATCGGAACTGCCGCGAAATCCTTCGAAGGCCTGCCCCGAAACCTGGGCGTTGGCTGCCGTGAGGAAGGCGAACAGGACGCCTATTGCCATTAGGATACGCATGGGAAACTCCGGTTTACAGGTCGGTTCGAACGGGCGTTACTGGCGCGTCGTCATGGGGGAGGGCACGCCGCGGGGTGTAGGGCGTTCTATCGTCATACGCACTCTTTGCGAAAATACGATGCGCTTGCCTTCATCGTAAACCCGCAATGTGTCGGCGGTAATCTCCGCGTCGTCGGAAACGACACGCACCGGCTCCTCGCTTCGCATCGTGCCCGCCTTCATGTCGATATCGGCGCGCTGCATATCTATATTCACGCCATCGGCACCTGTAACCACGACCCCACCCGACAGGGTCAGCGTTTCGGCATCGCTGTCATAGCGTCCTGTTCCGGCTTCCACCTTCACGTCACCCGCCTGGCTGGAGCCGATTTCGGCGCGAACGTTTTCCAGATCGATGATATCGGTGTTGTTCAAATCCTGCAGGGCGCGGTCGGCCGTCACCAGATAGGGTTTGTTGTCCTTGTCGAAGCCTTCGAGCTTGGGCTGGCGCATGACCAGCTTACCGTCATCCAAACCGATGCCCGCCATATCCAGCATTGCGAACGGGCTGTAGGACGACGCGGCCAGTGCCGTGAAACCAAAAACGATCAAAGCCGCAGTCGCCGGCAGGGCCTTGCGCAAAACGGAAACAAGGATGGAATGACGGCGTGCACGGGCAAAATCCCGATTGTCCCGCCGGACCGGGTCCAGTGTATCCGCTGCTTGCATCTGGAATGGTGCCTCTGTCTGCCTTCTTGCATGCGTGCCGGTGAAGTAAACGGCAGACTATGCGGTGGGTTTATTCCACCGCAATATGGTTACACTTTGTCATGCTGCGTGAATGGCAATCACGAATGGGCGAAAATGTCCGTCTCATCCCATCCGGCCAGATCGAGGAGGCAGCGGTCGGGCAGAAAGTCAAAACAGGCTTTTGCAAGGTTGGTGCGGTCCTCGCGGGCAAGGCGCATGTCGAGCGCCTCTTTCAGCCGATGCAGATACAGAACGTCCGATGCGGCATAGGCGGCCTGCGCCTCGCTGAGGGTTTCAGCCGCCCAGTCGGAGGATTGCTGGTGCTTGGAGATATCGACGCCGAGTAATTCCTTGCACAATTCCTTCAGCCCGTGGCGGTCGGTGTAGGTTCGGGTGAGGCGGGAGGCGATCTTGGTGCAATAGACATCGCGGGAAAGCACGCCGAAGGCGTTATACAGAACAGCGATATCGAAGCGACCGAAATGGAACAGCTTCGTGACACTCCTGTCAGCCAGCAGGGCTTCAATATTGGGCGCGCTTGTCTGGCCTTTTTCAATCTGCACCACGTCAGCCGTTCCGTCGCCGGGGGAAAGCTGCACGACGCACAACCGGTCGCGGTGGGGCTTGAGGCCAAGCGTTTCGGTGTCGATAGCGACGCTGTCGCTGTAATGGGACAGGTCCGGCAAGTCGCCGCGGTGCATTCTGATGGTCAAGACAATCGCTTTCGGGGATGCGGCTGAGAGAAAGAGCCGGAATATGGTGCCCAGGAGAGGACTCGAACCTCCACTTCCTTACGGAAACTAGCACCTGAAGCTAGCGCGTCTACCAGTTCCGCCACCTGGGCATCAGGAGCGTAAGCTGGCCGGTGTTTAGGAGCCGTCCCGCAACGTGTCAAACGGAAAGAGGCGGGCCTTTCGCGTTTGCCGGAAGGTGGCTAAGAACGGGGCGACAGAACAGCCGTTCACGACGTTATGGATCGCCTTATGGCCAGCTTTGCCGGACCGAAAATTGCAAACGACACGCTTGTCACCGTCTTCGGCGGGTCCGGTTTCATCGGGCGCTACGTCGTGCGGGCGCTGGCGGCGCGGGGCTACCGTATCCGCGTCGCGTGCCGCAGACCGGACCTTGCGGGGCATTTGCAACCGGGTGCCAATGTGGGGCAGGTGCAGCTCGTTCAGGCCAACCTGCGCCACCGCTGGTCCATCGACCGGGCGGTCGAAGGGGCCGACGTGGTGGTCAATCTGGTCGGCATTCTGGCCGAGGGTGGCAAGCAGACATTCGACAGCGTGCAGGCGCGTGGGGCAGGGTGGACCGCAGAGGCTGCTGCCAATGCGGGCGCGCGCATGGTGCAGATGTCCGCCATCGGTGCAGACACCGACTCCGGTGCATCCTATGCCCGCACCAAGGGGCGCGGCGAGGCGCTGGTGCGCGAAGCGGCACCCGGCGCAATCATTTTGCGTCCATCCATCGTGTTCGGACCGGAAGACGATTTCTTCAACCGATTCGCCGGTATGGCCCGCTTCGCACCGGTTCTGCCGCTGATCGGCGGCGGCGAGACCCTCTTCCAGCCGGTCTTCGTTGGCGATGTGGCGGAGGCGGTTGCCAAAGCCGTGGACGGTTCGCTGGAACCGGGCACGACCTGGGAGCTGGGCGGGCCGGAAGTTCTCACATTTCGCGCCTGTCTGGAACGGATGCTGGGGGTGATCGAACGCAAGCGCGGGTTTATCTCCCTGCCATTCGGTATCGCCAGCGCCATCGGTGCCATCGCGCAATATCTGCCCGGCGCGCCCATCACGCCCGATCAAGTGGAAATGTTGAAGAGCGACAATGTCGTGTCGCAGGATGCGAAAGAGGCAGGGCACACGCTGGCCGGCATGGGCATAGAGCCGCGCACGATCTCGTCGGTCCTGCCACTCTATCTCGTGCGTTTCCGCAAGCACGGCCAGTTCGAGGCCAATCGCGGGCTGTGACGCCTGACAATCCGGTGCGACAGGAATGCAACACTTCCGGCTTCGTGGCGGCAGGATCACGCGAAGTTTGGTTGTGAGACACCTTCGCCATATTCATCGTTAAGGTCGTGTTCACAATAAGGGCGCGACAGTGCCCGAATGGGATCGATGCGCCGGTCGGGCGGCGCTGCTGCACAAATTGAAAGTCTGAAATCATGCGTCGAACTATGAGTGTTCTTCTGGCCGCCTCGTTTCTGGCGGCTGCACCAGCCATCGTTCCAACGCCCGCTCAGGCTCAGTCGCTGCTCGAAAATCTCTTTCCCCGTGCTGCCGAACGGCGCAGGGAAAAGCTGCAGCGCCGTTACGAGCGGCAGCTACAGGCCCAGCAGGCATGGGAGCGTGCACAGCGCGCAGAGCAAAGACGTGCACGCCAGCAGGCGCGCAAACGAGCCCGGGCCGCGGCGCCGGTGACCGTGAAAGCACCGACGTTCAAGACGTATGTGGCCAATCCGATCGGTCGGATCGATTTGGCCAGTCTCGCGACGTCCTTCCGTAAGGCGGAAGAGCAGGGGGCTTTGGCATGGTCGACCAACCAGCGTGAGCTTGCCGCTGCTCTGGTTGCGAAGGGTTATTCGCTTGACAATATTGCAGGTGCCACCCGTTCTGAACCCAATGCAGGCATCACGCTCGTCTCCGGTGCGGACGACCTTGCGGCTATCGAGGTCAGCGCCGAAAATGCGTTGGCCAAAGCGGTTCTGGCGCATTACGAAGCCAACCCGGTCTTTCTCTGGATCGACGGCGAGGGCCAGCCGAACGACAAGGCGACCGCATTGCTGGACTTGTTTGCGGATGCCGCCGCTTACGGGTTCGACGCTGACGATTACGCGGTCGCGACACCGGACGACACGCTGACAACCGCAGCGTTGGGAACCGGTGACAGCAGCGCATCGACCCTGCGCGGCGCGATGCAGTTCGAGTTCGCAATGACGGCTGCTGCTTTGCGATACGGCATCGATGCCCGGCATGGCCGCGTAGACCCCGACAGGATCAGCCGCTACCACGATTTCCGCGCCAACGAGCGCAAACCCGCCGAGACCCTTGCTGCTCTTGCGGTGGCCGACGATCCTGTCAGGCTGCTTCTCGACGCCCATCCCCGTGACGAAGCCTTTGCAGCCTTGAAAGCGGAACTGGCATCGCTGGACACGTCTCCCAAGGGTCCACCGCCCGTGCGCATCGCCGACGGCACGTTCATCCGTCCCGGCCAGACGAACGACCAGCTTGCGGGCATCGTTGAAGGCATCCGTCGCAAGAGTGACGTGGATATGCTGTCAAAACACGCGGCTGTGTTCGCCAATCCGCCGCTGGACGGGCTGTATTCCCCGGAGATCGTCGCGTTGGTGCGGGACTTCCAGAAAGCGCAGCAGCTTGGGCCGGACGGTGTTGTCGGCAAGAACACGATCGCCAAGGTTGTCGGCGGGACAGTCGAAAACAAGCGTGAGAAGGTCATTCTGGCGATGGAGCGCCTGCGCTGGCATCCCGATACGCTCGGTTCCACTCATGTCTTCATCAACCAACCGGCCTATCGGGCCACCCTCATTCGCGGCGGCCAGCCGGAACTGTCGATGCGCGCCATCGTCGGCACGGTGGCAAACCAGACGAACTTCTTTCATGATACGATCGATTATGTGGAGTATAACCCGTATTGGGGTGTGCCGAAGTCTATTCTCGTCAACGAGATGCTGCCGAAACTGCGCAGCAATCCCGGCTATCTCGACCAGCGCGACTACGAGATCACGACCGCATCGGGACGCCCGGTTTCCGGTTGGAACGTGGACTGGTGGGGCGTGGGCGGGGATTTTCCCTACAATGTCCGCCAACGCCCCGGCCCGGAAAACGCCTTGGGCGAGTTGAAGATCATGTTCCCCAACAAGCATCACATCTACATGCACGACACGCCAGCGCGTAACCTGTTTCAGCGCGATGCACGGGCGCTGTCCCACGGTTGCGTGCGGCTGGCGGACCCGAAAGCGATGGCCGCCGCCGTGCTGGGTTCGACACGCGACGACGTTCAGGCGCGTATCTCGTCCGGCCGCAACAATTCCCAAAAGTTGCAGCGCAAGATGCCCGTTTATGTCGCCTATTTCACCGCCTGGCCGGAAGCGGACGGCACCGTGAACTATTTCGGCGACATCTATGGCCGTGACGATGCGCTGGCGAAAGCGATGTCCCTGACCCGTCAGGCGAGAGCGCAGGCAAGCAACATCTAACGCTTCGACGAGAGGCTTCATTGGCCATTTGCCGTTGACACCGGCCCGCTGCATACCGATATGCAGCAAACGCATTCAGGCTTACCGCGATAGTGTTGGCCCTTTCTCTTCCTTAAGAGCCAATATTTTGACCGACCAGACAACACCTGCGCCCCGCGGTGCCGATGCCTTCATGGCATTGGGCCTTTCCGCCGACGTGACACGCCCGCTTATCAAGCTGGGCATTACCAAACCGACACCGATCCAGGACAAGGCCATTCCGGTCGTTCTGGAAGGTCGCGACGTGATGGGGCTGGCACAGACCGGCACCGGCAAGACCGCCGCTTTCGGCCTGCCGCTCGTCGAACGACTGATTGGCGACGACGAACGCCCCCAGCCGAAATCCGTCCGCGCCCTCATTCTGGCCCCGACGCGCGAACTGGTGAACCAGATCGCCGACAATCTGCGTGAATATGTGAAAGGCACGAAAATCTGGGTCTCTTCCGTGGTCGGCGGGCAGTCGATCAATTCCCAGATCAAGCATCTGGCACGGGGCACCGACATTCTCGTCGCCACGCCGGGCCGTCTGCTGGACCTCACCGACCGTCGCGCGGTTATGCTGAATACGGCGCAATATCTGGTGCTGGATGAGGCCGACCAGATGCTCGACATGGGCTTCATCCATGCTTTGCGGAAGATCGAGCGTCTGCTGGGCACGCCACGCCAGACGCTGCTGTTTTCGGCCACCATGCCGAAGGAAGTGGCGGAGCTTTCCAAATCCTATCTCACCGACCCGGTCCGCATCGAGGTCTCGCCCCCCGGCAAGCCTGCCGACAAGGTGCGCCAGAGCGTTCATTTCGTGGCGACGAAGGACAAATCCGCTCTGCTGAAACACTCTGCTGGGCGAACGGCCGGACGATCTGTCGCTCGTCTTTGCCCGCACCAAGCACGGGGCCGAGAAGCTGATGAAGCACCTCGTGGCCGAGGGTTTCGAGGCGGCGTCCATTCACGGCAACAAGAGCCAGGGCCAGCGGGACCGGGCGCTGAAGGAATTCAAGTCCGGCAAGACCAGCATTCTGGTCGCCACCGATGTGGCTGCGCGGGGCATCGACATTCCCGGCGTCAGCCACGTCTACAATTACAACCTGCCGGAAGTGGCGGAGGCTTATGTCCACCGTATCGGCCGCACGGCGCGGGCCGGACGGGGCGGGGAGGCGGTCGCCTTCTGTGCGCCGGACGAAAAGCCGTTGTTGCGCCAGATCCAGAAATTGCTGAACATGGACATCGACGTGGCGGGCGGCGACCCGTCCGCCCGCATGGGCCTCGATGACGAACCCGCCGCTCCGCCGCAACGCGGTCGTGGTGGACGCGGCAGTGGCGGCGGTGGCGGCGGGGCCGTGGTGCGCCAGCACGGGCCGGTGCCAAACCTGCCGGCAACCGCACCGCGAAGCGCAGCGCCGAGGGAACCGGCGAGGGCGCAAGTCGTCCCGCCCGCAAGCCCCGTCCCGCTCAGGGAGCTGGCGCTGCCAATGTTGGCGGTAGCCCCGGTGGTCGGAGCACCAAACCCGGCGGCAGTCCTGGTAGCCGGGCCGGTGCTAACCGCTCCGGTGGCAAACCGGGGGGCGGCAAGCCGGGCCAACGATCCGAGGGCCGCTCTTCCGCCCCCAATCCGTCCGCTCCCGGAAGCCGCCCACGCCGGTCAACACGCAGGCCGGGTGCGAAGTAGGCTCACTTTTTTCCCGCCGTTATCTTCGAGCCTCGATGTTTGGATGACGGAGTTTGGGGGCGCCCAATGCTGTTCTAGCTGGTGCTCCCATTATTCCCACGACAGTGGAAATCCATTTCCGTATTGCTGGACGGAAGCGGTATCGATGCGGCGGATGCTCCTATCGCCTTCCTCCCGCTGTCGTCATCCTCCGGTCGGGCTTGAGGATAACGGTGTGTGGGGGGGATGGCTGTATGAAATCCGCTCGTGCGGAAACGATCACCGGTTGAAGGCAACCAGCGCGGGAGGCGCGCGCAGCGTAGCGCAGCCACACGGAAGCCGTGAGCGCCACAAGCAAAGCGTTTTCGCAGGCTTGGGCCTGCAAAGATGAACCGGCGGGACGTGATGCCAGACCGTATGCCGTATTCTCGGCGTGTATGATCTCGCACTGAGAACGCCGGAGCAATAATCCACCACAGGAACGGCGATTGTTTTCGCTGAGGCCGGAGTAAAACTCCGCCACTGATAGGCTCTCCGGTTGATCGGAGGGATTGGTGAAGAGCGTGGATTTGTATGGTCGAGTTCGTCGTGCCGTTTTGATTGACGGTATGAGCCGCCGCGAAGCTGCCCGGTTGTTTGGGGTTGATCGGCGGACGGTCGATAAGATGCTGCTGTTTTCGATACCGCCTGGCTATCGTCGCACGAAGTCAGTGAAGCGGCCGAAGCTGGATCCCTTCGTCGGGATCATCGATGCGGTTCTGGAAGCTGATAAGACCGTTCCCCGGAAGCAGAAGCATACGTCGAAGCGGGTGTTCGAACGGCTGCGTGACGAGCATGGATATGCTGGCGGCATCACCGTTGTGAAGGATTACATCTTTGCGGCCAGGCAGCGTCAGCGGGAGATGTTCGTACCGTTGGCTCATCCACCGGGTCATGCCCAGGCAGACTTTGGCGAAGCCCTTGCGATCATCGGCGGTATCGAACGCAAGATCCACTTTCTGGTGATTGAGCTGCCGCATTCAGATGCGTGCTTCCTGAAGGCGTATCCCGCGGAGACAACAGAAGCCTTTTGCGATGGCCACGTGGCCGCATTCGACTTCTTCGGTGGCGTGCCGATTTCCATTCTATATGACAATACAAAGATCGCTGTTGCCCGTATTCTGGGTGACGGGAAGCGCAAACGAACCCGCGTGTTCTCGGAGCTGGTCTCCCACTATCTGTTCGAGGATCGCTTTGGTCGTCCCGGCAAGGGGAACGACAAGGGCAAGGTGGAAGGGATGGTCGGCTACACTCGCCGCAACTTCATGGTACCCAAACCCCGGTTCGCCAGCTTCGACGATCTCAATGCCTATCTGTGGGAACAATGTCGCAAGCGCATGGCGGACAAGCTGCGTGGTCACAAAGGCACGATTGGCGAACGGTTTGCCACTGACGCTGAGCAGTTACAGCCTTTGCCTGCTGTTCCCTATGATGCCTGTGACAAACAAACGGTTCGGGTCAGTTCCCTGTCTCTGGTCCGGTATCGCAGCAACGATTATTCCGTCCCCACCCAGTACGGCCATCAACCGGTTACGGTGCGTGGCTACGTCCATGAGGTGGTGATTGCCCACGGAACGGAGATTATCGCCCGGCATCCGCGCTCATGGGAGAAAGAGGATTACGTCTTCGATCCGCTGCACTATCTGGCGCTGATCGAGCAGAAGACCAATGCACTTGATCAGGCCGCACCGCTTGCTGGCTGGGAACTGCCTGAAGCGTTCATTACCCTGCGCCGGTTGATGGAATCTCGCATGGGCAAGCCCGGCAAACGGGAGTTCGTTCAAGTGCTCCGGCTGCTGGAGACATTCTCCATGGGCGATGTCGAAGCCGGGATCGTATCTGCTTTGGAACGGGGAACGATCGGCTTCGATGCGGTGAAGCATCTGATGCTGTGCCGGATCGAGCGCCGTCCACCACGGCTGGATATGACGGTCTATCCCTACCTGCCCAAAGCCCATGTCGCCGCCACATCTGCCGGTGATTACATGGCGCTGCTGTCAGGTGGGCGATCATGACCGGGGACATGAACGATACGCCACAGCTTCTGCTGGCCCATCATCTGAAGGCCCTGCGGCTGCCAACCTTCCTGCGGGAACATGACAAGATCGCAAAGCAATGTGCGGCTGAGGGTGTCGATCATTCCCGCTATCTGTTGCGATTGGCGGAACTGGAACTCATTGACCGGGAGCGTCGAATGGTGGAACGGCGCATCAAGGCTGCCAGGTTCCCAACAACTAAAAGTCTCGACAGCTTTGACTTCAAAGCCATTCCGTCCCTGAACAGTGAGGCGAAAGCACGCCATTGGTTCGAGTGCCGAGCCGAACGCTGGTCATGGAACTGGCCCGCTGCGATTATATCGCTGCCCGCGAGAACATAATTGCAGTCGGTAACAGCGGAACCGGAAAGACGCATGTCGCACTCGGGCTCGGATTGGCCGCTTGCCAAAAGGGCCTGTCGGTCGGGTTCGTCACGGCATCGGCACTGGTCCACGAACTGCTGGAAGCCCGTGACGAGAAGCGTCTGCTGCGCCTGCAAAAGCAGATTGCCAAATACAGTCTGCTGATCATCGACGAGCTTGGCTATGTGCCGCTGTCGCCAACCGGCGCCGAGCTGTTGTTCGAGGTCTTCTCCCAACGATACGAACGTGGCTCCACCATCGTCACGTCGAACCTGCCGTTCGATGAATGGACCGGCACCTTCGGCTCAGAACGTCTCACCGGTGCGCTCCTCGATCGACTGACCCATCATGTCCACATTCTGGAGATGAACGGCGAGAGCTACCGCCTCAAACAAAGCACCAAGCCGAAAGAAGACTGAAACCTCCTCGAAAACTCTTGCCGTCAGTGGTGTAGTTTTACTCCGGCGAGTGGCGGGGTTTTGGTCCGGCGTTGACATCGCACCACGCCCCGCCCGGCTGCTCTGCGCTCATAGCCTCGCTCCCGGTGCCGTCTCCGACATGGTTTTCACCATGCCTCGACCCCTGCCTCCGCGCCGGTGCATCGCACCCCGCATCAACACTGGCACCCGGACGAAGCAGCCACCCGTTCCGTTTGACCGGAACGACCTCTCATTACGAGAGGACGGGAGTTTTACACCCGCATCTTACCCCTGAAGCCTGCGCTCCCCCCGGCTAGTTCGTTAAGCCCACCCGACAGGACAACCGCCCCCACGCGGCGAAGATGACGGTCATGATCCGCCGGTTCCTGCGTGGGAGTGGGCTGAGTATGGGGGAGGTTTTAGGGAGTTGGATAAGGTTTTTGGCTATATGAGGTTACAAATCTAGTATTCGAGCTTTCTTCTGCGCTTTGAACTTGCCCTGTAGCTCCGTCAGAAATTCTGATGGAGTTGGTGGTTCACCTTCTCTCAAAGCAAATTGTATGTCGTCCCAAAGAGAATGATGAGCAGATGGTTCTCCGATTTCGAATCCATCACCACTTCTTGAGAACGGATAGCAAAGCCATGTAATTTCGGAGTTTTCGGGGTCTACACGCTTGAATTCCGGCAGGGCCGAGAAAAATTTCTGATCTACGGCGACAAAGACTTTTTTACCCCATCTCCGGAAAACCGGCATCTTCAAGTTGAGTTGTGGAATCAATCGTTTTTGGGCCGAGGAGCGAAAATCTGGTCGGCGATGAATATGCGTGGTTGTCTCGTCTTTTGTGTTCATAAAATCAGAAAGCGCCGTCCGTGTTTCGCCCCCACTGAAATAGACCGCTTGAACTTCCAAAATCGCGTAATCGACCAATTCATCATCAACGATCTTACCGATCAGAAAATCTACCTTGCCGACCTTTTTTCCAGTCCCTTCGATTCTCAAGATGCTGATCTCCGGCAATACGCATATCTTTGAACCCTCGCCGAATGACAGAAGACCAACGTCACGGAAAATCCGATTGTCTTCCAGAAAACGAACGGGGCAAGTCACTGCCGCCGAGACTCCATCGGTTAATGAGCAAATTCCAAGGGGATCGGTTTTGTTTCCTTTCGTGCACCTGCTTCCCCGAAATGGGCAAAGCTGAGCGTTCCGACTTTTCCAAACCTCTTCGTCGCCGAGAGAAACGTCATATCCGAATATTTCGCCAATTCTCATTGCCGGGAATTTCGTTTTTTGGATAGTACCTGTTCATTCCAGACACGCTGATTATCAGCAAGCATGATCGCACCCGCGATATGTTTACCCATCAATGGGGGAACTGCATTTCCAATTTGGACATATTGCTCGGTCTTTGACCCAAAAAATTCCGTGGTATCAGGAAATGCTTGCAGTCGTGCTGCTTCTCTAACCGAGATGGCTCGGTCTTGCTCAGGATGGATGAAAGCGCCCCAGTGTATATCGCATTTAGTCAAGATCGTAGACGATAAACCATCACGCCGAAGCCTACCGTATCGTTTGGTGTGATCACTCCGTTTGGCCGATTTCATTCCGTTTGGCAGCAATTCGTATGGAATGTCGCGCCAACTCCCGCCCTCAGGTATGTGTTTCAGTCGCTCCAAATTTATTGCTCCCAACTTTGGCGCGGAATGGTTTTTCACAGTATTGCTATGCATTCGCATTTCCAGTTGAAACGCTGATTTCGGTGATGACGGGTAAGGGACATCGAATAGCTCTCCACCATTTTTGAGAGCAGGAAGATCATTTATCGCCTCTGAAACGGTCACGAAAGGGTGATTGCCAACTCCAAAAAGTGGCTCTGGCCAACAAATATCAGCGTCGATCCGATTGCCAAGAAAGACAACCCGCCGTCTTTCTTGCGGCACACCGAAATCTTCAGACTTCAAAATTTTCAATTCAACGCGGTAGCCGAGTTTTTCTAAACCGTCGACTATATCTTTGGCTGGTTCACCGTTAGCGATAGACAAAATTCCGGTGACGTTTTCGATAACAATCCAGCGCGGATTCAGATCTTTCACTATACGCAGATATTCGTAAAAGAGAAAACTTCGCTTATCGTGCATTCCGCGTTGATGATTGTAAACGCTATAGGCTTGGCAGGGAGGTCCCCCGATCAAACAATCGAGTTCGTTCCTTTCTAAATCACAGGCCTTGAGGAAGTCATCGCCTGAGAAGTTCTCGATCGGTCCATAAAGAAACTCGGCTTGCGGGTGGCTTCCGCAAAAGGTCCTCATAGCGGACGCATCGCAATCATTGCCTGCGAGTACGCGAAATCCTGCCTGCTGGAACCCAAGGGACAAGCCGCCTGCTCCGCAGAATAGGTCCATAGCTGTAAGAGAATTTCTCATGTTTATTTCATCAATCGACAGTTCGAGCCTGTCTACACCTTCTATACAATGTTCGCTGTATGTTCTAATTCAACATAGATGGTTTGATTTGTTTTAAGGTGATCTCCTCAACTCACCGCCTTGTGCAAAATCGAGCTGATCAGCGTCTGATACGGCATGCCTTCCTGTAACGCGCGGGACTTGATGCGGGTGAGGTCGCGTTTGGGGATGCGGATGGTGATCTTCTCGCGCTTTTCCGTCATGTAATTGCGCGCCGCCTGTTGCAGTTCGGCTTTCCGCTCTGGCGTCAGGACGCTGACCCAAGGCCCTTCGTGGTTCTCAATAGATTCGATGAGTTCTCTTTCCTCATCGTCGAGATAGACGTCGAATAAGGGTGCTTTAGCCATCTAATTTCTCCATGATTTGCCGGTGTAGCTGGCGGCTAGGATACGCGGTCTTCAAAAATGTTTGATGCTCATTCTGAACGCACGGAACCGCGTGAACGTAGTCGTCCAGCATGACAACAAGAATGCGCTGACCCGGATAGCGATCTTGGTTCGGGTTGGCGAAGTTATCCAGCAAGCCACCTGCATCTATAGCAGCTAAAATATCCTCAAACCCGAAACCACGCTCTGCTCTCAGCAAGGCATTCTTTTCGTCGTTCCATTCATAATTCATACCGCATTATGTATGGACAATGTATGGCACGTCAAGGCGGTGCAGGCGCGTGGCTAGCCCCCCTCCACGAAACTATCCAGCACCCGTTTCTGCCCGGCCTTGTCGAACTGCACGGTCAGTTTGTTGCCATCAACGTTGATCACCTCACCGTAGCCGAACTTCAGGTGGAACACGCGGTCGCCCAGTGCGTAGTTGCTCTCGTCCGCGCCGATCACGCTCTTCGCCACCAGCTCGCCTTCGATCGTGCGGGGGCCGCCGTTGTAGGTGGTTTTGTGGCCGGAACGGTTGCCCCAGGCGGTTTTTTCCTCGCCGGTGGCGTTGGCCTGTGCCCGTTTCCAGCCGGGAGAGGTGTAGCCGGAGCCGCCAAAGCCGCCGCCGCCCATGCCGTCGAAACGGCTTGCGCCGTAGCCGCCGTTGGCCGCACCCCATTGGCGGCCTCCGCCACCCGCGCCACCCGCGCCATAGCCACCATAGGTGGAAGATGGTTCGATGACCTCCACATGGGCTTCGGGCAATTCGTCGATGAAACGGGACGGGATGGATGATTGCCATTGGCCGTGAATGCGGCGGTTGGAGACGAACCAGATGTGGCAGTTGGTTTTTGCCCGCGTGATGCCGACATAGGCAAGGCGGCGTTCCTCCTCCAGCCCGGAACGGCCACCCTCGTCGAGCGAACGCTGGTGCGGGAAAAGCCCTTCCTCCCAGCCGGGCAGGAACACCGTGTCGAACTCCAGGCCCTTGGCGGAGTGCAGTGTCATCAGGCTGACCGCATCCTGATCGGGGTTGTTCTCCGTGTCCATGACGAGCGAAACATGCTCGAGAAAGCCGCGCAGGCTCTCGAATTCGTCCATCGAGCGGATCAGTTCCTTCAGGTTCTCCAGCCGCCCCGGTGCCTCGGCGCTGCGGTCGTTCTGCCAGAACTCGGTGTAGCCGCTCTCGTCGAGGATCATTTCGGCCAGATCGGTGTGGCGCATCGTGTCGAGCAGGCCGGCCCAACGCTGGATATTGAGGTGGAACGTCTTCAGCGTGGCGCGCTGTTTCGGCTTGAACTCCTCGCTCTCCACCATCTCGCCGGTGGCGGCGAACATGGGGATGCGGCGGGCGCGGGCGTGGTCGCGGATGAGCTTTATGGTCGCGTCGCCCAGCCCGCGCTTGGGCGTGTTGACGATGCGCTCGAAGGCGAGATCGTCGGCGTGCTGGCAGGTGATGCGGAAATACGCCATCGCGTCGCGGATTTCGAGGCGCTCGTAGAAGCGCGGCCCGCCGATGACGCGGTAGTTCAGGCCGAGCGAAACGAAACGGTCCTCGAACTCACGCATCTGGAACGAGGCGCGCATGAGAATGGCGATCTCGTTGAGCGGATGCTTCTTGCGCTGATAGGCTTCGATTTCCTCGCCGATGGCACGGGCTTCCTCCTCGCTATCCCACCCCGCGGCGACGCGGACCTTGCGCTCGTCGGGGTCGCTTTGCTCTGTGAACAGCGTCTTGCCGAGGCGGCCCTCGTTGTGGGTAATGAGGTGCGATGCGGCGGCCAGAATGTGGGACGTGGAGCGGTAGTTGCGCTCCAGCCGGATGACTTTCGCGGTGGGGAAATCCTTGTCGAAGCGCAGGATGTTGTCGACCTCCGCCCCGCGCCAGCCGTAGATCGACTGGTCGTCGTCACCGACGCAGCATATATTGGGCCTCGCGCTGTCGGCTTCGCCTTCGCTCCGGCGGGGCGCGGCACCAGCCGCGGTCGCTGTTCGCTCCGGCTCGCTGGCGCTCGCGAATGTGGTGGCCAGCGACGTAGAGCTCCCAGCCAGCAGCCGCAGCCACAAATACTGCGCGACGTTGGTGTCCTGATACTCGTCCACCAGCATATAGCGGAACTGGGCGCGGTATTTTTCCAGCACGTCGGGGTTCTCGCGGAACAGGCGGATGCACTCGACCAGCAGGTCGCCGAAATCGCAGGCGTTCAGCACCTTCAGCCGGTCCTGATACTCGCGGTACAGTTCCCGTCCCCTACCGGCGACATAGGCGCGGGCCTCGCCTTCGGAAATCTGGTCCGGCATCAGTGCCTTGTTTTTCCAACCATCGATGGCGTTGGCGAACTGGCGGGCGGGCCAGCGCTTGTCGTCGACATTGGCGGCCTGGATGAGCTGTTTCAACAGGCGGATCTGGTCGTCTGTATCGAGGATCGTGAAGCCGGACTTCAGACCGACGAGTTCCGCGTGGCGGCGCAGTATCTTGACGCAGATGGAGTGAAACGTGCCGAGCCAGGGCATGCCCTCCACGGCCTCGCCGACCTGACCCGCAATACGCTTGCGCATTTCCCGCGCCGCCTTGTTGGTGAAGGTGACGGCAAGAATCTGGCTCGGCCATGCCAGCCGCGTCGCCAGAATATGGGTGATGCGCGTCGTCAGCACGCGGGTCTTGCCTGTGCCCGCGCCCGCAAGCACCAAAAGCGGGCCTTCGGTGGTCAGCACCGCCTCACGCTGTTCGGGGTTGAGGCCTTCGAGATAGGGTGCGCCTGTGCTGTCCGGCAGGGTGGGTTGGCGCATGGCGCGGGCGGCGATACCGCCAGCGGACGGCTGATTCGAGGATGAACTGTTCATGATATGGACTTAGGGACTCGCAGCCCCTTTGCCTATGCCACAAGCATATCGGGCGGCTCCCTCAGGCCGACACAGGTGCGCCTGATGCGCGCGCGATGCGGCGCTGATAGAGGGACTGCGTGCCGGAGCGTGTCCGCGTTTTCCAAAAAGCCAGTAGCGCATCGATGCCCAGGTCCGTCATGCGCCACACCATCCATGCGAGCAGGAAGGGCAGGGAGACGGCAGCAGCGAGGGCGAGATACTTGCCGACCAGCGGTGCCGTTTCGTTCAACACGAGGGCACCGATGTTCTGATGAAGCAGATAGAGCGGATAACTGATCGCCGCCAATCCTAGCGACAGGCGTCCGGAACGGCGGGGCAGGGCGATGGCCAGCCCGAACAGGGTGAGAATGGTGGCATTGGCGAACCCTGCGGCGATAACGTCCGGTTGCAGGCCGAACTGCATCACAAGCAGGAGATGTTCGGAGAACGTGGCGTGGAAGCTGGCAACGATCGCCAGTGCCAACACGCCCCAAGCCTGCCAATGTGCCGGGCGTGTGCGCAGATGGGCGGCCAGCATACCGATGGCGAACCACGGCGCGTAGCGGGTGATGGCGACGATGCGCAGCCCGGCATCGTTCAACAGCAGTTCGTTGCCCAGCGAGAGGGTCATCCAACCGGCGATGGCGGGCACGAGATAACGCGGCAGAACGCCGGTCAGCAGCGCCAGCGCCATCCATCCGTAGAAGATCAGTTCGAGCACGAGCGACCAATAGACACCGTCCATGAACGGAAAGCCGAAGGCCGGCGCGATGAAAGTGAGATTGGCAAGCCAGCCCGCCCAGGAAACGGCATCGCCCGTTCCGGTTTCCAGCCACATGGAGCAGGCGGTGATGGTGACGCATAATGCGTAAGCGGGCCACAGGCGCAGCAGACGCTTGCGGGCGAAGTCGACAGCTGTCCTGTCGGCCAGCGTGGCCGCGATCACGAAGCCGGAAATGAGGAAAAACAGTTGCACGGCAAAGTGGCCGTAGCGTAACCAGAACCCGTTGGCGAAGGTCACGTCCGTATAGGCGTCCGCCCCCAACGCCCCGCGCCACATCATATGATACAGCACGACGGTGAGTGCCGCAGCGATGCGGAGCCAGTCGAGAGAAGCGAGGCGGGTGGTGGGTGCGTTGGTCATCCATCGACCGTAGACAGGTGGTGATTGCAACGCGCGGGAAAGGTGAAAGAAACCTTAACGGGGAACCATCATCTTTCACGACTGACGGGAACCGGTGACATAAAAATTGGGCCCTGCACATTTTTTGCACCGTTCATGTGCGGTTCAACCGTGCCCCGCCATAGAGGCATTGTGACGAGACGAGGCCGACCACCGATCCGGAAACCGGATGCGGAGAGGGCCGTCCCCGATCACTTCCTTCGAAATCCGGAACCGTCCGGTATCGACCCATTTTGCCGGGTTCGCAGTGCGGATCCGGCCCCTTTCCGGAGCCCGCTTCCATGTCCTCGCTTTTTCGCAAATCCGTCGTTGGCCTGATTTCCGCGACTATTCTCGTCGCATCCTTCTCCACTGCCAATGCAGGAAAGCGCGAGCGCGATGTCGCTCTCGGTGCGGCTGCCGGTGTTTTGGGTGCTGTCGTCGTGGGCGGTTTGATCGCGGATTCCCGCGCCAACGCAGCGCCACGTCCGGTCTACAACACCTATTCCGCACCCCGGCCTATCTATCAGGAGCCGACCGTCGTTTACCGCGACGTGCCGGTTTACCGTGACGTGCCCGTCTATCGTGAAGCGCCGGTCGTCTATTATGAGCGGCAACGCCCCGTCTATCGGGAAGTGCCCCGCTACCGCGAGCAACGCTACGTTGCGCCCGAGCCCCGCTACAGCCGCGTTGGTCTGAGCGATGCGCATGTCTCCTATTGCTACGATCGCTACCGCTCGTACCGGGAGAGCGACAACACATTCCAGCCGAACCACGGCCCACGTCGCCAGTGCCGCTAGGCCGAACGCAAAAGAGCCCCGGTGCTACCGGGGCTCTTTCATTCAGTCCGTAGGTTTTAGTCTAGCGGCGTGTCATCGAGTATTCGACGGTACGGCGCTTGGGGAGTGCTGTTACCTGACGGAAATCGTAGGCTGGCAGCGCTTCCAACTCTTCCTGCGTCATCGTTGGCAGGACGAACTGTTCGCCACGCACAACAATATTTTCGAGCGGCATGGCGACTTCGTGCTCGCCAAGACCAAGGAACCCGCCGACTTCCAGAATGGCGACCACTTTGTCGTTCATCAAGGCGATGTCAGCGATCTCGCCAACGTCATCACCATTCTCACCGATCACATCCTTGTCGATGAGATCAGCAACACGCATACGATAGAGCGGGTTGCGTTTCAGCATCATCAGGTAGGCGCGATCTTCGGTTTCCGTAGCGGCATCGACAACTGCAGCTTCACGCGCGGCCATTTCGCGCTCTTCCATCTCGGTGATGCGCACGGCAGCTTCTTCCTGGTTTACGTTGACCTGCGCTTCACCGGCGGATTCAACGGCAACCTGGGCTTCTTCCTGGTTCACATTAACCTGCGCTTCACCGTCGCTGGCGAAGTTGACGACCGGTTCGGCCTGCTGAACGTTGATGGTCGGCTGTGTATCGGTGCCGGTCATCTGAACGTTGGCTTCGGCCTGCTCGACCCGGATTTCGGGTTCCGCGCCTTCAAAGACAATGCGTGGCTCGGGGCGCACGAAGCGAATGATGGGCTCGGGCTGTTCGACCTGCACCTGCGGCTGGGACACGTCCACATCCACATCGGGTTCCGGCATCCGCACGGTGACGATTGGCTGGGGGATGTTGACCGTTACGGTTGGCTGTGCCTGCTCGACCGTGATGATCGGTGCCGGTGTCGTCACGTTCACGATGGGTTTGGCCTGACGGACAGTGATCTCCGGCTGTGGCTGTTCAACGGTCACTTCCGGCTGGCGCTGGTTGACCGTTACCGTCGGATCTTCCTGCGTGACCGTGACCTTGGGATCCTGCTGATCAACGACCACCTGGCCACCTGCAACGGGGGCTACCGCTGCGGCACCATCAACGACTGGAGCAGTCGTTTGAGCGAATGCGGGAGCGGACAGTAGGGCGGCGACGCCAACGGTTGCGAAAAAGTTCCTGGTTGTGCTTGTCATGTAAATCTCATTTCCGTGTGGATTTGAGTATTGGAAATGCCTCGCACCTGTCCTCGTTCCAATTGAGGCAAAAAAAAATGAATATTGCGCAATGCTTTCAATCTAGATTGAATTCCCATCCAAAATGGCCTGGATTGCTCTTTCGTGCTAGCGATGCTCTTCCACGCTGATATCCACCAGTGCCTGATTATAGGCCCGCAAGGCCGAATTCTGGGTTGCGCTACCGACGACGTATGTGTCGTCGTTTGTTTTGCAGACAAGCAGCCGTGACTGTCCGCTTTCATCGAAAATCCGCAGGGCGGTTTCCAGCGTCATGTCGGAGCGCAAGACAGGGCGCTCGTCTTCCGTGTCGCGTAAGGACGGTTCGTCCTCTGCCAGCGTCGCCATAAAGGATGCAACGGTCGTGTTGCGCACGACGAATTTGTGCGGCCCGTCCATGACCAGCAGTCCCCGGCTTTCCAGTTGCCACTGGAAGAAAGAGCGTCCCGATACGGCCTGATTGATGCCGACAGCGATGGAAACAGTCAGCAACAGGGCGATGGAGAGTGTGTAACCACCGGTCAACTCGAACACCATGACGGCCGTGGAAATGGGCGCGCCGATCACCGCAGCGGCCACCGCTGCCATACCAAGAATGGCGTAGAGGCCATTGGAGGAGGCGAGTTCCGGAAAGGCGTAGGCCGCCATCAGGCCGAATGCGGAGCCGGTCATCGCGCCGACATACAGAGAGGGCGACACCACGCCACCACCGAAACGCGACGCCAGCGTGATGGACGTGGCCGCAACCTTGGCGACGATCAGTGCCAACAGGATTGTGAGCGGTATCTGGTTCGTCAGCGCCTGCCCGGTCGCTTCATACCCGACGCCGAGCACCTGCGGGAAGGCAAGCGCGATCAGCCCGACCATGAAACCGCCGATGGCAGGGCGGGACCACAGCGGCAGCACGATCGTGCGCGCGACACGGTCGGTCCCCACGAGTGCGAACTGGAACAGGATTGCCACTGCTGCGCACACGAGGCCGAGCAGGGCAAAGGCGGGGAATTCGAGATAGGACGTGATCTGATAGTCGGGAATGGCAAAGGCCACCTCGTCGCCGAACCACAGGCGCGAAGCGATGGTGCCGATGGCGGAGGCGATGACGATCGGGACGAACGATCGCTTGGCATAGTGTTGCAGCACGACTTCGTGGGCGAACAGCACGCCGGCGATGGGCGCGTTGAACGAGGCCGAAATGGCCGCGCCCACGCCGCAGGCGAGCAGCGTGCGGCGGCCCCAATCGGGAAACGAGAACTTGTGGGCCAGCGATCGTGGCAATGGTTGCGCCCAGATGCACCATTGGCCCCTCACGCCCCGCGCTTGCACCGACGCCGAGGGAGAAGGCGCTGATGCCCGCAGTGGCGAGGCCCGGCACGAGTTCGATATTGCGCCCGCCGTGGGCGCGGGCCTCGATGACATCGGCGACACCACCCGTGCGCCGGGCAGGCAACAGGGTCTCCAGCATCCAGCCGACGAGCAGGCCGCCAAGCGTCGGAACGGCGACAATCAGCATCCAATGGACATTTTCGGCAGCCGATGTCACCCGCTCGACGGCATCGGGCAACCACAGGCTTTGCACGAGGTCGATGCCGAGCCGGAAGAGGACAGCGGCCACCGCGACCAGCAGCCCGATGATCGTGCAGGCGAGCCAGACCTGCGGCTCGCGCGAGCGCATGAAGCGTTGCGTGTTCGGTAGAACGGCGGCAACGATTGTCGCGGGCAGATCGCGCAGCAGTTTCAGCACGGCTCGTCTCCGCTTGCCGTGCCGGTTCGGTTCACCGCCGAATGGCCATCGGGCGACCGGCTTCCCCGACGGGGCCGAGCGACGCGTCGGCTTTGGCCGTTGCGTCCAATGCTTTGATGATGGTGTCGGGCATCGGCGCGACCTTCGGGCCACCTTCGGCCGTCTGGTCGACATGCAGCGTCATCACTTCGCAGGTGGCTGCAACCCAGCCATCCGTCGCATGGTGCAGCCAGGCGAAGGTGTGGATGCGTTTGGCGTCATGGTCGAGCAGCCGCAGGCGCACCCGCACCGGGTCTTCCAGATGCAGTTCGCGCAGATATTTGATATGGGCTTCGGCGGAATAGGTCGTGGAGCCGGTGCGGGTCGCGGTAGGCCTCGCCCAGCCCCCACCTGTCGAAGAAGTGGTCCATGCCGCGGTCAAACAGGACATTGTAGTAGGCCATGTTGAGATGGCCGTTGAAGTCGATCCATTGCGGTTCGATTGTCTGCACCGGCGCGGTGGAATCCGTCACGCTGCCCCCTTTGACCGGACCCGCAAAATACCGCATCCCCATGCTGGTGGACGGTGGTGGCCCGTATGCTAGGTTTGGTGCCTCACGGCGGACGTTTTTTCAAGCAAATGCTGCCCTCGATACAGTCAATTCCGGGCATTTCGGCCCCGGTCAGGAGGAGACAACCTTGGCACTGGCCGATTTACAGGTCGCGGAACGTAATGAGGATGGAATCGCTGCTGCGCTCGGCATTTTGAAACAGCGGTTCGGCGAACGGTTGTCGACCGGTGCGGATTTGCGGGCGCAACATGCCCACACCACCACTTACATTCCTGCGCAGCTGCCGGACGCTGTGGTCTTCGTGGAACGGACGGAGGAGGTGGCCGACATCGTGCGCGTGTGTGCCGAGCATCATGTGCCCGTCATTCCCTTCGGCACCGGCACGTCGCTTGAAGGCGGGGTCAACGCGCCCGCTGGCGGTATCTGTGTCGATCTCATGAGAATGGACGCAATCCTGTCGGTCAACGCGGAAGACCTCGACGTGACACTCCAGCCCGGCGTGACGCGGGAGGCGCTGAACGTGCATCTGCGTGATCAGGGCCTGTTCTTCCCTATCGACCCCGGTGCCAACGCATCGCTCGGCGGTATGGCGGCCACCCGCGCGTCCGGCACCAATGCGGTGCGCTACGGCACGATGCGGGACAATGTGATTTCCATGACAGTGGTCATGCCCGACGGGCAGATCGTGCGCACCGCATCACGGGCGCGCAAATCGTCGTCGGGATACGACCTGACACGGTTGCTGGTCGGAGCGGAGGGCACGCTGGGGATCATCACGGAACTGACGCTGAAACTGTATGGCATACCGGAAAACATCTCCGCAGGTGCCTGCCAGTTTCCCACGGTGGTGGACGCCTGCAACGCGACGATCATGGCGATGCAGGTCGGCCTGCCGCTGGCGCGGATCGAACTGGCCGATGCACTGATGACGCGCTGCATGAACGCCTATTCCGGCCTCGACTATGCCAACACGCCGACGCTGTTTCTCGAATTCCACGGCACGGATGTCAGCGTGGCCGAACAGACGGAGCTGTTCTCCGAGATCGCGCTGGAAAACAACGGCTCTCCCGTCGCGTGGGTGTCCACGACCGAAGAGCGCAACCGGCTGTGGAAAGCGCGGCACGACGCGTATCCCGCCATGCTTGCCCATCGTCCCGGCTGCAGGGGTATTGCCACCGATGCCTGCGTGCCGATTTCCCGGCTGGCCGATTGTCTGGCCGAAACCGTCGCCGACGTGGAGGAACTGGGGCTCATCGCGCCGATCATCGGGCATGTGGGAGACGGTAATTTCCACGTCTCGCCGCTCGTCATGATGGACGACGCCGACGAGGTCGCGCGTGCCGAAACCATGATCGAGCGGCTGAACCTGCGGACGATTGCAATGGACGGCACCTGCACGGGCGAACACGGCATCGGGCAGGGCAAACGGCGCTTTCTGCAACTGGAGCACGGCACCGGCGCGGACGTGATGCGGACGATCAAGCTGGCGCTCGATCCGCACAACATCATGAATCCCGGCAAGGTCGTCTGAGGCGCGTTTTGACGGTTCGTCTCGCAACACAGGGTAGCGCACGATGAGAGTGTTCGCCTGGGTCGGTTCGCTGATCGTGCTGCTCATTGCGGCCGCCTTCATAGTGCCTCCATTCGTGGACTGGAACCGGTTCAAGACCCAGTTCGAGGCCGAGGCGAGCCGTGTGCTGGGGCAGCGGGTGGAAGTGCGGGGCGCGACCTCGGCCCGGCTGCTGCCGGTGCCTTCGGTTACGTTCACGGATGTGCGGGTGGGTCCGGCGGACGCGCCGCATCTGCTGGCAGCATCCTTCGGCATGGACCTCGATCCGGCGCCACTCCTCAAAGGTGATATCGTCATCCGGGACATGCGACTGGACGCGCCCCGCCTGAACTTGCGGATCGACGAGAACGGGCGGCTGGCCGGAGCGGTCGGCGAGGGTATTCTCGATGGCGGCACGGTCACGGTGGACAACATCACGCTCACCAATGGCGTCATCCGCTTCGTCGATGCGCGTATCGCCCGTGAGGTCATCCTGCGCGACATCGATGCGACCGCCTCCGCCGATGCCCTGAACGGTCCGTGGCGGGGGACTGGGCAGGTCACCTGGCAGGGCGAGCGGGTGCGGCTCGCCCTTTCGACCGGGCAATGGCGTGAGGAAGGGGCAGATTACGGTGAAAGCCACCGTCGAACCGCAATCCCGTCCGTTCGATGTGACGTTCGAAGGGCCGCTCGATCTGAGCGATGGACTGCCGCATTTGACCGGCCTCGTTCGCATCGACCGGGCACCCGCGCAAAGCGCACAGGACCGTATCGACTTTCCACGCGACGGTGCGGGCACCGGCCTTGCAGTCAATGTGGAAGCCGATCTCGATGTGACGCCCGACCTGCTGATTGTGCCCGCATACAAAATGGAAGTCGGTGCAGCGGATGACCCGTACACCATCACCGGTTCCGCGCAGGCGACACTGGACGAAGTGCCGACCTTCGTGTTGCGCGCGCAGGGGCAACAGGTTGACGTGGCGCGGCTGGAAGACACGCTCGGTGGCGTGGACGACGCGCCGGAGATGGGTCAGGGGCGGACGATCGAGCAACGGCTCGACGGACTGGCAGCGGCTTTGCGTGACATTCCGAGATTTGCCGCCAGCGGGGTTGTGGAAATCGAACTGCCGGCGATCGTCGCGGGAGACACGATCGTGCGCGACGTGAAGGTTCAGGTGCGCCCGGTTGCGGGGCGACAAGGGTGGCAACTGAACGGCCTGGAAGCACAGCTGCCCGGCCGCACGGAATTGCGGGCGGACGGTGTGTTGTCGCTCGAACCATCTCTTGCATTTGCCGGTGATCTTGCGTTGGCATCGAGCCAGCCATCGGGCTTTTCAAAGTGGCTCGGTGCAGGCGATGATGACATCATCAGCGCGATGCGAAATGCCGGTTTCGAGGCGAAAGCCGACATCGGCAACGGTGCGCTGAGGCTTGACGGTCTCGAAATCATTCTCGACGGATCGCGGTTGCAGGGCGCCCTGTCACGACAGGCGGGGGAGGGCGAGCGTGATGTGATCGACCTCACATTGCGCGGAGAGCAGGCGGACTTCGACCAACTGGCTGCATGGGCCAGGCTTTTCACCGGCATCAAGGGCGATGCGGTCACTGCCGGGCACGACCTGCGGCTGGACCTCGACGTGGCGCGCGCGGTTTATGATGGCGTGAGCGCCGGACAAGTGGTCGCCAAAGGCGCCTTTCTCGGCGATGGTCTCGACATAGACCTGCTGGAGATCGGCGATCTTGCAGGCGTCGCCCTGTCGGCCAACGGTCGGCTGGACGGGTTCGATGGAACGGCCTTGCCAAATACCGGCAACGTCACGGTCGCCATGTCTGCCGACACTATTGGCGATGCCCTGGCGCTGCTCGACCGGCGAGCTTCCCGATACGATGTCGCTCGATGGTCTCGTGCGCGATGCAGCGTTCTATAGCAATGTGGACCTCGTGTTCGACATCAGGGCCGCAGACGGTGCGCTGGATGTGGAGGGAACAGGAGAGGTGTCGGGAACGGGGATCGATCTTGATGTCACCGTGTCCCCGCAACGCAATCTGAATGCGCGGCTGGTGCTGGAATCCGAAACATCCTCGACCATGCTGGCGCAGGTGCGCGTGCCGGTTCTGGTGGATGTGGACGGCGGTCGCGGTGCGCTGCGCCTTGCACTGGATGGTCCGCTGGACGGGCCATTTCGCAGCAGCGCGACCCTGACCATGCGAACCGGGTATGCGAGCGCGTCGGGCGACCTGTCGTTCGCATTGATCGATAGCGTATTGCGTCCGCTGGGCCGGTTGGCGTTGACGGCTGAAGCGTCCGATCTCGACCCGTTCATTGCCATGTCCGGCCTGCCGCTGCCGGGTTTCGGCGAAGGGCAGAGTTTGAAATCTGCCATGCAGCTGACGCTGGCGGAGAGCGGCTTCGAGGCGGATGCGATTTCCGGCACACTTGCAGGGTCGACATTCGACGGACGTCTTGCAGTCGAAGCAGACCAGAACGGAAAGCCGGTCGTAAGTGGCGGCCTGACGGTCGATGTTCTATCCGCCGCGATCGTCGCAGACAGCGTGTTGACTGACCGGCAGGTGTTCGATGGCGTGCGCGGGGTCGTGGATTTGACGATTGCGGAACTGACCCTGCCGAAAGAGGGACTGGTATCGATACGGGATGTGCGCGGGCAACTCATTGTACGAAGACGGGGACATCGCTTTTCGGGACGGGAGCGGGCGGTGGCTGGATGGCACGATCGAGGGCGATGTTTCACTCGCCCGTTCCGGTCGCAGCGATCTGGTCAGCGGCACGCTATCGGTCTCCGGCGCAGTCATCGCGGACGTGGAAACCGCGCTCGATATTCCTTCCGTCATGACCGGGCGAATGGATGGGTCCGGCAGTTTCGAAGCGTCTGCCGGACCGGGTCAAAACCTGCTGTCGACTCTGACAGGCAGCGGCACCGCGCGGGTCACAAGTGGTCGTCTGCAGGGCGTTTCGACCGGCACGCTCGAAGCTGCACTGGAGGCTGCGGATGGAACCGAGGATGGGGACCTTCCCGCACAGGCGGCTGGCATCGTCCGGTCAGCACTGGGAGCAGGCGGGTTGGATTTTGGTGAAACGCAGGTTTCCATTGCGGTGGCTGCCGGCGCGGCGCGGGTCGACAACGTGCCATTATCGAGCGGCAACGTGAACGCTATCGGGCGCGGGCGTTACGACCTCGTTTCGGGCAGCTACGAAGGCCGCCTCGATGCCACGTTCGACCCGGCACGTGAGGCGGTGGTCGGCTCGACGCCATCCGTGTCCATCACCGTAGCGGGCGAGGGTGGCGCTCCCGATGTTTCTATCGATTCAACGGAGTTCGAGACATTTCTCAACATGCGGCTCACCGAGCGGCGCGAGCGGGAATTTTCCGCCAGACAGGCTTCCATAGCCCAGCGCCAGCGGATTGCCGATACCGTGCGCCTGTATCAGCTGAAGGCGCTGGCCCGGCAGCGCGCCGAGGAGAAGGCTGCGCGGGAAGCGGAAGAGGCCGCACGCCTGGAGCGGGAGCGTGTCGAGGCCGCGCGGATAATGCGGCTGGAAGAGGAAGAGGAAGTGGCGCGCCAGATTGAGGACAGGCGGCGGGAGCAAGCCGAACGCGAGTCCCAACGGCAGCGAGATCTGGAACGGGAGGAGGACTTGCGCCGGCGCTCGCAAGAGGCGCTGGAACGGCTCCGCCCGCCTGCCGCATCCGAGCCGGTACTCGACTTCCGCAGCCTTGGTGGCACCGACTAGCGGTCCTGCTTCAGCACCTTGAGAACGTGCAAACGCAACGCCGACGACAAAGCGTGTTTCGTTCCGCGCTCATGGTCGATCCGCGCGATGAGTGCCGCGACAGACACGCGTTCGGATGAGGCGATTGTCTTCAGTTCGTCCCAGAACTCGTCTTCGAGGGAGACGGATGTGCCGTGGCCATCGATGCTCACGGACCGCTTGCGCGCCATATCCTACCTCGTGCGGCTATTTCTTGCGAAAAGCGTCCAGCGACACGACGTCCGCCGAGGCTGGTGCAGCATCCGCATCTTCACCGTCCGCACCGTCATCAGCGTTTTTGCGGGCGGCAGGCGCAGGCAGGGCGCCGATCTTGGCCGGTGCAGTCTTGGCCTGAGCTATCTCACTGAGCGTGCCACCGGTTCCGGCATCTTCTTCCGGCGGGTTATCGAATTGCAGGCCGAACTGGACGGAGGGGTCGAAGAAGCCGCGAATGGCGGGGAAGGGGACAAGAAGATTTTCGGGAATGCCATCGAAGGACAGGCCGATGGAAAAGCCGTGTTCGGTGGTTTCCAGATCCCAGTATTGATGCTGGACCACGACCGTCATTTCCTCGGGATATTTTTCCTTCATCCGCGACGACATGCGAACGCCCGAAGCGGTGGTGTCGAAGGTGATGTAGAAATGGTGGTCGCCCGGCAGGCCCGTGCGGGCCACTTCCGTCAACACCTTGCGCACGACGGAACGCAACGCCTCCTGCGCCAGCACGTCGTAGCGGATGAGGTCTTCCGGCTCCGGCGGTGTGGTGTCGTTGGACATGGTGGAAACTGGCTCCGAAGGCCGAATTGACGTGTTGGCGCACCATGCAACACGCTGCGCTCCGGGGCAACGCAAAGTGGTGCGGCATTCGCATGGGGAAGGGAGAAAAGTGAAGGCTTCTGTTGCCAGGTGCCTCCGGACCCCGCCCTACAGTGCGAACCGCAGGGGCTTAGTTTGAAGACTTAGCACCGCTTACGCGGCGATCCGTGCTTCCGCATAGTTGTCATTTGCAACTACTAAATGGCCCGATATCGGTGGGTACCATGCCGAGCAAAAGCGCTGTCTTTACACCCTCGTCGATCCTGTTTCGCCCCCGCCAAAATGCCTGTCGAGACATTTTGGTGGAGGCGCCGGGTACCGCCCCCGGGTCCGAATGGTTTATTGCACAGACCGTTTATCGCCATATCCGGATTGCTCCGGCACAACAGATATAGTGCGGCGGAATGCGGTTTGCAAAGGGGGCGTTGACGCCGGTTTGATCGAGTGTGGGTGGTGCGGGTGACGCTGCAGCGCTATCGACGGTCCCACCATCCATCGGCGGACAGCCCCATGACCAAACGACGCGCCATTCCCATAATCGTGGCGGCCATCGCGGCAGCGGCGGTCTTCGCCTACATCCAGTTCACGTCGCCCGCGCTGGCGGGAGCGGTGTTTCAGGGCACCACGCCGGGGGTGGCGATCAACGGCTACGACCCTGTCGGCTATTTCGAGCAGGACGCCGCGGTGAAGGGAAGCGAGGCATACAGCGCTCAGTGGAACGGGGTTACGTGGCACTTCGCATCAGCGGACAACCGCACGACATTTCTGGCCGACCCCGCCCGCTACGCTCCGCAATACGGCGGCTATTGCGCGTTCGCAGCAGCGCGCGGGCAACTGGCCAAGACGGAGCCGGACGCATTCACGGTGACCGGCGGCAAGTTGTATCTGAATTTCGATCAGCCGATCAAACGGCGTTGGGAAAGCCAGAAGGCCGAATTCATCGAAACCGCCGACGGCAACTGGCCGGACCTGGAAAAACAGGCAGCCGCGCGTTAGGCGCGACCGCTATTCCGGTAAGGCAAGATCAGCCGTAGACGCTCTCTTTACCGAGTGATTTCGTGACGAGATAATAGAAGACCGCGCGGTATTTGGTGCGGTTTGATTTTCCGTATTTCTCTAGTGCGTCATCGACGGCAGCCTTGGCCTTGTCATGGTCGGAGACGCCGAGCTTCTTCATGGCGAAGTTCTTGACCACACGCTCCATCTCTTCGGGATCACCGCCGGACACGGTTTCCGAGTCGCGCTGGTAGATCGTCGGGCCGCAGCCTTTCGTGACCTTGCGCAACAGATCGACGTCGATATCGTCACCGATCTTGCTCTTGTAGTCGTCGATATATTTGCCGACTTTTTCGTCCAGTTTGCTCGTCATGAAAAATCCTCCTGATGAAGCCGCCGATCATGCGACGCCTTGGCACATACGCTAAGGCATGCGTTAACCATGTCCAGTGCGGCGGTATCGAAAGCAGGGGATTCTCCCCAAAGGGATTCGACTCCGCTGCGCAGGTCTGGATTCGTGGGGCCATGCGCCAGTATCTCCACCTCCTCCAGCATGTCCTCGACCACGGCACCGACCGTGGGGACCGGACGGGCACGGGCACGCGCTCGATCTTCGGCACCCAGATGCGGTTCGACCTGTCGCAAGGGCTTTCCGGTCACGACAACGAAGAAGCTGCATCTGCGGTCCATCATCCACGAATTGCTGTGGTTCCTGAAAGGGGAGAGCAACATCGGCTATCTGCAACAGAATGGCGTGCGGATATGGGATGAATGGGCGGACGAGAACGGCGATCTCGGCCCGGTCTATGGCGTACAATGGCGGTCCTGGCCGAAACCGGATGGCGGCACGCTCGACCAGATCGCGCAGGTGGTCGAACAAATCCGCACCAATCCAAATTCGCGGCGGCTGATGGTGACGGCGTGGAACCCGGCGCTGGTGGACGATATGGCGCTGCCGCCGTGCCACTGCCTGTTCCAGTTCTATGTGGCGGACGGAAAACTGTCGTGCCAGCTTTATCAGCGGTCCGGCGATATCTTTCTCGGTGTGCCGTTCAACATCGCGTCCTACGCGTTGCTCACCATGATGGTGGCGCAGGTGACGGGGCTGAAGCCGGGGGAGTTCGTGCATACGCTGGGCGATGCGCATCTCTACGCCAACCATTTCGAGCAAGCGCGGGAGCAGCTTTCCCGTCTGCCCGGCCACACTGCCGGTGATGCGGATGAACCCCGATGTGACGGACCTGTTCGCCTTCACCTTTGAGGATTTCGATCTGCAGGGCTACGAGCCGCAGGCACACATCAAGGCGGCGGTTGCGATTTGACATTGCCGGTCGACATGGTGGTCGCGGTTGCGGAAAACGGGGTGATCGGTGCCGATGGCGGAATGCCGTGGCGGCTTTCGACCGATCTGAAACGGTTTCGCACACTCACGATGGGGCGACCGATGGTGATGGGGCGCAAGACGTTCGAATCCATCGGCAAGGCGTTGCCGGGGCGCACGTCCATCGTGGTGACGCGCGACACGAACTGGCAGGCGGAGGGTGCGGTTGTCGCCAGGAGCATCGATCAGGCCGTGGCACTCGCCCAATCCATCGGTGTATCGACGGGGGCACCTTCCATTGCCATCATAGGTGGAGGCGAGATTTTCTCCGGAACTATGGGCCAGTGTGACAGGCTTCATCTCACGCGGGTTCATGCGACACCGGACGGGGATACATTCTTCCCTCTGCCATCCGGACCGGAATGGACGCGTGTGTCATTCCAAACGGTATCATCCGGGCCAGATGACACGGCAGAAACGACTTATGAGGTGTGGAAGCGCCGATAACCGTCACCATGACGCACGTTTAGGTCGGCGGGCGCGTTGAAAGCGTGGGCCGCGCTCCCTATACCATCCACAATGGAGAAGGTGTTTCTGGCACCTTGAGAAACATAGCGGGTGCTTCTGTTGAGGCACCGCTCCTTACAAGGACAAGCGATGCCCTGGAGCAATCAGACTGGTGGCGGTAATTCCAATGGTGGCGGAACTGGTGGCGGGAACAACGGTGGCCCCTGGGGCCAACCGCCACGCGGCAATCCCGGCGGACCGGGCGGTGGACCCCGTGGTCCCCAGCGCCCCGGCGGCGGTAACCAGCCACCGGATCTGGAAGAAATTCTGCGCCGCGGTCAAGACCGGCTGAAGAATGTGTTTCCGGGCGGTCGCGGTGGCTCCGGCGGCGGTGGCGGCGGCATTTCGTTCTCTCCCGCTCTGATTGGTGTGATTGCAGTCGTTCTGGTCGGCTTCTACGTCTTCACGGCAGCCTATCAGGTGGACGCCGACGAACTGGCGGTGGAAACGGTATTTGGCAAGCCGAAGAACGAGATCGAAGGCGCGGGTTTGAACTTTGCGTGGTGGCCGTTCGAGTCGACCGAAAAAATCAGGATTACGGAACGGCAGATCAACATCGGGTCAACCGGTCGTGAGGGCTCCGCACAGGGGCTGATGCTTTCGGGGGACCAGAACATCGTCGATGTGGCCTTCTCCGTTCTGTATTCCGTCGACGATCCGAAGAATTTTCTGTTCAATGTGAATGACCCCGAAGGCATGGTTGGCGAGGTGGCCGAAAGTGCCATGCGCGAGATCGTCGGGCGCAGCAGCGCGCAGGATGTCTTTCGTGATGATCGTCAGGGCATTGCGGAAGACGTGCGCGCCATCGCTCAGGAGACGCTGAACGAATACGGCGCCGGTATCGCTATCCGCTCGTTGAACATCGAAGATGTGGCCCCACCGACTGAAGTGGCCGCAGCGTTCGACGAAGTGCAGCGCGCCGAGCAGAACGAGGACCAGTTTCAGGAAGAGGCCAACCAGTACCGCAACCAGCAGTTAGGTGCGGCCCGTGGTGAAGCGGCGCAAATCCGCGAGGATGCTGCCGGTTACAAGAACCGCATCGTGCAGGAAGCCGAAGGTGAGGCGCAGCGCTTCCTCTCGGTCTACGAGCAATATGCCAAGGCACCGGAAGTGACCCGCAAACGCCTGTTCCTGGAAACGATGGAAGATGTGCTGCGGGACTCCAACAAGATCATCATGGAATCAGGCGGAAACGGCGGTGGCACAGGCGTCGTGCCTTACCTGCCGCTGCCTGAAGTCCAGCAACGTCGCAACAACAACGCCAATACCAACGCCGGGGGTAACAACTGATGAGCAACCGTTTGGGATTGATCGCAGCCGGCGTCGTTGCGCTGCTGCTGGTCGTGTGGAGTGCCGTGTTTATCGTGAACGAGCGGGAACAGGCACTCGTGCTACGGTTTGGTGAAATCAAGCGCGTGGAAACGGAGCCCGGCTTGTATTTCAAGATACCGCTCGGCTTCATCGGCCTCGATGAAGTGTTGATGGTGGATGACCGCCTGCTGCGTTTCGACCTTGATGACATTCGCGTTCAGGTGTCCGGTGGTAAATTCTATGAGGTCGATGCGTTTTTGACCTACAAGATCGCCAGCCCGCAGAAATTCCGGGAGCGGGTATCGGCGTCGCAGGAGCAGGCTGAGGCCCGTCTTCGCACCCGTCTCGATGCGGCTTTGCGCCGGACGTACGGTCTACGCGGTTTCGAATCGGCTCTTTCGGAAGAGCGTTCAGCGATGATGCGGGAGGTGCGCGATCAATTGCGTCCGGAAGCCGACAACCTCGGCATCAACATCGTCGATGTCCGTATCCGCCGGACTGATCTGACGAACGAAGTGTCTGAACAGACTTTCGAACGGATGAAGGCGGAGCGTTTTGCAGAGGCCGAACGCTTGCGCGCCCGCGGTCAGGAAGCGGCGCGTCGTATTCGCGCCAACGCGGACCGACAGGTGGTGGAGATTCAGGCCGAAGCCCAGCGCGAGGCGGAAGTGCTGCGTGGTGAGGGCGAAGGCGAACGCAACCGCATCTTTGCGGAAGCCTTCACGAAAGATCCGGAATTTTTCGAGTTCTACCGGTCGATGGCTGCCTACCGTGAAGCGCTTGAGAACAGTGACACGACCTTGGTTCTGTCGCCGGACTCGCGAGTTCTTCCGCTTTTTCCGCGATGCCAATGGTGCAGTGACCCGGCCGACTGCCGGTAACTGACCCTGACTGCCCGCGCCGATGGTCGATCTTTTGAGCATCATCGGCGCATTTCTGGCGATAGAGGGGGCGATTTACGCAGGTGCTCCGGGGTTTGCCCGTCGTATGGCCGCCAGAATAGCGGCTTCAGACGAAGCGTCCTTGCGACAGGCCGGTTTGATTGGCCTCTGCGCAGGCGTGTTCCTCGTATGGGTCGCACGGGGGTGACGGATTTTCACGCCTTTGTCATCCCCACCGCCATCAAGCCGACTTTTCCTGTCCGCACGGAGTTGAAGACCGTGCCGATATTCGTTTCTGGGAGACTGACAGCATCATGACACGTTTCAATCCTATCCGGTTGCCGGTTCGCGCAGCCGTTCTGGCCGCTGCACTCAGCTTCGGTGGCGCATCCTTCGTGCCGATGGCAGCCCCTGCGTATGCGGCTGGCCCGGCATCCGTTGCCGATCTGGCCGATGAGTTGATCGGCGCTGTGGTGAACATTTCCACGGCGCAGAACGTTGCCGGCTCCGATGGTGATTCCGGCGCCGCACCGCGGCCACGCGTTCCCGAAGGCTCACCGTTTCAGGACTTTTTCGACGAGTTCTTCAAGCAGCAGCAGGAGGGCAACCAGCCCCGCCGCCCGCGCCGCGTTCAATCGCTCGGCTCCGGCTTCGTGATCGACCCGTCCGGCATCATCATCACAAACAACCACGTGATTGCGGACGCCGACGAGATCACCATCGAATTCACCGATGGGACGGAGCTTGAAGCGACCGTTATCGGCACCGATCCGAAGACCGACATTGCCGTGTTGAAGGTGGAGCCTGCCAAGGAGTTGCAGGCCGTGAAATTCGGCAGTTCAGCCGCTTCCCGCGTCGGCGACTGGGTAATGGCGATCGGCAACCCGTTCGGGCAGGGCTCGTCGGTGACGCTCGGCATCGTGTCGGCGATCAACCGCGACATCCGTTCCGGACCATACGATGCGTTCATTCAGACCGACGCCGCAATCAACCGGGGCAATTCCGGCGGGCCGCTGTTCAACATGGACGGCGAGGTCATCGGCATCAACACGGCGATCATCTCGCCTTCCGGCGGGTCCATCGGACTCGGCTTCTCCGTTCCTGCCGACCTCGCCTCGAACGTCATTGCCCAGCTGCGGGAGTTCGGCGAGACCCGTCGCGGCTGGCTTGGCGTATCCATTCAGCCGGTGACGGACGACATCGCCGAATCCCTCGGCATGGTCATTGCTCAAGGCGCGCTGGTTGCGGGTGTGACCGATAAAGGACCGGCGAAGAATTCCGGCATTCAGGTCGGTGACGTGGTTCTGGTCTTCGATGACAAACCCATCAGTGAAATGCGCGATCTGCCCCGCATTGTGGCTGAAACGGCGGTCGGTAAAGCGGTCGATGTCGTTGTCTTGCGCAAGGGCGAACGGGTGACGGTTCCCGTTACGCTGGGTCGTCTGGAAGACGGCGAAGCTGCTGCGATGGGCGATGAGGACGCGACACCGGAAGATGCAACTGAGACTGTGAGCGAACTTGGTCTCACATTTTCCGACCTGACCGATGCCGCACGGGCGGAAATCGGCATTGACGAAGGCGTGAATGGCGTTCTCATCGTCGAAGTCGAAGAAGGATCCACTGCCGAGGAAAAAGGCATCAAGTCCGGGTCCGTCGTGTCCGAGATAGGACAGGAAGCCGTCTCCACACCGGCAGAGGTTCAGGCCCGGCTTGAGGAACTGCGCAAGGACGGACGCAAGAAAGCGCTGCTTTTGGTCGCTGCGCCGGATGGTCAACTCAGCTTCGTCGTGCTGGACCTGAGCTAAACTACGAACTCCGCCTGACGGTAGCCCTGCATATAGAGCAGCGCCGTCAGGTCGCCGTGGTCGATGCGGTGTGGTGCCGTGTCGGCCACGACGGGCTTGGCGTGCAAAGCCACGCCGGTGCCTGCTGCCATCAACATGCCAAGGTCGTTCGCCCCGTCGCCGACCGCGAGAACGTCTTGTCGCGTTATGCCTTGCGCCGCGCAGAAGGCGTCCAGTGCCTCGACCTTCGCGTCCCGTCCCAGGATTGGATCCACAACCCTCCCCGTGAACAAGCCGTTTTCGATTGCGAACGTGTTGGCGCGATGGGCATCGAAGCCAAGGGCTGCGGCCACAGCGCTCGTGAATTGTGTGAACCCACCGGAGACGAGCGCGCAGAAGGCACCGTGCTGCTTCATGGTGGCGACGAGCGTCGCTCCGCCCGGCGTATGGGTGATGCGGTCTTGCAGAATGCCGTCGATGAGGCTGGCGGGCTTGCCCGCGAGGGTGGCGACCCGCTCCCGCAAGGCCGGCTCGAAGGCGATGTCTCCTGCCATCGCCTTGGCGGTGATTGCGGCCACGGCTTGACCGGACCCTGCTGCTGCGGCCAGTTCATCGAGACATTCCTGCTCGATCATGGTGGAGTCCATGTCGGCTATCAGCAGGCGCTTGCAACGACCGGCGGCGTGTTGAATGACCACATCGACTGGCGCGCCGGTGAGACAGTCCACGATCATGGCACGCGTTGTTGCGCTGCCGATAGCGATGTCGCAGGCAATGCCTTCAGCAAGTATGACGAGCAACCGGCCATCGGTCGCGGCGCAGACCCGCTCGATCAGACCGGCGTCGAGACACGGTTCGTTCGGGTTGGCGATGAGGGTGGCGATACGTTGGGACATGTCATGTTGAGGCATGGCGCATTTCCGTGCATTCGGAAGGGGAAGCGAGAACGGAGACAGCGCGTGAGCGATCCGCACGCCATTTTGATAGCGGGACCGACCGCCAGCGGCAAGTCGGCCTTCGCGCTGCAAAAGGCGCGGGAAGTGCGGCGGTCCGGGCGCGATGCGGTCATCGTCAACACGGATTCCATGCAGGTCTATCCGGTGCTGCGCGTTCTGACCGCGCGGCCAAGCGCTGATGAAATGAATGGCGTCGAACACCATCTCTACGGGCACGCTCCGCTTGAACAGCCCTACTCGGTCGCCCGTTGGGGGGAGGGCGTGCAAGGTGTGCTGAACGAGTTGCGTAGCCGTGACGTTGTGCCGGTTTTCGTGGGTGGCACAGGCCTGTATTTTCGCGCGCTGGAACAGGGACTGTCGCCGGTTCCGCCGATCGACGCCGCCATTCGTGCGGATGTGCGAGGGCGTCTTGTGCAGCATGGTGCGCGGGCGCTGTATGAAGAACTCTAACGGTCGATCCCGAAGGAGCGGCTGGCTTGCGACCGACCGACGGGCAACGGATCGCGCGGGCGCTGGAGGTCAAGCTGTCCACCGGCACGCCACTGGCAGAGCACCATCGCGCCGTTCAGCCTGCCATTCTCGATGGATGGAAACTCGAAAAGATCATCGTCGAACCGCCTCGCGCCGTTCTGCACATCCGCATTGCGGCGAGGGCTGAATGGATGCTGCAAAACGGTGCGATGGATGAGGTGAAAGCTCTACGCGCGCTCGATCCGCCGCCCGAAGCGACCGTGTGGAAGGCCATCGGCGTGGCGCAGATCGGGGCTTTGCTTGACGGCCGGCTTTCAAGCGATGAAACGCTGGAAAAGCTGATCGCCGCCACCCGTCAATATGCGAAACGGCAATCGACATGGTTTCGTGGACAGATGGACGCGACATGGCAGCGAATTTCGCTCCGAGACCACGCTTGACGGTCGCTTCCGGCGCTGTATTGTCCGAAATGAAACCGGAGTTGGTGAACGCACCATGACGACACTTCTTATCGTAGTAGGACGGCGCGTCGGCGCGGTGGCTGACTAGCCCACCGGCACCGTTGACGCGCGCAAGGCTCCCTCGGGGGCCTTTTTTATTGCCTGAACGCGAGAGGTTCGGGCGCACTGGAGGGAGCCGCGCGAGCGGTGAGGAATGATGAGCAACGAGAGCAAGAACGGCGAACAGATGACGGGTGCGGAGATGGTGATCCGCGCGCTGGTGGACAACGGCGTAAAGGATATCTTCGGCTATCCCGGCGGCGCTGTGTTGCCGATCTATGACGAGCTTCACCAGCAGGACAGCATCCGTCATATACTGGTGCGCCACGAGCAAGGCGCAGGCCATGCGGCGGAAGGCTATGCCCGCTCCACCGGCAAGCCCGGCGTCGCGCTGGTCACGTCCGGTCCCGGCGCGACCAACATGGTGACGCCGTTGCAGGATGCGCTGATGGATTCCATTCCGCTGGTGTGCATCACCGGTCAGGTGCCGACCTCGCTCATCGGGTCGGATGCCTTTCAGGAATGCGACACCGTCGGCATCACGCGGCCCTGCACCAAGCACAACTGGCTGGTGAAGGACGTGAACGATCTGGCGCGGGTGCTGCACGAGGCGTTTTACGTGGCCACGTCCGGGCGTCCCGGACCGGTCGTCGTGGATATTCCAAAGGATGTGCAATTCGCCACGGGCACCTACACGCCGCCGTCCGACATCCGCGCTCACGCCAGTTACCGACCGAAGATGGACGGTGACCCGAGCGCGATTGCCGAGGCCGTGCGGCTCATGGCCGGTGCGCGCAAGCCGATCCTCTACACGGGCGGGGGTGTCATCAATTCCGGGCCGGAAGCGTCGCAGCTGTTGCGGCGGCTGGTGGCGGAAACCGGCTTTCCGATCACGTCGACGCTGATGGGGCTCGGTTCCTATCCGGCATCCGGCGACAACTGGCTCGGTATGCTGGGTATGCACGGTACCTACGAAGCCAACATGGCGATGCACGATTGCGATGTGATGGTGTGTATCGGCGCCCGCTTCGACGACCGCATCACAGGCCGTCTCGATGCGTTCTCACCCGATAGCATCAAGATTCATATCGATATCGATCCGTCTTCCATCAACAAGGTCGTGCGTGTCGATGTGCCGATCATCGGAGACGTGACCCACGTTCTCCATGCGATGCTCGATGAATGGGCGAAAGCCGAAAAGTCAGGCGATACGAAAGATTGGTGGAAGCAAATCGAAGGCTGGCGCGGGCGCAAGTCGCTTGCCTATACGCCAAACAAGGACGTCATCATGCCCCAGCATGCGCTGGAGCGGCTGCATGCGCTGACGAAGGATCGCAAGACCTATATCACCACCGAGGTCGGCCAGCACCAGATGTGGGCGGCGCAGTTTTACGGCTTCGAGGAGCCGAACCGGTGGATGACATCCGGCGGCCTTGGCACGATGGGCTACGGTCTTCCCGCTGCGCTCGGTGTTCAAATCGCGCACCCGGATGCGCTGGTGATCGATATTGCGGGCGATGCCTCGATCCAGATGTGCATTCAGGAAATGTCCTGCGCCGTGCAACACGGTGCGCCGATCAAGATCATGATTTTGAACAACGAATATATGGGCATGGTGCGCCAGTGGCAGCAGCTTCTGCACGGCAACCGGCTGTCGCACACCTATACGGAAGCCATGCCGGACTTTGTGAAGCTGGCGGAAGCCTATGGCGGCGTTGGTATACGGTGCAGCAAGCCTGAGAAGCTGGACGATGCGATCATGGAAATGATTGAAACGCCGGGACCGGTGATTTTCGATTGTCGTGTGGTGACGCTGGCCAACTGCTTCCCGATGATCCCGTCCGGCAAGGCGCACAACGAGATGCTGCTTCCCGACGAGGCGACGGATGAAGCTGTCGCAACGGCCATCGACGCGAAAGGCAAGGCGCTGGTCTAGGGGAGCGCGTGGGCGGCGCGGGCCATGCGGGGCAGGGTAGCAGGACCGGGTGTCGCGGCGGAACAGATGTTCACGCGGCCGTGGCGGGATTACGTCCTGCTCGTCGGGCTGGCCTTTATCTTCGGCTCCAACTTCATGATGACGCGCATCACGGTGACGGTGCTACCACCGATGTTCGTCGTGTCGTTTCGACTGTTGCTGGCAACACTGGCACTGGCGTTGATCTGGCGGCTGTCCGGTGTTGGTCTGCCGCGCAAGGCGGTTTGGGTGGCGGTCGCGGGGTCTGCATTCTTCGGACACACCCTGCCGTTTTCCTTGCTGGCCTGGGGGCAGCAGGAAGTGGATGCGGGGATTGCAGCGATTCTGATGGCGACGATGCCACTGTTCACGCTCGGGCTGGCGCAGATCTTCACGCAGGACGAACGGCCCAACCGCTATACGGTGGCCGGCTTTGCGCTGGCGCTGGCGGGAATCGTCGTGCTGATGGGGCCTGCGAAACTGGTGAGTCTGGCCGGAAATTCCGTGCAGCAATATGCCATCGCGCTGGCCGCGATCAGTTACGGCGTGAACTCGATCATCACCAAAGCGCTGGTGGACGAGCCCTGGCAATCGACCGTGATGCTGTTTCTTGGCGTGGCGTTCGTTCTGTCGCTGCCACTGTTGCTGATGTCGGACCTGTCCAGCCTGCGCGCCGAAGTACATGTCTGGACAGCGGCGGTCTATACCGCGCTCGGACCGACGGCGACGGGCGCCATTCTGGTGGTGGGGCTCATCAAACGCGCCGGAGCGTCTTTCACCAGCCAGATCAACTTTCTCGTGCCGGTGATCGGCGCGGGGCTTGCCATCGCCTTTCTCGGTGAACGCCTGCCGCCCAATGCGGCACTGGCGCTTGCCATCATCCTTGCCGGTATCGCCATCGCGCGCCGCCGCCCGAAATCAAAACTGACCGTGGAGACACTATGACCGATACCGTCAAGAACCAGAACAAGATCGTCAGCCCGCCCGCATCGGCCTACTTCATCGCTCCCCAGGACGAGGTGCCCGTGCGGCATACGCTGGCCATCGTGGTGGACAACGAGCCCGGCGTGCTGGCGCGCGTGATCGGGCTGTTTTCCGGTCGTGGCTACAACATCGACAGCCTGACGGTGAGCGAAACGGAGCAGCAGCAACACCTGTCGCGCATCACCATCGTCACCAAGGCGACGCCTTCGACACTGGAGCAGATCAAGCGGCAGTTGGACCGCATCGTGCCGATCCACCGGGTCGTGGACATGACACTGACGGCTTATGCGCTCGGCCACGAGAAGCCGCTGGAGCGGGAACTGGCGCTGGTGAAGGTGGCAGGTAACGGCGAACATCGCGTCGAGGCGCTGCGGCTGGCGGAGACGTTCGGAGCCATCGTGTCCGACGCTGATTTGGGGCATTTCGTGTTCGAGATAACGGGCCGGAGTCGCAAGATCGACCAGTTCATTTCCATCATGCAGCCGCTTGGGGTCGTTGAAGTGTGCCGCACGGGTATTGCTGCGATGAACCGTGGTCCGCAAAAACTTTAACGGTTGCGTCGGATCAATGCGACATATAGGTCAGTCTTCCTGTCCTAAATTGGTATCGTCCCGATGACCTTCGAAATTTTTATCGCGCTGTGCGTTTTCTCGCTCGTGTCCTCTATCACGCCGGGGCCGAACAACGTGATGCTGTTCGCGTCCGGCGTGAATTTCGGCTTCAGCCGCACGATCCCGCATATGTTCGGCATCTCGATCGGCTTTGGCGTGATGCTCGCCTGCGTCGGCGCGGGTATCGGAATCGTGGTCACGCAGGCTCCGTGGGCGTTATTGGCGATCAAGATCGTGGGCGGTCTCTACATGCTGTATCTGGCGTGGAAGATTGCCAATGCCGGGCCGGTCAAGGTGGCCGAAGGGCAGGCGAAGCCCATGTCGTTTCTCGCTGCCGCCGCGTTCCAGTGGGTCAACCCGAAAGCGTGGATGATGGCGACGTTTGCGATGGCGACCTACACCGCGCTGGGCAATTACGCGGTGAATGTGGCCATCGTCTCGCTTGTCTTCGCGGCGATCAACCTGCCCGCCGTAGGCCTCTGGGCCGGCTTCGGCATGGCGTTGCGCCAATGGCTGCGCGACCCGGTGCGGTTGAAGATCTTCAACATCACGCATGGCGCTGCTGCTGGTGGCTTCTCTCTGGCCGATGCTGACGGTGGACGCCTAGAGCCCGCTCAGAAGCGTGTTGTAGAACACGATACCCCGTTCGAGATTGTCCACCGACAGTCGTTCGTCCGTGCCGTGAAAGCGGGCGATATCGTCCGGACCGATCAGAAACGGGTTGATGCGGTAGGCATCGTCCGCCGCTGCCGCGTAATGACGGGCATCGGTTGCGGCGATTGTCAGACCCGCAACGGGCGCGACGTCGCCGAAACTCTCCAATATCGCGCCACGGATCGGCGATGTAGCCGGACCGTCGCGCTGCTGGACACCGGGTGAAGCAGGTGAGAACCGCTCCGGCACGGTGATTTCGATGCGCTCGTCATCGACCGTTGCGCGCACATGGGCGACGATGCTTTCCACGGTATCGCGCGGGTGGATGCGGAAATTGACGCGGGCGGTTGCTTCCGTCGCCAGCACATTTTCCTTCGGTGAGCCTTGCAGCATGGTGGGTGCTGTGGTGGTGCGCAGCATTGCGTCGGTCGTCGCCGCGCCGGAGAGGATGTTTTCCAGCAACGGGCGGAACAGCCACATATTGGCGAAAACGATACGCTGACCGAGCGCGAACTCCCGGCCCAACGTGTCGAAAAACTCTGCGGAAACACCGCTCAGACCGCCCGCGACCGGGTTTTGCTGCAGGCGATACACGGCACCCGCCAGAATGCCGACTGCCGTCTCGCGCGGAGGCAGGGAGGAGTGTCCGCCTTCGCCCCGCGCGGTGAGTTTCAGCGTAACCGTGCCTTTTTCCGCGATGTTGATGCTGGCGACGGGGCGATTGAGACCGGGAATAATGCCGTCGAGGACGAATGACCCTTCGTCCAGTATCCACTCAAGCTGAATGCCTTCGTCTTTCAATGTCCGCGCAACAGCCTGAGCGCCCGCGCCACCGACCTCCTCGTCGTGCCCGAAGGACAAATAGATGTCCCGTTGCGGTTGAAAGCCGCTGTCGATCAACGCCGTGACGGTGTCCATAATCGCGATCAGGGCACCCTTGTTGTCCAGCGTGCCACGCCCCCATACGAAACCGGCATCGACCACGCCCGCGAAGGGCGGGTGGGTCCAGCGGTCGAGTGAATCCTGCGTGACGGGCACCACATCGTAATGGGCGGCGAGAAGGACGGGCCGCGCGGCAGTATCGCTTCCGGCCCAGCGGTAGAGCGGCGTGCCGCCGCCGATCACCCGCATGTCGAGCGTCTCGTGCAGCACCGGATAGGTCGTTTCGAGCCACTGGAGGAAGGACGGAAAGCCGGTGCCGTCCGGCTTTGTGGAATCCGTTTCGAACCGCACGGCCTGCGCCAGCCGTTCGGCTGTGCCGACAGGATCGACCGAAATTTCCGTAGTTGTGGAGACCGGACTGACCGCAACGATTTCGGGCGTATAGCGCCATGTGTTGACGGCCAAAACGGTCAGAAGGGCGAGCAGGACGACGCCAAGGACCACACCGGCGCGTTTCAGAAATGATATCATATCGGCTTCCCTACGTTTGCCGCTGGTTAGCAAAGACTGCCTGCGGCGTCACGAAGGAACGCCGCCATCTTCATTTTTGTGCTGACGCGCTCTAGGCTCAACTGAGCGAAACACGGACGCCTCCGAATGAACGACCTGCCCACCTCGATCGACGCGACGATGGACATGCTGGAACGGGGCGAATACGTCGCCGACCGTTCGCTGGCGACGGTGCTGTTTCTCGCGCTGAAGATGGGGCGGCCCCTGTTTCTGGAAGGGGAGGCCGGGGTTGGCAAGACGGAGATCGCCAAAGTGCTGGCGGGCGCGCTGGACCGACCTTTGATACGGCTGCAGTGCTACGAGGGTTTGGACGTCTCTTCCGCCGTGTACGAGTGGAACTATGCCGCGCAGATGGTGGACATACGGCAGCGGGAAGCGTCCGGCGGCGAGCAGGCGGACGTGTTTTCCGAAAAGTTTCTGGTGTCGCGGGCGGTTCTGCGCGCGTTGCGAGAAAACGGCGGGCGCACAGTGCTGCTGATCGACGAACTGGACCGCACCGACGAGGCGTTCGAGGCATACCTGCTGGAAGTGCTGTCGGACTTTCAGGTGACGGTGCCGGAACTCGGCACGATCAAGGCGGATGAACCGCCCATCGTCATCATTACCTCCAATCGCACCCGCGAAATCCACGACGCACTGAAACGGCGGTGCCTGTATCACTGGGTTGATTACCCGACCGCCGAGCGGGAACTCGACATTCTGGGCCGCAAGGTGCCGGGCGCGAACGAGCGGTTGTCGGCGGAAATCGTGGCCTACGTGCAGAAATTGCGCTCGAAGGACTTGTTCAAGAACCCGGGTGTCGCCGAAACGATCGACTGGGCGACGGCACTGATGGAACTCGACAAGCTGGCGCTCGACCCGCAGGCAATATCCGACACGCTGGGCGTGTTGCTGAAATATCAGGACGATATCGCAGCGATTGCGGGCAGCGAAAGCGCAGAGATACTGCGCGAGGTGCGCTCCGATCTGGCGCTGGCAGTATGATGGCTGACCTGTCCGGACAACTCGTCGATAACATCGCGTATTTCGCACGCACCTTGCGCGATGCAGGCATCCGTCTGGGACCGTCGGCTGTGGTGGATGCCGTGCGGGCGGTGGAGGCGGCAGGCATCGGCAGCCGGGATGATCTCTACTGGACGCTGCATTGCGTGCTGGTAACGCGGCGGGAGGACCACGCGGTCTTCGATGAGGCGTTCAAGCTGTTCTGGCGCTCCCGCGATCTGGTGGAAAAGATGATCGCCATGTTCTCGCCGATGGCCGACCCGCGCGGGGAGAAAGAAAAAGCAAAGGCGGGGCAAAACCGTGTGGCGGAAGCGCTGTTTCAGGGGGCGGAGCGCGAGCAGCAGCAGGAACGGCCGGAAATCGAAATCGACGCCGCGTTCTCGATGAGCGCGTCCGAGAAGCTGCAAACGAAGGACTTTTCGCAGATGACGCGGCTGGAGCTGGCCGCGGCGCGGAGGGCGATTTCCGCGCTCGCCATGCCGGACGACACCATCCGCACCCGGCGGTTTCGGCCCGACGCGCATGGCGGGAAAATCGATGCCCGTGCCGTGCTGCGAAAGAGCATGGCAAGCGGTGGCGAGCTGATCCTGCCGCAATTCCGCTCTCCACGCATCGTGCAGCCGCCGCTGGTGGTTTTAGCCGATATTTCCGGCTCGATGAGCCAATACAGCCGGATATTCCTTCACTATCTTCACGCACTCGCGGACCGTCGCAAGCGCGTTCACACGTTTCTGTTCGGCACGCGGCTGACGAACGTGACGCGGGCACTGAAAGCCAAAGACCCGGACGAGGCGCTGGACGATGTGGCCTCGCTGGTGCCGGATTGGGAGGGCGGCACGCGGATCGGGGCGACGCTGTCGCAGTTCAACCGCCAATGGAGCCGTCGCGTGCTGGGGCAGGGGGCGACGGTGCTGCTGATAACCGACGGGCTGGAACGGGACGGGGGCGAGGACGGGCTGGCCGAACTGACGCGCGAGATCGAGCGTCTGCATAAATCCTGCCGTCGCCTCGTGTGGCTCAATCCGCTGCTGCGCTTCGACGGTTTCGAGCCAAGGGCGGCAGGGGTGCGCGCCATGCTGCCTCACGTGGACGATTTTCGTGCGGTGCATTCTCTAGCGGCGCTCACTGACCTGACCACCGTTTTGAACGCACCAGCGCGCCGGACAGGAGGGTTTCGCCATGCCGCATGAGGACGCCTTGACGATTGCCGAACGCTGGCTCGCTGAGGGTCGCGACGTGGCTTTGGCAACGGTGGTGGAGACATGGGGGTCCGCCCCCCGTGGCACGGGCAGCCATCTGGTGATCGACGGGGACGGCAATTTCGAGGGGTCCGTCTCCGGCGGTTGCGTCGAGGGCGCGGTGGTCGTGGAGGCGCAGGACGTCATCGGTTCGGGGGAGGCGAAGATGCTGGAGTTCGGCGTGGCCGACGAGGCGGCGTGGGAGGTCGGACTGTCCTGCGGCGGGCGCATCCGCGTGTTCGTTCAACCGGTGAAAGCATGAACGCCGATCTGCTCAAACGGCTCAACGCCGCGCGCACCAACCGCCAAGCCGCTTGTGTCGTGACCGATCTGGAGAGCGGCGCGTCCCGTCTCGTGATGGCCGGAAACGACGACCCGCTCGCCGCCGAAATCGCGGAGCGCTTCCTCAGCGGCAAATCAGGCGATGCGTCGGACGGCTCGTTCCTGCGGGTCTATCTGCCATCCCCCAGGCTGGTGGTGATCGGTGCGGTGCATATCAGCCAGGCACTCTATCCGATGGCACAGGTGGCGGGCTTCGACGTTTCCATCATCGACCCGCGCACGGCATTTGCCACGCCGGACCGGTTTACTGGTGTGGACCTGCACGCGGACTGGCCGTCCGAGATTTTACCCCAACGACCGCTGGACCGCTGGACGGCGTTGGCGGCGCTGACCCACGACCCGAAGATCGACGACGATGCGCTTATCGCGGCTTTGGAAGCGGATTGCTTCTACGTGGGTGCACTGGGCAGTCGTAAAACGAACGGGAAACGCGTGGAACGCCTGCACGACCGGGGTTTGTCCGAAGACGCCCTGGACAAGATCGCTGCGCCCATCGGCCTGGACATCGGCGCCTCCGGCCCTGCCGAAATCGCCGTCGCCGTGCTGGCGCAGGTCATTGAAGCCTTGCGGAGAGGACCACGATGAAATTCGGACCGGTACCCGTTGGCGAAGCCGAAGGTGGGATACTCGCCCATGCGATCGATGTAGGAGGCAGGCGTCTCAAGAAGGGGCATGTTCTCGATCGTGCCGATCTTTCCGCGCTGTTGAGTGAACGGCACAGGCATGTCGTCGTGGCACGATTGGATGACGGCGATGTGGCGGAGAACGAGGCCGCCCGGCGCATTGGGGTTGCTCTCGTCAAGGCCAATGCAAACCTGCGTGCGGACGACGCCTTTACAGGGCGGGTCAACATTTACGCTGAAACGAATGGCTGCTTTCTGTCTCACAAGGAGAGCGTCGATACGCTCAACCGCGTCGATCCCGCCATCACGCTTGCAACGCTGGGCGACGGTGTGATGGTCGACGCCGGGCGCATGGTCGCGACCGTAAAGATCATTCCCTTCGCCGTCTCCGAACGCTCGATCATGGCCGCAGAGATCGCCTGTTCCAGAACTTCAATCAAAGTGGCATCTCCGGTGGTCCGGCGTGTCGGGCTGGTCGCTACACGCCTGCCTTCGTTGAAGGACAGTGTGATGGACAAGACACGGCGCGTTCTGGCCGAGCGCCTGACGGCGCAAGGGGCGGTTTTGACGAGCGAGATGCGGGTCGAGCACACGGAACTCGTCGTGGCATCGGCACTGCTGGATGCGAGCCGCGACTGCGAGCTCATCATCGTTTTCGGAGCGTCGGCCATCGTGGACGTGAACGACATCATTCCGGCAGCGATCCGTGCGGCGGGCGGACAGGTGCATCGCTTCGGAATGCCGGTCGATCCCGGCAATCTGCTGCTGACAGGAACGGTTGCCGGAACGCCTGTGATAGGCGCGCCGGGATGCGCGCGGTCGCCGGCTCGAAAACGGGTTCGACTGGGTGTTGCGGCGGGCCGTACATGGTGTGCCGATCGGGTCCATCGACCTGTCCGGCATGGGTGTGGGCGGCCTTTTGATGGAGATCACCGACCGTCCCCAGCCGCGCGACCCACATGCGTGACGACCGGCATCATTCTCGCCGGTGGCCTGTCGCGGCGCATGGGCGCGCGCAACAAGCTGCTGGAAGTCTGGAACGGTAAACCGCTCATGCGCCATGTGGTCGATGCGGCGTTGGCGAGCGAACTCGACGATGTTCTGGTCGTGCTGGGGCATGAGGCGGACACTGTGCAGGCCGTGCTGCCGGGTGGGGTGCACACCGTTCTTGCGCCCGGCTTTATGGACGGCCTTTCGGCGACCCTGCGCGCGGGGATGGCGGCTTCGGAGGGGCCGGTGATGGTGCTGCTTGGCGACATGCCTCTGGTGAGTGCGAGTCATATCAACGCTTTGCTGGCGGCCTTTAACGGTGAGAATCCGCTCGTTGCAGCATCGCATGAAGGGCGGCTCGGCAACCCGGTTCTGTTTGGCACCCCATACCGCAACAAGCTGCTCACACTAACGGGTGACAAGGGCGCGCGGTCCTTGCTGGAAACGGAGCCGGTCAGCCGCGTCGAAATCGGCCCCGCTGCCTTGCGTGATTTCGATACGCCGGACGCGTTCGAGTAGCGGCTACTCGATCAACCCGAAAATCGCTGGCGCAGCTTGCTTCATCGCCAGATCGAGATCGTCCATCGTGACGGGCAGTCCCAGATCGACGAGGCTGGTGACGCCGTGTTCGGCGATGCCGCAGGGCACGATACCGCTGTAGTGGGTCAGGTCCGGCTCCACATTGATGGCTATGCCGTGGAACGTGACCCATTTCCGCACACGGATACCGATTGCGGCGATCTTGTCCTCCGTCCCGCGATCTGGCCGCTGCACCCACACGCCCACACGGTCGTCGCGCCGTTCGCCGCGCACGTTGAACGCATCGAGGGTTGCGATGATCCAACCTTCCAGCGCAGCAACATAGGCGCGAAGATCCGGGCTGCGGCGATTGAGATCGAGCATCACATAGGCCACGCGCTGGCCGGGGCCGTGATAGGTGTATTCTCCGCCGCGCCCTGTGCGGTGGACAGGAAACCGGCCCGCTTCCACCAGGTCGGTGTCGTTTGCACTCGTGCCTGCAGTGTAGAGCGGCGGGTGTTCCACGAGCCAAATGCGTTCGCGCCCACCGGTGGCGATATCCGCGACCACGCGCTCCATTTCCGCCACGGCTTTTTCGTAGCCTGTTAAGCCTTCACTCACGACCCATTCGATAGCCGGTCCGGCTTCAACCGGCAGCATCGAGGACGCGATCGCAGTGCGGGAAAGGGGGGCGGAGACATTCATTACCGACGATGTGGCGCGTGCGCGGCGCTTTCGCAAGTTTTGCCGCTTGTGCAGCGGTCGCGCCTTTGTTACGCACCGCGCGACCAGTCGAAGACGTGGCATGTGCGGCCGTGGCGGAACTGGTAGACGCGCAGCGTTGAGGTCGCTGTGGGGTAACACCCGTGGAAGTTCGAGTCTTCTCGGCCGCACCATTTCTGTCCCGATTGATCCCCAAAGCCAAACGGGGGCACGTCCCACCTGTATCGCAGGGCAATTCGTTGCAGAGGACATTTGATGACCGACGATACCGAACTCGAAGACATCCGCGACGAAACGCGCGATGAGGCTTCCGACACGATCTACACCGAAGAGGGTGTGGTGCGTGAGGAGGTCGTCGAGGCGGTCGAGCAGGCGCTGGCCGATCAGGACGTGGATGCCATCCGTGCGGTTCTGGACGGGCTTCACGAATCGGAAGTCGGCGACATTATCGAAGCGCTTCAGGACGAAGACCGCTCGCCTATGGTCGAACTGGCCGGGGACGCCTTCGATTTCGCTGCCCTGACCGAGATCGACGAAGCGATCCGCACCGATATTCTCGACAGGCTGCCCGACGCGCAGGTTGCCGAGGGCGTGCGGGAAATGGATTCCGACGACGCCGTCTATCTGCTGGAAGATCTGGACGAGGATGAGCGCGAAGCGATTTTGGAGCGGCTGCCGTTTCAGGAGCGGGTGCGCCTGCGCCGGTCGCTCGACTTTCCCGAAGACAGCGCCGGCCGCCGCATGGCGACCGAGTTCATCGCCGTTCCGCCGTTCTGGGATGTCGGACAGGCTATCGATTACATTCGCGCCGACGATGAGTTGCCGGAACGGTTTTCGACCATCTTCACCGTCGACCCGACCTTCCGTCTGGTCGGCGTTCTGCCGCTGGACACGCTGATACGCACCAACCGCGAGACGCTTGTTTCCGCCATTCAGGACACGAACGCACACCCGATTCCGGCCCTCATGGACCAGGAAGAGGCGGCGCGGGTCTTCGAGCAATACGACCTGCTATCCGCGCCGGTGGTGGACGAGAACGAGAAGCTGGTCGGGGTACTGACCATCGACGACGTGGTGGATGTCATCAACGAGGAAGCTGCAGAAGACATGCGCCGTCTGGCCGGTGTGGGTGACGAGGAATTGTCGGACGGCATTCTCGACATCGCCAAATCGCGTATCGGCTGGCTGACGATCAATCTGGCGACGGCAATCCTCGCCTCTCTCGTCATCGGCACGTTCGACGCGACCATCGGGCAGATGGTGGCACTGGCTATCCTGATGCCGATCGTCGCTTCGATGGGCGGCAATGCCGGTACGCAGACCATGACGGTTGCCGTTCGGGCGCTTTCCACCCACGATCTCGACAGCCGCAACGCGCGCAAGATCATCCGCAAGGAGTTGATGGTGGGGGCGCTGAACGGGGTCGTGTTCGCTGTGATGATCGGCGTGGTCGCGACCGTCTGGTTCGGCGAGCCGCAGCTTGGTATGGTCATCGCCATCGCGATGGTGGTGAACATGATTTCCGCTGCGGGTGCCGGTATCATGATTCCTATTGCGCTGGACAAGCTGGGGGCGGACCCGGCTATCGCATCGGGCACATTCGTGACCACCGTTACCGACGTTGTCGGCTTCTTCGCCTTCCTCGGGTTGGCCGCATGGTGGTTCGGTATTTGACTTTTACGTCAATCAACCTTGTATGCACGGGCGACCGTATGGAGCCTGTTTCGTGAGCGAATACTACACCATTACCGAACTGACGCGCGAGTTCGGTATCTCGACCCGCACGGTGCGGTTCTACGAGGATGAAGGGCTCGATCAAGCCCTTGCGGCGCGGTCGCACACGGCTGTTTCCGCCCGTCCGACCGCATGTTGCTCGGCACGATTCTGCGCGGCAAGCGGCTTGGTTTCTCAATTGCCGAGATCCGTGAAATCATCGAAATGTACAAAACGCCATCCGGCGAGGAGAAGCAGTTGCGCACGATGATCGAGCGCATCGGGGCCAAACGGGCCCAGCTGGAGCAGAAGCGGCGCGACATCGAGGAAACGATGGCGGAAATGGACGGTGCGGAGGAAAGCTGTTTCGCGAGGCTGGCCGAACTGGGCGTCAGCCAGTAACGATCAGACCTTCCGGGTCAAACCCAGCGCCGAACGGCCTTCGAGTAATCGAGCCATCGCGCGCCGAACTGCGCCTCCATGTGCTTTTCCTCACGTTTGATGGCGAGTTCCTGAAGCAGAATGTAAAGCACGGCTCCGCCGAGCAGCATCCAGCGGTTGTCGAGTGCGAAGCCGATACCGGCTGTCAGCAGCACGTTGGCGAGATAGATGGGATTGCGGGAAAACGCGAAGGGGCCATCCATGATGAGGGCGGTCGCCGGTCGGTCCGGACGGATGTTGGCGCGGTGGCGGCGGAAGGTCGTGAAGGCCCACACGTCGAGAGCGAGCCCCGCCAGCACGAGCGCCATGCCCAGATAGAACAACGCGCCACCGGGGTCGCCGGACCCTGTCCACGTGTTCGGAACGAGCCTGTTCAGCACGATGCACAGCAGGATCATGCCGACCGTCAGCAGGGGTGGCAGTGGCCACCTGTTCGGGGCTTGGTCGGGATTTTCGCTCATGCGTTCCCCATGCCGTGAAACGGGACGCTACGCAAATGTTACGTTACCCAATTGACACGTAACTATTATGTCACCTATAAGGCATTTATGGACGCAATCTTCAAAGCTCTGAACGATCCGGCCCGGCGGGAGATTCTCGATCTTCTGCGCACGAAGGACGGCCGCACGTCCGGTGAAATCGAGAGCGGGTTGATGGAGGCCGGATTTTCCATGACCCGCTTCGGTGTGATGAAGCACCTCAAGGTTCTGGAGGGCGCAAATCTCGTGCTCTCCCGCCGCTCCGGGCGCTTCAAACACCATTATCTCAACGCCGTGCCGATTCAGCAGGTCATGGACCGCTGGATGGAACCGCTGGTTTCCAAACCAATGACCCGCGCCGTTCTGGACCTGAAATCTAAACTGGAAGGAGAATGACAATGACCGCCACCGCTCCGGCAACCGCTATTTCGGGCAAACCCGACTTCGCGCTGGAAACGACCATCAAATGCAGCGTCGACCGGCTCTGGTCCGTGCTGACGGAAAGCTGCGCATGTGCAGCTTTACCATTTCGCGGCCTGCACCTTGAAAACGACCCTGAAGCAGGGCGGTCGATACGACCATCATTTCCCTGACGGCAATCTCATGCTTGGCGGGACAATCGTCGCAATCGAGCCGAAAAGGCGCATCGAGATGACGTTCGAACCCGCATTCTTCGGCCCCGGCGCGCCGGCATCGCATTGTATCTACGAGATCGAAACGATCGACGACGGCTGCCGGTTCACGGTGCTGCATTTCGGCATTCCGGAAGGCCAGCACGGTGTCATGTCCGGCTGGGGCAGCATCGCCGAACGGATCAAGGTCTATGCCGAGCAGGGTTCGGTGGACGCTATCACCAAACGGGAGCAGGCGGCATGACCACGGAACTCACCTTTACGCTTCTCACAGCCATGCTCGCTGCCAGCCTGTGGATACCTTACATTATCGGCGTCAATTCAACGACGTTCGAAGGGCAGGCGGACAGTTTCAAGCGCCCGCCGGACCATCGCAACATGCTGCCCTGGGTCCATCGCGCGCACCGGGCACATCTCAACCTGCTGGAGCAATTTCTGCCGTTTGCCATCATCGTGCTGATCGGTCATTCGATTGGCGTCACGTCCGTGTGGTTCGGCTATCTGGCGATTGCCTTCTTCGGTCTGCGTTGCCTGCACGCGCTTGGCATGATTTCAGGCAAGGCCGTGTTCCCGGTGCGTCCGATCCTGTTCACCGCTGGCTACGCGATCACGCTGGCTTACGCAGTCCTGTTGATGGTCGTCGCCTAGCTTCGGTCCCGAACCGACCGGATAGCGCAACGATTTCGAAGCTCACGGCAATCGCTCCGTCGTAACCTCGCGTGCGGCAAAGTCGTGCGGTGATAGGCGATAGTAGGGATGCAGCCGCCACCGGGGCTTTGAAACATGCCACCGTGTCCTCGATTGCATTGCCTCCAAAGGCTCGATGCGGAGGCTTTTGATAGCGGCGTTGCTAGATGTCTGGAGCAGGCTTTCCAGCATCGACCAGCGTGCGGTCGCCGATGAAGCGCGAAATCCATCGCCGAAGTGCCGGTGGCGCGCATCGAGTATGGCGATCACATTGTCCCGTTCCGGTTGATGTGACGAAGCCCAGCTTCAGGCCCTCATTCGCCGTCCAGTTTATGACTTCGCGCACGCCGGGTCTCATTGAGCCCGACTTTCTTCATCCGGGTGTCGAACAGTTCCGTCTTGACCCTGTGAATGGCGACATCATCGACGGAGGTCCCACGGGACGCTGCATAGTCCGCGATACGTCGCTGACCGCCCGGCTTTCTCAACGGCCGATATAGTCCTCACGGCTCCATTCCCAGTCGAGATCGGCTTGCCGAAAGCCTCGTTGAAGGCGTCGAGCTGCATCTGCGATGTTTCGACAAGGGTTCCGATGGATCCGAAAAGGATGGCTTTGAGGGTCATGCTCGCGCTTTCGTCGTTTCGATGTCGGCGGAAACGCACGCGCGCACGTCTTGTCCCACATCGGACGAACCGTGACACGATGCCCCGCCCTCGACGGCGCGGGTTCTCTACGACAAGGTGGCGACGAAGAACGCCGTTCATCAAATACGTCAGGGTGCTGTGATGATTTCCAACGATTTTCCGTCCTTCAATTTCAATCTCGGCGAAGAGGTCGACATGCTGCGGGACTCCGTGCGCTCCTACGCGCAGGACCGTATCGCGCCGCTGGCGGCGAAGATCGACAAGGAGGACTGGTTTCCCCGCGAGCTTTGGCCCGAAATGGGCGCGCTTGGCCTGCACGGCATCACGGTCGGCGAGGAATGGGGCGGGGCGGGGCTCGGCTATCTGGAACATTGCGTGGCGATGGAAGAGGTGTCGCGGGCGTCCGCTTCCGTCGGCCTGTCCTACGGCGCGCATTCGAACCTGTGCGTCAATCAGCTTTCGCGCTGGGGCAACGACGACCAGAAGTCGCGCTATCTGGAAAAGCTGGTGACCGGCGAGCATCTGGGCGCGCTGGCGATGAGCGAGACGGGATCGGGATCGGACGTCGTTTCCATGAAGCTGAAGGCGGAAAAGCGCGGCGACCGCTACGTGCTGAACGGCTCGAAGTTCTGGATCACCAACGCGCCGCAGGCCGACACGCTGATCGTCTATGCCAAGACGGACCCGGATGCCGGGCCGAAGGGCATCACGGCGTTTCTGATCGAAAAGGGCTTTGCCGGTTTCTCCATCGCGCAGAAGCTGGACAAGCTGGGCATGCGCGGTTCGGAGACCGGCGAACTCGTGTTCGAGAATTGCGAGGTGCCGGAGGAGAACGTGATGGGGCCGCTGAACGGCGGCGTGAAAGTTCTCATGTCCGGTCTGGACTACGAACGCGCCGTTCTGGCGGCTGGCCCGTTGGGTATCATGCAGGCGGCAATGGATGTGGTGATGCCTTATATCCACGAGCGCAAGCAGTTCGGTGAGCCGATCGGTACGTTTCAGCTGGTGCAGGGAAAGGTCGCGGACATGTATGTGACCATGAATGCCTGCAAGGCCTACGTCTACGCCGTTGCACAGGCCTGCGACCGGCAGGAAACGACGCGTGAGGATGCGGCAGGTGCCATCCTCTATGCGGCTGAAAAGGCGACGCAGGTGGCGCTGGACGCGATCCAGCTGCTCGGTGGCAATGGTTATATCAACGACTATGCCACCGGCCGTCTCCTCAGGGATGCGAAGCTGTACGAGATCGGTGCGGGGACGAGCGAAATACGCCGGATGCTGATCGGGCGGGAACTGTTCAACAAGACCGGTTAACCTGGTCTCATCCTATCGGGCTTCGCCCTTCGCTCCGACAAGCGGCGAACGTTCGCGGTCGGCTTGCCTCCTCGTGCTCCGCGTATAACAGGCCCGCGTTTCGTTTAGCGGTTCCGAAACCTGCGCCTGATAGGCTGCCCGTTCCAGTCACCCGGGCACGACCATGTTCTTTCAGGCGCACGACACATTCGATTTCGCTGGCGACGAGTATGCCACCTTGCACGGCGCATCCGGCGCGACGGTGTTTCAGAGCGGGGCGTGGTTAACGGCGTTCTATGAAATCGTCGTTCCGGCGCGAAGTGCGAAGCCGCGCATCGTGACAATCCGTGACAAGGACCGGCTGGTGGGTGTGCTGCCCATGATCGTGCGCCGCAGGGCCGGACTGGCATTGCTGGAAACCACCGATCTGGGCGTGAGCGACTACGCTTCGCCTGTCGTGTTGCCGGACGTGGTGGCGCGGATCAGCGGCGACCCGGTGTTGCAGGGCGACCTGCTGGCGGCGTTGATGCCGTTCGATGTGGTGCGGGTGCGGCCGATACCCGATCGATTTGCCGAAAGCTGGCACGCATTACTTGGCGGAACTTTGCACGACCTGACATTCAGTGCCCACGCGACGCCCCTTTCCGGCACCCATGCCGAATGGCGGGCCGAACGGTTGGATAAAAAACTCGCAGGCCAGATGGCGCGCAAGGGCAAGCGATGGAAGAAGCAGCACGACGTTACGCTCACCCGCTTGCACGGCGAGGAGGCTGCGCAAGCGATTGCCGAACTGGCCGCACTGCGGGAAGGCCGGTTCGAGGGCGACCCGATACAGGGCGCTGACGTGACTGCCTTTTATGCTGCTGTGGCGCGCAACCATCCACACGCCGAAACGTGGCGGCTGTCGTCGGACGGCGAGACTGCGGCTATCGTCTTCGGCGTCACGCAGGATGGTGCTTTCCACTACCTGCTGATTGGCGCGGATTACGACACTCACGGTCGCCATTCTCCGGGTTTGCAGGCGTATGACTGGTTGATCGAGGACTGGATGGGACGCGGCGGCACGTCATTCGACTTCACCATCGGCGACGAGCCGTTCAAGGCGCAGTTCGGGGCGGAGCCGACGGCGATGAAAGCCCTGCTTGGCGCGGCAAGCCTGAAGGGCAAACTCGCGATCTCCATTGCGGCCAACAAATTGCTCGGCGAGGGCGCGACATGACTGATTTTCTTGAAAACTCGATCATCGTCGCGGCCCATCCGGATGACGAAATGCTGTGGTTCACATCCATCGTAAAGGACGTGGATTCGATCCTTCTCGTCTATGAGGACGCCTGGCCGACACCTGACCTGGGACCGGCACGGGCGCGTGCGTTGGCAGACGTTTCCGCGTGGAAACATCGAGAACCTAGGGCTGCCGGAAGCAGCGACATATGGATGTGCGGACTGGTCGGACCCACAACCGAGTGAGTATGGGGTTGCCTTCACCAACACCGCTACCTTGCGCGACATGAAACAGGCTCTGTTGCGCCAGTTCGGGCGCAGTCAAGCGCCGTCCGATGGTATCGTGTCGCAATACGAGAAGAATTACATCAGCTTGGTCAAAGAGTTACGCAAGCGTCTTGAACCGGGGATGAATGTGTTCACACACAATCCCTGGGGCGAATACGGTCACGAGGATCATCTGCAGGTCTTTCGGGCCGTCGAGAGTCTGCGTGCCGAGATCGGTTTCAACCTGTGGATGTCGAACTATTGCACCGAGCGCGCCTTGCCGCTCGCCATGCGTTATTTCGATACGTCTGAGCGGGAGATCATCCAGCGTCCGGCCGACAAGGCTTTCGCCGAAGATATTGCGGCCTGCTATCGTGCGGCCGGAGCGTGGACATGGAGCGATGACTGGGTGTGGTTTGACAGCGAGCATTTTTGCCGCGTGCCTGAAGGTCCAGCCAAGCCCGGACAGCAGGCCAATCTGATGCCGCTCAACCTGTTCGTCATCGGCTAGGCTTCACCCGTCCGGGGATGCCGCGCATTGCCGGATGATATCCTGCGCCGCGGCGCTTTCATCGAGCCGGATCGTGCCGTTGTTGAAATCGACGAAGATGCCGTCGCGCTTCATATCGTCAGCGACGCAGCCGCAATAGGGCGTGCAGAATGTTGCGTCCGCGGTTTGTTCGCATTGCCGCTGGCACAGGTTGAGAAAACCTCGGTCGGGTCCGGCTGGGCGACGAAGCTGGTGAACAGCCACAGGCCCGCCATCATCACCGGCTGGTGCAGCAGATAATAGACCAGCGAGTGCTGGCCGATGAATGCGAGCGGGCGCTCGGCGGGTCGGGAAAGGCGCACATCCGCCAGCCGGTGCCAGAACAGGCCCAAGCCCAGTTTGCCCACCGCGATGCCCAACAGGGTGGCCGCGAACCACGGAAACAGGGGCACGTAATCGTTCGACGTCGGTGGCGTTTCGGCGAGGCCGACCCAGAGCAGGGGCCACGCTTCGAACACTGGTTCGGCCACCATCCGCCAGACCAGCAAAAGCACGCCAGCCGTCAATGCCGGCCAAACCCAGTGCAAGCGCACGAAGGCCAGCCCCACCAGGCTGAACAGGGCGATGGCGTGCAGAATGCCGAAGAATATAAACGTGCGCGGGTCCATGACGTATGTGGCGACGGAAATCGCCAGAGCCGCCGCCGTCACCTGCGCCAGACGCACCCAAAAGCCACGCCAGCGGATACCGTCCGCATGGGCCAGCGCCAGTGAAATGCCGACCAGAAACAGGAACGAGAACGCGATGGAGCGGGCAAACAGCACCCATCCGGTTTGCGAAACGGTGCCGCTACCCAACCAGCCGAAAAACTCGAGATCCCACGTAAAGTGATAGATCGTCATGGCCACGAGCGCCACGCCGCGCGCCACGTCGATCAGGATGATGCGCCCCGGTTTCACCGTATGCGCGGAAGGGCTTTGGCTTTCCATGACGAGGCGTCTATCGTGCCGACAGGCGCAACACAAAGCGAAACATCCGCATGATCGAAGTCGAAGCCAATGGTGCCACCATGCCTGCGATCGGTCTGGGCACTTGGCAGCTGAAGGGCGATACGTGTTCGTCCATAGTCGAGCAGGCCATTGGCAAAGGCTACCGTCATATCGATACGGCGATCATGTATGAAAACGAGATTGATGTGGGCGCGGGGATTCGTGCTTCCGGCATCGACCGCAGCGCGCTCTTCGTCACCACGAAGGTGTGGCCGGATAATCTCGCTGAGGGCACGTTTCAGAACGCGGTGCGCGGCAGTCTCGACCGTTTGCAGATGGACCACGTCGATCTGCTGCTCATCCACTGGCCGCCGAAGGGGCGTGAGGATGTGGACGAATGGATACGGCTGCTGAACGACGCGGCGGAGCAAGGGTGGACGCGGCATATCGGCGTGTCGAACTTTACCGTTTCCCAGCTCGACAGGGCTGTGTCCGAAACCGGACGGCCGCTCGTGTGCAACCAGATCGAGAGCCACCCCTATATAGACCAGCGCAAGCTGCGAACTGCATGTGACAAGCACGGCATGGCGCTGACGGCCTACTGCCCGCTCTACCGGGGCGGAGCGTTGTTCGAGGAAGCCGCCATCACCGGCCCCGCCGAGACTTACGGCAAAAGTCCCGCGCAGATCGTCCTGCGCTGGCATGTGCAGTCCGGCGGGGTGGCGATACCGAAAACGGCAACGTCTGAGAGGCTGGCGGAGAATATCGACATCTTCGATTTCGCTTTGTCGGAGCCGGAAATGCGGAGCTATCGAGGCGCTGCGTTCCGCAAATAGCCGCATCTGTGACTATCAATTTTCTCCGGACTGGGACGCGCCCGGTGCCGCCTAGGTCGGGATAACGACGATGGAACCGACCGCACCGACCTTGCTGCCCGATGGTGTCAACGCAGCAGCGCTGCAGGCCGAAGTGCTGCCCGGCATCGTCGCGCTTTTCAACGGCGCGATCGACGTGTTGTGGGACGAGTGGACCCTGTATCAGCTCGGCATCATCGCGGTGCTGTTTCTCATCTCGTGGCTGATCTCCCGTCAGGTCGAACCGCCGTTGGAACGGTGGGTGCGGGGCATCAAACTCAATGCGGGCTTCCTGCGGGTGCTGGCCGCCCTGCTGCGCCGTGTGGCGTGGATCGTCTTTGTGCCGCTCGTCTGGATCGCGTGGGCAGCGGCGCAGGAACTGACCTATCCGTGGAACACGTTCCTGCTGAAACTGGCGGGCAACCTGTCGCTCGCCTGGCTCATTATTTCTGTCCTGTCGCGCATCATCCGCTCGCGACCCCTGGCCCGGGCCGTCGCCTGGATCGCCTGGTCCGTCGTCGCGCTCAATCTTACCGGATACCTGCCCAACGCCCTGTCGATGCTGGACGCGTTGGCGTTCTCCATTGGCGACATTCGCATTTCCGCGTTGCTCATTCTGAAAGGGCTTGGCCTGCTGATCGGCCTGATCTGGCTGGCCACCAACCTCGGCAATTATGCCGAAACGCGGGTGCGGAATTTTACCGATCTCACACCCTCCTTGCAGGTGTTGATCGGCAAGTTCGTCAAGATTTTCCTCGTCATTATCGCCATCGTCGTCGCGCTCAACTCCATCGGCGTAGACCTGACGGCGCTGACGATCTTCTCCGGCGCCATTGGCGTCGGGCTCGGTTTCGGGCTGCAGAAGGTGGTGTCGAATTTCATATCGGGCGTCATCATCCTGCTCGACAAGTCCATCAAGCCCGGGGACACGATTTCCATCGAGGACACGTTTGGCTGGATCCGCGAACTGCGCTCACGATTCGTCTCCGTCGTCACGCGGGACGGGCGTGAGTTCCTCATTCCCAACGAGGATTTCATCACCGAGAAGGTCATCAACTGGTCGTTCACCGACAAGCTGGTGCGGCTGGATGTGGATTTCGGCGTGTCCTACGATTCCAACCCCCACGATGTATCGCGCTGGTGCATCGAGGCGGCAGAAACGGTGGAACGGGTCAGCAAGGTGAAGAAGCCGGTTTGCTGGATGACGGAGTTCGGTGACTCGTCGCTCAACTTCAAAGTGCGATTCTGGATATCGGACCCCCAAAACGGGCTGACCAACATTCGCGGCAAAGTGTTGCTGGCCCTGTGGGACGCGTTTCAGGAGCATGGTGTCGGGATTCCTTATCCACACCGCGAGGTCATCATGCGGACCCCTGTGGACGTGCGGAATGGCGTTGATTCAGGCGGGAAGACCCGTTCGCGTTAACGGCGGTTAATAAGTCGTTCATACGTATTGTGTTGAAATAGAACGCATATTCTTGTCTGGATTGCAGGTTTCACACAACCTTCATTCGGGATACTTGTCGTGATCGTTGGTTGGGTCTAATCAGCGCCGTTCCGGTGCCCGATGTGGCCCGCATCCAGACATTTCATCGAGGCCTTGAATGCACGAGACGACGGAAAAATCTTGCTGGACGGTGACGGCCTGGGCTCTGGCTGCCGCAATGGGCTTAGGCGTGTTGGGCAGCGTTCTGGTCGGTGCCAATGGCGGTGCAGAGATTGCGGTCGTAACGCAAGCTGCCGACTGATCGTTTCGACGGACCCGAATGGCGCGGCACGATTGTGTTGTCCGCCCGCCTGCTGTTAGCCTTGGCGTCCGTCAAGACCCCTGAGCAGGCCGTATCCTTTCCGTGAAGAAAACCGCCGCACAATTGGTCGAAGAGGCCAGCGCCGTCATCGTCACCCTCTCGCCGCAGGAAGCCGTGCGCCAGCAACAGGCTGGCGAGGCGGTGCTGGTGGATATCCGCGACATCCGCGAATTGACGCGCGAAGGACGGGTGCCTGACGCCGTTCACGCACCGCGCGGAATGCTCGAATTCTGGGTCGATCCTGAAAGCCCCTACCACCGCACAGTCTTCGCTCAGGAGGGCAAACGATACATTTTTTTCTGCGCTTCGGCATGGCGGTCCGCTCTGGCAACACGGGACATGCAGGCGATGGGTCTGGAGCCGGTGGCGCACATAGAAGGTGGCTTTTCCGCGTGGCGGGAGCAGGGGTTGCCGGTCGATTTGCCTGTGACCGAACCTGATAGAAAGACGGACGCCTGATGGACTGGTTCGCCTTGTTCGGGCTCGATATGCAGGCACTATCCCTTGGCGAGGCGATCTTCCGCCTTGTCATGGCAGTGGTTGCAGGCAGCATCATCGGCATCGACCGGGAGTTCAAGAAAAAACCCGCCGGGCTGCGCGCCTTCATCATCATCACCGTGGCGACGGCGGCCTATGCGATTTCAGCGTTGGAAATGTCTGTCGAATTCAATGTGGCCGGAGATGCGTCCGTGGACCCGTCGCGCCACTATCAGGGTATTCTGGGTGCCTTCGGTTTTCTTGGAGCCGGTGCGATCATTCAGGGACGTGGTGGCTTTGCCGGTATCGCTACAGGTGCGTCGATCTTCGCGTCCGGAGCCGTAGGAACGGCGGTCGGATTCGGACAGATATGGCTCGGCTTCGCGCTGGCTCTGCTGTGTGTCGGCACGTTGCGGTCGGTCGAGAAAATGCAGTTTGAACGGAACGACCTCGTGGAGCGGGACGATGCGGAAAACCTGTTGAAGAAGGATGATGATTCGTGAGTGTTCTGACCCCCGCCGCCCCTTTGAAAGGCCCGGTTGCCGAGCGCAACAGCGAGGAATGGACGGCGCTGACCATGAACATGGCGGCGTTGCACGAACAGGCGGCCTTGGGCGGTTCGCAAGCGTCGCGGGAGCGTCATGTCGCGCGGGGCAAGTTGCTGCCACGCCAGCGCGTGATGCGCCTGCTCGACCCCGGTGCGCCGTTTCTCGAACTGTCGCCGCTGGCCGCGCAGGATGTCTATGACGACGCGATTGCCGGGGCCGGGCTGATCACCGGCATCGGGCGTGTGGAAGGTCGGCTGGTGATGATCGTGTGCAATGACGCGACCATCAAGGGCGGCACCTATTACCCGCTGACGGTCAAGAAGCATCTGCGCGCGCAGGCCGTCGCCGCGCAGAACCGGCTGCCCTGCATCTATCTGGTGGATTCGGGCGGCGCAAACCTGCCGCATCAAACCGAGGTTTTTCCCGACCGGGACCACTTCGGGCGCATCTTCTTCAATCAGGCCAACATGAGCGCGGCGGGCATTCCGCAGATTGCCTGCGTGATGGGCTCCTGCACGGCGGGTGGAGCCTATGTGCCGGCCATGAGCGACCAGACGGTGATCGTGAAGGAACAGGGCACGATCTTCCTCGGCGGCCCGCCGCTGGTGAAAGCGGCGACGGGGGAAGTCGTCAGCGCGGAGGATCTGGGCGGTGCCGATGTCCACACCCGCCTGTCCGGTGTCGCCGACCACATGGCGGAGAACGACGCCCACGCGCTTGTCCATCGTGCGCGACATCGTCCGCACCCTGCCGCGCGGTGAGCAGCCGGACCTGATCGACAGTCGAGGAACCGCTGCACGATCCGCAGGAACTGGAAACGATCGTGCCCGTCGATCTGCGGCGGCAATACGATGTGCATGAGATTATCGCCCGTATCGTGGACGGGTCCCGCTTCGACGCCTTCAAGCCGCGCTACGGCACGACTCTGGTGACAGGCTTCGCGCGCTTGCAGGGAATGCAGATCGGCATCATCGCCAACAACGGCATCCTGTTCGGTGAAAGCGCGCAGAAGGGCGCGCATTTCATCGAACTGTGCTGCCAGCGCAAGATTCCGCTGCTGTTTCTGCAGAACATCACCGGCTTCATGGTGGGCCGCGACTACGAGGCGGGCGGCATCGCCAAGGATGGGGCGAAGCTGGTGATGGCGGTCGCCAACGCGCAGGTGCCGAAGCTGACGCTGATCGTCGGTGGTTCCTACGGCGCGGGCAATTACGGCATGTGCGGGCGCGCTTACGATCCGCGTTTCATGTTCGCATGGCCTAATGCGCGCATATCAGTGATGGGTGGAGAGCAGGCGGCGTCCGTTCTGGCCACCGTCAAGCGCGACGGCATGGAGGCGCGAGGCGAGGACTGGTCCGAAATCGAGGAGGCCGAGTTCAAGCAGCCCATTGCCGAACGGTTCGAGGAGGAGGGCAAGCCCGTCTATGCCACGGCGCGGCTGTGGGACGACGGCATCATCCGCCCCCGTGATACGCGGCGTGTGCTGGGTTTGGCACTGGCTGCAAGCCTGAATGCGCCAGTGGGAGACACGCGGTTCGGGGTGTTTCGGATGTGAGTGTTTCGGTTGTGTTCTTTTTGGCTAGCTGATACGGTCAGCCAGCTATATGGAGGGACTCATGGCGTTTCATATTCGTGATCCGGAAACAGACAAATTAGCGCGGGAGGTTGCCGCTCGAAAAGGCATTGGCATTACAGAAGCCGTGCGGGAAGCGTTGAAGAATGATTTGCGACGTAACCGCGAAGACTACGATCGTCTCAAAGCCGAGGTCGAGGCCATGCAAACTCCTTGTGATGGCCCGATAACGGGGTCACAGGAGGACCGTGCATTTCTCGATGATGCATGGGGAGAGCGCAAATGAGGTTTGTGGATGCATCGATATTTGTCGCAGTCCAAGTGCGTGAAGAGGGATGGGAACGTCAGTTTGACAGTCTCTTACCGGAAAGGACCGTAACGTCGCCGGTTGCGCTTTTTGAAGCGGGTTTGGTGGTTGGTTCACGTCGCGGTATCAGCAAACAGGACGGATTTGCAGACGTGCGGGCATTGGCTGACAAGATGCAAGTCGCGATAGAGAGTTTTCGTGAAGAAGACGCCGCCGCCGCCGCTGCTGCCTATGATACTTACGGCAAAGGTTCGGGTTCCAAAGCCAAACTCAACATGGGCGATTGCTTCGCCTATGCGATGGCGAAGCGTCTCGGCGCGACCTTGCTCTACAAAGGCGACGACTTTGCCCACACCGACATGGCCTGAACCGGGATGAAATTCTCTCCACAACAGGACGATGCGCTGAAAGCCGTCTCGGCATGGCTGAAACAGGGCTTTCCGCAGGTCTTTCGCCTGTTCGGCTATGCCGGAACGGGCAAGACGACTCTTGCGCGACATCTGGCAGAAGGTGTCGACGGCGACGTGCTGTTTGCAGCCTTCACCGGCAAGGCGGCGCTGGTGTCTGCGTTCGCGGGGGGCTTCCAAGGCCAGCACGATCCACTCGCTGATCTATCGCCCGCGTGGCGAGGAGATGGTGGACGACGAGGTAACGGGCAAGTCGGCCATGACGCCGATGTTTACCCTCAACCGCCAGTCGCCGGTCGCCAGCGCGGCATTGGTGATCATCGATGAGTGTTCGATGGTGGACGAGCAGTTGGGCAAGGATTTGCTGTCCTTCGGCACGCCGGTGCTGGTGCTGGGTGATCCGGGCCAGCTGCCGCCGGTATCCGGTGGCGGCTTCTTCACCGAGCATGACCCTGACGTGCTGCTGGAGGAAATTCATCGGCAGGCGCGGGACAGCCCGATCATCGATCTGGCCACGATGGCGCGCAACGGCGAAAAAATTCCGCGCGATTATTTCGGCTCGTCCCGCGTGATCGGGCGCGATGCGGTGGATCAGGCCGAAGTGCTGGCCGCCGATCAGGTGCTGGTGGGCACCAACAAGACCCGGCGTCGCTACAACCAGCGGCTGCGAGACCTGAAGGGCTTTCAGGGGCCGCTTCCGGCGTCCGGCGACAAGCTGGTGGCGTTGCGCAACGACCCCACCAAGGGGCTGCTCAACGGCTCGCTCTGGCAGGTGAAAAGCGCGCCGGTCACGTCGAAGGCCTTCATGAACCTGCTGATCAATTCCGAAGACGAGGGGATGGAGCGGCAGACGGCGAAGATCAAAGTGCTGAAGGCCGCGTTCGAGAACCCCGAAGACGAGGTGCCGTGGCAGATGAAGCGGCGCTTCGACGATTTCGATTACGGCTACGCGCTGACCGTCCACAAGGCGCAGGGGTCGCAGTGGGACGATGTCTATCTGTTCGACGAAAGTTACGCCTTTCGCGAACATTCCAGTCGCTGGCTCTACACCGCCATCACGCGGGCGTCGGACAGGCTGACCATCGTTCAGTAGACGCGAACAGCCTCGCGCGGGGCGTTAACCCTCGGTTTACCATAAATGGCGCAGGCTTTGGGCATCGAAGCCCGAACTGCGGTGCGGAACCCGTCTCCCGCACCAACCTATGGAGTGAACACACAGTAGCGCCGACCCATCTTGCGTATCCGGATGCGGCGTCAACCTCTTGGAGCCCCCAATGTCGAGATTACTCACGCTTGCTACGATCGCCGCCCTGTCGGCGCCCGCCCTCATGCCGACGGCGGCGGACGCTGCCAAGCGGGTCTGCGGTGAACGCGCCAAGATGACAAAGTTTCTGACGGAGAAATACACCGAACAGCCCCGCGCCGTCGGTGTGGCCGGAACGGGCAAGGCCCTGGTGGAAGTCTATACGTCGAGCGAGGGCACATGGACCTTTCTGCTGACCACCGCCCAGGGCAAGAGTTGCATCATCGGTGCCGGGCATTCCTGGGAGGAGAGCGATAAGCTGGCTTTGCTGCCAAAGACCTGATGCTGTTCGCCGCACATATCGACAGGAGCGCTTCGGTCTCGGGCATAGCAAGGAAACGATACCTTTGCGAAGCCAGACCCATGCCCGCCGCGCTTTCCGTCAATCTCAATGCCGTTGCCCAACTGCGAAACCGCCGCGATCTGCCGTGGCCTTCGGTCACCGGTATGGCGCGCATCGCGCTCGATGCCGGGGCGCATGGGGTGACGGTGCATCCGAGGCCGGACGAACGGCATATCCGCTTCACCGATCTGCCGGACCTGCGAGCGCTGCTGGACGATCTGTATCCGCAGGCCGAGTTCAATATGGAGGGCTATCCGACGCGGCATTTTCTCGACCTGTGCCGCGACAACGCGCCGGAACAGGTGACGCTGGTGCCGGACGATCCGGCGCAGGCGACATCGGACCACGGATGGGATTTTGCCGTCCACGGTGCGATGTTGCGTGAAACGGTGGCCGATCTGAAAAGCCAGGGCTTTCGCGTGGCTCTGTTTGCCGATGCGGACCCTGCGGGGATGGAGGCAGCGGCCGCGACCGGTGCCGACCGGGTGGAACTTTATACCGGCCCCTATGGTGCGACCTACGACAACCCGACCGCCGCCCGCCTCGCGCTCGACGCGCTGGCCGCGACAGCGGATGCGGCGCGGGCCAACGGGCTGGAGGTCAATGCAGGCCACGATCTGACTGTCGCAAACCTGCCACCGCTCGCCGCCCGCATTCCTGACCTTGCTGAGGTGTCCATCGGGCACGGGCTGACGGCGGACGCGCTGGAATACGGCATGGCCGCGACGGTGCGTCGCTTTCTCGCCGCTTGCGGGCATTGAACTTTCACGGGCGGTATAAACCGGCCTTTCATTGCATTGGCCTGCCGTCACGGCTAAACAGCCGCCAATCCGGGCGTTTTGTCCGGTTTTTCATGTAAACGAGCGGGCACGGCCCGAAATGAAGGGGGACACGGCCATGCGCGTGTATTACGACCGCGACGCGGATATCAATCTCATCAAGGACAAGGCCGTCACCATCGTGGGCTATGGCTCGCAGGGCCGTGCGCACGCGATGAACCTGAAGGATTCGGGCGCGAAGAACGTCACCATCGCGTTGCGCGAAGGCTCGCTCACCGCCAAGAAGGCCGAAGCCGATGGCTTCACCGTCATGTCCGTTGCCGAAGCTGCCAAGCAGGCTGACCTGATGATGATGGCTGCGCCGGACGAATTGCAGGCCGGTATCTGGAAAGACCACATTGCAGGCAACCTGCGAGACGGTGCGGCAATCGCCTTCGCCCACGGTCTCAACGTCCACTTCAACCTCATCGAGCCGGGCAAGGGCATCGACGTGGTGATGATCGCGCCGAAAGGTCCGGGCCATACGGTGCGCGGCGAATACCAGAAGGGCGGCGGTGTGCCGTGCCTGATCGCCATCCATCAGGACGCGTCCGGCAACGCCCACGAACTGGCTCTCTCCTACGCTTGTGGTGTCGGCGGTGGCCGGTCCGGGGTGATCGAGACCACGTTCCAGGAAGAGTGCGAAACCGATCTGTTCGGTGAACAGGCCGTGTTGTGCGGCGGTGTCGTCGAACTCATCCGCGCCGGTTTCGAAACGCTGGTCGAGGGCGGTTACGCGCCGGAGATGGCCTATTTCGAATGCCTGCACGAGGTGAAGCTGATCGTGGACCTGATCTACGAAGGCGGCATCGCCAACATGAACTATTCGATTTCCAACACGGCCGAATGGGGTGAATACGTCTCCGGTCCCCGCGTCATCACGCCGGAAACGAAGGCTGTGATGAAGGACATCCTGACCGACATTCAGACCGGCAAGTTCACCTCCGAATGGATGCAGGAATGGCATTCCGGTGCCGCCCGCTTCAAGGCCACGCGCCGCATGCATGACCGTCACCAGATCGAGGAAGTCGGCGAAAAGCTGCGCGGCATGATGCCGTGGATCAAGGGCAATGCCCTGGTCGACAAGGACAAGAACTAATGTCTTGTCGTTGATAAAAAAAGGCCGCTGCGGATGCAGCGGCCTTTTTGTTATCGGCGGCCGTTTTATCGACCGTCATATGGAGAGTTGCAGCGTTTGCGAGGCACACCGCCATATGGCTGAAACGTATTGTCGGACGAGCGGTATGACCGGTAACGGTTTCGCACCACGAATAATGGCGATTCGACAGGCCGCTGCGGGAATTGCTGCGGATGGCATTGTTGATGATGGCACCTGCGATGAACGCGCCGGGTGCATACCAGAAGCCGTTGCGACGCTTCTCTATGTTCTTAGCGGCACTGCTGGCGTGGGCGGTGGCCATAGGGCTGGAACGTGTTGTCCGACGCGCGGTAGGAGCGGTAGCGGTTGTAGCAATAGCGGATATGCGCATCGCTCAGGCCGGACCGGTATACGCGGCGCGGTGCGACATAGCGGGTGCCGGACGATAGACCCGGCGTGGGGCGTAGTAGCCGTCCCGATAGACACGGTCGCGGCGGTTGTTGGCGATGACACCGCCAATGATCGCGCCTCCGATCAGGGCACCAGCGATTGCTGCACCGTTGTTGCCACGGCGATGGCGATAGCCGCGATCGCGATAATGACGATTCCGATAATAGCGGCGGTCGCCGACATTGGTCACGAGCCCGTCGTTTGCTGCCACGACCGGCGCGCTGCGGACGGGGGCGGCTTGCGCCGGGATAGCCGACATGACGGCCGTGGCGGCCATGACGATGCCGGCCAGAGTGCGTTTGAGAGCGTTCATAGCTTCGTCTCCTGTGCTTGGAAGGGCATTCGCCTTCCGGTCTTGTCCTTGTATCCGGCTGCTCGTTTCAAGCAGACCGGGGACTTGAATGCAGACCGCCACGGGGACGGTTCGGCTGTGATGCGTGCCATACTGGTAAACACCACCTTAACGGGGGCTGAACGGGCCTGAAGCCGGAAAGTTGCCGCTTGCGGGCGTTCCCCTGGCGCTCCACAAGACAGGCATGACAAGCCCGACCGTCCGCATCGCCACATTCAACGTCGAAAACCTGATGGAGCGGTTCTACTTTTCAGGGTGGGCCAACAACCGTCGCGGGAACGGGACGGTCGCGATGAAGGACATCATCGACCAAGATATTACAGGCGCTCTTGAAATGGCCCGAACCGCAGCGTCCGACGACGATGCGCGGCAGCTGACGGCGCTGACGTTGGCCGCAGCGCAAGCCGACATCGTGTGCTTGCAGGAGGTCGAGAACCTCGACGCCCTGGAAGCCTTCGAACGCAATTATCTCTGGCGAATGACGGGCATCGAATACCCGCAAAAGGCGTGGCTTCCGGGCAATGACAGGCGCGGCATCGACGTGGCGTTGATGGCGCGCAATGCCACGGACGATGGCACGCCCATCGAACTGGGCACGGTGCGGTCCCACCACGATATGCGGTATGGCACGGCTGGCCTTTATCATCCGGATCTCAAGGACCTGGGGCTGAACCCGAAGGACCGGGTGTTCCGGCGCGACTGTCTGGAGGTGGACCTGCGGATCGGCGGGCGACCCATCACCGTCTATGTCGGACACTTCAAATCCATGGGATCATCACAGGCTGAGGTGGATAGCCGGGACTACACCCGCCCGATCCGTCATGCGGAGGCGTTGGGGGTTCGTAAAATCATCGAAGATCGTTTCGGCGACCGCACCGACCGCATGAACTGGGTGATTGCCGGTGATCTCAACGATTACCGGGAGCGGCTTGTCGTTTCGCCGTCCAACTACCAGACGAGCAAGCGAAACACCCTCCGGCCTTGATCCGCTGTTCAGGGACGGATTCGCGGTCAACCTGATGGAGCGCCGACCGGCCCATGACCGCTGGACGCTCTACCACGCCTCCGGCCCCGTCAGCGCCCTGTCGAAACCGTTCGACCGAAAGGTCCGCCATCTGGTGCAACTCGACTATCTGCTCGCATCGCCTGCGCTTGCGGAAAAAAACCCGGACGCCGTGCCCGATATCATTCGCTATGGACTGCCGCATCGGGTGCCGTTCCCGCCGGGTCAGAAGGTGGCGCGTTATCCGCGCATGGGCTGGGACAGGCCGAAGGCGTCGGACCATTGCCCTGTTGCCGTGACGCTCTCGATGGGGTGAAAAGGGCGCACCTCCCGACGCGGTTCACCTCATGTCCCTCTCGCTTTTCGAAATCGCCGCCCTGCTGCTGGCGCTCTCCGCGTTTCTTCGGCTGGTTCAACCATACGGTCCTGAAACTGCCGCACACGATCGGCCTGCTCGTCATGGCGCTCGTATCGTCCATCGTGCTGCTGCTGGTGGAGCGGCTGATTCCCGGTCTTGGCATCACGGAGACGTTGCAGGGGGCCATCGGGCAGATCGACTTCTACTCGACGGTCATGGAGGGAATGCTGGCATTCCTGCTGTTCGCGGGTGCGTTGCATGTGGATTTCAACTATCTGCGAAGCCAGGCTTGGGCGATCGGGCTGATGGCCAGTTTCGGCGTGGTATTGTCGACCTTCATCGTCGGCACGGGGCTGTATTTCCTGTCCGGCCTGTTCGGTGTTCAGGTGCCTTTCATCTGGGCCTTGGTCTTCGGTTCACTCATTTCGCCCACCGACCCGGTTGCCGTGTTGTCGCTGCTCAAAAGCATCAACGTGCCCCACGCGCTGGAAGCGAAAATCGCGGGCGAATCCCTGTTCAACGACGGCGTCGGCGTGGTGGTGTTCACCATCCTGCTATCCATTGCCATGACCACCGGCGCGGGGGAGCCGGTGACGGCGCTTTCGGTGGCCGAACTGTTTTTCGTCGAGGCCATCGGCGGCGCGGTGCTGGGCCTCGTGACCGGCTGGATCGCCTATCGCGTGATGGGCACGATGGACGAGCACATGCTCGAAATCCTCATCTCGCTGGGCATCGTCATGGCGACCTACGCCATCGCGCTGCGGCTCCACCTGTCCGGCCCCATCGCGGTGGTGCTGACCGGGTTGCTGATCGGCAACCGCGGCGCGCAGCGGGCGATGAGCGAACACACCCGCACCAGCATGTTCTCGTTCTGGGAACTGATCGACGAAATTCTCAACTCCGTCCTGTTCCTGCTGATCGGGCTGGAAGTGCTGGTGATCGCGCTGGACCCGTCCTTCGCGTGGCTCGCTGTCGCGTCCATTCCGCTCGTGCTGATGTCGCGGCTGATCGCGGTTTCGGTGCCGATCATGTTGCTGTCGATCAAGCAGACGTTTACCGCCGGCGCCATTCCCGTGCTGACATGGGGCGGCCTGCGCGGCGGTATTTCCGTGGCGCTGGCGCTGTCGTTGCCGGACATCGCGGAAAAGCCGCTGCTGCTGGCCTGCACCTATGCGGTGGTGCTGTTCTCCATCATCGTGCAGGGATTGACCGTGAAGGCGGTGGTGAACCGCACCGTGGATCCGAGCCTGATATGAGGCGGCTGATATGAACGATAATTTCGAAGGCGAAGGCCGCCGGTTCGCCATTCTGGACGTGTTCACCGACCAGCCGCTTGCGGGCAACCAGCTTGCGGTGGTGCTGGACGGTGAAGGGCTGGACGACGCGCGGATGCAGGCCATTGCCGCCGAGTTCGGCTTCTCGGAAACGACGTTTCTGCAGCCCGGCCATGAACCCCGGACACAGCGCATGCGGTTGCGCATTTTCACGCCACGCAACGAGTTGCCGTTCGCCGGCCACCCGACCGTCGGTTCCGCCATCGTGGCGGCGTTGGAAAACGGCATGGAGCAAGCCGGGCAGGGCATCGTCGTGCTGGAAGAGCAGGTCGGGCCTGTCCGCTGCGCGGTCAGCTTTGCGGACGATCATCCGTTTGCCGAATTCGATTTGCCTGTTGTTGCCAAGCCCGTCGAAAGCGAGACGACCGCCGAAGCCGCTGCAGTGGCTCTGGGACTGGATGTGGCGGACATCGGCTTCGAGAACCACACGATCACCGCTTTCGACGGCGGCGTGCCCTACACGCTGGTGCCGGTTCGCAACGCTGGCGAGCGCGCAGCAGGCGGAACCGACGAGCGATAGGGCATTGTGGCGTGCAGCTTTCGGCACCGGTGGGCACAACTGCGCCTATCGTCTATTGCCGCGAGACGGTGAATGCCGACAGCGATTTTCATGCCCGCATGTTCGGGCCGGATGTGGGCATCATCGAAGATCCCGCCACCGGCTCCGCTGCCGCCTCCTTTGCCGGTGCGCGTGATGGCGTTCGACCAGCCGGTGGACGGCCTCCACAGCGTCACCATCGAACAGGGTATCGAGATGGGCCGCCCATCCTTCATCCGGCTGGAACTGGATGTGGAAAACGGCGCGATGACCGGCGGTCGCATCGGCGGACATGCCGTGGTTGTGGCGCGCGGTCGGCTGACGGTGTGATCCGGCTCGCGCTGCTTCTGCTGATCGTTTTCACGGGCTGTGCGCGCGCCGGAAATCTGCCGGACCCGGTGTCCGACACGGATTTTCGCATCTACCCCGACGAGCAGGTCAAACTCGGACGGCTGCTCTTCTACGACCGCATCCTGTCGAACTCGATGCTGGTGTCGTGCGGTACCTGCCACAACCATGACCGGGCAACGTCCAACGGTCCGCGAATTGACGGTGCCTTGGTCGAGGGCGACGCGATGGCGGTGGACAATCTCGCTCGATATCTGGCCGACAATCCCAGCGCCCGTCATGCCCCGCCACTGTTCAATCTCGGTGCCACCGAGTTCACCACGCTGTTCGGCGACGGCCGTATTGCGGTCGGTAACAGTGGCGGCTTCATTGTGCCCGATGGGGTGACTCTGCCGGATGGTTTGCGCGACATCCTGGCGGTTCAGGCGCTGCTTCCGGCGGTGACGCCGGGCGAATTGGCGACCCACGGGGCGAGGGTCCGACCATCATCGCCTGTGGGCCGAGCAGGTCGAGAGGATTCGGGCAATCGCTGCTTACGAAACGCCGTTCACCGAGGCTTTTCCCGAAATCGTTTGGCCTTCGGGCGTGAGTGTTTCCCACATCGCCAACAGTATTTCGGCGTTCGTGGGCAGTGAATGGCGGAACACTAATGCGCCCTTTCGACCGGTTCTTGAGAGGTGAGGAGACCGCATCTCGATGCGGAGGCAGAAACGCGGTATGGACCTGTTTTACGGCAAGGCGAATTGCGCCGCGTGCCATTCCGGCCCATTTCAAACGGACCACGATTTTCATGTCGTCGCCACGCCCGCCTTGCCGTTCGATACGGACCTGACGAACGGCTTGCCCGACTATCCGCTCGGTCGATTCGACGTTACGGGCGATGAAGGCGATCGCTATGCCGTGCGCACCCCGCCCTTGCGAAACATCGGAATTACAGCGCCTTACGGGCGGGAAGGAGCGTATGAAACGCTCGCTGGCTTCATGCGTCACCATCTCGATCCGCTGCCGACGATGCGGAACTGGTTCCGCGTCGCGTATTGCAACGCGGTTGCCGGACGATGTGGCGGAGACGATGTTCCAGTTGAGCCAGCCGTAATACGTTGAAATCCAGTCGATCTTTCCGAAGGTGAGTTTGCCGACTTGCTCGCCTTTCTCGGTGCCCTGACGGATGAGGCCGGACTGATGGGGCGGCTCGGTAAGCCCTTGGAAGTGCCCAGCAATCTGGAGATGGACTAGTATGGTCGATGCAGCAAAAGGCGCAGGTGGCGCAGAACGGATCGATCTGCGGTCCGACACCGTCACCACGCCCTCGAAGGGTATGCGAAAAGCGATGGCCGACGCCGAGGTGGGCGATGATGTCTATGGTGACGACCCGACAGTTTCGCATTTGGAACAACAGGTTGCGGACCTGCTCGACAAGGAGTCCGCGCTCTTCGTCACGTCCGGCACCCAGTCGAACCTTATCGCACTGCTGACCCATTGCGGGCGGGGGGACGAGTATATCGGCGGCGTCGGCACGCACATTGCCAAATATGAGGCAGCGGGGGCTGCGGTGCTGGGTGGTATCTCGCCGCGTCATATAATGCCGAACGAAAACGGAGGGTTTGAATGCCTCCGATGTTGCTGCCGCTGTGCAACCGGACGACCCGCATTTCGCGGTCTCGCGGCTGATCTGCGTGGAAAACACGTTCAACGGAATGGTCGTGCCGCAAACCGATATCGACGCTGTGGCCGATGTGGCGGTCCAGCACGGTTTGAACCTGCATCTCGATGGCGCGCGGCTGATGAATGCCGTGGTCGCAACGGGGCGTTCGGCGCGCGATCTGACGAAGCGGATGGACAGCGTATCGCTGTGCCTTTCCAAAGGGTTGGGCGCACCGGTCGGGTCCGTTTTGGCAGGCTCGACAGCGTTCATCGCAAAGGCGCGGCGCAACCGGAAACTGCTTGGTGGGGGCTTGCGCCAATCCGGCGTGCTGGCGGCGTGCGGGTTGTATGCGCTGGACAACAACGTGGACCGGCTGGCGGACGATCATGCCAACGCGATGAGTTCTGGCTGAAAAACTGGTTCAGTTTGAGAGCATTGCGCTCACGCAGCCGGTTCAGACCAACATGATCTGGCTGAAAATGAACGACCTCGAACCGGCCCCCACTCGCACCGTTCATGGCCGAACGGGGGATCGTCGTTTCACCGCCTGATGCGGCTGGCGGAATGCGGCTTGTGACGCATCTCGATTTTCATGCGGAGCAGATCGAGACGGTCGCCAAAGCCTTCGAGGAGTGGTGCGAAAGCTAGTGACCGCCTGCGAACTGGCCGGTGCGGATATCGTAGGCGACGGCGAGGCCGTATTCCGGGTCGTCGTCTGAATCGACCATCAATTGATCGGCCTTGTTGAGCAGGTAGTGGCAATCGCGGGAAAGGTGCCGCAACTGCAAGGTCTTGCCCGCCTTTTCGTATTTCGTCGCAAGGTCTTCGATCGCCTGCAGTGCCGACTGGTCCGCGACGCGGGAATCCATGAAATCGACGATCACGAGAGACGGGTCATTTTCGATGTCGAACATCTCGGTGAAGCCTTCGACCGAACCGAAGAACAGCGGCCCCTGAATGGCGTAGACCTTCGCGCCTTCCGTGGTGACGTGCGCCTTGGCGTAGATGCGGGTGGCGTTCTTCCAGGCATAGGCCAATGCCGACACGATGACGCCGACCACAACGGCAATGGCCAGATCGGTCAGCACGGTGACGACCGTCACGAGGCCGATGACGAGGGCGTCGGTCAACGGAATCTTGCGCAGAATCCGCAGCGAGTTCCACGCGAACGTGCCGATGACGACCATGAACATGACGCCCACCAGAGCGGCGAGGGGTATCTGCTCGATCAGGCCCGATGCGACAAGAATGAAGGCGAGCAGGAAAAGGGCTGCCGAAATGCCGGACAGGCGGGTGCGGCCGCCGGATTTCACGTTGATCATGGACTGGCCGATCATCGCGCATCCACCCATGCCGCCGAAGAAACCGGTGACGGTGTTGGCCGCGCCTTGGGCAAGACATTCCTTCGACGCGCCGCCCTTCTGGCCTGTGATTTCGCCCACGAGGTTGAGCGTCAGCAGGCTTTCGATGAGGCCGATGGCGGCGAGGATCATGGCGTATGGGAAGATGATCTGAAGCGTTTCCAGCGTCATCGGAACGGTGGGGATGCTGAACATCGGCAAGCCGCCCTGAATGGACGCGAGATCGCCGACGCGGGGCACGGGGATGTCGAGGAAGATCACCAGCAGGGCCACGATGCCGATACCCGCCAGCGGGGCGGGAATGGCGTTGGTCAGTTTCGGCATTCCCCAGATGATCGCCATCGTGAGCGCGACGAGACCGAGCATCAGCACCAGCGTGATGCCAGCCATCCACTCCTTGGACCCGTCTGCGCCGATGACCTGAAACTGGGTCAGCTGGGCCAAAAAGATAACGATTGCCAACCCGTTCACGAAGCCGAGCATGACCGGATGGGGAACGAGCCGGATGAAACGACCCAGATGGAAAATCCCGGCCAGGATTTGCAGAATGCCCATCAGCACCACCGTAGCGAACAGGTATTGCACCCCATGCTGTGCCACCAGCGCGACCATCACGACCGCCAAAGCGCCCGTCGCACCCGAAATCATGCCCGGTCGCCCGCCGAAAACGGCGGTGATGAGGCCGACGATGAAGGCTGCGTAGAGGCCAACCAGCGGGTGGACGCCTGCGACGAAGGCGAAAGCCACCGCCTCCGGCACCAGCGCCAGAGCGACGGTCAGGCCAGACAGGATTTCGGTCTTGATGCGCGAAGGCGTGAAACTTCTCAGCCGTGCATTGGCATCTTCAGAAATAGGCAACCGGTCGGCAAAAGCCGCGAGAGTGGGGCGTAGCAAAAGGATATATCCGTGAAATGGCGGGCACCGGATGGCCCGTGGAGAACGAGAATGCGTGCCGTGAGGGAACGGCTTGCCCCCGCCTAAACCAATTCAGCCAGTATGTGAACGGGCAAGGCTCGTGCGATGGGCCGTTACCCGCAGTCCCGCGATGGCGATGAGCATCAGAAACCAGACCGGGTCGGACCGGCGGAAGAAGAAACTTTCAAGGCTCGCGCCGAGCGCACAGAGGATCCAGATGCCGATATACAGTCCCGCCAACCTTCCCGGCAGGCCTTCGCGCGGGATCACGAGATAATCGCGCACGGGCAGCAGCACCAGCGGAACGGCCAGCAGGATCGCACCGGGAACGCCGAACGAGATGGCCGCATCCAGCCACGAACTGTGGCCGTGAACGATGCCGCGCACGTCCCATGACAATTCGATGGGTTGCTCCAGCCCTGCGACACGGCCCGTGTTCCAGAAGGATTCGTAGCCGTAGCCAAGCCACGGCACGGGCTTGAGATATTCCAGGCCGAAAATCCAAAGGTCCGTTCGGCCCGTATAGGACAGGTCCGGAATGACATCGCGCAGGGCTTCCAAAATGGGCGGGTAGAGGACGGCTCCAAGAGTTGCACCCGCGAGGGCCACAACAGGCAGAAGAACGATGAAACCGCGCACGGGCCGCCATGTCACCCATCCTGCGATAGCGGCTGTCATAAAGGCCGCGGGAAAGGCTCCGAGCGCGGTCTTGGAACCGGAATAGACGAGAAAGACCACCGCGCCGATGGCGATGGCCGCGCCTGTCTTCGGACGCCCGTTGCGCCACACGAACCAGCCAACCATCGCAAAACCGCCCATAACGTAGGATGCGCCGTTCTTGTGGTCGTAGACGCCGCGCCAAAGGCCAGCATGGATGGCTTCGAAGCCGGTGGGCTGGTGGACGCCCTTTTCCGGCACGAACAGCACGGCGATATAACAGAATGTAAGAGCCGTGCCGATGGCGGTCGCCAGCATCGTCACCATTTCGTCGCGGGTGCGGGGCAGGGCGACGGCGGTGAAAGCTGCCATGACGACGATGAGGGAGAAGACCATCGCGCGCAGGGCGCTGTTGGGGGAGTCTGCGCTGTAGATCGATAATGCGAGGACCGGCAGAGCGATGAGCCAGCCAACGCTTAAAGCTGCTCTGCGGGACGCGGCGGGCACGGTGGTAACGAGAAGCCAGATGCACGCCATGCCCAGCAGGCCGAAACCGAGCTGGTTGACGATATCACCGCCCGAAGACTGGCCCGGCACTGCGGGGCCGCCGCTGCTGAAGGGGCGGAACGAGACCAGCACGATGGTGGCGATGGCTGCTGCGGCAAGGTGGTTCTTGCCTGTCTTGCGAGCGGTTCCGGCGGGCGCCGGAAAGGCGGCGGTGGTCATCGTGCGGTTCATCCGAACGGCTCAGTTCTTCTCGGCTGCCCTGTATTGTTCGTTGGCAAAGCCGAACTCCATCAGCAGACGGCCGAGGGCCACGTTCATCGGGTCGAGGGCGATGGTAGGCGAGCCGGTCTTAAGAAACAGTATGAACGCGCGGTAAGGGGAGAGGCCAAGCAGGGCGAAGGTCTTCGCGAGACGCTTGATATGGTCGGCCATCCCCCGGGCCGCCTTGCGCTGGATGGCGGCGGAGATGGAGCCGTTGCGCAGGCTGCGGGCGTTCAGCCACGAGGCCTCGCTGCGACGGGCAGGTGTCGTTTCCATCACCGGTGCGTCCGCCTCCCACGCGAAGCGGGCACCTTCGGATTTTGTGCGTGAGAAGAAATCGGAATCCCCACCGCCGAGGAAGTTGAAGGCCTCGTCCAGCCACGGGGCGCCATGCTTGCGAAGAAGGATCGTGGAAATCAGCACGTTGCCGGACGAGTAGAGAACGGGAACCGCACCTGCCGTCGCGTATGGCGGCTGAAAGACCGGGTGCCGCATCATTGCCTCGTTGGCACCCGGCTCGAACACCGGCACCTGCGGTCCGCCGACACAATCCGCGCCGGTTTTGTCCGCCTGCTGCAGCATACGCGCGAGCCAGTTCGGTGAGGCGATCTCATCGTCATCGATGATCTGAACGTGGGTCGCTGACGGATAGCGGGCGAGGGCCACTTCGAAGCCTGCATTATAGGCCGCGCAGTTGCCGCGCCGTTTGGCGATGATCGTGGTGGACGGACGGTCAGCCTTGGCGAGCAGGTCCGAAGCCGCTTGCGCGCCTTCCCGATCGTCGGGGTCGTTGTCCATGACGATGATGGCGAATGGCGGGGGGGAGATTTGGTCGAGGACGGATTGCAATGTGCGTTTGAGGTGGTCAGGCCGGCGAAAGGTCGGGATTACCACGACGACGCGAACAGGGTCGTCGTCGGTTGGGCGCATCTGCGCGACGACCTCTATGGCGTCGCCGAACTCCGTCTGTTGATCGTCGCTTACTTTCATGGCCGCAGTCTATTGGCACGACTTTAACGAAATGGCGAAGGCGACGGGGCAAAGTAAGCGTATCGTTTCACGGGTTTGCCGCCATGCGTATTGCCTTTCTCACATCCGTCGTTCCCGATGGACGCCCGACGACGGGATACGAGATCGCCAACGAGGCGATCGTCGGTGGAATGCGGGCGCTGGGGCATGATGTGTGCTGCATCGGATTTCAGCTTCCACGGCAGGATGAACCGTCCGGTGACGCGGTCGTGTTGCACCGTGGCAATCTGGAAAACGCGCTGGCCGGCAAGCTGGAAAAGATCGGATTTCTTGCACGGGCCTTCGCGCAGGGTCTGCCGGTTTCCGCATCGAAGCTGCGCGTCGTTTCGGGGAAGGCCAGCAGGGATGCCGTCGACAATGCAGGCCCGTTCGATATCGTGATCGCCAATTCCTACCAGATCGCAGCGGCTTTTCCGGACCTCGTTGCAGGTCGCCGGTTCGGATACGTGGCGCACAATGTCGAGTATCTGTCCGCGCAGGAAAATGCGGTGCGGGCAGGCTCTCCGGCGCAGCGTTTTCTCTACCGCCGCGACGCGAGACTGCTGCACGGAATCGAAGCCGATCTGGTGCGCCGCGCGACCTGGACATGGACCTTGAGCGTGGAGGACGCGCGCATGTTGGGCGTCGCAGACCCGGCCGCTGCCATGTTGCCGCTCGCGGTGCCGGATGTGGATATCATTGCCCGTTCGAGCACGCCGGCATTCGACGTCGGGTTGATTGGTACATGGACGTGGCAGCCGAACAGGGTAGGGCTGGACTGGTTTCTGAGCGAAGTCGTGCCTCTTCTCGATGCTGGCACCAAAGTCGCCGTGGCCGGAGCCATGCCGGACGATCTGGATGTGCCGGAAAACGTCACGCTGCTGGGCCGGGTCGAAAGTGCCGCGCGGTTTCTCGGCTCCGTTCGGGTCGTTCCGCTGGTCAGCCGTGGCGGCACGGGGGTGCAGCTGAAAACCATCGAGGCTCTGCAGAGCGGTCTTGCCTGTGTCGCCACGCCGTCCGCCATGCGCGGGGTGGCCGATGTGCCGGACCATTGCCGTGTCTACGATGATGCCGCAGAATTCGCTGCCGCGTTGAATGACCGGATTTCGGCGCATCGGAACGGGGTCTTGCCGCCGTCGGAAGCGGCGGCCCGGCGGTTTGGCGAAGCCCAGAACAGCGCGATGATGGCGGGACTGGAGGCTGGTTTGCAGGCCCTTTCCGGCCGACGTTAACGGCAATCCGTTACAATTCTTGATAGTTTTGAAGGATGTTGCTCTCATTGTCCTATCGATGGGTCGATGCCCGTTCCGCATGATCTCGCGGTGCGACCGGCAAAACCCGAAACCCGGGCAAGCCATGTTGAGAACAAGCACCAGTGTCGAAAGGAAAGCGCCGCCCGAGCGCCACGACACGGGTTTGCCGTTTGCCCACGAGCGCAATATTCTCGGTGTCGACGTTCTCGTTCTCAACCGTGAAGCCGCAATTTCCCGTATCGATCTGGCCGTGCGCCATATGATTCACATGCCGGTCGCAATTCTGAACGCCAACGGGGCGAATTTCGCGGCCAACGACAGGCATTACCGCGCGATCTTGAAACGTTTCGACGTGTTGGCGGACGGGATCGGAGTCGATATCGCGTCGCGCCTGCTCTACGGGTCCGCGTTTCCGGCGAACCTGAACGGGACGGATTTTCTACCCGTGCTGCTGAAAAAACTCGACGGGCCGCTTAAGATCGGTCTCCTGGGTGCCGCCCCCGGCGTTGCCTCCCGCGCGATGGATGAACTGGCCCATTTCGCTCCGCAACATTTTTACCGGACGCTGGGCGACGGGTATGGGGGGAAGCGGAACGAAGCCGAGATCCTTGCAAAACTGGTGCATCAACCGGTGGATATTCTGCTCGTGGCGCTGGGCAATCCGAGACAGGAAATGTGGATCGCCGACCATATCACGATCGCCCACGCGACGGTGCCGATAGGGGTCGGCGCGTTTTTCGACTTCATGGCGGGCAATGTGCCTCGGGCGCCTCAATGGATCATCGACATGCGGGCGGAATGGCTGTTCAGACTGGTTCAGGAGCCGGGTCGGCTCTGGCGGCGCTACGTCCTCGGCAATCCTGTCTTTCTGGCACGGGTGTTCGCGCAGAAATTCTTCAAACGCCCATGAAAACCGCTGCATTTATGACGGCCAGTTATGCTGGGGATTTCGACCGGTGCCGGTTGCTGTGTGAAAGTATGGACCGGTTCGTGACGGGCCATAGCGGGCACACCATTCTCGTCGAGGATGCCGATGTCGCGCAGTTTCGCGCATTGGAAGGTCCGGGACGCACCATCGTCAGCGAGCGCGACCTCTTGCCGGACTGGTTGCATACGGCCGGTCCCTCGCCGCTCACGCGCAATCGCAGGCTCTGGTGGTCGACGCGGACGTGGCCCATGCGTGGGTGGCACGTGCAGCAGTTGCGACGCATCGCTTTTGCCGCGCAGGCGGAAGCCGACGCATTGGTGTCGTGCGATTCCGACATGGTGTTCGTGCGGCCCTACGATGTCGGCACGCTATGGCGGGGCGACGATCTGCGCCTGTACCGCTTGCCCGAAGGCATCGATACGGCCCTGCATGAAACGGGCGAAAAGCACTGGCAGTGGATGATCAATGCCGCAGCCCTGTTCGGCACCCTGAAGGCGACATTGCCGACGGACGATTACATCCAAACTCTGGTCAGTTGGTCGAGCGCGCAGACGGCTGCCATGTGCGCGGCCATCGAGGACCGGTCCGGTCGCAGCTGGGTGGAAGCCATCGGGCGCAACCGCACGTTTTCGGAATGCCAGATCTACGGTACGTGGATCGATCAGGTGCAGGGCGGAGCCGGCCATTGGCACGACCCGCGTGCGCTCTGCCGTACCTACTGGAACGGTGATGCGATGGGGTCCGATGAACTGCACGCCTTCGTTGCGGGCCTGGCGCCGTATCAGGTGGCGGTGGGCCTTCAATCCTTCACCGGCACGGATGGCGATCTGATCCGCCCCGCTATCGGGCTCTAGGCTTTTTTGCGCTTTAGAATGTAACCGTAGGTCGTGACTGCTGACAGCAGATAGACGCAGGCGAACACGCCATTGAGCCATAGGGCGACGGTGCCGAAGTCCTGAACCCGGGTCAGCACCAATGTCAGCAGAACGGCTTTCAGCACACCCAACGAGCCAAGCAGCAGCACCCGCGCCGCCATGCGTTCGTGGGCGTAGAGCAAATCCGTGTGGAACTCGACGGCGTTGCGAAAGGCGGGCACGAGCAGGACGGCCAGAAGAAAGGTGGAGGCGGTGGCGATGTTGTCGCCAAGAATGTCCGGCGCCATCCAGAGCAGGACATAGATGCCGCATAGGGCCAGTACCGACACGACACCGAGGCCGATATCGGCCAGCCAACCGGTGCGCACCTCGTCGCGAGCCTGCCGGGCGCGCATGATCCATTGGGTGAACATGGTACTTGCGGCACGCAGGGGGGTCGCGGTCAGGTCCACCAACCGCATGACGATAGCGTAAAGACCGGCGAGCGCTTCCCCGCCGAGCGCCAGAACCAGCACCTTGTCGAGTTCCGATTGCACATAGAACAGCACTTCCGCCGCCGATACGCCCATCGCATCTTTGGCGCGGCCCATCCACGCTTTCGGCTTCCAGCGCAGGCGCTGGCGTGGGTAGAAGAGGGCGAAGCCCGTCAGGCAGACGGTGCTGATACTGGCGATGTAGACGAAGGCCCACGCTTCCAGCCCGTGATCGTGGATCGTGAGTGAAAAGACGATTGCGCCTATCGCCTTCGACGCCACGCCGGCAATCGCCAGTGCCGAGCCGGTTGCGTAGCGGTTCATGCCGTTGTTGACGATGATGACTGTTTCCAGCGAACGCCAGATGAGCACTTCGGCCAGAACGATAGCCAGGAAGGCAGCCAGGGTGACGGTTTCGGTGTAGAGTAGAGCGTAAAGCCCCAGCGCGATTGCCAGCACGACCGGTAGCGACAGCGCCATCGCCAGCAACCAGCCACCCGTATAAATGCCGATCAGGTTCGGGCGCGTAGTCGCGATGCGATAGAGCGGCGAGACGAAGCCGAAACCGGCCAGCCGCGACAGCACAACACCGATGGACGACGCTGTGGCGAACAGGCCGAAATCGCCCAGTGACAACGTACGGGCCAGAATGACGAAATAGACCACCGAGAAGACCAGCCGACCGACCTGACCGGACAACAACGCACCGTAATCCATCACCCGCTGACGGGTAACGAAGGTCTTAACCAAAACGCTCAAAGGCGGTCGTTCGACTGTCGTTGTGGTCATGGGTGCAAGCTATGCTGGCCGGAAAATCGGACATCGGTGAACAGAGACATGATGCAGCCTAGACACAAGCTCTTAACGCGCCGTGCAGTGATGCAGGCAGGCGTTGCGGCAGTGGCGCTCGGTTCGATGCCCCGCGCTTTCGCCCAAACCGCCCCGGTGCCCTATGGGGTTGCCGTTGCGCTCGACCCGTTTCGCGGCGACCCGCGTATGAAGGACATGCTTGCGCGCTACGCCGGGCTGGTCGTGCCGATGAACGCCCTGAAATGGGCGAGCCTGCGTTATGACCGGGACGGGTTCGATTTCGGTGGAGCCGACGAGATTATCGGTTTCGCCGAGCAATACGCCCGACCGATCCACGGGCACGCGCTGCTCTGGTATGCGTATAATCCGGACTGGCTCGATGCCATCCGCTCGCCCGCCGAACTGGAGCGGGTGCTGGAAGAGCATATCGAGACGGTGGTTGGCCGCTATCGGGGCCGCATCGCCACGTGGGACGTGTGCAACGAAGTGCTGGCGCATGACCCGTTGACGGAAGGGCGTTGGCGCAAAGGGGTCTGGTATGACGTGATGGGCCCGCGCCATGTGGATGTCGCCTTCGCCCGCGCCGCGCGTGCCGACCCGTCCGCAAAATTGGCTCTGAACGACTACGACCTGGAAGACGATTCTCCCCGCACGAAGGCGCGGCAGGATGCGATCATCGCCATCGTGCAGCGGTTGCAGGACAAAAATATTCCCATCCACCAGATCGGGATGCAGGCTCATTTGTATGCCGAACGGCCCATCGGCCACGCCAATCTCCGGTCATTCCTGGAAAGTCTGCGGGCGCTCGGCGTCGGCGTATCCGTGACCGAACTGGACGTGATCGACTGGCGCTTGCCCGCCGACCCGCTGGAGCGCGATATTCTCGCTGCCGGGCTGGTGGACGATTATCTCGGCACCGTCACATCGGTCGTCCGTCCCGCCTCCATCACCACATGGGGCATGAACGATGCGACAAGCTGGATCGGCGAGACATTTCCGCGCGACGATACCGCCACGGCACGACCGCTGCCGTTTGCGGAGGATTGGTCGGCCAAGCCGATGTTCGACGTGATCCGTAAATATACGGGTATTTCGGCCTGACGGGAACAAAACGAGTCCCCGATTAAGGCTTTGTTATCCATGTTTGGCGGAAATTGGGGTCGGGCAGGCACCAGGCCGGAATCGCCCTGATCTAGCCTATCGACGTCAAAGCAATCGCACCGCACGCGAGAAAAACCCGCTTCATGCTCTCACGCATCTTCGCCAACAAAACCGATGAGGATGCTGATGCATCCGATGACGTCATGGTGGCGGCACCCGTGCGTGACGTGCGGGCCGAGGGCAATCTGCTTGATGAATTATATGCCGACGACGCGATGGAACAACGTCGCGCAGCGATAGCGGCATCCGCCCGGGTCGCTTCGGAAGCGCAAGCGCGGCTGGACGCATCCCAGCGCGACATGCAGGCGCAGCAGTTTCGAGCGCGCGCCGTACAGTCGGCAGCGCCGCATCCACCACGCCAAAGACAGCCCGAAGAGCAACTCGACATGCTGTCGGCACAGCTTCAATCCATGCGGAGCAGGGTCTCCGATGCGCCTCGTGAGACTGCCCCGCCGCAGCCGGTGCAACCGTCCTATCGAACCCCGCAGACCCCGCAGGCGCAGCATGTCGCGCCAGAGCGACAAACCCATCTTCAGCCTGTTCGGTCCGCACCCGCATTGCTGGGTTTCGATGACCTCATCCGCGCCGTTCTGCGCGGCTGGAAAACCGTGGCATTGCTGGGGCTGGTCGGTGCAGGCATCGCCGCGCTTTACGCAATCACGCTGCCCAACATCTACCAGTCGATTTCCGAGGTTCTCATCGAACCGCGTGGCATCAAGGTGCTGACGGATACGGTGACACCCAATGGTCTCAACAGCGAGGCGACTGTCGCCTACGCCCAGAGCCAGGTGCGGATCATTTCCTCCTCAGCCGTCATCGAGCCGGTGATCGCCGAACTGGACCTCGTCTCCGACCCGGAATTCAACGGTGAGGCGACCAGCACCGTCGGTCGTATTCTGGAGCGGTTCGGCGGCGTGTTCGGTGGGAGCGACGACGCTAATCTCGACCGGCTCGAGATGGTGCGGCGCAACCTGTATCGCAGCTTCTACGTCGAGCGGATCAACCAGACCTTCAACATTCAGATCGGTGTGCAGACTGAAGACGCAGCAAAATCCGCGCGGATCGCCAATGCCATCGCCCGCACCTACATTCAGGATGAGTCCGGCTCCAATTCACGTGCCGCGCGGGATGCCAACGAGTCGCTCGAAGAGCGCGCCACCGTGCTGCGTCAGAAAGTGCAGGACGCCGAACGGGCCGTGCAGACCCACCGCCAGCAATTCGACCTCGTGAATGCAGACGGCAAACTGACATCGGACGTGCAGATCGCGCGTCTGAACGAACAGCTTGCACTGGCCCGTGTGCAGACGGGCGATGCCCGGACACGGGCGGAAGCCGCCGAATCCGCCGATCCTGCCGATGCGCTGGCTGGCACCTTGCCGTCCAGCATCACATCGACCGCCGTGCAGCAGCTTCGCATCGACTACAACCGGGCGAAAGCCAATTTGAGCAAGTTGGAATCCAAACTCGGCGACCGCCATCCGCAGCGGCTGGAAGCGGTTGCGGAGGTCGCCAGTGCGCGGGAAGCCGTCGAAGACGAAGTGGCCCGGATCGTACGTTCGGTGACGGATGATTTCTCCCGCGCCGTCGCGCGCGAACGGGAGTTGCAGGGTCAGCTCAACGTCCTGAAATCATCCTCCGCGTCCGATTCCGATGCCAAGGTGCGGCTGCGGGAACTGGAGTCCACGCTGGAAGCGAACCGCGAAATCTACCGCACCATTCTCAACCGCCTGCGCCAGACCGGCGAGCAGGAAAACATTCGCACGGAAAGCACACGTTTGTTGTCGGAAGCCCTGCCGGCCAGCGAAAAGCTCGGTCCGAACCGCAAGGCTATCGTTCTGGCCGGTGGTATCGTCGGCGGCATCGTCGGTATCGGCCTTGCGCTCATCCCGCTGTTCCGGTCGGTGCTGATGGGTTTGCTGAACGGCGGTGGCCCCGCTGCCCGACCCAAGCCAGCGCAACGGCAGGCCGTGCCGGAAGACGATCTGTATTCGATTGGCGAACCAGCGCCGGCCGCGCCACAGCCGATCGCGCGGGAACGAATGCCCCAGACCGCACACGATCTGCCGCTGTTCCATGCAGCCCCGGCAATGTCTGCTTCCGAGAGGGTGCCACAGCCGGAAGCGGCTCGACAGCGCAAGAACAAGAAGCGGAAGAAGGCTGCAAAAGCGGCCAGTCGTGGTGCGCCGATGCCTGCGAACGACGAACCGGCCGCGGCTCAGATGCCGCTTCCGCACATGCAACCCGCGCCACAGCCCGGCTATTATCCGGCCCCGCCAATGGCTCCGCATTATCCCGGCTATCCAATGGCGGGAGCATATCCACACCATATGGCCCCTCAGCCAGCACCTATGCCGGGATACTATCCATATCCCCCACAAGCCTATGCCCATCCGCAAGCCGCCTACGTTCAGGCCGGCTGGCCGCAGCAGGCTCCGCCTCAGCCAGCGCCGCGGAGAGACGAACGCTCCGGTCGCTGATCGGGGTTTTTGAGCAGCGCCTTCGCGTAGGCCGGTGCGATGCACAGGGCTGCGATGACGACGAAGGGGAGATACAACCGGTCGTCGGGCAGGGGAAACAGAACGAATTTCCCGGCAATCGTCAGTCCGCACGCCATGAACAGGGCAAAATGCCGGTTCGCCGGTCGTTCGGGGAGCCGCAGGCTTGCCAGACCGGCACAGGCAACGATGATCGCAGGCACGATCCACCCCGTCTGCGTGACGGATTGCACGATGCCGCGGGCTTGCCCTTTCAGATAGGCGACCAGCGAGAATGGCTCATTGAAACCTTCCAGCGTCGGCTGGATGCTCACGTTGGAAAACCAGTAATGGGTCCACCAGCCGGGATGATCGAACATGCCTTCGAGCCAGAAGGACGCAACGAAAAGACATGCCATCGCGATGACGGCCGACAGGGCGCGTTGTCCGAACAGGGGTGCTGCCAGCGCAATCGCCAGCGCAAAGACGACCGTGTCCGGCCTGAACAGGAACGCCAATGCCAGCGGCAACACCCAGAGCCAGTCACGACCGCGCAACCACAGCAGGGCGGCCATCAGAAGGAGCGGGGTTGCAATCGCGTCGGGGGACGGATTGCGCGACAATTCGAAGAAGCCTGCGCCGAGCATGACGGCGGCAAGTACCGGCGCAAGCAGGGTGGCCCCATCCCGGCGCATCCAGAACAGGGCGACGAATCCGGTCACCAGTCCGGCCAGCAGGCTGGCTTTCCAAGCCCACGTTGCCGGATCGCCGACTTCCAACACAGTTGCCAGCAAGGCCATATAGCCGATCTTGATGCTGTAGAAAGGCAGGATGGATGCAAACGCTGCCGCGTCCGTCGATTGGCGCAGACGGTATTCGTCTCCCGTCGTCAGGGCGGCGAAGATCTCCGGCGGAGCCACGGCTTGCATGAACGTGTAGGCTTGCCGGTGCGCCGTCGCTGCATCGGCGCCGAGCCATTCAAGCGTCGCGCCCAGGTAGGGCACGTAGTCATAGGAATAGCCGGGCAGCCACGCCGCCAGCACCACAATGCCGCAAATGAAGGCGACGAAAAACACCGTGCCGAAGGCGGAAAGAACTGCCGGTCGACCAAGTCTTGTTGAAGACAGGCAGAAGCTGTGAAGCCGCTGCCTGAACGGGTGTCATTCGACTAGCCACGCTGGGATTTGATGAAGTCGGTCACGATCTTCACCACGCCGCCGGACAGCACGGCATCGAGGGCATCGACGAAATGATCCACATGCTCGCGCTTGGCGATGAGCGGCGGTTGCAGGCGGATGACGTTGCGGTTGTATTCGGTGAACGCCACCAGCACGTCATGCTTGCGCAGCAGCGCCGAACCGATGAAGCCGGAGAGCGAGCCTTTCAGCTTGTCGTCCATCATCGCAAGGGCAGGGCGCAGGGCGGCGGGCATGGTCTGGGAGAAGTCCTGAAACTCCAGCCCCATCATGAAGCCGCGTCCGCGCACGTCCTTGATGAGGGACGGGTATTTGGCTTGCAGGGTTTGCAACCGTTGCTTCAGATAAGCACCAACCTCTGCTGCATTTTCCATCAGCCGCTCGTCATACATGACGTTGAGCCCCTCGATGGCCGTCACGCAGGCCTCGCCGATGCCGCCGAACGTGGCGGGGCCGTGGATGAGCGCGGTGGCGGGCTTGCCGTAGGCCTTCATGTAGATGTCGCGCCGGGCGATCATGGCGGCCATTGCCGTCTTGCCTGCGCCGAGGGATTTGGCGAGCGCCGTCACGTCGGGAATGACGCCGTAATGCTCGAAGGCGAAGAAGCGACCGGAGCGACCCGTGCCGGACTGCACCTCGTCGGCGATCCACAACACGTCGCGCTCGTCGCACAGCGCGCGCAGTCCGACCCAGAAATCGGCAGGCGCTTCGATGATACCGCCGCCGCCCTGAATGGTTTCCAGGCACACGATGCCGATGGACGGGTCTGCGTCCAACGCGGTGCGAATGGCTTCTAAGTCACCGAAAGGCACTTTCGTGCGGTTTTCGAGCAGGCCGAATTCCGACTGATACATGGCGCTATCGGTGATCGAGAGCGCGCCGCGGGTTTTGCCGTGAAAGGCGTTTTCCGCATACAGAACCCGCGAACGCTCCGGCCCTTGCACCTTCTCCGCCACCTTGAGCGCGGCTTCCATAGCTTCGGAACCGGACGAGCCGAGGAACACCATGTCGAGATCGCCCGGCGCGATGCGGGCGAGGTTTGCGGCGAGCGCGGAGGCGTATTGCGACAGGAATGCCATCGCGATTTCGTGGCGCTTCTCTTCGCCGAACTTTTTGCGTGCTTCGATGATGCGCGGGTGGTTGTGGCCCAGCGAAAGGGAGCCGAAACCGCCGAAGAAATCGAGAATCTTCCGCCCGTTCTGGTCGGTGTAATACATGCCCTCGGCGTGCTCGATCTTGATCTTGTGGAAGCCGAGCAGCTTCATGAAATGATATTGACCGGGGTTGAGGTGGCTGTTGAACAGGTCCGTCATGGCCTCGACGGAAAGCGCTTTCGCATCCTCCACCGTCAGAAGGTTCGGGTGCGGAACCGGCGTGCTGATTTCCGGCACGAGGGTGGGGGCGTTTACGGTCGTGCGGGGGGCGGCTGTTGGTTTGGTTCTGCGTTTCAATAGTTCGAGCATGATGGTCCTCTTTTCGTCATCCTCGGGCTTGTCCCGAGGAGCCGGACGGTGCGTTTTGAAGGTGTTGCTCCAGATCCTCGGGACAAGCCCGAGGATGACGGAGTAAAAGTTTAGGCCGCCTGCGGAACGGCTGCGCTTTGGGGTGCATCTTTTCCATCGCGGTATTCGCGATAGGCGGCGACCAGCATGTCGTCGTCGGAGTGTTTGGCCTCCCACCCGAGTTCGCGTCCAGCCTTCGAGCAGTCCAGCAGGCATTCTTCATCGGCGATGAGATATTGCTCCGGGTCCATGATCGGCATGTTGACCGCATCGAGGGTGTCGAGCGTGCGCTTCACCGCCCAACCCGGGGTGGGCAGCAGGATCGAACGGCTTCCGGCTTCGGAAATGAGTCGCTTGAGCAGCTTGCGGACGGATGGCGGGTTCTTTGAGCCCAGATTGTATGCCTCGTTCGGGAAACCCGCCTTCCACGCCAGATGGGCGGCATCGGCACAGTCGAAGACGGAAATAAACTGGTAGGGGTTCTTGCCGGAACCGATCATCGGCACGGGCAGGTTGGTATCGACCAGCTTGAACAGTTTTTCCAGAATGCCGAGACGACCGGGGCCGATGATGAGGCGCGGGCGGAAGAGCGAGATGTTGAAGCCGTGGGTGGCCCGCCATTCCTGCGCCAGCCGTTCGGTCGCCAGCTTGCTTTCGCCGTATTCACCCAAGGGTTGAACAGGGTGATCCTCATACATGGGCACCGTTTTCGTGTGGCCGTAGATCATGTCGGTGGTGAAGTGGACCAGATTGGTCGCGCCCCGTGCCTTCATGGCTTCGAGTATGTTGCGGGTGCCGTCGTAGTTGACCGGCCAGAAGAAGTCGTGCCGTTCCGCGCGGGTGACGATGGGCGACAGCATCTTGGCCGACAGGTTGTAGATCGCATCGTCCGGTTCGATGGGAACGCGGTTGAAATCGTCGCGCACCGTGACATCCACATGGATCCAGCGGCAGCGGTCGTAATGGGCGCATTTGCCTTTGGCGATGTCGGCGACGATGACCTGCTCGCCCTCGGCCGCAAGTTTGGCGGCCAAAACGCGGCCGACGAAACCGTCGCCTCCAAAAATGATGTGTTTCATGTCAGGCGTCTCAACTGCTTGAGGAAATGGAGCGTTCGGCCACGATGTCGGTCGTAGCCTCGCCACCTTGCGCGATGGCAATAGTGCCGAGGCAGATCAGTGCGATACCGGCAATGCGCCAGCTGTTCAGGTCTTCGGCGAAGACCAGCCAGGCGACCACTGCGACGGCCACATAGGCGAGGCTGAGGAAAGGGTAGGCGAAGGACAGTTCGACTTTCGACAAAACGAACAGATGGGACGCCATCGAGATCACGAACGTAACGAGACCGGCAAAGACCCACGGATGGAAAACCACTTTGAAAATAAGCGTAACGATGGAAAGCGCCGTCACCGGCCCACCGGAGGCCAGGGGCCCGAGCGTCAACATGCCCTGCTTCAGCATGATCTGCGCTGCGGCATTGGTGAAGACGGTGAACAGGATGAATGGCAGATAGGTCATGCTGCGGACTCTGCTGCATTTGTCTGAAAATCGTGTTCAACGGGGTGGTTAACGGTTTCTCTTGAAGTGGACACGGATGGTGCATCGACCACTTTGCGGCTGGCGACCCGGCGCCAGAAGTCCGACATGCAGGCGGGGTCGCGCAGGGCTTCCAGCCGTTCCCAGTTCGTGAATCCGCGCTGGTAGGTCGCGGCGCTCATGCGGCTGTCCTTGTAGGGGTTCGTGCGTCCACCGGCGTCGAGGACGATGGCGTCGAGGCGGTCGAGCAGGGCGAGGGTTGATTGGCCCTTGGCGGCAAAATCGAGCGTCAGCGTCACACCTTCGAACGGGAATGACATGAGGCCGGAGGATTGCATCGCGCCGAAGCGTTTCAGCACGGTCAGGAACGAGCCGTGGCCCGCATCGCGTGCGGTTTTCATCAGCAGGTTTAGCGTCGCTTCTGCGGCGTCCGACGGCACGACGCACTGGTGCTGGTGCATGCCCTTGGGACCGTAGAGGCGGTTCCAGTTCGACACCGTATCGAGCGGAAAGAAGAAGGATGCGGGGGAAACGATGCGCGGCGGTGCTTTCGCGTTGGCCCTGAAATAGGCCGCGTTGAAGGCACGCAACGGCAGGCCGGACAGGAGTGAGACGGGTGGCGTGAGCGGCACGGCGATGCGCGGCTTGGCGTAGCTTGTAACCTCGGCGCATTCCACATGGTCGGCGAACATCGCCACACCCCGCCCCGCCTTTGTACCCCCGGCGATGCTGTCCACCCATGCGACGCTGTATTCGGATTCGTTCCTGGACAGGATGTCGAGGGCATCTCCGATGGAACCGAAGGGATGGTTGGTCTGGCGCACGTGGGACGACGGAACGCGCATCAGTTGTACCTCCATCCCGGTGACAAAGCCTGTCAGGCCCATGCCTCCGATCGTGGCGGCGAAGAGGTCGCCATTCTCGTCCGGCGAACAGATAACCGGCTCACGGTCGGAGCGGTGCAGGGTGAAGCTGCGAACGTGGCGTCCAAACGTGCCGCGATGCTCGTGGTTCTTGCCGTGGATGTCGTTGGCGAGCATTCCGCCGAAGGTAACGTGACGGGTCCCGGGTAGGACGGGCACGAACCAGCCCGTGCCTTCCAACAGAGCCAGCACGTCGCCCAGCATTACGCCGGGCTCGAGGCGCATCAGGCCGGATTGCCTGTCGAACTCCATGATGCGGTTGCGCATGCGGGAATCGAGCAACGTGCCCGTGTCGTTGTGGCAGGTGTCGCCATAGGAGCGGCCATTGCCGTATGGCAGCACGTTTCCTTTTATGCGGCACGGCCGGAACGGCAGAATGGCGCGGGCACGCTTGTTCGTGCGACCCCAGTTTCCACTTGTCGCGCTCACAGGGGCATCCATTGGGAACCGAGCATGACGAGGGCACCGGCGGCGATCATGATCTGGCTGCGCCAGTCGGTCATGATGAAGACGACCGGGTCCTCATGCATTTCACGTCTGCGTGCGAGGATCCAGATGCGGAAGGTGACGAACAGAACCGGTGGCAACACGAGCCAGATCAGGTGCGGGTTGGTGTAATTCTGCGCAATTTCAGGAGAGTCGATGAACAGCGCCAGCACCACGACTGCGGCGAAAGCGGACGCTATGCCCGCTTGTCCGATTGTTTCGATATCTTCGGCACGATAGCCGCGCCCGGCGAGCTTTTCGTTCGAGATCGGTTTGATCGACTGGAGTTCGACAAAGCGCTTCACCAGCGCCAGCGACAGGAAGAAGAACACGCAGAAGGCGAGCAGCCATGTGGAGATCGGCAGCAGCAGGACTGCCGAACCGGCGATGACGCGGATCGTGAACAGTCCGGCCAGTGTGAAAACGTCGATGAGGAGAACACGTTTCAGCAGGAAGGAATAGGCGAAGGTGGTGGCAGCATAGAGCGCGAGCACGGCTCCGAACTGCCAGGGCAGGGTCGTTGCCAACGATGCGCTGACGAGAAGGCACAAAGCCGCGCCGATGATAGCGTGCTGGATGGATACCCGGCCAGCCGGAATCGGCCGCTTGCGCTTGGTCGGGTGTTTGCGGTCAGCTTCAATGTCGATGACATCGTTCAACAGGTAGACGCTGGACGCGCAAAGACTGAACGCGAAAAAGGCGGTCAACAGAACCGTGACTGAGCCCATATCGAGAAGATCGAAGGAGAGGACGCCGGGCACGAACAACAGCGTGTTTTTCAGCCATTGATGAACGCGCACGGCTTTCGCCCAGGTTTTCAGGCGCGTGGCAGGCACGTGACCGTCCGCGATGACCGACACGCCGTTGCGCCTGGCCCAAGCGCGTGCCTTCAGGTCCGGTCGGACGACGATTGGGGTGCGGGCGCGGCTCCAGACCGCAAGGTCGTGTTTGGAATTGCCCGCATAGTCGAAGCCTTGGTCGCCGAAAAGCGTGGCGAGGCGCGCGGCCTTGTTCGTGCCTGCCATGTTTTCGGTGTCGGTGGTGGCAACCACATCGTCGAACAGGCCGAGATGCCCGGCGACCGCGTCAGCCCAGATTTTCGGGGATGCTGTCGCCAGAATGAGTGTGCGACCGATGGCTTTTTCGCTTTGCAGCAGATCGAGCAGTTCCTGCGTGTAGGGAAGGGTGGTGACATCGGGCTGGACGCGGGCGGCAAGTTGGGCCTTCAGATGGGCCTTGCCCTTCAACAGCCACGCTGCCAGCAGGAAAATACGGGCAAGGTTGCCGCGCAGGAACGCGAAGATGGCTTCGTGCAGCAGGTCGGTGCGGATGAGCGTTCCGTCAAGATCGACGCAAAGCGGAATCGCGACGCCTGTCGATGCCGGTTCGGCCTGTAGAGGCGGTGCGCTGGCCGTCTTTCGACTGCGCTGGACCTCATTCTTGAGTGTTGTTTCGGTCGTCATGGGTTTACCCGTCCCTTCCAGTCCACGGCCGCATCGTGGCGGGATGGTTTTGAAAAACCGGGCGCAAAATGCCGCAAATTGCGAGGCGTGCCTTCATCTTTCGTTAATCGGCAGCGGCGGTCGTGGGTGCACTTGCGGCATGTCGCAAAACGGATGGTGCGAAGCGTGCGCACGGTGGCTATTGTCGCGTGAGCGAGCGGAGCGGAACGGGATTGAAGGTCATGCAGGACAAGGCGAAAGCGGTCGTCATCGGTGGTGGTGTGGTTGGCGTATCAACGCTTTACCATCTGGCGAAAAAGGGCTGGACGGACAGTCTTTTGCTGGAGCGCAAGGAACTGACATCCGGTTCCACATGGCACGCCGCAGGACTGATGCCCCTGTTCAACATGAGTTACTCGGTCGGGCAGATCCATAAATATTCCGTGCGGTTCTATCAGGAACTGGCCGCGGAAACCGGCATGGATACCGGCTTCCGCAAGGTCTCCAACATTCGCCTCGCACGGTCCGCCGACCGGATGGACGAGTACGAATATTACATGGGCATCGCCGATACGCTGGGCATCAACGTGAAGAAGATCACCCCGCATGAGATCAAGGAACGCTGGCCCTACGTGAATACTGACGGTCTGCTCGGTGCCATTGAACACCCCGATGACGGTTACATTCAGCCCGCCGATCTGACGCAGGCGCTGGCCAAGGGCGCCCGCGATGCCGGTGCCCGCATTCACCGCAATACGGCAGTGACGGCCATCGAGCAGCAGGATGACGACACCTGGATCGTCAAGACCGACCAGGGTGACATCCACTGCGAACATGTCATCTCATGTTCCGGCAACTTCGCCCGCCAGACAGGGCGCATGGTCGGGCTGGACGTCCCGGTCATTCCCGTCGAGCACCAGTATATCGTCACCGAGGCGCATCCCGAAATCAAGAAGTTCCGCGACGCAGGCGGACCGGAACTGTGCGTGCTGCGCGAAAGCGATAGCGCCTGGTATATGCGCGAAGAGGCCCACGGCCTCATTCTCGGTCCGTATGAACACGGTGCGCCGGTCTGTTATGTGGACGGCCCGTCCAGCGACAGTGAATACGAACTGTTTCAGGAAGATCTCGACCGCATCGAGCGCCACATCGAGACTGCCGTGGAGCGGGTGCCGTATTTCGGCGAGGCGGGGATCAAGAAGGTCTATAACGGTGCCATCTGCTACACGCCGGATGGGTCGCCCATCATCGGCCCGGCACCGGGCAAGAAAGGGTTCTGGCTCAACGAAGGGCATTCATTTGGCATCACAGCGGCCGGCGGGGCGGGCTGGCAGATCGCGGAATGGATCGTGGACGGGGAACCCACCATCGACATGATGGGCGTGGACCCGCGCCGGTTCGGGCCATATGCGACCGAGGGCTACCTGATCGAGAAGAATGAGGAAGCCTACGCCAACGTCTTTACGCTGCACTATCCCGACGAGGAGCGCAGCGCGGCGCGACCATTGAAAACGACCCCGTCATGGGGTCGCCAGAAAGACCTCGGCGGCGTGTTCGGCGGCGTCTATGGCTGGGAACGTGCCAACTGGTATGCGCCGGAAGGGTATGAACTGCCGGAAGAGAAAAGAACCGTCGGGCCGATGGATGGGGCGGATCTGATCGTACAGGAAAACCATGCGCCCGCCGACCATACGGGTCGTGTGCGCGAACAGTGGTCGTTCCGCCGTTCGAACTATTTCGAGCATGTCGGCAACGAGGTGAAGGCGGTGACGGAAGGGGTCGGCCTTCTGGACATGTCTGCCTTCGCCAAGATGCAGGTCAGCGGCCCCGGCGCGCGGGAGTGGCTGGATTCCATAATGGCGAACTCGGTGCCAAAAAAGCGCGGGCGTGTCGCTTTGGCCCATGTGTTGACCAGCGCCGGCGGCGTGCGCAGCGAATTCACCATCTACGAATACAAGCCGGACGCGTTCTATCTCGTCTCTGCCGGTGCATTCGAGGCGCATGACCACGATGTGCTGTTCCGCCACTTGCCGACCGACGGCTCGGTAACGCTCAATCCCGTAACCGAACGCTACGGCGTTCTCGTGCTGGCCGGTCCGCGTTCCCGCGACGTGCTGGCAAAACTGACGCGCACGAAACTGGATAATGCCAATTTCCCGTGGCTTTCGGGCAAGACAATCAGCGTCGGCACGGCCACCGCCCATGCTCTGCGCGTCAACTTCGTCGGCGAGTTGGGCTGGGAACTGCACCACCCGATCGAGCAGCAGAATGCGATCTGGGACTTGTTGATGGAAGCGGGCGAAGAGTTCGGAATCAAGCCGTTCGGCATCCGCGCCATGACCGCGATGGCGATCGAAAAAAGCTACCGCCTCATCCCGCGCGAATTGTCAATCGAGTATTCGGCCTATGAGTCCGGCCTCGACCGTTTCATCAAACCTGCCAAGGAATTTTATGGTCGGGATGCGCTTTTAGCCCGCCACGAGAAGGGCGACGGCTGGTCCTTCGTCACGCTGGAGGTTCATGGGATCGAGGATGCCGATGCGCGGGGCTCCGAGGCGATCTATTCGGGTGACGAATTGATCGGTCGTGCGACCCACGGGGGCTATGGCTACCGGACCGGCAAATCGATCGCGCTGGCAATGGTGCGCCCTGCCTACGGCGCGGAAGGTACGGAGATGGAAATCCGCATTCTCGGCAAACGCTACAAGGCGACGGTCGTGCCGGAATCGCCGTTCGACAGCGCCAACGAGCGGCTGCGTGCGGATGGCTGATCGAGCCATTCGCGGCGCAGGGCCTTGGCCAGCACTTCGTAACCCTTGATCGTGTCGGGCTTGGGAAAATAGGCTGTCGCGCCCAATTCCCGTGAATGCAGCATCTTCTCGCGCTCGTTCGAGTCGGACAGCATGACGATAGGCAATCCGAATAGTGTCGGGTCGGCACGGATGGCCCGAACCACCTCGAAGCCGCCCATGTCGGGCATGTGAACGTCGATCAGAACTGCCGAGGGCGGGGTTTCGCGCATGGCTGAGAGTGCAGTCGCACCATCGGAATATTCGACGATATCCATAGCCGCCGTAACGCCTTGCAACGCCTTGTGCATCAACATGCGGTCGATGGCGTCGTCGTCGATCAGGGCAATCAGCATCCGGTCTCTTTCCGCCATGCTGGCCGTGCCTGTTTGCACGCCTGTTCACCGGTGCGGACCATCCGATGGCCCGACGATGTGCGATGGCACGGAAAGATCGTAGCCGGAACACCATGCGCCGGGCTTGCGGCCCTGTAACGCGCCTATGCCGCCTCGTGCGACACCCGCTCCGCCCGTTCCTGCAACGGGGAGCGACCGTAGAGTTCGCGGTAGCATTTGGAGAAATGCGAGGCGGAAACGAAGCCGCAGGCGATGGCGACTTCGACCACCGGCAGGTTCGATTGCAACAGCAAATGCCGTGCCCGGTCGAGGCGGATTTCGAGATAATAGCGGGCGGGCGACCGGCCCATATGGCCGCGGAACAGCCGCTCGATCTGCCTGCGGGACAGACCAGCATGGGCGGCGATGTCGATCAGCGTCAGCGGTTCCGACAGGTGGGCTTCCATCATTTCGATGATGGTGAGAATGCGCGTATTCTGCACGCCGAGGCGCGCGCGTAGCGGAAGACGTTGCCTGTCGTGCGGCCCGCGCACCCGGTCGGTCAGGGCCTGCTCGCAGACCGAATTGACCAGGGTTTCGTCGTGATCTTCCGCGATGAGGGACAGCATCATGTCGAGTGCAGCCGTACCGCCGGCGCAGGTATAGACGTTGCCATCGGTTTCGAAGAGGTCGGCATAGACGTCGGCGTTTGGAAAGCGCTCCTGAAAACCGGGCAGATTTTCCCAATGGATCGCGCAGCGCCTTCCGGACAGCAGGCCTGCGGATGCCAGAATGTGCGCGCCAGTGCAGAGGCCGCCGATCGCCACCCCACGCTTGTGCTCCTCGCGGATCCAACCGTGGATGATCTTGCTGTCATGCTTCTCCACATTGATACCGGAGCAGATGAACACCATCGACGGGCGGTCGGGGCCGGAGAGCAGGCGGCGTTCCTCTTCAAGGGTGGTGCTGACGGCGACTTCCACACCGTTGGAAGCGCGCACCGGCAGTCCGTCAGTGGAGGACAGACGCCAGGAATAGCTGTTGTAGGTCAGCATCCGGTTGGCGAGCCGGAGCGCCTCGATAGCTGTCGCAAATGCGATCATCGAGAAGTCCGGCACCATGAAGAAAACAAAGCTGCGCGCCTCGCGGGACCGGTCTGGAACAACACGCGAAACATCGGTTCCGAACGCAGTGCGCCCGCCCAACTCATGGGGTTTGGCAGTTTTGGAGATGTGCAACGCATCCTCCCGAGATGACGCCACTGATGGCTGGTGATACCACCTCCGCATCTATGTCGCAATCAGGAAGATGAGGCGCTCACAGACACATCAGATGACGCGTCACCCGCGTCGGCGGCCACCCCTGCGGCGCGGCTGGTCGTCGGCGCTGTGTGTCGTGCGCCGGGGTGGCAGCGTGACTTCGGCTTCGAGGCGGGGAAACGGCTCGAACTTATTGGGGAATGCCATCGCCGCCACGAAATGGTCCTGAAATTTCGGTTCCAATGCGGTTTCGATCTTCTCGATTTCCGTGACCGTCTTCTCGATCTCGCGGCGGTGGGTGCGGTTGAGCAGCGCCATCTGTGCGCCGGTTCCAGCCGCGTTGCCCACAGCCTTGACGTTGGCGATCTCACAATCTGGCACCAATCCGAGAACGAGCGCGTATTTCGGGTCGATGAACGTGCCGAACGCACCGGCCAGGCTGATCGTGTCGAGACGGTCGACGCCCTGCTTGTCCATCAGCAGGCGCACGCCGGCATAGAGCGCGGCCTTGGCGAGCTGGATGGCGCGCACATCGGTTTGCGAGACGACGATATCCGGCTGCCCGTCCGCGTTCCACAGGCGATAGGCGAATGTGCGGCCGCTTTCATGGACGCGGGGATTGAGTGCGGCCTTGGCCCCGTCCACCACACCGTCCTCGTCGATGATGCCTGCCAGAAACATCTCGGCCATCACCTCGATAATGCCGGACCCGCAAATGCCGGTAACGCCGGTCTCGGCCACCGCTTCGGCAAAGCCCGGTTCGTCCGACCACATTTCCGCGCCGATCACGCGAATGCGTGGTTCCAGCGTATCCTTGTCGATGCGGACGCGCTCGATGGCACCGGGCGCGGCGCGCTGGCCGCAAGAGATTTCCGCGCCCTCGAAGGCCGGGCCGGTGGGGGAGGAGGCGGCCATCGTGCGCGCGCGGTTGCCCAGCACGATTTCGGCGTTCGTGCCGATATCGACGAGCAGCGCCATGCCGTCGCTCTCGTTGGGTGCTTCGCATAGCGTCGCAGCGGCAGCATCGGCACCCACATGACCAGCGATGCAGGGCAGCATATAAACGCGCGTGCCCTCATTCATGTCGAGATCAAGTTCGCTCGACCACGTGTGCACCGCGCCGGAAACTGCCAGCGCAAAGGGTGCGCCGCCCAGTTCGGTCGGGTCGATGCCGAGGAACAGGTGGTGCATGATCGGATTGCCGACGAATACACTGTCGAGAATGTCCGCGCGCTCGACACCGGCCTCGGCGCAGACCTGACCGATAAGGTCATTGACGGCCTCGCGGACCGCTTTGGTCAGGCCTTCCTGCCCACCATTCGGGTTCATCATCACGTAAGACACGCGGCTCATCAGGTCTTCGCCGAACCGGATTTGCGGGTTCGACATGCCGGCCGAGGCGACCGTTACACCGGAGAGCAGCGACGACAGGTGCATGGCGATGGTGGTGGAGCCGATATCGCAGGCGATACCATAAGCCTCATTCTTCAGGCCGGGATGGAGCGCCACGAGGGTAGGGCGGGAGGTCTCCATATCCCTGTGAATAGCGGCGGTGACGGACCAGTTGCCCTTGCGGAGCGTCTTCTGAACCTGCGGCAGGATGTGCTGGGCGACGAGAATGTCGGCGTAACCCCATTCGGCTTCCAGCGCAGCCTTGAGCCGGTCAAGATCACCCAGAGGCTTGTGCATGTCGGGTTCCTCGACCTCGACGTAGCACAGCTTGATCGCCGGGTTGCGGTGGATTTCGCGCTGGCTGGCGGCCTTGCGGATGGTTTGCTGGTTGACCGCTGCATCGGCGGGAATATCGACGACAAGCGGCCCCTGAATGGTCGTCGAGCAAGACAGCCGCCGCCCGTCCTTCAAATTACCACGCTTGTCGGTGTAGCGAACCTCTTTCGACGACCAATCCGATACGTTTTCCGCCCGGCTCTCGATCTTGTGCTTGGCGAATGAACCGACCATCGGCTCCACCTGACAGCGCCCGCAAATACCCCGCCCACCGCAGACGGACTCGACGTAAACGCCGAGCGAGCGGGCGGCGTCGAGGACCGGTGTGCCGATGGGAAAATGGCCCCGTTTGCCAGAAGGGGTGAAGACGACGAGGGGGTCTGTATCGTTCATCTAATTCGAAATTACCTGTCGGTTGCAATCTGGGCTTTAGGAAGTTGGTAAGGGGCGAGCTTTATTCGGCGGATATGGATCAGTTTTTATCAGTAGCTAAGGACGCATTGATCGTTAGCGCGATCGCGGTTTATCTTTTCAGAGGCAATATTCTCGACCACGTGCCCATGCTCATAGCTTGCGGTATCTGTGCCGTGCTGCTTGCAATGGCGGTCCAGTGGCTTTTCTCCCCGGAATTTGCCGGGATAGAGTATCAGATAGGCATCGGCATGAGCACTGCGCTCGTTAGTTACCTTATATGCGATCATCTTTTTCAGCGTTTCGGCTGGGATTGAAGCCAACCTATACATGCCTGAAATTAACTCTGAGAGGGGTCACTGTTCTTCTCAGCCGCCCGTTCGCGCGGCACGACCACCACGGCGACCGCCGGAACGGCCTGAGGGTGCAGCGACGGGTGCGGCCTGAACCTCGCCCGGTGCGGCGACGACGTGGCCTTTGTAATTGCGAATCCATACCTCGCAATCGGCGTCATTACCGGCCAGTGTGTTGGCGGCGTGGACCATTTCCATTTCCTGCGGGCGGCAGGGGTTCATGATGGCGCTCGTCATGCCAGCGGAAATGCACATGGGAATGAAGGCGGCGTTGATGCCGTGGCGGTGGGGCAGGCCGAAGGATATGTTCGACAGGCCGCAGGTCGTGTTGACGCCCAGTTCTTCGCGCAACCGGCGCACCAGCGCGAACACCTGCTTGCCTGCCGTGCCCATCGCGCCGATGGGCATGACGAGGGGGTCGACCACGATATCGTGGGCCGGGAATGCCGTAATCGGCGGCGTGTTCCACGATCTTCTTGGCGACCGCGAAGCGCACGTCCGGGTCTTCGGAAATGCCGGTCTCGTCGTTCGAGATCGCCACGACGGGCACATTGTATTTCTTGATGAGCGGCAGGATCGCTTCCAGCTTTTCCATCTCGCCCGTGACCGAGTTGACCAGCGGACGGCCTTTGGCAACCCGAAGACCGGCCTCGATGGCGGCTGTCACCGAGGAGTCGATCGAGAGAGGGACATCGACCAGTTCCTGCACCATCTCCAGCGTCTGCACGAGCAATGCCGGTTCGGTTGCGTTGGGGTCCACCGATGTGACGCCCGCGTTGACGTCCAGCATCGTGGCACCGGCAGCGACCTGCGCCAGTGCGTCGGATCTGACGGTGTCGAAATTTCCCGCCTGCATTTCGGCCGCCAGTTTCTTGCGGCCTGTCGGGTTGATGCGTTCGCCGATGACGCAAAATTTCTCATCGAAGCCGATGACGACTTCGCGGGTTTGGGAGGCAACGATGGTGCGTGTCACGGTGTTCTGTTCCTAATCATTCGTGCGGTGCAGGCGCTTTGCATCTACCGCGTAGGCCGTTCTCTGAAAGAACTGTCGTGGCAGCGTGCGCCGGTGTCCATGCCAAAACCGACACGGGCAAGCCGCATCTGGTTTCGGCGGCAAAAAAGACATAAAGAAAATGTTATGTCCACATTGACACACTAATTTTCTTTATCTTATGGTGGCGCAAATCAGCGGAAAGGGTTCCTCTCATGTCTTCAGCACACAAACGAGACGGCAAGGCCGAAATCTCCATCGAGTATTTTCCGGCCAGCGGATTGATCGCGGAGCGTGCTTTGATGACCGGTGCCCACGCCCTGCGCCGGTTTCGAGCCGGACTTTCAGACCGTTACGTTCGGGGCAGGCGGCACGGCGACGGAGGGATCGTTCGAATGGTCCACGCGCCTGTCTGAATTGACGGACGTGCCGACCGCGAGCCATCTGACGCTGTCCTATTTTGATGACGCCGATGCGGTCTTCGCGTTCACCGACAGCTTGTGGGACGCGGGCATTCGTCATCTCGTCCTGTTGCGGGGCGACCCTGCGCCCGGTCGCAAGGGGCTGGCAGGCTTCGAGTCCGTTGCCGACGCGCTGCGTGCGCTGCGGTATCGGAAGCGTTGGGAAATATCGGTATCCGCTTATCCCGAAGTGCATCCGCTGGCCGAAAACCGCATCGCCGATCTCGACGTGCTGCGCGCCAAGCAGAATGCGGGCGCGGCTCGGGCCATCACGCAGTTCTTCTTCGACAATGCCGATTTCTACCGGTTCCGCGACGAAGCGGAAGAGGCCGGTGTGCGCCTGCCGCTGGTGCCCGGCATCATGCCGATCGCCAATTTCGACAAGATCGCATCGTTTGCCGGGAATTGCGGCGCGAGCATTCCACAATGGTTGCGGGATCGTTTCGCCGAAGCCGGGGACGACAAGGCCAAACAGAGCGATGTCGCACGGGATGTGGTGGAAGCACAGGTGCGTGATCTGGCTGCCAACGGTGTCGACGCCATCCACGTCTACAGCATGAACCGCGTGGACCTGACGGCGGATGCGATCCGTGCGTTTCAGAATTGCTTCACAGGCCAGTCCATGCCGACCGACCTGCGACTGGTCGGCTGAAGCGTCAGTTCGGGTTTCAAGCGAGGGCCAGTTTGACCGGCTGCACCCGTCCGTAGCTGCCGCGTTCATGAAGCCAGTCCGCCGAGGCTTGCAGACCGCCGAACGGAAACACGTGAAGCTGGGCGATATGTGTCGTATCGCCCCGCCAGGCTGCTTCTATGGGGCTGACGACATCTTCCGGTGAATGCTTCGTTGCCAGCGCTGTGATCGCGCTGCCGCGTTTCTTCAGGAAATTCAGAGAATTGCCGACACCGCACATAGCTGCATATTTCAGCAATGTCATGATCTTCGCCGGACCGGCCACGCCCAGATGGATGGGCAGATCGACACCGGCTGCCTTCAAGCCTTCCGCCCAGCGGACAAACATGGGGCCGTCGAAGCCGAACTGGGTGACGATGCGGAACGCGGCGTCGGATTCGCTGGCGTAGGCGAGTTTCTCTTTCAACACGTCGTTCAGGTCGCGCTCCCGATAGGCCGGGTTGCCTTCCGGATGGCCGCCGATCGCCACGTGCTTGATGCCACGTCTGTCGGCGATGCCGGTGCGCAGGATGTCGAGAGACTGGGAGTAGGGTCCCATCTGCGCGGGCGCTTCGCCAGCGATGACGAGAATGTCGTCCACGCCGCCCTCGCAGACCATGCCACCGATGCGCGCATCGAGAGCGGCCTCGCTTTCGATTCGGCGGGCGGGAATGTGGGGGACGGGCGAAAAGCCCATGTTGCGCACGGATGCGGCAGCGGAAATGAGGTCTGCGACCGGATCAACGCCCACATCGGTGATGTAAACGCGTGTTCCTGCCGGCAGCATCGTGCGATCCAGCTTGCCGTCGTGGACATGCTTGGCGCTGACCTCGATGGATGCGCCGATACGGTTTTCGCTCATGCTTCGTTCCCCCCGTTCTTGACAAGGGCCACGAGGCGCTCCTTGTCATAGTCCTGTTCGATCTGCGCCATCGCCCTATCGGCCTCGGCTTCAAGGTCGTCGCCCACATCCGTCGGGTCGCCGCGCCGCCATTCCGCCAGATAATCGTCCGTATCGGCAGCGCCGGTCCGCATGGCGGCCATGTCGATAGCTTCCGTGAAGCGCAACGGCAGTTCACGCTTGGCCTGATTGCGACGCCCGGCCTTGACGAGAACCTGTGCGGGAATATCGCGCCAATAGACGATTTGCAGTTGTGCCATGATGCCGTTTTCTCCAGCCCGTGCTCACGTGTGTGCGCTTCAAGTTATAGTGGCAATGCGGCGCTGGCGACCTGCACGGGCGCAAAGACGACATTTTAGGTGCGGGGCAGGCATGGGGTGGGGTTCGGGATGAGAATTGACCCATGACAGGGTGAGCTCGACGGAACATGCGCCCATATCGCAAACGAAAAAGGGCTGCGTGATTGTCCTCCCGACTCACGCAGCCCTTCTACGGTGCGTCTTCGCCATCAAACCAAGTTTGAAAGCGCGATCTACACCGCACCGGTACGGCTCCCTCAAGCGACCGGATTGCCCCGCCTATCTCGCACATTCCCGTATGTGGCACAAGTGTGACAGGCGACTGCCTTTTATACTGCCGCACTATCGTGTCGCAGTTTGGAGATCACCGGTTGAGTTTAACGGCCTCAAAATATAAAGATTGCCTTATATCCTATTCAGAGATTTCAAAGATGAGCGACCGTTTACAGAACCTGTTGAAAGAAAAGAAAGTCCTGCTTGCGGACGGTGCGACGGGAACGAACCTGTTCAATATGGGGCTGATGTCTGGTGACGCGCCGGAACTTTGGAACGAGGAACATCCCGACCGGATAGCCGAACTGCATCGCGGTTTCGTGCAGGCCGGGTCGGATATCATTCTGACCAACACGTTCGGCTGCAATCGCCACAGACTCAAGCTGCACAACGCGCAGGACCGGGCGGCGGAACTGGCGGAAAAGGCTGCTCGCATCGCCCATTCGGTCGCCGACGAAGTGGACCGCACGGTTATTGTCGCCGGTTCAGTCGGGCCGACCGGCGAATTGTTCGTGCCGCTGGGCGCACTGACCCACGAGGACGCCGTAGCCTCCTTCCGTGAGGAGATGGAGGGTCTGAAAGCCGGTGGCGCGGACGTGTTGTGGATCGAAACCATGTCGGCGCGCGAGGAAATCGAGGCGGCTTCCGAGGCGGCGCGTCAGGTCGGTCTGCCCTATGTCTTCACCGCCAGTTTCGATACGGCCGGTCGCACCATGATGGGGCTGACGCCAAAGGAGGTGCTTGGCATCGGTGCCGCTATGGATCCGCCGCCGCTCGCGGTTGGAGCAAATTGCGGCGTGGGTGCTACGGACCTTCTCTATTCCGTGCTGGATATGCGGGATGCAGACGGGGCTTCCGAAATCGCCATCGTCGCAAAGGCGAATTGCGGCGTTCCGCGCGTGAGCGGCGACAAGGTGATCTACACCGGTACGCCGGAATTGATGAGCCAGTATGTGCATCTGGCCATCGACGAAGGGGCCACGATCATTGGTGGATGCTGCGGGACAAGCAACGAGCATCTGGCCGCCATGCGCAAGGCCATCGACGAGCATGTGGCGGGCCCGGTCCCAAGTCAGGAACAGATCGTGGCGGGCACCGGCGAGTTGGTGAATCCGATTTCCGTCAGCGAAGCTGGCGGCGAATCCCGTTCCGCCCGTCGCGCGCGGCGTAACCGGGACTGAATAAATTGGAACGGACCTGAGCGGAATTATTCCCGCACAGGTGCCTTCCACACTTCGCCGAGAATCGTGTCGGCCATTTTGTTGCGGCTGGTGACTTCCGGTGCCTGTGGTGCCCTGACCTCGCGTGTTCAGGTGAAGGCGTCGGGCATGGATTCCTTCTTCTGCGCCACATAGGCGTCGAGCGCCTCGCGCATTCCGGGGTCCATATCGGGCGCGACGTGGTCGGCAATCCACTTGCGGGCCTGTTCGTTGGCCCGTTGCGGCGCGGACTTGCCGCCTTCCACATCCCATTGCTCGAACGAATTGTTGTCGGCGATGGTGGAACGGTAAAACGCGGTCTGGAAGTTGGCCTGGGTGTGGTCGCAGCCGAGATAGTGGCTGCCCGGGCCGACCTGCCGGATGGCGTCCATTGCCTGACCATGCTCGGACACATCGACGCCCTGGGACATCTTCTGTGCGGCAGCGAGTTGGTCGCAATCCATCACGAACTTTTCGTAGGACGAAACAAGCCCGCCTTCCAGCCAACCGGCGGCATGGAGCGCGAAATTGACGCCGCCGAGCAGGGTTGGTTGAAGCGTGTTGGCAGATTCGTAAGCCGCCTGCGCGTCCGGCAGTTTCGAGCCGGTCAGCGAGCCGCCGGAGCGGAAGGGCAGGTTGTAACGGCGGGCGAATTGTGCCGCACCATACAAAACCTGCGCCGGCTCCGGTGTGCCGAAGGCCGGGGCGCCTGATTGCATGGAGATGGATGTCGCAAAGGTGCCCATGATGACCGGCGCGCCAGGGCGGCAAAGCTGCGCGAACGCAATCGCCGCCTGCGCTTCGGCCAGAACCTGCGTCAGCGTGCCAGCAACGGTCACAGGAGACATGGCACCGCCAACGATGAAAGGCGAAATAATCGTGGCCTGACCGGCACGGGCATACACCTTCAGCGCCCCGCCCATCGTATCGTCGATCACCATTGGCGAGTTGATGTTGATGAGCGATGTGACAACGCAGTTGTTGTCGACGAACTCATCCCCGAACAGGATCTTCGCCATCGCCACCGTGTCTTCGGCACGTTCCGGCGCGGTGACGGAACCCATGAACGGCTTGTCGGACAGCGTCATGTGGGCGTGAAGCATGTCGAGGTGGCGCTTGTTGACCACAACATCGGTCGGTTCCACCACCGTACCGCCGGAATGGTGCATGGCGGGGGCCATGTAGGCCATCTTCACGAAATTGCGGAAGTCCTCCATCGTGGCGTAGCGGCGCTCGCCTTCAAGGTCCCGCACGAATGGCGGGCCGTAGACGGGCGCGAACACGAGGTTTTTGCCGCCGATCTCCACCGAGCGTTCCGCATTGCGGGCGTGCTGGGTGAAGGAGGACGGTGCCGTCTTCATCAATTCGCGGCACAGGCCTTTGGGCAGATGCACCCGCTCGCCCTGAACGTCCGCTCCCGCATCGCGCCACATCTGCAGGGCTTCCGGGTCGTCGCGAAAGTCGATGCCGATTTCTTCCATCACCGTGTCGGCATTGGCCTCGATAATGTCCATCGCCTCATCGTGGAGGATGTCGAAATTGCCGATCTTGCGCTGGATATAGGGCAATGATTCCACGCTGCCGGATGTGCGTGCGGCTCTGCGGGCGGCTGCACCGCCGCCGCTGGCCCCGCGCCCGCGACGTGCCGACCGGATTTCGGTGGCCACTTCCTCGCGTAGGTCCGTGTGGGCTTCGGTGCCGATTTCGTCGGGATTGATCTCGTTCATCGTGTATCCGTAGCGTCGCATTTCGACGCGCCCAATTTGTGTGCCGGACATGCGTCCGAACGGTCTTGTCGCGTCGCACTGCGTCGCAAGCACGACACTAGCCTTACAGCGTTTTGCCAATTAAACAGCATCATTGTGCATCCACGTCGCAAACGTCGCGCGCGGAGTCGTATTGCGTTATGATTTATTGCGGTTTTCGCAATTAGTCTGAACCAGTTGCAAGGGTGGAAACAGAGCATGTCCGACGAAGAAGAAATCATCCTCTCCGAGCTTTCCGACGAAGATCTGGTGCTGCAAATGCACGACGATCTTTACGACGGTTTGAAAGAGGAAATCACCGAGGGCACGCAAATTCTGCTTGGCCGCGACTGGGCACCCTACAAGGTGCTGACGGAAGCGCTGGTGGAAGGCATGCGGATCGTCGGGGAAGACTTTCGCGATGGCATTCTGTTCGTGCCGGAAGTGCTGCTATCCGCAAATGCCATGAAGTCCGGCATGACGATCCTGCGCCCTCTGCTGGCCGCCACTGGTGCCCCAAAGCAGGGCAAGATGGTTATCGGCACCGTGAAGGGTGACATCCACGACATTGGCAAGAACCTGGTCGGCATGATGATGGAAGGGGCAGGTTTCGACGTCATCGACCTCGGCATCAACAACCCGGTCGAGAACTACCTGGACGCGATTGATGAGCACGAGCCGGACATTTTGGGCATGTCGGCACTTCTGACGACGACCATGCCTTACATGAAGGTGGTGATCGATACGCTGATCGAAAAAGGCATTCGTGACGATATCACCGTGCTGGTTGGCGGCGCGCCGCTCAACGAGGAATTCGGCGCGGCCATCGGGGCCGACGCGTATTGCCGCGATGCGGCAGTCGCGGTGGAAACGGCGAAAAGCTACATGGCGCGCAAGCACAACCAGATGGCAGGGGCCTGACACCCCTGCCGCAAGGCTTCGGATTAATCGACGACAGCATTGCCGGTGCGGCGCACCGCACCCTGCGTGGCGTTGACGGTGCTGGATGCATCCTGACCCACACCGCGAATGGTGTTGGCACAGCCGGATAGAGCTATACTGGAAGCGGCGAGGGCGATTGCGAGGGCTATCTTGGTCATGGACCTGAACTCCGGTTTGGATGATTTCGAACTGCTTCCTAAACAGCACGATGCAGCATGTGGTTCCGCCCCCAAGCCGGTGCGCGTGATCGGCTGCGGAATGATCGCGCGGGAAATACTGGCCGTCTGTGGCCAGCTTGGCCTCGGCCACATCGATCTCAAATGCCTCCCCGCCATGTGGCATCACTATCCCGACAAGATCGCCCCCGGCGTCGAGCGGGCCATAGAAGACGCCCGGGCGGAAGGGTTCGCCCACATCTTCGTCGCTTATGCCGATTGCGGCACGGGCGGGCATCTGGACGCGGTGTGCGAGCGGAATGGGGTCGAGCGTATCGCGGGGCCACATTGCTTTTCGTTCTACGCGGGCAACACGACTTTCCAGCAGGCGGGCGAGGACTGGCTGACGACCTTCTTCATCACCGACTTTCTCGCCCGCAATTTCGAGACGTTTCTCGTCAAACCGCTTGGGCTCGACCGGCACCCTGAACTGCGGGAGATGTATTTCGGCAATTACACGCGGGCGCTTTATCTGGCGCAGACGGATGATGCAGACCTCGACGGGAAGGCGCGCGCTGGCGCTGCGGTTTTAGGTCTGGCCTACGAACGGCATTACACCGGCTATGGCGATCTGACGGGGGCTTTGGCTACCCTCGGTTGACGTGCGGCTCATCCTCCCGAACAGTGGCGACGGGAGGACTATCATGAACGAATACGATTATATCGTCGTTGGCGGCGGCTCCGGCGGCTGCACCGTGGCGAGCCGGTTGAGCGAAGACCCGAAGGTGAGCGTTTGCCTCATAGAGGCGGGCAATGACGGCACGGGCGTTCTCTACCGCATGCCATCCGCAGTTGCCGCCATTTTGCCGACGCCAATCGGGAATTATGCCTACAAGACCGTGCCACAGGCCGGGCTGAACGGACGACAAGGCTATCAACCGCGTGGGCGCACATTAGGCGGGTCCAGCGCGATCAACGCCATGCTGTATGTGCGCGGGCACCGACAGGACTATGACGAATGGCGCGATTTGGGCTGTAAGGGCTGGGGGTTCGACGATGTGTTGCCCTATTTCAAGAAGTCCGAGGGTAACACGCGGGGCGATAGCGACCTGCATTCCGGGTCCGGCCCGCTCGGCGTGTGCGACCAGCGCTCGCCCCATGCGATCAGCCACGCATTCGTCGAAGCCGGTCGGCAGACGCAGGTGCCGGTCAACGACGATTTCAACGGGGACACGCAGGAGGGCATTGGCCTTTATCAAGTGACGCAGCGCGAGGGGGAGCGGTGCAGCGCGGCTGCCGCCTATATTCATGCCAATCTTGACCGCCCGAACCTGCAGGTGCGCACGCATACGAAAGCGCAAAAACTGGTTCTTGAAAACGGTCGTGCCACGGGAGTGGTCGTGAAAGGCAAGGGTGGTGTGCAAACGTTGACCGCCAGGCGGGAAATCGTGCTGGCGCTGGGTGCGTTCAACACGCCACAGCTTCTCATGGCCTCCGGCATCGGCCCCGCCGATCATCTGCGGGAACACGGCATTGATGTCGTGCTTGACCGGGCCGAAGTCGGCTCCAACCTGCAGGACCACATCGATTACATTACAGCCTACAAATCCGACCGGAAGGACGTTTTCGGACTGTCATTGCGCGGCGGGTTGGACCTGTTCAAGGGCATCCGCCAATGGCGCAAAAGCCGGGACGGGCGGCTGACGACGCCGTTTGCCGAGGGCGGTGCGTTCCTCAAATCGAAACCGGACATCGAGCGCCCCGACCTGCAACTGCATTTCGTGGTGGGCCTGGTGGATGACCACATGCGCAAGATTGTGCTCGGCCACGGTTTCTCTTGTCACGTCTGCGTGTTGCGTCCGAAATCACGGGGCACCGTGCGCCTCGGCGGGCCGTCGATGGCCGACATGCCTGTCATCGACATGGGGTTCTTATCCGAACGTGAGGACGTCGACCTGCTGATCGCAGGCTTCCGCAGGATGCGGCAGATACTGGAGGCCGAACCGCTGGCGCCGTGGCGGGCCAAGGAGATGTATTCGGAAGGCGTGACCGACGATGCGGGGATCGAAAAGCTGATCCGCGACCGCGCCGACACCGTTTATCACCCTGTCGGCACCTGTCGCATGGGCAACGATGCCGATGCGGTTGTCGATCCTGAGTTGCGCGTGAACGGGGTGGCCGGGTTGCGCATCGCTGATGCCAGCGTGATGCCACGCCTGATCGGCGGCAATACGAATGCGCCGACCATTATGATCGGGGAGAAGTGCGCGGATATGATGCGGGCGGCGGGGTAAAAATGGACTATTTGTCCAGTTGTCATCCTCGGGCTTGTCCCGAGGATCCGGAACATGGAAACTCGACGGAATCTACAAGATCCTCGGGACAAGCCCGAGGATGACGATGCACGGACAGAATAATGAAGCCTAGCCCCGCATCCGCTCTCCCACCGGATCGAATGGTGGCTCGTCTTGCACGACGGCGTCACACATTTCGCCAATGATCTCGACCTTGATGCCATGCGCGCGGGCTTCAGCCAGCCGGTCGGTCGGGATGTAGCCCTGAGCCAGCGACTGTTTGACATGGTGGGCGTAGCCGCCGGACGTGATCCAGCCGATCACCTCGTCCCCAAGCCAGATGGGCTCGTCGCCAATGCAGTCGGCATCGGTCGCACCGGTCACGTTGAGGCAAACGCGGGTGAGGGGTGGATTGTCGGCATGGGCGAACACGCCGTCGCGCCCGATGAAATCGTTCTTCTTGCGGGAGACGAACCGGTCCAGCCCCGCTTCGAACGGCGTATAAATCGGGCGGAACTCGCGGAACCATGTGCCGAAATGTTTCTCAAGCCGCATGGAAAGCAGCGCGCGCATTCCAAACGGTTTGATGCCGAACTCCTCACCGGCTTCGATGATCGCGGTCCACAGGCGGCGCAGATATTCGGGCTGCACCCAGATTTCGTAGCCGAGATCGCCGGTATAGGAGATTCGGTTGACCTTGGCAGGCACGCGCCCCGCCGTCATCTCGCGGTAGTCCATGAATGTGAAGGCGTCGTTTGAAACGTCGGTATCCGTCAGTTTGGCGAGCACCTTTGTGGCGTTGGGACCGGCTATGGACAGACCTGTCAGGCCGAGGTCAATGTTGCGGACGACCACCGACCCATCGTGCGGCAAATGCTGCTCGAACCAGCGCATGTGGTAGATTTGCGCCTGGCTCGACCCCCACATCTGGAAGCGTTCGCCGCTTTCTTCTTCGCCCGCGCAGGCAATGGTGAAATCGCCGATGATCCTGCCGGCCTCATTGGTCATCGAGGTGAGGGCTATGCGACCCTCGCGCGGGACGAAATTCGTCATCACGTGCGAGAGCCAAGCGCGCGCGCCGGAGCCGGTGACCTCGTATTTCGCGAAGTTCGAAATGTCGGTCACGCCGACGTTGGTGCGGCAGTTTCCGACCTCGGCAGCGATATGTTCGAAATCGTTGGAGCGCTTGAAGGAAAAATGATCCTTCGCCTCGACGCCCTCAGGCGCATACCAGAGGGGGGATTCCAGTCCCCATGAGACACCCATGACCGCGCCGCTGGCAAGCTGAAGGTCATAGAGCGCATTGGTCTGCTGCGGTCGGGCGGCGGGCAATTCCTCGTTGGGATAGCGGATGCGGAAGCGGCGGGAATAATTCTCGCGCACCTTGGCGTTGGTGTAGTCGCGGGTCGCCCAGGGGCCGTAGCGGGCGACATCCATGCCCCAGACATCATAGCCCGGGTCGCCGTTGACCATCCATTCTGACAAAGCGAGGCCGACGCCGCCACCCTGCGAAAACCCGGCCATGACGGCACAGGCGGACCAGAAGTTCGGCACGCCTTTCACCGGCCCGATCAACGGGTTACCGTCCGGCGCGAAGGTGAAAGGTCCGTTGACGATGCGGCGTATACCGGCCCGCTCCATCGGCGGGAAATGCCTGAAGCCGATTTCCAGCGATGGCGAGATGCGATCGAGGTCCGGCTCCAGAAGCTGCTGGCCAAAATCCCACGGTGTCTGCTTGGGCGACCACGGTGTCGCGGCCTTTTCGTATGTGCCGAGGAGCATCCCGTCGCGCTCCTGCCGCATGTAGATTTCGCCCTTGAAGTCGATCACGTGGATGACTTCCTTGCCGGTCTTCTCGTTCCACTCGACGACTTCGGGCATCGTCTCGGTGAGCAGGTAATGATGCTCCATCGCCAAAACAGGCAATTCCAGTCCGACCATACGACCGACCTCACGCGCCCACAGGCCGCCAGCGTTCACCACATGTTCGGCTTCGATCTGGCCCTTGTCGGTGGAGACGATCCAGCAGCCTTTCGTCGCGTCCCAATCGAGCGCTTCGACCTTGCAGGATTGCTCGATGGTCGCTCCGCCAATGCGGGCGGATTTGGCGTAGGCGTTTGTCGTGCCGTAGGGGTCGAGATGGCCTTCGACCGGGTCCCACATAGCGCCGACGAAGTGCTGCGGGTCCATCAGCGGGAACATCTCATGGGCCTGTTCGACGGAAATCATCTCCGTGTCCATGCCGAGATAGCGCCCACGCGCATGGCTCATCTTCAGCCAGTCGAGCCGGTCCTCGCTGTCCGCCAGCGCCAGACCGCCAGTCAGATGCAGGCCGCAGCTTTCGCCGGAAATCTTTTCGAGTTCCTCATACAGACCGACAGTATAGGCCTGTAGCTTGGCGACGTTCGGATCACCGTTCAGCGTATGGAACCCGCCTGCCGCGTGCCATGTGGACCCGCATGTCAGCCGGTCCCGCTCCAGCAACATGACGTCCGTCCAGCCGGCTTTGGTGAGGTGGTAAAGGACCGAACAGCCGACGACGCCGCCGCCGATGACCGCGACCTGGGTTGAGGTTTTCATGATCGTCGCTTTCTGTCTAAAGGGGATACGTTTTGAAATGAGGGTTAGGCATGGGAGCGAAAACAACTCGTCTTTTGGATGGTTTTCGCGATGTGGCGGTGGTGGTGGCGGTCATCTCCACGATCGGTCTTCTCGCTCAGACCTATTTGCAACCGGATAACCAACCTTGTCGCATTGCGACCGATTTTCTAATGGACGATATAAAAGACGTTGCGATTGTCGATGCGGCAACTGCAATCCGGTTGCGAAAGTTATACGTCGATATGGCGCAACATCACTGCGGCGAGGATTAGGACAATGGAAAACACTCTCATCATCATTACGCTGGTTGCGTTGCTGGTAGCGGTATTCGCCCATCTTATGGCACGACGCATCGAGGCTCGGGACCGCGATCGGTAAAAGTAGAGTTCCGCTCACCTCTAAAAATCCGTCGGTGCGCCGCCTTCGACCTTGCGGCGGGCGACGAAGGTTTCGAGTTCCTCGCGGATAGCGGAGTCCATCGGCGGTTCCTCGTAGTCCTCGATGATCTGCTTGTAGAGGCCGTTGGCCCTTTGCGCCGTCCACACCGCGCCGTTGTCCCTGAAATTCTCGTAGTTCGACCAGTCCGACAGGAACGGTGCGTAAAAGGCGTTTTCGTAGCGGTCCTGCGTGTGCTGGATGCCGAAGAAATGGCCGTCATGTCCGACCTCGCGGATGGCGTCGAGACCGAGGGTTTCGGGAGTCACTTCAACGGGTCGCATGTAACTTTGAAACTGTTGCAGCACCTCGCAATCCATGACGAATTTCTCGAACGAGGCGCACAGCCCGCCCTCCAGCCAACCGGCTGCGTGATAGACCATGTTGGTGCCACTTTGAACGGCGGCCCACAGGGACTGCATCGTTTCCCACACCGCCTGACCGTCCGGCACGTTTGAGACGCACACGCCTGACGAGCGCAGGGGCAAGCCGTAGAAACGGGCCATCTGGCCGGTGATCTGCGTGGCGCGGAGGTAGTCCGGCGTGCCGAAGGCGGGTGCGCCGGTCTTCATGTCCACATTCGATGTGAACGTGCCGATGGCCTGCGGAATACCGGGCTTCACACATTGGGCCAGCACGATGGCGATCAGACCTTCGGCCAATGATTGCGCAACCGCGCCGGGGATCGTGACGGGAGCCATTGCTCCCGCCAGAGTGAAGGGCGTTGTGACGCAAGGTTGTCCGCGCCGCGCCATCCGCATCAGGCCGTCGAGCATCGGCTGATCGTGCTTGAGAGGCGAGGTGGAGTTGATGTTGGTGTACATGCGCGGCGTCGCTTCGAACTGCTCGTGCGTCAGCCCGCCCGCAATGCGGACCATCTCCATCACGTCATCAACACGCTCCGCGCCCAGCGAATAGGCGTGGCACACCTTGTCGGTCATCGTCAGCTTGTCGAACAGGCAGTCGAGATGGCGGGTGGAGGGGTGCAGGTCCATCGGCTCGACGGGGTAGCCACCGGCGAAATGGATGCAGTTGAAATACTGGGTCAGCCGCAGGAAGTTCTGATAGTCGGCGCGGGTGCCGGAGCGGCGACCGGTGTCGAGGTCGGAACAGTTGGGCGGCGACGAGACGTTCCCGAAGAGGATGTTGCGGCCACCCATCGTGACGACTCGATCCGGATTGCGCGGCGTCATGGTGAAACTGTCCGGCACCAGCGCGAGCTTCTCCATTACCATGTCGCGGCCCATACGGACCAGTTGCCCGTCCGCCGTCGCCCCTTCGCGCACGAGAATATCGACAGCCTCCTGATGCAGCATGACGATGCCGATCTCTTCGAGAATCGTCATCGCCGCATCGTGAATGGCCTGCACACCGGCCTCATCGACAGGTTCGGTCGGGCGGTCAATGTTGACGGGCGGGTTCCACGGCATCTGTTTGATGGCAGCGCCGCCGCGCCGCGCATTGCCACTGCGACCTCCGCCTCTCCGGCGCGCCGCCATGCGTTCGATCGGCGCTGCGTCCGTGAGCATATCGGCCATGATCGGGATTTCCTCCGCCGCCGGTGCGGCGTTTCAGTCGAAAAGTGGGTGCGACATGCAAATTGCAGTGTCGCCAACGCAACATCACACTGGCACGGCGTTTTCAGTTTGCAATAGGGCTTGCGTCGATCTCCCGAATGAACAAATGCGGCTGTGCAGAAGTGCCGCCGTTAAGGAAAAACGATATGCAGCCATTCACTCTGGGTCGACAGGCCGCCATCGCATCGGGGCCGGGCACTGCGGGTCAAGTCGGTCATCTGTGCGACGAGCTGATGGGCGGTCCGTGCCGCGTGATGCTGATCGCCGACCCGGCGCTGGTCGCACTGCACGTTCTGGCACCCGTCGAAGCCGCGCTTATCGAAGCTGGTCATTCCGTTACGATTTTTTCCGGCCTGACAAGCGACCCGAAGGAAAGCGCCGTCGATGCGGCTGTCGCGCAGGGGCGGGACGTGAAAGCGGATTGCGTGGTTGCCGCCGGCGGCGGGGCGGCGCTGGACGTGGGCAAGCTGGCAGCGGCGTTGATCGACGCTCCCGGCACGTGTGCCGATTACCGGCTTTCCGCGCGCCCGATGCCGTTTCGCAAGCGCGGGCTGATCTGCATTCCCACCACGGCGGGAACAGGCGCGGAGACGACGGCAACGTCGATCATATCCGACCCCGATGGCGTGAAGAACTGGTTCAACGGGCCCTCCCTGCGGGCCGATATCGCCATTCTCGATCCGGAACTGACGGTGAGCCTGCCGCCATTCTGGACATTTTATACCGGCCTCGACGCGCTGGTTCATGCCGTGGAGTCCCGCACGAACCGCTACCGCTTCGAGGAAAACGACCGGCAGGCGGAACGGGCGATCGCGCTGGTCGCTGGAAATCTGGAAAGGGCCGTTACCGACCCCGACGATCTCGATGCGCGGGGGGCCATGCTATATGGGGCGGCGCTGGCGGGGGCGTCCATCAGCAATACCGGCTGCGCGATTGCCCATAATATCGGCCACGCATTGGGGTCACTCGCCGCCATTCCCCACGGGCGGGCCGTATCGGTTTCGCTCGTCAAGACGCTGGACTGGTCGATGGAGGTGAACCGGGAAGGGTATGTGACCGTCGCCGGCTTGCTGGGCATGAGCGATGAAAATGGCATTGCGGATTGGTGCGAGACCGTAGCGGCACAATGCGGGCAGTCCCTCGACCTGTCGCAGGAAGAAAAGGCTGCGGTCACGGGCGACAGACTGGCGGACGCAATGGTCGAACCGGCCAATATCGCCATGCTCCATTCCACGGCGCGGGATGCGTCGAAGGCCGACATACGCGCGTTGGCCCACGCGGTCGTCGGTTAGCCTTCCGAACCGTCGGGTGGGCCGACGCGGTAGACGCCCTTGAAGTCGTCGGGATCGACGGGCTTGCCCTTGCGGCGGATGACAACGCGCGCTTCGTTCGCCAGCCGCACGGCGACGGCGCGAACAGGCTTCATCAACAGCCGCCATTTGGTCTCGTCTGATCCCGCGAGATAGCGGGAGACTTCGGACGGACAGACGGTCTTGCCCGCGCCACGCTTGGCCACAAGTGTGAGCAACGCCGTCTCGATCTGCTCATTCGAGAAAGATTTGTGCGGCGCTGGTTCGGTGGTATCGTCGGGCATGGTCCTGCTTCTCACACAAAGTCGCGCCTCGCGCCAACTGACTTTGCTGCGCCTGTGCGCCCGCATCGGCTATTCGCCGCCACGTATCTCCGCTTGAGCTCAATTCAACACGGAGAAACCACATGGCCTACAGAAATTTCACGACCGAACAGCTTCAGACGATCGATAACGCTCACCACGTCCATCCCTTCACGGATTCCCATGAATTGAGGGGCAAGGGCGTTCGCATCATCACCGGTGCTGACGGATGTTATATCGAGGACAGCGAGGGCAAGAAAATCCTCGACGGCATGGCGGGGCTCTGGTGCGTCAATGCCGGTTACGGTCGGGAGGAACTCGCCAAGGTCGCCTATGACCAGATGTGCGAACTGCCGTATTACAACACGTTCTTCAAGACGACGAACGCCCCCGCCACGCTTCTGGCGCAGCGCATCGCTCAACTTGCGCCGGACCATATGAATCAGGTGTTCTTCGGCGCGTCGGGCAGCGAGAGCAACGACACGGCCATTCGCACCGTGCGCCATTACTGGGCGTTGCAGGGCAAGCCGGAAAAGCATGTCATCATCTCGCGCCACAACGCCTATCACGGCTCCACCATCGCGTCCACGAGCATGGGCGGCATGAGCGCGATGCACGGGCAGCTTGGGCCGCATCTGCCCGGTTTCGTGCATGTGATGGCGCCTTACGATTTCGAGAATGCGGAAGAGGGCGAGAGCCGCGAGGACTTTGGTGTTCGAGCCGCGCGTGAAATCGAGAAAGCCATTCTGGAAGCCGGACCGGAAAACGTCGCCGCGTTTGTCGGCGAGCCGATACAGGGCGCGGGGGGCGTGAAGATTCCGCCGGAAACATACTGGCCGGAAGTGCAACGCATCTGCCGCGAATACGACATTCTGCTTATGCTGGACGAGGTCATCACAGGTTTCGGGCGCACCGGGGCGTGGTTCGCGTCCGAAAGCATGCATATCGAGCCGGACACGATCACCGTCGCCAAGGGCATCACCTCCGGCTACCAGCCGCTGTCCGCCGTCATCCTGTCGGACCGGATGATGGAGGTGCTGGTGAAGGGCGGCGAATATTATCATGGTTACACCTATTCCGGGCACCCCGTCGCCTGTGCCGTGGCGCTTGCCAATATCGACATCATCGAGCGCGAAGGGCTGATCGAACGCGTGCGGGATGATACGGGGCCGTATCTGACCGAGGCGCTTTCGAAGGCCCTGGACGGGCATCCGATCGTCGGCGAAGTGCGCGGGTTCGGTCTGCTGGCGGCGATGGAGATCGTGAAAGACCCGCAGACCCGCGAACGGTTTCCGGACGAGGCCGGCGCGTCTGCGCTGGTGCGCGATTATTCCATCGACGAGGGCATGATGATGCGGGCGGTCGGCAACACGATGATCCTGTCGCCGCCGCTGATCTGGACGCGGGAGACGATTGATGAGGCGGCGCGCATCGTAAAGGCGGCGTTCGACAGGGCTGCTGCGGACTTGCTAGACTAGCCCGCAGGAGGACACGATATGGACGCACTCAACTTCGCCGAACGGCCTTTCTCGCTCGATCAGGACCAGCGGTCGATGCGCGACATGGTGGCGGATTTTGCCGCCGAGAAGGTCGAACCGTTTGCCGTGGAATGGGATCAGGCCCGGCATCTGCCGCTGGACGTGATCCGCGAAACTGCGGCGCTCGGCATGGGCGGTTTGTACGTGCGTGAGGATGTCGGTGGGTCCGGGCTTTCCCGGCTGGATTCGCTCGTCGTGTTCGAGGCGCTGGCGCAGGGGTGCCCGGCGATCTCGGCCTACATTTCCATCCACAACATGGCCAGCTGGATGATCGATGCCAACGGCACGGAAGAGCAAAGGCAGCACTGGCTGCCGACGCTCACTTCGATGGAGAAGATTGCGGCCTACTGCCTGACCGAACCCGGTAGCGGGTCGGACGCGGCGGCGTTGAAGACGAAGGCGGTGCGGGATGGCGACCATTATGTGCTGAACGGCACCAAGCAGTTCATCTCCGGCGCGGGCACCAACGATGTGTATGTCGTGATGGCCCGCACGTCGGACGACGGGCCGCGGGGCGTGACATGCTTCATCGTGGAAGACGGCACGCCGGGGCTTTCCTTCGGGCCACAGGAACGCAAGATGGGCTGGCACATCCAGCCGACCGCGCAGGTGATTTTCGAGGATTGCCGGATTCCCGCCGCCAACCGGCTGGGGGAGGAAGGGCAGGGCTTCCGCATCGCCATGAGCGGGCTGGACGGGGGGCGGCTGAATATCGGCGCCTGCTCGGTCGGCGGTGCGCAACTGGCCGTGGACAAGGCGCTGGCCTATTCCACCGAGCGTAAGGCCTTCGGCAAGGAAATCGGCCAGTTTCAGGCGATCCAGTTCAAGCTGGCGGACATGGTGACGGAGCTGGAGGCGGCGCGGCTTATGCTCTACAGCGCCGCTGCAAAGCTCGATGCCAAAACGCCGGACGCCACCCGTGCCTGCGCAATGGCAAAACGGTTTTCCACCGATACCGGCTCGAAAGTCGCCAATGATGCGCTGCAGATTTTTGGCGGTTACGGGTATCTGGCAGATTACGGGGTGGAGAAGCTGGTGCGCGACCTGCGGGTGCATCAGATTTTGGAAGGCACCAACGAGATCATGCGAGTCATCATCTCACGGAGTTTGGCATCGTCATAATTTGTCATTCCGCACCAGCGGGAATGACAGCAAATTTGTTTCGGGAGTAGCGTTTCATGACAAACATCGGCTTCATCGGCCTCGGCAATATGGGTGCGCCGATGGCGGCAAATCTTGTCAAGGCAGGTTTCGACGTGACGGGCTTTGATCTGGCCGGTGTCGCCGTTGAGGGCGCGGCTGCGGCTGGTAGCGCGGTCGAGGCTGCTACGGGCATGGATGTCGTCATCACCATGCTGCCTGCCGGAAAGCATGTCGTATCGGTCTATGAGGACATCGCGCCTCATCTGAAAGACGGTGCGCTGCTGATCGATTGTTCGACCATCGATGTAGCCAGCGCAAAACGGGCCCACGAAATTGCCTTGAATGCGGGCGCTTTCTCGGTCGATGCGCCGGTTTCCGGGGGCATCATGGGCGCGCAGAACGGCACTTTGGCCTTCATGGCAGGCGGGATCGACCCAGCGCTGGATGCGGCCGAACCGGTTCTTGCCCCAATGGCCGGCCGCGTGGTGCGTTGCGGTGGACCAACGGCGGGGCAAGCGGCGAAAGCCTGCAACAACATGATTCTCGCCGTCACAATGATTGGCACGGTGGAAGCCTTCGAAATGGGACGGCGGCTGGGGCTGACCGATCAGGCGCTGTTCGACGTGGTGTCCAACGCTTCCGGCCAAAGCTGGAGCGTGTCGACCTATTGCCCCGTGCCCGGCCCGGTGCCGACCTCGCCCGCCAATAACGGCTACAAACCGGGCTTTTCCGCCGCTTTGATGCTGAAGGATCTGGGTCTCGCACAAGAGGCGGCGCAGCAGACCGGCACCCACACGCCACTCGGCTCACAGGCGCGAGACCTCTACGCGGCGTTCTGCGAAGCGGGCAATGGAGATGTGGATTTTTCCGGAATCATAAAAATGATTGCCGAGCGGTCGGACGCTACCGGTTAAGATTCGCCCCTGCATTTGGCGGGGCGGAGCGTGCCAAACCTTACCGTAAGCCCGGTTTACATGGGCTGTTAACGATGCCGTTCACCTCTGATTAAGCCCTCGTTGACCGCCCGTTAGGAAACGCCGCCTATACCTGATTTCACGGCCCGCCGAATGGCAGGCCCGGTTCCCGGATCAGGTTTTGCGTACCGGGAAAACTTACAATAACCGGCGCGTATTCTGCCGGATCCAGTGTTGACGACGAGTTCGGAACCGCAACCATCTGCCGCCATGTGCGCCAGACGGTTGCGGTTTTGTCGGTTGCGGTTTTGATCGTTTCCGGCGACAGCAGCGCGATGAAAAAAGCACGCGCCATCATGCTTCAGGGAACCGGCTCGGACGTCGGCAAGACCGTGCTGGTCGCCGGTTTGTGCCGCCTGGCCGTGCGTCGGGGCGTTTCGGTTGCGCCGTTCAAGCCACAAAACATGTCCAATAATGCAGCGGTGGCCGACGTGCCCTTGGCGGATGGTGGCGGCGGTGAAATCGGTCGCGCGCAATGGTTGCAGGCTTTGGCCTGTAACGTGGCTTCCAGCGTCGATATGAACCCGGTTCTGCTGAAACCGCAAAGCGAGACCGGCAGCCAGATTGTGGTGCACGGGCGTGTCTGGGGGCAGGCGAAGGGGCGGGATTATCAGGCGTTCAAGCCGAAATTGCTGTCAAAAGTCATGGAGAGTTTCGAGCGCCTTACCGCATCTCATGACTTGATAATCGTCGAAGGGGCCGGGTCTGCAGCGGAGGTCAATCTGCGCGCTGGCGACATTGCCAATATGGGATTCGCGACCGCCGCCGATGTGCCGGTCGTGCTTGTTGGGGACATCGACCGGGGCGGCGTGATCGCGCAACTCGTCGGCACCCATGCTATTCTGCCGCCTGAAGACAGGGCGCAGGTGCGCGGCTTTCTCATCAACAAGTTCCGCGGCGATGTGAGCCTGTTCGACGACGGGCTGGCGATGATCACGCACCATACCGGCTGGCACAGTCATGGTGTCGTGCCGTGGTTGAGCGAGGCGTCGAAACTGCCGCCGGAGGATTCGGTGGCGCTGGAAAAGGTGCAAACCGTTTCCGGTGATGGCGCCGTCGTTGTGGTGCCGGTGCTGGGCCGCATCGCCAATTTCGACGACCTCGACCCGCTGCGGCTGGAACCCGGCGTGCGGCTGGTGTTCGTGCGCCCGGGCGAAGCGTGGCCCCGCGATGCGCGGCTCGTCATTCTGCCCGGCTCGAAAAGCACGATTGCCGATCTGGAACAGTTTCGCGCGCTGGGCTGGGACGGCGAACTGGCGCGGCATGTGGCGCGGGGCGGGGATGTGCTGGGCATCTGCGGCGGCTATCAGATGCTGGGTCGTATAGTGCGTGATCCTGCCCGCATCGAGGGCAGCCAGGGTGAGGCTAGGGGGCTGGGTCTGCTCGACGTGGAAACCATACTGGTGCCGCGCAAAACGGTGCTCAACCGCACTGCGATTGACGCCAAAACCCAGGCGCCGCTTTCCGGCTACGAAATCCACATGGGTCGCACGAGTGGCCCCGACACCGCCCGCCCTATGGTGCTGCTCGATGGCGAGCCGGATGGGGCTACGTCGACGGATGGCCGTGTGCGTGGATGCTATCTGCACGGTCTGTTCACCGACGACGGTTGGCGCGTCGCACAGTTGAGAACACTGGGAATCGCTGCGCGCGAAACGAACTATCGCGGGACCGTCGAAACCTCGTTGGACAAGATAGCGGACGTTTTGGAAGGTGTGATCGACACCAAGCTGCTCGGCATCAGCTGAACCGACGCCGATGCGTCGCAATTTCGATTGACTAAGCCGGTGCCGTGTTGTCCTGTCGCAGGTGCAAACGGTCTTCGCAGGTCGCGCTCTAACCAAGATGAGCGGCCTCGAAGCGTAAAAGGGAATGTGAGGGGCGGACCCAATCAGGGCGCCTCAACCACAGCCGACCCCGCGACTGTAGCGAGGAGGTTCCGTCCGACATGCCACTGCCTTTACAGGCGGGAAGGCGGGCGAGAACCGGTGAATCGCAGCCAGGAGACCTGCCGATTGCACGAAATGAGGCGCTCGCGCTTCGCACGTTACGGACGGGGAGTTCCGTAGTGGTTTGGTTCTGTTGCGTTTTCGCGCTGCAGCCCTCGCCATTGGCTTTCCCTGCAACCGTAGAAACGGTCTTTTGGAGGGATTCCCATGCGCCAATTCACGCGCCTTACCGCACTCGCCACCGCAGCGCTTTTCAGCGCTCCGGCTTTCGCTCACCACCCGCTGGGTGGCGAAACGCCGACGACGCTGACCGATGGTCTGCTGTCTGGGATCGGACACCCGATTCTCGGTCTCGACCATCTGGCGTTCATCGTCGCGGTCGGTATTGCCGCCGTTCTGGCCGGTCGGGCTTTGCTCGCACCGCTCGTCTACATCGGGGTCATGGTGCTGGGCGTTGCCCTGCATGTTATGGCCATCAACGTGCCGATGGCGGAGTTCGCGATTGCCCTTTCGCTGCTGGTGATCGGCGCAATGATCGCGTCCGGTCGCGCATTCGCCAGCCCCGTCTGGCTGGGTGTTTTCGGCATTGCCGGTCTCTTTCACGGCTTTGCGTTCGGTGAATCGATCTTCGGTGCGGAAGCCACGCCGATGATTGCCTATCTTGCCGGACTGGGTCTGACCCAGTGGATCATCGCGGTCGCTGCCGGTTATGGCATCGTCACGATGTTCAACGCAACGCGCGATCTGGCACCGGCCCGTCTTGCCGGCGCTGCCGTCATGGGCATCGGCCTGATGATGGTTGGTGAAACGCTGATCGGCGTCGCCTTTGCCTGATTTGTTTTCCGGCACCGCGCTTGTCCTTGGAGGAGCGCGGTCCGGTAAATCGGCTTTTGCCGAACGGTTGGTGGACGAGAGCGGGTTGTCGAAAATCTATCTTGCCACAAGCGAAATCCGCGATGGCGAAATGGCGCAGCGTATTGCCCATCACAGGGCGCGGCGCGGCGGGGAATGGCAGCTTGTCGAGGAACCTCTCGATCTTGCCGGCTCGTTGCGGCGATACGCCGATTCCGACACGGTCGTTCTGGTGGATTGCCTGACGCTCTGGCTGACCAACCTGATGATGGCGGACCGCGACGTTGAAGCGGAATGCGCTGCTCTGGTGGACGCACTGCCCGATGCCAACATCATCTTCGTGTCGAACGAGGTGGGGCAGGGCATCGTGCCGATGGAAAAGATGTCCCGCGATTTCCGCGACCATGCGGGCCGTCTGCACCAAGACCTCGCCGTCGCCTGCCAGCATGTCTGGTTCGTGACGGCGGGACTTCCCCAAAAACTCAAGTGAGACCGATATGAACGCCGAAAAAATTCCAGCCACCGTCATCACCGGCTTTCTAGGTGCAGGCAAGACGACGCTTGATCCGCAACCTGCTGGCGACCGCCAACGGCAAGCGCATCGCGCTCATCATCAACGAATTCGGCGACCTTGGGCGTCGATGGTGACGTGCTGGCCGGATGCGGGGACGAGACCTGCACGGAGGATGATATTGTCGAACTGACCAACGGCTGCATCTGCTGCACGGTGGCGGACGACTTCATTCCCACGATCACCAAACTGCTGGAAAGCGACCGCAGACCCGATCACATCGTCATCGAGACGTCCGGCCTCGCCTTGCCGCAACCGCTGGTCGCCGCGTTCAACTGGCCGGAAATCCGCGAGCGGGTGACTGTCGATGGTGTCGTGACGGTGGTGGACGCTGCCGCAGTCGCTGCAGGCCGGTTCGCCCATGACCATGATGCGGTGCAGGCGCAGCGGGAGCAGGATGAGAGCCTCGACCACGACAGCCCGCTTGAGGAACTGTTCGAGGACCAGATCACCTGCGCCGACATGATCGTGCTCAACAAGACCGATCTGGTGGAAGACAGCGCGCTGGCGGGTGTTGAAGCAGAGGTGCGCGGTGCGACTTCGCGCAGCGTCAAACTGATCCGGTCAGGCGAAGGCCGTGTGCCGGACGCAAGTGTGCTGCTGGGCTTGGGCGTCGGCAGCGAGAGCGATATCGAGCAGCGCAAGTCGCACCATGAGTTGCACCATGCCGATGGCCATGAGCATGACCACGACGAATTCGAGAGTTTCGTGGTCGAGGGGGGCACCGTCGGCGATGTGCCCGCCATGATCGCCGGTCTGAGGGCCGTGATTGCCGAGCGGGACATTTTGCGCGCAAAGGGGTTCGTTGCCGTCGACGGCAAAAAAATGCGGCTCGTGGTTCAGGCTGTCGGGCAGCGCATCGATACCTATTACGACCGCCAGTGGGCGGTGGGGGAGAACCGGGTTTCGCGGTTGGTGTTGATTGGCCTGCACGATTTCGATGAGGGCGGCACGCTTGACCGGGTGCGGGCTTTGCTGGTCTGACCCATGCACCTCCTCCTAGCCCAGAAAGGCGCACTGGCTGATAGCGAGGAGGCGGTCGATCTGGGGCAATCGCCCGCCGACCTGATCGTCGTTTCCGCAGCCGATACGGAACTGGCGAGCCTTGCGGCGGCCCGTGCAGACCTGGCGGACGATGCGCCGACTCTTCGGCTGGTCAACATGACGATTCTGTCTCACCCCATGTCGATCGACGTGTGGTGCGACGGGACAATCGCGAAGTCCCGCATGGTCGTCGTGCGCTGTCTAGGTGGCGAGCCTTATTGGCCCTACGGCCTGGAACGTCTCCATGCGACGTGCCTTGCAAACGGCGTTGCACTCGTCGTGCTGCCGGGCGACGACAAGCCGGATCCGTCGGTGGCTCGGTTCAACACTGTGGATGCGCCGACGCAGCTTTTGCTCTGGGATTATCTCGCCAAGGGCGGCAACGCGAATGCCGCGCATTTTTTGCAAGTTGCCGTAGCATTGATCGAAGACCGTCAGCCGGACGCGCCGCCGCCGCGCGAACTGCTGAAAGCCGGTATCTGGGGTGCGGATGATCTGGCGTTGCTGCGCCAGGGTTGGACCGATGGCGCGCCGGTCGTCGCAATCACCTTCTACCGTGCGCTTGTTCAAGCGGGGAACACGCAGCCGGTTGCGGCACTGCGGGACGCGCTGGTTGAGCGCGATATCAACGTGCTGCCCATTTTCATCGGGTCACTGAAAGATGAGGTCAGTCAGGACGTCGTGCGCGGCCTGTTCGGACAAGCCTCACCATCCGTTGTCATCAACCTCACCGCATTTGCGGTGGGCAACGACGAACCCACCGTTCTGGACGAAGGTGGCGCGGTGGTGCTTCAGGCCGTGTTGGCGGGGGGAAGTGAAGAGGCATGGCGCGGCTCTATGCAGGGGCTTTCCGCGCGTGATCTGGCGATGAATGTGGCGCTGCCGGAACTGGACGGACGGGTGTTATCGCGCGCCATCGCGTTCAAGAATGCCGACGCATGGGACGAGGCGGTGCAGGCCAATATCGTGCGCCATGAGCCCTTGGAGGACCGGGTGGCGTTCGCCGCCGAACTAGCGGCCAACTGGGCGCGATTGGGCGTGAAAAAGACTGGTGAGCGGCATGTCGCAATCGTGCTGGCGAACTATCCCAACAAGGATGGCCGGATCGGAAACGGTGTCGGTCTCGACTCGCCCGCCGGCACGATCGAGGTTTTGCGCACAATGGCGGGGGCGGGCTATCCGGTTGCCGATATTCCCGCCGACGGGAATGCACTGATCGAAATCCTGCAGGCCGGACCGACCAATGCGGGCCATGACGGGCGGGTTGTGCGTGAAGTCTGTTCGCTGAGTCATTACAAAGCGTTTTTCGCTGCTCTTCCGGTTCAGATTCAGGATGAAGTGTTGGCGCGTTGGGGCGAGCCGGAGAACGATCCGTTCTTTCTGACGGACCATGAAGGCTTCGCGTTACCTTTGATGAAAATGGGTGAAACGTGGGTCGGGGTTCAGCCCGCGCGCGGCTACAACATCGACCCGAGCGATACGTATCATTCGCCGGACCTCGTGCCGCCGCACGGCTATATCGCGTTTTACGCCCATCTGCGTGCTGCCGATGCGGTGGTGCATATGGGCAAGCACGGCAATCTGGAATGGCTGCCCGGAAAAGCGCTCGCGCTTTCGGCCTCGTGTTATCCCGAAGCGCTGCTGGGGCCGGTGCCGCATGTCTATCCGTTCATCGTCAACGATCCCGGCGAGGGCTCGCAGGCCAAGCGGCGCGCGTCCGCCGTCATCATCGACCATCTCACGCCGCCGCTAACGCGGGCAGAAAGCTACGGCCCGCTGGCGCAGCTGGAAACGCTGGTGGACGAGTATTACGAGGCCTCCGGCGTCGATCCGCGTCGATTGAAATATCTGCGCAGCGAGATCGCCACCCTGATGGCGCTGACCGGGCTCGGAGCCGACGCGGGGATTGCCGAGGGCGACGACAGCGATGATGCGCTGCAACAGCTCGACGCATGGTTGTGCGAATTGAAAGAAATGCAAATCCGCGACGGGTTGCATGTTTTCGGCGTGTCACCGGACGGGCGGTTGCGGACCGACCTTGCCGTGGCGCTCGCCCGCGTTCCGCGCGGGCAGGGCAATGGTGCGGATGCCAGCTTGCAGCGGGCGGTTGCCGCGGATTTCGGTTTCGATGGCTTCGACCCTCTGGACTGCGATATGGGCGCGAAATGGACAGCAGGGAAGCCGGATGCGCTGGTCGGAATGTCGGACGCAAACTGGCGCAGCAATGGCGACACGGTTGAGCGGATCGAGATGCTCGCGTCTGCGATGGTGGACGGCGGGGCCCGCCCGCCCGGTGAGGCAAGCAAGGTGGTGATGGACGGGATGCGGTCCACTATTTTGCCTTCTGTAGATGCCTGCGGGCGGGCCGAAATCGACGGATTGCTGACCGCGCTCAATGGCCGTTTCGTCCGCCCCGGATCGTCTGGCGCGCCGACCAGAGGGCGGCTGGACGTGTTGCCGACAGGGCGCAATTTTTATTCCGTCGACAGCCGCTCCGTACCAACGCCCGCGGCCTGGTATCTCGGGCAGAAATCCGCCGACTTGCTGCTGACCCGCCACCGGCAGGAACACGGCGAATGGCCCCGTGCGCTGGGACTTTCGGCCTGGGGCACCAGCAATATGCGCACGGGCGGTGATGACATTGCGCAGGCGATGGCGCTGATTGGGGTCAAGCCTGTTTGGGACCATGCATCGCGGCGTGTGACGGGTTTCGAGATCGTCACGCTGGCGGAATTGGCACGCCCGCGCGTGGATGTGACATTGCGTATTTCCGGCTTTTTCCGCGATGCGTTTCCGGCGCAGATTGACCTGTTCGATCGGGCTGTGCGGGCGGTTGCGGCTTTGGACGAGGACAACGAGGACAACCCGCTGGCTGCATCTGTTCGGCACGAACAGGCACGGGCCATAGAGGCCGGTGACGACGAGGCGCTCGCGGCGCGTCGTGCGACGTATCGCATCTACGGGTCTAAGCCGGGTGCCTATGGCGCGGGTTTGCAGGCGCTTATGGACGAGGGCGGTTGGCATGAGCGCGCCGACCTCGCCGAAGCCTATCTGACATGGAGCGGTTACGCCTACGGCTCCGGAGCGGAAGGGCAGGCGGAGCAGGACGGCCTGCGCGCGCGTCTTTCCGGCATCGACGCGGTGGTTCACAATCAGGATAACCGGGAGCACGATCTGCTCGACTCTGACGATTATTACCAGTTCGAGGGCGGTATGGTGGCCGCTGCCGAGCACCTGTCCGGCACCCGCCCGCAGGTGTGGCACAACGATCATTCCCGACCTGAAAAACCGGTCATCCGGTCTCTCGACGAGGAGATTGCCCGCGTGGTTCGCGCCCGGGTGGTCAACCCGAAATGGATCGCGGGGGTGATGCGCCACGGTTACAAGGGCGTGTTCGAGATGGCCGCAACGGTCGATTACATGGTCGCCTTTGCCGCGACGACCGGAGCGGTGAAGGACCGGCATTTCGATGCGGTCTACGAGGCTTATCTGGCCGACGAGACCGTGCGAGAATTTATGGCCAACAACAATCCGGCGGCACTCGCCGAAATGGCCGCCCGTTTGCTCGACGCGCAAAACCGCGGGCTATGGACCCCGCGCAGCAATTCCGCACGTCAAACCCTTTCAACGCTTTCAGGAGACCAGCATGGCCGATAAATCGCCAACCCTCGCCAATATGAGCGAGGAAGATCTGAACGCCCGTCACGCCGACAAGATGAAAAAGAAGAAGGCGGCGCGCGACAAGATCATCGCCACGAAGACGATCGAGAAGGGGCTCGTGATCGTCCATACCGGCAAGGGCAAGGGCAAATCCACCGCGGCTTTCGGCATGGTGTTCCGCGCTCTCGGCAACGGTATGAAGGTCGGTGTCGTGCAGTTCGTGAAGGGCAAGTGGCAGACCGGCGAGCGGGTCATTCTGGAAAAGCTGGGCGATCAGGTGACGATGACCGCGATGGGCGACGGGTTCACTTGGGAAACGCAGGACCGGGCGCGGGACATCGAAGCCGCTCAGGCCGCATGGGAGCGTGCCAAGGCGATGATACTGGACGACGAGCACGATATGGTCTTGCTCGACGAGTTGAACATCGTGCTGCGCTACGACTATCTCGACGTGGCCGATATCCTCGCCGTGCTGGAGCAGAAGCCTGAGATGAAGCACGTTCTCATCACCGGTCGGAACGCCAAGGATGAACTGATGGATTTTGCCGATCTGGTGACGGATATGACGATGGTGAAGCATCCGTTTCGTGCTGGCGTGAAAGCGCAGGTCGGTATCGAGTTTTAGACAATCGGGCTGTTGTCTTGCGGCATAGTGGCCGCAAAACGGCTCAAACCCCCGTCTTTCTTTGGATAATCCGGGGTGCAGCCTTGACATCGTTCGCCGAATGTTCGCTCGATTGATTATGCGCGGCCTTAACTCGGCCGAGACCTGCCCGTCGTGCGGCCTCTACGCCGCATTAAAGGCTTGTCGCTGATCGGAAATCGGATTCAACGGGCAATGTTCGACCGTCTCATAAAGCTTCTGGAAAACGATATCGACGGTATCGATACGTCCGACCCGTTGGAAACGGCGTCCGCCGTGGCTGCGCTCTATTTTCACATGATCGCCGCAGACGGGGTGATGACGACGACTGAGATCGAGCGCTTTCGCGCCATGCTTCAGCAACAATTCGATCTCGACGAGGAACAACTCAACGAAGTCGTAACACGGGGCGCGCAGGAAGAGCGTGCTTCACCCGGCCTGTTTCCGTTCACGTCCATCGTCAACAGCAAGATGGATGGCGCTGCCAAGGCGCAGGTCATGCAGCGGTTGCAGGAACTGGCCGGTGCCGATGGAGAAATCCACCAAACGGAGCGCGAGATGCTCTCCCACGTGGAACGCCTTCTCCGGCTCGACTGACGCGACAGGCTATTCTGCGACCTGCGGCGTCGATTTCCGGTTTGCATCCCGTTCCGTCCCCGCCTAAGCCCTGATCTCGACGGTGCCTCCCCGACGGGGCTGAAACAGAGTGCGGTGAGGCCGACCCAGACAGGGGGCCGCAATCCGCTACCTTCGCTTCATGCGGCGCGTTGCGATGCGCGGCAGCCTCGACGACATGCGGCACGCACAACGAGGCACGACGATGAAGCAGACCACCAACCTGGCCACAAATGGCAAACTCGGCATCATGGTATGCGGCCACGGCAGCCGCAACGTGAATGCCATGACCCAATTCGCCAAGGTTGCGGAGGGCATGAAGGCGCGTTTCCCGGACATTCCGGTCGAATACGGCTATCTCGAATTCGCCAATCCCGTCATCCATTCCGGCCTCGACAGCTTGCGCGAACAGGGGTGCACCAAGGTGCTGGCGGTGCCGGGCATGTTGTTTGCCGCCGGCCACGCCAAAAACGATATTCCCAGCGTGTTGAACACCTATCAGGCCAGGCATCCCGAAATGGAGGTGCTGTATGGTCGTGAACTGGGCGTTGATCTGAAGATGATCCGTGCCGCGTCGGAGCGCATCGAGGAAGCACTGGCGGAAACGGACCAAGGCGTGGATCGCCACGATACGTTGCTGATGGTCGTGGGTCGTGGAGCGTCTGACCCGGACGCCAATTCCAATATCTCGAAGATCATGCGAATGCTGTGGGAAGGCATGGGCTTCGGCTGGGGGGAGGTGTGCTATTCCGGTGTCACGTTCCCGCTTGTGGAGCCCGGCCTCGAACATGCCGCACGGCTCGGCTACAAGCGTATCGTCGTCTTCCCGTATTTCCTCTTCACCGGCGTGCTGGTGAAGCGCATCTTTTCCTACACCGATCAGGTGGCGGAGCGGCATCCGGAGATCGAATTCGTCAAGGCTGGCTATCTGAGCGACCATCCACTCGTGCTGGACACGTTCGCAGACCGCATCCGCGAAATCGAGGCCGGCACGGCGGTGATGAACTGCCAGATGTGCAAATACCGCGAACAGGTGCTTGGGTTCGAGGATCAGGTCGGGCTGGCGCAGGAAAGCCATCACCATCACGTTGAAGGTATCGGCGGCGGATTGGAGAATTGCCCCTGTAACGGCGACTGTGATGCCTCGTGCCGCGACGAAGCGTTCTGCAAAAAGCACGACCTGCCGTGGACGCCGCTGCATACGCATGAGGCCCACGATCACGATCATCCACATGACCACGCGCACGATCATTCACACAGTCACGATGACCATAACCACCATCCATACCCGCATGCGGACCATCCGCTCGGCCCCAAGAGCATGGAGAAAGGTTAGGCGGGTGCTGGAAGACCAGCCACCCTATCTCCGCGATCCCGCTGCGATCTATGCGCAATCCTTCGCGACCATCGAGTCGGAAGCCGATCTGGCGCGGTTCGATGCGTTGGAGCGGGCAGTTGCGGTGCGGCTGATCCATGCCTGTGGAATGGTGGATGTCGTGGACGATGTCGCCATGTCGACGGGCGCTGCAGAGGCGGGACGGGCTGCCCTGCTGGCGGGGGTGACCATCGTGACGGATGTGGAAATGGTGCGGCATGGCATCATTGCCGCGCGGCTTCCGGCAGGCAACAGTATCGAATGCCGGTTGCGGACGCCGGATGCGCGTGCCCAAGCGGATCGGTTGGGAACGACGTTGTCCGCCGGTGCCATCGAAGCCGCGCGGGACATCTTGCCGGGTAGTATCGTGGTGATCGGCAATGCGCCGACGGCATTGTTTCACTTGCTGGAGATGATCGACGACGGGCTCGAACTGCCCGCGCTGGTCGTGGGTATTCCCGTCGGTTTTGTCGGAGCGGTGGAGTCGAAACAGGCACTTGCCGCTCATTCCTCGTCCGTTCCGTTCATTACGGTTCACGGGCGCAGGGGCGGGTCGGCGATGGCGGCGGCTGTCGTGAATGCGCTGGCGGGAGCCGGGACGTGAGCGGGCCGTGGCTCGACATCATCGGGATCGGAGAAGACGGCGTCGCCGGGCTTTCCGATGTCGCGCGGGTCACGCTGGAACGGGCGGAGGTGATCCTCGGTGGAGACAGGCATCACAGGCTGTCGCCGAATGTGACTGCAGAGCGTCTGTCATGGCCATCGCCGTTCGATACAATGATCGACACAATCGAGGGGCTGAAGGGCAGGCGAGCCGTCATTCTCGTGACGGGAGACCCGTTGTGGTATTCGGTGGGTGCGCGGATCGGTCGGGCGATCGGGACTGAAGATATCCGTTTTCACCCGCAACTGTCCGCTTTCCAATGGGCGGCTGCGCGGATGGGCTGGAGCCTTGCGGACTGCGAAACTCTGACAGTTCATGGCCGTGCCGACAGCCAGATCGTGCCTCATTTCGCGCCACGAGCGCGCCTGCTGGTGTTGACGCAAAACGGCGACACGCCGAAGGCTCTCGCGCAGATTTTGACGGCGCGCGGCTTTGGAGAAAGCCGCATAACGGCGCTGGCCGCTCTGGGCGGCGTCGATGAGCGGCGCATCGAAGGGATCGCGCACGACTGGTCTCATTCCGTGCCTGATTTTCACACGCTCGCCATCGAATGCGTTGCCTCGGGCGATGCCCGTTGGCACCCGCGCACGGGTGGCCTGCCTGACGATGCTTTCGAGCATGACGGTCAGATGACCAAACGCGAGGTGCGGGCACTCACGCTGGCAAAACTCGCCCCGTTTCCCGATGCCGTCTTGTGGGATGTCGGCGCGGGCTGCGGCTCCGTCAGTGTCGAATGGATGCGCACCGCGCGCGGTGCGTTGGCGATTGCCGTGGAATCGAACGGGGAACGGCGAGCCATGATCGCGCGCAACTGTGTGATGCTCGGCACGGAGAAGATGCGGATCGTCGAAGGCCGCGCACCGGCTGCGTTGACCGGATTGGAAACGCCGGACGCCATCTTTATCGGTGGTGGTTTAACGACGCGGGGTGTTTTCAAGGCTGCATGGGCAGCGTTGCCCACAGGTGGGCGTCTTGTCGCCAACGCGGTCACATTGGAAAGCGAAGCGCGGCTGGCCGGATTGCACAGCGAATACGGTGGCGAACTCGTGCGTCTGGCCGTTTCCCGCGCTGAAGCCGTCGGCCCCTATCGCGGCTGGCGACCCTCCATGCCGGTGACGCAATGGAGCGTCGAAAAGCCATGACCGGCACACTGTACGGATTGGGCGTTGGCCCGGGCGACCCTGAATTGCTCACACTGAAGGCCCAGCGCATTCTCACCGCCGCGCCAGTGGTGGCATATCCTGCGCCTGATGACGGAGTGAGTTTTGCGCGTTCCATCGTATCGGCACATCTGCGCGAAGAGCAGGTGGAGGTGCCCATTGTCGTGCCCATGCGTGTGGCGCGGTTTCCGGCAAAAGAGGTTTACGATCAGGCGGCTGGGACGATCCGTGGCCATCTTGATTCAGGGCGCGATGTGGCCGTGTTGTGCGAAGGTGACCCGTTCTTCTACGGCTCGTTCATGTATCTGTATGAGCGATTGGCGGCAGATTATCGCTGTGAAATCGTGCCCGGTGTTTCGTCGCTGATGGCAGGGGCCTCGGCGCTGGGTCGACCGCTGGCGGCGCGGAACGATGTGCTGACGGTTCTGCCGGGACCGTCTTCCGACACGGTAATCCGCGATGCCCTGAATACCGCTCACGCTTTAGCGATCATAAAGGTCGGGCGTCATCTGCCGCGCCTGCGGACACTGATCGATGAAGCCGGGCTGACGGATCAGGCCGCTTATCTGGAGCGGATCGGCCTGCCGGAACAGCGCATCATGCCGCTTGCAAGTGCGGACGAAACCGCTCCCTATTTCTCGCTCATCCTGATCTATCGAGGCGCGGAAGCGTGGATTGCGGACCTGAAAATTGGAGGGGCGACATGAACCAGTATCGCGAGCGCATTGCCGTTGTCGCACTGACCGAAGCGGGTGCCGAGACGGGCCGCCGGATTGCGAAGGCCGTGGACGGTGAGCTTCATGGGTTGGCTGGACGTGTATCCGGTGCGGATGTTTCGTTCGAGCATACGGGAGTCCATCTGCGCAGTTTGTTTCAGGGCGGCGCGGTCATCATTGCCGTGATGGCCAGTGGAGCGTTGGTGCGGTTGCTCGCTTTGGCATTGTCCGACAAGCACACCGAACCGCCGGTTCTGTGCGTGTCGGACGATGGCAAGAGCATCGTTCCGTTGCTCGGAGGGCATCATGGTGCGAACGAACTGGCGCGGCGTCTGGCAGGCGTTCTGGGCGGTCATGCTGCCATCACAACGGCTGGTGATGTCCGGTTCGGCATCGCGCTGGATGACCCGCCCGCCCCGTGGCGGCTTGCGAACCCGGATGCGGCCAAAGCTGTAATGGCGGCGCTGTTGGAGGGAGCGTCCGTTCGGATCGGCGGGCCGCTGGCAGACGAGGGCCGGAGATGGGTCTCGGGTCTGCCGATAACGGAGGATGGCAGGGTCCGTCTGACATTCACGAACGAAAGGCACGACGCTGCCGAACATGAACTGATCTATTGCCGCCCGGATACCGTGATCGGTGCCGGATGCGAGCGCGGCGCAGACGGCGACGAATTGATTGCTCTCGCCGAAGCAGCCTTGGATGAAGCGGGACTGGCGGCGGGGGCCGTTGCCTGTATCGCCACGATCGACCTGAAAGCCGACGAGACGGCGATGGACGCCCTCGCCCATCATTTCGATGTGCCGTTGCGCTTGTTTACGGCGGCCGAACTGGAAGCGCAGGCCGACCAGCTGGAAAACCCGTCGGATATCGTGTTCGCGGAAGTCGGCTGCCACGGCGTTGCAGAAGGCGCGGCGCTGGCGGGTTCCGGCAACCTGACCCTGCCGAAGCGGAAGTCGGCGCGCGCAACGGTGGCGCTTGGATGCGCCGCGACCTCCATTGACGCGCATACGATAGGCCGGGCGCGCGGCCATCTCGCCGTCGTCGGCATCGGGCCGGGCAGCGATGGGTGGCGTTCGCCGGAGGTTTCACGGCTGGTCTCCGAAGCTGATGATCTGGTCGGCTACAGCCTCTATCTCGATCTGCTCGGCGGTCTCACGCGGGGCAAGGTGCGGCATGATTTCGATCTGGGTGCCGAGGAAAAACGCGTGCGTCATGCGATGGAACTGGCGGGGCAGGGCAAGCGGGTTGCGCTCGTCTGTTCCGGGGATGCGGGCATCTACGCGATGGCGACGCTGGTCTTCGAACTGCTCGCCGAAGGCGGCCTGAGCGATGCAGCGCAGCGCATCGGCATCGAGGTTTCACCCGGCATCTCCGCCCTGCAAGGTGCCGCCGCGCGGGCTGGCGCGCCGTTGGGGCACGATTTCTGTACGATTTCGCTGTCCAACCTTCTGACTCCGTGGCCGGACATTCAACGGCGTGTGAAAGCGGCGGCGGAAGGTGATTTCGTGATCGCCTTCTACAACCCCGTCTCCCGCCGCCGCCGCACGCAACTGGCGTTCGCCCGCGATGAACTCCTCAAACACCGCCCAGCCGACACGCCGGTCATACTGGCGACCAATCTGGGTCGGGAAGGCGAAGCGGTGCGGGTCGTGCCACTGGCCGAATTGAACATCGACGATGTGGACATGCTGACCGTCGTCATCGTCGGATCGAGCGACACGCGCACGGTGAAGACCGGCGACGGGCGCACTTGGGTTTACACGCCGCGCGGATATGCGGCGAAGGATGGAACGGGGATCGGAGCATGACTGTCTATTTCATCGGGGCAGGGCCGGGCGCGCCGGACCTGATTACCGTGCGCGGATTGCGGCTGATCGAGCGCTGCCCGGTCTGCCTCTATGCAGGTTCACTGGTGCCGGAGGAGATCGTCGCAGCTGCTCCCGATGATGCGCTGGTGATGGACACCGCACCGATGGACCTCGCAGCCATCATCGCGGAAATCGAGAAGGCGCACATGGCGGGGCAGGATGTGGCGCGGGTCCATTCCGGCGATCCGTCGATCTACGGCGCGACGGCGGAACAGATGCGGCGGCTGGACGCGCTCGGCATCGACTACGAAATCGTGCCCGGCGTGCCTGCCTTCGCGGCTGCTGCCGCCGCGATGAAAACCGAACTCACGCTGCCGGAAATCGCGCAGACCGTCATCGTCACCCGCACGGCGGGCAAGGCGTCTGCCATGCCGGAAGGTGAGGAACTGGAACGGCTTGGAGCCACCGGCGCAACGCTCGCCATCCATCTGTCGATCCGCAATCTCGTCCATATCCGCGAGGCGCTGGCGCCCCATTACGGCGAGGATTGCCCGGTCGTGATCGCCTATCGCGCTACATGGCCGGACGAGAAATACATCCGCACCACGCTGGCGGAGATGCGCGAGGTGGTGCGGGCGGAGAAGATCACGCGCACGGCGCTCGTGCTCGTCGGGCCGGTTTTCGGCGATGTAAATTTCCGCGACAGCGACCTGTACAACGCCGATTACAGCCATGTGCTGCGCAACCGCGGCAAGAAAAAACGGGAGAAGGTGGCATGAAGACGGCCCTTGTTACAGGCGCGAATGGCGGTATTGGCGGCGCGTTGATCGAAAGGCTGGAGCGGGACGGCTACCGCGTCATCGTCCATGCCCGCACACCGGAAAAAGCCGCATCTGCCGGTGGCCCCGACCGCCCGGGCGTTCATGCCGATCTGGCCGATCCGGCGCAGATCGCCGATCTTCGCGAACAGGTCGCTGCCATCACGGACACGCTCGACATGCTGGTGTGCAATGCGGGCGTGCTGACGACCTCCAAATCGTTGGGTGGCCGCGGGCTTGGGCTTCACGCGGAGATCAACGTCATCGCGCCAGTCGAATGCGTGTCTGCGCTGGCACCGTTGATGGAGAAGGCTGCCGACCCGACCGTCGTCGTCGTGTCTTCGACAGCGGCCAACATGACCCGTGTGAGGGACTTCACCACCCTTGCCGTGCCGGACGGGTCAAGCCTGTTTGGGCATTACGCCGTTTCAAAAGCGGCTGCGAACCGCGCTGTTCTGGATTTGGCTACCGCCTATCCGAACCTTCGCGTCATTTCCGTCGAACCGGGTTTCGTGAACACGAACATGACGGCCGGGAATGTCTCCATGCCGTTCTTCATGCGCTGGCTCGCCCCCTATGTCGGCGCATCGGTGGAAAAGGCCGCCGCGCGCTGTCTCGATACGGTGCTTGCGGGGACCGTGCCCTCCGGCACCGTCCTGCAAAACGGCAAACCGCGCACGAAAGGTGTTTGGCTGACGGACGAAGCGCGCAACAGTCTGGCCGCATTATTGGTAAAAGGCGGTGTTTCACTGCCGTCCTAAACCGGTCTCGCAATCATGATGACGGGCAAGCGCAGTATGCGTGCCGCCTCGATCTTCGCGTAGGCACCGGTCCCGCCGGAATTGCGGCACACGATGTGGCTGACGGACTGTGCGCGCAGCATGTCGATTTCCGCGTCGACCAGCATGGGCGGTCGCCCCGTGAGCAGCGTATGCTGCGCGAAGGGCAGGGGTCGAGCGGGCGCATCGACCATTCGGATGACGAAATGCACGTCCGATCGTTTTGCAAACGGTGCGATATGCTGCGCGCCCAGAGCAAGCAGCACGCGGGCATTTTTGGGCACGGCCACAATGGCCTCTGGAATGTCGGCCACTTCGATCCAATCGTCGTCCGGCTGACGTTTCCAGGGCGGGCGCTGGTGTCGCTCCAGTATGACGCTGGCGTGATGTGCAGCCTCCGTCGCATTGGCGCTGATCTGAACGGCGAATGGGTGAGTGGCGTCGATCAGTCGGTCGATCCTGTTTTGCATTATATACGCGGCCAAACCCGCTGCCCCGCCGAAACCGCCGATGCGGATTTCGCCTGCAAGCGGCTTCGGCTCTTTCGTGCGGCCAGCGAGAGACGTTGTTACGTCGTGACCCTCGTCGACCAGATGAACGGCCAACGCCGCCGCCTCGCGTGTGCCGCCAAGAATGAGAATTTTAGCCATCCCGGGCGATCACCTTGCCTTGCCGATCGACAACCAGAAGCTCGATGGACACCGGCGCATCGCGCAATGTTTTCAGCGCGGTATCGCGCGCGAGGCGAGCGACGATATCGGCAATCGGGATACCGTTTTCCTGTGCGATAGCAAGAACTTCGGCTGCGGTATTCGCAGTTTGAATCCGTGTCTTCATCCGGTTAGGAAAATGTCCCGCCAGCCAGTCGAAATCGACCTGCGACCGAGCTGAGTGCAGATCGAGCGCGCCCTGCGCCAGTTTCACCATCTTGGCAAACCCACCAGCCATAACGAGAGTCGGAACAGGGTGTTGGCGCAGATACTTCAACAGCCCGCCAGCGAAATCTCCCATGTCGATCAGAGCGGTATCGGGCACGTCAAACAACCGCCGTGCCGCATCTTCTGAGGTCGAGCCGGTGGCAGCGATGATGCGGGGCGTGCCGAGCGCGCGGGCGACGTCAATGCCGCGGTGGATCGAGTGGATCCATGCCGCACAGGAGAACGGATGCACGATGCCGGTCGTGCCCAGAATGGACAGGCCGCCGACGATGCCGAGCCGCGGGTTCCACGTTTTCTCCGCGAGCGCCGCACCGTCCGAAACGGAAATGGTGATGGCGATGTCGGGTGGAAGCAGGTGTTCCGCACAGATTTCAGCGACAACATCGCGCATCATCTGGCGTGGAACGGGATTGATAGCCGCCTCACCGGGCGGGATCGGCAGGCCCGGTTTGGTGACGGTTCCCACGCCCTCACCTGCCTGAAATGTAACGCCCAAACCCGCTTTTTGCGGACGGACCGAGGCGATGATGGTGGCACCGTGGGTCACGTCCGGGTCGTCGCCCGCGTCCTTGATTATGCCTGCGCTGGCACCACCGTCATTGAGCAACTCGTAGCAGAGAGGAAAAGCTGGTTGCTCACCCTTGGGCAGCGTGATGGTGACAGGGTCGGGAAATTCGCCCGTTAAGAGCGCTGTCAGCGCCGCTTTGGTGGCTGCCGTTGCACACGCTCCCGTCGTCCATCCGCGGCGGAGAGGTGTGGGGGAGGCTGGCTTGCGCGGTTCATCCATCGTGTCGGTATAGGCGACGTTTGCGCGGCGCAAAAGCGATGGCGTGGACGTGGGAAAGTTGCATAATGGCGCGATGGAACATGTGTTCGACATTCCGACCCCGTCCACCACCCTGCCGCGCTTCGAGGCGGGCTGGGTATGGCTCGTGGGCGCAGGGCCGGGGGACCCCGGTTTGCTGACGCTTCATGCTGTCAATGCGCTCCGGCAGGCCGATGTGGTGGTTTACGACGCGCTGGTGGACCCTGCGATTCTCGCATTCGCCGCGGAGGGTGCGGAGCGTGAATATGCGGGCAAGCGCGGCGGCAAGCCGTCTGCCAAGCAGCGCGATATTTCGCTTCGTCTGGTGGAACTGGCGCGGGCCGGAAAGCGGGTGTGCCGCCTGAAGGGTGGCGATCCGTTCGTTTTCGGACGCGGCGGCGAGGAAGCCTTGACGCTGGTGGAACACGACATTCCGTTCCGCGTGGTGCCCGGCATTTCGGCGGGAATTGGCGGGTTGGCCTATGCGGGCATTCCTGTCACCCACCGCGATACGAACCACGCGGTCACGTTCCTGACCGGCCACGATGCCGGGGGCGTTGTGCCTGATGCGATTGACTGGGCGGGCGTGGCTGCCGGTTCGCCTGTGATCGTGATGTATATGGCCATGAAACACGCCGAACCCATCGCCGCGAAATTATTGGCCGCAGGCCGCTTGCCGTCCGAACCCATCGCCTTCGTCTGTTCGGCCACGACGCCGCACATGCGGGTTCATGAGGCAACGCTGGGCGACATGGGCGATCTCGATGCGCTCGGTCTGCAACCGCCAGCTATCGTCGTGATCGGCGAAGTCGTGAGGATGCGCGCTGCGCTGGACTGGCTGGGTGCGGCACAGGGCAGGGTGCTGGAGCGTGACCCGCTCGGCAACCGCGATGTGGCGCAATCCGCCTGACCCCGTCAAACCGTTCCCTACCGTGACGCAAACCGGTTTTATGATCGCTGCACCTTCCTCCGGTAGCGGCAAGAGCGTCGTGACAATGGCAATCCTGCGCGCCTTGCGGCGACGGGGTGTGGCGCTACGTTCCGCCAAGTCGGGGCCTGATTTCATCGACCCGGCCTTCCATGCCGCAGCCAGCGGTGCCCCCTGTGTCAATCTCGATGCCTGGGCCATGCGTCCGGAATTGATCCATGCGCTCGCGGACGGGGATGGCCTTCTCGTCGTGGAGGCGGCGATGGGACTGTTCGATGGAGCCGCGGATGGGAGCGGGAGTGCAGCGGACCTTGCTGCCATGCTCGATCTTCCGGTCGTGCTGGTGGTGGATTGTGCGCGTCAGTCCCAATCGGTCGCTGCGCTCGTTCAGGGTTTCGCGCATTTTCGGCAGGATGTGACGATTGCTGGTGTGATCGCAAACAAGATCGGTAGCTCGCGACATGGCGCGATGATCGAGCGAGCGTTGCAGGGGATCGACATGCCGTGTTTCGGCACGGTTCCCCGCAGTGAAGCGCTCGTGCTACCGTCGCGGCATCTGGGGCTTGTCGGGGCCGGGGAAACGGCTATCTTGGATACCTTTCTCGATGGTGCGGCGGATGTGATCGAAGCCGGACTTGATTTTGATAAGCTGACCGGACTGGCCTGCACTGTGCCGCAATCGCAGATGCCATCGCCTCCATTACCGCCGCCGGGACAGCGGATTGCGGTTGCGCTGGATGCGGCGTTCGCGTTCGCCTATCCCCACCTGCTCGATGGCTGGCGGCGGACCGGTGCTACCGTGCTGCCTTTTTCACCGCTTGCAGGTGAGGCGGTGCCGAGCGGCGCAGACGCGGTGTTCCTTCCCGGCGGGTACCCTGAACTTCACGCCGCAGAAATCGCAGCCAATACGGCGTTCCTGTCCAGTCTTCGTATGGCCGCAGAAAACGATGTTCCGATCTACGGCGAATGCGGTGGTTACATGGTGCTGGGCGACGCGCTGGTGGACGCTGGAAGGCGTGGCGCACCCGATGGCCGGGCTACTGCCGGTCGTGACCAGCTTCGCGGAGCGGAGACGGCATCTGGGGTATCGCCGTGCGCAGCTTCTCGAACCGAGTGCCTTTTTGGGGCGCTGCGGGTCAAAGGTTCGCCACACACGAGTTCCATTACACGACGCTTCAAAGCGGAGCGGAGGGGCAAAGTGTGTTCGAGATCGAAGATGCGTTGGGCGAGACGGTTCGGCACGTGGGGCACACGCGCGGCAGCGTGACCGGCTCCTATCTGCATATCATCGACCGGAGTGCCCTTGAACGACCGGCTCGCTCATGGCGGACGCCTCGACGCGGCGATCGCCGAATATGGCGGCGCGGCCTCCGACTGGATGGACCTGTCGACGGGTATCAATCCCGACAGCTACCCGGTTCCGACGCTGGAGCCAGCCGTCTGGCACCGTTTGCCGGACGATGGAGCGTTCGAGGCCGCGCGATCGGCCTTGCGGAAAGCCTATAGCGTGGCGGACGAGGCGGCGATTTCTTTGGCTTCCGGCAGTCAGGCGCATATCCAGCTTCTGCCACTGCTGATGAAGCCGCAGGATGTGTCGATCGTCGGTTTCACCTACGCCGAGCACGCACGGGCGTGGCGGCGGGGTGGGCACAACGTTTTCGTGTCGGACGGGTTGGCCAGCGCTGAGGCCAGTGCGCGGATCATCGTGGTGGTCAATCCCAACAATCCTGATGGCACATTGTTCAGTGCGGAAGATCTGCTTGCCCTATCGCGTCGGTTGGTGGCCAAGGGCGGATTGCTGGTGGTGGACGAGGCGTTCGGTGATGTGACACCGGATGCGAGCCTGTTGCCGTCCACAGGGCGTGATGGGCTGTTGGTGCTGCGGTCGCTGGGCAAATTCTACGGTCTGGCAGGTGCACGCTTCGGAGCTATGGTCGGTGCCCCGGCTCTGATCGACCGCATGGACGATCTGCTTGGTCCGTGGGCCGTGTCAGGCCCGGCGCTCAGTGTGGCAGAGGCTGCTTTTTCCGACACGGCCTGGCAACGCAAGGCTGCGGCAAAGTTGAAGAAGAACCGCCGGGGGCTTGAGAGCATTCTAACGGAGGCCGGGCTGGACATCATGGGCGCCACCGATCTTTTCGTTCTGGCCGAACATCTGGACGCTCTGTCCATCGACGAAACCCTGAAAGAGGCGCGCATTCTGGTGCGGACATTTGCCGAGCAGCCGCTCTGGCTTCGGTTCGGCATTCCCAAAGATGCGCGGCAGGCCAAGCGGCTGGCGAAGGCGCTGGCCGACCGGTAGAGGGGTTGCATGTTCGCGCTCGCTCTCGCTCTCATCATCGACCGCCTGATCGGTGATCCGGATTGGCTGTGGCGGCGCGTGCCCCATCCCGTCGTGTGGATTGGTTGGGTGATCGACCAGGCGGACAGTTTGCGTCGGCGGCTTTCCAACAAACCGATTCTGCACGTTTTGGCAGGGACTGTTTTGTTGCTTTGTCTGGCTGCGCTCGCACTCGGACTGCATTGGGCCGTTGCTTGGCTGACAGGGATCGCGCCGGTTGTGGGCTGGGCACTCCACATCGCCATCGTCGTCGTGCTGCTCGCGCAGAAAAGCCTGCATGACCATGTCGAGACAGTTCGCTATGCCTTGGGACGATCCATCGCGGAGGGCCGGTCTGCCGTTGCGATGATCGTCGGGCGTGATGTGACACGGCTGGACGAAACCGGCGTATCTGCCGCCGCCATCGAAAGCCTTGCGGAGAATGCTTCCGACGGCATCGTGGCACCGGCGCTCTGGTATGCGCTGGGCGGCATTGGCGGGATCGTCTTCTACAAGACGATCAACACGGCGGATTCAATGATCGGACACCGCACACCCGACCATGAATATTTCGGAAAGCCCGCTGCCCGTCTGGATGACGTGATGAACTGGCCTGCCGCGCGGCTGATGGCTGGACTGGTTGTGGTGCGGCTTCTGTCTACGGGTGGGTTTGGCATGGCGCGTCACACGCTGGGGCAAGTTCGGGAAGACGCGCCGAAACACCGCTCGCCGAATGCCGGATGGCCGGAGACTGCCTTTGCTGCGGCGCTGGGGCTTCGACTGGGTGGTCCACGCGCTTATGGGTATTCGGCGGTTGACGGGGTCTGGCTCAATCCGGACGGGCGATCAGCGCTTCGTGGCGACATCGGAAGGGCTCTGCGGCTTTTCCGGGACTGCTGCAATATCCTGCTCGGTCTCGTCCTCGCCGTCGCTTTCGTCCGATACCTCGTCTGAAAAGGTCTGCATCGCTGCCAGCACGGCATCCTCGTCCGGGTCGGGAACATCGAACTCGTCTGCCGGTTCGCCGACCAGCGTTGCAAGCCGGTGCACGAGCGAACTGCCGGAATCCGTCAGCGCATGGACGATCGTGAAATGGTTCGCACCTTCGACGGCAATATGCAGCGAAGGGGTGCCGAGCAGCGACCAGCGTGATGAAAGCTGGCGGCTTTGCCGGTGATATTCGGCGCTTTCCGCGCTGCCAACCCACGTGTCGAACCGGCGCAAGGGTGGCGGCAGCCAGCCAAGAGGGCTGGATGCTTCTGCCGTAGCGTCGTTGAGGCCCAATGCTTCGTTGACGGGGGTACGGACGAGTGGTTGTAGATCGTAAAGGCCGGACAGACCCAAGCCGCTTTGCACCAAATCCTCCGGCAGGTCCGGGTGCAGCGCGCCCCAATCGGTCGCAAAAACGCAGGCTGCCAGATGACCACCTGCGCTGTGGCCGAAGACGGTGAGGGGGCGCTTGTAGGTCTGGTTCAGCAACAGGCAGGCGCGGCGCATTTCGGTGACGATACCGGCGACGGTCGTGTCCGGGCACAGGGTATAGGACGGCATGGCGACCGCGATACCGTGTTCGAGCAGGCCGGATGCCATGTGGCTGAAATCCGCCCGGTCGAGCCGCTGCCAGTATCCACCGTGTATGAAGACCGCCAAGGGTGCGTCACGGCTGGCGTCGGGCCAGAAGATGTCGAGCAAATTGCGGTCGCCGCTGCCATAGCGCATCGCGTAATCGGCGACCAAGCCGTCGCGTTCACGGAAGGCCGCTGCATCGGCTGTATAAGTGTCTATCAGTGCTGCGGCGTTCGCAACACGACCCGAATTGTCGTATTGCTCGGCGAGATAGGCGTCGATCTCGATGGGGGGTGATGGGTCGGTCATGGTCTATCCTGCCGGTTTGCGAGCGCGCGGGAAAGGTCGGGCGTGGCGGAAACGAGTTGTCGTGCAGCTTCTGTGGATGGATTTTCGAGAACCGTACCCACCGGCCCGCGTTCGACGATCTTTCCGGCGTCCATCACCAGCACCGTATCGCAAATGGCGCTCACCACGCCGAGGTCATGGCTGATGAACAGCATCGCGACACCAAGGCGGGCCTGAAGATCTGCCAGCAAATCAAGAATGCGGGCACGGATGGACACGTCCAGCGCGGAAACGGGCTCGTCGGCGACGATCAAATCCGGTCGCGTGATGAGTGCGCGCGCGATGGCGATGCGCTGGCGCTGACCGCCGGAAAATTCGTGCGGGTAGCGGTCCAGGGCATCGGCGTCGATGCCGACTTCGTGCAGGGCATCGATAGCGCGGGTTTTTTGCTGGTCTGTCGTAACTTTGCCTTCAAGAAACAGCGGCTCGGTCACGAGCCGCAGCACCTTATGACGCGGGTTGAAGGAGGCGAACGGGTCCTGAAACACAGGCTGCATTCGCCTGCGAACGAGTGGCAGCGTTTCACCCGTCACCGGCGTGCCGTCGAACAGTCGATCGTGCCGGATGTGGGGCGGTTCAGACCCAGCACCATGCGGGCGAGAGTGGACTTGCCGCAGCCGGATTCGCCAACCAGCCCGACACTTTCACCCTGACGAATGGTCAGGCTGACCCCGTCTACCGCACGAAACGGCTTGCCGGGCCGGAACAGAGTTTCGCGCGGGGTGGTGTAATCGCGGACGAGGTCGGTCGCGACGAGCAGCGGCGCGGCGGTTTCATCGAATGGTGTGCGCACGGGTTTGTGGGCGGAGGCGTCGGCAAGTTGTTGCGTGTAGGGGTGGGTGATGGTCGTAAGCACGCCGCTTACTGTGCCGCCATCGACCACACGGCCTTCGTGCATGACGGTGATCCGGTCCGCCTGTTCGGCCACCACTGCCAGGTCATGGCTGATGAGGAGCAACGCCATGCCGCTCTCGTCCACAAGGTCGCGCAGGAGCCCCATAATCTGCGCCTGCAATGTGACGTCCAGCGCAGTTGTCGGCTCGTCTGCAATCAGCACCCTCGGTTCGCAGGCGCAGGCAATCGCGATCATCACGCGCTGGCGCTGGCCGCCGGACAATTCGTGCGGGTAGCGGGTCAGTGGAATGCGTTCAAGACCGACGCGCTTGAGCTGGTTGGCTGCCATGTCGAACGCTTCGGAAGCGCTGACATGACGATGCAGTCGAATGCCCTCGACGACTTGTGCGCCGATCGTGTGGACCGGGTTCAGCGCCGTCATCGGCTCCTGAAAGATCATGGCGATGTCGTCGCCGCGCAGGGTTTGCATCTGCGTTTCGGTGGCGTTCAGCAGTTCGGTTCCAGCCAGCTCGAACGGAGCCGATGGCACGGGAACCGTTCGGTAAAAGCTGCATGGCCGCCAGCGCCGTGAGCGACTTACCGGACCCGGATTCGCCTACCACGCCCAACACCTCGCCGGGCGCTACTTCGAGCGAAACATCATGCAGGATCGGCTTTCCACCGATGGAAAGCGACAGCTTGTCGATCCGCAGGCTCATGCGCGCATCACACGCAGGCGCGGGTCCAGCACGTCGCGCAGGCCGTCGCCGAGCAGATTGAGGCCGATGACGGTGACGACGATAGCGAGCCCCGGCACGATGGCGAGGTGGGGCGCAAAACTCATCATGGTTTGTGCCTCGTTCAACATCTTGCCCCAACTTGGCATGGGGGGCTGGGTGCCGAGGCCGACATAGGCCAGTCCGGCTTCCTGAATGATGCCCAAGGCAAACGCTATGGTGCCCTGAACGATGATGAGGTTCGTCATGTTCGGAACGATATGTTCGGTTGTGATCCGCACCGCACCTTTGCCCGCCGCACGCGCCGCCAGGATGAAATCGCGCTGCCAGAGCGACAGGGCCGCACCCCGCGAAAGGCGGGCGAAGACGGGGATGTTGAAAATGCCGATGGCGATGATGGCGTTGATCGCACCAGGACCGAAGATGGCTGTAATCATGACCGCTGACAGCAGGGCGGGGAAGGCGAAGATGACATCGTTGCCTCGCATGAGGATTTCGCCCGGCAACCCGCCACGTGCGGCCGCCCAGCAGCCCAGCGGCACACCCACGCCGACGCCTATCGCCACCGCGACGAAAGCGACCGCAATAGAGTTGCGCGCGCCCACCATGACCATCGACAAAACGTCGCGCCCGAAGGGATCGGTGCCGAACCAGTGGGCGAGGTTTGGGGCCTGCATCCGGTCTGCGATACGCAGATCGGTCACGTCGTAGGGAGTCCAGACAAAGGAGACGAGGGCCATGCCTGCCACCAGCGCCGTGATGGCAAGGCCGATTGCGAAGGAGCGGTTGTTGAGAAACCGGTTCATGCCGTGCGCCGCCGCAAGCGCGGGTCCGCCCACAGGTACGTGAGGTCGATGACGAAATTGATGGCGATGATGATGGCGACCAGCATCAGCACCACACTCTCCACCAGAATGAGATCGCGCTGGGTGATGGCCTGAAAGACGAGACGCCCGAGGCCCGGCAGGTAGAAGACGTTTTCGATGATGATCGTGCCCGCCAGCAGGTAAGCGAATTGCAGGCCGACGATCGTCAGCACGGGAATCAGCGCGTTGCGGAAGACGTGGTTCCGCATGGTCGCCCGCCACGATAGCCCTTTGGCCCGGGCGGTGCGGACATAGTCTTCGCCCATCGTATCGAGAAACGCGGACCGCGCGACGCGGGATAGAATGGCCGCTTGCGGAAGCGCCAATGCAAGGGCTGGAAGGAACAGGGCTTTGAGAGCGGGCCAAAAGCCTTCGCTCCAGCCGGGGAAACCGCCGGCTGGAAGCCACTGCAGGGTGAGTGCGAAGAAAAACACGAGTAGCAGTGCCAGCCAGAAGTTGGGAACAGCAATGCCAATCTGGCTGACGCCCATGACCAACGTGTCTGCCAATGAGCCGCGACGGGATGCGGCCCATATGCCGACCGGCAGAGCGATGGCGGTGGACAAAGCAAGTGCCAGCAAGGCGAGGGGCAGAGAGAGCAGGATGCGCTCCCCGACCAGATCGGAGACCGGCACGGAATAGGCGTAGGAAATGCCGAAATCACCCGTAAACCATCCGGTGATCCACTCCCAATACCGCATGGGAAGAGGACGATCGAAGCCCATGCGCTCGCGCAGGGCCGCCACGGCCTCGTCGGTCGCATTGATGCCCAGCATGAGCTGCGCCGGGTCGCCGGGCAGGACTTCTAGAATGGCGAAGATGGCGATGGACGCGACGATGAGCGTGCCGAACGCCCATGCGGCACGGGTGAGGAGGGTGGTCAGCATGGGGCGGCGCGTTCTTGCTTCGGTATCGTCCCGCCGGCGGCGACAAACTCACCTGTGATTCCCGCAGCAGCGGGAATCCGTCTTTCCGCTTGCGTTGAAGTAGCTACTTGAGGACCGGCAGTCGAGGCCGGAATGATGTCACTCTCTGAATGCTCAGTCTGTGGCGCGATGGATTCCCGCTGCTGCGGGAATGACAACGGAGAGTGTGGATTGTTCACTGCCACCCACTCCGGCCACAGTTCTACTCACTCGCTCCAGCTCACACCGGTCAGATCGTTTGCCTGTATCGGCGAATTCTCCCACAGGCCTGTAAGTTTGGAGTTCCAAACTCCGGCTTTGGCCAGCTGGAACAGGTAGCCGTTGACGGCATCTTCGGTGATGAGGTTCTGTGCTTCCTGCATCAACGCGTAGCGTTTCGTCTCATCCGTCTCGGCGTTCAACTTGTCCATGATCGCGATGAATTCTGGCTTGGCGTAGTCGAAATAATAGTCCTCGCGACCGTAGATATCGATGTCCATCGGCTCGGTGTGGGACACGATGGTCATGTCGAAATCGCGGGCCTTGAAGACGTCCGATAGCCATACGGCCCATTCGACGGGAATGATCTCCACGTCCAGTCCGACATTGCGAAGCTGCGAAGCGATGATTTCACCACCGCGACGGGCATAGGAGGGCGGCGGCAGTTTGAGGGTGATCTTCGTGCCTTCGGCGACGCCCGCTTCCTTCAGGAGCGCTTTGGCGGCTTCAGGGTCGAACGCATATGCGGTCCACCGCATCCACATAAGCGGGGTGGTGGGGTGCGAAATGGGTGCCGATGGGCGTGCCGAGGCCGAACATTGCCCCGTCGATGATCGCCTGCCGGTCGATGGCATGGGAAACCGCGCGACGCACGCGCACATCGTCGAAGGGCGGCTTGCCGTTGTTCATCGCCAGAATGGTCTCGCCTTCGGTCGAACCCACAACGACCGTGAAGCGCGGGTCGGCCTGAAGCTGGGGCAGGGTTTCCGGTGCGGGAAAGTTGGCGAAGGCATCCACGTCACCGGCCATCATAGCCGAGAGGGCTGCCGCCGGATCCGAGATGAAGCGGAACGTTGCGCTTTCCAGCGCCGGTTTGTCGCCCCAGTAAGCATCGTTGCGAACCAGATCGAGGGTCGATCCGCGAGCCCATTTGTCGAATTTGAACGGGCCGGTGCCTACGGGCGCGGTCTTGTTCGTATCCGCCGATTCCGGCGCGACCATCACCGCGTCTCCCCAACCCATGTTGAACAGGAAGTTGCCGGTTGGCTGTTTCAGCGTCACCTTCAACGTCAAGGTGTCGACCGCTTCGACGGCGTCGATCGGCTCGAACAGGGCTTTCTGTGCATTCACGCTGTTTTCGCCGCGCGCGCGGTCGAGGGAGAATTTCGCGTCCTCGGCGTCGAAGGCCGTGCCGTCGTGGAATGTGACGCCCTCGCGTAACCTGAACGTGTATGTCAGTCCGTCGTCGGAAATATCCCAGCTTTCAGCGAGTCCCGGCCTCACTGCGCCGTCCGGCCCGATGCGGGTCAATCCCTCGAAGAGATTGCCATAGACCACCTCGTCTATGGCGGCGGGGGCGTCCGTCGTCGGGTCGAGATGCTGCGGTTCCAGCACCATGCCCATCGTCATGGATGTCTTGGCGGCAAAGGCGGGTGTGAGCGGCAATGCCGTCAGCATCGCGGCGGCAAGCAATTTGGCGAGTATTGTCATGTCGGTTTCCTTCCCAAGAATTCGGTCGTCCGTATCGAGCGGCGCTAGTTGGCTTCCAGAAGATTGCGTTGCAGGCGGCGGACACGCGAAAAGACGCGGCTTTCACGCTGGTCGAAACGCTCGTGACGTTTCTGGAACTGGATAGTCTGCCGGTCCATTTTTCGCGCTTGAGCGGCACCGAAATCGCTACACTTGTTCGTCACCCGCCCCTTGGCACGGCGTATCGTGCGTTCGATGTCGCGGGCATAGTCCTTCGATATCGCGCCGTGCTTCTGCTCATGGCGTTCGACCCGCTTCATGAATTTGTCCCACGCCCTCTGCACTGCGGGCGAGGCCCTGTTGCGGTCCCGCCAATGGGGATAGGTGTAGACGAGGTCAAGCCGCACATGCACGTCCGTCACGACGCAGCGGCTACGCCGGATGGCGCTGTCGACGTTCACGATCTTCATGCTCGTGGATGTGGATGCGATGGCGTGGTTGGTGTTGGAGGCCCGCAACCCGCGTTTGACGATGGAGCGGGCGATCTCCGCGCCATTGGAACCGGTGATCGGGTAGGTCTTGATCCGCTCTGTCACCGTCACTTTGGCAAGCGCGGGCACAGTGAACGCCATCGCAGTGATCGCCAGCGCGAGGCATCGCAAAAGACTTGTGAAACGGCCCTTCATGCAACGGCACCCGGCAGACTGATTTGCCGAGCAGTTTCGCGGGGGCGGGTCCGGGGGTCAAGCACCTTCAAGCGGATGACCCGTGCAGCAACGTGTCGATTGCCGCGGCCATGACCTTGGCGGACTTCACCATGTCCTCGATGACGATGAACTCGTCCGGCTGGTGGGCCAGGTCGAGAATGCCGGGGCCATAGGCGATGCAGTCGTGCAGGTGGCCGATGCGGGCGATGTGTTTCTGGTCGTAGGTGCCCGGTGAAATGACGTGCTCGGCCTCCACACCCATAATCTCACGAATGCCATCGTGCACAGCGCGCACGACCGGCGCGTCGTTTTCGGTCATCGTGGGCAGCACTTCCATGATGTCGGAGATCGCGTAGTCGAACCCGGCACGGTCGTTGCGCAGACCGTCGAGCAGGTCGGTGACCTCGCGTTTGACCGTGGCGATGTCTTCCTCGATCAGAAACCGCCGGTCGATCACCATACGGGCGCTGTCCGGCACATTCGGTGAGGGCAGGCCGGTATAGCCGTCCGTGCGTTCCGGCTCGCCGCCGTGGAAGGAATTGATGTTGAGCGTGGACTGCTTCGCGCCCTCCGGCACGACCGGCATGGCGGTGCGCTTTTCGGCCAAGGCGGGAAACAGGTCGCGCTCGAAGCGTTCCAGCACCGCGCCCATGTGGCGGACGGCGCAATCGCCAAGAAACGGCATGGCACCGTGGGCGTGACGGCCTTTCGTTTCGATCTGCGCCCACCACACACCGCGATGTCCGAGGCAGATGCGATCCACGTTGAGCGGTTCGGGAATGATGACGTGATCGACGCGGGGTTTCGAGAACAGGCCGAGTGACGCCAGATGGGCCACGCCGCCGAAACCACCGGATTCCTCGTCCACCGTGCCCGAAATTTCGATCGCGCCCGCATGGTCCGGTCGCACGGCAATATAAGCCTCGGCTGCAATAATGGAGGCTGCCAACCCGCCCTTCATGTCGCACGCCCCGCGCCCGTAGATGCGGCCATCGCGCACTTCGCCACCGAACGGGTCGAACGTCCAACCGTGGCCGACCTCCACCACGTCGATATGGCTGTTGAAATGGACGGTCGGGCCGGGGCGTGTGCCTTCGCGGCGGGCGATGATGTTGATGCGGGGAAAGCGGTCGCTGTCGCCGGGCGTGCCGGTGGCGCGAATGCGCTTCAACTGCCAGCCCTTCAAGCGTCTGGCGAGATACTCGACGCAATCGCCATAGGCATCGCCGGGCGGATTGACCGTAGGAATGCGGATCAGATCCTGCGTCAGTGCCACGAGGTCGGCGCGGGCATCCTCTATCCGCTTGGAAATGGCGCGATGAAAGTCCGGGTCGATTGGCAAGGTGGGCAATTGTCTCGATTCGGCAACAGTCGCTTGCAGGATTTCATCACGGTTGCGCGATGTCCATGACTCCCCGGCCCACCCGTGCAAGCCTGATCGGGTGATGGGTGAATGGTTACCCGCAGGTGCATGACTGCACGGCGATTTACGACCACTTTACCCAAAAACCATGCGGGGGAAGCATCGGGGTGCTGTGTTCATGACAGCATAACCCTTGCGCCCTAGCGATAAGGAACGGACCAGCGACAGTTCTTGCTGGCAGCCGATCCATAAACGGGGCGCATACGACCCTGGAAACAGGACGAAAACGAAGGGGAAGACACAATGACCAGAATACTTGCAGTCGCAACACTGTTGCTTGGCATGATGGCACTGCCATTTGCCGCCCATGCGGAACGCTCGGCGCCGATGAGCGTGGACACCGTGACGTCGAATTACGTCAAAAAAGACAAGGCCTACTGGACGCGGGTCTGGTATGAAAAGCAGGTCAAGCGCGGCAATTACGTCAAGCGCGGCAATCGCTATGTGAAAACCGGCAAGGGCCGCAAAGCCACTGTTCGCAAAGCGAGCGCCAAGCGCAGTTCCGGCGCCGTTTCCAGCAGCCGCTCGGCGTCCGGTCGCGTTACGGCCAAAGTGAACCTGACGAACCAGCGCATGACGGTCTATCAAGGTGGCCGCGTCATCCATACATGGCCCGTATCGTCCGGTCGCTCCGGCTACACGACGCCGACCGGCACGTGGACGGTGCACCGGATGCACAAGGAGTATTACTCCAAGAAATACGACAATGCGCCAATGCCTTACGCCATGTTCTACCATCGCGGCTTCGCCATTCACGGCACCAACGCGATCAGCCGGCTGGGTCGACCGGCCTCGCACGGTTGCATCCGCCTGCATCCGGACAATGCGGCCACGCTGTTCTCGATGATCAAGCGGTCCGGCGGAACGGTGAAGGTCAGCTACTAAGCCGACCGACTGAACCAATGACCGGATTGCAAAGCCCGTCTCGCCTTCGGTGGGGCGGGCTTTCGATTGCGTGGTCCATATGCGACCGGTCATGTCCCTTTTGCGGCTTTGCGAAAATGCCCGTCCGTGCAAATCTGAGCCAAATCAGGTTTCCGGAGGCCGCGCGCCATGAACATTCATATCGGTCAGAACGACATCAGCCATGTGGTCAAGGCGGACCGCGAGCATGTCTGGCACCATCTCACGCAGCATGCGAAGTTCGACGACGTGGATCCGCTTATCATTGTCGAGGGCAAGGGAATGCGGGTCTGGAACCAGGCGGGGCGGGAGCATCTCGACGCCGTTTCCGGCGGGGTTTGGACCGTGAATGTGGGCTATGGCCGCGAAAGCATCGCCAACGCGGTGCGCGACCAGCTGGTGAAGATGAACTTCTTCGCGGGCAGCATGGGCACCGTGCCCGGCGCGCTGTTCGCCGAACGGCTGCTCGAAAAGATGCCCGGATTGAAGCGGGTCTATTATTCAAATTCCGGTTCCGAGGCGAACGAGAAGGCCTACAAGATCGTGCGCCAGATCGCGCACAACACGGGCGATGGGCGCAAGCACAAGATTCTCTACCGCGCGCGCGACTATCATGGCACCACCATCACGGCGCTGTCTTCAGGCGGGCAGGACGAGCGCAAGGCGCAATATGGCCCGTTCACACCGGGATTCATCGAAGTGCCTCACTGCCTTGAATACAGGAATCAATTCGAGAGCGAGGAGGACTACGGCATCGCCGCTGCCAATGCGATCGAAGAGGTCATTCTGCGCGAGGGTGCCGACACCGTCGGCGGGCTTATTCTGGAGCCGGTGACCGCCGGCGGCGGCGTGATCGTGCCGCCGGAGCATTACTGGCCGCGGGTTCAGGAAATCTGCCGCAAGCATGATGTGCTGCTGATTATCGATGAAGTGGTCTGCGGTATGGGCCGCACAGGCACGTGGTTCGGCTATCAGCATTACGGCATCGAGCCGGACATGGTGACGATGGCGAAGGGGGTGGCCTCCGGCTACGCGGCCATTTCCTGCACCGTGACGACCGAAAAGGTCTTCCAGATGTTCCGCGGCGACCCGTCCGACCACCTGAGCTACTTCCGCGACATCTCCACCTTCGGCGGCTGCACGGCCGGACCGGCGGCGGCGATGGCGAATATGGACATTCTCGAAGACGAGAACCTGCTCGAAAACTGCACCAGAGATGGGCGAATACGCGCTGGAACGGATGGAATGGCTCAAGGGCCGCCACAAGTATGATCGGTGATGTCCGCGGAAAGGGGCTGTTTCTAGGTCTCGAACTGGTCCGCGACCGCGAGACGAAGGAGCCGGTGCCGGAAAGTGTGGCGCAGGCCATAGTCGGTCATTGCTTCAAGCAGGACGCGGTGGTCATCGGCGCGACCAACCGGTCGCTTGCGGGTTTCAACAATACGCTGTGTTTCAGCCCCGCGCTCATCTGCACGAAATCCGATATCGACGAGATCATGACGTCGGTGGACGGCGCGTTGAGCGCGGTCGCAGCGGCCTGACCTGACGAGGAAGCGCGTTAGTCGCGCTTCTTGGCTTCCAGCCAAAGCCGTTCCATTTCGGGGCGGTCGGTGGCGGCAAGACCCTGAGGCGCGGCGTCTTCCATCGCCGAAATCCGCTTGCGCACCTTGGCATTGGTGCGCGCGATGGCCCGTTCCGGGTCGATACCGGCCAGACGGGCCAGATTGGCGAGCGCGAACAGCGTATCGCCGATTTCGTCCGCCAATGCGCCGCCGCCTGTTTCGAGTTCCGCTTCCAGTTCCGCCAGTTCCTCACGCACCTTCGGCAGAACGGCTTGGGGCGTTTCCCAATCGAAGCCGACGGTTGCCAGTTTCGCCTGCAGCTTAACGGCCTGCGCCATCGGAGGCAGGGTGGTCGGCACATCCGCCAAGCAAACCGGTCTCGGCCAGCTTGGGAGGCAGGCCCTGTTCGGTCCGCCGCGCAGCGCGTTCCGCCTTTTCCTGTGCCTTGATGCGTTTCCATGTGCCTTCAGCCATGCCGGTGGATCGCGCCGTCTCGTCGCCGAAAACATGCGGGTGGCGGCGGAGCATCTTGGCCGTAATGCCTTCGGTCACATCGCCGAAATCGAACGCACCGGTCTCCGCCGCCATTTGCGCGTAGTAGACGACCTGTAGAAGCAAATCCCCCAACTCCTCGCGCAAGTCCTCCATATCGTTGCGCTCAATGGCATCAACGACCTCGTAGGTTTCTTCTACAGTGTAAGGAATGATGGACGTGAACGTCTGTTCGATGTCCCACGGGCAGCCCGTTTCCGGGGCGCGCAGCGCGGCCATGATTTCAAGGAGACGGGACATGTTGCGGGAGGGTTTCATGCGGGCGACTTAGCGGAGCCGCCTGCAAAAGTCAGTTCTAATCGTCTTTCAGCGGGTCGTGACCCCAGTTCATCAACGAATAGCGCCAGTCGCTGTGTTCCACATCGTCATCCGGCCCGCCCTGTGCGGTGTGGCGTTTGATGTAGCCGACGACCTTGGCCATATGGTCCCATTGGTCGTCGCTCAAATCATCCTTATTGGTGCGCTTGATCTTGACGATACGGCGGCCGGATTTGTGTCCGGTGCTTTCGCCATCGTCCTCCTTTGCACCGACGGATTTGGAGTCCTCCGTGTCGAGAAAGTCATCCAGTTCCTGCGGTGCCATGTTGACGAGATCGCGCCACTCGTCCCAGATCTGATCGCGGCTCTTGTCCGACATGGGTCAATCCAACGGACGGTTGATGCGAACGCCATCGGTATCGGGCGCTTCGCCGAGTTCGATTTCCGCTTCTTCGGCCTTGTTGTTCTTACGATGGTCGTCCGAATACCGGTTGCCCTTGCCCAGGTCTTCGGAAGCGCGCACGTCTTTGTCCATCTTCTTGAAAGATTCCAGTGGCCCATCATCCGGTTCCGGTTGGGGTCCAGCCTGGCTTTCACGGGTATTGGACAGCAGATCATCGCTGCCGCCCTTCATATCGGACGGGCCCTGTGCGCCTGCGTCACCCATCGTGTCGTTGGCGAGATCACCTTCGGACAGACCTTCGCCTGCCGGTTTGCCGGGGGCCTGTGTGCCGTTCGGGCCTGCATTGCCACCGGCAACACCGCCACCCATTCCCTTTGCCCGCTCTTGCCATTGTCATTCTCCACATCGTTTGGTTTCGTGAGTGAACGGTAAGGGCGTGCAAAATGTTCCGCCTATTCGATCTTGGAGGTGGGCACGTATTGCTCCACGAGATCGACCATGTGCTGATCGCGGGACCGCCAGTTGTCCTCGCCCAGAATGACGGCGACGATATCCTTGCCGCGATACCGCAGCGAGGTGGCGAGGTTGAAACCGGCAGCGCGCGTGTAACCCGTTTTCATGCCATCCGCACCGCGCAGGCGGCCCAGAACACGGTTGTGACCACGAATGGTTTTGCCCTTGTATTCGAAGCTGCGCAGCGCGAAGTACCCGCGATATTGCGGATAGTCCCGACGCAGGGCGATGGTGAGCCGCGCCATGTCGCGGGCGGTCGTTACCTGTGCATCGTCCGGCAGGCCCGAAGCGTTGCGGAAAGTCGTTGAGCGCATACCAAGCGACCGAGCCTTGGCCGTCATTCTAGACCCGAAGGCACGCTCCGTACCGCTGATATGTTCCGCCACGGCGGTCGCCACGTCATTGGCAGACTTGACGGCAAGCGCCTCGATCGCCTTGCCGATGGTGATCGTTTCGCCGGCCCTGAGATACAGCTTCGACGCCGGTTTGCGTGAAGCATTGGCGGACGCGGTGATAACATCGGACGTTGTCTCGCCCTGTGTCCGCATGTGTTCGAACAGCAGATAGAGCGTCATCATCTTGGTCAGCGAAGCCGGATAGCGCACGGCATCGGCGCGCATTTCGTGCAACACCTTGCCGCTGCGGGCATCCACCACGATGGCCGCATAACGTTCATTGGGAATGGCATAGGGCGCAACACTGAGCGAGGAAGCGGTGGTGCAACCAGCCATCGATACCGACATGAACGCGAGCAAGACGAGACGGGCGGTCGATCGCGTGAAACGAAGCGGAAAAATATCGCGCAAGAGGAATATGTCCTTCGGTCATGGACCAGTTGTGACCGCCGTATTGAAAAGCGGTGCGGCAAGGAAATAAGTTAAAGCGAACGCCCAGCGCGCCCGCCAACTGTCCTTAGACCGTGTAATGATGGCGTTCAACGGGCAGCGGCGACCGCAATTTTCGCAGCGAGGCGGGCATTGGATGTGATGAGCGCGATATTGGTCGCCAGACTTTCGCCTGCGCTGACTTCCGCGATGTATTGCAATAGAAAAGGCGTTGCGTCTTTACCGGCGATGTTTTGCTCGCGCGCGGCATCGAGCGCCATGTCGATCCAGCCATCGACGATGGTTCCGGATATGGCGTGCTCTTCGGATACGGGATTGGCGATCAGGACACCGCCGTGGCCACCCATCTGCCGCCGCGTGGCCGCGAAGCGGGCGATCTCGTCGGGGGTGTCGAGCCGCAATGGCGCAGCCAGACCGCTGGTTCGGGACCAGAAGGCGGGCAGTTCGTCCGTGCCGTAACCGATAACGGGCACACCCTTCGTTTCCAGCACTTGAAGCGTTTTCGGCAGGTCGAGAATGGCCTTCGGCCCGGCGCAAACGACGATCACGTCCGTCCGCCCCAGTTCTTCCAGATCGGCCGAAATATCGAAATCCAGTTCCGCGCCCCGGTGGACTCCGCCAATGCCGCCGGTGGCGAAAATGTCGATGCCCGCCATCTGCGCCGCCATCATGGTCGCCGCGACGGTCGTCGATCCCGTGCCGCCCTGTGCGATGCAAAAGGCGAGATCGGCCCGCGAAAGCTTGGCAACACCTTCAGCCACCGACAGGCGCTCCAATTCCTCCTGCGAAAGGCCGATGCGCAAAGCACCGTCGAGCACCGCAATCGTTGCCGGGATGGCACCCGCCTCCCGCACCATCGCTTCCACTGCCCACGCGGTTTCCAGGTTCTCCGGATGGGGCATGCCATGTGTTATGATGGTGGATTCCAGTGCAACCACCGGGCCACCAGCTAAAAGGGCGTCCGCGATATCGGGGTGAATGGTCACGAAGGAAGGCAAGGCAGGGCGCATGGGCTATCGGTCCGGCGGAAGGTAGGGGCCGGCAATCTGCACCGTGCGCGTGGAAGCCTCCAGCCCTGTCGCGAGGGCGTCCGTCAAACCGGCACCCGAGGCCAGCGCGTGCAGCATCGTCCCCGCCAAAGCATCGCCTGCGCCGACCACGTCGACGATCCGCTCAAGCTGCACGATCGGGAAAGATCGCACCTCGTCCCCGTTCATCAACCAGAGGGGGCGCGGCCCGTCCGAAGCCACGAGAATCGCTTCACTTTGCTTGCGAAACCATTGAAACGGTTCCGCTGCACCGCCGCTGAGAGCCGCGAGTTCTGGAATATTGGTGAAAACAATGGCTGCTTTTCCAAGAATTCCGGTCAACCGTGGCGCCTTGGCGACCGAGACCGTCGCCAGCGCAAGTCGCGTCGTGGTGGCCTCGGCGATGCTGGTGAGCGACTTTTCCGCCAGGTTGGCATCGACCATCAGCCAGTCGAAGGGCCGGTCGGGCAGTTTTGGGTTGAAATCCTCCATCGCCGCCATGTCGGAAACGGCGGTCACGAGTTCGCCATCGGGCTGGAGAATCGACGCGAATGTGCCGGTGCGTTCGGCAATCGTTGCCTCCAGTTCCACGCCACGCTCACTCAAGGTTCTGCGTATCATGGAAGCGGCGGCATCGTCGCCAAGGGCGGTCATCAGAGTCGCCTTGCCACCGCAGGCCGCAAACCGGCTCGCTATGTTGAGCGAGACGCCCCCCGCAATTTCCATCACGGTACCGCGGTTGGATGTCGCGGGCACATGCGGTGCCATCAGAGAGGCGTGCCTGTCGAGATTGGCAGCGCCGATGAACAAGGCTTCGGGCCGGGATGTCATCGGTGAAGCAGCTCCGATCGTGCGCACGCGAGTCTTGGACGATGTCTTGCGTAATGAATATCTGTAAGAGGCGGGATGCAATGGTATTTGGCGGGATTTCGTGGGATTGGAATGGTTTCCGAGAAGCTGGTTGGGTTGCTAAGAGGCCTGCCGATCTTGCCAACGACGCTTGAAGTATCGGGTCAAAGCCGACCGGCTTGGTGTTCGTTCCTGCCCAAATTTCGATTGTAGCCGGACGATAATTTCTGCGCCGGTCAGAACGCCATCGTTCGCGTCAATGAAGTTTCGAACTTCGATATCGCTTTCGATTGGTGAGCGCTTTTGCTTCCGCCGATCTGGCGCTTGTTCGGATATTTCAGGCGCCTTTAGAACGGCAATAGGCACCGGGCGATAGAATCCTTCGGGCAGTGGTATTGCCCCACAATGAGGGCATGGTCGGTCGCGCTGCCGGTCACTCTCCACAAGGTCCGGCAGCGCTTTCGGAGAAGCGGCTAGGACCGCCTGCTCCGAATTCTTCATGCGAGAAACGGCGTGACGATAAGTTCCGCCGATCCGGCCCATTCGTTTGATCCGCCGTTTTCGGAAAGCGTGACAAGCAACCGGCGCGCCTTACCTTCCAGCGACGGCGGCACGACAAGGTGCGACGGCATGATGCCGAGGGGCTTGCCGGTGTCGCTCTTGATCGTCTGCATTGATGTTCGGGCCAGTTCGTAATTGGCCGCGTTCAGGTCTGCTTTGGACGCATGTGCCATCTGCCAGAGGCCAAATCCGGCGCTCGACCGGCCACGGATGCCGTAAATATAATCGTCCTTCATAAAGACCACCGGGTCTTCTGGGTCCGACATTTCTGAAAACTCAAAATCGGTCCGCTTCTGATAGATCATCGGCTTCAGGACTTGGTTGCAATCGAGCAGGAACCACGGTTCACCGGCACCGCCCTGATAGTTCGAAACACTGACAGTTGCAGCGCTGTTTCCTACAGGATGGTCTGTGTCGAAGAACGGTTGTCCGTCATAGCAGAGACCATCGGTGCCATTCTCCACAAATCCGTTGCCGAGGAGGCCGAACACCAGTTCGTCGGGATGGCGCGAAACTTCCATTCCCATTTGCTGGAAACGCGGTCCGAAGATGCCGTATTGGTCACCCTCAACAGCCGTGCGCGGGATGACTTCGGTGCGCTCGAACAGTTCGTTGACGATCGTGTAGCGGTGCGCCTTCAGATCGTTCAAAAGTCGGTCGCCGAACCAACGACGGATGGATGAGCTTTCCCCAAGCCATGCGTAGGTTTCAGCTGCGCCGCTCGATGTCGTTGTCATCGCAACCGTTTGCATATGCGTTTTCGGCTGCGCCAGACCCTTGTTGAAATGGACGTTGAAGCCCTCAAACATGCCCGTCAGATTGGTGCGGTTGATATCCATCGTGTCTGTCTTTCCGCCCATACTGGGCATAGTCATCGGAAGTGAGGCCAAGGGTTTTCGACACGCCATCGGGTGCGGCTTTGCCCGATGCTTTCATGTCGCGACCGTGCATGGACGCGGTATCGATACCGGGTTTGAAAAGATGGCTGGTCATACCGGCCAAGCCGCCCTTGCCGTGCATGAGTTCGGCGAACGCTCCGGCGTCCTTCATGCACAGTTCGACGGCGTAATCCTTCATAAAGGGCAGCAGGTGCCCGCGCTCCATCGCCATCGTGACGGTGTGTTCCGCATCGGCTTTAGGCAGACCCTTGCCATTCAGCGCCATGAGTTCGTCGCGGGTTTGGCGGAAGATTTCAAACGGGACGTATTGCGTCGGGTCCACACTGTTGCGGCTGGTTACGGTTTCCGTCACCGCTTCGATGATGGCCGCATGATCGGCGGTTGCCGGAAGCGTCAGAGCCTTCCGCAGCGCGTCGAGAAATTCGGTTTCGTCCATAGTGGTTCCTTCCCGCGCGTGAAGCGAGGCGAGTTCGAGATTGGGGTCGTTGACAAGTGAGGCGCTCAATAGGCGCACGATACGACCGGCGGGTGCTTTCGAATGTGTGAAGACAGGCGAGACGAATCCATAGGCGCGCGACGTCACGAGGCGCTCGCCTTCGTCCGTCCACTCGACACGGCCCCAGATCGAGCCGTTGCGCGCTTCCAGTTCCGTAATCCAGCCACGCGCCGGTGACGCCGCGCCGGTCGTGCCTGTCAAGTCGATTGAATGGTTTTCATCCACCGGCAGCTTGCGCTTGCGCCGGTGAAAATCGGCGATGATTGTGCCGGTATCAGTGGCGTCGAACGGGCCGCGCCCGTCCGCCCCGGTAAACCGACCCGCTGGAATGAGTTCGATCCAATCGGGCGCGCCGCCACCCACCGCGTTCGGCAATGCCTGCGCGACCTTCGGTGCCGTAGTCACACGGTCGGCAGCATGGACCGAGACACTATAAGCGCGGCAAAGGTCACACATCGCCATCACCGCAGAATATAGCCCGCTCGTTCGGACCGAGGCTTTCGCCATTGCGAGAGACACGGCCCAAACGCATTCCTGCCAATATCCGACCGACGCCGCTTTGCGTTCCACAAACGCGGGTAGCGATTGCGGCGCTCGAAAGGGAATCGAAGGTGTGAAGGTAGCGAACGCGAAAGGCCCGCAGTGCCGGAAATCGGATATACTCGCCGCCATAGACGCCGCTAAAGATTTTCAATTCCGGGGGCGTGAGCGAATCCACAAGGCGGTACTGGTTCAATCCCTTTCGTTCGGTTCTCTTCGGGATGTAGACGCTCAAGCCGCCAAGGGCTTCGGCCATCACAAGAACACGCGCTGGCTCGAACTGTTCGAGCAACCACTCGATGGTGGGTTGGGAGCCGTTGTGAGGGTGCTTCGCGTTCATGTCCCACCATTAGGTGGGAATAGGCGGTCGGTTCACACCTGCAAGGGCATGGGGGAAGAGATACAGTCGGAGGGTCGACACTCCCTCACTGAACGCAATGCCAGGCGGTTCGGATGGCTCGACTGTTCGTATAGCTTGGCCGCTTTCATTTGGATCGGCAACCATACATTGTTATGCATGTGTCAGAGCGCCGAGCCATTTTCGCATAACCATCTGTCGGGGATTGCCTGCGGCCCGGCGGCGCGCTTTTTACCTGCCAAATGACGCCACACGGGCCGTGTAGTTTTAGAGAGCATTCGTGTAGGTAGCTGTCGGCGGTGCTGCATGGCGACGCAAACTCGGAATTGCGGCCCATACAGCGCTATATCACGCTCATCGCCTTATGCCGTGTCGGAAACGCTTTCGCGCACTGGAACCCCTTCGAAGGCTTTCGAAGCGGCATTGTAAGGAGCGGGGCGCGTGTCGTCCGGCTTGTGCAAAACTTCGATGGCCTGAATCCGCGTCAAAGCGCGGCGGGCCGTCCGCACGTTCGCTTCCTGCCGCTTGCGTTCTTCGGCAATCTGTTCCGGCTGTAGCTGACGCCAGTCGTTTTCGAGGTCCATTTCGTGCAGGGTGCGGCCCATGCAGTTGAGACGTTTCGTATGCTCCTGCGGAGACATTTCGCCATCATCGATCCGCAATAGCCGTTCGACGGCACTATGGCGGTGCTGAACCGGCCCAATAAGGTCGGATGCTTCCTGCCAGCGTTCAAGCATCATGGAAGCCACCAAGCCGAGTGCTTCGATCTGATAGCCCATCGCGTTCACATCCTGACCGCTATCATCCAACCGTAGCCTCTCCGCGATGTGGCCGAGCGTGTCGATTTCGGCGAAACGCCCGTAAAGCGGTTCGTTCAATTGTTCGATCTGGTCGGCCAATTTGGCGCGCGCGATGGCGAGTTCTTCGCGTTCATGATCGTGTAGCATGTCAGTATTCTCCGTTGGTGGCATGATACGCGCCTGAAACTGGTGGATTGGGAAAGGTGTTTTGGATTTGGCAGGGTCAGCCCTTCAAAGCCGCTTCAAAGACGCTCCGAAGCTCATCTTCGGAAATGGTTTGACCGTTGCGACTGGCGAGGATTGAATTCAGCCGGTCCGCCACGTCCGACGTTGGCGTCGGCTGTTGCGTCTGGACGTAGAGAATGTCTTGTAGATCGGCTGTCAGCATATTCATGGTTGTCGACGCGGACGCGGTCAGCGTGTGCATCCACTCACGATCGACGGGCAAACCGTTGTCGCAACGGACAGATGAATGAGCGATCATCGCGTTCCAGCTTACGGTTTGCGAGCCGATGGCTTCACAGAGCACTCTGCAGATTTGTGCCAGCATTGGCTGGGGCAGGTCTTCGAATGGTAGGTCTTGCGGTGTCATGTGACGGTCCTTTCCGCTGTTTTTGGTTTGGCCGGCTTCAAGACGGCCACGGGTGCGAACGACAGGTATTTGTCGGCCAATGAAGGGTCGAAGATGCTGGCAATGGCGGGGTTCAGCTTGGCTTGATCGATTGGACCAGACGTGCCGCCCAACTGCCGAGCGCGCCGCAATACCTTCACCAGCGTGTCGAGGGAGTTTTCCATGCCGAGCCGTGTCAGCATTGCGACCATCGGAAATGCTACGTCGTGTTCGGTGCAAAGCAGTTCGCAATCGCGCTTCGACGGCTTGCCGACCGACACACGCCAATCGATGCGACGGGATATCTGCCCGAGCGCGCTTTCGGAAACCTTGGTCTGTTTGAGGCGGTGGTCGTTTCCACACAGGACCAGCGACCAGCCATTATGCTCTTGCAGTGATAGCAGATGGCGAAGCGCCTTGCCGTCGAGATTTCTGGCACTCATCCAGCATGACGATCTTGCAGGCAGATTCGCCAAGTATCGTGCTACGGCTGCGAGAATGCATCTCATAGCCGCGTAACCGCTGGTCGAGTTCCTGTCCCGACACCCGTTTCGATCCGAGGTAGATGTTGAACAGTTCCGCCACCAGCTGCATCATTCCGTTGACGGAACCGTAGGGCGCGGTAACTTCGGCATAGGCACCTGCGAATTTCTCGCGCAAGCACCGCAAGGCGGTCGTTTTGCCGGAACCGGGCGCGCCGGTGATGGATATGACCTGCGGCTGTTCGGCTGCAAATGTCATGAAACGGTCGATCTGGCGCATGGCGTCGGTTTCGACAAAGCGTTCGACGTTGGGTTCATGCGTCATGGGTTTTCCCCCGTTCGCTGTTGGCGAGTAAGGCTTCGATGACCTGATTTTGCGAGGTCTTGGTGGCGCGCTTCCCGTTCCGCATCGGATAGGGTCGAAGGTGCAGAACCGCTTTCGCCTTCGGGCAAAACGATTGCCGGAGCGGGTCGATAGTCGTTGATGGAAACCACGCCCGACGGCTCGTTTGGATGAACCGGCAAGGCGTTTTCGCCGTAGGCGATCAGTTCCTTGGCAACGTCGATCTGCGGAATGCCCTTTCGCATTGCGTTCAACGCGGTCCGCCAGACATGCGAACGGCGCGCGCTTTCGCGGGCACCGCGCGGGTCGAGATACTCATACACACGGTCCGCGCTGGCAAAACCGATCGGGTTGCCTTGGCAGTCATCGACACGCAATTCGTTGAACTGGAGGCCGAATTGGGGAATGTGGGCGACAGCCTGCGGATCTGCGGAGCGCAACAGTTCGTCACATGTCCAGTGCCGGTTATCGAACCGGAATGTGCCTTGCCGAACGGCAACGGTGCGCGGTTTGGTAAAGGCCGTCAGGAAGTCTTTCGGGTCAATAATGATGGCCTGCCAGCCGTTATCGACGTGCGCCTTTAACATCTGGCTTGGCGACTTGCCCTTGAACTCTCCCTGTTGCGGAAAATGTTCATAGGATTTGAGCAATCCGAAGAACGCGGACCGGAAACCGTCAAAGCCGCCTTCGAACGGCTTGATCTGCTTGCCGAGCGTGGGGCTTTGCGCGTTCATCCGGTCGTCATCGATCCAACCGGGCAGGTGCTTTAGGAACTGCTGTTCGAGATGGCCGAACCATGCTTCGATGACCTTCGCAGCGGCGTTGTAGGCCTTGGCGCGCACGACGTTGGATTTGCGCTTTCTGCCAACCTGTTCGACGCCAACGCCCAGCTTCATGGCGGCGTCTAGGAAGTCGGCGAACAGGTATTCCGAACCGTTGTCCACGTAGATGGTTTTTGGCAGGCCGAAAGCCGGATGCATCGCCATTGCCATGAATGCCGCGATCTGGTCGGTATTGCGGACTGCGCCGCGCCCTTCGACCAGTATCAGCTCGCACCAGCAACGGCGTGTCGCGGCGTCTATAAAGCCCAAAAGATAGGGCGTGACGGCTTTTCCGTCGCTACGCGGCACCAGCACGTTGATCTTGTGAACGTCCAGCACGACGCATTCCATCGGCTCCAAGTCGCCAATCGTGCGTCGAATCCGTGGTTTGGTATCATGTGCCCGTTTGGCGTTGTATTTGAGGTCGTAAACCCGCTTGTATTTGCGGTTTTCCTGAATGAGCCGGTCCGGTATCCGGCAAACGTGCGCCAGAGCGTCAGGATCGTTTGGCCGGTAGCCATGCGCGCGGGTCGTATTGACCAGATATTCGCCTGCCAGCACCTTGATCTTGCTGCGGGCAAGCCCTTCGGCGATGTAGCCGCGCACCATGTTGAGCGTGTCGGTGAAAATGCGGAGTTTGGTCACTTCATCGAACGGAACCGCACTGTCCCACGCCCTCGACAGCACGAAACGCCGGTCGCCAGCATCGATGCGCTTGGTGCGCCGCAAGCCTGCGATGGTCCCGGTGCGTTCATAGTCGGCAATCCAGCTATGAAGGGTGCGGGCCGCAAGGTTCAACGGTCGGCCATCGAGGTCGAAGTGGCGTTCGGTCAGAATTTTGGTGATTTCCCCTCCGCGTTCGTTGGAATTCTTCGGATATTGCAAGGCCGGTTCGATGATATTGTATCGGAGGTTCGACAGCGCCCGCGCCTTGTCGCCATGCGACGGTCGAAGGATGACTTGATCGGCCTTCAAACGGTCTTCAAGAGCCCTTTGAAGAGGGTAGGGAAGGCTCGAAACCTTCACCTCATACCGCATTCCAGCGCGACCGCCTTGGCCGTAGCAGCACCGCACTTCCAGTTCGGCACCACGCCAGAGGGAAGTTTCGCCCCGTCTGACTTTCAGGACGGCCTTTTCAATCGCTTGTCGAGATACCCCCGCGACAGTCGCTAGGTCATTTACGCTAATGTGCGTCACTCGCCTAAGCTCAATTCAGAAATTACGGCTTTCCGAAGCTGGCGAGCGGCAACCCCATCCCTTTGAAACTTGAGACATTTTTCCACATACTGGCGCGTCCTACCTGTATGTCTGCACCATGCTGAAAACGTCGTTCCTTCTTCCAGCAGTTTCAAACGCGCGCGCTGGTAAAGCGATCTTTGCTCGGAATTTGTTGATTCAGTGGACATGGCCGCGCTACAGTCAAATGGGTGCAACTAGCACCTTGAAAGCACCCAAATGGGTGCTTGTCAACATGGAAAGCACTCGTTTGGCGTCTTTTGGCTCTCGATTACGGTATGCAATCACAAACTACGCGGTCGGTGCCATCGTATTTAAGAGCTTTGCCGGTATGGTGGATATTCCTTATCGAACTATACAAAATTACCTAACCGACAAGAGATCGCCGAACACCGAAGCGCTCCAAAAATTGCATGATAACGGGTTAGATATACGTTGGCTCGTGACAGGTTACGGCACCCCGTTCTTGTCGGACCAGCTCGATCCTAAACTCGTAGAGCGTGTCTTTCTCGCTTGTGCTGACGATATCGTGGCAAAGATATTGTCTTCCGAAAGTCACGTGTTTGCGCAGGAAGAGACGAACCGCCTCATCGGCTACATGATGCAACGCAATATCTTGGGCATTGGCGAGGTTCTTCGAAGCCTTAGGGAATATGGTCACATAGAGCGGTTTGAAGATTTAGAGGAGCTATACGCCAAGGGCTACTTCTTCGACCTATACGAAAAGCCTCCAGAGAGCCGCGTTGAGATGTGGAAAGCCGTCGAAGCGATAGCCGAGACGATGAGGGAGCAGTCTTTAAAGCCTGAAAAGCTGATTGATGATGATAAAGAGGTTGGCCAATAGGTTGGCCAATATCTGTCTGCCAAACATATCTCTGCAATAGGTTGGCCAAAATATCTAATTATAACAATGCGTTCATATATATTCCGCGAAACGTGTTTTCGGGTTGGTCAACATTTCGATTGGGGACCCTCGTTTTCAGACCTAACCCACTGAAAACATTCACACTGGCGCATCAAATGTCGCCATTTATCTCTGCACGGGATCGCAGCTTTTCGTTTTGCGCTACACAGTACGCGAACTCCCGATAAAAGGAAAGTGTGCGAACCTAAAGTGAACATGAGCGCGATTATGATGTCAAATCAATTGCATAGGGTGCTATTTACAAATAAGAACAAAAACGGTACGAAACTACGAATTGCAGATGCAGATGGCCCGTGAAATAAGGATGCACACGCTATGGCAAATCCAGCACTAAAACTGGTCGAGGACAATAAAGTGGATAAAACCAAGGCTTTGGATGCCGCATTGAGCCAGATCGAGCGCGCATTCGGCAAGGGCTCGATCATGCGACTCGGAGCTAATGACAAAGTCGTTGAAATTGAAACCATTTCGTCCGGGTCACTAGGGTTGGACATCGCCCTTGGTGTCGGTGGCCTTCCGAAAGGGCGTATTGTCGAAATCTACGGGCCTGAATCGTCGGGTAAGACCACTCTGGCGCTTCACGCCATTGCCGAGGCTCAGAAGAACGGCGGTATTTGCGCCTTTGTCGATGCCGAACACGCCCTCGACCCGGTCTATGCCCGCAAACTTGGGGTCAACCTGGAAAATCTGCTGATTTCCCAGCCCGATACCGGTGAGCAGGCGCTGGAAATCACCGACACACTGGTGCGGTCCGGCGCTTGCGACATCTTGGTTGTCGATTCGGTTGCTGCCCTGACGCCGCGTGCGGAAATCGAGGGCGAGATGGGCGCGTCGCTGCCGGGTTTGCAGGCACGTCTGATGAGCCAGGCATTGCGGAAGCTGACGGGTTCGATCTCGCGGTCCAATACGATGGTCATTTTCATCAACCAGATCCGCATGAAGATCGGCGTGATGTTCGGTTCGCCGGAAACGACGACGGGCGGCAATGCGCTGAAATTCTATTCATCCGTTCGTCTCGATATCCGCCGTATCGGTGCGATCAAGGATCGCGATGAGGTCGTCGGCAACCAGACCCGCATCAAGGTGGTCAAGAACAAGCTGGCACCACCTTTCAAGCAGGTCGAATTCGACATCATGTATGGTGAGGGCATTTCCAAGCTGGGCGAGTTGATCGACCTTGGCGTAACGGCCGGCATCGTGGAAAAATCCGGCGCATGGTTCTCATGGGACAGCCAGCGGCTCGGGCAAGGACGTGAGAATGCCAAGAAATTCCTGCGTGAAAATCCTGATTCCGCTGTCAAGATCGAGCAGGCTATTCGTCAGAATGCCGGTCTGATCGGCGAAAAACTGCTCGATGAACCGACCGGTCAAGACGAAGATGGTGAAGAGCCGGATTTCGCAGCCGGTTAAGCGGCGTTCCGACTGGCCAGAAGGTCGCATCAGGTCGCTGATATGACCTTCTGGCCTGTTGAACTGGCTTGCCGAACCTGTTCAAAGCCCAGTTTGATAAACCGCTCGAACAAGCGGTCATGAAAAAACAGGGCTGATACGATCATGGCTGGCGTCAACGATATCCGTTCGACCTTCCTCAATTATTTCGAGGCGCACGGGCACACGTCTGTCCCGTCCTCATCGCTTGTTCCCCATAATGACCCGACGCTGATGTTCACCGCGGCGGGTATGGTTCAATTCAAGAACCTGTTTACCGGTGTGGAAACGAGACCCTATACGCAGGCGACGACCTCGCAGAAGTGCGTCCGGGCCGGTGGCAAGCACAACGATCTCGATAATGTGGGCTATACGGCCCGCCACCACACGTTTTTCGAGATGCTCGGCAATTTCTCCTTCGGTGATTATTTCAAGGAACAGGCCATCGAGCTGGCATGGAACCTGATCACGAAGGAATTCGCCGTCGATGCGTCCCGTCTTTTGGTGACAATCTACCACGAGGATGATGAGGCTCATGCCCTGTGGCGCAAGATTGCGGGATTGCCGGATGGCCGCATCATCCGGATCGCAACGTCCGACAACTTCTGGGCAGCGGGAGACACCGGCCCTTGCGGTCCTTGTTCGGAAATCTTTTACGATCACGGCGACCACATCTGGGGTGGCCCACCCGGTTCGCCGGAGGAGGATGGCGACCGTTTCGTCGAAATCTGGAACCTCGTGTTCATGCAATATGAGCAAGTCGACACGAATACCCGCATCGACCTGCCGCGACCGTCCATCGATACCGGCATGGGCCTGGAGCGTATCGCGGCGCTGTTGCAAGGGGTTCACGACAATTACGATATCGACCTGTTCCGGGCGCTCATTGCCGCCAGCGAAGAGGCCACCGGTGTCGGCTCCAATAACGAGACACGTGCCAGCCATCGTGTGATTGCCGATCATCTGCGCGCATCGTGTTTTCTCATCGCCGACGGCGTTTTGCCGTCAAACGAAGGGCGGGGTTATGTGCTGCGCCGGATCATGCGCCGCGCCATGCGCCACGCCAGTCTGCTCGGCGCGCAAGACCCATTGTTGTGGAAACTGGTGCCGTCGCTGCAAGCGCAGATGGGCAGTGCCTATCCGGAATTGATCCGCGCCGGATCGCTGATGACGGAAACACTGAAGCTGGAGGAGACCCGGTTTCGCAAGACCCTTGAACGCGGTCTCACGCTGCTCGATGATGCTACAGTCGATCTGAAGGCCGGTGATAAGCTTGATGGAACCGTCGCATTCAAGCTCTACGACACTTACGGCTTTCCTCTTGATCTGACACAGGACGCCTTGCGCCGCCGCGACATCGTGGTGGACACCGATGCGTATTCCGTAGCGATGGAACGGCAGAAGGCCGAGGCGCGGGCATCCTGGACCGGTGCCGGCGGCGCTGCCGATGATGCGGTCTGGTTTTCCCTGCACGAAAAATTCGGTTCTACCGAGTTTCTCGGTTATGAAACGGAGAAGGCCGAGGGGCTGCTTCAGGCCATCGTCAGGGATGGCGTGACCGTCGAGAGCGCCGAAGCGGACGAAACCGTCTTTCTCGTCTTCAACCAGACCCCGTTCTACGCCGAATCCGGCGGGCAGATGGGCGACGCGGGAACGGCTATCTTCGGTGAGGGAGTTGTCGAGATCACGGATACGGTCAAGCGTGGAAACGGCGTTTTCGTGCATGTGGCCAAGGTGCGCGAGGGGCACATTCAGCCGAAGCAATCCGCTGTTCTGGAGGTCGATCACGCCCGACGTGGCAAACTGCGCGCCAACCATTCCGCGACCCATTTGGTGCATGAGGCGTTGCGGCAGGTCTTGGGAGACCATGTGTCGCAGAAGGGTTCGCTCGTTGCGCCCGAACGGTTGCGGTTCGATTTTTCTCACACAAAGGCAGTCGATGCCTCTGAACTGGCTCAGGTGGACCTGATGGCGAACGCCTATGTGCGCCAGAACACGCCTGTCGCGACCACACTGATGGCCGTCGATGATGCGATTGCTTTGGGCGCACAGGCGCAGTTCGGTGAAAAATACGGCGATGAAGTTCGCGTCGTCTCGATGGGTGACACAATGAATGGCGATGAGACCGGGAAGCCCTGGTCGCTGGAATTGTGCGGCGGCACTCATGTGAGGGCGACCGGCGATATCGGCCTGATCGCCTTGGTCAATGAAAGCGCGGTCTCGTCCGGTGTCCGGCGGGTGGAGGCTCTGACTGGCGCGGAGGCGCTTGCCTATTACCGAACGCAGGGCGACCAGTTACGGCAGGCTTCGGACGCACTGCGCACAACCGGGGCCGAATTGCCCGGCCGGGTGGCGTCGTTGCTGGTTGAACGCAAGGCTTTGGAGCGGGATCTCAATGAGACCCGCAAGAAACTGGCGTTGGGCGGCAATGAGGCCGCCGACGAGCCGGAAGATATCGGCGGCATCAAGTTTCTCGGGCGCACCGTCAAGGGCGTTTCTCCCCGCGATCTCAAGGGGCTGGTCGATCAGGAAAAGGCGCGGCTCGGTTCCGGTGTCGTAGCGATTGCTGCGCGCACCGACGACGGCAAAGCCGCCGTCGTCGTCGGCGTGACCAATGATCTGACAAGCGAACATGATGCGGTCGGTCTTGTCCGCCGCGCTTCGCAGGCGGTCGACGGCAAGGGTGGCGGCGGTCGGCCCGACATGGCGCAGGCAGGCGGCCCGTCCGGCGACAAGATTGTCGATGCGATCGATGCGGTGCGAGACGCGCTTTCCGGCTAGGTCTTCCGGCTAAAGTCAAATCGAATGAAAAAAGGGCGGCGGGTGTTCCTGCCGCCCCTCTTGTAAATCGTAGTCAGCTCATGGCTTTCTGCAAATTGGCGTCCACCTTATCGAGGAAGCCGGTCGTGGAAAGCCAGGGCTGGTCGGGGCCGATGAGCAGCGCCAGATCCTTGGTCATGTGGCCGGACTCCACCGTGTCGATGCAGACCTGCTCCAGCGTATCGGCGAATTTTGCCAAATCGTCATTGCTGTCGAGTTTCGCGCGGTGCGCCAGCCCACGTGTCCATGCGAAAATGGACGCGATGGAGTTGGTCGAGGTCTCTTCACCCTTCTGATGAGCGCGGTAATGACGCGTAACGGTGCCGTGGGCGGCTTCCGATTCCACCGTCTTTCCGTCCGGCGTCATCAGCACGGAGGTCATGAGGCCCAGCGAGCCGAAACCCTGTGCCACGATGTCGGACTGCACGTCGCCGTCGTAGTTCTTGCACGCCCAGACGTAGCCGCCGGACCATTTCAGCGCCGAAGCGACCATATCGTCGATCAGGCGGTGTTCGTACCAGATTTTCTTCTTCTCGTAGTCGGCCTTGAATTCCGCTTCGAAAACGTCCTCGAAAATGTCTTTGAACTGCCCGTCATAGGCCTTCATGATCGTGTTTTTGGTCGACAGGTAACACGGTACGCCGCGCTGGAGCGCGTAGTTGAGCGAGGCGCGGGCAAAATCGCGGATCGAATCGTCGAGGTTGTACATACCCATAGCAACGCCGGAAGAGGGGGCGTCGAAAATGTCGAAGTCCATCTCCTTGCCGTCCTCGCCGACGAATTTCATGGTGATCTTGCCGGGCCCGGGGAAGCGGAAATCGGTGGCGCGATACTGGTCACCGAATGCGTGGCGGCCAACGATGATCGGCTTCGTCCAGCCGGGCACAAGGCGCGGCACGTTTTGCATGATGATGGGCTCACGGAAGATGACGCCGCCCAGAATGTTGCGGATCGTGCCGTTTGGCGAACGCCACATCTTCTTCAGGCCGAATTCTTCCACCCGCTCTTCGTCCGGGGTGATCGTCGCGCATTTCACGCCCGCACCGTATTGCTTGATGGCGTTGGCGGCATCGATCGTGATTTGATCGTCGGTATCGTCGCGGGCTTCGATGCCGAGGTCGTAATATTTGAGGTCGATGTCGAGATAGGGGTGGATCAGCTTTTCCTTGATGAACTGCCAGATGATCCGCGTCATCTCATCACCGTCCAGTTCGACGACCGGATTTTCGACCTTGATTTTTGCCATTTGAATTTTGTCTCACAACGATTGAATCTGCTGCCGGTGGCTATACCAGACTTCGCCGATAGGCCAAATCGGAACCGAAGCCGGTCGTCCGGCATATTATTCACCTCTCGAATCGAGCGACAATGGCCGGAACGGACCGCAGACAGACATTGATCGCCGGTGGGCCAGCCATCATTCTCGTCAATCCGCAGATGGGGGAGAATATCGGGCAAGCGGCGCGTGCGATGGCGAATTTCGGGCTGGCCGACCTGCGGCTCGTTGCGCCGCGCGATGGCTGGCCGAACGAGGCGGCGCGGGCGAATGCGGCCAAGGCCAACCATGTGATCGACGGCGCGCAGGTGTTCGACAGGCTCGACGATGCGCTGGCCGACCTCAACTTCGTCTTCGCTACCACCGCGCGGCAACGGGAGATGCTGAAGCCCGTGCGCGGCCCGCGGGAGGCGGCGGCAACATTGTATGGCAAAGACATGCAAGGTCTGAAAACCGGCATCATGTTCGGGCGGGAGCGGGCCGGGCTGGAGAGTGTGGAGGTCGCGCTGGCCGACGAGATCGTGACGTTTCCCGTCAATCCTGCCTTTGCCTCGCTCAACATCGCGCAGGCCGTTCTGTTGATGGGCTATGAGTGGATGTGCGCTGGCGACGTGAACCTTCCGATCAGCGAACCGCCGAGCATTCCTGCGACCAGAGACGAACTGATCGGGCTCTACGACCATCTGGAAATGGCGCTGGATCAGGCGCATTATTTCCGCCCGCCGCACAAGAAGGCGACGATGGTGGAAAATATGCGCTCCATTTTCTCCAAAGCCGCATTGAGCAAGCAGGAAATCCACGCGCTGCGGGGCATGGTGGCGACACTGGAAGGGCGCAAGACACGGCCCCGAAAGGACCGCAGCTAGGCAGTCAGAATACGGACCGCCGCCCGCAGGTTCAGCGTATGGTCGAAGCGCCCATCTCTTAGAAATGTGCAAACCTGCGCCATCACAATCGGGTTGTTCATCATGAATGTGTGGGTGACGGGCAGGGTGATGTGGTCGGCCATACCGTCGATTTTCGTGCTTTCGACCGAGACTTTGCCGTCATTGGGTCCACCGATGACGGTGCTCGTGACCGGGTTGATCGAGCGGTCTCCCGCGATCACGCCGACAGGATAGTCGACCGGCCCCAGGCCGCCCGGCACGCCGTCCGTGCCCAATTGCATCCCGGCGGGACCGTTGAAGAACTGAAACATGGGAAACTCGCGGAACGTGTCGACCAGTTCGGTGCCATTGTTGGGCGGGGCGAGCATGACCGTGCGACCGAGTTGCTCCGGCCTGTGTTCCATGAACCAGCGGCGCAGCAGAATGCCGCCCATCGAATGGGTGACGAAATGGACGCACGGCCCCTCGCAGGCGTGCAGAGCTTCGGGAAAAGCGTGGTGGATCAGTTCGTCGATCGACGCGTCGCGCGACGGGTAGGCCCGGTTCTGCACCGCATACCCCCTGCGCTCCAGCACCTTTTGCAAGGCCAGCATTGAGGCGGATGTGCGTGACAGGCCGTGAAGCAGAATGACGTTTTCGGCACCTTTCGTGCCAGTTTCGTCATTGTGTGTAACTGCCTTCATGGCCGTCTATTCCAGTTCGATAATGCCGATGCGGCGCTCCTCGAAGCCGAGTGCGATTTCGCCACGCTTGAGTTCAAGCGCCTGCGCGCCGAACAGTTCCCGCCGCCACCCGTTCAGCGCGGGCACACCGGCGTCATCATCAGCGGCGATCTTTTCAAGATCGTCGATGGTGGCGATGATCTTGGAGGCGACCTTGTTGTCCTCGGCCACGATTTTCAGCAGCACCTTGAGCAGTTCGGTCGCCGCTCCCGTGCCTTCCGGCGCGCGGGTGGGGCGGGGCACGACGGGAAGGTCGGCTTCCGGCACGGCCAGCGCCATTTCAACCGCTTCCAGCAGCGAGGTGGCGTGGCGTGAGCGTTCGAAACCGTTGGGTACCGCGCGCAACCGCCCGAGCGCCTGGGTGTCGCGGGGCTGCTGCTGAGCGATTTCATAGACACCGTCATCCTTCAGCACCCGCCCGCGCGGAATATCGCGTTCCCGCGCTTCCGTTTCCCGCCACTGGGCGACGGATTGCATGACGGCGAGATCACGCGGTTTACGGACGCGCATTTTCAAACGGGTCCATGCCTTTTCGACCGGTAGATCGTATGTTTCGGGCGACTCCAGGATCGCCATTTCCTCGTCCAGCCAATGGGCGCGGCCCTTGGCTTTCAGGTCATCGCGCAAACTTTCGTATACGCCGCGCAGGTGGGTGACATCAGCGAGCGCATAGTCGAGCTGTTTTTGGGAAAGCGGGCGGCGGGACCAGTCGGTGAAGCGCGATGTCTTGTCGATCTGGGCGCCGGTGATGCGACCGGCAAGCTGGCTGTAGGCGACGGAATCGCCGTATCCGCACACCATCGCCGCGACCTGCGTGTCGAAGATGGGCGTCGGCACATGGCCGTCGAGATGATGGAAGATTTCGATGTCCTGCCGTGCGGCGTGAAAGACCTTCACCACGCTGGCATCGGCCATCAGCTTGAAGAACGGGGTGAGGTCAATGCCTTCGGCCATAGGGTCGATGATGCATTCGTCGCCCTCCCGCGCCATCTGTATGAGGCACAGGATGGGCCAGAAGGTCGTTTCGCGCAGGAACTCCGTATCGACGGTGACGTAGTCGGCGCTGGCGTAATCTTCGCAGATTGCACGCAGGGCCTCGGTTGTTTCGATGATTTTCATGGGCGTTGCATAGCGGCAGGCGCACGAAAATCCCACTATAAAGTGGTGCAAGGGCACAAAGGTTGACACCCGTGGGGCGCGCGACCAAACCCGCGAGCAAATGTAGCGAAATCCGCTACCGAACTTTACAGGATCAAGACCATGCACCGCTACCGCAGCCACACCTGTGCCGACCTTCGCGCGGACGATGTTGGAAGCCAGACCCGCCTGTCCGGCTGGGTGCATAGGGTGCGCGACCACGGCGGCGTGCTGTTCATCGATCTGCGCGACCATTACGGCATCACGCAGGTCGTCGTGGACCCGGATTCCGCCGGATTTGCAATCGCCGAGCAGGTGCGTTCGGAATGGGTCGTCCGTATCGACGGCGATGTGAAGGCGCGCACGGCGGAGACTGTCAACAAAGACCTGCCGACCGGTGCGATCGAGGTCTACGCCCGTGAGATCGAGGTGCTGTCGAAGGCCGCCGAACTGCCGATGCCGGTGTTCGGCGAGCAGGACTACCCGGAAGACGTGCGTCTGAAATACCGCTTCCTCGACCTGCGCCGCGAGACGCTGCACGCCAACATCATGACCCGCATGGCAGTGATCGCGGACATGCGAAAGCGGATGACGGAAGCCGCTTTCTTCGAGTTTTCCACACCGATCCTGACCGCATCCTCACCCGAAGGCGCGCGGGATTTCCTCGTGCCGTCGCGCATTCATCCCGGCGAGTTCTACGCGCTGCCGCAGGCGCCGCAGATCTACAAGCAGCTCATCATGATGAGCGGTTTCGACCGCTATTTCCAGATCGCGCCATGCTTCCGCGACGAGGACCCCCGTGCCGACCGGCTGCCGGGTGAGTTCTACCAACTCGACGTCGAAATGAGTTTTGTCGAACAGGAAGACGTGCTGGCCACGATGGAGCCGGTAGTCACGCAGGTGTTCGAGACCTTCTCGAAGGGGGAAAGCGTCGACCACGACTGGCCGCGCATTCCCTATGCCGAGGCGATCCGTAAATATGGGTCCGACAAGCCGGACCTCCGCAACCCGATCGAGATGCAGGACGTGTCCGAGCATTTTCGCGGGTCGGGCTTCAAGGTGTTCGCGGGCATGCTCGAACGCGACCGCAAAGATGGAGGTCTGGGCGATTCCCGTGAAGGGGGCAGGCTCCGCGCAAACATTGCGACCGCATGAACGCTTGGGCGCAGCAGAACGGACAACCGGGCATGGGCTACATTTTCTGGCGAGACGAAAACTGGAAGTGGTTTTACAAGTTCGACGCCGCACGGACCGATCGCTCACAGAGATCAGTCGGCCCGCGAATCGCGCACGGCCAGGCGCAAAAATATCGGACGGAGCGAACCGCAGCGTTGCGGGCTTGGCCTTCAACTGGGCGACGCCGTGTTCTTCGCCGCTGGTGACCCGGCCAAATTCGCGTCATTTGCAGGCGAGGCCCGGACCAAGGCTGCTGAAGAGGCGGGCTTGATCGAGGAAGGACGTTTCGCGTTCTGCTGGATTGTGGACTTCCCGTTTTACGAGCGCGACGAAGAGACCGGCAAGCTGGACTTCGGCCATAACCCGTTTTCCATGCCGCAGGGTGGAATGGCGGCGCTGCAAAACGACGATCCGCTTTCGATCCTGTCCTATCAATACGACATGGTCTGCAACGGCTTCGAGATCGCATCCGGCTCGATCCGTAACAACGAGGTCGATACGATGGTCGCGGCCTTCGAGAAGGTCGGGCTTTCGCGTGAGACGGTGGAAGAACGGTTTGGCGCTCTCTACCGCGCCTTCCAGTACGGCGCGCCGCCCCACGGCGGCATGGCCGCGGGTGTGGACCGGATTGTGATGCTGTTGTGCGGGGCCAAAAACCTGCGCGAGATCACCATGTTCCCCATGAACCAGCAGGCCCGCGACCTTCTCATGGGCGCACCCGCGCCAGCCGACGATCCGCAGTTGAAGGACCTGCACTTGCGCGTGGTGCAACCAAAAAAGGCGTAAAGCCGCTTATTCCGTTTACACCTGTCACATTCGCCCGTTACGTTGGTGCCAGCACCATCGGGAGGATATGATTGTGAAACTTATCAAGACACTGGCGGCCACGGGTGTGGCTGCAACATTGGCATGCGCTCCGGCATTTGCCGAAAACCGTATCGACACCCAGCGCGCCGACGCGCCGGAACTGGCCGCCTATGGCGCGTTGCCGGTTGGCGTGCGGCAGATCGACCTGACCAACCCGAACCAGATCGACGTTGTGAAGGTCGACCCGGCGGCTGAAAAGCCAGCCGAAATGCCCATGTATGACCGGCCTTTGACAGTCGAGGTCTGGTATCCGGCAGCGGATGGGGCTGAAGGGTCCACGACGCTGAAAGCGTTCCTGCGCGACGGCAAAACGACGGTCGAACTGGAAGGCCGCGCCATGCGCGACGCCGCTCCGCGTTCGGGCGAAACCTATCCGCTGGTGATGATTTCCCACGGCTATCCGGGCAACCGGTTTCCTGCTGTCCCATCTGGCGGAGAACCTTGCGTCGAAAGGTTACGTGGTCGCTTCCATCGACCACACCGAATTCGACCTACGACAACCAGCTCGCGTTCGGTTCCACCCTGGTGAACCGCCCGTTCGACCAGTTGTTCGTGCTGAATGAAATGGACCGGTTGTCCAAAGATGAAGGCTCGTTCCTGAACGGTATCGTGGATGCCTCCAACACCGGCCTGATCGGCTATTCGATGGGCGGCTACGGTGCGCTCATTACGACCGGCGCGGGCGTGACGGATACCGGCATCGAAGCACCCTATGGCGCTCCGTACGGGCTGTTGGCCGTTCACAAGGAAGGTTCTGAAACGCAGGAAGCCATGCCGGACGCGCGAATCAAGACTGCCGTCGCTTTCGGCCCGTGGGGCAAGAATGCCGGTTTCTGGGATGAAGCTGGCCTGTCGGATATCGAGACGCCGTTTCTCGTCATTGGCGGCTCGCAGGACGACGTGTCGGGCTACGAGAACGGGGTGCGTTCGATCTGGGAGAACATGAAGGGCACGGACCGTGCCTTGCTTACCTTCGACAACGCCAACCACAATGCCGGTGCGCCGATGCCTGCGCCGGAAGAGGCAGCGGAAGCCGGGGTGGATGACCATTATTCGGACGCTGCGTGGAGCAATGAGCGAATGAACAACGTGTCCCAGCACTTCATCACCGCATGGCTCGACAAATATCTGAAGGGCGATGAGGCGAAGGAAACCTATCTCGACCTCGTCGCGAACTCCAACGATGGCAAGTTCTCGATGGGCGAAGACGGCAAGCCTAAGGAAGACCATACCTATTGGGCTGGCTTTCCAAACCGCACCGCCAAAGGTCTGATGTTCGAGGAGCGGTCACCCGGCGAGTAAGCCGCCCCGCCTGAAATCACGACGGCAGAGGCCGCACTCATGCTGGCTTTTGCCGTCGCCATTTTCTTTCTGATGATAACGCCAGGACCGGGCGTATTATCATTGGCCGGTGTCGGCTCTGCTTTCGGGCCAAAGGCGGGCTGGTCCTACGGTGTCGGGCTGTTTTTCGGTTCCAACGCCGTCATGGTCGCAGCTGCGCTCGGGCTGGCGGCACTGTTGCAGACGAATGACGCCTTGCGGTTCATCTTCATTGGTCTTTCGACTGGATACTTGCTGTATCTGGCCGCACGCATTGCGCTAACCGGCTCGAAGATCGCGTTTATCGAAGCCATCCGTCCACCCGGCATCAGCGGCGGTCTGGCGCTGCAGGCGTTCAACCCGAAGGCTTACGCCGTGGGCGCGTTCGTGTTCTCGAATTTTCCGATGATGCCCGGCAATTATCCCGCCGAAATCGTCGTCAAACTGCTCGTTCTCAACCTCATCTGGGTGCCGATTCATATCGGGTGGATGTATGCCGGTGTGGGCTTGCGCGCGCTCGATCTTGCGCCCGAACGGCAGCGGGCCATCAACATCGCAATGGCGGTTGCGATGTTGATCGTCGTCGGCTTGGCCTTGCGGTCCAGCCTGTTCAGCTAGTTGGTGGCTGTAACGGACAGGTTGAGCAGGTCCGGCAACGCTTTCGGGTCGGATTGCGACAGCGCCGCGATAGCGGCGACCGAGACCGGCTCGGCAGGCGCGATCGAGATCGTCAGCGTGCCGGGGTTCTGGAGAAAGCCACTCACGGCTGCCGTCACCATCTGTGTCAGTTCCGGCATCTGAAGCTGGCTCAAACCCATGCCGAGAAACATCGGCGCGGATTGTGCAAGCTGGTCGCCCGTCGTGCCCATTTGCCTGGCCTGAAAATCGAGCAGTTTGCTGGTGAGCGAAGTCGTCCGTGAGGCGGATCGCCATGCCGGCGACCTTGACGTCGGACAGCATCGGCATGAGGGCCGCCATCGCTTCCGGTGACCGGGATTCCTCCCCGTAGGTCTTGCTCCACGCAGCCATCTGCTCGGCGAATTGTTCGGTATATCCAGTAAGGCGATAGGAAATGCCGACCGTCGCCGCGTTGTCGATCACCAGCCGTGAATCGCTGGACTCGATAATGCCCCCGGAAGGATCATATGTCGCCGTGCCTGCAATGCTGGCGTTCAGCCGCTCGTAGCCGAGTTCCGCGATCGCGCCGGACGATGGGCCTGCCGGCAGGTTGGCCAGATCGACCATGATGCCGTCCACTGCCGTACTGGACGTATAGACGCCATCAGCGCCTTTTTCTGTTTTCACTTGCGAACCGGCGACTTCGACGATGGTCAGCCCGGCGAGTTTCACCACCATGTTGGTCATGGTCTGCGTCGCGTAGAGCGAGAACATGGACGGTGTGGTGAGGGCGTTTTCGGGGAATGTCAGGCCGGTCGTGTCGAGTTCGTCCATCGTGATGGTGAGATCGTTATTTGCGATCGAGACAGCAATGCCCTTCGACGCCACCCGGTCCGCCCTGCCACCATTGGGTGTGCGGGTATAGCCGGTCACATCCGTTTCCGCGATCTTGCCGGTGGCCTGCTTGCCCATGACGGTCATGTTTTTCAGCACGAAGCCATCGCCGGTGTCCTCGGTGCTTTCAATCGTGACCGACGCATCGTTCTTTTCTGCCAGCGACTGCAGTTCAGATACGAAATCATCCGCCGGTGCGGCGATGGCAGGGCTGGCAGACAGCATGAGGACGGCGATGAAAGTGGCGTGCAATGGGCGCATGGATTGTGTCTTTCGTTGAAACGGTTCGGGACTGAGGCTTTTCGTATGATGCGAATGTGGCAATCGAAGCGCAGGCTTCAAGGGTGTGGCCCGCTTGTGTGCCGCGCGGCTGTCACCTACTGGCAAAGATATGGGACATGATTTGATTCAACCGCCATCCGGTAACGGTAAAGGCGACGGTGGTGGCGAAGGCGGCGGGGACGACAGCGGCATCGTTTCCATCGATCTGAAGGCGGCGCTGGAAGAGCGCTATCTGGCCTACGCCCTGTCCACCATCATGGGCCGGGCGTTGCCCGATGTGCGTGACGGCATGAAGCCGGTGCATCGCCGGATTCTCCACGCCATGCGCCTGCTGCGGCTGAACCCGGAAGCGGCGTTTGCCAAATGCGCCCGCATCGTGGGCGACGTGATGGGCAAGTTTCACCCGCACGGGGATGCGTCGATCTACGACGCGCTGGTGCGGCTCTCCCAGGATTTCGCGGTGCGCTATCCGCTGGTCGACGGGCAGGGCAATTTCGGCAATATCGACGGGGATAACCCCGCCGCCATGCGCTACACCGAAGCGCGGATGACACGGGCCGCGACCGCGCTGCTGGACGGTATCACCGAAGACGCGGTCGATTTTCGCGCCACTTATAACGAGGAAGACGAGGAGCCGGTCGTTCTGCCGGGTGCCTTTCCAAATCTGTTGGCCAATGGTGCGGCGGGCATTGCGGTGGGCATGGCGACGAACATTCCGCCGCATAACGTGGACGAATTGTGCGCTGCGGCGCTGCATCTCATCAAATTTCCGAATGCCGGTTTCGACAAGCTGCTGGAACTGGTGCCGGGACCGGATTTTCCGACCGGCGGTATCGTTGTCGAGCCGCGCGATGCAATCCTGAACGCCTACCGCACCGGCAAAGGCGGCTTCCGCCTGCGCGCGCGGTGGGAGAAGGAGGATCTGGGGCGCGGTCAATGGCAGATCGTCGTGACCGAAATTCCCTATCAGGTGCAGAAATCGAAGCTGATCGAAAAGGCCGCCGAACTGCTGATGGCGCGCAAACTGCCGTTGCTGGCCGACATTCGCGACGAGAGCGCCGAGGATATCCGCCTCGTTCTGGAGCCGAAAAGCCGGTCCATCGACCCGGACCTGCTGATGGAACAGCTTTTCCGCACCACCGATCTGGAAACCCGCTTTCCGCTCAACATGAACGTGCTGGACGGTGGCAAGGTGCCGAAGGTCATGGACTTGCGGGCCGTGCTGCGGGCGTGGCTGGAACACCGCAAGGACGTTTTGCAACGCCGCTCGCGGCACCGGCTGGCGGCCATCGAAAAGCGGCTGGAGATGCTGGGCGGCTATCTGATCGCCTATCTCAATATCGATGAGGTCATCCGCATCATCCGCACCGAAGACCAGCCGAAACAGGCGCTGATCAAGCGGTTCGAACTGACTGACAATCAAGCCGAGGCGGTTCTGAACTTGCGGTTGCGGGCGTTGCACAAGCTGGAGGAGGTGGAAATCCGCAAGGAATTCGACGATCTGACAGAGGAGAAGGCGGGTATCGAGGCACTGCTCGGTTCGGACGACAGCCAGTGGAAAACCATCGCCTGGGAAATCGGCGAAACGCGTAAGGCCTTCGGCAAGGACACCCCGTTGGGTGCCCGCCGCACTACGTTTGCCGAGGCTGCGGACGTGGATATGGAAGCCGTCGCGCAGGCCATGATCGAACGCGAACCGGTGACGGTCGTGGTTTCCGACAAAGGCTGGGTGCGGGCGCTGAAGGGGCATGTGGCCGACACGTCCACGCTGACCTTCAAGGATGACGATAAGCTGCGGTTTGCCATCCACGCGGAAACCACCGACCGGTTGTTGTGGCTGGCGACGAACGGGCGGGTCTATACCCTGCCTGCCGACCGTTTGCCGGGCGGACGGGGGCACGGGGAGCCGTTCCGTATCATGGTCGATATGGAAAACGATGCCGATATCGTGTCGGTCTTCGTCCATTCGGCCAAACGCAAGCGGCTGCTGGTCTCCACGCTCGGCAACGGGTTCGTTGTCACCGAGTCCGATCTGGTCGCCAACACGCGCAAGGGCAAGCAGGTGCTGAACGTCAGCGTGCCGGCGGAAGCGCTGTTGTGCACCACGGTGCCCGAAGGCGCGACGCATCTGGCGACAGTCGGGGAAAACCGGAAGCTGCTGATATTCCCGCTCGATCAGGTGCCGGAAATGGGACGCGGCAAGGGTGTGCGGCTGCAAAAATACAAGGATGGCGGCATCGTCGATGCCCGCCCGTTCACGCTGGCCGAAGGGCTCACCTGGACGGATAGCGCGGGTCGCACTCACACGCGCACAGCGGACGAATTGCGCGAGTTTATTGGCGAGCGGGCGCAGGCCGGGCGTATGGTGCCAAAAGGGTTTCCCAAGAGCGGGAAGTTCGCGGGTTAGTTCGCGGCCTTCAGCGCCAGCAGCAGTTCTTCGGGGCGGTAGCCAAGTTTGCTTGGCGTCAAACCCATGCGCACCACGACAAGACCGGATGTGCGGTCGATGGCGACCGACTGCCCGTCATGGCCTGCAAGCCAAACCGTCTCGTCGAGCACCGGGTCCGCCGGTTCGCTGCGTTCCTCACTGCGGCGCGGCGGTGCGCGCCACAGGTGGCCGCGGGCGTATTGGCCGTCCGAGGCCGGGTGTTCTTCCATCATCCAGTCCACATAGCCTTCCGGCAGTAGTCGCTCTCCGTTCCAGACACCGTCCTGCAACAGGAACTGGCCGAACCGTGCCCAGTCGCGGGCAGTGGCATACATGTAGGAACCGCCGACCAGCGTGCCTGCCGCATCCGGTTCGACAACGGCGCTGGTCATGCCAAGCGGCTGAAACAGGGCCTGCCGGGGCAGGTTCACGGCCTCCGGTCCAACCTTGCTCTGCCAGTATTTCGACAGCAGGATCGTCGTGCCGGACGAATAGTTCCAAGTCTTGCCGATCGCCGAACCGTCTTCGGTGCCTACCGCAGCCCGTTCAACGAAGCTGCCCATATCGGGTTCGAGATAGAGCATCCGGGTGACATCTGAGACGGTGCCGTAGCCCTCGTTCCAGGTGAGATCACTCGACATTCCGAGCAGGTCCGAGACCTTGACCCGGGCGCGGGAATCGTCGGCCCATGCGGGGAACAGGGCGTCGTCGTCGCGGGACAGGATGCCCGCCTGTTCCAGCCTGCCGAGCAGGGCGGCGGTGACGGTCTTCGTCATCGACCAGCCGAGCAGTGGCGTGCCGGCATCGAAGCCCTCTCCGTAACGCTCGGCGATCACCTGTCCATCGCGCAACACGACGATGGCGCGCATATTCGGTCCAGCCAATTCGTCAGTCTCGATAATAGCCTGTGCCTCCGAATCTTGCGCCTTTGGCAGGGGCGCGGGTTGCGGCAGGTCGGTGGCCGCGCTGACCGCCAACGGCGTGGGCGCGCCGCCCGTGGTGTTCGTGCAACCGAGGCCTGTTCTATGAACCGACGTGGCGGTTGCGGCGAAACCGAGAAAACGTGCGGTGACAATGCCTTCGCTCGCGTCTGTATCGACAGAGATATATTTCAAAATCGGATGGCCGGGCGCCTGTACGTCGTCCGCCAGAACTTTATCGGCGTCACGGCCAGCGATGAAAACGTTTGAGCAGACGATTTTGGCGCTGTAGTTGGTCGCCACGCGAATGAGGTGCGGTGGCGCGAGCCACAGCCATATGAACGCGCCGACGACAAGGGCTACAAGGACCAGTAGAATACCGCGTAAAATCTTCATCGAATGCGCCTCTTACCGCGGTGAAAGCTGGAATATGACGAGCGTCGGGTCGAACGCGATCAAACCGGCTATACTGGCGCTGAAATCGAAAGGCTCGACATAGGACCACGCGATCTTTTCGATCCGGCCATCGCCCTCGCGGATGAAATAGGTGGCGTCGCCCTTCAGCGGGCAGTGGGTCGTGCCGGGCACGCTGGCGATAGGGATCGTCACGTCCGGCCGGGGAATATAGATGACCGGGGGATACAGCGTCTTGCCCCCTTCCATCAGCCAGACCGCTGCATGGCTTTCACCGACCACGCTATCCCGCAGCATCACCGTCACCTTCTGCGCGATCGGTTTCAGCACATAGAAGTGGCCGGAACCGTCCGGGCGGTTGACGGCATTTTCGAATGTCACGGCGCTCATTCGGGCGTCTCCATGAGGTCAGACCAGTCAATTGTCACGGCGGGCGTTCCAGCCGCACCTTCGGGTATGGGGGATTGTTTGCTGTCGTCCACATCGCGCCAACCGGAGGCGGTCAGTCTTTGCTGAGGCAGAAAGCGTGCTTTGTAGGCCATTTTGGGCGACTGGGCGACGTAGTAACCAAGGTGGCAATAGGGCAGGCCGCGCCGTCTGGCGCGTGCGATCGTGTCGAGAATGACAAATGTGCCGAGCGACCGGTCCGCCATCTCGGGGTCGAAAAAGGAATAGACCATCGACAGGCCGTTGCCGAGTTCGTCGAGCAGCGCGACGGCGATCAACTCTCCGTCGCCCTTGCCGGTGATGGCGGAGTCCACCGTGCGACGGCGGTATTCCACCAGCACTGTGTTCACGTGGCTGTCCTCCACCATCATGGCGTAGTCCAGAACTGTCATGATCGCCATGCCGCTGTCGCCGTGACGGGAATCGACGTAGCGGCGGAACAGGGAATATTGTTCGCTGGTGGGTGTGTTGGCACCTTCCATGCCGATCAGGTCCGCGTTGCGCTTCAGGACGCGGCGCATGGACTTCGTCGGCTCGAATGCGTCCGTCAGCACCCGTGTGGCGGTGCAGGCGCGGCAACCCTGGCAGGCCGGGCGGTAGGCGATGGACTGGCTGCGCCGGAAGCCGCCGCGCGACAGTTCCTCGTGCACTGCGGGGGCACGTTCACCGACCAGATGGGTGAACACCTTCCGCTCCGTGCGCCCGTCGAGATAGGGGCAAGGGCCGGGGGAGGTGAGGTAGAATTGCGGGGTGTCGAGAGAATGCGCCGTCATGGCACCACTTGGCCGCAGAGGCGGCGGCGCGTCAACTAGAGACCGTAAACGACGGGTGCGGCGATGGTGAAGACAATCCACAGCAGCAGGATGAGGGGCAGGCCGGTGCGCAGATAATCGCTGAACCGGTAGCGGCCGGGACCGAGAACGAGCAGGTTGGTCTGATAGCCCACAGGCGTGGCGAACGAGCAGTTGGCCGCCATCACGATGCAGATGACGAACGGCTCCAGCGGCGCGTCGAGCCGCTGCGCGATGCCGATGGCGATGGGCGTGAACAGCACGGCGGTGGCGTTGTTCGACAGCACGTTCGTCATCAGCGCGGTGACGATGAACAGCACCGACAGGAAGGCGGCGGGGGACGAACCTTCCATCAACGAGACCGTGCCATCAGCCAGCCGCGCCGCACCGCCGGTCTGTTCGAGCGCTGCGGCAGCGGCCAGCGAGGCCCCGACCATCATGAAGATCTGGCGGTCGAAGGACCGCGCCGCCTGCCGGATGGACAGGCAACCGGACGCGATCATCGCATAGGCCCCAACGAGGGCAGCGACGACAATGGGCAACAGCCCGGTGGAGGCGGATATGACGACGGCTGCGAAGATGAGCGCGGCGCGGGGTGCGTATTCGGATAGCGGCACCTCGCTGGCGGAGCGTTCCAGCAGCAGCAATTCGCGGCTGAAGCGCAGGCGTTCGATGTCGTCCGGCAAGCCGCCGATGAGCAATGTGTCGCCCGCTTCCAGCCGCACCTGCCGCACGGGACTGCGCCCCAATCCGCTACGTCGTTGCAGGCCCAGCACCGCGGTGCCGTAGCTGGCGCGTATGCGGGACGCGTCGATGGTGCGGCCGGTGTAGCGGGAGCCGGGGGCGACCACGGCCTCTGCCACGGTGAAACCTTCCGAAACGCGGGTCAGGCTGTCGCTTTCGCGTTCGGGCTTGCGATCCTCCTTCGCCATTTCCGGCAGGCTGGCGGCGCCCACTGACAGGGCTTTCGTGAGCGCCGAACGGGTGGCGGCAACGACGATAATGTCGCCCGAGGCCAGCGTGACATCCTCGAAGGGTGGCAGCAGGGCTTCTTCCCCCCTGTGGACGGAGCGCACCGTGATGCCTTCCAGCCCCTGAAACTGACCGGCCTTGGCGCTTTCGCCGAAGAGAGGATGGTCGTCGCGAATTTCGATCTGCGCCAGGAACTGGCGACCGCTGGTGCCGCTGGGTTCATCGCCGGACGTATCGGTCCGCAACAGGCGCGGCATGACCAGCAAAACGTAGGCGAAGCCGACAACGGCAAGGATCGACCCCATCAGCGTGAAATCGAAGAAGCCAAGATCGAACCCGTAGCGCGCCGCCGTGCCTGCCACCAGCAGGTTGGTGGAGGAGCCGATCAGCGTCGTCATGCCGCCCAGTATGCCGACGAAGGACAAAGGCAGTAGAACGCGGGAATGGGCGAAATTACGCTTCGCTGCGATGGCGATGACGATGGGAATGAACATCACCACGACCGGCGTGTTGTTCAGCACCGCACTTGTAATCATCGCCGTGGCCAGCAGGACGACAATGGTGCGGGTGACGCTCCGCCCGCCGATTTTCGACAGCCACTTGGCGGGTTGGTCCAGCGCATCTGTGGCGAATAGCGCCTGCCCTACAACGAGCAGCGCCAGAACAGTAATCAGCGCGGGATTAGCAAAGCCCGACAAAAGATCGGTGGCGGAAACCTCCATACCGTCCGGTTGAGGGACGGCGGTAAAGAGGAGCAGAAAAACGACAAGCGCAGCGAGCGATACGCCTTCAATGGAGTATCGCTCGGTTGCATAGGCGACAATCGTGCAGGCAATGACGATATAGGTCGCCCAGAGGTGGAACTGGTCCAACGGCGTCCCTTTGCAAGCGGCATCAGCAGCCTACAGGCTGCGGGTTCGGCTCCAGCCTAGCTGCGCGCGACGTAGGTGCCAAGCAGGATATCGTGCAGCAGGCGCTTCTTGGACGAAAACAGCGACACGACCAGCGGGAGCAGCACGCCGATGCCCTGAATGAACAGAAACAGGATGTGGTGCAGACCGGCCAGAACGGGATCGACCTTACCGCCGCCCAGTTTGACGACACGCAAGCCGTTCATCCGCATTCCGTATGTGGCCTGCTTCTCACCGCCCATCGTCATGGCGACGTAAACCACCGCGATGACTGGGAATGAGGAACGGAAACAGGCCCCATGCGAGACCGAGCGTCGGGATGCCCAGAATGGCGACCACGATGGCCGCAGGAATGCACAGCACCGCGATGATGAGGTAATCGACGAGAAAGGAATAGACGCGTCCGCGCCGCACACCTTCCAGCTTTTCGGCTGGAATGACGTGGTGATCGGTCGTGGTTTCGAGCGTGGATGTGTCGGTCATTGTATCGGGCATGGATAAATCTCCTGTTGAGCAAGATTTAGGCCGCTGTCAGCTCCATTCAAGCGCAGACTACACGTTCAACCGCTCCGCAACCTCCATCGCGTGGTAGGTCAGGATCGTGTCGGCACCGGCCCGTTTGAAGGCCAGCAGGCTTTCCATCATCACCCGTTCCCGGTCGATCACACCTGCCAGTCCCGCCATCTCGATCATCGCGTATTCACCTGAGACCTGATAGACGGCAACGGGCATTCCAAACGTCTCCTTCATGCGCCAGACGATGTCGAGATAGGGCATTCCGGGTTTGACCATGAGAATGTCCGCGCCCTCTGCGATGTCCATCTCCGCTTCGCGCATGGCGTCGTCGGTGTTGGCGGGATCGACATAGTAGGTCTTCTTGTCGCCCTGAAGCAGACCATCGGTGCCTATGGCCTCACGGTAGGGGCCGTAAAAACCCGACGCGAATTTCGCGGTGTAGGACAGGATGCCGACGTCGCGGTGTCCCGCATTGTCGAGCGCCTCGCGGATCGCGCCGATGCGACCGTCCATCATGTCGGACGGCGCGATCAGGTCCGCGCCGGCATCGGCCTGTGCCAGCGACCCGGCGACGATTCTTTCCACGCTCTCGTCGTTGACGATGATGCCGTCGCGCAAAACGCCATCATGGCCGTGGTCGGTGAACGGGTCGAGGGCGCTGTCGGTGATGATGCCGATATCCGGCACGGCTTTCTTCGCAGCACGCACGAACTGGCAGATGAGATTGTCGGCATTCGTTATCTCGGTTCCGGTCTGGTCCCGCTTGTCGAGGGAGACGTTGGGGAAAGGCGCGACTGCCGGAATGCCGAAACCGGCGGCCTTGCGCACCTGCTCGACGGCGAGATCGACCGTATAGCGCCTCGTGCCCGGCATGGCCGCAATGTCTTCGGTGCGGTTCGTGCCTTCGATGAGAAACAGAGGCAGAATGAGATCGTCCACGCCGAGCCGGTTTTCGGCCACCATGCGGCGCAGCCAGTCGGTGCGCCTGTTGCGGCGCGGACGTCTTCTGCCGGTGATCCGGTCGACCCGCTCTTCCCGTGTCTCGCTCATCATCTCGAACCTTCTTTTGCTTAAAACGTGTCTAGCCCTGCTGGAAATGCTTCACAATCCGTCGGCGGTTGGGCACTAGGAAGGGGCAGGGGGACGCGACGTGGCATCAGACGGCACCGACATTCATTTCGAGCGCAGGGGACGTGCGGGCGTCATCACGCTCGACCGCCAGTCCGCGCTCAATGCCGTCAGCGATTCGATGGTGCAGTCGATCGCCGCGATGCTGGATGAATGGGAGCATGACGACGCGGTGGAACGGGTGGTTATCCGCGCCACGCCGGGCCGGGCTTTCTCCGCCGGTGGCGACATTCGCGCGCTGTATGATGCCCGCACTGCGCCCGACCTGAGCTTCTTTGCCCGGGAATACGCGCTGAATGTACGTATTGCCGAATATCCCAAGCCTTACGTCGCCCTCATCAACGGCATCGCGATGGGCGGTGGCGTCGGTATTTCCATTCACGGGTCGCATGTGGTGGTCGGGCCGGAGGCGACATTCGCCATGCCGGAAGTGGGAATCGGCTTCTTTCCGGATGTCGGCGCGTCCTATTTTTTGTCACGCCTGCCGGGTCAGACCGGCCTGTTTCTCGCGCTCACCGGCCACCGGTTGCGGGCAGGCGGCTGCCTTTGGGCAGGGCTTGCCGACACCGGATGCGCCGATATGGCGGCGCTGGAGGCGGATCTGTTCGACGCGCCCGATCTGGCTGCCTGCCTGAAACGGCACGAAACCATTTTCGTGCCGGGCGACACGGCGACGAACCAGACCGTGGTCGCGGATGCATTTTCGGCCAATTCCGTCGAAGCGATCATGTCCCGCCTGTCGGACCTGTCCGAAGTGAGCGACTTTGCGGCCAAGGCGCTGGACAAGATGCAGCGCCATTCGCCCACCAGCCTCGAAATCGCTTTCCGGCAAATCAGGCTGGGGGCGACGCTCGATCTGCGCGGGTGCATGGAGATGGAATATCGCATCGTGGCGCGGGTGCTGCACGGTGCGGACTTTTACGAAGGTATCCGCTCTGCCATCATCGACAAGGATGGCGCACCGCGTTGGGCCGATCTTGATATGGATCAGGTCGATGCGGCGTTTGAGCCATTGGAACGGGGCCTGTTCCAGTGAGCCTGTCGCGGACGAGTGCCTTGACCGCCAACCCCGTGGCTTTCGTCGAGGAAGCGGAGCCGACGCTGTTGTCGCGTGGCTATGTCGTATTCCTGCGAGTGCTGGCCCTGGTGTTCGTGTTCTTAGCTTTGCAAATCTGGCTGGTGTCGGTCGGTTTCGACGATTTCGGCTTGCGTTTCGATCTCGCTGACAGTGCAACACGGGTCTATCTGGCCGTACTTGCGGTTCTCTTTCCCGTCGCCGCCGTGGGGTTGTGGACCACGCTTTCGTGGGGGCGGGTGGTGTGGCTGCTTGCCATCGGTTTCCAGATGATCGCCGGCTGGTGGTATCCGCAGGCCTTTCCCGGTGCCGTCGCGACCACCACGTTCCACCTTCTTACGCTGGTCGTTTATATCGGCTTTGCGCTGGGTGTTCGCATCACGGCCAAGAAAGGGTGAAATGTCGTGCTTGCCAAGGCGTTAAAGCCTTATGGAATAACGGTTTGATCGATTCACGGTAAGGTTGAATTAAGTCTGCGCCTAAAGGCAAACTTTATGCGGCACCTCTAATTTGAACGACAAGGCGGGCGATATGACCTGCCGTTCAGGAAGAGGAACGATCCAATGCAAAACGCCGATATGATTGGGGTGCCCATCGCACCGTCCGCAGTGCAGGAGCCTATCAAGGCCGGCAACATCAAACCCGTCTATCTCGAAGCCCTGACGCTGGTGGAGCGGCTGCATCGCCGCCTGCTCGATGTCATCAAGGACGAATTCGACCGGCAGGGCCGGAGCGACCTGACCGCAGTGCAGGCGCTGTTGCTCTACAACCTGGGCGACAACGAATTGACGGCGGGCGAGTTGCGGACGCGGGGCTACTATCTCGGCTCCAACGTCTCCTACAATCTGAAGAAGCTGGTCGATATGGGCTACATCCACCATCAGCGCTCCCGCACGGACCGCCGTTCGGTGCGTGTGAGTCTGACGGACGAGGGCAAGGAAGTGGCGCAAATCGTCAATGACCTTTACGAACGCCACACGGAGTCGCTGGAATCCATCGGTCAGATCGACTCCGAAGCCTTCGCCATTCTCAACCGGTCGCTGCAGCGGTTGGAACGGTTCTGGACGGATCAGATCCTCTACCGCCTGTAGGCGACCGCCTGGTACGAAGCCGTAAACTTTCCGCGAGATTGCCCGCTTCCTGAAATTTGGCCGCAATTCCCCTTTTAAGAGGCAGGAATTGCGGCCGAATTCGTTTTCAATGCGTTAACCTGGAATTTGCGGTTGAGCCGCTATGTCCTGTGGACGGGCATTCATTCGGGTGAAGGTTTGCGCCGCACCACAGATGTTTCGGGGATTTCCTTCCATGACCAAGATGACGCGACGCCTTTTCACCACCGGTATGGCAACGGCGGCACTTGCGGGCGCGGGTATCGCCCGTGCGAACGAGACGGCCATCGACCAGATTTTGAACGCCAAGGGGCGGGATGCGTGGAACGACCGTTTTGATGGCACCACATCAGTCGGCAAGCGCGAGGTCGCGTCCAACACGCCCATATTCGCACCTCAGACCGCCGATTATATCGAGCGCGCGATGGTGGATTATCGCGGCATCGTCTCCCAAGGTGGCTGGCAGCGCGTGCCCGCCGATGAAAAGCTGCGCCAGGGTTCGCAGGCCGAATCAGTGGTCGCGCTGCGCCGTCGTCTCATGATTTCAGGCGATCTGCCAACGAGCGCGGGGCTTTCTCCGCAATTCGATACCTATGTGGATGCTGCCGTGAAGCGGTTTCAGGCCCGCCACGGCCTGCCGAGCGATGGCGTGATGGGGCAGTATTCGCTGGCGGCGCTCAACGTTCCCGCGAATGTCCGTCTCGGTCAGCTGGAAACGAATCTCGTACGCCTGCGGTCCATGTCGGGCTATCTGGGCGACCGTTACGTTATGGTGAACATTCCGGCCGCTGAAATCGAGGCCGTCGAAAGCCAGCGCGTGGCCCAGCGCCACACCGCGATCGTTGGTCAGATCACACGCCAGACACCGATTTTGAACTCCAAAATCTTCGAACTGAACCTCAATCCATATTGGACCGCTCCGAAGAGCATTATCCGGAAGGATATCATTCCGCACATGCGGAAAGAGCCGAACTATCTAACCAAGAACAATATTCTCGTTTTCGACGGCAACGACAATGAAGTTCCGCCGGCGTCGATCGACTGGACTTCCGACGAGGCGGTGCAATACCGTTTCCGGCAAGAACCGGGGCGCATAAACGCGATGGGCTCGGTAAAAATCAACTTCCCGAACCCGCACGCCGTCTACATGCACGACACACCGCAGCAGGGCCTGTTCAACAAACTGATGCGGTTCGACTCATCCGGCTGCGTGCGTGTGAAGAACGTGCGTGATCTGCTGGTCTGGCTGGCGCAAGACACGCCTGCCGGGTCGCGCCGGGAGATCGAGAGCATCATCGCCTCCGGAGACCGGACCGACCTGAAGCTGGCCGCCCCTGTGCCGGTTTACTTCACCTACGTCACCGCATGGTCGACGGACGATGGTGTCGTTCAGTTCCGCGACGATATTTACAAGCGTGACGGCGTGGACGAACTGGCTTTCAAGCAGTAGCAAGGCAGCCACAAACGCCGCCCTGGATTGCCCGTCATGGCCACTGCCGAAACTCATGCGCCAACCGCCAACTCCTTCTTTCAGCGCTCGTTGGCTGATTCCGACCCCGCGATTGCCAAGGCGATAGAGGGAGAACTCGGACGCCAGCGCCACGAGGTCGAGTTGATCGCCTCCGAAAACATCGTGTCCCGCGCGGTGCTGGAAGCGCAGGGTTCTGTGCTGACGAACAAATATGCCGAGGGTTATCCGGGTCGCCGTTATTACGGCGGCTGCGCGTTTGCCGATATTGCCGAAGATCTGGCGATCGAGCGTATCACCAAACTGTTCGACTGCGGCTTTGCCAACGTGCAGCCGAATTCCGGCTCACAGGCCAACCAGGCCGTATTTCAGGCTTTGATCCAGCCCGGCGATACCATCCTGGGCATGTCGTTGGATGCGGGCGGGCATCTGACGCATGGCGCGAAGCCCAACCAGTCCGGCAAGTGGTTCAACGCCATTCAATACGGTGTGGACCGCGAGACGCATCTGGTCGATTTCGACGAGGTGGAGCGGCTGGCGGTCGAGCATCAGCCGAAACTCATCATCGCGGGCGGGTCCGCGTATCCGCGTCAGGTGGAGTTCGCCAAGTTCCGTGCCATAGCCGATAAGGTGGGTGCCTGGTTTCTCGTGGACATGGCGCATTTTGCGGGGCTCGTCGCCGGTGGACAGCACCCGTCGCCGTTTCCTCATGCGCATGTGGCGACTTCCACAACGCATAAAACGCTGCGCGGCCCCCGTGGCGGGATCATCCTCACCAACGATGAGGCGTTGGCCAAAAAGTTCAATTCGGCGATTTTTCCGGGCATTCAGGGCGGGCCGTTGATGCACGTCATCGCGGCGAAGGCTGTGGCCTTCGGCGAAGCGCTTCAGCCGGAATTCAGAAGCTACATCAAGAACGTCGCGGAGAACGCAAAAGCATTGGGTGAAACGCTCAAGGCCGGTGGTCTCGACCTCGTGTCCGGCGGCACGGACACCCACGTTCTGTTGGTGGACCTGCGCCCCAAAGGTGTGACCGGAAAATCGGCGGAAGAGGCTTTGGGTCGCGCCAACATCACCTGCAACAAGAACGGCGTGCCGTTTGACCCCGAAAAACCGACCATCACGTCCGGCGTCCGTCTCGGCACACCTGCGGCCACCACGCGCGGCTTCGGCATTGCGGAGTTTCAGGAAGTCGGTGCCTGCATTCTGGAAGTCGTGGACGGTCTGGCCGCCAACGCCGAAGATGGCAACGGCGGTGTGGAACAGGCCGTGGCCAAGCGTATCATTGCCCTGACGGACAGATTTCCGATTTACCCACTGCTATAGGCGCGCGTCATGCGCTGCCCGTTTTGCGGTTCGCCGGATACGCAGGTGAAAGACTCGCGCCCGAGCGAGGACAACACCACCATCCGCCGCCGCCGCGTTTGCGGTGATTGCGCCGGTCGTTTCACCACTTTCGAGCGGGTGCAGTTGCGCGAATTGACCGTGGTGAAACGGTCCGGCGACAGGGCGGCGTTCGACCGGGACAAGTTGGCGTCCTCAGTTACTACCGCACTGCGTAAACGACCGGTCGATAGCGAGCGGGTGGAACGGCTCGTGTCCGGCATCGTGCGGCAGCTGGAAGGGCAGGGCGAGCCGGATATCACGTCGCAGCAGATTGGTGAATTGGTGATGGAAGGCCTTAAGGCTGTCGACGATGTCGCCTATGTGCGTTTCGCCAGCGTCTATCGCGATTTTCGCGATGCGAGTGATTTTCAGGATGTGCTGGGCGAATTGAAGGGTGAATGAAGGTGTCGAAGACCGGCGGTGGATGGACGCGTGTCTGCGCTACGCACGGCGGCATCGCAGTCGCACCGGCACCAACCCATCGGTTGGCACCTTGCTCGTCAAGAATGGCATCGTCGTCGGGCGCGGTATCACAGCGCTGGGCGGTCGGCCCCACGCGGAGCGGGTTGCGCTCGATGAAGCCGGCGCACGGTCAGTGGGTGCTACGGCCTATGTTACGCTGGAACCCTGCGCCCACCACGGTGCGACGCCTCCTTGCGCGCAGGCGCTGATCGATGGCGGCGTCGCACGGGTGGTCGCGGCTGATATTGACCCGGACGGGCGCGTGGACGGGCGCGGGTTTGCGATGTTGCGAGATGCGGGCATCGACGTGGAAGCGGGGGTCGGTGCCGCGCAGGCCGGCGACGATCTTTCGGGCTACCTGCATCGCAAACAGGCCAACCGGCCAGCGGTAACGCTGAAACTGGCTCTTTCCGCCGACGGCAAGCTGGGTTTGCCGGGACGAGAGGTTGCCATCACCGGACCTCTGGCGCGGGCTTACGGGCACCGGATGCGAGCTGAACACGACGCGATTGCGGTGGGTGGCGGCACGGTTCTTGCGGACGACCCCGACCTGACTTGCCGGTTGCCGGGGTTGGAGGATCGTTCGCCGCACCGTTTCGTTTTCGCGCGGTCGCTCGACAACGCGACGAGACTGGCTGTCTCTGCGAGCGCCGTTCCGGTCACGCTGGTTTCCACGGAGCCAGCGGAAACCGGGTCGGCCATCCGTTATCTGGCGGCAGAACGGCAAGATGGGAAACTGGCTCTACCGGAAGTGTTGGAGGATATAGCGGGGTTGGGTATTTCGACGCTGATGGTTGAGGGCGGAGCTTCTCTCGCGGGCGGATTTTTGGACGAAGAATTGGTGGACGCTCTCGCGTTGTTCGTGAGCGAGGTTGCCATCGGCGCGGATGGAATCGCTTCGCCTGTTATCCTGGACACGGTTCCGGCACTATTCGAGCCGGTGCGGACGCTCGATCTCGGGCCGGATAGGCTACATCTTTTCGTCAAACGGCAGGGGCGATAATCATGTTCACAGGCATCATCACAGATATGGGTCGTGTGGAAGCCGTCGAAGACTTGCCTGCCGGCAAGCGTTTCACTGTTGCGACGGCCTACGACACCAAAACCATCGCTATCGGCGCGTCGATTGCCCATGACGGGGTGTGTCTGACCGTCGTGGAAAAAGACAATGACAGCTACGCCGTCGAAGCATGGGAAGAGGCGTTGCGTGTGACCACAGCGAGCGAATGGGCTGTCGGCTCGAAGCTCAATCTCGAACGGGCGTTGAAGGTCGGTGACGAGTTGGGCGGGCATATCGTGGCGGGACATGTCGATGGCATCTCGCGCATCGTGACGGTCAAATCCGAGGGTGACGCCACCCGTTACACTTTGCGGGCGCCGGAGGACCTGGCCCGCTTCATTGCGCCGAAAGGGTCGGTCGCGTTGAATGGGGTGTCGCTGACGGTGAACGGGGTGGATGGTGCGGACTTCGATGTGCTGCTGATCAGGCACAGCCAGGACGTAACCACTTGGGGCAAAGCCAAAGAAGGTGATGCAGTGAATCTGGAAGTGGACACGATGGCGCGCTATGCGGCGCGGCTGGCGCAGTTTCCATCATAAGGCTTGCCGCTTCCCGCGGCGCATGGTTCACACGGCCAAACCGAACCGCCGGACGACATTCGCGTGCCTCATCTGCTCATCATCGACGCGCCCTATTACACGCACATTTCCAAAGCTCTCCGCGAGGGAGCAGAGGAGGTTTTGGCGCGCGAAGGAGCCACATGGGATGTGTGCGACGTGCCGGGCGTGCTGGAAATTCCGGCTGCCATCGCCATCGTGCTGGACGGCATGGATGGAGGCGGCAAGGCCTATGACGGCTTCGTGCTGCTCGGCTGCGTGATCCGGGGCGAAACGACACATTATGACATTGTCGCCTTCGAATCCGCCCGTGCCATCATGAATATCTCCATCGCCGAAGCCCTTTGCATCGGCAACGGCATTCAGACGACTGAAAACGAAGAGCAGGCGCTGGCGCGGGCCGATAAAGCGCGGCTGAACAAGGGTGGCCATGCAGCGCAAGCGGCATTGGACATGATCAAACTGCGCGAGAAATTCGTTGGCTGAAATCTCCGCCCCACGCGACGCAAAGCCTGCCAACCAGCGTGGTGCTGCACGCCTCGCTGCCGTTCAGGCGCTCTACCAGATGGACATCGGCGGCACCGGCCTGGCCGAAACCGTGACCGAATACGAGAACTTCCGTCTCGGTCAGGAGATCGACGGGGAAACCTATCGCAGCGCGGATGCGGGATGGTTCCGCAACATCGTGGCGGGGGTCGTCGGGGAACAGACGACCATCGATCCTGTGATCCACCGGTCACTCGCCGCAAGCTGGAAGCTCGAGCGTATCGATTCCATCCTCCGCGCCATCTTGCGCGCTTCGGTGTGGGAATTGCGGGCCAAGAAAGACGTATCCGCGCGGGTCATCGTCAGTGAATATGTGGAAGTGACGAAGGCGTTCTTCGAAGGCGAAGAGCCGAAGGTCGTCAACGGCGTGCTGAACAAGATCGCGCGTGATCTGCGTCCGCAGGAGTTCGGGGAAACCGCGTGATGGACGAAAACGCCTCCGCCCGCCGCAATGCGCTGATCCTGTCCGGCGCGCAGGCGTTGACGGGGGCGGTGGCGCCGATCTGCATTGCGCTGGGCGGGCTGGTCGGGGCCTATCTGCTGGGGCCGGACAAGTCCCTGGCGACGGCACCCGTCACCGGTTACAATATCGGTGTCGCCGTCATGGCGTTGCCCGCCGCGCTCATCATGGCGCAGGTTGGACGACGTCCCGGGTTTATGGGCGGCACGGCGATTGGTGTGATGGGTGGGCTGGTCGCCTGCTACGCTATCCTTTCCGCATCCTTTTGGGGTTTCGCTGTCGGATTGATGATGATGGGTATGGCGTCATCCTTCACCCAGCAATATCGCTTTGCCGCAGCCGACCAGGGCACGGAAGCGTTCAAGCCCAAGGCGATATCCTGGGTCCTGGCCGGTGGTGTCGCTGCCGCCATTCTCGGCCCCGCAGCGGCGGTGAACTTTTCCAACCTTTTCGCGCCCATTGAATTTGCGGGCGCGTTCGTCGCCGGGTCGTGCCTGATGCTGGCTGGCATGTTCGTGCTGTCGTTTCTGCGCTTCGAGAAGCCGATGAGCCGACAGGATCGTAAGGCGGCTGGCAGCGGGCGACCACTGAATGAAATCGTGCGGCAGTCCCGCTTCGTCGTCTCCGTGTTCTGCGCGGTCTGTTCCTATGCGCTGATGTCTTTCGTCATGACAGGCGCGCCGCTCGCGATGCGGATTTGTGGCTTTTCGGTGGACCAGTCCACCTACGGCATTTCGCTGCACGTCATCGCCATGTTCGGCCCGTCCTTCTTTACCGGCAATCTGGTTGCCCGTTTCGGCAAGGAGCGGATCGTGGCGGCGGGTATGGTGTTGTTGACGGCCTGTTCGCTGGTGGCGCTGGCGGGGATCACGCTCACCAATTTCTACGTCATGCTCATTCTGCTCGGCATCGGCTGGAACTTCGGTTTCATCGGCGCGACTGCGATGTTGACCGATTGCTACCGGCCAGAGGAGAAGGCGAAGGCTCAGGGGGCCAACGACGTCATTCTGTTCTCAATGGTCGCCTTCGCCTCGCTGATGAGCGGGCGGACGCTGAACGCCTATGGGTGGGACACGATCAATTACGTCACGTTTCCGGTGGTCGTCGCCTGCCTTTTGTCGCTCCTGTGGCTGTATGTCGTTACGAAACGCCGCCAGCGGGGGACTGCGACAATCAATCCTTGATTTTTTGTTGATGGCAGCTACCGTGCCGCCCCAGTAGCGGTAGACGCCCGAGTGGCCTTCGCTTGCTGTTTGACGTTCTGCGCTACCCGGCCAAATTCTGAAGCGGGATAACAGGACACGTATCAAGACGGAAATTTTCACATGCTTGCTCTCTATTTCGCAATCGCATGCGGCTTGCTCTCCATCGTCTACGCTGTCTGGGCCTCGCGCTCGGTCATGGCGGCAGACGCAGGCAACGCCCGTATGCAGGAAATCGCTTCGGCCATTCAGGAAGGCGCTATGGCCTACCTGTCGCGCCAGTATCTCACCATCGCCATCGTCGGCGTCGTCGTTCTGGTCCTCGCATGGTTTCTGCTGGGTCCGATCGCCGCTGCCGGTTTCGCCATCGGCGCGATCCTGTCCGGTGTGGCCGGTTTCATCGGTATGCTGGTTTCGGTGCGCGCCAATGTCCGCACCGCGCAGGCGTCCTCGCAATCGCTGGGTGCCGGACTTGAAATCGCATTCAAGTCGGGTGCCGTCACGGGTATGCTGGTTGCCGGTCTCGCCCTGCTGGGCGTTGCGGTGTTCTATTTCGTGCTGACCGGTCCGATGGGCTATCTCAACACCGACCGCACGGTGATCGATGGGCTCGTCGCACTCGGCTTCGGCGCATCACTGATCTCCATTTTCGCCCGTCTCGGCGGCGGTATCTTCACCAAGGGCGCCGATGTCGGTGGCGATCTCGTGGGCAAGGTCGAAGCGGGCATTCCCGAAGACGATCCGCGCAACCCGGCTACGATCGCTGACAACGTGGGTGACAATGTCGGTGACTGCGCGGGTATGGCCGCCGACCTGTTCGAAACCTATGCGGTGACGGTCGTTGCCACGATGGTGCTGGCCTCGATCTTCTTCGTGGGCGCTGAAGCGAACCTGCTGATGGCACTGCCACTGGTGATCGGTGGTGTGTGCGTCATCACTTCCATCATCGGCACGTTCTTCGTGAAGCTCGGTGCCAACAATTCGATCATGGGTGCGCTCTACAAGGGTTTCATCACCTGCGCGGTGCTGTCCGCCGTTGCGCTTGGCGCGTTGCTGTTCTTCTGGATCGGCTTCGACACCACGTTCACCACAACGACCGGTACGACCTTCAACGGTCAGGATCTATTCTGGTGCATGATCATCGGTCTCGTTGTGACGGGTCTCATCATCTGGGTGACGGAATACTACACCGGCGTCGACTATCGCCCGGTGCGGTCGATCTCCCAAGCGTCGGTGACAGGCCACGGCACGAACGTGATTCAGGGTCTGGCTGTTTCTCTTGAAGCAACAGCCTTGCCCGCGATCATCATCATCGCCGGCATCCTGTTCACCTATGCGCAAGCCGGTCTGTTCGGCATCGCCATCACCGTTACCGCCATGCTCGCGCTGGCCGGTTTTGTGGTAGCGCTGGATGCGTTCGGCCCGGTGACGGACAATGCCGGTGGTATCGCCGAAATGGCCGATATGCCCGCCGAAGTGCGCGCCACGACCGACGCGCTCGATGCGGTCGGCAACACGACCAAGGCCGTCACCAAGGGCTATGCGATCGGTTCCGCCGGTCTCGGTGCTCTGGTGCTGTTTGCCGCCTATACGGAAGACCTGAAATACTTCGCGGCGAAGGCTTTGGCAGAAAACGACACCGCGTCGGTGTTCTTCGGTATCGAAGCGGACACGCTGTTCAACCTGTCGAACCCTTATGTGGTGTCCGGCCTGCTGTTCGGCGGTTTGCTGCCATACCTGTTCGGCGGCATGTCGATGACTGCTGTTGGCCGTGCGGCGGGTTCCATCGTCGAAGAGGTGCGGCGTCAGTTCAAGGCAGATCCGGGTATCATGGCCGGCACGTCCAAGCCTGACTACGCCCGTGGCGTGGACATGCTGACCAAGGCTGCGATCAAGGAAATGATCCTGCCGTCGTTGCTGCCGGTCCTGTCTCCGATCTTCGTCTACTTCGTCGTGAGTGCCATCTCCACGCCTGCCAATGCCTTTGCGGCTTTGGGTGCGATGTTGCTCGGTGTCATCATCACCGGCTTCTACGTAGCCGTTTCCATGACCGCCGGTGGCGGCGCCTGGGACAACGCGAAGAAGTCGTTCGAGGACGGGTTCATCGACAAGGACGGTGTGAAGCATGAGAAGGGCGGCGAAGCGCATAAAGCCTCCGTCACCGGCGATACGGTTGGCGATCCCTACAAGGACACCGCCGGTCCTGCCGTGAACCCGATGATCAAGATCACCAACATCATGGCTCTACTGATGCTGGCTGTCCTCGCCCACTAGGGCGGGGCGTCAGGTCTGAAAACAAAAAACCCCCGCGATCCTGATTGGATCGCGGGGGGTTTTTCTTTGCGCCCGTAAATTTATCGGTTCAGCCGCCGCCGAACGGGTTGGCGACGGTTCCGGCAGCGCCCAGCAACTGACCGATAAAGCTGATGTCCTTGCCGCCCGTTGGCGTGACACGGCGCACATAGTCGAAGACCTTGCCTTCCTCGATTCCGTAATTGGCGATGCGTTGCACCGTATCATCCGGTCCGAGATAGATCGCCAGCACCCGCTGGTCGACAACCTTTGCCTGCGTAAAGCGCGTTGAACGCCGCTTCTGCTGACTGATGTAATAAAGCGTCTCGGTGCCATCGTCCTGTTTCAGTGTGGTCGATGGTGTTCCCAGCGACAGCAACGCCTGATCCCGCGATGAACCGACCGGCACGAGAGCCAGCGTCTCATCGTTCAACTGATACCCGTGATTGAGCGTTTCGCCCATCTGGCAGGCGCTGGTGCCGACACCGAGCGCCAACGCAACCAAACCGACCCTGACAACTTTGCCGACCGTCATACCCGAAAACTCCATTACCGGTGTGCAAACCCAGTTCGTGCGCCCTATATCCGGCACAGCAACTGCATAAACGGTCTCGACCGAAACGAACAGGCCATTCGACCACAGATGTTTTCGACGTTCTTCGCCAAATCATCCGGTAAACCCGCTGCACATGCTCTTTACGGCAAGGTTGTGGCGCGGGCGCGGGATCCGCGGTTCTACACCGCCTACGATGTGCCCGATACGCTCGATGGCCGCTTCGAAATGCTGACGATGCACCTGTTCATGCTGCATCATCGATTGAAGGACGAAGGTGCAAAAGCGCGGGATATCTCGCAGCACGTTTTCGACGCGTTCATCGCCGATATGGATGCAGCCTTGCGTGAAGTGGCGGTCGGGGATCAGGTGGTGCCCAAGCGCATCAAGAAGATGACACGGGTTTTCTATGGCCGAACAGGGGCTTACGAAAAGGCGCTCATGCAGGACGATGTCGTGCCGGAACTGTCGCAGATTTTGGCGCGCAACATTGATCCGGAAAACCCTCAACCGAAAGACCGGTTGGCCAGATATATGTCCGCCGAAGTCGGGACGTTGGCGCGAACCGATACCGTGGCATTGCTGGAAAGAGCCGAATTGTATCAAGGTGAAATGGCATGACCGACAAACCGTTTTCCCACCCGATCAACGTGAAAACCCTGCCGCGAAAAGGTGCGCGGGAACGTTATGAAGCTCCGCCCGAAATTCGTGACGCTATCGCCAGCGCCTACGACGTGGATGCGGTGTCATCCTTCATTGCGAGTGCCGAAATATCCCATTGGAAAGCCAGGGGATTTCGCATTTCCGGACAAGTGGACGCCCTCGTCATACAGCCCTGTGCCGTGACCGGGGAGCCGTTGGAAGTGACTGTATCCGAGGCAGTCGATGCCACGCTGGTGCCGACGGGCTCGCCGCTGGCCAAACCGCGTCTGGACGATGCGGGGGAGCTGATTTTCGATGCCGAGGGAGACGATATTCCCGACGAGTTCGACGGCACGATTCTCGATCTGGCGGATATCTGGCTCGAACATTTCGCTCTCGGGCTCGACCCGTTTGCGCGGGCCGAAGGCGCCGAGTTTGAGAGCGATACCGACGAAGTGAATAATGGAAAGGCATCACCATTTGCCGTTCTGGCGGCACTGAAACGTGATTGATCTTGGCGTTTCCGCCCATTAACGTCCAATAGACATAGAGCAAACGCCGTTTCGCGGTGTCCAAAAGGCGGTTCAACAGGACAATGACACCGGGTAACACGAAGACGATCACCGTCTCGCTCGACGTGATGGGCGGCGATCACGGACCCGAGGTCGTGCTTGCCGGAGCCGACATTGCGCGCCGCCGCTATGGCGATCTGAGGTTCATTCTCCACGGCGAGGAGCCGGTCGTTATGCCGATCCTGAATGGCATGGGCGACCTGAAGGCAGTTTCCGAATTCGTGGCCTGCGAATCGTCTATCTCGATGAATGAGAAACCGAGTCAGGCACTACGGCACGGGCGGCGGGTTTCAGGCATGTGGAAAGCGCTGGAAAGCGTGCGCGACGGACAGGCCGATGTGATGATGTCGGCCGGAAACACCGGTGCACTGATGGCCATGTCGCGGTTCTGCCTGCGGATGATGCCGGGCATCGAACGGCCCGCCCTGGCAGCCGTCTGGCCCAACGCCCAAGGCGAAAGCGTGGTGCTGGATGTGGGTGCAACCATCGGAGCGGATGCCGAAACGCTTGTGGATTACGCGCTGATGGGTTCGGCGATGGCGCGCGCGCTGTTCGATATGGATCGGCCCAAGGTCGGCCTGCTCAATGTAGGTGTCGAAGAAGTCAAAGGGTTGGAGGAGGTGCGAACAGCAGGTGCGCGGCTTCGGGAAATGAGTCTGAAAACGCTCGATTATAAAGGGTTTGTCGAGGGCGACGACCTTGGGCTCGGCGGCGTCGATGTGGTGGTGACGGAAGGGTTCACCGGCAACATAGCGCTGAAAAGCGCCGAGGGCACGGCAAAGCAGGTCGGCGCATATTTGCGTGACGCCATGAACCGGACCCTGATGGCGAAGATCGGTTATTTCTTCGCGAAAGGGGCGTTCGACCAGTTGCGGGAGAAAATGGATCCGCGAAAGGTCAATGGCGCGGTGATGCTTGGGTTGAACGGCATCGTCATCAAAAGTCACGGTGGCACCGACGCGGAGGGTATCGCCAGCGCGATTGCGACCGGTCACAACATGGTTCGCAACCAGTTGCAGCAGAAGATCGCAGCCGATCTTGAACTTGCGCGCTTTGCCGACATGCCGACCGAAACCGAGGACACACCATGATCCGCTCCGTCATCGTCGGTTCCGGTGCCGCCACCCCGCGCAATGTGGTGACGAACGCGGACCTGGCCAAGCGGGTCGATACATCCGACGACTGGATCGTGCAGCGCACCGGCATTCGCCAGCGCTATATCGCGGAAGACGACGAGACGACCGCAAGCCTTGGCGAAGCGGCAGCGCGCGATGCGCTTTCCGATGCCGGGCTGACGCCGGACGATATCGATATGATCATTCTGGCGACATCGACGCCGAACAATACGTTTCCCGCGACCGCCGTGGACATCCAGCACCGTCTCGGCATGAAACACGGTGCGGCCTTCGACATGCAGGCCGTCTGTTCCGGCTTTATCTTCGCACTGACGACGGCCGATACTTACATCAAGGCAGGCAATGTGCGGCGGGTTCTGGTTATCGGTGCGGAGACGTTTTCGCGCATTCTCGACTGGGAAGACCGCACCACCTGCGTGTTATTCGGCGACGGGGCAGGGGCTGTGGTGCTGGAAGCGCAGGACGGGGTCGGCATGTCCAACGACCGGGGGATTCTGACCACCCATTTACGCTCCGACGGCTCCCACAAGGACAAGCTCTATGTGGATGGCGGACCGTCGACGACCGGCACGGTCGGGCATCTTCGGATGCAGGGCCGCGAGGTGTTCAAACACGCCGTTGCCATGATTACCGATGTGATCGAAGCGGCTTTTGCAGCAACCGGCCTCGATGCCGAGAAAATCGACTGGTTCATTCCCCACCAGGCCAACCAGCGCATCATCGATGCCAGCGCCAAGAAACTGGGCATCGACCCGGCCAAGGTCGTTCTGACGGTCGATCAGCACGGAAATACCTCTGCGGCGTCCATTCCGTTGGCGATCAGCGTGGCGCGGAAGGACGGGCGGCTGAAAAAGGGTGATCTTGTCTTGCTGGAAGCGATGGGCGGCGGCTTCACATGGGGTGCCTTATTGGTGCGTTGGTAGGTGTAAGCCCTCGTTTCATCTTGCTTATTTAAGGGGCACTGCTTAGAAAGTGGAAATGATTATTGCTTTTCTTTCCGGAATTGAGTGATCTACACGTCTGAATTGCCGCGGGAGGGATCGCATCATGTCCAGCAAGACACTCACCAGAGCGGATTTGAGCGAGGCGGTGTATAAGCAGATCGGCCTGTCGCGCTCGGAATCGTCATCGCTGGTTGAAAGCGTGCTGGAAGAGATTTGTCAGGCTGCAGTGCGTGGCGAGCAGATCAAGCTGTCATCTTTCGGCACCTTCACCATCCGCTCCAAGAACGAGCGGATCGGGCGCAACCCGAAAACGGGTGAGGAAGTGCCGATAACGCCGCGCCGTGTCATGGTGTTCAAACCGTCCAATATTTTGAAGACGAAAGTCATCAAAGGCAACGCCAAGCGCTAGGCGAGCGCCTTTCGCCGATCGCCGATGACTGCTAGCGTGTGCGCATAACAAGGTTCGGGAACCCGCTCGTTTCATGTCGAAAAGTCCGGATGCGTTCCGCACCATTTCCGAAGCCGCCAATGAACTCGACCTGCCGCAGCATGTCTTGCGTTTCTGGGAAACCCGCTTCTCTCATATCAAGCCGCTTAAACGCGGTGGCGGGCGACGATATTACCGGCCCGAGGATGTGGATCTTCTCAAGGGCATCCAGCACCTGCTCTACTCGGAAGGTTACACGATCAAGGGTGTGCAGCGCATCCTCAAAGAGCAGGGGGTCCATGCCGTCATGGGCGCAGTCAATGGCGAAGGCATTCGTCCCGCTTCCGCGGACGATGGTTTGAAAGAAGCGGTTTCCGTTGGTCAGGTTTCCAGCCAGGCATCTCCAGCGCAGGGCAACCGCGCGAAGTTGCAGGCAGCGCTCACGGAATTGCTGGAATGCAAGCGTTTGCTCGATCAGGCACGCCAGTCAGCGGAATGAGCCTGTAATTCGGCAAGCGCCATGCTTGCGTGTTGCTGTCTGGCGGTCTATCTCACGCCGCAGTCGGAGTATGGCGCAGTCCGGTAGCGCACACGCCTGGGGGGCGTGGGGTCGTAGGTTCGAATCCTGCTACTCCGACCATTTTACCGTTCCGATAGTCAACAATTTTCCGATATTGTTGAGCGAACCTACTTCATTCCGGTTGCACCGCTTCGCGGTGGTGGTTCGTATCCTGCTGCCGGGGCACGCCGGTCACTTTCATTTTGGCGCCAGGTTTAGGAAAGCCCCGCCACGGCGCGGCGGTTTTGCCAGCGGGATTCGAGGGCCATGCAGCCCCAGATGAGGCCGATGAGCAGGTAGGCGTGGCGCCAATGGTCGATGTCGATTACCCAGCCTACCAGAATGTGGCCGACATAGGTTGTGTAGATGCACAGCAGGTAGGGCTTCCAAGGGCGATCGCGACCAAGCAGGCGACCACCGCCGATGAGCGTCATCAACGTCACGGTCAGGTATGAGAAGAAGCCGATCCAGCCGTACGCCATAAGGCTTTTGACCCAGATGTTGTGGGTGTCCTCACCGAGGATAAGGCCGAATTCCAGCGGGCCGATGCCGAGCGGATTTTCCAGCGCCCATTGAAAGCCGATTGCGTGGCGGGCGAAGCGGCCGAGTTCCGCACCGTCATAGTCCTGCACCACCTTCGCGCGCTGGGCGAACATGTCGCTGACAGCATCGAATTGCAGAGCGATCATCAAAGCCACGACGATGGCGGCAACGCCTGCGCCGCCCAGCACCAGCAGTTTGAGTCGCTGGGCATTCCGGCGTTCGGTCGCCAGCGACAGGATGTAATAGAGACCGCCGGCCAGTATCAGCAGACCCCACGCAGCGCGGGAGAAGGAAAGGAACAAGCCACCCAGAATGATCACCAACAATACGGCGCGGATGGGAGCCAGACCGAAGGGACGGTAGAGCAGGCCGTGCACAAGATACACGGCGGGCAAAACGAGAAACGGACCGAAGACGTTCGGGTCCTGAAACGCGCCCATCGCCCGGTCGTAACGGGTGAACATGGCAGCGCCGGGAAAGGCGTGGAAATATCCGCCGATGCCGAGCACGGCGGTGCATGCCGCGCCGATGACGTAACCGCGCATGATCGTGCGCAGCCGCCCCATGTCGGCTTCCACCACCGCGCACCAGAACACGGAGGTGAGGCCAAGAAACAGCGAGACGGCGAGGTAGATGGGAATCGTCTTGTATTGCACCATCGTGAACATCGACAGCATTCCGCCGATATTGAAGATAATGAAGAGTGCTCCCAGCGTGAGAGACGTGCGCGAAAGGCGCAGGCCGAACAGCAGAAATACGACCATTGCCGCAAGCAGGATCAGCTCATACGGGGCCGGTTCGCGGATGACGAATGCACCGACGAATGCGATGAACCCGATCGTCCACCGCGCAATCGTTGCGCCGCTGTGCTGGTAGGCGATGCCGACGGAAGGGTAGGCGGCTGCGGTCAATATGCGCCTTCCGACTTCAAAAGTTTAAGCGGTGTGACGAGCAGGATTTGCAGGTCGAACATGACCGACCAGTTTTCGATATAATACAGATCGTGCTCGACCCGGCGGCGGATTTTCTCTTCGTTGTCGACCTCACCGCGCCAACCGTTGATCTGCGCCCAACCGGTGACGCCGGGCTTGACCTTGTGACGCCCGAAATAGCCGTCCACCACCTCGTCCCAAAGCTGGTTCTGAGTGTGGGCGTTGACCGCGTGAGGGCGGGGGCCGATGAGGGATAGCTCGCTGGTGAGAACGTTGAAAAGCTGCGGCAATTCGTCGATCGACGCGCGACGGATAAAACGACCGACGCGGGTGACACGGGGGTCGTTCTTCGTCACCACGATCTTGGCCGACGCGTCCGCCATATCGGTAAACATGGAGCGGAATTTCAGCACCTCGATGACCTCGTTGTTGAAGCCGAAGCGCTTCTGGCGAAAGATGACGGGGCCCTTTCGAGTCCAGCTTGATGGCGATGGCCGTGGCGACCATGACGGGTGACAACAGCACCAGCGCCAGCACGGAAAAGAAGATGTCGAAGCCGCGCTTCATCACCGAATCCCAGTCGGCAATGGGCCGGTCGAACACATCGAGGAACGGGACCGCGCCTTCGTAGGAATAGGAGCGGGGACGGAAGCGGAGTTTGTTCGTGTGGGCCGACAGGCGGATATCGACCGGCAGCACCCAGACCTTTTTCAGCAGTTCCAGCACGCGGCTTTCCGCCGTGATGGGCAGGGAGACGATGAGCATGTCGATGCGGGCGCGGCGGCCGAACTCGACCAGTTCCGGGATCGTGCCGAGTTTCGGATAGCCGGCGACCATAGGCGGTGAACGATCGCTCTTGCGGTCGTCGAAAATGCCGCAAATACGGATGTCGTTATCGCCGGTGGATTCCAGCGACTTGATGAGCTCTTCCGCGTTGGCACCGCCACCCATAATGACCGCCCGCCGCTCCAGCCGCCCGTCGCGGCCCCAGAGACGCAGCAGGTTTGCCATTACCGAGCGGGTGATGATGAACAGCACAAGTCCGGCCAGATACCAGCCGCCGAACCAGATGCGGGAATAGTCTTCGGAGACCTGCGCGAAGAATGCCAGCACCGTCATCAGCGCAAACACGCCGGACCATGACAGGAACACCCGCCCCAGCGTCGTGAACAGGGAGCGCATGGTGGTGACGTGGTAAGAGTCGGTTGCCTGCAATGCGATGATCGTGAGCATCGCGCCCAACAGGCAGGGCCAGATATAGGCGACCTTGAAGCCGTCCATCGGCACCACGTATGCGGCATAGACCGCCATGCCGACAGCCATGATGCCGAGAAACTCGATGATCCGCAGAACGGCCGCCACCACGAATGGTGATATGGCGTTCTGAGCGAACTGCGATGCGACCTGCTCGGCGCGCTCCGACAGAATGACCGCCGTTCGTGGCCCCTGCGCGTAAGCCGATACGCTGGCAGCCATCACGGCGCTGGCGTTATACGTCGTTTTCGGGTCGAGCGGATCGCTGATGGACATGGATATGCGCCGATGCTTCTTCGTTGAAGCCGCAAGTCTATCGGGCTTCCGCTAAGAAAGCCTTTCGGAGGAATGGCGGTGTCAGGACTGCGCCAGAAGCGCCCGGTCGTAGGAATCCATCACGTCCCGCGCCATCGTCGCGGTGGAGAAACCATCGGACAGGCGTGCCAGAAGCCGGTTTTGCAGATCGGTATCCGGCTGTTCCTTCAAGTCATCAACAAGGGCTGCGGATAGAGCACCGGCATCGCCGGACGGAACCAGCGTAGTGGAATCCGGCCCATAGATTTCCGGTATCCCGCCGACTGAGGTAGCGATGAGCGGTTTTTCGGCAGCAAGCGTTTCCAGCACAATATAGGGCATGGATTCCGCGCGGGAGGGCACAATGACGGTCTTACCCAACGCAAACGCTTCGCGGGCGGGCATGGGTGCGTGGAAGCGGATGTCGATGCGGTCGCCCATCGTTTCGGCACGGTTTCGATAGGCCTCAAGATCGGGTCCATCACCGACCATCGCAATGGATATGCGGCGCGGCGTGGCATTGGCCGCGAGGTCGAGCGCATCCAGCAGAACGTCCACGCCCTTCAGGTCGCGCATCATGCCGATATAGAGAAAGTCGGCGGCATCATCGTTCAGCGGCACGGGCGCGAACTCTTCGGGACGCAGACCGTTTCGCACGACGGAATAGGCGCAATTCGGCTCGCCCACCTTCGACAGGTAAGCGTCGCGTTCGTAGTTGCTCACGAACACCAGCTGGTCCGTGACCCGCTCCAGCGCCCGTTCCAGCATGAAGTAAATGCGCCCGGACAGGGTGGTGGACGCGAAGTGCATGGAGCCGCCGTGGGGGCAATAAAGCCGCGCGGGAGCCTTGTTGCGCATCGCCAGCGCCGTGCCGATCAGGCGGGAATAGGCCCCGCCCTTCGCGCCGTGGGAGTGCAGCACATCGAGGTCGAGGCGGGATACCGTGCGATAAAGACGCGCCATTACAGAGGCGTCGGACACCGTGATCGCTCGGTTCATTGGAAGGCGGTGCAGGCCGAGGGACAGCTTGGTCTCCAGATCGGCGAGCATCGTCTCCTCGAAAATGCCGCCCGTGTTGTTGTCGCAAATGACACCAAGCTGGTGTCCGGCATCGACCTGTTCGTCGATCAAATCCCGGACATGGCGGAAAATGCCGCCGACCGGTGAGCGGAAACAGTGAACGATCCGCAGCGGGTGGTGCTGCATCGGCGGCGTATCTGCCAACCGTTTGAGAGGTGCCTTCAGATTGTTCGGCTTGACGGTGATCAAAACAGGCGCTCCCGCAAATAGATTGTGTCGCCCGGCAGGATCGGGTCGGTGATCGGCACGCGCCCGGTCATCACCTTGCCATTGACGGAGCGGGTGATGTCGACGGAGCCTTGCAAGGCGCGTGGGCTATAACCGCCGGAAATCGCAATGGCATTCTGCACCGTCATGCCCGGCACGTAGGTATATTGCCCGGCGGTGTTGACCTCGCCCATGATGAAAAAGGGGCGGTACTGGTCCACCTGCACGGAAACATCCGGTTGACGGATGTAGCCATCGGCCAGGCGACCGGCCACATCGGCCTCGATTTCCTTGATCGTGCGTCCACGCGCCGCCACGCTCCCAACGAGGGGGAAGGCGATGTAGCCCGCCTTGTCGACCGAATAGGTATTGGTCAGATCGTCCTGCTCGAACACCGTGATCCGCAGCAGATCGCCGCTGTCGAGGCGGTAGGGGGCCTGCAAGACCTTGTGAAAGGCCGGAGTGGCAGGAGCATAGGTCGAGGCGCAACCGCCTGCCGCTGAGGCGGCGATGGTGACGGTGAGGGCGGCAAGGAAGGAGCGCCTGTTCATGATGGATACCCTGTTACAGGCTACACCGGACGGACCGGCGAAGCTACGCGAGACAAACCACAAGGCATCGCGCCATCGTGGACAGACCCTACAAAAGCGCAACGTGGTTAATTCGGGGTAAAGGCTGATTGTCTGTGTCGGCGAGCCGCTTTTCTCACGCCCCACGGCCCGCGATTAACGGGATAGAAACCATAAACGACAAAGTCTTGCGCGGACGCCTTCGGGCAGGACGTAGAAAAGACAGGCACATCATGGCGGGTGAATCCGATCTGACACGGGAAACGGATGTCGATCTTGCAGGCATCTTCACGAGCCTGTGGACCCATAAAGTCAAGCTGATCGGCGCCGCGCTCATTGCCACGATCATCGCCTTCGTGGTGCTGCAATTCGTCGAGCCGCGCTACCGCACCGAGGCGCGCATTCTCATCCGTGCGGGTGAAAACATACTTGCGGGTCCTGTTGGAACGGGGGCCAACCCGTCGAACGATTTCGACGATCCCGGCATTGCGAGCCAGGTTCAGCTTCTGCAGTCGCGCGATATCGCCCGACGCATCATCGCCGATGAATCGTTGGGTCTGATGAACCGCAGCGAGTTCGAGACCGGCAAGGACGCCGGGCTTCTCTCGCTTATCGGTCTTGGTGGCGGTGGAAACGCAAAGGGCGCCGAAGATCGTGTGCTGGAAAGCTATTACAAACGCCTGAAAGTCTTTCAGGCCGATCGCGCGCGGGTGATCGTGGTGCAATTCTGGTCGTCGGACCCCGAACTGGCAGCTGCCATTCCCAACCGCATCACGGAAGAATATCTCAAACTGCAGGAAGAACTGAAGCGCGGCATCGCGCCGGAGGAACTGGCAAGCCTGAAACCGGAACTGGAGGAGCAGCGCCGTCTTGTGCAGGAAGCGGAAGCGAAGGTTTCCGACTATCGCACACAGTCCGACCTCGCGCAGGGCAGGGACGACGATTCGCTGGCCACGCAGGAACTGTCGGAACTGGCCACCGAGCTGGGCCGGGTTCGCGCCCAGCTTTCGCAGGCCGAAGCCAACGCTGATGCCGTCGAGCGTGCCCTCAATTCCGGCTCGCTGCAAAGTGCAAGCCAGGTGCTGTCATCGCCTCTGGTGCAACGGCTGCAGGAGCGGCTGGTGTCGCTTGAAGGCGACCTTGCCGAGCAATCGACCACCTTGCTCTCGGGCCATCCGCGCATTCAACGGTTGCAGTCGCAGATCAACACACTGGAGCAACAGATTTCCCGCGAGGCTCGAAAGATCCAGCGCAGCCTTGCCGAAGAGGCTGCCGTCGGTCGTGCCCGGGAGCGCGACCTGTTGCAACGCCGCAACCAGTTGAAATCCGAAGCCGGTCGGGTCGACCGCGCCAACGTGGAATTGCGTGCGCTGGAGCGGGAAGCGGATGCACAACGGCAGATTCTCAACACCTACCTGCTGCGCTTCAAGGAAGCGACATCGCGGCAGGACAGGGAGTTCCTGCCCGCAGACGCTTTCGTGTTCTCCAAGGCGCAAGTGAAATCGGCTCCCTATTTTCCCAAAAAAGGCCCCATCCTCGGCGGCGTCTTCTTCGGCACGTTGCTGATCGGTGCATTGATCGCGATGGCGGCCAACATATTGTCGGGAACGGCGGTGCGGACGCAGGCTGTTGCCGAAGCACCGGATGTAAAGCAGCCGCCGAAGCCTGCCGCAAAAGCCGAACAGGAACCGATATCCCCTCAGCCACAATCCGCACCTCAGCGACAGCATGTGCCCGAGGCTTCCGCAGCCACACTCGCGCCCGGCATGGCGGCGTTTGCACCGATGCACGACAATGCCGTTACAACGGACGCGGCGGCGCAGTCCATCGCGTCGCTGGGACAGGCACGGGTCGTGGCTCTCAGCCCATCCGGTGCCGAATCCGCCGAAGGCACGCTGGAACTGGCGCGTGCAATCTATGCAACAGGCCGTGGCGTGGTGCTGGTGGATGTGAGCGGCACGGACGCGCTTTCAGCGCGCATCTTCCGGCCCGGTGAACGGGCAGGGCTTCGCAACGTCTTGTCCGGCACCGCAGGCTTTGCCGATGCCCTGCACAGCGACCCGGTGACGGGTCTGCACATCATGCCGAGCGGCACAAACGATGGCGCTGCAGGGGGGGCTTTGAAACTGCCGTCCGTCCTGTCCGCGCTGGCACAGACCTACGATTGCGTTCTCATCGAATGCGGGTCGGCGGGCGTGAAAGCGCTAAGGCAGGTGGTGAGCGGCGAGACGGTCTGCATCGTCAATTCCACGCGCGCCGGTGATCCACGGGTTGCAGGTGTCGTGACCGACATGCAACGGGCTGGCTATCAGGCACCGCTGGAAGTGCGGATGGAAATGCCGGAAGACTTCGCGCAATACGCTTGATGTGGATTGCGCCTGATGGGTAAGCCTAAACCTTGCCGTAAAGGCGGGCGCGTATCTTCTTGGCGAACGCCCATGTCGACGCGTTGCGCTTCACCATGCGCTTGGCGTTGAGTTTGGTGCGTTCGTAGAACGCGAAGCCTATCGCGCGGCGGGACAGTGGCTGCACGGAGTCGAACATGGCGATCGTGTCGGTACACCAGGATGTCTTGTAGCGCTCTTCACCGCGCCCGAGATCGAAAGCCGTAAGGCCGATTTCCGTGCAGTGCTGGATAACGAGATAGATCAGCATTTCGCCCGGCGAGAGCGATTTCCACTCGTCGTCCGCGATGGACAGGAAGCAGCCGGACATCTGCCCCTTGCTGATACCGGCGGCAAAGGTCGCGCGGATTTCGCCTTCGATTTCCAAAGCGAACAAGCGCAGCTCCGGTTCCGTCTCGGCCAGTGAACGCAAAGCGGCGTTGCGGAAGAAGGTGTCCGCACCCGCGTCGTCGAACGTGTTCCAGATGCCGGAGCGGGTGAACCGGACCGCCATCTGCGCGAAGGCTGCATCGAGAATTCGGCGGCAGGCGTCGGGCGTGTCCGCGATCAGCAATGTGGCACCTCCCACCGGTTTCAGCTTGTTGCATTGCCAGCGGTATTTCTTCCGCTTGCGTGCGCCGTTGCCACGGTCGAGCGCGGCGTCGAAACCGCCGGTCAAGTCCAGCGCATAGGCGTGGTTATGGCTTTCCTCCGCACCGACGAACGCCATCGGGTTGGCATGACCCGCCCAGACTTCCGGTTGGCAACATAATTCCAGCGTGTCGCAGCCTTCGATCAGAACGGGTATCTGCCCCATGATCGCCAGCATGTCGGAGCGCGCGGTTTTGGCGAGAAACTCCGGTGTCATGAGCGGCATGTGAAAGTTGGTGTGGCTGTCGCCCAGCCAGCCGAGCACACGGAACGGCCCACGCTTGCGCACTGCGAGAGCGAACAGCGCAAGCGCCTCGCCGTCCCGCGACACGACAATGATTTCCGGCCGCACCTGGGCTGCGGTGCCTATGGTTTGCAGCCAGCCGTTGACCCAGGTGAACCGCTGGTAAGCCGAGCACACGGCCTTCTTTTCCAAGCCTTTCCACAAAGCCTCGACATCGTTGGGGCTTTCAAATCTCGAAAGCCGGACGTTGCCGAGGCCGGACGTTGCGATGGCGGCGCTTCCTATCGCACGATCCTGCGGCACCACAGGTATGTGGTCTTGTGGTTGTGGAACGTGAATGGACATGGGGCTTGCCGTCGGTAAGCGAAACGAGAACCGGCATGTTTGCAAAGAAATCTAAACAAGTTGTCGGTAGCCTCACACGGGAAACGCCCAAAGGTTCAGCATCGTTAATGTTAGACGCACGCACGAAAGCACAACGCACCATGCTTGCCGGTATGGCCATGAGCGGGTTGGACCGGTTGTATCAGCAACTGGATAACGAGCTTGGTTTCATCCTCACGTTGCACAGGGTTCGGGAACCGTCTCTCGACCCGTTTCAGCCGAACCAACATCTGGCCGTGTCGCCAGACTTTCTGGAAAGCGTGCTGCAGCTCATCAAGGCGCGTGGTCTGGACATCATCACGATGGACGAGGTCGCGGAGCGTCTGACGGGCGGTTTACGCCATCAACGGTTTTGCGCGATCACGTTCGACGATGCCTATGTGGACACGCTGGAGCAGGCGACGCCACTGCTGTCCAGCTACGAGATTCCGTACACCGTATATGTCGCGAGCGGTCTCGTGCAGGGCACGGCGCATCTATGGTGGGAGAAGCTCGAAGACCTGATCCGCGTCAACGACACGTTAAAGGTCGATTTTGGCGACGGGACTCAGGACGTCGTTTGCGTTACCAGTGAACAGAAATACACCGTTTGGTGCCTCGTGATGGATTTCCTGACAGAAGCCAATCCCGAATTGTCGAAGGCACAGTGGATGGCCGACACGTGCGCGGCGCAGGATATGCCGCTCGACCCGTCGACGCCCGGGGCGATCATGCGGTGGGAGGATGTTCGCACGCTGGATGCACATCCGCTCTGCACGATCGGTTCCCATACAGTCTCTCATTACGCTCTGGCGCGGTTGCCGGACGATGTCATGCGCCATGAGATCGAAGCGGGGGGGCAGGCGCTTCGTGAGCAGATCGGCCACGTGCCGAGACACATGGCCTACCCTTACGGGTATCATCTGGCGTCCGGTGCGCGCGAGTTTGCAGCAGCGCGCGACCTCGGACTGACAACCGTCGTGACGACGCGGCCCGGCATGTTGTTTGCAGACCACGCCCACCACATGACGGCATTGCCGCGTATTTCGGTGAACGGGCACTACCAGAGCATCCGCCATTTCGCTCCGCTCACGAGCGGGTTGCCAACGCGGATCAAGAGCCGGTTCCGCAAGCTGGACGTGGCCTAGCTTTCCGTCAGCATCCATTTGATGATGATGGCCGCAGGCACGACCCACAGGATGCCACTGAAGGCGAAGTAGAGCGCATGGGCATACCACGGCGCGGTGGCGAGCGTTGCACCCGCAATAGTGACCGCGACAACCGCGTAGATGAAGATCAATGCCAAGATCAGGAAAAGCCCGATCATCTTCTTGGCGCGTAAGGGCAGGGTGGTTCTCATGGCGCTGCCATAGACCGGACGGATAGTGAGCGCCAGCACCTTGGGGAGCGACGCCGTGTCGCTGGATTGCAGGGTGTGTCAGCGCTATGTGTGCGGCACATTCTCATGGTGCCGCCCGATGACACGACCCGTAACATATGGCCCGCAGCCGGACCGGCTCATTCGCTGGTGGTTGTATGCGATAGCAGCGCTGGTGGCGCTGATCGTGCTGGTGGGCGGTGCGACGCGACTGACGGATTCGGGCTTGTCGATCACCGAATGGAATCCGATCAGTGGGGTCATTCCGCCGCTCAATGCCGAAGACTGGGCGCTGGAATTCGACAAGTATCGCACTACGACGGAATATCAGACCGTCAATGCGGGCATGACGCTGGCGCAGTTCGAGTTCATCTTCTGGTGGGAGTGGGGACACCGGCAGTTGGCCCGCCTGATCGGGCTTGCGGTCTTGCTACCAATGATCGGTTTCTGGATGGCGGGGCGGCTTTCATCATGGACCAAGCCGCGCGTCGCGCTGCTGTTTGCCGCGATCTGCGCGCAGGGCGCCGTGGGCTGGTGGATGGTGGCGTCAGGGCTGGTGAACAGGGTCGATGTCGCGCACGAACGGTTGGCAGTGCATCTGACGATGGCGTGCCTCGTCTTCATATTGTCGCTCAGTCTCGCACATGCGCATCGCCGGGGGGGCGTCGCGCCGCAGCCCCAGGTGGGCCGGTGGGCGGGGTGGTTCATCTTCCTGGTGCTGGTGCAGATTTTCGTCGGCGGACTGGTCGCCGGTCTGGATGCGGGCATGGCCTACAACACATGGCCGCTGATGAACGGTGCGCTGGTGCCGGAAGGGCTCGGCGCAATCACGCCCACGTGGCGCAATCTGGTCGATAACGCCATGACAGTGCAATTCATCCATCGCGGTCTGGCCTATACGTTGTTCGCGCTGGTTTTCGTGCATGTGTGGCAGGTGAGACGCCATGCGCCGGACCATTCGGCCACGGCGGGATTGCTGGCGCTTGTCGTGGCCGGGCAGGCGGTGATGGGGATTGCGACGCTGTTGATGCAGGTGCCGATGGCGGCGGCACTGATGCATCAGGGCGGCGCGGTGGTGCTGTTGGCCGTGGCGACATGGCACTGGCGAAACATGGTCGGCATCCGCTCCCTAGCGGCTGCCTCTGGTCAGGGTGGCCAAGCCCCCGTAAGTGCGGAGTATGACCCCGCCTGACCGTCCTTTCCTCGACGTATCCGCATCGCTGACCAATCAGCGATGGGTTTCACGCGCCACGCCACCTCAACGTGGTCTTGCAGAGGCGATGGTGGAGCAGAAACGGCTGGACCCTGTGCTGGCGCGCGTGCTCGCCGGGCGGGGCGTGGCGACCGCCGACGTGGAGACGTTTCTCAACCCGACCCTGCGCGACCTGCTGGTCGATCCGTCAACCTTTACCGATATGGACCGCGCCGTTGCCCGCGTGGCGCAGGCCATCGAGAAGCGTGAGCGCATCGCTGTTTTCGGTGACTACGATGTGGACGGGGCAACCTCTTCGGCGCTGTTGAAGCGGTTTCTCGCACCTTTCGCTAATGCGCTGGAGATCTACATTCCAGACCGTGTGTTCGAAGGCTATGGCCCCAATGCCCCTGCCATTCGGGAGCTGATCGAGCGCGGCGCGAAGCTTATCGTGGCCGTCGATTGCGGGTCCACCAGCCATGAAGCGTTGGCGGTCGCAGTGGCGGCGGGTGTCGATGTCGTCGTGCTGGACCATCACCAGACCAACGACACGCTGCCCGAGGTGGCGGCCCTCGTGAACCCGAACCGGGACGACGACCTGTCGGGGCAGGGGCATTTGTGCGCGGCTGGAGTGGTGTTCGTGTTTCTGGTGGCGCTGCACCGGCATTTGCGGGAGACGGGCGTCTTTACCGACGACAATCCGGGTCCCGACCTGCGCGGTTTGCTCGACCTCGTGGCTCTCGGCACGGTCTGCGATGTGGTGCCGCTGATCGGTGTGAACCGGGCTTTCGTGACGCGGGGCATGGAAGTGATGCGGGCGCAACACAACGAGGGGCTGGCAGCTTTGGCCGAGGTGGCCGGAACGGACGGTCGGTTGGCACCGTGGCATCTGGGTTTCGTGCTCGGACCGCGCATCAATGCCGGTGGGCGGATCGGCAACGCTGCGCTTGGCGCGGAATTGCTGACGACCGACGATGCGGACGAAGCCGCCAGCATTGCGTTTCGTCTCGACCAACTGAACGGCGAACGGCAGGCGATGGAACAGGCAATGTTGAAGCAGGCCATCGACGAGGCCGAAGCAGAGGCGGGTTTGGGGGAGGGGCCGGGCATTCTCGTCACCGCCCACGATGGCTGGCACGCGGGTGTGGTAGGCTTGCTGGCCTCCCGGTTGAAAGACCGGTTCCGGCGACCGGCCTTCGCCATTGCCTTCGATGACCGCGACATCGGCACGGGGTCTGCCCGTTCCATCGCGGGGATCGATGTTGGTCGTGCTGTGCGGGAGGCCGTAACGGAGGGCTTGCTAGAACGCGGCGGCGGGCACGCGATGGCAGCGGGCATCACAATCGAGCGCGACAAGCTGGGCGCGTTTCGCGGATGGCTGGAAGAGCGGTTCGGTGAAGCGGTGCGCGCGCAGGTTGCGGCCAGCACCTGCAAGATCGACGCGGCGCTGTCCGCCCGTGGTGCGACGCCGGAGTTCTTCGACGGTCTGCAACAGGCCGGACCGTTCGGCTCCGGTAATCCAAATCCGGTCTTCGCCTTTCCCAACCATATCGTACGCTACGCCGACACGGTCGGTGCTGGCCACGTGCGTTTTGCATTGCGGGCACCGGATGGCGGAGAAATCCGTGGTATCTCATTCCGCACGGCGGACACGCCGTTGGGGCAGGGGTTAATGGGCCGCGTGGGCCAGCGGCTGCACGTGGCGGGCACGCTATCGCTGGATACCTATGGCGGCCAGCGGCGCGTGCAGGTGCGGCCCGTCGATGCCGCGATCCCCGATGGAGACTGATCGGCTCTCACGCGGTCAGTCACGACGAAAGGTCGTGATCTGCGCTCCGAGGGGCGGCCCACAAGCGCCGGTCGGCCAGTCGGCCTCCTCGCTGCGCCGCTAAAGGCTTGCGCGGCGTTATAGCGCAAACGCTCCCTGTGTCAGGTCGATGGCAGTGCCGGTGCTGATCGATTCCTGGGCGGCTTGGCCGATGCGAACGGCTTTCCAACCGTCTTCGCCCGTCACTTCCACGGGGCCGGTTCCAAGAGCGGCTTTGGCAAAACGCTGGTGCTGATAAAAGGTGGAGCCGTTGTGGTCGCCTGCCGCGAGTAGCGTCTCATCGACAGGTATCTCAACCAGTTCCTCACCGGATGGATTGCGCGGGCTGAGGACGAGTTCGGCGACCGGCGGCGGTCCGAGGCGGTCGGTGGGCCAGAAGCGTTGCGGGCCGGGCACGTTGCATTCCACCTTGCCGGTGGCGGATACAGCAGCGATCTTCTCCTGAAACTTCGACCCTTCCGCAAACATGCACAGGTCGAGGCTCGCCCGCGCACCGCACGCAAAGTCCAGTACGACGTAGGCATTGTCGAGAATGTCGGACGGTGCGCCGTCATAGCGTCTCGTCGAGATGATTCACATCCTGCGCACCGCTGGCGAACAGGCGGACGGGTTCAGAGCCCAGCACAAGACGCATCAGATCGAAGAAATGGCAGCATTTTTCCACGAGCGTGCCGCCGGAATTGGCGGTAAAGCGGTTCCAGTTGCCGACCTTTTCCAGAAACGGATAGCGATGTTCGCGCACCGATAACATTTTGATCGGGTCACCCGTCGCCTGCATCTTGCGCACTTCCGCGATGAAGGCGGCAATAACCGGCATGTAGCGATATTCCATCGCGACCCAGAGCGGCGCGGGATAGGCGGCGACCGCCTCGCGCATTGCTGCTGCACCATTGGGATCTGTAAAAAGCGGCTTTTCCATCAGCAGTGGTAAAGCCCGACGCCTTGCAATCATGCCGAGTTGTTCGGCGTGAAGATGGTTAGGACTAGCCACGAGCAGGGCATTCACATCGTCGCGGTCGAGCAGGGTTTCTATACTATCGACCTGCACCGCATTGGGCGCGAGTGCACCGGATACGAGGGCCATCTGTGCGTCGGGTTCATAGATCGCACTGACAGTCGCTTTGCTTAGAAGCGCGATGTTGCGAATGTGCTCCTGCCCCATCATGCCGCAACCGATGATGCCATATCGAAGCGTGGTGTCCATAAAGTGTTCCCGTTTCCGCAAGGGTGCCGCGCGGTGCGTTGAGATATGCCCGCCGGAGCGTTACAGCAAGGTCATACGCTTCGGGGAGGATATTCGCGTGACCATCGTTCCAGTCAAATCAGAGGGGCTCGACGCCTCGGAAGTCTCGTGGTTCGCGCCGATCTGCTCCGACGACTACCGCTATCTCGGCGTGCCGGACGGAAACTTGCGCTCGTCATGGGAAAACACGCGCGACATCGTACAGACGGCGGACCGGCTGGGCTTTCGCAACTGCCTGTGCCCGTCCTCCTATCAGGTGGGGCAGGACACGTGGAGTTTCGTGTCCGCGATGGGGCCGTTGACGGACAACATCAACCTGCTCGCGGCCATCCGCTGCGGCGAGGTGCATCCGGTGATGTTGGCGCGCGCCATTGCGACGGTCGATCACATGATGAAAGGGCGGCTGACGCTGAACGTCATTTCGTCCAACTTTCCCGGCGAGGACGCGACGAGCGAGCATCGCTACAAGCGGTCCTGGGAGGTCGTGGAGATCCTGCGACAGGCCTGGACCCAGGATGAGATCAATTACGACGGTGAGATTTATCAGCTGAAGGGCCTTACGACCGATCCGGTGCGTCCCTATCAGCAAAACGGCGGGCCGTTGCTTTACTTCGGCGGCTATTCCCCGCCAGCGCTGGACCTCTGCGGTGCCCACTGCGACGTCTATCTGATGTGGCCGGAAACCGAGAACCTGCTTGCCGAGCGCATGAAGGCGGTTCACGCTCGCGCCGAGCATCACGGGCGGGTGCTGGATTACGGGCTGCGCGTGCACATGGTCGTGCGGGACACGGAGAAGGAAGCGCGAGAATACGCCGACAGCCTCGTTTCCAAGCTGGACGACGACTTTGGCAAGGAGATTCAGGGGCGTGCCTTGGATGCCAAAACGCTTGGCGTCGCGCAGCAGAATGCAGCCCGCGATATGGCGGACGCGGAGGGTTACAGCGAACCTCACCTCTGGACCGGTATCGGGCGCGCCCGTTCCGGCTGTGGCGCGGCGTTGGTCGGTAGTGTCGATCAGGTGCTGTCGAAGATAGAGACTTACCGCAAGATGGGCATTCGCGCTTTCATCTTTTCCGGCTATCCGCATCAGGACGAGTGCGAGATCTTCGGCACGAAGGTGTTGCCGGAATTGAAAACCTGCTCGCTGCCGGAGGTGTATGGCCGGGTGCCGGATGAGACGCCTGCCACCCCCCTTGGAACTGGAGAACGACGCTGATGGAACAGGTGAATTTCGGCGCGGGTTTGCCCGCTTTCAGCCGCATGATTTATGGCGTTTGGCGCTTGGGCGACGATGCCGACACGTCGGTCAAGCATGTGCGCGCCAAGATCGATGCCTGTCTGGAACAGGGCATCACGACGTTCGACCATGCCGACATCTATGGCGACTATCGCTGCGAACGGATTTTTGGGGAGGCGGTGCGCGAGGATTCAAGCCTGCGCGACGCCATGCAGACGATCACCAAATGCGACATCATGCTGGTGTCGGACACCGCCCCGGACCGGCGGGTCAAGCATTACGACACGTCGCCTGCGCATATCCGGGCATCGGTGGACAATTCCCTGTCGCGCATCGGTGTCGATGTCATCGACATGCTGCTGATCCACCGCGCTGACCCGTTCATGGACCACAACGCGACGGCTGGTGTGCTGGACGACCTTGTGAAAAGCGGGAAGGTGCGCGGCGTTGGCGTGTCGAACTTCAAGCTGCACGACTGGACGCTGCTGCAATCGGCTCTGAACGCGCCGCTTCTGACGAACCAGATCGAGATTTCCGTGTTGGAACGGTCGGCGTTCGCCAACGGGGACATCGCTTTCCTGCAGGAACGCGACATTGCGCCGATGGCGTGGTCGCCATTGGCGGGGGGAGCGTTGTTTAGTGGTGACGATGCCCGGGCAGCGAGGGTGTTGCCACGGATGCGCGAGATTGCCGACGGACATGGCGTCGGTGTCGATGCGGTCGCCTACGCGTTTCTGCTGGCCCATCCGGCCGGCATCTGCCCGGTGGCGGGAACGAACAATGTCGATCGCATCGCGTCTCTTTCGGACGCATTCAAAGTCGAGATGGACCGTGAGACGTGGTTCGAGCTCTATTCGCTGGCCGAAGGGAACGAGGTTCCGTAGTCAGTCGTCCAGCGGCAAACCGCTTGGAACGAAATCCGGTTTACCCAGCCTGCCCTCGAGCGCGGCAGGGTCGGAGAGTGATTCCAGAAATGCTGCCAAGGCTTTGATTTCGTTATCGTTCAAAGCGGCGGGTTTTAATTCGTTTGCTGCGGCAATCGCATCAACGACCCGTTCGTTGTCCAGCGCGGCGAAGTCGTTGTGGTCGCCGTATTCGGGCAGGACTGCAAGGCGGCGGTCGTAATTGCGCAGGCTTTCTACCGGGTCGAGGTGGTGGCGGATGACGGTATCCAGAATGGGATAGGCCCCGCTGTGCCCGTATGGCGCGGTGTCGGCGACGTTTCGTAGCGACGGGGTACGGAACTTCCAGGCATCCTCGATACGGTCCGTGAAATTGATGCGCCCACGGTCACGGATGATCGGGTCGAAAGACCGCGTTGCGCGCCCTCCAAGGGGTGGCATGGCAATGGCGTGGAAATCGTGGTCGGTCATCAATGTGCCGGAGTGGCAGGTGGCGCAGCCGGCTTTGCCGTAGAACAGCGTCATCCCGTCTTTTTGCTGCGGGTTCAGCGCCTGTTCGTCGCCGCGGAGATGGCGGTCGAACGGGCTGTCATCGGCGCGCCATTCGCTGTTGATGAAGTCGCCGAGAGCATTGGCGATCCGCACCATATCGATGGTCTCATCCCCGTAAGCCGCTTGAAACAGCGGGCGGTAGGCCTCGACGGTTCGCACTTGAGCTTCGAGCGCCGCCCATACCTCGCGGAAGCCGCCATCCGCGATTTTGTCCCGTGCGACGGCCACGGCGTTTTCCTCCAGATCGCCCGCCATTTCGGTTTCGGCGGTGACCGGGAACATGGCTTGGGCTGCGGTGATTGTCTTGAGGCCGTTCGGCATGTATTCGCCTGCGGGAGAGCGGAAACCGCTGGGCTCGTTGGCATCGAAGAACAGACGACCGTCGTGAAAAAGCTGCCTTATTTCCTTTGCACCCAGGTTGAACAACGGAGGCGCATTGCGTGGCACGCGGCGGCGGATGCGCTGCGCTCCTTCCCCGACCGTGCGCTTTTGCGACAGACCCACACCTCCTTCGCCAACGGGTAGCGAAAGACCATCGCCCGTGCCGTGGTCGTGGTGGTGGCAGGTGGCGCAGGAGATGTTGCGGTTGCCGGACAGGATCGGGTCGTAGAACAACAGGCGGCCCAGTTCGGCGCGCGCTGGTGAGAATGGCACGAAATCGGATTCGATGAGCGGTTGCGGCAGAGCGAGCGTGCGGGCATTCTCTGCGGCGGATACGCCCACCCAGAGAAGCGCGACTATCGCCAGCATGATCCGCATGATCCGCATGAACCGTCCTCCCGCTGCCATCTTTAGCGCTTTGTGCGTTGTGTGCACACTGTTTGCCACAGCTTCCCTTGCAGACATCCGTGCGGCGCAACGCGCGATGGAAGAAGGCGATTTCGACCGTTCCTACAGCGAGTTGCTGCCTGCCGCCCAGTCCGGCAACGCAACGGCGGAGGAGTTGATCGGCATTCACTACGCGATGGGTCTGGGACGCGAGCGGGATGATGAACGTGCGTTCGACTGGTATTTGCGCTCGGCCATGAAAGGGCATCCCGGCGCTCAATCGGGGGTCGGTTGGTATTACGAAGTGGGGCGCGGTATGCCCGCGCCTGATCTTGTTCGCGCCTATGCATGGTATGTCCTGTCCGCCATCGGCGGCGACCCGGATGCGGCGATCAGCCAGGAAGAGGTGGTCAAGAAGATGAACGTTGATCAGATCGACCGGGGCAACCGGCTGGTGGACGATTACAAGGAACACCTGTTTCCGAACCGGCGGTAGACATGAAAACGCCCGGGGCGAGAGGTCGCTCCGGGCCTTTCGATTCCGCCTGTCGGGAAATGACTACTGCATATCCATTTCGGCTTGTGCGTCGATGTCGGCCTGCGCCTTGTCGGCTGCGGTCTTGAGGGCGTTGAAGATTTCCTCACCGCCATCGATGTTGGCCTTGAACCAGTCGAACACGGGTGCAGCGGCCTGCTGGAACGCAGCTTTTTCTTCCAACGACGGCACGTAGAGATTACCGCCACCGGCGACGAAATCCTCATAGGCCTGGATGGACTTGCGCTTCGGCGAGGCGAATGTGGCCTGCTGCAGAGCGGCAAAACCATCCACAATCACGCGCTTCTGTTCCGGAGTCATGGCCGTGAACTTGGCCTGGTTCATATACCACAGCGCGCCCATATAAGCGTGACCGTCGAGCGTGACGTATTGCAGACCGGCTTCAGGAAATTTCATGCCCATGATGTCGGTGATGCCGTTCTTGGAGCCTTCGACCACGCCGGTCTGGAACGAGGTGAACAGTTCCGGCCACGGGATCGGGGTCGGAGATGCGCCAAGTGCCTTGACCAGTTCCTGCGGCAGGTCGGCGACGACGGTGCGGATTTTCAGGCCTGCAAGGTCTTCCGGCTTCTTGACCGGACGCACCGTGTTGGCGAAATTGCGCCAGCCACCGGTGTTACCGATCGTCATCAGGCGGATCGTGTCGCCGCTATCGGCCAAAATCTTCTTGCGAAGCGTCGCCGTGAAATCGGAATCGGTCAGCACCTTTTCGGCCACGCGGTCATCACGCATCAGGTAAGGCAAATCGAGAACCTGAACGTAGGGGAAGGCGCCTGCCGCGCCGCCGGAGGTCGAAATGTAAATGTCGATGGACCCGTCGCCGACACCCTGCAGGCATTCCGCGCCTTTTGAGCAAAGCTGTGTGCCGATGAAGGTGTCCACGGCAATCGTGCCGTTGGATGCGCTTTCGACGTAGTTCTTGAACACGGCAAGGCCGTCGGCGTCCTCGTCATTCTCATTGGAATTCGCCGTCGCGCGCAGGGTGATGTCGGCGGCGAAGGCGGTTGAAATGCCGCCCGCTGCGAGCGCCAACCCGAGTGCCGCGCCGGTGAGAAGTTTTGCGATCGAATTCATGTTTGTAGTCCTCCCATTGGTCTTCATTGAACGTAGCCCAGCAATCGCGGAATGGTAAGCGAAATTGCCGGAATGTAGGTGATAAGGAAAATGACGAGCACTTCCACGGCGAGAAATGGCAGGATTGCCTTGGAAATCTGCTCCACCTTCACGCCGGATACCGAACTGGCCACGAACAGCACAAGCCCCATCGGCGGCGTCGCCAGCCCCACGGTCAGGTTGACGGACATGATGATGGCAAAGTGGATCGGGTCCACACCCATCGACAGGAAGATCGGCCCGAGGATCGGTCCCAGAATGATGATGGCAGGACCGGCGTCGAGGAACATTCCGACGATGAAGAGCAGGATGTTGATGAGCAGCAGCAGCACCAGCGGGTTGTCCGACAGCGTGAGTATCCACGACGCCATGTCCTCCGCGACACGGGACAGGCCGACAACCGTCTTGAACGCCATCGCTGCGCCGACGAGCAGCAGCACGACCGCCGATGTCATGGCCGCCTTGCCGAACACGTCGGGAATGTCTTTCAGCTTCAGCGAACCGGTGATGAACAGACCGATGATAAGGGCATAAAAGGCTGCGACTGCACTCGCTTCCGTCGGCGTGAACACGCCGCCCAGAATGCCGCCGAGAATGATGATCGGCGTCAACATAGGCAGCACGGCGCGTTTGGCCACCGCGCGAAACTCCGGGCTCATGGCGGCGCGCAGGCCCATCGCGAAGGCGATTGCGATGACGAGGCAGATTGCGAACGTGGTCCAACCCTCACCGAATGGACCGGACAGGCCGAGATAGAAGGCGGCGGCTAACACCAGCACGCCGAATATTTTAGCCAGCCAGTTTTCGAGAAACCCAAGTGAAAGGTCTGATTTGATGACCCGCTCGGCGACTGGATAATTGTAGCGTTTGGCCATCAGGCCGGTCATCACCATCAGCCCGCCGCCCACCAGAATGCCGGGCACGATACCGGCGGCGAACAGTGCCGCAACCGATACTTCCATCACATAGGCGTAGATGATCATGATGCCCGAAGGCGGAATGATCGGACCGATCACGGAGGATGCCGCAGTGATGGCGGCTGCGAATTTGCGGGTGTAGCCGTTCTTCTCCATCGCCGGAATGAGCATGGAGCCGAGGGCCGACGTGTCGGCCACAGCGGAGCCGGACAGGCCGGCAAACAGCATCGAGGACAGGATGTTCACATGGGCCAACCCGCCGCGGAGATGGCCGATCAATGCCTGTGCAAGTTCCACCAGCCGGATCGTGATACCGCCCCGGTTCATCAGCTCGCCCGCCAGCATGAAGAAGGGGATCGCCATCAGCGGGAAGGAATCCATCCCGTTGAAGATGTTGCGATACATCAACGCGATGTCGCGGCTCATGTCCTCGCTGAACAGCATGATGCCGGGGGCGGCCAGCATGGCGAAGAAAACCGGCATTCCGATCAACAGGAAGACCAGAAAGATGAGAAGGAACAGTGCCAGCATTGCTCTATTCCGCCTGCAATTCGGGCGGCATGGAGGGCGGCTCGAAACCGGCCGGGTCCATGCCGAACAGACGTCCGACAGACCGCAGCAGCAGCTCGATATTGACCAGCAGCATGAGCGCGAAACACACGCCCAGTGACAGGTAGAGATATTTCAGCGGTATCTTCAGCGATGCCGATTTGAAGATCTTGCCCGCATTGTAGTGGTCGATGGCGTGGCTCACGAGGACGACGAGAACCAGCGTGGCGACGAGCGTGAGGAACAGGACCAAGATTTCGCGCGCTTTATGGGGCAGGGCGTCGGCGAGCATGTCGATAGAGACGAACCCGCCCCAGCGGTACGCGGACGGGGCCATGAAAGCGATGAGCCAAAGCATAAGGAAACGCGCCGCTTCCTCGGTCCAGTTCAACGGGCTGTTGAGGCCGTAGCGATAGACCACCTGCACCAGAATGATCGTGACCATCGCCGCCACGCACATCCAGCCCAACTGGCGCATGATGGCGAGGATCACCGAATTGATGCGCGCAAGCGCAGCCACACTGGTTTGCAGAAGTCCCATCGTTGCCCCTCCCCAGGCGCATTGGAAACCGGACGTTAGCGGCGGGGCGGCCGCGGCACAATGGTGTCAGGCGGGCGGGCCGAGATATGCGGCGAGGTCCGGGTGGGTAAGAACGGCATTGGTCGGGCCTTCCATCGCGATTCTGCCGTCGTGCAAAAATGCCGTACGGCCAGCCAGTGCGCGGGCATCGCCGGGATTGTGCGTCACCATTACGATGGTCACGCCGCGTTCGTCCCTCAGCTTGCGAAGCGCCGCCAGCATGGCAGCCCGCATGGCGGGTCCGAGAGCGGTCAGCGGCTCGTCCAGCAGCAGGACCGGTTTGTCGCGCAACATACAGCGGGCAAGGGCGACGCGCTGGCGTTCGCCGCCGGATAACGCTCCCGGCTTGCGCGGACCATAGCCTGCAAGGCCGACCTCTGCGAGGGCCTGCTCGACCCGCTTTTCCGGATCGATTTCTTGATGCAGGCCGAGGGCGACATTGGTGGTGATGTCGAGATGGGGGAACAGGTTGTGGTCCTGAAAGATCATCGAGAAAGGTCGGTCTTGCGGCGGTTTTTGCGTGATGTCGGTGCCGCCGATTTCGATGCTGCCAGCATGTGGTTTTTCGAAACCGGCCAGCAGGAGCAGTAGCGTCGATTTACCGGACCCGCTCGGACCGAGGACAGCCAGCGTTTGGCCCGCCTTCACATGCAAATCAAAATGGAAAGTTGTTTCGCCATAGGCGAAGGTGACGCCGCGCATGTCGATCTGTCCGCCACATCATGGGGCCGCCTTTCGCAATCGGTCGCCGAAGGTGAAGATCGTCAGCGCCAGAAGGGCGAGAATGAGCGCAATACCAGCGGCATCGTCGGTGCGGTAGCTGCCGAGGCGTTGCATGAGCAGATAGGGCAGGGTGATCAGGTCTTCCGACGCGAGCATGGCGATGGCTCCCAGATCGCCGAGTGAAAGAGCGGCGGCAAAGGTCGCGGCTGTGGCCATCGGGCGTCGCAGAACGGGCCAGCCAACCAGCCGCACCCAGCGCCAGCCGTCGATCGCCAGCATCGCAGACAGCCGGTCGGTGGTCTGATGCATGTGGTCGAGCGCCGGGCCGAGAACGCGAACCGCGAAGGGCAGGGCGATGAGCGCGTTCGTTAGAACCAGCAGGACGACCCCGAGGCCGGTTTCGCTGAACGAACCGGCGAGAAATACGAACCACCCGGCCCCGATGAGAACCGGCGGCACGACGAGGGTGATGCTGCCGGAAACGGCCAGGAGCCGGGACCAGAGCGCGTTTCGCGCCGCCCGTTCCGCTTCCAGCAGCATAACCGCGAGCGCGATGGCGATAAAGGCTGCGGGGATGGCCACAAGGATGGAGGTGAACAGCGCTTTGCGGACAGTGTTTTCACCCATCAGCCGAACGAGATCCGCACCAAGTCCGTCCACGACGCGTGGCGACGAGAGGCAGCGCGACGAATGCGGTCGCCACCATGATGAAGCCCCCCGCAATCCATTTTGCGAAGCGCGAAAGCGTATCCGGTCGGCTCGTTTTGAAGCCTGCCTCCTGCACGAGACGGAATGCGGACAGGGACAACAGCGACAGGATCGTGATGGTAAGCAGCAGTTGCACGATGGCCAGAGCAACAGCCCGACCGGGGTCGAAATCGAAGCGAAGTGCCTGATAGATCGCCACTTCCAGCGTCGTTGCCCCCGGTCCGCCCCCCAGCACCAGCACGATCGCAAAGCTGGTGAGGCACAACATGAAGACGAGGCCCGCAATACCCGGCAGGGCGGCGCGGAGAGAGGGCCATTCGACATGGCGCCAGACAGACCAACCGCTCAAACCGAGTTGCTGCGCCGTTCGCCATTGCTCCAGCGCAATCCTGTCGAGTTGTTCCAGCAAAAGCCGTGTAGCGAGCGGGGCGTTGAAAAAGACATGGGCGATGAGAATGCCGGACAGACCGTAAATGCTGGGCGCATTCTCGACGCCGACAGCAAAAAGTGCGTCCGCGAACCAGCCGTTGCGGCCCCACACTGCCAGAACACCGAAAACGGCGACGATGGCCGGCAGGGCGAGGGGCAGGCCGAACAGGCGCACGATGAAAGCACGGCCTGGCAGGTTCGGCATTCGAGACAATGCAACCGCCAGCGGAATGGCGACGAGCAGGGACAGGGCAGTCGAAAGCGTCGCCTGCCAGAGCGTGAAGCGCACGACGCGCAGCAGGTAGAAATCGAACGCTCCCGCCGCATCGCCCCCGCCGCGCATGGCCAGCGCCAAGGCGGCACCGACGATGATCGTGCCGACCAGGGCGACCGCCGCCGCGCCTGCCAGCCGCGCTTTCATATCGGGTTTCTAGCGGCTCATGGCCGCTAACCACTCATCGATCCACGCCTTTCGGTTTTCTGCGACGATTTCAGGATCGATGGTCAGTGTTTCAGGTTCGATCAGCGTGTCGAACGCTTCCGGCAGAGGTGCGGAAGTCGGTGCGGCAGGCTTCATCCAGTTGTTCGTGGGGATGATGTCCTGAAAGGCAGGCGTGGTGATGAATTGCAGGAAGGACTGCGCCAGTTCGGGCTCCTTGGCGGCCTTCAAACGACCTGCCACCTCGATCTGAAGCGTGTGTCCTTCGGGGAAATTTAACGCTGCGTAGCGGTCCGTTTCCTCGGCCACAAGATGATAGGCGGGGGATGTGGAGTAGGACAGCACCATCTCCGCCTCGCCCTTGGTGAACAGGCCGTAGGCCTCCGACCATCCCGGCGTGACTGTTAGAACGCGGCCTTGCAGTTTCTCCCATGCCGCACCCGCTTCATCGCCATAGACGGCCTTCATCCACAGCAGCAGGCCGAGGCCGGGGGTGGAGGTGCGGGGGTCCTGAATAACGATCTTGCCGGTTCCTGTCCCATCGACCAGTTCGGCCAGGCTTTTCGGCGGCTCGATGCCGGATTCACGGTCATAAATGACGGCGAAGTGGGCATAGTCGTAGGGCACGAAGATATCGCTCTGGAAATCGCCGGGCACAGAAACGGCTGACATGTCGATATTGGCGGGTGCAAAAAGACCGGTGTTTTCCGCCTCGATGGTGAGGTTGGTATCGAGGCCCAGCACCACATCTGCCTTTGAGCCATCGCCTTCCAGTTTCAGGCGGTTGAGCAGGGCGACGCCGTCGGCGAGTGCGACCCATTGCAGGTCGCAATGACACCTTGCCTCGAAGGCCGCTTCCACCTTCGGACCCGGCCCCCACTCGGCGGTGAAACTGTCGTAGGTGTAGACGGTGAGAACGGGCTTATCCGCCGCGAATGCAGCTGTGGTTAGGGCCGCTGAGAAAGCGAGTGTGAGAAGTGAGCGCATGGGAAATCCTTCGATGTGAAGGCTGCGCGACGTATGGGGAGTGCCTGTTGGCCGCTCTTTTCCTACGCCGGTGCGAGCCGGATCAGGTTCGACGGGTTGGACGCAAATCCTCTCAGCCCATTGTCCTGAAGACTGGCGGGCACCCCGAAAGCTGCCTATTCCTAACGCCGGGATGGGTAAGATGACAAGCTCCGTTTATGAATGACGATGCGAAGAATGACCGGTGGTCAGTTCTGTTGGGCGGAGACATTGCCGTAACCGAACGGCTGCTGGCGCAGGTGGACGGAACGCGCGTCATCGCCGCCGACAGCGGCATTCGCCACGCACAAGCGCTTGGTGTGATGCCGGAGTTATGGATCGGTGACTTCGATTCGTCCGGCGCTGATTTGCAGGCGCAACACCCAAACGTGCCCCGTCAGACGCATCCGCCTGCAAAAGATGCGACGGACGGCGAACTGGCCGTGACGGCGTCGCGGGCGGGTGGGGCGCGGCACATCACTTTGGTGGGCGCATTTGGCGGGCGGGCCGATCAGGCCACGGCGCATATGCTGATCGCGTTCCGGCTGGCCGATACGGGAGTGACAGTCACGCTGTCAGACGGTGTGGAAGAGGGGATGGTCGTCGGCGCGCAGGTGGTGGAACCTGACTGGCCGGACGGCACTCTCTTCTCACTGCTGGCATTCAGTAACCTGCGTGGCGTGACCATTACCGGCGCTCTATGGCCGCTGAACGAGGTGGATATAGGGTTGGGAGACACGCTTGGGCTTTCCAACACGGTTTCCGGTCGCGTTGGGCTACGTGTGCGTTCGGGTCGTTGTCTTGCGTTGGCGAACTTGGCACTGAAAACAGCAAAATGACCGGCCATGTAGGCGAAAGCTGATAGTTTCCAAGAGTATCAAATTAGTCAGTTATATCAGTAAATTAACTTGTCTAACGCGTTTTCAATGCAGACATGGGTTTGAATTTTTACGAGGAACCAGCTTGATCGAGATCTGTCTCGGGAGGGTTTTGAAAACTCGGGGCGATTTCACTTCGCTTGCATGACCGGCAGATAAAAGCTGCAGTTCCACACTCATTCTCAAAAAGTAGTCATACCGCAACAGATTGTATTCCGCTGGTCATTGGTGGGATCGAAACCGATGCGGAATGAACCTGCTCTAGTCGTCGTCGGGTGTTTCGTCGTCAATCAGAATTCGCATGCCTGCGCCTTCCATGTCCTCCATTTGTCCGTTGCGGACCGACCAGAAAAACGCGGCAAGGCCGAGCATTCCCAGTCCGAGGGCGACCGGCACGAGAATGATGAGCCCGGTCATGACTGGAGAGCCGTTCGGCTCCGCGCGAGAGCGGAGGGGGCAGTTGATGTGGTGGCTGTCGAAGGTCGGGAATCCGATGCGGTATGGCGCAACCGCAGGGCGTTGAGGGTGACGAGAATGGATGACGTGGACATGGCGATGGCCGCGTGCAGCGGTGTTGCCACACCCGCTATGGCCAGTGGTACGGCGATTACGTTGTAACCCGCCGCGATGGCGAAGTTCTGGATCGCATGGCGGCGGGCGGCACGGGAAACGGTGATGGCCCTGCCCACCCCGGCCAAGCCGTTGAGGAGGACGAAATCGGCGGCGTTGCGCGCCAGGTCGCTCGCACTGCCCGGAGCGATGGAAACGTCGGCGGCCGCGAGCGCGGCGGTGTCGTTCAATCCGTCTCCCACCATCAGGACGGTGCGGCCTTCCGCGCGCAATGTCTCGATCCGCTTGACCTTGTCTTCCGGCGTGGCGGAGGCGAGGGCGGGGATCGCCAGCAGTCCGGCCATTTCGTCCACCTTCACACGCGTATCGCCGGTCAGTATTTCCGGCGTGATACCGTATGTCAGCAAATCGGAGACGAGGCCGCGGGCATCCGGGCGCAAGGTCTCGCTGATCGCGATCGCATCCACACCGGCAGCGGTTTTTAGAAAAAGACTGCCGTCCTGTTGCGCATCCACGAAGGAAGCCGAACCCAGCGAGACCGGCATCCCGTCAATGACCGCACTCATGCCCGCGCCGGATACCTCGTGAAGCGCGGTCAGCGGCGCATGGGAGATACCACGACGGCGCGCTTCGTTCACGAGACCACGCGAGAGCGGATGGGTGCTGCCCGCCGCCAGACCGGCGGCGATGGCAAGGTTGGCGTCGGTGAGATTCTGCCCAACCACCGGTTCGGTGATCGTCCCGGTCTTGTCCAGGACGGCGGCGTCGATGCCCTCAAGCCGTTCCAGCGCCGCGCCGTCGCGCACGACGACACCGGCGCGCGCCAGCATGTCGAGAGCAACACTATGGACCGCCGGAACCGCCAGACCCAGCGCACAGGGGCAGGTGATGATGAGCACGGCCACCGCGATCGTCAGCGCCTCGTAGAGCGAAGCGCCCGCCACGAGCCAGCCTGCAGCTGTCAGAAACGCAAGAAGATGGACGAGCGGCGTATAGAATTGCGCCGCCCGGTCGGCGAGGCGGATATAGGATGGGCGGGACAATTCGGCCCGTTCGATCAGCGTCTTCAGTTCGGCAACGAAACTGTCCTCGCTGGAGCGCAGCACGGTCAGAATCAGCGGCCCGTCCAGCGCCAGCGCTCCTGCGGGAACGTCCTCCCCCGCGTGCAACGCCGCCGGTTCGCTTTCGCCCGTCACGTGGGACAGGTCGAAATGCGCGGTCCGCGTCGTTCTGCAATCGAGCGGAAGGCGTCCGCCAGCCGCAACCATGATCGTCGCACCCGGGCGCACCGTATCGCAGGCGGCATCGCGCCAGCCGTCGCCCTGGGAAACCTTTATCGTGGATGGCAGAAGGTCGGCGATATTGGCTAGCGACTCCCGCATCCGGTTGCGGGTGTAATGGTCCAGCGTCCGCCCGATCAGCAGGAAGAACAGCAGTGTGACCGCCGCGTCGAAATAGGCCTGTTCGCCACCCTGCGCGGTTTCATACAGGCTCAGACCGCAGGCAAGAACCACGGCGAGCGTAATTGGCACGTCCATGTTGAGACTGCCGGACCGAATGGATTGCCACGCCGATACATAAAATGGTCGTCCCGCATAGATTGCGGCGGGCACGGCGATGAGGGCGGAGAACCAGTGCATCAGATCCCGCGTCGTGCCTTCCGCGCCCGACCAGACGGAAACCGACATCAGCATCACGTTCATGGCCGCGAAGGCCGCCACCGCGAGGCAACGCACCAGCAGCGCACCTTGCTTGTCGACAGTCATTTCCTGCCGCGCATTGGCTTCGAAGCCGAGTTGAGCGAGGCAGGCGACCGCCTTGGTTTCCATATCGCCGTATGTGGCATCGTGGCTGAGGTGGACAGTCTTGCGGGACACGTTGACCCGCGCCGACCGGATGCCGGGCAAGCCGGCAAAAGCGCTTTCGATCCGTGCAATACATCCCGCGCAGTGAATGCCGGGCACGGATAGGACGATCGTGGCGTCATGAGCCTGTGCCTGTTGCGCCGTCCCGATCATGGGTCCGGCTGCAGTCCCGCAGCAGCTCATCGCGTTTGCGCCTTGCGGCGTTCGGGTTCGACGGAGAGCCTTTCGGTCAGTTCGAGGGGGCCCGATGACATGGTGGCAACCAGCGTCCACCGGCCATCCGGCAGCAAAGTCGTCGACCGCCAGAAACCATCGCTGCCGTGAACCATCGCAATGTCGATATCCTCCACCTCGTTCAGCGGACGCTCCGCAATGACTGCGACAGACAGTTCGTCTGCCTCGTTCCCGATGCCACCGATGTCCAGCATCACCGTGCCGTCTTCGACTTTCACGTCCATCGTCCACCCAACGGCGAGCGCAAGCCTGCGTTTCCGGTGCACGATCGCCAGATCCTTGCTTGCCACATAACCGTTCTTGGCGATCAGTCCGGTCCATGATCGGTTAGCAAGGCCCGCCATCACGAAGTTCACGGTGAAGATGATGCCGAAGAACGTGATGAAGAACGCCGCCACATGGGTGCCGCGGATTTCCCATTTCGAAGGCATGGTTTGGGTATCAGTTTTCATCACGGTCCCTCGAAGACGATGTTCGTGCTTGTGGATTCCCGACCGCCGAGTTCATGGACCTCGATCGCGGCGGATGTTGGCAGCGGGGGAAGGTTGTCCGGGTCGGCGGCGATGAACAGGCGGATGGACATGACCTGGTCCGGCGGCACGCTGACGACGAATCGACGGGCGGGCTCGACATCCATTTCCGGCGACCACATCACCGCACCGGTCAGACCGATCAGTCCCATGTCGAACTGCTTCGGTTTGGCCTCCATGTTCGACAGTTTCACAGTGTAGCCATTGCGCAGATCGCCGTTGGACAGTTCCACATATTGCGGGTTGCGATCGTGCAGAATGTGCAGATCGACCCTGTCCCGCATGGTAATCGCCACCAGCATGGCCAGACCGATGCCGGACCAGAGCACGAGATAGATCAAAGTCCGTGGCCGTATGACCTCGCGCCATCCGGGTACCACCTGCTTGCGTGTCGCCTCGTCCCGACCGAGGGTTTCGGCCATGCTGGCATTCGTCGCGTAGTCGGTCAGCGTCGTGTAGGAAATCAGTCCCTTGGGCTTGCCGATCTTGCCCATCACATCGTCGCAGGCATCGATGCACAGCGCGCAGGTGATGCAGGGCATCTGCTGGCCGTTGCGGATGTCGATCCCGGCGGGGCAGACGGCGACGCAGGCGTTGCAATCGACGCAATCGCCCACGTCGAGCCCTTCCTTGACTGCCTTCTTGGCGTGGCGGGATCGCGGTTCGCCGCGCCAGTCGTTGTAGGTCACCGTCAGCGAGTGTTCGTCCATCATTGCCGCCTGAATGCGCGGCCAGGGGCACATGTATGTGCAGACCTGTTCCCGCATCAGGCCGCCGAACGTGTAGGTCGTCAGCGTCAGGATGCACACGGTGGCGTAGGCGGCGAACGGGGCGTCTCCGCGCAGGAACTGGCCCATCAGGGTCGGCGCATCGGCGAAATAGAAGATCCACGCGCCGCCGGTCGCCACCGCGATGATGAGCCAGATCGTATGGACCGACACTTTCTTGGCGGCTTTGCCGGCCGACAAGGGGGCATTGTCGAGTTTGATGCGCGCATTGCGGTCGCCGATGACGATGCGCTCGACCCAGATGAACAAATCGGTCCAGACGGTCTGCGGGCAAGCATAACCGCACCACGCCCGGCCCACGGCGGAGGTGACGAGGAACAGGCCAAGTCCGGCCATGATGAGAAGACCGGCCACATAGTAGAATTCCTGCGGCCAGATCTCGATCGGCCCGAAATAGAACCGGCGTCCGGGAAAATCGATCAGCGCGAACTGGTCCGGCGCATAGGGACCGCGATCCCAGCGTATCCACGGCGTGATGTAGTAGATGCCCAGGGTGACGATCATGATCACCCATTTCAGGCGACGGAACGTGCCCTCGACGCGGCGCGGATAGATCGGCTCGCGGCCCTTGAACAGTTTGGGAGCCTTGCCGCTGTTCTGCGGCTCGTCGTCATACTGGCGCACACCCGACGGGTTGACGGGTGTGCCCGCTTGCGGCGCGCCAAGACTGGCGAGGGGAGGGAACGCGCCTGTCACTTGCCCGTCATTCGGTCGCCAGGGGCACGGTGTCGGCCGCCTGCGGCTGGCGTTGTGTGCCACCGAGGGAGTGCACGTAAGCCGCGAGTTTGCGCACCGTGGCCTCATCGAAATAATCGATCCACGGTGGCATCGCACCGTGGCGCGGCTGGATGAGTTGCGCCACGAGCGAGGCCTTGTCTCCGCCATACAGCCAGATACCGTCCGTCAAATTGGGCGCACCCAATTCCTGATTGCCCTTCCCGGATTCGGTATGACAGGCGACACATTGCTCGGCGTAGATCGCTTGTCCGCGCAATGCGCCTTCTGAGTTGTGCTCCTGCCCGGACAGGGCGAGTACGAATTCGGCAGTGTCGGAAATCTCCTGCCGGTCGAGAATGCCATCGGCCCCGAAGGCGGGCATCAGCGAAAAGCGGGCATCAGCGTCTTCATCGTTGCGGATGCCGTGAGCGATGGTCGCCTCTATCTCGGCCAGCGTGCCGCCCCAGAGCCAGTCGTCGTCGTTGAGGTTGGGATAGCCGGGCGAACCCTGCGCGCCGGAGCCGTGGCACTGGACGCAGACCAGCTTGAAGGACGACTGCCCGCCGCGCACGGCGAATGTGTAGAGCTGCCGGTCGGCGATGATGTCTTCCAGACTGGTGGCCGCGATGCGGGAGTCGATTTCCTCGCGGCTGGCTTTCACCCGCGTGATTTCATCCTCCACCGCCATACGGCTGGAATAGCCGAGCACACCGGCTGTCGCCTGCGTTGCCATCGGTATCGCCGGATACAGCACGAAATAGACCAGTGCCCACACAATGGTCGCGTAAAATGTCCACAGCCACCAGCGTGGCATGGGCGTATCCAGTTCGCGGATACCGTCCCATTCATGGCCGGTCGTGGAGGTGCCGGTGGCAGGGTCGATCGGTCGTCCGCTGATCGGATCGACGAGCGTATCGTCTCCCGGTCTGGACGATTGGCCGGGTGCTTGCTTGTCAGTGGTCACGGGGAGGCTCCCTGTTGTCTACCATTGTCTCGGTCCCGTTCCGGTCCGCATCCCGGAGAGGAATGTTGGCGGCGTCGCGGTATTTCTGGCGCGTGCCACGGCGGAAGGAGAACAGCACCACGAAGACGAAGACGGAGGTCAGGAACACCAGCCCCCAGGAATCAGCCATATGGCGCAGGGTTTCGTATTCCATCGCTAGCGTCCTTCCGTATCCGGTTCGAACGTATCGAGATCGGCCAGTGTGCCGACGGTCTGGAGATAGGCGACGAGTGCATCCATCTCGGTTACGCGTTGCGGCTGGCCATCGAAATCACGCGCCAGAACCCGTTCGCCATCAGGCGCATGGCGCTCCAGTAAACCGCCCGTGTCTCCTTCGGGATCGGCCTGGGCCTTCAGGTCGGCGGCGGCGTTCTCGATTTGAGCATCGCTATAGGGCACGCCGGCCATGCGGTTGGCCACGAGATGGCCACCGAACGAGGCTGCGTCGATGTCGCGGTTCAGAAGAAACGCATAGGTCGGCATAATGGATTCCGGCACCACCGAGCGCGGATCGACCAGATGCTGCACATGCCATTCGTCGGAATACCGTCCGCCGACACGCGCCAGATCGGGCCCGGTGCGTTTCGAGCCCCACTGGAACGGATGGTCGTACATGCTCTCGGCAGCGAGACTGTAATGGCCGTAGCGTTCGACCTCGTCGCGGAACGGGCGGATCATCTGGCTGTGGCAGGTGTAGCAGCCTTCGCGCACGTAGACGTTGCGCCCGGCCAGTTCGAGCGGCGTCCAGGGGCGCACGCCCTTCACCTTCTCGATCGTGTTGTCGACGTAGAACAGCGGCGCGATCTCCACGATACCGCCGATGGCCACGGTGATGAAGGACAGAACGCAGCAGCAGCGTCACATTGCGCTCGATCTTGCCGTGGTTGGCGAGGATGCCCCGCGCCACCGGGTCGGCCTTCACCTCCGGCACGGCATTTTCCAGCACGTGGTCCTCATGTTTGGGTTCGGAGCTCTTGTCGGTCATGGCGCTTACTCCGCCGCTTGCAGGACTGGGGAGGACTTGGCGGGCACGGTTTCCGCGTCACCGCGAATGGTGCGCCAGACGTTGTAGACCATGACCAGCGCGCCGGTCAGGAACAGCCCGCCGCCGAGCCAGCCGGATGACGTAGTAGGGGAACAGGGCAGCCACGGATTCGACGAAGCGAATAGGTCAGGAACCCGTCGGCATCGTATTCGCGCCACATCAGGCCCTGGGTGATGCCGGACACCCACATGGAGGCCGCGTAGAGAACGATTCCGATCGTCGCCAGCCAGAAGTGCCAGTTGATCAGCCGCAGCGAATACATGGCCGGGCGGTGCCACATGACGGGCACGAGATAGTACATCGCGCCGAAGGTGATGAGGCCGTTCCAGCCGAGCGCGCCGGAATGCACGTGACCGATGGTCCAGTCGGTATAGTGCGAGAGCGAATTGACCGCCTTGATCGACAGCATCGGCCCTTCGAAGGTCGCCATGCCGTAGAAGGCGACCGCCATCACCATCATGCGCAACACCGGGTCGGTGCGCAGTTTGTCCCATGCGCCCGACAGCGTCATGATCCCGTTGATCATGCCGCCCCAAGACGGCATCCACAGCATGATCGAGAACGTCATGCCCAGCGTCTGCGCCCAGTCGGGCAGCGCGGTGTAGTGCAGGTGGTGCGGACCGGCCCAGATATAGAGGAAGATCAGCGACCAGAAGTGGATGATCGACAGGCGGTAGGAATAGACCGGCCGGTTCGCCCGCTTCGGGATGTAGTAGTACATCATGCCGAGGAAGCCTGCCGTCAGGAAGAAGCCGACCGCGTTGTGGCCGTACCACCACTGGGTCAGCGCGCCCTGCACACCGGCAAACAGTGGATAGCTTTTCGCGCCCAGAAGCGAGACCGGGATCGACAGGTTGTTGACCACGTGAAGCATCGCCACGGTGACGATGAAGGCCAGAAAGAACCAGTTCGCCACATAGATATGCGGCTCCTTGCGCCGTGCGATCGTGCCAACGAAGACGATGAGGTAGGCCACCCACACGATCGTGAGCCACAGATCGACATACCATTCCGGCTCGGCATATTCGAGGCTCTGGGTAATCCCCATCAGGTAGCCAGTCGCCGCCAGCACGATGAAGACCTGATACCCCCAGAACACGAACCAGCACAGGTTGCCGCCGAACAGGCGCGCGCCGGTCGTGCGCTGCACCACATGGAAGGACGTCGCCAGCAGCGCGTTGCCGCCGAAAGCGAAGATCACTGCCGAGGTGTGCAAGGGTCGCAACCGCCCGAAATTGAACCACGGTTCGATATTGAGTTCGGGCCAGGCCAGTTGCGCGGCGATGGCGAGACCGGCAGTGAAGCCTGCAATGCCCCAGAACAGTGTGGCGATCACGCCGTAGCGGATGACATCGTCCATGTAGCCGCCACTATCGGCTGGCGCGACGATTTCGCTGCCATCGACGGCATATTCCGTCTTGCGCATGAAGATGATGGCCACCACGGCGGCCATGAAGGTGACGGCCCAGGCGTGGAACGCAAATTCGCTGTCCTGTGCGATGGCAGCGATGATGAATGCAAGGAATGCTATGACGCTGAAAAGTATGGTGCGTTTGCTGTTGCTCAAGATCGAATCCCCGCATCCCCGTTTGACCGAACCCTAGGAATTGCCGAAGCGCGTGGTCTTGATCTCGATCAAGTCGCCGCGTTTACGATCTGCCATTCTCCCACGTTCATGGTGATGGTTCATGGGAGATCGGGACCGGGATGAATATGGAAACGGCCATTCCCCCGTGGGATGCGGATTGTTCCGACCCGTTAGACCTGATCAAGGCCGACCATGTGCGGCTGTTGGACTTATGCGCATCACTTGAGTCGATCGCCGACACTCTGCCACTGCGCGCCGCCGGGTGCTCACGGGTGGCCGCCGAACTTTTGACGTTGCTACCGCTTCACCACGCCGATGAGGATCGCGGCCTGTTCGCGATCCTGAAGCGCAAATCGCCACACGGCGAGATCGTTCAAATCATGCACGGGCTGGCTTCGGACCATACCGATGACAATGTCGCGCTGATGGAAATCATTGACTACCTCGAATTGCTGGCGACACCCCGCCGTATCCTGCGGCCATCCCCCGAAGCCATCGGTTACGCGATCCGCGGTTTTTTTCAGGCCAAACGACGACATCTTTCACTGGAGACGAGAATCATCATGCCTTTTGCCCACGAGCATCTTACGAGCGACGACCTGCACACCTTGGGCGCGATCATGCAGGACAACCGCAAGCGCGTTTGCACCGGCGAATGCGGGTTGTGCCAGGCCAGACTGGAAGCCGCGTTGGATCGCGTGGTGCCACTGAAACGGTCGGCGAAGTCCGGCCTCGAACAGGCGCCGGTCCGTTGAGCCGCGACAGGAAGGGACCGTTCCGCATACGCCCCTGGCTGTTTCCTGCGGTCGTCGTGGTGACCATCGGGTTGCTCGGGGCGTTTCTCGTGTTCGGGCCGTTCTTCAGTCCCTATGGCGGCGAACGGCCGGTGGTGGCCATAGCCATTCCCGTCGGAATCGCAATCCTGATGGCGCTTGGTATCTGGTGGATCGTCCGGCGCGCGCGGTCTTGAACCATCTGCCCTGAAGCGCTTGTAATAAACGTGGGGTCCCAATCAGCCGATCGCATTGCCTTTAGAGGGTGTCCACCCCTTCGGCGATATTCCGCAACCGGCCCATCGCGATTGTATCCACCGCTCGTGTGCCGGACAGGACGAGCACGTTTTCCTTGCGCAGTTTCGAAACCTGACGGCTCACCGTCTCGATCGTCAGGCCCGTGAAATCCGCCATGTCGGCACGCGTCATCGGCAAGGTGAAACCATCGCTCGGCTGGCAATTCGCATCGCGGCAGCGCACGGCCATATGGTGCAGCAGAGACGCGACCCTTTCCCGCGCCGTCTTGCGACCCAGCATCAACATCCATTCCCGCATGGCATCGAGTCCATCAAAGGCGCGCGACAGCAATTCGCTTTCCAGTTCCGGATATGTCTTCAGCAGATCCTCGAACGGTTTCTTGCGAAATACACACAGTTCCACCGGCCCGGCCGCTTGAACGGAAAACGGTTGGCTGTCACCGGCCGGACGGTTGGGACGGCCCAGAAAATCGGAAGCGAACAACAGGCCGACCACCTGTTCGCGCCCGTCTTCCATCACCCGGGCCAGTTTCAGCACCCCTTCCACCACATTGGCGAATGCCACTTCCTCGTCGCCTTCAATGGAAAAGCTCTCTCCCTCTTCCAATTGAACACGACGCGAAATTGCATTCAAAGCCTGTATCTTCTGGGGAGAAAGGGCGTTGCACAGGCTCCGGTTACGGATAGGGCAGCCGGCACAGGCCGCAGGGCCAAGAAGTTTCACCGCATCGATCCTCGTCTGCATGCGAATTCATCCTTCTCTTGTGGACCTTTCGAAGACGGCCCAATTGACCTGTGTCAATAACACCAGGATCGGCCATATCGCCAACCGTCCGTGGATCGCCTCGAGTTTCTGGACACTTTCGGTCATCCGAACGACGCCTGATGCATCAACGTCACATTGTCGATTGAGGAAATTGCCAACAACGACACAAGGCTTTCCACAGTAACTGCCTAGACGCCATTTGTTCCCCATCAACTTAATGTCCTGCCGCTTCGAAAACAGCGTTCCACCAATTCTCAAGCAAGTGGATATCTATCCCGAGACGCTGCAAAAATTCACAAACCGAATATTCCCGATCCACCACCTGATGAATCGTATCGCTTATGAAATCATCACTGAACCCAGCCCAGCCTGTAACCGCCTCCTTGTCCCCGTTTTGCAAGAACAGGGGCGTCTGCAAATCCATGAGCTATTCACTAAAGCCTTATACCATTGAATCCGTTGGAAACTGGTTCGCGAACCAATGTGCGGCGGTTGGTCTGAACTGTTGCAACACCCACGGCTTGCGCAACGCAGGCGCTATAAAGTTTGCTCGAAACGAGGGGACCGAGGGGACAATCATAAGCCACACGGAGTACTCGACGCCGTATGAAGCCCGAACTCATGTCCAGACTGCACACCGCGGGCGACTTGGAGACGACGCTATGGGCAAGACGTGTGTTCAACCTTCAAATCGGGTTGGACAAGAGGCTCTCTTAAGCCACTAACAGTATTGCAGTATTAAAAACGCTGGTAGTCCCTAGGGGAATCGAACAACTTAACGATTTCAACATTTTAGTTTGTCTAACCTGCTAAAGTTGGCCGTTGTTATCGTTGCTCGATCCAATCGTTTGTCCAACTCAATTTCGAGGTCAGCGAGCGGAACGGGGCTAGTAAATTGCCAGCCGACTTTTGCCCTCCCAGCGCCACAGGCGCTCTCAAGTCCAGTAATAAGCGAGGTAACGCTATGAGCAGAAATTTGGCCAATCTTGAACTTGAAAATCCAGTTCATGGATCCCTTGTGTCGAAAAATCCAACGTCGGTGGCGGACATTGAGAAGTTTGACGGTCAAACTTCTCCGTCGCACAAAGCGTCTAAGACTGGCAATGTCAGCACGGCTGTATCGCCGACCCAAACCACACAATTAGTGATCTACCGAGGCAATGTTGATGAGCGTTACGAACGAGCTTGTCGACGATTTGTTAAGCTCGGCGACATGGAGCGCTACGTCGTCGATCGCCTTAACTCTGCTCATGCCTTCGTACTTTCAGGCGCTTATGACGTCTATTTTGACTTTCGCTTCGACATGGTTGGTTGGAAAACCTATTTGTCTGGTCTCGGTTTGACAATTCCAAAGCAGACCAAGCACCTCTCCGGTCCTTTCCTTGATCACTTGTTCGGGTTTACGGGGGCTCCCGCGCATAAAACGCAAAAAAGCATGTGGGCGGCTGTGATAGGGTATGCGGGCAAAAAAAATGTACTGCCGGGAAACTTTGAAGCGTTTGTTCGCGATTCCGGTGGCATAGCTCAGGTTTGGAGACTGTCCCGGCGCTCTGAGTTGACCGCCCAAGGCAGGTACGAAATTGCAGCTCAAGATCGGCAACTCAAGGAAGACTATGTTTCCGGTTGCCCACAATTCAGTCTCGAACAGCCTTCCCTTTTGAAAAGCCTGCCGGCCGGCCAGTCGCTACTGATTGCGGAGAAATCGAATGATGGAAAGACGGTGAATGTCACTCAACTGGATGTACCGAGCGTCGATGTTCGCAAGTATCACCTGAGACTGGCGAAAGCGTACTCACGGAGCAAATCCGATGCTGCTTAAACCTAAAAAGAAGCCAGTCCAGCGGTTTACCAAACATACCGTTTCGAGGCCCATTGTTCTTCCTGATGACCACCCAAGCGTTCTGGAAGGTCGATCCCTGCACCCCCACCTCGTGCGCGAACCTGATGGCCGCGAGTTCGTGTTCAAGAAGGGCGATAACTCGCGGAAACTGGCCAGCCACGTATTGGTGGGTAAATGGCGCGGCATGAAGATCTACTCGTTGACGCTTGAAGAACGGGCAACGTGCCCACGCTACTGTCCTCAGTTTAACGACTGCTACGCGAACAAGGCAATCCAAGGTAAAGCGTGGCGCTACCGTCACGGACCACGATTGCTGGCGCAGCTTTCCGCGGAATTGAGAGCCCTCTCAATCGAGCCAGCTACAATCGATGGATTTGTAGTCCGCATTCACGTGCTCGGTGATTTCTACGATGAAGAGTACGTCCGATGGTGGAAGGAGCAGCTGACACTGTACCCGAACCTTCGGGTTTGGGGCTACACTGCATACTGGAAGGACAGCGAAATTGGCAAAGCTGTAGCCGAAGTGAGGCTCGCATATCCGGATCGCTTTCGGGTGAGATGGTCAAACTGCCCAGGGGAGCTTGACAGTGTTTCTGTGGTTAATTCTGTTGAAGACATTACAGACAGGGCGAGCGTAGTATGCCCCCACAACATCGGTACAAAGCCAAACTGCGGGTCATGCGGAATCTGCTGGGACAGCGCAGTGCCTGTGGTGTTTTTGAAGCACTAAGCCGTGTCGACAAACTCTAATCCTAAATAGTTTGAGTTCTGATGCAGACTGCTTTTATTAGGGGCTGCTCTGGCTCGATTGTTGATGGCAAACGCTGACTGTGCGTTCTTTGGACCGTTCGTGTTTGGAGTTGCAGAATTCAGTGAGCATCCTGCTCCGGACCTCCGATTGATCCTCGGATGGCGTATTCTAAACTGCAAGCACCGGCGCTCTCTGGCGTGACCTGCCTCAAGAACTTGGCAACTGGTCGAGTGTTTACAGGTATATTCGGCGATGGAAGTTGTCAGGTTTGCGAGAGATAATCCTTACCGCCTCAGGAACGTCGAGCGAAGCGTCAAAATGAAGCCATGTAATTGCCCGGGAACATGGGGGCGGCGTTGCATGCCCAGCTTCCGACAATCTCCGGCAATTCCCCAATGGCTGGCGTTAACAGATAGCATTCCCGCATAACACTTGCACACCTACGCATCCAATTGACCGACATCGAATACGTGGTTGTGCGCGTGGTAGAGCTATCAACTGGTATTCGGCTAGATCGATTGCACCTCGCCATCCCGGCCGTGCACATATTGCACCGCGAAGAAGCCGGCACGCTGAGCGCCGGACTGATCATTGGCGTCGACGGCACCGCGAATTTCACGGTCAGAATTCCTGGTCTGCGTTGCATTGCCAATATCGTCGTTAGCGAACTTAATCGCAGCTCCCTCACCACGATTGTAAGCGTCCATCGAAAGAATCGAGAAAAACACATCTTTGGAAATCGCCATTATCCACCTCTTCGAAAATATGAGTTCAAAATGTTTGCCATCGGGTGACCGTACCTAATGCTTCTATTCACACCGATACATTGTGTTGTCCCTTCTATACAGGGAAGCAGCTCCTCGATGGGCCAATCCGTCACCCTCTCTCGCGTCCGTTCCAGCGTCAGGCTTTTCAGCCGTACGCTGGGGCCGAAGCTGGCGGCAAGATTGTCGGGGTCAACTTGTTTGATCGTGGACGGGTCGGAGAGATCGTCGAACGTTACCAGCAGCGGGTAGGTGTCGTGCGGGACGCTCACCTTCTCCCCGTAGGGCTGATTGGTGACGATCTCCATTGCTTCCACGGAGCCTGCATAGGGACGGTCGGGCATGGTGAACGTGAACGACGCGTTGGGACCGGCATCGCCCATCCACTTCACGCCCTTCAGCAATGCGAACAGATATCCGCGTTCACCAAGAATTCACGACAACCGCCTCGCCCCGCGGTCTCCAACTCACCGACGAGCCATCCATAGCAGCGAGATGCCGGTTTGCGCCGAAACGGATTTCCACCACGTTCTCGCCGGTCACAATACCGTCCGGCGTTTCGATCATCACCACCATCTTCTGTCGCCAGCTCTCCCTGTCCGCGCAGCCAGCAAAGGCGAGAAGCGCAACGAGGAGCGGTAACAGCAGTAACAACCGCATCGGCGCTCGCAAACTGGTATTGTGAGAGAAGGGCATGGCGTTCAATCGATGATCTCCAACACCAGCACCAGCAATTTTGGAAAACGCAAATTCCCCATATGATCGCTGCTCCAGTTCCCCACTCGCTCCACCGTCAGACAATTCGCCAACTTGGTCAAACTTCTGGCTCGGAAAGCTTTCCGCGAAGTCTATGAGATTCCATATAAACACGCCGCGGTTCGACCAGTTTGTTGTGTCCTGCAGTTCGTGGTTTCGACCACCGTTCTGCAACGCCAGGGCGCTAAAAGTCAGCCCTCCACTCCATAAGGTTTAGCGAAAGCGTAAGACGACGCTGAGGGAGAGAACCATCGTTTCGTCCTGATCGAGATCGTTGAATACACCCGAATTGACCCTGCAGCCCCCATCGCTGCTCCAAGTCGCGCCACGAATGTCGGTTTCCTGAAGATTGATCTTGCTTCTAGTCAGCAGTTGCGGTTCGTCGGTGCCTAAAATCACTAAATGGGCTATTATTCGGCCCTGCGCTCCCTGTACATTACAAGAAACGGCGGCGAAGGTGATCCGGCCAGGACCGGACCATGTCGGAAGCCGTATAGCTTGCCGCCAGCTATGTGCTGCGGGAAAACGAGATCGCCCAAACTGCCAGCCGCCACTCCCCAGCCGATCCGCAGAAAGCACTTGCCTTAAGCCCCCCATACTGCACGGCCGCCACGCCATGGGAAAACTGTCATCTCTACCCGTTGAGGTTGGCGATGCGCGATTGGGGATGTCTGATGCTGTAAACGGTGGAGCTGGACCCCTCTCGATAGCCAACATTATACTGGCGGGCTTATCGATGGCTGTTGACAACCCAACCACCAACGACCGACCGCAATCCATTTATACGAATTCGGCGACGACTGGAGACATATCCTCACCATCAAGGCAATATTCGAGCCTGAATGCACCCATCTCTACCCACGTCTTAAAGGAATCGAAGGGTGTTGCCCGCCCGAAGTTGCCGGAGGCTTGCAGGGCTACGACAACTCCCTCGACGCTATCGCCGACAGCAAACATTCAGGCCATGCCGACCTGTTCGAATGGTACGGCGAACCCTTGACCCGAACACACCTTCCGTTAGCGAACTGCACCCCGAAAGGCTCAATGACGGACAGAGGCGTAGCCGTGCAAGTGATAGGCAGCATTATTGGACGCTGGCCATAAATGAAAGATTGAAAAAAAGCTCATTCAGCTCGGCCGATTGTCGGTGATGGGTTCAAAATATGTGAAGCTATTGCGTTGCCATTTGAAGCTGTTGCGTTACCTTTTTGAAGATAATGCGTTAATTCGGTGAAGTTATTGCGTTACTTTTCTGAAGTTATTGCGTTACTTTTTGAAGAAGTAACGGGGGCGTTCGTTGAAAACGCTGAAACCTATCGTCAAAACGTATCCCGAAACCTAGTTTCGCTCTTTCAGTTTTGCACGCATTTTGTATATTTCGAAAACCGCTTGATCGCCCGGCTGTCAGTCTGGGTCTGGTAGGCTAGTTTAGGCGCTCTCGGTGGCGCCGTCAGATCGCGGCATGGAAACCCCTGCTCAACGATTTGCCGAAAACTGCCGCCATCGTTAGCTAGTGGTCCGCCACCCCGTTTCGGACCTGCCCATGAACGCCGTAGAAATCGAGCAGGCCGTTTCCGACCTCGCAAGCCAGCCGTTCGATGCGGAAGAATTCGCCTTCGCGTTTCTTGAAGCGTTCGGCAACAGAGATGCGACGATCAAGCGTCTGCGGGCCACGGGTAAGGCTTCGACCAACGCCTCTGACATCGAAGCGGGCGTTCTGCAGCGCAACAAGATCCATATTGCAATCGCGCCTGTGAACCAGACCGACGCCACGCTGAAGGCGCTGCGTGACAGCCCGGCCACCCGCAAGGCGAAGGCGCAGTTCATTCTGGCCACCGATGGCGAGACGCTGCAGGCGGAGGAGTTGGCGACCGGCGATGTGCTGGCCTGCGATTTCACGCAACTGGGCGATCGGTTTTCGTTCTTTCTATCACTCGCCGGTATTTCCACGGTGCGGGAGATCAAGAACAACCCGATCGACATCAAGGCCACCGCACGGCTGAACAAACTGTATGTGGAACTGCTGCGGGAGAATCCGGACTGGGGCACACCGGAAAAGCGGCAGACGCTGAACCAGTTCATGGCGCGGCTGATTTTCTGCTTCTTTGCCGAAGACACTGGCATTTTCCGCGACGACCTGTTCACCACCACCGTGGGGCAGTTTTCCCATGCCGACCAGACAGGCTCCAACGTCCACGAAATTCTGCGTGAATGCTTTCGGGCGATGGCGCTGGACCCACGCAACGGGGAGCGGCAGGGGGCCGTGCCGAAGCTGGCGAACTGGGCGGACGGCTTTCCCTACGTCAATGGCGGGCTGTTCACGGACGATCTGGAATGCCCAAAGTTCTCTCGCATCGCGCGCGCGTATTTCCTGCAGGCGGGCGATCTGAAATGGACGGAAATCAACCCCGACATTTTCGGCTCGATGATTCAGGCGGTGGCGGATGACGACGAGCGCGGTGCGCTCGGCATGCACTACACCTCCGTGCCGAACATCCAGAAGGTGCTGGACCCGCTGTTTCTCGATGATCTGCGCGCGCAGCTGGAGCGGGCAGGGGACAACAAGCGCAAGCTGCTGAACCTGCGGAAGCGTATCGCGTCCATCCGAGTGTTCGACCCAGCCTGCGGGTCGGGCAATTTTCTCGTCATCGCCTATATCCGACTGCGGGAAATCGAGGCCGAGGTCGTGCGACGAAGGGGGGATGCGAACGAGCGGTCGTGGATACGCCTCACCCAGTTCCACGGCATCGAGATCAAGAGTTTCGCTGCCGAGATTGCGCGGTTGGCGCTGCTGATCGCGGAGTTTCAGTGCGATGTGCGCTTTATAGGTCAGAGCGAGGCCCGCGCACTAGTGCTGCCGCTGCACCGCACAGGCCGGATCGTGACCGGCAATGCGCTTCGGATCGACTGGCTGGAGGTCTGTCCGCCACTGACCGCCGCCAACCGCACCGACCTGTTCGACGAACCCGCGCAAGCGGAGTGGGATTTCGACGGGATGGAGGTGGAAACGTATATTTGCGGGAATCCGCCCTATTTGGGTTCTACGTGGCAGTCGAAGGAGCAGAAGGCCGACCTTGGCGCGATCTTCACGGGCCGCACTAAATCGTGGAAGTCGCTCGACTACGTGGCGGGCTGGTTCATGAAAGCCGCCGACTACGGCACAGTCTCGACCGCCGCGAGCGCATTCGTGAGCACCAACTCCATCTGTCAGGGGCAACAGGTGCCGATCCTGTGGCCGATGATTTTCAACACCGGCGCAGAGATCAGCTTCGCGCACACGTCGTTCAAATGGCGCAATCTCGCCGCGCACAACGCGGGCGTGACGGTGGCGATTGTAGGGATATCCCAACAGGCCGCCGCGGTGCGTCGGCTGTTCGTGACGGACGGGGATGGGAAGGTTCCGCGATGACTACTTGCTGCGCACATCAATGGATATTTAGTGTCAGCCCCGCACGCTATTGTGGACGGACGGCGGAGCCCACTTAGCCTCATCTCTTCAATGGACCGCGGAAATGGACCAACTGATGGGGGCAACCTCATCTTTGACGATGAGAACTTACGTCCCTTCCATTTGCTCAACCCTTCGCCGGGTCCGCAGATTTTATTCGAGGGACGCCACGATGGTGTTTTTGGATTCCATTGGACGGAGAAACAAGCGCGAGAAAAAGTACGGCCTTAAGCAAACGCCTAGACCTCGTTCGAGAGATGCGTCTTGCTAGCTCTAAAGCGGCCACCCGTGCCGGAGCTGACTCCCCTCATCTATTTGACGAACGACGCCAAGTTGGAAATGAAGTCGTCACTCTTGTTCCTCGACACACATCTGAAGGAAGATCATATTTACCAGTCGGTCAGCTACCGGCGGGCACTATTGCAGCCGATAGTGCCTTCGCCCTCTACGACGCCCCCCTGTGGAACATGGCGCTCATCGCCTCGCGCATCCATCTGGTGTGGATCGCCACCGTCTGCGGCAAGCTGAAGACGGACTTCCGCTATTCCAATACGTTGGGCTGGAACACCTTTCCCGTGCCGCCGCTCACCGCTGCCGACAAGGACGCGCTTACCACCTGCGCCGAAAACATCCTGCTCGCCCGCGAGGCGCATTTCCCCGCCACCATCGCCCAGATGTACGACCCCGACCGCATGGACGCCGAGTTCCCCAACCTGCGCCGCGCCCATGAGGCCAACGATGAAACTCTCGAACGCATCTACATCGGCCGCCGCTTCAAGAACGACACCGAACGGTTGGAAAAGCTGTTCGAGATGTACACCGCTATGACGGTGAAGGAGGGCAAGGCCGCCAAAACGTGACGGGCAAGCGCAAAAGCATGCAAAACCTCATGGATGGAAAATCGTATTCGAGGTTTTGGCTGCAAACCTCGCTCAGCAGCTTTCCCAACGCGCAAACCTCGATTAAGAATATCGGTGATCGAGCAAACGGAATGAAACCTCACGCATGAATCTTGCAGACTACAGGGCAGGGGGCACGGAACGGCAACGCGAATATGCGAGCTTTGCGCCTACGCAGATCAATCATGCCTGGATTCTGTCCGACCCCAACCTGCTGCAGCTTTTGGGGGAAGCCGACCGGGCGCTCGGTGAACTCAACGCCTTTGCGCAACTCGTGCCCGATATCGACTTCTTCATCCGCATGTATGTCGCCAAGGAGGCAACTCAATCGAGCCGCATCGAGGGCACCCAAACCAATATCGACGATGCGTTGAAGGAAGAGGAAGACCTCGAACCCGACAAGCATGATGATTGGGAGGAAGTTCAGAACTATGTGGATGCGATTAACTTCGCCATCGCACGGTTGGAAGAACTGCCCCTATCCAACCGGCTGTTGCGCGAAACACATGCAATCCTGATGCAAGGCGTGCGTGGCGAACACAAGCAGCCGGGCGAATTCCGCCGCAGCCAGAACTGGATCGGTGTAAGCCTGCGTGACGCCGCTTTCATCCCGCCCCACCATGACAGGGTGGACGAATTGATGAGCGACCTGGAGCGTTTCCTGGCAGGTCAAGACCATATTCTGCCACCGCTCGTCCGTATTGCCATCGGTCATTATCAATTCGAAACGATCCACCCCTTCCTCGACGGCAATGGTCGGCTTGGCCGGTTGATGATCTCGCTTTTCCTGGCGTCGGAAGGGCTGATTGGGAAACCCGCGCTCTACCTGTCCGACTATTTCGAGCGCAACAAAGTCGCCTACGTCGATCATCTCATGGCGGTGCGGCAGGGTGACAAAATGCGGGACTGGATCGTCTTCTTCCTGCACGGCGTCACGGAAACCGCTCGCTCTTCAATCTCGGTGTTTCGTGGCATACTTGCGCTGAAAGAACGGGTGGAACGGGAGATCTTGCCACGATTCAGTAATCGCAGGCAGGACAACGCCCAGCGGGTCGTGCGGCATCTCTATCAGCGGCCGATCATCAGCGCCAAACAAGTCGCCGATCTCATCGGCACGACGGCCAACCCTGCCAATGCCATCATTGCCGATCTGGTAACGCACGGTGTGCTTCGGGAACTGACCGGCCAACGCCGCAACCGCCTCTATATCTTCGAAGATTACGTAGCCCTTTTCCGCCGGAACGCATCATGACCACCATTCCCGCCATCACCACCCGCTACGCGCAGACCGGCGCATCCACCTCGTCCAACGAAATGGGCATGCGGGCCATGCAGGCACGGGCATGGTCGAAGCGGGGCGAGCAATATCTGCTCATCAAGTCACCGCCGGCATCCGGCAAGTCGCGGGCGCTCATGTTCATCGCGCTCGACAAGGTGGCACGGCAAGGCGTCAAACAGGCTATCATCGTGGTGCCGGAACGTTCCATCGGCGGCTCGTTCGGCAACGAGGAATTGTCCCGCCACGGCTTCTTTGCGGACTGGACGGTGAAGCCGCAATGGAACCTGTGCAACATCCCCGGTGCCGATGACCCGAAGGTGGCGGGCGGCAAGGTGAAGGCGGTGGAGGCATTTCTAGCGTCCGGCGATGCCAACCTCGTCTGCACCCACGCCACATTCCGCTTCGCCGCCGATGCGCTGGGAATCGAGGCGTTCGATGGGCGGCTTATCGCTATCGACGAATTCCACCATGTTTCCGCCAACCCCGACAACCGCCTCGGCGCTCATCTGCGTGACCTGCTGGCCCGCGATGCCTGCCATGTCGTGGCCATGACCGGCTCGTATTTCCGCGGGGACGCCGAAGCCGTGCTGATGCCGGAGGACGAGGAGCGGTTCGAGAAGGTCACCTACACCTATTACGAGCAGTTGAACGGTTATGAGCACCTGAAGACACTCGATCTCGGCTACTGGTTTTATTCCGGCCCCTACAGCGATGCGATCATGGAAGTGCTGGACCCGGCGCTAAAAACCATCGTCCACATTCCCAATGTCAATTCGCGTGAAAGCCTCGGCGACAAGCTGAAGGAAGCCGAGGACATCATGCACGCGCTCGGCGACTGGCAGGGGCAGGATCCCGAGACCGGCTTCGACCTCGTGCTGCTGCCCGACGGGCGCACTATCAGAATTGCCAATCTGGTCGACGACGAGCCGCGTAAGCGCGACCGCGTCATCAATGCATTGAAGGATCCCGCCCACCGGCAGGACCGCGACCATGTCGATATTATTATCGCGCTCGGCATGGCGAAGGAGGGATTCGACTGGATCTGGTGCGAACATGCTCTCACCGTCGGTTATCGCAACAGCCTGACCGAAATCATCCAGATAATCGGTCGTGCGACCCGCGACGCGCCGAACAAGACCCGCACCCGCTTCACAAACCTCATCGCCGAAGTGGATGCGGCCGAAGATGCGGTCGTCGATGCCGTCAACGATACGCTGAAAGCCATCGCCGCCAGCCTGTTGATGGAACAGGTGCTCGCGCCCCGTTTCGAATTTACGCCAAAAGCCGCGGGTCCGAAGAAGGATTTTGATTACGGGGAGGGGGGCTACGACCCCGATGGTCGCAATGTCGGGTTCAACGAGGCGACCGGGCAATTCCACATGGAGATCAAAGGTCTTGTGCCGCCGAAGTCCGAGGAGGCAAAACGCATCTGCAAGGAAGATATCACGGAGGTCATCACCGCCTTCGTGCAGGACAAGACGACCGTCGAGCGCGGAACGCTCGATCCGGAAATCGTGCCTGAGGAATTGACGCAGGTTCGCATGGGCCGGATCGTGGCCAAGATGTATTCCGGTCTCGACGACGAGGACCAGGAAGCCGTCCGCCAGCATGCTGTTGCGGCCATGGCGATGGGGCAGAAAGCACGGGCTGTCACCGAAAAAGCGAGTGATGAATCGCTAAAGGCGAACACCGCTTTGGTGGATGGTGTTCGGCGTTTTGCGATGGACGTTCGAGACCTTGATATCGATCTTATCGACAGCACGAACCCGTTCGGCGAAGCCTTCAACGTGCTTTCCAAAGCCATGAATGCCGCAACCCTTCGGCAGGTTCAGGCTGTGATCGCAGGGAAGCGCGTCAAGATTTCGGCGGACGACGCGAAAGACTACGCCCAACGGGCCGTTCTCTTCAAACGTCAAAACGGCCGCTTGCCGGAACTGACAGCGCAAGATCAATGGGAGCGAACGCTGGCCGAAGGTGTCGCTGCCTATGCCCGCTATCGCACGGCAGGCGCGTATGTCTGATCTCGACCACGACGAACTCGCCTCGGAACTGGGGCTCGACGATGCCCAAAAGCCCATTGCCAAACGTTCTCCTGAGGAGGCGCGCATTATTGCCGGTTTCGAGGACATTCAGCGCTTCGAGAAAGAGCATGGTCATCCGCCTAGACACGGGGAAAGCCTTGATATTTTCGAACGCCTCTATGCGGTCCGACTCGACCGGCTTCGGGAACTGGACAGTGCGCGGACGGTGCTTGCCGACCTTGATGAAACACGGACTTCTCGCGGATTCCGATGATCCCGCGCTGAACTCAGCGACCAGGCTCTGGCCGATGAACTTGGGCTGGCGGACGATGTGACCGAGCTTCGCCACGTTCGCCCCAGGGTTGAGGTTCGCGCTGCCGAAGAAATCGCCAACAAGACGAAATGCACCGATTTCGAGCGGTTTGCACCGCTCTTTGAAAATGTTCGTGCTGAAATAGAAGCGGGAGCGCGTGAAACACGTCCATTCGCAAGTGAGGCCGACATCCGAAAAGGCGAGTTCTTCATTGTTGGCGGTCAATTGGCCTACGTCGCTGAAGTTGGTACACCGTTCGAGACGAAATACGACCGCACTGATGCCCGCCTTCGTTTAATCTACGACAACGGGACCGAAAGTGACCTGCTGCTTCGATCCTTGCAGAGGGCGCTCTACAAGGACGATGCAGGGAGGCGTGTTTCGGACCCGGATGCCGGTCCACTGTTTGGGGAGAACAAAGGGGCAGGCCGGATCTACGTTTTGCGTTCGCAGTCCGATCACCCAACGATCGCGCAAGCCCGCAGTATGATCCACAAGATCGGCGTTACGGGCGGCGCAGTCGAGCGTCGTATTGCGAATGCGGATCGGGAACCGACGTATCTCATGGCGCCCGTTACAATTGCTGGCGAATTCGAGGTTTTCAATATCAATCCTGCGAGCGTGGAAAACCTGCTTCACCGCTTTTTTGCAGAGGCGCGACTGGATATCACGATTCCTGACCGTTTTGGGCAGAACTTTACCCCGCGTGAATGGTTTGTCGTTCCACTGGGGGTGATTGAAGAGGTGGTCGGGTTGATCGGAAAGAATGAATTGCACCGATTTCGGTATGACCCCGCGGATCTAAAACTGGTCGGTGTGACACAGAACCAAGCAGAAGATTGAGTTCGCCTACTTTCTCCGCCACCCGGTTTGGACCTCAAGAGAAGTTTGACTGTCAAACTTCTCTGTACGGGGCGTGCCGCCCCCACATTCTGTCCGATCGCCCGATCTGCCATTGCGCTTTCTGTCGAGGTTTTCGGGATCGTGAGATGGAAGGACAAATTGAGGGCCATTTCGCGTCCGTTGGACGATTGGAGGTTCTAGAGAGACCGACAGTGGCCAGATGCAGTGAAGGGGCGGATCGTTGCGGAACCGTTGGTTCCCGGCGTGAGCGTCCGCGAGGTCGCGGAACGGCACGGGTTGCAGCCCAATCATCTTTCGGCGTGGCACTCGCTTACTCGGCGGGGGAAGCTCGTGGTCTGCAAGTTGCCCACGATGGATTTTGCAGCCCTCGTCGTCGAATCCCCGCGAGATGGAACCAACGGTTGAATAGTCGATAATATTGAAATTGCCGGAAGGTGAAAACGGAGAAGTTTGAGCCTCAAACTTCCCGTGTTGGCCGACAGCGGGCTCGGGCCTAAGGCACGTTTTCAAGGGACGCTTTACCCTAGGTTCCACTGGCAAGCGGTGCTGCAGAAGTTTGCATTGCAAAAGTCTCACGGGGTCAACGTGCCCGCGACCGGACATGTTCACGTTAAAAGGCGAGAACACTGTCAGCGATGGGGTGCACGCCCCCCCCCGATGGCATCTATGTGGCAAGGTTGCGGTGTTTGATTATCTGCAAGGAGGAGAGACGTCCATGGATAAGATTAGCATCATCGGTCTGGATTCGGCGAAGAACGTGTTTCAGGCCCACGGCGCGCGTGGGGATGAACAGAAGTCAGCGCATCACCCCCGGACCTTTTCGTTTCATTGATCAATCTACTCTCCCCCCCCCCCGGTTTCCTCCCCCTCTCCCCCCCGACCCCCCCTTCCCCCGCGGTGTTCCCCCCTCCCCCCCCCTTCCCCCCCCTCCCCCCCCTTTCCCTTTCCCCTTTCTCCCCCCCCCCCCCCCGCCCCGCCCCCCCCCTCCCCCTTCGTCCTAATCGCCCCCTTTTGCACCTCACCCCCCCCCCCCCTTGCCGGGGCCCCTTGGCCTTCTCCCCCCTTCTCCCTCCCTTCTTATTCACCCCTACCCCCCCGCCCCCCCCCCCCCCCCCCCCCCCCTCTTTCCCCCCCCTTTTTTCGCCCCCCCCGGCCGCGGCCCCCCCCTCTAACCCCTTTTACCATTAACGGCTTCCTTCCCCTCCTCCTCCTCACGGAACACCAGGGCGCACTGTCCACCCCGGCGATGTTCGACCAGCTTGCACAAGCTCCCTTTCGCTACCGACCGCTTGCGCACCATCGCCTCCACAACCCGGTGCGGGTCTCCCACCAGAGGTGCGACCCCAATCTGGCCCGCACCGACGATGGGGCCGCTGGAGACGTCGCCGCCACCCCCCCCCTCCTCACCCCCCTCGCGCACCCCCCTCCATTCGATCGCTCATTCGCACCCTCCCCCCTGGCCGCCGGACCTCCCCCCATGTCCCCAACAGCGGAACCAGAGCCTTCAACCCCTTCCGCACCCGTCCATCCTCCCCACCCACATCAGCCCCTCCGACCCCATCGTCGTAATCCGCCGTTGGACGTGGTTCCCCGCGTACCGCCGCGTCATCACCTCGCAACAGCCGCATCGCGTGTTTGCGATGATGACCGGTCACCGCAACGAACTCGTCGAGGATCTGTGTCTTTTCCGCACGCCCGCTGCCAACGTACCGACGCCTCACCGCGGCCACCAATTCGTCACGCGTCTTCATGCTCACCAGCCTCATAACCGTCTCCGCCGCACATCAATTGCGGGGAGCATTCCAGATGAGGCAACAACTTCACATTCAGGAGCATTTCAGGCGAGGCAATGCGGTGTCTCACCTAGATTGTCGCGCTACAATCAATCGACGTTTCGATTAACTAGCTGGCCAGCTATAACTACTTCCCACGCACATCACGGATTAGGGTGTCGGTAATGGCCATGTCGAAGGAGCCCGACCCATGCCTGAGATAGACGTTCGTTTGGCAACGGTGGCGGACTGCGAGGCTGTTGACCGGCTTCAGACCAAGGCGTTCCCTGGCGACGTGCTTTTGATGACCAAGGCCGAAATGGAAGATCGGTGCACCGGCCGTAAGGACGGGGTTCTTCTCGTCGCAACATGCGATGAAGCCGTGGCCGCATACGTGGTCCTTACGAACCGGCGCTATCGGCCGTGGACAGGTTGGGACTTCCTCGCCGTAGATCCGGCATTCAGTCGGCTCGGTATTGCCGGTCGACTGACCGAGGAGGTCTTTCGCAGAGCGAGTCGCCCGCTCATCCGGGGGTTTGTCAGGGAATACAACCACTCGGCGCTGGCCCTCTATCGGCGCTACGGCTTCATACAGACTGGGCGTAGATTTGGGCATTACTCGACTGGAGAGGACGCTATAGTGCTTCTAGGTCAAACCCTCGTTCCGATCCGACGTAGGGTATTGAATGGGACCAAGATGTTACAGGCGTCTTAGTAGATCGACGAAATCAGCCTCGTACCGCGCCGGATCGTTCCTTCACGGTGACCACTCGCGTAAACGCGGATAGAAGAAGCCGCCCCCCCAGAGTAAGCGGCACCCGAAGCTCGAACTTCACTTCGTTTCGATCCGCAAGGTGTTCCTTGTGGGACGACGAAGGAGGAAGGAAATCAACACTCTCGACACCCTCTCTTGCGGCATAATCTAAGGCTAGTTTCGACAGAAGCACTCCTGGACCGTATCGCCTCATACCTGGGTGCCCTGCGATGATGAGGTTCAAGAGCGAACCGGAATGTTCAATACAGGCTTCGATGGCGACGGGGTGGTCTCCTGCTGACAAACAATGAACACGGAACGAACGGGGGGAGCCGGTCGTAGCCAGGGTTCTCAGCGCATCGAGGTGGAAGGGGTCGTTGAAGCTATGGGCACGAATGCCTTGCTCCTCGAACCAGGCGCGCTTCCACTCGATCATGCGATCAACGAGGTTCTTACGTGGTCCGATTTGTTCCACGGACTGAAACGAGAGAGGGCCGTGTTCTCTTTGTAGCTGTATCCATCTGCTACGACGACGCACGAGACCGTTCACGGTCGTCGGTTCGACGATCCGACGTAGATCGGCGATAGATGTCTCATGCTGGACCACAACCGCTCCGGCAGGGAGCTCGGCGATGTCCGGAATTGCGTCCTGTGCGAGATAGCGAAGTCGAAGGATGTCGGTCCCCGTGCTACGAAGCGTGGCGACGGCGCTCAGCAAGCCGTCGGCCGTGGCGAACCTGGGATCGATCAGTTCGGGGTAGGGATGAAGTGGATCGCCCAAAGCTAGGGCGAGCTTCAGTCCATACCGTCGGTGGATACGAAAAAGGGGAGCGTCGTGTCCGGCACCAACTGTTGACCCATGCCTAGCGGCAACTGCCGGGAGCGTTTGGGTCAGCGTAGCAACTGTCATGGGTACGACGATCCGTTCACGCTGGGCAGGGAGCTTATTTCCTGAATTGCCTAAATGATTCGACTTTAACCATCGCCGTTCACGGAACCAACCCGGTTTGCAAAGCAGCTGGGAGGTGATCACCAGCTCTTGAACCTACAAAGTAGGATTGGCTTCGGTTCCCTCTCCAGCAGATCTCGTTCGGGATGCACGGCATCAACCATTCCTGGAACCCGGACGAGGGCGCACATAGCGGTATCACGGCTGCCGACTGGCCACCGATTTAGGGTCGACGGTCGTTGGTGTCCCTCCCAGCCTAGCCAATGTTGAACCGAACGGAGTGCCAGCATGGGTTCTCGACAATTTTCGTAAGGCGTTAGAGGCGGCAACGCAGTATGGCGTCGAACTAATTTTCAACCCCGGCGATGTACCGGCGGATCTAGCCTCGAACGGAGACAAGTCCCACGCACCGAACTCCGTGGCGGGTATCGAGGCACTAGCCCAGCGCTTAGGTGAGCTTGTGCAAGCGGTCCATACCGAGTTCCCCCAGTATGAATATCTTGTGGGCTTATGGTAGGTTAGTAACAAGCTTAATCCGAGTTACCAGTTCTACGGAAACAGCACGTACCACGGTGGTGAGGGCGGACCCGGATAATCCGCGCTTCCACGTCATTAGTGCAGGCCGAGGCAACGCTTACCCTTGATTCAGCGGGAAGCAAAATCGGCCCATTGCGGACGGCTTGCACCGTTTGCTCGGTTTCCCGAAAGCGGTCATTCAGACAACGGGTTCATTGAAAGCTCTTCGAAGGCAGCTGTGCGGACATAGTTACTGCTGGCTAGCAGACGGTCTAATCGGCGGCATCGTTGGGGTTCGATACACCGTCGATGACGCTTTCCAGATGCCAGATTTTAGAGACGATCCGCCAGCCGGCTTCGCCTCTCACGAATCGAAGATGATCGACGAAGACGTTGTTGTGCGCGCGAATGCGGATTTTGACCGTCGCGTTGATAGCGGAAAGATAGTCGAGCATCAGGATTTCGGCTTCCCTCGACTGGCCTACGCTTGCAGGCGATATGCGCTGACCAACGTCGACCACGAAGCTTTCGATGGGCTCGGCAAAGATCGTGCCCTTGTCGGCATCGAACAGGCTCGACGCAGAGTGAAACACGAGGTTGAGCATCTGGGTATCGCAGTTATAGATGCCGTCCAGGTACATCTCGACAGCTTCGATTAGATCGCTGGGTGGGGTCATGGTGGATTCTCCTTCGGGTCGATGAAATCAACTTGCCATCTTCCGGAGGTCTGCAATGCTGGCAGTATGGACAAGATGCGGTCATATCCGGCCAAACCGCTGCCGGCGGAAGTAGCCCTCTGGTCTGCGTGGTCGCTTATGACGGTCTTTGCACCTTCGAGTTCGGCATCGCGGTTGAACTCTTCGCCCTGCCACGTCCGGAGTTCGAGAATTGGTATCGCTTCGAGGTAGTCAAAGCGGAGCCGGGCGAAGTGCGTGGAGCAGGCGGTTTACAGGTGGAAGCGTCGAACGATCTGGGTCTGATGTTGCAGGCCGATCTCATCATTATTCCCGGATGGTGCGACGTAGCGGCTCCCGTGCCCGAACCCTTGTGCGAAGTTTTGAGGACTGCACATCTCAAAGGTACCCGCATTGCGTCGATCTGCTCGGGCGTATTCGTTCTCGCGGCGGCCGGTTTGCTCGATGGCCGAACCGCCACGACCCATTGGCGCTACACGGACGCTCTCGTAAGCCGGTTTCCCGAAATTACGGTCGATCCCGACGTGCTGTTCGTCGAAAGCGATCGCATCTACACCTCTGCCGGTTCTGCCGCCGGCCTCGATCTGGGTTTGCACATCATCCGGGAGGACTTCGGCGCGCAAGTTGCTTCAAGTGTGGCTCGGCGACTGGTTCTGCCGGCACAGCGTGACGGGGGGCAGCGGCAGTTCGTTCCTCGGCCCAACGCGGTCACCCGGCCGGAGGCTAATCTTACCACCTTGCAGGACCAAGTCAGGGCTTCCATCGACGAGGAGTGGCGGATCGCTCGAATGGCGAAGGCTGCAGGTATGAGCGAGCGAACTCTTGCCCGCCGGTTCCAAGATGAAGCTGGCTGTACGCCAATGCAGTGGCTCAAGAAAGAGCGCGTGTTCCGCGCAATGGAACTGCTGGAGCGATCCAAGATGCCGCTGAACGATGTATGGGAAGCCTGCGGGTTCGGCTCAGCCGAGACGTTCCGTCGGGAATTTCGGAACGCGCTCGGCGTTCCACCGATCAAATATCGCGAACGCATGGGGGCGGCGTGAACTGCGCCGATCCGTCCACGATCGTCTGGGAAATCTATCGTAAAAGTGGTCACTTTGGGCTCAAAGCGGCCTGGCACACAATCGTTCATGCACTTACTGCGATCGGCGTTTGCGGCCGATTTTGTTGAAAAAGGCGGTGTTCTGACGAGCGGTGGAGCGTGCCGATGAAGCTTGTTGTCGGTTCTCACGCGGTCGCCGGCACCAGCTTTGCCAGTTTGCGGAGGTTTTGCGCTGTCGCTGCGAGGTGGAACTCGTCTCGCGCTCCATTCGGTCCTCTAAGGCGTAGGCGGTCGAGCTTCAGGATGCGTTTGAGATGGGCGAAGAGCATTTCAACCTTCTTCCGTTGGCACATCGAGATGACGTAGGCGTCTGTCTTGGCAATATCGCGAGCCATGTCGCGTGCGCCCTCGTGGATGGAGCGGACGATCTTGCGTGATGCCTCGCGTGGCGTGCATCGCTGTTTCAGCGCGCAGGCATCGCAGTCGGATTTGCTGGAGCGGTATCGGATCATGTTGTCGGCATCGACGCTCTCACGCGGTGTCTTGTACGGGCGGCGATAGTTGCGCAGCCATTTGCCTGCCGGACAGCGGTAGGCGTCCTCGTGGTGGTCGTAGCTGAAGTCGGATCGCGAGAAGGTCTGGTCGCGCCGGGCGGACTTGTCGATGACAGGGATATGCGGTTCGATGCCGTGTTCATAGACGAGCCAGCCGAGCATCTCCGCGCTGCCATAGCCCGTGTCGCCCACGAGGCGCTCCGGGTAGAGACCGAAGCGGTCCATCACCCGTTCGATCATGTCGCGCGCGGCCCTGTTCTCGGCCTGCCGAATGGGTGCGGTCGTCCTCGACGTCCACGATGACGGCGTGGTCGAGATCAACGAGATAGTTGGTGGAGTAGAGAAAGTGAGCTTTCCCGCGGTCGGCGGCGGACCAGCGAGCCGCCGGATCGACGGGTGAGAGGTACTTCGGTTGGACCGGAGTGGCGACCCCGAAGGCCGCATCGTCCAACGTGTCGAGATATTCGCTGGTAGCGCGGCAGGCATACTCCTCAGCAGACCAGTTCTTCGGTTCGATGCCATCCTCCCGGTTTGCATCCGCCTTGATCAGCGACGCATCAATACCGAACGCCTCACCGCCCACGAGACCCTCGGCAATGCAGCGCGCCAACACTGTCTCGAACAGCTGGCGGAACAGATCGCAGTCACGAAAGCGGCCGTGCCGGTTCTTGGAGAAGGTCGAATGGTTGGGAACAGCGTCGTTCAGGTCCAGCCTGCAGAACCAGCGATATGCGAGGTTCAGATGGACCTCCTGGCACAACCGCCGTTCCGAGCGGATGCCACAGCAATAGTAAGCGGTGCGCAGATCACACGGTTTCGGTGTAGTTCCATGGTAGGAGTTCGTTGATACGGCGCTGTGGGTGACCTTTAACGATGGCTTCGAGTGTCTTTGTCAGCCAGGCTTGCGGCTCTATAGCGTTGAGTTTGCAGGTTTCGATGAGCGAGGCGATCATGGCCCAGTTCTGTGCACCGGCGTCATGTCCTGCGAACAGGGCGTTCTTCCGGTTGAGGGCGATGGGTCGGATCGTGCGTTCAACGGCGTTGTTATCCAACTCAATGCGACCGTCGGCGAGGAACAGGATCAACCCGTCCCAGAATTTGGCGATGTACTTGAGCGCTTCTCCCAATGGGGATTTGGCCGAGACGCGGGCCCGCTGCTGCTGCAGCCAGAGCTCGAAGTCGGCAATTTTTGGCGCGGACCGCTCCTGCCGGATTGCCAGCCGTACCTCTGATGTTGAACCACGGATTCCGGCCTCGATAGCGTAGAGCTCGGCAATGCGGCGCAGACCGTCCTCTGCGATAGGCGCGGTGCTGTTGCGGGCGACCTCGTACAGCTTGCGGCGGGCATGGGCCCAGCAGTAAGCAAGCCGGATTGGACGGTTGGTCTCCTGGCCGGTGCGCTTCAACAGCCGGTTGTAGCCTGCATAGCCATCGACCTGCAGAATGCCGCCGAAGTCGCTTAGAATATCATCGGCATGCTGTCCGCTACGTCCCGGCGCATAGGTGAAGGCCACGCCGGGCGGGTCGTCGCCATTCCACGGTCGATCATCGCGGGCCAATGCCCAGAAGTACCCACTTTTGGTTCTGCCCTTGCCCGGGTCGAGAACCGGTGCTCTCGTCTCGTCCATAAACAGCTTGGTGGAGCGCCTCAGATCCGCAATCAGCGCATCGAAGACGGGCCGCAATTCGAAAGCCGCCTTGCCGACCCATCCTGCGAGCGTGGAGCGGTCGAGATCGACACCCTGACGGTTGTAAATCTGGGCCTGCCGATAAAGCGGCAAGTGATCAGCGTATTTGGATACCAGCACATGCGCGACGGTCGCTTCTGTCGGGATCCCGCCTTCGATCAGCTGGGCCCGTGCGGGAGCTTGCATCACACCGTCGCTGCACGATCGACAGGCGAGCTTGGGGCGGCGCGTGACGATCACCCGGAACTGGGCTGGTACGATGTCGAGGCGTTCGGATACATCCTCGCCGATGATGTGCAGGTCGTGGCCGCAGGCGCAGACCGAACTGTTCGGCTCGATCACCTGCTCGATGCGCGGCAGATGCTTGGGTAGCGCGCCGCGGTTGGTGTTGCGGACTTTTGGCTTTGTGGCCCCTGACGACTGGTCCGCCAGTTGATCGGAATCGTCCTCTGCATGGATGGCGGCGATAGCTGTCTCAATATCCTCCAAGGCCAGATCGTACTGGCCGCACGCACTCTTCTCCGAACGCTGGCCAAACAGGGCACGGCGGAAGTCCGCGACCATCTTCTCAAGCCGCTGAATGCGGTCTTCCTTGCGATCGAGCAGGCCATCACGCTGCACGATCTGATCATTCTGACGTTCGATCATCGCCTTCAAAGTGGCTATGTCGTCGGGAAGATCTGCGGCTATCTGCATGGTCTGAACCTAGCAGATCCAACCCCGAACCACCCGCCGTAAAGGTGACGAATGCCCGTTCCGAGTGCGGGTGTTGCCCTTACTCCACAGCCATCGGAGCCCGTGTCGTCACGGCCCGAACACGTCGCCAGTCGAGCCCCGCAAACAGGGCTTCGAACTGCGCATGCGACAGGTTCATCAATCCATTGCGGACCTGCGGCCACGCGAAGCTCGCATCTTCCAGCCGCTTGTAAGCCATCACCAAGCCAGTGCCGTCCCAGTACAACAGCTTAAGCCGGTCCGCACGCTTGGCGCGGAACACAAACACCGTGCCCGTGAACGGGTCTTTGCGAAGCTCATTCTTCACCAGTGCAGCCAGCCCGTCGTGCCCCTTGCGGAAGTCGACTGGTGTCGTCGCCACCATTACCCGGACCCGATTGGACGGAAAGATCACGACGCAACCGAACCAAGTGCACGTACGATCTCGCCGATCCGTGCTGCGGATGTCGATGGGTCCAGCCGGATTGTCACGCCGCCATGCAGGACCTCAAGGATCCCCGGTGCCGAAGGTGCCGGAACGTTCGTGGCCTCTTCAGCGATGACCACCGGTGCGAACACCGGGCCGACATCGTTCTCCGACAGCGCGGGCAGGATCAGCTTGCCGTCCCGCGCCATGCGCCGCCATTCCGAGACATGATTGGGAAGCAGACTATAACGCCGCGCAACGCTGCTCACTTTGGCGCCGGGCTCTAGCGTTTCCGCTACGATCTGCGCCTTTAACTCATCCGGCCAACGCCGACGTCCCTTCGGACCGATAATAAGGTCAGCGTTCCTGAGAACCTCCACTGAGCGCTCCACGGACATTCTCATGATCAATCTCCCAAAACATGGGAGATCTCAGATCAGGCGCCGTCGCGAAACGTGGGAGCGGCGCATCGCTTACCAGCAATAGCCGACCAGCAGCATACGGATCATCAGATCGGGGTCGATCGAAGGCCGACCGATGGAGGCGTAGAACGGCTCCAAATGTCGGCGGATATCTGCCAGATCCACAAAACGATCGATCCCGCGCAGCAGGTGATCCTGTGGCACGGCCTCGTCCAGATCGAACTCGTAGAACAGCGCCGACTGCCGCTGCGCTCGTTGACCCATCATCTTCTGACCCTCCCTCTTCAGCAGAACTAAGTCAGGACTTCACACCCGTAGCAACACCGCCTTTTTCAACAAAATCGGCCCATTGCGGACGGTCGCTCCGTTTTAACCGGCTTACCTAAAGCTGCCATTCGATCACACTCTTCTCGGAAGCGCTGTCTTGTGAGCTATGCGCCCCGGTATTGCGCATTCTACTTGTGCTGAATGGCCCTTAAAGCGGACGTCGCGATGTGGATCGATTGTAAAACCTATCTTATGAGATAATTCAGACGCCGCCGGGGAATAGATAGGCCGCCGGATCTAGGCCGAAGTCGCTTATGTAGCTGCTCCATTCGCCGCGTTTAGTCGACATCACCTCTACAACCTCTACCGGCCGATACGGTTTCCCCAACCAGTCGTGCTCGGCGGAGTTGGCACAAAACCGTTGAATAACCGACTTGTGAAAGCTTAAATGAGAGCTATCGGGATGGCCCGTCAGTGAGCGGACGCCTTTTCCACGCTTAAACTGCAACGCTTCGCGTGCCCGCCAGAATGCGCTCTGCGTGTCGCCCATCTCGTGCTGAGGATAGCAACGATACTTGGAGAGGAAGGGGACATCGACCACCAATCCCACTTCCTTGGCCTCGTTCACGATCCAATGAAGCGCGCAATTTGCTAGGCCATCTCGGACATAGGAGCCTCCGACATTGCTGTGAGCGCCGGGAAACCACAATTGTTCCAGCGTCTGTCTTGATCCGCTCCCCTGCCAGATTTCGGGGCGAAAGTCATACCGCTTCTTGTCAATGGCGAGTGCTTGGCGCGCGTGGACGACATTGCTCGGTGGCATGTCATCGATGTGGAAAGCACGCCCTTCGACCGAGGTGCCGTCTTTGGCGCGTGTACGTGCGCCCAGAGCCATCACGGTATCCCAGACGCCGAGAAACACGATCGGCACGTTTCGAAGGCGATCGGAGATGATATCGTTTGAAGAGTTGACGATCTCGCTGGGTGCCCCTTGTCCATGGGTGGCGAGATAGTGACGGAAGAAGATCGGAATGTAGTAAGCATCGGCCTTATTAGGTACGCCGCCCATCCAGTCGAGAAACTTGGCGAGCGCACGGGCCTGCGCAGCACCGCGGCTAAAACCGAAAAGCAATAGCTCAGCGCCGGGTGTCAGGTTGAGCGCGATGAAGTTTGCGGCCTGTTCAACATTAGCTTCAAAGCCTGCACCCCAAATGCCCCCAAGTTTGGTGTCGACGAAATCAAGGAGCTGGTTGCTGAGGCCAGGGTAGCGACCGAGAGCGCCCATGCCGGAGTTGTAGTAGACAATCTGTCGGTGGCCGTTGGTATCGGTGGGAAGAACAGCCCGAGCCAGCTTGAGTGGGTTGGTCGGCTTCAGCACATCGGTGCCGTCGTCCCGCGTTTCGGACTGGAAGGGACTGTTCCAGGTGCCATCAAGGCAGACGACCAGGCGATCAGGCATGGAGCACCTTAGGAGTTCAGATCCAGTTATGAATGGCGAGCTGGCAGTATCCGGCACAGGGTAGATGGGTCGTTTTCCCATGACCGGTCAGATCGATGCCGATGTGTCCGAAGCCGGTGTCGTCGCGCAGCGCGGTATGGGCATTTTTCTTCCAGAATGGCCGAAGGTTATTCACGGTATCGGGGAGTGGATGAATGAAGATATTGCCCGCCCCATAGGAATAGATCACGTGGCTGCGCGTCTTGGTCCGGGCGCTGGGAATTGGAGCTGCCGGAGCCCTCCCGCCATGGTGAGGAACCATGACATGGTCGATTGGAGCCGACAGAGCGGGTGTGCCCGAAAAACAACCGAAGGCCGCATCACCGGGTAGAAAGACGGAGCGCGCAGGTTTCTGCGCCAACTGGTGGCGCAACAGAGCAAGTCCCGTATCGTTGCGGCTCTTGGGATTGCCTTGAGCGCGGTAAAGCGTGGTTTTCAATCTTGAGAGCCTCACGCTGCCCAAGCCTTGTGGCCACCACAGAATTTTCCGCGCACGGCCTTTCAGCCTCGCGAGGAAAGTGGCGTGGGTAGGCCCGAGCGCTCCAGTCGTTCGCTGATCGGGAAGCACCCAGACCTGGTCCAAGGCTCTCCTGTCGCGCTCGGCCGAAGACCAATGATCCCAGTCCCAATGACTAAGAACAATCGGCGGGCCGTGGGTGAAGCAGAAATGTGTAAGATGCTGCGGGAAACTTCGCTGGTTGCCAATTACAGACCCGCCCAGATCGAAATAGAGAAGCGGAGCGCCATCTCGAAGAAGCGCCGTTGCTGCGCCTTGGCCTACATCATAGATAGCAAGCGCGTTCGCCGGACCATTATCGATTTCGTCTGAGATGTCTGAAGCATTAGCGCTTTCAACCGTACCCCAGCCGGCGATATGGTCGAGCTTCCTTCCTTTGGGATGGCCCTTATCGATCCACTCTGCTCCTAGGAGTTCTCGCGTCACCGGCTCGGCAAAGAGGTTGAAGCTCTGTTCCGCCTGACCCTCCTCGTTGAATTCGCCCAGTTCAAGCTCGACCCAACCGTCATCGTCGGGTTCGCTGTTGATAGTTAGAGGAAGCGCTTTTCTGTCAACTGCGACGATTGACAGCTCGCGGTCAGGTAGCGGGTGTTCTTCAAGCGTTTGGTTGGTGACGCGGTCGGCAAAGGCGGGCCAATCTTCGCTCTGTTCATCGAGGTAATCCGCGTCGATGCAATCGAGCAAAATCGTCGAAGTTTCCTCGTTCACTTCTTCGATCCGGTCGATACGAGCGTAAACGCGGCTCCGCTTGGGAAATTCGCGATCGCGTTCCCCTCCGCCGGGATCGAAAAACTGCAGTTCCATCTCACTTGTCCTCAATCGTGAACTCGAAGAAGAGATCCTCTTCGCGCGTTTGTGATTGAAACTCTTCCCAATCGCCTTCCGAAATCACTTCCTCATAAGGACGTTCGACGTGATCGCGATCCGTACGGAAGACCCGTCCACGCGCTTTTCTGATCAGCGCCTCTTCGATCTGTGGCTGCGGATGGACCCAGGGTCGGGACTTGTTGAGCGCCCATTCAGTGTTGGCAGGGATCGCAGCAACAAAGTCTTGCGAGAAAGGTCCACGGGCCATCCAACCGAGGTTTGCGTGAGCGTCAGACGCCGTCCCGTTCAAGGTCGCGTTGTGCGAACCGTGATGCCCGACCTTGTAGAATATAGTCCGCGCGAGAAGATCGCGTGTCGTGGTCGTCCCGCCCTCGCTGTCTGTCCAAGAGAGATCTGACCACCCGACCCAACTGCCCCGTTGCGCATCACCTGTAAATAACAGGACCTTGCCGGATTTCGGAAGTTCAAAGGCGAGGACGAGGCTGGTATTGTTCACTTCCTTGTTCAACCGCAGGGCGAGACCCTCCGCCGCCCCAAGCCACTCCTCATCTATCCTGCGCCACGACTGTGCAGCGTCCGGATCAACACCGCCATAGACCCGACGCACGTAGTCAAGCCCTGTTCCATCAGCGTGCTGCAGATCACGGTCGAGAACCTCTCTGGCGTCCTTCCGAAACCGTGGATTGAACGGGTAGGAGCGCTGCCCGACTGCAAAGTCTGGAGCGACCGCCCGCGCGAAGCTGCGCGCATCTCCGTCCAGAGCGAACCGTCCAACTTCTTCGAAGTGAAACTTCTCGTCGCCCTCCGGATCAAGATCGAGCAGAAGATCGACATCGCGTGGTGGTCCAAGCGCAAAGACCCGCGCACCCTTTACATGTGGAACATCGACCGGGGGGAGATGAGGACCGAGAAACGTCTCGGGTTCTGCGGCGCGATCCCGCAAGTACTTAATCGCCCTCTTGTTCGTGATGCCCGCAACCGCGGACAAGCGCAAATGCGCTTCTTCAGGTGCAAGTGAGTTTGCAGCGGCTTCCAAGAATGCCTCGACAATGCCAGCACCTTCAGCGCCAACGGTCAGTTCATCACCGTCGTCTCCAACTTCCAACCCAATGAAATCGGAAAGGCGTTCGCTCAGTCCTCCATCGATCCCGAGCGCTCTAACCTTTGACTGCGCGAGTGCGAGTGTTACGAGTGTGTCGCTGAAGCGCTCCCGCAACGCATTCGCGAGATCGTCGGTGCCGTCCTCGGTCCAAGCCAACCAGCAATGGTCGAAGGCGATCTTGTCGAAGATGTGCTTCTTCGATCGCTTCTTCGAGAAGCCATTGACGTGGTCCTGGTGCTCGTGCGTCACGACCACCACGTCGATATGGCCACCGGTTGCCGCGTGAATGTTGTCAACGATTGCTTCGATCGACTGGCCCTTGACCTCCGACTTTGGCTTCAGCCCGCAATCAATCAGCACGTAGACGTTCCGCTTCTTGCGTCCATTCCGACCAGAGAAGGCGAGAAGGAAACAATCACCGTGTCCCTGCCGGTACATGCGAACTTTAACCCCGCTGGGCGGTGCGGTCATTGTTGCGCTCATCGGATCGTCTCCTGCCTCACGTGGCGGTGCAGAGCAGCGAAGGTATTGGCAGTCTTCTGAGCGTCCTCTCTTGGCCCATCGAAGGCGTTCGGGGCTATGTCGCCTGAACCCAGAAGATATCGCCGCATCCTATCAAGACCCGCATCCTCATCCGCGCGATATCGGGTGCGGATTACACGGCGGATCTCATAGGTCGAGGCATCGATGAGTAGCGTTGCTCCCGCGCGATAGCGAAAGTCCCTGCGCCGCTTCCTCTTTCCGTATCTCGCCTTCCAACCCTTGGCGAAGGCGTTCTCATCGCCCGCATCAGCAAGCGCTTGCATATCGGGATCGAAATAGCCGTCACGAGACTGTATGATCTCGACGACATACTCGCTTTCTGTTTGCCCACGCCGCCCTATCCGCCTCGCCATCCTTACCGAATTGACCCAGACTTTCGGCAGACCGTTGACGTCGGACGTCTCGATTGTGGCTGGCACCCTTCCGAGATTGATTCCAATTGTCTCTTGCAGAGCCAGCGCGTCTTCTTGAGCTGTGAAAATCCCCCAGAACAGCTGCGCGTAGAACCTTCGGGTCAGATAGGCCGTCTCCCGGTCATGCGACAACTCAGAGCCGAGAAGGTCACGTTGCAACACCTGGACTTTGGTCAGGCTTCGATGCCGACGCGATGCTGGTGATCGCGCCGACACTTCAAGGTGTCTATCGAGCCTTTCGCCGATGCGATTCTTGATCTGTTCAAGGTTGCCGATGACCACATCGCCGGCATTGTCCCACTGATTGTTGCGGTCTTTAAGTTCTTCAAAAATCGCGTCCGGGCGCGAGATGAGCACACCAAAGTCATCTTCAATGGCCTCGATCGCCTCGGTGTGACCTAGATCAGCAGCCGCATTGCGCAGTTCCGGCCACAGGAGAGCGTTCTCCGTGATCACAGACAACGTGTCCGGCAGGATCCCCCAAGCGCTAAATGCCTCAATGATCGCACGGCGATAACCGTGCTCGTCTTCAGGATAGAGATCGTGGTCGGCCGTAATGATCGCTCTAAGGTAATCACCGAAATCGACATCGACGGGCGGGACGTAGTCTATCGCTCGGATGCACATCCGAAGAACGTGCCGTGCTGATTTGGCCGCCTCGCCTGCAAGCCGCTTGACGAGATCGGGATCGATCTCGCCATCCCGCAGAATGCCGCTTCCCGAGGATGCGATGCGAAAAAGGTCAGCGACACGTGCGGTGTAGATCGACAAGAACGCGCGAAACACCGCCGCAACCAGGATCGCACCACGAGCATGCGGTCCCGTCGCTCGGTCGAGAGCCGTGTTGTCGGGTTCTCTCGGTTGCCACTGCCCATCGACAACATGGCCGAGCGCATCCCGCAGCGCTCCACCATGTCCGACGGCCTCCCCAAACTCCTGGGCTAGCGCGCCCAGCAGGCTTTGGCGCTCCAGATCTCCACGCGTGCGCGCGATCTGATCTTCGAGAACTTGCGGATGCGAGAAATGCTGGAAGATCGCGACGATATCGGCGAAGGCCTCGTGCAGCCCCAGCATGTCCCTATTGCTGTTCTCGACGAAACGGGGGTGCATTCCGTCGAGGATAGCGTGGCAGGTCTCATGCACGATGACATCGTGGGACAGACAGGTGAAGACCGTCGTACCGGGCGGCGCTGATGTGCTTGTTTTCGGAGCGGTGAAGTACCCGAAGAGGAGTGCCCTTTTGCTCGGGTTATAGAAGGCGTTCGCCTCGCGCAAAGCGTGCGGATAGATCCGCAGTTTTCCGACATAGCTGCCATCTACCTGAAGTCCCCGTGGCGACCACAACACCACGCGTCCGAGGGCTTCCTCGAAAATGGCGATTGTATCCATCGCAACAGCATAGACCATTTGCTGATGAAACCGCGGATCCTCCTCGGAGGGTGCAAGACCGTTGTTGAAGAGGACGTCCGGCGCATTCAGATTAATCGGCTCGTAGAACGCATCACTGGCCGGATCGTAGTCGATGACCTGAAGGTATTCGCCGTCAGGACCGAAGAAGCTGCGGCTTGGAGGGATGGGGTCCAGATCCCACGGGATGGAGAGTGTCAGTTCCCGAATGCCATGATTGGAATGGCGATTGCCAACGGCTGGGTCGAAGGCAAAAACCCTGAGCTTTCGCGGTGGCTGAAAGGACGTTGGAGATGCCATCGCGGTTTCCTGCCCCTAACGTGGCTCACCAGCCGGCGAACAGTGCCCTGAAAACACTGTAAATCAGCCGGCGATTGGACATTATTTTCACGCCTACTAAATTCGCGAATTGCAACGTGACAACCCACGAGCTCTCAACGTTCGGTTCTGCTTAAATGGTAACTGGTTATTGTGTAGGAAGCTAGTGAGGCATCGCGATACTGTGGAGGTGCCTATGAACAAGCTGGGGCGTCTTCGACAACCGAGGTTGTCACCGGACGCGCAGGAATTAGCGCGGCGGACAACCGATCGATGCGGCGAACTGGTGTCATTTTGCCCGCAAAGGCACACCTCGGCATAACGATGTCCCGGCATCTTGTTTTCGGATTGTTCTCTCCTCACATGGAGCCAATAAGAGAGGACAAGCCTATGACACAACTGACATTCTACAATCTCGGCAACGCTGACTGTTGTCGAATTGATTTTCGCAACGACGATCGAATGCTCATCGACTATGCCGACACCAAGGATCGGTCCGACACGGATGACAAAAGGGCGGATCTGCCGAAGCTCCTGTGGGAGGATCTCGATGGGCTGAAGAGTGACACGTACCGGGTTGTCGCATTCTCCCACCTGGACAGCGACCATGTTCGAGGAGCCGGCGACTTTTTCTATTTCGATCATGCCGCGAAATATCAGAAGGGGAAGCGAGCCAAGATTGAGACCATGTGGGTTCCGGCCGCCGCGATCACGGAAGAGGGGTTGGATGGTGATGCTTATGCCATTCGCGCCGAGGCCCGGCACCGCCTCAAGAAGGGCAAAGGGATCATCGTTTTTTCAAGACCGGAGCGGCTGAAAGACTGGCTGGAAAGCAACGGGCTCACGATAAAGGATCGCAAGTCTTGCATTGTCGACGCCGGCAGGTTGGTGCCGGGGTTCACCCTAAACGGTGATCACGTCGAGTTCTTCGCACATTCGCCCCACGCTCATCGCAGCGACGAGAACACCGTGGAAGACCGCAACGGCGATTCTCTAGTGTTCCAAGCGAGGTTTGAGGAGGGCGAGGAGAACACCGACGTGCTATTCTCGGCTGATGTCGACTCTGATGACCTTGGTGAAATCGTCGACATCACGCGTAAAAAAGAGAACGATGATCGGCTTCACTGGAATGTTTACGCGCTGCCCCACCATTGCTCCTTCAAGGCCATCAACAAAAACGAGAAGGGCACCGACAAAACAACCCCGACGGAACAGATAGAGTGGCTTTGTGAGGAGCAAGGCGAAGAGCGCGGCTACATCGTCTCCACGAGCAAGCCGATCCCCGGGAAGGGGACGAAAGAGGACAAGGACAAGCAGCCGCCTCATCGCCAGGCAGCGAACTACTACAAGGAGAATGTCGTCGAGACGGATCGATTCCTCGTGACGATGGAGCGGCCCAACGCGATGAATCCGAAACCAGTGGTTATTGCGATCGGTTCGACCGGCGCGGTCTTCAAGTCGGCTGGGTCCGCGACGGTCGCCGCGACAGTCGCCACCGCCGCACCGCGGGCAGGTCGCATCTCGTGATACCGGAGTTCCTCACACACTTAGGAACAAAGATTGAACGGACGGCCCTTCGAAATTCTTCGGCACGACGTTTGCTCGAACTTGTCTGCTCTGATCGGCTCGACGACGTGCGTTTAATCGAATGCCGAACCAACGAGGCGGGAAACTGCGAAGCAATCCTCGTAGAAATCGTAGTTCCGTTGGGGCAGAAGCAAACCGTCGCGGACATTCGAACGGTCGAGGCGGTCGCAATTGCGTTTGGCGCAGACACGGCCATCCCGGCCGCCTATCCGTTGCGCGACGACTTCCCCCTCGATCTTCCGCACATCAACGTCGCGCCGACTGGCTTCCCTCGATCCCTTTGCGTTTCCGATCAACCTTATGAAGATCAGATCCGCGCGTACACAGCTGCGGGTTTTCTCAACCAAATTCGCTGGTGGTTCGAGAGAACCGCTTACGGGAAACTTCACGGCGACGAACAACCACTCGATCCAATTTTTCACACATCCCCGGTCAACATCATTGCGAGTGATCGCTTGAATGACGCCGACTACGCAATCGGTGTTCGCCTAAGTCCCCACGACATTGCACCCGTAGTCCTCTCACCGTTGTCGGAAAAACAGTATAGCCGAATAATCGGGCAAGCGGGATTGATGACGCCATTGTTCGTCGAAACGGCACCTGTACCGCATGGACAATTGCACTGGTTGCCCCTCACCTTGGGCGAACTTGTGCAGGTCTACGAGGCAATTGGTGTGGACCTCATCCCGGCGCTATCCAACGCCGCAAAGATGTTGGTGAGGAAGGCGCATAGTGATGCCCTCATGGATCAACCGACGTTACTGATTGTCCAGACCAGGATCGAAGCACCGGATGGTCGCCACCGGATGCAGAAGAAGGCCTTTGCCACTAGCACGACGGCAGGTGCCATTGGCGAGGCGCTTGGTGTCATCGCAAGGGAGCAGGGTGTCTGGGCTTCACTGATCAGCCCTCAGCCCGCTTTGGCAGACGATCTAGCGCATATCGAGATCGCAGCGGCCGACCTTCATCCGCATTTCTCCCGGGAACTGGGAGCTGCCGCATCAGGCTACGACCAAGCAGATGACAGCACGATCGTATTGGCAGGTGCGGGCGCGCTCGGCTCGCATTTAGCGATGAACCTTGCCCGCGGCGGGGTCGGTACATGGCACGTCGTCGATAGTGATTTCTTGCTCCCCCATAACCAAGCTCGCTATGCACTCGAACCGGATAGCATTGGGAGCGCGAAAGCTGATGCATTGTGCCTTGTGATCCGGCGACTGCTGGAGGACGAGGATGCGGCACACTCTTATGTCTGCCGGATCGACACGGATGAACGTTCGGAGGAATTAGCCTTGGTGCTGCAGAGCGCGAGTGCAGTTATCGACGCAACAGCCTCGGTGCCCGCAGGCCGATATCTAGGGCACGACAAGAGCATTTCCGGTCCAATCAGTTCGGCGTTTCTAACTCCGACGGGACGGGATGGGATCCTACTTACCGAACCTGCCGATCGATCCATCACCATCGATTGCATCGAAATGCACTATTACTGGGTAATCAGCGCCGACGAGGCCTTTGCGAACCATTTGGACGCATCGGGTGCACCATTGCCGGTCGGCGGATGCCGATCGCCAAGCGTCATGATTCCGGAGCCGCAGGTTTCTTTACTGTCGGCATTGATCGCAGGTCGGTGGCTGAAAGGGCGCGGACGCGCCGAAGCTTCGATCTTGATCTGGCAGGGTGCAGACGAGCTGGGAACGATCAGGCACACTGAAGTTTTCGCACCTCAGTTTATGAAAACAACCATCGGGGACTGGACCATAATGATCTCCTCCGATCTAGTTGAACAGGGCAGGACGCTTCGCGCCCGCCATGCGCCGAAGGAAACAGGTGGCATCATCGCAGGCTCCTGGGATCGCCTACGGAACACGATCTATCTTGTTGGACTATACGACGCCCCACCCGACAGCATTCACTCCACGACTGGATTCGAACGCGGATCGGTGGGTGTCTTCAAGACGATTCGCGATCTTGAGAAGTCAACAATCGGAAATCTTACGTACGTGGGTGAATGGCACAGCCATCCACCCGGAGCCATGAGCACACCCAGCTCCGCCGATGCAGATCTGCTTAAGTGGATCGACGATATTCTCGTTGATGCAGAGGCGCCGGCTACAATGTTAGTTTTTGGTGAGGATGGTTGCCGTATTGTATTGGACGATGACGGGATACTATTGGAGTCTTCAGTCTGAGAGGGCAGCCTCTGTTTTGTGTTGTGTAATGCGACGTCAGCTTGTCATCGCCGATCAACGTGGATTTTTGCAGCGTCATGTGCTGAGCAATCCAGTTCGCACGAGCGGAAATTAGGCAAATGAACTTCCGCTTTTCGATCTACAATTTGCTGGACGAAATTCCGCTATCGGCCGATCTAATTACTGATATGAACGTCTGTGACGGTCCGCTTTCCGCCTGCACGGTCCTCGCCGTAGATTGCCCTGACCGGCTGCATTCCGCCCGTATTACCAGTTTGATGGGCCATCTTAACCATAGCATCCAAAGACGCTTGTCTTGTCCGCAGGTGGTCCGGTAGGTTTCGTCCACCATCCGAATACCCGGGTGCGATAGTCTGTGGTCCGATGGCGGTCCCCGAGGGTGTGTCTAGCACCTTCAGGAACCTGACCCCACCGTTCTGCATGGAACAGAAAGATGAAGCTATGATCAGCTTTACCCCCGTGGCCGGAATCGGCCAATCCCTTTCCCTGTCGAATTCTCGCGTTTGCGCGGTGCCCGAACCGTCCGGCTGCGCGCCGGTTGGTTCTGACGCCATCGCCATCGCTATTTCTCGCTAGCCAAACCCTCCGGTCTTCGAGGGTTTTGGCTTACGCGCGCGTTCCGGACATGTCCGGAATGGCAAACGGCTTACCGTGCCTCGATCTGCTGCATCGTTCCAAACTGTTGCTGCGCTGGACGCAGACAGCGGAACGATCAGTTGTAGGCACCGCTCCCTCGATACCGGTCACATCCTTGGAAAGGGATTGACCCATGAATACCCATTCGAAAGTTCCCGTCGGCCTGCCGCACACGTCGCTGTTCATCAATGTCGAGCGCCACAGTCAGTATGAGGGGGCCGTCCTGTTCAGCCTGCCCAACTCGACGATTACGGTGGCACGGACGCCAGCGTCAGAGCTGACAACGTCAAAGTATCTGCGCTCCGTGGACCGTGCCGGCATTTACGCCTTCGTGTCCCACCCGGCAGATCCGAATTACGACAGCTCCGTTTATGTCGGATCCTCCGGCAATATCGCCCGGCGGTTGAAGGAGCACAGGCACGACACCCGTCATGCGAATGCACAGTTCATCTTCACGATTACCTCGTCGTCGATGGATGTCAGCTCGGCCCATGCCCGGCGCGGCGAGGGTATCCTGCGCCGCCTGTCGGCACAGCAGTCGCGCGTGGACGTCATCAGCGAGGATGTACCGCCTTTTGCGATGGGGAGGCGCGATCAGGCCGTCATGACGGTCCTTGTGCAGACCATGTGCGAACTGCTGGCTGCCGCTGGCTACCCGCTCCATGACGCCTCCGAACTCATCTTCGATGAGGTGGACTTCCTGCACAAGGCGGAAAATCTGGAGGAGGTCACGAAGAAGACGGCGTCGACACCATTGCCCGTGGCTAACGAGGCGGCTGCATCCCGCGATACGCTGGGTCAGCTGGACCGCACCTTGTGGGAGTTCAACGCGCCCAAGGGGTGCCTGTCCGACTATCGCCTCTACGGCGCCATGACCACAAACGACACGTTCGTCCTGTTCCCGGGCAGCGAGTTCCGCGTCAGCAAGGACCACAATCTGCCCCCCAGCATCGAGGCAGCCCGTAGCCGCTTGCTGGAAAGCGGCACCTTGGAAGCAACAGGCGAAAAGGATGGTCGCCTGATCCTGACCTATCCGCTCGAAGTCGCAAGCCCCGCGACCGCGATCTACGTCATGCTGAAAGCGCGGCGCGATGCGTCTGGATCGGATTGGGTGAAGGTGCCGGTGGGTTCGAAGGCCAAGGCAGCTGAGGCAAAGGCGGCTTAGGTAAAGACTGCTCTGATCGGCGGAGTTCCGAAGATCCCTGGTCGTATGAGCAGCATGTCTTCAGCGCACGGCAAAACTGACCTGCCGGCCTAGGCCGGCAGGCAGTCCCAACATTCTACAGGAGTATGAGCGATGACCGAGATCATCGACGGCGAAGCTGTACCCAATGGTGGCAGCAGCATGAACAATAATACGGTCGGGCCTCGACGCTCGCGCGATGCAATAAACTACGACGCGATGGGGGTAGGGGCTAATCTTCCCGGCGTTCATGCGGGCCGTGGCAATGTCCCGGGAAACAGGTCGGACACGTACCGGAATGAGGTCCACGAATCCGAACGGCTGACTTTGCACGGCTACATGGGCGATCCGGCCGTGGCGATTGCATTGGGCACAACGCTCCACGATCACAGCATGCGGACCGGCGCGGACTTTCCAGAGGGCGCTATTGATCTGCTGTCTGATTTGATCGAGGCCGGTGATCCGACCTGTGCTGTGTTCGTCACATGGCTCGCCAAGTTTGGGCATTCCGGTGCGGACTTTGACGAAAGCGATGACGGGCGCGGAGGGGACCGCAATGCGTAAGATCCTCGAACACCGCACCGCTAATATCCGCGTAACGATGCGGCAGCCCATTCCTCCGATGCTGAGGCGGAAACCCGTTGCCAGACTACAAACCAAAGCCAGGAAAGCCAGCAGGAAAGCGCCGCCGAGGACTGGTCGCAAACCCGCTTCAAAACGCGCGTTTGCGATGCCGGTGATGTCCGGCGTCAGGACTGGAATCCGGAACCGAAACCTGCCGTTGCGTGGGGCCGCATTCTCTTCAGTCGACTATGCCCCAGCGACTTCGGGCTCTTTCCCTGCCGAGACTTCCAACCTGCCATCTGTGCCGACAACCGGTTTACCGTTCAGCGGTCGCTGGTCGGGCGCTATGGACGAACTGTGTCGTGACTTTACCGAACTGGCCTCAAAGCTGGGCGACCTGCTGGACCATGACGAGAACGAAAGCATCGAGATGGAGGACGCCCCGTTTAAAGCGAGCCCACGGGAAGATACCAATCGCATCGATCGCATTCCCATCCTGATCGGATGCCTTGCAGGCCTGCCCATCCCCGAACGGGATCGCGCCAATCAGGAGCTCATTCCGTTGGTCAGGGCGGTGGTGCCCGATGCAGGCTTCAGGATCGTGGATATCTTCCGGTTCCGGGGCGGGGATCACTCACTGCGTCTGATCGACGAGATGTACCGCCGCGCCGTGCATTACGACAGTCAGGCCATTGCAGACCTCACGGATACGGTGCTCTTCACGCTGGCGGTTGGCTATGGAGAGGACTGTCTGTTGGACAGGCTCGTGTCGCGGTTCTACGAGCTGCACCTTGCCAAAGTTCCTCCCGCGCGGTCCCTTGCAGACCGGGTCCACAGCATCGCTATGGCAAAGTTGCAGATGATGCGGCTGAAGGCCGGTCATACGCTTCCACGCGTGCTTCTGGGCAGCCGCACAATGTTCAGTCCACGCGACGCTACCGTGCAAGACGATTTGACGATCATTATTGAGCGGTCGCAGCGGGAGATCATCAGTATCATCCGCCTGTGGCTAGACAGGCGCATTGAGTTGCTGGCCAAACACGAACCCGAGCTGGATGTAGCATGGACCAGGGCGGATGTTTCTACCGTCCGAAGCAATAAGGGCACTCTTTCGCGATCCGTCAGCGAGGCGAAGCATATGGCCAAGGCTCTGGAACGGGTCCGGTGGTTGCACGATCACACTTTCCCGACCAATAACGAACTGGATGATCTCTTCGACGGACTGCCCGAGGACGGTGCCGAGGATGGACCTGCCGATGGAACCGCCGATGGAGACACCCGTGGTGAGTATGACGGGGAAGACGTAGAAGTGTCCGGCCTTCGTATCGTCGATCGTTCCCGCAAGAGGGGAAGGTCGAAACCGGACAATATCGGAAAGAGGGATACTGACACCGCTTTGTCAACACTGTGGCCCGAACACTCCCGCCCACGAAAAGGCCAGGCCAAGATTACCGGAAATCAAGGCAGAGCCGGCAAGTCCGGTTCCGGCGATGTTCTGTCCGACAAGGCGGCATCGGATGTGGAAGATGGCATTGTCGTGGTTCCGGCTTTTGACAAGACCGGCAACAGGGACATCGACGACCGTCTGGCACCGTATCGGGACGGACTGGCCGGCCAAAGGCTTCCCCTTGTTCCGATGCCGGAGCTTGCCCCAATCCGTGCAAAGCTGGCTTACATGCTGCCTCACTTGGAGGTTGTCATTGACCGCATCCTCACAGCGATGGCACCGCACAAACACGTCAAGCTACCGCCCATTCTGCTCATCGGGCGTCCGGGCTGCGGAAAAACAACGCTTTTGGAGGAACTGGCCAAAGAACTGAACGCGCCGTCCGTCACGATCGATGGGGCAGGTCTCTCCGATGCGAATCTGCTGGGCGTCGACTATCGCTGGTATACGGGGGCACCGGGCATTCATCTCGATCTCATCGCTGACCACCGCGTAGCCAATCCGATTATCATTCTCGATGAACTGGAAAAGGTCGGCGGGTCTGATCGCAATGGCGACATCCGTCACAGGCTTCTGGGCCTGCTAGAACCCCGGCGCGCGAGTTCGTTCATGTGCCCTTTTCTCGGCAAACCAACAAATCTTTCCAGAGTGAATTGGGTGTTTTCGGCGAACACGAACGAGAACATTCCGCTCCCGCTCATCAACCGGCTCGAAGTCATAAATTGCCCGATGCCAGGCAAAAACCATTTGGAAACGCTGGCGGGTCAGCTGCTGGTAGCGGAGTATAAATTACGTGGGCTACACGCGGGATGGGCGACGCCACTGACGCCATCCGAACTCAACCTGTTGGGTCGCTACTGGGCGGGAGGGTCGATTAGAAATCTCCGCCGACTGGTGAAGGCGGTGATCGATGCGCGGGAAAAGTTCTCGCGTTTGCATCAGGGCTGAACACGCTGCCCTCATGGCCGGCAAAGGGTAATGAATTTCAAATTGAAAACCTGATCAACGTGACGTAAGAATCTGTTAGAAATTTCTTTGGCCGAAGGTGCTGAGAATGTCCGACGATACACTAGCTGGTAGAGTTTTAATTCGCATGCGGGAAAAAAACCTCCGCCAAGCAGATATAAACCGGGCAACCGGATTTAACAGAGCATTTCTCTCCGATCTGCTAAGTGGAAAGAAGAAGTCGATCAATTACGAAGCGATTACCAAGCTGGCTCAGGCTTTGGATACATCCCCATCTTGGCTTTCGGCGTTAGATGTTCCAGGAGCGAATACTCGGGCGCAAGATAGAGAGATCGCGCGTTTGCGAGAACGATCAAAAACTTCATCAGATTGGGATGTCGAAACCGCAGATATCGGAGAGCCAAATAGGCTTGATAGTAGCAATGACGTAAAATCGTTGGAGCGGTTTGTGCGGCCGTTCGACGCCAGTGCTTTCCCTGATCTCGCCGGTACGTCCCTTAGTCCGATTTTCGACACAACTGATACCCGGAACTATCTGTGGCTTTGTCGGAATCCAGGTAATGCATCCTCTAGGGTGCATGCTGAAGACTACGGTTGCCCCTCAAACGGAATTTTTGCCACTTTCAAGTTCGGCTCCACTTATTACAGGATGCGAGCTGGTGAGATTGCATATTTTGGATCCGGCATAGTTCCTTCATTCGGCGATGAGGTCATTCTATTCGAACGGGAAACCACGCCTGACCGAAAATGGGATTTGAAAGCCTTCATCGGGTCATTTGTTGACCACACCAGCCGGGTCGGAACCAGAATTTGCCCTTTCGGCACCAATGAACCGCTCGTTTTCCCGTGGGACGACACAATACGAATTTTCACTCTCAGTTCGATCTATACCGCGCAGTGGCAAAAGTCAGAAAAACGTAAGAAAAGTGAGATTTTTCTTGCAAATTGAACGCTGACGACTATCTTGGCAATTGGAGTAGCTCTTTCGCTCCAGTTTTACCGGGACGTCCTATGGCAGCTAGTTACATCACAGAGGCACGCATTCTCGGTGTTCTGCGTGCAATCGAACAGAGCCGTTTGCCCGTGGAGCGCTGTGTGATTTCGCACGAAAACAGAACGATGGAGTTGATCATGCACCGCGAGCGCAGTGATGCGCGCGAGACTATGGTGGTACCACCGGTTGTGAAAAGCAGTTGGTCGGATGCCTAAGCAACGGCGGGACCCAAACTTCCCGGGGGTGACCAAGACTACGGATCGTCATGGGCAAACGCGGTGGCGATTTCGCCGCGCCGGGAAAGAAAGTGGATACCTTCCAGGCGTCTACGGATCTGCCGAGTTTATCGCTGCATATGAAAGGAAGAGCGCAGAGGACCAGCGTCCGGCGAAAAGTGGCGCTGACCAAAAAACTATGGACTGGCTGATTGGGCGTTATTTGGGTTCGATTAAATTTACAATGCTCGGGCAGGGAACGAAGCGGACCCGAACCGCAACGTTAAACCGGCTGTCTTCTGCGCACGGACACAGGCTCCATTCGGAATTGACGCCAGAGATTGTGAAATCTCTGATGATCAAGGAGCGCCTGAAGAATGCCGGCGCTGCTGGTGGAAAAGAGACCCCGGAAGCAGCTAACTCGTTGGTGAAAACTATTCGACTGCTCTTCAATTTCGCAATCGACGAGTTGAAAATCAAAACCGATAATCCTGCTGCGAACATTCAGTTGTTTGCATCGACCACTGGCGGATACCACACGTGGTCTGAAGCTGAGATCAAGCAATTTGAAAATCGCTTTCCTATCGATTCGAAAGAGGTGCTTGCACTCAGGCTTTTCCTCTTCACCGGTGGCACGCGCATTGATTTGGCGGGCTTTGGTCCGAAAAACATCCGCAAAACAGGTGATGACGCACGTTTTGAATATACCCGCACCAAAACTAAGGTTTTCGTGAACGTACCGGTCCGAGAAGAGCTGCAGGATGTTCTTGACCAGCATCCGGCTACAGATCGGTACTATTTCACCCACGACACCGGAAAATCTTACACTTCCGAAGGATTTGGCAATTGGTTTAGCGAGCGGTGCACCGCAGCGGGCTTGCCGCATTGCACGAGCCACGGCGTTCGGAAATTCGGCGCTACGACGCTTGCCGAATGCGGGGCGACCGAATGGCAGATCATGGCCTATTTGGGCCACAAGACCCCTGATGAAGCTCGCACATACGTTGCTGCGGCGAACCGGGGTGGGCTTGGCGATGGCGCGATGAGCAAGCTGAAATTGTCCAACCTCAAACCATGGTTGGACAAATAATGTGGTAAGCTGCGGAAAGGATTGCCGTTAATAGAACGGCTGGTAGTCCCTAGGGGAATCGAACCCCTCTTTCCAGGTTGAAAACCTGGCGTCCTAACCGATAGACGAAGGGACCACAGCGAGGTCTGTCTAGTCACAAAACTTTTGGCAGGCAAGACCGCTCGAAGCGAAAAAAGGAGCTTTTTTCGAGCGTCTCAAATCCGCTCAGGCTTCCTTCTTGCGGCGGCAGCGACGGTTCCAGTCGCGCTGGGTGCCGATGTCGATATGGACCGAGAGAGTGTGGCAATATGTGCCAACGCCGCCGCGGCCCGGCAGGCTGCGAAGGTATTCTGCGAGCGTCCATTTGGACACACCCTGAACCTGAATATCCGCTGCAAAACAGCGCATATGCAGCGATTTCTTCGCACCGCTGATCTTGCGGTTGTATTCCGGGCTGCGATAACCGGACGTGATGACGGGTGTTCTGCCGAATTTGGTTTCCACGCTTCGCAAAATAGTCAGCAGAGCGGGCGGAAAGCAGCCGACAGCCACGCCTTCGCGCTGAAGCAGCAGGCCATGATCGCCACGGCGGGCCATATTGGTGAGCGAGGCAACACGGGCAGCTTCGTTGTCGCTATCTGCCAGATAATCGCTTTCGCCCGACTCTTCCTCGTCGATGGCAAAGACGTTCTTGATGTTTACACCGGGAAGCGAATCTGCCGAACCGCGCTGCGCAGTGCTGGAGGACGTGCGGCTTACGGTCAGGCGGGCGACCTGCCGGGTCTGAGCCGGTTTGCGATAGGTGCTGCGGGCTTGCTGTCTGTCGTCACCCACATCGGCGCGGGGACGGTTTGCGCTGCCTTGGCTTTTCAGGAATGCCGCGAAGGGGTTGGCAGCTTTTTGAGGCTGCGGAGCGAGAGCGGTTTTCGTGTCCACACTCGTATCGGCCTGTGCGACAGCTGTTTTCTCGTCAGATCCGGAAACGTCTGTATCGTCAACTGCGAGTGGCGGGGCGGTTGTATCGCTTGTGGATGCCTGAAGCGTCTCTACCGATGCCACCGATGTATCGGCTGGTGGTGGCGCGCCCTCGGTTACGGAAGCAGTCACGGTTTCGGTATCCGTTGAAAGCGTTTCGTCTGAAAAGCCGGTTTCCGCTGCGGTATCGGTCGCCCCGGGCGTCGCTGTATCGCTCGCTTGTGGAGTGAGCAGGGAGGCAATGTTCTGTGGTGGTACGAAGCCTGCGTTGGTGCAGGACCAGAGGAAAGCGGGAAGCAGCAGGATTGTGACCAGTCGAATCCCACGCATCACTGTAAGGCCATCCCGTTCAACATCGACAAGTTCCCGTCCAGGTTACGGTTCAACAAGGGCTCACGAACGGTTCGGATGCCGGTTTCGGCTGCGATATGGCTCAAAACGGGCATCAATATGACCGCGCCCGTTCCGCACAATCGCGCCGACAAAGCTAACAGAACGTTACCAGGATCCGGTATTGTCCATAGATGACCACGGTTCCTGCGGTGGCAGCGCATCGCCCTTCTGCAGCAGTTCGATGGAAATGCCGTCCGGAGAGCGCACGAAGGCCATGTGGCCATCACGGGGAGGGCGGTTTATGGTGACGCCCGCGTCCATCATCTTCTGGCACAGCGCGTAAATGTCATCGACCACGTAGGCGAGGTGGCCGAAATTGCGTCCGCCCTCATACTTTTCCGGGTCCCAGTTATGGGTGAGTTCCAGCTCCGGCGCCTTCTCGGCCTTTGCCCGCGGCTCGTCTTCGGGCGCTGCCAGAAAGATCAGCGTGAACCGGCCCTTCTGGTTGTCCATCCGTCTTGTTTCAACCAGCCCGAGCTTGTTGCAGTAAAAATCGAGAGAGGCATCGACATCGGCCACGCGGACCATTGTGTGAAGATAACGCATGGAAATCGCCCGTCATTGCGTGAATGTTCTCGGCCACGATAAGCGCCACGAGCGGAAAGACAACCGATGGACATTTCTACCGCTGACATCGAACACCTCTCCGCGCTGCTTTCGGACGCGCGTCGCATCTGCATATTCACCGGAGCGGGTATATCCACCGAAAGCGGGATTGCGGACTTCCGTTCACCGGGGGGAATATGGAGTCGCATCAAGCCGATACCGTTTCAAAGATTCATATCGGATGAAGAGGCGCGGATGGAGGACTGGCGTCGCCGGTTCCATTTTAAAACACAATACGAAGCGGCACAGCCCAATGCGGGGCACAGGGCCGTGGCTCGATTGATTGCCGCAAAACCGGGTTCGCTGGTCGTGACGCAGAATATCGACGGGCTTCATCAGCGCGGCGGTGTGGCTGATGAAGGGGTGATCGAACTGCATGGCAGCGGGCTGAAAGCATCCTGCCTCGATTGCGAAGCGCCCATGCCGCTCGACGTTGCACGTGGGCATGTGGAGGAGCAGGGCGTCTCGCCCTCTTGTGAGCATTGCGGTGGGACCGTGAAGGCCGACGTCGTCTCGTTCGGCCAGCCCATGCCACAGGACAAGCTGCGGGCTGCGCTCGCCTTTGCGCGAAGCTGCGATCTCATGCTGGTGCTTGGTTCTTCGCTGGTCGTGCAACCGGCGGCGAAAGTGCCGGAAATCGCGGCGCAGGCGGGGGCACCGCTCGTGATCGTCAACAACGAACCGACACCGCTGGACTCAGTTGCCGCTCTGGTTATCAACGCGCCCATCGGCGAGGTGATGCAGCAGGCTGTAGGCTAAAAGAAGCAAGATGTGTGCCGGGGTGCGGCTCTCTTGCCATTTTTTGCTTCTGCGGTGCTATGGTCGCATTGCGAATCGAGACACGGTGCATCGCTTGTCGATGAACGGGTATGTCGCTGGTTTGTGCGAGTGCGTCGATAGGAGTGGAAACGATGGGTGACGATTTGACCACGGGCAGGGCCGATAAGAGCCGCCCGTTTTCGGACGCGTCAGATGTCGGTCACGACGCGGACGCTGAAGTTCTGGAAGTCACGGGCGTCATCAAATGGTTCGATGTCGCCAAGGGGTTCGGTTTCTTTGTTCCGGACGAAGACATGCCGGACGTATTGCTCCACGTTTCCTGCCTGCGCCAGGGTGGATATCAGACTGCCCACGAAGGTGCGCGCGTGACGTGCGAAGTTGTCCGCAAGCCACGGGGGCTTCAGGCTATCAATGTGCTGTCGATGGACAATTCCACTGCGTCTGCACCCGTCCCAGCTTCCGCCTGCGCGCACCCATGTGGAGGTCGAGCCGACGTCGGACACGATGCGGGCCGAGGTGAAATGGTTCAACCGGACCAAGGGATTCGGATTTCTGACGACCGGTCCCGATCACGAAGACATATTCGTCCATATGGAAACGTTGCGCCGTTACGGCCTGACGGAACTGCGACCGGGCCAGATGGTGATGGTTCGCTACGGCGAAGGCGATAAAGGCCTGATGGCGGCGGAAGTGCATCCCGTTGCCGGCACGGGCCTGCCGCGCAACCATTGAGATACCTTCTTGCTGTAGCGGTTGCCGTGTTGTTGCTTGGCATTTCCGGTTTTTCGCACGCCGATACGCAAACGCTCTGCACCGTCTCGATCAACGGAAAGAACTGGCGCACCGAATACGTGGATACGCCGGAAGGGCGACAGCGTGGGCTGATGTTCCGCCGCGCCATGCCATCGGCACATGGTATGCTGTTCCGGTTCGACGAGGAGAGGCTGGTGCGGATGTGGATGAAGAACACCTTCATCCCGCTCGATATGATCTTCATTGGTGAAAACATGACGATCGCCAGCGTTCACCGCGGTGCGGTGCCTCAATCTCTGGAAACCATCTCGTCGGGTAAGCCGGTGCGCTATGTGCTGGAGGTCAATGCCGGGGAGGCGCTTTTGGCCGGGGTGGCGGAAGGACAGAGCGTGTCGGAGACCTGTTCGGCGTCCTAGTGCATTCGACCTTTAGTGGGTCCAGGGCACCTTGCGATCATAGCGGAAGTTTTCGGAATAACTGACGACGCGGCGCTTGAATTCTTTCGGTTCCTGCACGCGATACTCGATCCCGTTGCGCTTGGCATAGTCGATGGCTTCCTCACGGGTGTGAAACCGCATCCTGACCTGCGACAGCGTGTCGGCAGAGGAGGTGTAGCCCATGAAAGGTTCACGCTTTTTCGCCACAGTCGGAAGATGTTCCAACACCCAATAATCCGTCTTCGCCTTGCCGGACTGCATGGCCGTCTTGGAAGGCTTGAAGATACGGGCGGACATGGGGAACAACACTCCTTGCGAAAAGGGAGATACGGATGGTCGGGGCGAGAGGATTCGAACCTCCGACCCCCTGGTCCCAAACCAGGTGCGCTACCAGGCTGCGCCACACCCCGACAATCCGATGCCGTGCATAGTCCGTGTTCGCCCATGTCGCAAGCGAGGAAGCGTGTAAAATGCGAAGAAGATGGCGAACCCGGCAGGATTCGAACCTGCGACCGTCGGCTTAGAAGGCCGGTGCTCTATCCAGCTGAGCTACGGGTCCGGACTGGCAGGGTTTACCGCCGCATTTCCCATATGAGAAGCCCTGCGGTGAAATGGCGCCGGGAGAAGCCAGCGGCAAGGCAGCCATTGACGCGGAAGGGTTCGGCGGGCACCGGACGGGAATGGATCCGCGACCCGCCAGAAACAGGCTGTTCAACACGCCAGCCGACCTTGTCGGCGATCTGCGCATTGCATGTGCGCGGCTGTCGAGGCCACGGCGCTCGTCGGTCCCGCTCTGGCCGCGCGGTGTTGTTTTCAACGGCATCCTTCTCGCACTCGCAAGTGCTATAGTCGTGCTCTTTGTGTATTTCGATGGCGCAATCGCAGTCTGGGTGGGCGAGAATGGGGCATCCGTTTATACGCCGTTCCAGTTCATAACCGCACTGGGCAAGAGCGGATGGATATTGGTGATCTGCGCGGTGGCGGTCATCGCCACGTCGCTCGTTCGGTGGACGTTGTTGCCCCGTCGAACGGCGGTCGCCATTGCCGGGCTTAATGCCGATGCCGTGTTTGTTTTCGCGTCCGTTGCGGTGAGCGGAAGTCTCATCAGTCTGGTCAAGAACGTGATCGGCCGCGCACGACCGCGCTGGCTGGAAACACTGGGACAGCATCATTTCGAATTCGCAGCCTTCGATGCCAGTTTTGCCAGCTTCCCATCCGGCCATTCCACCACCTTTGGCGCACTGGCGATGGCAATCGCGCTGCTGGTGCCCAAACTGCGCTGGGCGATGGTGATCGTCGCCGTGGTTGGCGGGGCAAGCCGGTCGTTCGTTGGCGCGCATTATCTTTCGGACATCGTGGCCGGACTGGTGTGCGGTGCGGTGATGACGGTGCTGCTGGCGCGCACTCTGGGCCAGCGTGGCATCATGTTCAGCCTGCCTACCCGCCGGGCGTTGCCCGTTAGGCGGCGTTACAAGGCTGCGAACCCTTTTTCGAGATCGTTTTTCAGGTCGCTGAAATCTTCCAGCCCGACCTGAAGCCGGATCGTCACCCCGCCTTCTGGTGCTTTTGCCACGGTGCGGTCTGAAAAGACCGGCATCAGTGCGAGGCTCTCATGTCCGGCCCATGAGTAGCCAAGCCCGAAAATCTCGAGGGCGTTGAGGAAACGTGCGCCTTCCGCCTCGCCACAATCCTTCAGCACAATCGCGAATAGCCCGCTGGCACCGGAATAGTCCTTTTTCCACAAGTCATATCCCGGATCCTCCGGCAGGGCAGGATAGAGCACCCGGGCGACCTGATCATGGTTCTGAAGCCAGAGGCACAATTCCATCGTGGTTTTCGACTGGTGCGCCAAACGGACATTCATGGAGCGCAGCCCGCGCAGCACGAGATAGGCCTCGTCTCCGTGGGCGCAGGTGCCGAGTGCGATCTGCGTATTTTCGAGCTGTTTCCAGCACCGCTCATTGGCCGAAACACCGCCCATCAGCACATCGGAGTGCCCGCTGGGGTATTTCGTCAGTGCGTGGATGGAAATGTCGCACCCGTTGTCGAGCGGTTTGAAATACAAGGGCGTTGCCCACGTGTTGTCCATCATGACGACACAGGCCGGATTGGCGTCGTGGGCCAGACGGGCGATCAGAGGCACGTCGCACATCTCGAAAGAATTGGAGGCGGGGGCTTCCAGCAACACGATGCTGGTATTGTCGCGCATGAGCGATGTGAAATCGGCGCCCGTATGGGGATCGAAATACTCGATTTCGACACCCATGCGTGACAGGACGGTATCGCTGAAATGACGGCTCGGTTGATAGACGCTGTCGACGATGAGCACATGATCCCCGGCCTTCGCAAAAGCCAGCATCGGAATCGAAATCGCGGCCAGACCTGACGGGACGAGAATGGTGCCGGCGGCGTGTTCCAACTCTGTCAGCGCGTTCGCCAGAGCGTCCGTCGTCGGCGTGCCGCGGGTGCCATAGACATAGGGTTGGGCGCGGTCGCGCATCGTTTCGTAATCTGGAAACAGAACCGTCGATGCGCGCACGACCGGCGGATTGACGAACCCGTGGTAGGAGCGGGGATCATGACCCATATGCGCGAGCCGCGTGTTAATACCGTGATCCTTGGTTTCTGGCGTTTTTTTGGTCATTTCAGCCTGTGTTTTATGCGCTTTAAGCGGGGACTGCCCCAAAATGGTGCATGCACACACCTTGACCGCACCGCTGTAATATCATGTTATCAGGCCGTCAAAGGGGCTGCCCCCGCGGTGCCGACCTTTTGCATTCATTTGCAGGATTTCGGTGATGCGGTAGAGGCGCGGGGAGAATGGCAGGCGTTTTCGGGGTGTGAACTCCTTGGTCGCGTATCGTCCTCTCCGTCTAATTAAAGACGGCCGCAAAGACTGTGACTATCAGGACGAAATCACGACCGGGTCTCCGGTCGAGGGAAACGCGAAAGGCATTACCCAATATGAAAACCAATTTTACCAAACTCGCTCTCGGCGCCGCAGCGCTCGCCATGATGGCAGCGCCCGCATCGGCAGCCACGCTCGACGATGTGAAAGCAAAAGGCTTTCTTCAGTGCGGTGTGAACACCGGCGCAGCCGGCTTTGCATTCAAGGATGACGCTGGCGACTACAAAGGCTTCGACGTTTCCATCTGTGAAGCTGTTGCCGCTGTCGTTTTCGGCGATCCGAAGGCCGTGAAATACACGCCAACCACCGGCAAGACCCGCTTTACCGCGTTGTCCTCCGGCGAAATCGATATGCTGGCGCGTAACTCGACCTGGACCTTCTCCCGCGACGTGGACCTGAAGTTCACCTTCGCACCGGTCAACTATTATGACGGTCAGGGCTTCCTTGTCCGCAAAGACCTCGGCGTCGATTCCGCCCTGTCGCTTTCCGGCGCCACGATCTGCATTCAGACCGGCACCACGACCGAATTGAACCTGTCCGACTATTTCCGTGCCAACAACATGGAATACACGCCGGTTCCGATCGAAACGCAGGCTGAAGCCGAAGAGCGTTACCTCGCCAAGGCGTGTGATGCCTACACGACGGACGCTTCCGGTCTCGCTTCCGCGCGTTCCGCTTTCGAGAACCCGGCCGATCACATCGTTCTGCCGGAAATCATTTCCAAGGAGCCACTCGCACCGCTCGTCCGTCAGGGCGACGATCAGTGGGCCGATATCGTTTCCTGGTCTGTTCGTGCGCTGATCCTGGCCGAGGAAATGGGCATCACCGCCGCGAACGCCGACGAGATGGCCGCTGCTGAAGACGCAAACCCCGACGTTGCACGCCTGCTTGGCAAAGAAGGCGAATACGGTGCCATGATGGGCGTCGACAACGAATGGGCTCTGCGCGCTATCAAGGCGAACGGCAACTATGGTGAAATCTTCGACCGCTATATCGGTAAGGATTCGCCTCTCGGTCTGGAGCGCGGCCTGAACGCTCTCTACACGAATGGTGGCCTGATGTACGGTATCCCCGTACGTTGATCGACTGACGAATACGCGCGCGTCCGGGATGGCCATTGGTCAGTCCGGGCGCGCGTTTTCATATACGCCTTGGGGGAGGTGTTGCCGGGTCACGAATATGACCGCAGGTCGGCGCAAGCCCACAGGGTTCTTCACGATTTTCCGCTGAGATTTCCGAAGGGTCGCAGATGGCTACCACCACCGATGCGCGTTTTGCGAGCAAGGCTCCCGAACCGGAGCGGCAGAGCTTCAAACTCTCCATGCTTCTCAACGACAGCCGGTACCGGGGCTACACGCTTCAGGTCATAACGGTTGTGTTGTTCGTGTTGGTGATTGCCTGGCTCGGTTCGAATGTGGTCGCGAAATTCGCGGATCAGGGAAAGACCTTCTCCTTCAGTTTCCTTTGGCAGCCGGCCGGCTACGATATTGACCAGCCGCTGATCGATTACACATCCCGCTCGCCGCATGGCATGGCCGCGCTGGCCGGGATCATGAACACTTTCCTCGTGGCATTTCTTGGTATTATCGGTGCTACCGTAATCGGTGTCGCTGCTGGCGTCGCCCGCCTGTCTCAGAACTGGCTCGTTGCACGGTTGATGACCGTCTATGTGGAAGTCGTTCGAAACATCCCGCTTCTCATCTGGATCATTCTCGCCATTGCCGTCTTCACGACGGTGTTTCCTACGCCCCGGCAAGCCTGGACGCTCGGCGGCGGGTTGGGGTCGCTTCTGGAATTGATCACTTTCGGCCTCTACAGTGGTGAGGCGATCGGGCAGGGCGTCGTATTCACAAACAGAGGTGTGCGTTTCACGTCTCCCGATTTTCTAGCCGGGTCTGGTATTGTCGTCGCGGTGTTCCTGATTTCTCTCGTGGCTGCATGGTTCGTGCGGCGCTATGCGATCAAACGTAAGATGGAGACCGGACATCTGTTTCCGTGGGTCCGGGTTGCGCTTCTCGTCATTCTTGTCCCCACGCTCCTTGCCTATTTTCTGATGGGTCGCCCCATCGGGCTGGATGTTCCAGAGTTGAGCGGGTTCAACTTCGATGGCGGCTGGCGCATGTCCGGTGCGCTGTTCGCACTTTGGTTCGCACTGACGATCTACACGGCAGCCTTCATCGCAGAGGTCGTTCGTGCAGGCATTCAGGCCGTCAGCAAGGGCCAGCGGGAAGCCGCTGCCGCGCTTGGTCTTCCACAAACACGCATCATGAATCTCGTCGTTCTTCCCCAGGCGATGCGGATGATCATTCCCCCGCTGATTTCGCAATATCTCAACCTGACGAAGAACTCGTCGCTCGCCATTGCGACGGGCTATTTCGATATCACCGGCACGTTGGGCGGCATCACACTGAACCAGACAGGCCGCGAGATGGAATGTCTGCTTTTGCTGATGGCTTTTTACCTCGCCGTATCGCTGACGATTTCCGGCGTCATGAACATCTACAACTCCCGCGTCGCGTTGCAGGAGCGCTGATCCCATGTCCGATCTTCATTCCGAAACGAGCGCTTACGTCGCCAAGAACATGATCCCGCAGTCCAGTGCACCCCTCAGCGAGGTCGGGTTCACGGGCTGGGTGCGCAAGAACCTGTTCGCCACCGTCGGCGACACGATCACAACGCTGATCTCGCTGATCTTTGTCGTCTATATCGTATGGACCTTCGCACCCTGGTTCATCTTCGGCGTATGGAACGCGGGGTCGCTGGCCGAATGCCGCGAGATTCTCGATGGGGTCCACGCAGCCTGCTTCGCGGTCCTGAAAGTGCGTTTCAACCAGCTCGTCTTCGGATTCTATCCGGAAACGGAACTATGGCGTCCAACGCTGGCGCTGCTGCTGTTCGTGCCGGCCGTTATCCCCGTGTTGGGCGATGGTTGGGTGCGCAAGCTGATGCCGCTTTCGCTGCTGTATCCGCTGCTTGCCTTTTTCCTCGTATGGGGCGGCCCGATCTGGGGCATTGTTGCCTTCCTCATCAGCTTGGCTGCCGGTGCCGTCGCATTTCAGATTGCCTCTCGCTATGCCTCAAGTGCGATGGCTGCAATCGTCGCATTGCTGGTTACGGTGTTGTTTTGGATCTATGGCATCGACCCGACCGCATCGCTGCTCAATTCCCTATTCGGGTTCGTGGGGCTCGAGCGCGTTGACTCCGCCCAGCTTGGCGGCATTCTGCTGGCGATGATCGTCGGTGTTTCGGGTATCGTGCTGTCATTTCCGCTCGGTATTTTGCTGGCTCTGGGGCGGCAGTCCAACCTGCCGATCGTCAAGATGATCTGCGTCGGCTTCATCGAGTTCATTCGTGGTGTTCCGCTGATCACGCTGCTTTTTGTGGCCTCGACCCTGCTGAACTATTTCCTGCCGCCAGGCGTCTCGTTCGATCTGCTGCTGCGGGTGGTCATTCTGGTCACCCTGTTCGCCTCCGCCTATATGGCCGAGGTGATCCGCGGCGGCCTCGCAGCCCTACCACGCGGGCAATATGAGGCGGCGCAGTCGATGGGCCTGCCGTATTGGGATTCCATGCGGCTCATCATTCTGCCACAGGCGTTGAAGGTTGCCATTCCAGGCATCGTTTCCACGTTCATCGGGCTGTTCAAGGACACGACACTGGTTTCGATCATCGGTCTTTACGACCTGCTCGGCATTCGCAACGCCATCACATCCGATCCGAACTGGACCGGTATCTTCTGGGAACTACTGGTGTTTGCCGCCGTGTTCTTCTGGATCTGCTGCTTCTCCATGTCCCGCTACTCCATGTATGTCGAACGCAAGCTCGACACCGGTCACCGATAGGAAGGGCTGAACCAATGGCCAAAACTCCAAGTCCAATCGCCACGCAATCTGCGATGACACCACCCCCCGCCATCGACCGCCCGGCCAATCCGGATGACTTGACCCGTATTTCCGGGGTCGGGCCTAAAATACAGGGCCAGCTCAACGATATGGGTGTGTGGACGTATGCGCAGATCGCCAAATGGCGGAAGGCCGATGTCGCCTATGTCAACTCGCATCTGAAGTTCAACGGCCGCATCGAGCGGGACGAGTGGATTCCCCAATGCCGCCGGTTGCGCGACGAGGTGGCCAAAACTGCGGCAGCCTCAGGTCTGGCTGCGCCCTCCGAGAAGCCTGTTCGCGTCGTGAAGAAAACGGTCGGGAAATCCGCTTCGCGCAAGACGAAATCCGTTCCCGTCGCATCCATGCCGCCAGTCGATACCAGTTCCATCGACACGACGGGTGCGGAAGATATCGGCCTGGTCGGTGCAAGCGCGGTTGCATCCGTCGCCGTAGAGCCGGTACCGGCTGCGCCCGTAGCTGAGAACGGCCACACCGTTCCTGCTGCTGCGCCCACCAGCACGATGGCGGTTTCCGATACGGAAGTCGCTATTGAAATCAACGATATGAACAAGTGGTATGGTGATTTTCACGTTCTGCGCGACATCAATCTGAAGGTCATGCGGGGCGAACGTATCGTGGTTGCCGGGCCATCCGGTTCCGGCAAGTCGACGATGATACGCTGTATCAACCGGCTGGAGGAACATCAGAAGGGCCAGATCATCGTCGATGGTATCGAACTCACGTCGGACCTTAAGAAGATCGACGAAGTGCGCCGCGAAGTCGGCATGGTGTTCCAGCACTTCAACCTGTTTCCGCATCTGACTATTTTGGAAAACTGCACGCTGGCACCGATCTGGGTTCGCAAGATGCCCCAGAAGGAAGCGGAAGATGTTGCGATGCATTTTCTGGAGCGGGTCAAGATTCCCGAACAGGCCAACAAATATCCCGGTCAGCTTTCCGGTGGTCAGCAGCAGCGCGTCGCCATTGCCCGTTCGCTGTGCATGAACCCGCGCATCATGCTGTTCGACGAGCCGACCTCGGCGCTCGATCCGGAAATGATCAAGGAAGTGCTCGAAACGATGGTCGATCTGGCAGAAGAGGGCATGACCATGATCTGCGTGACCCACGAGATGGGTTTTGCACGCCAGGTCGCCAACCGTGTCATCTTCATGGATGAGGGGCAGATCGTGGAACAGAACGAACCGGCTGCGTTCTTCGACAATCCGCAGCACGAGCGGACGAAAGAATTCCTCAGCCAGATTCTGCACTAGGCAGATGGCCGCCTAGTAATTCCACGGATGAGCCGCTGTGCGACGGCTGGCTCGTTATCGACCGTATAAGGCGGATGGCAACCGTATTCGCTGTGATCGGTGCATTTTTTGCATCGACCCCCATTTCCGTATTGTCGGCCCCCATCAGGCAACCGGGCGGAATGGTTGCCGTGGGTGACAGGTTCGGGTCGTGCCGAAACAGGGTCGAGCAATAGGGGCAGACCTTTTCCGGATCATCACCCATATCGAGATAGACGTGCGGATGGTCGTGAGGCGCGCTTGCGCCGACGCACATGAACTCCCGAACGCCGATATCGATGTGCCGCACGCCCTGATCGTTGTGGAAATGGGGAACGATTGCCTTGGCCATTGAACGTGTTACCAGCTTCGTGAATGCCTCATCCGTTTAACGATCATGGCATGGTTTGGGAAGTTGCGAGGAGCCTTTGTATGGCCGAAATGACGATTGTCGATACCGGCAGGCTTTCGATGGCGTATATCGATCTGCCGCCGTTGCACTGACGAAACCGGCACCATCCTCCTTATTCATGGCTTCGCATCCACCGCACGTGTGAACTGGATCAATACGGGATGGACCGATGTGCTGCGGCAGGCCGGGTATCGCTGCATCGCCATCGACAATCGCGGCCACGGTCAGTCGCAGAAATTCTACGATGCCTCGGACTACGGACCGGATATTTTCGCCGCCGACGCGATTTCGCTCCTCGATCATCTGGGTGTCAAGCGGTGCCATGTGATGGGCTACAGCATGGGTGCGCGCATATCGTCGTGGATCGCTGCACATTATGCGAACCGTGTGGATCGTGTCGTATTTGGCGGAATGGGCGAACACATCTTCGGCGGGCGCGGCGGATACGAGGCCATCGCCGAGGCGTTGGAAACGGATGATCCGGACTCTATCGCGGATGGACACGCGAAGAATCTTTCGGATTTTTGCGGACAAGACCGGCAGCGATCGCCTCGCGCTGGCCGCCTGCATACGACCAGCACAACAGAAGGTTACACCCGAGATGATAGCGTCGATTTCCGCCCCCGTTCTGGTCGCAGTCGGCAGCGAGGACGATGTCGGCGGCAGGCCCGGACCGCTGGCGGAGATGATGCCGAACGGCGAAGCGTTCGTCATTCCCGGCAAGGACCACATGAAGGCCACCGGCGACGCGGCCTATAAGGACGCGGTTCTGGACTTTCTCGCACGATGAAGAAGCATAGCTTCACCGGTGCCGAGGGTAACAGTCTCGCTGCCTCCATCTACGATGTGGCGAACGACGACGCGCCGACTGCCCTGCTGCTGCACGGCGGCGGGCAGACGCGGCATTCCTGGCACGGTGCGAGCCGGATGTTGCAAAAGCACGGCATACGGGCGATCGCGGTCGATGCGCGGGGGCATGGGGACAGCGACTGGTCGGAGCATGGCCATTACCGGTTTCGCCATTTCGCGGACGACCTGGTCTCCATCGCCGAACAGACCGCCGAGATGACCGGTGCGCGGCCCGTTTCCATCGGCGCTTCGATGGGCGGCATCACGACCATGCGCACGTTTGCGGAGCGCGACGACCTTTTTTCGGCGACGATCTTCGTGGATATCACGCCGACCATGACGGAATCAGGGCGTGTCGCGGATCATGGAGTTCATGGGCTCGAAAGCGGCAGAAGGGTTTACGTCCGTCGATGAGGCGGCGGATGCGGTGGCCATGTATCTGCCGCACCGCACGCGCCCGAAATCAACTGCCGGTTTGGAGAAAAACCTGCGTTTGCGCGACGATGGCCGCTGGTATTGGCACTGGGATCCGGCCTTCGCCAATGGTGCGCATTCCATCGTTTCCGGTGGCCATGAGCAAATGGAAACCGTCCGGCAAGCCGTGGCGAACATCGAATGCCCGACATTGCTGGTGCGTGGCGCGCAGTCCGATCTTGTGACGATGGAAGCGGTGGATGAGTTTCGCGCATTGGTGCCCCACGCCGAATTCGTCGATGTGAGCGATGCAGGGCACATGATCGTCGGTGACAAAAATGATGTCTTTGCCGATGTGATCGTGGAGTTTCTAACGCGACGTGTGGGCGGATTGACGCCCTAGCCGACAGTTTTTAGGCAACGGCCCGGGACAGGGCGCACTGGGACCACAGGTTTGAAAGCGCGCCGACGAGTTTGTCGATATCGTCCATCGTGTGCATGGGCGAAGGCGTGATACGCAGACGCTCCGTGCCGACCGGCACGGTGGGATAGTTGATCGGCTGGACGTAGATGCCCCAGGTTTCCAGCAGCAGGTCGGAAATGAACTTCGCCTTCTTCGCGTCGCCCACGACGACCGGCACGATATGGCTGTCGTTCTGCATATACGGGATGCCGTGCGCGTCGAGCTTTTCCCGCAATATGCGCACGTTGCGGCGCTGCCGCTGGCGCTCGAAATCCGACTGTTTCAGGTGCTGAATCGACGCCGTCGCACCTGCAGCCAAGGCCGGGGGCAGGGCGGTGGTGAAGATGAAACCGGAGGCAAAGGAGCGGATGAAATCGCACAGGTTCGCGGAGGCAGCGATGTAACCGCCCATCACTCCGAACGCCTTGCCCAACGTGCCCTGAATGATGTCGATACGGTGCATCAAGCCTTCGCGCTCGGCGATACCGCCACCGCGCGGGCCGTAAAGGCCAACCGCGTGAACCTCGTCGATATAGGTGATCGCACCGTATTTTTCGCAGACGTCGAGAATGTCCGCGATAGGAGCAATGTCGCCATCCATCGAATAGACGCTCTCGAAAGCGACGAGTTTGGGCACGTCACCGGCGGCGGCCAGTTTGGCTTCGAGATCGGCAACGTCGTTGTGTTTCCAGATATGGCGTGGGGCGCGGGAATGGCGGATGCCCTCGATCATCGAGGCGTGATTGCCCGCGTCGGAAAAAATCTCGCAGTTCGGGAATTCGCGCCGCCAGCGTGCCGAGGGCAGCCCAGTTCGACACGTAGCCCGAAGTGAAGAGCGTGGCGGCTTCCTTACCGTGCAGGTCCGCCAGTTCCTGTTCCAGCAACACATGGTAGTGGCTGGTGCCGGAAATATTGCGTGTGCCGCCGGCACCGGCGCCGCACTTGTCGAGCGCATCGTGCATGGCCTCGATTGTTGCAGGGTGCTGGCCCATGCCGAGATAATCGTTGGAGCACCAAACGGTGACCTCACCGACTTCGCCATCGACATGGCGCGCCGCACGGGGGAACGACCCGCGTTTGCGTTCGAGATCTGCGAAAACCCGGTAGTTGCCGCCTTCACGCAGCCCATCGAGTTCGCTCTTTAGAAATCTTTCAAAGTCCATATTTTCGTCGTGTCCGATTCCGCTTCCAAGGTCAAGCCTCTGACAAATTCGATCAGGGATTTTTGATCCATATCAACCGCGTTAGGAAGAAATGCCGCAGCGGAGCCGGCGTGCTGGAACACGAAGTCGTTATACGCAATGGGATGCTGCAAGGGTAGAAGGCGCGGCAATATTAACGGGCTGTTAAGCATACCGAACCCTAAAGAGTACGGGCTTTATAGTCTATGCACGTCATGGACCGATCATTCACTCATGGTGGTGGCAGGGCCAAGGCGACGACGCCTGTCTCCGGTCTGCAACGCCGACACATTTTCGCCGCTCGGTGGAGACACCGATGGCCGCTCATACTAAACCGCTCATGGAAATGAGCCGGGCACGGTGTTGCCGCATGAGAGAAAGGGGAGCAGATTTGTCAGATCGATCATGTGCTCCCGAAACATGGTGCGAATAGCGTGCTGGTTCGTACTCGGAGCGATTCTGCTCCTGTCCGGTAGCTCCGTGTTCTTGCCTGTTCAAGAGCGCCTATGCCTTCGAACTGTTCGGCCGGTGCCTCTTCGGCACGTGCGAGGCCGAGGCCGGTGACAACGAATCGCGTTCATCGACCCGCGCACATACGACGTCGATTTCACAGTTGATGAAGACGATACGGACGACAGTGCCGAAGATGCCGTCAAGGGCGCTTCCGATCTGTGGAACGGGCGCGATGGGCCGGTCGGCGGCGGTGCAGGGCTAATCGCGCGGGCCAAGGGCGACTACCGGCGGATGCTCGCTGCGCTCTACAACAAGGGTTATTACGGGCCGCTCATCTCCATCGAACTGAACGGCACCCAGGCATCGGAAATTCGTCCGGGCACAGATGTGCCGGAGAATTCCAGCGTGGTCGATTCGGGTGACGCCGGGTGCTCGATACCGGTTCGGAACGGCGGAAATCGTCAATGCAGCGCCGCCTACGCTCGACCCCGACGACCAGGTAGACGGGCCGGAAACCGTCGGCTTTCAGTCCGGTGAGATTGCCGAAGCCACGGCCGTGCGCGCAGCCGGTCGGCTGGCAATCCGTGTCGTGGCGACAGCAGGGCTATGCAAAGGCAGCCGTTGCGGACCGCGATGCAACGGCCGTGCATCCCGACAACCAGCTTAATGTGACGTTGCGCATGGAGCCCGGACGGCGTGCGTCCTACGGCGACATCAGCGTCGAAGGCACGCGGGACATGGACCCGGCCTTCGTCGCATACATGACAGGCCTCGTGCCGGGCGAGGAATACGACCCCGACACGCTGGCCCGCGCGCGCAAGCGGCTGGAACGGCTTGGCGTCTTTTCGCTGCAGCGTTTGCAGGAGGCCGAGACGATCGGCGACAACGGGCTGCTGCCGATCAACGTGCTGGTGAAAGAACGCAAACTGCGCCGCATCGGCGTCGGCGCGACGTTCTCATCCATCGACGGTGCAGGAGCCGAAACCTATTGGCTGCACCGCAACCTGTTCGGGCAAGCAGAGAGCCTGCGGCTGAGCGCACAAGTGGGTGGCGTCGGCGGTGGCGGGCAGGTCGATGCCGTCGATGAACTCGACTACGAAGTGGCCGCAACCTTCAAGAAGCCTGGTCTGCTGGACCCGGACACAGATTTCATCGCGAACGCTTTCGCGCGCGCGGCGCATAACGACACGTTCAGCGAGACATCCGTCGGTGCATCGGCCGGGCTGACGCGGTATCAGACCGAGAACATCACCCTGACCGGCGAAGGCTTCGTGAAATACGGTGAATACGAAGACGTATTCGGCACACGACGGTTCGGAACCGTCGGTGCGCAGGGCACCGGTGAATACGATTTGCGTGACAACAAGCTCGACCCGACAGGAGGGCTTGTATTTCTCCGCCCTCGCGCGACCTTTCTACGAATGGGAATTCGGCAACGCCGCGGCCCGTTTCGAGACCGAAGCGCGTGGCTACATTTCGCCGGGTCAACGAGGGCCGGACGGTCTTTGCCGCCCGCGTGAAGGTCGGCACACTGCTCGGACCGATCGATCGAACAGACACCGCCTGACCAGTTGTTTCTGGCCGGTGGCGGCGGGTCCGTGCGTGGTTACGGGTTCAAGAATATCGGTGTCAAGCAGGCCAATGGCGACGTGACGGGTGGGCAGTCTCTCGTGGAAGGCTCTATCGAACTGCGTCAGCGGTTCGGGAAGTCATTCGGTGCGGTCGCGTTTGCCGATGTCGGCGTGGTCGGCGAGGACAGCTTTTCCGGCTTCTCGATACCGATCCCAAGATCGGCGTTGGTGTCGGCTTCCGCTATTACAGCGGCCTTGGTCCTATCCGGATCGACGTTGCCATTCCGCTGGATGCTGATGAAGGGCGACCCGGACTTCGCTTTCTATGCCGGTATAGGACATGCGTTCTGATGCGCTTTCTGACCGCTCTCATCCTTTGTTCCTGCTCGCACTCGTCGGCCCTGCGTTCGCCCAGTCCGAAGCGGAAGAGAAATCGTCCCTCATCACCTATGTGGAAGAGCAGCTTTCCACGCCGACCATGCAGATTTCGCTCAACGGGCTGGAAGGGTCGCTGTCGTCGAACATCTCGCTCGCCAGTATCACCATTGCCGACGAGGACGGCGTCTGGCTGACGATCGAGAAGCCGCAACTGGTCTGGAACCGTTCCGCCCTGTTGCGGGGGCGGGTCGAGATCGAGCAGCTGACGGCAGAGCGTATCGACTTTCCACGGCCGCCCAAGCCGGATGACAGCCTGCCGGATGCGGAAGCCAAGCCGTTTTCCCTGCCGGAACTGCCCGTTTCGATTCGTGTCGATGAGTTGAAAATCGGGCGCATGGTCATCGGCGAGCCTGTCTTCGGGCTTGCTGCCGAAGCCAGTCTTGAAGGATCGGTATCATTTGTCGATGCGACGCTCGATCTCGATCTGGCGGTCGACCGTCTCGATGCGGGTGGTGCACTGGCCATTCAGGCGACATTTGGCGGCGACCCGGCGGAATTGACGGTCGCGGTCAGTCTGCAGGAACCGGAAGACGGTATCATCGCCAACCTGCTCAATCTGGAAGGCAAACCGCCCGTCAGTCTCGTTGTGAACGGGGAAGGGCCGGTCGACGATCTGAACGACCATCATCGCGCTCGATGTCGCCGACGAGCGCATCGTGGACGGCACGATCACGCTGGATCGCACCGGTGATGTGCTGAAGGCCGCTGCCAGACTGGACGGGCCGCTGGGCAGGATTCTACCTGAAAGCCAGCGGGCGTTCTATGGCGACCAAAGCCGCCTCGAAGCCAATCTGCTGTTCAACGACGATGGCACGATCGAGCTGGATCGGGTGCTTCTCGACAGCGGCTCCCTGCAACTGGTCGCGGATGCGCGACTGACCGCCGACAAGTTTCTTTCCGCGCTCAACCTCGATTTCCGCCTCGCGCCGACCGATGGTGCGCGCATCGTGTTGCCGGGGGAAGGGGACCAGCCGAGCCTCGGTTCGATGCGTGCCACTATTGATTATGACGCGGCGGCTGACGATGGATGGAACGCTGTCATCGAGGCCGGTTCCGTGCGGGCGACCGACATCAGCGTCGAACAGGTGCGCCTGCTCGGTTCGGGGCAGGTGAAGAATTTCAATGAGGCCGAGCGACGGTCTGCCACCTACTCGCTCGCCGGGCGTATCCGTGGTGTCGAAGCGAAAGATCAGGGCGTTCAGGATGCGCTCGGTTCGTCGCTGGACCTGACGTCTTCGGGTTCATGGCAGGCGGGGCAGCCGCTTCTACTGGATCAGTTGCGCGTTGTCGGTGAGGCATTGCAGCTGACTGCGCAGGGGGCGTTTCAGGACAACAGTTTCGATGGTTCTGCCGAAGTGTCGACGTCAAGACTGGCCGCCTTTTCCGGTTTAGCGGCCCGCGACCTGTCCGGTGCTGCAACCTTTGGCGTGACAGGAACCGTGCGTCCCATCGACGGGGCGTTCGACCTGAACGTCACGGCACGGGGCAGGATTTGCAGGTGGCCATCGAACAGGTGGACCGGCTTCTCAATGGCGAGACGACGATATCCGGCGGTGTCGCGCGGGACGAAAACGGTCTGGCGTTCGACAGCCTGCGGGTCGTCAACAATCAATTCAACGCGACCGTGACGGGGCGTTACGGCTCCGAAAAATCCAACCTGCGCGCGGATGTATTGCTGGCCGATGCGGGACTGGTGACACCGGACGCATCGGGCGCGGTTCGTCTGGAGGCGCAACTCGATGGCGAGATGCTGCCCTTCGACGCTGATCTGAAGATTGCCATGCAGAACGGTCAGTCTGGCCGGACGCGACGTGCGCGGGTTGACGATCGCTTTCGATGGCACGACCGACCTGAAAGGGTTGAAGGGCGCGCTTTCGGGCGAGGGTTCGATCTCCGATCAGACGCTTTCGCTGGCTGGCGATGTCGATTTGCAGCAAACCCGCCAATCCGTTTCAGACCTCACCGCACGGCTTGGCGAAACGCGCCTTTCCGGTGACATGGTGCGCAATGCCAGCGGCTTGCTCGACGGCGCGCTTGCCATTTCGAGCGAGGATATTTCGGCAGCCGCTGCCTTGGCTTTGGTAGATGCAAGCGGGGCGGTGAACGGCACCGTCGTTCTCTCCAGCGACGGCGGACAACAAGGCGGCAGCGCGGATTTGCGTGTGGCGAACCTGCGCTATGGCGATGTGGCCCGTGTCGGTTCCGCCGATGTGGACGCGGCTTTCGAGACATTGTTCAGCAACCCCAAAATCAACGCCGATATCTCAGCGCAGGACATTCGCGCCGGCGGTGTCGTGGTCCGTCGCCTCGATGGCGATGTGCTGACCCAGGGTGAGCGGACGACGTTCGAGCTATCCGCCGATCTCGACGAGCAGAATGCACGTTTGCAAACGCAAGGGCTCGTTATCCAGTCGCCGGACAAGACTGTCATTACCATATCCAAACTGGATGTGACGAGTTCGATTACCGATGCGCGACTCACGCGGCCTGTCGATATAACGCTTGCCAACGGCACGACCCGTATTGGCGATGCCCGGCTACAGGTTGGCGGCGGCACGGTCAGCGTCAACGGCACGGTCGGGGATAGGCTCGATCTGTCGGTTGGTATCGAGGCATTGCCCATCTCTATCGCCAATGTGTTCGCACCTGATCTTGGTGCAGGAGGCACCGTGTCCGGCAACGCGGAAATCGGCGGCACGGCTTCCGCACCTACCGCGCAATTCGACGTGCAAGCGAATGGGCTCACGGTGCGTGCGATATCGGATGCCGGGGTTTCCCCGATTTCGCTGTCCGGCAACGGCAGCTTTGCAAACAACACTGTCCGGATTGCATCGATCAACGCATCCAACGATCAAGGCATATCCCTGTCCGGTTCCGGCACCGTGCCGCTGAGTGGTGGTGGTCTGAACGTGCAGATCGACGGCACGGCACCGCTGGGCCTCGGCGAGGCGTTCCTTGCCGCGCGCGGCACACGTCTTGCAGGCACTGTGCGGGTGAATGCGACTGTGACCGGTTCCCTCTCCAACCCACAATTCGGCGGTCTCGTTTCACTCAGCGACGCGACGGTCTCCGACCCGCTTTCGAATCTTCGCCTTAACAATGTCGGTCTGATTGCCGGTTTGAACGGCGACCGGCTGACTATCCAACGGGCCTCGGCGCAGTTGTCCACCGGCGGTTCCATATCCGCATCCGGGTCGGTCCTGCTGACCCAGAGTATGGACGCGAATATCGATGTTGTGCTGTCGAGCGCCCGTTATACGGATGGTCAGACCTTTTCCACCACCGTGGACGGGCGCCTTTCCCTGACCGGGCCGATCGCCAGTTCGCCGCTGCTTTCCGGCAATATCGAACTGCAGCGCACGGAGATCATCGTTCCTGAAACCTTTGGCGGCAGCGATTTGCTGTTGGATGTGGATCACGTCGCCCCGTCCGCGCCCATCGAACGGACATTGGAGCGGCTTGAACGGACATCGCCCACGCCGACGCCGAACGCGCGCCCTGTGATTCTCAATCTCGACGTGACGATCAGCGCACCATCGCGCATTTTCGTGCGCGGGCGTGGGCTGGATGCGGAACTTGGCGGGCAGTTGACGGTTCGCGGTCCGGTCAACGACATTCGTCCGCAGGGGCGTTTCGAATTGCGCCGGGGCCGCCTGTCCATTCTCGGCCAGCGCATCGTGCTGGACGAGGGGAGTATTACGCTGACAGGCACGCTTGACCCGTTGCTGAACTTTCTCGCGCGTGTGGATTCCGGTGACGTGACCGCGTTCATCAGGCTGACGGGTCGGGCATCCGACCTTCAGGTTTCGTTCGAATCCCAACCCGATCTGCCGGAAGACGAAGTGTTGTCGCAGATAATCTTCGGACGCAGCGTGGGTGAATTGTCGCCGTTCCAGATTGCCAGTCTCGTGTCCGCCGCCGCACAGCTGACGGGCGGTGCGAACACCGATATCGTTTCCGGTCTGCGCACCGCGACCGGACTGGACGATCTCGATGTGGTGTCCGACTCCGATGGCAACGCGTCCGTGCGGGCGGGCAAGTATATTGCCGACAACATCTATCTCGGCGTCGAAGCCGGACAGAACACCAAGGCGACGATCAATCTCGACATCACCGACGATCTGAAAGCGCGCGGCGCGGTCGGTTCGGACGGTGGAAGCGAGGTCGGGATATTCTACGAGCGGGATTACTAGTCGCATTTCTGCATGACGTGCGGCGCAAGGGACACTTGTGCAGCATGTTTTGCATGTTAGTGAGACATGCCGGACAGGGTTCCCGGTGGAGACGGTCCTGGCGACACGCGTTCGCTGCAAGGGGGCCTGATCAGCGACATTTTTCCGATTGATGGCGGACCCTGCAATGCTTGACGACAGCGACCAAAAACCTCTCGACCGCCAGCAAGACGGTGGACGGCCCGGCGGCAAGAGGCGCAATCCGGCCAAACCGAAGGGTCGGCAGGTCGATGATGGAGCGCTGTCCGAAATCCGGGGGTTGCTGGGCGACCGCTCGCGGCAGCGCGATCTGTTGATCGAACATCTTCATCTCATTCAGGACGCTTACCGCTGTCTTTCCGCAGCCCATATCCGCGCGCTGGCGGAAGAGATGCGGCTTTCGCAGGTAGAGATTTACGAGGTCGCATCGTTCTACGACCATTTCGATGTGGTGAAGGAAGGCGAAACGCCGCCTGCTGCCCTGACGATCCGTGTTTGCGATGGCGTGGCCTGCATGTTGTCGGGAGCCGAGGCATTGTTTTCGGAATTGAGCCACAGCGTCGATCCCGCCGCCATCCGCGTGCTGCGCGCCCCCTGTATGGGCGGTTGCGATGCGGCACCGGCTGCGCGTATCGGTGACCGCGAAGTGGGCAATGCGACAGCATCTGGGCTATTGGACACGGCAGCCTCCGGCGAAACCGGTGCGCTTTCGCCTGCCTATGCCGGACTTGACGCCTATCGTGCCAAGGGTGGCTACGGCATTTGGGAGCAGGTGCGTTCCGGCGCGCTGACGTCCGATGCGATCATCGACACCCTCTCCGATGCCAGTCTGCGGGGGCTCGGCGGAGCAGGGTTCCCGACCGGCAAGAAGTGGGGCTTCGTGCGCGGTTACGATGCGCCGCGCCTGATGACGATCAACGGCGACGAGGGCGAGCCGGGCACGTTCAAGGATCGCTACTATCTCGAACGCAATCCCCACGCCATGTTCGAGGGCGCGCTGATTGCGGGTCGCGTGGTAGAGGCCGAGCGGTGCTACATCTATATGCGCGACGAATATCCGGCGGTGTTGAACATTCTTCGCGCCGAAATCGCGGCGCTGGAAGCAGCCGGTTTGACCGCGCCCGGCTGGTTCGAACTGCGCCGTGGGGCGGGGGCCTATATTTGCGGTGAGGAAAGCGCGATGCTGGAAAGCATCGAGGGCAAGCGCGGCTTGCCGCGCCACCGCCCGCCTTATATCGCAGAGGTTGGGCTGTTCGGACGCCCGACCCTGAACAACAATGTCGAGACTCTTTACTGGGTGCCGGACATTCTGGCCAACGGCGCGCAGTGGTTTGCCGATCAGGGCAAGCCCGGCCATCCCGGTCCGCGCTCGTGGTCGGTGTCCGGTCGCGTTGCCAAGCCGGGTGTCGTCGTCGCCCCTGCTGGCGTCACCATCGCCGAACTGATCGAACGATGCGGCGGCATGGCCGAGGGGCACACGTTCAAGGCCTACCTGCCCGGCGGGGCATCGGGCGGTATTCTGCCCGGCCTCGAAAAACGATGTGCCGCTGGATTTCGGCGGCGAACTGGCGGGTTTAGGCTCCTTTGTCGGTTCCCACGCGATCGTTGTATTCAGCGAGGCTGATTCCATGAAGGATGTGACGCTGAATCTGCTCGATTTCTTCACCCACGAAAGTTGCGGCCAATGCACGCCGTGCCGTGGTGGCACGGAGAAACTGGGCAAATTGCTGCGGAATGACGGCCCGCTTGACGAGGCCACGATCCGCGATCTCGAACAGGTCATGCGCGATGCTTCGATCTGCGGGTTAGGGCAGGCGGCACCGAACCCGGTCAATCACCTGCTGACGTATTTTCGGGAGGATTTGTGATGAAAAAGGCGGGATTGGTGGCACTCGGCCTGCTTGTCGGTGCTGTTTCGGGGGCACTGGCTACCTATGCGATCGTTACTTCCGGCGGTCATGCTGCAAACCAGCCTTATGCGGACGAACAGGGCCGGACTATCAGTTCTCTCAGCGCGAACGATGTGGCCGACCTGTCGGCAGGTCGTGGCTGGGGTCTTGCAAAGCCAGCAGAATTCAATGGTTATCCCGGACCTGCCCATGTCATCGAGTTTGCCGGTGAGCTGAATATGACCGCCGGGCAGCGTGCCGCCATCGACGCGAGTTTTGACTCGATGCAGCAACGGGCGAAGCGGCTTGGTCTGGCGTTGATAGACGCGGAGAAAGCGCTGGATTCAGCGTTCGTGGACAAAAGCATCGACTCTGGAAAAACTCAATACCCTTTTGGCTTCGGCAGCCGATATCCGTGCCGCCTTGCGGGAAGTGCATCTGGGCGCGCACCTCGAAGTTACACCGGTTTTAAGCGATGTACAAAAAGCGAGATACGCGGAATTGCGTGGCTACGCCGGTGGTCACAAGGGACATTGATATGAGCGACCAAGTTTCCTTCACCCTCGACGGCCAGTCCGTCACCGCCGGACCGGGCGAAAGCATCTGGACCGTCGCCAAGCGCGAAGGCACGCGCATTCCGCATCTGTGCCATCTCGACGAGCCGGGCTATCGCGCGGACGGGAATTGTCGCGCTTGCATGGTCGAGGTCGAAGGCGAACGGGTGTTGGCAGCTTCGTGCCAGCGCAAGGTAGCCGAAGGGATGGTCGTCAAGACGCAGACGGAACGGGCCGACAAGGCGCGGCGGATGGTGTTCGAAATGCTGGCCGCCGACATGCCGGAACAGCCGGTGGACGGGCAATCCCCGTTCTGGACCTGGGCGGGCAGCATGGGTATCGCCAAGAGCGACCGGCTTCCTTCTAAACACGATGGCGACACGACCCACGGTATGCCGGACGGGCAGGCACCTCTGCACGATGTTTCCAACCCGGCTATCGCGGTCAATCTGGACGCCTGCATCGCCTGTAACCTGTGCGTTCGCGCCTGCCGAGAAGTCCAGGTCAACGATGTGCTGGGTATGGCGGACCGTGGCCACCATTCGGTGCCGGTCTTCGACATTCACGACCCGATGGGCTTTTCCACCTGCGTCACATGTGGTGAATGCGTGCAGGTCTGCCCGACAGGTGCGCTGTTCGAAAAGACGTTGATGGATGATGCGGGCCGCACCCGTGTTGTGAAGGACTTCGACACGAAGATCGATTCCGTCTGCCCGTTCTGTGGTGTGGGGTGCCAGACCACTGTCTACACCAAGGACGATAAAATAGTGCTGGTGGACGGGCGCGACGGACCAGCCAACGAAAACCGGCTGTGCGTGAAAGGACGCTTCGGGTTCGACTACGCCATGTCGGACGAACGGCTGACGGTGCCGCTGATCCGCCGCGACGATGCGCCCAAACGCGGCGACCTCGACGCGCGATTTATGAAGACGTCGGACCTGTTCCGCGAGGCGACGTGGGAAGAGGCTTTGGATCGAGCTGCCGGAGGCCTGACGACCGTGCGAGACCGGGATGGCGGCGGCGCGATTGCTGGCTTCGGTTCGGCGAAGGGGTCCAACGAGGAAGCCTATCTGTTCCAGAAGTTCATACGGCAGGGGTTTGGCACCAACAACGTCGACCATTGCACACGGCTGTGTCACGCCTCATCGGTGTCGGCCTTGCTTGAAGGCGTCGGGTCCGGTGCGGTTTCGGCCCCGTTCATGGATGCGGGCAAAGCGGACTGCGTTATCGTGATTGGTGCACGGCCCGCCACCAATCATCCCGTCGCCGCGACCTATTTCAAACGCGCCGCCAAACGCGGCACGAAGCTGGTCATCATCGACCCGCGCGGGCAGGATCTGATGCGCCACGCGGAACATTCCCTGCGCTTCAAGCCGGGCACGGATGTCGCGTTGTTGAACGCGATGATCCACACGATCATCGACGAGAAACTCTATGACGAGCAATATATTCAGGCCAACGTCGATGGCTTCGAGGCCTTGCGCGCGAAAGTCGCCGATTTCGCGCCGGAAACGATGGCGGATGTGTGCGGCATTCCTGCCGAAACGCTGAAAGCCGTCGCACGCCTTTACGCCACGTCCGAACGGTCGATGATCTTCTGGGGCATGGGCATTTCCCAGCACACCCACGGCACGGACAATTCCCGCTGCCTGATCGCGCTGGCGCTCATTACGGGCCAGATCGGACGGCCCGGAACGGGGCTGCATCCGCTGCGGGGGCAGAACAATGTTCAGGGCGCGTCCGATGCGGGACTGATCCCCATGTTCTTCCCCGACTATCGGTCGGTCGAAAACGGCGATATTCGCGGCGGCATGGAAGACTTCTGGGGCCGTTCGCTGGACCCGGTCAAGGGGTTGACGGTGGTGGAAACCATTGACGCCATTCACGATGGACGGGTGAAGGCCATGTATATCATGGGCGAAAACCCGGCCATGTCCGACCCGGACCAGCACCACGCACGCGCCGCGCTTGCCAAGCTGGAACACCTTGTCGTGCAGGACATTTTCCTGACCGAAACGGCGTGGCACGCCGATGTCGTGCTGCCCGCTTCCGCCCATGCGGAAAAACTCGGCACGTTTTCCAACACCAACCGGCAGGTTCAGATCGGGCGTCCCGTTCTGCCGCTGCCGGGCAACGCGCGGCAGGATCTTGACCTGCTCATCCAGTTAGCCAATCGGGTTGGGCTCAATTGGTCCTATGAGGGCGCGCCTGACGTCTATGAGGAAATGCGGCAGGTGATGAAGTCGCTCGATTACATTCCTTGGGAGCGGCTGGAAGCCAACGAGAGCGTGACCTATCCGTCGCTGCCGGATGGCACCGAGAAGTGGGTTGTGTTCGACGAGCGTTTCCCGACTGCCGATGGTCGGGGGCGGATCGTGCCTGCCGACCTGCGCGCGCCGGACGAGGTGCCGGACGAAGATTACCCGATGGTGCTGACGACGGGGCGCGTGCTGGAGCACTGGCACACGGGTGCCATGACACGGCGGGCCGGTGTGCTGGACCAGATCGAGCCGGAAGGGTTTGCCGCCATGAACCCGCGCGAGATCGACAAGCGGGGCTTCATCGCGGGCGAGATGATTTCCGTGGAAACGCGACGGGGCACCATTGAGGCGCTGCTGCGGGCGGACCGTGAGGTGGCGGACGGCATGGTGTTCATCCCGTTCTGCTTCAACGAGGCACCCGCCAATGCGCTGACCAACCCGATGCTCGACCCGTTCGGCAAAATCCCCGAATTCAAGTTCTGCGCCGCGCGGGTCTCGCGCCCTGCGGTGCGGGAAGCGGCGGAGTAGGCATTACTCGCCAAGCACGTCATCCGTGTCCGCACCGAATGTCGGCGGTGCGCTGCGGTAGGTGACGGGGGTCCGGGAGAACTTGAGCGGGTTGCCGATCAGGTCCACAGACCCATTGCCAGCCGTTTCTGTTGGCAGGGTGATCCGCATGTCTCGGGCGACGACCTGGTTGCTCCCGAACACTCTGTCCAGCGTGTTGACCGGACCGACCGGCACACCCACCGCTTCCAGACCCGCCATCGTTTGGTCGGTCGTAAAGCGGGCTATGGCCGGTTCGATCAGCGCGATGAGCGCCTCGCGGTTTTCTACGCGGGCCGGATTCGTGGAGAAGCGGTCGTCGTTGGCCAAATCCTCTTGCCCGAGGAAGCGCGCGAAGCGGCGGAACTGGCTGTCATTACCGACCGCGGCGATCACATGGCCATCGGACGTGGCAAAGACTTGATAGGGCACGATGGTCGGGTGGCCGTTGCCGCGTCGCACAGGCACGTTGCCGGTGGTGAGGTAGCTGACACCCTCGTTGATGAGCCATGCAATCTGCGTGTCCACCAGCGCCAGTTCGACATGCTGGCCTTCGCCGGTGCGTTCCTTGTGGCGCAGGGCGGCGAGAATTCCGACCGTCGCATACATGCCGCACATGACATCCGCGATGCCGACGCCTACCTTCATCGGCTCGCCATCCGGCTCGCCGGTCAGGCTCATCACGCCGCCGAAACCCTGAGCCATAAGGTCGTAGCCGGGCTTGGAAGCGTTTGGACCCGTCTGGCCGAAGCCGGAGATCGAGCAATAGACGAGATGGGGGTGGGCGGCGCGCATGGTCTGGTGATCGAGGCCGTATTTCGCCAGCGCGCCCGGCTTGAAATTTTCGATGACGATGTCGCAATTGGCCGCCAGTTTCACAAGCGCCGCCTGTCCTTCGGGTGTCGTTATATCGACGGCGACGGACCGTTTATTGCGGTTTGCGGACATGAAATAGGCGGACAGATCGGTGGGGTTGCCCGTCCGCTCCGGTGACAAAGGGTGGTCCCCATGAACGCGTATCGTCTCCGCCGGTGGCCGGATTTTCGATCTTGTAGATGTCAGCGCCAAGGTCACCCAAAAGCTGTGTGCAGGTTGGGCCTGCCAGAATGCGGGACAGGTCGAGAACTTTTATTCCGTCGAGCGCAGCGGGCATTGCGTTTTCGTGGCCTCATGTGGAGTTGGCGCACAGTAAGGCTTGATCGTGACCGATCAACGACAAATGGCGCTTGCATGGCGTGAATGTCGCACATTCCGACAGCCGATGACGCAAAGCCATTGTTGCGTGGCAAGCGTGGGGTCTATTGCGGTTGGAACAGTCCTTTCGAAACCGAGTGCATCCATCATGGCCTTCAAGACAGACATCGAAATCGCCCGCGAGGCCAACAAGAAGCCGATTCAGGAAATCGGTGCCAAGCTCGGCATCGGCTCGGACGATCTTGTGCCTTATGGCCACGACAAGGCGAAAGTCTCCGCCCGGTTCATCGCGGCGCAAGCCGACAAGCCAAACGGCAAGCTGATCCTCGTCACCGCCATCAACCCGACACCTGCGGGTGAGGGCAAGACGACGACAACGGTCGGTCTGGGTGACGGTCTGAACGCTATCGGCAAGAAGGCGGCCATCTGCATCCGCGAAGCCTCGCTCGGTCCGTGCTTCGGCATGAAGGGCGGTGCCGCCGGTGGCGGCTACGCGCAGGTCGTGCCGATGGAGGAGATGAACCTCCACTTTACCGGCGACTTTCACGCCATCACATCCGCCCACAACCTGCTGTCGGCGCTGATCGACAACCACATATACTGGGGCAACGCGCTGGAAATCGACCAGCGGCGTGTCGAGTGGAAGCGGGTGATGGACATGAATGACCGCGCCTTGCGCGACATCGTGACGTCGCTGGGCGGGGTGCCCAACGGCTTTCCAAGGCAGGCCGGGTTCGACATTACGGTCGCCTCCGAAGTCATGGCGATCCTGTGCCTGTCGAACGATCTGGCGGACCTCGAGGAGCGGCTCGGTCGCATCATCGTCGCCTATACCCGCGACCGGAAAGCCATAACCTGTGCTGATCTGAAGGCCGATGGGGCCATGACGGTGCTGCTCAAGGATGCAATGCAGCCGAACCTCGTGCAGACGCTGGAAAACAACCCGGCCTTCGTGCACGGCGGCCCGTTCGCCAACATCGCCCACGGTTGCAATTCGGTGGTGGCCACGAAGACGGCTCTCAAACTGGCCGACTACGTCGTGACGGAAGCAGGCTTCGGTGCCGACCTTGGTGCCGAGAAATTCATGAATATCAAGTGCCGCAAGGCCGGTCTCGCGCCGTCCGCCGTGGTCATTGTCGCCACCATCCGCGCGATGAAGATGAACGGCGGTGTGCTGAAGCAGGATCTTGGAGCCGAGGACGTGGAAGCGGTGAAACACGGCTGCGCGAACCTTGGCCGCCACATCGAGAACATCAAGAGCTTTGGCGTTCCCGCAGTCGTTGCGATCAACCACTTTCATGGCGACACGGAAGCGGAAATCGAGGCGTGCAAGGCGTATGTGAAAAGTCAGGGTTCGGAAGCCATCCTGTGCAAGCACTGGGCGGACGGGTCCAAGGGTATCGAGGAACTCGCCACACGTGTGGCACAGATTGCGGATAGTGGGCAGGCGCAGTTTTCGCCACTCTATCCCGACGATATGAGCCTGTTCCACAAGATCGAAACGATCGCCAAGCGTATCTACCGGGCCGACGAGGTGCTGGCCGACAAGAAGATCCGCGACCAGTTGCGCCAATGGGAGGAGGCGGGTTTCCGCGATCTGCCGGTCTGCATGGCCAAGACCCAGTATTCCTTCTCGACCGATCCGAACCTGCGTGGCGCGCCGACGGGCCATTCGCTGCCAATCCGTGAAGTGAGACTGTCCGCGGGAGCCGGTTTCGTCGTCGTGGTCTGCGGTGAAATCATGACCATGCCCGGATTGCCGCGCGTTCCATCGTCCGAGAGTATCCGCCTCAACGACGATGGCTTGATCGAAGGTCTGTTCTAGACTTCAGCCCAACATCCAACGAAAAAGCCCCCGATCCGTGCAGGATCGGGGGCTTTTTCTTGTTTGTCTGGGAAAGTATCAGACGTTGGCGGCTGTCGCCTCGGTCTTGCCTTTCAGGCCGGTGCCGTGTCCCTTCAAACCACCCGAAACCTCGTCGGTCTGATCTTCGCCGAGTTCCTCAGGAAGGATGAGGTTCAGGATTATGGCGAGGAAGGCCGCGGGCAGCAGGCCGGATGTCAGCAACACCTTTGCCGTCGATGGCACGAAGTAGAGCGCGTTCGGTTCCAGCTGCAAGCCAAGACCTACCGAGATGGAGATCGCAAAGATCACCATATTGCGGCGGTTCCACACCACGTCCGACAGCATCGAAATGCCCGCCGCGACCACCATGCCGAACATCACGATCACGCCGCCGCCCAGGACCTCGATCGGCACTGACGAAATGACCGCACCGACTTTCGGGAAGAATCCGGCGGCGATGAGAAACAGCGCGCCGATAGTTACCACCATACGACTCATCACGCCGGTCATGGCGATCAGGCCTACGTTCTGAGAAAACGATGTATTCGGCAGTGCACCGAAGAAGCCGGACACGAATGTGCCGATACCATCCGCAAACGTCGCGCCACGGATTTCATCCGATGTCGCTTCACGACCGGCGCCGCCCTTGGTGATGCCCGACACATCGCCGACCGTTTCCACGGCGGAGATGAAGGCCATCAAGCTAAAGCCGACGATGGCGGCGATGGAAAAGTCAAAACCGAACTTGAACGGAACCGGCAGCGAAAAGACCGCAGCGCGACCGATATTGTCGAACGAGACCATGCCGAGAAACCAGGCCACGATATAGCCGACGATCAGGCCAATCAAAACTGCCGACACCGAAATGATACCGCGTGTGAAGAACTTCACACCCAGCGTCACAACGACGACCAGCAGAGCGACGGACCAGTTGAGCAGAGAGCCGTATTCCATGCCGGAAAGGTCACCGCCAGACGCGATAGCGCCATTCAACGCAGCCATCGCAGGCACGCCACCGGCAGCATATTGAATGCCGACCTGTACCAGCGCCAGACCGATCATCGTCACCACGAGGCCGGTCACGAGCGGAGGCAGAGCGAAGCGTATCCTGCCGATGAACAGGCCCAGAAAGGCGTGAAACGCGCCGCCGACAATGACACCGCACATCAGCGCGCCCATCGCATCGACACCCTTGCCTGCGACGAGCGGGATCATGATCGGGATGAAAGCGAAGGATGTGCCCTGCACGATTGGCAGACGTGCGCCGACAGGGCCGAAACCGATGGTCTGGAACAGAGTGGCGACACCGGCAAAGAGCATCGACATCTGGATCATGTAGATCAGGCTGGGAAAGTCCGGCGAGTTGGAACCGAAACCGAAGCCGGCTGCACCGGCAATGATGATCGCAGGTGTCACGTTGGACACGAACATGGCCAGCACATGCTGGATGCCGAGTGGAATGGCTTGCGCCAAAGGTGGCGTATAATTGGGATCGCGGAGCTGCTCCGGTGTCCCGAGTGATGAATGATTAGGCATTGAAAGTCCCCTCTTGGTGTAACTCGTTTTCACCAGCATGAATCATGCCAGTTCGATCAGCGCACAAAGCTCCCCAGCTTCGCGTGGCGATTGACGTCCTTGTAGAGCAGGTAACGGAACGGGCCGGTGCCGGTCGCCTTACAGGCCTGCGGACAGAAGGCGCGCAGCCACATATAGTCTCCGGCTACCACGTCCACCCAGTCCCTGTTGAGACGGTATGCGGCTTGGCCCTCCAGCACGAACAGGCCGTGTTCCATGACGTGGGTTTCGAGAAACGGTATGACGCCGCCCGGCTGGAATGTGACGATGTTGACGTGCATGTCATGGCGCAGGTCGGTGGGGTCCACGAAGCGTGTCGTGGCCCATTTGCCGCCCGTGTCGGGCATGGCAAGGGGTTGGGTCGCTGCGTCGCTGGTGATGAAAACGTCTGGGGCATCTACGCCATCGACGTCCTCGTAGCGTTTGCGGATCCAGTGAAACTGGGCTGTTGCTATGCCGTCATTTGCGACCGACCAGTCCGTTGCGGGCGGCAGATAAACGTAGCTGCCTTCTTCAAGCGTTTGGCTTTCACCGTTGATCGTGATTTTCGGTGTCCCGGCTATGACGAACAGCACATGTTCAACCCCCGCATCGTCCTCAGGCCGTGTACTCCCGCCCCTGGGAGCAACATCCATGATGTAATGGGAGAAGGTTTCGGCAAAACCCGAAAGAGGGCGGGCAATGACCCACAAGCGTGTCTTGTGCCAGTGGGGCAGGGCGCTCGTGACGATATCGGTCATCGTGGAGCCGGGCAGGAAGGCATAGGCCTCGGTAAAGACGGCCCGATCGTCCAGCTTGGTTGACTGGGGCGGGAGTCCGCCTTTCACCACATGGTAGGTCACAGCAACATATCCTTCAGTCGCAGCAGGGCTATTTTTTCGACCTGAGCGCAGGCGGCTGCGAACTCGGCGGGGCGGTGGTTTTCGATACGGGTTTCGAAAGCATCGAGAATATCGCGCTTGGCAAGACCCTTTACGGCGATGATGAAGGGAAAGCCGAATTTTGCGGTGTAACGGTCATTGAGGCCGGTGAAAGTGGCGCGCTCCTCATCGGTCAGCGCATCGAGACCGGCTCCTGCCTGTTCGCTGGTAGACTCAGCCGTCAGCTGCTTGGCCGCCGCCAATTTTCCGGCAAGATCCGGGTGGGCGTTCAGGACGGCCAGACGCGCTGCTTCGCCCGCAAGCCGAAACTGGATTTTAAGGGCGTGGTGCAGACCCTGTGCCGTGTCGTTGGCCGCACCAAGACCGGCTTGCCACGCGCGTTCCGCAATCCACGGGGAATGCTCGAACACCCCGCCGAAGCGGGCGATAAAGGCTTCCTTGTCCATCAGCGATGCACGTGTGCCTCGTGGTGGAGGCGGATGGTGTTTCGCCCAGTGTTCGGCGATCTCGATACGCTTCGCGAACCAAACATCCGTTTTCGATTGCGCGTAATCGATAAACCGCTTGAGCGCTGCCAAACGCCCGGGCCGTCCCACCAACCTGCAGTGAAGCCCGATATTCATCATCTTAGGCGCACCGGCCTCGCCTTCGGCATATAGCGTGTCGAACGTATCGCGCAGATAGGCCTCGAACTGGTCGCCGGAATTGAAGCCCTGCGGTGTGGCGAAGCGCATGTCGTTGCAGTCGAGCGTGTAGGGGATGATGAGTTGCTCCCGCCCCCCATGCTCGCGCCAGTAAGGCAGATCGTCGTCATAGGCGTCGGAAATGTAGGCGAATCCGCCTTCCTCGCTCACGAGATCGACCGTGTTCTCGCTCGCGCGCCCAAGATACCAGCCGCGCGGACGTTCGCCCGTCACCGCTTCGTGCAGCGCGATGGCTTCTTCCAGCCATTCCCGCTCCGTTTCGCGGTCGAAATCCTTGAACTCTACCCATTTCAACCCGTGGGACGCGATCTCCCAATCGGCCTCCTGCATGGCCGCCACCTGCGCCGGAGAGCGTTGCAGCGCGGTTGCCACGCCGTAGACGGTGACTGGAATATCGGCCTGCGTGAACAGCCGGTGCAGCCGCCAGAAACCGGCCCGCGCGCCGTATTCATAGATCGATTCCATGTTCCAATGGCGCTGGCCGGGCCACGCCGCCGCGCCGACGATTTCCGACAGGAACGCTTCGGAGGCCGCGTCGCCATGCAGAATGTTGTTTTCGCCGCCTTCCTCATAATTGACGACGAATTGAACCGCGATCTTGGCGGGTTCTCCGTTCTGGCTCGGCCAAGCCGCATCGGGCGGGTTTTCGCCATAGCCGTGCATGTCTCGTGGATAGTGCACGCTCGCCGCCCCTGCCCATGCCGTCGTAAACCTGTGCTATGAGAATGAATGAGTGTGGATTGTCAATTCCGGCGACCACGGGTTATGCGATGAAGTGAGCTGTTTTGCCCGCATAATCGGAAGCTAACGGCGCAGATTTCGCACAAAGGACCGAATTTCATGGCCGGACAGGGCTTTTTGACAACCCATATCCTCGATACCGCACGTGGTTGCCCCGCTGAGGGCGTCTCTATCGAACTGTACCGGATCGATGGAGTTGAGCGTACCCATCTGGCGACGACCGTAACGAACGACGATGGGCGGACTGATGCGCCGATCATTCCCAAGGGGGAATTGACCCGCGGAACCTATGAACTGGTCTTTGCGATGGGCGACTATTTCAAGGGTACAGTGCGCAAGACCGACCATCCATTTGTGGACATCGTGCCGATCCGCTTCGGTATCGATGATGAGACAAGCCACTATCACGTGCCGCTGCTGGCCTCGCCGTTCAGCTTTTCGACCTATCGCGGCAGCTAGACTATCGCGCCGAACATGACCGACACGCCAAAAATATTCGCAGTTGCGCCGATGATGGACTGGACGGACCGGCATTGCCGGTTTTTCCACCGCCAGCTTTCGCGCCACGCGCTTCTCTACACGGAGATGGTGGTGGCCGACGCTTTGCTGCACGGGGATGTGGAGCGGCTGCTTGCCTACAATGCTTGCGAACATCCCGTTGCACTGCAACTGGGCGGGTCAGACCCGCATAAGCTGACGCAGGCAGCGCGGATAAGCACATCCTTCGGATATGATGAAATCAATCTCAACGTTGGCTGTCCCTCGGACCGTGTGAAGTCCGGCACATTTGGTGCCTGCCTCATGCGCGAGCCGGACCTTGTAGCGCGCTGCGTTGCCGCCATGAAGGAGGTGGTGGATGTTCCGGTAACGGTCAAATGCCGTATCGGGGTGGACGATCAGGATACGGAAATCGCGTTGGACGATCTGGCTGACAAAGTTTTTGCCGCAGGATGCGACGCACTGTGGGTCCATGCACGCAAGGCGTGGTTGCAGGGCCTTTCGCCCAAGGAGAATCGCGATGTTCCGCCGCTCGATTATGGCCGTGTTCAGCGGCTGAAAAGACGATGGCCGGACAGGTTCATCGGCATCAATGGCGGTATCGACACTCTCGATGCGGCCCTGGATCTCTACCGGTCGGTGGATGGCGTCATGCTCGGGCGCGCCGCTTATCATCAGCCCCTTTTGCTATCGCAGGTGGACGCGCAGTTTTATGGCGAGGTATCCCGACCGTTCGACCCGTGGTCGCTGTGCAAGACGATGCAGGATTATGTCGAAGCGCATTTGAAGGCTGGCGGCCGCGTATCCCATGTGACCCGCCACATGCTGGGGTTGTTCGCAGGGCGTCCCGGTGCCCGCCAGTACCGGCGCATGATGAGTGTGGAAGCGGTGCGACCGGATGCCGGTCCTGAAATTCTTGAACAGGCATTCCGCGTCATCGATGATCTTGCAGTGCAAGCCGCCTGAAGACTTCCCGGTGTTAACCGTATTTCCTGATTTCGAGCGGTTAATGCTTGATTAACAGCGCCCGCGCGCGCAGTTTTGGCCTACTGGACGATTTGCGTGTCGGGAGGTTGCCGCCTCCACCGGCTTGTCGTTTTCGCAATCGAAAAGCGGGCTTACGCCCGGAAAGGCGGCATCATGTCCACACTTCTACGCACCGCTTTGGCGGCTTCGTTCTTCATGTTTCCTATTGGGATCGGCACCGGCGTCATTCAGGTCGAGGCCGGTGACAGGGTCGTTCCGTTTTCCATATCCGGGCAACACACGGCCCGTGTGACCGGTCGCATCCGCAATGATGCGCATTGGCTGATGCGACGGGCTGAACAGGGGCTTTACGGCTATTCGCGGGGTCCGATCTATAACGCGGCCAACCCGTTGACCGGCCCTTCGCGCTATCGGGCGTCCAACGACCGGGGCTACTACTACACTCCCGAACCCGGCGCGCTCGGTCAGTCTGGCTCTCTGCGGATAGCAGGCACCCGTTACCCGACTGGTCCAGCCGCCAAGATCATCAATATCGATGGCGATGCGGTCACGCTCGCTGAAGAGCGGGCGGAGGGTCGGTTCGAGCGTTTTCAGCAGGATGACGTGGAAATACGCTTTCACACACCGCGTCAGGCTTATGATGCACGCTTTCCCAATGTCATCTATCTCGACTCCCGCTGAGTGAATGTGTTGACAGGCTAGGGGCGGGTTCCTATCACCCGCCACGAACCGGCTTGGAGGAGTGTCCGAGTGGTTAAAGGAGACGGACTGTAAATCCGTTCGCTTAGCGTACGCTGGTTCGAATCCAGCCTCCTCCACCAGCCGGTTCTGCTTTGCCTTTCTTGTTGCTTGGCAAATGCTGCTGGCCGCAATAGGCTCGGCACCATGCGGGCGTTGTGTAATGGTAAGACCCTAGCCTTCCAAGCTAGAGACGCGGGTTCGATTCCCGCCGCCCGCTCCAACTTTCTTCCTTAGAAGTTGAACCAAGCCATTTCTGCCGGTTGCGAACCCGCGATTCCTTGTTGGCGCGCTTCGCGTGCGTGGTTCGATTTCCGCCCCGCTCCAGTTTCCCGCCACGATGATTGTTGCAGATCATCGCTTTACGTAGTTTCGACTGTTACCGATTTGCTGCTGACAGGAACTGACAGTGCGGTGTCCTATAAGGCCGGGATAGCGAAACATGGAACACCGATATGATCGACCATTCAGGATTCAGCGTCAGCGACTTTACGGCTGCAACGGCTTTTACGACCGGCATTGAAACCGCTGGGTGCAAGTCTGCTCATGATAGTGCCCGAGGAACATACCGGCGGCATGAAAGTGGGAGGGTATGGCCGCGACCACCCATCGTTCTGGATTAACGAGGACGGGCCGCAGAAACCGGCGGTGCATATCGCATTCGCTGCCGAAACGCGCGCGGACGTGGATGCATTTTATGCTGCGGCCATTGCAGCGGGCGGACATGACAACGGCGCACCGGGACTGCGTCCGCAATACGGCGAAACATACTACGCGGCATTCGTGCGGGACCTCGATGGCAACAATATCGAGGCAGTTTGCAACGCACCTGCCTGAACCGCCGATTGACAGACTTCGCGGTCCGCGTAATGGAAGCGGGGCCGCGGGTGTAGCTCAATGGTAGAGCTTTTGCTTCCCAAGCAAGTGACGAGGGTTCGATTCCCTTCACCCGCTCCAGCGGTCCTTTATTCTCCGCGCCCCGTTTTGCCTTGCAATTCGTCGATCCGTTTGCTGGCGTCGGCCTTAGACAGCGTCTCGTCGAACTCCACGCCAGCTTCCTCGGACAAGGTCATCAGATAGCTTTTCTGTGCACCGGTCATCTTCTCGTCGCCTGTGACCCAGTTATCCGGGTCCTTCTGCGCGTTGCCGCCAATGTCGCTTTTGTCGATGTGGTCTTCGGACATGGTGTGCCTCGTTTGATGTTCTTGATGTGTTCGCAACGCGCCTCATCCGGTTTGGTTCACCGAAAAGGATAACGAAACCTTGCGCCTCGCGGCTCCGACTTCTATATCGCGCGCGAAACGGCGCATGCCGTGAGACCATATTACCTGTGAGGATTTCATGGCTAAGGCAAAGTTTGAACGTAACAAGCCGCATTGCAACATCGGCACGATTGGTCACGTTGACCACGGCAAGACGACGCTGACGGCGGCGATTACGAAGTATTTCGGTGACTTCAAGGCGTATGACGAGATCGACGGCGCGCCGGAAGAGAAGGCGCGCGGGATCACCATTTCCACGGCGCATGTGGAATACGAGACGGAAGCCCGTCACTACGCCCACGTCGATTGCCCGGGCCACGCCGACTATGTGAAGAACATGATCACCGGTGCCGCGCAGATGGACGGTGGCATTCTGGTCTGTTCGGCAGCCGATGGCCCGATGCCCCAGACCCGCGAGCACATTCTGCTGGCCCGTCAGGTCGGTGTTCCTGCGCTGGTGGTGTTCCTCAACAAGGTCGATCAGGTCGACGACGAGGAACTGCTGGAACTGGTCGAGATGGAAGTGCGCGAGCTGCTCGACATGTACGAGTTTCCCGGCGACGACATTCCGATCATCAAGGGTTCGGCGCTGCATGCGATGAACGGCACGGAGCCTGAAATCGGCGAGAAGGCCATTCGCGAGTTGATGGAAGCTGTCGACAGCTACATCCCGCAGCCCGAGCGTCCGGTGGACCAGCCTTTCCTGATGCCCATCGAGGATGTGTTCTCGATCTCCGGTCGTGGCACGGTGGTGACCGGTCGCGTCGAGCGCGGTATCGTGAAGGTCGGTGACGAGATCGAGATCGTCGGCATCAAGGACACGCAGAAGACGACCTGCACGGGCGTCGAGATGTTCCGCAAGCTGCTGGATTCCGGTCAGGCTGGCGACAACATCGGCGCGCTGATCCGCGGTATCGACCGGGAGCAGGTCGAGCGTGGTCAGGTTCTGTGCAAGCCGGGTTCGGTGAAGCCGCACAAGAAGTTCCGTGCGGAAGCCTACATTCTGACGAAGGAAGAGGGTGGCCGTCACACGCCGTTCTTCACCAACTACCGTCCGCAGTTCTACTTCCGCACCACCGACGTGACGGGCATCTGCTCGCTGCCGGAGGGCACGGAGATGGTGATGCCGGGTGACAACGTGGAGATGACGGTGGAACTGATCGTTCCGATCGCGATGGAAGACCGCCTGCGCTTCGCCATCCGCGAAGGCGGCCGCACCGTCGGTGCCGGTATCGTGGCTGAGATTCTGGAGTAAAACAGCCAGCAGTTTATCGGCGGGCAAAAAAAAGGGCCGCGCATTGCGCGGCCCTTTTCACGTTTATAGGTCGGTAATTAGTTACCCATATAGAGACGGCCACGTTCCTCGGCGGTCAGCATTGTGTATTCTGGTAGCGCTTCGACATCGGCGCGGCGGGCGTTGACCGCGATGAAGTAATTATCCCAAGAACCATCGTCGTAGTAGAATTTGATGGCGTCCATCGGCATGGCCACACGACGCTCGCCGATGTTCAGGAAGCCACCGACATCGACCAGCACGGCGCGCACGGAGCCATCCTGATTAAGGATCATGTTCTCGACTTCACCTATGTTTTCCCACTCGGTATCCCAACCATCGGCATACAGATAGTTTTCGTCCCAGTCGGCTTCCCGGACATACAATTCCTTACCGATGAAATCCTGCGCGTAAAAGTCGCCGGATTTGGCGGTAACTTCAGCGCCCATCTTCATCATATGGGCGTCGGCAAAGACCGGGGTTGAGATTGCGAGGGCTGTTGTTGCTACGAGAGCTGCAAAAAGGTTCTTCATGGAATAGTCTCCTTGTCTTGTCATTCGACACCGCGTTGACGGCGTTCGAGTAGACAACGGAGCGTCCCCACGCATCGTTCCGAGAAAATTGTACAAGCCTCCTTACGGTTCATGCGGAACGTTGCCAGATGAAAAACGGTGCCTTGCCGGAGCGCACAGAAAGTTCCTTGCGTCGCTCGTCACCTACGCCTTCATCCAACCGTGTTCCTCCCGAAAGTGCCTCAAATGTCGGCACGAAATCGTCGCCCAGCATTTTGAAGTGATCCTCCTGCAGGAACTGCTCTAAACGCTCCGCATCGCTTGCCAGATGCTCACCGCCTTCACGTGTTGGCTGATTCTTGTAGGGTCCGGGGATCGAGAAGATCATCTTGCCGCCCGGTGCCAGCAACCGGATAAACGCCTCCAGGTGGTCGCCGTAGTGGCCGGGAATATGTTCCAGCACGTGGTTATGCAGGATGGCGCTGAAGTAGCCGTCCGGAAACAAATCGAAATCATCGGGGAAGAACAGCCGCAAACATGGCGCGTGGGGATAGGTGCCTGGCGAGGGATCAGCGCAGAGATAGCCGGAACCGAGAACGTCTTTTAATTTCGGATAGAGCCAGGGCTCCGGTGCCAAATGCAGAATGCGACCCTTGCCGCATTTTTGGCCGATCAGATGGTTCCCGTAAACCGCCCAGCCTACACGATGACGGGCGAGTGAACCGCAGGACGTGCATTTTTCGTTCGGGCGGCCACGGAAAGGTTCGAAGGAGGTGCCGTCACAGATATTGCATCGGGGCATGAGCTCGCGTCCGTCAGGTTGACATGAATTGCCGTCTTTATTCCGCGCTCTTCATTCAAAAGCCACGCCTTTTGCGCGATAGTCCGATCGCACCATCGAAGCGCCCGTTTGGAAAGGGGGAGCCATGTCCGGATTGAACCATGTCGCGCTCACCGTTTCGGACCGCGTTGTCTCAGAGGCATTCTACAAACGCTACTTCGGTTTCACTCACCGGGTGCATGACGACGACCATCTGCTCATTCTGGCTGACGAAGGCGGCGGATTGCTGGCGTTGAGCGAGGACGTGGTTTCATCTACCTGGCCCCGCACGACACATTTCGGTGTCCTGCTGGAGAGCGCGGACGCAGTGCGGAGCCTTCGCACCCGGTTCATCGACGATGGTATTGAAGAAGCCGAGTGGCAGGAAAGCGGCCCGGTCCGCGTTCAGGTTTTCGACCCTGACGGTTACAGAGTGGAAGCCTATGCCTTCGATTGAAGCCCCAGTTTCGCTCCAGGAATCCTACCGGAAACGCCGCGCGGTCCGTCAGCTTTTCCGCAGGCGTCCGCCGCTGCAACGGTTGGGGCAGGCGTTCTGGATCGCCTGCGTCAAGCTGGTGAACGACGGCGGCGTTGTCATCGCGTCCAACGTCGCCATGTCGCTTTTGCTGTCGATCTTCCCGTTCCTCATGCTCGTCGCATCCCTCATGCGCGCATACGGCTCGCCGGAAGTGGCCATGCTCGTTGTCGAACTGGTGCTCGGCCACTGGCCTGCCGACAGCGCCAAGCCGATTGAAGACCAGATCAACGTGTTGCTGCGGCAAAGCCCGACCGAGTTCTTTTCCTTTTCAACCATCGTCGTTCTGGCGCTTGCGACCAACGGTATCGAGAACCTGCGCGACGGCCTGAACAGAGCTTACCGGGTGAACGAGACCCGTTCGTTTCTCTGGCGGCGCTTCGAGGCGACGTTGTTCGTGATCGGCGGTGCCATCGGTCTCATCTTTACGGCCGTCCTGCTGGTCGCAGCGCCTGTCGCATGGGATTTTCTTCAGGAACGTATCGACCTGATGACACCATTCCGGGCGTTGTTTCAAGTCGGTCAATACGTGCTGGCGACCGTCATATTGTGGCTGATATTGTTGGCGTTCCACAAATGGCTGCCGGACCTGAAAGGCGAGGCACGCCGTATGCGGTGGGGTATTCTGCTCACCATCGTCGGCATTTTCGTCGGCTCGAAGCTGTTCGGGCTCTATCTGCAGAACATCGCTAACTACACGGCCCTTTATGCGGGTCTGGCCGGTATGATGGTGGCCATCGTCTATCTCTACTGCCTGTCGGTGCTGCTGCTGTTCGGGGCGGAATTCAACACGGCCTTCACCGAACTGCGCGCGCAGGAGAAAGCCGAAGGCGCACGGGAGGATGCGCTGGACATCGTGCGGAAGTCACAACCGGGGACGACTCTGAAGCAGTCCAATTCAGACGCCGACCCCACTTGATCGCACGCCGTTTTGGGCTTACCGCTGCGCAGCGCATAGGGGTATAGCTCAGTTGGTAGAGCGACGGTCTCCAAAACCGTAGGTCCCGGGTTCAAATCCTGGTGCCCCTGCCACTCGTCCTTCCCGACGGGTTAAGCGATGGGAATGGCAGCGCTGTTACGATGCGAAAAGCCTGAACCTCGGTACAGGTAGCGCGTGTCGGGAATTGGCCATATTGAGGCCAACCATTCTTCTGCATACGTTGGTTTTCAACTGCGTTGCATTCCTTCAAATTGGCCCTGAGTATCCTTGAAGTGGCGCGATCAGCGCAAGACCGCCCTGCCATCGTTCAAGGCAAGGCAGCGCTGACTTATGGCAATCTCGCCCGCTTGGCACAAACCTTGGCGGACCGGCTGAGGACCGACCTGAAATAAAGACGCGTCGGCATTTTTGCGAGGATTGACCGCCTGCCAGACCGTGACCGGCCCTTGCGCCGGGGCGTTTGCGGCGCTATTGCAACCACAACAGGGGGCGTGGTCAGGGTAACAGCCTTGATCGCGCCCCGATGCTGTTTAAATGCAGCGTATCTCAAAAGACCGGCAGGCTTCATCGTGGCGTCCAGAACCAATCCATTCACGTTTCTCCAACAGGTGCGCGCAGAGGTTTCCAAGGTCGTCTGGCCGACACGGCGGGAAACCATCACCACAACGATCATGACGCTGATTCTGGTTTTCCTGACAGCCGTCTTCTTCTTCTTCATCGACCAGTTGCTGAGTTACGGCACCAGCCTGCTGTTCGGATAAACCAACGCAACCAAACGGAAAATACTGACATGGCCATGCGCTGGTATATCGTTCACGCCTATTCCAACTTCGAGAAGAAGGTGGTCGAGGACATTTTGAAAACCGCCAAGCAGAAGGGATTGGAGCACCTTTTCGAGCAGGTGCTTGTTCCGACCGAAAAGGTGGTTGAACTGCGCCGTGGTAAGAAGGTGGATGCCGAACGCAAGTTTTTCCCGGGCTACGTGCTGGCGCGGATGGAAATGACCGATCAGGCCTACCACCTCATCAAAAACACGCCGAAAGTGACCGGCTTTCTTGGTTCCGAGAACAAGCCACTGCACATCACCGACAAGGAGGCCGACCGCATTCTGAACCAGGTTCAGGAAGGTGTCGAGCGTCCCAAGCCGTCGATCATGTTCGAGGTCGGCGAGAATGTCCGCGTTTCCGAAGGGCCGTTCGCGTCATTCTCCGGCACCGTGGAAGAGGTGGACGAGGAACGCGCCCGCCTCAAAGTGGAAGTTTCGATCTTCGGGCGCGCAACGCCGGTCGATCTCGAATACGGTCAGGTCGAAAAGGTCTGATCCATTTCTTCCGTGTGGGAGGGCAGGGGCGCTGGCCGCGTCTTGAGCCTGCACCACGCGGCTGCAACCGCCGGAGCGACTGATTTGTAATCAGTAGGTTCTGCAAAACTGAAACGCCTCGCATTGAGGCAAGAAAGGCAGAGAATATGGCCAAGAAAATACAGGGCTACCTGAAACTTCAGGTGCCTGCGGGAAGCGCCACGCCATCCCCGCCCATCGGACCGGCGCTGGGTCAGCGCGGCCTTAACATCATGGAATTCTGCAAGGCGTTCAACGCTGCTTCGCAGGAGATCGAAAAGGGCTCGCCCGTTCCGGTCACCATCACGATCTTCCAGGACAAGTCCTTCACCTTCAAGATGAAGACGCCCCCGGCGTCGTTCCTGTTGAAGAAAGCGGCCGGTCTGAAATCGGGCTCCAAGGAGCCCGGAAAATCGGTTGCAGGTTCCGTCAGCGCCGCTCAGGTGCGCGAAATCGCCGAAACGAAAATGAAGGATCTCAATGCCAACACGATCGAACAGGCCGTCTTGATGATTGAGGGATCCGCACGGTCCATTGGCCTGAAAGTGGAGGGCTGAGGATATGGCAAAGGCAGGAAAACGTCTCGAAAACGCACGCGCCGATATCGACCGCAAGGCACATTATCCGCTGACCGAAGCCGTCAATATGGTGAAAGACCGCGCAAAAGCCAAATTCGATGAAACCATCGAAGTCGCGCTCAATCTTGGTGTCGACCCCCGCCATGCGGACCAGATGGTTCGCGGTGTCGTGCAGCTTCCAAACGGCACGGGCCGTGAGGTCAATGTTGCCGTGTTCGCACGGGACGCGAAGGCCGAAGAGGCGCTGGCCGCCGGGGCGGATGTGGTTGGTGCCGAAGACCTGATGGAGCGTATTCTGGGTGGCGACATCCCGTTTGACCGCATCATCGCCACGCCGGACATGATGGCCCTCGTCGGTCGTCTCGGTAAGGTGCTCGGTCCTCGTGGCCTGATGCCGAACCCACGCGTCGGCACGGTGACACCAGACGTCGCAACCGCTGTTGCCAACGCCAAAGGCGGTGCTGTCGAGTTCCGCGTCGAGAAGGCGGGTATCATCCACGCCGGTGTCGGCAAGGCGAGCTTTACGGCAGAGCAGATCGAACAGAACGTGCAGGCGCTTGTCGATGCGATCATGAAAGCCAAGCCAGCCGGCGCGAAGGGCACGTATCTGAAACGTGTCGCGCTGTCGTCCACGATGGGCCCGGGCGTCAAGATCGACCCGTCGAGCGCGATTGCTTCGAGCTGAGATTCGGCTTCGAGAGAATTATGAAAAGGGGCGGGCAACCGCCCCTTTTTTGTGGGCCTAACTCATCGCCCGATACAGCGCGGGCGCAATCGTCTGATTCAGCAGGATTTGCAGGGCGGTGATGCCAAGCAGCACGACGATGGGCGACAGGTCGATCGTGCCGAGGTTGGGCAAAAATTTCCGCACCCGGCTCATAACCGGTTCGGTCGCATCGTAAAGAAATTTGGCCACCGCGTTTACGAACTGGTTGGACGAATTGACCACACCAAAGGCGAAAAGCCAGCTCATCACGACGGACGCGATGACGATCCACCAGTAGATGTCGAGAACGGCGTTGAGCAGGTAGAGAATGGCGGCCATCTGGTCGGTTCCGGGAAAGCGTTTGTGCTGACCTATGGCGTGGCCGGTGCCGGTGCAAGGGAAAGCGGCCTATGGAAGGCTAGAGTTCGACCAGCCGGTCGTCCAACTCGTTCTTTTCGCCCGGTGTGGATGGAAAATGGGTGGCCAGCAATTCGCCCGCCGCTTCTATGGCCGCGACGAACCCCTCCGCCACATGGCCGCTTTTCGCGCCATCGGTCAGCATCTCCACCATCGCGTCCCATTCCGACTGGTCCACATGGCGATCGATGCCTTCGTCTGCCACCACTTCCGCATGGCGCTCGGCCAGGGAGATGAACAGCAGGACACCCGAGCGATGCTGTGTTGTATGAATGTTGTGAGCGAGGAACTGGCGCACCGCATTGTTTGACGCCCGTTTTCGGGTCACGGAACGGGGCACAAGCGCCATGCGGAAAGCCGGAAAGACGATGAGGCACACCATGATCGCGGCGAAGGCGATGCATTGGGCCAGTGGCACCCAGAGCGGGCCATAAACGAGGCCCTGCCAACTCAGCACCACGCCACAGAGCAAGCCAAACACGAGCGACCATGTGGCGGCAAAAGCGGTCGCGACAAAACCGTAGCTGTCGCTTTCATGCGCGACCACCGCGAAGATTTCGCCGTCCGTTCGGGTTTCCGCATGTTTGATGGCGGCAGTTATGCGGGCGTGGTCCGCCTGAGTGATATGGGTGCGTCTACCAGCCACCGGATGCTCCTCCACCGCCGAAGCCGCCACCGCCACCGGAGAACCCACCGCCGCCGAAGCCGCCGCTGCTGCGTCCGCCGAAGCCGCCACTGCCGATGAGCCAGCCGTTCCTGCGCCGTCGCTTGCGCTGCTTCTTCTTCTGCTCTTCGGTGAGGGGCGGGCGGAACAAGGCGGCAATAGAGGGGCCAAAAAAGAACAGGGCGATCATCAGAAAGAAAATGAGCGAACCGGGATCGACACCGATCTCGTCGAAACCAACCGAGGGTTCGGTTCTCAACGGCGTTCCACCCAAGACGCCAAGTATGGCTTCGACCCCGGCTGTGATGCCACCGGCGAAATCTCCGCCACGAAAACGCGGCACGATCGTCTCGCGGATGATGAGGCCGGACTGGATGTCGGTCAGCCGACCTTCCAGCCCGTAGCCAACTTCAATACGGATCTTGCGCTCCGCCTGCGCCACAAGAAGCAGGGCACCGTTATTGAAATCCGCCTGCCCGATGCCCCATTCGCGTGCGAGGCGCAGGGAGACGTTTTCGAGCACATCGCCTTCGAGCGATGGCAGGGTGACGACCACGATCTGTTCGCCGGTTGCAGTTTCATGCGCTCCAAGACGGTCGGTCAGAGCTGTTTCCTGTGCCGCATCGAGCAGACCGGCATTGTCGACCACGCGCCCGGTCAATTCCGGCGTGGCAAGCTGGGCAAGGGAAACGCCTGCAAGCGCGATCAGCAATATGCAGACCGCAAACGGCTTTGCCAGATGATGAACCAGACGGGTCAAGGGTGCGGCCTAGTTGTCGAAGTTCACCTGCGGCGCTGTCTGCTCGGCTTCCGGAATGTCGAATGTTGCCAACGGTTCGTTGCCGGTGTGATAGAATTGTGCCCACAGGCTGCCGGGAAGGGTTTTCAGTTCGGTATTGTAGACGCGAACCGCCTCAATATAATCACGTCGCGCGACGGATATGCGGTTTTCCGTGCCTTCCAGCTGGTCCTGAAGCGTCAGGAAGTTCTGGCTCGATTTCAGTTCCGGGTAACGCTCCACGGTGACGAGCAGGCGCGACAGGGCACCGGACAGTTGGGCCTGGCTGTCCTGGAACGCTTTTACGGCTGCCGGATCACTTAACTGGTCGGCGGTGATTGTGGTTTGCGTTGCCTTCGCGCGGGCTTCGACCACCTGTGTCAGCACTTCGCGCTCCTGTTCGGCGAACCCTTTCACGGTTTCCACAAGGTTTGGAATCAGATCGGTGCGGCGTTTGTACTGGTTCAGTACCTGACTCCACGCGGCGCGGGCCTGTTCCTCGTAGGTCGGGATATTGTTGATGCCGCAGGCGGACAGCACGAAAGCGGCCGCCAGCAAAACCGCGATGCGGGTGGCGGCGAACGGTTTGTCGGGTGCGCAGTTTTTCGTGGCCATTGAAACGAGGTCTCGCAAGATGTGTATGCTGGGAGCAGCATGTTCCGTCGGACGAAACGAAGCAATGGCCGAACCGGTTCATACCAGTAACAACCCGCCCGCGATCATCGTCATTTCCAGCCATGTTGTGCGCGGCACAGTGGGGAACCGCGCGGCGGCGTTTGCCCTGGAGGTGTTGGGACACGCCGTCTGGGCGCTGCCAAGCGTCACGTTGCCGTGGCATCCCGGACAAACATCTGTTGCCGGTGCGGGAACGCGGATCGTGCCATCGAAAGCAGTTTTCGACGCAATGATCGATGATCTGGCAGGTGCGCCTTGGCTCGGCGAGGTCGGTGCGGTGCTTTCCGGCTATCTTGGCAACGCTGAACAGGCGGAAAGTGTGGCGCGGCTGGTCGATGCGGTGAAGGCGCGCAATCAGGGCGCGATCTACGCGTTCGATCCCGTTCTTGGTGATGATTCCGGCAGTGGCGGGCGGTTATACGTACCGCAAGAGCAGGCGACGGCGATGCGTCTCCACCTGTTGCCAAGGGCGGACCTGGTGACGCCGAATGCGTTCGAACTGGGCGCGCTGTCCGGTTTTGCGATGCCACAGACACCGGAGGATTTTGTTGATGCGGTCCATGCAATCGGCACGCCGATTACCGTTGTGACATCCGCGCCGGGTCATGACGGATCGGAGATCGGAAACTGGATGTTCGCGCCGGATGAAAACGTTCGCGCGACGACTAAACGGCTCGACCATGCGCCCAACGGTGCCGGTGATTTGACGGCGGCACTGATGGTGTCGAGGTTGCTGAAGGGCGCTACGCCGCGAGACGCATTGCGGCACACCACGGCTTCCGTCTTTAAGGTGCTTTCGATATCGAATTCTCTTGATGCCGACGAGCTGCCATTGGAGCGGTGCCTCGATGCCTTGTTGGAGCCGACGCTCGAGGTTCGGATGGACGAAATGCCTAGTCGGCGCTGATGCGCTCGATCTGAGCGCCGACGGCCTGCAACTTCTCTTCCAGTTTCTCAAAACCCCGGTCGAGGTGATAAACACGGCTGACCTCGGTTTCGCCTTCCGCCACCAGCCCGGCGATCACGAGGGACATGGATGCCCGCAGGTCGGTCGCCATAACGGGGGCACCGGACAGGCGCGGCACACCGGTGACGGTGGCCGTCTGGCCTTCGATCGAGATTTTGGCACCGAGGCGCGCCAGTTCCTGCACATGCATGAAGCGGTTTTCGAAAATCGTCTCCCGCACATGGCTGACGCCATCGGCACGGGTTAAAAGCGCCATGAATTGAGCTTGCAAATCCGTGGGAAAGCCGGGGAAGGGGTCTGTCGTCAGGTCGATGGGCTGCAATCCGTTGCCGTTGCGGGAGACGCGGATGCCCTCGTCACTTTCCTCGACCGTTGTGCCAGTGCCTTCCAGCACATCGAGCGCGCGGCGCAGCAGGGAACCGTCTGCACCCTGCAGCATCACATCGCCGCCCGTCATGGCGACACAGCACGCGAAAGTACCGGTTTCGATCCGGTCCGGCAGCACCGAATGTGTCGCGCCGTGCAGGGAAGTGACACCCTCTATGGTGATGGTCGAGGTGCCGTGGCCGGAAATTTTAGCCCCCATCTTGTTCAGGCAATCGGCGACATCGACGACTTCGGGTTCGCGGGCCGCGTTCTCAATCACTGTCGTACCATTGGCCAAAGACGCTGCCATGAGCATGACATGGGTCGCGCCGACAGAAACTTTCGGGAATGTATATATCCCACCCTTCAACCCGCCTTTCGGTGCCCTGGCGTTCACATAGCCCGCATCCACATCGATTTCGGTGCCGAGCGCCCGCAGGGAATCGAGAAACAGATCGACCGGCCTTGTGCCGATGGCGCAACCGCCGGGCAATGAAACCCGCGCTACGCCGCAGCGGGCGAGCAGGGGGCCGATGACCCAGAACGAGGCCCGCATCTTGCGGACCAGTTCGTAAGGCGCGGTGGTATCGACAATTTCCTTCGCGCGAAACTCGATGCTGCGACCCGCCATATCGCTTTCGCCAGCGCGTTTGCCCTTCAGCAACGTGTCGACGCCGTGGTTGGCGAGGATGGCTTTAAGCGAGTCCACGTCCGCCAGCCGGGGCATGTTCTGGAGCGTCAACGTTTCCGATGTCAGCATGGACGCGATCATCAGCGGCAGGGCCGCGTTCTTCGCTCCCGAAATGGGGATCGTGCCGGAAAGTGCGCCGTTGCCGCGCACGATGATTCTATCCATCGGGAATACCTGTCGTATGGGGTGGAGCATCGCTCCGGTTTGAATCTTGCGAAACTGGTGCGGTTCAGCGTTCGCCTTAGCGTGTTGCGGTCCAATGGGGCAACGGCATGGTGAAGGATTGGCTAATGCGGCTTCTGTTCGTCCTTCGCCACGGGTTCGTCGTTCCGTAGCGCCTTGGCCTTTGCCTTGCGGCGTTGGAGATTGGCGCGAAGCGCGGATTTCAGCTTGGTGCCACGGGCGGGGTTCGCCTTTTCGCCAGCGATATGGCGCGTGGTCATGTTGTCATCAGCCATCTTAACCCTTGCTCGTCGTTCTATCGTGTTGACCCTGTAGCGCGCCTGATCTACATCGCCCACGTGCCTGATAAAGGCGCTTGCTGTTGTAGCTCAGGGGTAGAGCACGTCATTGGTAATGACGAGGTCGGAGGTTCAATTCCTCTCAACAGCACCATTTCCCCCCTTCATATCATTCATAATCAGCGATCGATTGCCGTGCATCGGGACAGCACCGCTTCTTCCTCTGCCATGTGATCCGCTGCAAGATAAAGCAGCAATGCCTCGTCGCCTTTTATATGCCAGCGATAACCGTTTTGCTCGTCGATCGAAACGTAACGTGCGCCGGACCCGCTAACGGCGATTGCCAGTGTTACCATACGCCCATCGACTGACAGTACCGCAATCGCCCCGCCTTCACTGAGGTTCACATATGTGACGGGTATCGTAACACCCCGTTCGCACTGGTAGGTTTCAGTCATGATCTCGCCGCCGTCGATCGAACGCTCCAAGCCGAATGCGGAACAGGTGAAAAGAGCGACGGAGGCTGACAACAAAACGCGCATGATATTCTCCAATCGGGCGAGCGGGGGAGAGTGGGATCGCTCTTTGTCATCAAAGAAAAACCCCCGCCCGAAATCAATCGGGCGAGGGTTGGAAATGGTCGATGGGTGCCGAAGCACCCCGCGACTTACTTCAGTTCGACGGAAGCGCCAGCGCCCTCGAGCTGTTTCTTCAGCTCTTCGGCTTCGCCTTTGGAAATGCCTTCCTTGACGGCTTTAGGAGCGCCTTCAACGAGGTCCTTGGCTTCTTTCAGGCCAAGACCCGTGATGGCACGGACTTCCTTGATGACGTTGATTTTCTTGTCGCCGGCGGCGGTCAGGATCACGTCGAATTCGTCTTTTTCTTCTTCGGCTTCAGCAGCGGGGCCGGCAGCGGCAGCAGCTGCAGCCGGAGCGGCGGCGGAAACGCCCCAATGCTCTTCGAGCATTTTGGAGAGTTCTGCGGCTTCCAGAACGGTCAGCGCGGAAAGGTCGTCAACGATCTTTTGCAGATCAGCCATGATTTTAGTCCTTCATGTGGTGTGCGAACAGATCGCACGAACGATTTGGTTTGCTTGAATAGTCTATAGTGGGAAGTGCGCCTTACGCCGCTTCTTCCTCCTTGCGGGCATAGGCCCCGATGACGCGTGCCACCGCACTGGCAGGTGCGGCGGTGAGAACGGCAATGCGCTGTGCAGGGGTGTTGACCATCCCGACAATTTTCGCACGCAGTTCGTCCAGCGACGGCATGGAAGCGAGAGACTTCACACCATCGGCATCGAGGTAGGTTGCGCCCATTGTTCCGCCGAGAATGACGAGCTTGTCGTTCTTCTTGGCGTATTCACTGGCCGCTTTTGGCGCCGCGACAGGATCTTCCGCATAAGCGATCAGGGTCTGGCCCTGAAACAGATCCGACATGCCTTCGGCGTCGGTGCCCTCAAGAGCAAGTTTGACGAGGCGGTTCTTCGCCACCTTCACCGTGCCACCGGCGGCGCGCATATCCGCACGCAGTTCGGTCATGTTGGCGACGGTGAGACCGGTGTAATGCGCAACGACGATGGAGCCCGCGCCTTCCAGCGCCTGCTTCATTTCCGTGACGAATTCGCGTTTTTCCGCTCTTTCCAAAATGTCACTCCGGGTTTGCCACACGCGCGTGACTGCGCGGGAGGCGGTTCAAGATTGTCATTCCGTTTGGAATGACGGCTTAAATCCTGCCCCCTGCGGCACCGGTTAGGATGTGCAGGCAAATCGTATAAAGCCGAGGCGTGACGCCCAAATGGCTGTTACCGGTCTGTGCAGGCTGATTGATTAAGGGAGCACGCTCCCGCCGGCAGTCTTGGACAGGGTGAAAGGTTAAAACCCTTCATGTCCGCCGCATGAAGCATTGGACGATGCGCTGATGGCACGAAGGGCGGATAAGCGCAAGCAGTGACGGGTATGAAACATCAGTTCCAGGCGTAGGCGACCTTGGAGAGAGTCGTGCCGTTAAACGTCTCCGACCCTTCGGCCACGTCCCGCCCACCGGCATTCGCGTAAAAATGCGTCGCCTGCATATTGTCTTCCAGCACCCAGACAAGACTAGTGGTCATGCCAAGTGCAGCGAGTTCGCCACGGGCTGCAAGGAACAGCTGCTTGCCGAGGCCGATGCCCTGATATTCCGGCAGCAGGTAGAGTTCGTAAACCTCTCCATCCTGCGGTAGTTCGCTGACACGGTTCGGGCCGACGGTCGCGTAGCCGACGATCTGGCTGCCGACCTCAAGCACCAGAATGCGTGTGGAGTTGCGAATGGCCCGAGCCCACCATTTCGGGTCGCGTCGCCGCACCATTGTATCAAGCGAACGGTGCGGGATGATACCGTTATAGGCATGGCGCCAAGACGTTTCATGCACACCCGAAATCGCGAAGGAATCGGAGGCTCTGGCGCGCCGTGTGTCGATGGTGATCGTGTTCATGGCGCTGATCGTAGTTAAAGAAATCTTAACCGACAAGTGCACCGACGGGTTCCATCGGGTTGAAATTTCCGCTTTCCACTGTCGCTAGCGGGTGGTTTGGTTCGCACTCTGCAAAGTGTCGGACCTGACGCCATGAATCTGCGCGATATCGAAACATTCGTTGTCGGCAACCCGCCACCGGGATTTGGCGGGCGCTATTTTCTGTTCGTCCGTGTGGAAAGTTCCAACGGGATTGTCGGCTATGGCGAGATGTATGCCGGTCAGTTGTCGCCGGACGTGCAGTGCGCGGTGGCCGAAGACCTGTTTGAGCGCCATTGCGCTGGCACAAGCGTTTTCGACCGGGAGACGATGCGTGCGCGCATTCACGCTTCCGGCTTTTCACAACGCCCGGACCCGACACTGTTCGCCGCCTGGTCGGCCATCGAGATGGCCTGCTGGGATATTATCGGCAAGGCGCTGCACCAGCCGGTGCACCGGTTGATCGGCGGGCGGGTTCACGAACGCGTGCGCGCCTATACCTACCTTTATCCCGGCCCGAACGACGATCCGGCGGATTTCTACAATGACCCAGACGCAAGCGCCGAAGAGGCTGCGCGGCTCGTCGGGGAGGGGTGGACGGCCATCAAGTTCGACCCTGCCGGCCCATATACGGTGTTCGACCCGCACCAGCCTGCACGGGCGGATGTGGCGCGGTCGCAAGCTGTTCTGCCGCCGCATCCGAGAGGCAGTTGGCGACAAGGCGGATTTGCTGTTCGGCACCCACGGTCAGTTCACGCCCAGCGGCGCGATCCGTGTGGGGCAAGCCATCGCGAAGTCCGACCCGTTATGGTTCGAGGAGCCGGTTCCGCCAGACAACGCTGCGTCATTGCGGCGTGTGGTGGAAGGTCAGCCCGTGCCGGTGTCCGCCGGTGAGAGGCTGACCCATGTCAATGAGTTCGCAGCCCTTCTGGATGCAGGCGTAACGATCCTCCAGCCGGCACTGGGTCGCGCTGGTGGCATCGGCGAGGCGATGAAAATCGCAGCGCTCGCCGCCTCCCGTCATGCGCAGGTCGCGCCCCATCTCTATGCGGGACCCATCGAGGCTGCGGCGAATATCCAGTTCAGCACCGCGACGCCGAACCTTCTGATTATGGAATCGATCGGACGGATGGACGGCTTCCACTCCGAGTTGTTGACCACACCGCTCCAGGTCGAGGACGGGCATGCCATCGCGTCCACCGAACCGGGCATGGGGCACGATCTGAACGAGGACGTCGCGCGGGCCAATCCGTATCGCGGTGACAGGCTGCACCTGGAAATGGAGGACGCGCCATATGATTACAGCCGCGAGCAGCGGTTCGGGGGAGGGTGAGGCCATGAAAGTCGGATTTATCGGGCTTGGGAATGTAGGCGGAAAGCTCGCCGGGTCGCTTCTGCGGAACGGTTTCGACCTGACCGTCCACGATCTCGACGAGAAAGCCGGGGTCCGGTTTCTTGAAGGCGGTGCGAAGTGGGCGGAAACGCCCGCCGCGCTGGCGCGAAACTGCGACCTCGTCATCACATGTTTGCCCTCACCGGCAGCTTGCGCCGCCGTGGTCGAAGGGCCGTCCGGCCTGTTGGAAACGCTTGGCGATGGCAAGATATGGGCGGAGATGTCGACGACCGACGCCGAGGAGTTGAAAAGGCTGGCCACACTCGTTGAGGCGACAGGCGCTGCGATAATCGAGTGCCCGGTATCAGGTGGTTGCCACCGGGCCGATACAGGCAACATTTCGATCTTTGCCGGGTGTGACCGTTTCACCTTCGAGCGCATGTTGCCGATTCTCACGACGCTGGGAAGGCGTGTCCTGCACACGGGTCCGCTGGGCACCGCGTCGGTTCTCAAAGTGATGACGAACTATCTCGCGACCGCCAACCTGCTCACGCTCTGCGAAGCGATGGTAACGATGAAAGCGGCGGGTATCGATCTGGCCACGACCTACGAGGCGATTACCATCTCGTCGGGCACATCCTTCGTGGCGGAAACCGAAGGTCAGGTCATCCTGAACGGGTCACGCGACATCTCGTTCACGATGGATCTGGTATCGAAGGATATAGGCTTATTTCAGACACTTGCTGACAAGCACGGTATCCCCTTGGAGATATCGCCATTGATGGTCGACATATTCAAGGACGGTGAGGACCGTTACGGCAGTCGGGAACTGTCGCCCAACATCATTCGGCGCCTCGAAGATGCTACGGGACTTATGATCTTGGCCGATGGTTTTCCACCGGAAATGACCGATACCGAGCCGGAAGAAACCGGCTACGAGGTGATGCCCCGTAGCCGGATCCAGTTCCTAGCGTGAGGCGCTGCAGACAGCGGCGTGATACGGCGGACCGTCACGCGACGGTTGGCCTGGCTCGGGCCTTCCGTTTCGACCTTGAGATAGCGCTCGCCGTAACCCTGCGTGAGCAGGTTTTCCGGTGGCACGCCGTAGGACGACACGAGAATTTTGGCGACCGTTTCGGCACGACGGTCCGACAGCAACAGGTTGCTCACGTCCGACCCCACCGCATCGGTATAGCCTTCCACCAGAAACACTTCCTGCGGATCGTCTTCCACGATCGCGGCCATCGCCTAGCCGACAGCTTCCAGTTTCTCGATTTGACTCAATGTCACGCGGGCTGAACCGGACTGGAAGTTGATGGCGTCGAGGTCCACACGACGAACCTTTTCGCGCAGCCTGTTGCTCTCGCGGATTTCGCGTACGGAATAGGCCCGCTCGACCTGTTCCACCGGCTGGTCGGCCAAGGCTTCCTGCAAGGATCTGCGGTTCGATGTGGTGGCTTCGACGACGTATTCGTCCAGCGGAATGCCAAGCTCAAGCGGTGCCAGCGTTTCTTCGTAATCGACATATTCGTAGGTTTCGAAGGCCTCGTTGTCGATCAGAACAACCTCGTCGCCGTTTGGCAAACGCCGTGTGCGGCGGATGATGTCGCCGAACTCGTCGCGCAGGGTGATGATCTCGACGCCATTCGGGCGCAGAGCCGTGGTGCGGCTGCGGCCTTGCGCCAGCTGCTCCGTGGTCACGACAACACCGTCACGACGCAGCAACTCGTTCTCGTCCTTGCGGAGATAGTAGCTGCCGTCGGGCTGTTCCAAAACAACGCGGTCGCCCTGATCGGCAATCACCTCACCACCAAGAGCGCCGCCCAGAACGGCACCGACACCGAGGCCCACCAGACCGGCACCGATGAGCTCCTTACGGTTCTTCTTCTTCTCGGAACGAAGTTTTTCCTCCAGTGCCTGGATTTGCTGTTGCTGGTCCGCCGTGACGTTGTCGGGAACGACGATCGATGGGGATTCGGCTGCTGCAGCCGCTGCTTCAGGGGTAGGGGCTGCTGCTGGCTGGACAGGTGTTTCGGCGGTTGTAGCCGGCGCGGCTTCAGCGGGCTGAACCGCAGTTTCGGATGTCGCTGTAGCCGGTGCATCCGCAGTCGCTGGAGCGGCCGGCTGCTCGGCTGCAGCAGGCGCGACCGTCTGCTCGGCTTCGACCTGCGCAGGCTTTTCTTCAGGTGTTGCCAGTTCCTGAACCGGCGTTTCCTTCAGTTCCTCTGCGGCCTCCTCAGTCGCAGTGGGTTCCTCGGCTGCTTTTGCAGCATCGGCCTCAGCCTGTTTGGCAGCTTCCGCATCGGCTGCAGCTTGGGCGGCTGCGTCAGCCTCGGCTTGCTGCGCAGCTTCTGCGGCGGCATCGGCTGCATCTTTCGCTGCTGCTGCATCAGCCTCTGCTTTTGCTGCTGCCTCAGCTTCAGCTTGCGCTGCCGCATCGGCTGCCGCTTTTGCGGCGGCATCGCTGCATCTTCGCTGCTGCTGCATCAGCTTCTGCTTTCGCTGCTGCCTCGGCATCGGCCTGCGCTGCGGCGTCAGCTGCCGCCTGGGCGGCTGCGGCGGCTTCAGCTTCCGCCTGAGCGGCTGCCTGCGCTGCGACTGCTGCGGCTTCGAGTTCCGCAGAACGAGCCTGAACCATCTGCTGCACATCGGCAGGCAATGCGGACAGCTGTTCCGGCGTCAGCGACCGCAACTGTTCCAGACTCAACGTCTGGACCATCTCCGGTGTCAGCCCCGACGCGTCCTGCGCGTGAAGCTGGGTGAATGTGGTCGTGGCGAGAAGAAGCGCTGTTGAAAGGCGCAGGCCAGTGCGGGTCATATGTGTGATCCTGTTGGAAACGGGTTCGAACTGCGGTGATCTATGTCACCGCGTTTTTGAATGCAGAATGAACGGACAATCCCTCCAAGATGAAACGGTTGCAGGCCGTATCTCAGGTATTCGGGGTTCGTCTGCTCGCGCCTGTTAAAATGCGGTCCAACAGTATGGCAACCACAACGATGACCATACCGGCCTCGAAGCCGAGGGACGAGTTGACCGTATTCAGCGCCCGCACGACCGGCTTGCCCAGTCCATCCGCGCCGACGAGGGCGGCAATGACCACCATCGAGAGCGACAGCATGATGGTCTGGGTCAGCCCTGCCATGATGTTGGGAAAGGCGTGGGGCAGCTCAATCGTGCGCAAAAGCTGGCGTTTGGAGGCACCGAAAGACGCTCCGCATTCCAGCAGATCGTCCGGCGTGGACGAGATGCCCAGTTGCGTGGCGCGAATGGAGGCGGGGATGACGAACACGACGGTGGCCACCAGTCCCGGCACCATGCCGATACCGAAAAAGATAATGGCAGGAATCAGATAAACGAATGTTGGCAGGGTTTGCATGAGATCCAGCACCGGCCGGGCGAACGCATAGGCACGGCGGTGATGGCCGAGATAGATGCCGATAGGCACGCCGACGACCATGCAGACGAGGGCCGACGCCAGAACGAGCGTCAGCGTTTCGGTCGTTTCCTCCCAATAGCCCTGATTGATGATGAAGAGCAGGCCCAACGCCGTCAAAACAGTGAAGGTGGCCGACCGGCGCATCCACCATGCGAAAGCGGTGATGAGCGCGGCCAGAATTAGAGGATGCGGCCACTGAAATGCGGTTAGCAGGGCGTCGATGATAAAATCGAGCCCTGTCTCCATCCCGTCAAAAATGAAAGCGAGGTCGCGCGTCATCCAATCGACGATGGCTGCGAGCCAATTGCCGAGGGGTATCTTGTTGTCGGTCAGGAAATCCATGACTCAGCCCCGGTCGTGCTGGACGACCGGGATCAGCTTCGGTTCTGTAGCCGTCTTACAGGCCGAGTGCGCCGGACACGGCTGCCTTGGCGTCACCACCGTCCTTCGTGGTTACGCCGTCGAGCCAGGCCATGACCATGTCAGGGTTGGCCTTCATCCAGGCGGTGGCCGCATCGGCGGGGTCTTTGCCCTCGTCGAGGATCGCGCCCATGATTTCGTTCTCCATTGGGAGCGAAAACTTGAGGTTCGTCAGCAGCTTGCCAACGTTGGCACACTCCTCGACATAGCCCGCGCGCACATTCGTATAGACGGTCGCGCCGCCGAGATTCGGGCCGAAGAAATCGTCACCGCCTTCGAGATAGGACATTTCGATATTGGCGTTCATGGGGTGTGGCTCCCAGCCGAGGAACACGACCGGTTCGTCCCGGTCGGAAGCGCGCTTCGCCTGCGCCAACATGCCGGCCTCGGAAGATTCCACGACTTCGAAACCCTCCAGTTCGAAGGCGTTCTTGTCGATCATGTCCTGAATCAGCCGGTTGCCATCATTGCCCGGCTCGATGCCGTAAATCTTGCCTTCGAGATGGTCCTTATGCTCGGCGATGTCAGCAAAGGTCTTGATGCCGAGATCGGCTGCGGCCTTGTTGACGGCCAGCGTATACTTCGCGCCTTCAAGATTTTCGCGAACTGTCTCGACCGAGCCATCATCGCGGTATTTGGCGATGTCGCCTTCCATCGTCGGCATCCAGTTGCCGAGGAAAACGTCGATATCCTTGTTGGCGAGGGACACATATGTCACCGGCACGGACAGGACCTTGATGTCGGTCTCGTAGCCCAGCGCCTTCAGCACTTCGGTCGTGGCGGCGGTCGTGGCCGTGATGTCGGTCCAGCCGACATCGGAGAAGCGAACCGTGTTGCACTGTTCCGGCTCGGCTGCGAATGCGGGAGAAGCGAGAACGGTCGTAAGGGCGAGTGCTGCGAGAAATTTCTTCATGCGTCGGTTTCCTTCGTTTTCAGCCCTGCGAGAGGCCGTGAATTGAACTAGTGCGATCATTGCGGCTTTGGCCTACTTGGTCAAACGAATGTGCCGGTTTGTTGGAGATTACAGATGACCAAACAGCCCAATTTTCTCATCTTCATGGTGGACCAGTGCAACGGCACCCTGTTCGGCGGCCCGCGCGACGGGGCGGAAAATGGCGGGCCTGCCGACTTTCTTCATGTGCCGAACCTGCGCGCGCTCTATGACGAGGGCGTGAATTTCGCGGCGAACTATTGCGCCTCGCCGCTATGCGCGCCCAGCCGTGCGGCGTTCATGTCCAGCCTGCTGCCTTCGCGCACCGGCGTTTATGATAACGCAGCCGAGTTCGCGTCCGCGGTGCCGAGTTTCGCGCACCATCTGCGCCGGGCGGGCTATGAGACGGTGCTGTCTGGCAAGATGCACTTCGTCGGGCCGGACCAGCTTCACGGTTTCGAAAAGCGCACCACGACCGACGTTTACCCCGCCGATTTCGGCTGGACACCGGACTGGACGAAGCCGGAAGAACGCATCGACTGGTGGTATCACAATCTCGGCTCCGTCACGACCGCGGGTGTGGCCGAGACGACCAACCAGCTGGAATACGACGACGAGGTCGCGTTCTTCGCCAAGCAGACGCTGCATCATCTGGCGCGGGACCGGTCGCGGCCATTCTGCCTCGTCACCAGCTTCACGCACCCGCATGACCCGTATGTGACGCGGCAGAAGTATTGGGATCTTTATCCGGAAGACAAGATGCCTCCGTTGGCAGTGGAAGCCATTCCGTACGAGGAACAGGACCCCCATTCCAAGCGCCTGCTCGATATGTCCGACTGGCGCAATTTCGAGACCGGACACCAGAAGATCATCGATTCCCGCCGCGCCTATTTCGGCAACATTTCCTATATCGACGAGAAGGTCGGGGAAATTCTGGAAGTGCTGGACGCGTGTGACTTCGCAGATGACACGGTCGTCATGTTCGTCTCCGACCACGGCGACATGCTGGGTGAGAAGGGGCTTTGGTTCAAGATGAGCTTTTTCGAAGGCTCCAACCGCGTGCCCTTGATGATCCACGCGCCAAAACGGTTCGCGGCGAAAACCGTCACGGAGCCGTCCTCGACGCTGGACGTGTTCCCGACACTGCTCGATCTGGCCGGTATCGACGTGCCGGACGACATTGACGGCGTGTCATTGGTGTCAGCCTGCGAAGGTAAAGGCGAGGCGCGGACGGTGATTAGTGAATATGCTGCGGAAGGGTCGATAGACCCGATGGTGTCTATCCGCGAAGGGCGGTGGAAGCTGAATGTTTGCCCGGTCGATCCCGACCAACTGTTCGACATGGAAGCGGACCCGCATGAACTGACCAACCTGGCCGGTGATCCCGACCATGCCGATACTCACGAACGCCTGCGTTCGGAGATCGACTCGGCCTACGATTTCGACGCCTACCGCGAGGACGTGCTGGTCTCGCAAAAGCATCGTCTGGTGGTGTATGACGCGCTGCGGGAGGGGAACTATTACCCCTGGGACTACCAGCCCTTGCAGCAGGCGAGTGAGCGATACATGCGCAACCACAAGGATCTGAACGTGCTGGAAGGTGACAAGCGCTATCCGAAATATGACGGCAATCCGACGTGAGTTTCACGGCCCACGCAGCGCCGCAGGAATGGGTTCAAGAAGCGGACTATGTCATCGTCGGGTCCGGTTCCGCCGGGTCCGTGGCGGCATCGCGGCTTTCCGAAGATGGCAGGCATTCCGTGCTCGTTCTGGAATATGGCGGGTCCGATATCGGACCGTTCATCCAGATGCCGGCGGCGTTGTCCTACCCGATGAACATGGCCCGTTATGACTGGGGCTATGGCACCGAACCGGAGCCTCATCTCAACAATCGGCAGATGGCGACGCCGCGCGGCAAGGTGGTCGGTGGTTCGTCATCCATCAACGGCATGGTGTATGTGCGCGGGCACGCGAAGGATTTCGACCATTGGCAGGAATGCGGCGCCCGAGGCTGGTCCTATGCGGATGTGCAGCCTTATTTCGAGAAGGCCGAAACGAGCCACGGCGGAGCGGAGGGCGAAGGCAGGGGCACCGAAGGTCCATTGCACATTTCGCGTGGCAGACAGGCCAATCCGCTGTTCGACGCTTTCGTGAAAGCCGGGCAGCAGGCCGGGTTTGAGACGACCGCCGACTACAATGGATTGAAGCAGGAAGGCTTTGGCGCGATGGAGCAGACGATCTGGAAAGGTCGCCGCTGGTCCGCCGCCAATGCCTACCTGCGCCCCGCATTGAAGCGGCGAAACCTGCGGCTGATGAACTGTTTCGTGCGGCGCATCATCATCGAAAATGGCCGCGCGATGGGCGTGGAAATCCAGCGTGGCGACCGAGTGGAGCGGGTTCGGGCGGGCAGGGAGGTCGTGCTGGCGGCCTCGTCGATCAACTCGCCAAAGCTGCTCATGCTGTCCGGCATCGGCCCGGCGGCGCATCTGCGCGACCATGGCGTCGAAGTCATAGCTGACCGGGCCGGTGTCGGAGCCAATCTGCAGGACCATCTGGAATTGTATGTCCAGCAGGCCTGCACCCAGCCGATCACGCTTTACTCGAAAATGAACCTCGTATCCAAAGCGATGATCGGGGCGCAGTGGCTGTTCACCAAGACGGGGGACGGCACGACGAACCATTTCGAGAGCGCGGCTTTCCTGCGATCAAGGGCGGGCGTCGAATACCCTGATATTCAATATCATTTTCTGCCTATTGCCATCCGCTACGATGGTAAAATGCCGGCGGAAGGCCACGGGTTTCAGGCCCATGTGGGGCCGATGCGGTCGAAGTCCCGTGGCTCCATCGAACTGGCTTCGGCTGATCCGCTGGCTCCGCCAAAGATTCGATTCAACTACATGAGCACGGCGGAAGACTTTGCCGATTTTCGCCATTGCATCCGTCTGACGCGCAACATTTTCGGTCAATCGGCTTTCGACCCGTTCCGGGGCAAGGAGCTGTCGCCGGGAAACGATATCCAGTCGGATGAAGCGCTTGATGCCCACATCCGCGAGCACGTGGAGTCGGCCTACCATCCGTGTGGCACGGCGAAGATGGGGCGGGTGGACGATGCGATGGCTGTTGTCGACGAGCAAACCCGCGTGATCGGCGTGGACGGGTTGCGGGTGATCGACACGTCGATCTTCCCCCGCATCACCAATGGCAATTTGAACGGCCCGGCGATCATGACGGCGGAAAAAGCGTCCGACCACATTCTGGGCCGTGCTCCGTTGCCCCGCTCTAACCTGGAGCCGTGGATCAACCCGAACTGGAAGACGTCCGACAGATAGATCAGCACGTGCTTCGAAATGCTGGCTTGAGACACGAGTCCGGCCCTGATAGGGGGCTGCGATGAATTGGTCACTCGGCTTCGGTCTGGAACGTCTGGGCCTCGCCGTGCTGCGCGCACCGCGGGTGGCGACTGCGTTTCTGTTGTTGTCGATCGTCGCATCGGTGGCCCTTCTGCCGAGCCTGAAGTTCGACGGCAATCTGACGTCCGCCGTCGATGAAACCAGTGACGCCTACAAGCAATACGAAGCCCGCGAAGTCGATTTCGCGGAGACGGCAAACGCCATAGCTATTGCGGTGAGCGGCGAAAACCTGCTCGACCCTGTCGTATTCGAGGGTGTGCGGACCCTCCAGCTCGATCTGACACTGGAACCGGACATCGCCAGCATTTTCTCGGTGTTCTCCCTCTCCGATGCCATCGGCGCATTGAAGGACGATGCCGAGGCGACCTTGCCTTACGACTTTACGCAGGAAGGTGCCGCCTCACCGCAGGTTGCGCTGGACGCCTTTGTCGCCGCCGAACCGTCCGCAGCGGCGCTGGCTTCCACAGCGGAACCGGCTCTCTTGCTGCTGGTCGAAATCGACGGGCTGACAGACATTGGACACGCGGCGCTGGATGCGCGGCTCGGTGAATTTTCCAAATTGATCGAACAGCTTGGACCGGATGGGCTGACCTATGCCTATGCAGGCCGGTATCACCTGAGAACGGGCATCACCAACGCCATTATCGCCGACCAGGCGTTGCTGACCGGGCTCGCGATCGCACTTGGGGCAGGGGTGGCCTGGCTTATCTTCGCCACGTGGCGCGCGGCTCTGGTTTGCACGCTGGCACCCGGCGTTGCCGTGCTTTGGACGCTGGCACTGTTTTCCGCGACCGGCACACCCATCGATTTTCTCACGACCGCATTGCCGACGCTGGCGCTCATCATCACGTTTGCCGACACGGTCGTGCTGTATTTCAAATGGCAGACGCTGGATGCCGCCGATTCCACCGACCGCGTTGGCAACCTGAGGGAGGCCTTGCGAACGGTCGGTCCGGCGTCGGCGCTCACATCCGTGACGACAGCACTGGCGTTCGCGTCGTTTTCGATCTCGACAAGTGCCGCTATGGACCGGTTCGCGTTGTTCGGCGTGATATGTGTCGTGTTCGCGTTTCTTGCACTGATGGTGGCAATGCCGCTGGCGACGTGGTGGACGCTGCAATTCGCTTCGAAAAAACGCACATCCGGCAAACCACGAGTCGGCACCGAGGGGCCGAGGCTGGCGCTCTGGGTCACCTCCGCGCCACGGGCGACGGTGATCGTGGCGGTCGGTCTCGTCCTTGCGTTTGGCTGGGTCAGCACACGGCTCGAACCCTCCTATGCGGCGCGGGATTATCTGCCTGTCGGCTCGGATATCCGGCAGGCGGAAGCACTGGTCGATCGGGTGTTCGGGGGCACCAGTCAGGTTTACGCGACGTTGCCAACGCTGGACGGGCCGTTTTCGCCGGAAACTGCCGAACGGTTGCAGGCGGTTCAGGACGCGGTCGCTGCTACTTACGGCGCAGGACGAACGGTTTCTCTCGCGTCCGCAGGTGGCGACCCGGCTGTGCTGGAAGAGGCGCTGGATGAGGTTTCGCCCGGCCTTCGCAACCGGTTCATATCGCTGGATGGTAGCAAGGTTCAGGTGACGGCAGGAGCCAGCGCCAGCGAAAACACCGCCCTTGCTGCCGAGCGGTTGAGCGATCTTCGAACCCGTCTCGACAGTTTGCCCTATGGGAACGATGTATCGGTGACGGGCCTCACCGTATTGCTTGCCATCGAGCTTCCCAAGATGATCGGCGAGTTGCGGTTCAGCCTGCTGGCGTCGGTTCTGATCGTTATCTTCGTCGTGGCCGTTGCCACCCGGTCCATAAGGCTGGCCATCGCCTGCGTTTTGCCGAACATCCTGCCGGTGCTGTTCACGCAGACCGTCATCTGGTCGATGGGCGCGAGCCTGTCGCTTACAAACGTGGTGGCGCTGACGATCGGCTTCGGCATCGCCATCGACAATTCCATCCATGTCATCAATGCCTTCCGCGCGATGGAAGGGCACCGGGCGACGGTCGTCGGCGACGTGCGGGCCGCCTTGTCGGAAGTGGCACCAGCGCTGTTTTCGGGCACAGCGATCATCTGTATCGCCGCATCTATCACCCTGCTTTCCACTATGCCTTCCATTGCCGAACTCGGCGGACTGCTCATCGCGACGCTTCTGATGGCGCTGATTTCCAACATTGCCATATTGCCGTCCGCAATGATCGTCATGCTGGGCGCAACAGGTGGCGTGCGGGACAGATAGGTTCCCGCCGTTGCGTCTTTTCCGGAGTTACCCACGCCATGAAATTCGTCACTACATTGTTCACATCCATGCTCTTCGCATCCATTGCTCATGCCTCACCAGCAGCGGATTATCTTGAAAGCCTTGATGGAAACTGGCGCGGTGGTGGCGTGATCGAGGTCGGAGACGATGCGAAGGAAACGAGGGTGCGTTGCTCGTTGCGGAACAGCATCAAGTCCGAAAAGCTCGATATAGCAGGGCGTTGTGCATCGTCGGCTGGCACGCGGCCCATTCGTGGGGAACTGTCGGCAAGCGGCAACAGCATATCGTCCAAAACCGTTCGCCTGCCCGGCGTTGGCCGGATGCGGAACGTCAACTCGGTTCTCAGTGGCAAGACGCTGACGCTGACGGGCGACGTGAGCAAGGGCGGTAAAACGGTGCCGATCCGTACACGGATCACACCGAACGGGTCGGCTTTGACAATGGCCGTTCAAGCGCGGGAAGACGGCAAATGGTCCGACCGGGGAACGCTAACCTTCCGTCGCTGATCTCTCACGCTGAAGTTTTCGGGCCGCACGTTTCGCTTTACGAGCGCCTTCGAGATCGGCAGCAATATGGGTCGCTCCGCGCTTTTCGGCGAGTTCGATCTGTCGTTGACGCTCGGTGAAGCGTGCGCGTTGGTCGTCAGTCAGCGTGTCGTGACAGTGGGGGCAGGAGATACCGGATATGGTGCGCGTGTCTGCCTGTTCATCGGGCGTCAAAGGCATTTTGCAGGCATGGCAGAGGATGTTTGGACCGACCTGCAAACCGTGACCGACGGAAACCCGCTCGTCGAATACGAAACACTCGCCCTGCCACCGGCTTTCGCCCTGTGGAACGTGTTCCAGATAGTTCAAGATGCCGCCCTTGAGGTGATAAACGTTCTCGAATCCCTGCTGTCGCAAATAGGCCGTCGATTTTTCGCAGCGGATACCGCCTGTGCAGAACATGGCGACGGGCTTGGTGCGGTCGATATCGAGATTTTCTGCCACCCATTCAGGCAGGTCTCCAAAAGCCTCCGTCTTCGGGTCGATAGCGCCTTTGAAGGTTCCAAGTCGGGTTTCGTAGGCGTTGCGTGTGTCGATCACCACGGTTTCCGGATGGTCGATCAAGGCATTCCAGTCGGACGGTTCGACATAGGTCCCAGCATTGGATGCCGGATTCACATGTCCTGCGCCCAATTTTACGATTTCCGATTTGAGACGCACCTTGAGCCGCGTGAAGGGTGGCCTGGAGGCTTGAGAGTATTTGACGTCGAGGTTCTCGAAACCGGGAAGTGTGCGGATGAATGCAAGCGTGGCTTCGATGCCGGTATCCGTACCGGCAATGGTGCCGTTCAATCCTTCGAACGCGACCAAGAGTGTGCCGTGAATACGGTTGCCCTGACATACGTCCAGCAGCATCGTCTGAACGGCCTCACGATCGTTTACCGGTGCAAATTTATAGAGGGCTGCAATCGTGTGCATGGTCGGCCGTCAACATATCCAGTTGGAAGCATCTGCCATTTTGAACGCAGCGTCTGCAACAGGCTGCGAAAAAGGGGCGTCCGAATGGACGCCCCTTTCTTGTAAAACCTGGCAGATGCCTAGTTCGAGTATTCAGGCTGCGCTTCGAGTTCTTCCTTGGAAGCGTCAACGTAGACACGCACATCGTCTCCAGCGTCGGAGCGAACGATTTTAACTTCGTCCATCGTCACTGCAACAGAGTGTTCGCCGAGACCGAGGAAACCACCGATGCCGAGAACAGCTTTGGACAGTTTGCCATCATCGCTCATGATGAGCGTATCGATTTCACCGATGTCTTCATCGTTAAGACCGTAGACACGGGCGCCGGTCAGTTTTTCTGTCGTCAATTCCTCAACGTCGACTACCTGATAACCGGCACGTTCGAACTGGGGTGTGCGAAGCATCGTGCGATCGCCGTCCATGCGGGCGGTATCGGTTGTCGTAACCACAGTGCCGTCAGCCGTTTCGGCTTCGGCCATTTCCTGCTTCACTTCTGCGGCACCTTCGGTCACCGTTTTCTCAATCGCGTCCGCAGTGTTTTCCACAACGACGGCTGTCGTGGTAGCCGTTTCGGATACGGCGTTCTCGACCTGTGTTACCTGCTCGTTGACTTCGGTTTTAGTCACAGCCATTTCACGTTCAGCCTGCATATCTTCGGCGGACTTGAACTCTTCAGCACCGGTCAGCGCATCCTTATTCGTATTAACGACCAGGAAGAAATCGTCGGCATTATCGGCTTCGCGAACCATTTTGATAGCGCTCATCGGCAGAGCGACGTCTTTTTCACCGATCCCGATGAAACCGCCAACGCCAAGAATAACGGCGCGCACCTGGCCGTCACGGCCCAAGATCACATCGTTGACTTCACCAATGTCGTCCCATTCGGTTTCAGCACCTGCTGCGACGGTGGTCTCGGCAGTGAAGGTGTCGTAATCCGTTTCAGCGGAATAAACGCGCATGCCGATCAACTCGGACGCATAAATATCGTTGGCGATGTCGGCCTGATATGTTGTGAAAGGTGTCGTTTGAGCGAACGCAGCTGTGCTCATCATGAGCGATAACGCTGTTGCAGCGATAATGTTTTTCATCGTTTTCTCCGTAATAATGCCACCCGTCTCGCGGGTTCGAATGGCTAACTACGATCTGGTCCCGTGGTTGCGGCAGCGGACGAAAAATTTGACCCGTCACGACACAAAGTTCGGTTCGGCCTGTTGTGCCGACCAGCAGGACTTTCTGCGAAGGGTTTTGCTTGCAAAGCCCCCACGGAAATCGCCTCACGCCCCTTTTCTTTCTCGCCGCGTGTCTTTAAGTATGACCGTAGCGGGTGTCCTCACTGTCCGGTTGGATAGGGCGGTATGGCGACCCGATCATCATACGTAATCAGGATCAGGCGGCTTTACGTAAGCTGCGTGGTCCTTTTTGTCGTTTCCGCCTGCGAGTGCGAATCGCAAATTCGGCGGTAACGAAACGAAATTTCCTCCGGTCCGCATTCCGGTTTCCCCTCAAGGAGCGTCCTCACCTATGGCCAAGGCTGCCCAGAAATCCGCACAGCACGTTTTCAACGGTCGCAAGCGCGCCCGTAAAGTTTACGGTAACATCACCGAAGTGATCGATATGCCGAACCTCATCGAGGTTCAGATGTCGTCCTACGACCAGTTCCTTATCGTCGAAGAGCCCGAAGGCGGGCGCGGCGACGAAGGGCTGCAAGCCGTTTTCAATTCGGTTTTCCCGATCAAGGATTTCACTGGCTCGGCGCAGCTGGATTTCGTGCGTTACGATTTCGAGGCTCCGAAATACGACACCGAGGAATGCCGTCAGCGCGACATGACCTACTCGGCACCGCTGAAAGTCACCCTTCGCCTGATCGTATTCGATATCGACGAGGATACGGGTGCGAAGTCCGTCAAGGACATCAAGGAGCAGGAAGTGTTCATGGGTGACATGCCGCTCATGACCGGTAACGGCACCTTCGTCATCAATGGCACCGAGCGTGTTATCGTCTCCCAGATGCACCGGTCGCCCGGCGTGTTCTTCGACCACGACAAGGGCAAGACCCATTCGTCCGGCAAGCTGCTGTTCGCCTCGCGCGTCATTCCCTATCGCGGCTCATGGCTCGACATCGAGTTCGATGCCAAGGATGTTGTCTACGCCCGTATCGACCGACGCCGGAAGTTGCCCGCAACATCGCTGCTGATGGCGCTCGGCATGGACGGCGAGGAAATTCTCGAGCATTTCTACGACACCGTTCCCGTTTCCTTCGACAAGGACAAGGGCTGGTCGATGCCGTTCAACGGCGAACGGCTGAAAGGCTCCAAGCCGGTTGAGGATATCATCGACGCCGATACCGGCGAGGTCGTCATCGAAGCTGGCAACAAGATCACCGCTCGCACGATCAAGGATCTCGAAGGCAAGGTTGCGCGCATCAGTGTGCCGCAGGAGCAAATTGCCACCCGCTATGTGGCTGAAGACATCGTCAACATGGAAACCGGCGAGATCTATCTCGAAGCCGGTGACGAGCTGACGTTGGAAACGAACGAGAAGACCGGCGAGCAGACAGGCACACTCCTCGACATGATGGAACTCGGCTACACCGAGTTCGACACGCTCGATATCGACCATGTGAACGTGGGCGGCTACATCCGCGCCACGTTGGCGGCCGACAAGAACTCGTCACGCCAGGAAGCCCTGTTCGACATTTACCGGGTCATGCGTCCGGGCGAGCCACCAACCATCGAATCCGCTGAGGCGATGTTCGAAAGCCTGTTCTTCGATCGTGAACGGTACGACCTGTCCGCCGTTGGGCGCGTGAAAATGAACTCGCGCCTCGATCTGGATGCCGAAGACACCGTGCGCGTTCTGCGCAAGGAAGACATTCTCGCGGTCGCCAAGACGCTGGTCGAATTGCGCGACGGCAAGGGCACGATCGATGACATCGACAACCTCGGCAATCGCCGGGTGCGTTCGGTCGGCGAGTTGATGGAAAATCAGTATCGCCTTGGCCTGCTGCGCATGGAGCGTGCCATCAAGGAGCGCATGTCGTCGATCGAGATCGACACGGTGATGCCTCAGGACCTCATCAACGCGAAGCCTGCTGCCGCTGCCGTGCGCGAATTCTTCGGCTCCTCGCAGCTGTCGCAGTTCATGGACCAGACGAACCCGCTCTCCGAGATCACCCACAAACGCCGCCTTTCGGCGCTTGGCCCGGGCGGTCTGACCCGCGAGCGTGCAGGCTTCGAGGTGCGCGACGTGCACCCGACCCATTATGGCCGCATCTGCCCCATCGAAACGCCGGAAGGGCCGAACATCGGTCTCATCAACTCGCTGGCGACCTTTGCGCGCATCAACAAATACGGCTTCATCGAAAGCCCGTACCGCAAGGTGATCGAAGGCCGCGTGACGGACGAGGTCGTCTATCTTTCCGCAATGGAAGAGGCGAAATACACCGTCGCTCAGGCCAATGCGCCGCTGGATGACAACCGGTCTTTTGTGAATGATCTCGTCATCGCCCGTGAGGCGGGTGATGTGCAGATGCACCCTGTCGCCGACATCGATCTGATGGACGTCTCGCCGAAACAGCTGGTGTCCGTTGCTGCTGCTCTCATTCCGTTTCTGGAAAACGATGACGCCAACCGCGCTCTCATGGGTGCAAACATGATGCGGCAGGCCGTGCCGCTCGTGCGTGCGGAAGCGCCGTTCGTCGGCACCGGCATGGAGCCGATCGTGGCCCGCGATTCCGGCGCTGCCATCGGCGCGCGTCGGGCAGGGGTGGTCGATCAGGTGGATGCGACCCGCATCGTGGTGCGTGCGACCGGTCAGCTCGACCCCGGCAAGCCCGGCGTCGATATCTACCGGTTGCAGAAGTTCCAGCGCTCCAACCAGTCGACCTGTATCAACCAGCGTCCGCTGGTCCGCGTGGGCGACGTGCTGAACAAGGGCGACATCATTGCGGACGGTCCTTCGACCGACCTCGGTGATCTGGCGCTCGGGCGGAATGTCCTGGTCGCGTTCATGCCGTGGAACGGCTACAATTTCGAGGACTCCATCCTGCTGTCCGAGCGCATCGTGCGCGACGATGTGTTCACCTCCATCCACCTCGAGGAATTTGAAGTGATGGCGCGGGACACGAAGCTGGGTCCGGAAGAGATCACGCGCGATATTCCCAACGTCTCGGAAGAGGCGCTGAAGAACCTCGACGAAGCGGGCATCACCTATATCGGTGCCGAAGTCGGCCCCGGCGACATTCTCGTCGGCAAGATCACGCCGAAGGGCGAAAGCCCGATGACGCCAGAGGAGAAACTGCTCCGCGCCATCTTCGGTGAGAAAGGCTTCCGACGTTCGCGACACGTCGCTTCGCATGTCTCCCGGTGCTTTTGGCACCGTGGTGGAAGTGCGCGTGTTCAACCGCCACGGAATCGAAAAAGACGAGCGCGCGATGGCGATCGAGCGTGAGGAAATCGAAACGCTGGCCAAGGACCGTGACGACGAACAGGCGATCCTCGACCGCAACGTCTATGGCCGCTTGCAGGAATTGCTGAAAGGCAAGGACGGCATTGCCGGTCCGAAGGGCTTCAAGAAGGGCACGAAGCTGAATGCGGCCGAGATGGAGAACCATCCGCGTAGTCAGTGGTGGATGTTCGCCGTCGAGGACGAGAAAGTTCAGGGTCAGGTCGAAGCTTTGCGCGGGCAGTATGACGAGTCCAAGGGTGCGCTTCAGGCACGCTTCATGGACAAGGTGGAAAAGCTGCAGCGTGGAGACGAGCTGCCACCGGGCGTCATGAAGATGGTCAAGGTTTTCGTGGCCATCAAGCGCAAGCTGCAGCCCGGTGACAAGATGGCCGGCCGCCACGGCAACAAGGGTGTGGTTTCCCGCATCATGCCGATCGAGGACATGCCGTTTCTCGAAGATGGCACCCATGCCGATATCGTGCTGAACCCGCTCGGTGTGCCTTCGCGCATGAATGTGGGCCAGATTCTCGAAACCCATCTGGGCTGGGCGTGTGCAGGTATGGGCCGCAAGGTCGGTGAATTGCTCGAAGCCTACGACAAGTCCGGCGATATCGCGCCGCTCCGCAAGGAGCTGGAAGGTATCTATCCGGCCAATGACCGCAATGAACCTGTACGCGATTATGACGACGACTCCGTCGTCATGCTGGCCGACCAGGTCAAGTCGGGCGTTCGTATCGCAACGCCTGTCTTCGACGGGGCGCACGAGCCGGATATCGTGGAGATGCTGGAATCGGCCGGTCTCGACGGGTCGGGTCAGTCCACCCTGTATGACGGGCGCACGGGCGAGGCTTTCGACCGTCCGGTGACGATGGGCTACATCTACATGCTCAAGCTGCACCACCTGGTCGATGACAAGATCCACGCCCGTTCCATAGGTCCGTACTCGCTGGTCACCCAGCAGCCGCTCGGCGGTAAGGCGCAGTTCGGTGGACAGCGTTTCGGCGAGATGGAGGTCTGGGCGCTGGAAGCCTATGGCGCGGCGTACACGTTGCAGGAAATGCTCACGGTCAAATCGGACGATGTGGCCGGTCGCACGAAGGTCTACGAATCCATCGTGCGCGGTGACGATACGTTCGAGAGCGGCATTCCGGAATCGTTCAACGTGCTGGTGAAGGAAATCCGTTCGCTCGGTCTTTCCGTCGAACTCGAAAACTCCAAGGCGGAGATCGAGGACGACAGCGGGGACGACGACGACTTCCAGTTCCAGGATGCTGCCGAGTAGCACCAGCCAGCCATGACGACGGGAAGTGCCGTAGCGGCGCTTCCCGACCACAGCAAATTTTCGGGTGCCCCTCCCGGCACCACAGCGGGCCGACAAGCCCAAGGAGACAGACGACATGAACCATGAGGTCATGAATCTCTTCAATCCACAGGTCGTGGCGCAGACGTTCGACCAGATCCGCATTTCCATCGCGTCGCCGGAAAAAATCCTTTCCTGGTCGTTCGGTGAGATCAAGAAGCCGGAAACGATCAACTACCGCACGTTCAAGCCGGAGCGGGACGGCCTGTTCTGCGCGCGCATTTTCGGTCCGATCAAGGATTACGAATGCCTGTGCGGCAAATACAAGCGCATGAAATACAAGGGCATCATCTGCGAGAAATGCGGCGTCGAGGTCACTCTGTCCCGCGTTCGGCGCGAGCGCATGGGGCATATTGATCTGGCCTCGCCCGTCGCACACATCTGGTTCCTGAAATCCCTGCCATCGCGCATCGGGCTGCTGCTCGACATGACGCTGAAGGATCTGGAACGGGTTCTGTATTTCGAGAACTTCGTCGTCACCGAACCCGGCCTGTCGCCGCTTGGTCAGTATCAGTTGCTGTCCGAAGAAGAGCACATGATCGCGCAGGAAGAGTATGGCGAGGATGCCTTCACCGCCATGATCGGCGCCGAAGCCATCCATGAAATGCTGTCCGGCCTCGATCTGGAAAAGCTGGTCAACACGATCCGTGAAGAGATCGCAGCGACCACGTCCGAACTGAAATACAAGAAACTGTCGAAGCGCCTGAAAACGGCGGAAGCCTTCCTCGATTCCGGAAACCGCCCGGAATGGATGATCATGAAGACCATTCCGGTCATCCCGCCGGACCTGCGCCCGTTGGTGCCGCTGGACGGGGGCCGTTTCGCCACGTCGGATCTCAACGATCTCTACCGCCGCGTGATCAACCGCAACAACCGCCTCAAGCGGCTCATGGAACTGCGTGCGCCGGATATCATTATTCGCAACGAAAAGCGGATGTTGCAGGAATCTGTTGATGCGTTGTTCGACAACGGTCGTCGCGGTCGCACGATCACGGGTGCCAACAAGCGTCCGCTGAAATCGCTGTCCGATATGCTGAAAGGCAAGCAGGGCCGCTTCCGCCAGAACCTGCTTGGCAAGCGCGTCGATTATTCCGGCCGTTCCGTCATCGTCGTCGGGCCCGAGCTGAAACTGCATCAATGCGGCCTGCCCAAGAAGATGGCGCTCGAGCTGTTCAAGCCGTTCATCTATGCGCGCCTCGACGCGAAGGGTTACTCGTCCACCGTCAAGCAGGCCAAGAAGCTGGTCGAGAAGGAAAAGCCGGAAGTCTGGGATATTCTGGACGAGGTGATCCGTGAGCATCCGGTGCTGCTGAACCGCGCGCCGACGCTTCACCGCCTCGGCATTCAGGCTTTCGAGCCGGTGCTCATCGAAGGCAAGGCGATCCATCTGCATCCGCTCGTCTGCGCAGCGTTCAACGCCGACTTTGACGGTGACCAGATGGCCGTTCACGTGCCTCTCTCGCTGGAAGCGCAGCTGGAAGCGCGCGTGTTGATGATGTCGACCAACAACATCCTGCATCCGGCGAATGGTCAGCCGATCATCGTGCCATCACAGGATATCGTTCTGGGGCTCTACTACCTGTCGATCGAAGCGGAGAACGAGCCCGGGCAGGGTATGGCTTTCGCCGATATGGGTGAATTGCAGCACGCCCTGGATAACGGCACCGTCACTGTTCACTCAAAAATCAAAGGTCGCTATCGCGGATTTGATGAAGCAGGCGAGCCGTATTCCGAAACTGTTGAAACGACGCCAGGTCGCATGTTGATGGGCGAATTGTTGCCCAAGCGCCCAGGCGTTTCCTACGAGATCGTCAACCAGGAAATGACCAAGCGGAACATTTCCCAGATGATCGACACCGTTTATCGAAAGTGCGGTCAGAAGGACACGGTCATCTTTGCGGACCAGATCATGAAGATCGGCTTCACCCATGCGTGCAAGGCGGGCATTTCGTTCGGTATGGACGACATGGTGATCCCTGCTTCCAAAGAGGGGATGGTTGCGGAAACGCAAGCGCTCGCCAAGGAATTCGAGCAGCAATATTCCGACGGTCTCATCACGCAGGGCGAAAAATACAACAAGGTCGTCGATGCCTGGGCCAAGTGTGGCGACAAGGTTGCCGACGAGATGATGAGCGGCCTTCAGGCCGTTCAGTTCGATGAGAACGGCCGCCAGAAGCAGATGAACTCGGTCTATATGATGAGCCGCTCCGGCGCGCGTGGTTCGCCCGCGCAGATGAAGCAGCTTGCCGGTATGCGTGGCCTGATGGCCAAGCCGTCGGGTGAGATCATCGAGACGCCGATCATCTCGAACTTCAAGGAAGGCCTGACCGTGATGGAGTATTTCAACTCCACCCACGGTGCCCGTAAGGGCTTGGCTGACACGGCTCTGAAAACGGCCAACTCCGGATATCTGACCCGTCGTCTTGTTGACGTTGCGCAGGATTGCATCATCAACGAACTGGATTGCGGCACGACCAACGGTCTGACGATGCAGGCGATCATGGACGCCGGTCAGCTGGTCGCGTCCCTCGGCCAGCGTATCGTGGGCCGTGCGTCGGCGGAAAACATCAAGCATCCGGAAACGGGCGACGTGCTGGTGAAAGCCGGTCAGTCGATCGAGGAGCCGGATGTTGCATTGATCGACGCTGCGGGTATCAAATCGGTGAAAATCCGTTCCGCGCTGACCTGTGAAACACGCACGGGCATCTGCGGCACCTGCTACGGGCGCGACCTCGCCCGTGGCACGCCGGTCAACATGGGTGAGGCTGTCGGTGTCATCGCCGCCCAGTCCATCGGTGAGCCGGGCACGCAGCTGACGATGCGCACGTTCCACATCGGTGGTGCGGCAACGGTGGCGGATTCGTCCTTCATTGAGGCCAGTTACGAAGGCAACGTGCAGATTCGCAACCGCAACGTGGTGCGCGACTCCGATGGTCGCCTGATGGCGATGGGCCGCAACATGGCCGTTCTCATTATGGACGATCAGGGCAACGAGCGTGCCGTGCATCGCGTGACCTACGGTTCGCGTCTGCATGTGGACGAGGGCGACACCGTTTCGCAGGGCCAACGCCTTGCTGAGTGGGATCCTTATACCCGTCCTATCCTGACCCCTGTCAGCGGAACGGTGGAATATGAAAGCCTGCTCGAAGGTGTGTCGATCAACGAAAGCGCGGACGAGAACACCGGCATCACCAAACGTCAGGTGATCGATTGGCGCACCAACCCGCGTGGTGCCGATCTGCGCCCCGCGCTTGCTGTCATGGGCAAGGACGGCGATGTGCAGAAGCTGGAGCATGGTGGCGATTCCCGCTTCCTGCTTTCGGTCGATGCGATCCTGTCGGTCGAACCCGGTGCGGATGTGAAGGCCGGTGATGTGCTGGCGCGTGTTCCGCTGGAAAGCGCCAAGACCAAGGACATCACCGGTGGTTTGCCACGGGTGGCGGAACTGTTCGAAGCGCGTCGTCCGAAAGATGCGGCCGTCATTGCCGAAATCGACGGCAACATCCGCTATGGCCGCGACTACAAGAACAAGCGTCGCATCCATATCGATCCGACCGCGGAAGACGCGGCCAACGGTGTGGAGCAGGTCGAGTATCTCATCCCGAAAGGCAAACCGTTCCACCATCAGGACGGCGACCCGATCGAGAAGGGGGATTACATCCTCGACGGCAACCCGGCACCGCACGATATCCTCGCTATCAAGGGCGTGGAGGCTCTCGCTTCCTATCTCGTGGACGAGGTGCAGGAGGTTTACCGCCTGCAGGGCGTGGGCATCAATGACAAGCACATCGAGGTGATCGTTCGTCAGATGTTGCAGAAGGTCGAGATTGCTGAAGTGGGCGAATCCGGTCTGGTGCGTGGCGAGATCATGGACCGTATCGAGATGGACCTGATGAACGAGAAACTGGTGGAAGAGGGCCGCAAGCCCGCCACTGGCGATCCGGTTCTTCTGGGCATCACGAAGGCCTCGTTGCAGACGCGTTCGTTCATCTCCGCCGCCTCGTTCCAGGAAACGACGCGGGTGCTGACGGAAGCGGCTGTTGCCGGCAAGTCGGACACGCTGGAAGGCCTGAAAGAGAACGTCATCGTGGGCCGTCTCATCCCGGCCGGTACGGGCGGGGTGATGAACCAGGTCCGTCGCATCGCCAACAGTCGCGACGACCTCATTATTGAAGAGCAGCGTAAGGTTCAGGAAGCTGAAGCTGCCATGCTCGCCGATATGACGGAAAGCGAAGCCGCCGAATAAGCGGAGCCACTTTCTCGGAAAATATCAAAGCCGCCGGAGATTTCCGGCGGCTTTTTCGTGCGCGCTAACCATTTGGTAACGAATGTGCAACAGTCGCGCGCAACCTGTTCGTGGCTGGCGACTTATAAATTGACACCTGATATGCAATGTAACGATCATGCCGCGTAAACCTGCGCGATGAGTGGTGTTTCCGGAGTAGAATGATGTCTGTCAAACTTATCTCATCGGCGATTTTAGTTGGCGGGCTTGCTGTCATCTCCGGTTGCACCTCCATCTCATCGACGAACGGCTATGCGGCTCTTGAGGGGTTGCCCAAGATCGTCTCCCGTTCACCCGAGTATGATGCCAGCCACCGAACTCGCGACCGCATCATGGCGACGAGAACGCCGACGGAGACCGTCGATTACGCTCAGGCCTACGCCGCGAAACTGGACGGCGACGTGTCTGTCAGCGCGTTCGACTACCAAAATATGAACCGTAAATTCCTGCGTCAGCAGGTGCGTTATTTCGGTTCAGAACCTGCCGGCACCATTGTCGTCGATGCGAACGCGAAGTTTCTGTATTTCGTGCAACCCAATGGGCTTGCGATGCGATATGGTATCGCGGTCGGAAAAGAAGGCTATGGCTGGACCGGCAATTCCAATATGCAATGGAAGCAGAAATGGCCCACATGGACGCCGCCCGCCGAGATGATCGAGCGGCACCCGGAATATGCGAAATATGCCGAGGGGCTTGAAGGCTCGCCGTCAAACCCTTTGGGCGCACGCGCCATGTATTTGTTCAAGGGCGGCAAGGACACGCTGTATCGTATTCACGGCACCAACAAGCCCCATTCCATCTGCAAGGCAGCGTCCAGCGGGTGTTTCCGCATGATCAATCAGGACGTGATAGACCTGTATGATCGCGTTAGCGGAAAGCCGGGCGTTTATGTGCGGGACCATGTCACACAGGTTGCCGAGTTCCAGAACGGGCGCTGACGAATTCGGGGCGCAAGGCCGGGTTTCAGCCGGTTTCGACCGGCGTATCCGTGCGCACACCCCACTCGGCCCACGACCCATCGTAAAGCTGATGGTCACGTGCGCCGAGGGTTTCGAGCGCCAGTGTGATGATCGCTGCGGTTACGCCGGACCCGCAAGTCGTGACGGCTGGTTGGGTTAGATCGACATTCGCCGCATCAAAGACCCCGCGCAATTCCTCAACGGGCCGCAATTTCCCGTTCTTGACCAGCGAGGCCGCCGGGACCGACGTTGCACCCGGCATGTGGCCGGAACGCATACCGGAGCGCGGTTCCGGCACTTCGCCGGTGAAGCGGCCAGCCGGTCTTGCGTCGAGCACGTTATGGCTTCCAGCTTTCACGATAGCCCGCATGTTCTCGAACGAGACCACGGCACCTTCATTCCGCTCCGTCTTGAACAGCGCCGGATAAAGCGGCGCAGTGCCGCTTTCCACCGGAAGCCGCGCTTCGACCCAAGCAGGAAAACCACCATCGAGAACGACGACCTTCGCGGCGCCGAAGGTGCGGAACATCCACCAGACACGGGCTGCGGAAAACAGTCCTGAACCGTCATAGACGACGATCGTATCGGTGTCGGAAATGCCGAGTTTGCCGACCATGCGGGCGAAGGTTTCCGCATCGGGCATCGTGTGCGGCAGAGTTGAGCCGGGATCGACGATTGCGTCCAGATCGAAGAACACCGCGCCGGGAATATGGGCCGCATCGTATTCCGCCCGCCCGTCGCGCTTCATGTCCGGCAAATACCAGGACGCATCAACGATCGACACATCGTCGTCTTCGAGCCGGGCAAACAGCCAGTCGCAATCGACGAGGTAGGGGCTCATGCGTCCTCGTAGGGAATGGCAAAGTCCGGCGCACCCGCTTCCATCCACTCCGGAACGGGCAGGTTTTTCGAGCGCAGGAAGTCCGGGTTGAACAGTTTGGCCTGATAGCGTGTGCCGTAATCGCACAGTATGGTCACGATGGTGTGGCCGGGTCCGAGATCGCGCGCCATCCGCACCGCACCGGCAATGTTGATGCCCGATGAGCCACCGAGGCACAGGCCTTCGTGTTGCATCAGGTCGAAGACGTAGGGCAGGGCTTCCGCGTCGGGAATCTGGTAGGGGTAGTCGACCTCCAGTCCTTCCAGGTTCTCGGTGATCCGTCCCTGGCCGATGCCTTCGGAAATGGAATCACCGGATGATTTCAGTTCGCCGTGGGCGTAGTAATTGAATAGAGCCGCGCCTTCGGGGTCGGCGAGTCCAATCTTCACCTCGGGTTTTTTCGAACGCAGATAGTCCGCCATTCCGGCCAGCGTGCCGCCGGAGCCCACCGCGCAAATGAAGGCATCGACCTTACCGTCTGTCTGCTCCCACACTTCCGGGCCGGTCGTGTCGATATGGGCCTGCTTGTTGGCCGTGTTGTCGAACTGGTTTGCCCAGATCGCACCTGCGGGTGTGTCACGCGCAAGCTGCTCGGCAAGGCGGCCGGACAGGCGGACATAATTGTTCGGGTTTTTGTAGGGTGCAGGGGGCACTTCCACGAGTTCGGCACCGAAGGCGCGGATGGCATCCTTCTTTTCCTGACTCTGGGAATTGGGAATGACGATGACCGAACGATACCCCAGCGCGTTGCCGACCATCGCAAGCCCGATACCGGTATTACCCGCCGTGCCTTCCACGATGATGCCACCGGGCTTGATGCGTCCGGAGCGCTCCGCATCGCGGATGATGGAGAGCGCCGCGCGGTCCTTCACGCTTTGGCCGGGGTTCATGAACTCCGCCTTGCCGAGAATCTCGCAGCCGGTCTCGTCCGACACCTTGTTGAGGCGGATCAGCGGCGTGTTGCCGATGGCGTCGATAATCGAATGTTTGACAGACATAAATATGGTTCCGACGATGCATTGCTCCCTTTCTAGCCCGCGCGTGCGGCGGCGTCGATTGTGGAACGCAAGTCCTCCACCTCTTCCCGACCGAGGGGAAACGACCACATCAGTGCGACAGCGGGTATCTTCAGCAGGATCGGCCCAAAACCATAGGTGAAGGCCAGCGCCGTGATGCCTGCTTGCGTGGACGTTTCCGGCGCATCGGCTGAAAAACCGAAGGCGGCCAGAAGACCGAACGCAACGAACGCAGCGAAGGCAAGGGAAAGCTTCGTCGTCATGCTCCACAATGCGAAATAAAGGCCGGAGCGCTGCTCGCCGGAACGGGCGGTATCCACATCGATCACGTCTGCTTGCATGGATGGTGGCAGGGCGATATCCGCGCCCAGCATCAGGCCGGACAGCAGGCAGACCGCGCCGAAGCCATAGATCGAACCCTCAGGCAGGAACGGAGCGGGGGCGAAGAAAACCATCGCGAGCAACATGGCCGTGCACCAGGCCCGGTGTTTTGAGATACGCCCCGAAACCCATGTCCAGAAAGGGATGCTGATGACTCCAGCGAGAAAATAGAGGAACAGAAATGGCCCTCGCAAATCTGTCAGCCCGAGGCGCGCGGAGCAAAACAGCAGGAACAGTGTGGCAGCGATGGCGTTGCCAAACCCGTTCAGGAAGAAAGCCACTGCCAAACGCAGAAAGGGCTTGTTGCCAATCATGTGGCCGATCCCGTCGCGCAGGTTCACGCGGTTGACCGAATGTTCCTTCGGTTCCGGCACACGCCATACCGTCAGCAGGGCAAACAGGGGTAGTGCAACTGCGATCATGATTGCCAGCACCGCAAGGCCGTGCATGCCACCGGCATTCTGCCAGCCTATCGCCACTGGCACGGCAGTTGCGACCAGTGTGCCAACGAGCGTCATCCCCTCGCGCCAGCCAGCGATCTGCGACCGCTCGGTATACCCTGTTGCGAGTTCGGCGCCCCATGCGGACAGGGGCAAGATGCAACCGGTGTAACCAATGGACAGCACGATGGACCAAAGGCCCAGATGCCATGCACCGGCATCGACCGGCGGCCACAGCACGTTCCAAGATCCCAGTATGACGAGCGGAACGGAAGCGACGAACCATGTCCGTCTGCGCCCGAAGCGGGGGCGTAGTCTGTCCGCGAGCCAGCCGATGAGCGTGTCGTTGATGGCATCGAACAGCCGCACGATCAGCAACGTGGTGCCGATCAGCGCCAATGGTATGCCCAAGGTTTCCGCATAGAAGGTCGGCACAAAGGAATATAGCGGCAACGTCAGGGCCGCCAACGGCATGGCGGGCACCGCATAGGCCAGCATTTGAAAACGCGTGAGGTTCATCTGAAGCATTACTGGCGATTGTCGATGAAGGATTATCACCACCACGCACCAGACGCGAGGCGACTGACCGTCACGTCGCGGCTAAGGCGCTTGACCATTGAAGAAACGACACATGGACCGTATCTTGAGAACACAGCGCCCAACCATGCGGAGATTCAGTGTCCCGATTTGCTATTCTCAGCCTCACGCCCGCCGCCATCGAGCGGGTCGAGGAAATCGTCGCCAATCACAATGGTGACGCGCTGGGCATCCGTATCGGTGTGAAGAATGGCGGATGCGCGGGCATGGAATATACCGTCGATCTGGCCAAGGACGTGATTGCAGGTGACGATAAGGTCGAGGCTGGACGTGCAGCCGTGTTCATCGACCCGAAGGCCATGCTGTTTCTGCTTGGCACCAATATGGACTACGAAGTGACCAAGTTGCGTTCCGGATTTGTGTTCAATAACCCGAATCAGACCTCCGCTTGCGGCTGTGGGGAAAGTGTGACGCTCGTTCCGGCTACCTTGCTGTCCGATAATTCCGTTGGGGAACCGGCTTAATTTCATGGGCAATGGTGGAACGAAAGCGGTGAAGGTGCTTTTATGTGCAACAGCGGGCGCTATTGCCCGGAATTTCAGGGAAAGGAATATTTATGTCAGGCGTTGGTATCATCATGTCCATTATTCTGGGCGGCATCGCGGGCTTCATTGCCGAGAAGATCATGAAAGCCGATATGGGCATCCTCATGAACATCGTTTTGGGGATCGTCGGCGCGCTTGTTCTGAACTTCGTGCTCGGTTTGCTCGGCATTTACGCCGGCGGCAGCTGGATTGTTCAGAGCATCATTGCCATCATCGGCGCGTGTATCCTGATTGGTGCCTACCGCGCTATTGCAGGACGCCGCGCATAAATTCGGCGACCACTGGTCGAGTGGGTTCGCAATGGTGAACCTGCTTGACACCTTGGCACAGCCCGTCTCGCAGCGGGCTGTTCGCCACCCTGAAAAGGCGCATAAACCTGACCAGTCCGTGCTGAAAAAGCCGGACTGGATTCGTGTACGCGTTTCCAACAATCCGACGTTCGAAGAAACGCGCAAGATCGTTCACGGCAACGGTCTCGTTACGGTATGCGAAGAGGCCGGCTGCCCGAATATCGGGGAATGCTGGTCGAAGAAACACGCTACCATGATGATCATGGGCGATACCTGCACCCGCGCCTGCGCTTTTTGTAACGTGCGGACGGGAATGCCGGATGCCCTTGATGCCGACGAGCCTGAACGGGTCGCCAATGCTGTTGCCACGCTTGGTTTGCGGCACGTGGTTATCACGTCGGTCGATCGGGACGATCTGGCTGATGGCGGTGCGCAGCATATGGCGGACACGATCGAAGCCATCCGCGCGCAGTCTCCCGAGACGACCATCGAAGTTCTGACACCCGATTTCCTGCGGAAGGACGGGGCGCTTGAAATTGTCGTCGCTGCGCGGCCCGATGTGTTCAATCACAATCTGGAAACGGTGCCTTCGAACTATCTGACCGTCCGACCGGGCGCGCGCTACTATCATTCCATCCGTTTGCTGGAGCGGGTCAAGGAACTCGATCCCGGCATGTTTACGAAATCCGGCATCATGGTCGGATTAGGCGAGCGGCGGAATGAAGTGCTGCAACTGATGGACGATTTGCGCGTGGCGGATGTCGATTTTCTGACCATCGGCCAATACCTTCAGCCGACGAAAAAGCACCATGCCGTCAGCCACTTCGTGACGCCGGATGAGTTCGATTCATATGCCACGACGGCCCGGTCAAAAGGGTTTTTGCTCGTATCGTCCAGCCCGTTGACGCGCTCTTCCTACCATGCAGACGAGGATTTCGCGGCGCTGGTGGAAGCGCGGCAGAACAAGCTCGCTGCCGCCTGAACGATGCCGAAAATCGAGACAGTCGAGCGGATCGACCATTCTGCCCAAGCCATGTTCGATCTCGTTGCCGACGTGGAACAATACCCTCAATTCGTCCCCTTGTGCAGCGCATTGACCGTGCTTTCGCGGCGGGAACGCAAAGGGCGTGAGATTATCGAAGCCCGCATGAGCGTCGGCTACAAGGCGATCAGCGAAACGTTTATCACGCGGGTTGTCCTGCGGCCCGACGATCTGAAGATCGACGTGAGCTATATAGACGGGCCGTTTGAGCATCTGGAAAATAACTGGACGTTCATTCCGGTGTCGCCCGATGTTTGCGACGTGGATTTCCGGTTGGATTACGCATTCAAAAGCATGGCGTTGTCGATGCTGATGGGTAGCGTTTTTGACCGTGCGTTCGCCCGTGTCGTGGGCGCCTTCCGGCAACGGGCGGATGCGGTTTACAGGGTTGGCGCGACCTCGAGTTGATCGCCGAGCAGAAGCAGGGCTTGCCGGACCGTTTCCCTTCGAACCGTTGAGCGGGTTACGCCCGTGCCGTGTTCCTCAGCAAAATGGTGCTCCCGAACCAGCGTTCGACCGCCCTTCATGGCGGAGGCGATGAAGACCAGCCCTACCGGTTTTGCTGCCGTGCCACCGCCCGGACCGGCAATGCCGGTTACTGCGACGGAGAGAGTGGCGTTCGATCGTTTTAGCGCACCTGTCGCCATCGCCTCGGCGACTTCCGCGGAAACCGCGCCGCGCATTTCGATGAGAGCGGCAGGAACATCCAGCATGTCGGATTTCGCTTCGTTGGAGTAGGTCACAAAACCCCGATCGAAGGCAGATGATGACCCGGCAACGTCCGTCAATGCGGCCGCGATCAATCCGCCTGTGCAGGATTCGGCTGTGACGATCATCATCCCGCGCTCTCTCGCACGGTCCAGAATCTGCTGCCGCATTCATGATGTGAAAACCGCCGTGGCCGTTGCCAGAGCGACGATGCCTTCCTCCCGACCGACGAACCCTATCGTTTCGTTGGTCGTTGCCTTTACAGATACGCGCATTGCATCGATGCCGCAAATGTCTGCGACCCGCGTTCGCATGGCAGTTTTGTGTGGTCCGATCTTGGGCCGTTCGCAGAGCAATGTCACATCGCAATGGGTGAGCGTTCCGCCCTCGTGCCCGAACAAGACCTGCGGCGTGTGCGAGAAACTGGTCGGAGGCTGCGCCTTTCCATCGGGGATCGCTTGGCGGGAAATGATCGCCGATATCGCCAGCGCCGATGGTCGCGAGCAACGCGTCCGTCAGCGCGTGCAGGCCGACATCGGCGTCGGAGTGTCCGTCGAGCGCCATGTGATTGGCGATCTCGACTCCGCAAAGTATCACATGCGTTCCTGCGACGAGGCGATGCGTATCGTATCCATGGCCGACGCGAATGTCGGGGAGGTCGAACTGGCGGCGCGCACGGTCCATATCGGCCTCGCTGGTGAGTTTCGTATTGTCGGAATGGCCCGGGACGAGTGTAACCGGGATGCCCGCCCATTCGGCGATGGCCGCATCGTCGGTGAAATCATTCAGCCCTTCGCTCGCTGCCTTTTCATGGGCGGTGAGAAGCGGATGCAAGTCGGAAACACTGGGGCGTTTGGGCTGCGAACAGATTGTCGCGCGAAACCGTTTCCAAACTCGAAGCCGTCTTCCGGCGCAGCGTGTCGTTAACGGGAAGAGCGGGGATGACCGCATCGTTCTCTTCAAGCGCCGCGATCATCGTCTGCAACGTCTCATCGGCGAGAAACGGTCGTGCTCCATCGTGGATGAGAACATGAGTGGCACCAGTCGCTTTCGCCGCGCGAAGCCCGGCGAGAACGGATGCCTGCCGCGTTATTCCGCCTACAACCGGCGCATGCAGTTTTGCGGGTGAACCGAGCGCTTGCGCGTATCGCTCGGTGTCGTCGGCATGGGTGACGACGATGATCTCCCGCACGGCATCGTTGGCCTGAAATGGCATGATCGCGCGGGCCAAGACCGACTCCCCACCAAGACGTTCGTATTGCTTTGGCCCATCGCCGCCCGCGCGGGTTCCGCGGCCTGCCGCGACAATGATGGCGATGATGTGTAACTGCTGATTTGCGGTTTCGTCTGTCATGGTTTCCGCCTTACAGATAGCGTCAGGCCGTGCAAGCGTTTCGTCCACGATTGGATTACGGCTTGCGGCCACGCGATGTCCTGCCTATCAAAAAGGCATGACGCATATTTCGACATTTAACGCCGACGCTCCGCTCCGCATCGGTACGTTTGCGTTGCGGAACAGGGCGTTTCTCGCGCCCATGTCCGGCGTGACGGATGTACCGTTTCGCAAGCTGGCGTGGCAATTCGGGGCCGGGATGGTCGTGTCCGAAATGGTCGCAAGCGAAGCGCTGATGACCGGGCAGGACGAGATGGTGCTGAAGGCGCAGGCCGCCGGAATACCCGTGCACATGGTGCAGATTGCCGGCCGGGAAGCGCACTGGATGGCGCTCGCCGCGCGTATGGCGGTAGATAACGGCGCCTCGATCATCGACATCAATATGGGGTGCCCGTCCAAGCGCGTCACGAACGGCTATTCCGGCTCGGCACTGATGCGCGATCTCGACCATGCGTCCACCCTGATCGACGCGGTTGTCGCAGCGGTGGATGTGCCGGTCACGCTCAAGATGCGTCTCGGCTGGAGCCGCGAAACACTCAACGCGCCGGACCTTGCTCGCCGGGCCGAAGCGTTGGGCGTTGCCATGTTGACGGTTCACGGGCGCACGCGGGACCAGTTCTATAAGGGCACTGCCGATTGGAGCGCCGTGGCGCCGGTGGTGGATGCGGTGTCCATACCCGTCATTGTCAACGGCGATATTTGCGATCCGGCAAGCGCCGTTGAGGCTTTGAAACTGTCCGGCGCGGATGGCGTGATGGTGGGTCGTGCAAGCTATGGCGCGCCCTGGCTGCCGGGAATCATCGGAGCGGACTTGCAGGGCGAAACCGCACCCCACGCGCCATCGGGAGATGCGTTGCGCGATCTCGTCTGCGACCACTATGAGGCGATCGTATCCCACTATGGTATCGAACTGGGCACCCGCAACGCGCGCAAGCATATCGACTGGTACAGCGCACATTTGGCCGACCGTTCGGCCTATATCGCCGTTCGCAAGCCACTGATGTCGTCGACCGATCCGGCCGAAGTGCTTGACCTGTTGTGGTTCGGCCTTCATCAAGCAACCTGCGCGGTTGCCGCGTGAAAGAAAATGCTACAGCCTTGCTCAACGCATTGCCCCATCCGGTTTTCACGCTGGATGCGGAAGACGGGTTCGTCAGTGCCAATGCGGCGGCGGAAGTCTTCTTCAGCACCAGTTCCGCCGGCCTGACAAAACGAACGCTTTCCTACTACGTTGCCAGAAATTCTCCCGCGCTCGCGTTGGTGGAGCAGGTGCGGGCGACGCTCGTTCCGGTCAACGAATACAAGGTCGATCTGTCTTCGCCCCGTCTGGGCGGCGAGCGTTGGATGGACATCTACGTCGCGCCGTTCGGCGATGAGCCCGGTACGCTGATGGTCATGTTGCAGGTGCGTACCTTCGCTGCCGCCCTCGATAACCAACTCCATCATCGTGGTGCGGCGCGCACGGTGACGGGGCTGGCGGCCATGCTCGGGCATGAAATCAAGAACCCGCTTTCAGGCATTCGGGGGGCGGCGCAGCTGCTGGAACATTCGGTAGGGGAAGACGAACGGGCGCTGACGCGGTTGATCACCGAAGAGACGGACCGGATCGTGCGTCTCGTCGACCGGATGGAGGTGTTTTCCAACGAACGGCCCATCACGCGTGATCAGGTCAACATTCATTCCGTCTTCGACCATGTTCTGAACGTGGCGCGACAGGGATTCGCCCGCGATATCACGATCGTCGAACTCTACGACCCGTCGCTGCCGCCGGTTTATGGCAACCGGGACCAGCTTGTTCAGGTTTTCCTCAATCTCGTGAAGAATGCGTGTGAAGCGATGAATGGTCGAACCGACCGGACGCTCACAATGCTGACAGCATTCCGGCCTGGCATACGCATCGCCGCTGCCGGGTCGACAGCAGCGCGTGTCGCTGCCGATCTCACTAACGGTTCGCGACACGGGGCCGGGCGTGCCGGACGATATCCACGACCTGATGTTCGATCCGTTCATTTCGTCCAAGCAGAACGGCTCCGGCCTAGGGTTGGCGCTGGTTGCGAAAATCGTCGGCGATCACGGTGGTGTCGTTTCGTGCAGCCGCGACAGGCACCACACCGACTTCACAGTTCTCCTTCCGGCTTGGTCCGGTGGGCCGAATGACAGAAAAGGCGAAACCGATGGGTGATATTCTCATTGCGGACGACGATGCCGCCATCCGCACGGTTCTGACGCAGGCGCTCACCCGCGCGGGGCACAGCGTTCGGGCGACATCGAACGTCGAAACCCTGTTGCGCTGGATAAATGCCGGCGACGGCGATCTGGTCGTCACCGATGTGGTGATGCCGGATGAGAACATTTTCGACGTGCTGCCTGCGATGAAGCGGGTGCGACCGAACCTGCCGATCGTCGTGATGAGCGCGCAAAACACGTTCATGACTGCGATTACCGCCACCGAAAAAGGCGCTTACGACTACCTGCCAAAGCCGTTCGACCTGCGCGAACTGGTGGACACGGTGGCGCGGGCCCTGAAGGAGCCGAGTGGTGTTCCGGTCGAGGCCGATGACGGGCCTCCGATGCCGCTGATTGGGCGTTCGCCTGCCATGCAGGACATTTTCCGCGTGATCGCACGCACCACGCGCACGAATCTTACGGTGATGATTACCGGCGAAAGCGGAACGGGCAAGGAACTGGTGGCGCGGGCGCTGCACGACTTTTCCAGTCGCGCGAAACGTCCGTTCGTTGCTGTCAATATGGCTGCCATTCCGCGGGAATTGATCGAGTCCGAACTGTTTGGACACGAGAAAGGCGCGTTCACAGGTGCCAATACGCGTTCTGAGGGTCGGTTCGAACAGGCGAATGGCGGAACGCTGTTTCTCGATGAAATCGGCGACATGCCGTTCGAGGCGCAAACGCGACTTTTGCGCGTGTTGCAGGAAGGTGAATACACGACGGTCGGCGGGCGCAGACCTTTGAAGACCGACGTGCGCATCGTTGCCGCCACGCACCAGAAGCTGGAAGACCTGATCGAAAGCGGACGGTTTCGGGAAGACCTGTTCTACCGTCTCAACGTCGTTCCGGTTCGTCTTCCTGCCCTGCGCGAACGGGGCCAGGACGTGCCCGATCTCGCCCGTCATTTTCTCGTTCGCACGGCGGAATCGGGCCTGCCGCGCAAGACGTTTGAACAGGGTGCGTTGGACCGGATGCGAGAATATGCGTGGCCCGGCAATGTGCGCGAATTGGAAAACCTCGTGCAACGGCTTGTGGCGCTGCACCCGCAGGAAGTCATAACCGCGGAACTGGTCGCTTCGGAACTGTCCAATGGCCCGGCTGTCCGCAGTGGGTCGAACCAGCCCGAAACCGCGCGGGCACGGTTGCACGACGCCGTCACCGAAATCGCACAGGAACTGCTGGACGGGCATGGCACAGGGCAGGAGCGCGAGGATGTCTACCGGCATGTTTTATCGGAGATGGAAAAACCGCTCATTTCCATCGTGTTGCACCGCATGGCTGGCAATCAGATTCAGGCGGCCAGACGACTTGGCCTGAACCGGAACACGCTTCGGAAGAAAATTCGTGACCTCGGTATCAGCGTTGGGAAAGGGCTGCGATAACCGCGAGTTGTTGTATTTGCGCCACATTTCGTTGCAAGAGAGCAACATGGATTGGCCAGCGCGAGGGTGCGATGACAAGCGCGACGATGGATTCGGCAGCGTCGGGGCATGCGGGCAAGATCTCAAGCGCAGCGCAGTCCGGGAACACGGCTTCCGTGCGTTACGCGCGCCGTTTTGCGTTGCCGTTTGTATTGTTGGCGCTGTTTCTGAGCGCAGCATCGTTCGTCATTCTGCTCGGCCTGACCCGGATCGAGCCGGATCGCACCACAATCATCGTCATACTGTCGATCAACGCCGCCTTTACGGCGTTGATGCTGCTGCTCGTTGGGCGGGAGGTTCAGGCACTGTTGCGCGCCCGTCGCAAGGGGCGGGCCGCTGCGCGCATGCACATCCGCATCGTTGGTCTTTTCGGCGTGGTCGCGTCAATTCCGGCTATTCTGGTGGCCATTATCGCTGGTATTTCGCTCGATCAGGGGCTGGAACGCATATTCGACACGCGCACGCGCACGATCGTCGATAATTCCATATCCGTGGCGGAAAGCTACGTGCGGGCGGCAACGGATAGCCTCAATACGCATACGGTCAATATGGGGATATTTCTCAACCGCAACACGACCCTGTTCGACCTCGATCGAACCGGCTTCGAGAACCTGCTGTCCGGGCAAGCGCGGGCGCGTGGGCTGATCGGCGCCTATGTGCTGACCGCCGATGGAAACAGGCTGGTCGGAGCGACGGCACCAAGGGTCGATGCACTGCCAAACCCACCGCGCGAAATGCTGGAACAGGCTGCCGATGGCCAGCCGTCATGCATCCTGCCGCGTCGTCAAGCGCTCGCCGCGTGTGCCTTCCTGCTGAAGGATTTTCCGAGCCCCACCTTTTTCTATGCTCTGACGGCGGTGGACCCGACGGTGTTGAATTCCATTCAGTTGATGGAGGAGGCGACCGCCGACTATGCCCGCCTCGAAACCGGCAGGGTGCCATTGCAGGTGGCTTTTGCGTTTCTCTATGTGGGCTTGTGTCTTACTATTCTTCTCGCCGCCATCTGGATGGGCATTGCGGTCGCGGACAGGTTCGTTGAACCGATCCGGCGTTTGATCGGCGCCGCCGACGAGGTGGCGGCGGGCAATCTCGATGTGCGGGTGCCGAAGACGAAATCCGAGGGTGAATTGCGCTCGCTCACGAACACATTCAACGCCATGACCGCTGATCTGCGGAGTCAGCGGGCCGAAATTCTTCAGACCCAGGAACTGATCGACAGCCGGCGGCGGTTCACCGAAGCGGTGCTGGCCGGTGTCAGTGCGGCAGTCATCGGGGTTGGGGCCAATGGCTTGATCGCAATTGCCAATTCGTCCGCGGACGAGATGTTCGGGAATGACGGCGATATCCTCGACAAGCCCCTGTCGGCCGTGTCGCCGGAACTGAACGCCGTGATGGATGCGGCCAACCGGTCCGGCAAGACAGAGCATCGCGAGCAGATCACGCTTGCTGGCGAAGGTCGGGAGCGGACGCTGAACGTTCAAGTGACGGTCGAGCGCGACGGGACCGAAACCCATTCGCACGTGCTGACGATCGACGATATTTCCGACCTTGTCGTCGCACAGCGCACGTCTGCCTGGGCGGATGTGGCGCGGCGTATCGCCCACGAGATCAAGAACCCGCTGACGCCGATCCAGCTTTCGGCGGAACGTATCCGCCGCCGCTACGGCAAGGTCATTACCGAGGACAGGGAGGTGTTCGACCAATGCACCGACACGATTATCCGGCAGGTGGAGGATATCGGGCGGATGGTCGACGAGTTCTCGTCGTTTGCCCGGATGCCGAAACCCCAGATGCAGGTGGGTGATCTGGCTGGCCCGGTAAAAGAGGCCGCATTCCTGCTGCGTGTCGAGCAACCCGAAAATCCGGTTCGACGTGGACCTTGGCGATGCACCGCTCATGGCGACGTTCGACAGCCGTTTGCTGGGGCAGGTGTTCGGCAACGTCATCAAGAACGCGACAGAGGGCATCGAGGGATACGAATATCCGGAAGGCGAAAAGCCGACGATCACCGTTCGTGCCAAATCCAGGGGCGGAATGCATGTCATCGAGATAACCGATAACGGCAAGGGTCTGCCCGCTGAGAACCGTCAGCGTTTGCTCGAACCCTACATGACAACCCGCGATAAAGGCACCGGACTGGGTTTGGCGATCGTGTCGAAGATTCTGGAAGAGCATCACGGGAGCGTCGAACTGACCGATGCACCGGATGTGGCGAATGGCGGTCACGGTGCGCGCGTTCGGGTCGTCATCCCCGCTGCAGCGCAAGAGCCTGCAAACAATGGAGAAAGCGAACAACATGGCGTCTGATATTCTCATCGTCGACGACGAAGCCGACATTCGTGATCTGGTTGCCGGGCTTCTGGAGGACGAAGGCCACGAAACCCGCCGGGCCGCCCATAGCGATGCCGCGCTGAACGAGATCAACGACCGCAAGCCGTCGATGGTGTTTCTCGATATCTGGCTGCAGGGCAGCAAGCTGGACGGGCTGGCGCTTCTGGACGTGATCCACGCCCAGCATCCGGATTTGCCGGTGGTCGTCATTTCCGGTCACGGCAACATCGAAACCGCCGTGTCCGCCATCAAGCAGGGTGCCTACGACTACATCGAAAAGCCATTCAAGGCCGACCGTCTCATCCTGATCGCCGAACGGGCACTGGAAACGGCAGGGCTTCGCAAGCAGGTCGCGCAGCTTGAGAAGAAAAGCCCGGACATGCCGGAGATGATCGGCAAATCGCTGGCCATGAACCAGTTGCGGTCCACCATCGATAAGGTGGCCATGTCCAATTCGCGCATCATGCTGATCGGCCCGTCCGGCTCCGGCAAGGAGACCGTCGCCCACGCCATTCACAAAGCATCGCACCGTGCCAAGGGACCGTTCGTCGTCGTCAACGCGGCGGGCATGACCGCCGACACGATGGAGAGCGAGCTGTTCGGCGTCGAAGGTGGCGAGGGGCGCGATGCCAAGACGGGCGCGATGGAGGAAGCCCATCTCGGCACGTCTGTTTCTCGATGAAGTCGGTGAAATGCCACGCGAGGTGCAGAACCGCTTTCTAAAAGTTCTGGTGGAGCAGAAGTTCGAACGTGTTCATGGCACCAAGAAGGTCAAGGTAGATGTGCGTGTGCTGTCCTCGACGGCGATCAATCTGGACGAGCGGATCGAAGGTGGAGCCTTCCGACAGGACCTGTTTCACCGTCTCGCTGTCGTGCCGGTGAAGGTGCCGGGGCTGGAGGATCGACGGGAGGACATTTCCGAATTGATCGCGGCCTTCATGGCCAGATTGAGATGCAAACCGGCATTCCGCCGTGCGAAATCGGGCAGGATGCGATGGCGGTGCTGCAATCCCACAGCTGGCCGGGTAATCTGCGGCAGCTTCGCAACAACGTGGAGCGGTTGATGATCCTGTCGCGCGGCGAGCACGATGGCCCGATCCGCGCCGACCAGCTGCCCGACGAAGTGTCCGACATGCTGCCAACGACGCCGGGGTCCGAGCGACGAACACATCATGTCGCTGCCGTTGCGGGAAGCGCGGGAGCGGTTCGAGCGCGATTATCTCGACGCGCAGATCGTGCGCTTTGGCGGCAATATATCCAAGACCGCGAATTTTGTCGGCATGGAGCGTTCGGCACTGCATCGCAAATTGAAATCGCTTGGCCTATAAGGCGCTGTCTATTGACAGGCGTCGAACCGGCGGGAGCGCATGAAAGTCATCATTTGCGGGGCAGGGCAGGTTGGCTACGGCATTGCCGAGCGGCTTGCACAGGAAGGCAATGACGTCACAGTCATCGACAATACGCCCGCGTTGATCCAGACCATCCGCGACCAACTCGACGTGCGCGGCTTCATCGGCCACGGTTCCCAACCGGACGTATTGGAAGCGGCGGGTGCGGAAGACGCCGACATGATCATCGGCGTCACGCTTTACGACGAGGTCAACATGATGGCCTGTCAGGTGGCGCATTCGCTGTTCCGCGTGCCCACGAAAGTGGCCCGCGTACGGGCGCAGGAATATCTGCTGCCGCAGTACGGCGATCTGTTTTCCCGCGAACACATGCCCATCGACGTCATCATTTCGCCCGAGGTCGAGGTCGGTGAAATGGTGCTGCGCCGCATCGCCCTGCCGGGTGCGACGGATGCGGTGCAATTCGCCGACGATGCGGTGACGATGATCGCCATCGAATGCGGCGAGGATTGCCCGGTGATCGACACGCCGCTGGGCCAGCTTTCCGAACTGTTTCCCGACCTGTCCAGCCGTCGTGGTCGGCATCTGGCGGCAGGGGCAGCTTTTCGTGCCTCACTCCACCGATTCAATGCTTGCGGGCGATCTGGCCTATGTCATCGCACGGAGCGACCGGGTGCGGCGCACACTCAATATCTTCGGCCACGAGGAGCCGACGGCCAGCCGCATCGTCATCGTCGGTGGCGGCAACATCGGCACCTATGTGGCCTCGGCCATCGAGAAACGGCAGTCCACGGCGCGGGTGAAAGTGGTGGAAAGCTCCCGCGAACGTGCCGTGGCGATTGCCGACCAACTGGACCGCACCGTGGTGCTGCACGGTTCGGCGCTGGACCAGCAGATCCTGCTGGAAGCCGATATCGAGCACGCCGATCTCATGGTTGCGCTGACGAACGACGATCAGGTCAACATCCTGTCGTCCGTCATGGCCAAGCGGCTGGGCTGCGAGTCCAATCTGACGCTGCTCAACAACACGAGCTATTACGAATTCACCAAAACGCTGGGCATCGACGCGCACGTGAACCCGCGGTCGGTGACGATCTCGAAGATCCTGCAATACGTGCGGCGTGGACGCATCCGTGGTGTCCATTCCGTGCAAAACGGCGCGGCGGAGGTGATCGAAGCCGAAGCCATGACGACATCGAGCCTTGTCGGACCGGAATTGCGTGATCTCGATCTGCCGGAGGGCATACGCATCGGTGCGATATACCGCGGGCAAGAAAGTTATCATTCCGGCGGGCGATACGGTCATCAAACCGAAGGACCGTGTGGTGGTGTTTGCACGGCGGGAGCAGGTGAAGAAGGTGGAACAGATGTTCCGCGTCACCCTCGATTTCTTCTCCTGATATGCCGTGCTGACGGCGCTTTTCTACATCGCCATGCTTGGGCTGGTGCTGTCCGGCTCACTGCTCGTGCCCTTGGCTCTGGCATTCGCGGACGGGGACATGCCGCTCGCCTATCGGTTCGGCGTCGTATTTCATTCTCGGCGGATTCGCCTTTGGCGGCCCTGCCCTGTCGATTCTGGGCCGATACCGCAGGGTGCCGCGGGTCGGGCGGTTGACGATGCTGGTGCTGGTCTGGTTCGTGCTCCCCGTTTTTGCGGCCATTCCGATCTTCGATATTTCGGAGCTTGTCGATGGTGGAGTCCTATTTCGAGGCTGTTTCCGGGCTTACCACGTCCGGTTCCACGGTTCTGAATACGACCGAAATCTGGCCGCGTTCCCTGCTGATGTATCGCAGCCAGCTGCAATGGCTCGGCGGCTATTTCATGCTGCTGACGATCGTCCTGGTCATGGCCCCGCTGGGCATTGGCGGCTTGCAGCAACGGCGCGGCGGGTTCGGCAGCGGTGGTGATGTGATGACCGGGGCAGGCAGCCCGGTGCGGATAGCCGGGTCAGATCGCACTGCTCTACGGCGTTTCTGACCTTCATCTGCTTTGCACTGCTGTTCGTGTCCGGGCACCGGCCACTCTATGCCGCCTCCTTCGCGTTCGCGGCGGTGTCGACCGGTTCGTTCCTGCCATTCGATGAGCAGCCCGTCGAAGTGCTCAACACGTTCGGCAGTCTTGGTCGTCGGTGCGTTTCTGGTGCTGGGCGCGACCAGTATTTTCTGGCAACGGCGCTTGCTGCGCGGGCAGTTCCGCCTCGGTGCATGGAACATCGGGAAAGCCGCAGCATCATCATGGGAACGATCGCGCTGACGGTCGTGTTTGCAGCCTTGCTGATTGCGACCCCGGGCTATTCCCCGGACCTGACGACGATGGCGCGTTCCCTCTTCAATGCCGCATCGCTTGTGGCGACCAGCGGAATGCAGAGCGAAGCGGGCGTGTTCATCCTGCTTCCCTACAGCGCGGTGCTGTTCATCATGCTGATCGGTGGCAGTGCCTACGCGACGGCTGGCGGTGTCAAAGCACTACCGGGTGTCGGCCATGCTCTGCCCAATCGCGGGCGGAACTCGACAAGCTGGTGTTTCCCAACGCCGTCAAACCGGCGCATTTCGGCAGCCCAGCAGGCCGATATGCCGGTCATGCGAGCGATCTGGAGCTTTCTTCATCGCCGCGCTGGCGTCGTCATTGCGTCTGCACCTTTCTCCTGACTCGACAACGGTACTGCACTTCGAAGCGGCGTTCATGGCAGCTGTCGCCAATTTCGCGACTGCCGGGCCAGTTTATATGGCCGGGTGGAACGTGAGACGATGCGTATCGACTGGCCGCGCTACAGCGAAATGTCGTCCAGTGCGCAACTGACGCTTGCGTTCACGATGATTGCGGGCCGGATCGAAGTGCTGGCTCTGTTTGCATTGTTAAGCCCGCGATATTGGCGCAGCCGCTAGACGGCAGCCAGTGCGGCGCCTAGACTTTCGCGCACAGTAAAAACGGATCACGCCAAGATGGTCGACCGGGCACCCGGACTACAGGATACCTTCCTCAACGCGGTGCGCCGCAAGAAGATTTCTCTTACGATATTTCTCGTCAACGGCGTGAAACTGACAGGAATCGTCACGTCGTTCGACAATTTCTGCCTGCTGCTGCGGCGCGACGGTCATTCGCAACTGGTCTACAAACACGCCATCAGCACCATCATGCCTGCCGAACCTGTCGATTTGCAGAACGAGGCGGACGATTAGCGCATGAGCGAACATGACCGCGACACGAAGGCGAAATTTCAGCTCGACCACAGCGAGAAGCACAGTTCCGGTCGGGCGATCGTGTTGGTGCCGGTGGTGCGGGAACGCAACGACAAGAACGAACTTCCGCGCAGTGAAGAATCGCGCGTGGAAGAGGCCGTGGGCCTTGCGCGCGGCAATCGATCTCGACGTGGTTCACAGCGGTATCGTGCGGCTGAGCGCCCTGAAGCCGGGCACCCTGTTCGGCACCGGCAAGGTGGACGAGTTTGCCGGAATGGTCGCCGCACTTGAAGCCGGGATTGGTGATCGTGGATCACCCGCTGACGCCGGTGCAGCAGCGCAATCTGGAGAAGGCGCTGAACGCGAAGGTGCTGGACCGGACCGGGCTCATTCTCGAGATTTTCGGCGCGCGGGCGCAGACGAAAGAAGGGCGGCTGCAGGTCGAACTGGCCCACCTCAACTATCAGAAAGGGCCGACTTGTGCGGTCGTGGACCCACCTGGAACGGCAGCGCGGTGGTGGCGGTGGAAGCGGCGGCTTTCTGGGCGGTCCCGGCGAGACGCAGATCGAGAGTGACCGTCGGCAGTTGCAGGAGCGTGTGACCAAGCTGGAGAAGGAGCTTGAGAAAGTGCGCCGCACACGCACGTTGCACCGCTCCAAACGCCAGCGCATTCCCCATCCCGTCGTCGCACTGGTTGGCTATACGAATGCCGGGAAATCGACTCTGTTCAACACCTTGACCGGTGCGGACGTGCATGGCGAAGGACATGCTGTTCGCCACCCTCGACCCGACCTTGCGACGGCTGACACTGCCGAATGGCACCGAGATCATCCTGTCCGACACGGTGGGATTCGTATCCGATCTGCCCACGCATCTGGTTGCCGCCTTCCGCGCGACGCTGGAGGAGGTGATCGAAGCCGAACTCATCCTGCACGTGCGGGACGTCTCGGACCCCGACCATGCCGTCCATTCCGAGGACGTCTATTCCATCCTGTCGCAACTGGGTGTCGAGGACGACGGCCACGCCCGTGTCGTCGAGGTCTGGAACAAGGTTGACCGCCTGTCCGCCGATACGCTGGAGGCCATGCGAACCACGCGGGAAGGCGAGGATGGCCCGCTGTTCATTTCCGCCACGACCGGCGCGGGGCTGGACACGCTGGTGGAGCGGATCGAAACCGTCATCAGTCGATCCGATACGGTGCTGACCGTCTCGCTTGCCAACGAACGTCTGGGCCAGATCGGCTGGTTTTACGACCATTCGCAGGTGCTGGAGCGGGAGGACGCGGAGGACGGTTCGGTCAATCTGACCATCCGCGTGCCCTTGCGTCGGCAGGCCGAGGCGTTGTCGCGGGCCGAAACGCCGCCGATCAACCCGTCCCGACTAGCCGGTATGATCGACACCCGGTTGCCGGACTGCCGTTCCAGCATTCCGGCCAGATCCAGTTCCAGCAACAGCATCTGCATCGCACCCGCCGGAATGCCCGTATGGGCGATGAGGTCGTCGATATCCGTCGGCGTATGGCCGATTGCGGAGATGAGGCGGTCCCGGTCGGACTGGGTGGGTTCCTCCATCGCGGGTTGTGCCTGATCGCGGTCGGCGAACTCGAAATCGGATTGCCGCGTGGAATCGACCAGCGGCGCCAGTTCGCTCAGTATATCGTCGCTGCCGGTAATGAGCGTCGCGCCGGAGCGGATGAGGTGGTTGGCACCTTCCGAGCGGGGGTCGAGAGGCGAACCGGGCACGGCGAAGACCTGCCGCCCCATCTCGTTGGCAAGCCGTGCCGAGATGAGTGACCCGCTCCGCTTGGCGGCTTCCACCACGACCAGACCGAGTGCCATGCCTGCCACGATGCGGTTGCGGCGTGGGAAATCCTGCGCGCGCGGTTTCCAGCCCAGCGGCATTTCGGACACCAATGCGCCGCCATTACCGACAATATCGTGGGCAAGTTTGACGTTGCCGGGAGGGTAGATGACGTCGAGACCACCCGCGAAAACGGCGATGGTCCCGCCTTTGAGCGACGCGACGTGGGCGGCGGAATCGATACCCCGTGCGAGGCCGGACACGACTGCATAGCCAGCGGCGGAAACCTCGCCCGCCAGCGTCGCGTGTGAACTTTTCGCCCGTTACCGAGGCATTGCGCGAGCCGACGAAGGCCACACAATCCCGGCGCAGGATGTCCCGGTTTCCGGCGACACTCAGCACCGGCGGCGCGGAGTCGGACGCGCGCAAGGCGGCGGGATAGTCCGGTTCGCCAAGGCATACCGTATATCCGCCAAGGGCGTCGAGCTTTTGCAACTCGCGCTCGGCATCCTTGCGCGAGGCGAGACGTATCGCCTTGCCCCGACCGGCCCGCGCGGCGAGATCGGGAATCGCATCGAGCGCAGCAGCGGCGGTGCCGAAATGGTTGATGAGTTCGCGGAACGAAACCGGTCCGACATTTTCGCTGCGCACCAGTTGCAGCCACGACAGACGCTGTTCGTCCGTCAGCTTGATGCCGGGGCGTGGAGCGAGCGCGTCGCTCATCCCTTTGCGCCGATCCTGCCTTCCGTGCCCGCCCGCAGGCGCGCGATGTTGTCGCGGTGCCGCCAGTATGTCAGCGCGGTCATGGCAACGAGGCAGATGACGAGCGGGCCGGGCAACAGGATTGCCGCCACGATGCAGACAGCGACCGTGGCCAGCAACGCTGCGAGCGACGAGTACCGCGTGGCATAGGCGACCAGCAGCCAGACGACCGCGAAGATGCCGAGCAGCATGGCGGAAAACCCGATGAGCACACCCACGAAGGTCGCAATACCCTTGCCGCCCTTGAAGCCGAGCCAGACCGGATAGCAATGGCCGATGAAGGCCGCGAAACCGGCCAGCGCCATCGCCGTCGGGCTCCAGCTTGCAAAATACAGCACGGGCAGGGTGCCTTTCAACGCATCCAGCAACAACGTCGCCGCCGCCAGACCCTTTGCGGCCCGTGCGCAGCACATTCGTTGCACCGATATTGCCGGAACCGATCGACCGCACATCTCCGGCGCCGCCCATACGGGTGATGAGCAGACCGAAGGGGATGGACCCTGACAGATACCCGACGAGCAGGGGTATCAGCAGGCCGAGAAGGGTCGGTTCGGTCATGTCGCGCTCACGTTGGATCGGCGGAAAAGACTGTGCGACCGCCGACGATGGTTTTCAAGACACGCCCCTCGAACCGTGCGCCCTCGAACGGTGTGTTGCGAGCGCGGGATAACAAGATCGTCTTCTCGCAGAACCCACGGTGCGATACGGGTCGAACAGCGTGAGATCGGCAGGCGCGCCGACGGCAATGCGCCCGCTGGAAAGGCCGAGACGGTCGGCCGGTGCGCTCGTGAGGCATTCCAGAACGCGGATGAGGGAAATGCCATCGGTGTGATGCAGGCGCAGGCTGGCGGCGAGCAGGGTTTGCAGACCCACGGCTCCTTCGGCAGCTTCCGCGAACGGCAGAGCGCTTGGAATCCACATCCTGCGGGTGATGGTTGGACACGATGATATCGATTGCGCCCGAGCGGATACCTTCGATCAACGCCAACCGATCGTCTTCCGACCGCAGGGGCGGTGCCACGCGAAAATAGGTGCGGTAGGGGCCGATGTCGTTTTCCGATAGAGCCAGATTGGCGACCGGCACGGCGGCGGTGACATTCAGCTTCCGCGCCTTGGCCTGTTCGATAATCGTGACGCTTTCGGCAGCTGAAAGCGCCGCCGCATGATATTTCGCGCCCGTCATGGCGACGAGGCGCATGTCCCGTTCCAGCGGAATGATCTCCGCCTCGCGGGGAATGCCGGACAGGCCCATGCGTGTGGCAATTGCGCCCGCGTTCATGACGCCGGAACCAAGTGTTTCGTCGTTCGTGGCTGCCATGACCAGACCGCCGAAATCGCCGGCGTGAATCAGCGCGCGGCGCATGGTCTGGGCGGATGCGACCGTCTTCAACCCGTCACCGAACGCCACTGCGCCAGCCTTCGACAGCAGGCCGTATTCGCATATCGCCTCGCCCGCCATGCCGCGAGTCAGGGAGGCGGAAGGCAGAACGTGGACTTTTGCCTTCTCCCGCGCCGTGCTGTGGACGAATTCGACCAGCGCCGTGTCGTCGATCACCGGATCGGTGTCGGGCATCATCACCATCGTCGTGATGCCACCGGCGGCGGCGGACCGTGCGGCGGATTTGATCGTCTCGCGGTTCTCATAGCCCGGTTCGCCGATGAAAACGCGCATGTCGATAAGGCCGGGACACAGGACGTGGCCCTTGCAGTCCGTGATCTTGCAGTTTTTCGGCGGTTCGATTGCGTCCGCCACCTCGACGATAATGCCCTTGCGGACCAGAACGTCGCCTGAAACATCGCGCCCGCTGGCCGGGTCGATGACACGAGCATTACGAAACAGGCGATGCTTGCGACTCATCGGACCCGGCTTTCCAGCAGCATGGCAATCACGGCCATGCGGACGGCCACGCCCATTTCAACCTGTTCCACAATCACACTCTGCACCCCGTCTGCGATTGTCGTGGCGATTTCCACGCCCCGGTTCATGGGGCCGGGATGCATGACGATGGCGTCTTCCTTGGCCAGCGCCAGTCGTTTCCGGTCAAGGCCGAAAAATGTGAAATACTCGCGGGGGGAGGGGATGAGCGACCCTTCCATGCGCTCGCGCTGAAGGCGCAGCATCATGACAACATCGCAACCGGCGAGCCCTTCCTCCATGCTGCGGAATACCTTGACCCCGTAATCGACCACACCACTTGGCAACAGTGTCGACGGCGCTACGATCCGCACCTGCGCGCCAAGCGCAGTCAGAAGCAGCATGTTGGATCTGGCCACGCGGGAATGGGCGACATCGCCGCAGATGCAAACCCGCAGGCCCTCGATACGGCCCTTTCGGCGGCGGATGGTCAGGGCATCGAGCAGAGCCTGTGTCGGGTGCTCATGGGCACCATCTCCTGCATTGATGACGCCGCAGGACACTTTTGCCGACAGCAATTCGGCCGCCCCTGCTGAAGGGTGTCGCATGACAAGCAAATCTGGCCGCATCGCGTTCAAGGTGGCGGCAGTGTCGAGAAAACTCTCGCCCTTCTTCACCGAAGAGGTGCCGACCGCCATGTTGATAACGTCGAGACCAAGCCGCTTCGCAGCGATTTCGAACGAAGACTGGGTGCGGGTCGAGTTCTCGTAAAACAGGTTGATCTGCGTCTGGCCAGAAAATGAGTCGCGCAAGTCCGTTCCGTTCCGAAACGCCGTGGCCATCTCGTCTGCGCGATCCAGCAGGGCGGTCAGTTCGAGCGGGGACAGACCACGGATAGAAACGAGGCTGGTGCGGTTGAACGGGGGGGAGCGAAAGGCGGGAGCCTCCGTTTCACTCGTTTGATATCGGGGCGGTGCGCTCATCAAATGCCGGTTTAGGACGCGCCGTGGCACACGTCCAGCACGTCAAAAATCATCCACAGAACTGGCTGGGGAAGTTAACCTTACCAAAGGGTTTACATGGACCCGACGCGACCGGGCCAGCAGGTTGGTGGTTCACTTGCCAAACACACCCGAAACGGTGCGACCATGCGAAGTTTTCTCTATCTCTGGGTTCTGCCGATGAGCCTGTTCGGCACGTGGTACGGCTTGTCCTACAACGACATGCATGGCGGCATGTGGTTTTTCTCCCGCGCCATGCACGACCAGGTGATGCTTGTTTACGCCACGCCGCTGGGCCTCGAACCAGCGGACCTGCCACCACTGCTGTTACGCGCGCTGGTTGTAGACACTTTGCTGGTGGCAGCCATTATGGCATATCGTTATCGCAAGCGTTGGTGGCCGCGGGTCTCCGTGTTTATCCGCTCATATCGTGCGCCGGAAGCGCGCGAAGAGCATCAAGAGCCGACCGCAGGATAAGGCTTGCCGCCACCGCATCGATTGTATCCGCACGATTGCGACGGGCACGTTTTGACAGGGCCATATCGGCGGCCACAGTGGATAGGCGTTCGTCCCAAAACAATAATGGCAGTGGCGAAAGCGGCGCGAGGCTGCGCGCGAAGGCCCGTGTCGACTGTGCCCGGGGGCCTTCCGTCTCGTCCATATTCAGCGGCAGGCCAAGGACGAAACCCGCAATCGCGTTCTCCTGAGCGTAAGTGAGCATGTCACGGGCGTCGTCCGTAAATTTTGTGCGCCGGATGGTGCGCACCGGCGAAGCGATGGACCAGTCGGCATCCGACACCGCCAACCCGATAGTCTTTGTGCCGAGATCGAGCCCCAGTAACCGCCCGCCGCCTTGCAGGGCGGTTGCGAAATCAGCACTCTGGGAGGGTTCGAATCTCATAGGAAAACGGTGTTCATGAAGCTGACCTGGTATGGCCATAGCGCATTTCGTGTGGAGACAGACAAGGCACGGATTCTGATCGACCCGTTCTTCACCGGTAATCCGTCGTTTGCGGAAAATATGCTCTCCGAAGCCATCGAGGGACTGACGCATATCTGTCTAACCCACGGGCATTTCGATCATATTGGCGACGCGATCAAAATTGCAAAAGATACAGGCGCGACGATCAGTGCGAATGTCGATCTGGCATCCTGGCTGCAAACCAAAGGCGTCGGAAAAGTCGATATGGGCAACACCGGTGGCACCCTGCACCACGACGGATTTTCGTTGACTTTCGTGCAAGCTGTGCATTCCGCAGGACATATCGGCAAGGATGGAAAAACGATCTCGCTGGGGAATGCCAACGGGCTGGTTTTCCATTTTGAGGACGGCAAAAGCCTTTATCACATGGGAGATACGGATATTTTCGGGGATATGGCGCTGATACAGGAGCTTCACCAGCCGCAAATCGGGTTGGTTCCGATTGGCGACCGGTTCACGATGGGCGGGGCGGTGGCGGCCTTGGCTTGTAAAAGATATTTTGATTTCAAGACGATAGTGCCGTGCCACTACGGCTCGTTCCCGATCATCGACCAGTCCGCCGACACGTTCGTGAATGCGATGGACGGCTCGGATGCGGTGAAAGTGCCGAAAGTGGGCGAAGCGCTGGAGTTGTAAAACGCGCCACCGCTTTTATACCAAGCCAAAGCCCTTCCCAGAGCCGCCCGAATGTCCGTCGATACCGAAACCGTCAAGCGCGTCGCGGCGCTTTCCCGCATCGCTATAACCGATGAACGCGCGGAGGAAATGCGCAGTGAATTGAATGCGATACTCGGCTTTGTCGAGCAGTTGAACGAGGTTGACGTGGAGGGCGTGGAGCCGATGACCTCGGTCGTTCACATGGATTCCCCGCTGCGCGCTGACGAAGTGACCGACGGAGACAAGGCGGAGGATATCGTGGCGAATGCGCCGGTCTCCGACGACCATTTCTTCATGGTCCCTAAAGTCGTCGAATAGGAGGTGGATATGTCCGATCTGACCGAATTCACCCTTTCCGAAGCCCGGAACGCCCTGACCAAAGGCGACTTTACGGCGACCGAACTGACGAACGCTTACCTGCAGGCCATAGACGCAGGTAACGAACGGCTGAACGCGTATATCTCCGTCACCGCCGACAAGGCGCGCGCAATGGCCGCGGCGTCGGACGCGAAAATCGCCAAGGGCGAGGGCGGCGCGCTGGAGGGCATTCCGCTCGGCATCAAGGATCTGTATGCCACCAAGGGCGTCCACACCCAGGCCTGTTCGCACATTCTCGACGGCTTCAAGCCACCCTACGAATCCACCGTCACGCAGAACCTGTGGGACGACGGGGCGGTGATGCTCGGCAAGCTGAATATGGACGAATTCGCGATGGGGTCGTCCAACGAGAATTCGTATTATGGGCCGGTGGTGAACCCGATGGGGCTGCAGGAATACGGCGGACGGGGCGATGTGGACCTCGTGCCCGGCGGTTCGTCTGGCGGTTCGGCGGCGGCGGTGGCGGCACGGATGTGCGCGGCAGCGACGGCTTCCGATACGGGCGGGTCGATCCGCCAGCCGGCGGCCTTCACCGGCACGGTAGGGCTGAAGCCGACCTATGGCCGCTGCTCCCGCTGGGGCATGGTGGCGTTCGCGTCCTCGCTCGATCAGGCGGGGCCGATCACGCGCACAGTGCGGGATGCGGCGATCATGCTGCGCTCGATGGCGAGTTTCGACCCGAAGGATTCCACCAGCGTGGACCGTGCGGTGCCGGACTATGAGGCGGCCATCGGGCAGTCGGTCAAGGGCATGGTGGTCGGCATTCCCCGCGAATACCGCATGGAAGGGCTGGACCCGGCGATCGACGCGTTGTGGGAGGAGGGCAAGGCGAAGCTGGCGGAAGCGGGCGCGGTGATCCGCGATATCTCGCTGCCGCACACGAAATATGCGCTGCCCGCCTATTACATGGTGGCCCCCGCCGAAGCCTCGTCCAACCTCGCGCGCTATGATGGCGTGCGCTACGGGCTGCGGGTGGATGGCGACAACATCACCGATATGTACGAGAAGACCCGCGCTGCCGGGTTAGGGCCGGAAGTGCAGCGCCGCATCATGATCGGCACCTATGTGCTGTCGGCCGGTTTTTACGACGCCTATTATACCCGCGCCCAGAAGGTCCGCACGCTGATCCGGCAGGACTTTGAGCGCGCCTATGCCGACGGCATCGACGTGATCCTCACCCCCGCCACCCCCTCCGCCGCCTTCCCCATCGGCGACAAGACCATGCACGACGACCCGGTGGCGATGTATCTGAACGACGTGTTCACCGTGACGGTGAACATGGCGGGGCTACCGGGGATAGCGGTGCCGGCGGGCACGGATGCGGGCGGTCTGCCGCTTGGGTTGCAGTTGATCGGGCAGCCGTTCGGGGAAGAGGATTTGTTGAGGGTGGGGGCGGCGTTGTAGCCTTTTCGACCTAGACACACATTTTTGTTCGCTATATGTTCTATTATGATTGCCCTTCAGTTTGGAACTTCGTGATGTCATTTTTCGAGAAGCGGTCTGATGCTTCAGAAATTAAGAGCCTAATCGTAGTTGGCTATTTCAAAGCGTGGGCACAGATTGTTAGGCAGGCTATAAGAGGCCGTAACGCCTTGTCGTATGTGGATCTTTTTTCCGGACCGGGACGGTACGAAGATGGGTCGCTGTCAACTCCGTTGTTGGTCTTGGACCACATTGCAAACGATCCCAATCTCCGAAGTCTGGTTAAGACTAGATTTCAACGACTCTGATCCACGCAACAGCGCCGCGCTCATCGAGGAAATCGAAGCGAACGAAAACTACCGGAATCTGCATTATAAACCGGTGGTAACAAATTTTACGGTGGACAAGGAACTCGCGGACACGATTGCTTCAGCAAGTCTTGGTCCAACTTTCAGTTTTCTGGATCCGTTCGGATATAAGGGGCTCTCGCTCGAGCTAGTCCGAGCGGTAACGAAAGACTGGGGATGCGACTGCGTTTTCTTTTTCAACTATACAAGAGTGAACGCGGGCCTCTCTAACGGAGTTATGCAGGACAATATGGCGGACTTGTTTGGTGAAGCCCGTGCTGCATCTATTCGCGTACAGATCGACGGGCTTAAACCCCACGAACGAGAGGCGCAAATTCTTGAACACATCACGCAGGAAATTAGGGACTTGGGCGCAAAATTTGTTTTGCCGTTCACTTTCAAAAGTGACGCCGGGACTCGGACGCGCCACAAGCTTATCTTTGTGTCGAAAAGCTTCAAGGGTTATAGAACCATGAAGTCGCAAATGGCAAAGCTTAGCTCTGCCAATGATGAGGGAGTTCCTACCTTCCAATACTGCCTTGCAGACGAGAGAATGCCGCGCCTGTTCGCGCTTCAACAACCTCTTTCAAACCTAATTGCCAGGCTTCCGAACGACTATTCTGGTCAAGAATTTAACAGGGAACAACTATATCAGCACGATAGCGTTGATACGCCTTTTTTGGAGAAGGATTATAGGACGGCGCTAATCGAATTGGAAACCAAGGGACGCATCCAGATTACATCAACGAATGGTAAACGAAAAGCGGGCACATTCGCAGAGCATGTGAGATTTCGGTTTGTAGGAGAAAGCTAGTGGCAATAGGTTCATCCATTGAGTGGACTGAAGCAACTTGGAATCCGGTAGCTGGCTGCACGATTGTGTCGCCTGGTTGCACTAATTGCTATGCAATGAGAATGGCCAGTCGGCTAGAAAAGATGGGTCAATCTAAATACGCCAATCTCACGAGAAAATCAGGCGGAAGGCCGAAATGGAACGGCAACGTTACGCTTGATGCGGAAAATCTTGCGGTTCCTATCCGGTGGAAAACAGGTCGGATGATTTTCGTAAATTCGATGTCCGATCTTTTTCAAGCAAACGTCCCGTTCGAATTTGTCGACAAAGTCGTGAAGGTCATTCAACAGACCCCTCAACATACATATCAGATTCTGACTAAACGGCCTGAGATACTTGCGGAATATTCTCTGTCTAGGAAATGGCCGGTGAATGCTTGGCTTGGCGTCAGCGTCGAGAACGATGACTACACACACAGGGCGGACGTACTAAAAACCGTAGATTGTGCAGTCAAATTCCTGAGTTTGGAGCCTCTCTTAGGTCCAGTTTCGTCGCTCGATTATCACGGAATCGACTGGGCTATAGTCGGCGGCGAAAGTGGTCCAGGCAGCAGACCGGTCGAATATCAATGGATAGCCGACATTCGTGACCGTTGCGTCAAGGCGGGCGTGGCGTTTCATTTTAAGCAGTGGGGGGGCACGAATAAGAAAAAGTCCGGACGTGTTTTGGATGGTAGAACTTGGGATGAGTTTCCAGACAAAATTGCTGCATGACCGTCCATCTTTCCCCCAACTTCATCCCCCCAGCCACCCTCGCGGCCATCCAGCGCGAGGCGCACGCTGCGGCGCATAAGGCCTATTTCATGGCCATGCCGCGTACCGGGTTTCTCACGCCGCCGGACGGAGCCTGCCTTCGGGCTTGACCCGGGGGTCGTTGCCGGACGGGCATGTCCGCAACCGGATGGTTACGTCATCGAAGGGGTGCATTTGCGATGATGATGTGCCCGCAGACTCTCCGTTGCGGGCGCTTTACGAGTCCGACGCCTTTCGCGCCTTCATCATGGACCAGACCGGCGAGACGGCGCTGTATCCCTGTGCGGACACCCCCATACCCTGGGTGTCGTCCTTCAACGTGCATTATGCCAGGCGGGGGCAGGATGGGGCGCGCCTTTCGACAATTCGGAGTTCGCGATTACGCTGGTGATCCAGACGTCCGCCCAATCCGAAAATGCGGGCGGGCGGTTTGAATATGTGCCGGGCCTGCGCGACCCCCGGGTCAAGCCCGAGGGCAAGCTCCGCGACCGGCGCGGTGGACGAGAAGGGCATCGCCGCGCTGCTCTGCCCGGATCAGGGGGACGGTTGACCCCGCAAGTGGCCGAGATCGAACCACTCCTGACAAGAGTGGCACGCTGGTGCTGTTTCCCTCCGGTTCGGGGGTGGTGCGACGCAATCCACCGCGTTTCCCCCAACGAGAGCGACACGACCCGCATTCTCCCCGTCCTCGCCTATAACAGCGAGCCGGGCATCGCGCGTTCATTCCAGAGGTGGCCGAAGAGGCGCGGATGACGTTTTTCGGGCGGGTGGGGTAGGCGGGTCTAGGCCGCGTCCGCCAGCAGGGCGTCGAGGTCCAGCCGCTCGTTGACCATCGCAATGGACCCGTCCGCGTTGCGCGGCCATTGCTCCGGCATGCGGTCGCGGTAAAGCTCGATCCCGTTGCCGTCCGGGTCGTGCAGATAAACCGCCTCGCTCACCGCATGGTCGGCTGCGCCATCCAGCGTGACGGCGGCTTCCACAACACGCTTCAGGGCGGTGCCGAGCGCCGCCCGGTCGGGGTAGAGGAACGCCACATGATAAAGGCCGGGATGGCCCGGTGGAGCAGGCGGCGCGCCTTCGCTTTCCCAGACATTCAAACCGAGATGATGGTGATAGCCACCGAACGACATGAACGCCGCCTTGGCCCCGTAGCGGGCGGTAATTTGCAAGCCGAGCACCCGCTCGTAGAAAGCGATCGACCGTTCGAGGTCCGACACCCGCAGGTGGACGTGGCCGATCGTGACGCCGGTGGGATTCGGGAGGGGCATAAGACGTGTCGTTCGCAAAGTAGGGTCAGCAATGAGAATGCCGCAAACGGTCGATGCCCGCAAAGTGTTCCTTGGCTGGAACGGGCGGAAAGAAAGGCTGACATGGCGCGCCAGGGGCTCTAGAAGGAACATCATTCCCGACCTGCGCCGCTGCTCTACACCCATGACCGAACTCGTCGATTCCCGCACCCCGAACCCCGCCCATTTTTTCGACGGGGAAGACCATCCGTGGGAACTCGTCATCGGGCTGGAGGTTCACGCGCAGGTCACGTCGAACGCCAAGCTGTTTTCCGGCGCGGCCACGGGTTTTGGGGCCGAGCAGAACAGCCATGTCTCGCTGGTGGATGCGGCCATGCCGGGCATGTTGCCGGTCATCAACGAGGAGTGTGTGAAGCAGGCCGTGCGGACAGGGCTGGGGCTGAACGCAAAGATCAACAAGCGCAGCGCGTTCGACCGCAAGAACTATTTCTATCCCGACCTGCCGCAGGGCTATCAGATCAGCCAGCTGTATCACCCGATCGTGGGTGAAGGTGTCGTGACGGTGCAGGTGGGGCCGGACAGCAAGGGCGCGTTCGAGAGCGTCGATATCGGCATCGAGCGGCTGCATCTGGAGCAGGATGCGGGTAAATCCATGCACGACCAGCACCCGACCATGAGTTACGTGGACCTCAACCGCTCCGGCGTGGCGCTAATGGAAATCGTGTCCAAGCCCGATATCCGTTCCATCGACGAGGCGAAGGCCTACGTCACCAAGCTGCGCTCCATCCTGCGCTATCTCGGCACCTGCGACGGGAATATGGACCAGGGCTCCATGCGGGCGGATGTGAACGTCTCGGTGCGCGAGCCGGGCGGCGCATTCGGCACGCGGTGCGAGATCAAGAACGTCAATTCGATCCGGTTCATGGGGCAGGCGATCGACTATGAGGCACGCCGCCAGATCGACATTCTTGAATCGGGCGGCACGATCGATCAGGAAACGCGGCTATACGACCCGGTGAAGGGGGAGACGCGCTCCATGCGGTCCAAGGAAGAGGCGCACGACTATCGGTATTTTCCGGACCCTGACCTTTTGCCGCTAGAGTTCGATCAGGCTTTTATCGACACGCTCGCCGCTGACCTGCCGGAACTGCCGGACGCGAAACGCACACGATTCATGCAAGCAGGACTGAGTGAATACGACGCCTCGATCCTCGTGTCGGACAGTGATATTGCGGCCTATTACGAGAAGGTGGCGGAAAACACGGATGCGAAATTGGCCGCCAACTGGGTCATCAACGATGTGCTCGGTGCGGTGAACAAGGCCGGTCTCGACATCCAAAACGCGCCGGTCTCCGCCGCGCAGCTTTCGGCCATCATCGCGCTCATCAAGGCTGAAACGATCAGTGGCAAGATCGCCAAAGACCTGTTCGAAATCATCTGGGCCGAAGGTGGTGACCCTGCCGAAATTGTCGAGACGCGTGGCATGGCACAGGTGACGGATACCGGTGCCATCGAAGCAGCGGTCGCTGATATCATCGCCACCAACCCCGACAAGGTCGCGCAGGCGCAAGAAAAGCCTGCATTGGCCGGATGGTTCGTCGGGCAGGTGATGAAGGCTACGGGTGGCAAGGGCAATCCGAAAGCGGTCAATGAGTTGGTGAAGGAAAAGCTCGGACTTTAGCGCGTCCGGTAGGTCACCATATCGGGCAGGCGGTCGCGAGAAACGGGGCGACTTCCGAGCTGCCACGCCGTTTGCGTTGCGAACAGAATGAGCCAGCCCCCCGCAAGTGCTGCCAGTGCGCGCTCGAACAGGCCGTCGAAACTTGTGCCCATGTTAAAAAAATAAATCGAGCCTCCAACCCACAATATCATAATTGCGACGTTCAGGAGAACCCAGCCTGAATGGCCTGTCTGCAAGCGAAAAAGGGAAAGTAGCAATAGCGCGGAGAAGGCGATGCCGTGAGTGTAGACGGCGTAGTAGTGGATAATCGCGTCTTGCTTATCGCCGTCACCGTATTCGTGAATTGCGGCGATGAGAATGAGGCTGGCTGCCATTGCCAGCATGGTCAACGCGCAGAGCTTCCAGGTGAACCACCCACCGGACATTCTCCACAACACGTAAGCAGTTGCAAGCAGGCCGGTGGCAAGAATGTAAAAACCGATGTCTTGAATCCAATCGTAGGGACCAGCAGCGACGTCGCTGATCGTATCAGCGATCAACGCCGTGTTCGGCGCAAGTAGTGTCGCTATGATATTCGTGACACCAGCAATGATTACGCCAAAAACAAGCAACCACGGGAAATGACGGGTGAAGCCGTTTTCAGATGTCATGGATACGGTCTTTGGTTGTTTCGATAACCAACCGGATTGCGGCGCGATCGTTCCCGCACTGGCCCAGATTCGCGATGGCTGAGGCGGAGTTTCAACCGAACGGAGTTGGCGGCGGGAAGACCCCGCCGCCTGGAGTATGCCTCCGGGCTATTTGCCTTTCGGCTTCGAGCCGGTTGAAGAACCGCCACCGCCTGCAGCGGATTTACCACCGGCTGGCGTGGCGGTTTTCGTAGAGGGTTTAGACGATTTCTTGTCCATTTCTTACTCCGAAGATGCGGTGTTGGCCTGACCTCACAAGCGCTCTGGGCACGCCGCGCATCTTAACCTGCGACTGGAAAATTGGTTCGATGTGCGGGATGAAATATTTCGCAATCCAGCGGCGTGCGATTGCTTTTCGCAGGCTCGGTCCGCTTCCCCGGTTCTGGACATTTGCGCCGGATGCGATCATCAATCGGGCAAACCCGGATCACACTGCAAGCATTCGATAGGCTCGATGAAAAACTTTCTCCTTCAGTTCTTTACATGGTGGCACACCAACACGCTGGCGACGCGGTTCAACACGTGGCGTTTCGGCGAGAAGGTGGGTGAGGATGCCAGCGGGAACATCTATTACCGCTCGACCGACGACCGGCGCTGGGTGATCTATAATGGAGCCATCGATGCGAGCCGCATTCCGGCTGGTTGGCATGGCTGGATTCACCACCGCACGGACGTCGCGCCGAGCGATGAGGCCTATGCGATGCGCGATTGGGAATTGCCGCATCAGCCGAATATGACCGGCACGATGGGGGCGTATCGACCGAAAGGCGCGATCGGCAACCAGACCAAGCGACCTGATACGACCGGCGACTATGAGGCGTGGTCCCCGTGACCAGCCACACGCCAGCCTTGGCTGAACGCGAAGGTAACACCTGGGACAGCGCGATCTACGGTGAGAACACGCGCTTCGTTACCAGCTACGGCGATGCGGTTCTCGACCTGTTGGCACCAGTTTCAGGTGAACGTATTCTCGATTTAGGCTGCGGAGACGGGATTCACTTGAAACAACTGTCCGATGCCGGTGTCACAGCGATCGGTGTTGATACGAGCGAGAGTTTCGTCGCCACAGCGCAGGATGCCGGGCATGATGCCCGTTTGATGAGCGGCGAGGCGATGACGTTCGAACGGGAGTTCGACGCCGTTTTTTCCAACGCCGCAATCCACTGGATGAAAGATAAAGCCGCCGTCTGTCAAAGCACTGCACGGGCGTTGAAGCCCGGCGGGCGGTTTATCGGCGAATTTGGCGGCCACGGAAATGTGGCGGCAATTGTCACGGCTTTGCATGCCGTCAGCGATGCGATGGGTGGCGACCCCGTCTTGGCCCAACCAGGCACCTATCCGACGGTCGTCGAGTTTCGCGCCCACCTTGAAGAGGCTGGTTTTTCGGTCTCGCATATCGAGACATTCTATCGACCTACACCCCTGCCGACGGGCATACGGGGTTGGCTCAAAACCATGCGGGCACCGTATTTCGCCCAATTCGGCGAGCGGGAGGCGGAGGCATTCGACAGGGTGGAGAGTGCGTTGTCCCACACCCTGCGCGACAGGTCCGGTGGGTGGATGGCGGATTATGTGCGGCTGCGATTTGCCGCGCATCTACCGTCTTAAAGGCTGCACCGCCGCATTTTGGTGTTATAGGCGCAAGCGCGAACCGAACGGACCCGACCGATATGCGAACGATTGCCGCCTCACTCACCATTCTTCTTGCCATGTTCGTTGCGGGGGTGGCGCTGGCACAGGACGCGGGTGTGGCGCTGGTGCAGGAAGAGGCACGCATTCAGAATCGCGTGGCGGTCTTCTCCGGACTCGACAAGATCAGCGGTAAGATCACGACATTCGACGTTTATATCGACGAAACCGTCAAGTTCGGACAGTTGGAAATTACGCCCCGGGTGTGCATGTCGAGCCCGCCCTCGCAACAGCCACAGACGACCACCTTCATCGAGGTGGACGAAATCACCCTCGATCGGCAGATCCGCCGCCTGTTCACGGGCTGGATGTTTGCGGAAAGCCCGGGGCTGAACGCGGTCGAACATCCGGTCAACGACGTGTGGCTGAAGGAATGCAAACAGACATCTGACGTGCCGCCACCACCACCGGCTTCAGACAGCTAGGCGTCGATAGCGAAGAAATCGCCGTCGATTTCCAATGCGGCTTCCAGCAAGCGCCGGTAGCGCTTTCGTGGCACCTCCTCGACGCCGAATTGTTGCAAATGTGCGGTCGTGAACTGGGTGTCGAGCAGCACGAAGCCGCCCGCGTTCAGTCTTTCGACGAGATGGACGAGCGCGACTTTGGACGCATCCGTGGCGCGGGAGAACATGCTTTCGCCGAAGAATGCGCCACCGAGACGCACGCCATATAGTCCGCCAACAAGCTGGCCATCCTGCCACGCCTCGACGCTGTGGCAATGGCCGAGGCGATGCAGTTCCAGATAGAGTTCGCGGATGCGCTGATTGATCCATGTCACAGGACGATCGGATGTGGCGGCGGCACAAGCCTCTACGACATCTGCGAAGGCGGTATCCACGCGGATATCGAACGTGCCGCGTCTTATTGTGCGGGCAAGGCTGCGCGGGGTGTGAAAGGCATCGAGAGGCAGGACGCCCCGCAGTTCCGGTTCAACCCAGAAAAGACCGGGGTCGTCTGCCGTCTCCGCCATCGGAAAAATGCCGCTGGCATAGGCACGCAACAGCACGTCCGGCGTGATCTCCATCATCAGGTCGTCGACGGCCGTCATGGCTGGAAGATCAGGCTTCCGGCTGCGCCAGATACTTTTCCAGCCAGTGAATGTCGTACTCACCTTTCAGAATGTCCTCGTTGGTGACGAGATCCTGAAACAGGGGAATCGTGGTTTCGATACCGTCGATCACGAACTCACCGAGCGCGCGACGCAGGCGGGAAATGCACTCGATGCGCGTGCGCCCATGCACGATCAACTTGCCGATCAGGCTGTCGTAATATGGCGGGACGGAGTAGCCGGAAAACACGCCGGAATCGACACGGATACCGAGGCCGCCGGGCGGATGGTAGTGGTGGATCTTGCCGGGCGAGGGAACGAAGGTGCGCGGGTTTTCGGCATTGATGCGGCACTCGATGGCGTGGCCTGTGAACGTCACGTCGCTCTGGTCGAACGACATGCCGTTGCCGGAGGCGACGCGCAGCTGTTCGTTGACCAGATCGATGCCGGTGATCATTTCCGTGACCGGATGTTCCACTTGCAGGCGGGTGTTCATTTCGATGAAGTAGAACTCGCCGTCCTCATACAGAAACTCGATCGTGCCGGCGCCGGAATAGCCCATATCGCCGATCGCCTTGGCGCAGATGCCGCCGATGCGCTCCCGCTGTTCGACTGTCAGCGCAGGTGAATTGGCTTCTTCGAAAACTTTCTGGTGACGACGCTGGAGCGAACAATCCCGCTCACCCAGATGCACGCCACGGCCTGCGCCGTCTCCCATCACCTGCACTTCGATGTGGCGTGGCTTGCCGAGATATTTTTCGATGTAGACGGAATCGTCGCCAAAGGCCGCTCCGGCCTCGCGCCGTGTGTTGGCGAGTGCGCCAGCCATCTCGGCATCGTTCTTGACGACCTGCATGCCACGGCCACCACCGCCGGATGCGGCCTTGATGATGACCGGATAGCCGATTTCGGCAGCCACCGCACGAGCATCGTCCAGTTCCTTGATCTCGCCCTTGGAGCCGGGAACGACCGGAATGCCGAGTTTTTCCGCCGTCTGCTTGGCGGCGATCTTGTCGCCCATGATGGTGATGTGTTCGGCGGACGGGCCGATGAAAGTAATGTCGTGAGCCTCGAGAATCTCGGCGAATTTCGCATTTTCCGACAGGAAGCCGTAGCCGGGATGGATCGCATCCGCGCCGGTTATTTCGCAGGCAGCGATGATCTCATGGACGTTGAGATAGGAATCGCGCGAGGCTGGCGGGCCGATACACACCCGCTGGTCTGCCAGGCGCACATGCATGGCTTCGGCGTCGGCGGTGGAGTGGACCGCGACGGTTTCAATGCCCAGTTCCTTGCAGGCGCGCAGGATACGCAGGGCGATCTCGCCTCTGTTGGCGATGAGAACCTTGTTGAACACGCCCGCCGCCCTATTCGAACGTCAGCAGCGTTTGGCCGAACTCGACCGGCTGACCATCGTCGACCTTGATGGACGCGACGGTGCCATCCTGCGGGGAGGCGATCTGGTTCATCGTCTTCATGGCTTCCACGATCATCACGGTCTGTCCCTTGCGGACGCTCCCACCCACGGTCACGAACGGATCGGAATCGGGCGAGGGTGAAAGATAGGCCGTGCCGACCATCGGGGACGGAAGCGGGGTTCCACTCTCGGCACCCGCAGCCGCAGCAGATGACGAAGGGGCCGGTGCGGCTTGGGCCGGAGACGATGCCGGTGCGGGGGAAGGCGGCTGATAGACGGGAGCGGAAACATAGGTTTCGGTGCCGCCACGGGCGAGACGGATACGGATATCGTCTTCCTCGATCTCGATTTCGTTGAGATCGGTTTCGCTGATCAGTTCCGCAAGATTGCGAACGAACTCCAGATCGACGGACATTTTCTTGGAACCCATGCGGTAAACTCCCAAAACCGGTGCTGTGCGCGTGCGGCGAACCAGCCGTCACACGCCTGCAGAATTGTTCCCACGGAGATGGCCCACGAGCGCCTGCATGGCAAGGGTATAGCTCATCGGTCCAAAACCTGCGATCTGCCCAAGACATGCGGATGCGATGGTGGAGTGGTGCCGAAACACTTCGCGTGCGTGGATGTTGGATAGGTGGACCTCCACAACGGGCACATCGATGGCCCGCACCGCGTCGTGCAATGCAATCGATGTGTGGGTGTAGGCGGCAGCGTTCAGCACCACGCCTGCACCGGTCTTGCCCGCTTCATGCAGACCATCGACCAACGCGCCCTCGCTGTTGGATTGTGCGAAAACGAGGTCATACTCGAAGCCGTCCGCGCAGTTTCGGCACGCACTTTCGATGTCCGCCAGCGTTGTCGTGCCATAAATGGACGCCTCGCGGGTGCCCAGCAGATTGAGGTTCGGGCCGTTCAGAACATGGAGTGTCGGGCGGGTCATGAGCAGACGGTGCTGCCGCATTCGCGCATATTCTCGATCTTGGTGCGCAGCGTGTTCACACCCACTGCGCCGAAAACGACCTCGTTGCCTATGACGTAGGACGGTGTGCCGGTGACGCCCAGCTCGTTGGCGAGACCGTTGGCCTCGCGGAAGGCATCGACCACATCCGGCTTGTCGGCTTCCGCAATGAGAGCCTCCTCATCGAGGCCCATGTCCTTTGCGATCGTCAGCGCAGCGCTGCCATCCTTGGGTGCATCGAGACCGAGCAGACGGTTGTGAAACTCTTCGTAACGGGCTGGAAACAGGCGGTAGACGGCTGTGGAAAACTGAGAGGCCGAGACGGAAGCGGGGCCTAGAATTGGTAATTCCTTCAGAATGAAGCGGATATTATCGTCCTCACTGAGCAGAGCATTCATGTCGTTCATGGCGCGCTGGCAGAAGCCGCAATTGTAGTCGAAGAACTCGACCACTGTGACGTCGCCATCAGGATTTCCGATCACCGCCTGATTGTCGGAATTGAAGATGAGGTCCGCGTTGCGCTCCAGCGCCTCCTGCGAACGAACCGCCGCTTCGACCCGACGTTTGGTCTCCAGCGCCTGTTGCACCTCTTCGATGAGTTCGGGATTTTCGAGCAGATAGGAACGGATGATCGCCTGCACTTCCGCGCGGTCGATGAGCTCCGGCTCCTGCGCAAATGCTGTCGTAGCCGGTGTATTGGTCAAGGCGAGAACAAGCAGGCCGCTTGCGAGAAGTGTCTTTAACATGAGGTGTCTTTCCGCCCGCTCGGGCCTACCTGGCTTCGATGATATCCTGCGCGCGCAGCCAGCCGGGGCTGCCGCGCTTGTAGAACTGTTGCGCCCGTTTGGCATACTCCCTCGCTTGTCCTTTCTTTTCCGTTCTCACGGCGAATTCAGCGGATGCGAGCAGCGCGCCGGCCTCGTTGCCGAGCGCCGCTTCGGCGCGGGCGAGATATTGGAAACCGCGCAGGGCGGTGTCGTCTTTCAGCAGGCCCTTGCGTAAATTGGTGGCGGCTTCCTGTGCATTCGCATCGCCGCCGCTTTCCAACAGCGCGTGACCCAACTCGATCTGAATGTAGCCCGCCCCGGTTTTATCGAGAGAAGCGGCGCGCCGGAACGGTGCGACGGCGGCCTTCGCGTTGCCGGAGCGCAGGTAGATTTCGCCTTTCATCTCGTGAACATAGGCGTTGTCGGGCTGAACGTTCAAAACCTGGTCGATGAGCGGGATCGCCTTGGCGGGAGAGCCGTAAAGGTGGGTAACGATGGCCCGCCCGTAGAGCGCGGCAGTCGGATTCAGCTCGGGATCGTTGAGCAAAGCCTGCGCGTAGCGGCTGCCGCCCACATAGGCTGCGATCTTCGCGCGGGCCATGTCGTGACGCAGCTGGAGAGCGGCGCTGTCGGTGCGGCCGAAATACGGACTTTGTTCGATCACCGTCTGCAGGCGGGCGATGCGGTCATTCGGCGTCGGGTGGCTTTGCACGTAGGGATCGATGCGACCGGCCAGAATGTTGGAGGCACGGGCGAAGCGGCGGAAGGTTTCCAACATTCCCCTGCCGGACTGCTTCGTCGCTTCCAGCAAGCGCACAGCCGTGCGGTCCGCCGTCTGTTCCTCATCACGCTTGTAGCGCAGGATGTCACGCATCGCGATATTGGCGGAACCACCGGCGATGCCGAAACCGGCGGATCCCACCTGCGAATTGCCCGTCGCCGCACCCGCCACGCCGATGCCGACGCCGAGCAGGGCACCGACCTTGGCGAGCCGCGCCATTTGGTCGATCCGTTCCCGCAAGCGTATCTGATGGCCGCCGACGATATGGCCGATTTCGTGGGCGATGACGCCGATGACCTCGTTGGGTGTCTCCGCCTGCAAAAGCAGGCCGGTATGGATGTAGAGACCGGACCCGCTGACAAAGGCGTTGAACGCCTCATCGTTGACGATGTTGATGCTGACGCTGCCCTTTTTCAGACCGGCGGCGCGCATGAGGGGCAGGGTGTAGTCCGCCAGCAACGCCTCGATCTCGGCATCGCGGATGAGCGAAATGCCGCCCCTGCGGGATTGGGCGTCTGCGGGTAATACGGTGATGGCCGCGAAACAGACGATGAACAGCACCGTTGCCAGACGTTGGGATGCGGTACGGAAGGATGGTAGAGGCTGCATGATTCCTTTTAGCCGCAAATTTCGGGCACATCCATGACCAGACTTAAATGATTGGGCGGGCACCAATGCGCGACAATCTTTCCGCCCATCTTTCCAGCAGGGGCGCAGTCGAACCGTTTCACGCGATGGATGTGCTGGCACGCGCAAACGGAATGGCGGCGCAGGGTGAGGATGTGGCGATGCTGTGCGTCGGGCAACCGGCGGCTCCTGCGCCCCGTGCGGCACGGCAGGCTGCAGCGCAGGCGATAGAGACCGGGAGCATCGGATATACGGATGCGCTTGGACGGGCCGATCTGCGCCAGGCCATCGCAACCCATTACGGTGCGACCTACGGGGTCGATGTGCCCGCTGCCCGCGTAGCGGTCACGACCGGCTCCTCGGCGGGTTTTACGCTGGCTTTCCTCGCCTGCCTCAACCCCGGAGACCGGGTCGTACTGGCCGCCCCGGGGTATCCCGCCTATCGCAATATCCTGAAAGCCCTGTCGCTGGAAGCGGTCGAAATCGAGACCGGGCCGGAGACGCGCTTCAACGTCATGCCAGAGCATCTGGAAGCCGCCGGTCCGCTCCATGCCGTTCTCCTCGCCAGCCCGGCCAACCCGACCGGTTCGATGATGACGCCGGAGGAACTGGCAGCGATCACCGGCTGGTGCGACGAAAACGAAGTTCTCTTCGTGTCCGACGAAATCTATCACGGCCTCGTTTATGACGGCGCGCCGCGACAGGCGACGGCATTGGAGACGAGCGGGCAGGCTATAATCGTGAATTCATTCTCCAAGTATTTTTGCATGACGGGCTGGCGGATCGGGTGGCTGGTTTTGCCGGATTATCTCGTCGCGCCGATCGAGAAGCTGGCTCAAAGCCTTTATATCTCGGCGCCCGAGGTTTCCCAGATCGCCGCGCTCCATGCGCTGGGCGCAGTGGACGAATTGGAGGCCGTCAAGGCCGGATATGCGGCCAATCGCAGGCTGATGCTGGAGCGTCTTCCATCGCTCGGCTTCACCGACATCGCGCCGATGGACGGGGCGTTCTACGCCTATGCGGATGCTGGGCGGCTGACCAACGACACAATGGATTTCGCCTATAAGCTGCTCCAAAAAGCCAAGGTCGCGATCACGCCGGGTCTGGACTTCGACAGGATGCGTGGCAGCCGGACCGTGCGCCTGTCCTTCGCAGGGGCACAATCAGAGATCAAGACCGCGTTGGATCGCATGGAGAGGTGGCTGCGCTGATGGACCCGGAATGGCTTGAAGAACTTTTTTCAGGTTTCGCGCCGGTGCGGGTCAAACGCATGTTCGGCGGGCAGGGCATTTTCTATCGCAACCTCAATTTCGGTGTCGTTGCGGACGACGTGCTGCATTTGAAAGTCGATGACGAAACGCGAGCCGATTTCGAGGCCGAGGGCTGTGGACCGTGGGTACTGGACCGGAAATTGGGCAAGAAAGTCTCAACCGGCTACTGGACCGCACCTGAATCCGCGCTCGATAGTCCGGACGCTTTCGAACCCTGGGCGCGGCAGGCGTTCGATGCGGCCATGCGCGCCGACGCCGCGAAACCGGCGTCGAAACGCAAGCTCGATATGGGCTGAACGGGCCTAGCGAACCGATTGTTGCAGGAAGGCGGGCACATCGTCGCCGAACCCACGCACCGCTTTCCCATCATCGTCGTCACGGTTGCGCGAAGGTTTGACCTCGCGTTTTTCTTCTGGCTTACGCGCGCGGCGAGGCTGCTCTTCCTTCGGCTTCTCGACAACCGGAGTGGCGTCGGTTTTGCTGTCGTCGGTCACAGGCTCTGCTTTGGCAGACCGGCGGCGACGCGGTTTTGTCTCCACGCTGTCTCCGGGTTCAGCTTTCGCCCCGGCCTCCGGTTTCTTGCGCGCCGTGCGGCGCGCGCGGGGCTCGTCGACGCTTTCTTCGGTTTTCGGCGCAGGCTTGTTGCCGTGCCATTCGATCGTATCGCCGGTCAGGGACAGAATCGAGTCGAGATACTTGTCGTCGGATGGAGTGACCAGCGTAAAGGCCCAACCGTCACGCCCCGCGCGTCCGCAGCGGCCGATGCGGTGGACGTAATCTTCCGCATGGATGGGAATGTCATAGTTGAAGACGTGGGACACGTCAGGAATATCCAGGCCACGGGCCGCGACGTCCGACGCGACCAGCAGTTTGATCTCGCCGTCTCGGAAGCCCTGCAGGGTCTTCGTTCTTTCCGATTGCGCCATGTCGCCGTGGAGCGAACCGACCGAATATTTGTTCTTGTAAAGAAACTTGTAAATTGCGGCGACGTCGACCTTGCGGTTGCAGAAGATGATACCGTTGTTCAGCTTTACAGCGGTATCGATCAGGTCGCGCAACACGTCCTGCTTGGCGTCCGGTTTCTTGGGGGCCTTCACAAGCTTCTGTTCAATCGTTTTCGATGTGGACGACGCTGCGGCAACCGCCACCTGAACCGGGTTCTGCAGGAACTGGTCCGCCAGTTTCTCGATGATCGGCGGCATTGTGGCGGAAAAGAACAGAGTCTGCCGTGTAAAGGGCACCATCTTCACGATGCGCTCGATGTCGGGAATGAAGCCCATGTCGAGCATCCGGTCCGCCTCGTCGATCACGAGGATTTCCACGCCGGTCATCAGAATGCGCCCGCGCTCGAACAGGTCGAGCAGGCGGCCCGGCGTGGCGATCAGCACGTCCGCGCCACGGTCCAGCTTCTTCATCTGCTCATCGAAGGACACGCCGCCGATCAGCAGGGCCACGTTCAGCTTGTGATTGACGCCGTATTTGTTGAAATCATTCTCCACCTGAGCCGCGAGTTCGCGTGTCGGTTCGAGGATCATCGTGCGGGGCATACGGGCGCGTGCGCGGCCCTGCTCCATCATGGACAGCATTGGCAACACGAACCCGGCGGTCTTGCCGGTGCCGGTCTGGGCAATGCCCATCACATCGCGCCGTTGCAGGACGTGGGGTATGGCCTGTGCCTGAATGGGCGTGGGTTCCGTGTAGCCAGCGGCTGTTACGGCAGCGAGAACTTTCGGGGTCAGCCCCAGTTCGTCGAATGTCATGTATCGTTTGATCTTTACGTTTGGCCGCTTCGGGTCTGGCTGGTGCCAAGGCGTCGTCGTAGGCGGCGGGGAACGGGTCGGAAGCCGACCTCGTGCCGGCAATCGGGCGCTCGCACGCGGATCGTGCAAGGCTGTGACGCTTGGCGTTAGCTAGGGTGTGGCGGGCGATAAGTCAAACGATGGGTTGAGCCCGACTATTTTGAAACCAATTGCAGCACTTCCCAGCGTTTCTCGGAAACCGGCGTGTCCGGGCCATCATAACCGGCGGTGGTATATGGACCTTGGGGTTTGAGACTGTTCGCATCGGCGTAGGAAGCCAGTTTGGCTTCCGTATCGGCTATCCGCTCATCGGTGCGTTCGCCTGTGAACCCCGCGGCCAGCATGAGGCGCTCGCCGATCTGCTTAAGTTCCACGGCGTCATTCATCGGTTTCGGCAATGTCTCCATCGTCCATTTGGACGGCATTGTGAAGCGAACCGTATAGGTGCCGGTTTCCGCAGCATTTGTGGTGACAGGCGCCGTCATATCTATCTTTGTGCCGGGGCCGGTCGGAATGCCGCCGTCTGCCGCACCGGTCGTGACAGGTGCGGTCATGGCGATGTTGCCGTCTTTGCTGTTTTGACCAAAGATATATCCTGCCAACGGGCGGAAACCCTTTGAACTGGCTTCATCCCGGTTGGCGGCTTCCACCGTCACCTGCGCGACGATCACGGGCGCGTATTGACGCAATTCCACACCGTCGGCGCTCTGCAGCACTTCGTAGGACGGTGTTTCGATTTCGTCGGCAGCGGTCGCTATCGTGGAGGTCATCAGCGTGGCTGCGATGGCCTTAAGGATACGTTTGAAGGGCATGGCGTAGGTTCCGGCGTAAGGCTTCCCGGTTTAACCGATAGTCCTCGCTTTGGTTGCCTAGTCCACCCCGCGCGCCGCCAGCCAGAACAGGACGGGATAGGTGGCCACGATGATGATGAATGTTGTCGCCACGCCAGACGGCAGCGGCTCCGCCGCCTGATAGCGGGGCAAAGCATAGGCCAGCAGCCAAGCCGACTTGTAAACAATCTGAATGAGGACGACCGGCGCGAAAAAGGCGGGTGCTGCCAAGCCGACAACAGAGGCGGCAAGTATGGCGAACCAGAGGCTTGCGACCATCAGGCTCAAGCCATCCGATGCAGGCACCTTGCCCTCGAAAATGGTCGCCACGCCACCGCCGAATGCCAAGCCCCAGACCACCGGCACCAGTATGATGATATTGAAGATATAGGCTGGATAGAGCCATGCAGGGTTGGCGACGGTCATATCAAACGTCCAGCAGGTCGTCCCGGGCGAAGGCCGCATTGTCCTGAATGAACTGAAACCGATGCTCCGGCTTTGTGCCCATCAAACGGTCGATGGAGTCCTGCGAGGCTTCCGCCATGTCGATGGCGACGCGCAGCAGGGTGCGCTTGTTCGGGTCCATCGTTGTTTCCTTCAACTGCGCGGGCATCATTTCCCCCAGCCCCTTGAACCGCCCCAGTTCGATTTTCTTGGAGATGTTGAACTCGCGGGCGATCAGCTCGTCCTTGTGCATATCGTCACGGGCGTAGCGGGTTTTTCCGCCTTGCGTGATCTTGTAGAGCGGCGGGACGGCCAGATAGAGATGACCGTTGGTAATGATGTCCGGCATTTCCTGATGGAAGAAGGTGATGAGGAGCGAGGCGATATGCGCCCCGTCCACGTCCGCATCCGTCATGATGATGACCCGGTCGTAGCGCAGGTCGTCCAGCACGAATTTCGAGCGCGTGCCGCAGCCGAGCGCCTGCGTCAGGTCGCTGATTTGCTGGCTGCTTGCGATCTTGTCGCGGCTGGCAGACGCCACGTTCAGGATCTTGCCCCGCAGGGGAAGGATAGCTTGCGACTTGCGGTCCCGAGCCTGTTTGGCCGAACCACCGGCGGAGTCGCCCTCGACGATGAAGATTTCCGTGCCACCCTTGGCGTTGCGGGAGCAATCGGCCAGTTTTCCGGGCAAACGTAGCTTGCGGGTCGCGTTCTTGCGGTTGACCTCCTTTTCCTGACGGCGGCGCAGGCGTTCCTCGGCGCGGTCGACGACCCAGTCGAGCAGTTTCGCCGCCTGTCCGGGGGACGAGGCAAGCCAGTGGTCGAAGGCATCGCGGATGGCGTTCTCCACGATGCGCGCGGCTTCGACGGTCGCCAGCTTGTCCTTGGTCTGGCCGACGAATTCCGGTTCGCGGATAAAGACGGAGATCATCGCGGCAGCCGACGTCATCACATCGTCGGTGGTGATGAGCGCGCCTTTCTTGTTGCCGACCAGTTCCGCATACGCTTTCAACCCGCGCGCCAGCGAAGTGCGCAAGCCCGCCTCGTGGGTGCCGCCATCGCCTGTGGGCACGGTGTTGCAGTAGGAGTTTACGAACCCGTCGTCGCCGTACCAGGTAATCGCCCATTCGACGGCCCCGTGGCCGGATTTCTTGGCTGTGCGGCCTGCAAATGGTTCTTCCGTAACCTGAAACTGCTTGCCGAGGCGGCTTTGCAGAAAGTCCTTTAGGCCGTCGGGAAAATGGAAGACCTCTTTGTCCGTCACCTCATCCTTGCCGGAAACCAGCGACGGATCGCAGGACCAGCGGATTTCCACGCCTGCGAAGAGGTAGGCCTTCGAGCGCGCCATGCGGAACAGGCGGAGCGGTTCGAACTTCGCGGTGGGGCCGAAAATCTGGGCATCGGGGTGGAAGCGCACTTTCGTGCCGCGCCGGTTGTTCACTTCGCCTGCATGTTCGATCGGACCCTGCGCGTGGCCACGCGAGAATGTCTGCCGGTAGAGTTGACGGTTGCGGGCGACTTCGACGACGAGATCATCCGACAGAGCGTTGACCACCGAGATGCCGACGCCATGCAGACCGCCGGAGGTTTCGTAGGCCTTGCCGTCGAACTTCCCGCCCGCGTGGAGCGTCGTCATAATGACTTCGAGAGCCGACTTGTCCTTGAACTTCGGGTGCGGGTCGACGGGAATTCCGCGACCGTTGTCGGTAATCGTCAGATAGCCGTCCGCGCCCAGTTCCACCTCGATGAAGGTAGCATGACCGGCCACCGCTTCGTCCATCGAGTTGTCGATGACTTCGGCGAACAGGTGGTGCAGCGCCTTGGCGTCCGTGCCGCCGATATACATGCCGGGGCGGCGGCGGACGGGTTCGAGGCCTTCGAGAACCTCGATATCGGAAGCGTTATAATCGCCTTCCTTGCCCGCCGGTTTTGCAGCGGTCTTTGGTAGGCTGCTCTTGGTCGAAGCGGATGGAGCAGGGTTGTCGGAAAAAAGGTCGGACATTCGGGGGCGGCTCAAACGGCGAATCGTGCTGTTCTAACACATTCGCCGTTCCGGCAATGTTCCGCTGCTACGAAACAGGGTTCACCTGAACCGAAAGCACGTTTACGCCCGCAGGCTGGGAAATGGCGTAGAGAAAAGCGCGTGCAATGTCTTCATCGCGCAAGGCGTCCGGCTTTTCGCTGTCGAAGAAAGGCGTGTCGACCATGCCCGGTTCAATGTTGGTCACGCGCATGCCGGTGCCGGATGCTGCGGCGTGCATGTTGCGGGCAAAACCGTCCACAAACCATTTGGTCGCGCCATAAACTGAACCCGCAATAGCGACATGGGCGGCGCGGGAGCCGGTCATGACCAGATGGCCTTTCGACTTTTCCAGATGCGGCTGCGCCAGCTTGCAGGTGACTGTCAGGCCAAAGCAGTTGGTGAGGATCATGTCCTTGAACTGGGGCACGTCCTTGTCGAAATCGCCCGTAACGGACATCCCAAAACCGGCGTTGGCATAGACGACGTCGAGTGAACCGAACCGCTCGATGGCGGCTTCGAACATGGCTTGCTGACTGGCCGCATCGGTCACGTCACATTCGACGGCGAGCGCCTTGTCCGGGCCGATCTCTGCCACCAGTGCATCGAGTTTGCCTTTCGAACGTGCGGCGAGAACGAGTTGATGGCCCTCGGAAGCGGCCAGCCGGGCGCACGCGGCACCTATGCCGGAGGATGCGCCGGTGATGAGAATTTTCTTGGTCATGTCATTGCTCCTGAAACGAAAACGGGCGCGGAGGTGAACTCCGCGCCCGCCAGTTCGGTATGAGTCGCCCGCTGTTACAGCGAATAATACATGTCGTATTCGACGGGGTGCGGCGTCATCTCGTACCGCTCGTTCTCTTCCTCTTTCAGCTCGATATAGGCTTCGATCTGATCCATGTCGAAAACGCCGCCTTCGAGAAGGTATTTGTGGTCTTTCCGCATGCATTCGATGGCTTCGCGCAGGGAACCACAGACGGTCGGGATCTTTTTCAGCTGCTTGGGCGGCAGGTCGTAAAGATCCTTGTCCATCGGCTCGCCAGGGTGGATCTTGTTCTTGATGCCGTCGAGACCGGCCATGAGCATGGCGGAGAAGGCGAGGTAGGGGTTCGCCATCGGGTCCGGGAAGCGCACTTCCATCCGCTTGCCCTTGGGCGAAGACGTGTAGGGAATGCGACAGGAAGCGGAGCGGTTGCGCGCTGAATAGGCGAGCAGCACGGGCGCTTCGTAGCCGGGCACCAGGCGCTTGTAGGAGTTGGTGGACGGGTTTGTGAACAGGTTCAACGACTTGGCGTGTTTGATGATGCCGCCAATGTAGAACAGGCAGGTCTCGGACAGACCGGCATATTCTTCACCCGCGAAAAGCGGCTTGCCGTCTTTCCAGATCGACTGGTGCACGTGCATGCCGGTGCCATTGTCGCCATAGACGGGCTTGGGCATGAAAGTCGCCGTCTTGCCGTAGGCATGGGCAACGTTCTGCACGGCATATTTGTAAAGTTGCGTCTCGTCCGCCTTGCGGGTCAACGTGTTGAAGATCATCGACAGTTCGTGCTGCGCGGCGGCAACCTCGTGGTGATGCTTTTCGACTTCGACGCCCATCGAACCCAGAACCGTCAGCATTTCCGAGCGGATATCCTGCGCGGAATCGACCGGGTTCATGGGGAAATAGCCGCCCTTGGTGCGGGGGCGGTGGCCCATGTTACCGGCTTCGTATTCGCTGTCGGTATTGGTGGGGAGTTCGTCGGAATCGACCTCGAAGCCCGTCTTGTAGGGGCTGGAAGAAAAGCGCACGTCGTCGAAGATGAAGAATTCGGGTTCGGGGCCGAAATAGGCCGTGTCACCGAAACCGCCGGACTGGATGTAGGCTTCGGCGCGCTTTGCCGTCATACGCGGGTCGCGGTTGTAGCCTTCGCCCGTCATCGGGTCGAGGATGTCGCAGAAGATCGCCATCGTGGAATGGGCGTAGAACGGGTCCATATAGGCCGTTTCCGTGTCCGGCATCAGCGTCATGTCGGATTCGTTGATCGCCTTCCAGCCCGCGATGGAAGACCCATCGAACATGGCACCATCGGCAAACAGGTCTTCGTTGACCTGGCTCTGGTGCAGCGTGACATGCTGCATCTTGCCGCGAGGGTCGGTGAAACGCAGGTCGAGATACTCGACGCTGTCGTCTTTCATCTGCTTCATAAGGTCGTTGGCGCTCGTCATGGTCGTCCTTCCTGGAGGAGTGTTTTAAGTCTTTTTGGTAGAATAGCGGCTGGGGGTCAGACTGCGTCCGGACCCGCTTCGCCGGTTCTGATGCGGATGGCCTGCTCGACGGGATAGACGAAGATCTTGCCGTCGCCGATCCGCCCGGTTTCAGCCGCACGGCGAATGGCTTCGATGGCCGGTTCGACCTGATCGTCGTTCAGCACCACTTCGATCTTCACCTTGGGCAGAAAGTCGATGACGTATTCCGCCCCGCGATAAAGCTCGGTGTGGCCCTTTTGACGCCCGAAACCCTTGGCTTCGATGACCGTAATGCCCTGCAATCCGACTTCCTGAAGAGCCTCTTTGACCTCGTCCAGCTTGAACGGCTTGATGATGGCCTCGATCTTTTTCACGATAATTCGGTCCTTTCGGCGGAAATCCGGGCATGGAATGGTCAAATGTCGACCGTCCGCAAGCACAACGATGCAAACTTCGTGCCAAATCGCACGAAACCCCGGCATGGTGCGGCTGAGAGGACTCGAACCTCCACATCTTGCGATACTGGAACCTAAATCCAGCGCGTCTACCAGTTCCGCCACAGCCGCAGACCGGGGCAGGAAGGCTTATAGCGGGGCACTCTTCATTCGTCCACGCGGGAGTCATGCCCAAAATATGTGCAGGTTGATGTTAAAGTGGGCATAAAATCGGAGGGTGCCCATTTCACGATGCCCGTTGCTACCGGAGCGGTTATTTGTTACGCGCGCTCCGATCCCCGGGTGGTGGACTTAACGTCCGCCCAAAATTGCACGCCTACCCGCCGCCCGGCAAACCCAAGTCTTTCCAACGGGAAGCGCGCGCCCCGGCCCAACTGGACCGGCAGACGCTCCCGCTCCGCAATGCCAATTTCATGAGGACTGCCATGCAGGTCAACGAAACCGTCAACGAAGGTCTGAAACGCGAGATCGAGGTTACGATCCCGGCATCGGAAATGATGGAAAAGCGCAACGCCAAGCTGATGGACCTGAAAGACAAGGTCCGCATCAACGGTTTCCGTCCCGGCAAGGTGCCGCTCTCCCATGTGACGAAGCTGTACGGCAAATCCGCGATGGGAGAGTTGGTCAACGAGACCATCGACCAGAACACCAAGGCAATTCTGGCCGAGCGCGCCGAAAAGGCCGCCCAGCAGCCCAAGGTCGAGATGACTGAGGACGAGGCGGAAGCGGAAGAGATTCTGGCCGGAAACAAGGATTTCCAGTTCACCATATCATATGAGGTTATCCCCCCGTTCGACGTGGCCGACTTCTCGGGCATCAAGCTGGACCGGCCGGTCGTGGAGGTTTCCGACGACGAGGTGAACGAGCAGATCGAGCGCATTGCCGACAGCAACCGCACCTACGAAGCCAAGAAAGGCAAGGCTGCCGCAAAAGACCGGGTCACGATGGACTATCTCGGCAAGATTGACGGTGAGCCGTTCGACGGTGGAAAGGACGAGGGTGCCAATCTCGTTATCGGCTCCAACACCTTTATCCCTGGTTTTGAGGACCAGTTGATCGGCCTGAAAGCCGGTGACGAAAAGGTCGTGAAGGTCACGTTCCCCGAGGAATACGGCGCTGCCCATCTGGCCGGTAAGGAAGCCGAGTTCGATGTCACGATCCACGAAGTTGCCAAGCCTGCCGACCTGGCCATCGACGATGAGCTGGCCAAGACACTGGGTCTCGATTCACTCGACAAGTTGAAGGAAATCGTCAGCGACCAGATTTCCGGCCAATACGCCCAGCAGACACGCCAGAAGGTGAAGCGCCAATTGCTCGATATTCTGGACGAGAAACATCAGTTCGACCTGCCGGAAGGCATGGTGGAGCAGGAGTTCAACAATATCTGGACGCAGATCACCAATGATCTGGAACAGGCCGGTAAATCATTCGAGGATGAGGACACGACCGAAGAGAAGGCGCGCGAGGATTACCACAAACTTGCCAAGCGTCGTGTGCGGCTCGGCCTTGTGCTGGCGGAAATCGGCGACAAGGCTGAAATCAAGGTGACGGACGATGAATTGCAGCGCGCGCTGATGCAGCAGGTGCAGCAATATCCCGGTCAGGAACAGCAGGTCTACGAGTTCTTCCGCTCCAACCCCGATGCCGTCGGTGGTCTGCGCGCCCCCATTTTTGAGGAAAAGGTTGTCGACCACATTCTCGAAGCGGCTGAAGTGACGGACAAGACCGTCTCCAAGGAAGAGTTGATGGCGGATGATGAGTTGCCCGTCTGAACGGCGGACAAATCATCCACTTTCCCAAGACCTAGCTTGAACTACAGGGAATCGCACACGATTGCCCGGCCGCCCCTATAGGTCACGAAGCTGCATCTTGCGGGTTCGCCCCATATGCGGTTGTCCCGGAGCAGCGTCGTGCCCGGACCTGCCGCTTCACGGACGCTACGGCCGACACTGCCGCCATAGTAGTAATGCGTCCTGAGAATGCGTTGCAATTCCTGCTGAGGCGTGCGGCGCTCCGTGCGTGAGAATAGTCCTGCCTGCAGGACCGAGCCGCCGGACAGCACGACCGGTCCGGCGTTGACGTTCAAGGCGGATGTGGGGGCCACGGCGCCGAACGCGAGTGCCATTGCCAAGGCAGTGGCGGCTGAAAGTCGGCTTGCAAAACGTGTCATGGTATCAGTCCTTTCGACATGGTGCGCGTCGGATAACGCTACCCGATTAAACTAGGTTCATTGTCCGCGCCGAAAAGGTGCGCTCTCGTGCCGGTGATGGCCCGTGAGCGGTTCGGTGCCTCGGTAGTGCGGTGACCCACATGTTGCCGAATAACAACAGGTGTGCGGCAGACGCATCGTTGCGTCGGCTAATGACCCTGTGCCCCTTTCCTGCGCCCAGTTTCAACCACAAACCCGTGGCCAACAGCCTTGCAGCGAGCGGGTTGGAGAATCCCGCAGAATTGGACCGACCCGATGGACGCTTTCACTTTCGACAAGAGCAAACTGCCAAGCCGCCACACCACAAAAGGACCGACGCGTGCGCCGCATCGGTCCTACCTCTATGCGATGGGCTTGTCGGAAGAGCAGATCAACCAGCCGCTCGTGGGCGTGGCCACATGCTGGAACGAGGCGGCCCCTTGCAACATCTCGCTCATGCGGCAGGCCCAGAGTGTCAAGAAGGGCGTCGCCGCTGCCAAGGGCACACCGCGCGAGTTCACGACTATCACGGTCACCGATGGCATCGCGATGGGCCATCAGGGCATGAAAGCCTCGCTCGTGTCTCGCGATGTCATTGCCGACACGGTCGAGTTGACCATGCGCGGCCATTGCTACGATGCGCTCGTCGGGCTTGCCGGCTGTGACAAATCGTTGCCGGGCATGATGATGGCGATGGTGCGGCTCAACGTGCCGTCCGTGTTCATCTATGGGGGATCGATTCTTCCCGGTAATTTCCGTGGCCGCGAAGTGACGGTTCAGGATGTGTTTGAGGCCGTTGGCCAGCACTCCGTCGGTAACCTCAGCGACGACGACTTGCACGAGCTGGAACAGGTGGCGTGTCCATCCGCCGGTGCCTGCGGCGCGCAGTTCACGGCCAACACGATGGCGACCGTTTCCGAAGCGATTGGTCTGGCGTTGCCGTATTCCGCTGGTGCGCCCGCGCCCTACGAAATCCGCGAACGGTTCTGCACGGCGGCGGGTGAGAAGGTGATGGAACTGATTGCCAAGAACATACGCCCGCGCGATATCGTGACACTGAAGGCGCTGGAAAATGCCGCAACGGTCGTCGCCGCATCCGGTGGGTCCACCAATGCCGCGCTGCATCTGCCTGCCATCGCCAACGAGATCGGCATCAAGTTCGACCTGTTCGACGTGGCCGAAATATTCAAACGCACGCCGTATATCGCGGACCTCAAACCGGGTGGGAAATACGTCGCCAAGGACATGTTCGAGGTCGGTGGCATTCCGTTGCTGATGAAAACGTTGCTCGACGGCGGTTTCCTGCACGGTGAGTGCATGACGGTGACGGGCCGCACGATTGCCGAGAACATGGATTACGTGAAGTGGAACGACGATCAGGACGTCGTCTATCCCGTCTCCAACCCGATCACGCCCACCGGCGGCGTCGTTGGCCTGCGCGGCAATCTCGCGCCGGAAGGGGCAATCGTGAAGGTGGCTGGCATGGCGAAGCAGACCTTCTCCGGCCCGGCCCGCTGCTTCGACAGCGAGGAACTGGCGTTCGATGCCGTTTCCCACGGTAATTACGAAGAGGGCGAGGTGCTGGTCATCCGCTACGAAGGCCCCAAAGGCGGCCCCGGCATGCGTGAAATGCTGTCCACGACCGCAGCGATCTACGGACAGGGCATGGGAGACAAAGTGGCGCTGATTACCGATGGTCGATTCTCGGGCGCAACACGCGGCTTCTGCATTGGCCACGTGGGACCGGAAGCGGCGGTTGGCGGGCCAATCGGGCTGCTGAAGGATGGTGACATCATATCCATTGACGCGGTTGAAGGCACCATCGAAGTCAACGTTTCAGAGGCGGACATGGAAGCGCGTCGCGCCGAATGGGAACCACGGGAGACGGATTATCAGTCCGGCGTCATCTGGAAATTCGCGCAAACCGTCGGCTCCGCGCTAACGGGTGCCGTCACGCATCCCGGCGGGTGGAAAGAGAAGCATATTTATGCCGATCAGTAAGGTTCTTCCAACCATCGGGCTGGTGATGTTTGCGCTCCTCCAGGGGGGGGCAGTATTCGCCTTCGACCCGGACAAGGTGTTTGCCGATGACGGCGAGCCGCGCACCGTGCTGCGCTATGGCTACAACGCCCTGCAAGGCGGGCGGGTCGACGATGCCGTCGGTGCCTTCACCTATGGTGCCGAACACAAGCACGTGGCGTCAGAATGGAAGCTGGCGCGGATGTATCAGCAGGGCGAGGGTGTCGCGCGTGACGATCTGGCCGCTTACGATATGTATCGCGATATTGCGGGCCGCTTTCTCGACACATCGCCAACCCGTTTCGAGATGCCGTTCGTCGCGTCGTCCATCGTCATGTTGGGGACATATGCGATGGATGGTTTGAAAGGCCGTGTAATCGCGGATCCACGGCTTGCCGAAAGCTATTATTACCGTGCAGCCGCGTTGTATCACGATGCGGAAGCGCAATACCGCCTCGGGAAACTGTATTTCAGTGGTGCTATGGGTGCGGTGCAGAAGCGTGGTGCCGTTCGCTGGTTCGGTCTTGCGGCCAAGAAGGGCCATTCCGGCGCGCAGGCCGAACTGGGCCGGATGCTGTTTGCCGGCGACGGCGTACGGCGGCGGCCCGTTCGGGGCCTCGTCTATCTCGGGCGGGCGGCCAGACGGTCTCCGAACCCGGACGTACTGAAATGGCGGGACGAAGCGTTTGCGCAGGCTGCACCCGAAGAGCGGGAAAGCGCCGATGCTATCATCGCCGAATTGCCGACCGCAGACCTGACATACGGTCTGGCAGTCGATGCTCTCAAACCCGCCACCCGCTAGCGCCACCCGCTCATTGGACGGGGTGCGAGTGATGCCCAAACGGGCACGTGGTCGGACGGTTTTTCCCAATCGCGGGTGTGGGAATCGACCGCACAACGGGCCAGCCAGGGGGTTGCCTCCGGCGAGAGCAACAGATGGTCGATGCGGATGCCGTGGTTCTTCGGCCAGGCGCCGGCCTGATAGTCCCAAAACGTGTAAGCGACCTCATCGGTTACAGCGCGAAGCGCATCGGTGAAACCGAGCGCCTTCAGCGCTTCGAAGCGGGAGCGTGTCTCGTGGTGGTAGAGCGCATCTCCCTCCCATGATGCCGGGGCCCAACAGTCTTCCGGTTGGGGAATGACGTTGTAGTCGCCCGCCAGAACGAGCGGCTCCTCCAGTGCCAGCCGATCCTCAGCCCAAGCGTGAAGCCGGTCCATCCATGCCAGCTTGTAGTCGAACTTGCGGGGTTCGTCCGGCGGATTGCCGTTGGGCAGATAGAGGCACACGACCCGCAGAACGCGATCCTCGACCGTGAACACGCCCTCGATGAAGCGGGACTGTTCGTCCTCATCATCACCGGGCAGTCCACGGTTCACTTCGTCGAACGGCAGGCGCGAAAGGAGTGCGACGCCATTAAAACCCTTCTGGCCGTGGGTTTCCACGTTGTAACCCAGCGCTTCTATTTCGGCAGCGGGGAAGTTTTCATCGACGCTTTTGATCTCCTGCAGGCAGGCGATGTCCGGCTCCGCCTGCCGCAGCCATTCGATCAGCACATCATGGCGTGCCTTGATGCCGTTGATGTTCCAGCTTGCAATCTTGAGCGACACCTCAGTCACATGGAAAATGACGTGCCGCAGCCGCAGCTTGCGGTGGCGTTCGGGTTTCTGATCTGAAAACTCTGGCCGATCAGATCGTCCACGAAATCGATCACCGAGCCGCCCATATACATCTGGCTGACGGGGTCGATAACCACGGTGCCCCCTTCGGCCACGAGCCGCAAGTCGTCTTCCGCAACCGTGTCGGTCAGGTCGAACTTGTAGGAAAAACCGGAACAACCGCCGCCTTCGACGGATACGCGCAGGGCGACCATGTCCGGCTCGCTGGCGAGAACTTTCGCCACGCGTTTGCCCGCCTGGTCGGACACCACGATTTGCCCGGCCTCGATCGGGGTGGCTTCAATTTCAGAATGCTGCGCCATATAGGATGCTCCTGTGGCAATGCCTGTCTTCCATCTAGGAAGCGCGGGGCAACCGGTCAATCAAAGGAGCGTGGACGTGGCAACAGCGCTGGCCCGACACCCGGAATTCGGACGCCCGACGCTGGCCCCCTATGCGGCGGACTGGCGCACGAGCCGGGGGCGTCTGATCGCGGAGCCTTCCAGCCCGACACGGTCGGATTTCCAGCGGGATCGCGACCGGCTGATCCATTGCGATGCGTTTCGCCGGCTGGCGCATAAGACGCAGGTTTTCGTTCACCACGAGGGCGACCATTTTCGCACCCGCCTGTCCCACACGATCGAGGTCGGGCAGATTGCACGCGCTTTGGCTCGTGCCCTGAACGCCGACGAAGATCTGGCCGAAGCGCTGGCACTGGCGCACGATTTTGGCCACACGCCCTTCGGTCACGGTGGCGAGACCGTGCTGGACGCGCGACTTTCGGCTGCAACGGGCGGGCGGCAGCGGTTCGAGCACAACGCGCACAGCCTGCGGGTGGTGACGGAACTGGAGCGGCGCTATGCCGGGTTCGATGGGCTGAACCTGACCTGGGAAACGCTGGAAGGGCTGGTGAAGCACAACGGCCCGCTGACGGACCACGACGGTGACGGTCTGGACGGGCCGGTGCCTTCGGCAATACTCGACTACAATGCACGGCACGACCTGCAACTTTGGTCGTGGCCGTCCGTCGAAGCGCAATGCGCCGCGATTGCCGATGATATCGCCTACGATAACCACGATCTTGAGGACGGGTTGCGGGCCGGCCTGTTTGAACTGCGCGCGCTGGCCGATGTGCCAGTTACGGCGGACCTTCTGGGAGACGTGCGCACCGCTCATCCGGGTCTGGACGACCGGCGTACGATTCACGAACTGATCCGCCGTCAGATTACTGTCATGGTGGAGGATGTCATCGCGGAATCGTCCGGGCGGTTGGCGGCGAGCCGTCCCGCCAACGCGGACGCTGTGCGCGCTCTCGACTTTCCGGTCGTCGCGTTCTCTCCGGTGATGGTGGAGCAGGAGGCGGAACTGAAAGACTGGCTGTTCGCCCATGTCTATCGCCATGATGCTGTGATGCGGCCCGTAAAGGCAGCTCAGACGATCCTGGGAGACCTGTTCGACATCTTTATGGATGGCGATGCTTCGACACCTCCCGGTGAAGAATGGTCGCTGGAAGGGCTGAACGGTGACGCGCGTGCATTGAAAGTAGCCGACTATCTGGCCGGAATGACGGACCGTTACGCCATTGCCCAGCACCAGCGCTTGTTTGACCACACCCCCCATCTGCGATAACCGCGCGGCTATCGGCCCGGGCGCGCAGCGTCCGCCATTTCCCAGCAAAAGCGACAACCCGAGATGAACCCGTTCGACCTGTTCAGCGCCAAAGTGGAGAACGCTGTGCGCTCTCTCGACCTGTTCGATGGTGAGCCAGCCGACCTGTCGCGCGTGACCGTGGAGCCGCCCCGTGACCCGGACCACGGCGACATTGCTACCAACGCCGCGCTGGTTCTGGCCAAGCCTGCAAAGCAGAACCCGCGTGCCATTGCGGAGCGTATTGCCGCTGCGTTTGAAGATGATGACGATATTGCCAGCGTCGAGATTGCGGGGCCGGGCTTCATCAATGTGCGGCTGTCACCGGCCATGTGGCAACAGCAGGTGCAGGCCGTGTTGGAGCAAGGACAGGCTTATGGCGGCGGCACGGTCGACGCCGCGCAAGATCAACGTCGAATACGTGTCCGCCAACCCGACCGGCCCCATGCATGTGGGCCATTGCCGGGGTGCGGTGGTGGGCGATGCGCTCGCCAATCTGCTCGATTTTGCAGGCCATGACGTGACGCGCGAATATTACATCAACGATGCCGGTGGCCAGATCGAAGTCTTGGCGCGGTCCGTCTTCCTGCGGTACCGCGAGGCGCTGGGGCAGAATATCGGCGCAATGCCTGAGGGCCTGTATCCCGGCGACTATCTGGTGCCGGTTGGGCAAGCACTCGCAGATCAGCATGGCGACGCCCTCTTGGCGATGGACGAGGCCGACTGGCTTCCGGTCGTCAAGGACGCCGCCATCGACGCGATGATGGACCTGATCCGCAGCGATCTGGCGCAATTGGGCGTGTCGCACGACGTATTCTTTTCCGAGCGCACCCTGCACGCGGCCAAGGGCAATTCGACGCTGATCGGTGATGCAATTGCCGACCTCGAAGCGCGCGATCTCGTCTATAAAGGCACGTTGCCACCGCCGAAGGGTGCTGTGCCCGACGATTGGGAAGACCGGGAGCAATTGCTGTTCCGCTCCACACAGGTGGGGGACGACATCGACCGGGCGCTCATGAAGTCGAACGGCGACTACACCTACTTTGCGGCGGACGTGGCCTACTTCAAGGACAAGTTCGAGCGCGGATTTTCCGAGATGATCTTCGTGCTCGGCGCCGACCATGGCGGTTACGTCAAACGCATGGAGGCGCTGGCCAAGGCCGTGTCGGCGGGCAGCGCGAAGGCGACGATCCTGCTGTGCCAGCTGGTGAAACTCTATCGCGACGGCGAACCGTTCAAGATGTCGAAACGCTCCGGCGATTTCGTCACGTTGCGCGATGTGGTGGAAGAGGTTGGCCGCGATGCGGTGCGCTTCATGATGCTATACCGGCAGAGCAACGCGCCGCTCGATTTCGATTTTGCCAAGGTGACGGAGCAGTCCAAGGACAATCCCGTCTTCTACGTGCAATACGCCCATGCCCGTGCGGCCAGCGTGTTCCGGCAGGTCGGTCGGGATATGCCGGACCTCGATACGGCAGACGCAGCCCTGCGCGGTGCGGACATGTCCTTGCTCACGGATGCAGGTGAAATGCAGATCATTCGCAAACTGGCCGATTATGCCCGTGTGGTCGAAGCCTCGGCCAAGGCGCAGGAGCCTCACCGCATCGCGTTTTACCTCTACGATCTGGCCGGACTTTTCCATGCGCACTGGAATGGTGGGCGTGACAATCCGGCTTTACGGTTCATTCACCAAGATCAGCCAAAACTCACTCCAGCCAGACTTGCACTTGTGAAAGCCGTCTCGACGGTTCTCGCGTCCGGTCTCGCCATCGTCGGTGCCTCGGCCCCCGAAGAGATGCGCTAGAAAGGGCACTAATTGGCCGCATTCATGCGGCAGGCAGGGCTGGCTCGTTGAACGGAACCATGTGGTTTCGTGTGTTTTGGTGCGCGGGCAACCGATGGGCCATGAGTAACCGAACGGGTGTCGCAGTGTTTGAGTATAAGAACGACCACCTTTGCCACATGGCCAATCCGGCGGATGATACGCTGGCGGAACTGGCGCGCATCGTTGGCAGCGGAGCGACCCTTTCGCCCGCATCCGACCATTCCTACCACCCGCGTCCGGTCGCGCCCCGGTTGGTGGAAAACCCGGCGGTCGACCGGAGGGCATCGGCGCAACCCGCTCCCGAAGCACCGGTCGTGGTGGATCGCAATCCGACCATGATGATGGATGTCATCGATGCGCCACACTCGCGTCTTCCTGAACCCTCCCGTGCGACCGTAACCGAGTTGCCGGCCTGGGCGCAGGCTACATCGGAATCAGCGCCACGGTTCGATTTCGACCTTCAGAACCGTTTGCAGGAAGCCTTTGGAACGCGCGTCGGTTCTGAAAAGTCCGCATTCGAGCGGGTTGTGGAAGAGGAGCCTGAACTGGCTACTCCCACCGTCGAGCCGGAGCCGGAATACGTCGCGCCACCGGTTGCTGAACCGCACTCCTATTCCAGTGAAGCCGATGAACTCGATGCCGCTCTCAGCGCCGAGCTTGATCGTGTTCTGGCCGATGAAATGGCGGAAAGCGATGCGGATTTCGCTTCGCCTGAATTGAAAGCGAAAGACGATTTCGAAGCCGAACTGGCCCGTATGTTCCTGCCTGATCCGGCTGCTCGAACCGGCCCCGGCAAAGCCTGTTGCAGAACCACCTGTCGAGGTGGCCCGCCGGCCGATCTATCAAGACACGCCGACGCCTCCGACCCATTCCGATGCAGATTTCGCGCCGATGCAACCTGCACCACAACGGCAGGCGCCGGTCATCGTCGATCCGATCTTCGCCGAAGCCGATATCGCCAATGCGGCTGCGTTCGAAGAGACCGCGACGGCCTCACGGGGACGCGGCAAGGCGATTGCGCTGGCGATTGCCGCTGTCGCATTGCTTGGCGGAACGGCGGCCATCGCGCTGAATTTCGTGGGTGGCGAAAGCGGCCCGCCACCGATCATCATGGCCGACAATACGCCCGCCAAGGAAAAGCCTGCCGACCCCGGTGGCGAGAGTGTGCCGAACCAGGATCAGGCGGTCTATAAATCCGTCGAAGGGCGCAGCAACGCCGACCTCGCGCAGCCGACGCTTCTGGAAAGCGAAGAAACGCCGATACAGGTGACCAATGTGGGCGTTGCGGACAGCAGCGCCGCCAACGCGCTCGCTCCCCGCACCGTCCGCACCGTGACCGTGCGCCCGGATGGCACCATTGTCGGCAGCACAGACAATGGAGCGGCGGCACGTTCTGTGAGCGTCACCAATGTTGCGGAAAACCGTTTCGGTGACGAGACCGCCAGCGCTGCCGCCAATCCGATCGGTCCGGAAGCGGAAGCGTTGACCCCCACGCCGACTCCAGTTGTGCCCGAACCCGTGACAGTGGCAGAGCCGGAGGTCGCGGTTCCCGAAATCGTCGCGCCCGCACCGGTCGTGCCAACGCCGGAGCCGAAGCCGGTGGAAGTCGCCAAGGTGGAACCAACGCCCGCCGCCTGCACCTGAACCGGTCGCCTCTTCACCTTACAAGGTGCAGATTTCGTCCCAGCGTTCCGAGGCCGCTGCGAAAAGTTCCTACAAGACCATGTCGCAACGCTATGCCAGTGTCATCGGTGGCAAGGGCGTGGATTACCAGCGCACGGACATTCCGGGCAAAGGCATCTACTACCGTGTCCGCATTCCCGCAGCGTCGAGCAGCGAAGCGAACGATATCTGCAGCCGCCTGAAATCCGCCGGTGGATCCTGCTTCGTCACGCGCTAGGCGGTTCCGAACTGCCCGCAGAGGCCCGCTCCAGGCGGGCCTTTGTCGTTTGGGGGCTGAAATGCGATAGTTCGCGCCCGTCAGCCCGCGAGCGAATCATGTCGTTCAAGCCTTTTACGACCGGTATTCTCGGTCTCGAACTGTCTGCCGAAGAGCGTGCCTTCATCGGCGGCGAACGCCCGTGGGGATATATCCTGTTCGCCCGCAATATCGACAGCCCATCGCAGGTTGCCGACTTGTGTGCCGGCGTTGCGCGATGCGGGCGGCAGGACGGACGCCCCGGTGCTGATCGATCAGGAAGGGGGGCGCGTGCAGCGGCTGCGACCGCCGCACTGGACGAATTACCGACCGGCGGCGGCTATCGGAGCGCTTTATGAGCAGGACCACGATGCGGGCACGCGCGCGGCATGGTTGATGGGTCGTCTCCACGCCTTCGATCTGCAACCGCTCGGTATCGACGTGGACTGCCTGCCTGTTCTCGATACCCGCACGTCGCAGGGTCACGATGCCATCGGCGACAGGTCGTTCGGCTACACGCCGGAACAGGTGGCAATCCTGGGCAGGGCGCAGGCCGAAGGGCTGATGGCAGGCGGCGTTCTTCCGGTCGTCAAACACATGCCGGGGCAGGGGCGGGCGCTGGTCGATTCCCACGCTGACCTGCCGCGCATCGAGGCGTCGCTCGATGATTTGAAAGCGCAAGATTTCGCGCCGTTCCGCGCCTTGAACGACATGCCGATGGGCATGACGGCCCATGCGATCTACGAAGCGATCGACCCGGACGCGCCTGCTACGACTTCGGCGACGGTGATTGCCGACATCATTCGCGGTCATATCGGCTTCGATGGCCTGCTGATGAGCGATGACGTGTCGATGGACGCGCTTTCCGGGGATTACTTCGATCGGTCCCGGCGTATCCTGGCCGCCGGGTGCGACATCGTGCTTCACTGCCACGGTATCATGGACCAGATGCGCGATGTGGCGCGGGCTTGTGGTGAGGCGAGCAGCGAAACGCAAGCACGGTCCGCAGCCGCGATGGCGCGCATTGCGATCGATGACAGCGACCAAGCGGTCTGCCGGAGCGAGTTCGAGGCGCTTATGGCCGACCCGGCTCTGGTCTAGGCGGCAAGGGAGACGATTGTGAGCGATGGCGTGAACGACCTCTGGGACAGCCCTGATCCCGTTGATCGGACGGTGTCGGACCCGGATTTCATGGTCGACATCGACGGGTTCGAAGGACCGCTCGATCTGTTGCTCGCTATGGCCCGCACCCAAAAGGTCGATCTGACCCGCCTGTCCATACTCGCGCTCGCGATCCAGTATCTGCAATTCGTCGAACGCGCACGGCGGCTGCGGCTGGAGCTGGCGGCGGACTATCTCGTGATGGCCGCTTGGCTCGCCTATCTGAAATCGCGCCTTCTCGTGCCGGCACCCGAGGGCGACCCGGAACCGAGCGGCGAAGAACTGGCCGCGCGGCTGGCATTCCGCCTCAAGCGGCTGGAAGCCATGCGCGATGCTTCCCGCCAGTTGATGAACCGCAACCGGCTGGGACAGGACCGTTTCGCCCGTGGCGCGCCGGAACCCGTGGTTACAACGCGGCGGTCGACGTTTTCTGCCAGTCTTTTCGATCTTCTGAGTGCCTATGCGGCGCAGCGGCAGCGCGAATCTGTCAGCACCGTCACCATCGCCCACCGTGCCGGATGGTCGATGCAGGATGCCCGTGCGGCGATCACGAAACTGATGGGCGGCTTGTCCGAATGGACGGCACTGGACCGGTTTCTCGCCGAATATCTCGCCTATCAGGACACCCGCGCCAACGTACTGGCCGCCTCCTTCGCTGCCAGTCTCGAACTTGTGCGGGAAGGGGAGTTGGAGGTGCGCCAGGACGCTGCCTTCGGTCCGCTCTATCTCCGCAAGCCCAGCGCCGCACCCTACACCGCATCCAATGTCGAGGACGCATCGCCATGACCCGTTCCAACGTCGTCACGTTTCCCGCAAATCAGAAGCCGGGCGAACCCCAAGCAGATGTGCCCGAAGCCATCCGCATGGTGGAAGCCATTCTGTTCGCATCCGCCGAGCCGGTTCATCGCAATACGCTGGTCGAAATCCTGCCGGAGGGTGTCGATCTGGACGCGGTCATTGCGGAACTTTCGGCCATGTACCTACGAACAGCGCGGCGTGAACCTTCATACGGTTGGCGACGCCTACGCCTTTCGCACGGCGGATGATTTGTCGTTCCTGTTGCAGAAAGAGGCGGTGCAGTCGCGGAAACTGTCGAAGGCCGCACTCGAAGTGTTGGCGATCATCGCTTACCACCAGTCCGTCACCCGCGCGGAAATCGAGGATATTCGTGGCGTGGCGACGTCGCGGGGCACGCTCGATGTGTTGATGGAAACGGGATGGGTTCGGATGCGCGGGCGGCGCAAGACACCGGGGCGGCCCGTCACATATGGCACGACGCCTGACTTTCTCGACCATTTCGGCCTCGAGGCTCTTCGTGACCTGCCCGGGCTGGACGAGCTAAAGGGCGCGGGCTTGCTGCAAAGCCAGCTTCCGGCGGCGTTCGATGTGCCGATGCCATCCGACGATACGACGCTCGACGATGACGAGGAGCCATTGGGGCTCGACGATATCGAAGAACTGGGGCTTCTGGTGCCCGGCGGTGGGTCCAACGACGGCTGAAAGCGGCTGCCGCATTCAACGGACAAGACCAATGGCGTGTTGCAGCGCCCGCTCGCAAACACTAGATTGCAGAAAAGCGCAGTCTTTACGGCGCGTAGCTAGGGAGTTTGTAACATGGGACAGATCGGCATCTGGCAGATCGTTATCGTCGCAGTCGTGGTCATATTGCTGTTTGGTCGTGGAAAGATTTCCGACCTGATGGGCGACGTGGCCAAGGGCATCAATTCATTCAAGAAAGGCCTGAACGACACCGACGATGACGTCGCTGCCAACAGTAAACTCGAAAAGGGTGACGACAAGGTCGTCGATATCGTTCCGGAAAAATCGAAGACCAGCTAGCGCGACCGGTCGGGCCGCATCGTTCGGTCTGTATTCACCATCTGCGAAGGGGCAGGGATTTGTTCGATATCGGCTGGACCGAGATGATGGTTGTCGGCGTGGTGGCGATCCTGTTCGTCGGCCCGCGCGAACTGCCGGGTATGCTGCGGACGGCTGGTCAGATGATCCGCAAGGTGCGTGGACTGGCGGGCGATTTCCAGCGTCAGATGGACGATGCGCTGCGCGAGGCGGAACTCGACGGTCTGAAGGACAGCGTCAATCAGGTCCGCAATCTCAACCCGACGAAAGCGATCAAGGACAGCCTGAATCCGCTGAAAGCCGATCTCGAAAAGACGCAGGCCGAGCTTGCGGATGCGGGAAAGGGGGCCACGAAATTTTCGACCGACGATTTCAGGAAAAAGGATCCGTCGTTTGCCGCGACTGTTCCAGCGACGGACAACCGTGATAAGGATGCGGCGGTAAAGGCGACGCCCGCTTCCAAACCGAAGGCTGTCTCCAAAACCAAACCTGCAGTGACCAAAACAGCCGGCAAGGCCACCAGCAAACCGGGCGCGGCCAAAAAGCCCGCCAAATCTCGCGTTCCTGCAGCCTCGAAGAGCAAGGCAGCGGTAGCCAAAACGCCAGCCAAGAAAACGCCCGCCAAAAAGCCGCCCGTCAAGAAACCGGCTGCCCGGAAGTCACCGGCCAAAGCCACCACATGACGACCGACACCAATCTGGACGATACTGCCGCGCCTTTGGTCGAGCACCTCATCGAATTGCGTCAACGGCTGATCAAGGCGTTGATCGCGGTCGCTATCGTGTTCGTGGTTGCGTTCATTTTCGCCGACCATATCTTCCAGATACTCGTCGTGCCCTATGAGCGGGCTGCGGGCGAAGAATCAGGAATTGAAGCTGATCTTCACCGCGCCGCAGGAATTCTTCTTCGCGCAGTTGAAGATCGCATTGTTCACGGCTCTCTTTATCGCCTTTCCAGTTATCGCTTCGCAGGTCTACAAGTTCGTTGCGCCCGGGCTATACAAGGATGAGCGGAAGGCATTTCTGCCGTTTCTGTTCGCCACACCGATCCTGTTCTTCATCGGCGCGGCGCTGGTATTTTACGTCATCATGCCGCTGGCCATGTCGTTCTTTCTGTCGATGCAGATGCAGGGTGATTCCGCCACCACGACCATCGAATTACTGCCGAAAGTCAGCGAATATCTCGGTCTTATCATGACGCTTATCTTTGCGTTCGGGCTGGTATTCCAGATGCCGGTGGTCATTTCATTGCTCGCGCGTGCCGGGCTGGTGAGTGAGGCCGGGTTGAAGGCGAAGCGGAAGTGGGCGGTCGTGTTGACCTTCGTGGCGGCGGCCGTGTTGACACCGCCGGACCCGATCAGCCAGATCGGCCTTGCGGTGCCTACGCTGCTTCTCTACGAACTCTCCATCTACGCCACGAGACTGATCGAGCGAAAACGCCTCGAACGGGAGCGCGAGGCGGACGCGTAAACGGCGTGTCCCGCATCGCCGATGGCATCACTTTTGCAACGGCTGAACCATGTTCGATATCGGTTGGATACGCGACAATCCTCAAGCGTTCGATGAAGGGCTGGCACGGCGCGGGCTGGAGCCGCAATCGCATGCGCTGATCGCTGCCGATGAGGCCCGCCGCAAACACATAAGCGACGTGCAGGAGGCGCAGGAAGCGCGCAATGCCGCTTCCAAAACGATCGGTGCCGCCAAGGCGCAAGGCGACGAGGATGCTGCGAATGCGGCTATTGCCGAAGTCGCCAAGCTGAAGGCGTTTTTGCAAACGGGAGAGGCGGAATCCGCGCGCCTGTCGCAAGCGCTGACGGACGCACTGTCGATCATTCCGAACCTTCCCGCTGCCGATGTGCCCGCTGGTGCGGACGAAAACGATAATGTCGAAGTGCGAACAGTTGGTGAAAAGCCGTCACTCTCTTTTGCGCCGAAAGAACATTACGAACTGGGCGAGGCGCTCGGGCAGATGGATTTCGAGCGCGCGGCGAAGTTGGCGGGCAGTCGCTTTGTCCTGATCGGTGGGCAGCTTGCGCGTCTTGAACGTGCGCTTGGCCAGTTCATGCTGGACCAGCATGTCGACGAGAACGGCTATCGTGAGGTTTCACCACCTGTTCTGGTGCGTGACGAGGTTCTTTACGGTACCGGCAATCTTCCGAAATTTGCTGAGGATTTGTTCCAGACCACCGACGGTCGATGGCTGATCCCCACTGCCGAGGCGCCGCTGACAAATCTGGTGCGCGAAAGCGTGCTGGACGAGGCGGCATTGCCGCGTCGCTACACGGCGCTCACGAATTGCTTCCGCGCCGAGGCCGGTTCCGCCGGGCGCGATACGCGCGGTATGTTGCGGCAGCACCAGTTCAACAAGGTCGAACTCGTGTCCATCACCACGCCGGAGAATGGCGAGGCCGAGCATGAGCGGATGCTGGGCTGTGCAGAGAGCATCTTGCAGGCGCTCGGGCTGCATTACCGCGTCGTCGTGCTCTGCACGGGTGATCTGGGTTTCTCGGCACGAAAGACCTACGACATCGAAGTCTGGCTCCCGGGGCAGGATGCGTATCGCGAGATTTCCAGTTGCTCGCTGTGCGGTGATTTCCAGGCGCGGCGCATGAAAGCCCGCTATAAGCCGGAGGGCGAAAAGAACACCCGTTTTGTCCATACGCTGAACGGTTCCGGCATTGCGGTCGGTCGGGCGCTCATCGCCGTGATGGAGAACTATCAGAATGAGGATGGTTCGATCCGCATTCCCGATATTTTGCAACCTTACATGGGCGGCCTGACCGTGATCGAAGCCTGATGCGTATTCTTCTCACCAACGACGACGGTATCAACGCGCCGGGACTGGCCGTGATCGAGGAACTGGCGCGCGGTCTTTCCGACGATGTGTGGATCGTTGCGCCGGAAACCGACCAGAGCGGTCTAGCGCATTCCCTCACACTGAGCCATCCGCTGCGGGTGCGCGAGGTGCGCAAGCAGGTGTTTGCGGTGAACGGCACGCCGACCGATTGCGTCATCATGGGCATTCGTCACCTGCTGCCTGAAAAGCCCGATCTGGTGCTGTCCGGCGTCAATGGCGGGCAGAATGTCGGAGACCATGTCACCTATTCCGGCACGGTTGCCGGTGCGATGGAAGGCACTCTGCTTGGCGTGCGGTCGATTGCGCTCAGTCAGGCATTCAGCTTCGATGGCACCCGCGCGACACCTTGGGAGACGACCAAAGCCCATGCGCCGGATTTGCTGAAAAAGTTGCTGACACTCGACTTTCCGGTCGGCACCCTGCTCAACGTCAATTTTCCGAATTGCCAGCCGGATGAGGTGCGGGGCACGAGCGTCGTCCGACAGGGCAAATTCGAACATTCGCTTGGGATTGGCGAGCGCAAGGACGGGCGTGGGTTGCCGTATTTCTGGCTGGAGTTTCAGGGCAGCCCGCCGGAACATCAACCCGAAACGGACATCGCCGCACTGGTGGACAACCACATTGCCGTGACACCCGTTCAGATGGACATGACCGATCATTCCTACATCGATGATTTGAAAGCCAAACTGGCGTGATTGGACGCGCGGTGAAAGCTGAAGAGACGCGCGAGGGCGAGGAACGCTCACTCGTTGCCCATCTTTTGCGGCTTCGCGAAGTCGGTATTACCGACGTCAAGCTGTTGACGATCGTGGAGACGTTCCGCCACGACCATTTCGTTCCCACGGGGCATATTCACAAGGCCTGGGGCCAGCGGCCGTTGCCGATCGCCTGCGGCCAGACCATGCCGTCGCCTGTGACCACCGCGCGTCTGATCGCAGCGCTGAATCTGACGGGAAACGAGGCTGTTCTCGATCTGGGAACGGGCACCGGCTATCAGGCCGCACTGCTGTCGCGGCTTGCCCGCAAAGTGCATTCCGTCGAGCGGTATGGCGGTCTCGTTGATGCCGCGCGGCGCACATTGAAGGCACTCGATCTCGCCAATATCACCGTCGCACAGGCGGATGGTTCCAAGAGCGCGGGCCGCACGGGGCAGGGCGGACAACCCCTTTACGACCGCATCATCGTGGACAGCGCGTTTGCCGAAACGCCGCGCGACCTGATCGACCAACTTGCGTCCGGTGGTATCGTGGTGGCCGTGATCGGCAATCCGGGCGAGGTGCAGAATGTCGTGCGGTTGACCAAGGTCGGCAGCCGGTTCGACCGGGAAACGTTGTTTCCCATACGCACGACCATGCTCGAACCCGGTGTCGCGGCTGCGCTGTAAAGCCCCGTTTAACCGGGGATTAACCGTGATGGGTTTTATTCGGGATACGAGTTTTGCGTACCCGACGGATCCTATCATGCGTTCAGCCACGACAAATCTGCGGCAGCCTTCCACGATCATGCTGTTTGCGATGCTCGCGCTGGCGGGCGGTTGCAGTTCCGACGCGGTGCGGTTCGAGGAGTTGTTGGGTGATTCCCTGGTCACGAACAGCATCAGAACCTCGAACCAGCAGGCTCTCATCCAGCGACCCGGCGGTGTTCTTCAACCGTTCGACAGAACGGCCGACGCTACGGCCCGCGACGGTATCCGCACGGTTCGGTCCAATGCTCCAACGCTGCCCGCGGCACCTACGACCGGTTTCCGGCAGGGTCCAGCGCTGCAATCGGCGCCATCAATCTCACGCACCGAACTGCCGCCGGTGACGGAAACACAGCCGTTCACCCGCACCTCGTCCATCCGCGACACGATCTCGAATGCCCTTGGCCGCACGTCGCCGCAAACCACGGCATCCGTTCCCGCCGTTCTGCCGCCGCGCACCAACGCCGCATCTCCACTGAGGAGAATTGACGAGCAGGGCGTTGTCACGGGTCCGGTGGCTCCTACCCGGCAAGCGGGCTGGTCCGCCGAGGGCGGAAGCCGGGTGACCCTGCGGTCCGGCGAAACGCTTCAGAACCTGTCGCGCCGGTTTGGTGTGCCCGTCGAAGCGATCGTCGCTGCCAACGGCCTGTCGAGCGCCAGCGCGGTGAGTGCCGGTCAGCGGATTATCATTCCGGCCTATTCATATGGCCAACGTTCGAGCGCCAGCGCGCCGGTCGCCACACGTCGAACTCCCGATTCAAGCCCATCTCAGGGTGTTGCGGACCAGGCGCAAACGCCGGTGACAACGCCAACAGTCCGCGCCAACCGGCCCCGTACGACCGCACCGGTTCGCACGGTCACGGCCCAGAATACGGCCCAGAATCAAACCGGATCGCATATCGTCGCCCCCGGCCAGACGCTTTACACGATCAGCCGCAAATACAACGTTCGCCTCGATGCCCTTCGCAAAGCCAATGGCCTGACCGGCGACAGTGTGCGGCAGGGTCAGAGCCTCATCATTCCCGGCGACGGCTTCATGGCCTCCAATTCGAATGACCAGACCATCGATCCGACTACGACGACCAGCGTCCCGAAAGTGCGGGAGACGCCACGCACCACCGTGACGCGAACCGTGAATACGGAGGCACCCACGGCTGCGCCTGCAACGCAAACGGCATCCGCCGCGACGACATTCCGCTGGCCGGTCACTGGCCGCACCATCACCCAGTTCGGCGCGTCCACGCCAAGCGGTGCCAATGACGGTATCGACATCTCGGTGCCGACCGGCACACCAATCCGCGCGGCACGGTCCGGCACCGTCATTTATGCCGGGAGCGAGCTGGAAGATTTCGGCAAGCTGATTCTCCTCAGCCATGCCGGCGGATACGTGACCGCCTATGCCCATGCCTCGGCGACTATGGTGAAGCGCGGGCAGACGGTGAGCGCGGGAGAGGTGATTGCGAAGTCCGGTGCGACCGGCAACGCGACAGAGCCGAAGCTCCATTTCGAGATTCGCAAGAACTCCCAACCGGTCAATCCGCTGACATACCTGCCACGCTAGAACGGTTCAGCCGCGCCCGGCGAGATCGGTCGCGAACTGCCAGGCGACACGACCGGAACGGCTGCCGCGAGTGGTTGCCCATTCCAGCGCCTCACCGCGCACGGCGTCGAGCGTCGTATCGAGGTCGAAATGGCCGAGGTAACCCTCAACCATCGCCAGATACTCGTCCTGCGAACATTTGTGAAAGCCGAGCCAGAGGCCGAACCTGTCTGACAGGGATACTTTCTCTTCGACCGCCTCTCCCGGTGTGATGGCGGTCGCGCGCTCGTTATCGATCATCTCGCGGGGCATGAGGTGGCGACGGTTGGAAGTGGCGTAGAAAATCACATTGTCCGGCCGCCCTTCGACGCCACCATCAAGCGCGGCTTTCAGCGATTTGTAGCTGGTGTCGTCGTGGTCGAAGGACAGGTCATCGCAAAACAGGATGAAGCGTTCAGAACGGCCACGAATGATACCGAGCAGGTCAGGCAGGGAATCGATGTCCTCCCGGTGAATTTCCACCAATTTGAGGTCAGCATTCGCGTCCTTTTCCAGCACCGTTGCGTGAGCAGCTTTCACCAGCGATGACTTGCCCATGCCGCGTGCACCCCACAAAAGCGCGTTGTTGGCGGGTTTTCCGTTTGCGAAACGGCGGGTGTTTTCCAGCAACGTGTCTCGCGAGCGGTCGATGCCGTGCAACAGGCGCATGGATACGCGGTTGACGGTTTCGACCGGCTGAAGTCGCGTTTGCGCGGCATCCCAGACGAAGGCATCGGCGGCCGAGGCTTCGAATGGTTCGCGCGCAGGCGGCACGGCCCGTTCGATCAATGCGAGCAATCGGTCGAGCTTATCGTTCAGGGTCGCGATCTGGTCTGTCATGTTGCGGGCATGTCTCAGGCATGTCTGGGGCATCGCCCACTTGGTCCGCCCGATGTCTAAGGTTTTGCCCCCATGTTGCAAAGCGGGGGGCACAGACTATATTCCGGCCAACCCGCAGGCGGGTGCGACCGGAACGGCGTCGTGCGCCGCCCCAAACCGCACTTTGCCACGAGGCCCCCATGTTCATCACTCCTGCCTATGCCCAGACTTCCGGCGTGCCCGGTGGCGGGCTGCTGGAATTGCTGTTTCCGATTCTCATCGTCGGCCTCATCATGTGGTTCCTCGTCATCAATCCGCAACGCAAGCAGGCCAAGGCCCGCAACGAGATGCTGGGTGCGGTGAAGCGCAACGATACGATCGTCACCGGCGGTGGTGTCGTCGGGCAAGGTGACGAAAGTGGTGGACGATACCCGCGTTGAAGTCGAAATCGCACCGGGAACCAAGGTCATCGTCATGCGCTCGATGATCGCCGATGTGCATGTGAAGGGCCAGCCCGTTGCAGCCAACGATTCCAAGGCGGTCGCAGACGACGTCGTGGCTGAAGATGGTGACGACACGCCGAAAAAGCCGAAGGCCCGCGCCCCCCGACGCAAATAACTTTCCGCCGCGCGACCCGCGTTCCGGCTCCACAGCACAGGCTCCCCCATGCTTCATTTCTCGCCGTGGAAGATGTTCGGCACTCTGGCCGTCGTTCTGATCGGGCTGTTGTTCGCATTTCCGAACGTGCTGTCGAAAGAGGGCGCTGCCAGCCTGCCGGACTGGATGCCCAACAGCCAGATCAATCTGGGTCTGGACCTGCAAGGCGGCGTTCATTTGCAGGTGCGGGTGGAACGGGACGATCTCGTTACCGAACGGCTGGAAACGCTGCTGTCCGATGTGCGCTTACTGATGCGGGACCGGGAACAGGGGCCAATCGGCTATGCCGGTATTTCGGACCGTGGCGGTATGGTAACGTTGCGTCTGCTGGACGCGACAGACGCACCGGCTGCACAGGAGCGGCTTTCCAGCCTGCTCGACCCGGTTTCCACCTCCGGCGTTCTGGGCGGTCTGGGCGTCGCGGAGGTCGAGGAAACCCAACCGCAGCCGGATACGCTCGTTTACCGCCTGACGGATGAAGGTGTCGATGAACGCCTGCGCGCTGCCGTTTCCCAGTCCATCGAGGTCATCCGCCGTCGTGTGGACGAGTTCGGCACGACCGAGCCGATCATCCAGCGGCAGGGCGTGGACCGCATCATCGTGCAGGTGCCCGGCGCGAACGATCCCGAAGCGTTGAAACGGCGTATCGGCACCACGGCCAAGCTCGGTTTCTACATGGTCGACGAGACCATGAACGTGAACGATGCCCTCGCCAACCGCCCGCCGGTCGGGTCCGAGGTCATTCAGACGAACGAGCCGGAATCGCCGGAGCCGAACATTCTCATCCGCAAGCGGGTGGAGATTTCCGGTGAGGACCTGAACGATGCCCAGCAGGGTTTCGATTCGCGCACCAACGAACCGATCGTGACCTTCAGGTTCAACACGAAAGCCGCGAAACGGTTTTGCACATTGTCGACCAACAATGTGGGTAACCGCTTCGCCATCGTGCTGGACGATACGTCCATTTCCGCCCCTGTGATCCGCGACGCCATTTGCGGCGGTTCGGGACAGATTTCCGGCAATTTCAGCGCCGAAAGTGCCAACGAACTGGCCGTCCTGATGCGCGCCGGTGCTTTGCCTGCCGACATTTCCTTTGTTGAAGAGCGCACGGTCGGTCCGGGTCTCGGGCAGGATTCGATCGATTCCGGTCAGATTGCGTCCATCATCGCGGGCCTTCTCGTTATTGTTTTCATGGTGCTCGTTTACGGCCTGCTGGGCGTGATCGCGGTCGTCGCTCTGGCCGCAAACGTGGGGCTCATTCTTGGTGGGCTGTCGCTCATCGGCGCGACGCTGACGTTGCCGGGCATCGCCGGTATCGTGCTCACGATGGGCATGGCGGTGGACGCCAACGTGCTGATCTACGAGCGTATCCGCGAGGAGAGACGCAGCGGCCGGTCACTGTTGCAGGCTATCGACGTGGGCTTCCGTCAGGCTTTGGGAACCATTCTTGATGCCAACATCACCACGTTGATCGCCGCATTCATTCTGTTCTATCTCGGGTCCGGTCCGATCAAGGGCTTTGCGGTCACGCTTGCCATCGGTATCGTCACCTCGGTATTCACCGCCTTCACATTGACGCGGTTGCTCATTTCCCTGTGGCTGCGCTGGCGCCGTCCGCGCGAACTGCCGCGCTCGTTCCTGTCGCTTGTGAAGGACGACACCCACATCCACTTCATGCAGTGGCGGAAACTGTCGTTCCCGCTGTCCGCCATTTTGCTCGTCGGCTCGCTCGGCCTGTTCGTGGTGCAAAACCTGAATTACGGGATCGATTTTCAGGGCGGGTCGCTGATCGAGTACAAGGCGACATCCGGTCAGGCGGACCTTGGAGATATTCGTGCCCGCATGGCCGAACTCAACCTCGGCGATGTGCAGGTGCAGGAATTCGGTGCGCCGGACGAAGTGCTGATCCGCATCGAGGGGCAGGAAGCGGGCGACAATGCCGAGCAGAGCGCGCTGGCCAAAGTGCGCGCCGCGATGGACGAAGACCATGAATTCCGCCGTCAGGAAGTGGTCGGGCCGACAGTCTCCGGCGAACTGGCGCAGGCTGGCACGATCGCCGTCATCGCATCGCTGCTGGCGATCATGGTCTATATCTGGTTCCGCTTCGAGTGGCAGTTCGCGCTCGGGGCCGTGATGGCGACGTTGCACGATGTCATTCTGACAATCGGCATGTTCGCACTGTTGCAGATCGAGTTTTCGCTGTCCTCCATCGCCGCCATTCTGACCATCGTCGGCTATTCGCTGAACGATACGGTGGTTGTCTACGACCGGATTCGGGAGAATCTGCGAAAATACAAGTCGAAACCCATGAGCGAACTGCTCGACCTGTCGATCAACGACACCCTGTCGCGGACGATCATGACGTCGTTGACGACGCTTCTCGCATTGGCGGCGCTGTATTTCCTCGGCGGGGAAGTGTTGGCGGGTTTCACGTTTGCCATGATCTTCGGCATTGTGGTCGGCACCTATTCGTCGATCTTCATCGCCGCACCATTGCTCATCCTGTTCAAGCTGCGCCTCGGCGCGATGGATCGGGACGACCCGTCGCCTTACACCGGGCAGGAAGCGCAGGAGGTCACGTAGGTGACTTCCGACGATACCGGCGGTCCGCCATCTGCCGGAATGGCGATGCAGCCCGCGCATTTTCCGGGCCGTGCGCCGATCGATACTTATGGCAACGGCGGGTTTCGCTTCGCCGACATGTCTCATCGCGGGTCTATTCTATGTTTGCCGAGTGGCATTCACGCTTGGTCGCCGGACAAGCCGGATGACATAAATGCCGCTTCGCTGGAGCAGCTATTCGCTGAGGATGGGGTGGAAGTGCTGCTCGTCGGCACGGGTGCGGATCTCGTGCCGCTGTCGGACGAAATTCTGGCGGCCTGCGCCGAACGCGGCATTCGTGCCGAACCGATGAGCACGGGCGCGGCGGCGCGGACGTTCAACGTGCTGCTGTCGGAAGGGCGGGCGATCGCGGCAGCTCTGCTGGCGGTGGAATGAACGCAATTTCGGAAGACGATCTGCGCCATTGCTCCGACCTGTTGCGCGAGCGCGACCGTCCCGTCTGGCTCGCCACGCTCCTGATGCCACAACCTTTGCGCGACGCGACGCTGGTGTTGCGGGCTTTTCACTGCGAATTGACCGCTATCCCGCGCATCGTCAGCGAGCCAATGGCGGGTGAAGTGCGGCTGCAATGGTGGGCGGATATTGTGTCCGGCAATCGCGCTGGAGAGTCATCCGGCCATCCCGTGGCGCGGGCGCTTCTGGCGCTGATGAAGCATTACGATTTGCCGCCGCAGACATTCGACGCGAAGATTGCGGCGCATATCTTCGACCTCTACGCCGACCCGATGGGGCCGCGCGATATGTTCGAAGGTTACGCGGGGGAAACGCGGTCGGCACTCTATCAACTGGCGTGGCTGTGCGCGGACCCGGACGCATTTTGCGGAACGGTCAAACGCGAGCGGCCATGCAGGCGTTGCAGAGACGGTGGCGGATGTCATCATCGACTTGGCGATCCTGTTGCAGCGCCAACGCATCTATCTGCCGTCCGATCTGCTTGCCGCGACCGGTTTCGACGCCGCTGCGTTTTCAGCGGCAGATGCAGCGACACGCGCTCCCGCGATCGAGGCGTTTGCGGAATACGGGCTGGATCATCTAGCCAAGGCGCGCGCTGCGATCGCTGAAGCTGAACGCAACGGGAATGGAGCTCATCTGGCTTATTTGCCGCTCGTCAATGCGGAGCGGGTGTTGCTAGCCGCCAAAACGGATCCCGTAGGCGTTCAAACCAACCCACCGCGCGTGTCACCGCTGCGCGTTCAGTGGAGAATGTGGCGCGCTGCGCGGAGCGGGCGCATCTGACCTATTCGGCAGCCTCCAGCAGCGCACCATCCTGCGCAAGCCAAGCATCGACATGCGTCCAGCGCCCGGCCGGTGACGGCAAATTTCTTGGCCTGCGCCTTGTCCTTGCCCCGCCAGCGCCCTTCATGCCCCTCGGGCTTGGTGATCGTGACGGGGGGGAACAGGCCGAAATTGACGTTCATCGGCTGAAACGACTTGCGGCCACGGTCTTCCGCATAGGCAATATGGCCTTCCGTAATGTGGCCTAGCAAAGCGCCGAGCGCAGTCGTTTCCGGCGGGATGGACGGCGTTCGTCCCGCGCGTTCCTCTGCGGTGAAGCGCCCGGTCAGAAGACCGATGGCGGCTGATTCCACGTAGCCTTCGCAGCCCGTAATCTGGCCGGCAAAGCGAATATGCGGGCGTGATTTTAGCCGCAGCGTCCGGTCGAGCAAATCGGGCGAATTGAGATAGGTATTGCGGTGCAAACCCCCGAGACGGGCGAACTCGGCCTGTTCCAGCCCAGGAATCATACGGAATATTTCGGTCTGCGCTCCGTATTTGAGTTTCGTCTGAAAACCGACCATGTTGTAGAGTGTGCCCAAGCGCATTGTCCTGCCGCAGTTGCACGACCGCGTAGGCCTTCACGGTCGGGATTGTGCGCGTTCGTCAGGCCCATCGGCTTCATAGGCCCGTGACGCAGGGTTTCGCGGCCACGCTCGGCCATGATTTCGATGGGCAGGCAGCCGTCGAAATAGGGCACGTTTTCCCATTGCTTGAACTCGGCCTGATCGCCGCCGACGAGTGCGTCGATGAAGGCTTCGTACTGGTCGCGGTCCATCGGGCAATTGATGTAATCCTTTCCGTCGCCACCGGGGGCGGACTTGTCGTAGCGGGACTGGAACCAGGCCGTGTCCATATCGATCGTGTCGAAATGGACGATGGGTGCGATGGCGTCGAAGAAAGCGAGAGCGTCCTCGCCGGTTTCGGCTGCGATCGAAGCGGCCAGAGCCGGCGCGGTCGAGCGGTCCGGTCGCGATGATGGTGGTGCCCCATTCTTGCGGCGGTAAACCTTCGACGACCTCGCGGCGCACCGTCACCAGTGGATGCTGTTCCAACTCGTCCGTGACAGCGCGGGCAAACCCGACGCGATCCACCGCAAGAGCGGACCCGGCAGGCACGCGGTTGCGGTCCGCCATCGCCATGATGAGCGAGCCCGCGCGACGCATTTCCTCGTGAATGAGACCCGACCGCGTTGGCGCGGGCATCGTCACTACGGAAAGAGTTCGAGCAAACGAGTTCGGCCAGATCGTCCGTATGGTGCGCCTCGGTGCCGCGCACGCCGCGCATCTCGTGGAGAATGACGGGAATGCCGCGCTGCACGAGTTGCCAGGCCGCTTCGCGTGCCGGCGAGGCCGCCGCCGATGATGTGAGTTGGGTCTTGGGTCATGCCCTGTATCTAGCGCGGGAAAAGCGGGACCACAAACGACAAACGCCCACCGGGGGAGGAACCGGTGGGCGCTGTCTTTTCGGAGCGGCTGTGGGAGGAACAGCCGGTCCGTCTATCGGTACAGTATGGGAGGATACGGTTACCGAATGATTAACGCGGTTCAGCGAACGGCGTTGCGTGCGATCCGTGGAATGTCGCCGCGTGCGATGCCCAGGTCGGACAGTTCACGGTTGGACAGGCTGTAAAGCTCGTTGCGTGTCTGACGAACACGGTTCCAGGTGCGGACGTTGTTGAGGATATCCATTGTGATAGCTCTTTTCGATTTGCCGACTTCTCTAGCCGGCCGGTTTCAAATCACGGCGATGAGGGCGTCGCCGTTGACCAACAGTTAGGAGTGCTCATCGATTTTTACGAACGCAAAGGACGCACGTGAGCCATGCAATGTTTGCAGGGAGTGCCCCAATGCAAACACAGGTGTTGAGAAGCGCTTAACGGGCCTGTTCGGAGGCGATCGGCGTATTTCTCACAGCCTTCTTCTTCGGTTTGACATAGCCTGCCCAGATGGTGAAGGGCGAGGCCATGAGAGACACGACATCCGCATGTTGGGTATCGCGGGAACCTGTCTTTTCAAGGCACGGGCCGGGGTCGTAATAGGTGCCGAACAGCCTGTCCCAAAGCGGCATCAGGTTCGCCAGATTCTTGTCGTGGGCGATGCGGACATCCGCATGGTGCCACAGATGGAACCGGGGAGAAGCGACGAGCAGTCGGAACGGCCCGTGAGTCCAGTCGATCTTCGAATGCACGTAGACATTGTGAAGCAGAAGCAGCGTTGCGCCCAGCCCCTGCGCTTCGGCTGGCATACCCAGCCACGTGAGAAGCAACACGTGGCTGACCTGCATCAATAACGCTTCCAGCACATGCACGCGGAATGTTGTCAGGCCGTTCACATCCTCGTCGGAATGGTGAACGGCGTGGATCGGCCATAGCCATTTCCAGTGCATGGCCCGGTGGGTGAGGTAGTCGACGAAATCACCGCACGATCCTGCCGAGACCAGCGATGATGATGAGCGGAATGCCAGTCCATATCGCGGTTTCCGGCAGGTGGGGAATGCCGAAAGCTGTCATATGCGCACGGCAACCCAATCCACGCACAATCACGCACCGTCGGGATCATCAGGCGATTGAGCGCGATCAACAGGATCGTCGCGCCGATGCCGGTCGTCATGCGGCGGGTCAGACAGTTCTTCCAGCCTCGTTGAGACCGCGTCATAACCAAGGAACAGCGCCGTCATCGCGTAAATTCCGAGCATCACGGGATTGAAGAGCGCCTTCCGAATACCGAGCATGGACACGGCCACGATCTGATGCTGCCGGATGCATCGAGGATTAGTCGGTCAGGAGGCGTCCACATTTCGTTGAAATCGTCGGCCGAGACTGCCGCCATAACCTTAATTCGCCGTTGAACGATGCGTGAGGTTTACTCGGCGGCCTGCCAGCGCCGGTTTGCCACGCCGTTCGAGCAGTTCCTTCAGAAACCGGCCGGTATGGGAGCGTTCGACCTTCACGATGTCTTCCGGCGTGCCTTCGGCCACCAGTTCGCCGCCGCCATCACCGCCTTCGGGGCCGAGGTCGAGCACCCAGTCGGCGGTCTTGATGACATCGAGATTGTGCTCGATGACCGCCACCGTGTTGCCGCTATCGACAAGTTCGTGCAGCACTTCGAGCAGCTTGGCGACATCGTGGAAATGCAGGCCGGTCGTGGGTTCATCGAGAATGTAGAGCGTGCGCCCCGTGGCGCGTTTGGACAGTTCCTTCGACAGCTTCACCCGCTGCGCCTCGCCGCCGGAGAGCGTCGTCGCCTGCTGGCCGACCTTGATGTAGTCGAGACCGACCCGTTTCAGCGTCTCCATCTTGTCGCGCACGGACGGGACGGCGGCGAAGAACGTGCAGGCTTCCTCGACCGTCATGTCCAGCACATCGGCGATGGACTTGCCCTTGAACTCCACCTCCAGCGTTTCGCGGTTGTAGCGTTTGCCGTTGCACACGTCGCAGGTGACATAGACGTCCGGCAGGAAGTGCATCTCGATCTTGATAAGACCGTCGCCCTGACAGGCTTCGCAGCGTCCGCCCTTCACGTTGAACGAAAAGCGACCCGGATTGTAACCGCGCACCTTCGATTCCGGCAGGCCGGAGAACCATTCGCGGATCGGGGTGAACGCGCCTGTATAGGTGGCCGGGTTGGAGCGCGGGGTGCGGCCGATGGGGGACTGGTCGATATCGATGATCTTGTCGATATGCTCCAGCCCCTCGATCCTGTCGTGCTTGGCGGGCATGGCGCGCGCCTTGTTGAGCGTGCGGGCGGCGGCCTTGTAGAGCGTCTCGATGAGGAATGTGGACTTGCCACCGCCGGACACGCCGGTCACGGCGGTGAAAGTGCCGAGCGGTATCGAAGCGGTGACGTTCTGCAAGATTGTTGCCGGTTGCGCCGACGACCTTGACCGAGCGTTTTTTCACCACCTTGCGGCGCTTGCGATGCCCGTCGATGAACCATTCGCCGGACAGATATTTGCCGGTGATCGATTCCGGCGCGGCCATGATGTCAGCTGGCGTGCCGGACGCGATGATGCGGCCGCCATGGATGCCCGCGCGGGGGCCGATATCGACCACATGGTCGGCGGTACAGAATCGCGTCCTCGTCGTGCTCCACCACGATGACGGTGTTGCCGAGGTCGCGCAGGTGGCGGAGGGTTTCGAGCAGGCGTTCGTTGTCCCGCTGGTGCAGGCCGATGGAGGGCTCGTCCAGCACGTAGAGCACGCCGGTCAGGCCGGAGCCGATCTGGGACGCGAGCCGGATGCGCTGGCTTTCGCCGCCGGACAGGGTGCCGGAATTGCGCGACAGGGTGAGGTAGTCGAGGCCGACATCGTTGAGAAATTTCAGCCGTTCGCGGATTTCCTTCAGGATGCGTCCGGCGATTTCGTTCTGCTTGTCGGTCAACCGTGTCCGGCAGCACGTCGAACCAGTCGTGGGCGTGGCGGATGGAAAGTTCCGCGACCTGGCTGATGTGATTGTCGGCGATCTTTACCGCCAGCGATTCCGGTTTCAGCCGGTAGCCTTCGCAGGTCAGGCAGGGCTTGCGCGACATGTAGCGCTCGATTTCCTCGCGCATCCACGCGCTTTCCGTCTCACGCCAGCGGCGTTCGAGATTGCCGATGACGCCCTCGAAAGGCTTGGTCGTCTTGTAGGTCCGCAAGCCGTCATCATAGGTGAAGGTGACGGGCTTCTTGCCCGTGCCGAACAGAATGGCCGTCTGGCCCTCGGCGGAAATATCCTTCCAGCTATCCGTCACCTTGAACTTGAAGACCTTGCCGAGCGCCTTCAGCGTCTGGGCGTAATAGGGCGACGGGGCTGGACGATTTCGACCACGGGGCGATGGCACCCTTGGTGAGTGTCAGGTCCGCGTCCGGCACGACGAGATTTTCGTCGATCTTCTGTTGCGTGCCGAGGCCGTCGCAGGCGGGGCAGGCGCCGAAGGGGTTGTTGAACGAGAACAGGCGCGGCTCGATTTCCGGAATCGTGAAACCGGAGACCGGGCAGGCGAACTTTTCGGAAAAGATCAGCCGCTCGTGGGTCTCGTTGCGGGACTTGTTCTTGGAACCGCCTTCCTGCGTTTCCTCCGGCGGCAACGCCTTGTCGGCCAGTTCCGCCACTGCCATTCCGTCCGTCAGGCGCAAGGCGGTTTCCAGCGAATCCGCCAGACGGGTCTGAATGTCGTCGCGCACCACGATGCGGTCCACCACCACGTCGATGTCGTGGGTGTATTTCTTGTCGAGGGCAGGGGCTTCGGAAATTTCGTGGAAAGTGCCGTCGATCTTGACGCGGGCAAAGCCCTTCTTCTGCAGATCCGCCAGTTCCTTGCGGTACTCGCCCTTGCGGCCCCGCACGATGGGGGCGAGCAGGTAGAGCCGCGTGCCTTCTTCCAGTGCCATCACCCGGTCGACCATCTGGCTGACGGTCTGGCTTTCGATGGGCAGGCCAGTGGCGGGTGAATAGGGCACGCCGACGCGGGCAAACAGCAGGCGCATATAGTCGTAGATTTCCGTCACGGTGGCGACGGTGGAACGCGGGTTTTTCGAGGTCGTCTTCTGCTCGATGGAGATGGCCGGCGACAGGCCGTCGATCTGGTCCACGTCCGGCTTCTGCATCATCTCCAGAAACTGGCGGGCATAGGCGGACAGCGACTCCACGTAGCGCCGCTGGCCTTCCGCGTAGATCGTGTCGAAGGCGAGCGACGATTTGCCGGAGCCGGACAGGCCGGTCATCACGATGAGGGAATCGCGCGGCAGGTCGATATCGACGTTCTTCAGGTTGTGTTCCCGCGCGCCGCGAACGGAGATCACCCGCTCGTCATGGGCACGGCGGGCCGCCCGTTCGGCGGCGTTCAGTTTGGTCATGCGTGGAGGTCTTTCCGAAAACGCGTAGGCTGACGTGGCGCTGCCGGGACAATAGGCAATCGGCCGGATGTTCCAAGAACCGACACGCGGGACCGACTCGACTCACCGATACACATGGATGTAGAACATAAATAGAACAAACGTAACGCGGATTTCCTGTGCTGCTCGGCAATTACCGTGTGGATGATGGGCGGAAACCGCAGCATTGTGCCGCATTCGCTGTGCCAGAAAGGACGGTGATGGCGCGTCCCGTTCGGCGGCGCAGGACAGTATCAAGAGGTGAATCATGGCAGGCAGTGTCAACAAGGTCATTTTGATCGGCAATCTGGGGCGCGACCCGGAAATCCGGCGCACGCAGGACGGGCGGCCGATCGCCAACTTCTCCATCGCGACGTCGGAAAGCTGGCGGGACAAGAATTCCGGCGAGCGCAAGGAAAAGACCGAGTGGCACCGGATCGTGTGTTTCAACGAGGGCTTGTGCAAGGTCATCGAGAATTACGTCAAGAAAGGCTCGAAGGTCTATGTCGAGGGCCAGTTGCAGACACGCAAATGGACCGACAAGGACGGTGTCGAGAAATATTCGACCGAGGTGGTGCTGCAGGGCTTCAACGGCACGCTGACGATGCTCGACGGCCGCGGTGACGGGCGGCGGCGGCTACGGTGGCGGCCAATCCGGCGGCGGTGGTGGCTATGTCAGCGACCAGAGCGGCGGTGGCTATGGTGGCGGCTCCGGTGGAAATTCCGGCGGTGGCGGCTATGGCGGCGGCGGCTCCGATATGGACGATGACATTCCGTTCTAGGCCGATGTCCTTAATCCCGTTTACGAGAGGTTTTGTATGATCCGCTTATCGCTGGCTTCTCCTCTTCTGCCCGTGTCAGAATGGCAGCCCTACTGTGGACACTGGTGGCAGCTTCCTTGCTGCATCCGAAGGCCCGACCGGACTAGTCTTTCGGACGGGGTGTCATGCCGGTTCAGACTGGACGTGCAAGGCGTCGAAGCCTTTTGAACCGTGGTCTGTTGCGTTCGCACCATCGCATACCAGCGATCGCACTTGACTTCATCGGCTTTCAGCTTCGTCGGCTTGCTCGGCTCACCCGCGGATGTCATCGACGCCACGGCGGAGAAACGCGGCGATACGTGGACCGTCTCGGCAACGATCCGCCATGCGGACACGGGGTGGGACCACTATGCCGACCGCTTCGTCGTCGTCGCGCCGGACGGCACCGTGCTGGCCACACGGGTGTTGGCGCATCCCCACGTGAACGAGCAGCCTTTCACGCGGTCGGTTTCCGGTGTGACGATACCCGACGGTGTGGACTACGTGACGGTTCGCGCCGACGACAATCTGATGACGACACCGGCGCAGCGTTTCGTATCGACCTCAAATAAACAGCTTCTTCGCACCATCGGCGATGAACTGAACGGCGAGTGCCGCCAGCAGAATGCCGAGCAGGCGGGTCAGAATGACCCGCCCGTGTCGCCCAGCCAGGCGTCGGCTTTGTTGGCCAGTCGTAAGGCGAGATAGAGCACCAATCCCACCGCCAAGCAGCGCGCTCATGGGTTCGACCAGCGTCAGCGTTTCATCGGCTTCGGACGCCAGCAGGATGCCAGCCGAAATGGCGCCCGGCCCGGCGATAAGCGGAATGGCAAGCGGGAAGACCGCAATGGAATGCAGTTCCGCGCGGGTCATGATCTTCTCGACCGTCTCGTTGCGCCGTTCGGTGCGCTTTTCGAACACCATCTCGAATGCAATCGAGAACAGCAGCAGCCCACCGGCCACGCGGAAGGCTGCCATCGTAATGCCGAGCAGGTCCAGCAGCGATCCGCCGAGCAAGCATGAAGACGATGATGATCGACATGCCGGTCGCCGTGCCGCGCCATGCGACCTGCGCCCGTTCCGCGCTCGAAAGCCCTGCCGTCAGACCCAGAAATATCGCCGCCATTCCGGGCGGATCGATGGTGACGAAGAACGTGGCAAAGGCGTTCAGCCAGCCGTCGAGACTAATCATGATGCCGCCTTTCCGCGGTGTTCATTCCGGTCCCTATCGCAGAAACCGACCTGTGAGGCGAACCGGCGGCGGGTAAAAAGGTGTGGGGTGAATTTGTTCGCTTTCAAGCACGCTGAAAACTACGGTCTAACACGACGTTGCGCTGAGGCCGGTTATTTGTTCCGGCGGGCCAAATGGGATAGTTTGAAAACAATGTGCAAACGAATCCGGTGCGGGTTCAACGGAGTATGACGTGGCGGACCCGACCGACGACGACTTGCCGGAAGATCGAAGCGCGGCGACGGCGACAGTCCGGCGGCGAAGAACCGACGTCCGCGCGGCGCATCTTGAGCGGCGAGATCCACGAGCCCATTTCCATCGTTTCGGAAATGCAGCGCAGCTATCTCGACTACGCGATGAGCGTGATCGTATCCCGCGCCTTGCCTGACGTGCGGGACGGGTTGAAGCCCGTCCACCGCCGCATTCTCTACGCCATGCACGAGATGGGGCTGGAAAACTCGAAGGGCTACCGCAAGTCCGCCGGCGTGATCGGCGAGGTGATGGGCAAGTTCCATCCCCACGGCGATTCCTCGATCTACGACGCGCTCGTGCGCATGGCGCAGGATTTTGCCATGCGTGCGCCGCTGGTGGACGGGCAGGGCAATTTCGGCTCGGTCGACGGCGATAAAGCCGCCGCCATGCGGTACACCGAATGTCAGCTGGAGAAGATCTCGTCCACGTTGCTGGAGGATATCGACAAGGCGACCGTCAATTTTCAGGCCAACTACGATGGCCGCGAGCGGGAGCCGATGGTGCTGCCCGCGCGCTTTCCCAACCTGCTGGTCAACGGTGCGGGCGGCATCGCCGTCGGCATGGCGACCAACATTCCGCCGCACAATCTGGGCGAGGTGATCGACGCTTGTCTGGCGCTGATCGACGATCCGGAACTGTCGCTGGAAGACCTGCTGGACATCGTGCCGGGCCCGGATTTTCCGACCGGTGGCATCATTCTGGGGCGTGGTGGCATTCGCGCGGCCTACGAGACCGGGCGCGGGTCGGTCCTGATGCGCGGGCGCGTGAACATCGAGGACAAGGCGGGCGACCGCCAGTCGATCGTCGTCACCGAGATACCCTATCAGGTGAACAAGGCGTCGATGGTCGAGAAGATCGGCGATCTGGTGCGCGAGAAGCGTGTCGAAGGTATCGCTGCCCTGCGTGATGAGAGTGACCGGCACGGCTATCGCGTCGTGGTCGATCTGAAGCGCGATGCCAACGCCGACGTCGTGCTGAACCAGCTTTATCGCTACACGCCGCTGCAATCGTCGTTCGGTTGCAACTTCGTTGCGCTGAACGGCGGGCGGCCGGAACAGCTGACCCTGTTCGACATGCTGCGTGCATTCGTTTCGTTCCGCGAGGAAGTCGTGACGCGGCGCACCAAGTTCCTGCTCGACAAGGCGCGCAACCGCGCTCACGTGCTGGTTGGTCTTGCCATCGCAGTCGCCAATATCGACGAGGTCATCGCGCTCATCCGCGCCGCGCCGGACCCGGCGACCGCCCGGTCACAGCTGATGGAACGCCGCTGGCCCGCAAAGGATGTGGCGCCGCTCATCGCGCTGATCGACGACCCGCGTCACCGCGTGGACGAGAGCGACGGCACCTACAATCTTTCCGAAGAACAGGCCCGCGCCATTCTCGACCTGCGCCTGCAACGGCTCACCGCGCTGGGGCGGGACGAGATTGCCGACGAGTTGAACACGATTGCCGCTGAAATACGCGATTATCTCGATATTCTCGGCTCCCGCGCCCGCGTTCAGACGATCGTGAAGGACGAACTGGCTGCCGTGCGCGAACAGTTCGCCGAACCGCGGCGGACCGAAATTCTCGACGGCGGTTTCGATATCGACGATGAGGACCTGATCCCGCGCGAGGACATGGTCGTGACCATGACCCATGGCGGTTACATCAAGCGCGTCTCGCTGGCGGAATATCGCGCGCAGCGCCGGGGCGGCAAGGGCCGTGCGGGCATGAAGACCAAGGACGAGGATTTCGTCACACGTCTGTTCGTGGCCAATACCCATACGCCGGTTCTGTTCTTCTCGTCCCGTGGCATCGCCTACAAGATGAAGGTGCTGAAACTGCCCGTCGGGCGCATCAACACCCGCGGCAATGCGCTGGTGAACCTGCTGCCGCTGGAGCCGAACGAGAACATCACCTCCATCATGCCGCTACCGGAGGACGAGGACAGCTGGGGCGAATTGGACGTCATGTTCGCCACGGTGCGCGGCACGGTGCGGCGCAACAAGCTGTCGGACTTTCAGCGCGTCAACGTGAACGGCAAGATCGCCATGAAGCTGGAAGATGGTGACGGTATCGTCGGTGTCGACACCTGCTCGCCGGACGACGACGTCATGCTGACAACGGCAGCCGGTCAGGCCATCCGCTTCCGCAGCGAAGATGTGCGCCTGTTTGCGGGTCGCAATTCGGTCGGCGTGCGCGGCATCCGCCTTGGTGCGACAGACCGGGTGATTTCGATGGCCATTCTGCGTGGTTCACAGGCGACGCCAGCCGAACGGCTCGCCTATATGCGGCTCGCTTCTGCCGCCCGTCGGGCCATGCAGGGTGACGATGGGGAAGATGTCGTTGGCCGATGACGAGGAAGAAACTGTCGTCGATACCGGTCTTTCGCCGGAACGTTATGCGGAGATGGGTGCGTTGGAACAGTTCGTGCTGACCGTCAGCGAGAAAGGCTTCGGAAAACGCACGTCGAGCTACGATTTCCGCGTGTCGGGGCGTGGCGGCAAAGGCATCAAGGCGACCGACGTTTCGAAGGCCGATGAAATCGGCAGTCTGGTTGCTGCATTTCCGATCGACGAGAACGATCAGATCATGCTCGTGTCCAACAAGGGCCAGCTTATCCGCGTGCCGGTGGACAATGTCCGCATTGCCAGTCGTGCCAGCAAGGGCGTGACCATCTTCCGTACCGGTGAAGACGAGAACGTCGTGTCGGTCGAACGTATCAGCGAGCCTGAAGAGGACGGTGATGCAGCTGGACGTAGAGGCGACCGATGCAAGCTAGACCTTATTTGCGGTTACGCACTTTCTGCGCCGGTGCTTTCGTTTCATTCACACCGGCGACGATCGTTGCGCCCATCAGAAGCGGCAGTCATGGCGAGTGCGAGAATGAGAATGATCATGACGTATTTTCCGTTCCTGTTTTCGTCAGCCGCCGGTCTGCTCATTGGCACCCGGTCGTCAGCTAACCCCTGTGTGGGGATATTGGTTCAATTACCCTGTCATTTTGCTGAACGGCTGTGCGCGAACGCACCGTCCATGAAAGTGCCCGGCGTGATCCGGACCGCGCTCTATCCGGGATCGTTCGACCCGCTGACGAACGGTCATCTGGACGTGCTGCGTGCCGGAATACGGTCTGGCGGACAGGTTGGTGGTCGCTATCGGAATTCAGGCGTCGAAAGCACCGACGTTCGAGTTCGAAGAGCGTGTCGCGCTCATTCACGCGTCCATGAAGGAAGCGGGGCTGCCCGATGTGGACGTGATCTCATTCAGCGGGTTGCTCGTCGATGTGGCTGTCGAGCACGGCGCAACGGTGCTGCTGCGCGGCCTGCGCGATGCCACGGACTTCGACTACGAAATGCAGATGGCCGGGATGAACGGCACGATGGCACCGTCAATTCAGACCGTATTCGTGCCCGCGCAACCGCAAAGCCGCCATATAACGGGCACGCTGGTGCGCCAGATATGGAAAATGGGTGGCGATATTGCGCCGTTCGTGCCGGAACCGGTGCGCGCCGCGCTCGTTGCCAAGAAACACGCGCATTAGCGTAAACCCCTCAGAAGGACGAAATCGTGCCTCTCATTAAAACACTCACCGCGTTGTTTTTCGCGGTCGCACTCTCGACCGCCGCTTTCGCCGCCAGCGAGGCCAACACGTTGGTTCTTGAAACGAAGGACGGTCCGGTTACGATCGAATTGTATCCGGATGTCGCGCCCAATCACGTGGAGCGTATCACCAGCCTGGCCAATGACGGCTTTTACGACGGTTTGAAATTTCACCGCGTCATCGAAGGCTTCATGGCGCAGACCGGTGACCCGCAGGGCACGGGCATGGGCGGTTCCGACCTGCCGGACCTTGCCGCCGAGTTTTCCGATAAATCTTTCGAACGTGGCACGCTCGGCATGGCACGCTCGTCCAGCCCGAACAGCGCCAATTCGCAATTCTTCATCATGTTCGCTCCCGCGCCACACCTTGACGGGGACTACACGATCGTCGGTAAGGTGACGGATGGCATGGACAAGATCGACGCTGTCAAACGCGGATCGGTCGCCAGCAACGGCACCGTCGAAGATCCCGACACGATCGTGCGCATGCGAACCGCCGACAAGCTGTAATCATTCAACAAATACTTTCAGGAGCCGAGCATGGCTGATATCAAAGACCCCGAAAACACCATCATCATGGACACGACCAAGGGCGAGGTCATCATCGAGCTTCTGCCGGATGTGGCACCGAACCATGTGGCTCGTATCAAGGAACTGGCGCGCGAAGGTTTTTACGACGGTGTCGTATTTCACCGCGTCATAGACGGTTTCATGGCGCAGGGCGGAGATCCAACCGGCACAGGCACCGGCGGCTCGAAAAAGCCGGACCTCGCTGCCGAATTCAACGATACGAAACACGTTCGCGGCGTCTGCTCGATGGCCCGTTCGCAAAGCCCGAACAGCGCCAACTCGCAGTTCTTTATCTGCTTCGATGACGCTTCGTTTCTCGACAAGCAGTATACGGCTTGGGGTCGCGTGATCGAAGGCATGGACAACGTTGACCAGTTTGCAAAGGGCGAGCCTGTCCGCAATCCGGACAGCATCAATTCGATGAAGGTCGCTGCCGACGCCTGATCTTTTCGCAAGAACGCTTCGGCTATGCGCGTCGATACGTTCAATTTCGACCTGCCCGATGACAACATCGCGCTGCGCCCCGCCTCACCGCGGGACGCAGCGCGTTTGCTTTTGGTTCATCCTGACAGACCGCTAGGGGATCGTATCGTACGGGACTTGCCGGACCTGCTCGAACCGGGCGACGCGCTTGTCTTCAACGACACGCGGGTTCTACCGGCCCAGCTGACCGGAACGCGGGAGCGGGACGGACAAGTTGCCCGTTTGGGCGTTACGCTGCATCTGCGTGAAGCACCGGATACCTGGCGAGCCTTCGTGCGCGGTGCCAAGAAGGTGCGCGAGGGCGAATGGGTGCGGTTCGGTGAGGCCAGCGATGCGCTGAAAGCACAGGTGACGGCCAAATCGTCCGGCGAGATCATCTTTCGGTTCGACAGGTCCGGCACAGAGTTGGATGCGGCGCTTGCTGAATTCGGCGTCGTGCCCTTGCCGCCTTATATAGCGCAACGCCGCCCTGCCGATGAGCGGGATGCCGAGGATTATCAGACGATTTATGCCAACGAAGCCGGAGCTGTCGCTGCCCCCACCGCCGGTTTGCATTTCACGCCTGACCTGCTGGGTCGGCTGAAAGCGCGCGGTATAGAGCAGCATTTCGTCACGCTTGCACGTGGGGGCGGGCACCTTTTTGCCGGTCAAGGCCGACGATACCGACGACCACGTGATGCACTCTGAAATCGGTGTGGTGAGCGGGAAAACGGCAACCGCGCTGAACGATGTGCGCTCACGGGGCGGGCGCATCGTGAGCGTTGGCACGACATCCTTGCGGCTGCTGGAGAGCGCTGCGGATGCTGACGGCATGATTCAGCCGTGGTCCGGCGCGACCGACATCTTCATCACGCCCTGGCTATCGTTTTCGCGCCGTGGATGTGCTGATGACCAACTTCCACCTGCCGAAATCCACTTTGTTCATGCTGGTGAGTGCATTCAGCGGGATGGACACGATGCGTGCCGCCTACAATTATGCCATCGCGCACGGATACCGCTTCTATTCCTACGGGGATTCATCCCTTCTGTTTCCCGCACCGCACGACGGCTGAACGGTGCCTCTTGAAACTCACACCTGTTTCGGTGCGTAATTCAAACAAGACTCAGTGGATCGGGAGACTATCGATGAGAAGATTATTGACGGGTGCCATAGCTTTCATGGCTGTTTTCGTTGTCTTCGCCAAGCGCATGGGCCGACGATGTGACGGACGCCCAGTCGGTCATCGACAGCCAGATCAAGGCTTTTCGGGCCGGTGAGAATGTCGAGGCGTTCTCCTATGCCGCACCAAACCTTCAAGCCATGTTTCGCAATCATCAGAACTTCATAGCGATGGTGAAGCAGGGTTATGGCGCGATTTATGGCGCACAAAGCTGGACCTTCGGGCGCAGCAAGATCGAGGACGGTACGCTGTATCAGGAAATGCTGATAACCGGCCCCAAAGGGCCGTGGCTGGGGCGCGCTCTATTCCCTGCGGCAGGAAAAAGACGGCACATGGCGCATCCACGGCGTGCAGCTGGACAAGGCCGCGCTGCAAACGACCTGACCGGCTGGTTCTAAAGCGGTGGCATGTCGCCTCGCGCCCAACCTTCCTGACAGTCTGCCATGTAGTCGGCGTATCGTCCGCCGGCGATTGCGGCGCGCGCGCCAGCCATGAGGTCCTGATAGTAGGACAGGTTGTTCCACGTCAGCAGCATGCCGCCGAGTGCCTCGTTGGATCGCACGAGATGGTGCAGGTAAGCGCGGCTGTAGTCGCGTGCGGCGGGGCAGGATGACTGGTCGTCCAGCGGTCGGTGATCCTCCGCATGACGGGCGTTTTTCAGGTTGATCTTGCCGAACCGCGTGAAGGCCGTCGCATGGCGTCCGGCCCGTGTCGGCATGACGCAATCGAACATGTCGACGCCACGGGCGATTGATTTCAGCAGATCGTCCGGCGTGCCGACACCCATGAGATAGCGCGGCTTTTCGGTGGGGAGTGCAGGGCAGGTCACGTCCAGCATACGCAGCATCACATCCTGCGGCTCACCAACCGCCAGGCCGCCGATCGAATACCCCTTCAAGTCCAGCGCCGACAATGCCTTCGGCAGATTTCAGCCGCAGCGCCTCCACATCCCCGCCCTGCACGATGCCGAACAGGGCACGGCCCTTGTGGTCGCTTTGTTGCAGAAACGCGGCTTTCGACCGTTCCGCCCAGCGCAGGGACAATTCCATCGCCCGCTCGATCTCACTCGGCTCGGCTGGCAGGGCGATGCATTCGTCGAGCTGCATCTGGATGTCGCTGTCGAGCAGCGCCTGTATCTCTACGGATCGTTCCGGCGTGAGGTGATATTTGGAGCCGTCGATGTGCGAGGAGAACGTCACGCCCTCCTCGTTCAGCTTCCGCAATCCTGACAGGGACATGACCTGAAAGCCGCCGGAATCGGTCAGAATCGGATGAGGCCAGCGGGCGAAATCGTGCAGACCGCCCAGCTTGGCCACCCGCTCTGCACCGGGGCGGAGCATCAGGTGATAGGTGTTGCCGAGGATCACATCCGCGCCCAGATCGCGAACCTGATCCATATACATGGCCTTCACCGTGCCCGCCGTGCCAACCGGCATGTAGGCAGGGGTGCGGATCGTGCCGCGCATCGTTGTGATCGCGCCCTGTCGCGCGGCACCGTCGGTCGCGTGAACCTTGAACCCGAATGTGTCGGACACCGCATCGCGTTCGTGCAAGGAATCGCGCTCGGTCATGGAATGGCACCAGTTTGGAAGAAATGGTGAGCCGTCACGGGTTCGAACCGTGGACCTACTGATTAAAAGTCAGTTGCTCTACCGACTGAGCTAACGGCTCCCGGGGTCGGACTCTATCCGGGTGCGCCCGACATAGGAGAGGTGCGGGAAGCGGTCAAGCGAACCGGGCGGCGGGAGAGGGCTTTTCTCAACTCCGCGTCATTATGGTTCATATCTGTGCCAAATTCGACCAGTGACGCGGCTGTGAATGTAAATGTTCAGCAGCTTTCGCTAGAAGCGGCGCATGGCAGCGGACCTCACCCTTTTCGGCATCTTCTTTGCAGGTCTGATCTCGTTCCTCAGTCCCTGTGTGCTGCCGCTCGTGCCGCCGTATCTCACCTATCTGGCAGGCGTTTCCATCGACGAGATGCTGAACGATCCGGATGCGGAGGCTCGCGCGCGGGTGAGGAAGCGGGCGTTGGCGAATGCGGTGCTGTTCGTTTTGGGGTTCGCCTGTGTCTTCGTGGCGCTCGGGGCCGGTGCGTCGAGCATCGGCCTGTTTATGCGCCAGTGGCAGAACGAGCTGGCGGTCGTCGCCGGCATCGTCATCATGCTGATGGGACTGCACTTTCTGGGAGTGTTCCGCATCGGATTGTTCTACCGCGAGGCACGTATGAACCTGAGCGACGATACGGTACGCGCCGCAGGGCGGGGCGGTTCGTTCCTGATGGGCCTTGCCTTCGCCTTCGGCTGGACGCCGTGCATCGGGCCCGGTTCTCGGTGCCGTGTTGGGCATCGCCAGCGCGCGCGACAGCGTGGCGGAAGGGGCAGGGATGCTCGCTGTCTATTCCGCCGGTCTTGGAGTGCCGTTCATTCTGGCCGCCTTCTTCGCCGAACCCTTCATGCGGTTTCTCAACCGCTTCAAGCGCCATCTTGGCAGCGTGGAAAAGGCGATGGGCGGCCTGCTGGTGCTGACCGGCATCCTGTTCCTGACCGGCGGGATGCAGACGATGGCCTTCTGGCTTCTGGAATCGTTTCCAGTGCTTCAAACGCTGGGGTAAGGTGCCGGGTTAGACCAGTTCGTCCTCCACCGGGGCTTCGATGAACTCCACATAGTCCATGCTCTCCACACCCGAGAGCCACATCGTATCGCCGGACGCGCTGGTCAGCAGTGCTCCTGTATCGAACTGGGACACGTGAACGGGGCCGCTTTGGGACAGGTCGACCGTGTCGGTCCATTTATTGAAGTCCAGCACCACATCGGCACCTTTCGAGAACACGAACGTATCGTTGCCCTCGCCACCGATCAGCACATCGTCGCCCGCCTCACCGAACAGAATGTCGTCGTCCTCGTTGCCGAACAGGTGGTCGTTGCCCGCGCCGCCGAACAGCGTATCGGCCCCGCCTTCGCCGAAGAGAAGATCATCGCCCGCACCGCCGTGAACCTGGTCCGCGCCATGCTTGGCGTAAATCGTATCGTTGCCCCCGCGACCGAAGATGATATCCGGTGTTGCGCTGTTGCTGCCGACGAGGATATCGGCGGCGTTCGTGCCGTTCTGGCTACCGGGGCCATCCATGATGATCAGATTGGGCTCGCCGGTTCCGGAATCGACCGGTAGATCGGCACGATCGACGGCTGTGAACACGTCCGCCTGCAGGTTTTCGATGCCGGTGTTGCGCATGATGATGTCGGCCAGCGTATCGGTGCTGGCGGTTGCGTCGAAGGTTTCGTCGCCGTCGCGCAGGCGGCTGAATTGCTCTGCGATGATGGTGGCGAAGGTTTCGCCCACCAGCCCGCCTTCCACAGCATCCTCGGCCAGACCGGCCACGAACAGGTCCATATCGTCGACGGTGCCGTAGGCGGCTGCAAGTTGGGCCTGAACGGCGGGGTCGCTTGAAATGTCGGCAAAGGTGGTGGCTGGTTCGAGGCCGAAAGCGGCGCGGACCGTGTTGTAATCCTCGATGCCGTGGTCCCGACCGCGCTGGATGTTGAGGGCTGCAAGGTCGAAGCCGCCGGAACCCGGACGACCGAACAGGAAGTTGCGAACATCGTCCACGATCTGCGAATCGACCTCTTCCGCCTCGCTGGCTGCAGCGCCGCGCAGCACCGCGTCGATGCCTTCGGAACCGCCGAGCTTATCGGGGCGGAAGAAAGCGTCACGCAGTTGCAGGTTGCCGAGCGCGCTTTCGGTGCCGTCCTCGTTCATCCGCAACACGTCAGTCGGCAGCATGGTGTGGCCGACGCGGAAAGCGGCGGTGGAGAAAACGTTGGCGATTTGCGGGTCGATATCGGCGTCGTAACCCTGCGCTGCGCCCAATGCGTCCGGACCGATCAGTTTGGGCAGGAATTCATTGTAGGTGATGGCCTGAAGCTGGGCTTCGACCTGCGCTCGGGCTGCGTCGAACTTCTGGTCGCCGGTCAGGCTGTCGTCCATTTCCGAAACGAGGCGATTGTGTTCGCGCACGAAGATCGTGTGCATGGAGGTCAGTCCGACATTCTCGTTGGCGCGAATGTCGCCTGCCAGAAACAGGCTTGCGGATGTCGAATGGGCGTTAGCGAGACCGTTGACGTTGTAGGGCAGCAGGTCACCGTCGGAGGTCTTCATGGTGCCATCGTCGTTGCGGAGTGCCGCAAGCCGGACGCTATCGGAGCCATAAACGTTCGAGCCGTCGATGAAGGGCGTGATCATGTTCATCTGCTCGCGCGGCCCGGTGATGCCGGTGTCGTGGTGATATTCCGTGCGGGTAAAGCCGATGCTCGCTTCGCCGGTGCCCGTAGGGTCGAACATCGAGTCGCCAGAGGCGACCGAGATATCCGCGGTGCCAGCTTCCGCGTGCGGGTCGCTCAGAGACAGATCGTGGTCGAGAAACTGGCCCCACATCCACATGAAGTTGGAGATATCGGCAGCGTTGCCTGTCGTTTCGGACTGGGAAAAGACGAGGTTGGAGATTTCACGGGCCGAAAGGCGGTTGGCACCTGCCATCGAACCGACACCATCACCGTAGTCCGCTTCCACAAGACGGAGCAGCTGGTCGCCGGGCAAGTTGTCGATTGTCGGGTTTCTCATCGTGATACTCCGTCGTGATAATGTCCCAAACCGGGACAAGTGACTGTGGTCTTGCTTTCGTATTGCAAGCGCAGTGCCAAAGAGATGGCATCGTCATCTCGATATCGGAGCAGGTAATGCATCCCCTTGATACGTTGTGGTTTCGCAGTGGCCGGAGAGTTGCAGGCGGATGATGCGGCAGAAATCGCCGACGGCTTCAGCATCGGCGAATGGACCGGCAATCAAAGTGGCATCGAGGTCGTCCGGTTCACTCGAGAAGCGTATGAGCGGGTCGAGCGGCTTAAAACTCTCGGGCATCCGGCGACGAAGTATTTCGTAACGGTCTGCCAGTTCGACAAGCGAAACGCTTTTCCCCAGATCGGCGCCAATACCCGTTGCATCCGACGCAAGCGGCAAGATTGGGGTTGATGTATCCGTCTCTGGCTCGACCGTTACGGCGATTTTTACTGGTGGTGGCTCGATTGCGTCCACCACCTCGACCATGTCCGCTTTGGGCTCCGCGTCACGCGTCTCGACCAATGCCCAGGTCACGCCTGCGAGCAACACGCCAATGAACAGTACCGCGACAAGAGGTGCGGCTTTTTGCCAATCGCTCTGAGCGTCTAGGTGTTCGCTCACAGACAAACGTCTGTCACCAACCCACCGTTTGGCCGAAAGAAAACAGCGAAACGCCTTTCGCTTGAGATGTTTTGCATGTGGCAGCGGTCGTCGCTTCATCGAATCGGGATCGTCTTCTATAGGGTGTGAATTGGGCGGACGGTCCTGTTCGACGGTCTTAGGGGAATGAGCGATCATGGCACAACAGACAGGATCGCTGGCGATCATTCTTGCGGCTGGCGAAGGCAAGCGAATGCGGTCCACGCTGCCGAAGGTGCTGCATCCGGTGGCCGGTCTGCCGATGGTCTGCCATACGCTTGCGGCGGCACGGCAGGCGGGGTTTTCGACTTTGGTCACTGTGGTCGGAAATCAGGCTGAACTGGTGTCTGGGGCGGTGAAAAAATTCGAACCGAACGTTGAGATTTTCGAACAAAGAGAACGACTTGGAACGGCTCATGCGGTGCTGGCCGCTCGAAATGCCATCCAGTCGGCGCAGGGCGATGTGGTCGTGCTGTATGGCGACGCTCCGCTGATCCGCCCTGAAACGATTGACGCTGGGCGCGCGGCTTTGCGAGACGGAGCCGACGTCGTGATGCTCGGCTTTCACACCGACCAACCCACCGGCTACGGTCGGTTGCTGATGGATGGCGATGAGCTCCTTGCAATCCGTGAGGAAAAGGATGCAACGGATGAGGAAAAGCGCATAACATTCTGTAATTCAGGCATAACCTTATTCTCATCAAGCGTGGGTTTGGCGTTGCTGGAAGCGGTTGGAAACGACAACTCGCAGGGGGAATACTACCTCACCGACATCGTCGAGATTGCCCGTCGAGAGGGCTTGAAAGCCAAAGCCGTCGCCGTGCCGGAAAGCGAAACGCAGGGCGTCAACGACCGGGTGCAACTGGCAGCGGTCGAAGGGGTCTGGCAACAGCGGCGCAGGGCGGAAACATTGTTGGCCGGAGCGACGATGCAGGCACCGGAAAGCGTTTATTTTCATCATGATACGGTGATTGGCGATGATGTGACGATCGAACCAAATGTCGTGTTCGGACCGGGCGTTACGATAGCCGATGGTGCTATCATCCGCGCGTTCAGCCATCTCGAAGGCGCAACGGTCGGGGAAGGTGCCATCATCGGCCCCTACGCCCGTTTGCGACCCGGCAGCGTGATCGGTGCGCGGGCGCGGATCGGTAATTTCGTGGAAACAAAAGCTGCGGTCTTCGGCGAGGGTGCGAAAGCCAATCACCTGTCCTACATCGGCGATGCCGAAGTCGGAGCGGGCGCAAACATCGGTGCAGGAACAATAACGTGCAATTACGATGGTTTCGGCAAACACCGCACGACCATCGGTGCCAACGCGTTTATCGGGTCCAACACGGCGCTTGTCGCGCCGGTTTCCATCGGCGCGGGCGCGAACACAGCGGCGGGCAGTGCGATTGCCGAGAATGTGCCGGACGATGCGCTGGGTATCGCGCGAAACCGGCAGGTGAATCTGGACGGCAAGGCGAAGGAATTGCGCGCACGGTTCGCGGCTGAAAAAGCTGCCAAGTCCTGACGACCATGTCTCGGCGTTGAAACCATTTGTGAGTAGCCTTCGCGTAGGGTTCGGCTAGTCAGCAATTTTCGTTCTGCCGGAGAAGCGCCCATGTGCGGCATCGTAGGTATCGTCGGCAACCGGCCGGTCGCCCCACTCATCGTCGATGCGCTGAAGCGCCTGGAATATCGGGGTTACGATTCCGCCGGTGTCGCCACGCTCGAAAACGGTGTGCTGGACCGCAGGCGGGCCGAGGGCAAGCTGTTCAATCTGGAAACGCGGCTGGTGGAAAACCCGCTGCCGGGCGAAACGGGCATCGGCCACACCCGCTGGGCAACCCACGGTGCGCCGGTGGAAAAGAACGCCCATCCGCATTTTTCCGACGATGTGGCGGTCGTCCACAACGGTATCATCGAGAACTTTCGCGAGTTGCGGGACGAACTGACGGCTGCCGGATTTTCGTTTTCATCGCAGACGGATACGGAAGTTGTCGCACACCTTGTATCGCATGGATTGAAGGCGGGTCTGGAGCCGGTAGCGGCTGCGGATGCCGCGCTCGAACGACTGCGCGGGGCCTTTGCGCTGGCGCTCATGTTCAGCAACGAGGACGGGACTATCGTCGCCGCACGCAATGGACCGCCGTTGGCCATCGGCTACGGCGACGGCGAGATGTATCTCGGCTCAGACGCCGTGGCGCTCGCCCCCTTTACCAACCGCATTTCCTATCTGGAAGACGGCGACCGCGCCGTGCTGCGCCGTGACGGAGTGACGATCCGTGACGCGAAGGGCGCGACGGTCGAACGCAAGATCGAGATTTCGCTCGGCTCCGCCATGATGGTGGACAAGGGCAAGCACCGGCACTTCATGATGAAGGAGATCACCGAACAGCCGGAGGTGATCGGGCACACGCTGTCGAACTATGTCGACTTCAACGAGCGGCGCGTCATCATGCGTGGGCTCGACGGCACGGAAACGGACATCGACTTCGCGGCTCTGGACCGGCTGAACATCACAGCCTGCGGCACGGCGTATCTGGCTGGACAGGTGGCGAAATACTGGTTCGAGCGGCTGGCGCGTCTGCCGGTCGATATCGACGTTGCTTCCGAGTTCCGATACCGCGAGGCGCCGCTTTCCAAGAACGGGCTGTCGCTGTTCATCTCCCAGTCCGGCGAGACGGCGGACACGTTGGCCGGGCTGCAGTATTGCCGGGAGCAGGGGCAGCGCATCGCGGCCATCGTGAACGTGCGCGAAAGCACGATGGCGCGGGCTGCTGACGATGTGTTCCTAACGCTGGCGGGACCGGAAATCGGTGTCGCTTCCACCAAAGCCTTCACGTGCCAGTTGACCGTGCTGGCCGCGATGGCGATTGCAGCCGGTGTGGCGCGCGGTCATATCGACCGGGAAACCGAGGCGCGGCTGGTGGACGAATTGGCGGAAACGCCGCGCTTCGCCAACCGGGCGCTGCGTATCGAAGACCAGATCGAGCGGCTGGCGAAATCGCTCATGAACAAGAAAAGCGTGCTCTATCTCGGGCGCGACACGAACTACCCGCTGGCGCACGAAGGCGCGTTGAAACTCAAGGAACTGTCCTACATTCACGCCGAAGCCTATGCTGCCGGTGAATTGAAGCATGGGCCGATTGCGCTGATCGATGAGGACATGCCCGTTATCGTTATCGCGCCTCATGACCGGATATTCGAGAAAACCGTTTCCAACATGCAGGAAGTCGCCGCGCGTGGAGGCCAGATCATTCTGATTACGGATGCGAAGGGCGCGGCGGCTGCGGGAATGGACGAAAGCGACGTCATCATCATGCCGGACATGCCGGAAATCGTGACGCCAATCGCCTATTCGTTGCCGATCCAGCTGCTCGCGTACCACACAGCCGTTCACATGGGCACGGACGTGGACCAGCCCCGCAACCTTGCAAAATCGGTGACGGTGGAATGATGGTGCGCCTTGTATCGCAGGCACCATTGGCCACATAAAGACCGAACGGAAACGGGGCGCGGAAACCGGTGGCACGCAAGAAATCAGATGTGAAACTGCTTCCGCAACAGTCGTTCGGAGCGCGGTTGCGCCGGTATTTTCTGACCGGTCTGGTGATCTGTGCGCCGGTGGTGATCACGCTCTATCTCACATGGACCTTGATCAAATGGGTCGATGGATGGGTGAAACCTTACATCCCGCCAAGCTACAGCCCGGACGCATATCTGCCATTCGCGGTGCCCGGTTTCGGGCTGCTTGTGGCGCTCGTTGTCATCACGCTTGTCGGCTTCCTGACCGCGAACCTGATCGGGCGATCCATCATCGGGTTCGGAGAGCGCTTGCTGTCGCGGATGCCGGTGGTTCGCAGTATCTACTCTGCGCTGAAGCAGATTTTCGAAACCGTTTTCCGTGAGGATTCAGACTCATTCCAGTCCGTTGCCATCGTCGAATATCCACGAAAAGACCTCTGGGCGCTCGCATTCGTCGCCACCGATACGCTGGGCGAGGTTCAGGCGCGGCTGGACGATGAGGCGGGGCAGACCGTCAGCGTCTTTCTGCCCACCACACCCAACCCGACCTCCGGCTTTCTGCTGTTCGTTCCGAAAAGAGATGTCGTCATTCTGGATATGAGTGTCGAGGAAGCCGCAAAGCTGGTCATTTCAGCCGGTCTCGTCGCGCCGGCGTTTCGTGCGGCATCCGATAAGGCGCTCGCCGCCCGGAAGACCGTTCCGGTCGAAAAGGATGGCGCTTCGCTGTCTGCATGACGTGAAGTCCGGTTTGAAGTAGGGGCAACCCGATTGAGGTTGTGCGCCACCTCGGCTAACAGCGCGTCATGACACAACCTTCCCCAAAAACGCCAATCGTCCGCTTCGCGCCATCTCCGACCGGGCGGCTTCACATCGGCAATATCCGCACCGCCATGTTCAACTGGCTGTTTGCCAAACCGGGCGGGCAATACGTCCTGCGGCTGGACGATACGGACACCGCCCGGTCCACCGATGCGTTCGCCCAAGGCATCGTTGAGGATCTGGCATGGCTCGGGATCGAGCCGGACCGGACGGAACGCCAGTCCGACCGCGTTGCACTGCACGATGCTGCGGCAAAAACGCTGCGGGATGCGGGCTTGTTGTATGCCTGCTACGAAACGCCGGACGAAATCGACCGTAAGCGCAAGCGGTTGATGGCACGGGGCAAGCCCCCGGTTTATGATCGCGCCGGGCTGTTTTTGACCGATGCCGAGAAAGCCGCGTTTAAGGCCGAGGGGCGCAAACCGCATTGGCGTTTTCTGCTGCCCAATTTCGACGGCGATCCGGCTGCGCCTCATCGGTCGGAAACGGTCTTCGATGACGTGTTCCGTGCTCGTCAGACCGTCGATCTGGCATCCATGTCGGACCCGGTTCTGGTGCGGGAGGACGGCACCTATCTTTACACCTTGCCGAGTGTCGTTGATGATCTCGATATGGGTATCACCCATGTGTTGCGCGGGGGCGACCATATCGCCAATACCGGGGCTCAAATCGCGTTGATGCAGGCACTGGGAGCCAAAACGCTTCCCGCATTCGGCCATCACAACCTGCTGACCGGTGCCGATGGGGAAGGGCTGTCCAAAAGGACCGGCGCGCTTTCCGTCGCGGAATTGCGGGCCGGGGGCATGGAGCCGATGGCGGTCGCCATCATGTCAACGCTGACCGGAACGGACCGGGATGTCGCGCCAATCCAGTCGCTTTCGGAACTGGCGAAGACATTCGCCGGGGCATCGGTCTCAAAGTCCCCTGCAAAGTTCGATCAGACCGAACTGGAAGCGCTGAATGAGCGGCTGCTCCACACCATGCCCTACGAGACGGCCAAAAAACATTTTGGGGAACTCGGCATCGAAGTGAGCGAGTCATTCTGGCTACTGGCGCGGGAGAACCTGACGCGGTTCAACGAGATTACGGAATGGATTCCTATCGTCGATGGCGAGATCGAGAGCGATATCGCGGATGACGACCGCGAGTTTCTCACCCAAGCCGGTGCATCGCTGCCTGCGGAGCCTTGGTCGGAAACCGTTTGGAAGGACTGGACTGACGCCCTGAAAGAGGAAACCGGTCGCAAGGGCGGGGCGCTGTTCATGCCATTGCGGAAGGCGCTAACCGGACGGAAGAACGGACCGGATATGGCGGCGCTGCTGCCGCTTATTGGACGGGAAAAAACGATTCGCCGACTATCCTGACGCGGCGTTCCGTCGGCTCGAAGTCCGGCCTGCGGGGCACGACCGTTCCGCGCAGCAACCCGACGCCGGGGCGGAATGTCGGTCTGGCGAGCATGGCCACTTGTGTAAGCGTGCGTTTCTCCTCGCCACCGGCCACGATTTCCAGCGGGTTGTCCGGCGCGATGCTGGCGAAGTTGCACTGAATGTGCCGGGTCGTTTCCCGCTGAAAACTGAACGCCGTGGGCATTTCGCTGTAAGGCCGCTGATCGCTGGCCGCCACCATGTCCTCGGGAAACTCACCTTCGGTCCGGTGATAAAACAGGTCCATCGGCACGCCTGGGCAGCGCGTCTCGCAGGCCTTGCGGTCACGGTCGAAAAAGTCAGCGGTGGTCGCGTAGCTGACGGGTATGTAGAAGCCGTCCGTTTCGCGCACGCAATAAGTGCTGACGGTCGGGCCGCCATATGATCTGGGGGCTGCGCTGGCTGTCTGGCTTTGGCTGGACCGGCTGCGCTTATTCTTGAAAACCTTGTCATGAACATTGGCCGCGTTGTTGCACCCTTGCCGTCGCATGTCTCGGCGGATGGATGCCTTGGAGCGTTGTGCCGAACCACCATGCTTGCGCTCGAGCTTGGCCAGGTTGCGCTGCATGCGCTTCAGGAGAAGGGCGTTGGAGCGGCAGGAATTATCATTGCCGCGACCGGTCGAGCAACCGGATCGTGCCAGTCTATTCTGCATGGTTTTTATATGACGTTGTTGAGCCGAGACGAGCTGGCTGCCGCCCCCGCCGGAGCTGTTCAATTGCCTCGCCAGTGATGTGCAACTGGCCGCATCGGCTGCTCCCGCAAACAAAAGCGGAAATGCCACCACGCCGCCCAGCATGATGGTGTGGGCCTTCCAGAACAGGCCGAATGTTTCCGTTCGCGCTGGCTTTACCGCCATGTCGCAGTGTCTCCGTCGATGCCGCTTGTCCGGTCTTTCCGAAAGCGAAATTATGCCAGCCGCACCACCGTCCAGTTAAGGATGATCGCCAATCCATCCACAGGGTTTCCGAACGGTTAAAGGCATGGGGAGGACAGCCAGGAGTTGGAGAAGATGGCCTTGCGCCTCAGGATGCCGAGGTCCATTGCATGTTCCCGAGTAAGGCCACGTTTGCACGACGATACCAGATGACACCTACCTACAACACCATCTTGGAAGCGGCAGAACGGCTTGCCGGACACGCTTTCCGCACACCTTTGTTGCGGAACGACATTCTCGACGAACGGGTTGGCGCACGCGTCTTCATCAAGGCTGAGAACCTGCAGCGTACGGGCTCGTTCAAGTTCCGTGGTGCCTATAATGCTGTCAGCGCACATGCCGATGCCGCCCGTGCGCGCGGGATCGTCGCGTCGTCGTCGGGCAACCATGCCCAAGGTGTGGCCGAGGCGGCGCGGTTGTTCGGCGCAAAGGCCACCATCGTGATGCCGTCGGACGCGCCTGCATTGAAGAAGGAACGAACCATGCGCTCCGGAGCGACAATCGTGGAATACGATCGCGCGACCGAGGATCGGGACGCGTTGCTCGACAGAATTGCCGCCGAAACCGGCGCTCTGTCCATTCATCCTTACGAAAACCCCTACGTCATATCCGGGCAGGGCACGGTCGGTCTGGAGATCGTGGAGCAGTTGAAGGAATACGGCGCGAACGCCGGACCGCGCGGTGGTATGCGCCGGTGGCGGAGGGCTGATCGCCGGTATCTGGCTCGCGCTCAATCCGCACTTTCCGGATTGCAGGATGCACACCGCGGAACCGGAAGGGCATGACGATCAGGCCCGTTCCCACGCCGCCGGTGAACGGGTGGGCGGCAACAGTATGGCCATGTCCGTGCAGGATGCGATCGTCACACCCATGCCGGGGGAAGTGTCCTTCGGCTTGCTGAAAGGGCGGCTGGAACCCGGCCTGACCGTGAGTGATATGGAGGCATTGGAAACCGTCGCTTTCCTGTTCAACGAGATGAAGCTGGTCGCTGAACCCGGTGGTGCGACTGCTCTTGCAGCAATCCTCTTCGGCAAGGTGAACGTGGCTGGAGAAACGGTCGTCGTGACCGTATCGGGCGGCAATATCGATCCTGCAACAATGGCGCGTGCGCTGGCCTTGTAATGGCTGGCGTTATCGACACTGAACGGCGGGACAGTCGCGGTGAAAGCGGCTATGTTTGCGCCATGCAGTCAAACCAGACCCCGCCAGCCCGATGACGTCTATCGTCGAACCTGCCGAATATACGGGTGTATCCCATGAACCGGGTTCCGTTTCGGTTTCGCGTGAGAGCGATGCGCTGCTCGTAGAGGCGCGGGGCAGATGGATGATGGGCACCGTAGCCGAAGTCGATGACGCTATCCGCGACATCGTGGTCGAAGGCAGTTCCGTCCTTCGGGTGGACACATCGCAGGTCACCGCGATGGATACGGCAGGCGCGTGGCTGATGGAGCGTCTGCGGCGGCGGGCGGAGGATGCCGGGTTGTCGTTCGAGTTCGCGAACGAAAACGCGGTTGGCAGCGCCCTGATTTCCGTGCTGCACGAACATGAGCAGCACACGCCTACTCGTCATGAACGGGGGCAACACGTTCCATTCTTCCTGTTACCATTCCACCAGGTCGGGCGGGGGCTGCTGCAGTTCGGACGCGACTTTCTGCTGGCCTGTCATCTGCTGGGAGCGTCGATACAGGGTTCGCAGATGAAGGAGGGCGGCAAGAGCGCCCTGCGGCTGACATCCATCGTTGCGCAGATCGACAATATGGGCCGCAAGGCGGTGCCGGTCATCGGTGTCATGTCGCTGTTGATCGGAGGAATTCTGGCGCAGCAGAGCGCCTACCAACTCAAATTCTACGGCGAGGAACTGCTGGCCATCGACCTTGTGGGCATTCTGTTGCTGCGTGAAATCGGCGTGCTGTTGACCGCCATCATGGTGGCGGGCCGCACAGGCTCTGCCATCACGGCCGAAATCGGCACGATGAAACAGCGCGAGGAAATCGACGCGCTGCATGTAATGGGGCTGAACCCCGTCGGCGTACTCATCTTGCCGCGTTTGCTGGCCTTGCTTGTCGCTCTGCCGATTTTGACGCTGCTGGCGGATTTTGCGGGCCTGCTCGGCGCGATGATCGTTCTGGAACTTTATGTCGGCGTGACGCCCGGGCAATTTCTCGAAGCGTTCCGGTTGGGCGTCGGCGTCGAGCCGTTCTTTGTCGGACTTATCAAGGCACCGGTCATGGCGCTCGTCATCGGCCTCGTCGCCGCAATCGAAGGGCTGAAAGTCGGCGGCAGCGCCGAGTCGCTCGGGCAGCGCACGACGGCGTCCGTGGTTCGTGCTATCTTCGCCGTCATATTCATCGATGGCCTGTTCGCCATCTTCTTCGCATCGATTGGATTTTAAGCGATGTCGATCGAAAACAACCCGCCGATTGCGAAAGAGGGCGACCCCCGGACGGTGGTGCTGCGCGCGCGCGGTATAGACGTGGGGTTCAACGGTAATAAAGTGCTGAAAGGCCTAGACCTCGACGTGTTCGCCGGAGAAATCCTCGGCTTCGTAGGCGGCTCCGGCACGGGTAAATCGGTTCTGATGCGGGCGGTTCTGGACCTTGTGAAACGGCAGGGTGGCACGATCGAACTGTTCGGCCAGAACTATGATTCGGAGGATGCCGCGGGCAAACTTGCGCTCGACCGGCGCATCGGCGTTCTCTTCCAGCACGGCGCGCTGTTTTCAGCGCTCACAGTGAAGGAAAACGTGCAGGTTCCCATGCGGGAATATTTCGATCTGCCGGTCAAGTTGATGGACGAACTGGCAGCCGTGAAACTGGAGCTTGTCGGCCTGCCACTCGACGCGCTCGACAAATTTCCCAGCGAATTGTCCGGCGGCATGGTCAAGCGGGCCGGCCTTGCCCGCGCGCTGGCGCTGGACCCGGATCTGGTCTTTCTCGACGAGCCGACCTCCGGGCTGGACCCGATCGGTGCGGCGGAATTCGATGATCTCATTGCCTCGCTGCGCGATACGCTGGGGCTGACCGTCTTCATGGTGACGCACGATCTGGATTCCTTGCAAGCCGTGTGCGACCGCATTGCGGTGCTTCGGGATGGTAAGGTGCTGCTGGCCGGTCCGCTTTCAGCCATGCTGGATGTAGAGGACGAGTGGGTGAAGTCCTATTTCCGGGGTAAGCGCGCGCAGCTCGGTGCGCTCGATGCGGCTTCCAACAGCAACGAAAACGTGGCCATCGCGCCAACGAGGGGTTAGGCAGGCGCAATGGAAACTCGCGCAAATTACGTGGCGGTCGGCGTCTTTACGATTCTCGCAATCGTGGCCACCTTCGCATTGGTCTATTGGACCGCCGGTTATTCCAGCCGAGATTCGCTGGTGCCGCTCGATGTGCGGATCGAAGGGTCGGTGTCCGGGCTCGGACCGGGAAGTGTCGTGCAGTTCAACGGCATCACCGTGGGGCGGGTGGAAGACCTGTCGCTCGATACATCCGACCCGCGCTACGTCGTCGTTCATACAAAGATCGACCCGAACACACCTGTGCGCAGCGACACGAAGGCCAGCGTCGGTTTGCGCGGGCTTTCCGGGGGAGCGTTCATCGCGCTGGAAGGCGGCACGGCGGAATCGGCTGCCATTCTTGTGCAGGCCGCAGACGCACCGGAGGGTTTTACACCCCGCATCGTCGGCGACCCGTCCGCGATTTCCGATCTCATCGTTCGTGTGAATGCCATCGCCAATCAGGTCGAGAACACGATGTCGGTTCTCAACGAATTCGTTCTGACCAATCAGGCAAGCCTCACGAGCACTTTTGCCAGCGTCGATACGTTCGCCAAATCGCTTGCGGCCAACAGTGATGGTGTGTCGGATTTCATGGCATCTGCAGGCGAAGCCGCCAAGGCGCTGGAGGGTTTGTCGGGAAAGATCGACGCCACCGTAACGCAGGTCGAGCGCATTGTCGGGGCGGTCGATCCCGAGGATGTTTCCAGAACGCTGAACGGCGCGGCGCAATTCTCCGAACGGCTCGGGCAGCAGGGTGAAGCGCTCGATACGATCATGGCGTCCGCGATAACGGCGAGCCAGCAGCTTGGCACATTGACGGCGGGCCTGAACGACACCGTGACAAGCGTGAATGGCGTGCTCGACGCCGTCGATCCTGCCCGTATCCGTTCCACGGTGGAGGGGATAGACCGGGCGGCTGGACGCGTGAGCGATGTTCTCGCAGCAGTCGATGGCAACAGCGTCGCGGCGACAGTCGACAACGTGACGGCCATCACGGCCGGTGTGCGGGCTGTCGTGGAAGACGTGGACAGAAATGCGATCAACGGTCTTTTGACCGACCTGCGCACCACGAGCCAGCGCCTCGCCGCACTGACCGCGGGTATCGAGCCCGCACAGGTGTCTTCACTCGTCGGCAATATCGACGCCGCGGCCGAGCAGGCCCGGTCGGTCTTGGCCGGTATCGATAGTTCAAAAATCACATCCACACTCAACGACGTATCCGCAGCGGCATCCAGCGCGCGGGGACTCGTCGAGACGGTCGACCGCGATCTGGTTCAGCAACTGGTCGCGGACGTTTCCAACGCCAGCCGCAACGTGGCGTCGCTCTTGTCGGCGATTGATGCGGAGCGTGTGAACCTGGCTGTCGATTCCGTCACGAAAACGGCTGAGGGCGCACAGCAGATCGTGGCGGACGTTCGTGGCGTGACCCAACAACTGTCCAATCGTGGCGATGATGTCGGCAAGGTGGTGGACGACGCGGTGGAACTGTCCGCACGGCTGAACGAGACCTCCAAGAAGATCGACGGTGTCATCGAGCAGGTCAACACACTGCTTGGCTCGGACGCCACAAGCGGTATCGTCAATGATGTTCAGCAGACGCTGGCGGAATTTCGCAACACGGCAAAGGTCTTGGCCGCCGAGGTGTCGAGCATTTCCGGCAATGTGGACGGGCTGGCGAGGCGTGGCCTTGGAGACACACAGACGCTCATTCGTGATGCGCGCCAGTCGATCGGGCGCATAGACCGTGTTATCCGCAAGATAGAGGACAATCCCTCGTCGCTCATCAGCGGCTCGGGCGGGTCCAGAATTCGTGAAACGGACGGTGGAAGACCCCGTCGTTGAGATTTGGTGTGGCGTTGAACCCGACAAGAAGATTGATTTGCCTCTTGGCTGCGGCGTCCGTTCTGAGCGGATGTGCGCTGCTGAAAGGGCAGGAAGCGCCGCGCGAAACCTATGAACTGACCGCGCCGCAGTCGTTCGACGGCGTTCGCGGTGGAACGCGCGCGCAGATCCTCGTCAAGGCACCATCGGCGTTGAAAAGCATCGACAGCGACCGGATCGTCGTTCGGCCTTCGCCGAAGGTCGTGACATATCTGGCGGGTGCCCAATGGACCGACACGCTGCCGCGCATGGTGCAGTCCAAGCTGGTCGCGGCATTCGAGAATTCCGGTCGAACCGGTGCCACCGCGCAGCCGGGAGATGGGCTGGTCATCGATTTTCAGCTCATCAGCGAATTGCGCGAGTTCGGTATCTCACAGCCTGACCGCGCCGCAAACATCGAGATGTCTGTGAAACTGCTTTCCGACCGCTCCGGCAAGGTCGTTCGGACCAAGGTGTTCCGCATTTCCCGGCCTGCTTCCGGCACGACGCCGGATGCTTATGTGGACGCGCTCGATGCGGCCTTCGACGCCTTGGCCCGTGACCTGATCGGCTGGGTCACAGGCGCGATCTAAGCACCAGATCTGCTCCTTAAATTGTCGAACGCGATGCCTCCCCGCAATCAGGCGGAGAAGCGACCGGCTGCGTGAGCCAGCATCGTGTAGACCTTGCCGGTGTCGGACGTGAGGTAGGTCTGCGTCATGATATTGTCGCGGTCATTGCGCGCGACATCGGCAATCAGCTTCTCGAAGTCGGCGATGTAGCGATCGACCGAGCCTTTGAACGACGTGTCATCCCGGTATTTCGATTTGATTTCGTCGAATGTCTGCTGGCCGCGACGGGTGTACATGTCGCGCGAGAACACGTTCTGGTCGCCCCGTTGGTACCGCTGCCAAAGGCTGACAGCCGTATCGTGCTCGATGGCCGCTGCAATGTCGGCTGACAAGGAACCGACCGCATCGTCGCTTGACGCGGACCGCGCCGGAGCGGGTTGCTCGCTGTCGTCGTCCGCTGAGGCGCGTCGCAGCAGGTCGCTGACCCATCCGTCACCGGACTTCGCGCCATCACTGGCCGCTTTCTCCACCGGTCCGAACGAACCGCGTAGTGTAGCGGGAGCGACGGTCGGTTGAGTGACAGGTGCGGGTGCGGAAGCGACGGGCATGATTGGTGCAGGAGCAGGCGAAGGCGCTACAGGCTCGGGAGATGGCGCGCGCGTTTCGGCAACCGGCTCCGGCTGCGCGACCCGTTGACGGGGCGCATCCGATGACGTGGGCGCATCGTAGAGCCGTTTCGACTTGGCGACGAGGTCGGACAGGTCTTTCAGGGCCTTGATCTGGTCCGAGACCACCCGGCGCATGGCCGTCGCGCTTTCCTTGGTCTCCTCGGGCAGGTCGATAACCGTCTTCTTCAACTCGCCACGTGTTGCGGACAGCTCGCTGCGCAGGGTTTCGGCGGAACCGCGCATTTCCTGCGTTGCTTCGGCGAACCGCTCGGTCGCCTCGCGGGCGGCGCTGTCCACCTTGCTCGCCAGATCCTTTCCGAGAGTGTCGGCACGGGTTTCGGCGTTCGCAACGGACCCTTCCATGAGACCGGTAAACCGCAACATCAGCTTTTCGATTTCACCCGACTTGATCACGAGACCTTCCGTCAACTGCTCGATCGCTTCACGGCGGTTATCGAGATTGCTGGCGAGATTGTCCTGCGTATCACCGAGGAGGGACGCGACGGAGCCGAGCGCCTTGCTCTGGTCTTCAAAGCGGGCGGTGATGGCGGCGACATCGTTCAGCACGGTCCCGGAAATGTCGCGCAGGCCTTTATAGTTCGTCTCGATGATGCGGTTCGACGTATTGAGGTCGCCCGCTGCCTGTTCCGCGACAGTTTTGAAGGTTTCCGCCTGTTCGGCCAGGCTCGTCTGTGCGCTGGCGAGGTTCTGGTCCGCGGAGGTGATGAGACTGGCCAACACGCGGTTGGAGCCGTTCAACTGTTCGAGCAATGTGCCGATTTCGGACTTCAGACGTTCGTTCGTGCCGTTGAGGGCCGCGACGGTTTCGGACGATTTCGTCGATAGCGTTTCGACCAGCGCCGTCGATTCCGCGCGGACCCGGTCGCCGACTTGCGAGGCGACAGATGCGAGGCGTTCGGACAGTTCCTCGCCGCTCCTCACCAGCGATCCGGCCTGATTGTCGACCACGGATGACAGCTGTTCCGACGAACGCGTGAGACGGGTGACGAGATCGCCGGTGCGGGTTTCGAGTGCCGAATACCGGGTGCCGAGATCGTCTGCCGCAGCTTGCGCTGCTTCTTCCATACGTTCGTTGGACTGGAGAATGGAGGACGCCAGTTTTTCCGCTGCCTGATCGGCTGCACCGCGCAGGAGATGGCTTGTGCCTTCCAGCCGTTGGGTGAGACCGATTGCGATTTCACTGGTGGAAGCCGCAAGCTGGTCCGCCACGGCCTTGCCCTGGCTTTCGAAGTTCTGGAGCAACGGCAGGGTGTCGCGGGTCAAAAGCTGCGACAGTTCCCGGGAGCGGGCAGCGAGGGTGACGTTCAGTTCGGCAGTGCGTTCTGCCAACACGCTGGTGACAGCGTCTGCGCGGCTGCCGATTGCGGAATCGGCAGCTTCCAACTGTTCGCGCACGCGCTTTTCCAGCGATGCGACGGCATTCGCCATCTTGGATTCGGCACGGTCGGCTTCCGCCGTCAGTGCATCGCCGATGCCCGCGACATTGGTCTGCAATGTCTCTGCCAGCCGCGCGCCGCGTTCGTCCAGCATCATGCCGACGGTGTCAGCAGCCGCTTCCAGCGTTCCGCCCACACTGTCCAGGCGGGTGCCGAGGGTCAGTTCCATTGAAGCGACATGTTCGTCGAGCTTCTCGTTCAATTCGCCCTGGCGGGCCGACATGGACCTGTCCAGATCGGCGGTGCGTTCGATGAGTGTGTTGCTCAAGGTTTCGATGGAGCCGTCGAGAGATTTGACGGTCTGTTCCATGCCGCGATTGGCGAGAGTGCCGATCACGTCGAGACGTTGTTCCAGACGGCTATCAACCGCCTCGGACTGTTCAGCAAAATCCCGGCCGAAAGCGTCGAAACGATTGGAGAGGCGGCTGTCGATAGCGCCGACGCGTTCCTCCAGTTCAGCGGCACGGGCGTTCAGAACGCTGTCGACGGCTTCGGACCGTGACGACGAGTGTGGCGTCCACCTCGTCCATCTTGGACGCAAATGCCATCGTGAGACCGAATGTGCGTTCTTCCAACCGCGCGCCGGTTTCCTCCACCTGCCGGGACAGGTCTTCCGTCAGGAACGTCTGACCGGCCTTGAACGTGTCGGCGATTTCGCGGGTGCGGTCCAAGAGCTGGCTGTTCAGGCGTTCGGCCCGCTCACCAAGCGCTGTGTCGATGCGTTCGACAGTTTCGCCGATCGAAGTTGCCTTTTGACCGAAACTCGCCAGCACTTCATTGACGCGACCATCGATCTGCCCGCCGTAGTTTTCGGCACCGTCACTCAGCGATTGCTCCAGACGCGCGGCATGGGACGCCATCGTATCGCTGCGCTCGTCGATTTTCGTCAGGACGCCCGCGACTTGAACATCCAGCTTCGCATTGAGATCATCGAGGCCGAGTTCAACAGCTGACCCGATGTTGGTGGAAGCGGAAAGAACAGAGGTTTCAATCGCTCCAACGCTTTTCTGAATGTCATCGTTCAACACGTTGGCAGACAATGCAAAGCTGCTCGCGGTTGATTTCAGGCGCTCTTCCACGCTGGTAAGCGAGCCGGTAAGAGTTTCATCCAACACCCGCGTTCCGGCGGCGATGCGCTCGGAGAGATCGGCTGCCCGTTCGTCCATCGTAGCGGTCAGCATCTCGTTGGACATGGCGAAGGATGCTTGGGCCGTATCGACTGCTTCGGCTGCGGTGGAGGTAGCGGCCTGCAACTGGCCGACGATGGCGTTGGCGCCTGCTTCGAGCCGGTTGGTCACGTCACCGATGCGTTCGTCCATCGATGCGCCAAGCATCTCGCCGGACATGGCGAGTGATGCCTGAGCTGTTTCGACCGCTTCGGTCGTTGCAGACGTCGCCGCGTGGAGTTGGGCCACGGCTGAGTTTGCGCCCGCTTCCAATCGTCCTGTCAGTTCGGCTGTCCGCTCGTCCATCGACGCGCCGAGCATTTCACCGGACATGGCAAGTGACGCCTGTGCCGTTTCCAGTGCTTCCGTAGAGTTCGCAGTCGTTGCATTCAGGCGCTCGACCATCGCGGTCGTGCTGCCTTCGAGGCGGCTGGAAAGAGTTTCGCCCGCCTGTTCGGCTGTCGTCGGCGAGTGTCGAGGCCGACTTTTCGAGTGCGTGGCGGGATTGGTCCGCCGCCTGAACGGCCCGCTCTTGGGACACTTGTAGGGACGCTTCCAAGCGGGCGGTGCGTTCATCGAGAGTGGCGGTCATTTCATCGCGCTTGCCATCGATCAACTGGGCAAGGTTTTCGCCTGCAAAGCCAACCGACATGGTGAGTTCGTCGGTCGCGGATGTTGCCTTTTCACCCGCACCGGCCAGTCTGGCGAGCAGGTCGTCGCCGGATCGTTCAATCCGCGTGCCCATATCTTCCGTCTGAGAGGACAGGCTGGACATGATGGTTTCGGCGGCGAGGCCAAGCGAAACCTGCGCTTCTTCCACACTGCTGACGGTTTCGCTGCCAATGCGTTGTAAACGTTCGGCCAAGTGAGCTCCCGGATGTGTCCAGCCGTTCGCCCAACGCAACGCCGGTCGCGTCGAGGGACTGAAGCAGGGCTTCACCCGATGCTGCGAGGCTTTCCCGCATTTTTGCGTTCGTGTCGCCAAGGGAAGCTGCAAAGTCTTTTTGCGCATCAGAGACGTTGTCGCTGATCTGCCGCGCCGAAAGGCTCAGGTCTTCGCGCAGGGTTTCGCTGGCTCCGGTTATGGACGAACGCACACGCTCGGAATGGGACACGATTTCCTCGCGCTCTCGCGCCAGTTCATCGACGAGCGCACGGATGCGGCCCTCGTTCTCGGCATAGGAGGCTTCGAGGCTGGAGACCTCGTTGTGGACCAGCGTTTCCAGTTCCGTGGCACGACTCATTGCCCGGTCGATGCCGTCCGAAAGCGCGTTGACCTCGGAGCGAATGGCATGACTGACGTTGCGGACCGAACTGACGGCCTCGGATTCCGGTTCGATCAGTCGGTAGGCGGCTTCGGTCATGGACGCGGCGGCGGTCTTCAATTCAGAAGCGCGCCGCATCATCACCACATAGGCCCAGATCAGGAACAGCGGCAGGATGACGGAGGCTGCGAAATACAGCAGGTCCGGCCGGTTGCCGATGTTCATCCAGGCCGACTGGCTGAACAGGCTGTCGCCGATGAGTCCGTAACCGGCAAAACAGGCGAGCGCGATCCATGCGACCGACAGAAACAGGCCGGTAAACAGGGGTGCGCGGGATGGCTTTCGAACAAGCGAGGCGCGAAAACGGGCGACACCGGAGCGCGTTGCATCGTTGTCCGGCTGGGTTGGCGGTGCGACGATGGTTGCGGGCTTGGCAGGTGGAGCGATCGGCTTTTCCGCCGGCTCCAGAGAGTCGGCCTCCGCTTCCTGACCGAAATCGATCTGCAATGCCTGATCCACCGCATCGAGCGCCTCTTGGGCCGCTTTCGCCTGGGATTCTGTCATTCTAGCCATGCTGGATCCTTTGCTGCGAGCGTTGGAACCGACCGGTTTTCAACGTCGCTCTACTCGATACACTGGCCCGCATCTGGGCCACAGAAATCCGGCAACGGAGCGGTTACGTGCGGTTTATGCACATATTTCAGCCGTTCCACGCCGGTCGTTGACCTTAACCAATACCGTGAGAACGGTTCGAAAGCCCATCGTTTCAGTGCAAGCGGGGCCAGCTTTCTTAATGAATGGTTAACGGCGGAACCGTGTGCGGAGCCGTTAAGAGAGCGGAAAGCGGCGGTAGCATTATCCTGCGCTATCGAAGTTCAGCGTGGAATAATTCAGATGGCGCAAACAGCGGTTCTTATGGACAGGCAATCGGTGCAGGACGCGCCGCTCGATCTGGTTCACCTGACACGGCAGACCCTTGGCGACACCAATCTCGAACGGGAAGTGCTCAGCCTGTTTGCCAGCCAGTCCCGCCTGTATGTGGACCGGATGCAGAACGCCAAGACCGGCGAAGAACGCCGCATGGCAGCGCATACCATTTTAGGCTCCGCCCGCAGTGTCGGTGCGTGGCGTGTGGCCGCAGCGGCCAAGAAATGCAGCCACGACCGCCAGAGCCGCACCGACCTTGGCGAACTTGCCAACGAGGTCGCATTTGCCCGTGCGTTCATCATGGAACTGCTGTCCGGACGGACAACACCGCTTCGCGCGGTTGGTTGACTCCTCGCGGGGCGCGCTTAAATCGACCTGAACAGTGTGACTGCCGGACCATTCGATGCCCAAAATCAACTACATCACCCATGATGGCGCTTCCTTCCAGGTCGACGCCGCGCCGGTACGACCGTGATGGAAAACGCCATCAAGAACTCGGTGCCTGGTATCGAGGCCGAATGCGGTGGCGCCTGCGCCTGCGCCACGTGCCATGTCTATGTGGACGAAGCCTGGACGGAAAAGACCGGACCGGCCGAGGCGATGGAAGAGGATATGCTGGACTTCGCCTACGATCTCCAGCCCAATTCCCGCCTGTCGTGCCAGATCAAAGTCACGGACGATCTCGACGGATTGGTCGTTCGGGTGCCGGAAAAGCAAGCCTAGCGGACTTTCGCTCACGCGCCTTTTGGCTGCGACACAAAAATGCAGTGCGGGTGCTTATGCTTGGCCTGCGCGTTGGCTAGAGTGGAGCAGACAGTTTCGCTCCCCTACGAGGCCCCTCTGGTGCAAACCCGCTCTGAAATCCGCTTTCTGCTCAACGATGAACCGGTCGTTCTGTCCACGGTCGGTTCCAGCGACATGCTGCTCGACTTCCTGCGTATCGAACAGCGGTTGACCGGCACGAAAGAAGGCTGCGCGGAAGGGGATTGCGGGGCCTGCACGGTGCTGGTCGGGCGACTGCGCGACGGGGAACTGCACTACAAACCTCTCAACGCCTGCATCCGGTTTCTGGCCAGCGTGGACGGCTGCCATGTGGTGACGGTCGAGCATCTGCGCGGCAGCGAGGGCGGGTTGCACCCGGTTCAGCAGGCGATGGTCGATCATCACGGCAGCCAGTGCGGCTTCTGCACGCCGGGTTTCGTGATGGCGCTGTATGCGTTGTGGATGGAAAACAACGCGCCCACCGACAGGCAGATCGAAACGGCGTTGCAGGGCAATCTGTGCCGCTGCACCGGCTACGAGCCGATCGTCGCTGCGGCGCGAGCGATGGGCGCAGATGGGTTCACCGGCAAATGATTGGCTGACAGTGGAGCGGCGAGCGAATATCGACGCAACTTGCGGACTGGCAGGATGGAACCCGGGTCGAGATCGTTATCGGATGATGACCGCGTTATGCTTCCGGCCAACGTCGATGACTTTGCCGACCTGCTGAAAGCCAACCCCGACGCGACCATCGTCGCCGGTGCGACGGATGTCGGGCTTTGGGTGACGAAATTTCTGCGTCCGATCAGCCCGGCGATCTATATCGGCCACCTTGCACGATCTGGCTTCGGTGGACATGACGGGCGATGCCGTCCGCATCGGTGCCAACGTCACCTATAGCGATTTCGAGGCCGTGGTGCGCGACGCCTTTCCCCATCTGGAAGACCTGTGGGACCGCATTGCGGGCTGGCAGGTGCGCAGCATGGGGACGATCGGCGGGCAACGTCGCCAACGGCTCGCCCATCGGGGACACGCCACCGGTTCTGATCGCGCTGGGAGCGACCGTCGAATTGCGCTGCGGTAGCGAGCGGCGTTCGTTGCCGCTGGAAGAGTTCTTCATCGACTACGGCAAGCAGGACCGGCAAGCCGGGCGAGTTCGTGGAAGCGATCACCATTCCGCGTGCCAAAGGAAGGGTCGTTCCATGCGGCCTACAAGATTTCCAAGCGGCGCGACGAGGACATTTCCTCAGTCTGCGCGGCGTTCAACATTACGGTCTTGCGGACGACGTCATCACCGAGTGCCCGCATCGCATTTGGCGGCATGGCCGCAACGCCGAAACGAGCGACCCATGCGGAAGCCGCGCTCGTCGGCCAGCCTTGGACACGAGGCGTCATTTCTTGGCAGCTGCAAGCGTTCTCGATCAGGATTTCAGCCGCTTTCGGACTGGCGGGCGACAGCCGAATACCGGTTGCAGGTCTCCCGCAACCTGTTCCGCCGCTTCTGGCTGGAAAAGGGAGCCGGTGCGGAAACCGTCCGTCTGGCGCGGGCGTCCTGAGATGACCGATACGATCGAAAAACCCGTCGAGACCGAACAGCGCCGCGATGCGCCCGTGCCGAATGTGCGCGTCGATTCCCATAGCGATGGCGACCGCATCAAGGGTGCGGTCCATGTCAGCCACAAGCATGATTCCGCCCACAAGCATGTGACGGGGCGTGCCGATTATACGGATGACATTCCCGAACCGGCAGGAACGCTTCACGCCTATCTGGGGCTGTCGAAAGTCGCCCACGGCATCATCCGCCGCATGAATCTCGATCCGGTGCGCAAGGCGCCCGGCGTGATTGGTGTTCTGACTGCTGACGATATTCCCGGCATGAACGATATCAGCCCGACCGGCCTGCACGACGAGCCGATCTTCGCGGTCGACAAGGTGGAATTCTGGGGACAACCGATCTTCGCCGTTGTCGCCAAAACCCGCGACGCGGCACGGCGGGCGGCGGCTCTGGCGGATGTGGAATATGATGCCCTACCGCACGCGCTGGATCCGGTCGCTGCGGAAGAAGCAGGGCTTCCGCTGGTCACCAAACCGCTCACGCTGAAGCGCGGCGATGCCGGCAAGCGCGCTGGAAGCTGCACCGCACCGCATTTCCGGGCGCATGGCGGTCGGTGGGCAGGACCATATGTATCTGGAAGGCCACATTGCGATGGCCATACCCGGTGAAGACGATGATGTGTCGCTGTTTTCCTCCACCCAGCATCCCAGCGAAGCGCAGCATATGGTGGCCCATGCGCTCGGCGTGCCGTCCAACGCCGTGACCGTGAATGTGCGGCGCATGGGTGGCGGGTTCGGCGGCAAGGAAACGCAGATGAACCTGTTCTGCACCGTTGCCGCCGTCGCCGCCAAGAAATGGAACCGCCCGGTCAAGCTGCGCCCGGACCGGGACGACGACATGACGGCGACCGGCAAGCGGCATGATTTCGTCATCGACTACGATGTCGGGTTCGATGATGACGGGCGTATCGAGGCGGTGTCCGGCACATTCGCCGCCCGGTGTGGGTTTTCCGCCGATCTGAGCGGCCCCGTGACCGACCGTGCGCTGTTCCACGCGGACAACGCCTATTTCTATCCGCACGTTCTGCTCAAATCGAAACCGCAGAAAACGAACACCGTGTCCAACACGGCCTTTCGAGGTTTCGGTGGTCCGCAAGGGGCGATCGGTGCCGAGCGCATGATCGAGGAGATCGCTTTCGCGCTAGGCAAAGACCCGCTCGATATTCGCAAAGCGAACTTTTATGGCGGTGAAGGGCGCAATACGACGCCCTATCACCAGACCGTCGAGGACAATATCGTGCCGCGTCTGGTGGACGAGCTGGAAGCCTCGTCCGACTACCGCAAACGGCGGGCGGACATCGTTGCGTTCAACGAAACCAGCCCGGTCATCCGCAAGGGCATTGCGCTGACGCCGGTGAAATTCGGTATCTCGTTCACAGCCACCTGGTACAATCAGGCAGGAGCCTTGATCCACGTCTACAGCGACGGTTCGATCCATCTGAACCACGGTGGCACAGAAATGGGGCAGGGGCTGAACATCAAGGTCGCGCAGGTGGTGGCCGATGCGTTTCAGGTCGATATCGACCTCATCAAGATCACCCAGACGACGACCGAAAAGGTGCCCAACACATCCGCAACGGCCGCGTCTTCCGGCACGGATCTGAATGGCATGGCGGCGCTCGATGCTGCGGACCAGATCAAGGGCAGGCTGGTGAAATTCGCTGCTGAACGCTGGCAAACAGGCGTCGATGCCATTGCCTTTACGCCCAGCGGAGTCACGATCGGAACGGAAACCGTTTCCTTCGCCGAGTTGATCAAGGAAGCCTATATGGCGCGCATTCAGCTTTCGGCGGCTGGTTTCTACAAGACGCCCAAAATTCACTGGGACCGCGATGCCGGAAAGGGGCGGCCTTTCTACTATTTCGCCTATGGCGCGGCGGTATCGGAAGTCTCCATCGACACGCTGACGGGCGAATATCAGATCGACCGCACCGACATCTTGCAGGACGTGGGGCGCTCGTTGAACCCGGCACTCGATAAAGGGCAGGTTGAAGGCGCGTTTGTTCAGGGGGCCGGTTGGCTGACGACCGAGGAATTGTGGTGGGACGCACAAGGAAGGCTTCGCACCCATGCACCCTCGACATACAAGATCCCGCTCGCATCCGACCGTCCGCGCATCTTCAATGTGAAACTGGCCGACTGGTCGGAAAACCGAGAATTGACGATCAAGCGGTCCAAAGCCGTAGGCGAACCGCCTTTCGTGCTCGGCATCTCGGTTCTGGAAGCCCTGTCGATGGCGGTCGCCAGCGTCGATAGCTATCGCACGTGCCCGCGGCTCGACACACCTGCGACGCCGGAACGGGTGCTGATGGCGGTGGAGCGCTTGCGGGCCCGGGATGAGTGATGGCGGTGGTCTCGAAGACTTTCTGAACGGGCAAGGTTCTATCGTTCAGGTCACCGTGTCACGGGCGCAAGGGTTCCACGCCGAGAGAGGCGGGGACGGTGATGTTCGTTTCATCGCAGGACGCATATGGCACGATCGGTGGGGGGCAGCTGGAATATCTCGCTATCGAACGGGCACGGTCCGTTCTGGAAAACGGTCTGACGAGCGACAGCATGGACGTTCCGCTGGGGCCTGAAATCGGTCAGTGTTGTGGCGGGCGGGTCGCTCTGACGCTGGTGACGTTGGGAGATGAGGACAAGGCTGCGGCAATCCGAGAAGCGCGGAATGCCAGCAATGCGAATCCGGAAGTCCATATTTTCGGGGCAGGGCATGTGGGCCGCGCGCTTGCGGACTGCGTCGCGCTCCTTCCGGTTCGAGCCTTTCTGACAGACGAGCGGGAAGACGAGTTGAACCGATGCACTGCGCGGGTCGAATATCGCCACAGCGCGCTGCCGGATGCTGACATACGCAACGCTTCACCGGGCAGCGCCTTCGTTATCCTCACCCACGACCACGCGCTCGATTTTCTGCTCGGAGCCGAAGCCCTTTTGCGCGGCGATGCGGCTTATGTGGGAATGATCGGGTCCGCGACGAAACGGGCGAAGTTCGTTTCATATTGCAAGGCGGAATATCCCGATTTGCTCAGTGACGCTCTGATATGCCCGATAGGGGCGACGCAAAGCGATGACAAAAGGCCCGAGGTGATTGCCGCTTTTGTAGCGGCGGAAATCATGGGGATTCTCACTCAGCGGTGAAGGCCAGAAGGGCTAAGCAGCCGGAAAACAGTCTGTTCATGCGACTGTAATTGCGCCGGTCGCGCCGGTCGAACCGCTGGTTGCGTTTCGAATCCTCCGCCGAAAGCCGTTTCACTTCGGCCAGCGCGCTCCTGTCGAGTGCGCGGCAGCTGCGAGCTGGCTTCAGGCGCAGTAAAGCGCGATGGGTCTTGCCCGCGAGTTCACGATAAAACCGCCCGTGCACCCGCTCGTGCTTTTCCAGCAAGCCCGTCATGCGCGTCCAACGCGACAGTTCGCGTTCATTCAGGCGCGCGGTGCGGGACAGGCGTGGCAGGGTGTAGGTGATCTTCATGCGAACATCCGCGCCGGTCACGCGGCACCGCCCGTTATCGAATTCCCGGTCGATCTGAAAGCGCAAATCCCGCGCGGCGGTCGCCCAGGAGCGGGCACGGTGGGCGCGTGAATAGGGGCCACGCTTGCTCATGGAGCGGGCGAGTTCCGCTGCCGTGTTGCCGGACACGCGATAGGTCTTCGTGCGCTCGGTAACCGTCACATCAGCGAATGCGGGAGACGTTGCCGCAAGAACGAACGCTGCGAAAAACAGCCATGCAAAGCTTATGCAAGGGTTTCTGAACTCGAAGGTCCTCAAATCTGGCCTACCGAGGGGATGTGGGTGCATCGTTCAACCATCGGGTTGCAAACTGGGCGCGCCCCGTCTGGCATATTGGGCAAAACGGCTCTTTTCGTCGGCATCGAACTGCTTCTGCGCCGTGTCGTGTTCTTTCAGCAGGCTCGTGACCACAGCGTTGACCTTCGCCTTGGTGCGCGAACAGGTGCGGCCTGTCGGGAATAGCTGAAAGCGCCTCTTCCATGCGTTTGGCATAACGAAAGGCGATGGCGACATGGACGGCTTCGTGCAGGCGTGTGTAGCGGTCGATATTGTCCCAGGCGGCACCCAGTTCGCGCGTCGCTGTTCCACGCCCCGTCCAGCGAGGCAGGGTGACGCGTGCATTCACCGCCACCTTGGCCGAGCGCACGGTGCAGGTGCCGCCTTTGCGGTTGTATTTTACGTTGGGAAACATCTGAATACGCGCAACGGCCACGGCATGGCCGCTATCGCCGATCTTCGGGCCCTTGCGGCGGATTTCACGGTCCAGTTCCGTCGTCGAATTGCCGGAGATGGCGTAATAATCGACCTTGACATTGTTCGATGCCGCCAGCTGACACCCGGCCAACAGCGCGCAAGCCCAACGACCGCGATGGCCTTGAAAAACGTCACGGGCGATGTTCCGGCGAAATCAGATTTCATAGTGAGACATTAGAATTGGTAAGGACGGAAGGCCAGACGGTAACGCGAAATCGTTATCACGCCTTTGACGCAGGGCGGATTGGTCTTGAATGAATGGTCTTGAATGCCGGGCAGTGTTCGGGCACGGCTGGCGCATGACAGAACCTTCCCTCACCAATCCCCGCCAACTCGACCATCTCGTATTGCCCGTCGCGTCCCTCGACGATGCGCGGGCGCGGTATGAGACGCTTGGTTTCACCGTTGCTCCGATCGGCGTTCACCCGTTTCGGCACGGAAAACTGCTGCATCTATCTCGACGATGCGACGATGCTGGAACCGCTTGCCATCGGCCACCGCGAAACGTGCGAAGCGGCGGTGCTGGAGGGCAACACGTTCGTCCGAAACGACCAGACCTACCGGTTCAGCCGCGGTGACGATGGTTTCTCCCACCTGGTCATTAAAAGTGACGATGCCGCTGCGGATGATGCAATATATCGCAAATACGCCATGTCGGGCGGCCCGGTTGTGGACTTTTCCCGAGCATTCGAGACGCCTGACGGGAACGTCCGACGAAATGTCCGTCCGTCTCGCTTTCGCCGGTGATCCGCGCGCGCCCGATGCGGGGTTCTTCTCCTGCGAAACCCGCAATGCGCCGAAGGTCGACCAGTCGGTGCTGAAGACACACGCCAACGGTGCGACTGGCTTGCTCGAAGTGGTCATGTCGGAGCCGAACCCGACCGATTTTCAGTATTTCCTGCAGAGCTTCCTCAACCAGCGGGAGGTCGATAGCGACTCGTTCGGCATGTCGCTGGAGACGCAGCAGGGCGCGGTAACCGTGCTGACGCCGGATGGGATGGAGGCGCTGTTCGGAATGCAGGTCGAACGACATGAGCGTGGGCTTTTACTGCAAGGCTATGTTGTCGCCGTCACGAACCTTGAGAAAACGGCTGCAATGCTGGAACGCAACGGCGTCGCAACTTCGCGAAAAGCAGGTCGGCTGATCGTCGCGCCAGCTGATGGTCAGGGCTGTTTCGTAGCGTTCGCGGAGCGTTCGCAATGAGTGGCCCCGACGCCGAGGTGAAAGTCGGATCTGTCACGTTCGGCAACGACCTCCCTTTCGCGCTGATCGCCGGACCCTGCCAGATGGAAAGCCGCGACCACGCGTTCGAAATCGCCGGACGTTTGAAGGAGATGTGCGGCAAGGCCGGTGTCGGGCTCGTCTACAAGTCCAGCTTCGACAAGGCCAACCGCACCAGCCTTTCCGGCAAGCGCGGCATTGGTCTGGAAGCGGCGCTGGCCGTGTTCGATGACGTGCGCTCGCAACTCGATCTGCCGGTACTGACCGACGTTCACACTGCCGAACAGTGCGCAGACGTGGCGCAGCATGTGGACGTGCTGCAAATTCCCGCCTTCCTGTGCCGCCAGACCGACCTGTTGATCGCGGCGGCAAAAACCGGCGCTGTCATCAACGTGAAGAAGGGGCAGTTTCTAGCGCCCTGGGACATGGACAACGTGGTCGCCAAGATCACCGAAAGCGGCAATTCCAACGTGCTGGTGACCGAACGTGGCACCAGTTTCGGTTACAACACGCTGGTGACGGATTTTCGCGGGCTGCCTCGCATGGCGGAAACCGGCGCTCCGGTCATCTTCGATGCGACCCATTCCGTCCAGCAGCCCGGCGGGCAGGGCGGTTCATCCGGTGGGCAACGGGAATTCGTGCCGGTTCTCGCGCGCGCGGCCATTGCAGTCGGGGTGGCGGGTCTGTTCATCGAGACCCATGAAGACCCGGACAACGCGCCCTCCGATGGTCCCAACATGGTGCCGCTGGACCGGATGGCGGAACTGATCGACCGGCTTGCAGGCGTTCGACCGGGTCGCGAAAGCGGCTAGGCCGCTTCGCTTGCGGCCTGTTTGATGGCGGCGGCGATGTTTTCGGGAGCTTCGGCGCCCATCACCGCGTATTTCTGGTCGATGATGAAACAGGGCACGCCGGTGACGCCCATCTGCTGGGCGGTGGCGATTTCCTGCTCCACTTCGGCACGGTCCTTGTCGGTCGCCAGCAAGGCTTCCACCACCGCGCCGTCCATTCCGCTGGCGCTTGCCGCTTCGACCAGCACGGCATTGTCGCCGATATTGCCGCCTTCCATGAAGAACAGTTCAAACAGACGCTCCACCAGCGCGTCCTGCACCTGCGCCCCTTCGTTTGCCGCCCAACGGATCACGCGATGGGCGTCGAGCGTATTGTAGGAGCGGGGAATGGAGGAGAAATCGAAGGCGAGATTCTCGTTGCGACCGACTTCCTCGATCTGCCCGTAGATCTGTTTCGCTTTCTCCGGGCCGCCGAACTTGGCTTCCAGATAAGCGGTGCGGTCCTTGCCCTCTTTCGGCAAGGTCGGGTCCAACTGGTAGGGGCGCCAATGGACGCTGGTCTCAGTCCCGTCACCGACCAGTTCGAGCGCCTTTTCCAGCCGACGTTTGCCGATGTAGCACCAGGGGCACATGACGTCGGATACGATGTCGATATGGACCATGACGGTCTCCTATTCGTCCGCTCTGCGTCCGTCTCGTACCACCATGAGGAAAAGACGGGGCCATAAAGCGGGGTTGATTCAGGGCGCTGGATGCGTGCCCAACGGGCTGTGCGGGATTCCGGCAGATGATAGAGCGGCACAACGTAATGGCCAGCGATAAGTGTCCGATCGTAGGCCCGCACGGCATCGCGGAAATCGTCCTCGTTGCGGGCCGCCAGTATGGCGTCGATCAGACGGTCGATAACGGGTTCGGCCGTGCCCGCGAAATTGAACGAGCCTTCCATATCGCGGGACACGGAGCCCCAGCGGAACGTCTGCTCGGCACCGGGGGAGAGGGACGACGTGTAGCGTGCGACCGTCATGTCGTAGTCGAACGATCCCTTGCGGGCCTGATACTGGGCATCGTCCACCAGCCGGACGTCGATCTCGACGCCGAGTTTGGCGGCGGTCTGTTTGTAGGACAGTGCGAGCCGCTCGATATCCTGCCCGCTGATACCGGCATCGCCCGCGATGAGCAGTTCGAGAGACAGGGGCTTACCCGCTTCATCGACCATGCGCCCGCCTTTCAAGCTGTAACCCGCTTCGCGGAAAACCTTGAGGGCTTCACGCAGGATCGTCCTGTCCCGCCCGGAGCCATCGGCAATGGGTGCGCGGTAGGTTCCATCGAGAATGGCGGCATCCATCGCGTTCGCATCCGAACCGAGCAATGTCCTTTCGGCATCGCTCACGGGTGTATCGAGAGACGACAGGTCGGACTCCTGCCAGTAGGAGGACGTTCGTTGATAGGCTCCGAAGAACAGGTTTTCGTTCGCCCATTCGAAATCAAACAGCATCGCCATCGCGCGCCGGACATCGCGGTTGTCGAGCGGCGCGCGGCGGGTGTTGAAGACGAAGCCCAACATGCCGCTCGGCGTGCGGTCCTTGAATGTCTCCTTCACAACACGCCCGTCATCCACCGCCGGAAAATCATATGCCGTTCGCCATTTCGCCGGGCTGTTCTCGGGGTAGATGTCGAACAGGCCCTTCTTGAACGCTTCGAACTGGGCGGTGCCGGAGCGGTAGTAATCGACGCGTACCTCATCGAAATTGTTGAAACCGCGATTGACCGGCAGATCGCGGCCCCAGTAGTCCGGGTTTCGCGTGTAGGAAATGCGCTCTCCCGGCTTCACGTCGCCTACGGTATAGGGGCCGGAACCGATTGGTGGTTCCACGGTGGACTGGCCGAACCGTTCCACATCGGTGGCGTGTTCCGGCAACACAGGCATCAGTCCGAAGAGAAGCGGTGTTTCGCGCGAAGCCCGGTCGTTGAAGGTAAGCGCGACAGAAAGGGGGCCGGTTTTTTCCATAGTATCCACCTGCGCCATCCGGCTGGAATAGGGTGGGCGGCCTTTTTCGCGCAGTAGGTCGAAGGTGAAGACGACATCGTCGGCGGTTACGGGCTCCCCATCGGAGAAGCGGGCAGCCGGATTGAGGAAAAACTCGATCCGCGTCCGGTCCTCGGAAAGATCGACCTTTTCGGCCAACAACCCGTAGAGGCTGAACGGCTCGTCCTGCGAACGCACCATCAAAGCCTCGAAAACCAGATTGCCGAACACCGGATCCCACAACCCGCGCGCGCCGGTGCGGATGGATTTCAAATCGAACGGGTTGAGATCGTCGAACGTGCCGTAAACGCCATAGACAAGCCGCCCGCCCTTGGGGGCTTCGGGGTTTGCATAGGGAAAATGGGTGAAACCAGCGGGCAGGGCCGGTTCGCCGCGCATGGCGATGCCGTGAACAGGTTCTGCCTGTGCCGTGCGCGGAACCGACAAGACGAGAGCGAGAAGGATAGCCGACAAAGCGGCGCGAATGAGAAGGCTCGACATTGTTGGACCCCGTGCGGAAGCAAGTTCTGTGCGATTCGCGTTGGGAAAAGGGATAGCACAGGCGTCCGGTCATGCTGGTGCCGCATTTCATAACGATTGCAGCGATGCGCGTGTTGGACTAGCTCCGTCCCGAACGCCGCCTCGCCAACCTTGCGACAACATCAGGACGACCTCATGCGTTTTACCCATCGTATTATGACCGCAGCACTTGCCGCCGCTGCCGTATCCTTTTCCGCTCCGGCCTTTTCCCAGGAGCGTCAGCCGCAGGAATGGTTCAAGGTCTGTAACAAGGCAGGCGAGAACGACATCTGTGTCGTGCAGTTCAACATCGTCACTCCGACGAACCAACTGGTCACGGGCGTGAACCTGCTGACATCGACGGGCGCGACGAACCGCAAGATCTTTCAGGTTGCTGTTCCAACCGGCCGGTTCATCCCGGCCGGTGTGAAGATGAAGATCGACGAAGGCACCGAAAACACGCTGCCATATTCGCTGTGTTTGCCGGACCGCTGCGTGGCTGAGGTTCCCATGAATGACAGCCTTGTCAACGCCCTGAAGGGCGGCGGTGAAATCACCCTGACATCCACCAATTTCCGTGCGCAGGCCAACCCGGTGAAAGTGACGCTGGCTGGCTTTACGGCTGCTTTCGACGGCCCGGCCATGAAGCAGGACCAGGTGGAAGAGCGCAATCAGCAGATTGCCGACGAGTTGAAGAAGAAGGCTGATGAAGCCCGCAAGAAACTTCAGGAAGCGCAGGAAAAAGCCAAAACCGGCGGCTGATGCTTTCTGGTTGAACACAAAAAAGGCGGCTACCGAACCCGGTAGCCGCCTTTTTGGTCTCAAAGACCAGGACTTAGTGGTTCACGCGGTCCCGTTCCCGATACAGACCGTTCTTGTCGCGGGTGAACACCTCGTCGATCTGTGAGTGACGCAACGGAACGTCTTCATCGTCGAGCAACAGGTTCTGCTCCGATACATAGGCCACATATTCCGACTCATCGTTTTCCGCGAACAGGTGGTAAAATGGCTGGTCCTTCTTGGGTCGCACCTCGGGCGGTATGGCGTCATACCATTCATCCGTATTGTCGAAGACCGGGTCGACGTCGAACACCACACCGCGAAACGGGAAGATGCGGTGCTTGACGACCTGCCCGATCTGAAATTTCGCTGTTCGCATGGGTTCGATCCAATTCCTGCCGCTTGTTGCAATATCGCACGATTCCATCGCCACTCTCAACCGGATTGACATGCGGCGCTTGACCCTCGGCGGGTAGCTACGTAGCCGATGGGCAGGGGAGTTCTTGGCGCGGCGACAATGGGCGACGTTTTAGCGATGGCGCTGCCATTCTTCGGCCTGATCGGGCTGGGGGTGCTGGCGGCGAAAATCTGGAAGATCGACACGTCCGGTCTGGCGTGGATGAACGTGTTCATCATCTACATCGCGCTGCCCGCCCTGTTCTTCAACCTGCTGTCGCGCACCGCCGTCGAAGAACTGACAAACTGGGCGTTCATATTCGGGGCGACGCTTGGCACCTACATGGCCTTCGCCATCTGCTTTTGCATCGGGATATTCGGCTCCAAGGGCAGCGTGCCGGAAAGCACCATACAAGGATTGTCCGGCGCCTATGGCAACATCGGCTACATGGGACCGGGCATCGCCATTGCCGCCTTTGGCGAGGCTTCCGTTGTGCCGGTGGCATTGATTTTCTGCTTCGACAATGTCCTGCACTTCGTCATGGCGCCGCTGCTGATGGCGTTGAGCGGTAACGACGACAACGCCAGGCCGATCGATGTCGTCGGGAAGGTGTTGAAGCGCATCTTCACCCATCCGTTCATCATCGCCACCATAGTGGGCGTGACAGCTGCGGCCTTTCAGTGGCAACCGCCGGAAGCCGTCGGCAAGATGCTGGACTATCTGCAGGGAGCCGCTGCCCCATGCGCCTTGTTTGCAATGGGCGTAACCGTAGCGCTGGCCGAGCGGGGACGCAGCCCGAAGGTGATGTATGCGCTTGTGCCTGCCAAGCTGCTGCTGCATCCGCTCATCGTCTATGTTGCTGCTCAGCTGGATCGGGAATTTCAATCCGGTCTGGGTCTACACCGCCGTGCTTCTGGCCGCGTTACCGACCGCAACGAACGTGTTCGTTATCGCGCAGCAATACGATGTTTGGGTCGGGAGGGCGTCGAGCATGGTGATCGTGACGACGCTGCTGTCGATCGTCACGGTGACGAGCCTGCTCTACGCGATCACAAGCGGCCTGCTGCCGCCGGACCTCTTTCCCGGCTAGCTTGCTCCCATCCCTTGCCGCATGGCGAGTTTGCGAAGTGGCGTGAAGGACGCAAGCATTCCAAGCCCGGCGGCGCGTGCCATCTGGACGGGTAGGAAGCCGGTCAACAGTGAGCGGTTGAGAAGATCGACGCCTGCCGTACGGGTAGTGACATCGGCGCGACGGGCGGTGTCGTAATGCGGCGAGCGATCCGTCAATGTCGGTCGAGATCGAGTATCTCGGCAAAGGACACGCCGTCGCGCACACCGAGGTTGAACCCCTGCGCGCCAATGGGCGGGAAGACGTGGCTTGCCTCGCCGACCAGCGCCACCCGATTGGCAGCGAAGCGGGTGGCGGTCATGCCGGACAGGGGGAACGATTGCAGCGGCTTTTCCACCGTTACCGCGCCGAGCATCGATTGCATTCTGTTTTCGATCCGCCGCCCGACCGTCTCCATATCGAGTGCGAGTATGCCGTCGACCTCTGTTGGATCGACAACCCATACAAGGGATGACCGGTGCTTCGAACCGGGTGTGGCTGGCAGTGGAACCTGCGTGAAAGGGCCGGTTTCCGTGTGGAATTCGGTCGAAATGCCATTGTGAGGCAGGGTGTGGGTCAGGTTGGTGACGAGCGCGACCTGAGGGTAGGACCACGAACGGGTTTCGATTCCGGCGCATTCCCGCAGCAGCGAATTGCGCCCGTCGGCTGCGACGGCAACGGAGGCGATGATGTTTTCGCCGTTGGAAAGATGGAGAACGATACCGTCATCTGTCGTCTCGCAATGTTCGACCGAATGTTCGATCCGATCCAGCGACGTTTGGTCGGCAAGATTGAGTTCCAATTTCGCCGCGAGATCGGCATTCGGCACGTTGTAGCCGAAAGCGTCCTGATCGATTTCGCTGGCCTCGAAATCGACCAAGCGGTGCACGCAGCAGGCGGCTGGAACCGTCAACCAGACGCATGGTGCGCAGTGGTGCGGTATTGGCTTTAACCGCATTCCAGACCCCAGCAATCTTCAGCCGTTCGACCGTCGGCATCAGCATCGCCGTCGTGCGTCCGTCCGAGCCATCGCCCTGTGGACCGATAAGCGCAATGCGGGCGTGGGAAAGGTCTGCCCGGTTGGCCAGCTCCGTTGCCGCCATCAGGCCCGTCAGGCCAGCGCCGACGACTGCAATGTCGATCCGTGTTTCCGCCGTGTCGCTCATGCTGTTCCATCATACGCTTGATTGGCCGCTTCATAGATGTGACAGCAGGCGGCATGAATCCAGCGGACAAATCCACTCATCCGATAAAACCGGTTTTTGCGTCGTGAGTGAGTCCCTCACCGGATATGATAATCTGTCCGCGGTGGATCAGGCTATTGCCGATTCAGCTACGCGACCCCGCTGGCCCGTCTATATCGTCACGATTGTTGCGGTCACGCTCGGTTGGGCATGGCTGGCATTCATGGCGGACGCCTCATCGGGCACATTCGCTTCGGATGTGCCCTTGATTCAATGGCTGGCAGCGTTGTGTTCCCCAACGCGACCGGCGACGCTCGATCTTGCAACGGTGGCCGTCACGCTTTCCATGTGGATGGCGATGAGCATTGCGATGATGCTACCGTCCGCCGCGCCGCTCATCCGCACATATGCGGAGATTGCAGATACGGCGGGCGCGAAAGGCGAGAGGGTGGTCTCCGTCCTCGTGCTCGTCGGCGGTTATCTCACGGCTTGGCTTGGGTTCAGCGCACTCTCTACAGCACTGCAGTTGGCCCTCATCGCCGCAGGGGAGACGACCTCGCTGGCAACGCCGATCAACGGTTGGATTGCCGGTCTGGTGCTTATCGGGGCGGGTGCTTATCAGTTCAGCAGCCTGCGGGAAGCGTGCCTGGAAAAATGCCGCAACCCGTTCGCGACGCTGTTTGCCCGATGGACCGACAAGCCGGTCGGCGTGTGGAAGCTGGGTGTCGAACAGGGCGTGTTCTGCATCGGCTGCTGCTGGGCGCTGATGCTGGTCATGCTCGTGGTCGGCGCGATGAACCTCGTCTGGATGGTTTTGCTCACGCTGTTTGCAGTGCTGGAAAAAAGTGGCACTGGCAAAGTGACTTCGCGCGTCTCGGGCGGCATATTGCTGGCGTGGGGCGTGGGATTGATCGCGCTTCAAACCGTTTATTTCTGATTGGGAAGGACTGCACCGTGGCGAAAGAGGAATGGAGCCTTCAGGGTGAACTGGTGCTGGCCTGCAACTGCACGGTCTTCTGCCCCTGCGTTCTGTCGCTGGGCGACCATCCGCCGACGGAAGGCTACTGCCAGACCTGGGCCGGGTTTCGCGTGGATGACGGGTTTTTCGGCGACACGGACCTGTCCGGCATCAACCTGGGTCTGATGATGGAAATTCCCGGCTATATGAGCCGTGGCAACTGGACCGCCGGACTGTTCGTGGACGAAAAGGCCTCGATCTACGCGACCAAGGCGCTGACGAAGATTTTCAGTGGCAAGGCGGGCGGGACGACCGGTCTGCTGTCCATTCTCGTGGGCAATTTCCTCGGCGTGAAGAAAGAGCCGATCAGCTACGAGACGGACGGGCAGACGCGCCACGTCAAAATCCCTAAAATTCTCGATGGTGCGGTGACGCCGATAGTTGGCAACGGAAACGGCAATGGCGACGGGGATGTGACGGTCATCAAGAACTCGCGCTACTGGATCGCCGAGGAAATCATCGTTGCCCGTTCAACCAAATCGAAGTTTCGCGCGTTTGGGCGCAACTGGAACTTCGAAGGTCGCTCCGCTGAAGTGTGCAAGCTGGACTGGCATTCCTGATCGATCGGATCATCGCATCATGGCAGTCCCCCGCAACAACCCGCTGATCGCGTTCAGCGTTCATATCTTCACCGCATCCGGCGCGTTCTGGGCGTTTCTGGCGCTCGTGGCCGCGGCGGAAAGCCGGTTTGCCGCCATGTGGTTCTGGCTCGGCATCGCGCTCTTCGTCGATGGTCTTGACGGCCCGTTGGCGCGCTATTTCAACGTCAAATCGGTGTTGCCGAACTGGTCGGGCGAAACGCTCGACAACATCATCGACTACGTGACCTTCGTGCTGATTCCGGCTTTTGCGCTGTATCAGGTCGGGTTTTTCGCGGAGGTTTATTCGTTCGTCTCGGCAGCGATGATCGTTTGCACGTCGGCCATCTATTACGCCGACACGCGCATGAAGAGCCGCGACAACTGCTTCGTCGGCTTTCCGGTGGGCTGGAACATGCTCGTGTTCACGCTTTGGGTGATTTATCCCAACTGGTATATCGCGTTCGCCGTCGTCGTCATTTCCGCTGGCGCTGACGTTTTCGCCGCTGCTGTTCGTCCATCCGGTGCGCGTGAAAACCTGGAGACCGCTCACACTTTCCGTGTTTGCTGCATGGAGCGTGTTCGGTGCGATCTATCTGTATGACGACTGGTATGGCTTGCCCGCCCCCTGGTGGGTTGCAGTGGGCATTTCCATCACCGGTCTCTACCTCTACTGCATCGGTTTCGTGCTGCAGGCGCTTGGGAAGGTGCGATAATGCTGGAAATGTTGTCCGATCCGGCAATCTGGGCCAGTTTCGCCACATTGACGGTCATGGAGATCGTGCTGGGCATCGACAATATCGTGTTCATTTCCATCATTGTCGAACGTCTGCCGAAGGAGCAGGCGGACCGGGCGCGGCGTATCGGTATTCTGCTGGCGCTGGTGTTCCGTATCGTTCTGCTGTTCGCCCTGACATGGATTATCGGTCTGGAAGAAGATGTCATCACGCTGTTCGGGCAGGGTTTTTCGTGGCGTGACATCATCCTGATGGGAGGGGGCATTTTCCTCATCTACAAGGCGACCGCCGAGATTCATGAGGAAATCGAGGGAGAAACCGAGGTCGAGGAAGCCTCCCGAAAGGCGTCCCTGTCGTTTGCCGCCATCATCGGACAGATCATCGTCATCGACATGGTGTTTTCCGTCGATTCCATCATCACCGCCATTGGCATGGCGGAAGAACTGTTCGTAATGGTCGCGGCGGTCATGGTCGCCGTTACTGTCATGCTGATTGCGTCCGGCCCGATTGCCGATTTCGTACGCCGTCATCCGACGACGAAGATGCTGGCACTCGCGTTCCTGCTGCTCATCGGTGTGTCATTGGTGGCGGACGGCTTCGGCTTCCATATTCCGCGCGGTTACATCTATGCGGCGATGGGCTTTTCGGTTCTGGTGGAAAGCATCAATATTTTCGCAGGACGCAAACGTCGTAAGCGGCGGTTGCCGCGCACGGCACCACCGAAGAACGCCTATATTCCCGACAATTCGGTCTGAACAGTGTCACGCGGGACGGCGATTTATGCCGTGTTTTTCTTGGAAGCCTTCGTGCTGGGCAACTGGATACCGCGCATTCCGGCGGTGAAAGACCTGTTCGGTCTTTCGGCCTCGCAGCTCGGTATGTGTCTCTTCGCTTTGGCTTTCGGCACGCTGCTGGCTTTCCTGTTCGGCGGCTCGCGGATCAAGCGTTGGGGCCTGAAGGAAGCGTGTCGCTGGTCGCTCGTTTTCTGGGCCGCAGGAATCGGGCTCGTACCGTGGATGGGAACGATGGCGGTGCTGGTCGTGCTGCTGGTCTGTGCCGGCGTCGCCATCGGGTTTTGCGAGATCGCGATGAACACGGCGGCCGACCAATCGGAGCGGGAGAGCGGTCGGCGCATCATGTCGAAGGCGCACGGGTTCTGGAGCCTAGGGTCTCTATTCGGCGCCGTTGTGGGCGCAGGCTTTGCCGCGCAGGGTTTCGCCGTCTGGTCTCACTTCGCGATCGTCATGCCGCTGGTTGCACTGTGCGCGTTGGTGATGACAAGCCCCCTGCCGGAGGCTGGAGACCGGCTGCCGCCGCAATCGACCACGTTCAGCCTGCCACGGGCGGATCTCGTTCTGCTGTGCCTGATGCCGGTGGGTATCATGCTGGTGGAAGGGGCATTCATCGACTGGTCGGCGCTGTTCGTTCAGGATGTGTTGCTCGGCTCACCGGTCGAAGTGGGCGCGATATATGCAGCCTTCTCGTCCGTGATGGCAGCGACGCGGTTGAGCGGTGACATGCTATTGGAACGGTTCGGCCCGCTGCTGGTGGCACGGGTTTCTGCGGTGAGCGCGGCGGCGGGAATTGCCCTGTTTGCGTTTGCGCCGAATGTCGAGATCGCGTTTCTGGGCGCGCTGTTTTCCGGTCTTGGCGTTGCGATCTTCTACCCGTTGACGATGAGCGAAGCTGCCAAGCGGCCCGGCGATGCGGAAGACAATGTCGCGGCCATGTCGCTGTTTGCGTTTACGTCGTTTATGATTGCACCACCTCTGCTCGGCTTTATTGCGGATGCTGCCGGGCTTCGGTTTGCATTGGCCCTATTGATCCCGTTGACCGTGCTGTCATTGGCGTTGACGGGTGAACTGCGTAAGAAGCCTGTAAAAGTTACTCCGTGAGACCCAAGCCATGAGCCTTGCCATCGAAGTGCGCGAAACCGGCGGTGCCGATGCGCTGACAATCATAGATCGCGACATGCCGAAACCTGGGACCGGTGAGGTGTTGATCGAGCAGAAAGCCATCGGGCTCAATTTCATCGACGTGTATTTCCGCACCGGCCTCTACAAGGCGCCGCAAATGCCGTTTGTGCCGGGAAACGAGGGTGCAGGAGTGGTGGCCGAACTTGGCCAAGGCGTAAGCGGCTTTTCGATCGGTGACCGCGTTGCCTATGCCGGGCCAATGGGCGCTTATGCCGAACATCGCACCGTTCCTGCCGACAGGCTGGTCAAATTGCCCGACAGGATCTCTTTCGAGACGGCGGCAGGCATGATGCTGAAGGGCATGACGGCGCAATATCTGCTGCGTCAGACGTTCCGCGTCGATGACAGCCACACGCTTCTGTTTCACGCTGCTGCCGGCGGTGTCGGCCTCATCGCGGGGCAATGGGCGCGCAAACTCGGCGCAACGACGATTGGCACAGCGGGGTCTGCCGAAAAATGCGAACTGGCCCGCGCCAACGGCTACGATCATGTGATCAACTACAGCGACGAGGATTTCGTCCAGCGGGTGGCAGACATAACCGAAGGCGCAAAGTGTGACGTGGTTTATGATTCCGTGGGCAAGGACACGTTTCCCGGTTCGCTCGACTGCTTGAAAATGCTTGGAATGTGGGTGTCGTTCGGCCAGTCTTCCGGCGCGCTCGACCCCATCGATTTCGGTATTTTCTCGCAGAAGGGTTCGCTGTTCGCAACACGACCGACGCTGTTCAACTATATCGCCACGTCGGACGCGCTGGCAGCCACTGCGGGCGATCTGTTCGACGTCGTTTCGTCCGGTGCCGTAACCATCCCCGTCAACGCCACCTATGCGCTGAAAGACGTGGCGCAGGCCCACCGTGACCTTGAAGGCCGCAAGACGTCCGGCTCCACCATATTGGTCGCCGTGAACGAAGGTTGTGGCAAAGACGAAATAGCGATTGCGCGGGCTTCGCTGTGCGGTCTAGCTTAATTGCATATGGACAATATCCCCCTCCTTCAAACACGCGGCATTACCAAAACCTTCGGTTCGCTGAAGGCGAACGATGCCGTCGATCTGACGATCGGGCAGGGGGAAATACACGCTCTGCTCGGTGAGAATGGTGCGGGCAAATCCACGCTGGTCAAGATCATGTTCGGCTCTCTGGAGCCGGATTCCGGGCGACATGTTGTGGCTTGGAAAGCCCTACAAACCAGACGCGCCTGCCGAGGCCCGCGCGACGGGCGTTGGAATGGTGTTCCAGCATTTTTCGCTGTTCGACAGTCTGACGGTGGCCGAAAACATCGCGCTGTCGTCTCCACCGGATGAGAAGCTGGAGGATGTGTCACGCAAGGCGCGTGACCTGTCGCTTGAATACGGCCTTCCGCTAGACCCGGATGCGCTTGTCGGCGAATTGTCGGTTGGAGAGCGGCAGCGTATCGAGATCATCCGCTGCCTCTTGCAGAACCCGCAACTCGTGGTGCTGGACGAGCCGACCTCGGTGCTGACGCCGCAGGAAGCGAACAGCCTGTTCAAGACGCTCTACCGGCTGCGCGACGAGGGGCGGTCGGTGCTGTATATTTCCCATAGGCTGGAGGAGGTGCAACGCCTCTGCAGCATCGCCACTATCATGCGTCTGGGTAAGGTGGTCGATATTTGCGACCCGAGGCAGGAAACTGCGGGCACGCTGGCGGCCAAGATGGTGGGCGGCGATATTGCCGATGTCATCCGCCCGCCGCTGGAAGGGCAAGGACCGCCCCTGCTTGAAGTGCAGGGCTTGAACTGCGCCGCCTCCAACCCCTTTGCAACGACGCTGCGCGACGTCTCGCTCACTGTTCGGGCCGGTGAAATCGTCGGTATTGCAGGCATTTCCGGGAACGGGCAGGGCGAGTTCTTCGGGTGCGTTTCCGGCGAGGATCTGCGCGGCAAAGGCACCGTGCGCATCGATGGAACGGACTCGTCGGCACTCGGTATCTCGGCACGCCGCAATCTCGGCGCGGCTTTCGTGCCGGAAGAGCGGCTTGGTCACGGGGCCGTGCCGGCCATGAAACTGACCGACAACATGTTGCTGTCCCGCCATGCCAGCGACGCTGGCGTCTTCCGGGGCAAGTTGCAGACTATCGTCTTTCAGGCCGTGGCCAAGGCAACCAACAGCGTCATAGACATGATGGACGTACGGAAATCCGCTCCGAACCCGCCTGCTGCAGCGCTTTCCGGCGGCAACCTGCAAAAGTTCATTGTGGGGCGGGAGATGGACCGTTCGCCAAAGCTCATCGTCGTCAATCAGCCGACCTGGGGTGTGGATGCCGGAGCGGCGGCCCATATCCGCCAATCGCTCATCAATCTTGCAGCCGGTGGGGCTGCCGTGCTCGTCATCAGTCAGGATCTGGACGAGATTTTCGAAATCGCGTCGCACATCGCCGTGATGGCGGACGGGCGGTTGAGCGAGACGTTTCCGGTGGCGGATATCACCCGGGAACGGATCGGGCTTCTCATGTCCGGCGACGACCAGTCCGATGGCGGGGAGAAGGCGGCATGAGGATCGAATTGCAGAAGCGACCCATCGCGTCGCCCGTCTTCCGGCTTCTTTCGCCGATGATTGCGCTGCTTGCGACTGTTATCACCGGTGCGATCATGTTCACGATCATGGGCAAGCCGCCGCTGGAGGCGCTCTACACCTACTTCATCGAGCCGCTGACCGACCCGTGGTCGCTGGACCAGATTTTCGTGAAAGCCACGCCGCTGGCACTCATCGCCATCGGCCTTGCGGTTTGTTTCCGCTCCAACAACTGGAACATCGGGGCGGAGGGGCAATATCTGATCGGCGGCATGATCGGCGCGACCGTGCCGGTGTTGTTTCCGACATTCTCGTCGCCGCTGCTCATCCCGATGATGATGATTTGCGGCATGTTTGGTGGCGCGCTCTACGCGGCCATTCCCGGTCTGTTGAAAGCCCGGTTCGGGACGAACGAAATCCTGACGTCGCTCATGCTCGTCTATGTGGCGCAGCAATTCGTGGACTGGGTGGTGCGTGGGCCGTGGCGCGACCCTCAGGGCATGGGGTTTCCCGGCACGAAACGGTTCGACAATTCCGGCATACTGCCCGATCTGGTTCAGGGTTGGGATACGCATCTTGGCGCGATCTTCGCCATCGTTGCAGCCATCGTGTTCTGGTTCGTCCTGTCTCGCACCATCCGCGGCTTCGAGGTTTCCGTGCTCGGCGAGAGCGAGCGGGCAGGGCGGTTTGCGGGTTTTTCCCCCGCACGCATGACCGTTATCGTGTTTCTCGTGTCCGGCGCGATGGCCGGTCTGGCGGGTATCGCGGAGGTGTCCGGCTCGGTCGAGAAACTCGACGACAAGTTGTCGTTGAATTATGGTTTTACGGCCATCATCGTCGCCTTTCTCGGGCGCTTGAACCCTATCGGATGTGTGTTTGCGGCTCTGCTGCTGGCGCTGACCTATATTGGCGGTGAAGCCGCACAGATATCGCTCGGCATTTCCGACCGTGCTACGCGGGTCTTTCAGGGGCTGTTGCTGTTCTACGTGCTGGCGGCGGATACGCTCATTCTCTACCGGGTCCGCGTCTATGCACCCGGCAAGGCGCAGGTGGCGTGATGGACGCTGCGGTTCTCATCATCCTGTCGATCTGCGCGGCGGCGACACCGCTCTTGATCGCCGCGATCGGCGAACTCGTGGTCGAACGCTCGGGCGTGCTGAATCTCGGCGTTGAAGGTATGATGATCGTCGGCGCCGTGGTGGCCTTTTCCGCCGCGCAGGCTTCCGGCAGTGCCTATGTCGGCATGTTCGCAGCCATCGCCGCGGGCGCAGTTTTTTCCATGCTGTTCGGCTTTCTGACCTTGAAGCTGATGACCAATCAGGTGGCGACCGGGCTTGCTTTGACCATTCTCGGGCTGGGGCTCTCAGGTATGATCGGCGAAGGGTTCGTGGGGCTTCCCGGCCTGAAGCTGGAACCCATCGTCATTCCCGGTTTGTCATTGATACCATTTATCGGGCCGCTGCTCTTTGCTCAGGATATCATCTTCTATCTATCCATAGCCTTGGTGATCGGCGTGTCGTGGTTTCTCTTTCGCAGCCGTGCGGGGCTGACATTGCGTAGCGTAGGTGACAGCCACACATCCGCCCACGCCCTCGGCATCGACGTCATCCGTGTGCGGTTTTTGGCCGTCATGTTTGGCGGTGCCTGCGCTGGCCTTGCCGGCGCGCACCTCTCGCTCGTTTACGTGCCTCAATGGGTGGAAGGCATGACCGCAGGGCGGGGCTGGATTGCGCTTGCGCTCGTCGTATTCGCATCATGGCGGCCGGGCAGAGTGCTGATTGGCGCATATCTGTTCGGGGCTGTGACGATGGCGCAGTTTCATGCCCAAGCATTAGGCATACCAATTCCTGCACAATTTTTGACCTCACTCCCTTACATCGCAACCGTGCTTGTGCTTGTCTTGATCGCAAGCAACCGGCGCATGACACTGGTGAACACACCGGCATCGCTCGGAAAGCCCTTCGTCCCGGACCGCTAGGTCTGTCACTTTCAGGAGAATACAATGAAGAAAACACTTTTCGCGCTTGCGGCGTCTGCTGCTGTCATGATGTCCGGCCAGATGACCACACAGGCACTGGCGGATGCGCACGGCAAGACCAAGGCCTGCTTCATCTACATCGGCCCAACCGGTGACTTCGGCTGGACCTACCAGCACGATCAGGGCCGTCTTTCGGTCGAAAAGGAATTCGGCGACAAGGTCGAAACCGCCTATCTGGAAAACGTGCCGGAAAGTGCCGAAGCCCAGCGTCCGATCGAGGCCTTCGCCCGCGACGGCTGCAACATCATCTTCACCACGTCCTTCAACTACATGGACCCGACGAACAAGGCCGCCGGCAAATTTCCCGGATGTGAAGTTCGAGCATGCCACGGGCTACAAGCGCGAGCATCCGAACGTCTCGACCTATTCGTCGAAATTTTATCAGGGCCGCTATGTACAAGGCCAGATCGCGGCCAGTGTGTCCGAGAAGGGCGTCGCCGGTTACATCGCGTCCTTTCCCATCCCGGAAGTCGTGCGTGGCATCAACGCGTTCCTGCTCGGTGCGCAATCGGTCAACCCTGATTTCAAGGTGAAGGTGGTATGGGTGTCCTCATGGTTCGATCCGCCAAAAGAAGCTGATGCAGCGAAGGCTTTGCTCGACCAGGGCGTCGATATTCTGACACAGCACACCGACTCCACCGCACCCATGCAGGTGGCAGCCGAGCGCGGTATCAAGGCCTTCGGTCAGGCTTCCGACATGATCAAGTTCGGTCCCGAAACCCAGCTGACGTCGATCATCGACGAGTGGGGCCCATACTATATCGAGCGCGTGAAAGCGGTCATGGACGGCACGTGGGAGCAGCAGGACGTTTGGCACGGCATGGCCGACGGCAACGTCGTGATGGCGCCCTACACCAACATGCCCGAAGACGTGGCCAAGATGGCCGCCGAAACCGAAGCCAAGATCACATCCGGCGAGTTCGAGCCCTTCACCGGCCCGATCAAGAAGCAGGACGGTTCGGTCTGGCTGGAAGAGGGCCAGAAAGCTGAAATCGGCGAACTGCTCGGCATGAACTTCTACGTCGAAGGCGTGGACGACCAGCTTCCGCAATAATCCTCTCTCAGGCTATGAGTGACGTAACGGGCGATGTCTCACGACATCGCCCGTTTGCGTTTGGAGCATCTTAAGCTCTGGCTTGCACTCTTGCTATCATGACCAGTATCGCATCCATGATCGTCTGCGCTGCCGTCGCGCTCGCGGCGGCTCCCTTCGGCATGCTTCCGGGCATTCTGGTGTTGAGGGATGTCGCCAACGGGACGAATACCTCACGGGCGCGCAAGCGTACTTCTTCGATCGTGCTCTGGACAGGCTTGTTAGGCGTCTGGGCGGGCACAACTTTGGCTTTGTATTCAACGTATTCCATATTCAGTTCTTAGCAGAGCCTGAAAATGCCGGGGTTAGATCGACCGAACGTCTGGTTCGCCCGGTGCAACGAGCCTGACATTCCCAAACCTTCTAGCAGTGGGAACATGGGAACCGCATCTTTGATGCCGTGTCCTTATTCTTCGTTGAACGCCCTCTCGAAACCGTCGGTGATCGGCTTTGCCAGGTATTCAAAGAAGGTTCGGTCCTCGGTCGAGATGAACACTTCGACCGGCATTCCCGGACTGATCTGTTCCAGCATGATCCCATCGGGCAACGCTTCCGCAATGGCCAGGCGAGCAACGAAATAGGATTCAAACGTCCGTGGGTCGTCCAGCTTGTCCGACGAAATGTATGTAACGGTTGCTTCCACCTCCGGCGTGGTGCGCGCATTGAGAGCGGAAAACCGCAACCTGGCCTTTTGGCCGACTGCTATGATGTCTGAATCGAGCTGCGAAATACGCGCTTCGACGATCAGTTCTCCGCCGGTCGGAAGCAGCACGGCCAAATCTGCTCCCGGTGAAACCACTGCGCCAGGCGTATTGACATCGAGTGTAAGGATGACCCCATCCGCCGGGGAACGCACGGTCGTGCGTTCAAGCACCCGCCGCGCTTGGCGTATCCGTTCCTGAGTATCGGCCAGGCGTCGGCGCATCTCGTTTAGAGCGGTTACGGCGGTTTCGGCACGCTCGCTTTGGAGGCGGATCTTGGTCTGTTCTGCTTCGATCATCTTCGTCTTGGTTTCGCCGATACTGGCAATTAGCGCCCCGACCCGTCCATCGAGATCGTCCTCCTGCCGCCGAAGCAACAAGTACTGAGAGCGCGGCGTGAGCTGTTGCTCCACCATTTCTTCCTTGATGACGAGTTCTTCCGTCAACACACCAAGTTGGTCATTAGTCGCTTCACGCTGGATTTCGAGACCCCCGATGCGCTCATTGAACGCCGCAATTTGTTGATCGATGATGCTGGCGTCCTGGGCATAGCGAGCACGACGTGTGATGAATTCGCTGCGCTGACCGTTCAAGTCCCGTTCGATGCCGTTGACCTTGGCGGCTTCAATCAGATCAGCATCGAAAACGAGGTCTGTATCGTCCCGCTCTGCCAGCAGCCGCGCCTCCCGCGCGAGAAGCGCGATCTCGTCACGACGGAGAAGATTGAGGTCCGTTCTGGCGGGTCCGTCTTCGAAGGCGAACCTATCGGCAATGATACGTTTGAAAGCGTGGAGCACGTGTTGGGGACCAATTCGCGTGATGTGATCGGGGGAGACGATACGGGGAATTACTTTGCCGGCTTCGGTGGTAACGACCAGTTTTTCGGCTGGGTGGGGCCAGATACGTTGGATGGCGGCGACGGCGATGATTTGCTGTTCGGGCAGTTTGTGAGAACGCCGGAGCAATAATCCACCACAGGAACGGCGATTGTTTTCGCTGAGGCCGGAGTAAAACTCCGCCACTGATAGGCTCTCCGTTTGATCGGAGGGATTGGTGAAGAGCGTGGATTTGTATGGTCGAGTTCGTCGTGCCGTTTTGATTGACGGTATGAGCCGCCGCGAAGCTGCCCGGTTGTTTGGGGTTGATCGGCGGACGGTCGATAAGATGCTGCTGTTTTCGATACCGCCTGGCTATCGTCGCACGAAGTCAGTGAAGCGGCCGAAGCTGGATCCCTTCGTCGGGATCATCGATGCGGTTCTGGAAGCTGATAAGACCGTTCCCCGGAAGCAGAAGCATACGTCGAAGCGGGTGTTCGAACGGCTGCGTGACGAGCATGGATATGCTGGCGGCATCACCGTTGTGAAGGATTACATCTTTGCGGCCAGGCAGCGTCAGCGGGAGATGTTCGTACCGTTGGCTCATCCACCGGGTCATGCCCAGGCAGACTTTGGCGAAGCCCTTGCGATCATCGGCGGTATCGAACGCAAGATCCACTTTCTGGTGATTGAGCTGCCGCATTCAGATGCGTGCTTCCTGAAGGCGTATCCCGCGGAGACAACAGAAGCCTTTTGCGATGGCCACGTGGCCGCATTCGACTTCTTCGGTGGCGTGCCGATTTCCATTCTATATGACAATACGAAGATCGCTGTTGCCCGTATTCTGGGTGACGGGAAGCGCAAACGAACCCGCGTGTTCTCGGAGCTGGTCTCCCACTATCTGTTCGAGGATCGCTTTGGTCGTCCCGGCAAGGGGAACGACAAGGGCAAGGTGGAAGGGATGGTCGGCTACACTCGCCGCAACTTCATGGTACCCAAACCCCGGTTCGCCAGCTTCGACGATCTCAATGCCTATCTGTGGGAACAATGTCGCAAGCGCATGGCGGACAAGCTGCGTGGTCACAAAGGCACGATTGGCGAACGGTTTGCCACTGACGCTGAGCAGTTACAGCCTTTGCCTGCTGTTCCCTATGATGCCTGTGACAAACAAACGGTTCGGGTCAGTTCCCTGTCTCTGGTCCGGTATCGCAGCAACGATTATTCCGTCCCCACCCAGTACGGCCATCAACCGGTTACGGTGCGTGGCTACGTCCATGAGGTGGTGATTGCCCACGGAACGGAGATTATCGCCCGGCATCCGCGCTCATGGGAGAAAGAGGATTACGTCTTCGATCCGCTGCACTATCTGGCGCTGATCGAGCAGAAGACCAATGCACTTGATCAGGCCGCACCGCTTGCTGGCTGGGAACTGCCTGAAGCGTTCATTACCCTGCGCCGGTTGATGGAATCTCGCATGGGCAAGCCCGGCAAACGGGAGTTCGTTCAAGTGCTCCGGCTGCTGGAGACATTCTCCATGGGCGATGTCGAAGCCGGGATCGTATCTGCTTTGGAACGGGGAACGATCGGCTTCGATGCGGTGAAGCATCTGATGCTGTGCCGGATCGAGCGCCGTCCACCACGGCTGGATATGACGGTCTATCCCTACCTGCCCAAAGCCCATGTCGCCGCCACATCTGCCGGTGATTACATGGCGCTGCTGTCAGGTGGGCGATCATGACCGGGGACATGAACGATACGCCACAGCTTCTGCTGGCCCATCATCTGAAGGCCCTGCGGCTGCCAACCTTCCTGCGGGAACATGACAAGATCGCAAAGCAATGTGCGGCTGAGGGTGTCGATCATTCCCGCTATCTGTTGCGATTGGCGGAACTGGAACTCATTGACCGGGAGCGTCGAATGGTGGAACGGCGCATCAAGGCTGCCAGGTTCCCAACAACTAAAAGTCTCGACAGCTTTGACTTCAAAGCCATTCCGTCCCTGAACAGTGAGGCGAAAGCACGCCATTGGTTCGAGTGCCGAGCCGAACGCTGGTCATGGAACTGGCCCGCTGCGATTATATCGCTGCCCGCGAGAACATAATTGCAGTCGGTAACAGCGGAACCGGAAAGACGCATGTCGCACTCGGGCTCGGATTGGCCGCTTGCCAAAAGGGCCTGTCGGTCGGGTTCGTCACGGCATCGGCACTGGTCCACGAACTGCTGGAAGCCCGTGACGAGAAGCGTCTGCTGCGCCTGCAAAAGCAGATTGCCAAATACAGTCTGCTGATCATCGACGAGCTTGGCTATGTGCCGCTGTCGCCAACCGGCGCCGAGCTGTTGTTCGAGGTCTTCTCCCAACGATACGAACGTGGCTCCACCATCGTCACGTCGAACCTGCCGTTCGATGAATGGACCGGCACCTTCGGCTCAGAGCGCCTCACCGGTGCGCTTCTCGATCGACTGACCCATCATGTCCACATTCTGGAGATGAACGGCGAGAGCTACCGCCTCAAACAAAGCACCAAGCCGAAAGAAGACTGAAACCTCCTCGAAAACTCTTGCCGTCAGTGGTGTAGTTTTACTCCGGCGAGTGGCGGGGTTTTGGTCCGGCGTTGACACAGTAAAGCCCATTGCCACCAGCCTGTCCGAACTCGAGGGTTTGGCCAGGCCCGCGCTGATCGAGCGATGGAAGGAGCTGGTTGGGTCCCCGCCACCACCCCACGCATCGGTGACATTCCTGCGCAGCGCAGTTGCCTATGAGATGCAAACCAAGGCGATGGGAACGGTACCGAAACGTATAGAACGTATTTTGGAATCTGCATTGAAGGCGGCGGGTCATGATGCCGGTCCTGCAGAATTTTCGTGCACTTCCGCGAGCGCCTCAGACGCCGTCGTCCCCGCGAGCAACTTGCCAGCTAATGCCGAACCCGTTGAACCTGGAAACCGGAATGCGGCATCGGCAACAGTGTCAGATTCAGCGTCGTCGCCACCAACCCAGCAGAAGCCACCGACTGCGCTCACGCCAAAACTCGCCCCTGGCACCCAACTGGTGCGCGAGTGGAACGGACGCACATGGCAGGTGGAGGTCGTGAAGGGTGGGTTTGTGTGTCGGGGCAAGCGATACCGATCATTGTCAGCCATCGCCAAGATGATCACCGATGCTCACTGGTCAGGACCACGCTTCTTCGGATTGCGGTCATGATAGGCGTCATGAACTCAAAGGTGCGATCATGACTGAAGGCCGAACCAAGGTCCGCTGCGCGATCTACACACGCAAGTCATCGGAGGAGGGGCTGGAGCAGGAGTTCAACTCTCTCGATGCCCAGCGGGAGGCATGTGAGGCCTATATTGCTAGCCAGAAGCACGAAGGCTGGGTGCTGCTCAAGGACCACTATGATGACGGCGGCTTGTCCGGTGGCAACATGGTCCGACCCGCTTTGTTGGAACTGCTTCAAGCCGTCGATGACGGGCTCGTTGACCAGATTGTCGTCTACAAGGTGGACCGGCTTACCCGATCGCTGCCGGACTTCAGCCGACTGATTGAGCGACTAGATAAGGCGCAAGCTTCATTTGTCTCCGTAACTCAGTCGTTCAACACGGCTACAAGTATGGGGCGGCTGACCCTGAACGTGCTGCTGTCCTTCGCCCAGTTCGAGCGAGAGGTCACGGCTGAGCGCATTCGAGACAAGATCGCAGCCTCGAAAAAGAAGGGCATGTGGATGGGGGGACGTATCCCCATCGGCTACGATGTGAAGGACAAGCACTTGCTCGTAAGGGGCGATGAAGCGGCCATCGTCCGTCAGATCTACGACCTCTATCTTATCCACGGCACGGTCCGAGAAACCAAGGCAGCAGTCGACGCTATGGGCTTTCGATCACGGGAATGGACCACGAAGGCTGGACGAGAGCGTGGCGGGCTGCCTTTCACGAGGGGCCATCTCTACAGGATTCTCACCAATCCAATTTATGTCGGCATGGTTGGCCACAAGGGCGCGACCTATGACGGTCAGCACGATGGCATTGTATATCCAGCTATCTGGCAGAAAGTGCAGGACAGTCTGCGGACCAGTGTGAAAAGGCAGTTCGAACCGAACAAGGATGCCACGGACGCCGGTAGAGCCGCAGCGTCGTCAGGTGCCGCCGCCGGAGCGGACACCGCAAAAACTGGTGGTGACGGCGCCGGTATGGCCGAATTGTCCGGCAGAGAGATGGCTCAGAGTGGGAATGGTATCGAAGCAGCTGATGCGCGTCATACTGGCTATATCGCACTTCCATCTGAACCGGTCCCGTCACCGGCCCGTCAGAAACGCTCCTATCGCACTGACGCATCTCCTTTGGTCGGCAAGCTGTTTGACGAGGCCGGTGATCGCCTCACTCCAAGCCATGCCAACAAGAAGGGGTGGCGATACCGCTATTACATCTCCAACCGGCTGATAGCCCGCAGCGGCGAACGAGAAGCCGGCACAACAAACAATGGTGGAGAAACGGGCAGGGGCCACAGCAATCAGCACGCCACTGCTCCGATTGGTGGATGGAGACTGCCCGCGCCAGCACTGGAAAGTGCGATCGTCGGCGCGATCACACATTGGCTGAAAGGCGAGACGCTATCAACCCGACTAATTGAGAACGGATCTGCGGATGAGCAGATATCGGTTCTGCGGAAGATTGCTGCCTTTATGGAAACTGTATCGAAGAGCGACATTCCGATCGATGAGCTTGCCCCGCTGATTCATCGCATCGAGCTGGAACCTGGCATTCTGACGATCCGGATTGAAGCGGCAGGGATTGCGAAGGTTTGCTTTATCGAACTCGACCGCATCTCGCCCGAGGCGCTCACCATCACTGCGTCCTTCGAGCAGCGCAAACGTGGCATGGAAACCAGGCTCGTGCTGGGCCATACCCCGCCTCAACAGGATGCTGTACTGATCCGAAATGTTGCGATCGCACACTCTCTATATAGTAAGCTGAAACAAGGCGCCTCTTTTGCCGATCTCGCGAGACAGGCTCAAACCTCGATTCCGCAAGTTCACCGGCTGATGTCGCTGGCATTCCTGTCGCCGAAGATTGTCGAGGCGATCTGTACCGGTCAGCAACCTCCCGACATGTCCACGCAGCGCTTGCGGGAGATGACGATTCCTTCCGACTGGAACGAGCAGCACCTGTTGTTCGGTTTGACTTAAAAAAACCCTAGACAACCAACGAGCCTGAAGAACCAGCGGTAATGAACTAACGGCACCGGTTCCAACGGTTGGTTCCGGCACGATCCTTCCGCTCTCTCTTGTAGCACTCGGTTCGCAGACGATCCCGTCAAGACATCGAACCCATCGGAAATCGTCTCAGGAGCTGCAAACTTCCCAAACCAGCCGCCCCCGCCTAACCGCCCCTAGGCAAACTCTGCCTGTCGAAACAGGCGATTTGAGACTGGCGCGCCAAATCAGCGACAACGCGAGACGGAACAGAGACGGCTTGAATCGAGCCTCGCGTAAGCCGCGGACATGTCGACAGAAAAGCCATAGAACGAGAAAGCATAACAGTATCAAGGGTTTATGGCGGACAGGGTGGGATTCGAACCCACGGTACGCTCTCACGCACGCTGGTTTTCAAGACCAGTGCCTTAAACCGCTCGGCCACCTGTCCGTTGCCCTCTCATGTGGGATACCAGCGAATTTTTCAACCGGATATGGTGATTGTCGATATGATTATGGAAGGAAACCTCTACACCGTGCTTTCCGTAGCTACGCCTGTACCCGCCTGGAACCCGTCGCATGAAAATCGCCATTCTCGCCTTCGCCACTAGTGGCCATGCTCTCGCAGCCTGCCAAAGCCAGCGCGTTGAATGATGCCGAAATCCGGAACACGGTTTCCGGCAAGACGGTGCGTCTGGCGACACGGTGGGGGTCTTTTCCGCTGAACTACCGGTCCAACAAGACGGTGACGGGTAATGGCGAAGGGCTCGGGCTGGCAAAGTTCTTCGCACCGAAGGAAACCGGCAAATGGTGGGTCGCAGGTGGCAAACTTTGTCAGCAATTCCCGACCTGGTACGATGGCAAGCCGAATTGCTTCAGCCTGACATCGACTGGTGGCAACAGCCTGAAATGGGTGCGCACCGACGGATATTCAGGCACGGCAACGGTCAGCAACTGAGCCTTAACGGTTTCCAAACGGGAAGCTGACAATCTGCCCTGAAATTCTCGATTTCAGGTATTGCGCATGTCGAGCCTGGTCTTCAGCCCCGCGTGGTATCACGCGCATGGGCGTCATCGTTGCCGCGTGTATCGCTCTTGCCTCTTGCACCAGCGGCGGGGGAGGGGTGTTGTCCAGCGCGGCAAAGCCAACCCCGTCGCATATCAACAACAAGACGAAATTCAGCGAGTCCGCATACGGTGTCGCCGCAAGCCCACGTCTCACCACATCACGCAACGTGCGTAAGGGGGGCGGGCGTCGGCAGGTGGGCAAGCCCTACAAGATCAAGGGCAAGTGGTACACGCCGAAAGAGGAGCCGGGTTACGACCGCAAAGGGCAGGCCTCCTGGTATGGCCCGAACTTTCATGGACGTTTGACGGCGAATGGCGAAATCTACGATCAATTCGCCCTATCCGGTGCGCACCCGACATTTCCGTTGCCAAGCTATGCACGGGTGACAAACCGCGAGAACGGCAAATCTGTTGTCGTGCGTGTGAATGACCGTGGGCCTTACCATGAAGGGCGCGTGATCGACCTGTCCGCGAAAGCGGCCGAACTGTTGAACTATCAACATGCCGGTGTTGCTCAGGTGCGGGTGCAATATATTGGCCCGGCACCGCTGGACGGTCTCGATAATGACTACCTCGTTGCATCCTACCAGCCGGTCGGCGGAACCGACGATGCCGAACCGTCCTATCAGCCGCCCGTCATGGTGGCTTACAGCGATCCTAAACCAACACGATCAAATGGCCCGCGCCCTCGTGCGCCTTTATCGCAGCGTCGACGTCTGGACAGTGTGGTGACCGGGTCGGTTGCAACGCGAAACATCGTGGTCGATTTCTTTGCCGAGCAGCTTCGGGCGGCAGGCAAAAACCATGAGAGCAACACGACGATAGGCTTGCGGCTGGCGAATGATCAAAGGCGCCAAAGCCCGTAACGGAAGTTCGCCGTCGTATCCGGCGGTTGAAGTGATCGCAGGGCCGCCCTAGTAACAAGGCTACAGAGTTGGTTTTGGCGGGTATGAAATGACGTTCTCGAAACGAACAGGGTTTGTGGGTGGACTGGTCGTGCTGCTGGCATGGGCCAGCGCATGGACCGCTTCAGCCCAAACCTTCGTCACACAGGCCAAACAGGCCATCGTGATGGATTTTGAAACCGGCTCGGTTCTGTATCAGAAGAATGCCGACGAGCAGATGCCGCCCGCTTCGATGGCCAAGCTGATGACGATGGAAGTGGTCTTCAATGCGCTGAAAACCGGCACGCTGACGCTCGACTCGAGCTTCACGATTTCCGAGGATGCGTGGCGGCGCGGCGGTTCGGAGTCCGGCGGGTCCAGCATGTTTGCCAAGCTAAACGATGACATCCGGCTGGAAGACCTGATCCGGGGGGTGATCGTGCAGTCGGGCAACGATGCGTCTATCGCGATTGCCGAAGGTATGGCCGGATCAGAGGTCGGCTTTGCCGGTTTGATGAATCAGCGCGCGCGTAGCATCGGTTTGCGGAACAGTCAGTTCCGCAATTCCACGGGCCTGCCCGACCCGGATCAAAACGTAACGGCGCGCGATCTGGCGATTCTGGCGCGGCATCTCATCCGTACATATCCTGAAATGTACAAGATTTATTCGGAGACGTCTTTCAAATGGAACGGCATCACCCAGCGCAACCGTAATCCAGTGTTGGGCAAGGTCGAAGGAGCCGATGGTCTCAAGACAGGATTCACATCCGCGTCCGGCTATGGTCTCGTTGCGTCCGCCGAGCAGGACGGCCGTCGGGTTATTGTCGTTCTCAATGGCATGGAAAGTTCCCGCGAACGGGCGTCCGAAGCGGTCAACATCCTGCGCTGGGCAAGCCGCGCGTTTCAGCCGGTCGATCTATTTGCGGAAGGCGAAGTGGTGGGTGAGGCCACTTTGTATGGCGGTGCGCGCTCCGGCGTGCCTCTGCGCGCCGAAGGGCCGCTGCGGATTTTTGTGCCGGTCGGGTTCCGGGACAGGCTGCGTGCGGAAATTGTGTTCGATGGTCCAATACAGGCACCCGTTCAGGCTGGCGACGAAGTTGCGCGTTTGGAGGTCAGTATCGATGGCGAGGTGAGCCAGGAAACCCAGCTTTACGCGGCTGAAGACGTGGCGACCGGCTCAATCTCCCAACGCGCCGTCGATGCGGTTCAGGAATTGTTGGCCGGTGCGTTGCGGTTCGACTAGGCGTCAATGCGCGGCGTTTTCATTACGTTCGAAGGCGGGGAGGGGGCCGGGAAATCCACGCAGATCGCGCGCTTGCAGAAGCGGTTTGTGGATACTGGCCACGCGGTTCTCGTTACACGTGAACCCGGCGGCACGCCGGGCGCTGAAGCGGTGCGTCATGTTATCCTGTCCGGAGCTGCCAAGCGGTGGGGGGCGGCAGCCGAGGCGGTATTGTTCGCCGCTGCTCGTGCCGACAATGTGGCATCCATCATCAAGCCTGCATTGGCGCGGGGGGAGATCGTCCTCAGTGACCGGTTTCTCGATTCCAGCCGCGTCTATCAGGGTGTGAGCGGCGGCGTGCCGGACCACATTCTCGAACCGATGCAGCAGGTTGCGATCGATGGCGCGCTCCCCGATTTAACGGTGATCCTCGATATCGATCCAGAACTCGGACTGGAACGTGCTGCCAGGGTTTGGGCCGGTGACGGGCCGGACCGTTTCGAGAGCGATGAACTGGCGCAGCAGGAAGACCGGCGTGCAGGGTTCCTCGCCATTGCCGAGCGGGAGCCTGAACGCTGTCTTGTGATCGATGCGTCACGCGATGAGGACATCATCGAGGACACAATCTGGGCTTCGGTGTCCGCTCGGCTCGGCGAACGACTGAAAGGTCTGCAATCTGTATGATACAGGAAGAACGCCCGGTATCTGACAGGCTTGACGGCATCACAGTGCCCTCGGAAACGTCATATCTAGCGGGTCATCGTCCTGCGCTTGACGGCATTGCCCAGCGGTATGCCAGCGGACGGTTGCATCACGCGTTGCTCGTTACGGGTCCACGGGGCATCGGTAAGGCGACATTCGCATTCCATGCCGCACGCCATCTTCTATCCCACCCCGACCATCGTTCCGCACCGGGCGACAGCACGTCCGTTCCGGTATCCGATCCCATCCAACGGCAAATAGCGAACGGATCGCATCCGAACCTTCTGCATATGGCGCGACCGTGGGATGAAAAGGCAAAGCGGTTCAAAACCCAGCTTTCCATTGATGAAGTGCGCCGCACGCGATCTTTCTTTTCCATGAGCGCAGGTGCGGCAGGCTTGCGGATCGCCATTGTCGATACTGCCGATGACATGAACGGGCCATCCGCAAACGCGCTGCTGAAGATACTGGAAGAGCCGCCCGCCCGCTCGCTCCTCCTCGTTCTGTCCAACAGCCCCGGCGGGCTGCTGCCGACCATCCGCTCCCGCTGTGAGGTGCTAAGGCTGAACGCAGTTCCCGACGAGGAGATGACGGAGCTGTTGCCGAAGCTGGATGAGACAATTGCGGCGAACGCCGTGCCGGATCTTGTGGAATTGGCCGGTGGTTCGCCAAGGCTGGCGCTGCAACTTTCACAAGGCAAGGTAATGGCCGACATTCGGACATTCCGCGATATGGTCGCAAAGGGTGCCGACGGGAGTGCTTCGGACTGGGTGGTCGCCCACCGGACGGCCTCGTCCCTCGCGCCGGTAGCACGGGCTGATGACCATGCGCTATTCCTGCGCATGGCGATCGACTGGATCGCCATACACGGCCGGGAGATGGCCATGCGCGGCGCACAGCTCGACGCGGTTGCGGGCTTGGCGGAGGTGTGGGAAGGCTTGCGACAAGCCACCCGGTTGGCCGACAGCTACAATCTCGACCGGAAACAGGTGGTGTTGAACCTGTTTGCCGACATATTTCAGCAGAACCGGCGGCATTCCAAAGCTGCCTGACGCCATTTTTCGGAACGCACCATGAGCGCCGCCAAGCCGACTTACTATCTGACGACCGCGATCTCCTACCCTAACGGCGAACCGCATATCGGCCACGCCTACGAACTGATCGCCACCGATGCGCTCGCCCGTTTTAAACGCCTGGACGGCTTCGACGTACATTTTCTGACCGGAACCGATGAACACGGGCAGAAGATGGTCAAGACGGCGCGCGACGCTGGCATCGAGGTCGCCGATCTGGCCGAACGCAACGCAAGCGAATTTCGCCGCATGGCCGATGTTCTCGGTGCGTCGAACACAGATTTCATTCGCACCAGTGATCCGGCACACCATACATCCGCTCAAGCGATTTGGGAGCGCATGGCCGCCAGGGAAGGTGACATCTACAGGGATTCCTACGCCGGCTGGTACAGCGTGCGCGACGAGGCGTACTACGCGGAAAACGAGACGGAAATCGGGGCGGGAGACTTTCGCGTAGGTCCGCAGGGCACGCCGGTGGAATGGATCGAGGAGGAAAGCTATTTCTTCCGCCTTTCCGCCTATCAGGACCGCCTGCTCGACCTGTATGAAACGCAACCGGATTTCATCGGCCCGGACCACCGGCGCAACGAAATCGTCGCTTTTGTAAAGTCCGGACTGCGCGATCTGTCCGTTTCCCGCACCACCTTCGACTGGGGTGTCAAGGTGCCGGGAGACGACTCCCACGTGATGTATGTGTGGGTCGATGCGCTCACGAACTATCTGACCGGCGCAGGCTTTCCCGATGAGACGAGCGACCTTTGGCGCTATTGGCCAGCCGACCTGCACGTGATCGGCAAGGACATCATGCGGTTCCACGCCGTTTATTGGCCCGCATTCCTGATGTCCGCCGGTTTGCCTCTGCCCAAGCGCATTTTCGGCCACGGGTTCCTGCAGGTCGACGGAGCAAAGATGTCGAAGTCGGACGGCAATGTCATCAGCCCGTTCGCTCTCGCGGATCAATACGGCCTCGACGCCTTGCGGTTCTTCATGCTGCGGGAGGTGCCGTTCGGGCAGGACGGAAATTTTAACCACGAAGCTTTGGTGTCGCGCATAAACGCAGACCTCGCCAACGATCTCGGCAATCTGGCGCAACGGTCGTTGTCTATGGTGTTCAAGAATTGCGAGGGCCGACTGGCACCGCCTGATACCTTCGCTCCGAAAGACGAAGAGATATTGGCGAAGGCCGACGCTTTGCTGGAAACCGCGCGCGAGGCGATGGACCGGCAGCGCATCCATGTGGCGTTGAACGACATTTGGTCCGTCGTCGGAGACGCCAACCGCTACTTTGCGGCGAGCGAGCCGTGGGCACTGAAGAAATCCGATCCCGACCGGATGGCTGCTGTGCTGTATGTAACGGCCGAGATCGTCCGCAAGGTCGCGATCCTGAGCCAGCCGGTCATGCCGGAAAGCTGTGCGCTGCTGTTGGACCAGTTGGGCGTGCCTGCCTATGAACGTGACTTTGTCGCCCTGTCAGGCAGGCTAGCTGCTACGGTGATCGACAAGCCGGATGGCGTGTTTCCTCGTTATGTCGAGGCGGAAACGTCCGCCATATGACATTTCTTGTCGACAGCCACTGCCACCTGGACTTTTCCGACTTCGCCGAGGAACTCGACGCTGTCGTCGCCCGTGCCCGCGCACGTGGCATCGGACGCATTGTTACGATCTGCACCCGGGTGAAACAGTTTCCACAAGTCCGCGCTGTAGCAGAACGCTTCGATGGCGTGTTCTGCACGGTCGGCACCCATCCCCATAACGCCGATGAGGAACTCGATATCGCGACATCCGATCTCGTTTCTTATGCGAACGATCCTCTGGTGGTGGGTCTGGGTGAAGCCGGGTTGGATTATCACTACAACAAGTCGCCCCGCGATGCACAAACGAAGGGGTTCCGCCGCCATATTGCAGCCGCGCGGGAAACCGGATTGCCGCTCGTCATTCATGCTCGCAGTGCGGACGACGACATGATGTCCATTTTGGAAAACGAAACAGGGAAGGGGGCCTTCCCTGCCGTTCTGCATTGCTACTCGTCCGGCCCTGAACTGGCCAAACGCGGTGTCGAACTTGGGCTTTACCTGTCTTTTTCTGGCATTCTCACATTCAAAAACAGCGATGAAATCCGCGCTATTGCCGCCGAAACACCCCGCGACAGGGTGTTGGTGGAAACTGATGCGCCTTACCTCGCTCCCGCTCCGAACCGTGGAAAACGCAATGAACCTGCGTTCACCGCGGACACCGCTGCCGTTCTCGCGGACTGCTGGGGTGTCGAACCGGTAGAGGTCTGGGAGCGAACGACCGAAAATTTCTTCAATCTTTTCACCAAGGTTCCACGCCACCTGCCCAGCGATGCCGAACTGAACATCCCCGATGCTGCCGATGGCTGACGGGTCGCATCTCGTCGTCACGATTCTCGGGTGTGGCTCGTCACCCGGCGTCCCGCGTATTGGCGATGACTGGGGCGCCTGCGATCCATCCAACCCGAAAAACCGGCGGCGTCGTGCATCTGCGCTCGTTCAGCAATTCGGTCCTCATGGCACGACCACAGTCGTCATCGATACCGGTCCTGACTTTCGCGCGCAAATGCTGGATGCCGGTATCGGCCAAGCCGATGGCGTGATCTATACCCACGGCCACGCTGACCATACCCACGGCATCGACGACCTGCGATCCTTCGTCATCAACTCTCGGGAGCGCGTTCGCATCTGGGCGGATGAAAGCACATCGTATCGTTTACATCTGGCGTTCGACTATTGTTTTACAACTCCGCCCGGGTCCGCATATCCACCGATCCTTCATGAACACCGCATCATCGCGGGCCAGCCGTTTGACATCGACGGTGCGGGCGGCGCGATTACTTTCTTGCCGTTCGAGCAGCCACACGGTCGCGGTATTTCGCTGGGCTTTCGCATCGGCAACCTAGCGTATTGCAGCGACGTGAGCGCACTCGACGAGCGGGCTTTACCGCATCTGAACGATCTAGATGTGTGGATCATCGATGTACTGCAATACCGCGAGCATCCCAGCCACATGTCGCTGGCACAAACGCTGGGCTGGATCGACAAGCTGAAACCGCGACGCGCGATCCTCACGCACATGCATACACCTTTGGATTACGATACAGTGATGCGCAAGACGCCCGACCACGTCGAACCGGCCTACGACGGCTTGCGGATTGAGATGAAAGTAAGTGCGTAAGGCATTGGTAGATTGTTGGTATCACTATATGAGCGAATTCAGAAAAGTTCCATAATCCATCTTATGCGACTTGCTACTGTAGCCGCAATTTAGAGATGTCCTCCTTCGGCAAGATACAGATGTCCCATAGGCTGTTTCGCACTTGTGTTTCGAGTGCGGTGGTTTTGGGTGATGACGGTATGGCTGATGAGCAAACAGGAGTTGGATCGCGCTGAGGTGCTGCAGCGTGTCGTGGAGCGCAGGCTGGGCGTTGCGGATGCGGCCGAGTTGATCGGTCTGACGCGGCGACAGACTTCGCGGCTGTTGGTTGCCTACCGTTCCAGCGGCACGGTCGGCCTGATATCGAAGCGGCGTGGCCGGCCATCGAACCGCAGACACACGGAGGCGTTCCGCGGCTATGTGTTGGGCCTCGTTCGCAACCACTATCACGACTTCGGCCCCACGCTCGCATCGGAGAAACTGATCGAGCGCCACGACGTCACCGTGTCTCGCGAGACGCTTCGCCAATGGATGATCGCGGATGGTCTTTGGGAGAGCCGCGTCGAACGCAAGAAGCGCGTTCAGCAGCCCCGACAGCGCCGCGCCAGGTTCGGCGAACTCGTGCAGATCGACGGCTCGCTACACTGGTGGTTCGAGGATCGTGGACCGAAGTGTGCGCTGCTGGTGTTCATCGACGATGCAACGGGACGGATCCTGCACCTGCGGTTCTGCCCGTCTGAGAGCACGTTCGACTATCTACAGGCGGCGAAGGCTTCGATTGATCGCTATGGCAAGCCGCTGGCCTACTACTCGGACCGGCACTCGATCTTCCGGACGGCAAAAGCTGCAATGAAGACGCGTGGATACAAGGACGGCATGACCCAGTTCGGTCGTGCCTTGCATGAGCTGAACGTCGACATCATCTGCGCCAACTCTCCGCAGGCCAAAGGTCGCGTCGAACGTGCCAACAAGACGCTGCAGGACCGGCTCGTGAAGGAGATGCGTTTGGAGGGCGTGTCGTCTATCGAAGCGGCGAACGCGATGGTGCCGGCGTTCGTGGACGCGTTCAACGCGAAGTTCGCCAAGCCGCCCTACAGTACCGAGGATGCGCACCGACCGCTCGCACCGCATGACAGTCTGGACGGTGCGATGTGCGTCAAGCACCAGCGGACCGTCTCGCACGCGCTCACCCTGCGCTACGATCAGGTGCTGTTCATTCTGGAGCCCACCGATATCACGGCCACCCTCGCCCGCAAGCGCGTGACGGTCTGCGACTATCCCGATGGACGGCTGGAGATCGAACATGACGGTGTCGCCCTGCCCTACACGACGTTCGACAAGGTGAAGCCCACCCGGCGTGCTGAGGTGGTGGAGAACAAGCGGCTCGATGATGTGCTGTCGATCATGGCGCAGATCGCGCCGGTCGAACCGAGAAGGCGCTCGCAGGCCGCCCCCAAACGCCGCGGACAGACCGGCCATATGTTCGGGACGGACGCCACTCCGTCAGAAGAGAGAGGACATCTCTAAATTGCGCACAGGAGGACATTTCTATTCAGCCGTCACAGCTACTGTAGGGGCAAAATAGAAACGCGACAGTTCAGCAAAATAGAGATGCGACACTCCCCGGCTTTGGATGGCTGGGATTTGAAGCATGGAACTCTATACGATGAGCAAACGCGAACTCGGCCGTCTGGATCTCATTCAACGCATTGAAGCCAAGGATATTGGTGTCACGGCTGCAGCCCGGCTTATGGGCTTGAGCCGCAGTCAGGTTCATCGTTTGTTGGCTGGTTATCGTGAGCGTGGTGCTGCTGCGTTGATTTCGACCCGGCGCGGCAAACGCAGCAACCGGGCTCTACCTGATGTGCACCGCGAGTTGGCTATTGCAATTATTGCCGAGCGTTATGCCGACTTCGGGCCAACGCTTGCGGCAGAGAAGCTGTCGGAGTTGCACGATCTGACCGTTTCGAAGGAGACAATCCGCAAATGGATGATCGCGGCTGGCTTTTGGACGACGAAGGCTGACCGGCGGCGTATCTACCAACCCCGTAACCGGCGTGATTGTCTGGGCGAGCTGGTTCAGATCGACGGGTCACCTCATGCCTGGTTCGAGGATCATGGGCCGAAGTGCGCCTTGCTGGTGTTCATCGACGATGCGACGAGCGCGATCATGCATCTTCGGTTTTGTCCTTCCGAGAGCACGTTCGACTATATGGCGGCGTTTCGTGCCTATGTTGGAGAGCATGGCAAACCGGTAGCGTTCTACTCCGACAAGCATTCGATTTTCCGCACACCGAAGGCTGCGAGGAAGACGAGTGGCGATCAGGAGGGCATGACCCAGTTCGGGCGCATGCTGGACGAGCTGAACATCGACATCATCTGCGCCAACACCCCGCAGGCCAAAGGCCGTGTCGAGCGCGCCAACCGGACATTGCAGGACCGGCTGGTGAAGGAATTGCGGTTACAAGGCATCGATACGATTGAAGACGCCAACGGCTTTGCACCGGCGTTCATGGAAGACTTCAATCGCAGATTCGCAAAGCCGGCGAAGAACCCGAAGGATGTTCACCGCCCCCTCGCCCCGCATGACGATCTCAATGGCTCAGCCTGTGTGAAGCACCAGCGAACCGTCTCCAACAGTCTGACGGTGATCTACGACCGAGTGCTATTCATTCTAGAGCGCAATCAAGTCAGCGAGCGTCTTTGCCGCAAAAGGGTAATGGTATGTGATTATCCTGATGGCAGGCTGGAGATCCGGCACGGCAACGATGTGTTGCCCTATACGACTTTCGACAAGCAACAGCGCGTGAAGCGGGCGGAAGTTGTCGAGAACAAGCGTCTCGACGATGTATTGGCAATCATTGCAACCCAACAGCAGAAGACGCCGCCGAAACGTTCAACCAGAACGCCCAGACGCCGCGGTCAGGGACCGAACATCTTCGAGCTTGAAGGAGAACAAATCACCCCGTAGCCTGAACCCGAAACCAACCGACTGTCGCATCTCTAAATTGCCCGCGACGTCGCATGGCTACTTTGCTTCAACAGCTACTGTGCATCACGGCCATGCAAAATCAGGACCGGTCTGAAAGAATGAGACGTTATTCGTGAAGGTCGTTTGCGGTTCAAGTACAATGAAGCGCCCTGCCGGATCATCTATGCGAGCCACCGTCTCTATGAACCAAGCGTTCCAGTCAGCTTCGTCCGTTCCAAGATACTTTTGCAATAGCCTGCGAAACCGTCCCGCGTTCATTGGCTCGATTGTCGCTTCGCCGCGAAGACCCAGATGCAGCAGAATGCCCACCTTGTTGTCGAACTTGGTAATCTCGACGGCGCAGCGAGCGTCCTTTTCCAGCCGATGAACCGAGCGTGACGTATTGCTACCGAGCATCCAAAGCCGGTCATCTTCCCAAATAAACCACACCGGCGCGTTGCATGGACCATCGTCGCTGGACGTTGCCAGATTTGCCATCAGGGGCGCATTGAGGAGAACTTGCGGGTCGAACGGTGTCGGCATGTGTTGACCTTCCTCGATGCTGGAGATAGCTACAGCGCGTTGCCGCTTTAGCTCAGTTGGTAGAGCATCGCATTCGTAATGCGGAGGTCAGGTGTTCGAGATCACCTAAGCGGCACCAATATTTTCAAGGGGTTAAACGTATTTCGTCCCCATGAAATCGACAAAATCAGCGCACACACTCCACACACACAATATACGTGGTGGAGCCTGTTATGACATCCCACTTCCTGCTCGACAAACGGATTCGCATTTACCAGCGCGAACGCAGTGCCGTCTGGCAGTGCGCCACCCGCTTGGAAGGCAAAGAATGGCGCGCCAGCACCAAGGCCAAAAGCCTCGCCGCCGCCAAGGACTTTGCAGAAAACTGGTACTTTGATCTGCGGGGGCGCAGCCAGGCATTTGGCCTGCAAGCCGCCAAAACGTTTGCCGACGCGGCCAAGGTGTATCTGGACGAAGCGCGTGTCATTACAGCTGGCGAGCGCAATCCACGTTTCGCCACCGAACACGAAGGGCGGTTGCGCAACTACCTGTTGCCGTTCTTTGGCGACACTGCTGCCAAAGACATCACAACCAGCATGGTACAGGCCTACCGCGTTCAGCGTCTGACCGTGGCCGAGGGCGACAAGCCCCCTGCCCGTGGCACCTTGCACCATGAGATTGTGACGCTGCGTCAGACACTTAAAACAGCGCTACGGCATGGCTGGATTGACCATCTGCCTGATTTCTCGGAGCCGTATCAGCGCAACCGCAAGGTATCGCACCGCGCGTGGTTCTCGCCTGAAGAATACAAGCAACTTTATACAGCCACGCGAGAGCGGACTAAACGGGCCACAGGCGCACCGTGGAAGTGGGCCGCCGAGCAACTGCACGACTATGTGCTGTTCATGGCCAACACGGGCCTGCGGCCCGACGAGGCCAAACGCCTGCAATACCGGGACGTCAGCATCGAAGAGGATGATGGCGAGCGCATTCTGGTGATTGAGGTGCGTGGTAAACGCGGCACTGGCTACTGCAAAAGCACGACGGGTGCCGTGCACCCGTTTGAGCGTCTGCAGGCGCGCAACAGGCCCTGCCCCGCCGACTTGGTGTTCAAAGCCGACCACAAGAAGCAGTTCAAGCGCATCTTGGAAGATGCTGGGCTGAAGTTTGATCGGGAAGGCAGTCGGCGCTCGTCATACAGCCTGCGGCATACCTACATCTGCCTGCGGCTGCTGGAAGGTGCGGATATCTATCAGATTGCCAAAAACTGCCGCACCAGCGTGGAGATGATCGAGAAGCACTACGCCGTGCATTTGAAAAATACGCTTGATGCGAGAGCGATCAACGTTCGACGTTAAAATGTTTCCAACAGTTTAACGATATTGTGTTATTGTGAACAAAACAGGAACATCTCAGACTGTTAGTTGGTCGATAATTTTCTTGTTAATCACGCCTACCTCTGAAACAGTTCAACCACGGGAGAACTTTAATGTCTGCAGCATTGCCGATGCTTATAGAATTGGGGCGTGGCAACCCAGTCCTTCCTCACAATAAAGGACAATGCATCGTCGCCACTTTTATCGGCGAGCCACACACCCTTAAAGCGGGGGCCATTGATGCCTTCGCAGACCAGTTAGCCATGCATTACGACATGGGATTTTATCTAGCTGGAATGGAAGATGCCTGCCTTCTTGCCTACTTTAGGCCGGAAATGTATACTCGCGAGATAGGCGCATACATCCGCAGTAACGTCACTTCATCAGCCGTTGGCGAATGGTTCACCGGCTATGATTTAAAGAAACTCAACATCTACGGGCGGATTTTTAGCGCTAATGAGTAACACAAACAGCGAAAGGCGGCCCGCAACTGGGCCGCTTTCTTGCGCCGTGATTATACCCACGTCAAAAGAATTTGAAGTCATTGTGCCGGCAATCCAATCCTCGCTGTCCGAGCTCACTGGTGAAAAGCTTAAACGGATCACTGGGCGTAAACCTGTAGAATCTGAAAGAATTCCCGAAGGCCATGTAAGTTTCAAAACGGATCAGTTGGATTACGGCGAAAACAGATTTCGTGTTGGCTATTTTTGCGCCACCGAGATGGGAAATACAGCATCTGCCGCTACGACGGCTTACGTTCTAGCGCAATTTAAGCCGTCCCTGATGATCAGCGCGGGAATCGCAGGCAGTATGAACCCTTTAGCCGCGAGATTGGGCGATGTGATAATTCCGCATGAAGTTCGATATTTGAGCTATAATAAGGTAGGTGATGCAGCCAATTTTGAGCAAGAACAAAAAAAGGTAAGGGCTCTGGAGCCTATTACGATGTTCAACGATCAGCAGTTTTATTTCAAATTCCTCCAAAGCACAGAGACTTTAAGAAACCCCAATGGTGCGCTCGTACTGAACCTAAGTGAAATTTTTGAAGGCTTCGGCCTGGAAGACGCAGAACTTCAAGAAGCAATTCAAATATCTTTAGAGAAGAATGGTATCGAATTTACCAAGCGAAAATGTAGAATTCATCGAGACGATAAAGTGGCGATTTTCTCTTGGGAGAAAGTGTTGGATAGTCTTGCGTTTTACGATGGAATTGAAAGGCGCAATGTTTCGCTGTTCAGTGAATGTTCAGCGGTTGATATGGAATCTTATGGATTCATGAAGACGATAAATATCATGCCGAAAGACAGAAGGCCTGAACCTCTTATTGTGCGTGGTATTTCAGACTATGTAGGCCTTAAACATGTAACAGATCAGAAACAGTACAGTTGGAGGAAGCATGCGATGAGGAATGTCGGATCAGTAATCGGACGAATTATTCGTCAGCGAGTGATTTCTTAGGCTGAAAATCTATCGCGCAATGCTATAGAAAGTATGGCGTCATTCTAGCCTGTATTCGGGTGCCATTACGCAGGAAATGAATGGCGAAGCGGCCATTGGTGTCGCCGCTCATATATTGAATGACTTCATCAGGCGTCATGAGGTTGCGACCCGCAAGGCCAATGCCGTCGCTGGTTGAGAACGATGCTCCGCCAGACGCACCTCCACTGGCTCCACCCGATTGATTGGGCAGCTGAAACGAGACGGTCTTGTCGCCCAGATATTTGGAGATCAGCTCAGCGGTAAACGGATCATCGGTGCCGAAAAAGGTTTTGGTTTCCACCTGCAGGAACGATTTCCACGTTGTGGGGTATTTCTGCTCTACAGTCGGCAAATCCTGCAGGAAGAACCATAGCCGCACGCCAGCACCTGCGTGGGTGCGAAGCGCCGACACAAATCGATCATCGGCATCGAGGGCCAGAAACTCGTCCAGCACAAACAGTACGGGAATGTCTGGCACAGTGCGGTTGCGCAGCATGGCATCAAGCGCACTGGCCATTATCATCCGCACGAACGTCGAATACGGCTCAATCTTCTCAAACGGCAGGATCAGATACACCGTGGCGGTTTGGTCTTTCAGATCGCCAAAATCAAAATCACTCCGCGCCGTGGCGCGCCGCAAGCCCTCGCTGTCCCACACCCGCAAATGGGTATTGAGACTATCCAGCACGCGCGGTTTGCCCGTGTCCTTGGACTTTGTCAGAAAGTTACCCGCCGCATTGCGGATCGAGGGTGGCATCGCTGGATCAGCCATCGCTTTCACAAGCCCATAAAAGTTGGCATCCAGCGTCGCCACCGCATCGCGGATTGTGCCGATGCTGCGATGTGCAGGCGGCGCAAAGCGTGCGGTAAACTCAAGAGCAGCCGCTAGAAACCCGATGGCTTCACTTTCAAAAAACTGCGCTCGATCATCCCCCGTGCGCGGATGCAGCATTTCGGCCAGCTCCAGCGCACTCTCACCATCAGTCACATGATCAAGTGGATTGACGGCATGGGTAATATCCCCGAGCTCGTCGGTGCCAAACGGATTAATAACGTAGACGGGACCGACGTTCTGCTCGCGCCAGACTGCCGTCGCCGCGAATATCTCACCCTTGGGATCAAGTACCACCGCCGAGCCACGGTATTGCAGCAGATTGGGAATAATCTGCATCGTCCCCTTGCCCGTGCGGGTAGGCGCAACGGTCAGAAGATGGCTCTCACCGTTCCAATACAACGGCTGGTCGCCAACATGCCCAAGATCAAGCCCTGCGCCGTGGTGGGGCTGAAAATACCCCCTCTGGGCAATTTCACGAGCCGTAGACCAACTGGCCGAACCGTGCACTGGCGGCGGCGACTTCAAAATGGCTGCCTGACGCTCCCGAAGCGCATGGGCATGTTCGGCCTGCTCCAGGATTGCTGTGGGACTGCGGCCAGCCTTAACGGCCTCCACTGCCCCATCGACGGTTACAGCGTCGTAACCCTGCTTGCTCAGCTTTCTGCGCTGACGTTCACCCGCAACGCCACGCCAAAAGTTCATGGATGAATTCAGGTCCTTGAACGGGCCGATCCCGCCGCCTGAGCCCATGATGTTTTTAACGTCAAATATGTTGGTCATGTAATCTCACCCAAGGTACGCGGGCCGCACTTGAAGAAAGACTAGGCAGCGGCTTGAGAATGAGTCAACAATCTCGCCCGTGTAAGTGTACAGCGCACTTACATGTTGCCCGACCTGTACATACAGGTTGGCAACATTGCGGAGTTTTCGGCGCGTTGCTTGAAACCTCCGAAGTACGGCGGGGGAGGCCCCCTGCACCCCAAGCGCCGTTGGCGCTCTCGCTTCTAACGAAGCGTCAGCTGGCCAACCAGCGGCAGAAAGGCGGACATGCAGGACGGCAATATCCACTGCCATATCGCCAACCTGTCCCGCAAAAAAAGCGATGGCGGTGAGCGTTCCGCAGTCGCAACCGCCGCCTATATTAGCGGCAAGCGCTTACGCAACGACCGATTGGGCGGCTACTCCACCTTCAGTATTCGTGAAGACGTCGTGTTTTCAAAATTGATGGCACCAGCAGGCGCGCCAGCGTGGGCCACAGATCGTGAGAGCTTGTGGAACCGGGTTGAAAAAGATGCCAAGCGCAAAGATGCGCGCTTGGCGAAAACCATAGAAGCGTCGTTAGCGCGAGACATTCCAGCAGCTGATCGGGCGCAACTGCTACAGGACTTTGTCGCCCCGTTTGTAAAAGCGGGTATCGTGGCGGACATTGCCATCCACGAGGATGGCACCGATCATAATCCCCATGTGCATATCATGCTCACCACCCGCCGCCTTGAACCCGATGGGTTTGGTGTCAAACTCACCGGCATTGAAACCCGTCAGTTCGTGAAAAACGTGCGCGCCAACTGGGCGGGCATCACCAATCAATATTTAGCCAAAGCAGGATCCACGCTGCGCGTGGATCACCGCAGCTATAAGGTCCGTGGAATAGACCGGGAACCCGGTCAGCACCAAGGGCCCAATCGCGAAGAGCGGGCGCAAAAGCGTGAACACTCTGCCCGCGTTAGAGCGATCAAACAGGAGAAAGAGATGGCACATCCAGATCGGTACGACCGTGAGACTTACCCCCTGCTGGCACAACGAGACAGTTGGCCACCATCTGACGCGCCATCCCCAGACATGTCGATGCAGGAGCGAGATGAACATCATCGCTACTGGCAGGATCGACAAGTGGAAAGGGCGACTGAACAGGCGCACACACCACCTGAATATGAACCAGATCAAAGCATGCCTTGGTATGAGCAAGCCCGCCAGAACGCACGCGGGGAAGCACAGCCATCAGAATATCAGCCCGTCGATGAACCGGAACTGGCACCTGCAGAACGCTCACCGCATCAAATACGGGAGCAAGAAATCTGGGTCCGTGCCCTTGAGATGAAACCCACGCAAGCCGAACAGGACTTGCTGCAGCTCGCTGACCGAGCGCCACCTGAGGTTAGCGCCATGATTAAAGACCAGATTATGGATATCCGTATGGAACGGGTGCGCAGCCTGGATCGAGAACGGCGGTTGGAAGAGCTTGAAGCGCAGATCGACCCACATGTACGGGAGAAGCTGGCAGCATTGGAAATTGATTGGGAGGCTGAACCTGTTCAAGGACCAGATCGTGAGCTGCTGCATCCCAATGAACTCCAACAGGCCCAAGACGAACTCATGCGTGAGATGGAGAATGAACAGGAGCGTTAGTGACAACGAAACAACTTGTACCAAAGCCAAAACACACCTTCCAAACAGCAATCTATTACCCACCCAAACAGCATAAAGCACAGCATGATCAATATGACGGGCACGACTATCATGACATCGCCCGCCCAAGATACGTGTCGGTAATCGCTATACGGCTATGGCCGAGCTCCGCTGATATCCGCCGTCGGGCCAGTCGATCGGCTTTTCGCTCCGCTGGAGACATTTCCTGCCACGACTTGCCGCCAGCCAATGGACAGCGATTGCCTGTGAGCGTGCGGTAGCGCCATTGGGCGTAGCCGTGGCGCAAGCCATGCGTGTTGCGTAGCCCCGCCTTGGTGCAGGCATATTCATAGTGACGCAGATGCTGACGATAATTGAGCGCGGTCGGGATCAACGACCCCTGCCCCGCCAGTTTGCTCGCGAGCGCCAGCGCATCTCGCTGGGCTTGGCTGGTGATTGGGATGGTCCGCGCACGGCCACCTTTGGTCCAGCTGGATTTAAGGCGAATGTAGCCATCCTGAATAGCGTACTGCGGCTGAAACTTGAGTGCTTCCTCACGGCGCAGGCCGAAACTGGCCTGCAGGAGCAGACTGACCTGAACATGGCGGCTCTCAATCTTGCCGAGCTGGTCAGGATCGAGCTGAAAGGCACGATTGACTGGTCGCACCGTAGTGCGCCCAGCTGCATAGCTCGCGTTATCGCGCTGCACCACATTCGGTTTGTTGATCTGGCCCGCCCACCATCGCAGCCATGACAGGCGATTTCTGATGGTAGCAGTAGTGCAGTCTTGGTCACGCCAGTGATCAATGAGTGCATCGGTGTGCTTGGGTTTGAGGCTGCGGACATCATTGAGTTGATAACCCAGCTGGCGCAGATCACGCGCCATCGCGCTTAAACCGCGCTGGCGATTTTTCTGGGTGCCAATGGCACCTTGACGGCTGCGGCGGGTGAGCTGCAGCAAATCCTTCGTGAGATGATCCATCTCCTTTGCTTTCGTTGTTGAGTGTTGGTGACCTGTTGCGTGACCGTAGTCAGCGCAACCCGCAGCAGCGCTGCGGACAGGGGTCGGCAGTTTTATTCGTGCTTGGGTGAAAGATCACAGCGCAGCGCGACAGATATCGCGGCTGGCTGGGTGCCCGAATGGGCGTCAGCTGTGTGGCCGTTGGCCAGCAAACAGGCTGATGGTCCGCGCGGTGGCGGTCGTGGGTCAGTCATGATGATCTCCAGTGTTTTGGGAAAAAGGAACGGGTTCTGAAACGCAAAACGCGCCCAGATAGGGCGCGCGTTCAGTCTGGATATATTGCGCCCGATCAGGTGCAAATGTCGAGAAATACGGAAAAAATGACAGCCGAAGTCTGGCGGTGTCATTTGCGCGGCATTTTCTCGGAGCCGTTAAGAACGGCGCTCAGCTTGGTATAATGGCAGTGCAGTCACTACCCACTGCGGTGTCTAGTGACGGCACGCCGTAAGTGCTGCGGTGACAGACTTTGTCGGACATCTAACTATTGCCACACGTCATTCTCCTCTCAGCGAACGGCCTGCGTGAGCGTCTGCGTATCGTTTTGTGCGCTGCCGCCGATCCAGCTGGGCGGGCGTTTGCTCCACCACTCTGAATGAACATGGGGGCTTGGCAGTTCTGTGTCGCGGCTCCTGTTTGGCAAAGCGACAGTTCGTTTCGGTTTCGATGCATCTGGCCCAACGCAGCTGCCGCGCAAGATGTTTTCCGCTCCTTCGCTGCGCTCCCGAGAAAAATCCTGCCCGTCAGCTTCAGCGTGGTTCCGGGCGATGAACGACCGAAGCGACTGGCGCTTTGGCATCATCAAACAGGAGAAACGCTATGACACAGAAACAGAACAAAGCCCCAACCCATGAAGTCTTTCACGTGGTGGGTGACGGAGAAAACGCCCGCTGGACCAAGATCGGTGTAGCCTGGCAGCACAAAGATGCTGAAGGCATGACGCTCGCGGTGAATTACAGCCCGCTGATTAACGGCAGAACGGTGGTGCGGCAGGTTCGTACAGCTGAACCAGCCTAAAGATTTGGCAGCTGGCTACTCAGCCAGCTGCCACCCTTCTAATGCCGCATTGATAAGTCTTCGGTTCGGGCTGCCGAGTGATGACCAAAGCTGTTTTTACGGGTCGACCCGTACCCAAGTATTTTTAAGGCCGCATCCGAAAACGTTGGTGAGGCCGATGCCCTCTGAACGGGGTTCTATTTTGCAAATACTCGAATTTGAATTGATGTGCAGGTTGCCGTTCGGCGAAAGTGCCCACGGCAACAGCTCTATCCGACCAGCAGCGTTTTGAAAGTGCATTGCCTGCGGCTGGACAGGTGGCCAGCCCAAAAAGTTTGACGCTCCAAGAAATGTTCTCATCAAATTGTGTGCCAGCATCATCTTCATCCTTTGCCCATCAACCGGCAGCCAACTGCCGATGAGGTAGTTCTGGAGTTCATCATAGTTGGCGCGGTGGCAACGCTTAAGCGCATCTACGTGTACCCCAAGGTTTAGCGACAGCGCATTATTGCCACTCCCTTCCAAATGAAGCTTCTGCCCAATTGCCGCTGCCCAGAGAACACCAGTGGTCATGCGCAATCCTTTTCCTTCAACGAGGTCTTCAACCTCCGCAATAACACGTTCCACGCGCGCGCCATTCCGCGTCTCAACCTGAATTGAAAACCGTTGACCAATTTCGAAACCCTGACCAAACCAACTGTCAAACCAACCGCTCGATTCTACGTATGCTTCGGGGAATGGTCTGTCACAACGAATGCGTAAATCGATATCGCCAGACAAATCGATATAAACGCCGCTGGTCGAAGGCATTACCGGTGTAAGGTCAAGTTGAGCAGCTCTTCTTTCAGCTGCTTGAGCCTTACTCTGTGCAATCTCCTTTTGAAGATCTTGCTCGGACTTTGGAGCAACACTGCAATCGCCGATTGCTCTAGTTGATCCACTAAGCGCGAAAGTTTCAACGACTTCGCCTGATCGAATTTCGACTGATTGACCTTGCTTAAGAGATGCCAGCATTTCCAATGTTGCGGCAACGGTGACACCCTCTCGGTTCTGAGAGATTGCACCAGTGCGATGTTGCTGAGGTTCCGCGTTTTTTCCCACGCCCACGCGGATTTCAACATCGCGTCCGATCCTGTACGGCATTGCCGGGCGAGTATTGCTCATCGCCCTACTCAGAAAGAGTTTGGGAGATTGTCCGCATAGAACTTCTAACCGATGCTTTGCAGCGTTTGAGACGCTTGGCTGGCCAGCAGTGTTGCGCCAGCGGTTTAGGTCTGGTTCAATTAGTCCTGCGAGAGGCACGTCGCAGCCGTTTTCGCGTGCAGTAGCAGCCAGTTCAAGGGCACGTAGTTTCACTTCGCCAAGCCGACAGCCCGCACGTAAATCGGCAGCTATTGTTCCCCTTTGGTCAACATAAGCACATTCGTTTGACGTCAGCTCAATCCAGTTTCGCTGGCGGTCGCGTAAGGCTCTAGCAGCATCTTGACCAAGCCGCTGACGTAAGCAGGCGTAAGCTTCATTGAGCACAACGTCATGACGATTGGTCTCAGAAATAACGCATCGCCGCAGGGCAGCCGCAGACCCTTGTGCTGCTTCTGCTTTGCATTTCAGAAAATCAGTTGTCTCGACTTCTCTATCTGGTGAAGTGACCGAAAATGCTTCATTCGGAAACATCGATTGAAAATCGCTCGCAATTTCACGCTGAAACAGACGATAACTCTCAAAATCTAGGGTTACGCAAAACTGACGGTGCGCATAAGCCGAAAACTCCGGAGCACCACAATATTTTTTCCGAGCAGCCAGAATGAGCTGCCGTTTCTTTTTCTCATCTATCAACTCTCCAATTTCACGCGCTGACTTAATGACATTCATGCTCACTAAACGTTGGACTACGAATTCAGCTGCTACATCACAATCCGTTTTCAACTTGCCATCTTGACTACGCATCACGTCAAAAAGAGCATAAATCTCCTCAATTAAATTCTTCCGTGCAAAAGAACTAATCCTTGCTGCTTTTGCGGATGTTAAGTATGTTGTTATTCCAAGGCATCCGCCATAAGAAATGAGTTTTGCGCTGTTTTCTTGGCCATAAGAAAAATTTAAAAAATTTAGAAATACTGTGAAAGCGACAACAAACCTAATTACGGGCCTTATTTTCCTTATATTGTCTATTTCTGTTTTGAGCATTGCGATTACGGATTTGAACGAAAATATATTTCTAATCATCGTTATTTCTCTGTGTGCCATGTTGGCCAGTATTCCTCTTGAATATAAGCTCAAAATTATTCTTCTGAAGAAGTCAGGCGCTACCCAAATCGGAAACGCCTTTCAAATAACGTCAGGTGGCGGGTCAACTGGACAAAAAGTCGTAGTGATATTTACAACGTTAATGTTTCTAGCCGCCGAATTCATATCTGGGCTCACTTTAATTATTTGGCTTGTTCGGGACGCTTTGGCGGGTAATTTGATTGGTTCCGTGATCTGGTTTTCACTCTGGTGTGCGATGAAATATTATTTCGAAACCAGACGTGAAAATTCCCACGCGTTGAATTGAGGTTCAGCATGTGTCCTATCGCATTAGGTTTGCCCTCAGAAAGAGGGCCTGTAAAATTTGAACAGGCACTCTATCCAATTTCCTGAATGTCATAAGCGACCGGGTCTACCTTTAAGCAATCTATCGACGGAGATCTGAGGATGTCAGTTTTGACCTGCCTATCATCCCGTGACAATACTAAAACTTGGGCTTTCGGCCTTCCGCCTGTTTTTCGCGTTTGTTGGCGGCCTCTCGCCCGCGCGTCTTCAGGATGTCTGTGGTTAATTTGAGTGCACGAGCGAATACGGGGATATCCAAGAGGTGCATATGAAGTCCCGACACGTATTTTCCGCGTGTTATGTATTTCACTTTGAGAACCTTTCCGCACCGACGGTCAAGCTCACCGTAGCGCTCGATGAATAAACGCTCTTTTTCGGCACTGCCGACTGCCCACCACTCACTACCGTTGAGTTCAAACTGCAGACCGCATAACGCGGGCCAATTCTCGCCAACTGGCTGGCCTGTACGGGGATGGAATACCCAGCCAATTTCGCCTGAGCCGTCACTTTCGCCCCACCATGATGGCGTGCCGTATTTAGCCTTCAAACCATCCTCAATCACGGTAGCTGTGAGCGGTGCATTCTGGTTTGGTCCCAAGGTTTCATAAATCAGTTCACGTTCAATCGCTGTCACAACGCTGCCCGCTTCTGGCGGGGCCACCCACGCCTTGATCATCTGTTGTGCGTTACGGTCGCGATGTCGCCACGTAAATGTCCAGTCAAAGGTGGAAGTCGCAAGTGCAATTACGCCACCGTCGCCGAAGTAGCTCACGTTCGTGTCGTCGGTGTTGGGTCGTACACCGGAAATCGGCGCGGGCATCGTTTTAGCGAACTCTTCAATTGTCATACCCGTGCGCAAACTCAGAATATCGTTGATGCGCTGCTCGGTGGCGATCGCAGTACTGGCACTGAAGCCCGCAATCAACGCGCCGCAAATAACAATAGCCAGCGGGATGGCGCAGCCCAATCCGCTCTTTGGGGGCGATCCAGCTTTCTCATGTTCCCAACGGTTCCGTTGTAGAACCTGAGAGCGCATGTAGCCGCGCGAATAGGCATTGAAATGCCCGCCGCATTTTGGACAACGTGTTGCATTGGGTGCCACTGGCTCTTTGCAGTGATAACAGCTCCACAGGGTGCTCATGAAGACGCTCCCCTGCCCGTGTTGGCAATGGCCTTGCCCCTAAAGGTCAGCACTTTGCATGGCGCGAGCTGGATCGACTGATAGACAAAGCCGTTCTCACGATAACCACTGCCGAGGCCAAAGCTGCCCCCGCTGCCGCCCCACGAGCCGAACTTCTCGGCCTTGTCTTCAATACCGCTGACTTTCCCCTGCACGACCACGTGGTTCCAAGCATCAGCGCGTTGCCATCTGGTTTGGGCGTCCGTGAACATCCGACTGCCCGTCGCCCGATTGACTGCATGCCAGTTATTGACGCGGCAAGTAACCGCCGACCTGAAGATGCCGCGCCGTTTCGCCAAACACGCCAACCGATGGCTCTCAATCCGCCGGACACAGTTGCGCGCGCCACTGCCAGCAAAATCGGGAATGATTTCTACAAGTGCCGTGTTGCCCTTGAGCTGCACTGACCACACATAGCCCACAAAACTACCCGTTTTGCCTTTGTTGGCCGCCACAAGGGCGTATGCCTCTTCACGAGACGGAATGCCATGATTGTGGCCTACACTTGGATCACCGCCTAGCCAGACCGCTTCCTTATCACGGCCCGCTTTTTCTAACTCGGCAACCCAGCTGAGGTTGGGGCCTGCAGCGGTACATCCAGCAATGGCCAGAGTTATTACGACAACGCTAAGACGCATCACGTGATGTTCCGCTTTATAAGCGTGCGTGCGCCTTGCACGGTGCCGATGCCAATCTGAGCCATTCCTAAATAGACTTTAGCAGCGCCCCACATGCAGATCGCAGGCGCGACCAACAAACCGATGATGGTAATGCCAACGCAAACGCCGAACATGATTGCGAAAACGCCCAGGGCGATATTGAAAAACCCTTGCAAGACAGACATGAAAAACTCCGAGAAAACTGAACAGAATTACCCATTCTGTTCAGTTGCTTAGAGTTCCTGAATTTTCCGCTTGAAATCGTGGATTCAAGCGCGTTAAGATTCTGGCAGCATATCCGCTCGCTTTATAATCTTCAGTTTCCAAAGCGTAATTTTGGTCGTGAACAGAATGGGTAATTCTGTTCACGGAAAGCGATGGCGTATGCGTAACCAACGAATAGCGATTATTATCACCACAATTGAAGCCGTCTTTAACTCGTGAACAGCCAACACGACGTCATGTCATTGTTTGGCTCATCAGGGCAACGTAAATATCTAGATGCAGCCGAACGGTTGCGTTTCTTGGATGCGGTCGAGCGCCAATCGAGCATCGAGCGTCTGTTCTGCCTCACCATGTTGTGGACTGGATGTCGAATATCAGAAGCCTTGGCGTTCAGGCCCGCGCAAATTGGAACCGAGTGCATCAACATTGTATCACTCAAAAAACGGGGAAAGCACCATGTGCGGCAGGTGCCAGTTCCACCGGAATTCGTTCAAGACCTATTGAATGCAGAAGCTCTGCCGTTCCCGTTTGGGAGAACGAAGGCATGGCAGATCGTTCGTAGCGTCATGCGCGAAGCTAATATTGCTGGGTTACAAGCTATGCCGCGCGGGCTGCGCCATACCTTCGGCGTTCATGCAATCCAAACTGGCGTCCCCTTGCACTTGGTGCAACGCTGGTTGGGGCATAGCCAACTTACGACGACGGCGATTTATTTGAATGTCGTCGGTGACGAGGAGCAAAAAATTGCCACTCAAATGTGGTCAACATTGGTGCAGCCATGTAGATCATAACAAGAACACAGCCTGTTAAATTGGCATGGCCCGTGATACTTTGGATACATTGCGACAACCTGAATAAATTCTTGGGCTAGAATTCAGATTTGCAAGAGACCCACTGCACAGAAAATCGTTGCGGCGGAATGAAAAACTGAAATTTGTAGAGAACGCATTGTGGCAAAAAATAAAAAACCTTCGAAACGAAAATTCAAGCCGCCAGAACGTCGTCCGCCAGCAAAATTTAAAAAAGAATATCTACCATTCTCAGAGCTTACAGAAACCTCATTTGAAGAGCTTTGCCGCGAGCTTTGCCGAAAAGAGTTTCCTGGCTTCGAAGAATATAAGTTAAAGAACGTACGTGGAAACTGAGCTACTCCCCAATCGTTGGACAGGATCTGGCGCATTTTAAGCTACTCTCTGCTCCTGCTGATCGGTTTGCGTGATCGTGTTTCGTTGCCAGTAGAACATCGCCGGCGGCTTTCCGCCAAGCGCTGAATGCGGTCGTTGGTTGTTGTAGAATGTCATCCATTTACGGATCCCGGCTCGGGCCTGCGAACCGGTCTCCCATGCATGCAGGTAGACGCACTCGTACTTCATGCTGCGCCACAGGCGTTCGATGAAGATGTTGTCGAGGAAGCGGCCCTTGCCGTCCATTGAGACGCGGATGCCCGTTCGCCGGAGCCGGTCGGTCCAGGCGAACGATGTGAACTGCGATCCTTGATCGGTATTCATTATCTCAGGCGGGCCGAACCGAAGGATGGCTTCGTTCAGCGCATCGACGCAGAAGTCGGCTTCCAAGGTATTCGAGATACGCCAGCTCAGGACCTTGCGCGTGTGCCAGTCCATGATGGCGACCAGATATAGAAAGCCCCGCCGCATCGGCAGATACGTGATGTCGGAGCACCAGACCTGATTGGGCCGGTCAATTCGCAACCCACGCAAGAGATATGGCCATATCCGGTGCCCCTTCGCGGGCTTGCTGGTGTTCGGCTTCTGGTAGATCGGCATGAGCCCCATCAATCGCATAAGACGACGGATGCGCTTCTCGTTCACCGGGTGCCCTTCGTTGCGCAAATGCCAGGTCATCTGGCGCACGCCGTAGAACGGTGTCTCCAGGAACTGTTCGTCGATCTGACGCATCAGAATGAGGTTGAACTCACTCTCGCCGACGGGCCGATAATAAAACGACGACCGTGAGATCGACAGCAGTTCGCACTGGCGGCCAATCGATAGGTCCCGGTGTGCAGGATCGATCATCGAGCGCCTCACTTCCCGATCCAGGGTTTGAGCTTTCGCTCCAAAAAAGAGTTGGCTACCGCCAGTTCCCCAATCTTGGCATGTAGATCACGGATCTGATCCTCGTCGATCTCCGGCGGCTTCCGGCTGCCCCGCTCGAAGACGCCCGACGCGCCGTCGAGAAGCGCCCGCTTCCACTGGTGGATCATCGTTGGATGAACCCCAAACCGGCTCGCCAGTTCGGATATCGTCTCCTCGCCCTTCACGGCTTCCAAAGCCACCTTCGCCTTGAAATCCGGGGCATGTTGCTTGCGTTTTGACATCTTAAATCTCCTCATTGTCGGAGATCAGCAGACAGCAAATCGTAGCTTACGTCAGTGTCCTGATTTCGGGGGGTAGCTCAAACAAACAATTTGGCATTGATGTTCAATGTGTGAATAATTCTGGCAACCCAGAGGTCGTTCTATCAGCAAAGTGCTACGATCAGACCAGCGTAACCACCGGAAAAATTCAGCAATGGACAAAAGATTTCACTGATCATTTAACTGGCCACTGGAAGAATGATCCCATCCGCATCTTCGTTCTAGCCGTGACACATCACGGTCAATCAGATGGTTTCTCCACAGTGCTAAAAGAGGAGAAAGCGCGGTTTAAGAAATTGGGCATCGAATTGCGGTTTTGGTTCACGCCTAAGCTGCATGACCTGTGTTCTAATGACAAAGATCTCGTAGGACAATATTTTAATCTCGCTTGGGTTGCCGCTCTGTTTTCTCAATTGGATCTTCAGCTTACGGATAACAGGGCATCTTCAGCCCTAAGCGGAGTAGGTCAAGACCGATCAACCTTGTCTGAAGCAGAAATTGCAGATTTGAAGTCGGGCTATAATACGTCGGTTAGGCAATTGCTTGAGGTGCATATCGACACACGCCGAAATGGTAACAGCACGGACTTAAAGCTTTATCTCGCAAAGATAAAAAGCGATGTGGCTGTTTGGAAAAAATTAGACAGCGATGTGCGCGCAAAAGCTCTGCGCCAGCTCGTTTCAATTCAAATTGACGATGGAAAGCTTGAGCTAGCAAAACGCTATCTTAGTGAAGCAGAGAGCGAAGCTCATTTGCCTGATCAGGTGCTCCCTGCACTCATTGCCTATTATGAATGTGGGCGCGAAAACGCTCTAAAGATGCTAGCTAAGGCTAATGCGCCTGCTGAAATTGAACTAAAAATTGCTCTTCTCATTGAGGACGAACAGTTTCAAGCTGCAAGTGCGCTCCTTAAAGAAGCTGATCAGACTGCTGAAACGATGCGTTTGCAGGCCGTTTTGGAACTAAAAGACGGAGATGTGGAAGCTGCCCTCGTCCTTGCTGATCGCAGCCGCGAACTCAAACCTGAAGGTTTTGGTTCCACGCTGATTGCCATACAAGCGCGTTTTTCAGCGGCCTTAGCGCCAAATGCCAAAGTTAAAGTGGGCATAGTTACAAACCCTTTTAATCCCGCACTCATACAACAGACAAACGAAGCTCAAGATCACATTAGAGCCGCACTAAATCTAGCCGAACGCCTCATCGAGAGATGCGAAGGTGAACAGAAGACGGACGCCGAGTCTTGGCGTCTCGCTTTGTTGGCTGCTTCTGTAGACCGTAGGCAAGACACCTACGACTACGCAACTGAGTTATCTGCGCGCGTAAAGCCAGATCCACTGCATGTTGCGTGGGCATATATGATCGGCGCGCCGCTTCAACTCGGTCAGGTTCGAAAACGATTGCGTGACACGATTGTCGCTGATGAAGGAACCTCTGCCCATGTGGTTGCGCTCGCACTCCTGCACAATGATAATAACAAAGATCCAGCAGGCGCTGCGGCGCTGATAGAACGCTATGCAGAACGCTTTCCAAAAGACAAAGTATTTCTAGATCAATGGATTGAGCAATTTAGTGACCCAAGACGGGGATGGTTGGAGGCTACTGCGAGTGGTGACGCAGATGCTGGAGCCAATTTACTTCAGATGCTTCCCACTAACGGTAGTTCTTCAGCGGACCCTGAGGCAGTTATCGGTACAGCAGAAACGCTCTTCGATGGGGAGCTATGGTCTCAGCTTGACAGCATGCGCGATGTATTGACGGCTATTCCAGTACCTCGGGCAGCTCACCTTGCGGCTATGGCCGCGCACAACAACTATCAATTCGACGATTGCGCCGAAATCATCGATCATTCAAAAAAACTGTTTCCAAACAAACAACTCCCGATATATTTGACAGCGTTGAGAGCTAATGCGCTCGAGCACGCGGGTAGAATGCCAGAAGCCTTGGATGTGTTGAAAGCAAACGACCAGCTTGCGCCCGCACCCGAAAATAAGCGTCGTATTGTTACGGGTCTGATGCGTTTAGGTCAACAAGAAGAAGCAGCTCGCCATGCACGAGAGCTGGCAGTTGCGCCCGAAGCAAAAGCTGACGATCTGCTTTTGGCAGCTGAGATTAACAAAAACATAAACCCACATTTCGCGCGAGACGTCTTTCATCGTTTAGTCCAGGCTGTGGACCTTCAAATCGGCGCAGTACCTCACCTTTTGGATTTGGAGCAGCGTCTAAGCATCTCCAGCGAAGGTCTGAAGAAAGATAGATTTTACGAACTAACAGGGCAATTTTTTAGTTCGGCACATGTTTTGAAGCTTGATACCGTCGAAGACTTGCTGGCGCAGGTCGAGAAAATCTCACATGAGAAAAAACAACTTCGCGAACTGTGGTTGGCTGGCGCAAATATGAGCCACTTGGCGTTCAGTGCGGATCATCAGAGCTTCGTCCATTTGATGTGGTCGGATTTTCGAGGCTTCGCTTCAGAAACGGACGAACACTATTTTCCTCTACTTTCAACTGCTGGCCTGCCCTCTACAGAGCGGCTGGCAGCAGCTGAAGGCAAAACTGATCTCGCGCTTGACCTATCAGGAATGTTGACTGCAGCTCGGCATGAGATTTTGGAAGCTATAGATCAAAGCTTCAAGATCCGAGTTCCAAGCATAACTCAACAGTTTTTGGATCAAGCCATCCAAAATTGGCGATTTCCTTCAAGTAAGGATGACCTCGAAAAGCTTCAAAAACTTCAGAGAGATCAGTGGAGACCGCTAGAAATCGACACTGGCACTGGACAGGATGCAGAAGAATTTCAGCGCTATTATGCCAAAGATAGTTATCCAGCAGATTTGGCGGCAATTCTTGATCCGCTTTTCTCGAGCGGCTTGGTATCGACCCAACAACAGGAACGGCTGCTGCAGCAATTGGGCTTAGACAAGTGGCCACCAGTCGAGTTGTCGGAAAAAATACCTGAGTACGCAACCCTCAGTGGTGGACTGTTGTTTGCGCTCAGCTCTGCAGGATGTGTCAAACCTTTAGCAAAACATACCACGTTGCGGATAAAACGATCTACAATTGCAGAACTGGCCAAACACATATCCAAAACGGAGGAAAACCTTCGGCAGTTTGAACAGCTTAAGGCACTTCAAACCTTCGTAACACGTAAGATGACTGAAGGTTCGTGGAGTATGCTGCCGACGCAGCCAAGGCCAGACATGTCTCAAGAAGAACTTGATACATATCCTGATCGCAATGCGCTGCTTGCTTCATTTTGGGAGACATTTAACTACTCTCGAAGAGATGACAATCCGCTGGTATGGATTGAGGATCGCCATATTGGTCGTTACAACCTGCCCCACATTCTTAACTGTGACGATGTTTTGCAATGTTTGGTCAGCCGAAATGCCCTCAGCGCTGAACAGGCTGCAGACATACGTGCAAAGAAAGAGATCGACGGCGTTGGCTTTCAACCCATCGACGCTCAGAAAATTATTTCCGATCTCATCACTGCGGCTGGCAACGCGGGCGAATTTTTTGAAACTCCTGCACTAACGCAACACCGATTAGTCTTTGCCCGACAAAGTGCTCTGGTGCGCTTCGTCGACTGGTCTGAAAATCGGCGCGATCAAGATGATTTGCCGGTGGGAGAACTCAAACACGCGAAAAATGTCAGCTTTTCGGTCGCCAAAATGTTACGCGCGATTTGGTTTAACTCTGACCTGTCGCCAGAGCAATGTATCACTGCAAGCTCATGGCTTTGGCAATATTTTCAAGTTGATAGTATTCGAGCTGATGACCAAACTGGCTTTACGGTCGAGCAGGCCTTAAACATGACCGGCGCTCTGATGATGGATTGCGCAACCCAGCCCTTCTTTAATGCTTTTCAAAGCGGGCAACGCGGTCAAGAGCACTATAAACCCTACCTGAATTGGCTATTTGGCACTCATTTGATGCCCAGATTCCATGCCGATCCTGAGCTACGCAGGGTGTTTGTTGAGCAAGTTGCTTCTCTATTCGGCAGTCAATTTGAAAGAGAACTTGGAAATGATGATGAAGAAAAAGCCCTGATCATCAAATTATCTAAGCGAGAAACTGGTCGCCTTCTCAATCTATTTCCGACTGATTTGCGCGAAGCAATTTTAGATCACGGGGATTTTGGCGAACAACTAGGCATAACCCGAGATTTGGTTATCAACAGCCCAGCAGGATCTTTCAGCGCAATCGACATCACTGAAAGGCTCGCATTGCTGATAAAAACCGGTGATGAAAGCATGCCCATATCTTCCACCAATGCTAAAAATGAGACCGTTTTTAACATTGTCTTAGATCAGAATGAAGACGGCAATACTGAAGTAAGTATCTCTGGACCAATGCAGACGATAAAGCTTGGTGCTTACGCAGCAATGCTGGTTCATCCAAGCCCCACTGAACGGCTTCGTTTATTTGATCTACTGCCAGATACCAAAGCACAAGGCCCAGAATGGGCCCAAAAAGCATGCGAAATCATTGGTCTAGATGAGACATCTGAAGTTCGGATGACAAAATGGAACGCGCTACGGAAATTGAGTTTCGTCGATACACTTGCTGAGGCGAGTGAAGAACTCGAGGATGACCGCAGGCTTCGGCGTGATCTTTTCGATCTACCGACCGCCGCATCTTTACTTCGATACGCACAGCTCAATCCGACACTTGGTACACCACAAGAGGCGATGACCGATGCTGTCGAAAAACTGAGTACAGTCGTCGACAAAGTAGCTGCTCGCCGTCGCCTTGCTTCCATAGCTGCCTTGGGTGATCTTTATGAACTATTGCCACCACTCGACCAAGGGACTGAACCGCACGTCTTGCTAACTTTACTCGAGAGCGCAAATACGCTGGAGAGAGCCGAGGACGCCCTCGGTGAACTTCGTAAGGATGTGGATTATTATCTCTCAATATTTGTGCCGTTGGTAAGAGACGCTGGGCAGCAAATGCTCATTCATGAAGAGTACAAAAAATTACCTACGTGGGCCCGCATTATGTTGGCTTGGGTTTGGGCAGATAGCATTACGCAAATACTCATTAGGTGTGACGTTGACGCCGATAAATTCAATGAGACACTGGATAGTTTCAAACAACAACGGATAGATCAACTTCTCCATTGTGATGGCGTTCCTGACGCTTATTTTGAGTGCTGTATCGAACTCAAATCGAGTTGGTGGAGATATCGCCTCTTCGAACAATTGGTTAACCGCACAGGTGGGGCACTATCTTTAGAGAAAAACGAAGCACTTATCTCTCTCGTGGGTGTAGTTGAGGAAAAAAGTTTCACGCCAAATGCGGCTTTCTTACTGCCTGAAATTCAAGGCGAATGGCCTCTCTCTGAAAGTGATACTCTCTCAAGTTTGATACACGAAAAGCGTTTGGAAGTTGCACCACATTTTTCAGAAGTTGGCCGACACGAATTTGGGTCAATGATCATTGCTAGTTTCGATGACGAAAAGAACAATCCTGGAATGCTTGAGTTGTTCAGTCTGACCTTAGCGAGTGCGATTCCACCAGAACAGAAAATCGAGATACTCGCCAAGGTCGAGCATTTCTTTGCGCATGCCACGCCAGAAGATATTGGCAAAACCAATATGCCGCTCTTGCGCATCTACGCCGAATTATGCGGGCATATGGGTGCTACAGAACAGTTTGAAGCGCTGCTAGAAAAGCTAATTTATCGTCGATATTCTGACGGCCATCTGCCAGAAATTCAATTGACATTGGGAACGCTCGATACAGACAATTTGTTTGAACACGTGGCAGACGCAATTTTTGCTCACGCAAGAGCATGTGAAATTTCATTGAATGAGAAAATTGAGCAGCTCGCAAAACACTTGGAACAGCTGTATCTAATGTGGCCGAGAGCAGGCAAAGCCATCCACCAACTGTTGATCAGTATGGTAAGCCGACTTCCAATCGCATATAGTCGGGCATTGTGGCCCGTCATCAAGCGGATGAGAACCACTATTGACGACGATGAAGACTAACGCCCTGCCCGCCAATTCAACCACGCATTGGCAATGTCTTCAAAACACCACTCTAGTAAGCGGCCGTGGTGAGATGATTTACGGCTGGTGCAACGGTCGAGACCGCTGTCACGCTTGAAACGCTGAAACCACGAATAGCTTTTAGGTTTGCCCTTTTGATTGGGCAGCAGTGCTCTGATATCCCGACTGCTGGCCCAAAGCTCTCGCGGCTTGGCGATGGTGGTGCGGTCCTGCAGGTACGCTTGCAGCAGTTGGCTGATATTGCTGGTCTGGGTGTTGCTCTGCTGGCCATGATACTCTGCTAGAACCTGTCTGGCGGCTTCACGGCTAGCACTGATGATAATCTGGCGCAGGTCCTGTTCCTGCATGACGACGGCTGGAATGCCTTGCATGTTTGTTCTCCCCCTTGATGTTGTGGTGTTGCGCTAAAATTTGCGCATAAAAAAAGCCGCCTTTGGCGACCTTGATAGATTCTGGGGTCATTTCGGTGCGATTGTCAAAGACTATACGCCAAGTAGCTCGCCTAATCTTGTCGTCACGGGGCGCATCGGGTCCACGAAACCAAGATCGTAGATCATGGTCGTGGCAAGGTCACCCTTGTGATCAACGTAGTGGCTCAGGTCTTCGCGGCGAATGCCCTGCCCCGCAATCATGAGCGAGATTGCCATACGTTTAATATCGTACATTTGAAATGCAGGTGGCACGTCAGGCAGCTGCTTGAAGCGCTTCAAAATCGTTGTAAAATTATCGCGGGGTTTGGTGATATCAGTGTGTGACGGAAAAACCAGATCACTCTCTGGCCAACGTTCTCGCTGCTGAACCACGAGCTCCGCAACTTTGGGATGGATAGGCACCGAACGGTGTGAATACTCGTAAGTTGCTCTGGATAGCTTGATACCTTTGGTGTCATGTTTGCGCCAAATCAGGCGCTCCAAGTCAAAGTGTTCAAAGCGGGCATGACGCAACTCCATTGGTCTGGCCATCGTCAGCATCAAAATGCCCAAGAACGCGCAGAGCTCACGCATCTGCGCGTTTTGAACGGCAACCGTTCCGCGCACCAAAGCGGCATTGCGCTTTTCCGCACCAGTGATGACCGCTTGCGGCTGGATCACCTCAATCGGCGGATTAAAAATCCAAGCTGCAACCGCCGCAACATCTTCTGGCGTATAATCGCGCCGTTGCTTGATGATCTTCTGGCGGTCGATGGGGGAGCATGGATTGCGGGTGTCGATAATCTGCATGCGGATGCCCCAGTTATAGAGGGCCTTAACGTAACCGAGTGCCACGTTGAACGTGCTTGGGGATGTGAACTGCTTTAGATAATCCGCCACGTCGAGAGGCGCAATTTTCTCAGCGGGGATTTTGCCAAACTTGACGCCAAAGGCGTCTATTGATCTGCGCAGATTAAGGCCACGTCGCGTGGTGGTGCTGCGCGGCGGTGCCAGCCACGGTGCCACAACACGGTAGAACTCAGTGGCATGTTTAGTAGACACTTGTGGAAGATGTTGTTCAGCATAGGTTTCGATAAGGTCGTGGACCGTCAGAGTGTGTCGACGTGTCTGCCGAACGACGTGTGCATCAGGATCAACACCATCGAGAATGTGCGCATTGCGTGCTTGGACCGATAGACGTGCGGCATCCACCGTCATCTCTCCTGCTTTGCCAATCACTTGGCGACGACGGTCGCCATTAAAATAGTAGGCATGAACATAGGCCCGAGCACCAGCCTTAGTAACGCGCAGGCCCAGCCCAGAAATTGAACCGCGACGAACGACACCTTCAAGGGTTTTGGGGTGGTCCCAATACAGAATTTGGGCCTTATGATCAGGGCAAGTTGCGCCACGCGCAAGCGGTTCAGTCAGATATAGCTTTGGCACTCCATGTAACTCTCATGTAACAAATTAAACGCGAAAAAGCACAAAATGAACTAATTCAACGATTTTAGAATAACACATAAACCGCTGTTATATAACATTATTTAGTTTTCTATCGCATCATTATCGTGTACAAGATTGGGATTTGGGACCAGAGGGTCGTAGGTTCGAATCCTATCTCCCCGACCATATTTTTCAATGAGTTAGCCAAATAACGCAAAATGAGACTTAGCCGTGTAACACTCATGTAACGATGACACCCTCGGCCTGAATTCTCCCAATGCTCTGATATCTAGGTTTAAATCCATGGGTTAGAGTACATAATCTCGCGTACGACACGCACAGCCAAATAGGCCATCGCTTTGTTCTCTGCTCTTACCGCTTCAGGGGCATCAAGAGGAACTCTGTCGTTCTCGGGATAGGATATGTGAACCCATTTGTTTCTATATTTTCTGAGAATTTGCAATTCGCTTCTCAAACGCTCATCGAGTTCGAAATCATCAATAAGTGCGACCAGGTTTTTCTTGCCGTGGCACTCCATTTCATAGCGTATGTGCGCTTCAATCGCACTTGCAGCAAGCACAATGACCGCGATATCAGCGCCCGCTTCAAATACGGTATCAATGTCTTGGACAATGAAAACGCACCACTCAGACAACATGACGCCGCCTTGCAGTAGATTGTTGTCTAGATCTTCTAAATGCTGGGTCCTGCTAGCAATGGTCATCACACCGCCCAAGCTTTCGCACTAATTTCATTACAGGAAGCTTGGCTGCACTACATGTGGCGGGTGGAATGTTCCGATAATCACGTACGGGTTTGGGGCGATTTTATGCCAGCGGTGCGTCGTTCCTAAAAACAGATGCAGGTCTTTTGTTTTGGCCAAATCGTCGAGATATTTTTGCTTCACCTTTGCGGCGGCCACTTCGGGTGTCGCACCTTTGAGGCAGTTCCAATACAGCTGACCGATTTCCCAATCTTCAATCATCATTGTGCTTTCCTTCCCCTGATCATCGACAAATCTGTAGCTAAATTTGAATGGGAGTTTGGGCATCAATCGAAAGTCTGGTTTCTCAGGAGCATCAAAAAGTGACCCCTGATCAAGGGCAGCCTGTGCGGCTTCTTTTTTGTTTACCGCCCAATCATCCGCGTCTTTCTCAATGATAAAATCGAGTATTTTGGTGGGCTTGAAAATTGCCAGTGACATCTCATTGGCATGTGCAGCATCGATTATGCTTTGAAGAGTTGTGTAAACCTCATTTTTTTCAATGACTTGCTTGCGACGCTGCTCCCAGTCACGTTCGGTAGATATCTTGTCCAACAGAACAACATCGTCGATGTTTGTCGGCCTGAAACTCTCAGGACGATTGTCTTTGGGGTTCTTTGCAAGATCGATCTCAATCCATTGGTACTTGCTGTAGCGGCTATCGTCGGTCAGGAATTGAAACGGTGAGGGGTAAATTCTCACCCATGACCCATCCTCTCTAAAACCTGCCGTGCACACGAGCTCAATGTAAGTCGCCGATAGAGTTGGGTAGGTCTTTACAGCGATGAGAACGCGCTCTTTGGGCATAATGTCGGCTTCTAAATGTGGACTATTTCAGTTTCCCAGTCAGGTCTGGCGCTGAGCGCCGTTGCGACACGACTACGGTGACACATGCAGTGTTCCGCCTCGAAACAGGTGATGGCGATGCGACGATTGGCTTTGAATAAACTTACGAGCTCGTCGATCGAGGCGTTGTTCTCTTTGAGTGTTGTCGCTTCATATTCATCAAAAAGGCGCTCGTAGTCCTGTTGGCTTTTCAACTCACGACGCTTGTCCGAAACAATGCCCAAGTTCGGGAGATGAGCATATTGAATTCCCAGTTTTGCGAGCGTCTCCGACAAGGTCTTTTTAGAAAAGCCATATTTCCGGCTCAGTGGGTTCTTTCGCACATCACATAGCAGGCGAACATCATTTTGAATCAGCCGATTGAGGTAATTCTCAAAGGACTGGCCTTCGTAGCCAATGGTGAAGAATGAGAAGTCATCCGTTTTAGGCTTTGCCGCTTCAATCGCGGCAAGCTCATCGTCACTCATTAAGTCACTGGCAATCTCAGAGCGCGTGGCGAAATAAGGGTAGTCGCGGTAGACTTCGCGGACGAGGTCGTTACCCGTCAGATCCCTGTACTTCGTGGCAAACAATTTCAGCTTTTTTTGCAAGCCTTCGCCTAGGGTAGTCTGAAATCGTGTCCCAGATCGATCCTCAAGCTGCCAGCTGTCTTTGTCCTGCAGCAAACCAAACTCGACCATCTTCCGCCTGTCGGCATATGATTGGAAGGAAAAGCAACCGTACCGGTACGGCACAAATTCGTAACTTTTATCGGCCTGACATTTCTGCGTGAACAGAAAGAGATACTTTTGAAGGTTGATGTTTGAAAGCTGTCCGCCAAACGCTTCGATTAGCGCCAAAAGTAGTTTTTGGCGGGCGTATAACATTGGGGCGCTTGAGTTTTTCACGTCACTTATCATAGCCCATTTTCGTTCGTTTGGAAAATCATAACCAACGAACCATCACGAATTGTTGCGATTTTACACTTTTGTCAGGTGAATTTGAGGATAACCGCTTCAGGCAAAATGTCGGCGCTCGCAATGCCATTGGGCTTCGTTCTGCTGTGTTGTTCTTGTGCAGATGCAGACAGGCTAGTAATCCTCATACGAAAGCCCCGAAGGGCGCATATACAATGGTCGACGACCAAAGGTCGCTGAACAAACCTCGTGCTCTGTCACCTCCGCAACATCAAGGCGAAGGGTGGGCTCTTCTTCCGCCTCTAGCCAAATTGGTGGGGCAATGTCCTCGTCAAGAGACTCATCATCCACCAGTTGCTCTGAAGAGTGTACGCCCGCCGCCGAGTCAAATAGTACAATATTCTGGCCCGAAGCGTTTTGTGCTGAGCGGTATATGACGCCCTCAATTTTCACAGGTTTCCCACGTCGTTTCATTGGGAAATGATGTTGTAGAAATTCGACTACCGCTTGGGTCGGAATATAATCAAGGTGCTCGTCATCGGTCGAAATAGGGCGTGCAACCTCTCTGACAAATTGTTCCATGAAGCTCCAACTTTCGTACTTTTCAATGTAGTTAGCGCTAAAAGGGCTTTCTGGCTTCATGGGCTGCTCAAACCGTGTGGTATCGAGAACGTAGACTGGTCGAATGACATTGAAAGCGGCTGCGACAACGGTCTGGCCGATTTGCGGACGAAGCTCAGCAACGCAGGTATCAATATCGAAAGCACCGTAGAATGCGCGTATGCCAGCGGCGTTCATCCGCCCTGCTCGACGGAGCCTTTCAGGCGGTGCGCCGAGCTGTTCGACGGGGTCTTCTTTAATTTGGGTGCGCTGATCGTAATTCGCGGCAAGCCGAGCGCGAAAGATGGTGCCCGCTGTCTCTGGATTAAGCGCATGAACCACATATTTGCGATCGGCGCCACGCAAAGTGTCGATGCCAGAGAATATTTCTCCCATATCTCGACGAGCTTCAGAGTTAAAGAAGCGTTGCCGATGTTTCAGGGAATCGCAGAATTGTAGCCATTGCTCGCGCAACGGATTGTAGCTGTTGGAATAAGATTCGTAGTCGTATGAAGGATCGTAGAACGCCTCTTCGCCATCTCCTGGCCAATAGTCATCTATGTTTTCCAGTGCTTCTGCGAGCGCTTCCGCTTGCTCTTCATCCGTTCCTGTCAGCTCTCCAACGCACCAATTCAGTGTATCGCCGCTTGGTTCGCCATAAGCGAAGCTACCTTGAGAAATACAGTAATCTGACCGAAAGACAGGATCGACAATTTCCGCAATCGCGGTCGCAGGAATACCTTTTTTGGTTGGATGGAAGGCGCATTTTTCATCCTCATAACCGGGACGAATTTGTTCGATGCGGCGACGTAGTCCAGTGTCCGAAAAGCAATCTGGGCATAGCAGTGTGTCTTTTAATTGGTTGATTGGCAGAGGACTTATTTTCCGAACTTTCGCTAGTTTTTTGCAATCTTACCACAGACTTTTCCCTCTGTCTGGACGGGCTCTATCTGCGACTGAACTGCTGCGCATTTCAGCCCATACGGGTGACGATCCCTGACAGAACAGGCAATGGCGTGCCGCCATGATTGGTATTGGAGAAGCCGAGGGGCGCTGCCCCTTCTCTCCCCAAAAGCACAATAGACAGGGCCGTGGCTCCGCGCTGCGCTTGTGCGCCCGCACCAACCCCGTCGATTCTGCTTTTCCCCTCCCAGCCCCGATCTCGCCGATGGGCAAGGTTTGCAGATGCAAACCAAGATGAAGGGAAGAACAGGGATGGAAGATAAAACACCAATCAGAATTTATGTGGCCTGTCTGGCCGCGTACAACAACGGCATGCTGCATGGCGCATGGATTGATGCCCATCGGGGCGTGGAGCATATTAAGATGAAGGTGCGGGCCATGCTCAAGGTCTCACCGATTGAACAGGCCGAAGAGTGGGCCATTCACGACTATGAAGGTTTTGAAGGCATTCGCTTGAGCGAATACGAAGGCTTTGACGCCGTGGCGCAACTGGCAGCGTTTATTGTAGAGCATGGCGCGTTGGGCGCGGCAGTTTATAACCACTACAACAGCCTCGCAGATGCCGAGGATGCGCTGGAAAACCACTATCATGGCGAGTTCACATCACTGGCGGACTTTGCCGAAGCGTTGACCGAAGAAACGTCAGAAGTACCCAAGCACCTTGAAGTCTACATCGATTACGAGCGCATGGCGCGTGACCTTGAAATTACCGACGTGCTGGCCATTGAGACAGGTTTTGAGCAAGTGCACGTGTTCTGGAGCCATTAAGATGGCTCCGCACATTTACACCATCACATGGTCAGGCATTGAGATTGAAATCGGCTATTGGCCGCTAAAATGGAACACCATCTCGCATGTGACAATTAAAAGCGTTTTGCCAGCAGGTGCACCGCTACCCATCACGGCCACAGGTTATCTATCCCACTTTTTCCACCCAAGTGCTGAGCCGCTCACCGAGTTTGAAATCATCGCCTTCGTGCGCGAATGGCTGCACGAAGCAGCCCAGTCAAAGACATGGCAACAGCAAGCCGAAGCAGCGCGCCAAGGTCGCCTGTTTTAGGCCGACAATGCGAAATACAGCTCAACCGCACACGCACACTTTCACACACACTGCGAAAACAAGGTCGGAATTTTGTTACAAATCAATACCTTGTCTACCCACTACCCCCATTCGTAATGCGGAGGTCAGGTGTTCGAGTCACCTAAGCGGCACCATTCACCCGAAACCGTTTTCCGTTGCGTGAGGTTTTGTGCGGATCAGCCGTGATGTTTCCACCGCTGCCTGGCGGTGGAACACGATGGCGCGGTAGTCGGCGTCATACACCATCTCGATGAAGGCCTGACCGGTCGGATAGCGCGCCACGAAGGCGACGTGCCAAATCTCTTCCGGCGGGCCGATAACCATGTGCTCCGGCTGTGCCGACCAAATAATCGAGCCGCCGACCTTCTCGAAGATCGGAGCGGATAGCTTGCCATATTGTCGATAAGCCTCCTGCCCCGTTGCGTCGCGCTCGTCTTCATAGGCGGCTTTGTCGCGCAACTTTACGAGGTTCAGCATCTCGACAGGATGATCGAGTGCCATGCCTTTCAGAGCTGCAAAGGCCTCTTTTGTAGGATCGATGTGGCTCATGTGTGGATCACCCTGCCCTGCGAATCCAGCACACTTTCGTGCATCGTTTCCGATAGGGTCGGATGGGGGAACACAGCGTCTATAAGATCCTGCTCGGTGGTTTCCAGGTTCATGGCGACCACGAAACCCTGAATGAGTTCGGTGACTTCCGCGCCCACCATATGTGCGCCCAGCAATTCACCCGTATCGGCATCGAAGATGGTCTTGACCAATCCTTCCGGCTCGCCGAGCGCGATGGCCTTGCCGTTGCCCTGAAACGGAAACCGGCCGATCTTCACCTTGCGTCCGGCTGCTTCTGCTTTTGCTTCAGTGAGGCCCACACTGGCGATCTGCGGGTTGCAGTAAGTGCAGCCGGGAATCCGGCCCTTGTCCATAACATGCGGATGTTTGCCGGCGATCTTCTCCACACAGATAACGCCTTCATGCTCGGCCTTGTGAGCCAGCATGGGAGCGCCTGCGACGTCGCCGATGGCGTAGATGCCATCAACGCTGGTTGCGCCATATTTATCGACTGTCACGATGCCACGTTCGATGGCGACGCCAATATCTTCCAGTCCGAGGCCTTCGGTATTTCCGACGACACCGACCGCCGAGATGAGTTTTTCGGCCTCGAGCGTTTGCGTCTTTCCATCGGCGGTTTCGATGGTCGCTTTGATACCCTGCCCGCCTTTCTCGACCTTCGTGACCTTTGCGCCGGTCAGAATCGACATGCCCATTTTCTCGAACCGCTTGCGGGCGAAGGCTGCGATCTCGGCATCCTCAACAGGTAGCACCTGATCCATCAATTCCACGACGGTCACTTCCGCGCCCATCGAGCGGTAGAACGAGGCGAACTCGATGCCGATTGCGCCAGACCCCATCACGATGAGCGATTTCGGCATTGTTTTCGGCACCATCGCCTCGAAATAGGTCCATATCGTTTCGCCATCCGGCTCGATACCCGGCAGGGCGCGGGGGCGGGCGCCGGTGGCGACGATGATGTGCCTGGCGGCATAGGTGCCCTGCCCCTTCGTGCCCTTTGGCTCGGGATGGGCCGGCTGGTGCGCCTCTTTCGATGCGGCGCCGACTTCGACGGTGCCGGGTGCGGTGATCTTCGCCTCGCCCCAGATCACGTCGATCTTGTTCTTCTTCATCAGATAACCGACGCCCGCGTTGAGTTGACCGGAAACGCCGCGGGATCGTTTGACGACTTTCTCGATGTCAAAACCGAAATCTCCTGCCGAAAGGCCGAAACTGTCCGCATGGGTCATGTGGGTATAGATTTCAGCAGAGCGCAGCAGGGCCTTGGTGGGTATGCAGCCCCAATTCAGGCAGATGCCGCCGAGATGCTCCCGCTCTACGACAGCGGCTTTCATCCCCAATTGTGAAGCTCGGATGGCTGCAACGTAACCACCCGGGCCGCCGCCGATGACGATGATGTCGTAGCTGTCACTCATGGTTTTCTTTCCTGCTTCAGTTTGATGGTGCGCAACGCGGTCTTCATGCCGCAACCGCCTCAATTCGTATTGCCTGCAAACGGCGGATGCCTATGGTGGCGCAAAACCGCACCGTTCCGTTTGCCAGCCATGACGTTCTTCTCAGATTTCGCCGCGCTTGGATATTCCGCCATCGTGTTGATCGTCGCGTTCGTTTTTATCGGCGCGATGATTTTCGGCTCGCTAGGTCTGGCGAAACGACCTCTCTGGATGCGACTTGCCTTCATTGCCGTGCTGATCGCAGTGTTCATTCCGGCCACCACGTTTCTTGCCGGGCAAAACCGGATGCTGAACGACGCCATCCGTGATGACGGCGGTTTGCAGCGGACGGAGCCGCCCAAAGGGGGTTGAACGGCATTTGTTCAGACCAGCATACTCATGGGCTGTTCAATGTATTTCTTGAAAGCCGACGCCAGTTCCGCACCCAGCGCACCGTCGATAACGCGATGATCGAAGGCGAAGGTGGCGGACATGACGGTGGCGACGGCAAGTTCTCCATCGGTAACGACCGCACGCTGCTCACCGGCACCAACGGACAGAATGGACGCGTGGGGCGGATTGATGATGGATGTGAACTCTTTCACCCCGAACATCCCGAGGTTGGACACGGCGGTGACGCCGCCCTGGTATTCGTCGGGCCGCAGTTTCTTCGATTTCGCGCGCGCCGCCATGTCCTTCACCTCTGCTGATATGACAGACAGGGTCTTGGTTTCGGCCTTGCGGACGATAGGCGTGAACAGGCCGTCCTCCACGGCAACGGCCACACCGACATCGGAGTGTTTGTGAAGGATACGGGCCGAGGACGTCCATGACCCGTTGGCCATCGGCACGGCCTGAAGTGCAAGCGCCATCGCCTTGACGACGAAATCGTTGACGGAAATCTTGTATCCGGGTTTGCCGTCCTTCTCCGGCGCTGCCGCGTTCAGCTGCGCGCGCAGTTCGAGCAAGGCGTCGAGGCGACACTCCATCGTGACGGTGTAGGACGGCACGGTCTGCGTGCTTTCAGTAAGCCGCTGGGCAATCGTGCGGCGCATACCGTCGTGGGATTTGGTTTCGTAACTGTCATCTTCAAAGAGCGCGAGGACTGCGTCGTCGGACATGGCCGGGGCGGGTGACGGTGAAGCTTTTGCGCCTGGTGCTTTGGCGGTATCGCCCGCCGCCGGTTTTGCACCAGCCTGCGCAGTTTCAACGTCAGCCTTGACGATACGTCCATGTGGGCCGGAACCGGACACGCTGGCAAGGTCCACGCCCTTCTGTTCGGCGATGCGGCGCGCGAGCGGCGTTGCGAAAAGGCGGGATTTCCCATTCGCTTTTGCCGTCGAGAGCTCCGGCTTGCCGTGGGCAGCGGCACCGTCGGCGCTTTGTTCCTGAACGACCGATTTGGGCGTCTCGGACGTATCGGCGGAGGCATGGGGCGTTTCGGCGGGCACCTCCTTCGCGCCGCTCGTGTCGATGGTCGAAGCGTCCTCGCCTTCTTCAGCCAAAATGGCGATCACGCTGTTGACGGCCACGCCTTCGGTTCCCGCAGCGACTATGAGTTTTACAATCGTGCCTTCATCGACGGCTTCCACCTCCATCGTGGCCTTGTCGGTTTCGATCTCTGCGATCACATCGCCGGACACGACAATGTCGCCTTCCTTGACGAGCCACTTGGCAAGGTTGCCCTCTTCCATCGTCGGGGACAGGGCAGGCATGGTGATATTGATACTCATGGTTTGGGCTCCCTACCCTTTACTTTATGTCGCCATCGCTTCGGCAAGACCGGTCTCGGCTTCCTCCGCATCCGGGTCATGTTCCGTGACGGACCAGTCGCGCCCGTTCAATGTGCTGTTCGTTATCGTTATAACGTTGTCATGGGCGCCGAGAGCATTGGCCACCGTTCGCAGCAGTGCCGCCTCGTCGTAAGCCGCCTCAACCGCCTCGTCCGGTGACAGGCTCCGATTGACATGCGCCTCCAGCGCATCGCGGGTGATGACGACCTGATTGGCACCGGCGGGCACGACGACCGCGTCACGCATCCGGTCCCATTGCGCCTGTCGTATGTCGAGCGGTGGAAGTCGGCTCATGCGACACGCCTCCTAGCGATACGTCACCGCTTTGACGGCCTCGATCACCTCGCCCACATTCGGCAGAGCCAGCTTTTCGAGATTCGCAGCGTAAGGCATCGGCACGTCCTTGCCCGTCACGCGCAGTACCGGCGCGTCGAGATAGTCGAAGGCTTCCGTCATGATGGTGGCCGCAATCTCCGCGCCAATGCCCGATTGCGGGAAGCCTTCCTCGATGGTGACGCAGCGGTTCGTCTTCTTGACGGACTCCACCACGGTTTCCGTGTCCATCGGGCGGATTGTGCGAAGGTCGATGATTTCCGCGTCGATCCCCATTCCAGCCAGTTCTTCCGCAGCCGCAATGGCATACTTCATGCCGATGCCAAATGTGACGAGCGTGACGTCTGTTCCCTGTTTGTGGATACGTGCCTTGCCGATTGGCAGCACGAAATTATCCATCTTCGGCACATCGAAGGACTGGCCGTACATGATCTCGTTTTCGAGAAACACGACCGGGTTGGGGTCGCGGATCGCGGCTTTCAGCAGCCCCTTGGCGTCTGCCGCACCGTAAGGCGCGACGACCTTGAGGCCGGGAATGTGGGAATACCATGCGGCGTAACACTGGCTGTGCTGTGCGCCGACGCGGGCGGCAGCACCGTTCGGGCCGCGGAACACCATCGGCGCGCCCATCTGACCGCCGGACATATACAGCGTTTTCGCAGCCGAATTGATGATCTGGTCGATCGCCTGCATGGCGAAGTTGAAGGTCATGAACTCCACAACCGGGCGCAAACCGGCCATCGCAGCGCCGACTCCGATGCCGGCAAAGCCATGCTCGGTGATCGGCGTGTCGATGACGCGCTTGGCCCCGAACTCGTCCAACAGGCCCTGTGTGACCTTGTAGGCCCCTTGATATTCAGCGACTTCCTCGCCCATCACGAACACACGGTCGTCCGCGCGCATTTCCTCCGCCATCGCATCGCGCAAGGCTTCGCGGACGGTGGTGGACACCATCTCGGTGCCTTCGGGAATGTCGGGGTCGCTCATGCGCGCGGCGGCTTTCGGTTCCGGGCGCACCTTGCCTTCGGCAGGCACGCGGCGGTCTTCCATGCTGTCGGGCACATCGGCCTTGGTCTCGGTCGTCTGGCCCGCATCGGCTGGCTTGGCTTCGGAAGATGCTTTCATGGAAGAGGCGTCCTCGCCTTCCTCAAGCAGAATGGCAATGACGGAATTGACCTTCACGCCTTCCGTGCCCGCTTCGATGGCGATCTTGCCGATCGTGCCTTCATCCACGGCTTCGACTTCCATCGTTGCCTTATCGGTTTCAATCTCGGCAATCACATCACCGGCAGCGACGCTGTCGCCTTCCTTGACGAGCCATTTGGCGAGCGTGCCCTCTTCCATCGTGGGAGACAAAGCGGGCATGAGAATATCGACGGGCATTAGACGGCCTCCGCCTGTTCGAGCGGCAACAGCACGTCCGTCCACAATTCGCTCGGGTCCGGCTCCGGCGTCGTCTGCGCATAATCGGCGGCTTCCGCTACGATTGCGCGGACTTCCTTGTCGATGGCTTTCAATTCGTCCTCGGTGGCGAACTTCGCCTCCAGTACACGCTGTTTCACGCGTTCGATCGGGTCGTTCTCGGCGCGCATTTTCTGCACCTCGTCCTTCGTGCGATATTTCGCAGGGTCGGACATGGAATGGCCGCGATAGCGATAGGTCTGCATGTCGAGAATGATCGGCCCCTTGCCGGAGCGGCACCAGTCTGTCGCCAGTTCACCGGCGGCCTGCACGGCCCGCACATCCATACCGTCCACCTCAATACCGGGAATATTGAACGAGCAGCCGCGCTTGGAAAAATCCGTCAGGGCGGACGCGCGGTTCACCGATGTGCCCATCGCGTAGCGGTTGTTCTCGATAATGTAGATGACCGGCAAGTCCCACAGCTTCGCCATGTTGAAGCTCTCATAGACCTGACCCTGGTTCGACGCCCCGTCGCCGAAATAGGTGCAGGAGACATTGCCGTTTTCACGGTATTTGTTGGCAAATGCCAGGCCGGTACCGAGCGAGACCTGAGCGCCCACGATGCCGTGCCCACCGTAAAAATTCTTCTCCTTGGAGAACATATGCATCGAGCCACCCTTGCCGCGGCTGTAGCCGCCGGCGCGGCCCGTGAGTTCGGCCATGACGCCTTTTGATTCCATGCCGCAGGCCAGCATATGACCGTGGTCGCGATAGGCCGTGATGACCTGATCGCCTTCGATCAGGGCCGACTGCATGCCTGTCACGACGGCTTCCTGCCCGATATAAAGATGGCAAAACCCGCCAATGAAACCCATGCCATAAAGCTGACCGGCCTTCTCTTCAAACCGGCGGATCAGCAGCATCTCACGATAGGCGTGGAGTTCGGCTGCCTTGTCGTATTCGACAGGGTTTGGCGTTTTCGGAGCTTTGACTGCAGGTGGGCGCTTTGCAGCCGTCTTCTTTTCAGTCGCCTGTGCCAAACGAAAACTCCCGTGCCGAACAGGCCGATGCGGCCATTGGTGAACAGACTAACGCAGAGGACGTTGATTGCAATATGAAAAAGAATGTCGGATGGAACCGAGATTCGAAGAGTTTACAGCATGTTGCAATTCATAAACTCAAATTGAGTTAATCCAACAAAACGATCAATTCGCCTGCCTTTGCCATACCAAGCTGGCGTCGGGCATATTCGTCTATAGCGTCCCGTTCCATCGTTCCGTCCTGAAGCAGGACGAGGCGTGCGTGGAGCGTTTCCCGCGTTTGCCGTTTCTCTGCAAGGCTCTGTTCCAGAACGGCTGTGGTCTTTTCCATAACAAGCTTCGCCCGGACGCCGTATTGCCCGTGCATGGCGTGAAAGCCAAAATAGCCGAGCAGCGCGAACGTCGCACAGGGTGCGATGAGCTTTGCAAGCGGATGGCGGCGGCGACGTCTGACGGACACGGGACAACGCGGGTTTGATGAAATCCAATCCCGCCGACCGTGCGCCGGACGTCGTTAAAAGGCGCTTAACGCAGGACTGAACGACCTGCATAAACAGCCTGCGAGCCGAGATGCTCTTCGATGCGCAGCAGCTGGTTGTATTTAGCCAACCGGTCGGAACGTGAGAGCGAGCCTGTTTTGATCTGCCCGCAATTCGTGGCGACCGCGAGGTCGGCAATGGTCGTGTCTTCCGTTTCGCCGGAACGGTGGGACATGACGGCGGTGTAGCGGGCGCGGTGGGCCATATCGACGGCCTCAAACGTCTCGGTCAGCGTGCCGATCTGGTTAACTTTGACGAGAATCGAGTTTGCAACGCCCTGATCGATGCCGTCTTTCAGGCGTTTGGAATTGGTCACGAACAGATCGTCGCCGACCAGTTGCACCGTATCGCCGATCTTGTCGGTCACGGCTTTCCAGCCGGCCCAGTCATCCTCGCCCATTCCGTCCTCGATCGAGAATATCGGGTATGCACCCGCCAGTTCGGCCAGATAGGCCGCCATGTCTTCGGGCGAAAGCACCCTGCCCTCGCCCTTCAGGTTGTAATCGGCCCCGTCCATGAACTCCGTGGCCGCGCAGTCGAGGGCGATGAACACGTCTTCGCCCGGTTTATAACCCGCGGCTTCGATGGACTGCATGACGAAGTCGAGCGCTTCCTTTGCGCTGCCGATATTGGGTGCGAATCCGCCCTCGTCACCGACATTCGTTCCGTGGCCAGCGGCGGTGAGTTTCTTCTTCAAGGTATGGAATATTTCCGCCCCACAGCGAAGCCCTTCGCGAAACGTCTCGGCACCGACAGGGGCGATCATGAATTCCTGAAAGTCGATCGGGTTGTCTGCGTGTTCCCCGCCATTGATGATGTTCATCATGGGCACGGGCAAAACGTGGGCGGACGGTCCGCCGAGATAGCGGTAAAGCGGCAGATCGCTGGAGGCTGCGGCCGCTTTTGCGACGGCAAGCGATACGCCTAGGATGGCGTTGGCACCGAGCGAACTCTTGTTTTCCGTGCCATCCAGTTCGATCATCGTACGGTCCAGCGCGCGCTGGTCGCGGGCATCGAGACCGGCTACCGCATCGTATATGGCTCCATTCACGGCATCGACCGCGTTTCGCACGCCCTTGCCGACATACCGGTCTCCACCGTCCCGCAATTCGACCGCCTCATGGGCACCGGTGGACGCACCGGAGGGAACCGCTGCGCGACCGAAGGAGCCGTCTTCCAGCGTGACATCGACTTCGACGGTCGGGTTGCCCCGGGAATCGAGAATTTCGCGAGCGTGGACGTCGAGGATTTCGGTCATGGTCGTTCCTTAGTCGGTGAAGCCCGGAATCATGGACGGGCCGCTGGTGTTCGTTGCGATGCGATAGACGTTGCCCTGCCGTTGTGACGACAAGCTCCTCCCGTGTCGAACCCGCGAAGCAGAAATTGGTGGATTTTTCGGGAAAGAGTATCGCGCCGAGGCAACGTGCGTCGGGGGCGTAGATGTAGACACCGCCCGGACCGTTGCACAATATGTAGCCGTCGTTGGACACTTTCAGCCCGTCCGGCACCCATTTCGGGCGCGGTCCCGCTTCGCCTTCGACGGTTGCCCATACGTCGCCGCCGGACAGGGAGCCGTCATCGGCGATATCGAAGCGGCGTATGGCGGGGCGGGCTGAATCATTGACGTAAAGCTGCTGTCCGTCGCCAGACAGGCACAGGCCATTGGGCTGCTCGAACGTGGCATCGGCAAGCGTCAGCGTTCCATCCGCATCCAGCCGATAGACACCGCGAATATCGGTTTTCAGGTCGCGTTTATAGCCCACATCATGGCGGGTGCGCCCGAAGGTGGGGTCGGTAAACCAGATCGCGCCGTCGGCGCCGCAAACCAGATCGTTCGGTGAGTTGAGAGCAGCGCCGTCATGGTGGCTGGCAAGGACCGTGACGACCTTGCCGTCGTTGTCATGGCGCACGACCTGCGACGTGGCGTGTTCGCAGGACAGCACCCTGCCCTCACGGTCAAACGCATTGCCATTGGCCATATTGGACGGGCGACGGAAAACGGATGTGCCGGTTTTCTCCGACCAGCGGTATTGCACTGATGAAATGATATCGGAAAAAATCAAATAATGTTCGGACGGATGCCAGATCGGTCCCTCACCGAATGCGACGCCAGAGACAAGCGTTTCGAGCGTGGCGTCTTTCGGAATGACAGCGTGAAACTCCGGGTCGCGGACTTCGAAGATACTCATGCTGCCAGCTTTGCCAGTTGGGTCGTGATGACAGCCGCGCCGCGCAAACGCTTGTCGGCGGTCGGGTAATCGCGGGACAGGACGAGCGATTGATCGGGGCGGATCTTCGCCGCGTTGCCCTGATCGCCGATCCAGCCGATGAGGGCAGCGGGTTCGGGAACTCCTTGTTGCGGAACTGCACGACCACGCCCTTTGGCCCGGCATCCAGCTTCTCGATGTTGGCCTTACGGCATAGCGCCTTGATGAAAACGACCTTGAGCAGCTGCTCCACCTCGTCCGGCAACGGGCCGAACCGGTCGATCAATTCGGCACCGAAAGCGTCAATGTCCTGCGGCGTATCAAGATCGGCCAAGCGGCGGTAAAGGCTCATGCGAAGCGTGAGGTCGGGCACGTAACCATCTGGTATCATGACAGTTGCTCCCACCGTTATCTGCGGAGACCACTTGTCGTCGATTTCCGCTTCTCCGCCGTCCTTCAGTTCGGCGACCGCTTCTTCGAGCATTTGTTGATACAGTTCAAAGCCGACTTCACGAACGTGACCGGACTGTTCTTCGCCCAGAATGTTACCACCGCCGCGAATGTCGAGATCGTGGCTGGCAAGCTGAAAGCCTGCGCCCAGCGTGTCCAGCGATTGCAGCACCTTGAGACGCCTCTCCGCGGTTGGCGTTAGCGTCGTGCGGGCTGGCAACGTGAGAATGCAATAGGCTCGGGTTTTCGAGCGCCCGACCCTGCCCCGCATCTGGTAGAGTTGCGCCAAGCCCGAACATGTGGGAGCGATGCACGATCATCGTGTTTGCGGTCGGGATATCGAGGCCGGATTCCACGATTGTGGTGGACAGCAACACATCGTACTGCCCTTCGTAGAAGGCGTTCATGATGTCTTCCAGCTCGCCCGGCGGCATCTGCCCGTGAGCGACGGCCAGCTTCAATTCCGGTACGTGCTCTTCCAGCCATTCCTGCCGCCCGCGAATGTCGGACAGGCGCGGGCAGACATAAAAGCTCTGCCCGCCGCGCAACCGTTCACGCATCAGCGCCTCGCGCACGACCACGCCATCGAAAGGCGTGATGAAAGTGCGGACGGCCATGCGATCCACCGGCGCAGTCGTGATGAGCGACAGCTCGCGCACGCCGGTGAGCGCCAGTTGCAGGGTGCGCGGGATGGGCGTGGCCGAGAGCGTCAGCACATGCACGTCGGTTTTCAGCTCCTTCAGGCGTTCCTTGTGCTTCACGCCGAAATGCTGTTCCTCGTCGATCACCAGCAGGCCAAGACGCTTGAACTCGACACCCTTGCCGAGCAGCGCATGGGTGCCGATGACAATATCGACCGAACCGTCCTTCACGCCCTTCTTGGCCTCGTTCAGCGCCTTGCCGCCGACCAGACGAGATGCTTGCCGCACATTGACCGGCAGGCCGTGGAAGCGTTCGGAGAATGTCTTGAAATGCTGTCGCGCCAGAAGTGTGGTCGGCACGACGACCGCCACCTGCTTGCCGGACATCGCCACCAGATAAGCGGCACGCAATGCCACTTCCGTCTTGCCGAAGCCCACATCGCCGCAAATCAGGCGGTCCATCGGGCGGCCGGACGCGAGGTCGGAGAAGACAGCGTCGATGGCGTTCAACTGGTCGTCGGTTTCCTCGTAAGGAAATTTTGCAGCGAACTCGTCATAGACACCATCGTCCAGCTGAACCTTGTCGGCCTTGCGGAGCATTCGCTTGGCGGCAACGTCGATAAGCTGGCCGGCCATTTCCAGAATGCGCTTCTTCAGCTTCGCCTTGCGCGCCTGCCAGTTCGCACCACCCAGGCGGTCCAGTTGCACCTCGGTATCGGCGTTGCCGTAGCGGGAGAGCAGATCGATGTTCTCGACCGGCAGATACAGCTTGTCGTCGCCGTGGTAGCGCAATTCGAGGCAATCATGGGGCGCGCCCAGCGCCTCGATGGTGACCAGCCCCTCGAAGCGCGCGATGCCGTGGTCCACGTGCACCACCACGTCGCCTGCGGAAAGCGCTGAGACTTCCGACAGGAAGTCCGCGCCCTTTTTGGATGCCTTGCGCCGTTTCACCAGCCGGTCGCCCAGAAAGTCCTGCTCGGCGATGATGGCCAGCGCCGGGTCCACGAAACCGCTTTCAAGCCCGATGACGGCAAGCGCGGTGGTGCCTTTCGGCAAGGCTTCAACCTCGCCGTAATTGGCAACCTGCTTTACGTTTGTCAGACCGTGGTCGTCCAGCACCTGCACCAGCCGGTCCCGCGCGCCTTCGGTCCATGAGGCGATGACGACCCGCTTGCCGTTTTTGCGCAGGTCTGCCGAATGGTCGGACAGCGCCTGGAAAATGTTGACGTTGCCTGCTGTGCGTTCAGCGGCAAACGTGCGGCCCGTCCTTGCATCCAGCGCCATGCGCCGCGCGCCCTTTACGAAATCCACGGATTCGAACGGGGACAGGCGCACAAGATCGGACGCTGCGAAACCGGCTGCGGCGTCAGTGGGCGTTAGATAGAGAGTGGCGGGTTTGACAGGCTTGTAGGGTGTGCCCTCATCGGTCGCCTCGACGCCACGGGTGCGGGCTTCGTAGTGATCGACGATCTGTGCGTGGCGGGCCTCCAACCCTTCGCCGACGAGATGGTCGAGAACGAAAGTTCGGTCCCCGAGATAATGAAACAGGGTTTCGAGTTCCTCGAAGAACAGCGGCAGCCAGTGTTCCAGCCCCGCATAGCGGCGGCCTTCCGAAACGGCGGCGTAAAGCGCGTCCTCCCGCGTGGCGGCACCGAAGGTGGAGAGGTAGTTGGTGCGGAAACGGGCAATGGTCTTTGCGTCAAGCGTCACTTCGCTCATGGGCGCGAGCGACAGGGCGTCCAGCCTGTCGGCGCTGCGCTGGGTGGCGATGTCGAAGCTGCGGATGCTTTCCAGCGTATCGCCGAAGAAATCGAGGCGCACAGGCTCGGCCGCACCGGGAGCGTAGAGGTCAAGAATGCCACCACGCACGGCATACTCGCCGGTTTCGCGCACTGTCGGCGTGCGCTCAAACCCGTTTCCGGCTAACCAAGACGACAGTTCATCCATTGCCACGCGCTGTCCCGGTGCGAGGCGTCGCGCCTGTTTCGCCATCGCTGTCGCGGGGGGGCAATTTTTGCAGCAGGGAATTGGGTGTCAGCGTGATGAGGCGGGGGCGCTCGGGAGCATCGGACCGAGCAAGCGTGGACAGCGCATCGATCCGGCGGGCCAGCACATCGGTCGACGGGGACACCCGGTCGTAGGGCAAAGCAGTCCCACGCTGGAATATGCAGCACCTCCGCCCAAGGAGCGAAGAAACCAAAAGCCTGCTCGATATCGGCGGCACGCTGCCCGTCGCGCGCGATATAGACGAGATCGTGCTTGCCGTTATCGGCCAGCTTCCGCAGCGCCGTGGCCAGCACCAGCGCCTCGTAGCCATCCGGCACGCCACCCAGTTCGATCGTGCCGGGGTCGCCGAGCCAGTCGGCGAAGGTCTTCAGTTTCGGATTGAGCATCAGCTTTTCGGGCCGCCGGCATCATGGAAATCACGAATGCGCCGAACGAGCGGAATGTCCCAGTTCGGCGGCGTTGCGATTGTTCCGGACAGCCATTTGTACATGTCCGGGTCCGGCACACGCATCAGTTGCTCGAAGTCCTCCAATTCAGGATCGCTCATGGATTCGATAGCCGCATTGGCGAATGTCCCCAGCACGTAGTCCATCTCACGCATACCACGATGCCACGCACGGAACAGGAGCCGCTTGCGCTGGTCGTCCAGACCGGCGCTTGTCCGCATCGCTTCGCTCATGGCTGTGTCCGCATGGTTCGTGTGTCGATGTCGTGGCTATAGAATGGAGAAACGTGCCTGTCATCGTTTGTTCGACGGCTTGATCGCAAACGTGCCCCGCGTCACGTTGCGGCCATGCGCCCCACCATTCTCACCCCCTTGTTCGCAGTCAGCAACCAGCCTCTCCGGTATAGGGCCCAAGCTGGGTGCTGCCCTGTCGGGCCTGCTGCGGGGCGGGCATGACGAAGCGCGGCTGGTGGACCTGCTGTTCCATATGCCTTCGGGAATGGTGGACCGGCGCAACCGGCCGGAAATCGCCAATGCGGCGGAGGGTGCGTTATGCACGATTCTCATTCGCGTGGACCGGCACCAGAAGCCCGCCAATTCCAAACAGCCCTACCGCGTATTCGGCCATGACGAGACCGGTGAACTGGCCCTGACCTTCTTTCGCGGGCAGGGCGCTTGGCTGGAGAAGCAGTTGCCGGTGGGCGAAAAGCGCTACGTGTCCGGCAAGGTGGACTGGTTCAACGGCCGCCCCTCGATGGTGCATCCCGACTATATCGTTGCTGAAGACGCACTCGAAACGCTGCCAATGGTCGAGCCCGTCTATCCGCTGGTCGCGGCTATTTCGACCGAAGGCGATGCAGAAGGCGATTGTCGGCGCGCTCGACGTGCTGCCGACACTGCCCGAATGGCAGAACCGTTCAGTGATGGAGCGGCATCGTTTCACCACCATGAGCGAGTCGCTGCACGCGCGTTCACAAGCCGGTCGAAGCTGTCGACGTGACGCCTGACAGCGTTGCCTGGAAGCGTCTTGCCTATGACGAATTGCTTGCGGGTCAGCTGGCTATCGCACTTGTGCGGAGGCGCTTGCGGCGGACGGCGGGACGGGTGTGGGTCGGCACCGGCGAGAAGCAGCGGGCAATCCGCACGGCCCTGCCCTTCGATCTGACCGGCGCGCAGGAACGGTCGGTCAGCGAAATACAAGCCGATATGGCGAGCCCGGACCGCATGTTGCGCATGTTGCAGGGCGATGTGGGCAGCGGCAAAACGGCCGTGGCCCTGCTCGCTGCTGCCACAGCCGCAGAGGCAAACGGACAGGCTGCGATCATGGCGCCGACAGAGGTGCTGGCGCGCCAGCATCTGGCGACGATGAAACCGTTATGCGATGCAGCAGGATTGCGGGTCGATATTCTGACGGGTCGTGAGAAAGGCACGGTGCGGGAGGCTATTCTCGGCGATCTGGCGAGCGGTGCGATCGACATTCTGGTCGGCACCCACGCGCTGTTTCAGGCGGGCGTCGAATTCGCCAATCTCGCGCTCGGCATCGTGGACGAGCAGCACCGCTTCGGCGTTCACCAACGGCTGGCGCTTGCGGCCAAGGGCGTGGCCGATATTCTGGTGATGACGGCAACGCCCATCCCGCGCACGCTGGTGCTGACCTATTACGGCGACATGGACGTGTCGAAGCTGGACGAGAAACCCGCCAATCGCCTGCCCATCCAGACCAATGCGATCTCGATGGACCGGCTGGAAGAACTGACGACACGGATTGGTGACGCCATCGCGCGTGGTGAGAAGGCGTACTGGATTTGTCCGCTGGTCGAAGATAACGACGAGTTGGAAGTCACGTCCGTGGAAGCCCGTCACAAGGCATTGTCCGAGCGGTTCGGAAAGCAGATCGGATTGGTCCACGGTCGGATGAAGCCGACCGAGAAAGACGAAGCGATGGCCGCTTTCAAGCAAGGGCGCTCGCGTGTGCTGGTCGCCACGACGGTTGTTGAGGTCGGTGTCGATGTGCCGGATGCCACCATCATCGTCATCGAACATGCCGAACGGTTCGGGCTGGCGCAGCTGCACCAGTTGCGGGGGCGCGTGGGGCGCGGCGACAAGCCGTCGACCTGCCTGCTGCTCTATAAGGGGCCGCTTGGTGAGATAGCCGAAGCACGGCTGCGCATCCTGCGGGAAAGTCAGGACGGTTTCCGGATCGCCGAGGAAGATCTGCGCCTGCGCGGTGAAGGCGAGGTTCTCGGCACGCGCCAGTCCGGGACGCCCGGTTTCCGGATTGCACGGATGGAGCATCACAGCGACCTGATGGAAACCGCGCGGGACGACGCGCGGCTCGTTCTGGAAACGGACCCGGACCTCGCTTCACCGAGAGGCGAGGCACTGCGGGTGCTGCTCTATCTTTTCGGCAAGGACGATGCCGTGCGGTTGCTGCGCGCCGGATAGGCGGACCGGTGGCGGGACTGCTAGAAAAGCCCGCCTGCCCCGCTCGTTACCGCTTCCCGCGCCGCCGGGGTTTCCTTCAACTGACCGCTCGACATGTCGCTTTCGAAACCGATCAGAGTGGTCCGGTCCGGCGGTCGTGTGCCAGGCTTAAAGGCTTCCATGATGACGCCGGGGGTTCCAGCGGCCGCAAGAAGCCCGGTTTTGGCATTGATGGGATACAGTGTGATGCCGTCTGGCACACGGAAGTCCATGGCCATCCGCTCAGTTAGTGCGCCCTTCATGAAATCCACGAAGACCGGCGCCGCCAGCCCGCCACCGGTGTTGCCCTTACCCATCGGTTCGGGACGGTCGTAACCGACGAAAACGCCAACCACGAGATCGGGTGCGTAGCCCACGAACCAGGCGTCCTTCTCCTCGTTCGTGGTGCCTGTCTTGCCCGCAATCGGAACACCCAGTTCCTGCACCTTCGTTGCCGTGCCGCGTTGCACGACGCCCTCCATCATCGATGTGATCTGGTAGGAGGTCATCGGGTCGAGAACCTGATCGCGATTGTTCGTCAGTTCCGGCTCCTGCTGCCCGCTCCATTCAGTCGCTTCGCAGCCGGTGCAAACACTTTCATCGTGTTTGAAGACGGTCTTGCCATACCGGTCCTGAATACGGTCGACCAGGGACGGGTTGATGCGCTTGCCGCCATTGGCCAGCACGGAATAGGCGCTGACCATACGCATGACAGTCGTTTCGCGCGACCCGAGGGAAGAAGCCAGACCGCGGATTTCGTCGTCGTAAATGCCGAAACGTTTCGAGTATTCCGCGATCAGAGGCATGCCCATGTCGTTGGCAAGACGCACCGTCATCAGGTTGCGCGATTTCTCGATACCGAGGCGTAATGTCGACGGGCCGGCATATTTGCCGCCGTAGTTCTTCGGTTCCCACACGCCGAGCGAACCGCCCTGATCCTTGCTGAACGGGCCATCGACCACAACCGATGATGGCGTGTAGCCGTTGTCGAGTGCCGCCGCATAGACAAACGGTTTGAAGGATGAGCCGGGCTGTCGCATCGCCTGCGTCGCGCGGTTGAACTGGCTTTCGGCAAACGAGAAGCCACCGCTCATGGCCAGCACGCGGCCGGTATGGGGGTCCATTGCCACGATGGCACCGGAGACTTCCGGCACCTGTTCCAGCTGATAGCCGGTTCCGCCCTTCGAGACGTGAACGACATCACCAACTTTCAAAATCTCGTCGAAACCGCCGACCTTGCGGAATGTCCGCTTGCCGCCTTCGCTCGACGTTGCGCGTTTGGCCCATTCGGCATCGGCAAAGGCGATCGTCGCCGTTTCCCGTTCGTCTGACAGGGAGCCGCTTTCTGTGGTGGTCGGGCGCAAGCCGACGGTCGCCTGATCGGCGGAGACGGCCAGAATGACAGCTTCCGTCCATTCCTTCACGTCGCGCAGCGCCTTCACCTTGTCCAGCGCCCTGCCCCAGTCGTCACCCAGTTCGATCGTCGCGAACGGTCCATGGAAACCGCGCTCGCGATCATACTGCATAAGGCCCGTGCGGAGGGCTTCCTGCGCCTGCACCTGCATGGCCGGATTCAGCGTCGTCCGGATGGACAGACCGCCTTCATACAACTTGTCGGTGCCATAACGCTGGCTGATTTCGCGGCGCACCTCTTCGGAGAAATATTCAGAAGCGGTCACATAGTCCCGTGCTTTGCGCGGCACGACGCCGAGTGGCTTTTTCTTGGCGGCTTCGCCTTCCTGGTAGGTTGCGTATCCGTTTGCCACCATGCGCCCGATTACCCAGTCACGGCGGGTGAGTGCCTCCTCGGTATCGTCGTAGGGGTGATAATTGTTTGGAGCTTTTGGCAGTGCCGCCAGATAGGCGACCTCCTGCAATTCGAGGTCACCGACATTCTTGTCGAAATAGGCGATCGATGCAGCGGCAACGCCGTGAGAACCGAGGCCGAGAAAAATCTTGTTCAAATAGAGTTCGAGAATCTTGTCCTTCGAGAACGCCTCCTCGATCCGCATCGAGAGAATGGCTTCTTTGACCTTGCGGTCGGCGGTGCGGTCACTGCTCAATAGAAAGTTCTTGGCGACCTGTTGCGTTATGGTCGAGGCACCACGGGCGCGGGCGCGGCGGCCGGACAATTTGGCCTCGCCATAGTCGAAACCGGCCTTGGCAAGCGCCATGAAGTCGATACCACCGTGCTTGTAGAAATTTTTGTCCTCAGCGGAAATGAAGGCCTGCTTCAACATGGCGGGAATCGCCTGAATTGGCAGATAAAGCCGCCGTTCCCGGGCATATTCGGCCATCAGCGACCCGTCCGAGGCGTGAATGCGCGTGGTGACCGGCGGCTCGTATTCCGCAAGCTGCTCGTATTCCGGCAGTTCGGCGCGCATGTCGGCGACATAATACATGGCCGCCCCGATAACGAGGATCGTGAGCACGGCACCGATGCCGAAAAGGTAGCCAAGGAATCGAAGGATCATTGTCAGGTCCGGTGTCGTTGATGCGGTGTGTTTTTGCCCTGGCTCACATGAAGCGAACCTGAACGGCTGTTCATCGGGTCTAATGCAAATCGTGGAGACAGTAAGACGCTCCGGTCCGATCTTCCACATACCATAAGCGGTGTTGCGGTCGTGCATCATTTGCCGCTTTCCCGGGTCGCCATCGCGGCTGGCATAAGAAAGCGCAATACCTCCTCGGCCACCGCATTGGCGGCGCTCGCCTGCCATGTTCCATCGGCCAGTTGCGCCTCGTCCTTCGGGTTGGACAGGTAGCCGAGTTCCAACAGGACCGAAGGTATTTCGGGTGCCTTCAGAACATGAAAATTGGCCGACCGGTGGGGATTGTTGATCATCCGCGTCACGTTCTTGAGGGTTACGACGAGATTGTCGGCGAACGCGACGGAAAACTGCTCCGTTTCGCGGCGCGTCAGGTCGATGAGAATATCGGTGGCATCGTCCCGCATGTCCGGCAGGTGGAGTCCTGCGATCAGGTCCGACCGGTTCTGCTTGCGCGCCAGAAGGCGCGACAGCGTGTCGGACCCGTCTTCCGACAATGTGTAGACGGTCGCCCCGCGGATTCGCTTCTGACGCAGCGAGTCGGCGTGAATGGAGATCATCAGATCAGCTTCGGATGCGCGTATGGCTTCGAGCCTTCGGCGCAGGGACACGAATTCATCGCTGTCGCGGGTCATGAACACATCGACCCGCGGGTGCTGCTTGATGATCGCACGCAGCTTTTCCGCGAAAGCGAGCGTGATGATCTTTTCGGCGACACCCCCTGCTCCGCGCGCGCCCCCGTCGGCACCCCCGTGGCCCGGATCGAGCATAATTTTGAACTGCTTCTGAGGGCCTTCGACCACGGGTGCGACAGGCTTCGGCTTTCGAACGGCTTCGATGAAAGCGGCCTCGTTGGATTGCAACAGGTCGATGATGAGCCGCTGCTTGGCCACATCGCCCTGCCCGCTCAACGAGACGGTTTCGACCGAGACGGGACCGGACAGCTCCAGTTCCAAACGCGACTGGTCGGGCGCGCTCAGGCCGTAACGCATGGAACTGACGAGGGATTTCTTCGCCGGCAGCGTATCGTCCGGCAGTGAAAACACAGTCCGGTCCACATCCACCACTAAACGGCGCGGGTTCTCCATCAGATAGACGTCGTGTTCCACCGGGCGGTCGAAATCGACGATCAATCGGGTGCGTTTCGCGTCGCCCAGCACGCGGGCGGCATAAGCAATCGCAGGATCGACCGTATCCTCGCGCGCGGATACCTGTCCGGTCAGGCCGGATAAGACGAGCAGCAGCAGAAAATGGCGAAGCACGTTTGCGGTCCGCAATGCGATGTGGGTCAGGCCCTGCATATGCAAGAATTATGGTTAACGGGTGGTAACCTTTTCAGCATTGACCGTCGCAAATCCGGTGCAAGCCGGTGGCCTTGCGTTTCATTCCATCTGTGATTAGCTGGTGCGGCAGTGGCCGTTACGAGCTTACGGGAGACATTTCAGGCTCCGGCACACATGCAAGAGACGTATCTATTTCGCGTCGGTTCTTCATACAATATGGAAACCGGCGCTTACAAGGGCCTGTTTTTTCAAGAAGTTATTTTTGAATTCTTCCGTCCCCGGCGTGTTTCGAATTTTCGCGTCTCCCGGAAGACTACAGTTCCAAAACCGAATCTGCAGGGCGCGTTCATCGTGTTTCCTGCGAGATTTGCCCGCCCGGCAATGCCGGACACGGGCATGCGCCGATGAAAACGGCGCTGTCACCGGTCGTGTGGCGCACATTGCGCTGCTTGGCTGAACAGAAACAGGACCGGAGCGGGCCTCGCCATGCGAACCTCCCAGTATTGTCGGACACGTCGCTTGCAGCATTCGCTGCCGGCTGTCGGCGGTACAGCAACCACCTTTCGGGTGTCGTTGCAGGAGCGTGACGCAAAAACGTGCTCAATGCCATTTCTTGCAACCGCAAACTCTGCCGAGCGCAGCGCGGACAGATCACGGCCGGTCCTTCCCCATGTCGACGTCATCATTTCACACTTCAACGGCAATGCGACCAGCCCAACGGGCCGGTCTGTTTTCGCACTGAAACGGTTTAATGGCGTCGCGGAAAGCGACGATAATGTCCAATGCAAACAAAATGCTCATCGATGCCAGCCACCCGGAGGAAACCCGGGTCGCTATGGTGCGGGGCAATCAGGTCGATGAATTCGACTTCGAATCCGAACACAAACACCAGATCCGCGGTAATATCTATCTTGCCAAGGTCACGCGGGTAGAGCCCAGTCTTCAGGCTGCGTTCGTCGAATATGGCGGCAACCGCCACGGTTTCCTCGCCTTCAGCGAAATTCATCCCGATTACTACCAAATCCCCCTCGCCGACCGTCAGGCTCTGCTCGCCGCAGAGGCGCAGGACGCCAAGGAGGCGGCCGAGGATGAAGAGGATGCCGGTGACGAGGGAGCGGAAAACGAAGCCGCTGCAGACAGCAGTTCCCAGAATGGGGACGACCAGCCTGCTCCGAAGAAACGCCGCCGTCGCCGCTCGAAAAGCGCTCAACCTTCCGCCGAGACGACGGACGAGGAAAGCGATGATACCGACGCTGAAATGAACGCCGACAATGATGGCGATGATGCCGTTTCCGAAGAAGCTTCCAGGCACAGCGGTCGTGTGACCCGGAAGGCCCCTACCCGTAAACCAGCGGCTGCAGCCGAGGCAGCGCCTGACACAAAAGCGCAAGACAAGCCTGCGGAACCGGCTCCCAAGCCCCGCCGCCGAACGTCCCGCGTCGCCAAGGCTGAAAAGCAGCCTGATACGTCGAAAGCTGTTGGGGAGACTGCAGCGGAAGCCGCACCGGCCAAAACCAAGCAGGAAGAACCCGTAAACGAGCCGGTAAAAGCGCGGAACGCGCCGGAAACAAAAAACACTGAAGACCAGCAGAACGACGAGAAGCCAAAGCGCCGCCGCCGGTCCCGCTCCAAGAAGAGCGACGACACCAACGATGCGTCTGAAGCCAGGTCAGTGGAAGCGCAGGACGATCAGTCGGCTGAAGCGTCCGAAACGAACACGTCCGATGCCGCGCAGGAAAGGCCCAAGCGCGCCCGTCGGTCGCGGTCGAGAGGAAAACAGAACGACACAGCGAAGACGGACGATACGTCCGACGATGACAACGCAACAGTTCAGCCGGTCGAAACCGGCGGCAAGGACGACGCGCTTTCCGAAGACGCCCGACCGCCCCGCCGCTCCGCCCGGCGTCATTACAAGATTCAGGAAGTCATCAAGCGCAGGCAGATTCTGCTCGTTCAGGTGACGAAAGAGGAACGCGGCAACAAGGGTGCGGCGCTCACGACCTACCTGTCGCTGGCCGGCCGCTATTCCGTTCTGATGCCAAACACGGCCCGTGGTGGCGGTATTTCGCGCAAGATCACGAACATGCCGGACCGCAAGCGGCTTGAAGAAGATCGCTGGCGAACTCGAAGTGCCGCAGGGCATGGGCGTGATCCTTCGCACGGCGGGTGCGGCGCGTACACCGGCGGAAATCCAGCGCGATTTCGAATATCTCATGCGGCTTTGGGAAAATGTCCGCACGCTGACACTGGAAAGCACCGCGCCCTGCCTCGTCTACGAGGAAGGCAGCCTCATCAAGCGGTCGATCCGCGACCTCTATGACAAGGATACGAGCGAAATTCTGGTCGCCGGTGAAGCGGGCTACCGCGAAGCCAAAGACTTCATGAAAATGCTCATGCCAAGCCACGCCCGCAACGTGAAGCGTTATAAGGACAAGGTGCCGATCTTCGCCCGCATGGGTGTGGAAGCGCAACTTGACGCGATGTTGCAGCCGCAGGTGACGCTGAAATCCGGCGGCTATCTCGTCATCAACCAGACGGAAGCTCTCGTTGCCATCGACGTGAACTCCGGCAAATCGACCCGCCAGCATTCCGTCGAGGAAACGGCGATCCAGACCAATCTGGAAGCCGCCGACGAAGTGGCGCGCCAGTTGCGCCTGCGCGATCTGGCCGGACTGATCGTCATCGACTTCATCGACATGGACAACCGCAGCAATGTGCGGAAGGTCGAGCAACGGCTGAAAGATGCGCTGAAAGATGACCGGGCGCGTATTCAGGTGGGGCGCATTTCGCACTTCGGCCTGATGGAAATGTCGCGGCAGCGGATGCGGTCTTCCGTTCTGGAATCGACCACGCAGCTTTGCCCCCATTGCGAGGGGCTCGGCTATGTGCGGGCGTCCTCTTCCGTGGTCTTGCAGGTGTTGCGGGCTCTCGAAGAGTATCTCAACAAGTCCGCGCGCAACGACCTGACGGTCAAAGTTACGACCCAGACCGCTCTCTTCATGCTCAATTCCAAACGGGAATCCCTGGGCGATCTGGAAGAACGGTTCGGCGTGGAGATCACCGTCGAAATCGACGACCACATCGGCAACGTGCCCTGCGCGATCGAACGCGGAGAACAGGCAACCCGCACGCCGACCGCCGCGCCGATTCAGGTCGACCATATGGACGACGATGAAGACGAAGCGCCGGTCGAACCACAGGCCGAAGAGCAGCCGAAGGTGGAAGCCCCCGAAGCGACAGCTCCCGATGAAAGTGAACAGACCGACGAGGATGGCGAACCCAAGAAGCGCCGCAAGCGCAGGCGTCGTCGCGGCAAACGGTCATCCGACAATGCGTCTTCGGATGGAGACGACAGTTCATCCGACAATAGTGACGACGAGCATTCGAACGATGCAGTCGTGGATGCCAAGGCGGAGCAACCGGATGCTGCGGATGAAGACGGTCCTGTCGATGCGTCCCGTTCCCGCCGCACGACCCGGTCACGGCGCACCAAGGCGGCTCCAAAGCGGCCTGAGCCTGATGCCAAACCGGCTCAAGCCGACAACGCAAGCGAGCCAGCGGATGAACCGAAGCGCAAGCCACGTCGCAACACCCGCCGTGTGGATGCTGACGAAGCCGGTGATGATGCCGCTGGCGCATCAGGCGACGGCAGTGTCGTGACCGAGGTCAAAGCGGACGCCACAGTCGAAGACGATGCGCCGACATCGGAAGAGAAAAAGCCGAAAAGCTGGTGGCAGACCCGCTTCTTTTCCTGATAACGGCGATTGCAAAACCCTGCGGCGTGAGGCTCAAATGACGGCCTGAGCGCCGCAGGGACATTTCAGGAGACTATCATGGACACACGCGCAGCCGTCGCCTTTCAGGCGGGAAAGCCGCTGGAGATCGCAACCGTCCAGCTGGAAGGCCCGAAAGCGGGCGAGGTTCTGGTGGAAATCAAGGCCACCGGCGTTTGCCATACGGATGAATTCACCCGCTCCGGTGCCGATCCTGAAGGCATCTTCCCGGCCATACTCGGACACGAAGGTGCTGGCGTGGTGGTCGATGTGGGGCCGGATGTGCGGTCGCTGAAAAAGGGCGATCACGTCATCCCGCTCTACACGCCGGAGTGCCGTGAGTGCGATTACTGCCTGCACCCGAAAACCAATCTCTGCCAGGCCATCCGCACCACGCAGGGCGCGGGTGTGATGCCGGACGGGACAAGCCGGTTCTCGCTCGATGGCAAGCCGATCATGCACTACATGGGCACCTCGACCTTCGCCAATTTTACGGTGTTGCCGGAAATCGCACTTGCAAAGGTGCGTGAGGACGCACCATTCGACAAGATTTGCTACATCGGTTGCGGGGTCACGACAGGCATCGGCGCAGTCATCAACACGGCCAAAGCCGAACCCGGCTGCACAGCGGTCGTGTTCGGCCTTGGCGGTATCGGGCTGAACGTCATTCAGGGGCTGCGCCTGATCGGGGCCAACCGCATCATCGGCGTCGATATGAACGACGACAAGAAGGCGTGGGGCGAAAAATTCGGCATGACCGATTTCTACAACCCCACCGGTGCCAGCCATCAGGAGCAGGTCGATGCGCTGGTCGAGATGACCGGTGGTGGGGCCGACTACACGTTCGAGTGTATCGGCAACACGAACGTCATGCGCGTCGCGCTGGAATGCGCCCATAAAGGCTGGGGCGAGAGCATCATCATCGGAGTCGCCGGTGCGGGTCAGGAAATTTCCACCCGACCGTTCCAGCTTGTTACGGGCCGGTCATGGCGCGGCACGGCGTTTGGCGGCGCACGCGGGCGCACGGATGTGCCTAAGATCGTTGACTGGTATATGGACGGCAAGATCGACATCGATCCGATGATCACGCACAAGCTACCACTCGAAGAGATCAACACGGCGTTCGACCTGATGCACGAGGGTAAATCCATCCGCTCGGTCATCGAGTTCTAGGATGCGCCGTGCCGTTTTCGCTGTCGTCTCGGCATTGGCAGTCGTCTTCCCCGTGTCCGCACAGGAAATGTTGGGACCGCCGACCCTGGAACAGCAGGTCATGGTCGATCTGAAGCGCGACATCGTCGGCGTCTGGTCGCTGGTTACGCCGCAGTTTACGCGGCGCATTGAGCGCAACAGGGTGAACGAAGCCGCCGAACGGTGTTTCAAACCGGCTCCGCTTTCGCAGAAGCTCATCGCCAGTTTGCGCGAAGCCTCGCGGGGCGAAGACGACAGTTCGCGGCTCACGGCTGCGTCCTTTCGTGGTGATCTGGTCTATCGCTCGAAAGGACTGGACCTGATCCGTATCGATTATCTCAACCAGAACCACTCCCGTGTCAGCCGTGTCATCAGGCAAAGCAATTCGCGGGGCCGGATGCTGTATACGATCGATGTCGGTCGCGCCCGGCTTTCGCTGATGTTCGACGATTTCAATCTGGCGCGCACCGAAAACGGCTTCATGCTGCAGGGTTCGGTGCTGTATCTGAAATGCCCGCCGCTGCCGGGGAGGTGAGATGCGAATTTTCATCGACGCGGACGCCTGCCCGGTCAAGGCCGAGACGCTGAAGGTGGCGGCACGCTACGGCCTGCACACCTTCATCGTGTCGAATGGCGGGATGCGACCGAGCCGCGATCCGCTGGTGACGGTGATTGCCGTGCCCGCAGGTGCCGACATCGCCGATGACTGGATTGCCGAGAGGGTCGAGAGCGACGACATCGTGATCACCTCGGACATTCCGCTGGCGAAGCGTGTGTTGGACGCGAACGGACATGCCCTTGGGCCGACCGGCAAGGCGTTCGACCAAACCAGCATCGGCATGGCACTTGCGGTGCGCGATCTGAAACAGCAATTGCGGGAAGCGAACCAGTCGCAAACCTATAACCGCTCATTTACCCGGCAAGACCGCTCGAAGTTTCTGCAAACGCTCGACAGATTGATCGTCGCCCACCAGCCATAGACGTGGTCAGTCGGCAAAGACGATGCGCTCGATGGGCGTGTCGGACTCCAGCCCCTTCAACCGCGAAGCACCAATGGCTTCGAAGGAAATGCCGTCCGGTGGCGAAAGCTGGCCTGCCAGACTCGAAGATATGAGATAAGGCTCGCCGTGCTCCTTGCCGAGCGCTTCGAGGCGACCGGCGACATTCACGGTATCGCCCAGATATGTCACCTGCCGCCTGCTATCGCCGCATTCGCCTACAACGACCGGCCCACCGTGCAGAGCGGCGCGAAACGCAGGTACACTGCCGTAGGTTGTGCGAAAATCGTCGGCAACCAGCTTGATCGCCAAGCGCATCGTGTAGAGCGCCCGCAAAACGCGCGCGTCCCGCTTCGCATCGCCGCTTATCGGCCAGGTAACGATCACGCAGTCACCCACATAGGAGACGATCTCGCCCCCATACCGCACGACTGCCATGTCGAGTTGATGGAAAAAGTCGGACAGAAACTGGTGAAACTGCACATCGCCCAACCGCCGGGCCAGCGGCGTGGAATCGACCAGATCGACAAACAGGAAAATCCGCTCTTCCGCGACGGGTTTGAAGTACCGACCGACGACCAGATTGACGAACCGCTTGAAGCCAATGATGGCGGAAAGCTGTGATAAGGTGACGAAAACCAACACGAACAACAGGCTGAACAATGTGTCGCGCATCTCGTCACCGGCTGTCAGATCGCTGTAGAGCGGCTCGTTGGCCAGCCAGTTCGAAATGCCTGTATTGATGAGCAGCACGGCGCGAATGAGAATCGTGATGACCACGATCCGCACGATGAGACCCGGTAGAAACGCCACGCGGCGTATCCAGCTTCGGCGCACCGACCGGATATAATACAACTCGATTGCCGCGGCTATCGCACCGATCATGGCGCCCGTGCGGAACCCGCGAAACGGATCGGTCGCATCGTCTGCGCCAAGATATTCACCGTAAAAAACGGCTCCGTAGGCCCAACCGACAAAACCGCTGAACAATGCGGCCACAACAACGACAGTAACACGGCGGATTTCGAAGCGCCGCCTCCACGCTTTCAACCCGTCGAATTCCTGTTTCGTGAGGATCGGTGTGTCCGTCATCTCAAAGCGTGGATCGTCTCGACAGCCGCCTGCATGTCACGCCATCGCAGCGCACGACGGGCCATCGCTTCCTCATCCGGTCCCCATTGCTCGATATTCCAGTCCTCATCGAGATGAGCCGCATCCCACGCCGCTTCGCCGTTCAGTTCCACTTCGAGAACCGCCAAAGCGAGGATTGCAGACCCGGTGAGAGACGTGACGAGATGAAGCGCGGTCAGCAGCACGGCGTCGTTAACCTGACCGACCCTGCTACCAAAGGCCCTGATCGTTTCCGCCGGTTGCTGGATATGGGTGATGCCTTCGATCGTCTGAAAAACCATGTCGCGCTCCTGCGCCCAATCCAGCACGGCACCCCAAACCGTTTCCTGTCGTTCCTGCAAGGGTTCCGGCCCGGTCGCGCGGTAGCAGAGCAGGTCGGTGCCCGCGAAACGCACGATGTCTTCCCGGACGGCCTGCATGTCGTTTGCGACGCCGTCGAGAGCCGTGTTCACCAAACGGGTCAGGGGCATCGTCAACGGGTCGATCCGCTCGCTTTGTGCGGCCCATTCGGCAACCATCGACCGTGCCAGCGCTTCGTTCGGCACTGATAAAGGCTTGCGTCCAGGTGTACGCACCGGTTTCCCGTCAAGCGCGACCGTGAAAGCCCCCTCCTCGGTCAGAATCTCGGCGTTTGTGTAGAAACGTTTCGGCAACGCGCTTTCACGGGAGGGTTCGGCCACGCGGGTCGGGCGGTCCGGCACGTTCGGGTCCCGTTCGCCCAGAATGTCGTTCGGCGCGTTCATCGTTCATCCTCATCCTGCAATCCGTCCGCCTCGTCGAAGGCGAACAGGTTCCAGCTTTGAACCATATGTGGCGGCAAGGGTGCCGTTACATCGATGACAGGTTGGCCCGCATCGGGATGGGGAATGAGAATGCGGCGCGCATGGAGATGCAGGCGCTTCTGCACGCCGCCGGGCAGTTCCCAGTTCTCCACGTCGAAATATTTCGGGTCGCCGATGATCGGGTGGCCGATATGTTGTGCGTGAACGCGAAGCTGGTGGGTCCGGCCGGTTACGGGTTGCATCTCAACCCAGGAAACACGGCGCGGATTGGGGTCGATCACGCGGAAATGCGTGATAGCGTGGTCGGCATGGCGCTCACCGTGTTCGCCGACGCGCATGTAGTCACCCTCAGGCGCGCGTTCCTTCACCAGATAGGTGGAAATGCGCCCTTCCCGCTCCCGCGGCACGCCGAAGAGAAGCGCCCAGTATGTCTTCCGCGTGTCACGGTGTCGGAAACTCTTGGCCAACGCCGCCGCAGCGCCCCGGGTTTTTGCAACAACCAGTGCGCCGGACGTATCCCTGTCGAGGCGGTGAACGAGGCGCGGTTTCTGGCCTGCCTTGTCGCGTAATGATTCCAGCATGGAATCGATCGAGCGGTTGATGCCGGAGCCACCTTGCACAGCCAAACCCGACGGCTTGTTGAAAACATAGACCTTTTTGTCTTCATACAGCAGCATATCGCGCAACACGTCGCCATCGTGACGGTCGCGGATCGTGGATGGCGTGAGATGGGTCGGCGGCCCGGCGCTATCGGCGTCGAGAGGCGGGACGCGCACCACCTGCCCCGGCTCGACACGCGATGATGTCTTCACCCGTCCGCCATCGACCCTCACCTGACCGGAGCGCAGCAGCTTTTGGAGCGCTCCGAATGCGAGACCCGGATAATGGTGCTTGAACCAGCGGTCGAGCCGCATTCCGGCTTCGTCCGTTGCAACAGTGCGTTGTGTTACAGAGCCGAGAGCCATCAGACTGCCCCTGCCCGCACGAGCCAGATGCCCGCGAAAATAGCCGCAATGGAACCGGCCAGCGTGACCGTCGCGTAAAGCGCCGCCGTCGGAACCTGGCCGCGCTCCACCAAAACGAGCACATCGAGGGAGAACGCCGAGAAAGTCGTAAAACCACCTAAAATGCCGGTCGCCGCGAATGCGCGCAGCAAAGGCGAGGTTTCGCTCCGCAGTGCGAGCCAGCCGATCAATGCGCCCATGAGAGCGGACCCTGCAATGTTCACGGTCATCGTGCCGAATGGAAAAGCAAGCCCGAACGTCTTGGCGCACAACACGTTGACGCCGTGGCGCAAGGCAGCGCCAAGGCCACCTCCGGCGAATATGGCAAGGATCATCATCATGCTGCGCCCATTACCCTATTGCACCGTCGAACCCTAGTGCCGGTGCAGCGCAAAAATTCGCATTCCATCTTTCGTGCCACGTGGTTTGGTGTCTAGTGTGGCGATCCGGCAAGGTTGGGAGATGAACATGCTGAAACTTGGTATCGGACTGTGTGCGCTCGCCTTGCTCGCTGGTTGTCAGACCGCGAAACGCGGCGCGAAGGAAGAAGTTCGCATCGACGTGACACCGCGCTCCGCGACGGTCACCAACTCGCTTGGTCTTGAATGTAAGAACCCCTGCACGCTGGAAGTGAGGCGGCGCAAGTCGTTCACGGTCACGGCATCGAAACCCGGATACCGCCCGCAAACCGTCGAAGTGAAATCCGTCGTGAACCGGAAAGCGGCGCGGCGCACGCTGGCCAGTTTCGTCGTGCCGGGCGGGTCAGCACTGGTGGCGGTCGATACGATTTCCGGGGCTTTCAGGGACCACGACCCCAATCCGGTCATCATACGTCTGAAACGCAGATAACCGACTGTCGAAGGGCATAACGTTAGGAGCGTTCGGCCCTTCGCTTCGACCAAAACGCCATTCGCTCGGCGATCGTGCGTTCGAAACCACGGCTTGTCGGTGTGTAAAACGCCATTCGGTCCATGCGTTCGGGGAAATAGTCCTGCCCTGAAAACGCATCCGGTTCGTCGTGGTCGTAGCGATATCCCTCGCCATACCCCTCCTCTTTCATCAGGCCGGTTGGCGCGTTCAGAATGCCGTTTTGGGGGCGGCAACGAACCATGTTCCTTCGCCGCCCGCATGGCCGCTTTCATGGCGGTGTAAAGCGCGTTCGATTTGGGAGCGGTGGCGAGATAGACGGTCGCCTGCCCCAGTGCCAGTTCACCCTCCGGCGTGCCGACAAAGTGAAACGCATCCTTCGCTGCAATCGCGACCTGCAACGCCTGCGGGTCGGCCAAACCTATGTCTTCACTGGCCATTCTCACCAGACGGCGGGCGAGAAACATCGGGTCTTCGCCCGCATCCAGCATGCGTGCCAGATAGTAGAGCGCGGCATCGGGGTCCGAACCGCGCACGGCTTTGTGCAATGCGGAAATGAGGTTGTAGTGCCCGTCGGCGCTCTTGTCGTAGACCGGCGCACGGCGCTGAAGCAGGGATTGCACGGCTTCGGCATCGAGCGGCATGTCCGCTGGTGCGGACCGCCAGATATCCTCCGCAAGTGTCAGCACTGCACGTCCGTCGCCATCGGCCAACCGGATCAACACGGCACGGGCATTGTCGTTTACAGGCAGGGGCTTACCTTCGATCTGCTCTGCCCGTTCCAGCAATTCCGCAAGGCTTGTTTCATCGTGGGGATGGAATGTCAGCACCTTGGCGCGGGACAACAAAGCAGCGTTGAGTTCGAAAGACGGGTTCTCCGTCGTCGCCCCGACGAGCGTGATCGTGCCATCTTCCATGACGGGCAGAAAACTGTCCTGCTGGGCGCGGTTGAAGCGGTGTATCTCGTCTACGAAGAGCAGAGTCCGCCGACCGTTCGCAGCGCGCAAACGGGCAGCCTCGAAGACTTTCTTCAAGTCGGAAACACCTGAGAAGACAGCCGAAATCTGCTCAAAATGATGGTCGCCCACATCGGCCAGAAGGCGGGCGACGGTTGTCTTTCCGGTGCCCGGCGGGCCCCAGAAGATCGTGCTTGGCAGATCGCCCTCGTTTACCCAACGGGTCAGCGTTCCCTCAGGCCCGACAAGATGGTCCTGCCCAGCGACATCCGCCAGGGAACGCGGGCGCAGGCGTTCCGCAAGGGGCGCAAGTTTCCCGGCCTTCTGCTTTCCCCCGCTGTCACTGGTGCCGAAGAGGTCCGCCATCAGCGGATGAACTGCCGGTAGCGGCGACCATCCCGCTCATACGTATACGGCCAGGAGCGGCCGCCGATGCGAACGAGGCTCGCCATCAGACGGGTGTTCAGCATCGGGTCCTGCCGGATCGTCAGCAAGATGTCCTTGGGGCGAAATCCGAAACGGGCTGCGGGCGTCCCGGGCTCGACCTTGGTGATGACGACGCCCCGTTTGCCGGTTGGCAAACCCAGTTCCTGCGCGACGCGGGGCGAAAGGTTCGCAACTTCCATGCCGGAAAACGGCGATGGACCCTCGAATGTGCGGGTATCGCGGACGGGTTCTTCCGGTGCGGCCACCAAATCGACTGGAATGATCTTTTCCTCGCCGCGGGACATGAGTGTCAGTTCGATCGTCTGGTTGATGCCCGCTGTCGCAAGCCGGTAGCCGAGGGCATCCATATGCTGCAACGGCTTGCCATCGAAAGCGATGACGACATCGCCTGTCGCCAAGCCGGCGGCGGCAGCCGGGCCGTTTTCATCCACATCGGCAACCAGAGCGCCCAAGGGACGCGCCATCCCAAGCGACAGGGCAATATCGGAACTGACCGCCTGAAAGGTCGCGCCAATCCACGGGCGAACGAGTGTGGACGATCCCGCCAAAGCGGAATCGATGACCACACGCACCATGTTGGATGGAACAGCAAAGCCGATGCCATTGGACCCGCCGGAGCGGGAGAAAATGGCGGTGTTGATGCCGACCAGATTGCCGCCCATGTCCACCAGTGCGCCGCCGGAATTACCGGGGTTGATCGATGCGTCGGTCTGGACGAAGAATCCGAAATCCTGAGTTCCCGCCTGAGAGCGAGCCAGTGCCGACACGATGCCGGATGTCACCGTCTGGCCCACTCCAAACGGATTGCCGAGAGCGAGAACGAGATCGCCGACTTCAAGCGCTTCGGAATCGCCAATCCGGACCGTCGGCAACTTGGACCCGGCGTCAACTTTCAAGACTGCGAGATCGGACTTTGCGTCGGACAACAGCACGTCCGCCTCGAACTCGCGCCCGTCTTTCAACGCGATACGAATTTCATCGGCCCCGTCGATCACATGAACATTGGTGACGATGATGCCCTCGCTTCCGACAATGACGCCGGACCCAAGCGAGCGGGCTGTGCGCTGCTGCTGGCGATTGTTGCCCCTTTGACCGAAAAACCGCTCGAAAAACGGATCGCCAGCAAAGGGGGACGGCCTGCGCGCCACGGTGCGCGCGGCGTAAACGTTGACGACAGCTGGAGAGACCTGTTTGACAAGCGGTGCGTAGGAGTAGCGGACCTGTATTGCGTTGTCAGGAACGCTTCGGTTCTGGGCCTCAGCGTTTTGGATCACACCCGACGCAAGAACCGAGAGGACAATCGCTGCAAACTTCAACACATTCGGCATGGACGCACATCCTGTTCGATTTTAACCGGCTGACTGCGTTGGGAAATGAACGTGAAAACCGGCGAAATTAGTCCGGCCCCGATATATTTCAGCGCCATTGTGAACAAAGAAAAACGGCGCACACCTTATGGTGCGCGCCGTTTGAAAAGTTCAGCTGTCAGAAGCTGAAATTACGCGGCTGCCGCTTCCGTATTGTCCATCGCTGCGTCTTCGGCTTCCATACGCTCACGGTCGGCCTTGCCCTTGGCGTCTTCGTCGCGATCGACAAGTTCGATCACGGCCATCGGTGCGTTGTCGCCGTAGCGGAAACCGGCTTTCATAACGCGGGTGTAACCACCGGGGCGTTCTGCGTAGCGTGGGCCGATGACGGCGAACAGTTTTTTCACCGCATCGGCATCTTCCATCTGGGAAGCGGCCTGACGGCGGGCGTGAAGGTCGCCGCGCTTGCCGAGCGTGATGAGCTTGTCGACGATGGAGCGCAGCTCTTTCGCCTTGGGCAACGTGGTGACGATCTGCTCGTGGGTGATGAGCGAGACGGCCATGTTCTTGAACATGGCCTTGCGGTGGCTGGACGTGCGGTTGAGTTTCCGTCCCTGTTTGCGGTGACGCATATGCCTTCTCCTTGGTTGGAAAGCGCGGCCTAGGTCTTAAGCCCGCGCATCTTTAAAACTGGACCCCGGCTCGCATTTGCGTCCGGGGTGAACGGCGTCGCCGTTCAGTACTGGTCTTCGTAGCGTTTGGCGAGGTCGTCGATGTTCTCCGGCGGCCAGGCAGGAATTTCCATACCGAGATGGAGACCCATCGTGGCCAGCACTTCCTTGATTTCGTTCAAGGACTTGCGGCCGAAGTTCGGTGTGCGGAGCATCTCGCCTTCGGTTTTCTGAATGAGATCGCCGATATAGACGATGTTGTCGTTCTTCAGGCAGTTGGCGGACCGAACGGAAAGCTCCAGTTCGTCGACCTTCTTGAGAAGCGCAGGGTTGAACGCGAGTTCGGTGACCTGCTCCTGAACGACCTCTTTCTTCGGCTCTTCGAAGTTCACGAAGACGGACAGCTGGTCCTGCAGGATGCGGGCGGCATAGGCCACCGCATCGTCCGGTGAAACGGACCCGTCGGTTTCGACCGTCAGCGTCAGCTTGTCATAATCGAGAACCTGACCTTCGCGGGTGTTTTCCGTCTTGTAGGAACACTTGCGAACGGGCGAATAGAGCGAGTCGACAGGAATGAGGCCGATGGGCGCATCTTCCGGACGGTTGCGTTCGGCAGCGACGTAGCCCTTGCCGGTATCGACCGTGAATTCCATGCGGATTTCGGCTTCCTCATCCAGCGTGCACAGCACGAGTTCGGGGTTGAGGATTTCGATATCACCGACGGTCTGAATGTCACCGGCCGTCACGGGGCCGGCGCCTTCCTTGCGGACGACCATGCGCTTGGGGCCTTCGCCCTGCATCTTGATCGCCAGTTCCTTGACGTTGAGAATGATGTCGGTGACATCTTCCCGCACGCCGGGAATGGAGGAAAATTCGTGCAGCACACCGTCGATCTGAACGGCGGTGACGGACGCGCCCTGAAGGGACGACAGCAGAATACGGCGCAGGGCGTTGCCGAGGGTCAGGCCGAAGCCGCGTTCGAGAGGCTCGGCAACCATCGTGCCCTTGTTGCCCTGCGACGTAATTTGCAGCTTGTTGGGTTTGATGAGTTCGGACCAGTTACGATCAATCATAAAATTCTTCCTGAAATTCGAGTGGCCACCATCCAGTCGTGGCACTCAAAACGTCTCGGCCGCGCTGGATGTCGCGGCCGTGCAATGGGGTCGGATCGGAAGGATCAGACCCGGCGCTGCTTGCGCGCGCGGCACCCGTTATGGGGAACCGATGTCACGTCGCGGATGGACGTGATGACGAGGCCGATCGACTGCAAGGCGCGCAACGCGGACTCCCGGCCCGAACCAGGGCCCTTCACTTCGACTTCCAGCGTTTTCAAACCGTGATCCTGGGCCTTCTTGCCCGCATCCTCGGCCGCAACCTGCGCCGCGAACGGCGTCGATTTGCGCGAACCCTTGAAGCCCTGTGCACCGGCGGAGGACCACGAAATCGTGTTGCCCTGTGCGTCGGTGATCGTGATCATCGTGTTGTTGAACGTGGAGTTCACATGGGCAACGCCCGATGCGATATTCTTGCGCTCGCGTTTTTTAACGCGGGTGGCATCCTTGGCCATCGTCTCTTCCTTGTATGATATTGGACACCGCCGTAATGCCAGCGGCTACACCGTAGGGATGGTGAAGCGGACTGAACGCCCGCCAGACCCTTATTTCTTTTTGCCGGCAATCGCCTTGGCCGGACCCTTGCGGGTGCGGGCATTGGTATGCGTGCGCTGGCCACGGACCGGCAGGTTGCGGCGGTGGCGCAGGCCACGGTAGCAGCCAAGGTCCATCAGGCGCTTGATGTTCATCGACCGCTCACGACGCAGGTCGCCTTCGACCATGTAATCGCGGTCGATGATCTCACGCATCTGCAGCACTTCCGCGTCGGAAAGCTGGTTGACGCGACGTTCCATTGGAATGTTTGCCTTCTCGACGATCTCGGCTGCGAATTTCTTGCCGATGCCGTGGATGTATTGCAGTGCGATGACTGCACGTTTGTTCGTGGGAATATTTACGCCAGCGATACGGGCCACGCTGATCTCCTAACTGGGGGACCGGGCGACGAGCGCACGGTTCACTTTCTCGATTGACGACTTCGGCAACCACCCTCACGTTGAAAAGCGACCGTACCGCACCACCCTGTCGGGGCAGTCCGAATCCGATCGCCGGGTTATTGCGAAATGTAGGCTTGACTTAGGGGCGAATTACCGTCGCGTCAACATGCACTTGACAAGTCGTTCGCGGTGATTTGCCTGTCATTCAAGCCTGCGACAGAACACCGTTTATCTCTTCCGATACCGTCTCGATAGACGCCATGCCATCGACGGTCGAAAGTAGATCCTTGGCATAGTAATAGCCGAGCAGTGGCGACGTCTCCTTGTAATACACCATCAACCGCGTCCGCATGGCATCTGCGTTGTCGTCAGGACGGCGTTTGAATTCGGTCGATCCGCACTTGTCGCACACACCATCGACAGCGGGCTTGTTGAGCGTGTCGTGGTAGCCCGCGCCGCAATTCGCGCATGTATAACGACCTGCCACGCGCTCGACCATCGCATCATCGTCCACGGCCAGTTCGATGACGGCGTCCAGCCTGGTTTCCTTGTCAGCCAACATTTTGGCAACGGCATCGGCCTGCACCAGGGTGCGCGGATAGCCGTCGAGAATGAAACCGTTGGCACAGTCCGGCTCGTCGATACGTTCGGACACGATGGCATTGACGATGTCGTCCGACACCAATTGTCCGGCTTCCATGACCGCCTTGGCGCGTTGACCGGTTTCCGTTCCGGCAGCAACGGCGGCTCGAAGCATGTCGCCGGTGGAAAGCTGCGGTATCTTGTGCCGTTCGACGAGACGGTGGGCCTGTGTGCCCTTGCCTGCCCCCGGCGGTCCCAGAAGTATCAGTCTCATTTCCGGCGCTTGCCTCCCCGCTCGCCCGCAGGGCGTGGCCCCTTACCGCGCCCTTTTGATCCACGCAGCTTCGATTTGGCAATGAGCCCTTCGTATTGCTGTGCGAACAAGTGGCTCTGCACCTGATTGACCGTATCCATCGTGACGGACACCACGATCAACAGCGACGTGCCGCCAAGGAAGACCGAGATACCGAGGCCCGTCAGGAACATTTCCGGGATCAGGCAGACGAAAACCAGATACAGCGCACCAAGCGTCGTAATGCGGGTCAGGACGTAGTCGATATAGTCCGCCGTTCTGTCACCGGGACGGATGCCGGGAATGAACCCGCCGTGCTGTTTCAGATTATCCGCGGTGTCTTTCGGGTTGAACACGATGGCGGTGTAGAAGAACGCGAAGAACGCAATCATTGCACCATAGAAGATGAGATAACCCGGCTGACCGCGCCCGAGAATGGCGTTGATGGTTGTGGCAATCTCACTCGTTCCAGCCGCACCGGAAAATCCGGTGATGGTCGCCGGCAATAGCAAGAGCGACGAGGCGAAAATCGGCGGGATGACGCCAGCCGTGTTCAGCTTGAGTGGCAGGTGGGACGAGTCCCCCTGGAACATCTTGTTGCCGACCTGGCGCTTTGGATACTGGATCAGCAGGCGACGTTGTGCGCGCTCGATGAACACGATGAAGGCGATCAGGCCGATGATGGACACCAGCACGGCCAGCATCGTCAGCGTTGAAATGGACCCCGTCGAACCGGCGTCGAGAAGCTGTGCCAACGCACCGGGCAGTGCAGCCACGATACCGGCGAAGATGATGAGCGAAATACCGTTGCCGATCCCGCGCGCTGTGATCTGCTCACCGAGCCACATGAGGAACATCGTGCCGCCAACCAGTGTGACGATGGTTGTGACCATGAAGAACCAGCCGGGGTTGACCACCATGCCATCGGAAGCCTGCAGTCCGGCGGCAATACCCCAGGCCTGCGCGGTGCCGAGAATGACGGTGCCGTAGCGCGTGTACTGGTTGATAACCTTGCGGCCCTGCTCGCCCTCTTTCTTCAGCTGTTCGAGGCTCGGTACCACCGACGTCATGAGCTGCATGATGATTGAGGCGGAGATGTAAGGCATGATGCCAAGGGCGAAAATGGCCAGCCGCTCGACGGCGCCGCCGGAGAACATATTCACCAGCCCCAGCACACCCTGGCTTTGCTGCTGGAACGCGGCGGCCAACTGTTCCGGATTAATGCCCGGCAACGGGATGTAGGTGCCCAACCGATAAACGATGAGCGCGAAAAGCGTGAACCAGAGGCGTTTTTTCAGGTCGGTCGCTTTGGAAAATGTCTTGAACGACAGGTTCTGTGCGAGTTGTTCGGCAGCTGATGCCATGAATGTCTCCAGTCAGGCCAAGCCTGCGGTCGGCGTTGTATGTAGGGCAGACGGGCTTCCCGCGCAAAGGCGAATCTGCCGTATCATTGTGTCGCCGCTATAAACGAAAACGCCACCCGCAACACGGCGGGCCGTAATGCGGGTGGCGTGGAACTGTGTGCAAAACGGTGCGGATTTACTCCGCGTCGGCTTTCTCAGTGGTCGGTGCCAACACGGTCACAGATCCACCGGCTTTTTCGATGGCTTCAACGGCGCTTTTTGAGGCACCAGCGACAGACAAGCTGAACTTGCTCTTCGCTTCCGAGCCACCAAGCAGACGAATACCGTCCCGCTCACGACGGATGACGCCAGCAGCCACGAGGGCGGCAGCATCGACGGTCTGACCCGCATCCAGCTTGCCAGCCTCGACAGCCTTCTCCAGCCGTTCGATCGAGACCTCATTGAAGTCACTTGTAAACATGGCGTTCGAAAAACCACGTTTCGGCAGACGACGATAGATGGGCATCTGCCCGCCCTCGAAACCGTTGATGGCGACACCGGAACGGGACTTCTGCCCCTTCACGCCACGACCGCCGGTTTTGCCCTTGCCGGACCCGATACCGCGCCCGACACGCTTCTTGGCGTGCGTTGCGCCTTCTTTGTCTGAAATCTGGTTGAGATCCATAACAGCCTCAGCTTTCTTCAACGACCCGAACAAGGTGGGAAACCTTGCGGATCATGCCGCGCACGGCTGGAGTGTCTTCCAGCGTGCGTTGGCGGTGCATCTTGTTCAGGCCGAGACCGACGAGGGTCTGGCGCTGGTCCTTGGGGCGGCGCAGGGGCGAACCGATCTGCTCCACCGTCACTGTCTTGTTGTCAGCCATGAGATTATACCTCTTCGCCGATCAGATCGCGGCGGCGTTCCTGAAGCGTTGCAAGCTTCAAACCACGCTGGGCCGCGATATCCTTGGGGTGCATCTGACGCTTCAGGGCGTCAAACGTGGCGCGAACCATGTTGTAGGGGTTGGACGAGCCGAGCGACTTGGCAACCACATCGGACATGCCGACCGTCTCGAACACGGCACGCATCGGACCACCGGCGATGATGCCGGTGCCGGGAGGTGCCGAGCGCAGGATGACCTTACCGGCGCCGTGGCGACCGCGAACATCATGGTGCAGCGTGCGGCCATCGCGCAACGGCACGAAAATCAGATCGCGCTTGGCGGCCTCGGAAGCCTTGCGGATCGCTTCCGGCACTTCGCGTGCCTTACCGTGACCAAAACCGACGCGGCCTTTCTGGTCGCCGACGACGACGAGAGCGGCGAAACCGAAGCGGCGGCCACCCTTCACGACTTTTGCAACGCGGTTGATGTGGACGAGCTTGTCTGTAAAGCCGTCGTCCTCTTTTTCGTCCCGGCGGTTGTTACGTCCGCCGCCACCCTGTTGTGGGCCTCTAGCCATGTCCTGTTCCTGTTCTTTTATCGGATCATGTGTCTGATGCACATGTCTGTGATGCATGGGGATCGCCCATACGGTGTGCAGTGTGCTGGCGGAGCGGTTTCGCTACTGCGACCTGCCCCTGCCCTCGTTCATTAGCGCTCACGCTGTCGGCCTGTCGGCCTTCGCTGCACGGGCGCGGATCATAAGCGCCGGACGGCTCCCCGCCGCCTGACGGCTATGGCTTAGAACTTCAAACCACCTTCGCGGGCGGCGTCGGCCAATGCCTTGACGCGACCGTGGAAGAGGAAGGAGCCGCGGTCGAAGACAACGTTTTCGACACCGGCTTTTGTTGCGCGTTCGGCAATCAATTTGCCGACAGCTTCCGCAGCGGCGACGTTTCCGCCTTTGCCTTTGGCGACCACATCGGCTTCAAGCGTCGATGCCGCCGCCAATGTACGGCCGGCTGTATCGTCGATGATCTGGGCGTACATATTGGTGTTGGACCGGTGAACCGACAGGCGCGGGCGACCGTTGGCGACCTTCTTGAGGCTGCGGCGGACGCGGGCGCGACGGCGATCTTTAGTGCTGAGTTTGGCCATCTTATTTCTTCTTCCCTTCCTTGCGGAAGACCGTTTCATCGGCATATTTCACGCCCTTGCCCTTATAGGGCTCCGGCGGACGGTAGGAGCGGATTTCCGCCGCGGTCTGACCGACGACCTGCTTGTCGTGGCCGGATACCGTGATCTCGGTCGGCTTCGTGACGGTCAGCGTTACGCCCTGCGGTGGCTCGTAGAGCACCTCATGGGAAAAGCCGAGAGACAGGGACAGTTTCTGACCCTGCATGGCGGCACGATACCCGACGCCGTTGATTTCAAGCTTCTTTTCGAAGCCCGTCTTCACACCCGTGAAGATGTTCTCGATCATCGTGCGGGACATGCCCCACTGGCTGCGGGCCTTCTTGCTGTTGTTGACCGGATCGACGGACACTTCACCGTCTTCCAGCTTCACCAGCACGTCTTCATTGACGACGAACTTCAATTCGCCCTTTGGCCCCTTGGCCGTGATGGTCTGCCCATCGACCGTGGCGGTTACGCCATCCGGCACATGGACCGGTTTCTTACCGATGCGTGACATTGTGTTCTCGCTCGTTCCCTATGGGCAGCACTGCGGTAAAGCGGCCACCCGGATTGTTTCGTTAAAGCCAGATCAGAAGATCTGGCAAAGCACTTCGCCGCCAACATTCTGCTCACGGGCATCATGGTCCGCCATCACGCCTTTCGGTGTGGAGAGAATGGAGATGCCGAGGCCGTTGGCCACGCGCGGCAGGTTCTTGACCGACGAATAAACGCGACGGCCCGGTTTGGAAATGCGGGTAATCTCACGGATCACCGGAGCGTCATCGAAATATTTGAGTTCGATTTCGATATCCGCCTTGCCGTTGTCGAAATCGACACGGGTATAGCCGCGGATATAGCCCTCGTTGGCAAGCACATCGAGCACGTTGGCACGCAACTTGGAAGCCGGGGTCGAAACCTTTGACTTACCGCGCATCAGGCCGTTGCGGATACGGGTGAGCATGTCACCGACTGGATCGTTCATCATAACAGGTGCCCTCCCTTACCAGCTGGACTTGACGAGGCCGGGCACCTTGCCCGCATTGCCCAGTTCGCGCAACGCGATACGGGACATCCCCATCTTGCGATAGACGCCGCGTGGGCGACCGGAAACGCCGCAACGGTTGCGAACGCGATTTCTGGCACCGTTGCGCGGCATTTCCGCGATTTCCAGCTGCGCCTTGAAGCGCTCTTCGATCGGCTTGGAGCGGTCTGAAATGATCGCCTTCAGTTCGGCACGTTTTCCGGCGTATTTCTTCACCAGCCGACGCTTTTTCTTGTTGTTTTCGATGGCAGACACTTTTGCCATTGGTTCGTCCTTCTCGATACGTCTGTCGTTACGGCGGGCACCATTGCCCATCCCGCGGGAGGTTTACGCAGCTTCTTTCTGCTGCTTTTCCTTCGGCGCGGGGAACGGGAAGTTGAAAGCACGCAACAGTTCGCGCGCCTCATCATCCGTATTCGCCGTCGTGCAGACGATGACGTCCATGCCCCAGATCTGATCGACCTTGTCGTATTCGATCTCCGGGAAAACGATATGCTCTTTCAGGCCCATAGCGAAGTTGCCACGACCGTCGAAGCTCTTTGGGTTCAGACCGCGAAAGTCACGCACGCGCGGCAGCGCGATGGTGATGAGACGGTCGAGAAATTCATACATCTGGGTGCCACGCAAGGTGACTTTCGCGCCGAGCGGCATCTCTTCACGGACCTTGAAGCCGGCAATCGACTTCTTGGCGCGTGTGACCATCGCCTTCTGACCGGCGATCAGGGACAGATCACCGGCAGCGTTCGACGCCTTCTTGGAATCAGCGGTGGATTCGCCCACACCCATATTGATCACGATCTTGTCGATCCTGGGCATCTGCATGACGTTCGTATAGCCGAACTTCTCCTGCATCGCGCCTTTGATCGTCTCGTCGTATAGCCGCTGCATCCGCGGCTTTTCAGCTTGTTCAGCCATCGATCAGCTCTCCGGATTTCTTGGCGAAGCGCACGCGTTTGCCATCGTCGTTTGTCTTGATTCCGACACGGGTCGGCTTTCCGTCCTTGCCTGCAACGGCCAGGTTGGAAATGTGAATGGACGCTTCCTTCTGGACAATACCGCCCTCGGAGGTCTGCGACTGTTTTGTATGGCGTTTGACCATATTGATGCCCTGCACCAGCACGCGGTCGGTCTTCGTAATCATCTCCAGAACGGTGCCGGAACGGCCCTTGTCCTTGCCGGTGAGAACGACGACGGTGTCGCCTTTTTTGATCTTGTTCATAGCTCGTTTCTTTCCTTCCGCGCGTTGTGCCTACAGCACTTCGGGGGCGAGAGAGATAATCTTCATGTGGCGCTTGGCGCGCAGTTCACGGGGCACGGGGCCAAAAATACGGGTTCCAATAGGCTCGGATTTGTTATCGACAAGCACGGCTGCGTTCGTGTCGAAACGGATGACCGAACCGTCGGGACGCTGGATGTCTTTGGCCGTGCGAACGACAACGGCCTTGGCCACATCGCCCTTCTTAACGCGACCGCGCGGGATCGCCTCCTTTGACGGACACGACGATGATGTCGCCGACGGATGCGTATTTACGCTTGGAGCCGCCGAGCACCTTGATGCACATGACGCGGCGCGCGCCGGAATTGTCGGCCACATCCAGATTGGATTGCATCTGAATCATAAGATTGTTCTTTCACTTCAGCGGCAGAAACCTGCCCGTTAAGTCTTGGAAGTCGGTGCGTCGGGACTAGGCGTCGAGAACGCGCCAGCATTTGTCACGCGAGATCGGACGTGTCTCTTCAATGGACACCATGTCACCGACCTTGCGGACATTGTTCTCGTCATGGGCCTTGTAGTTCTTGGAACGACGCACGGTCTTCTTGAAAAGCGGGTGCTTGAAGCGGCGCTCGACCTTCACGACGACGGTCTTGTCGTTCTTGTCGGACACGACCGTGCCCTGAAGAATGCGTTTGGGCATGGGAAATCCTTATGCGTCGGCAGCGGCGGGAGCCGGCTGCTGGCGTGAAATGGTCTGAAGACGCGCGACATCGCGCTGAATCTGGCGCATACGCGCCGTGTTTTCCAGCTGCCCGGTGGCACGCTGAAAACGCAGATTGAACTGCTCTTTCTTGAGCTTGACAAGCTCGTCTTTCATCTGGTCCGCGCTCAACGCACGGATATCGGAGGGCTTCATCGCCTCGTCCTTTCCTCTTAACCGCGGCCCCGCGCCACGATGGCTGGTTGGCGGTCAGTTAGCATGTCTTTCAGGCTGTTGAGCCTGTCGTTTCAGTCCTGCTCCGGGGCGTCGCCTAGTCGGCGTCGCGCTGGATGAATTTCGTCTTGACCGACAACTTCATGGCACCAAGGCGAAGGGCCTCGCGCGCGACCGGCTCGGCAACGCCGTCGATCTCAAACATGATGCGGCCGGGAGCCACGCGGGCTGCCCAATATTCAGGCGAACCCTTACCCTTACCCATACGGACTTCGGTCGGTTTGGACGAGATGGGCAGGTCCGGAAAAATCCGGATCCACACACGCCCCTGACGCTTCATCTGGCGGGTAATGGCACGACGGGCCGCTTCAATCTGACGTGCATTGATACGGTCCGGTTCGAGGGCTTTTAGACCATAGGAGCCGAACGTCAAGGACGTTCCGCCCTTGGCGTTGCCATGAATACGGCCTTTATGCGCCTTGCGGAACTTGGTGCGTTTTGGTTGCAGCATTGTTCTTCTCTGTTCTTGTCTCTACGCGAGCCGATTAGTTGCGGGGCGGACGACGCCCGCCACCACCACCGCCCGATTCCTGGGCTTCGGTGTTACGGCGATCATGGGCGAGCGGGTCGTGTTCAAGGATTTCGCCCTTGAAGATCCACACCTTCACACCGCAGATACCATAGGCGGTCACAGCTTCGGCAACGCCATAATCGATGTCGGCGCGAAGAGTGTGCAACGGCACACGGCCTTCACGGTACCACTCCATACGGGCAATCTCTGCACCGCCAAGACGGCCACCGCAGTTGATACGGATACCACCGGCACCCAGACGGATAGCGGACTGAACGGCGCGCTTCATGGCGCGACGAAATGCAACACGGCGTTCCAGCTGCTGTGCGATGGACTGCGCCACGATCGTTGCATCGACTTCCGGCTTGCGGATCTCGACGATGTTGAGCGACACTTCCGCACTCGTCATCGTCTGAAGCTGCTTCTTCAGCTTTTCGATATCCGCGCCCTTCTTGCCGATGATCAGACCCGGACGACCGGAATGGATCGTCACGCGGCATTTGCGGTGCGGACGTTCGATGATAACCTTCGAGATAGAAGCCGCTTTCAGCTCTTTCTCGATATACTCGCGCATTTTCAGGTCCTCGTGGAGCATCTTGGCGTAGTCGTCGCCAGTTGCGAACCAGCGGGAATCCCAGGTGCGGTTGATGCCGAGGCGAAAGCCGATCGGATTGATCTTCTGACCCATTACGCGGCCTCCTCTTCTTCGGCTTCTTTCACGATAATCGTGAGATGCGCGAACGGTTTGATGATGCGCGATGCCTTGCCGCGACCACGGGCCATGAAACGTTTCATGACGATGGACTGGCCGACATAGGCTTCCTTCACGACAAGCGCATCCACGTCGAGATCATGGTTGTTCTCGGCGTTCGCAATCGCGGACTGAAGACATTTACGAACCGTGCTCGCGATGCGCTTGTTGGAGAATTCCAGATCGTTCAATGCCTTGGCGGCTGTCTTGCCGCGGATCAACTGCGCGACGAGATTCAACTTCTGGGGCGAAACGCGGATCATCTTGTGGCGCGCCATTGCCTCGTTGTCGGCCAAAGCGCGTTCGGTTTTGGGCTTACCCATGACTTACTTCCTCTTGGCCTTCTTGTCGGCACCGTGGCCATAGTAGGACCGCGTTGGCGAGAACTCGCCGAACTTGTGGCCCACCATGTCCTCGGACACATTGACGGGGATATGCTTGTTTCCGTTGTAGACACCGAACGTGAGCCCGATGAACTGCGGCATGATGGTGGAGCGACGGCTCCAGGTCTTGATGACCTCGTTGCGGCCACCGTCGCGGACTTTCGCTGCTTTCTTAAGCAGGTAGCCATCGACGAAAGGGCCTTTCCAGGTAGAACGTGACACTGGCGGTTTTCCTTACTTCTTGCGCTGGTGGCGCGAGCGCATGATGAATTTATCGGTCGTCTTGTTGGAGCGTGTTTTCGCACCCTTGGTCGGCTTGCCCCACGGGGTCACCGGATGGCGACCACCGGATGTGCGTCCCTCACCACCACCGTGCGGGTGGTCGATCGGGTTCATGGCGACACCACGGACTTTCGGGCGCGAGCCATACCAGCGGTGACGCCCGGCCTTGCCCATATTGGTGTTGGAATTGTCCGGGTTCGAAACCGCACCAATGGTGGCCTTACAGGTCCCGTGAATGAGACGCTGCTCGCCGGAATTGAGGCGCAGGATCGAGAACACACCGTCACGACCGACCAACTGGGCATACGTGCCAGCGGACCGTGCGATCTGCGCGCCCTTGCCCGGCTTCATCTCGACGTTGTGGATGATGGTGCCAACGGGAATAGCCGACATCGGCATGCAGTTGCCCGGCTTTACGTCAGCGGATGCTGCCGAGATGACCTTGTCGCCAGCACCCAAACGCTGGGGTGCGATGATGTAGGCCAACTCGCCGTCGCTGTATTTGATGAGCGCGATGAAAGCCGTGCGGTTCGGATCGTACTCGATACGCTCGACCGTGCCTTCGACGTCAAGCTTATTCCGCTTGAAATCGATCTTGCGGTAGGAGCGCTTGTGACCGCCACCGATGCCACGCGATGTCATGCGACCGGCATTGTTGCGCCCACCGGACTTGTTCAGCCCCTCGGTCAGCGTCTTGACCGGTTTGCCCTTCCATAGGCCATCGCGCGAAACGATGACCAGCTGGCGCGTGCCCGGCGTGATCGGATTGAAACTCTTCAGTGCCATGTTCTGTGCCCTGTTCTTTCCCCGGCCCTTACAGGCCGGTCGTCACGTCGATGGACTGGCCTTCGGCCAACGTCACATACGCGAATTTCTTGTCGCTCTGCTGGCCGAGATGGCCGCGGAACCGTTTGATCTTGCCCTTGCGGATCTGGGTGGAAACACCCGTGACCTTCACACTGAACAGGCTTTCGACGGCCTTCTTGATTTCAGGCTTGGTCGCGTCGCGAGCCACATTGAACACGATCTGGTTCTGCTCGGATGCCATCGTCGCCTTTTCGGTGATGACCGGCGAGACGATGACGTCATAGGCGCGAATGTTGTCGCTCATTTGAACCGCTCCTCAAGCGCGTCGATTGCAGCCTTGGACAGAACCAGGGTTTTGCGACGCAAGATGTCATAGACGTTGATGCCCTGAATCGGCAGCACATCGACGTTTGGAATGTTGCGCGCGGCTAGAGCGAAATTGTTGTCGAGTTCGGCACCGCCGATCATCAACGCATTGGCCAGACCGAGCTTGCCGAACTGGGTGCGGAGTGCGGCCGTCTTCGGCTCAGAGGCGGACATATCGTCGACGATGACGAGCGACCCGTTCTTCGCTTTGGTGGACAGAGCATGTTTCAGCGCAAGCGCACGAAACTTCTTCGTCAGCTCGTGGCTGTGATCGCGCGGTTTGGGGCCGTGCGCCTTACCACCACCACGGAACTGCGGAGCAGCCTGTGAGTGGTGACGAGCGCCGCCGGTGCCCTTCTGGCGATACATACGGGCACCCGTACGGTCCACATCGGAACGGCCCTGGGTGTAATGCGTGCCCTGACGCGCTTTCGCACGCTGGTAACGCACCATGCGCTGAAGAATATCGTCGCGCGGATCGAGACCGAAGATCGCGTCGTCAAGCGACACGGTGCCGCCCTTGGAGCCATCCAGTTTTGTGATTTCGAGATCCATTATTCAGACCCCTCTTTGTTGTCAGCTTTCGCGTCGGCTTCCATTTCCTCAGCTGCCTCGACAGCTGCCGATTGTTCGGCCTGCTGCTGCGCTTCGAGCTCGGCGGCGGACTCTTCGGCCAACGCCAGTTCCGCATCCTCGGCAGCCTTGACGGCTTCCGCTTCGTTGGCACGCAGGGCTGCTGGGCGAATGGCCTCTTCAAGAGCCGCCTTCTTCACCGCGTCCTTGATCGTAACCCAACCACCCTTCGGCCCGGGGACTGCCCCTTTGACAAGCACAAGGCCGCGATCGACATCCACGGAAACCACCTGAATGTTCTGTGTCGTCACGCGGGTGTTGCCCATGTGACCGGCCATCTTCTTGCCCTTGAACACCTTGCCGGGATCCTGACACATACCGGTCGAACCATGCGAACGGTGCGATACGGACACGCCGTGGGACGCGCGAAGACCGGCGAAGTTATGCCGCTTCATCGCGCCGGCAAAGCCCTTACCGATGGTCGTGCCCGTCACATCGACGAACTGGCCCGGCAGGTAGTGGGCGGCAATGATCTCGTCACCCACGTTGAGCATGTTGTCGTTGCTGACGCGAAACTCAGCGAGCTTTCGCTTTGGCTCGACCTTGGCAACAGCGAAGTGACCACGCATCGGCTTGGTGACATTCTTCACCTTCGCCTTGCCGGCACCAAGCTGCACCGCGGTGTAGCCGTTCTTGTCTTCGGTCCTTTGGGCGACGACCTGGACATTCTCCATGCGGAGAACCGTCACCGGAACATTCACACCTTCCTCGGTGTAGATGCGGGTCATCCCGACCTTTTGTGCAATCACGCCTGAGCGCATTGTTTTCATCCTTCGAGCAATTGGTTGGCGGCTTGCGCCAACGTAGCCTCGTTGAAGCTGTAGGCCGTTGGCTTACAGCTTGATTTCCACGTCGACACCGGCAGCGAGGTCGAGCTTCATCAGCGCGTCCACGGTTTGCGGTGTCGGATCCACGATGTCGAGCAGGCGCTTATGCGTCCGCATCTCGAACTGTTCGCGGGATTTCTTGTTCACGTGCGGCGAGCGGTTGACCGTGTAACGCTCGATGCGCGTGGGCAGTGGCACGGGGCCACGAACCTGTGCGCCGGTCCGCTTGGCCGTGGAGACGATCTCCTTGGCCGACGTATCGAGGATACGATGATCGAACGCTTTCAGGCGAATACGGATATTCTGTCCGGCCATGTCGTTTCGTCCTTAAGGTGTGACTTGAGCAAGATGCCGCAAACCACGAATATCAAATATGATCTGCACGGCGGCGAACCGTCGTGCAGGATGAAAGGCCGAAGCCCCTACTCCAGAATCTCAGCCACGATACCGGCACCGACGGTGCGGCCGCCTTCGCGGATGGCGAAGCGCAGGCGGTCTTCCATCGCGATCGGAACGATCAGTTCCACCGTCATCTCCACGTTGTCACCCGGCATCACCATCTCCGTGCCCTCCGGCAGCGAGCAGATGCCCGTCACGTCGGTGGTGCGGAAGTAGAACTGCGGGCGGTAGTTGGTGAAGAACGGCGTGTGACGGCCACCCTCTTCCTTCGTCAGAATATAGGCTTCCGCACGGAACTTCTTGTGCGGCTTCACCGAACCCGGCTTGCACAATACCTGACCACGCTCGACCTGCTCCCGGTCGATACCGCGGATCAGCGCGCCGATGTTGTCGCCAGCCTGACCGGAATCCAGCAGCTTGCGGAACATCTCGACGCCCGTGCAGGTCGTCTTCTGCGTGTCCTTGATGCCGACGATCTCGATCTCGTCACCGACCTTCACGATACCGCGCTCGACGCGACCGGTCACCACCGTGCCACGACCGGAGATCGAGAACACATCCTCGATGGGCATCAGGAAAGGCTGGTCCACCGGACGCTCGGGCTGCGGGATGTAGCTGTCGACAGCTTCCATCAACTCGCGAATGGCCTTCTCGCCGATTTCAGGCTCCGTGCCGTTCATCGCATGCAGCGCCGAACCCTTGATGATCGGAATGTCGTCGCCGGGAAACTCGTACATGTCGAGCAGCTCGCGCACTTCCATCTCGACCAGTTCCAGCAATTCCTCGTCGTCGACCTGATCGACCTTGTTGAGGAACACCACCAGCGCAGGAACACCCACCTGACGGGCCAGCAGAATGTGCTCACGGGTCTGGGGCATCGGGCCATCGGCTGCCGAACAGACCAGAATGCCACCGTCCATCTGCGCGGCACCGGTGATCATGTTCTTCACATAGTCGGCGTGGCCCGGGCAGTCGACATGGGCATAGTGACGGGCTTCCGTCTCATATTCCACATGCGCCGTGGAAATGGTGATCCCGCGCGCCTTCTCTTCCGGCGCGCCGTCGATCTCGTCATACGCCTTAAAGTCACCGAAATACTTCGTAATCGCCGCCGTCAGCGTCGTCTTGCCGTGGTCAACATGACCAATCGTGCCGATGTTGCAATGCGGCTTGTTACGTTCAAACTTTGCCTTAGCCATCTGATGGCCTCCTTCGATACCGGTCCCTCAGGACACATTTTGCATTCCAAGTCGCGTCGCTACGCTAGTCGCGCACCGTCGCTCGAATTCCTACCGTAAATCCCATCCAGGCCGGAGCCGCACCAAACGGCATACCCTGAACCACATTCACGTCGAACCAAGGCTCCAACTCATCGACCAGACGCCGATAATCGAACCCCTTGTGCTGGTCCCGTTCCACCCGTTCGAGCCTTCCCAGGCTCGCCCAGACAAGTTCTGCAAGCCGGTAGGGTTGGACATACCAACCCCTGGCCTGCTTGGCCGTGCGCTTGGCGAGAAAGACCGGGCCCTTCTCGTTCGGCACCGTCAGAAGCAAATCCCTGCGCACGATGCGCGCGACCTGCTTCAAATAATCGGCCACATATTCCGGCGGAATATGCTCAATCGTTTCCAGCGACGCACATACGTCAAAGGACTTGTCGGCCACCTGTTCCAAATCCCTCCAGTGGGAGGATTTGACGAACGTGGTGTTCTCCCGATCCCTTCCGCTGTCACCGACCGATGAGAGACCGCCTTCGCTGTCCGCATCAAAGCCGATGTAGCTTCTGGGTGCCGGTACGAAATCCAGCAACCGCCCGTCGAAACAACCGATCTCCATAAGATCGTATTCGCCAACTTCGTATCGACTGGCAATTTCCTTCTTGACCCAGTCGAACCGAAGATTGTGCAGTTTCGGTCTCAGTCCGCCTCCTTCGAATAACCTTTCGTTGTAACTGTCGTCCATCATCGCACCCTGTCTGCATCGGTGCGTGATTATGCGTATTTCTCGACCACCTCGTCAGCAACCGCCTGAGGCACCTGCTCGTAATGGTCGAAAGTCATTGTGTATTGGGCACGCCCCTGGCTCATGGAACGCAGGCTGTCCACATATTTGAACATGTTGGCCAACGGCACCATCGCAGAGACGACCGTGTCGATGCCACGGGTTTCCGTACCGGAAACCTGACCGCGACGGGACGACAGATCGCCGATCACGTCGCCCATATAGTCTTCCGGTGTCACCACCTCGACCTTCATGATAGGTTCGAGAAGTTTGGCACCGGCCTTCTGGGCCCCTTCGCGGAACGCGGCACGGGCCGCGATTTCGAAGGCCAGAACGCTGGAGTCGACATCGTGATAGGCACCGTCGAGCAAAGTCGCTTTCACGCCCAGCATCGGGAAGCCAGCAACAGGACCATTGTCCATGACGGACTGGATGCCTTTTTCAACACCCGGAATGTATTCCTTGGGCACGTTACCACCAACAATCTTGGATTCGAAGAGGAACTCCTCGCCTTCCTCATTCGGTGCGAAGACGATTTTGACGCGGGCAAACTGGCCGGAACCGCCGGACTGTTTCTTGTGCGTATAATCGATCTCGGCTTCGCGGGTGATGGTCTCACGATAAGCAACCTGCGGAGCGCCGATGTTGGCCTCCACGTTGAACTCACGCCTCATACGATCGACGAGAATATCGAGGTGCAATTCACCCATACCGGAAATGATGGTCTGGCCGGATTCTTCGTCCGACTTCACACGGAAGGAAGGATCCTCGGCAGCCAGTCGATTGAGCGCGATGCCCATCTTTTCCTGGTCGCCCTTCGTCTTCGGCTCGATGGCAATGGAGATCACCGGTTCGGGGAACTCCATACGCTCCAGAATGACCGGCTTGAGCGGATCGCAAAGCGTATCGCCCGTCGTCGTTTCTTTCAGGCCCGCAATGGCGACGATATCACCGGCATAGGCTTCCTTGATGTCGACACGGTCGTTGGAATGCATCTGCAGCATACGACCGATGCGTTCTTTCTTGCCCTTAACCGTGTTCATCAACGAACCACCGGTCTCCAGATGACCGGAATACATCCGACAGAACGTCAGCGTACCAACGAATGGGTCGTTCATGATTTTGAATGCCAGCAGTGAAACCGGCTCATCGTCGGCAGAACGTCGTATTGTCGGCTCGTCCGTTTTAGGATCGATACCCTTGATCGCAGGAACTTCAGTTGGCGACGGAAGATAGTCTGTGATCGCGTTCAGCAGAGGCTGAACGCCTTTGTTCTTGAACGCGGTGCCGCACATCATCGGGAAGAACTTGACTGCGATGCAGCCCTTGCGGATCAACTCGCGCAGCCGATCATTGTCGGGCATATCGCCTTCAAGATAGGCTTCCATTGCCACATCGTCGGCCTCGACAGCCGTTTCGATGAGCAATTCGCGATATTCCTCAGCCTGATCCCTCAGCTCGTCGCGGATGTCGACCACATCCCATGTCGCGCCGAGCTCTTCGCCGCGCCAGACATGCTCCTTCATCTCGATGAGATCGATGATCCCCTCGAAGTCGTTTTCGGAACCGATTGGCAGCTGAATGACGCAGGGAATAGCACCGAGGCGCTCTTTCACGGTCTTCACGCAGTTGAAGAAGTCCGCACCAACCTTGTCCATCTTGTTGGCATAGATCATGCGCGGGACATTGTATTTGTTGGCCTGACGCCAGACGGTCTCGGTTTGCGGCTCGACACCGGCATTGGCATCCAGCAGTGCGACCGCACCGTCGAGCACTCGCAAGGAACGTTCGACTTCAATGGTGAAGTCCACGTGGCCAGGTGTGTCGATGATGTTATAGCGGCGCTTCTTGCCGTCACGGCCCTTCCAGAAGGTGGTCGTGGCAGCGGACGTGATCGTGATGCCGCGCTCCTGCTCCTGCGCCATCCAATCCATAGTCGCAGCGCCATCATGCACTTCGGCCATCTTATGGATTTTGCCGGTGTAATAAAGAATCCGCTCGGTCATCGTCGTCTTGCCCGCGTCGATGTGGGCCATGATTCCGAAGTTACGGTAATCTTCGAGTTTGTATTCGCGTGACATGATTGTGCTCAGGTCTCGAGGAATGGAAACTGCCGGGAGGGACCGGCAGAAAAATCGCTGTGTTAAGCAGAGTCTTTCTTGTCGTCCCGCTGGTGCTTACCAGCGGTAGTGCGAAAAGGCGCGGTTGGCGTCGGCCATCTTGTGCGTGTCTTCACGCTTCTTGACAGCGGAGCCACGGTTGTTGGCTGCGTCCAGCAATTCGCCGGACAGACGGTCGATCATCGTGGTCTCGTTGCGCTTGCGTGCAGCTGCGATCAACCAACGGATCGCGAGAGCCTGACGGCGCTCCATACGGACCTCGACGGGAACCTGATAGGTTGCACCACCGACACGGCGGGAGCGAACCTCCACCTGCGGAGCCACGTTTTCAAGTGCCGTATGGAACATCGGCAACGCTTCGGCGCGGGCCTTCTCTTCCATCTGGTCGAAAGCGCCATAGACAATGGCTTCGGCCTTGGATTTCTTGCCATCATACATGATGGCATTCATGAACTTGGACAGAACGAGATCACCGAACTTCGGGTCGGGGTTGATCTCACGTTTCTCTGCGCGGTGACGACGGGACATCTGCGTTTCTCTTCTTATTTAGGACGCTTGGCGCCATATTTGGAACGGCGCTGCTTGCGGTCTTTGACGCCCTGCGTATCGAGCACGCCACGGATGATGTGATAACGGACACCGGGAAGGTCTTTCACGCGGCCGCCGCGGATCATCACAACGGAGTGTTCCTGCAGGTTATGGCCTTCACCGGGAATGTAACCGATGACTTCGTAGCCGTTGGTCAGCCGGATCTTGGCAACCTTACGCAGAGCCGAGTTCGGCTTCTTCGGAGTGGTCGTATAGACACGGGTGCAAACGCCGCGCTTTTGCGGGTTCTGCTCCATCGCAGGCACTTTCGACCGTTTGACCGGTGCTTTGCGCGGGTTGCGAACCAACTGGTTGATGGTCGGCATGAACAAGTCCTTCTCAGTCGGCCCACGTCGGCTGAACCGGGCGGGCGCTTGAATTGAAACGCCGTTTCCGGCGCAGAACGAGCGGAACTGTGCATCACACCCCGCTCGGTGCGATCTAATGAACAAAAAGCGCCATCAGGCAGCACATGCTGCCGAGGCGCTCAATCTCCATGCAGAGGATGACCGAAACCGGCCTTCATGCGTTCGAAACTGTGTCGTCGGTTTTTGCAAACCTTGTTTGAGCGATCCTGCTTCCTGTGCGTGGCGCACTGAAAAACGATGCTCACATCGGCTTGGCGTGACCGGTAACTAGGCGTTGCTCCACGTTGCGTCAACCCTGATCCGGCCCTGAAAGCCACGGTTTTTGCGTTCCAAAGCCTTGCAGGGCGGGCACCGGGCATGGAAAGGGGCGTCATCCACCTTGCGAGACCATTCCGATGAAGCGATTTATGATTTTTCTCCTGATCGTCGTTGTGGCGGTGGGAATCGGATTCGCAGTCGGACCCAGGGAACCGGTGGACGAGACGATCGCTTTCGATGCTTCTACGCTTGGTAATGACATTGACGCATATCTGGCATCGAGCGAAGCGCTGGTGCCGGATGTCCGCGAAGGTGCGCAAAAGCGTATCATCTGGGTCGATCCCGCATCGAAGGCCAAGACACCCCTCGCCATCGTCTATATCCACGGCTTTTCCGCCTCGCTGGAGGAAGTGCGCCCCCTGCCCGACATTGTTGCGCGCGACCTTGGCGCGAACCTCTACTTCGCCCGGCTGCGCGGCCACGGGCGGTCGGGGGCTGCTATGGCGACAGCAACGGTCAACGGCTGGTTCAACGATGTTGCGGAAGCCGTCGCCATCGGGCGGCGGCTGGGCGACAGGGTCGTGCTGCTGTCCACATCGACGGGCGGCACGCTCGCAACCTGGGCTCTGGAACAACCGGCCCTGGCCGAAGGGATCGTCGGCAGCGTGATGATCTCACCGAACTTTGCCGTGCAGGCCGCAGGAGCGGATTCGTTGTTGTGGCCGTGGGCGCGTCAGCTTGTGCCGATGGTGTTCGGGGAAAACCGCGCTTTCAAACCGCTCAACGACGAGCAGGGCAAATGGTGGACGACCGAATATCCCACCGTTTCCCTGCTGCCGATGCAGGCCAGTGTCGCTCGGGCAGGCCGGGTGCCGGTGGAAGACATCACCGTGCCCGCCCTGTTCATCTATCACCCCGATGATGCCGTCGTGAAATCATCCGTCACCAGACAGATCGCGGCACGGTGGGGCGCAACCAGCGGTGCGAAGGCTACGAGCGTGGAAGTGGAAACATCCGACGACCCGTTCAACCACGTTATCGCAGGGCGCATCTTGAGCCCTTCGACCACGGAACCACTGGCAGCAAGGATTGTGACATGGGTACAAGGATTATGAGCAGGTTCGATGTCCAGCCGAAAGGCTCCCATTATATCAGCGGCACGTTCCGCGATGGCGGGAGCGATACGTTCGACAGCCATTATGCGGGGACGGGCGAAGTTATCGCCACGTTGGGCGTCGCCGACGAGGCGCTTGTCGATGAGGCCGTAAGGGCCGCCGTGGCAGCGCAGGAAGAATGGGCCGATACCCCTGCCCCGGAGCGCGGGCGCATTCTCATCCGCGCCGCCGAGATCGTGCGCCGACGTAACGACGAGATCGCGCGGGTCGAAACGCTGGATACAGGCAAGGCGTTATCGGAGACCCTATATGTCGACGCCGTGTCCGCCGCCGATAATCTGGAATATTTCGGCCATCTCGTCTCCACGCTGACGAGCGAGCACATTCCGCATAATCGGACCTCCTACACATACACGCTCCGCGAACCGCTTGGCGTTGTGGGGGCTATCGGTGCATGGAACTATCCGATCCAAATCGCGGCATGGAAGGCGGCCCCTTCGCTGGCGCTGGGCAATGCCATCGTCTTCAAGCCATCGGAAATGACACCCCTTTCGGCGCTGCTGCTGGCCGAGTGTTTTGATGAGGCCGGATTACCTGCGGGACTGTTCAACGTGGTGCAGGGATTGGGCGCGACGGGGGCGGCGCTCGTTTCCCATCCGCAGATCGACAAGGTGTCGTTGACGGGGTCCGTTCCAACAGGCGCGAAGGTCATGGCGGCGGCGGCGGCGGACATAAAGCATGTGACGTTGGAGCTGGGCGGCAAGTCGCCGCTTATCATCTTCGATGACGCAGATATTGAAAATGCCGTGTCCGGCGCGCTGATGGCGAATTTCTATTCGTCGGGTCAGGTCTGCTCGAACGGCACGCGGGTGTATGTGCAATCCGGTATACGCGAAGCATTCACGAAACGGCTGGTGGAACGGGTGGAAGCCATCACGCACGGGGATCCGCTGGACCGGGACATTCAGATGGGGCCGATGATTTCAGCGCGGCAGGCCGAGATAGTCATGGGCCACATCAAGGCGGCGAAAGCGTCGGGCGCAACGCTGTTGACGGGAGGCGACAGATTGTCGGTCGGCGGGATGCCGGATGCACATTTCATGGCACCGACCATCTTCTCAGACGTGGCGGACGACAGCGGCTTGGCAAAGGACGAGGTTTTCGGCCCCGTCATGGCGCTGTTCGGCTTCGAACGCGAGGACGAGGTTATCGCCAGGGCGAACGATACGGCGTTCGGACTGTCAGCGGGCGTCTTCACCCGCGACATTGCCCGTGCCCATTGCGTTATCGCGCGGCTCAAGGCGGGCACGACATGGATCAACAATTACAATGTCACACCGGTGGGAATGCCGTTCGGGGGCCACAAGCGCTCCGGTATCGGACGGGAGAATGCAGCGGCGGCTATCAACTATTACAGCCAGATCAAGAGCGTTTACGTGGAGTTGGGAGATGTGGACACGCCGTATTGAACGGCGCGCCCACGAATTTCATGAGATCGATTCAGCCGCCGGTTGAGCGGGCCAGAGCGCGGGTCAGTTCCAGACCGGGCGTGTCGATCATATAGGCCGGCACATGGCCCATTTCGATCATGGCGGAGCGGCTCGTTCCGATATCGTTGAGCGTATCGGAGTTCATTTCTGCAAGGGCGCGGAAGCCGTTGCGGGCGGAGACGTTGTGGCGTTGCTGCTGCAGAAATGCGAACATGGCATGATACCTTTGTGTGTGTGCCACTTTCCAATCGAAAGTAGAGGCGCGTTAGCTGCGGTTTGCGGTTCTGTCGATGCACGAAAAATCATGTCTGGGATGCTGCACACGCATAGCTCGAACCGGCCTGCGCCTTGGCGTAACGAATTGTAAACCAAGCCCGATTTGCGGGTGCCGCGAAATCAGTATCTTAGCTTCGGTGGACCTTGTCCCATGCCCCAGTTCCTATAGGAAACCAGCCCATGTCGAACCCTGTTCTTGTCGAAGCCACGCGCGGAAAAGTCGTCGAGAGCGTGCATCGCGGGTCAATCAGCGTGGTCGACAGCGATGGCAGGATCGTCTTCGAGCGTGGCGATAGCGAAAAGCCCGTCTATGCGCGTTCAGCCATCAAGGCGATTCAGGCCTTGCCGTTCGTGGAAAGCGGTGCCGCGGATGCGTTCGGGTTCGGGAACAAGGAACTGTCCATCGCCTGCGCTTCCCACTCCGGCGAACCGGCCCACGCGGACCTCGTGCGCTCGATGATCGTGCGGGCCGGACTGCCGGAGACGTGTCTGGAATGCGGTGGCCACTGGTCGATCAATCAGGCGGCGCTGATCGGGCAGACCGGCATCTACGACGCGACACCGCCCGCCGTGTGCAACAATTGTTCCGGCAAACATGCAGGGTTCGTTTGCACCGCGGCCCATCTGGGGATCGACACGACCGGCTATGTCGGTCCCGACCATCCGGTTCAGGAGGGCGTCCGAAGGGCGATGGAAGAGGTGACGGGCGCGCCGCATACCGTTGACCATATGGGAATCGACGGTTGCTCGATCCCGACCTACGCGATTCCCCTGCGGGCTATGGCGCACGGCTTTGCGCGAATGGCGACCGGCACCGGCCTATCGCTGGAGCGCGCAGCGGCCGCAAAACGGTTGCTTGATGCCTGCATGGCCGAGCCATTCTACATGGCGGGCACGGGCCGGTTCTGCACCGACTACATGACGATGGGCGGCGGGCGTTTGTTTGCGAAAACTGGGGCGGAAGGGGTGTTCTGCGCCGCGATCCCCGAACTGGGTCTCGGCGTCGCCCTGAAAATCGATGATGGTGGAACGCGGGCTGCCGAAGTTGCAATGGCGGCGGTAACACGCCATTGCCTGCCGAAGGATGATCCGCTTCAGGAGGGCTTGGCGGGAATGAGCAATCTTACGCTGACCAACTGGAACGGGCTCGTTGTCGGTAGCGTGCGGGAAGCGGGGGCAGACTAGGCGGACTGACCGGGTTTCGCGTCCCGGGCGAACAGATAGATAAGCAGACCTGCACCCGCTGCGACAGGATACAGCCACAACACGGCCGGAAAGCCGGACGATGGAACGCCTTCCACTTTTGTGGACGCATACAGCGCACCGGATATCCACTGCATCAGGCCCGTTCCGCCTATCGAGAAGAAGTTGAGCAGCGTCGCCCCCCTGCCCGTCATGTGGTCCGGTATGAAAGCCATGCCGTGCGCCATGATGACGGGGTAACTGACCCCGGTTGCGCCCGCGATCATCAAAAGAACCGTCGCTTGCGATGGTGCCATGAATGGATCGAGCGCCCAGAACGCGAGGGCGGTGACCATGATGCCCGTGCCCGCCGCTATGACCCATTTGCGCGTGCCAAACAGCGTGTCGAGCGGGCCGTATGCGAATGTTCCGACGATCATGCCGATCGCAACGGCGAGCGAGACGTTGCCGATCGCCGTCGCGTCATAGCCGTGAACCTGATCGAGATAGGGCCCGACCCACAGGCCGCGCAGGTTGGCGATAGCGGAATAGGACAGCGCCATGATCGGGAAGATCGGCCACAGCACCTTCATTTTCAGAAGGTCGAGATAGGAACCGGGACGCTCCGGTTTCTCTCCCGCAGGCGGGTCGCGCAACAGGAGCAGGATGCCGATTGCGATGATCGCCGACATGGCGGCCAGCCCCCACAAGACCGCGCGCCAGCCATAGGCTTCCACCATCCATGCCAATGGAGTTGTACCAGCCAGATTGCCGAGATTGCCCAATGCGATGAACCATGCCGAGAGTACGGCGAGCCGTGCAGGCGCATAGAGTTTGCGGAAGACGTAGAATGCGCCCATCAGGACAGGCGCACAGCCGATGCCGATGAGTGCCATAGCCACAATCACCATCCACGGCGCCGTCGCCACCGCGAAAAATGCCGCCCCGCCGGATGCGCCCGCCAGATGTATGAAGGCCGCCGTCCGTTTCGGACCGATACGGTCGAGCAGCGGGCCGACGGCGAACTGCGCGCAGGCAAAGGCAATAAACCATGCGCCGAGTGCCGTGCTCATCTGGTTCGCGGTCATACCCGGATCGATGGCGAGGTCCGGCGTCAGCACTGCGAGAAACGAGCGATAGAACTGGCTCATGATGTAGGAAAGCGCGAGCGCTGCGAGACCGGCCATGAAAACGTGCCTGAAAAGTGTTGGTGCCCCCTGCCGGACTTGAACCGGCACGGCCTTCCGGCCTACGGATTTTAAGAGCGTCCTTATCCGCTATCCTTTGTGTATCCGATCCTGCGCTATAACGCGATAGGTAGCTGTTACCTATGGTGTTTTCTCCACCGGCGTTCACTCTGCAGCACGCGGATGCACGAAATAACAAGATTCCTGTTGGCTCCTCCATGCCACCTGGAACCGGCGGAGGAAATTGGCATGGTAAAGGTGAAATTGACGAAGACGGTGGTTGCTGGGGCGGAGGCACGCGCCAAGGACTACGAACTGCGCGACACGGCGATACCTGGGTTCCTGCTAAAGGTAACCCCCACGGGTCGGAAGGTCTTCATGCTTCAGTATCGAACAAACGACCGCCAACGGCGAAAGCCATCGATCGGTCTGTTTGGCGAACTAACGGTTGAGCAGGCCCGCCGCATCGCTCAGGATTGGTTGGCAGACGTTCGCGGAGGATCCGATCCTTCCGCCGAGCGGGCGGCTGCGCGGGAAGCGCCGACAGTAAAGGAACTCTGCGAGCGATTTATAGAAGACTACTCGAAACCGAAAAACCGACCCAGCACCGTTTTGGGGAACCAAGGTTATATGCGCCGGTATATCCTGCCAGCGTTCGGATCGATGAAAGTTCACGATGTCACTCGGAGCGATGTTTCCGATTTGATGAAGCGGGTGAAGCACGCGCCGACTCAGGCGAACCGAACACTGTCTTGCCTGCGGAAGATGTTCAACATGGCCGAAGTTTGGGGCTATCGTCCCGATGGATCGAATCCCTGCCGTCATGTACCAAAATATCCCGAAAGGGAAAAAACGCGGCTGATCACGGATCAGGAGATGGTCCGCTTGTTTGCCTATCTTGACCGTGCCGACACGGAAGGATTGGAGCACCCTTTCGTGACTTTGGCGATCCGGCTCCAGTTCGGTTTCGCCGCACGGATGTCGGAAATTATAGAGTTGGAATGGGAATGGGTCGACTTTGGTCACCGTCGCATCGTTTGGCCGGACAGTAAGACGGGCGAAATGTCCAAACCCATGAGCGCCGAGACGGAAGCGCTGCTTGCAAACGCTCCCCGGCTGGAGAACAGCCCATTTGTTATTCCCTCCATCTTCGATCCGTCGAAACCGATGTCGTCGTGCACGTACTATACCGGTTGGAGCCGAATTCTCGAACGCGCTGGCGTACCGCACATCGGCACCCACGGCATCCGCCATCGCGCAACCACCGAGATCGCCAACTCCGGCATTCCGGTCAAAGTTGGAATGGCGTTGACCGCTCATAAAACCGTGACGATGTTCATGCGCTACGTTCACACCGAGGATGATCCTATCCGTGCCGCTGCGGAAGCCGTGGCTCAACGGCGGTCAGCTTTGGTTGCAGACCGACGACCAGCCGTGCAAGAACCCGTCGCACACGAGGCTTCGATGAAACGGTCAAGTATCGCGCCGAATCCAACGTCTGGTGCGCCGCCCGCACCGCCGCCCGGGTTTGAGGATCGCAACTACGAGTCACGCACCAAATTGAAGAATTATCGACCCTTTCGCTATCGGTCCGGTGAGAACCGGCATGCGCCGCCGGGAGCGAAAAAAGAAGGATAACGTTCCCTGCCATTGATCGACGGAAGTTCTTGCCGCTAGGAGCAACGCACGCATCCCGACTTTATGATTCACTCCGAACGGTCGATGAAGTCAAGCGAGGTCATGCATTCTCAGCAGCAACGAGAATACGCGGTCTTCAAGCACGCATTTTCGGATCCGGGACCTTCCTGCAGCAACCGTCTGACAAAAGCTTTGGTCCGTTTGCGTCCTAATGCCGCCAACAAAGCGCACATCGTCAACTCGACGATGTTGGAAGCATTGAGCGGGATAGTTGGAAATCTCTCCGAGAGTAAAGCTGCATCTTTGACAGGTTCCTTGTCGCCAAAGTTTCGGCACGGCTGACAGTGATAGTAATCGTGCTCGTCGCCAGTTTCTGGAGTCTCGAAGCGAAAAGCCCCGAATGTCTCCTTCTGATCCACCACCGACCACTGTCCTAAAAATACACGAAATTCGCAGGACCCGTCACGAAAATCCCATCGGAGCCATAGTCCAAGAACGGCGTCTTTTTCTTTCGCTCCGGGCTGCATGATAAGGAATTTTTTCTTTGGAAAACTCCCGTTCAGTTTTGAACCAATTTCATGAATCTCTCGACCATCAAACATTCCAAAACCTCCCGCTGCCGGGCGCTTGAAATACTCGTCCTCGTCGAGAACGGAGTTCCGATACCACTCTAGACCATGTGACTTTAGCCGGTCCAAGATCAATCGAACCGCTTCGTAATGCTCCGACATGCGTTAGCCGAACCTCATGCGCCTGAGCGGCCCATATGTAATCCCGTCGAGCTTCTCAATTGCGCGTCGATCTCCGAAATTATGAAAATCGGCTCTGAACCGGGTCAGTTCATCCTTTTTCACGAACCTCGACGTATCTTCGGTCAAGTGGAAGCGTTCAGTCTCTTTTTCCAAGTAGGCGTCTTGCAGTTCACCGATAGCGTCGTCGGCATCTATTCTAAACCAGTCGAATACAGTCTTTCCCAGAATTCTCGAAGCAGTGGCATTATGAAACTTTTCTAGTATCTCCCAATTGAGTGCCTCTTGAGGGTTAAGTACCGCGTTGGTCCATGCTTCTGGATCAGACACGTCCACGTTATTCTCGTCGACAAGAAACGGCAGGCGATCGACCAGATGCGGCGGGTCGATCAGTACGTCCATGGGACGCAAAACGGCGCGATCAAGCCATTTTATCAGCCGAAATGCCGCGAAACCGAACAACAGCTTCTCTGCGTTTGCGGACATATACTCGACGACATCATCTTCCAGAGACCGTCGAAGAAACTCCCGCAATGTCAACGCCGCGAGATCATCGGTCGTTTCGGCGTCGACACTCAAGAAACCAAAAGCCGTATCGGACAACTCGACTAACGCATCCTGTTCCAACCCCATAATGTGCATGAGGTTGGCGTCAAAACCCGCCGTTTCCAACGTAGTTGCGAACTCTTGAGCAGCAGCTAGAAAATCAGTCAAAGGCGTCCATGTAGTTGGATTGAACTCGCTAGCCGTCGGTGCGATCTTTTTCCAAAGGGAGGCAGAGCCGACGAGCTCCGCATCGACATTGAAATCTGCGAAGCTTTCCAAATGCCCCCGCATCCCGAGATCGAACTGCGCGCCCTTGTATTGGTTCATAACCACGATCGCTCCGCACTGCGAATAGGTTCGCGCCAACCTGGCGATGCCTTCACCCGTCGTTCGACTTCCCTCCGCGTCCAAGAGAACCAAATCGTAATCGACCACCAGAACGTCGATGCCGTCGAACCCGCTCGGACATTCCGCGAGGTTCCGTTTTTCCCTCACGGCCACTTTCCTCCGCACCAGCAGGGACACTTCCTCAAGAGGATCCGCCATGCGACTGATTTCGGCGCCGGGAATGCCGATCGCTTCTATCGCCGCGGCCCATTCCTCGGCCATCTCCTGCTCGTCGTCGCACACTACGATCTTCATCCTATCGCTCCACTCGCCAGCTCAGTTCAAACGCTGTGCTCCAATTTTCTTCCCCTGGGTCGACAAACGCGACGCTACAACCCCGGTTCTCAGCGATCATTTCCACGATCGTGAGTCCCAGGCCGGTTCCGCCCATTCCGAGCTCTCTTCTCTCCAACGAGAGTTTCGAACGTCGAGCGAACGGCTTGAACAGCTCGTCCGCATCGTCACCGATTCCGACGCCATTGTCGGAAACGTAGAGGTAGCCGTAGCGATTATGCACGATCGTAGAAATTTCGACTTTTGGTTGATCGGCATCGAGAGTTGCGTTTGCCGCATTCAACAAGACGTTCTGCAGTATCGCACTCCACTCCGAATAGGTGGCTGGGGGGAAATGCAGATCGTCCGTTAGATCGAATGCGATCTCAATATTCTCCAATAATGGCTTGAGGCTCGCAACGACCGTGCGAACGACGCCTTCGCAGTCCAAGGCCTCGATCTTTTCGCGATCTTCCATGTCCATCATCGGCAGAAAGATATTTCGCGTAGCCTCAAGGCGGTCGACCCACTGCGAAAGTTCAAGAGCTGTGGAATTCAGTACCGGTATCTGGTTTTCCTTGGCTATTCGTTTCAGCCTTCTCAGCTTCGACCGAACGCCCTTCATCTCTTTTCTGGTCTCGTGTTCGATCGCGAGGGCAGCCATTCCCGCCGAGGCCAACGGCCCGAGTATCACGCGCGATGCTTCGTCGCTCTCCCGGATCTTTTCCAGGCTCGCTTCCACGTCGTCTATTTCGCGTTCGATTGCCGCGATAGTCTCGTCATCGGGATGTTTGGCGACCGCATCATCCAACAATTTCCGCAGGCGCCGCAGCTTCGATTCGGGACGCTCGGAGGGACGCACGATGTCGACCGTATCGGCCACCCGTCGCCGTTTCAATGTGGCGTAGTAATCGATCGACTGCCGGACGCTATCCCTCAGCGCCAAAAATGCCTTGTTCGATACTAGACGGTCGCGCGAAACTTGGATCTTGAGAAATTCGCCTGAGTCTTTCCGATGACCCTTCGCAAGGCGGATTTCTTTTGACGTATTCACGTTGACGACGCCGAATATCCGGCCCTGGGTCGGTAGATCGTTCAACGCCCGAGGCACATGGAGATAGTCCGGAAGAAGTTTCGACCGATTCCGACGGTGGGAGTGATCGTATTCCAGTTCCAACCAATCATTTTCAGCACCGTAGTATGGCAGTCGAAACCCCTTATCGAAAACGGTCACGCCACCGTACTTTTCGAAATACTCCCGCATATCCACTACCGAAACGCCGCCGGCTTGACGTCCGGCCAAATTATAAATGCGTATTTCCCAGTCAGCCTCCCTCAGATATGAAGGGCAGGGAAATTTTTCCGAATAGGTCTCGTCGTCGAATTCGACTGTCACCAACGAGACGTTCCGACCATCCTCGCGCTCGATGCGGCCTTTGATTATAGCCTGATAATTCTCCAGCGCTTGTGTCAGCTGCGTTTCGAAAGCTTCGTCAACCCCCGGCAAGTCCGTCTTAAAGACAATCCTGAAGTCGCTTGCGTCTTTCCCGCGCCGCCTGTTTCGCCCGAACAGATAGATGGGAGAATTGAGCATCCAGATCTGCCGTCCGAGCTCAGAAATCTCATCTTCGCTCCATGTCTGCTTCAGGTCATGCAGCACCACTGCCGTGCCATGCGCCGCCGAGCCCGGGTATACGTCAGGGTTGCTCTTTTCGAGCCGATACTGAGCCTCCGCTTCGGTTAAACTGCCGGTGTCGATCGCATCTTCCCAATCGACGAAGGCGTGCAATCTCTTCTGGGATCCTTCAGCCGTCGACATTAGTTGCATTCGATGAGCCAGAAACTGCGCGGACAGGCGGCCCACGCCCTTCGAACCAGTCACGCGACGCTTCAAGGTCCGGCTCGTATCGGCATGTTGTTTGTGACGCGTCCCGATCGTCATCCAATAGTCGAGAAATTCTTTCTCGGACATGCCGTGCCCGTCATCCGACACTTCGATCTTGGACTGGGAAAGATTGATGACGCACCGGGACGCGTCGGCGTCGTAGGAATTTTTGATGAGTTCCGCCAGAGCGATGTATGGCTTACCGACCAACCGTTCGCCCAATTCTCTCAGCAGCGCCGAATCCGCTTTGAAGTAGGTAGTTTCGTTCTTCGCTGCCGACAGTTGAGCGTCGAAATCCTTATCGACCTCCGTCGACACTGATGCCACCTCCGTCATGCGACGGCTCCGTTCTCATCGCTTTCGGCACTCATGAAGCTTCGTCCAGGAATGCACCCAACTTGGCTTTCAGTGCGTCCCTGTCTCGCGTCTCGCACTCCCAAATTGTCATCGCTTTCCAGCCCATTCCAGAAAGCCTCATCTCCGCTTCTCGGTCTCGCTCCACGTTTCGCTCGAATTTGCTGCTCCAGAACTCGGTCCGCGTCTTCGGGATCGTCGCTTTCGAACAACCCGCGTGTCGATGCCAAAAACAGCCGTGCACGAAGATCACCTTGCGTCGCGGTCCGAAGACGATATCCGGACTGCCGGGGAGATCCTTGCGGTGCAGTCGGTACCGATAGTTCATGGAATGCAACATTTTCCGTACAACCATCTCCGGCTTAGTATCGCGCGAACGCACTGAGGCCATGATCGTTCGGCGAACTGGGTCCACGTCTTCCATGAGTGACGTCACCCTTGATATTCCTCGATGTGAGAGCGAACGCGACGTGCGATCGCGCGGCCCAAGTCCACGGGTACAGCATTGCCTATCAGCCGCCCTAGCGTCTTGACATGCACGGTTTCGCCTTCAGGTACGAAAGCGTAATCATCGGGGAATGACTGCAGCAGCGCGCCCTCACGCAGCGAAATCGCTCTGTCCTGTTCCGGATGCCCAAACCGACCGTTGCCAAAACCGAAGAATTGGGTTGTCATGGTCGGCGCCGGTTCGTCCCATTCCATCCGGCCATACACCGAGGAATAGCCTTTTCCGGTCTCTTCGCGATGGCACGGAGTTACCAGGTCTTCCGACCAATCCCGCCAACTCCCGCCGGGCCGAGACGCCTGAATCCTCGCCAGATTGGTAGTCGAAAGTGAGCTGCATCTGTGCAGGGGATCGGCTGGATCGGTCTTTCCGGCTTCAATGTTCGCTAGGTCGCCGATCGTTTCCCTAACTGTACGATAGTTCGTTGGCTTGTGGGTGGCCTTGGGCACCCCGGGTGGTCCGTATCGCGAGGCGAGCAACACCAACCGGGACCTCGACTGAGGTATTCCATAGTCTGGACAATAGGCGATCGTCCAATCGACAAAGTAGTTGTCGTTTCTCAATGCACGAACGAAACTGTCGAACACCGAAGAATCCTTGTATTTCCGGAAGTCTTGGCACGTTTTCCATCGATACAATATCGGGTTTCGTTTCTTTGATTAGCCTCGAAAAATGTTCGAGAAGCTGCCATCGCCCGTCTTCGCGCCCTTGCGAGTACTTGGAGAACGGCTGGCACGGCGCGCACCCAACCAGAATTCGAGGCGTTCCTTGCGAAAATTCACAATCCAGATCAGCCGGATCGATTTCTCCGACATCGACTGATCTGAAGGGAGCGTCGTTGTTTTGCTCGAAGGGATAGCGGCACTTTTCATCAATGTCGAAACCGGCTGCAATTTGAAATCCCTCAAGCTTGAAACCATGAGACAGGCCCCCGGCGCCGCAAAACAGATCCACCACGGAACCTGGCATCTTTTGTTGGGGTACGTCGGTGGACGGCGCATCGTCTATGTGGCTGGCGGATCGGTCGTAGTTCATAGGCGACCCTTCCGCTTGTCTCGCATTTCGTCTTTGGCGACATCGTACCCCGCACTCGCCAGCGCGCCAAGGATCAACGTCCGGATGGTCACCCCCTTCTTCGCCGCATCCATCGCCAGCTTTCGCTTCAGTTCGCGCGGCACTCGGATCTGCAGGCTTTCAGTCTTGGATTCTCGCATAAAGCGTTGTCCCTACTATCTGAAGTCAATACATCAAGACTTAATGATGTAATGTAAAGGGTTCTTTAATGTGTCGATGAGGAATAGGCTCCGCGGAAACGGCAGGTCGCGTCGGTTTAGTGTTCCGGTAGCGGGTGCTGCGGGAACCTTGCATCGTCCTGAAGTTCGGTCGAATGTCGCGAAGTCCAAGGTCAATTCCACAGAGCCGACAGGGGCGCGGCGGCCAGTCGTTCGCCAAAGGGCACCAAATCGACGCTGTCATAAAGGACGACGCCATGGGCGAAGCGGTTGCCGCACGCCTCAGCGAGCGTCCGCAGTCCGCCGAAATCGCTGGATTTCACCGTAGCGCTGGCCTTGACCTCAATACCTACGATCATGCCGTTGTCGCGTTCCAGCACGATATCGACCTCGCGCATCTGTTGATCGCGGAAATGGTATGGCGTCAGCCGCAAATCCGAAGCCGACATGAGCTTCATGATTTCGGAAAAGACGAACGTCTCCAGTAACGCTCCGAACGCGCCTCTGTCGGCCTTTACCCGATCGAGGGTCAGACCGCGCGCGGTGGCCAACAGCCCGGTATCGAGGAAGTGCAGTTTCGGCGTCTTGGCGATCCGCTTCAGCGCATTCGTGTACCAGGGCTGCAAGGTTGCGACGAGGAACACCTGTTCGAGCAGCGCCACATAGCGCTGACCGGTCTTGTGGCTCACCCCGATGCTGCCGCCAAACTGCGAGTAATTGACCATCTGGCTCGAATGCTCCGCCAGGAGGCGACGAATTTGGGCAGTTCGGTCAGCTTCTCGATGTCGGCGATGTCCTTGAGATCGCGCGTGAGAACGGAGGTGAGGTAGGACCGCGCCCAATCCTGCCGCCTCCGTTCGCTCCCGCGGCGGATGGCTTCCGGGAAGCCGCCGAGCAGAACGAGCCGGACGAGATCCTCTCCGACGGTGGCGTCCGGCCTCGCCTCCAGCGCGCCGTCGAAGAGCCGGTCGAGAAAGGTCGGCTTGCGCCCCTCGATTTCCGCACGGGCGAGCGGCAACATCCGAATGGTTTCCATCCGCCCCGCGAGGCTGTCGGCGACCTTGGGTAGCGTCAGGACATTGGCCGAGCCGGTCAGCAGAAACCGGCCGGGACGGTAATCCTCGTCCACCGTCTTCTTGATCGCCAGCAGAAGTTCGGGCGCGCGCTGGACCTCGTCGACGATGGCGCGATCGAACCCCCGGACGAAACCGGCAGGATCGGAGCGGGCGGCATCGAGGACCGTCCGGTCGTCGAGGGTGACGTAACTCCGCCCGTCTTCACCCATCTTTTGGACGAGCGTGGTCTTGCCGGCCCGGCGGGGTCCGACGATCAGGACCACCGGGGTGTCGGATAGCGCTTCCCTGGCGCGGTGCTCGACAAGCCGTTCGTACACGCGAATCCCGTTTCCTGAAAATTGGAACTATGGAGCATGATGATTGGAAGTCAAGAACATGATGGTTGGAAGCGAGCGCCAGGATGCCTGGAACAGAATGGTTTGTGGGGAAAGCCTTCCCCTGCGGCCGAGCCGAGGTCTCGTCCGACCCCTTCTGCGGGGGATTCCCCGCAACGCCCCCTTTTGAGAGTGAGAGTGCGGGCGGGTTTTCGTGACGGGTTGAGAGCCGGGAGAGAGCTTCCGGCGCCCGTCGCGGAGAACCGCGATGTCCAGATACAAGCGCAATGCCGCGCGCCAAGCGCGACCGGACCAACCTCTATGACGAAATCACCAACAAGATCATCGGCGAGTTGGAGGCCGGGCGTGTCCCCTGGGTCCAGCCTTGGGGTACAGCGGCGGCCAAGGCGCCGCTCGCCATGCCCAACAATGCCGCGACCGGTCGCGGCTATTCCGGCATCAACATCCTCATCCTCTGGGGTGCGGTCATCGAACATGGCTTTCCCGGCCAGAGCTGGCTGACCTTCCGCCAGGCGCTGTCGCTCGGCGGCAATGTCCGCAAGGGCGAACGCGGCACCACCGTCGTCTATGCCGACCGGTTCGTCCCAGACGACGCGAAGAAACGCGCCCGCGAGACCGGCGACGATCCGCAGGCGATCCCGTTCCTGAAGCGGTTCACCGTCTTCAACGCGGCGCAATGCGAGAACCTGCCCGACGAGGTCGCCGTTGCCGCGCCGCCTACCCCGCCGGGCCTGATCGCGCCGAAGGTGGAAGCGCTTATCGAAGCGACCGGCATCGACTTCCGCATCGGCGGCAATCGCGCCTTCTATGCGCCCGCGCACGACTATGTTCAGGTGCCGCCGCCCCAGGCCTATTTCGAGCCGATCAATTGGCACCGCACGGCGCTGCACGAGCTTGGCCACGCATCTGGTCATCCGTCCCGGCTCGACCGCGACATGTCCGGCTCGTTCGGATCGAAGACATACGCCTTCGAGGAACTGGTCGCCGAGATGAACGCGGCCTTCTGCTGCGCCTCGCTCGGCATCGTGCCGACCGTGCGGCACGCCGACTATATCGGCTCTTGGCTAGACGTCTTGCGCGAGGACAATCGCGCCGTCGTCCGCGCCGCGTCCAAAGCCAGCAAGGCAGCCGATTATCTGCTTGGCTTTCTCCCGGAACGCGAGCCGGTGCATGGGGCAGCGTCCGATCCGGATCGGAAAGTGGAGAGTCTCGTGCCCGCGGAATTGTAGCGCAGGATACGCGCCCTTCCGTTCCCACGGCAGGCCTCGCTGAGAGGAAGAGGAGGGAGGGGTTTTCGTGACGGGTTGGAGGTCGAGAGAGAGTCTCCTGGCCGCCCGTCGCGGAGAAAACCGATGACCAACGTCAAGTCCAAGTCCAAGATCGCGCTCAGTGTGTCGCGCGATATTCCCTTCAACAAACTCATCCTCAGCCAAGCGAATGTCCGGCGCGTCAAAGCCGGTGTCGCGATCGAGGAACTCGCCGAGGACATCGCCCGGCGTACGCTCCTGCAGAGCCTGACCGTCCGGGCGGTGACCGACGAGGATGGCAACGAGACCGGCATGTTCGAGGTGCCCGCCGGTGGCCGCCGCTTCCGCGCGCTCGAACTGCTGGTGAAGCAGAAGCGGCTGAACAAGACCGCGCCGGTCCCTGCGTCGATCCGCACCGACGGTCTCGCCGAAGAAGACAGTCTGGCCGAGAACATCCAGCGCGCGCCGCTGCATCCGCTCGACCAGTTCCGCGCCTTCCAGGCCATGCGCGAGAAAGGCATGGGCGAGGAGGAGATCGCCGCGGCATTCTTCGTCTCGGTCAACGTCGTCAAACAGCGGCTGCGGCTCGCCGCCGTCAGCGAGACGTTGCTCGACGCCTATGCCGCCGACGAGATGACCCTCGACCAGCTGATGGCGTTCACGGTCAATCCCGACCATGAGCGGCAGGCCCAGGTGTGGGACGCGATCAAGGACTTGCTACATCGGCCCAGCCTTACCAGATCCGGCGTATGCTCACCGAAGACGCGGTGCGCGCGTCGGACAAGCGGGCGCAGTTCATCGGGATCGACGCCTATGTCGAAGCGGGCGGCGCGGTCATGCGCGATCTGTTCGAGAGCGACGATGGCGGCTGGCTCGAAGATATCGGCCTGGTCGACATGCTCGTCACCGAGAAGCTCAATGAGGAAGCCGAAGCGATCCGGGCCGAAGGCTGGAAGTGGATCGAGGTCGGACTCGATTTCCCTTACGGCCACACCTACGGACTGCGCCGCATGTTCGGCGAACAGGAACCGCTGACCGATGAGCAGGAAGCGAGCCGCGATGCACTGCAGGCCGAACTCGAAAAACTCGAAGCCGACTATGCCGATCTGCCGGAACTGCCCGACGAGATCGACGAGCGGCTCGGCGAGATCGAGACCGCCATTGAAGCGATCGACGACCGTCCGGTGGTTTACGAGGCGGAAGACGTGCCCCGTGCGGGCGCGTTCGTCAGCGTCAGTCCGGGCGGCAATCTGCATGTCGAGCGCGGGTTCGTGCGTCCCGAGGACGAAGCGCCTGTCGAGCCAGAGGTCGATGAGACGGAGACGTCTGGCACCGGTGAGACCGAAAGTGATGGGTCGCAATCCGCCAATCCCGCAAACGAACCGGAGGAGGATGAAGGTCTGAAGCCGATCCCCGACCGGCTGGTGACCGAACTGACCGCGCATCGCACGGTCGCGCTGCGTCTGGCGCTCAGCGGCTCGTTCGACACGGCGTTCCACGCCTGCCTGCACAAGATCGTGCTCGACACGTTCTACAGCTACGCGCAGGACAGCTGCCTCGAACTGTCGGCAAGCTGCGTCTATTTCGGGTCGCAGGCACCGGGTCTGGGCGAAACGCCCTATGCGACGGCGCTCACCGAGCGGCATGAGGCGTTCGCGGGCGCTCTGCCGAACGATCCCGAGCAGCTGTGGGACGCTCTCGGAGAACTGTCGGATGCCATGTCGCAACGAACTGTTCGCGCATTGCGTGGCGCTGACCGCCAACGCGACGGTCGAGGCCTACAATCGCAGGCCGCGCGCGATCGCCCATGCCGACAGGCTGGCGGTGACGCTCGGTCTCGACATGACCGAAGCGGGCTGGAAGCCGACCGGCGATGCCTATCTCGGCCGGGTGACCAAGGCGCGGATCGCGGCGGCAGTGGGCGAAGCGAAGGGCGACAAGGCCGCATCCGACATCGAAAGTCTGAAGAAGGACGCGATGGTCGAACGGGCCGAAGTCCTGCTCGCCGGGACCGGATGGTTGCCCGAACCGCTGCGGACGCATGCGCTCGCAGACGAACCGAACGACGCCCGAAGGCGATCGACGACGTTGCTGATAACGGCGAAGCAGGAATCGGCGGCAAAGGACGGCGAAACGGCCATGGACGAAGAGGTCGAACCCGCCGACGATGAGGAGAAGGAGCAGGAAGAAGAACTCGAAGCCGCGGAATGACGACAGCATTCCTCACTGGGTCCGCCGCAAGGCGGGCCCTTTTTTCTTTGGAAGGAACCGTCATGTCCCGATCGATCGCCGATCTGACCGAAGCCTTGGCCCGCAACGCCGAGGCGGTCTGTCGGCACTATCTTCCCGACGGCCACCGCCAGGGTCGCTACTGGATGGTCGGCGATGTGCGCGGCACACCCGGCCGATCGATGTTCGTCCGCTTGAAGGGGCCAAGCAGTGGCAAGGGTGCGGCGGGCAAATGGACCGATGCCGCCACCGGCGAACATGGCGACCTGCTGGATATCATCCGCGAGACCTGCGGGCTGGTCGACTTCAAGGACGTCGCCGAGGAAGCGCGGCGCTTCCTCAGTCTGCCGCATCCGGAACCGAATAACGACCCGAAACCCCGATCCGCATCAGCTCCTACCGGATCGCCGGAAGCCGCCCGACGGCTGTTTGCAATCGCAAGCCCATTTCGGGCACGCTTGCAGAGACGTATCTGCGCAAACGCGGCATCTACCGATTTGCGCGAAACCGGAGCCTCCGTTTTCATCCCCGCTGCTATTACCGGCCCGACCGGCATTCTGAGACCGAGGCCTGGCCAGCGCTGATCGCAGCAGTCACCGATCTCGATGGCACCATCACCGGCGCGCATCGCACCTGGCTCGATCCAGACGGCTTCTCCGAGGCCATCTCGGCAAGGCTCCGATCGACACGCCGCGCCGCGCGATGGGCAATTTGCTCGGCCATGCCGTCCGCTTTGGGGTGGCACGGGATGTCATGGCTGCGGGCGAAGGCATCGAGACCATGCTGTCGCTGAGGATGATCTTACCCGGAATGCCGATGGCAGCTGCACTGTCTGCAGCACATCTCGCAGCCATCCTGTTTCCGGCAACACTGCGCCGCCTCTATATCGCCCGCGACAACGATCCGGCCGGAGACAGCGCGATGGAGACCCTGATCAACCGTGCGCGCGATGTCGGGATCGAGGCGATTGAGCTGTCGCCGCAACTCGGGGACTTCAACGAGGATCTGCGCCTTCTCGGGATCGGTGCGCTGCAGGCGCCATGCGGGTCCAGATCGCCCCGGAAGATGTCGACCGGTTCATGCATGGTGCAGCCGTGGCCGGGAGGGAGGCGGTTACGGGCTGATGTGCCGCGCCGGGATCGGTGGGGGATATCGACCTGCATCGGTGAGAGCCGCGACCTCGGCCTTCTTGAGAGGGCGACAGAACGGCAAACGGCGCGGACCGGCAATGGCTGCGCCCGGTTCTTTTCCGCGTCGGCCACCACCCCATGCGACACGTCGCACGGGGACCCCGGATGGCCCGCCTTTCCATCGCGAGCCAAAAGAACCGGCCTCCGCCATCCTCCGCTGCGCTCCGGCCCTGCCGCTTCGCGTCCGGGTGCAGGTCCGCCCCGCCCGCCGTCTTTCGTCGCCATGAAGGCCGCGGCGGTCGCGGTCACCCGACGAAGGAGCATCCCATGTTCACCGATCCCAACAACAGCGATGACGAGCCGCACCACGCCGCATCGCCGACCGACGCGATCTGCACCGAACTCCAACTGCACGGCTATCGCCATTCCGAGAACGATCCCGACCCGCGCGATGTGCCCGAAGACCACCGGATCGCCGGCGCAGTCGCCGACATCTTCGATGCCCTCGTGGCGACGATGGCGGACACCAGCCTCGATCACGATCTCGACGAACTGCTCTGGTCGACCGTCAACATGTTCCACCGCGCCACCGACCGGATCGAGCGCAAGCTCGACGACAACGAACAGGCGCAGAAACGCGGCCAGCGCGAACAGGACGGCTCCGAGGTCAAGGCCGTCGCAGCTCGAACATCTGATCTCGGTCGGGCCAGTCCCTCCTCGAACGCCGCGACTGCATGGAAGTCTACCGCGACAGCGCCGCCGAACATTATCTGCGCCTGACCGGCTCACCCTGGTCGCCGCGCTCCGGATCGCGGGTCAACCATCGCAATCTCACCTCCGCGATGATCGACAGCCGGGATTTCCTCGCCGCGAAGAAGCGCGCCGATACCGAAGTGCATCTGCCCACGGGCACGAAGATCGCCTTCACCGGCGGGCATCGACTTCAACGATCACCGGCTGATCTGGGACGCGCTCGACAAGGTCCACGCCAAGCATGCCGACATGGTCCTGCTGCATGGCGGATCGCCGAAGGGCGCCGAACTGATCGCCGCCAAATGGGCCGACACCCGCAAGGTCGCGCAGGTCGCCTTCAAGCCCGACTGGACCCGCCATGCGCAAGGCCGCACCGTTCAAGCGCAACGATACGATCCTCGACGTCCTGCCGATCGGGGTCATCGTCTTTCCCGGCACCGGTATCCAGGACAATTTCGCCGACAAGGCGAGGAAGCTCGGCATCAAAGCCTATGACTTCCGCAAGAAGAGGCGGCGCGTGAGCGCCGTCCGATCTTCCACGATCAAGCAACCGAATTGCAGGACGGTTGTCACGGCAGCGCAGATATCTGCGCTGCCAATTCTTCGCGTTTTCCGCTATGAACAAGCAGCGCCAAGGTGGTGGTGGAAGGCGCACCGTTCATCGCTTTTGCACGGAGACTTTCACCATGATCTTTCTCAACATCCTCCTTCTCGTCGGTATCATTGGCGTTCTTTGCTGGCTTCTGTTCACGCTCGCCGTCTACGCACTGCCGCTGTTCGTTGGCGTTGCGGTCGGCATGTGGGCACATGACGCTGGCGCTGGCGTGGTCGGCGGTTTCATCGTCGGCGCACTCGCCGCCGGTGCGGTTGCCATCGTCGGTCAACTCATCTTCGCCTTCGCGCGGCCGCTCTGGATCCGCCTGATCGTCGCTCTCCTGTTCGCCGGACCGGCAGCGGTTGCGGGCTACGCTGCCACGCATGGGATCGCGAAGCATCTGATGCCGTCCGAAGGCTGGCAGATGGCGTTCTCGATCGTCGGCGCAGTCGCTGGTCGGTATCACCGCGTCTGTTTCGGATGGCGGGAACGGCCCCGCCCGAACCGGGCATGGAGCGCGCGGGTAGCGCTTAGTCACCGAGTTCTGCCGGAAAGGGGGTGGTTTGGCGGTGGCGCTTACGTCCGCGCCGCCTCTTCGATAGGCGACGCAGCGATGGCAAAGCTCGAGTCCACTTCCGACCGAGGCGCGACCCGCCTGTTCTGCAAGATCTTCGAGCCAGCTACCGAAAGCGCAGGCAGTCACGACATGCACTGGCAGCATTCTGTCAACGTCTGCTGGAATGGCTTTCGAAACAACAGTTCGTGCCTGACATGGGTGACAAAGGCCTGTGATCACTGGTGTAGCCGGAATCCCTCGGTGTCCGAGAGTGGCCAAATTCTCCGTAAACATCTCTGTTGCTGGGTCGACCGCTCCAAACGGCCTCTTCAATGGGCTGATCTGGCCGAAGGTCGGCTTCGCCTCGACCGCCTATGGCTCAACGGCGCCGGTCCACTTTCTTCCCCTGTCGGCTGTGCCGCCATTCCTCGCGAGGCAAGAAAGTCTCCCGTCACCATCCTGCACTGCGTTTCGGCCCTGCGGGTGAGCCGTCGGTCGCCTCCGGCCCCTCGATCGCCATCGAGGCCGCAATGGTGCGGGCTCGAACACAGTGATCAACGGAGAACTATCATGGCAACCATCGGCACCTTCAAGAAGTCCGGCAACGAATACACCGGCGAAATCGTCACCCTGAACGTCCAGGCCAAGAACGTCCGCATCGTCCCCGAAACCAGCCAGACCAGCGAGAACGCTCCCAGCCACCGCGTTCTGGTCGGCCGCGCCGAAATCGGCGCCGCCTGGTCGAAGACCTCGAACGAGGGTCGCGACTATCTCGGCCTCAAGCTGGACGATCCGAGCTTCACCGCTCCGATCTACGCCAACCTCTTCGACGACGAGGACGACGGCTACAGCCTCATCTGGTCCCGCCCCAGCCGCCGCAACGGCGACTAAGCGACGACCGCGACGCCCCGCCCGGATAATCCGGGCGGGGCCATTCGCATTCTTGACGACCGAATCAGATCGAGCGGCACGATGCAAATAACCGTTGTCTCTCACAAATTCTCTCGCCAAATCGACAAAGAACGACTATTATAGTCGTAGTACTGGCGTGCGCATTCGTGTCCGTGGAGGTGATCATGCATGATCACCGCCCGACAAATGCGGGCTGCGCGCGCGTTGCTTGGCTGGACGCAGGAGACGCTCGCAGAAAGAGCCCTGGTATCACTGACCGCCTTGAAGCGCCTTGAGTCGGCGAACGACTTGAAGGTGTTTGAGTCGACCGACGACCAGGTACGCCGCGCACTCGAAGATGCCGGCATCGTCTTTCTAACCTCCGACCAAGGCGAAGGAGTGATGATTGTCGATGTCCGAGGAGAGCATACGGAGCCGGCCTGAGAAGAATCCGGGCCTACCGCGCCGATGTCGCAGTGTCATCACGCAATGCCGCCGCGCGCCCTACAACGACTCACCAATCACGATATGGTTAACAGCACGATATAGGACCGCTATCGTCGAGGATGGGGGAACGATGTGAGCGACGAAGACTATCTCGACGAACCGCCCAAGAGCGCAACGCTGACCGATTATGATCGGTCGCATGCGAAGCTCTACATGCGGTTACTGGATGCGGAGGCGGACGGCGCGGACTGGCGCGAGGTCGTCTCAATCTTGTTTGAAGTCAATCCCGACGATGATCCCGCGCGCGCACGCCGCCTCCACGACGGCCATCTCGCCCGGGCGCGCTGGATGACCGAGCAGGGTTACCGGCAGCTTCTCCGGGGACGCATCACTGAAGTCCTGGTGATGCATTTTCGTCATCGCCCGATGACCGCGCAGTGTCTTCCCTAAATTCCCGAATTGGTTGAATATTCCGGGATGCACGGGATGTGCGAGTCTGGAGGTGTAGAATGGCCCTCGACCCATCTCACTGGCGCACAGGTTCAAACTACGACTACGTGGAAACCCTGTCAGCGCCGGACCTCGCCTGGGAATGGCTAAGACGCAACGCAAACTATCAGCGCGACTATCGCGCCGACCATCGTAGGGACGGAGACCTTGAACGGCTGACGCGCCTTATACGGCAGTCCTGGGGGTTGCGATTTCCCGGTCGACCCGAGGAAAGATGCCTTGGAGGCCGTGGTCTACTGGCAACCGGAGATCGATCCGAGCACTGTCATCGTGAGCGGGACGCCGATTGCTCCCGGCCCAGCCCGTTGTTCGCTTGCCGGAAATGAGCCGCAACGCCGTCCGCCGGGACCTACGGAGTGTGAGCGCCGAGCTTACGACAGACGGGGAAACACTTCATCTGCTCTTTATCGACGACGCCCGATCGGGTGAACCGCTTACTGCCGTCGTGCCACTCGATGACGGCGGCCTCGATCGCATCGAAGCCCTCGTAAGCCTGTGGCGCCTGCTCCACGATCGCCCGCCATGTCTCGACCCTCGCCTTACAGCTCAGCGACGACGCCGCCTGCGCACCATGCTGCAAGCCGTGGACGGTCATCTTGACGGCGCGACCTATCGGGATATCGCTCAGGTCCTCTTCGGAAAGGCACGCGTAGCCGACGATCCGTGGAAAACGTCTGCATTGCGGGACAGCACGATCGCCCTCGTCAGAGATGGCCGCGCGTTGATCGACGGTGGCTATCGCGCGCTTCTGCGCCGTCGTCGGCGACCATAGACATCGCCCGCTGCCCAGCGTGATCCAGGTGGGGTGCGATTTTAGCACCTCCAACTTCCCCATCCCCCTTCGCGGGTTTGCTCCGCCATCGTGGCCGTGATCCGCCGCTCTTCGCCAGCGGCCCCACTGAACCCACGGAGGCCCGATTATGTCCGCCAACCCCACCGGTTTGCCGCCACGTTATCTGCGCACGCCCGAAGCTGCTCGTTTTCTCAGCCTGTCCGGTCGCACTCTCGAAAAGCATCGCACCTATGGTACCGGCCCTGCCTATCGCAAACTCGGCGGCCGCGTCGTCTATTCCATCGAAGATCTGCAAGCCTGGGCCGATCGCGGCACCGTCACGTCGACGTCCGATCCGCGCGGATCGGTTCTGCCCGCCAAACGCCATGACGACGACGCGCTTGCCGCTTCCGGCAGCGGGTCGCGCTGAGCCGTTCGGCAATTCCAGTCGTGACAAGGAAACTCCCCACCCGATCCGAACGCGCCCAGTTGGAACTGTTCCGGGCCAGCGCCTGCGATCCCGCTCCGCGTGATGCGCAGGACCTCATGGCCTATCCGTTTTTCAGCCTGTCCAAATCGCATCGCGTCAAGCCCATCGACTATGCCGTGGCCGACGTCGTGATCCGGGTCGAGGCCGTGCCCGAGCACGGCATGGCGACCATCTGGGATGCGGACATCCTGATCTGGGCGGCCAGCCAGCTCGTCGAGGCACGCGATGCCGGACTGCGCACATCGCGTCTTATGGCTGCAACGCCTTACGAGATTCTCACCTTCATCGGTCGCGGCGTCAGCGCGCGCGACTACCAGCGCCTCAAGGCGGCACTCGATAGATCTGCAGTCGACGACGGTCGCGACAACCATCCGCCAACCTGCATCGGGACGACGGCACCGCTTCTCCTGGATCAACGAATGGGTCGAGCGCACCGATGATGCAGGTCGACCTTTGGGCCTTGAGCTGATCGTCCCCGACTGGTTCTACAGCGCCGTACTCAACGATGCCCTCATCCTTACAATCGATCCGGCCTACTTCTCCCTCACGGGCGGTTTTGATCGCTGGCTTTACAGGATCGTGCGCAAACATGGTGGCCGCCAACGCCGCGGCTGGCGGTTCGAGTTTCGCCATCTTTACCTGAAGTCCGGGAGCCTGTCGCCGTTCAAACGCTTCGCCTTTGAGCTCCGCGATATCGTCCGCCGCCAGCCGCTCCCCGGATATATCCTCTCAATCGAGATCGAGATCGGCGGCAAAACCTTACTTGCCTTCGAGCCCGCGTCCTGTGGACAAGATGTGGACGGCCTCGTGCTATCGGGAACCCGACCTATCGTGCCATCGGGAACCGGGGTGTCGTGCTATCGCGAACCGAAACCGCACCTAACCTCCCAAGACAAAAGCGAAAATCGCCCCCTTAACTTAGAGTCTAACACAGAATTTAACTTCTTTAGGGCGCGGGAAGATGTGGAAAAAGCGTCCGACGAGCGCGTCACCGGTGCTGTCGGCCAACGTAATGAAGGTCGTTCGGGCGGCCGTCAGGGACCGGGACGATGAGCGCCGCCCTGCTCAACCAGAAGGGCGGCGTCGGCGAGACGACTGCCCATGCGAACCAAGCCCCATGCGAAGGCGCGACCGACAGGCTCACGCATGTCGAACTGATCTGGGTAGAAAAGAAGGTCGAATACTGGATCCGCTTCGGTCAACAGGCAGGTGAGCGCATCATCGATCGCCGCCGCCGTGTCGTCTCCTTTGCGCCCGACAGCATCTTTGGTTTCGTCCGTTGGCGATCCAACGATTACGGCACGATCTTGTCGCGACTCGACATCGTGCGTGCCGTTGCACCCTCCGAACCATTCCAGACGCTGCCCTTCGTGCGACCGGGTGGCGATATCCTCCTGACGGTCACTAGCTGGCCCAAAGTCGAACGGGTGTTGCGGACCGTCGAGGCGATCGAGGTGCTCGGCATCGATCCAGTCGACGTCGCACCTGACCATTGGCGGCATGTCCACAACCGGTTCGCCGCACGGCTGGACCCGCGAGCCTACACGCGGGCGCGCCATTCCGCCTGGCTGAAGCGCCGGAGGGCGGGGCCATGAAGCGGCGAGTATGGTCATTCATTGGCGTTGTCGCCGTCGCTGCGATCGGGCTTCCAGTATTCGTCGATCTGCCTACAAAGATCATCTGGAACGCCAGTCCCTCTGCGCCGATCGGGTTCTATAAGGTGCGGTCGGTCGACCAACCTAGAGTCAGCGAATTGGTCGTCGTCGACCCGCCCGAAGCTCTCGAACGGTTCATCCTGGCGCGCGGCTACCTGCCGCCGGACATTCCACTTCTCAAACGCGTCGTCGCGCTTCCCGGACAGACGGTTTGCCGCCTTGATCGCACCATCACCGTCGATGGCGCCCGGATGGGCACGGCACTCGAACGCGACAGTTTCGGTCGCCCGATGCCGGTCTGGCGGGGCTGTCATCGCATCGCCGCAGGCGAAGTTTTTCTCATGAACCGGGATGCCCAGAACAGCCTCGACGGACGCTATTTCGGACCGATCCCCGCCAGCTCGATCACCGGCAGAGCGGTCCCCTTGTGGACCGACGAATACGGCTCCGGTCGTCCTGATGGCGCGCCGCGACCCGATGAGCAGCGTGTCAAACCTCCCTCCAATGCCAACTGAAAGGACATTCCCATGGCACATATCGGACAGTTCACCCGCACAAGAGACGGCTATCGCGGTCGGCTCAAGACCCTAACGCTCGACGCCAAACTGACACTCGTTCCCGCTGAACCGTCGGATACGGAAAACGCCCCGGATTACCGTATCCATATCGGCGACGACGAGGACGCGTTGGAAGTTGGCGCGGGATGGAAATGCACCGGCGAGAAGGCCGGGGACTATGTCTCGGTTCTGATCGACGATCCGACCTTGCCCCATCCGATCCACGCCAACCTGTTCCATTCGGTCAGCCAGAACGACGCGCATCTGCTGACCTGGAATCGGCCCCCGAAACGCCGCGAGAAGGCGTAAGGCGATGCGTGTTCGCCCTCATCGCACAACTGCGGGGCGGCCTTACGCCGTCCGGTCCGCTACCCTCCTTCTCCTTTCCGGCCTGCTTTGCGGTGCAGCTTTGCCGACGATCTCGATCGCGCAGAGCGCGCCGATCGAGCGACCGGCTGCCGCTCCATATGCCGCACATATCACCGAGGCGTCGCAAAGGTTCCGCATTCCCGAGCGCTGGATCCGCGCCGTCATGCAGGTCGAGAGCGCCGGCCGCGTGCGCGCCGTCTCCAGCGCAGGCGCCATGGGACTGATGCAGATCATGCCCGACACCTGGGCCGCCCTGCGCATCCGCCACCGGCTCGGGCGCGATCCCTTCGATCCGCGCGACAACATTCTCGGCGGCACGGCGTATCTGCGCGAGATGTACGACCGCTTCGGCGCACCCGGTTTCCTCGCGGCCTATAATGCCGGTCCGGAACGTTACCGGCAGCATCTTGAAACCGGTCGGGCGCTGCCCCGCGAGACGCGCCTCTACATGGCGAGACTGATACCGATGATCGGATTGGCGTCGGCTGATCGCACCGTTCCAGTCGTCCCGGCACCACCCGATTGGCGCGAGGCACCACTCTTCGTCGGACGCTCCGAACGCAGTTCGACTGCAGATCGGGCGCAGGAAAAACGCCGTCCGACAGGCGCTCCCCCAACGCCGCCAGCGCGCGATCACGGTGGAGAAGACGCTCAGTCCGATGGCCCGTTCGTTGCCGAATTGCGCGATGAGAGGTCGCCATGACGGCGGTACACGTCTCTCGCAGTCCCGGATGCAGCAGCGCACTGTCGCGTGTGTTGAGGGGCAAGGTCAGCAATAGAGAGAGGGGATGGCGAGATAAAAGGGCGCGATGTGCGCCTCGGTTGTGGGGAGTGTTTTCAGAGACTTACGCGACGTTTTCGCGAGGTGCGCTACTTCACTGCAGCCTGCACATTCTGCACTTTCGTAATGATATCAACGCTTTTGCGCGATGTGCGGGATTGCCGTCATGAGCGGCGAAGATGAGTTCCGGATCCGCCCGGGACGCATCCGCTCTTCGTCCAGTCAACGCGCGCGGCCCTTCATCGCACAGGCACTGGCTGCGGCACAGCGTGCCGGCGGGCACGTCTCCCGTTCGGGCAAGATCACCTCGGGCAATCGCTCCTATTTCGGTCGCGGCAAGCGCGCCGCGGTGCAGGCCAATCGCTGGGTCACAAGCCGATCGCGGATCGCCGTCATCAAGACACGCGTCGTTCGGCATGGACGGCATAGCGCGCCGCTCGCCACTCATCTCGCCTATCTGCGCCGCGAAGGCGTCACCCGCGATGGCGAGAAGGCGCGTCTGTTCGGTCCCGATGGCGACGAGCTCGATCCAAAGACATTTGCCGAGCGATGCGAAGACGACCGCCATCATTTCCGCTTCATCGTCTCCCCCGAAGACGCCGTCGACATGGCGGACCTCAAAACCTTCACACGCGAGCTGATGGGCCAGGCGGAAAAGGATCTGGGCACCAAGCTCGATTGGGTCGGCGTCGATCACTGGAACACAGAGCGCCCGCATATCCACGTGATCGCAAGAGGCCGCGCCGATGACGGCGAGGACCTCGTGATCGCGCGCGACTACATCAAGGACGGGATGCGGGCCCGGGCCCGGGACCTGATCACGCGAGAACTCGGATATCGCACCGACCGCGACATTCATAATACGCTTGAACGCCAGATCGACAGCGAACGCTGGACCGCGCTGGACCGCCAGCTCGTTCGCGATGGCGCGCGGCACGGCATGATCGATCTTGCGCCCCGGCGTGGCCGTCAGCCGGACGACCATCATGCCTTGAAAGTCGGTCGCCTGCGCAAGCTGGAAGCGCTCGGCCTCGCCGACCAGATCGGTCCTGGCCAATGGGTCATGGACGAGACCGCCGAGACGACCCTGCGCGAACTCGGCGAGCGCGGCGACATCATCAAACGCATCCATCGCGGGCTTACCGAACGCGGTATCGCGCAAGGCACATCGAACTATGTTCTCGCCGGTGAAAGTCTTGACGATCCCGTCATCGGCCGACTGGTCGATCGCGGTCTCGACGACGAACTGAAAGGAACCGCTTTTGCCGTTATCGACGGCGTCGACGGGCGGACCCATCATATCCGTCTGCCCCATATCGACGCGGCCGGCGACAGCGCACCAGGATCGATCGTCGAGCTGCGCAAGTTCGACGACGCGAGAGGTCGCCGCCGAATGGCGCTCGCCGTCCGGTCAGACCTCGATATCGAAAGCCAAGTGACGGCCACGGGAGCGACCTGGCTCGACCGGCAGGCCATCGCGCGCGAGCCGACACCGCTCGGTGGCGGCGGCTTCGGCGCGGAAGTGGGCGACGCTTTGAAGCAGCGCGCCGAACATCTGATCGACGAGGGTCTGGCAAAGCGCCAGGGTCAGCGGGTGATCTTCGCGCGTGACCTTCTCAATACGTTGCGCAAACGGGAACTAGACTCGGTCGGTGAGAAGCTCGCGAACGAGATCGGTCGTCCGCACACACCGTCGGCGACCGGAGAGTACGTCTCCGGCACTTATCAACGGCGCATCGCGCTCGCTTCCGGCCGGTTCGCCATGATCGATGATGGGCTCGGCTTCCAGCTCGTCCCCTGGACGCCCTCCGTCGAAAAACAACTCGGCAAGCACATCTCCGGGATCGCTCGCGGCAATGGCGGTGTCGATTGGGACTTCGGCCGGAACAAGGGCCTCGGTCTCTAGCGGCGCTGATTGCTGGGAAAGGAAAGGACTATGCAAGCGACAAAAATCCTCTGGGGTCAGATCATCATCGTCTCGCTGATCGTCCTGACGACGACATGGGCGGCAACCCAGTGGACGGCGCTGCGGCTCGGCTTCCAGCCGCAACTCGGCGAGCCGTGGTTCGAGGTCTTCGGATGGCCCGTCTATTATCCTCCAGCCTTCTTCTGGTGGTGGTATGCCTATGACGCCTATGCCCCGCCGATCTTCATCGAAGGCGCGATCATCGCGGCCTCGGGCGGGTTCCTCGCCGTCGGTGTCGCAATCTTCCTGTCGGTCCTGCGCGCACGCGAAGCCCAGGACGTCGATACCTACGGCTCGGCGCGCTGGGCGGAGACGCGAGACGTCAAAAATGCGGGGCTGTTCGATCCCGACGGCGTCGTGCTTGGCCGGTTCGACGACGCCTATCTGCGTCACGACGGTCCCGAGCACGTCCTGTGTTTCGCGCCGACCCGATCCGGCAAGGGGGTCGGTCTCGTCATTCCGTCGCTGCTAACCTGGCCGGGATCGGCCATCGTCCATGACATCAAGGGCGAGAACTGGCAGCTCACGTCGGGCTTTCGTTCGCGCCATGGCCGGGTGCTTTTGTTCGATCCGACCAATGCGCAATCCTCGGCCTACAATCCGCTGCTGGAAGTCCGCCGCGGCGAATGGGAGGTCCGCGACGTCCAGAACATCGCCGACATCCTGGTCGATCCGGAAGGCTCGCTGGAAAAACGCAATCACTGGGAGAAGACCAGCCACGCGCTGCTCGTCGGGGCAATCCTGCACGTGCTCTATGCCGAAGCGGACAAGACGCTCGCCGGGGTCGCCAATTTTCTGTCCGATCCCAAGCGCGGCATAGAGACGACGCTGAAGGCGATGATGGTCACCGCCCATCTCGGCGAGGCGGGTCCGCACCCCGTGGTGGCCAGTGCAGCGCGGGAACTCTTGAACAAGTCCGGCAACGAGCGTTCCGGCGTCCTATCGACCGCGATGTCGTTTCTCGGTCTCTATCGCGACCCCGTCGTAGCCAGAGTGACCCGACGCTGCGACTGGCGCATCGCGGATCTGGTCGGCGGCTCCGACCCGGCCACACTCTATCTCGTCGTGCCGCCCTCCGACATCAACCGCACCAAGCCGCTGATCCGCCTGATCCTCAATCAGATAGGGCGGCGGTTGACGGAAGACCTGACAGGCAGTGACCGGCGTCACCGCTTGCTCTTGATGCTGGACGAGTTCCCGGCGCTCGGCCGCCTCGACTTCTTCGAAAGCGCGCTCGCCTTCATGGCGGGCTATGGCCTGAAGAGCTTCCTGATCGCGCAGTCGCTCAACCAGATCGAGAAGGCCTATGGCCCGAACAATTCGATTTTCGACAACTGCCATGTCCGGGTCAGCTTCGCCACCAACGACGAACGCACCGCCAAGCGGGTGTCCGATGCACTCGGCACAGCCACCGAGCTGCGCGCGATGAAGAACTATGCCGGGCACCGGCTGTCGCCGTGGCTCGGCCATCTGATGGTGAGCCGTCAGGAGACAGCACGCCCGCTGCTGACTCCGGGTGAGGTGATGCAACTGCCGCCAAGTGATGAGGTCGTCATGGTAGCGGGGACACCGCCGATCCGAGCGCAAAAAGCGCGCTATTTCGAGGACCGACAGTTCCAGGCCCGCATTCTGGCACCGCCCGAGACCGAACCGTCAACTGCGGAATGCAATGATGACTGGAGTGCCGAGCCGCTGCCGCCGCGACCGGATCTCGCCGGTCCGGCGGGCGAAAACGAACAGGACGAAAGCGGTGACACCCAACACGAAAAGCGTCAGCAAGCCGAACTCGACCAGGCGCGGGCTCCGGACGAGGTGAAACCGGTGGAAAACGAATTCGAGCCCGATCTGAAGTCTTCATCGACCGATCGCGCGGCCCAGCTCCAGCAATTCGATCAACGTGCGCGACAACTCGCACGGCAGGCTTCGCTCGATCCCGATGATGGCGTCGAGCTGTGAGGACGCAACGATGAAACAACGTAAGAAACAGCGCCTGTCGGTCTACCTCGATCCGGAGATCATGGCCACGCTTGCCGACTATGCCGCGCGGCGCGATCACTCCCGTTCGCTTGTCGCCGAGGCCGCGATCGCTTCGTTTCTGTCGCCCGATGCCGCCGAGCGACAGGAGGCCGCGACGACGAAGCGACTAGACCAGATCGACCGTCGGATAGCCCGCGTGGAGCGCGACGTCGGAATCTCCGTCGAAACGCTCGCCGTGTTCATCCGGTTCTGGCTCGCGACGACGCCGCCTTTGCCGGAGCCTCAGCAGAATGCCGCCAAGGCTCAGGCGGGCAAACGCTACGAAGCATTTGTCGCTGCCCTCGGACGACGGATTGCGCAGGGACCGAAGCTACGGCAGGAGATTTCCGAGGATATATCTCCGGTACAAGACAATTAAGAACCTTGAGAAAACCACATAATTCAAAGCCTGTTCCCGACCCAGTGTGCGACGTTCACTTTAGAGCATATTGGTATCCAGCCAAGTTGCCTTACATTGATGACAAACTTTGCCAGAAGGGTTGAGGACGTAGATGCCAGATGACGATACTGCAATTGAAGCGGCACGAAGTTCAGTCGATTCCAGCGATCCTTACGCCCGTGAACTGCAGACCTTTCCGGTTCTGGCTGAAGATCAAGTTGAGCGGGTTTCATCTTACGGAAAGGTCGAAGACCTGACCAAAGGCAGCGTCTTGTTCAGTCGTGGTGAGCGCGGCGTCGATTTTTTCCTGATCCTTGAAGGCTCTATTGAAATCACGGACAGCACTCCGGACGGGGAAGAGATTGTCGTCACGACCCACGCCCGCCACCAGTTTACAGGTGAACTGGACCTATTCAACAAACGCAAAATCCTGGTTGGCGGCCGCACGGGCGAGAATAGCCGCGTCGTCCGTCTGACCCGCGAGCAGTTCCGGCGCATGTCCAGCACAGAACAGGATATCGGCGAAACCATCATGCGGGCGTTTATCCTGCGGCGCACGGCATTCATCGTTCATTCGGAGGCGGGCGTTACCCTCGTGGGGCCGAAGAATGACCGCGACGTCATACGCATAAACCGCTTCCTTTCCCGCAATGGCTATCCTCTGGAGCTTGTGGAACCTGACACGCCTGAGGGCGACCGGATCATCAAGCAGCAGGGCGGTAATTTCCCAATTGTCTGCACACCGGACGGTTGCGTGTTCCACAACCCATCGACCGCAGAGCTTGCGGACCTTCTTGGGCTGACAGAGGAACTGGTGGATGGTCATGTATATGATCTAGCCGTGGTGGGGGCCGGACCCGCCGGTCTATCGGCGTGCGTGTATGGTGCGTCAGAGGCGCTGGATACGATTGTGATCGAGGCAGAGGCCCCAGGCGGACAGGCAGGGACCAGCTCGAAAATCGAAAACTACCTCGGCTTTCCAACGGGCATATCCGGTCAGGCCTTGGCAGGAAGGGCGTGGATTCAGGGCCAGAAGTTCGGGGCGACCTTTGCCATCGCACGCGGGGCAACCGGGATCGGGTCGGATGGGGATGATTTCAGGCTGACACTTGAAGGCGGCAGCACCATCAGGTCTCGTGCTGTGATCCTGGCATGTGGCGCGACCTACCGGACGCTCGATCTGGAAAACTATGAGACGTTCGAAGGCCAGGGCATCCATTACGCGGCGACAGCGCTCGAAGCGCAGTTTTGTTCCGGCACGGAAGTCGCGGTGATCGGTGGCGGCAACTCCGCCGGGCAAGCGGCGGTGTTCCTGTCGCAGCACGCCAGCCATGTTCATGTTCTCGTTCGGGGAAACGGTCTTGCGGATAGTATGTCCGACTATCTCGTCAGCCGGATCGACCAGTCGCCCAAGATCACGCTTCATTCACACACAGAATTGTCTGCGCTCCACGGCACGCGCATGCTGGAACGGGTCACGATGCGCAACAGGCAAACTGGTGAAGAGGAAACGAAGGACATCCCCAACATCTTTGTCATGATCGGGGCTGTTCCGAATACAGGCTGGATAGGAGACTGCGTAGCACTTGATGACAAAGGGTTCGTGCTGACTGGAAACGACGCCAAACCAGGTAACACGTCGCCATTTGTTACCTCAGTCCCCGGCATCTTTGCGGTCGGAGACATTCGCTCCGGGTCCGTGAAACGGGTCGCGTCCGGCGTTGGAGAGGGGTCCGTGTGTATCAGTCATGTGCATGGCGACCTGGCCGCGAGAGATGAGCAAGCGGACTAAGGTCAAGTTGAGGAATGTAATATAAGCGGACGTATCCGGACGGCTTCGAGCTAACGACCTATGAGGACTCGCTTCTGAACTTCGCCCCAATAGTCACGAACGGTTACTAACCAAAACGCGCTTCCATTCATCGATGCCGTTCCCTTGATCTCGTGAGCCGCTCCGCCGTTTACCTGTCTTTCTACGCCAGCGCACTACTACGCCCTTGACGCTGTTGCGCAGCCCCTAATTCCGGTTCTTTTAATCGTCCCCGATCCGGGGCCGTCAGGTGACGTCCCTCCACACGGGGACGAGCATGACGATTTCTTTTCAACAATCTGAGGCGGTTTCACGCGGCAGCCGCATGCTGCGCACCGCGCTTGGTCCGGCGATCGCCGGCTATCTCGACGATGCGCAAATCGTCGAAGTCATGCTCAACCCCGACGGGCGGCTCTGGATCGACCGGCTGTCCGAGGGCCTTTGCGCAACCGATGACCAGCTATCCGCCGCCGACGGCGAGCGGATCATCCGCCTGGTCGCCCATCATGTCGGCGTCGAGGTTCATGCCGGTGCGCCCCGCGTGTCGGCGGAACTGCCCGAGACGGGAGAACGGTTCGAGGGGTTGCTGCCGCCCGTCGTCGCCGCGCCGACCTTCGCGATCCGCAAGCCCGCCGTCGCCGTTTTCACGCTCGACGACTATGTGGCAGCCGAGATTATGTCCGAGGCGGAGGCCTCGACGCTGCGTGTCGCAGTCGCCGAGCGCCGGAACATCCTCGTCGCCGGCGGGACATCGACCGGCAAGACCACGCTCACCAACGCGCTCCTGGCCGAAGTCGCCAAGACCGACGATCGCGTCGTCCTGATCGAGGATACGCGCGAGCTGCAATGCGCCGCGCCCAATCTCGTCGCGCTGCGGACCAAGGACAACGTCGCCTCGCTGTCCGATCTCGTCCGGTCCTCTCTGCGCCTGCGGCCCGACCGCATTCCGATCGGCGAGGTGCGCGGATCCGAAGCGCTCGATCTCCTCAAGGCCTGGGGCACCGGCCATCCGGGCGGCATCGGCACCATCCATGCCGGGACCGCGCTCGGTGCCCTGCGCCGGATGGAACAGCTCATCCAGGAAGCCGTCGTCACGGTCCCGCGCGCCCTGATCGCCGAGACCATCGATCTGGTCGCCGTCCTGTCCGGACGCGGCACTGCCCGCCGCCTCTCCGAACTCGCCCGCGTCGATGGCCTCACCCCGGCCGGCGATTACCGCCTCACATCCTGCACACCAGACCGCGAAGGAAACTCTTGATGCCCCGACACTTATTTCAAAACCGCCGTCTGTTCGAGGCGATCTGTATCGCCCTCTTAGTTTCGTTGGTTATGACCACCACTGCGCAATGCCGCCGGCTCGTCCATGCCGTGGGAAGCGCCGCTGCAGTCGATCCTGGAATCGATCGAAGGCCCGGTCGCCAAGATCATCGCGGTGATGATCATCATCATCACCGGCCTGACACTCGCCTTCGGCGACACGTCCGGCGGTGCGAGGCGGCTGATCCAGATCGTCTTCGGTCTGTCGATCGCCTTCGCCGCGTCCAGCTTCTTCCTGTCGTTCTTTTCCTTCGGCGGCGGGGCGGTGATCTGATGGACGCACGTCGATCCCGTCCCCGGATTCACGATCCCCGTCCACCGCGCGCTGACCGAGCCGATCCTGCTCGGCGGCGCGCCACGCGTCCATCGCCATTCGTCAACGGCACGCTCGCCGCCGCCGTCGGTCTTGGCCTACGGCTCTGGATGGTCGGCATCTTGATCTGGGCGATCGGACATTTCGCGGCGGTCTGGGCCGCCAAGCGCGATCCGCTCTTCGTCGATGTCGTGCGCCGCCATATCCGCATCCCCGGCTATCTCGGGGTGTGAGGTCGATGATGAACCTTGCCGAATATCGCCGCACGCCGAACCATCTGGCCGACTTCCTGCCCTGGGCCGCGCTGGCCGGTGAAGGCGTCGTCCTCAACAAGGACGGCTCGTTCCAGCGCACCGCGCGGTTTCGCGGTCCTGATCTCGACAGTGCCGTGCCTGCCGAGCTGGTCGCCGGTCGCGGGCCGCGTCAACAACGCGTTGCGCCGTCTCGGCTCGGGCTGGGCGGTCTTCGTCGAAGCGCAGCGTGTTCCTGCCAGCTCCTATCCCGAAAGCACCTTTCCCGATGCGGCATCGGCCCTGGTTGATGTCGAGCGCAAGGCGCAGTTCGAGGAAGAAGGCGTCGCACTTCGAGTCGCGCTATTTTCTGACGCTGCTGTTCCTGCCGCCCGCCGAAGAGGCCGCGCGCGCCGAACGCTTCCTCTATGAGGGCCGCGAGCGCGCCGCCGGCGTCGATGCCCGCGAGACCCTGGCCGGCTTCATCGACCGCACCGACCGCGTGCTGCAGCTCGTCGAGGGCTTCATGCCCGAATGCGCCTGGCTCGATGACGCCGAGACGCTGACCTATCTGCATTCGGCCATCTCGACCAAGGTGCAGCGCGTCCGCGTGCCCGAAGTGCCGATGCATCTCGACGCGCTGCTCGCCGATCAGCCGCTCACCGCCGGGCTGGAGCCGATGCTGGGCGACGCACATCTGCGCATCCTCACCATCACCGGTTTCCCGAGCGCGACCACGCCCGGCATCCTCGACGACCTCAACCGGCTCGCCTTCCCCTATCGCTGGTCGACGCGCGCGATCATGCTCGACAAGACCGACGCGACACGGCTGCTCGCCAAGATCCGGCGGCAATGGTTCGCCAAGCGCAAGTCGATCGCCGCGATCCTCAAGGAGATCATGACCAACGAGGCGTCGGCGCTGCTCGATACCGACGCCCACAACAAGGCCATGGACGCCGATGCCGCGCTGCAGGAGCTCGGCTCCGACCTGATCGGCGAAGCCTATGTCACCGCGACGGTCACGGTCTGGGACGCCGACCCGCGCATCGCCGACGAGAAGCTGCGCCTCGTCGAGAAGGTCATCCAGGGCCGCGACTTCACCTGCATCGCCGAGACGGTCAACGCGGTCGAGGCGTGGCTCGGGTCGCCTGCCCGGCCATGTCTACGCCAATGTCCGCCAGCCGCCGGTCTCGACGCTCAATCTCGCCCACATGATCCCCCTGTCGGCGGTGTGGGCGGGGCCGGAACGGGACGAGCATTTCGCAGCGCCCCCACTGCTCTTCGGCCAGACCGAAGGCGCGACCCCGTTCCGGTTTTCCCTCCATGTCGGCGATGTCGGGCACACGCTGGTCGTCGGCCCCACCGGCGCGGGCAAGTCGGTGCTGCTCGCGCTGATGGCGCTGCAGTTCCGCCGCTACGAGAAGATCCCAGGTCTTCGCCTTCGACTTCGGCGGCTCGATCCGCGCCGCCGCGCTCGCCATGGGCGGCGACTGGCACGATCTCGGCGGGTCACTGTCCGACGACGCCTCCGAACCGGTCGCGCTGCAGCCGCTGGCGCGCATCGACGATGCCGCGACGCGCAGCTGGGCCGCTGGCTGGCTCGCCGCGATCTCTGGCGCGCGAGGGTGTGACGGTCACGCCGGAGGTCGAAAGATCATCTCTGGTCGGCGCTGTCGTCGCTCGCCTCCGCCCCGGTTGGCGAACGCACGCTGACCGGGCTTTCGGTGCTGCTGCAATCGCAGGATCTGAAACGTGCGCTGCAGCCCTATTGCGTCGGCGGTCCGTTCGGTCGCCTGCTCGACGCCGAAGCCGAGCGGCTCGGCGAAGCGACGGTCCAGGCCTTCGAGACCGAAGGCCTGATCGGCACCGGCGCCGCGCCCGCCGTACTCGCCTATCTGTTCCACCGGATCGAGGGCCGGCTCGACGGCTCGCCGACGCTGCTCATCATCGACGAGGGCTGGCTGGCGCTCGACGACGAAGGCTTCGCCGGGCAGCTGCGCGAATGGCTGAAGACGCTGCGCAAGAAGAACGCCAGCGTCGTCTTCGCGACCCAGTCCCTTTCCGACATCGACGGCTCGCCGATCGCGCCTGCGATCATCGAGAGCTGCCCGACGCGGCTGTTCCTGCCAAACGAACGCGCGATCGAACCGCAGATCACAGCCATCTACCGCCGCTTCGGACTCAACGACCGGCAGATCGAGATTCTCAGCCGGGCGACGCCCAAGCGCGACTATTACTGCCAGTCGCGGCGCGGCAACCGGCTGTTCGAGCTCGGGCTCGGCGAGGTGGCACTCGCCTTCACCGCCACATCCGCAAAAACCGACCAGACCGCCATCGCGCGCATCCTCGCCGAGCAGTGGAGCGCGACGGCGTTCGCCGCCGCCTGGCTGTCCGAGCGCGGCGCGGCCTGGGCCGCCGATCTCATTCCCGATCTGCCCAACCTCGATCGCTTCGAATTCGACGACGAATTCGAAGCGCAGATCGCCCTCGACCTTCCCGCCGATCCGAGCACCCCCACCGAAGAGGAGATTACCCCATGACTATCAAATCCATCCGCTTGCGCCAGTTCGCGGCAGCTTTGCTTGCCGCGCCGTTGGTCTTGTCGCCGGTTCTGACGACGCCGGCCCAGGCCCAGTTCGGCGCGCATCGTTTATGATCCGACCAACTATGCGCAGAACGTGCTGCAGGCCGCGCGCGCGCTCGAACAGATCAACAACCAGATCACCTCGCTGCAGAACCAGGCGCAGATGCTGATCAATCAGGCGCGCAATCTCGCCAGCCTGCCGCATTCCTCCCTGCAGCAATTGCAGCAGTCGGTCGCGCGCACGCAGCAGCTTCTCGGCGAAGCGCAGCGGATCGCCTACGACGTGCGCGAGATCGATCAGGCCTTCGAGTCGACCTACGGCGACAGCCTCGATGACCGCGTCCGATCAGGCGCTGATCGACGGTGCCAAGCAGCGCTGGCAGACGACCGTCGCGGGCTTGCAGGACGCGATGCGCGTGCAGGCCGGCGTCGTCGGCAACATCGAAACCAACCGCCAGCAGATGTCGGCGCTGGTCGGTGCCAGCCAGTCAGCGACCGGCGCGTTGCAGGCGACACAGGCCGGCAACCAACTGCTCGCGCTGCAAGCGCAGCAGATCTCCGACCTCACCGCCGTCATCGCCGCGCAAGGCCGCGCCCAAAATCTCGAAGCCGCCCAGCGGGCCGCCGCGCAGGAGCAGGCGCGCGAGCAGCGCCGCCGCTTCCTCGAACCCGGCGAGGGCTACCGGCCCGGTAATGCCGAGATGTTCCCGAACGGAGGCTGACGATGAACGGGACGGTCCTTGCTCGGCTCGCCGCAGCCATCTTCCTGCTGATCGCGATCGTGGTCGCGATCATCGAGCTTGGCCGCCAGGGGGAAGAGGCGCGTGCGTCTCGGCCCGTCGGCAAGCGCCGCTCAGGAACCGATCCGCAGCGGAGCTGCAACGCTGTCAGGCGCTCGGCGAGGCCGCGCTTGAAGACCAGGCCTGCCTCGATGTCTGGGCCGAGAAGCGCCGCCGCTTCCTGAGTTCCGGCTCGCGCCCGAGAGAGCGAGTAAGCTCATGGGCGGCACCGGCGTCATCGACCGCTTCCTGGAGGTCTTCACCCGCTATATCGACAGCGGCTTCGGCCTGCTCGGCGGCGAGGTCGCGTTCCTTGCGACCACGCTGATCGTCATCGACGTGACGCTGGCGGCGCTGTTCTGGGCCTGGGGCGCGGACGACGACATCCTCGCGCGCCTCGTCAAGAAGACGCTCTTCATCGGCATCTTCGCCTACATCATCTCCAACTGGAACACGCTCGCCCGGATCGTCTTCGAGAGCTTCGCGGGCCTCGGCCTGCAGGCGACCGGCACCGGCTTCACCACCGCCGATCTGCTGCGCCCCGGCCGGGTCGCCCAGGTCGGGCTCGATGCCGGTCGCCCAATCCTGGAATCCATCTCCGACCTGATGGGCTTTGTCAGCTTCTTCGAGAACTTCATCCAGATCATCGTGCTGCTGTTCGCCTGGGCGATGGTGCTGCTCGCCTTCTTCATTCTCGCCATCCAGCTCTTCATCACCCTGATCGAGTTCAAGCTGACGACGCTCGCCGGCTTCGTGCTCGATCCCGTTCGGCCTCTTCGGCAAGACCGCCTTTCCTGGCCGAGCGCGTGCTCGGCAACGTCGTCTCATCCGGCGTCAAGGTCCTCGTACTCGCCGTCATCATCGGCATCGGCTCGACGCTGTTCGCCGAGTTCACCGCCGGATTCGGCGGCGACCAGCCCAATATCGAGGACGCCATGGCGATCGTGCTCGCCGCGCTCTCGCTGCTGGGCCTCGGTATCTTCGGCCCCGGCATCGCCAACGGATTGATCTCCGGTGGCCCGCAGCTCGGTGCAGGAGCGGCGATCGGCACGGGTGTTGCGGCCGCCGGCGTGACCGCCGCGGCCGTGGCCGGAACGGGAATGGCGGGCGGCGCTGTCGCCAAGGGCAGCTGTTGCCGGTGCGCGCGGCGGCGCGGCCATGACGCGGCGGAACCAGCGCCGCCTACAGTCTCGGCTCGGCCGGGAAGAGTGGCGCTGCCGGTGTCGCCGGTGGCCTGGGCGGTGTCGCCCGAGCCGGTGCGGTGTCGCTGCCAGTCCCCTGAAGAATGTGCTGCAGGTGCCATGCGCGACAGCGCGCGCAGCGGTGCGCGGACCGCGATCGAGGCGAGCGGCGGCAGCATCAAAGGCGGTTCTGGCGATGCGGGAGCCGCAACGTCCTCGTCCGCACAGCCCGCCTGGGCGAAACGCATGAAGCGCTCCCAGTCCCTCCAACATGGCGCGACCGCCGCCGCACACGCCGTCCGCTCGGGCGACAGCCATGGCGGCGGCGCCTCCATCAATCTTTCTGAAAGGGACAGCTGATGTTCAAACGACCCTCCCTCCGCTACGGCAAGACGCCCGAACCCGACACCCCCTATCAGAAGGCCGCGCAGGTCTGGGACGAACGCATCGGCTCGGCCCGCGTCCAGGCGAAGAACTGGCGGCTTGATGGCATTCGGCTGCCTTGCTCCTCGCGGCCGGGCTTGCCGGCGGTCTCGTCTGGCAATCCGCGCGCGGCACGATCCAGCCCTGGGTGGTCGAGGTCGATCGCTCTGGGCGAAGCGCAGACGGTCGCGCCCGCGACCGCCGACTACCAGCCGACCGATCCGCAGATCGCCTTCCATCTGGCGCGCTTCATCGAGCAGGTCCGCTCGATCGCCGCCGATCCGATCATCGTGCGCCAGAACTGGCTGCGCGCCTACGACTTCACCACCGATCGCGGCGCGCTGGCGCTCAACGATTATGCGCGCGCCAACGATCCCTTCGCCGAAGTCGGCGAGGTGCAGATCGCGGTCGATGTCTCCAGCGTCATCCGCGCCTCGCCGGACAGCTTCCGCGTCGCCTGGACCGAGCGGCGCTATCAGGACGGCAGTCTCGCAGCCACGGAACGCTGGACCGCGATCCTGACCATCTCGGTGCAGCCGCCGCGCACCACCGAGCGGCTGCGCAAGAACCCGCTCGGCATCTACGTCCATGCCATCAACTGGTCGCGGGAGCTGCAGGAATGAGACAGGCATGCTCCCACGCTTCCGCTCGCCTTCGCTTCGCCCTGCTGCTGTCGGGCTGCGCGACCTACACGTCCGCCCGAGATCACCTATGACGCCGACGTGCCATCGCTTCCCGACACCGCCGCCGCCGGTGGTGGAAGAAGCTCCCACGGCCGGTCCACACGCCGCCAGCCTGGACGCCGTCGCGCGGCGGCGAGAGCGGCCCGCACGCCGGAGGCCCGCGTCGTCAACGCCAATGCGGCCGCCCGCGTCCAGCCGCGCCGCGAGGGCTATTACAACGCGATCCAGGTGTTCCCGTTACAGCGAGGGCGCGCTCTATCAGATCTACACCGCGCCCGGCCAGATCACCAATATCGCGCTGGAACCGGGCGAGCGGCTGACCGGCGACGGGTCCGATCGCCGCCGGCGACACCGCGCGCTGGATCATCGGCGACACGGTGAGTGGGAGCGGGCGCGACCGAACGCGTCCACATCCTCGTCAAGCCGACCCGGCCCGACATCACCACCAACCTGGTCGTCAGCACCGACCGGCGCACCTATCTCGTCGAACTGCGCGCCGATGACGAAACCTACATGCCGTCGGTCGCCTGGTCCTATCCGCAAGTCAGAACGACAGACGCGACCGCCCGCCGTGGCCCAGCCGACAATTCCGCCCGCATCGCAGCGCCGCTATCGCTACGGGCTCCAGGGCGACAGCGCCGCCCTGGCGGCCGCAGACCGTCTTCGACGACGGACGCCGCGTCTATGTCGTCTTCCCGCGCGGGATCGTCCAGGGCGAGATGCCGCCGCTCTTCGTCATCGGCGCCGACGGCGAGGCGCAGATCGTCAACACCCGCGTCCACCGCAACATCCTGATCGTCGACCGGCTGTTCGCCGCCGCCGAACTGCGCCTTGGCGGCGAGAACCAGCAGATGGTCCGGATCGTGCGGACCGATGGATGGCACGGCCGCGCACGCGAGACGCGCCGTACGTCCGGAGGAGCGACCACCATGACCGATAGGGACGAGAACATCGGCCAGCGGAGGCTGAGCATGCAGGATGCGAGCGCCCAGCAAACGGCCGAAAGAGGCGTTCCGACTGCGCGCCGACCCGCCGCGCGTCGTGCGCCTCTCGCGCAAGGTGCTCGCAGGTCTTGGCGATCGTCACCTGTCTTGGGCATCGGTGCAGCGCTGATCGTCGCGCTTGCAAGGACGGGACGGAGACAACCGGCCCCGAACGAGCTCTTCACCACTGAGAACCGGCCGACGGCCGATGAGCTGCGCCGCCTGCCGTCCGACTATAGCGGCATCCCGCAACTTGGGGCCGGCGCTGCCCGGCGATCTCGGCCGGCCGATCCGCGCGCGCGCAGGAAGAAGGGCGTCCGGTGCCGGCGACAACCATTGCCCGGTCCCGATCCGGAAGAACAGCGTCGGCTCGCCGAACATGGAAGCCGCGCGCACCAGCGAACTCTTCTTCGGCGCGCAGGCGTGGCAGAACACAGGCCGGTCTCGCACACTGGCCTCGATCTCGCGAGCGGCTTGCCGCCGCCGTCTTCCGGTCGAGCAGCGCACGCCGACCGCGCAGGAACGGCAACTGGCGTTCCTCGACCAGCCGGTCGATCGCCGCACGGTGTCACCCGATCGCGTCGCGCCGCCGCCATCGCCCTACGCGCTACAGGCCGGCGCGGTCATTCCCGCCGCGCTCGTCACCGGCATCCGCTCCGACCTGCCCGGTCAGATCGTCGCCCAGGTCACCCAGAACGTCTATGACAGCCCCTCGGGGCGCTATTCTGCTCGTCCCGCAGGGCGCGCGGCTGATCGGCGAATATGACAGCGGCGTCGGCTTCGGCCAGCGCCGCGTGCTGCTGGTCTGGAACCGGCTCATCCTGCCCGGCGGGCGCTCGATCGTGCTCGAACGGCAGCCCGGCGCCGATGGCGCGGGTTATGCCGGGCTTGAGGACGGCGTCGACCATCATTGGGGGGACATCGTCCGGCCGCGGCCGCTCTCGCACCTTGCTCAACATCGGCGCCGAGACTGGCGACGGACGATAGCGATGACCGATCGCCGGCGCCATTCGCGACGGCGCCCAGGATACGATCGGCGACGCAGGCGAAGAGATCATCCGCCGTCAGGTCGGCCGTCCCGCCGACGCTCACCATCCGACCCGGCTTTCCGGTCCGGTGATCGTCACCCGCGATCTCATCCTCGAACCGCAAAGGGGCACCGATGACCAAGCTGAAACTCGGACCGCTCACCGACGACAAACCGGTCAAGGTGACCATCGAGCTGCCCGCCGCCGTGCACCGCGATCTCGTCGCCTATGCCGAGGTCCTCGGCCGCGAGACAGGCAACCGGTCGAGGACCCGCCAAGCTTATCGCGCCGATGGTCGAGCGCTTCATGACGACGGATCGCGGCTTCGCCAAGCTCAGGAAAGAACGCCGGTCCTCCGCGCCTCGATCCGCGCCAGGCTCAGGAACCGTCGCAGGGCGGGATTATCATTCTCAGGCCGCCAAGAGAGCGTGAACGGCACGGTCTCATCTTCACTGCCAATGGGTACGAAGGTAACGTCGGATACGCTGACTCCCCTCCAATGGTCGGCGACGAGGCTGACACCGAGGCCGAGACCAACCAGCGTCATGATACCTTCGCGTCCTACGGGATGACGACGGATATGCGCTTGCGACCCAAGTCGCTGACCCGACGAAGAATGTAGTCATGGATCTCCGGTCCTGGCTCATGCGCGCTGACTACGAAGGTTGCGTCACGCACATCTCTCCAATCGAGCCTTTCACGACCTACCCATTCGTGATCAGACGGAACAGCGAGGAAAATTTCCTCGTGAGCGAGCAGAATCCCGTCTCCGTGCTCAGTCACAGGTTCGCCTGCGGCGACGACCGCATCCAAGCGGCGATGACTGAGGTGCGTGAGAAGCTCATTTCTATTCGATTTAACAAAGCACATCTCTATCTGTTCATGGGCTGTCAGAAAGTGCTCAAAAACAGAGCGGAGAGGGCCTTGGGACAAAGACGCAATCAATCCGATTCGGATTTGACCGTTGTCAACCACACCGGCTGATCTAGCAATCTCTGCGGCAGTTTTGAGATCGTCGAGAATTACTCTTGCGCGGGATACGAAAGATGAACCGGCTGACGTCAGGCGTGCGCCGCTAGAACGCCGCTCAAGCAATGACACTCCAAGCCGATCCTCCAAACTCTGCAAGCGACGGCTTATTGCCGACTGTCCGACATCGAGAAGAGCTGCTGCCCTTCGGAAGCTACCCGCTTCCGCGACTGCGAGAAGCGCCTCAAGATCATTGACTTGGATTATCTGCTGGGATCTGGGTTTTCGGCTATTCATCGTAATCTATCTGGCTTAGCCCAAATTCAATTCGGATTGCAGCGGAGCTGATTTGTTTAGCGAGAGGTGCGCACAAGATTTGTATGTACCAGCACTATTTGGTTTATCGGCCTTGCTGCTTTCCAGAACTGACAAATCGGAAATCTAACTCAGCCCCTGCTCCCAAGTAGCACTGTCGGTCACCTGATAGACTCCGGTGAATTGCTCGCCATCAAAGGCCCAGAAGTGTGCGAATGCGGCTCTAACCGACTTACCGGTCGGTTTGGCCTTGCCGACATAGTGGCCTCGAGCGATCAGAACATCGCCACCGTCGTACAGTTCCTCGATCTCGGGCACCATTTCGAAATACTCGCCAACTGCGCCCCAGCCGTCATTAATCATAGAATCAAGGCCTTCATAGACGCGCCCAAATCCGTGTGGCAGACCAGCGGTTAGTTCTCCACGAAAGTCTGGAATGAGCAGGCGGTGAAGGGCGTCAACGTCGCCGCCTCGAAGTGCGGTGAAAAGTTCTTCGCCTTTTGGGATGATATTCTTCATTGTGTCTCTCCGTTGTTGAGCTACATCTGCTGTCAGGTCAGAGGTTGCCTGCTTCAGCCTGTGCCAAGTAGTGCGGCTTGAGCCGCCAATTTGCGTCGTACATATCGACGGTCGGATAGGGGATTGGTGCCACGTCGAAGAACCGTGAAAGACAGTCTGCGTAGGAATTGAAATAGGCATTTCGCTGTTCGTCCGTGACCCGCGCGGGTTGCCAGGCGACGAATGACGGCAATACCTCGAACCCGAGAAACGCGAGGATGCCGTGATTGATTGGGTAGAGAATGTCTTCCATACGCCCGTTGATTCCCGTGTCGGTCCACATCGTTTCCGGTCCACCGGTTGTCACGCTCAACATCGCACGGCGCCCCTTAAGGCCTGCCCGATCGTAGATTCCGTGCGAGCCGCCATAGGCCCAGCCCATGGTCATCACCCGGTCGACCCAGCCGCGCAGAATGGCGGGCATCGAAAACCACCAGATCGGGAACTGCAGGATCAGACCATCGGCTCGTTCCAGCTTCGCCTGCTCGGCCAGGATGTCGGGTGCGAAGTCGCCGCCGGCGCCCACTTGCTCATCCTGTAGCCGGAAGTGATCATTGTGTCGTAGCCCATTCGGGAAATCGCCGGGTCCGGCGACCGGCTTAAAATTCATCGCGTAAAGATCACTGACTTCGACAGTGTGGCCGAGCAGAGTGAGTTCCCTGGCGCCGGTATCACGCAAGGCCGCGTTAAACGAATGCGGGTCGGGATGGGCGTAGACAATCAACACGTTCATCAGAAAACTCCTCCGCTCTCTTGCAATTAGCGCGACAAGCCCTGGCTATTCGTGGGCACGCGATAGAGGCTTTTGCCCGCGGTGATGTAGAGGATGTCGCGCTCACTCCCCCTACCGAAGGCGACGTTGGTCGGTTTCTCGGGCAGCGGGAGGAAATCGATCTCCTCGCCTTGAGGCGAGAAAACGCGAATGCCGCGGCGGCTATCGTCGCGGAAGGCCGTGACAAGGTTGCCGTTCGCATCGACGGTCATCCCGTCCACGCCCTCCTGCATGCCGAAATCGATGAAGACGCGTCCGTGAATGGCTTGGCCCTCATTCGTGATGTCGTAGGCGCGAATCGACATCGGCAGCATCGTGAGATCGCCGTCGAGCAGGTTCTTCGAGCGGTAGGGGTGTTCGGCGACATAGAGAGTCGTTCCGTCGGGTGAAATGGCGATACCGTTCGGGGATCGCATATCTGCAACAGCCAGGGCCACATTGCCCTCTCGATTAATGCGATAGACGGCATTGTAAGGCTGCTCGATGGTTTCGCTGCCGAGGTTGCGGACATCCGTGACCCAGGCAATGCCCTGCGCGTCGAACACCAAGTCGTTAAGAGCGTTGAACGGTCGGCCTTCATAGCCGCTAGCAATTACCTCGCGCTGTCCATCTGGCGTGGTTACGGTTACGTCGCGGGTCCCTCGATAGTTCATCTGAACGCTCCACAGATTACCCGAGGAATCGAACTCCTGGCCATTGCTATTGCCATTGTTGGTAATCGCGACAATGACCCGGCGTTTGCGCGGGTCGAAGCGCAGGGTTTGTGGAGGTACCTGACTTTCAGCGACCGACATGTCCGAGAAGTAGACGGTCCCGTCAGGCGCGACATCGACCGCTTCTGTAAAGCGCCCGGCGCTCCAAAGCTTTTCAGGCTGGACGCCGACTTCGAATATATCACCCGGCGCCGCTTGGGCAGACGCGGCGAAACCGACAATAATCGCAACGGTAGAAGCAAGTAATGTGGATCTCATGGTCAATCTCCTGACGAAAACAATCTGCAAAAGGCATTCGGGGATTCAGCGGATTTTTAGGACGACGTTACCGATCGCGTCGCCGGCTTCGACGAGCTTGGCCAGGCCCCGCTACACTCACGCTCCCAAACGGTAGGCTTCATCCGACGAGTTCACCCCGGATGTGTCAATCTTGATCATAACCTCGTCGGTCCCAGGAACCGGGCAGGCAATGGTCTCTAAGCGAAAGACGTCTAACGCGTCTCTGCGTTCACGTTATGTCGCAGCGCGCATAATGACAGAGAGCATCACTGCGTCTGTGTCGCCTGCTTGTTTGTCATGATGAGCTCCTGTCGGTTTCGTTGGACAAACAGATGAGCCTGCGCGATGGAATAGTCCAATCAAATGATCGGAAAACGGAAATCAGTTTCATGAATAACCTACTCGGTATTGATCTTCGTGCGCTGGAAGTCTTCGAAGCGGTGCTGGAGTTGCGCTCGACCACCAAGGCGGCCCATCGGCTTGCCATGTCGCAACCGGCGGTCTCCAACGCGCTCAAGCGTCTTCGGCACGCGACGAAGGACGAGCTTTTTGTACGCTCGCCCGACGGCATGCGTCCGACGCCGCGCGCGACGCAACTTGCGCCGGCGCTGACAGATGCGCTCGCGCGGCTTCGGGAGGCGTTCGATCCGGTGAGCTTCGACCCGGCCGTCAGCCGCCGGACCTTCTCACTCGCAATGGCTGACCACGCAGCGGCCCTCCTCTTGCCTGGTCTGGCAGCCGCGCTGCGCAACGCGCCTCAGATCGACATCCGCGTGCTGCCGAACTGGAACGTGAATGCGCCTGAGCTTCTCGACCTCGGCCGTATTGATTTTGCGATCGGTCTGTTCCCCGACCCACCACCAAGACTTGAACGTCTGCCGCTCGTCCGCGACGACTACGTGGTGGCAATGCGACACGGCCATGCTCTAGCCAAAAAGCCAATGACACTTGAGCGCTTCCTCGAAGCTTCGCACTTGCTGGTCAGCCTCTCGGGCGAACCAACCGGCTTTATTGATCGTCTCCTTGCGGAGCGCGGTCTCTCGCGCAGGGTTGTCATGACTGTCAATCAGTTCGCAGGTATCGCACCCGTCCTAGTCGCAAGCGATCTAATTGTTACGGTCGTACGCCGAGCCATAAGCCATTCGCCATATTCGACCCAACTTTTCACCCAGCCGGTTCCTGTGCCCATTCGACCAAGCGCTCTTTCTCTTCTATGGCACCGTTGTCTCAGCGTGCACCCCGCGAATGAATGGCTAAGAGAAACTCTAAAAGACATTGCCGCAGGGCTTTAGTTGGTCTTCCGTTCCAGCCGTTAATGGAGTTGCGAGCCAATACTCTCTAGGTACTCAGTTATGCAGCTCATGGCACACGGCAATTTTGCCGGAAATATCATAGCGCTACGGCGAAGGGATACTTTGCAATCTCGACTCGAAAGGCCCGCCTTCTGCAATACCTTTTGTCGCGGCGCGACCAAGCGCGCGGGACTGAGCTGCTACCGCCAGCGGTTCGATCACCATCTGGCGGGCCATGCCGGACTCGCGCTTGTAGCAGCAGCCTGAACGGCGCAAACATAGCAACCGATACGCCCCATATCGATCCCCACAAGGAGTGAGTCACGTTCCAATAGGGCACGACTTCATTCAGGGCAGGGAGTAAGTCGTTAGATTATTTAGAGAACTGGTGTACCCGACTGGATTCGAAGCTGTGACCTTCGGCTTCGGTGGGCGGCGCTCCATAAGCGAGCGTGATCCTCGGGAAGCATGGTGCGGACGGCGGGACTCGAACCCGCACTCCCATTCGGAAAACAGATTTTCGTACCACTTCGACTTTCGCCGCCGCCTTTCGACGTTCGTGGTCTGGACTATCCCTTCACCCTAGCTTTCGCCGTAGGTGCTGCCCGTCTAGTCTCTACACCTTCCCGAGTAGTTCGGGCTTGGCTCGGGATTGGCACGGTGATTTACCACCAGAGCGTTCCCCGAATTTGAGCAGTTCTACTCCCCGGATTTCTCCGGAGGCACTCCAAATCAAAGTCTGTTGCGTCTACCGATTTCGCCACGTCCGCATGTCTAGGTCGTGCCACAGAGTGCGGAGGCGCGCCAGAGGTTGCTCGATCGCGCACCAATGGTGTGGCTCCTATGTGGCCCCTAGTTTCCGTTTGCTCCTCTTGCTTTGATTCTCTCCCTTCCTCTAACTCGTTGTTTTCGTAACCAACCTGACTCTACGAAAAAAGTTTGGCAGATCCAAACAAAAGGGTTTTTAAGTCCGCTGCGTATACCAATTTCGCCAAGGGGGCGTCGGCGGGCATGTAGCGCGCATCAACAGGGAGCGGCAAGCATGGACGCGATAGTTACGGCCGGAATGATCGTGATTGGCGATGAAATCCTGTCCGGGCGCACAAAGGATATCAATATTGGTTTTGTTGCGGAGTATCTGACCAATCTGGGCATCGATCTGAAGGAAGTGCGGATCGTGGCGGACGAACAGGAGGCCATCGTCGAAGCGGTCAACACGCTGCGCCATCGCTATACTTATGTCTTCACAACCGGCGGTATCGGCCCGACGCACGATGATATCACGGCAGAATCGGTCGCTGCCGCATTCGGCCTTCCCTGCACGTATCATCCCGTCGCCATGAAGGAGATGGCAGCGCATTACGAAGCGCGTGGAATGGAATTCACGGAAGCCCGCAAACGGATGGCCCGCACGCCGCAAGGGGCCGAACTGATCGAAAACAAGGTCTCCAAAGCGCCCGGCATCCGCACCGGAAACGTGTTCACGATGGCCGGCGTGCCAAAAATCATGCAGGCGATGATGGATGCGATTGCGCCGACGCTCGAGGGCGGGACGAAGATCATCTCAAAGGCTATAGATACACCGCTCGGCGAAGGGGTTGTCGGCGGTCCGCTGGGCGATTTGCAGAACAAGCATCCGGCCACGATGCTTGGCTCCTATCCCCGCTTCGAGGACGGCAATCACACGACCCAAATCGTCGTGCGCGGGCGGGATGCGGGAGCGGTGGACGCCGCTTATTCCGACATCACCACGATGGTTGCAGACTTGTCGGCAGGCTTGTCGTAAGGGGCCGGATAGGGCACACAGCCGCGACCGCCAGCCCCGTCACGCTCAGGTCGCACCCATGTCCGAAAAACCCAAAGCCTTTCCCGTCTCGTGGGACCAGTTTCACCGAGACTGCAAGGCGCTCGCATGGCGGTTGGCCGGGCCCGGCAAGGGCGACATGAAGTGGACTGCCATCGTGGCGATCACCCGTGGCGGGTTGGTTCCCGCCGCCATCATTGCCCGCGAACTGGGCATCCGCACCATCGAGACCGTCTGCATCGCGTCCTATCACGAATACAAGGATCAGGGGCAGCTCGACGTCATCAAGGGCATCGATTCCAGCATGGTCGGCGAGGATGGCGGTCGCGGCGTTCTCGTCATCGACGATCTGACCGACACCGGCGCGACGGCGCGGAAAGTGCGCGAAATGCTTCCCAACGCTCACATCGCCACTGTCTACGCCAAGCCCACCGGCGTGCCGATGGCCGACACGTTCGTCACGGAAGTGAGCCAGGATACGTGGATCTATTTTCCGTGGGACATGGAGATGAGCTACGTGGCCCCGATTTCCGGTCTGGCCGACGGGTGAGCGCGAACGAGGCGGCCCTCAAACCCGCCCGCCCAAAGACGCCAAGAAAAGCCGCACTTTCCTTCATCATCGCCGTGGTGGTGATTGACATGCTCGGTATCGGCCTGACATGGCCGATCCTGCCGCAGCTCGTGAAGGACCTGACGGGCAAGGAAGTCGGCGAGGCCGCCGTTATCTATGGCTTGCTGATGTCCGGCTACGCGCTTGTGCAGTTCTTCGTCTCGCCGCTCATGGGGATGCTGTCGGACCGGTTTGGCAGGCGGCCGATCCTGCTGGTTTCCCTCACCGGACTGGGGCTGAACTACATCCTGCTCGCATTGGCACCGTCGCTCTGGCTCATCGTCGTCGGACGCCTTTTTGCCGGCGCGCTCGGCGCGACCATATCGACCGCCAACGCCTATATCGCGGACGTGACACCGCGCGAAAAACGGGCGGCTGCTTTCGGATTGATCGGCGCGGCTTTCGGCGTCGGCTTCGTGGTGGGGCCCTTACTGGGCGGCACACTGGGCGAAATCGACCTTCGGTTGCCGTTCTGGGTCGCGGCGGGGCTGTCGTTCGTGGCCGTTACATTCGGCGCGCTGGTGCTACCGGAATCTTTGCCACCGGAAAAGCGCCAGCCGGTTGCTTGGGTAAAGGCCAACCCGTTCAAGGCATTCGGCTATGTCAGCCGCTATCCGGTTCTGACAAGCCTGATGGTCGTCTACCTTACCGCCGGTCTGGCGCAGCAAGGGCTCCAAGGCATCTGGGTGCTGTGGACCGAGGCGCAGTTCGATTTCGGTGTCGCGGAAGCCGGGTATTCTCTGGCATGGGTCGGCCTGTGTTCGGCGTTCGTGCAGGGTTATCTGGTGCGGATCATCGTGCCGAAATTCGGCGAATGGCGGGTTGTTATCGGTGGCTACGCGATTTCGATGATTGCCTTCATCGGCCTGCCCTTCCTGACCGCAAGCTGGATGCTCTATCCGGGCATCCTGTTCCATATTCTCGGGTGGGGATCGGCTGGCCCTGCCCTGCAATCGCTCATGTCGCAGACCGTGCCGGACAACGAACAGGGATTGCTTCAGGGCACGTTGGCGAGCGTCAATACGGTGGGACTTGTGATTGGGCCGGTGGTCGCTACGCAGGTTTTTGCCGTTTCCACCGGATCAGATGCGATTATCGCGTTTCCGGGCGCGTATTTCTGGATGGGGGCGGTGCTGTTCGGCATCGCCCTGCTCATTATGGCACGCCAACGGAACAGTCTGGCTGCTGCTAGCGACTGACACGGGCTAAAAACTGCTGGTCAGGATAGCCGTCCGGCGTCACGCCCATCCGCCGCTGCTCGGCAGCTATAGCAAGGCGCACGTCCTTGGTAATGCGCCCGGTATCGTTCGACAGGATGTGCCCGCGCTTCCGTAAAGCCGCCTGCACGGCGAGGCGCTGGGTCTTGTTGAGCGTCTCGCCTATCGGCCAAGAAGCGTTCAGCGCCTTCCCCCCTCGCAAGCGGTCCGCGAGAAGGGCGGCAGAGAGGGAATAGGCGTCGGAAGAATTGTAATCGCGGATTACATCGTAGTTGTCGGTTATCAAGAAGGCTGGACCCTCGTGACCGGCGGGAAAGAACAGCGTCGCAGTTCCCGTTTTGGGAAATGCCCCGCCGTCGTGGGACTTTACGCCCAGTTTCGCCCAAGCGGACCAGCCTTGCGTCGCGGCACTGCGGACCACGCTTTTCGGCAGATCGACCGGCACACCCCAAGGCTGCCCCGCTATCCACCCTTTCGATTTCAGGTAATTGGCCGTGGAGGCGAGCGCATCTCCGGTGCTGCGCCACAGGTCGCGCGTGCCGTCGCCGTCGAAGTCCACGGCGTATTTCAGAAAGCTGGACGGGATGAACTGGGTCTGCCCCATCGCGCCCGCCCACGACCCGATCATGCGGCCGCGGGGGATTTTGTCGTTTTGCACAATGGCGAGCGCATCGAGGAATTCGTCGCGGAAGAAGTCGCCGCGATATTCCATCCACCCCAGTGTTGCGAGGGAGCGGAAAACATCGCTGGTGCCGATGTTGCCGCCGTAGCCGGTCTCCATGCCCCAGATCGCCGCCACCACATAGGGATCGACGCCCGTGCGCCGCTCCAATTCGCGCAGCAGACGCCCGTTCGCCTTCACCTTCGCGCGCCCTGTCGAGAGCAATCCACCCGATGTGCGCCGTTCGATATAGCCGCCGATGGGTTTGACAAGTTCCGGCTGTCGCTTTGTCAGGCGCTTCATGGAGGGGTCCGGCGTCAAGCCTCTCGTGGCAGCTTCAAAGGTAGCCGGAGAAATGCCCCGCGCGATCGCATCCGGCTTCATGCCCGCAACGAACGCATCGAAACTTTGGGCAAAGGCGGCTGCATGTCCAAGGAACATCAATATGGCGAGAGCGATTCCCGTGAGCGCGGCTTTGAACATGGAGAGACTCACAGATTCGGGTTTCGACTGGCCACAGTGTAGCCGGAATCGGGCCGAAGCGCAGGCTTCAAGCAGCGGCTGTTTCGTCAACCCGTCGGGGAAAAAATATAGCTGTTGAAGGAGCGGGGATAAGGTCGAACCGGTGAATCGTAAATGGATTCAAACCGCTTGTCCGTTTCTTTACCATACCGCCCACGCGACACTCCTGCCACACCATGTTGTGTGTTAAGCCTTCCTTAACCACATGATCTTGACGATGAGGCTGACAGGGCATCAAACGCGGTCTTGGCCCGTTTGGAAACGAAGCCTCGGTTGGAAGGGTTGGCAAGAGCGTCCTCGTTCGTGCCAGACTACCAGCGAGGCATCCGTTCAAAGCGGAGACCGTGTAGCGTTTCGAGTGGATGGTTGGTGGCCGCGTGTGACAGCGCGATGACGTTTGGCCTTTGTCCACATGACAGCGACGTCGGACGCGAAAATTGAGTGGTCGAAGGGCTTCGACCGGGGAAAAACAGCGCAGGCTCCATAATGAGCGGTGCACAAGAAGGACGACAAGACGATGAAGATCACCCGCCATTATACGACAGCAGGCACATCTCCCTTCGAGGCGGTGCCCATGCGCAAGGCGACGAGTGAAATCCGCAACCCGGACGGCTCGGTGGTGTTCCGGCTGGAGGATATTCTGGTCCCCGAGCAGTTCTCGTCAGGTCGCGTCCGACATCATCGCGCAAAAGTACTTTCGCAAGGCCGGTGTTCCAGCCGTGCTGAAGAAAGTCGAGGAAAACAGCGTTCCATCGTGGCTATGGCGTTCGGTCGAGGACAAGGCGGCGCTGGCCAAGCTGCCGGAAGACGAGCGCTACGGCCCGGAAATGACCGCCGAACAGGTGTTCTCGCGTCTCGCTGGCACATGGACCTATTGGGGCTGGAAGGGCGGTTATTTCGACGGCGAGGACGATGCGCGCGCCTATTACGACGAGCTGTGCTTCATGCTGGCGACCCAGAAGGTCGCGCCGAACTCGCCCCAGTGGTTCAACACCGGTCTGCATTGGGCCTACGGCATCGACGGTCCCGCACAGGGCCACCACTATGTCGACTACCAGACCGGCAAGCTGACGAAGTCCAAGTCGTCCTACGAGCACCCGCAGCCCCACGCCTGCTTCATCCAGGGCGTCGGCGACGATCTTGGTCAACGACGGTGGCATCATGGACCTGTGGGTCCGCGAGGCGCGGCTGTTCAAATACGGCTCCGGCACCGGCTCCAACTTCTCCCACATCCGCGGCGAGAACGAACCGCTTTCGGGCGGCGGCAAGTCGTCCGGCCTCATGTCGTTCCTGAAAATCGGCGACCGTGCGGCGGGTGCCATCAAATCCGGCGGCACGACGCGACGGGCGGCCAAAATGGTCGTGGTCGACATCGACCACCCCGATATCGAGGCCTATATCGACTGGAAGGTGAAGGAGGAGCAGAAGGTCGCGGCCATCGTGACCGGCTCCAAGATCGTGTCCAAGCACATGAAGGCGATCATGTCGGCCTGCATCAATTGCGAGGCATCCGGCGACCAGTGCTTCGACCCGGCCAAGAACCCTGCGCTAAAACGCGAGATACGTGCTGCGAAGCGCAATTCGGTGCCGGAAAACTATGTCGCCCGCGTTATCATGCTGGCCAAACAGGGTTTCACCGACATCGAATTCCCGGTTTACAACACCGACTGGGACAGCGACGCCTATCTGACCGTCTCCGGCCAGAACTCGAACAACTCGGTCTCCATCAAGGACGATTTTTTGCGCGCTGTTGAAGATGGCCGCACGTGGGACCTCATCCGCCGTAAAGACGGCAAGGTAGCGAAAACGGTCGAGGCCCGCGAATTGTGGGACAAGATCGGCAATGCCGCGTGGCAATCCGCCGACCCGGGCCTGCACTACAACACCACCATGAACGACTGGCACACCTGCCCCGCCGCAGGCCCCATCCGAGCGTCGAACCCGTGTTCGGAATACATGTTCCTTGACGACACGGCCTGCAATCTGGCGTCCCTCAACCTGCTGCAGTTCCGCCGCGCCGACAAAAGCTTCGACGTGGAAGCCTTCGAGCACGCCACACGGCTGTGGATGATGGTGCTGGAAATCTCCGTGCTGATGGCGCAGTTCCCGTCGAAGGAAATCGCGCAGCTTTCCTACGACTACCGCACCACCGGCCTCGGCTTCGCCAATATCGGCGGGCTGCTGATGACGGCGGGCATTCCCTATGACTCCGACGAGGGCCGCGCGATCTGCGGTGCCATCACGGCGATCATGACGGGCGTCTGCTATGCGACGTCCGCCGAAATGGCGAAGGAGCAAGGCCCCTTCCCCGGCTACGCGCCGAACGCCGAGCACATGGCCCGCGTCATGCGGAACCATCGCAACGCGGCCCACGGTAACACGGGCGGATACGAAAACCTGTCGATCTCTCCACTGCCGCTCGACCACGCCAACATTGAACAGAAAGACCTGTCCGAACGCGCCAAACTGGCATGGGACCGGGCCGTCACCCTCGGCGAAGCCCACGGCTTCCGCAACGCGCAGGCCACCGTCATCGCGCCCACCGGCACGATCGGGCTGGTGATGGATTGCGACACGACTGGCATCGAGCCGGACTTCGCGCTGGTGAAATTCAAGAAGCTGGCCGGTGGCGGTTATTTCAAGATCATCAACCGCTGCGTGCCGGAGGCCTTGTCGAACCTCGGCTACGATCAGGCGACGATGGAGAAGATGATCACCTATGCGGTCGGCCACGGCACGCTGAAAGGCTCCAACGCCATCTCCCACGGTGCGCTGGAATCGAAAGGTTTCGGGCCGGAGCAGATCAAGGCCATCGAGGACGGGCTGGCGCAGGCGTTCGACATCAAGTTCGCCTTCAACAAGCATTCCCTCGGCGAAGCCTTTTGCAAGGAAACGCTCGGCTTCACCGACGAGCAGCTGAACGATTATTCCTTCGACATGCTGTCCGCGCTCGGCTTTGCGAAAGACGAGATTTCCGCCGCCAACATCTGGTGCTGCGGGGCGATGACGCTGGAAGGCGCACCGGGGCTGAAGGACGAGCATCTGGCCGTGTTCGATTGCGCCACCCCGTGCGGGCGCATCGGCACGCGGTCGCTCTCGACGGAAAGCCACATCCGCATGATGGCGGCGGCGCAGCCGTTCATTTCCGGCGCGATTTCCAAGACCATCAACATGCCCAACGACGCGAGGGTGGAGGACTGCACTGCCGCCTACATGATGTCTTGGAAGCTGGGCCTGAAAGCCAACGCGCTCTACCGCGACGGCTCCAAACTGTCCCAGCCCCTCAACGCTTCGCTGATCGAGGATGAGGAGGACGAGGACGATGAAGCTCTGGAAGAACTGATCGCCGCGCCGAACGCTGCAAAGGCTGCGCAGGTCGCCGAGCGGATCGTGGAGAAGATCGTCGAGCGGGAAGTGAAAGTCCGCGCGCTGCGCGACAAGCTGCCGAACCGGCGCAAGGGTTACACCCAGAAAGCCATCGTCGGCGGTCACAAGGTCTATCTGCGCACCGGCGAATTCGACGATGGCCGTCTCGGCGAAATCTTCATCGACATGCACAAGGAGGGTGCCGCCTTCCGGGCGATGATGAACAATTTTGCCATCGCCATCTCGCTCGGCCTGCAATACGGCGTGCCGCTGGAGGAATATGTCGAGGCCTTCACCTTCACCAAGTTCGACCCGTCCGGGCCGGTGGTCGGCAACGACGCGATCAAGAACGCCACGTCCATTCTCGACTACATATTCCGCGAACTCGCCGTATCCTATGCCGGGCGGCATGATCTGGGCCATGTCGACCTGTCGGATTTCGGCAACACCGCGCTCGGCAAGGGCGTGAGTGAGGGCAACGCACAGGCGGTCTCCTCCGGCCTGACGCGGGGCGCGAAACTGTCGGTGGTGCCGAAAGGCGGCATCGGCAGCGAACCGGCAGGTTTTGGCGGTATCGGCGCGACGGCCATCGCGAGCGGCTCGAAAGCCGTGGCCGGTGCGACGGGCAGCAGCAACGTGCGCGCCATCTCGTCCGCCAAGGGCAACACCGCGGTGGCCGTGGCGGTCTCCCCGCTCGCCGACACCGAAGCACAGGCCACAGCCTTCGCCCGCACCGTCGAAGCCCCGGTCAGCGACGGCACGTTGCTCGATCAGGGCGAGGTGTTTTCCGACAAGGTGGACGCGCCTGTGCGCAGCAAGGACGAGCAACGGGCCGTGGCGCGGATGAAGGGCTATGAGGGGGAGAGTTGCCCGGAGTGCCAGAATTTTACGCTGGTGCGGAACGGGACGTGTTTGAAGTGTGATAGCTGCGGCGGGACGACGGGGTGTAGTTAAATCTCACTAGAGAAGCCGAGGCGAAACGTTCGCCTCGGCTTGATGATCCAACCGCAATACGCCATTAATAAGCCAGTTTCCCCACGCTTTATGGGTTCCCATCGCAAGCACCATGCCTTTCGAGGGATATTCTTCACCAAATCTAACAGTCATCCGACGGAGCGCGTCCTCTTCGCCGTATTTACGACGCCACTTAAGAAAAGTTGCTTCGATTTCCCAGTCTTGGCACGTGCCTTCGCGCTTCTTACCATCCATTTCATAGAGGTACTTGAAGGTGAATGGTGAAGGTTCATACGGTACAAGGCCTTTGACGGTATAACCAAACAATCCATTTTTTTCTTGTTCGTGCCACTCTCGGAATCTCGCGCGTTCCGCAGCGAACTTGGCATCATCTTTTCGTCCATATACGAACTGCGGACCGCTAGGCCTGATGAGTGCAAAACTAAGTCCAGCGTTTTCGACCACATCTGTGCTTGTCACGACCGCGCGTGCGATTAACTCTTGCCTTCGTTTTGAAGTCTCCGACCCGACGATGCGCAAGCTACCGTGTTTCACACTTCGGCTCTCGACCCTCGAGTCCCCATTGGGTCGCGCCGCTTCGTATTCAACAATATCCCATCGAGCGAACTTCTGGACGTCGGCAAGTGTTCTGAAAGATACCGGATACAAACGGCGCCACTCTCCCTCCGGCGACAGCCCAGCGCAGCAAACTAGCTCACCGTGCTTTTCACCTACGCGCGGCGCAGCTTTCACTAAAATAGTCGTTCGCTCAGTTCCGAACCCAATCGCCAATATACTGTTTCCCGCGCTTATCGAACCCGTAAATGTTCTACCTCTGTTCCGTAAACGCTTTCAAGTTCTGTCCCAACAATTGTTCGATGGCAGTGGGTGTGATCTTCTTCAAAGCACATCATACAAACGGTGTGCTCATCCGCAGCTTCCTTCACCGATACAAGGCCAGAGCGAGCCTCATCTGTTGTCATGTGCGAAGAAAATATCCGCTCAAACTCGGAAAAATCACCGCGACGAGCAGCTTCTCTACCGGGCTTAGGATCGCCAAGTGAACGGATATGCAGATAGGATATCCCTGACTCTGCTAAAGCGGCGGCAAGGCCATTTTTTGAGAATCCCTTCTTTCGCGAGAGTGGAAGTTCTCTGATATCAGCAAGGAGGGTAACGCCGTGATCCACGAGAGCGTCGATGAAAGATTCGATATCCGTTCCTTCGTAGCCAACGGTAAACATACGATTTGACATGGTGCCATGATTCCTAGGCGGCTATTCCACTATCGCCTTAGCGCGAACTATGATGCAAATGCACGGCACACCAGCCACACTCTCAGATACAACTACTGCGCAAACGGTACTTGCCAGTGACCAAATCCGCATCCGACTACCTTTCCGCCGCCAAAGCTGAGATGCCCCGTGTCAAAGGTGCGAAGGCCGTTCCGCATCACGACAACGAAGCGATCTTTATTGACGTTCGTGATTCCGGCGATATCGCCAAGTCCGGCGCACTCTAGTTCGCCTAGAGCGCCCTTCTCAACATAGAAATTCATGCTAGCCTTCTATCAGCGGTCGCTGATGCCGTCTCAGGAGGCCCCTATGTTCGCACGAATTGCCCTCGCATTAGCATTGATTTCCTCCCCCGCCGCCGCCCAATCCCCGCAAGCCGACATGCTCCTCTGCATGGCGGCGGATGCGTCCGAGTCCGTCACCGACGCTGACTACCGCGCTCCAGAAAGACGGGCATTCCGCCGCCATCCGTGATCCCGAAGTCGTCTCCGCCATCCGCGCCGGGCGCAAGGGGCGGATCGGGGCCATATACGTGGAATGGGCCAACCATGCGCAGCAGTTCGTCGCCGCGCCCTGGGCCGTGATCGACGGGATGGAGACGGCGACGGCATTCAGCACACAGATCGCGCAGGCCTCGCCTCCCGCATGGATGAGCAATCCGGTGCGGAACACGGCGATCAGCGAGGCGATCCTGTTCTGCATGGACCAGTTCGCCCGCGCGCCCGTCACCGCGCCGCGCTGGGTGATCGACCTGTCGTCGGACGGCACGCACAATTTCGGCGCGTCGCTGGCCGTCACGCGGCAGCAGGCGCTGGACGGGGGCGCGGTCATCAACGCGCTCGCCATCGTCAATTCCGACAGCCCGTTTCCCGTATCACACCCATGAAAACCCCGAAGGCGGCCTGCCCTACTACTTCGAGAGCCAGGTGATCGGCGGCGCGGGGTCGTTCGTGGAGGTGGCGGACGGATACGCCTCGTTCGCGCAGTTGATCCGGCGGAAATTCGTGCTGGAACTCTCGCAATTACGCTAGGCGCGCACCATAATCGGGGTCTCATTCTTAACCGGACACCACACTATGACAAAATCCGCCAAAGACTATCTCGACGCCGCAAACGCCGCCGTGCCGCGCATCAAGGGTGGTGAGGCGATTGCCAAGCACGGCAGTGACGCGATCTTCATCGACGTGCGCGATTCCGGCGACATCGCCAAAACGGGCACGGTTAAGGGTGCCAAGCGTATTCCGCGCGGATTCATCGAGTTCCGTGCCGACCCGGCGATGGAGCAGTTCTACGACAGCGACCTGAAAAAGGATTCCGAACTCTATCTCGTCTGTGGTGCGGGTGGTCAGGCAGCTTTGTCCGGCAAAAGGTTGAAGGACATGGGCTACACCAACGTCACCAATATCGGCGGCATCGGCGAATGGAAGGATGCCGGCGGCCCTATGGAGCAGTAGGCTCCTCTACCACGCACGGACCATTAAGCCGGAACGCCTATCCTCCCGTTGCAAAACCTGACCTGAAACTGGCAGGAGAGGCAACGGGAGGCGCAGCATATGGTGTTGAAAGACGAAAGCGATTCCACACTTGATGGCCCATTGGGTCTCGTGTTGCAGGGCGGCGGCGCACGTGGGGCCTATCAGGTGGGTGCCATCCGCGCGATGGCAGACATAAGCCGCCGCCGTCGCACACCCTTTCCCGTCATCACCGGCGCATCGGTGGGCGCGATCAACGCTGCACCGCTGGCCGCGATGGCAGGAGATTTTCAACGCGCCGCGCGGCAGCTCGAACGGCTCTGGCGCGGTCTCAGGTGCGACAGGGTCTACAACACCCATCCTGCCGCCATTGCCGCGTCCAGCGCCCGCTGGTTGTGGACGATTGCGTTCGGTGGCCTCGGCATCGGCGACCCGGTCGCGTTGCTCGACAACGCGCCGCTCGGCAATCTGTTGGAAAAGAGTTTCGACACCCGTGGAATAGCGCGCAACCTGCGCTCCGGCGCGCTGCAGGCGCTCGCAATTTCGGCCTCCAGCTATGGCGAAGGGTCGTCCGTCACGTTTTTTCAGGCCAATGTGAGAGCGATGGAATGGGAACGCGCGCGCCGGTTCGGAGTGCGGGATACGATCACCCACCACCATCTGCTGGCGTCATCGTCGCTCCCCTTCGTGTTCCCCGCGATCAGCGTGGACGGAAACTATTACGGCGACGGTGCCCTACGCCTGTCCGCCCCGCTATCGCCCGCGATCCGGCTGGGTGCCGAACGACTGCTGGTGGTCGGCGTGCGGGACAATGTGGTCGAGCCGCCCGATCACCGGGGCGAAACCTACCCGACTATCGGCGTTATGACCGGCCACGCCCTCGATATCATCTTCAATGACGACCTGGATACCGATATCGAGCGGCTGGAGCGGATCAACCGGACGGTCGGTGTGCTGGACGACGCTCAACGAAAAACGCTCGGTCTGAAAGCTATCGACATCAAGGTTTTGCAGCCAAGCGCCGATCTGCGCGCCATTGCCAACCACCATGCTCATGAGATGCCCCGTTCCATCCGCCTGCTGTTCAAGTCCATCGGCGCCTGGGGTGAAGACGGGCGGCTGGTGAGCTATCTGTTGTTCGAGCCGGGTTATATAGGAGATCTCATCGATCTGGCTTACGAGGATACGATGGCGCGCAAGGATGAGATTGAGCCCTGGCTGGCACAGCAGGGAACGTTGGCTTCCAAGGCAGCGCGGGCTGTTTAAACCCCGCTTTCACGAAGCGAATGGAACCTGCGTGCAGATATATCGTTGCGATTATACGCGCTCTGGCGCGACAAATACTTATATGGAGAATATTATGCCCAAGGCTTTCGTCAGCGGTCTCAACGACAATACCCGTCAGGCCATGATCGACCTGCTCAATACCCGCCTCGCCGATGGCATCGCGCTGTCACTGGCCGTGAAGCAGGCTCATTGGAACCTCAAGGGCCCCAGCTTCATCGGCATTCACGAATTACTGGATGCGGTCTATGCCCGGATGCAGGACGGAGTGGACACGATTGCCGAGCGTTGCGTCATCATCGGTGGTCAGGCGAAAGGCACAGCCGAACTGTTGCCAGAGGCCTCGTCGCTGGAACCCTACCCCGTCGATGCCCAGAACCAGCAGGTTCATGTGGAAGCGCTGACCGAACGCTTCATGGATTACGGGAAAAAGCTGCGCGCGGCGATCGATGCGGCTGGTGAAGCCGGTGACGAGGACACCGCCGATCTGTTTACGGAAATCAGCCGTTTGGTCGACAAGGATGCCTGGTTCATCGGCGCGCACGGCACTGATGGGCAGGACGGCTAGTCAGTCGGCACGTTCCGGCAGGTAGAGAGAGTCGCGCTCGATTTCCCTGCCGGTTGCCGGAGCATGTTCCTTCAAGGCGCGGTCGGTCTCGTAGATGGCAATACCGATCGTATACGACAGCAGTTCATATCTGGATGATTGCGCCATCATCTTCAACTGGCCCAGTATGTCCTGAATATAGGTCAGGGTCTGCAGATCATCGTGCAAACAATTTTTGTCCATTCCAGTCGCCTACAACCGCTTTTCAATAAAACAACTATAGGTTGCATTTCTCGCGCGATCAACCAGTCGCCACGGCTAAGATTGCGTCGAACGGTCTTGCTGCCTATGTGAGCGCAATGTTCCAACGTGTTTGTCCGGCCTTATGAAACTCGTCATCGTTGAATCGCCTGCCAAGGCAAAAACCATCAACAAGTATCTCGGGCCCGGCTACAAGGTCTTGGCTTCCTACGGCCATGTGCGTGATCTGCCTGCGAAAAACGGGTCCGTTCTACCAGACGAAGAGTTTGCAATGACATGGGCGGTGGACGCCAAGTCCAAGCCCCGCCTGACGGATATTACCCGTGCTGCCAAGGAAGCGGATGCCATCATTCTCGCCACCGACCCCGACCGGGAGGGTGAGGCGATTTCCTGGCACGTGCTTCAAGTGCTCAACGAAAAGAAGGCGCTGAAGGACAAAACAGTCGAGCGGGTGGTCTTCAACGCGATCACGAAGAAATCGATTCTCGAAGCGATGGAAAAGCCGCGTCAGATCGACGTGCCACTTGTCGATGCCTATCTGGCCCGCCGTGCGCTGGACTATCTTGTCGGCTTCACCCTGTCGCCGGTTCTGTGGCGCAAACTGCCCGGTGCCCGGTCCGCCGGTCGTGTGCAATCGGTCGCCTTACGACTCGTTTGCGAACGGGAAAACGAGATCGAACGGTTCGTTCCGCAGGAATACTGGACCATCCTCGGCCAGATGAAAAATGCGGCCAAGGCCGACTTCGAAGCGCGCTTGACCGAGTTCGAGGGGGCCAAGATCGGTCGTCTCGATGTGAAAGACGAGAAACAGGCCAGCGATATCCGCCGGATGTTGATGACTGCCGATTTCAAGGTCGAAACCGTCGAAGCCAAGCCGACGACCCGCAATCCCTACGCACCGTTCACGACGTCCACATTGCAGCAGGAAGCCTCCAGCAAACTCGGCTTTTCCGCCTCCCGCACCATGCAGACCGCTCAGCGGCTGTATGAAGGTATCGACCTTGGCGGAGAGACCGTCGGTCTCATTACCTATATGCGGACGGATGGTGTGCAAATGGCATCCGAGGCAATCGATGAGACGCGCAGCGTTATCGGCAGTGATTTCGGTGCCCTGTACCTGCCGGACAAACCGCGCATCTATTCGACCAAAGCCAAGAACGCTCAGGAAGCGCACGAGGCCGTGCGACCAACGTCATTGGCCCGCCATCCGCGCGAGGTGAAGGGCAAACTCGATTCCGATCAGGCCCGGCTCTACGATCTGATCTGGAAACGTACCATTGCAAGCCAGATGGCGAGTGCCCGTATAGAGCGCACCGCTGCGGACATTCGCGCAACCTCCGGTGACCGTACAGCGCTCATGCGCGCCAATGGGTCGGTGGTGAAGTTCGACGGGTTTTTGTCCGTATATGCCGACACGTCAAAGGATGATGATGACAAGCGGCTGGTGCCGCTAAAACAGGGCGAGACCATCAGTCGGGAAGAAATCACGTCCACCCAGCATTTCACCGAACCGCCTGCCCGTTTCTCGGAAGCCTCGCTCATCAAGCGCATGGAAGAATTGGGTATCGGCCGCCCGTCTACCTACGCATCCACGCTGGCGACGCTGGAGGCGCGGGAATATGTGACGATCGACAAGCGTCGCCTCATGCCCCAGGCGAAAGGCCGGCTGGTCACGTCGTTCCTCGAAAGCTTCTTCTCTCGCTATGTGGAATATGACTTCACCGCCTCGCTGGAGGAAAAACTCGACCTCATCTCCGCTGGCGAACTGGAATGGCGTGATGTTTTGCGCGATTTCTGGACGCAGTTTTCCGCGAATGTCGCTGAAACCAAAGACCTGCGGATCACTGAGGTTCTCGATCACCTGAACGAGGCGCTTGGCCCCCTCGCCTTCCCCGACAAGGGCGATGGCAGTGACCCGCGTGCCTGCCCGGCCTGCGGCGAGGGGCAGTTGAGCCTGAAGGTTTCGCGCAATGGCGGGTTTATCGGGTGTTCCAACTATCCTGAATGCAGTTTCACCCGCCAGCTTGGCAAGGAAGGCGAGGAGGGCGCGGTCGCTCTCTCGCAGCCGAAGGTTCTGGGCGTCGATCCCGATAACAGCGAGGAAGTGACGCTGCGTTCCGGTCGCTTCGGTCCGTATGTCCAACGGGGCGACGGCAAGGACTCCAAGCGTTCCAGCGTGCCGAAGCATGTATCCGTGGATGATGTGGATTTCGAACAGGCGCTGAAGTGGCTCACCCTGCCCCGCGAGGTCGGCAAACACCCTGAAACGGGCGGCATGATAAGCGCCCGCGACGGAAAGTTCGGGCCGCTGCTGGAGCATCTGAACGGCACTAAAAAGCAATTTGCCAGCGTCGAGACGTTCGACGACCTGTTCACGATCGGCATCAACCGGGCCGTCGATCTGCTCGCTGAGTCTGCCAAGAAAGGCGGTGCGCGGCGTGGGCCGAAGGTGCTGAAGGAACTGGGCGAGCACCCGGAGCAAGGCGGCGCGATGAACGTGATGGACGGTCGCTTCGGCCCCTACATCAACCACGAGAAAACCAACGCCACCCTGCCCCGTGGCACGCAGCCGGACGCTGTAACCGTCGAACAGGCCGTCGATCTGATCGCTGCGAAGGTTGCCAAGGGTCCGGCCAAGAAGAAACCTGCTGCGAAGAAGAAAGCTCCGGCGAAAAAGGCGGCTGCCAAGAAGCCGCTGCCAAGAAGCCAGCCGCGAAGAAGCCAGCGCGAAGAGAAGGCGGCTCCGAAAAAAGCTGCGGCTGAAACGTGAGCGCCAAACCAGAAGACGCGGCCAGAAAGAACAAGGGCAAGCGCGCCAACCTTCCTTCCCGTGACGCCCTTCTCAATTGGTTGAAGGACAATCCCGACCAATCCGGCAAGCGCGAGGTGGCACGGGCGTTCGGATTGAAGGGACAGCAGAAGATCGCGCTGAAAGCGATGCTGAAGGAACTCGAAGGCGAAGGCGTCATTCGCAAGCGCGGCAAGCGCTACGCCGCTCCGGGGTCCCTACCGCCGGTTACCGTGCTGGACATCATGGAGCGGGACGAGGGCGGTGCGCTGGTGGCCCGCCCTGCGGAATGGGACGAGGCTGAAGACGGCCCGCGACCGACCGTAACCCTCATCAATCACCCCCGCTCCAAGGCCCCGAGCGCAGGAGTTGGCGACCGGGTACTGGCACGGATTTCGGAGCATGTGTCCGGCGGTCTGCGCGCGAAGGTCATGAAGGTGCTCGACAGGAACCGCGCGTTGTCGCTCGGCGTCTATCGCGCATTGACCGCACCCGAAAATGGCATCGTCGGACGCATCGAGCCGGTGGACCGCAAGGCGAACGAACTCGTCGTGCACGAGCAGAATATCGGCAACGCCAAAGATGGGGATCTGGTCGAAGTTTCCGTCACCGGGCGCAACACGCAAGGTTTGAAGCAGGGGAAGGTGGAGACGGTCGTCGGCTCGGTGACGTCCGAAAAGGCCGTCTCGCTGATCGCTCTTCACCAATATGACATTCCCACGCATTTTCCTGAAAAGGTTGTGGAGGAAGCCGAACAAGCCGGTCCAGCGCCGCTTCAGGGGCGCGAAGACTGGCGCGACGTGCCGCTCATCACCATCGACCCGGCAGACGCGAAAGATCACGACGACGCGATTTATGCCGTGGCTGATACGGACGAGCAGAACGAGGGTGGCGTTATCGTCACCGTCGCGATCGCGGATGTGTCCTGGTATGTGCGGCCCGGCTCGGCGCTGGACCGTGAGGCGCGCAAGCGGGGCAATTCGGTCTATTTCCCCGACCGCGTCGTGCCCATGTTGCCGGAACGTATCTCCAACGATCTGTGCTCGCTGAAAGAGAATGAGGATCGCCCTGCCCTTGCGGTGCGGATGACGTTTGCATCCACGGGTCGCAAGTTGCGCCACACGTTCCATCGCATCATGATGAAAAGCCACGTGCGGCTTGCATATGAGGAAGCGCAAGCTGCCATCGACGGTGAGAGTGCTCCCCGTGCCGAGCCGTGGCTGGAGTCTGTCCTACGACCGCTCTGGGACGCCTATGCCGTGCTGAAACGGGGACGGGAATACCGTCAGCCGCTCGAACTGGACCTGCCGGAACGCAAGATTCTTCTCAACGACGATGGCACTGTGGATCGTGTCGTCGTGCCGCCCCGTCTCGACGCGCACAGGCTGGTCGAGGAGTTCATGATTCAGGCTAATGTCGCGGCTGCGGAAACGCTCGAGAAGCGCAAGCAGGCTCTCATCTACCGCGTTCATGACCAGCCTTCGATGGCGAAAATGGAAAGCCTGCGCGACTTTCTCCGAACGCTCACGATTTCGCTCGCCAAGGGCCAGCAGGTGCGGCCGGAGGTGTTCAACGGCATTCTTGAGCAGGTTGCCGACACCACAAACGCGCAACTCGTTTCGTCTGTCGTTCTCCGCAGCCAGAGCCAGGCCGAATACAACCCGGCCAATATCGGACATTTCGGGCTGAACTTGAAGAAATACGCCCACTTCACGTCACCCATCCGCAGGTATGCCGACCTCATCGTTCACCGTGGCCTTGTCGGCTCGCTGAAGCTGGGCGAAGGCGGTATTTCGCGTGAGGAAGAGGCCAATCTGGCGGAGATCGCCCAGGCCATTTCGGATACGGAACGCCGTGCGATGATGGCGGAACGGCAGACGATCGACCGGCTCATATCATCGCATCTCGCAGACCACATCGGCGCAGAGTTCACGGCACGGATCAACGGCGTCACCCGCGCGGGGCTGTTCGTGACACTGGACGATACCGGAGCCGACGGGTTCATTCCGATCTCGAAGATCGGAGATGATTACTATCACTACGACGAGACCGCCCATCTCGTGCGCGGAGACAACAGCGGTCTGGTTTATCAGATGGGAGACCGCGTCGATGTGCGCCTTGTGGAAGCGGCACCGATGGCGGGCGCGTTGCGTTTCGATATGGTAAGTGAGGGGCGCGAAAGCGCGGACATGCCAAGGGCAAAGCGGTCGCGCAACGGCTCCCCATCCGGCAGGCCGCGACGCTCCAAACGGATGGCCCGACGATAGAGGAGAGTTTCATGCAGCAACGCTCAAAAGCGCAGGCCATAAAACGCGGAATACAATGCCGTTGCCCGAATTGCGGCGAAGGCCGCATGTTCGACAAATGGCTGAAGGTGACGCCGCAATGCTCTGTTTGCGGTGAGGATCTGTACCACGAACAGGCACAGGATTTCCCGCCATACATAACGATCACGATCGTCGGGCATATCGTCGTGACATTGCTGATGATCGTCGAAGCCAATTACGATTGGGCGATGGCGACCCATCTTATGGTGTGGATACCATTGACCGTTAGGTCTGTCTCTTGCGCTCATGCAGCCTGTCAAAGGCGGCGTTGTTGGCCTGCAATGGGCGCTCGGCATGTTCGGTTTCGGTGGCGAGGAGCCGAAGCCGGAAAGCCAACATGGCTGATTGGAATGAACGTGCAATGGGCCGCAAGCCACCCGGACTGAAACCCGGGATGTCGAAAGACGCGATGGAAGAAGCGGCCGCATTCGACGGCTCGAAACGCAGCCCGAACATGCCTCCAAAAGACGCGGGCACGCTGATCATTCTCGACAACAGCGGTTCCAAACCGCGTGTCCTGATGGGCAAACGGCACATGGGTCACACGTTCATGCCGGGTCTTTTCGTGTTTCCCGGCGGGCGTGTCGACAAGACGGACGGTGATGCGCGTGTTGCCAGCGAGTTGCATCCGGTGGTCGAGACCAAACTCGTCGACAATTTTCGTGGCAAGCCAACGAAACGGCGTGCCCGTGCCGTTGCGTTGGCAACGATACGTGAAACGTATGAGGAAGCCGGTCTGCTGGTCGGTCGGAAGGGGGCGCGTCGGTCAAACGCACACGACTGGACGGCCTTCGACACTCACGATGTCGCGCCGTCTCTCGACCCGCTGCGTCTTATTGCACGGGCTATCACCCCGCCCGGTCGCACCCGTCGTTTCGACGCATGGTTCTTCGCCACCTTTGCCGATCACATCGCCCATGAGCTGCCGACCGGCCCATCGGGAGAGTTGGAAGACTTGCATTGGCTGACGATCGAAGAGGCGCGCAATCTGGAACTGCCCGTCATAACAGTATCCGTGCTGCAGGAACTGGAGGACCGGCTGGCCGCCGATCCGCAGCTTGAGCCCACCACGGACGTGCCGTTCTTTCATCTGCGCGGCAAAACCTTTCTGCGCGATCTCATCTGACGGGTTTGCGGCGAGGATACCTTGACAATTACGGTTCCGGCGCTAGGAAACGCAGGAACGACCGCCTTGACTTGTCAGGCTGCGTCGACACTCATTTTGCAGGAACGATACGATGGCCAAGGCGACCACCATCAAGGTGAAACTGAACTCGACCGCTGATACCGGTTTTTATTACGTGACGAAGAAAAACTCGCGCACGATGACCGAGAAGCTGGTGATGAAGAAATACGACCCCGTCGCGCGCAAGCACGTCGATTTCAAGGAAGGCAAGATCAAGTAAGCTGCTTGATCTGCTTCTATCCGGTTTGTGAAAAGCGCCCTGCGGGGCGCTTTTTTGTTGGCGATGTTGGCTCAGGATGTTGGCTCAGGCGGCCTTTGCGACAACCTGATTTCGACCGGCCCGTTTGGCGTCGTAGAGCGCAGCGTCCGCACGCGCGAGAATCGCATCGTGGCTTTCATCGCCCGGCGCATAGCAGGACACGCCCGCGCTCACGGTCACGCGCAACTGCTGTGCGCCACCGTCGATGATGAACGGATGTTCGGCAATTTCCTGCCGCATCCTGTCGGCCACGACCCGCGCCAGTTCGGAATTGTTGTCCGGCATGGCCACCACGAACTCCTCTCCGCCAAACCGGCATGCGAGGTCGGGCGCGCGGACAGAACGCGCGATACGACGGGCGAATTCCTTCAACACGGTGTCGCCAGCCTGATGGCCGTAAGTATCGTTGACCGATTTGAAGTGGTCGATGTCCAAGACGATGAGCGATAGTGGGCGACCGGAGGATTCGGCGTTGTTGAAAAGCGTTCCCATATGCGTATCGAAATAACGACGGTTGTGGAGGCCGGTCAGGCCATCCTTGATCGCCATTTCCATCGTGGACTGCACACTTTCGCGCAAGGCATCCGTGAGCCGCTTGCGGCGCACCTGCGTGCGCGCGCGGGCGCGCACCTCGCTCGCTTCCACCGGACGGGCGACATAATCGTTCACACCCAGTTCGATGGCGCGCAGCAGACGGTCCTGATCGCCTTCCGCCGTAACGAGAAGGATCGGCACGTTACGGGTCCGGTCCAGCGAGCGAACCTGCGAGCAGAGCCGAAGAGCGTCGAAATTCGAGATGGCCAGCGACACGATCACAAGGTCAAACGATTCATCCGCAATGCGGAACAGCGCTTCCTGCGGGTCGGCTACGACCGTGACGGAATGATCCCGTGCCAGCGCGCGCACCGTGCGTTCATAGGATGACGGGCTGTCGTCCACGACAAGCACCTTTCCCTGCATACCGCCTTTGGGGTCGATCTTCGCCACTTCGCCTGTTTCCAGACCGAATTGCTCGCCCGTGGACACGCGCAGCTGCAATTCGTCCGTCATCATTTTCAGGCGGGAGAGGCTTTTGACGCGGGTGGTCAGTGCGATATCGTCGAACGGCTTGCTGAGAAAATCATCCGCACCCGCCTCCAGTCCCTGCAACCTGTCGGAAGGCTGGTCGAGGGACGTGAGCATGATAATCGGCATGGTGGCCGTTTTCGGATCGCCCTTCAGGCGTCGGCATACTTCATAGCCATCCATGCCGGGCATCATTACATCGAGCAGGATGATGTCACACTGGCCGGATTGAGCGATTTGCAAAGCGTCCGGGCCGTTCGTGGCCGTGATGACCTCGAAATATTCGGCCATAAGCCGTGCTTGAAGCAAGCGGACATTGGCGGCAATATCATCGACTACTAATACTCGGGCGGTCACGGGCGACCCTTTTCAATATTGTGCTTCGGTTTGGCATCCCGACGCGGAGAATCTTCAGTCGCCAAGATACGACTTCACGGTTTCCAAAAATTTTACGACGGTGATCGGTTTTGAAATATACGCCTCGCATCCACCCGCACGGATTTTTTCCTCATCGCCCTTCATGGCGAAGGCGGTGACGGCGATAACGGGAATGTGCGCTAATTCGTCGTCGTCCTTCAAATCCTTCGTCAGATCGAGGCCGGAGACCTGCGGCAGCTGAATATCCATCAGGATCAGATGCGGCATCGTTTCCTTGGCAATTTCACGGACCCGCTGGCCGTCACGGATCAGGATGGTTTCATAATTTTGCGCCTGCAGGAGATCGTTGAACAGCTTCATGTTCAACTCATTGTCCTCGACAATCATCACACGTTTCGTCACAGGAAGATGGACCCCGGCGTTGGTTGAAACGACAGTCGGGAAAGCGAATCCCCGGTGGCGTTCGTTCATATCAGTCTCGGTTTACACCGCTTTTCTTCAGGACCGGTTAAGATGAATTTCGATGATGCGCATGGTCGCAAGAGCATGAACGAAGAGGCTGCGGAAGGGCTTGCCGTTGCAGGTTTCGTTCGCATCTCCAGCGACGACACGTTGCTTGGGCGCTTTTCGGATATTACCGGAGTGTTGCCTGATGATATGAGACGAGCCGCCTCGCAGCCCGATTTTCTGGTTGCGGTGCTGGATTTCTACATGGGACACGAGCCGGATTTGCTGGCTTGGGCGGAAACGGATGGCTTTGCACCGAGCAGTGTCGCGCGGGCACGCCTGGCGCTCGCGCCGCAGGATACGTCGGGATTCGGAGCATGAGCGAACACAAGCAGCCAGACATGTTCACGCTGGAGCAACTGGGCGCGCTCGGCTACGACGGAGTGTCTCACCTATCACACCGCCCATTGCTGGTGTGCGATGTGGATGAAGTGGTCTTGCATCTCGTCGACCCGTTTGAGGCGGTGATGAACGAGCGCGGGTTCGAGCTGCGCGCCCACGCCTTCCAGCTGACCGGCAACATTTTCGAGATAGAGACCGGGCGCGAGGCCACGCAAACGGAGGTGTGGGCCGGGCTCGACCAGCTCTTCAACGAGCAGGCGGACCGGCAGACGATCGTCGAGGGCGTGGTAGACGGCCTGACCGCGCTTGCAGAGCATGTGGACGTGGTTTTTCTCACCAACCTGCCGCACACCTACGGGGATATCCGCCGCGAATATTTGAAAGCCCTCGGCCTGAATCAGCCGATGCTGACCAACGAGGGCTCGAAGGCTCCTGCCCTTCGAATGCTGGCTGCCGGCCATAAGGGTGCGACGGGTTTCATCGATGATTCGCCCACCAATATCGAACAGGTCCGCGCCGCGCTGCCGGATATCCGCCTGTTTCATTTCATGGCCAATGCCCGTTTTCGCGCCTTGATGAACGATCTGGAAGGGCCGCTGCACCACGGCACGCAATGGGCTGAGACATGGCCGGTGATCCGCGATCATTTGACTGCGTAGGCGCACCGCCTGTGCTAGTTTGTTCTCATGGAACAGACGCTGGACCCGCTTGCCGGATTTTGCCGGGATTGCCTGACGGTGCAAACGCGCCAGGTGAAACGATGTATGGCCTGCTCCAGCCCGCGGCTGGTGCAACACCCGGAACTCTATAATCTGACGGTCGCCCATATCGACTGCGACGCGTTCTACGCCTCGGTCGAGAAGCGCGACAATCCGGACCTTGCCGACAAGCCTGTCATCGTGGGCGGCGGGCAGCGTGGGGTTGTGACGACCTGTTGCTACATCGCCCGCATCAAGGGTGTTCGGTCAGCGATGGCGATGTTCCAGGCGCTCAAGGTGTGCCCGGAAGCGACTATCGTCCGGCCTCGAATGGGCCACTATGCGCAGGTGGGTCGCGCCATCCGCGGGATGATGCGCGATCTGACACCGTCCGTCGAACCACTGTCGATAGACGAGGCGTTTCTCGACCTTTCGGGCACCGACCGCGTTCACGGAATGCCACCCGCGCTGACGCTGGCGCATTTCTCCCGTCGCGTAGAACAGGAAATCGGAATCAGCGTTTCGGTCGGGTTGGCGCCGAACAAGTTTCTCGCCAAAATCGCGTCCGATTTCGAAAAGCCGCGCGGCTTTTCGGTCATCGGTGCTGCGGAGTCAGTCGAGTTTCTCGGACGTCAGCCGGTTTCGCTCATCTGGGGCGTTGGGCGGGCCACGCAGGCACGACTTGCGGCTGACAATCTGCACATGATTTCCGACCTGCAGACGCAGGACGAGGCCGACCTCATGCGCCGTTACGGGTCGATGGGGCTGCGCCTGTCGCGCTTGTCGCGGGGTATCGACCATCGAACGGTTTCTCACCGGCAAGGCGCGAAGAGCGTGAGTGCGGAGACGACGTTCAATACCGATTTGTGGGAAGCGGACGATTTGATCCCCATTCTGCGGCGACTGTGCGAGAAAGTCGCCGACCGCTTGAAGGACAAGCAGATTGCCGGTCAAACAGTGGTTTTAAAGCTGAAAACCGCGCAGTTTCGCAGCATGACGCGCAACACTACCCTGCCCGACCCGACTCAGCTTGCCGACCGTCTGTTCGCCATCGGGCGCACCATGCTGGAGAAGGAACTGGGCGCGAAATACCGGCTGATCGGCATCGGCGTCAGCGACCTGCAATCCGACGAAGCGGCGGACCCCGGTGATCTACTGGACGAGGGCGCGCAAAAGCGGGCGCGGGCTGAACGGGCGATGGACGACGTTCGCCGCCGGTTCGGCAGCGAGACGGTGGAACTGGGCCTGACATTCGGGCGCGGCAAGCGCGGCGGTCATATCGGCCTCGGAGAAGCCCACGATCTTGCCAGCGACGAAAGCTAGTTGAGCGGTTCGCAGGGAGCGGCGTCGATATATTCGATGTCCGTCAACGCGCCTTTCAAGGAATAATCCTCATACCGCATGGTCAGATCGCGGGACACGCCATCCGCGAGCATCAGGAAAGACACCTGATAGACCGGCAGTTTCTCGCCGCCGCCTTCCATGTCGCTCGGTCGTGAAATAGCTGACTGAGACCGGCCAGGCCTGTTCTCCGCGCAACGCTTCGACGACTTCATCCGACTCGCCGTCCAGTTTCGGCCCCATCGTGCGGGCCTTGCCGATGATGGCGGTGGTGTCCATCAGCTGATCGCCCTGGTCGCTGCCATCATAGATCTTGGCAGTCATGATGGTGTCGCCGTTACGGGCGGCGTCTATCAGAGCGGCCACATGTTGGGACTGGAACATGGCGTCGTCCAGTTCAAGGGCCACTTCATCCGGTTTCGACAGGGAGACTTCGAGACCTGTCGCCCCTCGTTCCGCCTGCCCGCGTACATCGTCTTCCAACTGGCCGTTGAGATAGCTTTGGGTGACGAAATTAAACGATGTGGAATCACCCGTTTCGAATGTGGTCGCGCGCTGGTCGTTGGTGAAGGACTTGCGACCCGCCGTCACGTTGGTGAGAAAGCGGAACCGCACGGCGAAGCCGTCGCAGACCGACCCGGTCATCTCATAGACGATACGACCGTTCATATCGGTTATGCCGGAACGGTCGCTCTGGTCGTCGAGGGAGAGGTCATAAACCGCACGATGGGGACGCAAATCGTCGATACCGGCGGCAAAAGCGGGAGCCGCGAAAACGGTGCCCAACAGGGCGCAGGTGAAAACACGTTTGAGCAAAGAAGTTCCTTTCGCCGATGCACCGCGCACGGTATCAGGCACCCATATCGCGTTTGAGACGCTGACAGGCAAGGTGGATGAGAAGATGGCAGGCACAATCGAAACGAAATTGACCGAACTCGGCATCACCCTGCCAGACGCTCCCGCTCCTGCCGCCAATTATGTGCCCTATACGATCGCAGGAAACCTTCTCACCATTTCAGGGCAGATTTCCAAGGCCGGTGACGGAACGCTGCTTCAGGGTCGGTTGGGCGACGATGTGGACGTGGCCCACGGGCAGGAAGCGGCGAGGGTATGCGCGCTCAATATTCTGGCACAGGCCAAGGCGGCCTTGGGCGATCTCGACCGCATCAAGCAGGTGGTGAAGATACAGGGCTTCGTTTGGGCTGCGCATGATTTCACCGATCATCCGCAAGTCATCAACGGCGCATCGGATTTTCTCGTCGAAGTGCTGGGCGAAAAGGGCCGCCATGCCCGCGCGGCGGTCGGCATGGCGTCCCTGCCGCTTGGCGTCAGTGTCGAAATCGATGCCGTGATCGAGTTCGCCTGATAGCGATGGACTTTCTGACGGCCCGACCGATCGCCCATCGCGGACTGCATAACAAGGCAAGGGGCATTCTGGAGAATTCGCCCTCGGCCTTTCAGGCAGCCGTCGCGGCGGGATACGCCATCGAATGCGACGTGCAGATCAGCGCGGACGGCGAGGCGATGGTGTTTCATGACCAGACGCTGAACCGGATGACGGCTGTGGATGCAGCGGTCAAGTCGCTCACTGCGAGAGAACTTGCCGACATCCCGCTCACCGGCAGCGCCGACACGATCCGCACCCTTGCCGAGCATCTGGATATCGTCGGTGGAGCGGTGCCGGTGGTCGTGGAACTGAAGTCGCTGAATGATGGTGATACAACTCTGGCAGACGCCGTAGCAGCGGTGATCGACGGCTATGACGGAGACGTTGCAGTCATGTCGTTCGGTGCGGCCTTGTGTTCCCGCTTCCGCGAAGCGATGCCCGACCATCCCGCGCGGTTTGACCGCAGAGGGTGGTGAGGACGCCTATGCTACCCATATGGCCGCCATGGAAAATCACGATCTGCAGTTCATATCCTACAGCCTGACCGACCTGCCCTGCCGGTTCGTCACCGAACAGCGCGAGGCCGGTGTGCCGGTGATAAGCTGGACGGTGCGTTCGCCGGAGAGATGCGGCGCGGTCGGCACGCTATGCCGATCAGATCACCTTCGAGACGTTCCTGCCGTGAGCGATGTGACCATCCGCACCGTGGCGGATATAAGCGAGATCGACCGGGCGGACTGGGACCGGCTGGCAAACCCTTCGCAGCCCGATTCCGGATACGACTTCAACCCGTTCCTGAAATACGATTTTTTCCACGCGCTGGAAGCCAGCGGCTCGGCCTGCCCGCAAACCGGCTGGTTGCCACAACATGCGGTGCTGGAGAGTGCCGACGGTGGCGAATCCTCGGCATCCTTCCCATGTTATCTGAAGAACCACAGCCAAGGCGAATACGTGTTCGACCACGGCTGGGCCGATGCGTTTGAGCGTGCCGGTGGGCGCTATTACCCAAAATTGCAGGCTGCAGTGCCATTTACCCCTGCCACCGGGCGGCGGTTTCTGGTGGGTAACGACGACAAATCCGCCGACCGCCGTTTGATCCTCGCGGGCGGTTTGCAGGAAATCTGCCACCGTCACGAAGCGTCATCCGCACACATTACGTTTCTGCCGAAGCATGAATGGGAGCAGCTTGGAAAGCATGATTTCCTGCTGCGCGAAGACCAACAATTTCATTGGCTTAACGATGGCTATTCCGATTTCGATTCATTCCTCACGGCCCTGTCATCCCGCAAGCGCAAGAACATCCGCAAGGAGCGGCAGGCGGCGCTGGAGGGCAACGGCATCACGATCGAGTGGCTGACCGGCGTTCAACTGACGCCGGACGTCTGGGACATCTTTTTCCGCTTCTATCAGGACACCGGCGCGCGGAAATGGGGGCAGCCTTATCTGACCCGCGATTTCTACCGCCGGATTGGCGAGACGATGGCCGATGACATCGTGCTGATCATGGCCAAACGGAACGGCGACTACGTAGCCGGTGCGATCAATTTCGTCGGCTCGCACACCCTTTTCGGGCGGCACTGGGGCTGTGTGGAGGACCACCCATTCCTGCATTTCGAGGTCTGCTACTATCAGGCCATCGACTACGCCATCGCCCACGGCCTCGACCGTGTGGAGGCCGGCGCGCAGGGCGGGCACAAACTGGCGCGGGGCTACATGCCGCAGATCACGTATTCCGCTCACTACATTCCGCACCCGTCCTTCCGCCGCGCGGTGGACGATTATCTGACCCACGAGCGGGAAGCGGTGGAGCGGGATGCAGAGATGATCGCGGCCCACGGGCCATTCAGGAAGGAAAATCGATGAGCGATTACGATCCCGACAACATCTTCGCCAAGATCCTGCGCGGCGAGATGCCGAGCGAGACGGTTTACGAGGACGACGATACGCTCGTCATCATGGACATCATGCCGCGTGGCGACGGCCATGCGCTCGTGCTGCCCAAAAGGGCTGCGCGCAACATTCTCGACATTGATCCCGCCTCTCTCGCAGCGGTCATGGCGACAGTGCAGAAGGTCGCCCGGGCCTGTGAACCCGCGTTCGGAGCCGATGGCGTGACGGTGCAGCAATTCAACGAACCGGCAGGCGGCCAAGTTGTGTTTCATCTTCACGTCCACGTCATCCCTCGGTTCGAGGGTGTGAAGCTGCGGCCTCATACGGGGCAGATGGAGGACGGTGATGTGGTGAAAGCCAATGCGGACAAACTGCGCCGGGCGCTTGTCGAACAAGGCTAGATGACGATCAACCAATAACCGGCAAGCAGCAGAACTTCGCCCGTAACGATGCCGACGATCATACGGCGGCCGACCATCAAGAAGGCTGCAAAAGCGACGAGTGCGGCACCAAGACGGATCCAAACCGGAATGAGACCGAGCGCACCGGATGGTGCGAAGATGATCTGCGCGATGACGGCTGCCACGAGAGCCGTGGCCACGCACCGGATCAGAATCAGCGCCTCCGACCCCTGCTCGATCCCGCCGACGAGCAGCACCCCGATCCAGCGCCACATGCCGGTGGGGATCGACCCTGCCAGAAAAATGAAGACAAATGGCCACCACCATGCGTCGATGCTGGAAATGCTCACGCCCGTCGCACCAGCCGACCGACCAGATAGGCGCCCAGCCCGCCCCCGACTCCGGCGATGAGAATGGCAAATTGCGGAGCGAAGAAAGCAACGATGGGTGTCAGGGCGAACCCCGTGACGAGCGCCGCTCGTTCGACATCGTGGCGCGACGCATTCCAGATCGACGTTGCGAAATAGAGCGGCGTCAGGAACGTCAGCAAGGCCATGACGAGCGGCGGAAAAGCGGCTGCGAGAATGTGGACGAGCGATGCTGCCGTAGTGCAGACGACCACCATCGTCAGGCCGAAACCGGTGAAATAGGGCAACCTGCCGCGCATGGGAATGTCATCGGCCCGCTGCAGCAGGTTCACCCATGCGGTAATTGCGACGAGGTTCGAGACCAGCAGAAGGTGCCAGCGTTTGGTGCCAGGCACACGCACTTCCGGCACCAGCGCCATGACCATCGGCAGCATCCGCATGGATGCGAGCGCCACCGCGATCGCCACCGCAAACATCGACGTGTCCGCCGCGATACCCGCGACCACCAGCAGATGGGATGGCAACGCCCAGATCGTTGGCACCATGAAAACAAGCTGCGACAGGGTGATGCCCGCATCCCGCGCCAGTCCGCCGAAGCCCACGAAAGCAGATGTGAGCACGATCGACGGCAGCGTGCCGAACCCGCCGATGCCACGGACGAACCATGACCAGTCATACACACTTTGCGATGGGGCGGGCGGAGGCATTGGAGGTCTTTGCGCCTCACCAATACGCTTTTCAAGCGACCAATCGAAAAAGGGGCGGATCGTCTGATCCGCCCCAATTCCGTGTTGTCAGATTAACTTTTCAAAGGCACTTTCGGAACTCCGTTGCCACCCCGTTTGGGCGTGTCCTTGGTGTCTGTTGTCTCGTCCGATGCTTCGGTCTGGTCCGCCTTGGCGGATACCTTCTTCTTGCGTGCGGCAGGCTTTTTCTTCGGCACCGGGTCCTTCTTCGGCTTGACCGGCTTGTCATCGATGGCCTCCAGTTTCAGCCCTGACACGCCGTTCGGCAGGTCTTCGACTGTGACTTTCACCATGCCGCCCTTCCGCAGCTTGCCGAACAGAACCTCGTCGGCCAACGGCTTCTTGACGTGTTCCTGGATGACACGGCCCAGAGGGCGCGCGCCCATACGGTCGTCGTATCCCTTGCGGGCAATCCACTTCACCGCTTCCGGTGTCAGATCGAACGTCACACCACGTTCGGAAAGCTGCGCTTCCAACTGCATGACGAACTTCTCGACGACCTTGTGGACCACATCCGGTTTCAAGCCCTCGAACGGAATGATCGCATCAAGACGGTTGCGGAATTCCGGTGCGAACAGGCGATTGATGGCGTCCATGTCGTCACCGGTACGCTTGGATGAACCGAACCCGATAGCCGATTTGGCAGCTTCGGACGCGCCCGCATTGGTTGTCATCACGATGATGACGTTGCGGAAATCGACCTTCTTGCCGTTGTGGTCGGTCAGCGCGCCGTTATCCATCACCTGCAACAGGATATTGAACAGGTCCGGGTGGGCTTTCTCGATCTCGTCCAGCAGCAGCACGCAATGGGGGTGCTGGTCGACACCGTCCGTCAGCATACCGCCCTGGTCGAACCCGACATAACCGGGAGGTGCCCCGATGAGCCGCGAGACCGTATGGCGCTCCATATATTCCGACATATCGAAGCGCAGCAGTTCGACGCCGAGCGCGTCGGCCAACTGCTTGACGACTTCCGTCTTGCCGACGCCCGTAGGGCCGGAGAACAGGTAGGAGCCGATGGGTTTGTTAGGCTCACGCAGACCGGCGCGGGCCAGTTTAATGGAGGATGCAAGCGCGTCGATGGCCGCGTCCTGTCCATAGACCATGCGTTTCAACTGCTCCGTCAAATTCTTGAGCACTTCGGCATCGTCTTTCGACACGGTTTTGGCCGGAATGCGCGCCATCGTGGCGATGGTCGCCTCGATGTCTTCCACGCCGATGGTTTTCTTGCGTTTTTCTGCAGGCAGCAGCATCTGGCTGGCGCCCGTCTCGTCCACCACGTCGATGGCCTTGTCGGGCAGCTTGCGGTCATTGATGTAGCGCGACGACAGTTCCACCGACTGCACAATGGCCTCGTCGGAATATTTGACCTTGTGGAAATCCTCGAAATAGGGCTGCAAACCGCGCATGATTTCAATCGCGTCCGGAATCGACGGTTCGTTGACGTCGATCTTCTGGAACCGGCGTACGAGCGCACGGTCTTTCTCGAAGAACTGGCGGTATTCCTTGTATGTCGTGGAGCCGATGCAGCGGATCGCACCGGACGACAGCGCCGGTTTCAGCAGGTTGGAGGCATCCATCGCGCCACCGCTGGTCGCGCCCGCTCCGATGACCGTGTGGATTTCGTCGATGAACAGAATTGCGCCGGGCGTGTCTTCGATCTCTTTCACAACAGCTTTCAGCCGCTCCTCGAAATCACCGCGATAGCGGGTGCCCGCAAGAAGCGTGCCCATGTCGAGGGAATAGATGGTCGATTCCAGCAGAACTTCCGGCACATCCTTGTCGACGATGCGCTTAGCGAGACCTTCGGCAATGGCCGTCTTACCGACGCCGGGGTCGCCAACATAGAGCGGGTTGTTCTTGGAACGGCGGCAGAGGATCTGCACTGTGCGGTCAACCTCCTTCTGGCGACCGATCAACGGATCGACCTTGCCGGCCCCCGCCTTCTTGTTGAGATCGACGCAATAAGCGGCCAATGCCTCGCCCTTCTTGGGCGCGTTCTCCTCGCCGTCGCTTTCGCCGAGGCCTTCCACACTGCGCGGTTCGGACGCACCGTCGCGCTTGGCGATGCCGTGGGAAATGAAGTTGACCGCGTCGTAGCGGGTCATGTCCTGCTCCTGCAGGAAATAGGCCGCATGGCTTTCGCGCTCGGCAAAGATGGCGACCAGCACATTCGCACCCGTTACCTCCTCGCGACCGGACGACTGCACGTGAATGACGGCGCGCTGAATGACACGCTGGAAACCGGCTGTCGGCTTGGCATCCTCGAACTTGTCGATCACGAGATTGGCGAGTTCGGTGTCGATATAGGTTTCCAGCTTTTCTTTCAGGCTTTTAACGGAAACACTGCACGCGCGCAGTACGCCAAGGGCGTCCTCATCATCGACGAGCGCGAGAAGCAGATGTTCGAGCGTCGCCCATTCCTGGGAGCGATCGCTGGCATAGGTCAACGCCCTGTGGAGGGCAGATTCGAGGCTTTCGGTAAAGCTGGGCAAAGGCTGTTCCTTGAAGTGGTCGAAAGGGTGCGGGCGAGAGAGACCGGCTTATTTTTTCTCCATCACGCATTGTAGCGGATGCTGGTTTTTCTTCGCGTGATCCATGACCTGCGTGACCTTGGTTTCAGCCACCTCGTAGGTATAGACACCGCATTCGCCCACACCGTTCTGGTGAACATGGAGCATGACCTGCGTCGCCTTTTCCAGATCCATCTGAAAGAAGCGCGCCAGAATATCGATGACGAATTCCATAGGCGTGAAATCGTCGTTCAGCAGCAAGACACGGTACAGACTGGGCTTCTTGATCTGAGGCTTCGTGCGGGTGATGACATCGACGCCATTACGCCCGCCACGCCCGTCACGATCATCATCGCCACTGTCGTCGTCGTTCTGCATTGTGGCAAAGGTGTGCGTAGGGTCGGCTGAAAGCATGTTTCATCTATCTCATATGATGTCGGGACCGGTCGAACCGTTTCCCGGTCAGGGCTGCATATAGGTGCTTCGTCTGGCAGTTTAAGCCCCACGACAGGGACAACTCAATGGCGCGCATTGAACACGGTCGATGGACAGGTCACAGGAAAATTGGTGCGTGAACTTAAGCCTTTGGCAACCACGCCGATTTAGCTTCGATTCAGCCCATCCGCTCAACCCGCCCTCGTGTTGAAGCGCCGTAACCTACAGACTGGCGCGTTCAGCCAGAGATACAAGGACTTGCCGTGCGTACCGTATCAGGACCGCCTGCCGCCCGTCTTCGGGCAATTCTTCTTGCGACCTTTACCCTCACAATGGTCGCATCATTGTTCGTCGCAACGACCAAACCCGCTCATGCGAACGCCAAATATGCAGGTTTCGTCATTGATGCGAAGACCGGCAAGGTGCTGTATGAGCGCAATGCCGACGCCACGCGGTATCCGGCTTCGCTGACGAAGATGATGACGCTCTATCTCATTTTCGAAGACCTCAAGTCGGGTCGCATCAAGCTGTCCGACCGTGTCGTGATGACACGCGCCGGTGCCAATCGCCCACCCTCGAAACTGGGCATCCGTGTCGGTGGCACGCTGACCGTCGAGCAGGCGCTTCTATCGCTGGTGACAAAGTCCGCCAACGACGTGGCCACGGCCGTCGGCGACAAATTGTCCGGTTCGGAAGCGGAATTCGCCAAGCGCATGACGCGCAAGGCGCGTCAGCTTGGCATGAATAGTACGACATTCAAAAACGCATCGGGCCTCACAGCCAGCGGTCAAACGACGACGGCCCGCGACATGGCCACACTCGGCATCGCGCTGCGCGAACACTTTCCGCGCCGTTACAGCTATTTTCAGACGCGCCTGTTCACGTTCGGCAACCGTCGCTACGGCAACCACAACAAGCTGCTTGGCCGTGTGCGGGGCGTCGATGGCATCAAGACAGGCTACACAAACGCATCGGGCTTCAACCTCGTCTCCTCCGTCCAGCACAATGGTCGCAGCATCGTCGCCGTGGTGATGGGTGGCCGCACCGGTGCCACGCCGCAACGCGCAGATGGAGAAGCTGATCGCGGCCTATCTGCCGAAAGCATCCCGTGGTCAGAAGAACCTGCTGGTCGCCAGAGCCACAGAGCTCGGCAGCCGGCTCGGTCGTCGCCCGCGTGGCCAAACTCGAAGATGCACCGACGCCGACCTTCGCTCGCCGCGCGGTCAGCAAAGACGTACCCGCAACCTACGCTTCGACGGCCAACCTTGCAGCCGTCACGCCCATCCAGCCGTGAAACCGCCTCCCTTGCCGATAGCAAGATCGTGACCGAAGGCTGGCATGTGCAGGTCGCTGCCGGTGACAACCGGTCGGAACTGACCGAAATGCTGGAGCGCATCAAGTCGCGCAACCCGATCCTGCTCAATTCCGCGGATCTCTACACGCCGAAGGTCAGCCGCGGCGGCTCCACCTTCTACCGTGCCCGCTTCGTCGGCTTTCAGGACAAATCCACGGCCCGCCGTGTTTGCCAGGCTCTCAAGCGCCAGCGCACCGATTGTCTGGCTCTCGCCGGATAAACCCTGACGATCCTCTCCAGCGGACGTGTTGTTGTCCGCTTCCACTCAGTCCTGACTAGTTTTGCGTAAAAGGACCACTCAAGAATGGCTTCTCACAAGCACGTCTTTGGCCTCGTTGATTTTCGCGGCAAGAAAAGTAGACCCGCCCCTGTCGGGGTGAAGGTCTTTCATGAGGCGGCGATGGGCGCTGCGGATAGCGGCGAGATCGGCTCCCCGAGCAAGCCCCAGCACCTCATAGGCCTCCTCTTCGCTCATGGCTCCAGAGCGCGTCGGGCCAGCCTCCCCCGCGCCAGCATCCGCCTCAGCGTCTTCACGCCAACCGGCGAACCGGCGGTCAAGATAAGCATCCAATAGCGCCATCGAATCGCCGTCGTCGCGGATGTCGGTGCGGAGTTCGAGCAGGTCCGCACGGTCGAGATCGCGCAATTCCCGGCCTTCGAACCGGCCGGCCAGAACGATGCCGTCCATGCCGCCGGTCTCGTGGTCGAGTTCCATTTCCAGCGCAGCAGTCCGCACCGATGACCGTCTGTCGGCAGGGGTTTTCTGTGAAAACGTGCTGGCCGATGCCATACGGCGTCGCAGAGCGAAACCCGCCGCTAGCATTAACCCGCCCAAGCCAGGCTGGCGGAAGGCCATCAGCGCGGCCCCTGCCGCCATCAGCGCGATCGGCCCGCCCCGTGTAATACCCGTCGCAAGGGTTGCTGGCGGGACGGTCGCCAGCAACACCACCGCTATCAGCCCGATCGCAATGACGAAAACCACGACGGTCATTTCAGTTGCTCCAGAAGCGCACGATCCTCGCGGCTGCCGCTGGCCTCCAGCGCCGGACGGCCACCGGCGGCGAAACGGGCGACGGCCTTGAGCAATTCGGCAAGCCGTGACGCCGCGCCGGAATCGAAGCGGACATAGGCACCCTTGGTCAGCCGGGCGAACTCACGGAACGCCCGTTCCGTCATCGGGTCGTTGCCTTCATGGAAGAAGAAGCACGGCACGCCCAGCAGACCCACCTGCCCCGCCTTTTCGCACAGCTCATCAATGTCCTCTTCCATCGCGTCGCCGACATAGACCACCGCATCGACCCGCTTTCGGGATGGATCGAGCGGGTTCTTTTTCGTGGCTTCCTTGCGGATGTGGCTGAAAACCTTACCGATCTGCGTTTGCCCGCCTTGGCAGGTAATGCCCGTCATAAGGTCGCGGAGCGCGTTGGCATCGCCGACCCAACGGGACGCGCGGCATTCACCGAAGCCGCGAAAGTAGGTGAGTTGCACGTCGAGGCCGCCCGTATCACGCACTGTCTCGAACATCTGCGCCTGCATGTGCTGCGCCTTGTCCCAGGTGTGTTGGCGGCTCATGGTCGCATCGAGCGCGAAGATCAGACCGCCTCGACCGCTTGAAGACGACCGTATTTTTGTGGCCGTTTGCAGGAATGCGGACACGTCGTCGCGGGGCGATACATCGCCTGTCTTATGCGCGGTCGGGGGTGTTTGGGGCAGCTTGCTGGACATGGCGTATAGTTGGGCTTCCCGACGGCCAGTGCAAGCCGATTACATCAGGCCCAGTTCGGACAATTCAGCACGCAGTTCCGCCGGAATGGCCTGTTCGCCCGGTACGAGATCGATGGGAGCGTCTGACTGCTTCATATAGCGCCAACCCTGAAATGGGCGTCGCGGTTGCCATCGGGTGCGGACGAGCTGCGGTGCCAATATCAGGCGGCAACGGCGAATACCCTGCCCGTCGGTGAAAATGTCAATGCCTTCAAGGCACTGGCGTGCCTGCACCTGCCCCTTGATGACCCAGTAGATCGACCCTCCGTCGAGCAGATCATCCGATCGTTTCGGCACCATACGGGTCGTGTGAAACGGTCTGCCGTGCGTTACAGAGCGGTGCTTGATGAAGTTTTCCAGATGCTCGACGCTATCGGTTCCGACGCTCAATTTCAGCAGATGCAAAGCACCGCTCATCCATCATCCCCGGCCACCTCGATTGTCATGACAACCGTCTTACCGTCCACCTGATCGCCGATTGCGATTGCGAGATCACGAACGATCCCATCGGCTTGCGCGATGACTGCATGTTCCATCTTCATGGCTTCCACAGCGAAGAGAATGTCGCCCTGCTCCACAGCATCGCCTTCCGCGACTGAAAGCCCGACGACCTTGCCCGTCATTGGTGCGCGCACCGCGCCGCCTTTGCCGGCTTCTGCGGTTGCGTCCGTAGACGCGTGTTCAAAGGCGAATTGACGGCCCTTGTAGATGACGTAAACCGTTCCATCGTCTGCGAAAATCGTGCCGGTGGACGGGTCGGGTGCACTCCGGTTTTCACCATCCACAAGTGCAATTCCACCCGTGCCGAATGCGATTTCTGCCGTATAGGGCTCGCCATCGACAAGGCAGGAATGTTCCTGAACGCGCTCGCCGTACAGCTGGAATCCATCCGTCGCGTGCCAAGGCCCGCTCATCGGAGCCGCCCGGTTTATCCGCCGATTTTCGGCGGAAATCAGCGCGGCGATCCCGGTGGCGATGATCTCCGGGGACGGCTCGGCCGCCAGCGTCAAAGCCGCCAGATCACCGTCGATCAGGCCCGTATCAAAGGCACCTTTCCGCAAATCGCTGTGACCGACCAGCCGAATGAGGAAAGGAATGTTTGTTTTCAGCCCGGCAAAGCGCGACTCGCGAAGCGACTTCTGCAAGCGATCGAAGGATTGGTCGCGCGTCTGGCCGAACGCGATCGCCTTGGCGATCATCGGGTCGTAGTGCGGGCTGATCGTGTCGCCCGCCTCGACGCCCGTATCGACCCGCACCCCGTCGATCTCCATCGCCGCCAGTTTCCCGACTGCCGGGAGGAAATCGTTCGACGGGTCTTCGGCGTAAATGCGTGCTTCGACGGCGTGGCCGGAGAGCGTGATTTCGTCCTGCTCCAGCGGCAGCTGTCTCACCGTTGGCAACCCGCAACTGCCACTCCACCAGATCGACGCCCGTAACCATTTCAGTGACAGGATGTTCGACCTGAAGACGGGTGTTCATCTCCATGAAGAAGAAGCCGTCCTCGCGCAGCCCGTCGCTGGCGTCGACGATGAACTCCACCGTTCCCGCCCCTTCGTAACCAACGGCCCGCGCCGCTTCGCAGGCGGCCTTGCCCATGATGGCGCGCAATTCGTCGGTCATGCCGGGCGCGGGCGCTTCCTCGATCACCTTCTGGTGGCGGCGCTGCATGGAACAGTCCCGCTCGCCGAGATGGACCACATTGCCGTGGCTGTCGGCAAAGACCTGCATTTCGATGTGGCGTGGCGTAGCGACGAAGCGTTCGATCAGCACGTCATCGTTGCCGAATGAACTGGCGGCCTCGCGGCGGGCGGCCTCGAGCGCGGCATCGAAATCGAGCGCCTTGTCGACGCGCCGCATGCCCTTGCCCCCGCCACCGGCGACGGCCTTGATAAGAACCGGATAGCCGATCTCGTAGGCCTTGCGCTTGAGAAACGCCGCGTCCTGATTGGAGCCGTGATAGCCAGGCACGACCGGGCACACCGGCTTCCGTCATGATTTCCTTGGCGCGGTCTTTCGAACCCATTTCGCGGATGGCGTGGGCGGGCGGGCCGACGAAGACCATGCCGGCATCCGCCGTCATCTGCGCGAAGTCGGCGTTTTCCGACAGAAAGCCATAGCCGGGATGTATTGCGTCGGCCTTCGCCTCCTTCGCCAGCGCCAGGATGCGCCCTGCCCGCAGATAGGATTCGGACGGTGCCGCGCCGCCCAGCGACACAGCCTCGTCGGCCATCCGCACATGCAGGGCCTTTGCATCCACATCGGAATGAACCGCGATCGTGCGAATGCCCATCTGGCGGGCGGTCTTGATGATACGGCATGCGATTTCGCCGCGGTTGGCGATGAGGAGTCGGTCGAACATGCTCAGCATTCAACCACATTGACGGGCACGTTGACAGCCAACCCGCCAAGGCTGGTTTCCTTGTAGCGTTCGTTCATATCCGCCCCCGTCTGGCGCATGGTTTCGATGCAGGCGTCGAGCGGCACGAAATGGGTGCCGTCACCGTGCATCGCGAGTGAGGCGGCGGTCATGGCCTTGACCGCGCCCATCGCGTTGCGCTCGATACAGGGCACCTGCACGAGACCGGCGACCGGGTCGCAGGTCATGCCGAGATGGTGTTCCAGCGCGATTTCGGCCGCGTTCTCGATCTGCTCCGGCGTGCCGCCCATGACGGCGGCGGCACCGGCGGCTGCCATTGCGCTGGCGGAGCCGACCTCGCCCTGACAGCCGACTTCCGCGCCGGAAATAGACGCGTTGTGCTTGACGATTCCGCCGATGGCGGCGGCGGTGAGAAGAAAATCGCGGATGTCGCTCTGGCTCATGCCGGTGCGGAAGCGGCGCATATATTCCAGCACGGCAGGAATCACACCCGCGGCCCCGTTCGTCGGAGCGGTGACGACCTTGGATCCCGCCGCGTTCTCCTCGTTCACGGCCATCGCGAAGACGGAGAGCCAGTCGTTGGCGTCCATCGGTCCGGGCTCGTTGCCCGGTCTGGCTTCCAGACGGGCGGCCACGGCGCGAGCGCGGCGTTTGACCTGAAGGCCACCGGGCAAAATACCGTCCTGCGACAGGCCGCGCTCGACGCAGGCGCGCATCACGTCGGCAATACCGTCAATTCCGGCGGACAGGTTGGCATTGCCCCGGGCTTCCTCATTGGCCGTCTTCATGCCGGCGATGGTTTGGCCGGACCGTTTGGCCATTTCCAGCATCTCGGTCGCACTGGCGAACGGGAACGGCACAGGCCTCGCCAGCCTGGGCGGATGGTGTGGCGGCAATCTCCGTCTCGTCCGCTACGAAGCCGCCGCCGATCGAGTAATAGACGCGCGTCAGCAAAGGCAGGTTCGACGCGTCGTAGGCGGTGAAGCGCATGGCGTTGGTGTGGCCCGGCAGGCGCTCGTCATAATCGAAGATGAGGTCACGCGCCGGATCGAATGCCCACTCCGGAAAACCCTCCGCCGAAATATGCCGGTCTTGCGTGGCCCTTTCGATGATGGAGTCGGCCCTATCAGGATCGAGCGTCGCGGGTTGTTCGCCCATCAAACCCAGAATCACCGCCCTGTCCGTGCCGTGGCCCTTGCCGGTGAAGGCGAGCGAACCGTGCAGGGAAACGCGTGAGCCTGTGGACTATCGCGTTGTGTGGTCGCGGCCAATCGCCATCACGCAACTCGGTCAGAAACCGGCGAGCGGCCACCATCGGCCCCATCGTGTGAGAGGAAGACGGCCCCACGCCGATCTTGAACAGCTCGAAAATGGACAGAAACATTCAAAACTCCCAATGTTCGCCCGCATCGACGTCAGGCTTCTTTCATGCGCTTTCCCCAACCGCTCACGCAAGGCATTTTGCTGCGCCGCTACAAGCGGTTTCTTGCCGACGTCACCTTGCCGGACGGCACGGAACTGACCGTCCATTGCCCGAACCCCGGCGCGATGATGGGATTGAACACCCCAGGCAACCGGGTATGGATTTCCGATAGCGGCAACCCGAAGCGCAAACTGCGACACACGCTGGAACTTGTGGAGGCGCAGGCACCGGCAGGTCTTGTGATGGTGGGCATGAACACGATGTTGCCGAACCGGCTGGCCGAAGAGGCCATCGTCGCCGGACGCATTCCCGAGCTTGCCGGATATGAGACCCTGCGGCGGGAGGTGCGATACGGTGAAAATTCGCGCATAGACCTGCTGCTGGAAAGCGAAGGCCTTCCGCCATGCTACGTAGAGGTCAAGAACGTGCATCTGGTGCGGCGCGAGGGGCTGTTCGAGTTTCCCGATTGCAAGACGGCGCGGGGCGCGAAACATCTCGCTGGAACTCGCCAATGTGGCCGAGAGCGGAGGGCGGGCCGTAATGCTGTTCATCATCCAGCGCGCCGACGGCGAGGCACTTTCTTTCGCCGCCGATCTTGATCCGGTTTACGCCCGCACTTTTCAGGAGGTCCGCGAGCGTGGGGTTGAAGCCCTCGCTCTGCGGTGCCAAGTCTCGACAGACGGTATCGAGGCGCTGACGCCGGTGCCGATCATCGCCTGATTTGCAGGTTCAAGAGGACGACTGGCCGGCATGACGACCTATATTCCCGCAGCGCAGGCTCCGCTCAAGAATACGGGCCACATCAAGCTCTACAGCGCGGGCGAATTCGACGGCATGCGCGCGGCCTGCCAGCTGACGGCGCGGTGCCTCGATGCCGTGACCGACCTCGTCAAGCCCGGCGTTACAACCGCTGAGATCGAGGACTTCATCTTCCAGTTCGGCCTCGACAACGATGCCGTGCCTGCGACGCTGAACTATCGCGGCTATCAATATGCGAGTTGCATCTCGCTCAATCACGTCGTCTGCCACGGTATGCCGGGGCCGAAAGCGTTGCGGGACGGCGACATTCTCAATGTGGACATCACCTTCATACTGGACGGATGGCACGGGGATTCCAGCCGCATGTATGTGGCAGGAACGCCGAAACGGGCCGCCGAACGGTTGATCGACATCACCTACGATTGCCTGATGGACGGTATCGCCGCCGTGCGCCCCGGCAACCATATCGGTGCCATCGGCAAGGCCATTCAGGACCGCGCGGAAGCGGAGCGCTGCTCGGTGGTGCGGGATTTCTGCGGCCACGGGCTGGGTCGCCTGTTTCACGATGCGCCCAATATCCTGCATTACGGCAAGGCGAACGAAGGTGTCGTGATGAAAGAGGGCATGATCTTCACCATCGAACCGATGATCAATCTGGGCAAGCATCATGTGAAGGTGCTGCGCGACGGCTGGACGGCGGTGACGCGGGACCGGTCGCTTTCGGCGCAGTTCGAGCATTCGGTTGGCGTGACGGCGGACGGGTGCGAGATCTTCACCACCTCCCCCGCCGGTCGTGGACGCCCGGTGTTCGAGGCCGCCTGACATGACGAAAAACGGGCCTTCCAACGGACTGTCGGACATGGCCCAGCCGCACTATCACGGCCACCGGGACCGCTTGCGCGAGAAGTTCGCGCGCCACGGGCCGGATCCGCTCAGCGACTACGAATTGCTGGAACTGCTGCTCTACCGCTTCATTCCCCGCCGGGACACCAAGCCCATCGCCAAGGCCTTGCTGGCGAAATTCGGCACGATCTTCGCGGTTTTCGGCGCGAGCGAGCGGGAACTGGCGCAAACGCCCAATCTGGGTGCGAAATCCGCCGCCGACATGAAGATCGTTGCCGCCATCATTTCCCGTGCGCTGAAGCAGGAAGTGACGGAAAAGCCGTTGCTCGGTTCGTGGACGGCGGTGATCGACTATTGCATGGCGGAAATGGCCCACAACGATGTGGAGCAGTTGCGGGTGCTGTTTCTCGACAAGCGCAACCGGTTGATCGAGGACAAGCAGATGCAGACCGGCACGGTCGACCATACGCCGGTCTATCCCCGCGAAATCATCCGCGCGGCACTGGCGCTCAATTCCACGGCCATCATTCTTATCCACAACCATCCCTCCGGCGACCCGTCGCCCTCGAAAGCCGACATCGACATGACGAAAACGGTTATCGAAATCGGTGCACCGATGAATGTGGTCGTTCACGATCATCTCATTATCGGGCGTAACGGCCATGCGAGCCTGAAGGCGTTAAAGCTGATATGAGGTATGTGGTTCTTCTCGCCCTGGCTGTCTTTGTAGCCGCACCCACCGTGGCCCTGTCCGCAGAACGTATCGGGCTGGCCGTGCCGCTTTCCGGCAGGCAGGCCCCGGTCGGCGACCGGGTTGAGTTCGGCGCGTTCATGGAACTGGAAGATGCCCGCGCGGATGGCAAAACCGTGGAACTGGTATTGGCCGATACGGGCTGCACGGCGGAAGGCGCGCTTGCGGCTTCGGAACAGTTGAAGGCCGCCGAAGTGGAGATCGTGATTGGTCCGCTTTGCACCGAAGCCGCGATTGCGCTGGCCGGAGCGATGGAGGATGTACCGGTCCTGTCGCTCGATACGCGCAACCCGTTGCTTGCCCGCCAGCGTGAGTTCGACAGCCTGCCCCTGTTCGAATTGGGCCATGCGCCGGATGCCGAAGCGCGCGCCATCGTCGATCTCGTGTTGCCTCGTTTCGCTGGGCGTCCCTATGCCCTGCTGGACGACGGGTCCGTGCCGATGCGCGCGCTTTCCGACACGTTGCTTCTGCGCGCCGACGAGGCCGGATTGCGCCCGACGCAGATCGCCAATTTCCGTCCGTTGCAAAGCACCTATCGCACGCTGCTACGGCGGTTGGGCCGCTCCGGTATCGAGGCGCTCGTCGTGCTGGCGGCGCCGGAGGATGTGGTGACGATTGCCCGGGATATGCAGGCGCTTGGGCTCGAATGGGAAATCGGAACCGGCGAAAGCGGGCGTCTTCTGCCTTACAATGATCCACCACTGCCGCAGGGCATGACTGTGATCAGCGTACAGCCCGCCGACCCGCCGCCTTCCAATATTGCGGGACTGGCGGAGCGGCTGCTGACGGCTAAGGCGAATGTGGAAGATGCGCTTGTTTCGGGCTACGCTGCGGCTCAGGTCGCGGTGGCGTTCGAGCCGGAGACTCCGTTGGTGAACCAGAGTTTCGACACCATTATGGGGCCGGTTGCGTTCGATGCGAACGGTCGCGCCACGCCGCTTTCCTTCCGGCTGGTGGAGACGACAGGACCGCCTGAAACACCGGCAGGCGAATGATCCCCGGACCGCGCAATCTCATCACCGACGTGGCCGGTCTGCGCGTCGGCAATGCGTCCGACGACAAACTGAAATCCGGCGTCACTGCCCTGCTGTGCGATGTGGATGTCACCGCCTCGGTGCATGTGATGGGCGGCGCGCCGGGCACGCGGGACACCGACCTGCTGGCCCCGGACAAAACCGTGACATCCGTGGATGCTATCGTGCTTTCGGGCGGATCTGCGTTCGGCCTCGACGCTTGCGGCGGAGTGCAAGCCGTGTTGCGGGAAGCCGGGCGGGGTTTCCAGATCGGCCCGCACCGCGTCCCCATCGTGCCCGGAGCGATCCTGTTCGACCTCATCAACGGCGGTGACAAGGACTGGGGTGCGGTTTCGCCCTACGCGGAACTCGGTCGCACGGCGGCGCAGAACGCTTCCGAAACATTCGACCTAGGAACTACCGGCGCGGGCACAGGCGCGCTGACGGGCGGTCCGGGGGGCGGCTTAAAGGGCGGACTGGGCAGCGCGTCCGCCGTTCTCGCCAACGGCATCACGATTGCCGCGCTGGTCGCGGTCAATGCGCTCGGCTCGCCACTTGCGGACGCGGACGGCCATTTCTGGGCCGCACCGTTCGAGAAGGACGGCGAGTTCGGCGGGCTTGGCCCCTCGCCTGCGCCATCCGATACGCTGCACATCAAATTTCGCCAAGCCGTCGAAGGTGCGAACACGACGATCGGGATCATCGCCACCGATGCCGTGCTGACCAAGGCGCAGGCCAACCGGCTGGCAGTCGCCGCTCACGACGGGTTCGCCCGCGCCCTGTGGCCTGCCCATACGCCGCTGGACGGGGATGCGATCTTCACCGTCGCCACCGGTGGCAGTGGCGTGACGCCGGATCTCGACGGGCAGATCGACTTGTCGGCTGCGGCGGGCGCGGTGATGGCCCGCGCCATCGCGCGCGGTGTCTATGAGGCGACACCTACCGAGAATGACCTTTTTCCTGTGTGGTCGTCGCTGGTTCGCCGTTGAGGCCTTCGCGCCCGCGTGATACGCGCCGCCCATGACCTTGCTGATCGCCCCCTCCATTCTCGCCGCCGACTTCTCCCGCCTCGGTGCGGAGGTGACCGACGTTCTCGACGCCGGTGCGGACTGGGTGCATCTGGACGTGATGGACGGTCATTTCGTGCCGAACATTTCGTTCGGCCCGGCCATCATTGCGGCTCTGCGCCCGCTGACCGACCGGGTGTTCGACACACATCTGATGATCGCGCCTGCCGACCCGTATCTGGAAGCCTTTGTCAAAGCGGGCAGCGACATCATCACTGTCCACGCCGAAGCCGGTCCGCACCTGCACCGTTCGCTTCAAACCATCCGGTCGCTGGGCGTGAAGGCGGGTGTCTCGCTCAACCCGGCGACGCCTGTCAGCGTGCTGGAACACGTGATCGGGTTGGTCGATCTGGTGCTGGTGATGAGCGTGAACCCGGGTTTTGGCGGGCAATCCTTCATCCCCGAGGCCGTCGAAAAAGTGCGTCAGGTGAAGGCTATGGTTGGCGGTCGCGACATCCATATCGAGGTGGATGGCGGCGTCGATCCGACAACCGCTCCCGCCCTCGTGAGGGCCGGTGCGGACGTGCTGGTGGCCGGTTCAGCGATCTATCGCGGGGATGGTGTGAACGGTTACCGCGCCAATATCGATGCCATCAGGTCTGCGTGTGAATAGCCGATTGCGGATTGCCATTGCCAGTCTCGTGTCCGGCCTCGGCACACTGGGTAGCGCCTGGGCGGGGCTCGCCGCGCAAGGCTGGACCGATCAGGACAAGCTGGTTGCCGCCCTCTGGCCCTATGGCCTCGGAGGTGCCTTGGGCGGGGCGGCGGCGGGTTTTGCGGTGCGGTATCTTTTGGGCGCCGACAGCACAGGCAGACGCTTTGCATTGGCGCTGGCCGTTCATGCCGTGATTGGTATCGGCATGACCATGCTGTTGTTTGCGCTGCAATATCGGCTCTATTTCGCCCAATGGCATTCCGATGCGTTCACGCTGACCTGGGTTTTTCAGACGGTCTTCACGACAATCGGGTCATTCTATCTGTTCTTCTCCACCGGCCTTGTGTTGCTGGTGCCGTGGGCGATCCTGTGCTGGATCGCGATGGCAGCCATGCTCGCGCGCCCGTTGATGCTGTCGGGTGCCGGTGCTACGCGGTCGCCAACCAGCCCTCCCGCGATCTGAACCGATGGTCCCCCGCTATTCCCGCCCCGACATGACGGCCATCTGGTCGCAGGAAACCAAGTTCCGCATCTGGTTCGAGATCGAGGCCCATGCCTGCGACGCGCTCGCCGAACTGGGCGTGATTCCGAAGGAAGCGGCGGCGACGATCTGGGAGCGGGGCAACGCGGCGACCTTCGACGTGGAGCGCATCGACGCCATCGAGCGCGAGACGAAGCACGATGTCATCGCGTTCCTGACCCATCTGGCGGAAATCGTCGGCGACGATGCCCGGTTTGTCCATCAGGGTATGACATCGTCCGACGTTCTCGACACCACATTCAACGTGCAGTTGATGCGCGCCACCGACATCATGATCGCCGATCTGGACGGGCTGCTCGCCGGCTCTGAAGAACCGTGCCTATCGAGCACAAGGACACGGTCACCATCGGTCGGTCCCACGGCATTCATGCGGAGCCGACGACGTTCGGCGTCAAACTGGCGCAGGCCTTCGCGGAGTTCGACCGGTGCCGCGACGCGGCTGGTGGCGGCGAAGGACGAAATTGCGGTTTGCGCCATTTCCGGTGCGGTCGGCACGTTTGCCAATATCGACCCGTGCTGTCGAAGCCCATGTGGCCGACAAGCTGGGTATGCGGATCGAGCCGGTTTCCACGCAGGTCATTCCGCGCGACCGCCACGCGATGTATTTTGCCACGCTCGGCGTCATCGCCTCATCCGTGGAACGATTGGCGACGGAAATCCGCCATCTCATGCGCACCGAAGTGCTGGAAGCGGAAGAGTATTTCGCGCCGGGCCAGAAGGGCTCGTCCGCCATGCCGCACAAGCGCAACCCGGTGCTGACGGAGAACCTGACCGGTCTTGCCCGCATGGTCCGCGCTTATGCCCTGCCCGCGATGGAGAATGTGGCGCTGTGGCACGAGCGGGATATTTCCCACTCGTCCGTCGAGCGGATGATCGGGCCGGACGCGACGATCACGCTGGATTTCGCGCTGGCCCGTCTGACAGGCGTGATCGAGAAGCTGCTCGTTTATCCAGACAACATGACGCGGAACATGAACAAGTTTCGCGGTCTCATCCACTCCCAGCGGGTGTTGCTGGCGCTCACGCAGGCAGGTGTTTCGCGGGAGGATGCCTACCGCCTGACCCAGCGCAACGCGATGAAGGTGTGGGAAGACGGCAAGGATTTTCTCGAAGAGTTGCTGGCCGACGACGACGTGCGCGCCGCGCTCTCTGAAGACGATCTGCGCGAGAAGTTCGACCTCGCCTATCATACCAAGCACGTGGACACGATTTTCCAGCGGGTATTCGGCTCTTGATCGACACGTCACGCGCACCACATCGCGGACCATGAAAATACGCGACGCCGACATCATCATCATTCCCGGCTACACCAATTCCGGACCCGACCACTGGCAAAGCCGGTGGGAGGCCAAGCTGCCGAACACGATCCGCGTGGAGCAGGACGACTGGCACAAACCGGTGCTGGCAGGACTGGGTGGCGCGGGTACTGGACGCCGTGGACGCAGCCTCCCGCCCCATCGTGTTGGTCGCTCATTCGCTCGGAGTGTCGACCGCCGTGCAGGCCGTCCATGCGATGAGCGTGGAGCAGCGTTCGCAGATCAAAGGTGCATTTCTCGTCGCGCCGCCGGATGTGGAGAACGACGCCATCCGCCCGAAACACCTGCAGACCTTCGGCCCGTCACCAACCGAGCCGTTGCCTTTCCCTCCATCGTGGTTGCGAGCCGCGATGACGGATTTTGCGACTACGAGCGGGCGGGCGATATGGCCAATGCCTGGGGCTCGATGCTGGTGGATGCGCGCGAGAGCGGCCATATCAACGCCGATTCCGGCCACGGGCCATGGCCGGACGGGCTGATGGTCTTCGCCAACTTCATGAAGAATCTCTAGGCGGCGAACTGGCGGAACTTCACCTTTGCCAGTTCCGCATTCGCACCGAGCGTCATGTATGTCTGGTCGAAACCGTAGGACGCGAAGCGGTAGCCGAAGCCCTGCACCATTTCGAGCGCGGCGATATCCATACAGAACGCGGCGGCGATCTTGCCCCGGTCTCGCGCGGCCTTCGCCATCGACTTCACGATCTCGATCGTGTCCGGCCCGTAGACATCGGGAATCGGATTCTGTCGCACTGAAATCGACAGGTCCGCCGGGCCGCAGAAGACGCCGTCGATACCGTCCACGTCGAGAATTGCTTCCATGTTCTCCACCGCCTCGCGGGTTTCGATCATGGCCAGCGCCAACGTGTGGTCGTTGGCGTGGGTAACGTAAGTATCGCGGTCGGTGCCCAGAACATGCGTGGCCTGGGTCACGCCAAAGGATCGTTCGCCGACCGGAATGTATTTGCAGGCCCCTGCAAAGGCCCGGGCGTCGTCCGCCGTGTTGATCATGGGCGCGATTATGCCATGCGCTCCGGCGTCCAGCGCCTTGGAGGCAAAGTCGAACCGGCCGACCGGAATACGCACCACGACCGGCTTACCGATTGGAGCAAGCGCCATGATGCCGTCGATGACAGAGGCTTCCGTCTGCATACCGTGCTGCATGTCGAGCGTGACCGCATCGAAATTGCACTTCGCCAGCATCGACAGATAAAGCGGGTTCGGCACCCCGCTCCAAGCGGAAATGACGGTCTTGTCGTCGGCCAGCCGGTCTGTCAGGCGTCTCACTCGGAGACTTCCGTGATCGCCTGCCCCATCAGTTCGATCATCTTCTCGCGGATGGCGGTATCGTCCATCGCAACATTGGCAGCGTCGAAATCACCGCGCACCTTGCGGAACACATCCTCGTCGCCGGCTTCCTCGAAGTCGGCCATCACGACTTCCTTGGCGTAGGCATCCTTGTCGGATCGACCCATCTTGTCGGCAGCCCACAGGCCGAGCAGCTTGTTTCGGCGGGCTTCCGCCTTGAAACGCAGCTCCGCGTCGTGGGCGAACTTGTTCTCGAAACCGCGTTTGCGGTCGTTCATATCAGCCATGATAAAGTCTCCTCCAACTCGTGTTCCCAGACTTAAGGACGCTCATGCGCGTTGTCCACGCGGGAAACGGCTTGAAATGTTGTATTGGACCCGTTGGACCGTTAAGCGAAGAGCATCACTCCACGTCCATCGGAACCAGTGCCATGAGCAGGCGTCGCCGTATCTATGAAGGCAAGGCGAAGATCCTCTATGAAGGGCCGGAACCGGGTACCCTGGTCCAGTTTTTCAAGGACGATGCGACCGCATTCAACGCCAAGAAGCACGAGATCGTCGATGGCAAGGGCGTGCTGAACAACCGCATTTGCGAGTTCATTTTCGAAAAGCTGAACGGCATCGGTATTCCGACCCACTTCATCCGCCGCATCAACATGCGCGAGCAGCTGATCAAGGAGGTCGAGATCATTCCGCTGGAGGTGGTGGTCCGCAACATCGCCGCCGGTTCGCTGTGCAAGCGGCTTGGCGTCGAAGAAGGCACGGTCCTGCCACGCTCGATCATTGAGTTTTACTACAAAAACGACGAACTCGGCGATCCCCTTGTTTCCGAAGAACATATTACCGCATTCGGATGGGCCTCGCCGCCGGAAATCGACGATATGATGGCGCTGGCAATCCGCGTGAACGACTTCCTGTCGGGCCTGTTTCTTGGCGTCGGCATTCAGCTTGTGGACTTCAAGATCGAGTGCGGGCGGCTGATCGACGGTGACATGATGCGGGTGATCGTGGCCGATGAAATCAGCCCCGATTCCTGCCGTTTGTGGGATGTGAAGACCAAGGAAAAGATGGACAAGGACCGCTTCCGTGAAGACCTTGGCGGCATGCTGGAGAATTATCGCGAAGTCGCCCGCCGTCTTGGGATCATGAACGAAAACGAACCTGCACGCACCGGCGGCCCCGTGCTGGTGAAGAGCGACTGATGGCGACATTCGACGCGCGGGTGACGGTGCGCCTCAAGACCGGCGTTCTCGACCCTCAGGGCAAGGCCATCGAAGGCGCACTCGATTCTCTCGGCTTTGAGGGTGTGCAAAGCGTGCGACAGGGCAAGGTGTTCGACGTGTCACTCAATGCGAAGAGCAAGAAAGCCGCGACCGAAGCGCTGAATGCCATGTGTGAAAAGCTGCTCGCCAATACCGTGATCGAAAGCTACGAGGTCGCGGTGCTGTGAAGGCGACCGTTGTCCTCTTCCCCGGCTCCAACCGGGACCGTGACATGATCGCGGCCCTGACGCGGATCGGTGGAACCGCGCCGCAGACCGCATGGTATGCCGACAGCGACCTGCCCCATTCCGACCTGCTTGTCGTGCCCGGAGGGTTTTCCCACGGGGACTATCTGCGTGCTGGCGCCATCGCTGCACGGGCACCGATTATGCGGTCGGTGGTGGAACAGGCCGGGCGGGGGGTGCCGGTTCTGGGCATATGCAACGGGTTTCAGATCCTGACCGAAGTTGGCCTGTTGCCGGGTGTGCTGATGCGAAACGCGGGGCTGAACTTCGTGTGCCGCGAGGTGAAACTGGAAATAACGTCCGCCGACAACGCGTTCCTGAGCCGCTACGGCGATGGCGAAATCATCCGCTGCCCCGTCGCGCACCATGACGGCAATTATTTCACCGACGACGATACGCTGGCACGGCTGGAAGGCACTGGCCGCGTCGCGCTGCGCTATGCCGATGGCACGAACCCGAACGGCTCGCGCAACGATATTGCCGGTGTGCTCAACGACAGCGGCACCATCCTTGGCATGATGCCTCACCCGGAAAATTTTATCGAACCGGCACATGGCGGCATGGACGGACGCCGCCTGTTCGAAGGCGCCCTGGGGCTACTTGAGGCTGCTGCGGCATGAGACTGCTTATGCTTTTAGCCTTCGGACTTGCCGGATGCGTAAACACCAGCCCGGAATCGTCGTCCGACAGTCGCACACCACAATCGTTGATGGCGAGTGTGGCGACGCAGGTGCAGGCCTGCTGGTTCCGCTCCAAGGACAAACGATTCCGTAACTACACCTTGTCGCCCGAACTCAATTCCTATGCCGGTCGCCCGCGCATTCTGCTGGTCCCCCGCGGCAAGCAAAGCGCCCTGCCCGTTCTCGTGGCACAGGCCGAGCGGGTGAACGGCCAGACGGTATTTTCCAGCTATGGCCCGCTGGTTGGAGAAAACGGCGGCGATGCGGTTCAGAGCGACCTGAACCGATGGGCCGGTGGGGAGCGGACCTGCTGACATGACCGAACGCAACGATCCCGCTATCACTCCCGACCTTATCGCCGAGCATGGCTTGAACGAGCAGGAATGGGCGAAAATTCTCGACCTGACAGGCCGTGAGCCGAGTTTCACGGAACTCGGCATCTGGTCGGCCATGTGGAACGAGCATTGTTCCTACAAGTCCTCCAAGAAGTGGCTGAAGACCCTGCCGACCGAGGGATGGCGCGTCGTACACGGACCGGGCGAGAACGCGGGCGTGGTCGATATCGGTGATGGCGACGTGGTCGTGTTCAAGATGGAGAGCCATAACCACCCGTCCTTCATCGAGCCATATCAGGGTGCAGCAACTGGTGTGGGCGGCATTCTGCGGGACGTGTTCACGATGGGCGCGCGGCCGATCGCTGCCATGAACGCCCTGCGTTTCGGCGACCCGAACCACCCCAAGACCCGCCACCTCGTCTCCGGCGTCGTGTCCGGCATCGGTGGTTACGGCAATTCGTTCGGCGTGCCGACTGTGGGTGGTGAGGTGAACTTTCACCCCCGTTACAACGGCAACATTCTCGTCAATGCCTTCGCCGCCGGTATTGCAAAGGCCGATTCGATCTACATTTCCAAGGCGGAGGGTGTCGGCCTTCCCGTCGTCTATCTGGGCGCGAAGACCGGGCGCGACGGGGTTGGTGGCGCGACGATGGCGTCGGCGGAGTTCGACGACTCCCTTGAGGAAAAACGCCCGACGGTTCAGGTTGGCGACCCGTTCACCGAGAAATGCCTGCTGGAAGCCTGCCTCGAACTCATGGCCTCCGGCGCGGTCGTTGCCATTCAGGATATGGGGGCTGCGGGGCTGACATGTTCTGCGGTGGAGATGGGCGCGAGCGGTGGACTCGGCATCGAACTCGATCTCGACAAGGTTCCCACACGCGATGAGGCGATGAGCCCCTATGAGATGATGCTGTCGGAAAGCCAGGAGCGGATGCTCATGGTGTTGCGACCGGAACTGGAAGAGAACGGCCAAGGCGATTTTCGAGAAGTGGTCGCTGGATTTTGCGGTTGTTGGGAAAACGACCGACGACCTGCGCTTTCGCGTGTCTGCATGACGGCGAACAGGTCGCCGACCTGCCGATCAGGGAACTGGGCGACGAGGCACCGGAATATGACCGCCCGTGGGTCGAGCCCGGCATCGCCTCCGATATGGCCCCTCATCTGTTCGCGCCGCCGGACGATTACGGCAACGCGCTGCTGAAAATGCTGGGCTCGCCCAATCTTTGTTCGCGCCGTTGGGTTTGGGAGCAATATGACACGCTGGTGCAGGGCAATACGGTGCAGATTCCCGGCGGCGATGCTGGTGTCGTGCGCGTGGACGGCCACCCGACGAAGGCGCTTGCCTTTTCGTCAGATGTGACGCCACGCTATGTGGAGGCGGACCCGTTCGAGGGTGGCAAACAGGCTGTCGCGGAATGCTATCGCAACCTCATCGCCACAGGTGCCGAACCGCTGGCCGCGACGGACAACCTCAACTTCGGGAATCCTGAAAAGCCCGACGTGATGGGTCAGTTCGTGGCCGCAGTCCGGGGCATCGGCGAAGCCTGTTCGGCGCTGTCCATGCCGATCGTGTCGGGCAATGTATCGCTCTACAACGAGACCTCCGCCAGCGATGGGAGCAGCGAGGCCATCCTGCCGACGCCGACCATCGGAGGCGTAGGGCTGATCGACGACTGGGCACAGATGTGCCGCATAGGGTCGGCCTCGGCGGGCGACGCATTGTTTCTGATCGGCACAGAGGGCACGCATCTGGCGCGCACGATCTATCAGCAAGTCATTCTCGGGGAGGAATCCGGGCCCGCTCCTACCGTTGATCTGATGACCGAACAGGCACGGGGCGCATTCGTATTGTCCGCCATTCGCAACAACTATGCATCTGCCTGCCACGACGTTTCCGACGGTGGGTTGGCTGTTGCGCTGGCCGAAATGTGCATGGCGTCAAGCATTGGGGCGGCGTGCGAGATTACCATAACCTACCCTCATGCCGCCCTTTTCGGGGAGGACCAGTCCCGTTACGTCATGGCCGTTTCATCTGACCACGCAAACATGTTTGCAGCCAACTGCGAGGGCGCTGGTGTGTTCTTCGAGCATATCGGGACCGTTGGCGGTTCCAGCCTGCGGATTAACGATCTGGTCGACGTGGATGTAGCACTTATGCAGAATGCCCACGAGAGCTGGTTTCCCACTTACATGACGAATCGAGGAGCGTGATATGGCGATGCAGGCCGACGAGATCGAGCGCATGATTCGCGACGCATTGCCGGACGCACAGGTGACGATCCGCGATCTGGCGGGTGATGGGGACCATTATGCCGCCGAAATCGTATCGGCAGCGTTCGCTGGCAAAAGCCGCGTGCAGCAGCACCAGATGGTTTACAAAGCACTGCGCGGCAAGATGGGCGGTGAGTTGCACGCCCTGGCCCTGCAAACGAGCGCGCCTTCGTGAAGGCGTTCGGGCTGGCAAATGCAGACGCGCGCTCCTATCTTTCGACCAGAACAAACGCAGCGGGACACACCCCATGAGCATGAACGACTTCATCGAGAACGAAGTGAAATCCAACCCGGTCGTGGTCTTCATGAAGGGCACACCGGCCTTTCCCCAGTGCGGATTTTCCGGACAGGTCGCGCAAATCATGGATTATCTGGGCGTGGAGTGGAAAGGCGTGAACGTTCTGGCCGATGACGACCTCCGCCAGGGTGTGAAGGACTATTCCGACTGGCCGACCGTGCCGCAGGTCTATGTCAAAGGCGAATTTCTCGGCGGCTGCGACATTACGCGGGAAATGTTTCAGTCCGGCGAACTGAAGACGCTGCTTGAAGAAAAGGGCGTGGTGGTTCAGGGCAAAGCGACGGCCTGATGGCCGCAAAGGCGGCTGGTGAGAGTGGTTTTGCAGGTTTTGGCCAGCAGGCCCTTCCGTTCCTGAAAGCACTCGGCTTTCATCAGGACCGCGAGTGGTTTCACGCCAACAAGAAGCTGTACGAGAGCGATGTGAAGCGGCCGTTGGCCGCCTTCGTGGAAAGCGCGAGCCTTGCGATGGCCGAGGCGGGTGTACCGCTGCATGGCTCACCGAAGGCATCGACCTTTCGCATCAACCGCGACATCCGTTTTTCGAAGAACAAAGACCCGTACAACCAACACGTTTCCGGCGTGCTGACCCGCAATGGCACCAAGAAAGACACCGGCGGTGTTTATTTTCACGTTTCGCCAGGCAGGACCTTGTTTGCATCCGGCCTATGGCATCCGGACGGACCGATGCTGAAAGCGTTTCGCGAAACGATTGTCGCCAGACCGGATGATTTCTTTGCTCTGGAAGACGATTTGCGCTCAAGAGGACTGGTTTGGGGCGAGGAGGGCAAATTGGTTCGCGTTCCGAACGGATTTAAGCATGTGAACGACGAGACACTGCAAGACAGGCTGCGGTTGAAAAGCTTCGTTGTCGAGCGGGCCATCGACGATGAAAAGGTCGTGTCACCCGATCTGGTGACTGATCTTGTGGCTTTCGCGCAGGAGACGCTGCCATTCATGAACTGTGTCTGGCGTGCGACGGACCCGGTTCGGAAGTCTGAAGAAGACAAGGCCTAAGCCACTTTCAAGCACACCAAACGAAAAGGGCCGCTAGATCGAGCGGCCCTTTTGCATTCTCGCTGACACAAATCAGCGGGAGTAGAATTCCACCGTGAGGTTCGGTTCCATCTGCACGGGATAAGGCACGTCCGAAAAAGCCGGCACGGACACGAGCGTTGCATTCATCTTGGAATGGTCGGCGGAGATGTATTCCGGCACGTCGCGCTCGGGCAGTTGAACGGCTTCCATGACGGCAGCCAATTCGCGGGATTTCTCGCGCACTTCGACCACATCACCCGGCTTGCAGCGGTAGGACGGGATGTTCACACGAACGCCGTTCACCTTCACATGGCCGTGGTTGATGAACTGACGGGCAGCGAAAACGGTAGCGACAAACTTGGCACGATACACAACCGCATCGAGGCGGCGTTCCAGCAGGCCGATCAGATTCTCGGACGTATCGCCCTTCATGGCGTTCGCCTGATCGAAGATCTTGCGGAACTGCTTCTCGGTGATGTTGCCGTAATAACCCTTCAGCTTCTGCTTCGCACGAAGCTGGATACCGAAATCGGACAGCTTGCCCTTGCGGCCCTGACCGTGCTGGCCGGGACCGTATTCGCGGCGGTTGACCGGAGACTTAGGACGTCCCCAGATGTTTTCGCCCATACGGCGGTCGATTTTGTATTTGGCACTCTGGCGCTTGCTCATGGCATTTCCTCAAAAGAAATGCGCGCGGACAATTCCACGCGCGGGAGAAAACGCACCCTCCTCTGCCCGGCCCTTTCGCCGGACTGACAGGACCACGCGCGCACGCTTTGCGCTGCGGTCCACGGGATACGTATGCGCGCAGGCGAAGCCCACGCACGGTCGGGAGATAGAACCGCCTCGGCGTCGAGTCAAACGCTATCGCCCATGTGGAGCCCGAAACCGGAAAACAGCCGCTGCATCGCGGCTGAAGGCAAACCGCCGGTGAAAAAGGCCGTGTCCTGAACCTCGGTGATGTCCCCACGCACCGGCAACCGCGACCGGGCATGGCGGGCGATGGCTTCGGCCGGGTTCAGCCAATCCACCGGCCAAGGGGCGAGGCGGCGGAAGACATTCGTGAGAAACGGATAATGGGTGCACGCCAGCACGACGACATCCGTTCGCGCGCCATACCGGTCCACGAAACACTCCGCGATGTCCGCGGCCACCACCTCGGTGTCGCACGACCCCGTGGTCATGAATTTCTCCGCCTGTGCCGCGAGATTCGGCGCGCCCACGAGACGCACATTCACCTGCGCCGCGAACTCGGAAATCAGCGAACGGGTGTAGTCACGCTGCACTGTGGCTGGGGTCGCCAGAACGGAAATCTGGCCACTGGCCGTGCTCTCCGCTGCCGGTTTGATGGCTGGCACCGTACCAACGATGGGGAAATCGAAATGCTCCCGCAGCGGCCCGAGAATGAGCGTCGAGGCCGTGTTGCACGCGACGATGATCATATCCGGTTCGTGCTTGTCGACGAGTTCACGGAACAGCCCGACCATACGTGCCAGCAATGCACCCTCTTCCCAGTTGCCATAGGGAAAGGCGGCGTCGTCGGCGACATAGACGAAGCGGTGATCCGGCATCAGCACCCGCGCCTCACGCAACACGGTGAGACCGCCTATTCCTGAATCGAAGACAAGAACCGTCATCAGCCCGTGACCGGCTCCATCTTCGGCATGGGCACCAGCTCGGGAATGTCGTCGAGGCCGAAATCGAGATAGTAGAAGATGAACCAGTAGATAAAGAACACGATGCCGGAAAATACCGTGTTCCAGAGCATCCGCTTCAACATCTGCGGATTTTCAGGTGCAGCGGCTTCCGTGCCCGGTATGACCGAACCGCTATCAGCCTGCGACCGCATCTGAAACGGCAGCGTGATGAACAGCGTCGTCCACCAGACGACGAAATAGATCGCGATGCCTGTGCCGATGCCCATTATCGAACCTCTTCCAGTTCCACCAATGTACCGTTGAAATCCTTCGGATGCAGGAACAGGACCGGGTTTCCGTGGGCGCCCATCTTCGGCTCCCCGTCCCCCAAGACCCGCGCACCGTCAGAAGACAGTCGAGCAGCGGCTTGGCGGATATCGCTCACTTCATAACAGATATGGTGCATGCCGCCCGATGGATTCGACTGGAGATACTTTGCAATAGGCGAGGCATCCCCCAGCGGCTCGAGCAATTCCACCTTCGTGTTCGGTAGTTCGACGAAAACGACCGTCACACCATGTTCCGGTAGCGCTTGCGGAGGGCTGATCGTCGCGCCGAGCGTATCGCGATAAAGCGCCGTTGCCGCACCGAGATCCGGCACGGCGATAGCGACATGGTTGAGACGACCGATCATCGCTAGACCTGCGTGACGAACACTGTGACGATGGGTTTCTTACCCCAAATGTTGCGCACCTCGTTGCGGACAGCCTTTTCAACCGCGTTTCCGACACGGTTGGCATCGCGGCGTTTGGATGGCGGCATCCCTTCCACGATGTTGAGCGCCGTATCGTACAGCACGTCCTCGAACGTATCCTGCTTGTCGGCCATGCGTGGCAGGCCCTCACAGGTGATTTCCGGATCGGCCAGCAATTCGCCCTTACGGTCGAGCACGATGGAGACGACCACGACACCGACCCAGGACAGGATACGCCGGCGCTTGATACCGGTCTCGTCCTCGCTGCCGATGATATCGCCATCCTTGTAGATACGACCCGCCTTGACGTGGTCGATGACCTCCGCATGGCCCGGGGCGAGGCGCAGCATATCGCCGTTGCGGATGGGTGCCACGTCCTCGATACCGCATTCTTTCATCAGCTTGGCGTGAGCGGCGAGGTGCTGGGCTTCACCGTGAACGGGCACGCCGATTGTCGGCTTTGTCCACTCGTACATCTGCCGCAACTCGCCCCGGCGGGGGTGGCCGGAGACATGGACGAGGGTTTCGCCATCCAGAACGATTTCAACACCCTGATCGATAAGGGCGTTCTGAATGTCGATGATCTCACGCTCGTTGCCGGGAATGGCACGGGACGAATAGACCACCATATCGCCTGCAGTAAGCGAGGCGTTGCGATGTTCGTCGCGTGCCAGCTTGGCAAGCGCCGCCCGGGGTTCGCCCTGCGAACCCGTGAGTATGACCACCACCTTGTCGCGGGGCACGGACTGAAACTCGTCCTCCGACATGAACGGCTTGATGTCGTCCATCATGCCGAGATCACGGGCGACTTCGACCACGCGCAGCAGAGAACGTCCCAACACCATAACCTTACGCCCGGCGGTTTCGGCCGCCTGGGCGATGGAGCGAATACGCCCCAGATTGGATGAGAATGTCGTGACCAGCACGCGTCCCTCGGCACCGGCGATGACCTTGGCCAAGCTGTTGGAAACCTCCACCTCGCTCGGCGACACCCCTTCGCGCATGGCGTTCGTAGAATCGCAGATGAGCGCCAGAACGCCCTCTTCGCCAAGACGGCGGAAATGTTCTTCGTCGGTCTTCTGGCCAAGCGTTGGTTCCGGATCAAGTTTCCAGTCACCGGTATGGATCACGTTGCCGAGCGGAGTGCGGATCATCAGCGATACCGGGTCCGGCACCGAATGGGTGACGTGGACACCTTCAATCTCGAACGCGCCGAGTTTGAATGGTTTGCCCGCTTCATAGACCTTGATCGGGATTTTAGGCGAATTGCGCTCGCCTTCCAGTTTGGCCTCCAGCATCGCGGCGGTGAAGGGCGTGCAATAAACGTCGCCACCCAGCATGGGCCACAGGGCCATCAGGGCACCGTAATGGTCTTCATGGGCGTGGGTAATGACGATGCCGTCGATTTGCTGGCGCTGGTTGGAGATGAACGCAATGTCGGGCAGCACGAGGTCGGCGCCCGGAAAATCGTCGCCGGGAAATGTGACACCCACATCGACGATGATGTAGCGGCGCTTGGCCTTCGGGCCGTAGCCGTAGAGTGCGAAATTCATGCCGATCTCGCCGACCCCGCCGAGCGGGAGAAAGACGAGTTCGTTGGATTGTTTTCTTGCCATAATGGGCCTTGTTCATGCGCGTAAGCTGCGCGGCTTCGGAAAATGAGATTCAGGTGGTTGGACGGTCGAAAAACACATCGCCCGCCAACACGCGGCGGACGCCGTCTTCCTGTTGCAACAGCAGATAGCCCTCCGCGTCCAATCCTGCAAACGTGCCACGCTCTTCGGCGTCGGAATATCGTACGATGAGCGGTTGATTAAGACCGGCGGCACGATCGAGAAAGGCGTGGGACACGTGTTCTGCACCATCGGGTGCGGCCCACATAATCAGTCTTTGCGCCATCGCCTTTGCCATAGAGGCAAACAATTCGTCGGGAGAGACTTTCACACCCAGAGCCGCCAGAGATGTCGACTTGTATAGCCCCTCCTCCGGGTGATGGGTGCAATTCACACCGCAGCCGATGACGATAAGGGGTGTGCCGTCCACGCGTGTGGCGGCTTCGAGGAGGATGCCACTGCATTTGGCCCCGTCGAGCAACACGTCGTTGGGCCATTTCAACTCGGCGGTAGCGCGACCACGCACCAACGGTTCCAGAGCATCGTGCAATGCAAGAGCGGCAACAAGCGGAAGGAGCCCGACCCGCCCCTTCGGTTCGGGCGCGACTAGCAGAAGCGTGGCGTAGAGATTGCCTGCCTCGGAAACCCAGGTCCGCCCCCTGCGCCCACGGCCAGCCAACTGCCGCTTGCCCGTTACCCAAAGATACCCGGGGTCACCTTGCCTGCCATGCCTAAGCGCAACAACATTCGTGCTGTCCACATCGTCAAGCCCGAGATGACGCCAGCCGTCGAGTCCGGGAATGGCTTGCGGCAAAATCAGAAGAACGACCGGGCGGCTTCGTTCGCCATCGTGGCAACGGGCCCGGCTACCACGACGTAAAAGATCGTAAACAGGCCGGTGACGCCCAGCACGACGCGCAGTTCGGTTGCCATCGGTACCATCGCCTCGTCGCCATCGTCGAACCACATGATCTTGATGATGCGAAGATAGTAGAAGGCGGCGACGACACTGGACAGAACACCGATGATGGCGAGCCAGTACAGTTCGGCCTGAATGGCAGCGGCGAAGACGAAGTATTTCGCCCAGAAACCCGCCAGAGGTGGAATGCCCGCAAGCGAGAACATGAAAGCCGTCAGGCAAAACGCCATCATCGGGTTGGTCTTGGAGAGGCCGCACAGGTCCTCAATGTTCTCCACCATGCCATCCCTACGGCGCATTCCGAGGATGATCGCGAATGTGCCCAAAACCGTCGCCAAGTAGACCACAAGGTATGTAACGACGCCCGAGACGCCCGCTTGAGATCCGGCAGCGAGGCCGACGAGCGTGAAGCCCATATGGCCGATGGAGGAATACGCCATGAGGCGCTTGATGTTGGTTTGTCCGATCGCTGCGAAGGAGCCGAGCAACATGGATGCGACGGCGATGAACGCGATGATCTGCTGCCAGTCGGCGGTTGCGGGCTCGAAGGCGGAATAGACGACACGCACGAGCATCGCCATTGCCGCAACCTTCGGGGCGGCAGCGAAGAAGGCCGTCACGGGTGTGGGTGCGCCTTCATAGACGTCCGGCGTCCACATGTGGAACGGCACGGCGGAGATCTTGAAGGCGATACCCGCCAGCATGAAAACGATGCCGAAGATGAGACCAAGATTACGGCCCTCTTCCATCACACTTGCGATACCCGCGAAGGTGGTGTGGCCCGTGAAGCCGTATACGATCGACGCGCCGTAGAGCAGCATGCCGGACGACAACGCGCCGAGCACGAAATATTTCAACCCGGCTTCAGTGGAGCGCAGGTTCTCACGGTTGATCGCGGCCACGACATAAAGGCAAAGCGCCTGCAATTCGAGACCGAGATAGAGGCCGATTAGGTCGTTGGCCGAAATCATCAGCAACATGCCGAGGGTCGAAAGCACGATCAGGATCGGATACTCGAAGCGGTCGAAATTCTCTTCCCGCGCGAACCCGACCGACATGGCAATCGCCGCACCGGAGCCGATGAGAACGAGAACTTTCATCAGCCGGGCGAAGCCATCCACAATGAACGCACCGTTGAATGCCAGCCCGTCCTCGGTGATGAAGATGACGAACACCAATGCGATGACCAGCAGGGCGACCGACAGGCCGGTGACAAGCCGGGTGGATTTTTCGCCACCAAACGCGCCCACCATCAGCAGCGCGAGCGCGCCGGTGGCGAGGATGAGTTCAGGCACGATGAGCGCAACGTTCGGGTCGGTTAGAAACTGGGTCATGGTCCGTTCCTAATTCGCAATCGCTGCGGTGGCCGCGCCATCGACGGCAGCCTGGTAGCTGCCGAGAAGTGCATCCACGCTGGCCTGCGTCACGTCGAAGACCGGCATGGGATAGACGCCGAAGAAGATGACCAGCACCACGAGCGGATACAGGATCGCCTTTTCACGGGCATCGAGATCAAGGATCTGCTTGAGGTTCTCCTTGTCGAGAACACCGAAGATCACGCGCCGGTAGAGCCACAGGCCGTAGGACGCAGAGAGGATGACACCGAGCGTTGCAAAGAGTGCGATCCATGTATTGGCCCGGAACGCGCCCAGCAACGTCAGGAACTCGCCGACGAAGCCCGCCGTGCCCGGCAGCCCGACATTGGCCATCGTGAAGATGAGGAAGACGACCGCATATTTCGGCATCCGGTTCACAAGCCCGCCATAGGCCGCGATCTCGCGGGTGTGCATCCGGTCATATACGACACCGACGCACAGGAAGAGCGCGCCTGAAACGAGGCCGTGGGCCAGCATCTGGAAAATCGCGCCTTGCAAACCCTGTGCGTTGGCTGCGAAAATGCCCATTGTCACAAACCCCATATGGGCGACGGACGAGTAGGCGATCAGTTTCTTGATGTCTTCCTGCATCAACGCCACGAGCGACGTGTAGACGATGGCCATGGCGGACAGGACGAATACGAGGGTCTGAAAATCTGCGGAGGCAATCGGGAACATGCCAAGGGAAAAGCGAATGAAGCCATAACCCCCCAGTTTCAGCAAAATGCCGGCCAGAATGACGGAACCGGCTGTCGGTGCTTCCACGTGGGCATCCGGCAACCAGGTGTGGACCGGCCACATGGGCATTTTCACAGCAAAGGATGCAAAGAACGCGAGCCATAGCCATGTCTGCATTTCCGGTGGAAAATCGTAGGCCAGCAGACGCACCATATCGGTCGTCTCGGCCTGCCAATACATCGCCATGATGGCGAGCAGCATCAGCACAGAACCGAGAAGCGTGTAGAGGAAGAACTTGATCGACGCATAGACGCGCCGCTTGCCGCCCCAGACGCCGATAATGAGGAACATCGGTATGAGACCGGCTTCAAAGAACACGTAGAACAGCACGATATCGAGCGACACGAAGACGCCGATCATCAGCGTTTCGAGAATGAGAAACGCGATCATGTATTCGCGAATGCGTGTCTTGACGCTCTCCCAACTCGCCAGAATGCACAGCGGCATGAGGAACGTCGTCAGAATGACGAACAGCATGGAAATGCCATCGACGCCCAGATGGTATGAAATGCCGGTGCCCGGTATCCACGTCGCCTTTTCGACCATCTGGAACCCGGCCTGACTGTTGTCGAAGCTGATCCATATGCCGAGCGAAATGATGAACGTGAGGACGGTCGTCAACAACGCGACGTAGCGTACGTTGCGGTGGGCTACTTCCGACTCTTCCCAGATAAGGAAGATGATCGCCGCGCCCACAAGGGGCAAAAACGTCGTGATCGTCAGGATAGGCAGGTCAGTCATGGGGTCACGCCACCCCGCGGAACATCATCCACGTGATGAGCGCGGCGGCGCCGATCAGCATGGCAAAAGCGTAATGATAGAGGTAACCCGACTGCAGACGGCTCGCCGAGCGGCTGATATCGACCACGCGTGCCGCAATGCCGTTCGGGCCTAAACCGTCGATCACGCGCCCGTCACCCTGCTTCCAGAAGGATCGGCCAAGCCACATGGCGGGGCGCACGAAGATGCGGTCGTAAAGCTCATCGAAATACCATTTGTTGAGCAGGAATTTGTAAAGCCCCTGATGCTGACGGGCCAGTTCGGCAGGCAGGCTCGTGGAGCGGATGTAGAAGAACCAAGCGGTGATGAAGCCGATCGCCATCATGATGAAGGGCGACCATTTCACCAGTTTCGGCACCTCATGGAACTGCTCGAGAATCTTGTTATCAGCCCCGAGGAAAAGAGCCCCGTCCCAGAATGCGAGATAATGGGAGTCCAACTCGCCGACCTCATGGTGGCTGCCGATGAACGGTGTGTGGAACACCAGACCTGCAAACAATGCGCCCGCTGCCAGAATGTAGAGCGGCACCAGCATGACCTGCGGGCTTTCGTGGATATGGCTCATCACGTCAGCCGACGCGCGGGGTTTGCCATGAAAGGTCATGAAGATGAGACGCCATGAGTAGAAGCTGGTGAAGAGAGCCGCAATAACCGTCATCCAGAAGGCGTAGCCCGCCCACATGTTCTGCCCCACATAGAGGCTCTCGATGATGGCATCCTTCGAAAAGAAGCCGGCGGTTCCGAGCACAGTGCCCGGAATGCCCAGGCCCGTCAGGGCCACGGTGCCGACAATCATCATCCAGTAGGTAACGGGAATGTGCTTACGCAGCCCACCCATATTCCGCATGTCCTGCTCGTTTGACACGGCATGGATGACCGAACCCGCGCCGAGGAACAGGAGCGCTTTGAAGAAGGCGTGCGTGAACAGATGGAAGATCGCGGCACCATAGGCACCGACACCCAGCGCGGCGAACATGTAGCCAAGCTGGGAGCAAGTCGAATAGGCGATGACGCGCTTGATGTCGGTTTGCACCAGCCCAACGGTCGCTGCGAAAAAAGCCGTTGTCGCACCAACGAGGGTGACGACAGCCAAAGCCACCGGCGCAAGCTCGAAGATGGGTGACATGCGGGCGACCAGGAACACGCCCGCCGTCACCATCGTCGCTGCGTGAATGAGTGCGGAGACCGGCGTCGGGCCTTCCATCGCGTCGGGTAGCCAGGTGTGCAGCAGGAACTGTGCCGACTTGCCCATCGCCCCCATGAACAACAGCAGCGCGACCACCGTTATCGCGGCGTCCCGTGTCAGGTCGTAGCCCAGGAACGACATGGCGATCACGTCGCTGGCAGCATCGCCCTGTGCCGCAATCGAGCCCGCGTTGGCGAAGATCACGTCGAAATTCACGCTGTCGAACAGAACGAACACACCAAAGATGCCCAACGCAAAGCCGAAGTCACCCACACGGTTGACGACGAACGCCTTGATGGCGGCAGCATTGGCGGAGGGCTTCTTGTACCAGAACCCGATCAGCAGATAGGACGCCAGGCCAACGCCCTCCCAACCGAAGAACATCTGGATGAGATTGTCAGAGGTCACCAGCATGAGCATGGCGAAGGTGAACAGCGACAGATAGGCGAAGAACCGCGGGCGGTGCGGATCGTGGTGCATGTAGCCAATTGAATAAACATGCACGAGCGCCGACACCGTGTTCACCACAACGAGCATCACGGTCGTCAGGGTATCGACGCGGAACGCCCAATCGACGGCGAAATTGCCGACAGCCATCCATGTGGCGACCTGCACCGTGCCCGCCTGCGCATCACCCAGCCAAAAGCCGGAGAACACGATCCAGCTTAAAACCGCCGCGACGATCAGGAAGCCGGACGTGATGTATTCCGACGCCTTCGCGCCGATGGTACCGCCGAAGAGACCGGCAATCAGGAAGCCGAAAAGCGGCAGGAAAACGATGAGGGTAATCATGGCCGCGTCAGCCCTTCATCATGTTCACATCTTCCACCGCAATGGAGCCGCGGTTGCGGAAGAAGACGACGAGAATGGCCAGGCCGATGGCCGCTTCGGCAGCGGCGACGGTGAGAACGAACAGAGCGAAAATCTGCCCCATCAGGTCATTGTTGGCCTGCGCGAAAGCGAGAAAATTGATATTCACCGCCAACAGGATCAGTTCAATGGACATGAGAATGACGATCACGTTCTTGCGGTTCAGGAAGATGCCGAGGACGCCGAGCGTGAACAGAATAGCTCCGACTGTCAGAAAATGGGAAAGGCCAACCTCCAGCATATTCTATACCCCCTGCCCGGGTTTGACATCACGCAGCTTCACATCCCTGGGATCACGGGCGGCCTGCTCGGCCGGGTTCTGACGCCGGACATCCGGGCGGTGCGACAGGGTCAGCACGATTGCGCCGATCATCGCGACCAGAAGCACCATTCCGGAAATCTGAAAGAAGAAGACGTATCGGGTATACAGAAGATCGCCAATGGCGCGGATGTTGGACACCTGCGCCATATCGGGGATGGGCTGGACGGCCAGGGTTGAACCCTCGACAGTAAAGGCGTTCGAACCAAGCACCAGCACGAGTTCGACGACCAGCACCACGCCGATCAGCGATCCGACTGGCAGGTATTGCAGAAAGCCGTCCCGCATCTCGGCGAAGTCGACATCCAGCATCATCACGACGAACAGAAACAGCACCGCGACCGCGCCGACGTAAACCACGATGAGTATGAGCGCGAGAAACTCCGCACCCGTCAACATGAACAGGCCGGCGGCGTTGAAGAAGGTGAGAATCAAAAACAGCACGGAATGCACCGGATTGCGCGACGAAATCACCATGAAGGCGGACGCCACGGTGATGGTTGCAAACAGATAGAAGAACAGTCCGGCTACGCTCATGATGGTCGTTTCGGTTCCCCTGGATCGCTCGGTGGCGGTCCTACTCCGGCACCTTCGGCACCACTGCGTTGGACGGTGTGCGCCCGGTTCACTGCCGCGTCGTTTAGCGGCTTGGCATGGCACCGTCCATACGGCACGGCCACCAAGTTCGTCTTTGGTTGCGGGTTAAAGGCAGCCGTTACCGATACGCCGCATCCGCTGCCAGATTGCGGGCAAGTTCACGTTCCCATCGCGCACCGTTCTCGAGCAGCTTTTCCTTGTCGTAATACAGCTCTTCACGGGTCTCGGTCGCAAATTCGAAATTCGGGCCTTCGACGATCGCGTCGACGGGGCAAGCTTCCTGACAGAAGCCGCAATAGATGCACTTCACCATGTCGATGTCGTAACGGACCGTGCGGCGCGTGCCATCATTGTTACGCGGACCGGCCTCGATCGTGATGGCCTGCGCCGGGCAGATCGCCTCGCATAATTTGCAGGCGATGCAGCGTTCTTCGCCGTTGGGATAGCGCCGCAAGGCGTGTTCACCGCGAAAGCGCACCGAAGACGGGCCTTTTTCGTAAGGGTAGTTGAGCGTCACCTTGGGCGCAAAGAAATATTTGACGCCAAGACCGAATGCTTTGACGAATTCCCATAAAAACAGCGATTTACCCGCTTGTAGCAGGGATGACATGGCGTCTCCTCCTAGCTTCCAGCCGGCACGGTCACGACGACCGGCGGCTGGGTTGGGATGTCATGCACGAGGTCCGGGTTTGGCGCCCAGCCTGTCAGTTGCAGAACGAATGCGACGATGAAAACCATCGCCAGCGAAATCGGCAGGAACACCTTCCAGCCAAGACGCATCAATTGGTCATAGCGATAGCGTGGCACGATGGATCGCACCATCGCCATGCAGAAGAACACGAAAAACGCCTTCAGCACGAACCAGACCGGACCGGGCACCCATGTGAAGGGAGCAATGGCCAAGGGCGGCAACCAGCCGCCGAGGAACAGCAGCGTGATCATCGCGCACATCAGTGTGATGGCAACGAATTCGCCGAGGAAAAACAGCAGGAACGGCGTAGACGAATATTCGGTCATGTGACCGGCCACGAGTTCCGACTCGGCTTCGGGAAGGTCGAACGGCGGGCGGTTCGTCTCCGCGATCGCGGAGATGAAGAAGATGATGAACATCGGGAACAGTGCCAGCCAGTGCCAATCGAGAAACGAAGGTGGCAGGCCGACCATCGTGCCGGGGCCGGAAAGCTGCGCCAACACGATATGGGTCAGGTTCAACGAGCCGACGCACAGCAGCACGGTGATGATGACGAAGCCGATGGAAACCTCGTAGGACACCATCTGTGCTGCGGACCGCAGGGCCGACAGAAACGGATATTTCGAGTTCGACGCCCAACCGCCCATGATGATGCCGTAGACTTCCAGCGATGTGATGGCGAACAGGAACAGAATGCCGAGGTTCACGTCGGCGACAGCCCAGCCGAAATTGATCGGCACGACGGCCCATGCGGATAGTGCCAGCACACCGGCTACCAGCGGGGCGAGCAGGAAGACACCCTTGTTGGCGGAAGCCGGAATGATTGGCTCTTTCAGCACAAATTTGAGCAGGTCCGCGAAACTCTGCAGCAAACCCCACGGGCCGACCACGTTGGGGCCACGGCGAAGTTGCACCGCAGCAAAAATCTTGCGGTCGGCATAGAGAATGTAGGCAACCACGATGAGCAGCGTGACCAGCACGAGCACGGATTGCGCAAGAATAACGACGACCGGCCAGACATAATCCGTGAAGATATACACCTCTTCCACCGGCACGATCACCACCGGCGTCACGGCTGCCAATGCTTCTGCGGCTTTGGCTTCCATCTACTCGGCCGCCATCGGCAGATCGCCCGAAACTCGGGCCGAACATTCCGCCATGACGGCAGAGGCGCGGGCGATCGGGTTGGTCATATAGAAATCGGTCACAGGTGAGCGGAACGGTGCGTTGCTTGCCTTACCGCCCGCCCGCTTGGCAAGGGCGGCGACGCCATCGTCCCCTTCGGGCCGGAAAATTTCGTCGGTCTCTGCGAAGTGGGGATGGGCCTGGTAGAGCGCCTCGCGCAGACCGGCGAGCGAATCGAACGGCAGTTTGTTGCCGAGGCTCTCCGACAGCGCCCGCAGGATCGCCCAGTCCTCACGCGCTTCGCCGGGCGCGAACGCCGCGCGCCAAGCCATTTGCACGCGGCCCTCGGTGTTGACGAAAGTGCCGGATTTTTCCGTATAGGCAGCACCCGGCAAAATCACGTCCGCATAGTGCGCGCCGACATCCCCGTGACTGCCGATATAGACCGTGAACGAGCCCGCCGGACGTTGCGTCAGGTCCAGTTCGTCAGCGCCAAGCAGGAACAGAAACGGCGTATCAGTCACCATTTCCGCCGTAGTCTTACCGCCCTCGCCCGGTACGAAGCCGAGGTCGAGACCGCCAACACGAGCGGCGGCGGTGTGCAGCACGTTGAAGCCGTTCCACCCGTCCGTCACCACTCCGAGCGCCTGCGCGGCAGTCGCGGCGGCTTTCATGGCGGCGGCGGCCCCCTTGCCTGCAAAAGCACCGGCCCCGACGATCATCATGGGGTTTTTGGCCTTGGCTTTTTCGTGCCCGGCTAGTTCCTTCAACTTCTCGACACCAAACCCGACAAGATGGTGTTCATACGTGAGATCCATAATCTCGCCGATAGCCGCAACCGGCATCTCTCCGGTACGCCAGCGTTTACGAATTCGAGCATTCAACACACTGGCTTCAAGGCGCGGGTTGGTGCCCACCAGCATCAGCGCACCGGCGTCCTCGATGCCGTCGATGGTCGAATTGAAAATGTAGGACGACCGACCCAGTGCAGGGTCGAGCGCACTGTGCGGCTCACGGCAGTCCAAATTCGGCGAACCGATGGTGGAGAGCAGTTCGCGCATGGCGAACATCTCCTCGACCGTGCTCATGTCTCCGGCAATCGCGCCCATGTCCTGCGGTGCTGTCGCCTTGGCCTTCGCGGCAATCGTTGCGAATGCTTCGGCCCAGGACGCGGCGCGCAGCTTACCGCCTTCGCGGATATACGGGCGATCGAGACGCTGGGAACGCAGGCCGTCCCAGACAAAGCGTGTCTTGTCGGAAATCCACTCCTCGTTCACCTGCTCATTCACGCGCGGCATGATGCGCATAACCTCGGTGCCGCGCGTATCGACGCGAATTGCGGACCCAACGGCGTCCATCGCGTCGATGGTTTCGGTCTTGGTCAGTTCCCACGGGCGGGCCTGGAACGCATAGGGCTTGGATGTCAGCGCACCCACCGGGCACAAGTCGATGACGTTACCCTGCAATTCGCTCGTCATGGCACGTTCGAGATAAGTCGTGATTTCGGCGTCCTCGCCACGGCCCAGCAGACCCAGTTCGGAAATACCAGCCACTTCCGTGGTGAATCGCACGCAACGGGTGCAGTGGATGCACCGGTTCATGATCGTCTTGACGAGCGGGCCGATATATTTGTCCTCGACCGCGCGCTTGTTCTCATGGAACCGCGTGTTGTCCATGCCGTAGGCCATCGCCTGATCCTGCAGGTCGCACTCGCCGCCCTGATCGCAGATCGGGCAATCGAGCGGGTGGTTGATGAGCAGGAACTCCATCACCCCTTCCCGCGCCTTCTTGACCATCGGCGTGTTGGTGAAAATCTCCGGCGGTTCGCCATTCGGGCCGGGCCGCATATCCTTTACGCCCATCGCGCAGGATGCGGCGGGCTTCGGTGGCCCGCCCTTCACCTCGACAAGGCACATGCGGCAGTTGCCAGCAATCGACAGCCGTTCGTGGAAACAGAAACGCGGGATTTCCGCGCCCGCCGCCTCCGCCGCCTGAAGCAGCGTGTAATGATCGGGAACCTCGATTTCTGTTCCGTCGACTTTGATCTTGGCCATCAGGCTTTCTCTTTCAGCATCGCTTTCAATCCCGCAGCAAGCCTTTTGTCCGCGTTCTCCTTATCGGAGCGGTAGGCTTCCAGTTCAGCAACACGAACTCCCATCTTAGCCAATCGGTCGAACAAATCGACGAGCTCCGGTTGTGGTTCTGATCGTTCCATCGTCCCTACCATTTTATTCGTCATCCTCGGGCTCCGTCCCGAGGATCTGGAGCGTCGAATACCGCTTCACATTGCCTAGGTTTATTATACCGGATCCTCGGGACGGAGCCCGAGGATGACGGAACGCGGCTCTGTTGTCCGCCATTCCTATCACCCGCACCGCTTCTCGCGCCATGCCCTGACGTGGGGCAGATGCGCCCAGCCGAATGCCTGGTCGCTGTCACCGTGGGCCTGCAAATGGTCGAGGCGTTCCTTTGCTTCGTGTAGCGTCGGGCGGTGCCCTTCCTCAACCCACCACATGACAAAATGCGGCATTTTCATCGGGTCGAACCACTCGGCCTTGCGGTTGTAGAAGCGCGAATGAACCGTGTTCCAGACGAACCGCTCCAGATCTTCAGCTGTTTCCCAGACCGTCAGGTTTGCCGCCATATCAGGCCAAGGCGTCGGCATGTCCATTGCGTGGCCGGATTCGTCCTTATGGATCCAGACAAAACCGGGCATGGACGCGCCGAGTTTGTTGATCCGTTCGAGATTGTCCATGAACCCGGCGAAACGCGGGTCGTCATTGGCGTAGAGCGGACGACCGATATTGAGTTGGGCTAGGTGGGTCTTCATTTCATCAAGTGTTTCTTAGTCAACTCGAGTTCACGTTTGAGCATTTCAGTCGCTTCGCCTTCAATTTTTACGTCTTCGCAAAGCCGGATAATAACTTCGTTGTAAGTTGCAAATTTTCTGAGTTCATACGCCGCAGCCATCTTTGAGGCTATTGACCCACCGGGCTGGCCTAGATGATCCATCACTCTGAAAACTCTTTCGTATTCGTATCTCTCTCGGTCACGTTTTAACTCACCAACGTAGCGCAACGCCGACCAAGCCAAAACTAACATAGGAAGCAACAAGGCACCGTAAGCCAGCCATTCTAAGAATGTTGTTGGCAATCAATGCACCCCAATCTTCATACTACTCCGCCGCCTCCAGCACGCGCCCATCCTTGTCCGACCGATACGTATACGCATCGATCCGCTCCTCGATGACCGGCCTGAAGTGCGTAATCAGCCCCTGTATCGGCCAAGCCGCAGCATCACCGAGTGCGCAAATCGTGTGGCCCTCGATCTGTTTCGTCACATCGAACAGCATATCGATCTCGCGTTTTTCGGCGCGGCCTTCGACCATGCGTTCCATCACGCGCCACATCCAGCCAGTGCCCTCGCGGCAGGGCGTGCACTGGCCGCAGGATTCGTGCTTGTAGAAATAGGCGAGGCGCGAGATCGCTTTGATGATGTCGGTGGACCGGTCCATGACGATCACCGCCGCCGTGCCGAGACCGGATTTCAGGGCGGAGAGCGAATCGAAATCCATCGGCGTGTCGATGATCTGGTCGGCGGGCACGAGACGCACCGATGAGCCGCCGGGGATGACGGCCAGCAGGTTGTCCCACCCGCCGCGCACGCCGCCGCAATGCTTCTCGATCAGCTCGCGGAACGGAACGCTCATGGCCTCCTCGACCGTGCAGGGCCGTTCCACATGGCCGGAAATGCAGAACAGTTTCGTGCCGCGGTTATTGTCCGCCCCGAAACCCGCAAACCAGCCGGGGCCGCGGCGCAGGATGGTCGGCACGACGGCGACCGATTCCACGTTATTGACCGTGGTCGGGCAGCCGTAGAGTCCGACATTGGCCGGAAATGGCGGCTTTAAGCGCGGCTGACCCTTTTTGCCTTCGAGGCTTTCCAGCAGCGCTGTTTCCTCGCCGCAAATGTAGGCCCCCGCACCGTGGGTGACATAGATGTCGTAATCCCAGCCGGTGGATGCATTCTTGCCGAGCAGACCGTCGGCGTAGCATTCGTTGATCGCGGCTTCGAGCGCCTCACGCTCGCGCATGTATTCGCCGCGCACGTAGATGTAGCAAGCCTTCGCACCCATCGCGAAACCGGCATAGACGCAGCCCTCGATCAGCGTATGCGGGTCGTGGCGCATGATGTCCCGGTCCTTGCACGTGCCGGGCTCGGACTCGTCGGCATTGATGACGAGGTAGTGCGGGCGTTCGCCCACTTCCTTCGGCATGAACGACCATTTCAAACCGGTCGGGAAGCCTGCCCCACCCCGTCCGCGCAGGCCGGACGCCTTGACCTGATCGATCACCCAGTCCCGCCCGTTGGCAAGATGCTCCTTCGTCTGCGACCAGTGGCCACGACGCTTTGCGCCAGCCAGCGACTTGTCGTGCAGGCCGTAGAGATTGGTGAAAATGCGGTCTTTATCTTGCAGCATCAGCGCGGCTCCTTGCCGAACACACGGATATATTCATCACGTCCACCCTTCGCGAGGGCTTTGGCCTGTTTCACCCACTCGTCACGGTCGATACGACCCTTAAAGCGCAGGTAGCCATCCACCCATTCGCGCTCTTTCTTCTTCCATGACGCAATCTGCGCGAATGTGTAGATGCCGAGATTGTTCAAAATGCCCTCGATCTTGGGGCCGACGCCGCTGATGAGTTTAAGGTCATCCGGGTTGGCAGGCTTTTTGATGGATGCGGGACGATCGGCTTCGTTCAAGTCACTGGTTCGAACCTCCTTGACGGCCGCCTTACTTTTGGAGGCAGGCTCTCGCTTCGCAGCCGCTCCAGGCGCGCCATCCAATTCTTCCGGCTTGGGCTGGCGAAGATCAGCAGGCTCCACATTGTTCTTTTCGACGTTATCAGCCAGTTTTGCAGCCCGGCGCTTGGGCGACGGCGTGCCGGCTTCAGCGCGGCTTTCAGACGCTGCCTTCTTCGCAGTGCGGGATTTTGCCTTGTTGACCGGCGTGTCGATTGCGGGGCTTGTCATCGTTACATGACTGGCCGGACGAGCAGCGTCGGTGGCCGGCTGCGGTTCGGCTTTCTCGCTCTTCTTGCCCCTGGACTTCGGCTTTTGCAGCGCGGCTTCCGGATCTTCCAGCAGGGACGTCGGACCACCTTCCGGGGCCGCGAAAATGCGGTCGATCTGCGGGCCGACAGGCACCGAGGCACCATTGCCGGCATCGAATGCGTCGATGATCTCTTCCATACGCTCGGGCGTCAGATCCTCATATGAATCCTTGAACACCATCACCATCGGGGCATTCACGCATGCGCCCTGACACTCAACCTCTTCCCACGAAAGGGAGCCGTCTTCGGTGGTTTCGAACTGGTTGGGCGAAATGCGACGCTTGCACACGTCTATGATGTCGCCCGCACCGCGCAACATGCAGGGCGTCGTGCCACAGACCTGAATATGGGCACGCTTACCGACCGGCGCGAGCTGGAACTGGGTGTAGAAAGTCGCCACTTCCAGCACGCGGATCAGCGGCATATCGAGCATGCCGGCGATATGCTCGATGGCCGGTTTCGTGACCCAGCCCTCCTGTTCCTGCGCACGCATAAGCAAGGGAATGACGCCGGAAGCCTCGCGACCTTCGGGAAAATCCTTCAGCTTGTTGCGCGCCCAGTTTTCATTCTCTGCGGAAAAGGCAAAGGCGGCTGGTTGAACGGCATCCTCTGCCAGACGACGAACGCTCATCGGTCGACCTCCCCGAAAACAATATCCATCGACCCGAGCACCGCGCCGACATCGGCGAGCATGTGACCCTTGCACATATAGTCCATCGCCTGAAGGTGGGCGAAGCCTGGGGCGCGCAACTTGCAGCGATAGGGTTTGTTGGAGCCGTCCGACACCAGATAGACGCCGAATTCACCCTTCGGCGCTTCAACAGCCGCATAGATTTCACCGGCAGGCACTTTGAAACCTTCCGTGTATAGTTTGAAGTGATGGATCAACGCTTCCATTGAACGTTTCATCTCGCCCCTTTTTGGCGGGACCGCCTTGCCGTCGGTGGAGGCGACCGGCCCCTGCCCGGCTGGTTCGCGCAGCTTTTCGCAACACTGGCGCATAATTTTGATGGACTCGCGCATTTCCAGCATGCGGATGACGTAGCGGTCGTAATTATCGCAATTCTTGCCGACCGGAATGTCGAATTCCATCTCGTTGTAGCATTCGTACGGCTGCGCGCGGCGCAAATCCCACGCCGCACCGGAGCCACGCACCATGACGCCGGAAAAGCCCCACGCCCAGGCATCTTCCAGCGAGATGATTCCGATATCGACGTTGCGCTGCTTGAAAATACGGTTGTCGGTCAGCAGCCCTTCGATGTCGTCGGCGATTTTCAGGAACGGGTCGCAGAAGGCTTCGATATCGTCGATCAACGCCGGTGGGATGTCCTGATGGACTCCGCCGGGCCGGAAATAGGCGGCATGCATACGGGCACCGGATGCGCGTTCATAGAACACCATCAGCTTTTCGCGCTCTTCGAAGCCCCAAAGGGACGGTGTGAACGCGCCAACGTCGAGCGCCTGCGTGGTTACGTTGAGCAGATGGGACAGGATACGCCCGATCTCGCAATACAAAACGCGAATGAGCTGCGCCCGGCGGGGCACTTCCAGCCCGATCAGTTTTTCAATCGCGAGACAGAACGCGTGCTCCTGATTCATCGGCGCGACGTAATCCAGCCGGTCGAAGTAGGGCATGGCCTGCAAATACGTCTTGTGCTCGATCAGCTTTTCGGTGCCGCGGTGGAGCAGGCCGATATGGGGATCGACGCGTTCGATCACCTCACCGTCCAGTTCCAGCACAAGACGCAAAACACCGTGCGCCGCCGGATGCTGCGGGCCGAAGTTGATATTGAAATTTCGCAGGTCGACTTCGGCCATCAGGTCTGTCCGTTTGAAAAATGAGCCGAAAATTCGGCCCCCGTCATCGTTTGATTGGGCTGGGAATAGACATTGGAAGCAGCCATCAATGCTTCGCCTTCTCGTCGCCCTTCAATTCATTGGGCAATTCGTATTCGGTGCCTTCCCAAGGCGACAGGAAGTCGAAGTTGCGAAATTCCTGACGCAGTTCCACCGGTTCATAAACAACACGTTTCAGCGCGTCGTCGTAGCGCACTTCAGTGAAACCGGTCAGCGGGAAATCCTTGCGCAACGGGTGCCCCTCGAAGCCATAATCGGTCAGCAGGCGGCGCATGTCCGGGTGGCCGGTGAACAGAATGCCGTAAAGATCGTAAGCCTCCCGCTCGAACCACTCCGCAGCGGGATAGATATCCACGACGCTCTGCACGGGTGTGCGGGCATCAGTAGAGAGCTTGATGCGGATACGCGTGTTCCCCTTCGGCGACAGCAGGTGATAAACGACCTCGAACCGCTTGCGCCGCTCAGGATAGTCTACACCGCACAGGTCGATGAAACAGGAATACTGGGTTTGCTGGTCGTCGCGCAGAAAGCGCAAAACGGTGCCAATCGAACCGGCGTCAATCGTGATCGCCAGATCGCCGAATGCGATTGTTGCGGTCTCGATATGATCGGCAAGCTGTTCCTGCAAGTATGCCTTGATGTCGAAAAGCGACTGTTCGTCGATCGTGGTCATGGTCAGCGCTCGATCGTACCGGTGCGGCGCATTTTTTTCTGTAGCATCAGCACACCGTAAAGCAGCGCCTCGGCGGTTGGCGGGCACCCGGGGACGTAGATATCGACCGGCACGATCCGGTCGCATCCGCGCACGACGCTATAGCTGTAGTGATAATATCCACCACCATTGGCGCAGGAGCCCATCGAAATCACGTAACGGGGCTCCGGCATCTGGTCATAAACCTTGCGGAGCGCAGGTGCCATCTTGTTGGTCAGTGTGCCGGCCACGATCATAACGTCGCTCTGGCGCGGGCTGGCGCGTGGAGCGATCCCGAAACGCTCGGAATCGTAGCGCGGCATGGACATCTGCATCATTTCCACGGCGCAGCAGGCCAGGCCGAACGTCATCCACATGAGCGAGCCGGTGCGCGCCCAGTTGATGAGGTCGTCTGTCGAGGTAACGAGAAAGCCCTTGTCGGCCAGTTCGTCGTTCATCTCGCCGAAATAGCGGTCGTCCGCACCGATAGGCTTTCCCGTTGCCGGGTCCAGCACGCCCTTGGGCGTGGGTGCAATGAGGGTGTCAGTGGTCATATTGAATACTCCGCGCGGTCAGTCCCACTCCAGCGCGCCCTTCTTCCATTCGTAGATGAAGCCGATCGTCAGAACACCGAGAAATGCCATCATCGACCAGAACCCGAACCACCCCAGCCCGCCGAACGATACCGCCCACGGGAACAGGAAGGCGACTTCGAGATCGAAGATGATGAACAGGATGGCGACCAGATAAAAGCGCACGTCGAACTTCATGCGGGCATCGTCAAATGCATCGAAACCGCATTCGTAGGCCGACAGTTTCTGGTCATCCGGCGCGCGGTAGGCGATGATGAACGGGGCCACCAGCAGGGCCAAGCCGATAGCGAGTGCCACGCCCATGAAGATGACGACCGGCAGGTATGAAGCCAGCAACGCTTCCATGTGAGAATTGCTCCAGTTGTTATGGTGTCGGGGTAGCCCGTCGATCGGGTTTTCGCAAGGCAAACGGCTTTCCAAATGGACGCAGCCGGAAGGCGGCATACGGGTTTGCGAAAGGTTGCGTTTTTGCTGGTCGACAGCTTGACTTGGCGCACCCTCCTCCGTATCCGTCACCAGCGTTTTGCAGGCGGCTCCGGTCGCATCGCCAATACGCATGCGGGTGTAGCTCAGTTGGTTAGAGTGCCGGCCTGTCACGCCGGAGGTCGCGGGTTCGAGTCCCGTCACTCGCGCCACCATTTTCCGGTTTCAGGAATGACGTGGCGCTGGCCCGCTTCATCGTTTTGGCTGGTTGCCGGAACGAACGGATATGAAGGGCGATTAGCTCAGTTGGTAGAGCGCTTCGTTTACACCGAAGATGTCGGCAGTTCGAGCCTGTCATCGCCCACCATTCCTGTCATACCAGCAATATGATTCGCTATCTCGCCTGGCTGCTGGCCGCAACGATCGTGCTTGTCGGCTTGCTTTTCGGGCTGCGGGAATGGGTGGCAGCGAATGCCGTGCGGTCCGACTATACGGACGACCGGTCACTCCATCCGTTCATTATCGGCAACGACCGGCTTTCCGTGCCGCTCAATCTCATGCGGAACGCTTCTCAACGGCGCATTGCCGGTGGGAACAGGCTCGACTTGTCGATCCATTGGCCGTCGGGGCTAGGTTATACCGCCGATCTGCGCGGTGCGTTCGACCGCTCGTCCCACCAGCTCATTACTATCATGATTACACAGCGGGACATGACGGCTGGCATGAGCGAGCGGCTGGCGAGCGTCTATGCGGAACTGTTCGAGGAAGCCCCCTATTCCGGACCGGCTGGTCTGCTGTTCCAACGGCTTGATGGTGAAAGCGGCTACGAGGGAGAGGCACTCGCCATTGCCGTGGATGAAACCGTGCCCTGGATCGCGCGCTGCCCGGTCGATATGATTTCAGGCGAACCCGCACGCGACAACACATGCCTTCACGACTATCAGGCCGGACAGGGACTTTCCGTCACCTATCGGTTCGACACCCGCTATCTGCCCCAATGGAAGGCGATCGATGGATTGGTCAAGAAGCAGGTGGATGCGTTGCTCGGCAACTAGCCGGAGCGGATGGCCATACTAGTCGTCCACGACCTCGATACCGCCTGCCAGATCGATATCGAGAATGGCCATGTTGAAAACCTGCATTCCGTCCGTGCTGCCTTCATCGTCATACAAGACGCCGAGAAACTCTTCCCCACGATAGACTTCCGCACTGTCGGACTTGTTGGGCCGTTTTCGCAGCTTCACATTGTCGTTGTTGAAAATGTCCTTCAGGTGCGCATCCAGCTCGTCGTGGGGACCATCGGGGATGTCCTTGGAGAAATTGTAGGACAATTCACCCTCGTCCTCGTCCTTATCGATACGAGCAAAGAGGGTTTGGCCGTTGACGACCAATGCCTGCTCATCGTCTTCGGGATGCTGAAGCACGGCCAGATTATCCTCGCCGAACAATTCGGCCAGATAGGTTTTCAGCGTGTCGAGTTCAGTTTGTTCCATAAGGCCTTAGCTTTGATCGGCTAGAATCTGATTCATGGTGCGCGAGGGCTCCGAGCAACCGGCTACACCAACGACGCGGGCGGGAACACCGGCAACCGTTACATTCGAAGGCACGGCTTTCAGCACCATCGAACCGGCAGCCACACGGGAACAATGGCCGATTTCGATATTGCCGAGAATCTTTGCACCGGCACCGATGAGAACGCCGTTGCCGACCTTGGGGTGCCGGTCGCCGCCCACCTTGCCCGTGCCGCCCAGCGTCACGCCCTGCATGATCGAGACGTCATCGCCAAGACTTGCGGTCGCGCCAATAACGATACCCGTCGCGTGGTCCATGAAGATACCGCGCCCGAATGGAGCAGCGGGATTGATGTCGGTCTGAAAGATCTGGCTCGAAAGGGATTGCAGATAAAACGCGAAATCCCGCCGCCCCTCGCCCAAAGCCCAATGGGCAAGGCGGTGGGTTTGTATCGCATGGAAGCCCTTGAAATACAGTATCGGCTCGATGAACCGGGTGCAGGCCGGGTCGCGGTCATAGACCGCGGCAATGTCCACGCGGATAATTTCAGCCATATCGGGCTGCGCCGCGAGCATGTCACGGAAGGCGCGGCGAATGGTATCGGCTGGCATTTCCGGCCTGTGCAGGCGCTCCGCGATGCGGTGGATGACCACCTCCTCCAGCGAAGGTTGGTTCAGCACATTGGAATAGACGAAGCCGACCATCGTCGGGTCCGCATCGGCGATGGCCTGCGCTTCATCACGCAGAGCCTTCCAGACGGGGTCCAGCGCTATGACCTGGTTCTGCGCTTTGTGGGATGTCATAGGCACCACCCTTGGCCTCGCCGACTTATCGGCTGTTTCGTTGGCGCCAACATAAGGTGAGAAAGTTTCCGTTTCCACACCACTTGCGGAAGTGGGTCAACCTCAATCGACCCGCTTGCCGTTTTCGATGCGGTAGCTCGGTTCATACATCGTCACCAGTTCTTCCGCCGCGCTCGGATGAAGCGCCATCGTCACGTCGAAATCCGATTTCTTCGCGCCCATCTTGATGGGAATGGCCAGCAACTGCGCCATTTCCCCCGCATCCAGGCCGAAAATATGTGCGCCAACGACCCGATCATCGTCGCCATTCACGATGAGTTTCATGATCGTCTTGCCCTCGCGCCCGGGCAGAACGTTTTTCATGGGGCGGAATTTGGCGAGGAAGACGTTCAGGCGCTCGTGTTTCTCCGAGGCTTCCAGTTCGGTCAGGCCGACCGTGCCGATTTCAGGATGGGAGAAAACGGCGGTCGGGATCGTGTTCGTGGTCGGGGCGTTCGGGCGGTCGAGATATTCGGTCGCCACGAAACACATGGCCTCGTGGATCGCCACCGGGGTGAGTTCCACCCGGTTGGTCACATCTCCCAGTGCCCAGATGGAGGGCACATTGGTGCGCGAATACTCATCGACGGGAATGTAGCCCTTATCGGTCGTCTCGACACCCGCCTTGTCGAGACCCAGTCCGTCCGTCGATGGCAGACGGCCAAGACCAAGCATGACCTGATCGACCGTGAGAACTTCTCCACCGCTCAGATGCGCATTCAGCCTGCCATCGCCGGCCTGCTCGATCTTGCTGAAGACCTGCCCGGTGATGATGCGGATGCCCCGCTCTTCATACGCTTCATGGAGCGCCTGGCGCACATCCTGATCGAAGCCGGACAGGATTTCCTGCCCGCGATACACAATGGTCGTATCGACGCCCAGACCGTTGAAAATACCGGCAAATTCGATGGAGATGTAACCGCCGCCCGCGATCACGATCTTCTCCGGCAATTCGTCCAGATCGAAGGCCTGGTCTGAGTCGATGGTCAGTTCGTGGCCCGGCAACGCGGCGTGCGGATTGGGATAGCCGCCAACCGCAACGACGATCCGCTCCGCGGTGACGACCCGATCTTCCGATTTCAGCCATATCTCATTCGGCCCCCGCAGTTCGGCACGGGTGTCGAATATTTCCACGCCCGAACCAATCAGGCCGGAACGATAGAGCCCTTCAAGACGGGTGATCTCGGCTTCCTTGTTGGCACGCAAAGTCGGCCAGTCGAAGCTGACTTCACCGACCGTCCAGCCATAGCCGGCCGCATCCTCGAAAGCCTCGTGGAATGTGGAGGCATAGACATAGAGCTTCTTGGGCACGCAACCGCGTATGACGCATGTTCCGCCCATACGGCTCGATTCCGCCAGCGCCACCCGTTTCCCAAGAGCGCCGACACGGCGCGCGGCACGAACGCCACCGGAGCCTCCGCCAATGACGAAGAGGTCGTAGTCGTAAGCCATCCGCAGTCAGTTGCCGGTGGTCTCGGCAGCGCCTTCCGCAGGAGCGACCACCTGTGGCGCAACTTCAATGATTTTCGCCTGAACGGCGCTGTTGAGGTCCCGGTTGATGCCGGTTGCCCATACGCGGGCCGCGCGGGACAGTTCACGGGCCAGAATGGGCGTCGCTTCGTTGTATTTCACACCGGCGGGAGAATTGTAGAATGCTGCGATGTCATCCAGTTCGCTTTGCGAGAACGAGTTTGCGAAAAGCCGGGCGGCTTCTTCTTCAAGGGCGGACCGGCGCGGTGCCAAGGCAATGGCCTGCTCATCGACGATGGTGGAAATCTGGTCGGCAAGGTCCGGGCTGGCTGCGATGAACTGGTCTTTCGACCGCGACGCGGCGTCGAAGAGAATTGAATCGTAGGATTCGGTCGCGCGGGTCGCCTCGATGGCCTTTCTGGCGGAGGCCATATGGTCGTCTGACACATCCTGTGCGGACGCATGGTCCCACTGCCCGGCGGCCATGATGGAAATGAGGAAGAAGGCCGTCAGATAAAGCGGGCGCATTGCGGACATATTGAAAAGCTCCGGTTCGGCCAGCGAAATATGCGTGGCCAGACGATGATTATAGGGTGCCTTCCATCTTTTCCAACCGTGCCACGCCGCTGGATGTGGCAACATAGGCGCAGTCGGCAAGGTCGATGAACAGGCCGTGCTCCACGACGCCGGGTATGGCGTGCAATGCGAGCGACAGCCCCTCTGGATCCTCAATAAGGCCAAAAGATGCGTCGATGATGAAGTGGCCGCCATCCGTCTCGAACGGTGTGCCGCCCGCTGTCTTCCGCAGAACCAAAGGTGTGTCCGATCCGGCAACGGCCTGCAATGCCCGGACGGTGGCCGCCATCCCGAAAGGGTTGATTTCGATGGGCAGGGGAAAGGCACCAAGCTGTTCGACCTGCTTGGACCCGTCCGCAATCACGATCATGAGTTTCGATGCGTGGGCGACGATTTTTTCGCGCAGCAACGCACCGCCACCGCCCTTGATCAACCGCAGGTCGTCATCCAGTTCGTCGGCGCCGTCGATGGTGAGGTCCAGCACCGGCTCCTCATCCAGCGTCGACAAAGGGATGGAGAGGGCTTCGCATCGTTGCCGCGTTTGCTCGGAGGTCGGCACGCCGACGATCTCCAGCCCTTCGGCCACGCGCGCGCCCAAGGCGTCGATGAAGAAGTTGGCGGTCGAGCCGGTGCCGATACCCAGTTTCATGCCGGGTTTAACCTCGGCGAGAGCGGCTTCGGCGGCCAGTCTTTTCAATTCGTCACTCATGGGCGGTTCTGTATCACGCGGCGCGGGTTGCGCCAGAGGGCGCGGCAGGTTTTACCGATTCAAAACAACGGGGCAAGGGCGAAGCATGACAAACGGAATCATCATCTTCGATCTGGACGGAACGCTGATCGATTCCGCCCGCGATCTCGTGCCCGCGCTGAACCGCACGATTGCGCGGGACGATCTGCCGCCCGTGCCCATGAGCGATGTAGGAACGGTCGTCGGGCAAGGCGCGCTCGCGATGATAGCCCGTGCCTTTGCCTATCATGGACGTTCGCTCGATCCGGTGCGTCACACGGAATTGCTTGCAATCTTTCTGGAAGAATACGAGGCCCGCATCGCGGACGAAACGGTCTGGTACGATGGTGTCTTCGATGCGCTCGATGCCCTGGAGGCAGACGGATGGCGTTTTGCGATCTGCACCAACAAATACGAGCGTTTGGCCCGGCTGATCCTGGCAAAGATGGAGCGGTGGCGACCGATTCGAGGTCGTCACGGGCGGCGACACGTTCGATTTTCGCAAACCCGACCCGCGCCATATCACCGAGACCGCCGCGCTCATCGGCGCGGGACCGGTGGTCATGGTGGGCGACAGTGTCAATGACATCGAAGCGGCACGGCAGGCGGGCGTTCCCAGCATCGGCGTGACGTTCGGCTATACGGATGTACCGATGGGCGACCTCAAGCCAACCGCGCTCATCGATCACTTCAAGGAACTGCCGCAAGCCATTGAGAAGGTTATGGTGGGCGATACTGGGATCGAACCAGTGACCCCTGCCGTGTGAAGGCAGTGCTCTCCCGCTGAGCTAATCGCCCGAAAGGGTCGTTTGAAACGCCATCCCGTCGTTGCGCGGCTATAGGCGCGGCGGGGCGCGACCGTCAAGCGCGTCCCGTCTTGAACGGCAGAGCTGTGGCGGGCACTGTGGCACAAAACCAATCCGGACCGAGTTCATGCTGGACGCGCCCTCCCCACACGTCGATCTGTTCCCCCTGGGGCCGGACGAAACACCCTACCGCAAGCTGACGGGCGATTATGTGCGCACCATCGAAGCGGGCGGGCGCACGTTTCTGGAAGTCGAGCAGGAAGGACTGCGGCTGTTGGCCGAACAGGCCTTCATGGACATCAACCACCTGCTCCGCCCCGGCCACCTGAAGCAGCTCGCGTCTATTCTCGATGATCCCGAAGCCACCCAGAACGACCGTTTCGTGGCGTGGGACTTGCTGAAAAACGCCAACATCGCCGCCGGTGGCGTGCTGCCCATGTGCCAGGACACGGGAACTGCGATCGTTTCCGCCAAGCGCGGGCGCAATGTGTTGACAGTCGGAGAGGACGAAGAAGCGATTTCGCAGGGCATCATGGATGCTTACGACAAGAAGAACCTGCGCTATTCGCAACTCGCGCCGCTTTCGATGTTCGAGGAGCAGAACACGAAGAACAACCTGCCCGCTCAAATCGACATTTATTCCGATGGCGGGTCGCCGGACGCCTACAAACTGCAGTTTATCGCCAAGGGCGGTGGGTCGGCCAACAAGACGTTCTTCTATCAGGGCACACCCGGCCTGCTGACCCATGACCGGATGATCGAGTTTCTGAACGAAAAAATTCTCACGCTCGGCACCTCAGCCTGCCCGCCCTACCACCTCGCCATCGTGATCGGCGGCACGAGCGCGGAACAATGCCTGAAGACGGTCAAACTGGCTTCCACCCGCGCGCTCGACACCCTGCCAACCGAAGGCAGCGAAAGCGGCCACGCCTTCCGCGACCTGGCGATGGAAGAGGAGGTTCACAAGCTGACGCAGCGCATGGGTGTGGGCGCACAATTCGGGGGCAAGTATTTCTGCCATGACGTGCGCATCATCCGCCTGCCCCGCCACGGTGCGTCGCTGCCAATCGGTCTGGGCGTTTCCTGCTCGGCGGACCGCCAGGCCAACGCCAAGATCACCAAGGACGGCATATTTCTCGAAAAACTGGAGACGGACCCGTCGAAATACATGCCGGATCTCGATGAAAGCACCTTCGAGGGCGACGTCGTAAAGGTCGATCTGAACCGCCCGATGAAAGACGTTCTGGCTCACCTGTCCCGCTATCCGGTCAAGACCCGGCTTTCCCTCAACGGCACGATCATCGTTGCCCGCGATCTGGCGCATTCGAAAATCCGCGCTCGGCTGGAGGCTGGTGAGGACATGCCGCAATATATGAAAGACCATCCTGTCTATTACGCCGGGCCTGCCAAGACGCCGGAAGGTATGCCGTCCGGTTCCTTCGGGCCGACGACAGCCGGTCGGATGGATTCCTATGTGGATCAGTTCCAGTCTTTCGGAGGGTCCATGATCATGCTGGCCAAAGGCAACCGGTCTCGGCAGGTGCGCGAGGCCTGCAAGCAGCATGGCGGGTTCTATCTCGGCTCCATCGGCGGCCCTGCCGCGCGGCTGGCGCAGGACTGCATCCGCAAGGTCGAGGTCGTGGAATATGAGGAACTCGGCATGGAGGCCGTCTGGCGCATCGAGGTCGAGGATTTTCCCGCCTTCATCGTGATCGACGACAAGGGCAACGACTTTTATTCGGAGTTGAAGCTGGGCTGATCTGGCAGTGGCAGGGGCTGTGGCAAGGCTGCATCACCGTTTAACCCAATGTGAACGGAAGCCCTGCTACGGCTGGCCGTAGGCAATATACGGCGTTAACCGTGGTATACGCCAATCTATCATTCGGGAATGAGGGAACTTCATCCATGCGCAAGCTATTCATTCTGGCGGCGGCCGCCGTCATCGGTGGCACTGCCGCCATCGTATCGGGAGGTCCGGCACAGGCCGGATTGTTCAGCGACGGATTTTTCAGCAGCAACGAGGCGGGACGCCTTGCTGATCCGAGCAAAGCCCGCATCGGGTCCAACAAGTCGCCCATCCGCAAACGCAATGTGCGCATGGACGATTCGATCGCGCCAAACACAATCATCATCGATACGGCAGAGCGGCGCCTGTATTACGTTACCAAACGTGGCAGGGCGATTAAATACGGTGTTGGCGTTGGCAAGGACGGCTTCCAGTGGTCCGGCACTCATAAAGTGACACGCAAGGCTGAATGGCCCGACTGGCGTCCGCCGCAGGAAATGATCCGCCGCGTGAAGCGTGAGAATGGCGTTCAGCTCAAGAGTTTCTATGCCGGTGGTCCTACGCAACCCGCTCGGTGCCCGCGCACTCTATATCGGTTCCACGATCTACCGTATCCACGGCACCAACCAGCCCTGGACGATCGGCAAGGCCATGTCGTCGGGCTGTATTCGCATGGCGAACGACGATGTGGAGCATCTCTACAAGATGGTCGATGTCGGCACGAAAGTGATCGTGCGCCGTTAGGAGCCTAGCACCGCACATAACAAAAGGCCGGACATCGCGTCCGGCCTTTTTTGTGTGCGCTTTTGTGCCGCTTGAGCGAATGCCCGCGCAGGCATAGGAAGGATCAATCTCCCACCACGATTGTGGTCCCGTTGTCCCTCTTCTCCCGCCTGCCCGGTGCGGCCACCACGCCGCCCCACCTTCTCACACTTGTTATTCTGACCGGCGCTTCCGTCATGGCCATGAACATGGTGCTGCCGGTTCTGCCGGAGATGGCGCGCGATCTGAACGCGTCGCCCGCTGCCATTCAGCTCGTTCTGACAGTCTTTCTGTTCGCGACCGGCGCGGCGGCCCTTGTCGTCGGGCCATTGGCGGACAGGTATGGGCGACGTCCGGTCCTGCTCGTCACATCCGTGATCTATCTGGCTGCAACGACGCTGGCATGGTTTGCGCCGAACCTCGAGATTTTGCTTCTGGCGCGACTGCTACAAGCCTCGACCGCCGCTTCCATGTCGATCAGCCGTGCGATCATCCGTGACCTATTCGACCGTTCCAAGGCCGCCAGCATGATCGGCTACATGACGATGGCGATGACGGTCATGCCGATGGTGTCACCCACAATCGGTGGCGTTCTGGGTGAAGCCTATGGTTGGCGTTCGATCTTCCTGCTGCTCGATGTCATCGCGCTTGGCGTCTTGCTGCTGATCTGGTTTCAGGTCGGCGAGACCCATAAGCCGGTAAAAGTTTCCGTTTCCGCTCAGGCACGGGATTATGCGGCACTCCTGCGCGAACCTGTTTTCTGGGGCTATATCACCTGCGCTGCCGCAGCATCGGGTGCATATTTCGCGTTTCTCGGCGGTGCGCCGTTCGTAGGCGACAGAATCATCGGCATGACGCCCTCGGTTCTTGGTCTGCACTTCGCCTTCGTCGCCATTGGCTACATGGCAGGCAATTTCATCTCGGGCCGCTACAGCCAGTCCGTGGGTATCGAACGCATGATGGTGTTCGGCGGTCTGGTGGGCGCGCTGGGCGTTGCGATTGCGCTTGGTCTGATGAGCATGTTCGAGCCAAAGGCGGGCTATCTGTTCTACCCGATGATGCTGGTGGGTGTCGGCAACGGCATGGTTCTGCCGAACTCGACGGCGGGCGCCCTATCCGTGCGGCCTGATCTGGCGGGATCGGCTTCCGGGATTGCCGGTTTCGTGCAGATCGGGGCCGGGGCTGCGCTGGCGACCCTGTCCGGCACACTCATCAGCGTCGAAAACGGCGCGATGCCGCTTTACGTCATCATGTTTTCCACATCCGTGGTCGGCGCTCTCGTGGCCTGGTTCATGTATCGACGCGCCCGACGCCTTGGCCGTAGGGCGATGCAGGGCTAGAACCAGCCATGCTTCTGCATCCCGACCCAAACGATCCCAGACTGTCCACGCCCGTCACCGGTCTTGACCAGACAGGCGCGCGCGTGAGCGTTGATGTCGTGACCGAGCGGCCGCTGACACTGTTTCTGAACAGTCAGGAAGTGGTGACGATGATGACCATCGGCGATCACCCGGACCTTCTGGCGCGTGGCTATCTCATCAACCAGAACATTCTGTCGCCGGACGACGGCATTGCGGGTATCGACTATGACGACGAACTGGGCGTTGTCGTCGTTCGCACGGAGCGTGAAACCACTTTTGAGGCAAAGTCGAAAAAGCGCGTGCGCACGTCCGGCTGCGCGCAGGGCACGATCTTCGCGGATGTAATGAACGGGTTCGACACGGTGAACCTATCCACAACGGCAAAACTGCACACGTCTTGGCTGGTGCCGTTGACGAAAACGGTCAACACAGCGCCGAGCCTCTATCTGAAAGCCGGTGCCATTCATGGCTGCGTGCTGGCGAAGGAGGCCGAGCCGCTGGTCTATCTGGAGGATGTCGGGCGGCACAATGCCGTGGACAAGATTTGCGGCTGGATGGCCGCCAACGACTGCCAACCCGAGGACAAGATTTTCTATACGACGGGACGGCTGACAAGCGAAATGGTCATCAAAACGGTGATGATGCGCATTCCCATTCTCGTCTCCCGCTCAGGCTTCACCGCATGGGGCGTGGAACTGGCGCGGAAGGCCGGGCTGACGCTTGTCGGGCGGGCCAAAGGCAGCCGCTTTATCGTTCTGGCGGGCGAGGAACGGGTCGTGTTCGACCACGAGACATCAGCATGAGGATTGCAGGCACCGTGTTGGGCGGCGGACAGTCGCGGCGCATGGGCGGCATCGACAAGGGTGGCACCCTGCTGGGCGGGCGCACGCTCCTGCAGCACGCCATTGCCCGGCTGGAATCTCAGGTCGAGGCGCTAGCCGTCAACACCCCCGACCCGTCGCCCGGCTACGCTCACGCGCCGGATACGATCGCCGGGCAGGTTGGCCCTCTCGCGGGTGTGCTGGCGGGCATGGAATGGGCCCGGTCCATCGGCGCGACGCATCTTGCAACAGCCGCCACCGACACGCCCTTCGCGCCGTTGGAGTGGGTTGGCAACAGCGCCGCAGCACTGACCGCCGAAACGCCAGTGGTCATGGCGGCAAGCAATGGCCGCATACACCCTGTCTTTGCCATCTGGCCGGTAGCTTTGGCGGACGAGCTGCACCACTTCCTCACCGTGGAAGACAAACGCAAGATCATCCTTTTTGCCGAGCGTCACGGGCTTGCGGAAGTCGCCTTTGAGAACAACGCGGATGGCGACCCTTTTTTCAACATCAACACGCCGGACGACCTGGCTGCGGCCAGGGCGCGGATCGCATGAATGTTTTCGGCGTCGTCGGCTGGAAGGACACCGGCAAGACGACGCTGGTAGCGGCTCTCGTCCACACATTCACCGAACGGGGCCTTCGTATTTCTACCATCAAGCACGCCCATAGCGGTTATGAAATCGACCGTGAGGGGACGGACAGTGCGGCGCATCGCTTGGCCGGGGCAGCGCAAACGGCGCTGGTGTCGGAATCCCGCTGGGCTTTGTTGACGGAAAGAACGGATACGGCAGTGAGCCCGCTCGACGCGATGCTGGCCCGGCTCGACCCGTGCGATCTGGTTCTGGTCGAAGGGTTCAAGAGCAGTGCCCACGACAAGATCGAGTGCGTTGGTGCGAAACGTCCACTCCACCATAACAATGCTTCCATTGTGGCAGTGGCCGCCTCCTCCGAACACGACGCGCCTCTGCCCGTTTTCGATCGGGACGATGTGGCAGCGATTGCCGATTTCATCGCGCACAGGACGGGGCTGGCATGACAGTCAAACCGCTCGATGACTGCTTCGTTCACGACAAACACCGCCTGCGTCATGTCGATGCGCTGGCTTTGCTGCGTGATAGGCTTTCACCAGTTGTCGGCGTTGAGAGAGTTGCTCTTGCCGACCTTCGGGGTCGCATACTGGCCGAGTCGATCACGGCCCCGCGTGATGTTCCTTTGCACACGAATGCGGCGGTGGACGGCTACGCATTCGCTCATCCGGCTTCTTCGGACCCTGTGAGAATTTCCTCCCGCATCGCGGCTGGTGATCTGTCGCCACCACAGCTCGAACCGGGAACCGCGGCCCGTATCTTCACCGGCGCGCCCATGCCGGCGGGTGCCGATACAGTGGCGATGCAGGAGGATTGCGAGGCGACCGGGACCCAAGTCGTCCTTCCACCCCTCAAAGCCGGTGCAAACTGTCGCAAACGTGGTGAGGATGTGCGCGCGGGCGACGTGGTGCTGACAGCTGGCACCCGTGCCGATGCCGCCGTGATTGCCGCCATAGCTTCATTGGGGTTCGGCGCGGTGGAGGCACATAAGCGATTGCGCGTTGCCCTGTTGTCGAACGGAGCCGAACTCATCGCGCCCGGTGCGACCGACACGCTTGAGTCCGGACAGGTGTTTGATTCCAACGGTCCCATGCTGGCATCGCTTCTCAGCGGCTTGCCGTGCGACCTGAACCATCTGCCGATCGTCGGCGATCGGCGCGAAGATGTTTTTGATTCGCTGGCGGAAGCCGCAGAATGCCACGATGTCGTCATCACCTCCGGCGGCGCGTCGCGGGGCGATGAGGATCATCTGCTCGATGCGCTCGACACGCTCGGCCGCCGCCATTTGTGGCAGCTGGCCGTGAAACCCGGTCGCCCGATGATGATGGGGCAAATCGCGCGGTCCGGTGGAAACGACGCCTATATCTTTGGTCTTCCCGGCAATCCCGTCGCGGCGATGGTGTGTTTCCAGCTTTACGTTCGCCCTGCCCTGTTACGACTGGCGGGCGCAACCTGGAACGAGCCGCCGCGATATATGGTGCCCGCCGGTTTCGAAATCGCCTCCAAGAAGCCGGACCGACGCGAATTTGTACGCGGACTGCTGGAAAACGGTGTCGTTCAGCGCTTCGAGCGCGACGGGTCGGGCCTCATTTCATCGCTGACCGGGTCCGACGGGTTGATCGAAATTCCCGAAGAGGTCACGACCATTCGCAAGGGTGACGCTGTCGCCTTCATTCCCTGGACCGCATTTTCGTGAGGAGCATCACATGGCAAAGGTAGGATTTATCGGGCTGGGTGTCATGGGATACCCGATGGCTGGCCATCTGGCTGCAAAGAGCCATGACGTGACGGTTTACAACCGCACGGGCGCTAAGGCCGATGCGTGGGTTACGGAGCATGGCGGAGCGAAGGCTGACACGCCTGCCGACGCCGCGAAAGGTGCGGACTTCGTGTTTTGCTGCGTGGGCAACGATGACGACCTGCGTTCGGTGACGCTTGGCGAAAGCGGGGCATTCGGCTCTATGCAAGACGATGCCATTTTCGTCGATAACACGACTGCCTCCGCCAACATTGCCCGTGAACTGGGTTCGGCTGCAAAAGACGCAGGGTTCGGCTTTCTCGATGCTCCTGTATCCGGCGGTCAGGCAGGCGCCGAGAACGGCGCTCTGACGGTGATGGTCGGTGGCGATGAGGCCACATTCGATCGCGCCAAACCGGTCATCGAGTGCTTCGCCCGCATGGTCGGACTGATGGGGGAAACGGGTTCCGGCCAGATGACCAAAATGATGAATCAGGTTTGCATCGCCGGTCTGGTGCAGGGTCTTTCGGAAGCCATTCATCTTGGCAAGGCGGCAGGACTGGATATCGACAAGGTGATGGGCGTCATTTCCAAAGGTGCCGCCGGCTCGTGGCAAATGGAAAACCGCAACAAGACGATGATCGCGGGCGAATACGACCACGGTTTTGCGGTGGACTGGATGCGGAAAGACCTCGCCATTTGCCTTGCGGAAGCCGATGCCCGTGGCGTCAGCCTGCCGGTCACGGCTTTGGTGGACCAGTTCTACGCCGAGGTGCAGCGCATGGGTGGCAATCGCTGGGACACGTCCAGCCTGCTGGCGCGGCTGGAGCGGTAGCGACAATCACACATGAACGGTCGTTAGGTCTTCTCCACTGGCATATGGTCGAGCGGTAGACGGGTCGTGTATTTCAACTGCTCCATCGCAAACACCGATGAGACGTCCGTGATATTGATGGTGCCGATCAAGCGCTGATAGAACGCGTCGTAGGCCTCGATATCCGGCACGACGACGCGTAACAGGTAGTCCACATCCCCGCTCATGCGGTAGATTTCTACCACTTCGGGCATGTTGACGGTGACTTCCTTGAAGCGCTTCAACCATTCCACGTTATGAGCGCTGGTGCGGATGGAGACGAATGCCGTCACGTTCGCGCGCACGGCCTTCGGGTTCAGCAGAGCTACCCGACCCGTGATGACGCCCTCCTCCTCCATGCGCTGGATCCGCCGCCAGCAGGGCGTGGTGGACAAGCCCACACGTCTGCCGATTTCAGCAACCGGCAGGGTGCTGTCTTCTTGCAACAGATTCAGTATGCGGCGGTCGATCCGGTCCATAGCGCACGTCCGTTGCGTGATAGGAGCATTCTAGAAGGCAACATTGCGCGGATTACTGAATGGCGCAACGCCTGCGCAATATCATTCTCCTACGAGGAGAGCGACTTCGCTGCGCAGAACCGGCAGAACATCCGCTTCGAACCACGCGTTCTTCTTCAGCCAGCCCGTGTTGCGCCAGGAAGGATGCGGGATCGGCAAGGTCGGTCGGCCTGAATTGGGGCGCAGGTGCCGCTCCCATTGCCGGACGGTCTCGGTCATCGTCTTCGCCCGCGCCGCACCCAGATGGTAGGTCTGGGCGTAGGCACCGATCGCCACCACCAGTTCGATCTGCGGCATGGCGGCAAACACCAGGTCGTGCCATGTCGCCCGGCATTCCCGGCGGGGTGGAATGTCGCTTCCATTGCTGTCGTAGCCTGGAAAGCAGAAGCCCATCGGCACGATGGCGATGCGGGACGAGTCGTAGAATGTCGCCCGGTCCACGCCCATCCACTCCCGCAATCGGTCTCCCGACCGGTCGTCGAACGGCTCACCGCTGGCATGAACCCGCGCCCCCGGCGCCTGCCCCGCAATGCAAATGCGCGCGGTCGAAGAGAGCCGCACGACCGGGCGCGGTTCGTGGGGCAACGGTGTGCCGAGAGGCTGCTCGACGCAGATGCGGCAGGATTCGACCCGCCGTTGCAGCGCAGTCATGCTCATGCCGTGTAGGAAGGCCGCGCTTTCATGGCATCGTACCAGCGCCGCACATTCGCCAGGCTTTCCGGCAGGTCCAGCTTGGCCGGTTTCATGAAGTCGATAGCGACGGTCGCGGTAATGTCGGCAATGGTGAAAGCGTCTCCGGCAACGAAAGGACGGTCGCCCAGATCGCCGTCGAACCATGTCAGATAGTCGATGACTTTGGGGCGGTTCGCTTCGCTGAACGCGGCAATCTGCGGCTTTTCCCATTCCGCCATCGCGGGGTGGGCGTGGCGGAAGACATTGGCCACGGCCATCAGCAAGTGAAACTCCATGCGCCGCTGCCACATCTCCACAAGTGCCACTCCCTGTGCCCCCTCACCCATCAGGGGAGAAGCAGGATGGAGCGCCTCGAAATAACGGCAGATAGCGACGGTTTCGGCGATGGCCGTGCCATCATCGAGTTCCAGCACGGGCAAGCGGCGGAGCGGGTTCAAGGACACCACTTTTGCCGAATGGTGGCCCATCGCTCCCATATCCACAGGTTCAAGAGGCACATCATCGATGCCCTTTTCCGACAGAAACATTCTCACGCGACGCGGGTTCGGTGCACGTCCGCCATCATAGAGTTTCATAAAGCAAATCCACGTGTTGCTGAGGTTTGGGCGTATCTTAGCAAAAGCCTCAAGCCGATGGTAGCCAGAGCATTGATTGGCCGATGCAGACAGTTCTCAGCCGCCATTTAACCCGCTGTTACCCTAATGGGGGCACAGTGGCGGCAGTTCTGCGTAATCTGCTCCGGTTGTTTGTATCATGTCCTCCGCTGCCTCCTCCCTGTCGCAAGTCGACAAGACGATCGTTCGTCGCCCCGGTTCGGACCGCGTCGGTGATGCCTCGCGTAAGGCCGTTTCGAAACTGCGCCGCAGTTCCAGCGTGCAAAACGGACCGACCGATACGTGGGAAGGCGAGATTCTGGCGCGGCATGTGGCTGCCAAGAAACGACTGTTGATCAGTGCGCTTGCCGTGATCGTCGCCACGACAATCGCCATCCAGTTCACGATGCCGCTGGCAACAGTCGGTATCTGGGCGCTGGCCGCGCTTGCACTGACAGGCATCACCTTCATGGCGTGCAACAAGCACGCGGATGGGGCTGCCGAAGACCTCGATGTCGCGCGATGGAGGAAAATCTTCCTTGGCATACAAGTCGGACAAGGGCTCCTTTGGGGGGCGCTGTTTCTGACGATACCCATGATCGGGTCCGAAAGTCTGTTCAGCGTCGTTGCGTTCGCCTCCGCCATTTCCATCATCGGCCTTACGCTGCTCGGCACCTACAACCTGCGCTATGCGACCCTTGCGACCGCCCTGCCCATCGCCGCCGCCGTCGCACTACGCCTGTCGCAGGATGAAAGCATGGTGACGATGGCACTTGGTCTCATCCTGCTGGCATCGGTCGTGTTCTTCCATCATCTGGCGAGCGTCATGCGTTCGGCCTATACGGAACATCTCGCCTCCCGCGCCGAGCGAGACGAACTGATTTCGGAACTGGAACAATCCCAGTCGATTTCCGATGAAGCGCGCCGCCGTGCGGAAGAAGCCAACCTTGCCAAGTCCCGCTTTCTCGCCACCATGAGCCATGAGTTGAGAACGCCATTGAACGCGATCATCGGCTTTTCGGAAATGATGGTGAAAGAGGTGATGGGGCCGATGGGGAACGCGGTCTACAAGGATTATGCCGGCGATATCAACACATCCGGCTCGCACCTTCTCAAGCTTATCAACGAAATTCTCGACCTGTCGCGCGTAGAAGCGGGGCGTTACGAGCTGAACGAGACCGCAACCAGCCTAACCGAGGCTGTCGAGGATTCGCAGCAGATGATCCGTCTGCGCGCCGACAAAAAAGGCATCAAGCTGGTTGTGCAGTTGCAGCAGGGTCTTCCGAACATCTGGGCGGACGACCGCTCCGTGCGTCAGATCATTCTCAACCTGATGACGAATGCGGTGAAGTTCACGCCAAACGGCGGCACTATCCTCGTGAAAGCCGGTTGGACTGCCGGTGGCGGGCAATATATCAGCGTGCGCGACAACGGGCCGGGTATTCCTGAGGAGGAAATTCCGGTCGTTCTGTCAGCATTCGGCCAAGGCTCCATCGCCATCAAATCCGCTGAAGCCGGCACGGGTCTGGGTCTACCGATTGTTCAGGCGCTCGTGCAGATGCATGACGGACATTTCGAGCTGAAATCGAAGCTGCGCGAGGGCACGGAGGTTGTCGCCACCTTCCCGCGCAAGCGCGTTCTGGAAGGTCTCAGCGCCGTGCCGGAAGCCACTCAAACCGCAGCAGATGTCAATTCCCGCGTCAAACGCTTCAAGCAGACATCGGCAGCGGCGGCCTGATCAGCCTTCCCGCGCGGATTTTGCGCTGACGGCGGCTTCCTCGAACGTCGCCATGCCGGTGTGGCAAAGCGCGGCGGCCTTGACGATCCCGGCGGCCAATGCAGCCCCCGTCCCCTCTCCCAACCGCATGTCGAGATCGAGCAATGGCGTCTTGTCCATTGCAGCAAGGGCCGCCCGGTGGGCCGGTTCGGCGCTCACATGGGCGAACAGGCAGTGGTCGAGAGCGGTCGGGTCGGCGGCATGCAGCACGGCGGCGGCGGACGTGGCGACGAACCCGTCGACAATGACAGGAATACGCTGGGCGCGACCGGCGAGTATGGCACCCGCCATCGCCGCGATTTCACGACCACCGAGGCGGCGCAGCACTTCCAACGGGTCTTTCAGATGGTCCTTGTGCAGATCGACCGCACGGCGGATCACGTCGGCTTTCAAAGCAATTCCAGCCGCATCATGGCCCGTGCCCGGCCCGACCCAATCCTCGGCCTTGCCGCCGAACAAGGCAAAATAGATAGCGGATGCGATGGTCGTGTTGCCGATGCCCATTTCGCCGATGCACAACAGGTCAGTCCCGCCTGCGATGGCTTCCATGCCGAATGCCATCGTCGCGGCGCATGTGCGCTCGTCCATCGCGGGGCCTTCGGTGATGTCGCCGGTGGGAATATCGAGCGCCAGATCGAAAACCTTCAGCCCCAGATCGTAGGCGATGCACAGCTGGTTGATGGCGGCACCACCGGCGGAAAAGTTGCCGACCATCTGCGCTGTCACTTCCGGCGGAAAGGCCGACACGCCCTGCGCGGCGACGCCGTGGTTGCCCGCGAAGACCGCGACCAGTGGCCGGTTGATGCGCGGCTCACGGCCCGTCCATTTGGCCAGCCAGACGGCGATGTCTTCCAGCTTGCCGAGAGAACCGGCAGGCTTGGTCAGTTGCGCGTCCCGCTCCGCAACCTTCTGTGCGGCATGAGTGTCCGGCCCCGGCAGGTCGTTCAACAGCGCACGAATATCGTCGAAGGGCAGTCCCGATCCGGTGGACATGTTGGTAAGAGCCTGTTTGGTAATAGCTTGGTAGCAAACGGTGTTTGACCGTGACTAGGCAAGCGGATTGGGAGGCGCAAGTATGGAATGGGCGCAAGCGATCGGCAGCCTGCCACGGGACACGCTGACGAGCCTGCAATTTCTGTCGCGATTGCCGGTCTGGCGACTGGTGAAGCTGGACATGACTCCGGATTTCGGTTCGACCGCCCATGCCTTTCCGATTGCGGGCGCACTTATCGGGCTTTTCGCGTGGTTCGTTCTCACCCCCTTTCTTTATCTCGAAACCGATGCTCCGCTTGCCGCCCTGTCGTTGCTGGCATGTCTCATGCTGATGACCGGCGCGTTGCACGAGGACGGTCTGGCAGACGTCGCAGACGGGTTCTGGGGCGGGCACACGCGTGAACGCAAACTGGAGATCATGCGCGACAGCACCATCGGCACCTACGGCACACTGGCGTTGCTCGTTGTAACCGGTGCTCGATGGTGGCTCTGGGCCGCTCTGCTTGGCGCGGTGTCCGGCGTGGAACTGGCACTGCTGATCGTCGCCATCTGCGGCCTGTCGCGGGCCGCCATGCTGGTGCCGTGGATCGCTCTTCCCGCAGCACGACCAGCAAAGGCGGCGACAACGGGCGGAAAGGACGGTAGCGGGCTTTCGGTCCGATACGGTGAACCGGACAGGCAGACGGGCATTCTGGCGGCGTTGATCTGTATCCCTTTGGTCGTGGTGGTCGTGGCCTATGGCGCTCCATTGATGCTTGTGAGTCTGCTTGCTGGCATCGCCGCCACCTATCTTCTGGCACGCCACCACATCGGCGGTCATACCGGCGACGTTCTGGGTGCGACGCAGCAAATGGCGGAAGTGGGGCTGTTGTTCGGCTTCGCGCTCGCTATGTAACCGGCATGAGCGAGCCCATCCCCTCCCCCTGCGTTCTGGTGTGCCAGATCGACTACGACAGCGGAAACTGCCACGGCTGCGGGCGGACGATCGATGAGATCATGGCATGGGGCAAGATGCAGCCTGTGCAGCGCGACAATATCATGGCCGCTTTGCCGGACAGGCTCGCCCAAATGCCAAAACGCGAACGCAGGGTCACGAAGCGTCGCCAACGGCAGCGGGACAGGATGCCGCCTGAGACGGGCGCATGAGCCGAACGTTTTGGGTTATTGCGGCACTGGCGGGGCTGGTTCTGGTTTTGCTTCTGGCGTCGAACGATACCGGCACCGTGTTGGGTATGAATAACGACATGTTCGCCGGGGCGTCCATCACGGCCTTGTGGGGCGCGTTCATCGCATCCTCCCTGTTTCGGCGCGGCACAAATTGGGGCGCGGTCGCGATTCAACTGGCGATCTGGGCGCTGATCTTCGTTTCGCTGATGGCTGGATACATGCTGTTTAACGGCACGTTGAAAGGCGCGGAAGAAAGCGGCGGCGTTCTTGCCCAGCTTGCGACCTTCCGCTAAAGCGTCTGCCAAGGCGCTTACGCGCCCGTGCCCTTATAGCTCAGCTGGTAGAGCAACTGATTTGTAATCAGTAGGTCCCGAGTTCGAATCTTGGTGGGGGCACCATTTCATTTTCGATGCCGTTTCCGTGCCGGGGGGATATTTCCATGACCACAATCGGAACCCCTAAGGAAACGGCCAAAGGCGAGAATCGGGTCGCCATGACCCCTTCCAGCGCCCGCGACCTCCAAAAACTCGGCTTCGATTGCATTGTCCAGAGCGGCGCAGGCAAGGCGGCACGGTTCTCTGATGCCGCCTACCGCGAAGCGGGCGTTACGATCGTCAAAACGGTTGGAGACCTTTGGGAACAGGCGGATGTCGTCGCCAAGGTGCAACGTCCGACCGCCTCCGAGGCCAAACGGTTCCGCTCCGGACAAACCGTCATTTCGTTCGTCTATCCGTCCGAAGCCACAAAACTGATGGAGACGGCCCGCGCCGCCAATTCCACGCTCATTGCAATGGACATGGTGCCGCGCATCTCGCGGGCGCAAAAGATGGACGCCCTGTCGTCCACGGCCAACATTGCCGGTTATCGTGCCGTCATCGAAGCGAGCAACGCGTTCGGTCGCTTCTTCACCGGGCAGATTACTGCCGCCGGCAAGGTGCCGCCCGCCAAAGTGCTGGTGATCGGCGCAGGCGTGGCCGGACTGGCTGCCATCGGCACGGCACAATCGCTGGGTGCGATCGTGCGTGCCTTCGATGTGCGACCGGAAGTGGCCGAGCAGATCGAAAGCATGGGCGCGGATTTCCTGCTGCTCGATTTCGAGGAGTCAGGTTCCGGAGATGGGGGCTACGCCGCTCCCTCTTCGCCGGAGTTCCGCGAAAAGCAGCTTGAGCTGTTCATGCAGCAGGCACCGGAAATCGACATCGTCATCACGACCGCCCTTATCCCGGGCCGCGATGCGCCGGTTCTGTGGACCGCCGACATGGTGAAAGCCATGAAGCCCGGTTCCGTCATCGTCGATCTCGCCGCCGAACGGGGTGGAAACTGCGAATTGACGGTGAAGGACGAGAAGATCGAAACGCCGGGGGGTGTGACGATCATCGGCTATACCGACCTTGCCTCCCGCATGGCGACACAGGCCTCGACGCTCTACGCCACCAACATCCGCCACATGCTGACCGACCTGACGCCGGAGAAAGACGGCGTGATCGTTCACGACATGGAAGACGATGTGATCCGTGGATCGACCGTCGTTCATGCCGGAGACGTCACATGGCCACCGCCACCGCCGAAGGTCGCAGCGATCGCCAAGCCGAAGCCGAAGAAGCCGGAACTGACGGTCGAGGAAAAAGAGGCCAAGGCGCTCGCCGACATGCGGCAAGCGGGTCTGCGCGAAACCGGGCTGCTGGTCGGCGGGGCGCTGGTCCTGCTGCTGATCGGGCTCGTTGCACCGGTCAGTTTCATGCAGCACCTGATCGTCTTTGCCTTGTCCTGCTTCGTGGGCTTTCAGGTCATCTGGAACGTGTCGCACTCGCTTCACACACCCCTCATGGCCATCACGAACGCCATCTCGTCGATCATCATCGTCGGTGCGCTCATGCAAATCGGGTCCGGTTCATGGCTGGTGATGATTTTAGCGGCGCTGTCCGTCTTCATGGCCGGCATCAACATATTCGGCGGCTTCATGGTGACACGGCGCATGCTCGCCATGTTCCAGAAATCGTAAGGCGGGACATAGAGTCATGGATAACGCCTTCACGATCGCGGCCTATGTCGTCGCTGCCATCCTGTTCATTCTGTCGCTCGGCGGACTGTCGAATCAGGAGAGCGCAAAGCGCGCCGTCTGGTATGGCATCGCCGGCATGGCGCTGGCCGTCGTCGCCACCCTGCTCGGTCCCGGCTCGGGCTTCTGGCTGCTGTCGATCATTCTGATCGCGGGCGGCGGTTTCATCGGCGCGCAACTGGCCGGTCGCGTGCAGATGACGCAGATGCCGGAACTGGTGGCCGCGATGCACAGCCTCGTTGGGCTGGCTGCGGTATTCGTCGGCGTCAACGCCCATATCGAAATCGAACGTGTCCAAGGGCTGCTTCTGGACGGCGGCCTGACACGGTGTCTGGTGGATCAGACGTATCTGCAATGCGCGCTGGCCCAGGGCATTGGCGGATTCGAGGAGTTGCGCGGCTTTGCTGCCGTCGTTGCCAAGAAACTGGGCGCAGAAATCACCATTCTGCGTGTCGAACTGTTTCTCGGCATCTTCATCGGAGCCATCACTTTCACCGGTTCCGTGGTGGCCTACGGCAAGCTGGCGGGACGTATGACCAGCGCTGCAACGCAACTTCCTGGCGGGCATCTGCTGAACGCAGGCGCGTTCGCCGTCTGCGTGCTGTGCCTGGTCTGGTACATGGTGACCGGCAGCGGGCTGGCCCTGTTCATCGTCGCCGTCGCCTCCCTGTTCATCGGCTATCACCTCATCATGGGCATCGGCGGCGCGGATATGCCGGTCGTCGTGTCGATGCTGAATTCCTATTCGGGCTGGGCGGCGGCGGCGATCGGCTTTTCGCTTGGCAACGATCTGCTGATCGTCGTCGGCGCGCTGGTAGGGTCGTCTGGTGCGATCCTGTCCTACATCATGTGCAAGGCGATGAACCGGAACTTCGTTTCGGTCATACTCGGCGGCTTCGGCGGCGCCTCCGGCCCGGCGATGGAAATCGACGGGGAAATGGTGGCGACCGATGCGGATTCGGTCGCGTCGATGCTGGACGAAGCCGACAGCGTCGTGATCGTGCCGGGCTACGGTATGGCGGTGGCGCAGGCGCAGGCTTCGGTTTCGGAACTCACCAAACGCCTGCGTGGCAAGGGGAAATCCGTACGCTTCGCGATCCACCCCGTCGCAGGCCGCCTGCCCGGCCACATGAACGTGCTGCTGGCGGAAGCGAAGGTGCCTTACGACATCGTGCTGGAGATGGACGAAATCAACGACGATCTGCCATCCACCGACGTGGTCATGGTGATCGGCTCCAACGACATCGTGAACCCTGCAGCGCAGGACGATCCGAACTCACCCATCGCCGGAATGCCGGTGCTCGAAGTGTGGAAATCCAAGCAGGTCATCGTGCTGAAACGCGGCCAGGGCACCGGCTATTCCGGCGTGGAAAATCCGCTGTTCTTCAAGGAAAACACCCGGATGCTCTACGGCGACGCCAAGGCCTCGGTGGACGCCCTGCTGCAAAAGCTGTCGTGACGGACACGGTCTCGCGACACCGGCGCGGCGGTGGGACGACGAGAAAGGCGGCCCACCATAGCGATCGTCGCGGCCGCCACTGCCGGCGCGGAGTAAGCGCGCGCCGAACTTGATGGCGCGGTATGAGACCGTCGAGCCCGACGACGCTGACGTCATCGTCGCGATGGGTGGAGACGGCTTCATGCTGTCCACCCAGTTCCGTTTCCTCGACACCGGCAAACATATCTACGGCATGAACAAGGGCACGGTCGGGTTCTTGATGAACCCGTATCGCGCCGACGCTTTGCTGGAGCGCATCGTCGGCGCCACCTGCGAACGGTTGCACCCGTTGCAGATGGAGGTGACGGATACCGGTGGCGCAACGCATTATGCCATGGCATTCAACGAAGTGTCCCTGTTCCGCCAGTCCGCACAGGCGGCCAAGTTGCACATCACCATCGATGGCGTGACACGGATGGAAAGCCTCGTCTGCGACGGCGTCATGGTGGCCACCCCGCAGGGATCGACCGCCTACAACCTGTCCGCCCACGGGCCAATCCTGCCCCTGCGCGCGCCGTTGCTGGCGCTCACTCCGGTCAGCCCGTTCCGCCCCCGTGCCTGGAAGGGCGCGCTGCTACCGAACACGGCGCGGGTGGAAATCACGGGTGCTGGAAGCCGGGAAACGGCCCGTCAATGCAGTGGCAGACAATACGGAAATCAAGGACGCAGCGACCGTTCGCATTCACGAGGACCGGGAAGCGACAGGCTATATCCTGTTCGACCCGGAACATACCTGGGAAGAGCGGATACTGGACGAGCAGTTCGGCTACTAGCTGACGCCTGTTGTTCAGGCGGCGATGGCCAGTTGCCGTTCCGCCGGTTCCCACCGCTCGCGGCGCTGTTCGTGTTCGATCCGGGACAACATGCGCAACGTCGCGCTGTCGGCTTCCTGCGAATGGTCGAGCAACAGGGCCGCATCGCAGCTTTCACCCCGCCCCCAAACGTCGATGGCGGCCAGACAGGGTCGGCAGCACGTGAGCCGGAAGGCCGGTTCGCAGGTACAGCGCCTGAAAGGCAACCGTGCGCCCGCTGTCGACGATGGCCTGCACGCGTGCCACCGGCACGCCGCTCAGCACCGCGATGGCGGTTTCGAACAGAGCCGCATTGTCCTCGCAGGTTGCGCGCACCAGCAGAGCCGGCGTCAGGCATTCGGCAGCCTGCAAATGGCGAACGTAGCGGTCCATGTTTTGCGGTCCGGCGCACTGGGCCACATCGAGGATGGTGCGATCGAGCGCGTCGGCCATCGTGATGTCGAGCCGGTTGCTGTCAGCAGAAAACGCTGCGGCGAGACTGTGCAGATCCTCCAGCTGGGCCAAGCGAAGATCGAGCCGTGTGGTCGGGTCGATGTCCTGATAGTCAAGCAGCAGGGAGCGGATGGTTGCATCGTTGGCGAACCGCTTGGCGATAACGTCTTTCAGGCCCGGGCCGATGGCGACGCTGGCGTTGCCGAGCAAGGCGTGGACGGCATCGCCGCAGCCCTGCTCCGCGATAGCGCGAACGACTTGCGGTCCGATATCTCCGCGGCCTGCAATCGCACATTGAACCAGTTCACTTTCCGCTATCGCCTCGGCCAGATCGGCCTGCCGGAAATGGGTGCTGCGGGCATAGACCTGCGCCGCGATGGCGGGTGTGTCGTCGCAAAGGCTCCACAACAGCGCGACCGGCGCACCGGGCGCTTCCGTCAGCGCCATGGCGAGCGCCGTTCGCACGCTGTCGGCACGATCGAGAATGGAGAGGGAAAGAACCTGCTCGCAATCATCCCGGTCGGCAGGATCGATACTCAGGTCGAACATGGCCTCGGCGATCGTCGCTACTGCATCGCACCGCTCCTCGACGGAGGCACCGGCAGCCCAGGTGGTGAACTGTTCCACAAACATTACGCAACTCCACGCATACAATACTCCGCCCGAACTGTTGGGCGTGACGCGAGAATGGCGCAAAGGAGTTAAAGCACCGTTCACCATGCCTGTTCACGAACCGGAAACCATGATGCACAGTGGGGTCGACGGTTCTTGTTTCAGGAGCAAAGCATTGGCAGGATTGTATTTCGACGCGTTTTTCGTCGGTCAGACATTCGAACACGAATTGCGGAAAACCGTGACTGAGAGCGACAACATGCTGTTTTCCACCATGACGCTGAACCCGCAGCCGCTGCACATCGACCGGCATTTCGCAGCCGGAACGGAATGGGGCGAACCGTTGGTCAATTCGCTGTTCACGCTGGGGCTGGTGATCGGCATCAGCGTCGGCGAAACGACACTGGGCACCACGATCGGCAATCTGGGCATGACGGACACGACGTTTCCGAACCCGGTCTTTCAGGGCGATACGGTGCATGTGACGACAGAAGTGGCGGCGGTACGTGCTTCGAAGTCGAAGCCGGACCGGGGCATCGTGGATTTCATCCATCGTGGTTTCAATCAGGATGGAAAACTGGTCTGCCAATGCACGACGACAAGCCATGATGAAGCGGAACGCGACATGATCCGCTCCGCCCTGTTCGTGCCGGCAGACAGCGAACGCAAGCTGGCAAAGGTCTGGGGAGCGGTGCCGATGCGCTGTTCATCGACCTTGAAGACTCTGTTTCCCTCGACACACAAGGCGAGAGCGCGTGACATCGCAACAGAATTTCTTCAGTCCAATCAAGCAAGATAGCCCGGCTCTGTTCGTGCGTGTCAACGCGTTCGATACCGGCATGACGGACGACGATCTGGCCGCTGTCATGGCCGGACGTCCTGCTGGCATCGTGTTGCCGAAATCGCTGAACGGGGCCGATGTTCAACGGTTGGATGCGATGCTGCGCGTCTATGAACTGGAACATGGCATTGCCGACGGCGCGACGAAAGTCATTGCAATCGTTACCGAAACGGCGGCGGCATTGTTCGGAGCAGGAACCTATGGCGGCGCGAGTGCGCGATTGGTGGCGATGACATGGGGAGCGGAAGATCTGGCGGCCGATATCGGAACCGAGCGCCAACGGGATTCGAGCGGGCAGTACACCGACGTATTCCGGTATGCCCGAACCCAATGTCTGCTCGGCGCAACCGCAGCCGGGGTGCAGGCGATGGATACGGTCTATCCGGATTTCCGAGACGAAGCGGGGTTTGCGTCGGAATGCAGTGACGCCGCGGCGGACGGATTTACCGGCAAGATGGCGATTCACCCGGCGCAGGTCGCTCGCAATCAATGAGGCATTCACGCCAAGCGAAGAGGCGATCGCGCGAGCGCAAGCGGTCATCGCGGCGTTCGAAGAGGCTGGCAATCCGGGTGTCGTGTCGATGAACGGCGCAATGCTCGACCGACCGCACCTTCGCAAGGCGCAGGCGCTGCTTGCCCGAGTGAGAGATTGAAACGGACACGAAACGAAAAAGGCCGCCTACCCGATACGGGAAGCGGCCTTTCAAATTCATGAATCGGAGCGGAACGCCCCGGCGAAGTTTCAGGAAACTTCGAGCTTGCTGACAGCAGGCTTGCCGGAACGGGCGTCAACGTCCGTTTCGTAGGAAACCTTCTGGCCTTCGGACAGGCTGGTCAAGGCCGCAACGTTCCAGAGCGGTTGCATGAACGAATACGTCCTTGCCGCCATTTTCAGGTTCGATAAAGCCGTAGCCTTTGGTTTCGTTGTAGAATTTTACGGTACCGGGAGTCATAGGATAGTCCTTGCGTTTGTCTCATTTTGCACACGGGCAGAATGCCCGCTCATTCGATCTTGGAGAGCATTCCGGGTGCATAGCCGTCAAAACGACGAGAGGCAGCGGCAGGTCGGCCAATTCGAACTTAAAAGCTAGGATAAGAATGCGAACAAAACAAGGCTGCTGACAGTCCGCTTCTTCATAGGCTTTTTCAATCGTCCGGGCGAGCCAGTTCGAACAGATCTCCAGCGGCCATATAGTCCCGGTATCCGGCGCGCATGATGGGGTTCGCCTTGGCGAGATCGAACCGTCCTTCACGGATATGGTCATCGTCGATGAAAACTCCCGTCACCTGCCCGATCACGACCAGATAGGCCGACTTGCCGCCTTCCAGCGTGTCCGGCTGCACGATGTTGGTCACAGCGCATTCCAATGCTGCGGGAACGCCGGCAACGCGCGGGCAGGCGACGGTTTGGCCGTCGACCATGGTGAGACCGGCAAGCTCGAACTCGTTCACACCGGCTCCGACATTGGCGGAAGACACATTCATGGCGTCTTTCATGTCGTGGCTGACGAAATTGGCCGTAAAGACGCCGGTTTCGCGCGCATTGCGGATCGAATCCTTCATCGCCACCGGACGAGAACATCACCATCATCGGCGCATCGCCGATGGCGTTGAAGAAGGAATAGGGCGCCAGATTCGGTTGGCCGCTTTTGGAAACCGTTGAAATCCACCCGATCGGTCGCGGTGCGACGATGGCCTTGAACGGATTGTGCGGCAGGCCGTGGGGTTCGTTCGGCGCGATAGAACATGCCGTTCAACCTTCCCGAATGGAGAACAGGTCGGCGATATCCGGTCGCGGTCGTTCGGTTTTGGCCGCTGTGCTCGAACCGATATGAATGAGACCGGCCATCTGCTCACCGGGATTCAGACCGAGAAGTGTGGCGGCTTCGCTCATCGTAGATATACCATGCGGTCAGCCATTGTGCGTCGAACCCGAACGCATTGGCCGCTTGCAGCAGCAACATGCAGGACGCGCCGGCGCTGAGATGCTGCTCCCAAAGCGGGTATCGTTTCATGCGGTCCAGCGGTGCTGATGACGGCCACCACGCATGGGGCATGCAACAGTTTGTCCGTTCCGGCCTGCACCTTAGCGGCATCCGGCCGTGATGTGTCGATCATGGCACTCAACCTGTCGTGCAGCACTTGCCGGAAAGCCGGACGCCACAGTTCGAAACGCCACGGGGCGAGCTTTTCCGTGGTCGGGCACCCGGGCGGCGATGGTCAGCATCGTCCGCACCTGGTCGTCCGATGGCCCCGGTTCGTCCAGTGTCATGGACAAGGCGGAACGACGGTTTTCGAGGTAGGATTGCAAGGTGGTCATGGGAACTGTGCTAGACGTTTCCGTCCGCCTTGAAAACGCCGTGCGAAAGGGAGAGTACAGAAAATGATTCGCTTTCTCGCCACCCTCATCGAGTGCCGCCTTCTGGCTTGCGCCTGCTGCATTCGCGCAGACGTGCCTATGCACCCGCATCGCCGGATGCTGCGCCCAATCTGGCAACCGCACCGCTGTCTCTCATCGGCACGGTTGACGGAGGATGCGCCGGAAATCGAGACTGGCCTCGTCTGGCGGGTGTTCGAGGAAAGGCGGCGGACGAATGGTGAACACGCACTGGTCGCGACGGCCGAAGGCGGTTCGGCGACGTTCGATCTGCCCACTGGAAAATATCTCGTTCATGCCGCCTATGGCCGCGCCGGTGCGACAAAGCTGGTCGAGGTCGATGAGAACGGCGGTATGGGCGATCTGACCTTGCGCGCCGGTGGTCTGCAACTGGCAGCGGAAGCGGAAGGCACCGCCATTCCCGCCCGGCTGCTGCGCTTTTCAGTCTACGATGACAGCGCCGAAGACGGATGGCGGGCGCAAGCTCATCGCGCTCAATGTGCCCGGTGACCGCATCGTGCGGCTGAACGAAGGCACCTATCATGTCGTGTCGAGCTATGGCCGCATCAACGCCACCGTACGGGCGGACCTTCAGGTTCGCCCGGGTCAGGTGACGCTTGCCACGTTGCAGCATCGCGGCGCGGAACTTGCGCATGAAGCTGGTGTCGCGGGCTGGCGGCGACCCGATCGCCAATGTGTCGTGGACCGTGCTGACCGCGGACGGCGAGAAAGTGTTTTCGTCCGACGATCTGACTCCGTCACTGGTGCTGGCCGAGGGCAGCTATGAGGTGAACGTGCGCAACGGGGACACGATCTACCGCAAGGCTTTCGACGTGTCGGCCGGGCAGAACGAAACGCTGGAGGTGAGGTTGGACCTCGACAAGGTCTGACGCCCTGCCCCGTTATTCCGCGTCTCGCGCCCGTCTTAAGTCCGGTGCGATGGCTTCTTCCGTCAAGGCTTCGACCGCCTCGTCCAACGTCATCGTCGTCGAGTGTTTGGAGCCGAGACGGCGTATGGAGACGGTGCCCTCCTCCGCTTCCCGCCCACCGAGCGCGATGATCGCAGGCACTTTCGCCAGCGAATGCTCGCGCACCTTGTAGTTGATCTTCTCGTTGCGGAAGTCGGTTTCGATCCGCAACCCGGCCTTTTTCAGTTTCGCCGCAACAACTGCCCCGTATTCGTCGGCTTCGGACGTGATCGTGGCCACGACCGCCTGCACCGGCGCGAGCCAGAGCGGGAAATGGCCTGCGAAATGCTCGATCAGAATGCCGATGAACCGTTCCATCGACCCGCAGATGGCGCGGTGAACCATGACCGGTTCCTGCTTGGCCGAGTTTTGATCGATGTAGAACGCGCCAAACCGTTCCGGCAGGGCGAAATCCACCTGCGTGGTTCCGCATTGCCAGTCGCGACCGATGGCATCACGCAGGACATACTCGAATTTCGGACCGTAGAACGCGCCCTCGCCCGGGTTCATCTCGGTCTTGATGCGGCCTTCGCTGTCGGCGGCGATCTTCTCCAGCACGCGGGACATAATCTCTTCCGCCCGGTCCCAGCCCTCTTCGCTGCCAACGCGCTTTTCCGGGCGGGTGGACAGTTTCACCACGATGTCGCCAAAGCCGAAATCGCTGTAGGTCGTGAGGATCAGATCGTTGATCCGCAGACATTCCGCTTCCAGCTGTTCCGGCGTGCAGAACACATGGGCATCGTCCTGCGTGAAACCGCGCACGCGCATCAGGCCGTGCAAGGCACCGGACGGTTCGTAGCGGTGGACGTTTCCGAATTCTGCCATGCGAACAGGCAGTTCGCGGTAAGACCTCAAGCCGTTCTTGAAGATTTGAACGTGGCCGGGGCAGTTCATCGGCTTGATGGCGAACTGACGCTCATCCTCGGTGACGGTCGTGAACATGTTTTCGCGATACCAGCCCCAATGGCCGGACTGCTCCCACAGCGCCTTGTCGAGAATCTGCGGTGCATTCACCTCGTCATAGCCATGCTCCTCGATGCGACGGCGCATGTAGGAGACGAGGGCCTGAAAGACCTTCCAGCCCTTCGCATGCCAGAACACGACGCCCGGGCCCTTCTTCCTGAAAATGGAACAGGTCCATCTCGCGGCCCAGCTTGCGGTGGTCGCGCTTCTGCGCCTCCTCCAGCATGAACAGATACTGCTTCAGCTGCTTTTCGTCCGCCCAGGCCGTGCCATAGATGCGCGACAGCATCTGGTTGTCGCTGTCGCCGCGCCAATAGGCGCCGGCGACGCTCATCAGCTTGAAGGCGTTGCCGACATGGCCGGTGGACGGCATGTGCGGGCCGCGGCACAGGTCCGTCCACTCGCCCTGCCTGTAGAGCTTGACGTCGTCGCCTTCGGGAATCGCATCGAGCAATTCGACCTTGTAGGGCTCGCCGATTTTTTCGAACAGAGCCCTCGCCTCGTCGCGCGACACGACCCGCTTCTCGAACGGTGCGTTGCGCTGGATGATCTGGCGCATCCTCTTTTCGATCTCGACCAGTTCTTCCGGCGTGAACGGGTTCGGCCGGTCGAAATCGTAGTAGAAGCCGTTGTCGATGACCGGGCCGATGGAGACCTTCGTATCCGGCCAGATTTCCTGCACGGCCTCGGCCAGCACATGGGCGCAGTCGTGGCGGATCAGTTCCAGCGCGCGGTCGTCGGTGCGGGTGACGAGTTCGAACGTGCCGGAGGCTTCGATCGGATCGGCCAAGGTCCGTCAGACACGCCGTCGAGCGTATAGGCGACGGACTTCTTGGCCAGCGATTTGGAGATGCCCTCGGCCACATCGCGCCCGGTCGTGCCGGGTTCGATCTCGCGCGTCGCGCCATCGGGAAATGTGAGGGTGTGTGCCATCGTGGGCCAGGCCTTTCCTATCCAGTCCCGCATACGAAACGGGTGGGTGATTTCGCGCAGCTTGTAGGCGAGGGATTGACCGGCAACAAGCCGCGTCGTTCATTGAAACCATGAGACATTCAGTTTTACGGTCTTTACCTATGCACAGGCCGATTTGATGGAAAACCAGCCGCAGCAGGACCAGCAGCGCGCGCGCGAACAATATGTCGGCACGCTTGCCGACCGGCAAGCGGACCTGAATGCGCTTGCCGTGGATTGCGGCCCCGGCAGCCACCGGCTCGCCCCCGTCGCCGAAGCCGCCCGGCAGGCCCGCGCGACATCTCGCAACGTGCGGATGAATATCGGCGGGCGGTCGCCGCAAATCCATTTCGAGTCGGTCTGGATATTCTGGATAGCGACCGCGCTGATCGTTTTGGTGGAAATGTTCGTCAACAAGGTGCTGTTCGATATGGCGTTGCTGTCGAACTTCATCGTCAGCCTTGCTGCATCGCTCATATTGTCGGCGTTTCTGGTCTTCCTCGCCCACAGCGCCGGTGGCCTGCTGCGGCAGGTCTATTCGCAACATCTGCGGGCGATTTATGTCTGGCGGCTCATATTGGGGTTGTCCTGCCTCGTCTTCATCTGCGCCATCGTGCTGGGCATCATGTATACCCGCGCGTATTTCGAAGCGATCGGCCAGACGGAAGCGGCGCTGGACCCGTTTGCAAACGTGGTGCAGCTGGCCTTTTCAGACGGGTTCGACTCGTTCTTCGCGCAGGCATTCGGTTCTGCGGAATCCGCTGTTATGGGAGCATTGAACTTCGCCGCCCTGTTTGCCGCCTTCATCGTCGGTATGTTCTCCCACGACCCTGACATCGAATATGACCGGGCTTATCGGGTAGAACATGCAGGCGGAGAAGGCGCTGAACGGAATGGTGACGACGTACGCGAAGAAGCAGAGGGCTATCGCGCGCAGATATTCCGATCAGCTCAAACGCCACCGGCAACTCTACGTGAACACCGGTGGCGACGCTTCGCGCCTGCCGCCGGATGATTTTCGGATGCAGGTGGCGATGGCCGAGGGGACCGAGCCCTACAGCGAGATGCCGCAGAATTATGCGGGACGGATACTTCCCGGCAGCCGTCAGGGGGAGGCGCTTTACGTTGTGGACGGAGACGGGAAAGACGTGCCCAGAGTGCGGTCAACGTAATGCGCGGTGGCCTTTCAGCTATCGTCGTAGTCTTTCTCAATGCGGTCGTGCTTACGTCTACCGCAACGGCTGCACAGAATGGAGACCGGTTTTGCAGGGCCGCGGCTGCCGTCCGACTCGTGATGGTGGATGTCACATCCGGCCTTGACGAAGGCGCGTTGACGGCGCTGCAAACAGGATTGCGGGTCGTCTATGGTCAGTTGGAAGGTGGCGATCGGCTCATCATCCGGACGATCGAGGCGGAACACACCGACTCGCGCACCTTGTTCGACCAATGCGTGCCCCACTGCATCGACGCGGGCACGTTCGATAATTGCACGGAAGGCTCGTTGCGGCTGGAGCGGGTGAAATTCCGCAATGCCTTTGCAGCGTCCTTCCGCACCCTGAACGATGAGCAACCACGCGCCACATCGGCCATTCTACAGACAGTCAATTCAACCATGCAGTCGCTCGCGCGCAGCGACCAGCCGATCCGGCTTACTCTCTATTCGGACCTCATCGAAAACTCGGAGTTCCTGTCCGGTGGCGACCTTCTCAGCAAGCGGACCAAAGACCTCGTGCAGCGCGCGACGGCTGCGAATCTGGTGTTCGACTGTTCCGACGTGACAATCACCGCCTTCGGTCTGGGCCGGAGTGGTGCGGAAGGGCGCAAGGCGCTGACGCAAGCGCAAATCCAGACTGTCACCGATTTCTGGAGCGTGTATTTTTCGTCGATTGGGTGCACCGATCTCGAAATTCTGGAGCGTCTGGAATAGCCCCCTAATCGGGCACAGGGTCATGACCGTGGCTGCCCCAGGGGCCGCATTTGGCGACCCGTTTGGCTGCGAGCCAACCACCCCGAGGCAGCCCGTGGCGAGCGATGGCCTCGTAGGCATATTCCGAACAGGTCGGCAGGTGGCGGCACCCCTGCCCCACAAAACCGGATAGAGTGAGTTGGTAGAGGCGCACAAGTGCAACGCCGATCACCCGCCCCGGCGTCCGGCGCCACGGCCCATCGTAATTGCGCTTCAAGCAGCCTGCCGTTTCGACAGCGCCTGCTCCATCGCGTCCACGACCGCCTCGAAAGCGAGCAGCGTGGAGGCGTGGCGGGCGCGATAGGCTTTGACGGGTTCGAGAAAAGCGAGTTCTTCGAATGGTTTGCCGGGAACCGGGCCGTCATCCCTCAGCATGGCGCGCATGGCGTCCCGCGCTGCGATAAGGTCCGGCAACGTGCGGCCAACGACATTGGACGCCAGAATGGACGCCGCTGCCTGCCCCAATGCGCAAGCCTTCACATCCTGCGCATAGTCAGTGACAACCGCACCATCGGTCGCCACGTCCACGATGACGGTAGAGCCGCACAGTTTGGAATGGGCCTTCGCCGTGCCATCGGGCGCATCGAGACGTCCGATGCGACCGATATTCCCGGCATAATCCAGTATTCTGGCGTTGTAGACGGCGTCGAGGCTCATGGTCGCCCTTCCAAATTGCGCTCACGCAGTTATATAGGAGACGCGCACCGGTAGTTCCAAGCCCGCCGCGCACCAAGGGATGCAGTGTCGCATAACACCGTCGTGCATCCATCAACTTGAGTCGGTCGTGGACAGGGTTCGCGCGATTGGCCACGTTAGGTCCGCAACCGTAAGGGCGGACGTGAAAGATCCTATGGACAACTCAACCGATAAAATCATGCCGTTTCCGGCACCCGTTGCGCCGGTTAGCGAAGACCGCCGCCCGTCGCGGGAGGAAGCGGAAGCCGCCGTTCGCACGCTCATTTTGTGGGCCGGTGACGACCCGGAACGGGAAGGTTTGCTGGAAACCCCTGCGCGGGTTGTGAAGACCTTCGGCGAGATTTACGGCGGTTACGAACAGGACGCAGCCGCCTATCTCGGTCGCACCTTCGAGGAAGTTCAGGGCTATGACGACATGGTCGTGGTCAAGGACATTACGTTCCATAGCCATTGCGAGCACCATATGGTGCCAATCATCGGGCGGGCCCATGTGGGCTACCTGCCGGACGGCAAGGTGCTGGGCCTGTCGAAGATCGCACGTGTCGTGGACCTGTTTGCACACCGATTGCAAACGCAGGAGGCGCTCACGGCACAGATCGCCCATACGATCCAGAACACCCTGCAACCGGCAGGCGTAGCGGTGAAGATTGAGGCGGAACACATGTGCATGGCCATGCGTGGCATCCGCAAGCAGGGTTCGACCACGACGACGACCATGTTTACCGGCGCGTTCAAGAACGACCCACACGAGCAGATGCATTTTCTGACCCTGCTGCGCGATGGCTGAGTCCGGCATCGAGGAAACGACGACGTTTGCGCCCCGCTTTGGCGCGGACGGTTTAGTGACAGCAGTGGTGGTCGATACGACCGGCGCGCCGCTGATGCTCGCACACATGAATGCGGACGCTCTCGAAGCGACGCTCGACACCGGCGAGGCCCATTTCTGGAGCCGGTCCCGGTCCGAGCTTTGGCACAAGGGTGCTACGTCCGGGAATGTGCTGGACGTGCAGAAGATACGGGTCGATTGCGATCAGGACGCTTTATGGATCGTCGCGGAACCGCGTGGCGATGGGGTCGCGTGCCACACCGGACGACGCTCCTGCTTCTATCGCACGGTCGATCCATCGTCGAGGTCGCTTGTTCTCGATGCGCCCGAAGATTGAGGACGACTAGCGAAGCCGGTCGTCCCGACCGATCGGGTCCAACAGATTGAAACCCAGCCAGCCCACCAGAAATCCGCCGATATGGGCTTGCCACGCAATCCCCGCGTCCTGCCCCAGCACACTCAGCACGCCCGATCCGAACAGCCAGTTGAGCGCAAACCAGACGACCACGAAAGTCAGAATGCCGCGGTTGGCAAGCGAAGCGCCCAGCGACAGGGCTGGTCGATGGACTGTCGCGGCGGTAGGCACACCGGGCGCGAGTGCGAACCGTATAGCGGCTCCCATCGCCGCCGACACGGCAGCCGATGCGCCGATCATCGGAACGTCCGACCCCATATTGGTCAGCCAGTGGGCGAATGCACCGCCGACAGCGCCCGCCAGCATCAACACACAGAACCGCACCACACCGAACCGCCGGGCGACAGGGGTTCCGAATGCCAGCAGATAGGCGCAATTTATGCCCAGATGCGTCCAGTCGCCGTGTAGTAGGGCGTAGCTGACCGGAGTCCAGAAGCGCATGGCGGGCAGGTAGAGGTCGCTGTCTGGCGCACCGAATATCCAGGGATGAAACGCCATCACATAGGTGACGAACATCTGGTTTTCCGCGCCGAGAAGCCAGACCAGGGTCGCGTGGATGGCCACGAGACCGGCAATCATTATCACCACGACCACAGGCACGTTGAAGATCGGCTCCCGTTTCGGACGCGCGGTATGCGGTGCGGGACGGTGTGTTTCGGGATCGGCTTCCATCCCGACCAAATAGGCATCACCGCCGTGTGTGTCATCCGTTGCATCGGTAACAGGACAAAAAAAGACCCGGTGGCGCCTGGAGGACGCCGACCGGGTCGAAAAGAACTGCACGTCCCCGTCCCCAATGACGGCCGGTCGCGCAGCTTGTCGTGGTACGGACGGGCCGCTGCAGCCGTGTCCGGGAAGCTGGATCGGCAGGCCTGAACCGCGATCCGTGGAGTTGTGGTAAATCAATAGTTTCCAAAAACGCCCGTTGGCAAGCGCAGGATTTCGTTAACCTTAACCGATGGTGCCCCGATCTTAACGGTTTCGCCGCCCTGTCTGGCACGCGGTCTGCAGCGTGTCCCCTGAAAAGCCACCTCGATGTCCCGTTACGGGATGCGGGCGGCATGGCTCAATGCGCCAAGGAACACATAATGAGACTCCCCAAGACACGTATGGCGATGGACTACTGGATGAAACTGTTCAGCGAGGCGGGCAACCACCCCTATCAGGACCAGACGCTCGTTTGGCCGGAACGGAGCGCGATCATGCCGTCGCAATGCGCGTCGATACTCGGCGACATGTTCATTCTCGATCTCACGTCGCTGGAACCGACCTACCGGCTGGCCGGCACCCGGCTGTGCAGCCTTTTCGGCGCGGAACTGCGCGAGCAGCCGTTTGCCGGTATCTACCGTGCGGCGGACCGCAATATCGTGTCCGGCTGGGCGGACCAGTTGCACAACGAAAAAGCGCTGGTTCTGTTGTGTTCCCGCGCAGCCAATATGGCGGGCGAAACGGTCACTCTGGAAACGCTGCTCATGCCACTCTCCAATTGCGGACGGATGAACGAACGACTGTTGGGCGTCACGGTGCCCGCAGCGGACCCTTACTGGATGGGCGATGTGGCGATCGACGAACTGACCTTGCTGACCATACGGTCGCAAGCTCTGTGGCGCGACCTCACCTCGCTGCAGGAGCCGTCTCTCAGCCCGATCGAGTTCGGCGCGTTGCCCGATCAACCTGCCATGCGCAAAGTTCGGCATCTCGGCGTGTTGGAAGGCGGCCTTTCCGGCGTTCCCAACCCCGTTTCGTGACCGGACATTAACCATATGGAGACGGTGTTGGGCTAGTTGTAACTCAGAAGTTCCATTCGGATGGCCGCATACGTGACGCTAGCTACCGCGACAAACGAGACCGAGTCTCCCGAACGACGCGCAAACGAGCGTGCCGAGGTGGCACTTTTCGGGCGCTGTATGCTGCCGAACGGTGCGGAACGGCCATGCCAGGTCGTTGAAGTGTCGCCGGGTGATTGCAAAATCGTGATGGCGGAAAAGCCCAAGGCCGGCGAACGGGTTTTGGCCTATCTCGACCATCTTGGTCGTATAGACGGTCGGGTCATGCGGGTGCATTCCGACGGGTTCTCCATGTCCATCGATGGCACATCCCGCAGACGGGAGAAGCTCGCAGCCCGCATCGAATGGATATGCCAAAGCTATGAATACGGGCGCGACGATGGACGCCGCCATGTGCGTCTGGAACCGCAAAACCGCAATGGCGAGATCAAGATGCCCGATGGTCGCGCCTACAAGATCGAAATCATCGACATTTCACTTTCCGGTGCGGCTGTCAGATGCAATGTGCGTCCTGCCCTCGGCTCCAAGGTCAGCCTGTCCGGTATGAATGGTTCCGTGGTGCGCCATTTCGATGAAGGCATTGCGATGGAGTTCGATCGGCTGCAGCAAGACGTGTCGATCTGACACACATCTGACAGTCCTACAGTTTCCAAACGCCCGCATGGCTCACCCCATGCGGGCGTTTTCGTTTGTGCAGTTGAAAAGCGCGCAGCGCTCCCGTGAGTGCGATGGTAAACAGGAGATCAAACCAAACCGGACAATTTGTCGAAATTTAGAATAAAACTGTATTACTACTTGATTTGAATGTCATCGTTACTTTTGGTCTGACGGATATTTCTTAGTGCGATGTTTTCCCGGTGGAACGGGAGAACGAACACATGAATATCAAATCGATCATACTTGGTGCAACTTTCGCATTGGCCACTCTGGCCTCCAATGCCAACGCGTCGAGCCGCATGCTCACGACCGGCAGCACATCACAGCCAATCGGCCACGCGCTCTTTTGCCAGCAGTTCGCTGCCGAGTGCAACGTGCGGTCCCGCAACGATGCGCCACCGGTGCTGAGCGAAAAAACGCTGGTCCGACCTGGTTACGGTGAACAACTACGCCAACCGCACGGTGCAGCCGGTCACGGACCAGGATTATTACGGTGTCGAAGAGCACTGGACATACCCGCGCACGTTCGGCGATTGCGAAGACTACGCATTGCTGAAACGCTATATGCTGATGCAACGCGGCTGGCCGGTGTCGAGCCTGCTCATCACCGTGGTTCGCCAGCCCAATGGCGATGGCCATGCGGTGCTGACCGTGCGGACCAACCGGGGCGACTTCATTCTGGACAATATGGAAGCCAAGATCGAACGGTGGGACCGCACACCCTACAAATATCTCAAGCGCCAGTCGGTGACTCATTCCGGCGAATGGTCCTCAATTCTGGACAGCCGTCGCCGCTCTTCAGGTTCGTAATCAAGGTCCTGCCACGTAACGGCATGCCTTCATTCAGATCGGTCCGGCCGGTACCTTCCCCGTCCCCACAGCCTGCCGGAACCGGAAGCCGGTCGTCACCACAGACGGCCGGCTTCACCCTACTCGACGGGGATCAACTCCGACGCAAAACGCCTGGCATTCTCGACATAGTGGGCGGCCGACCCCTTGAGAAACTGCGCCGTTTTCTCATCCAAATCCCGCACCACTTTTCCCGGTGCACCGACGACCAGCGAATTGTCGGGAATGATCTTGCCTTCCGGCACCAGTGCGTTGGCACCGATGATGCAGTTCCGACCGATCACCGCGCCATTCAGAACAGTCGCGCCCATGCCCACCAAAGAGCCATCGCCAATCGTGCAGCCGTGCAGAATGGCGCTGTGGCCGATAGTGCAATCCTCGCCCACCGTCAGCGGGAAACCGAAATCGCTGTGCATCATACACAAGTCCTGAATGTTCGACCGCGCGCCGACACTCAGCAATTCATTGTCACCGCGAATGACCGCGCCGAACCAGATGCCGACGTCGTCGGCCAGAACAACATTGCCGAGCACAGTGGCGGTGGGCGCAATCCACACGGTCGCAGCGCATTCCGGTTCGATATCTCCCAGTCGATACACAGTCATGCAACCCTCCAAACAAAAACCCCGCCCGGCAGGTTTGCGCGGACGGGGTTGAATTTCAACAGCCGATAAAACGGTTAGGCGTTGATCTTGTCTTTCAGCGCCTTGCCGACCTTGAAACGGGCGACGTTGGCAGCCTTGATCTTGACCTGCTCGCCGGTCTGCGGATTACGGCCCATTTTTTCTTCACGACGGGAGACGATGAAATTGCCGAAACCGAGCAGGCGCACTTCTTCGCCGTCTTTCAGTGACTGCGTCACGCTGTCCATAAAGGCTTCGAGAGCCGCACCAGCCTGCTCCTTGCTGAGTTCGCTCTTGTCGGCCATTGCCGAAATAAGATCCTGTTTATTCATCCCATCGTTCCTTTTTATAATTCGATTGATACGCAAACACGTTGAGCGCTTATCCGACGTAAGAGAGCGGGGAACAAGCAAGTAGGATGAGAAAACAGCTAACACTCGAGGTTTTCGCTGCGATTTCTTATCGGAGGGCACGCCTAGGGTCGCGATGCATCCTGAACCGAACCTGAATGCGCGACCTCGAACGACCGATTCTCTCTTATCAGAACAGCACCCCAATCCCGGCGGTCATAACGGGATCGGGGTGCGGCCCCTTCTTCAATGAGCGATGGAAACACCCTCATTGCCCGCTTTCGAAGCGAGGGCCGCAGCCTCCGCCGCAGCCTCGTCCCACTCCACCGCTTCCGGCATTGTGAGCAAGGCGTGCGGAAGCACATCGTCGAGATGCTCCACCGGAATGATCTCCAGCGCGTTTTTCACGTTGTCCGGAATATCCGCCAGGTCCTTCGCATTGTCCTGCGGGATCAGCACCGTCTTAATGCCACCACGCAGGGCCGCCAGCAGCTTTTCCTTCAAGCCACCAATTGGAAGCACCCTGCCCCGCAGCGTGATTTCGCCGGTCATGGCGATGTCACGACGCACGGGAATGCCGGTGAGCATCGACACGATGGCCGTCGCCATCGCCGTGCCTGCGGATGGACCGTCTTTCGGTGTCGCGCCTTCGGGAACGTGGACGTGAATGTCCCGCTTTTCGAACAAGGGTGGCTCGATGCCGAAGTCGACCGATCGTGAGCGCACGTAGGATGCGGCGGCGGAAATCGATTCCTTCATCACGTCCTTCAGGTTGCCTGTCACGGTCATCTTGCCTTTACCGGGCATCATGACGCCTTCGATGGTCAGCAATTCCCCGCCCACCTCGGTCCATGCCAAGCCGGTCACGACACCGACCTGGTCGGTCGTGTCGGCCATGCCGAAGCGGAAGCGCTGAACCCCGAGATAGTCATTCAGGTTCTCGCGGGTGATCGTGACCGTTTTGGTCTCACCCTTGGCCTTGAGTATCTGCGTCACCGCCTTACGGGCCAGTGTCGCCAGTTCCCGTTCGAGATTCCGAACCCCGGCTTCGCGTGTGTAGAGGCGGATGACGTCCGTCAGCGCATCTTCCGTGATCGTCAGTTCGGTTTCGGCAAGCGCATGGTTCTTGATCGCCTTCGGGATCAGATGACGCCGCGCGATCTGTACTTTCTCGTCTTCCGTGTAACCGGCCAGACGAATGATCTCCATCCGGTCCAGCAGCGGACCCGGGATGTTGAGCGAGTTGGCCGTGGTAACGAACATGACGCTGGACAGGTCGTAATCGACCTCCAGATAATGATCGCCGAACGCGTTGTTCTGTTCCGGGTCGAGCACCTCAAGCAGCGCCGACGACGGATCACCGCGGAAATCCTGTCCCATCTTGTCGATCTCATCGAGCAGGAAGAGCGGGTTGTTCTTCTTCGCCTTTTTCATCGACTGAATGACCTTGCCGGGCATGGAGCCGATATAGGTCCGGCGATGGCCACGAATTTCCGCTTCGTCCCGCACGCCGCCCAGCGACATACGGACGAACTCACGGCCCGTCGCCTTCGCCATCGACTTGCCAAGCGACGTCTTGCCGACGCCGGGCGGGCCGACGAGGCACAGGATCGGGCCTTTGATTTTCGGCGCGCGGGCCTGAACGGCGAGAAACTCGACGATGCGCTCCTTGACCTTTTCCAGCCCGAAATGATCCGTGTCCAGCACGTCCTGCGCGGCATCGAGGTCGGTTTTGACGCGGCTTTTCTTGCCCCACGGAATGCCCAGCAGCCAATCGAGATAGTTGCGAACGACGGTCGCTTCGGCGCTCATCGGGCTCATCTGCTTCAGCTTCTTGAACTCGGCGTTCGCCTTTTCTTTCGCCTCTTTCGACAGCTTGGTCTTGCCGATGCGCTCTTCCAGTTCGGCCATCTCGTCGCGACCATCCTCGCCGTCGCCAAGCTCCTTCTGGATCGCTTTCATCTGCTCGTTGAGATAGTATTCGCGCTGGGTCTTCTCCATCTGCCGTTTGACGCGGCCACGAATGCGCTTTTCGACCTGAAGAACGGAGATTTCGCTCTCCATCATGCCCAGCACCTTCTCGAGCCGGTCCTTGATGGATAGCAGCGCGAGAATTTCCTGCTTCTCACCGATCTTCACGGCCAGATGGCTGGCGATGGTATCGGCCAGTTTGGCGTATTCCTCGATCTGCGTGACGGCGGAGACGACTTCCGGCGAGACCTTCTTGTTCAGCTTCACGTAGTTTTCGAACTCGGCCGAAACGGACCGGGCAAGCGCCTCTATTTCCACTTCATCCTCGTCCGCATCCTGCACCGGCACGGCAAATGCCTCGTGGTAATCGTCCCGGTCCGAGAACCGCGAAACCGTGGCGCGTTGATAACCCTCGACCAGCACTTTTACGGTGCCGTCCGGCAGTTTCAGAAGCTGCAGAACCGTCGCCAGCGTGCCGATTTCATACATGGCGGAAGGCTTGGGGTCGTCATCACCCGCATTCTTCTGGGTCAGCAGCAGGATTTGCTTGTCGGACGCCATGACGTCTTCCAGCGCGGCGATGGATTTCTCGCGACCCACGAAGAGCGGCACAATCATGTTTGGAAACACCACGATGTCGCGCAACGGAAGGACCGGCACAACGCTGCCGTCCGGAGAGAATTCGATGTCTTTGCTTGTCTTGTCAGTCATATTAGCGGCCCTTGCCAAAGCGCCCCGCACAAGCGGCAACGCGAATCCCGAACGCTTACATTACCTATTGCCCCGGCCGATGCACATGCACGACGTCACATCAATGGGGACGGTAGAACGCTCTCTGTTGCGCGACATGTGGGGCGCAAAACGTGTGCGTTCAACCGTATGACTATGTCGCACATGGAACGCTTGTCGCCCTGCCGGATTGGGCCGGATTAAGCTGTCATCTTGGTAAAGCCTATGTGTCGTCTCCTGATCGGCGTTCTTGTCGCGTTGGTTCTGTCTGTTGCAGCGTTTGCACAATCCTCCGGTCTGGCGACACGCTGGTTCACAGTCGATACCTTGAATGCGGGCCTATCCGCTGTGCCGCCCCGCATGGACCGTGAGACGCCGCGCGATACGCTTGAGGCGTTCATCACTTTAACGAAGAATGAGCGCTACGCCGATGCGGCGCATCTGCTCGATTTGTCTGACATTGCGATAGACCTTCAAGACATTGCCGGCCCCGAACTGGCACGGAAACTTGCGGCCGTTCTGGATCGCAAGATCTGGCTCGACTGGGGTGTGGTGCCGGACAGGCCGGACGGTTTGTCGCCGACGGGTGACAGTTCCCGACAACGCGCTGGCGAACCGCGCCGTGACATTGTGGTTGGCAGATTGTCGCTGGGCGACATTCCCGCGTCCATCAGATTGCGACGGCTCAAGACAGCTGATGGCGAACCCGTTTGGGTGTTCGCGCGGCAGACGGTCGAGAACATCGACCCCCTGTATGAAGCCTATGGTCCGAGCGCCTTCGAGCAGATGATTCCGGCTGTCCTGAAAAAAAAGACGTGGCTCGGAATCGCCTGGTGGGAGGTGATCGCGCTGCCCTTGGCCGTCGGGTTGCTACTGTTCGGCGGGATGCTGCTCTACCGTATTTTCGGCAGATTCAAGGACCGTTTGCTGAACAATTCCATCCCATCGGCAGCGGTAAATGCCGTCAGTTTGCCAATCGTGTTATGGAGCGTTGCCTTGGCGGGCTGGTTTCTGACACGCAACGTCTTCGTGTTCTCCGCGCCGGTAGATACATTCATGACGCCGCTCTGGACGACGTTGTTCGTGATCGCGGTCTTGTTGTTGCTCGTGCGAGCCTTTGACATCGTTCTCGACAAGTCGCTGCAGACGAGCATCGAAGATATCGACAAGCCGGAAAACAACGACGACCGCGACATGCAGACGAACCTGTCAGCAGCACGACGGATTGCCTTGCTCATCGCATTCGTCGCCGGAGCGGGCATTATCTTGATGCAAACGAACCTGTTTGGCGGCACCGGTGCGGCGCTGTTCGGTTCAGCGGGTATCCTGACCTTGGTTCTCGGCTTCGCGGGTCGTTCGGCGCTTTCCAACATCATGTCGTCATTACAGATCGCCCTTTCGAAATCCGCCAAGATCGGGGATGCCGTCCTGTTCGAGGGGGATTGGTGCACGGTGGAAAAAATCCATTTCACCTATATCCAGCTGGAAAGCTGGGACTCGCGCCGCATCATCGTGCCGGTCAATTATTTCACCAGTCATCCGTTCGAGAACTGGACCAAGCAAGACCCGACAATGACGAAAACCGTCGAATTGCGGTTGAACCACCTCGCCGATGTGGATGTCCTGCGCGAGCATTTTCAACGGTTCGTGGAGAAAGACGACGCCGTGCTGACGAAGAACGAGGCGAAGGTGCAAGTGATCGGGCACAGCGCGGACGGGATGCTGGTGCGGTTCTATGCCGATGCCCGTGACCCATCGACCGCATGGGACATGCAATGCCGGCTACGCGAAGCGATGCTGAAGTCGGTCGCGGAACTCGAACCCCAACGTAGAGGTAAAGCGCTCTATCTGCCAACCGAGCGCGAAGCCAAGGTAATGGATATCACCTGACCGGAACCGGGGGAAAAGCGCCTACGCGCTTTCCTTCTCTTCCATTTCCTCGGTGTTTTCGCCGTAAATATACAGCGGAGTCGCATTGCCGTTGATGACCTCATCGGAAATCACGACTTCCTCGACGCCTTCCAGGCTTGGCAGTTCGAACATGGTCTCCAGCAGAATGCCTTCGATGATCGACCGCAGACCACGGGCACCCGTCTTGCGAAGGATCGCCTTCTGGGCAATGGCGCGCAATGCGTCCTCGCTGAACGACAGCTCGACATTCTCCATTTCGAACAAACGCTGATACTGCTTGATGAGCGCGTTCTTCGGCTCGGACAGGATTTGCACCAGCGCATCCTCGTCGAGATCTTCCAGCGTTGCCAACACGGGAATACGACCGACGAATTCCGGGATCAGGCCAAAGCGGAGCAAGTCTTCCGGCTCCAGTTCCTTGAACAGTTCGCCCGTCTTGCGGTCTTCCGGGCTTTCGACATTGGCGCTGAAGCCGATGCCGGTCTTGCGGCCCCGGTCGGAAATGATCTTGTCGAGACCGGCAAAAGCACCACCGGCGATGAACAGGATATTCGTCGTATCGACCTGAAGAAATTCCTGCTGCGGATGTTTGCGGCCGCCCTGCGGAGGCACAGATGCGACCGTGCCTTCCATGATTTTCAGCAGCGCCTGCTGAACGCCTTCGCCGGACACATCCCGCGTGATTGAGGGATTGTCCGACTTGCGGGAAATCTTGTCGACCTCGTCGATATAGACGATGCCGCGTTGGGCGCGCTCGACATTGTAGTCGGCGCTTTGCAGCAGTTTCAGAATGATGTTTTCAACGTCCTCGCCCACGTAACCGGCCTCGGTGAGTGTGGTCGCGTCGGCCATCGTGAAGGGGACGTCGAGAATACGGGCGAGTGTTTGGGCCAACAGGGTCTTGCCGCAACCGGTCGGGCCGATGAGCATGATATTGGACTTCGCCAGCTCGACTTCAGGATTGTCGGCGGCGTGGTTGAGGCGCTTGTAGTGGTTGTGAACGGCAACCGCGAGCACGCGCTTGGCGTGCCGCTGGCCGATCACATAATCGTTGAGAACGTCGAGAATTTCCTGCGGCGTGGGCGTCCCGTCGGTGCTTTTCACCAGTGAGGATTTATTTTCCTCACGGATGATATCCATGCACAGTTCCACGCACTCGTCGCAAATGAACACGGTCGGTCCTGCAATCAGCTTGCGAACCTCATGCTGGCTCTTGCCGCAAAAAGAGCAGTAGAGTGTGTTCTTGCCGTCGCCGGATGTGTTGGAAACTTTCGTCATATCAATCCTTTGCCCGGATCAGGAACCACGGTTCCCCTCCCCGTAAAGACCACACCAACGCAGCCTGAGTATGAGTCATGTTGCGCCCGCAGAGTTAAACCGCGGGCACGAATCGCATAATCCTAGAAAAACCAATTGAATGGCAAGTTAATGGTCAAGCGGCGCTGTCGTCGCCCGCTTCGCCTTCGATTTCGCTGCGGCTGGCGATCACTTTGTCCACGACACCGAATTTCACAGATTCTTCCGCCGTCATGAAGTGGTCGCGGTCCAACGTGCGCTCGATCGTTTCCAGATCCTGGCCCGTATGTTTGACGTAGATGTCGTTCAGACGCCGCTTGATCTTGATGATATCCTGCGCATGACGCTCGATATCCGAAGCCTGCCCCTGAAAACCGCCGGAAGGCTGATGCAGCATGACACGAGCCTGCGGCAGAATGAACCGCATATCCTTCTCACCGGCTGTCAGCAGCAGCGATCCCATAGAAGCCGCTTGCCCCATGCAAAGCGTTGCGACCGGTGGCTTGATGAACTGCATCGTGTCGTAGATCGCCATGCCGGATGTTACCGCGCCGCCGGGCGAATTGATGTAGAGCGAGATTTCCTTTTTCGGGTTCTCAGCCTCAAGAAACAGCAACTGCGCGCAGACAAGCACTGCCATACCGTCTTCCACCGGACCGGTGATGAAGATGATACGCTCTTTGAGCAGGCGCGAAAAAATATCGTAAGAGCGCTCGCCCCGGTTGGTCTGTTCGACCACCATCGGCACAAGGTTCATGGCAGTGGTGACTGGATCGCGCATAGGGCCTTTTTCTCCGCGCACCTTACCGACAAAGCGGAAAAGAACCTGCGCGGCTTTCGGTGTGGAGGAATGCGGCGCAAAGAGCCACGATTCGGTTGTTCCCGTAAAATAGGCAAATCGGACCTACGTTTAAAGAGGCTGTCGGGCTGTCGACTTTATAGATCGCTGAACCGAATTTCCGGCGACATGACCAGGTATATTAAGACTCGCTATATAGGAATTCCGGATCGTGCAAATGTGAACAATCCGGAACCATGTATATGGCTGTGAAGCGCACCTTGGTGTCATTTTTACGATGTCGATCAGGAGCCACGGCAGTGGAATACGGGCTGATCGTCCTGCTCATATTCCTCGCAATCATCGGGTCGGTCACGCTGTTTTCGTCGAACGGACTCAATCTCTACAAACGTGTCGTCGATGCCGTGACAGGAAAATAACAGCGCCGAAACCGAATATACGTTGAATGAAAACCATAGCCCAACGCTCGTCATACTCTTTAAACAGGTAACGCCCGCGAAGCGTTGGCTCCACGGGCGTCCTACGCAAACTGTGCGGTGTTTAGAACGACAGTTTGACGCTTGCGCTCAGTGCATAAATGGCATCGTCGTCGAAATCGTAGGTGACGTTGTTGGCCGCATCACCGAAGGGCGAGATTTCGGAATCCCCGTCCGTCAGCACACCGACCAGACCACCGAAGTTCAATTCGAGGTTCTCAGTCGGCCTGTAGGAAAGACCGGCGGAGAGCGTGTAGGTGTCGGTCTGCGAACCCGTGGTGGTCGATGTTCCACGATCCCAGCCAAGGCCCACGAGACCGGACAATTGCTCGGTCAACTGACGACCGATACCACCGGAAATCGTGTAGCCATCCTGATATTCAGGATCGAAGGACAGCGCTGTCGGCCGACCATCGATCGGGCTGATGCCACCATGGATCGGGATGATGCCCAGATTGCTCCACTGCTGCCACTTCATGTTCAGGAAGCCGAGCGTCTTCTCGTTGATGCCGGACTGAAGCCGGATCTCGACAGCCTGTGGAATTTCCGTGCTGGCGGTGATTGGAACAATTCGCGAAACAGGAATGAGCGCTCCAAAACCGGTATTATCCTGCACGCCATCCAGATCGTAATCGTATTTGGAGTGATAAAGAACCATTGCGCGTAGCGCGATATCCGGAATTTCGTATGCGACGCCGAGGCGGTAGCCAAGCGAGTCTCCCGACGCCGTGAAGGTGCCGATACCTGCTGAATTCGTCACGCCGGTGCCAGGAATGACAATTGCACCCGCATTGGCGAAATCGAGGAACCGCTGACGCGCCTGAAACCCTTCGAGCTGCTGGTAGGAACCACCGGCGATCAAGCGCAAGCTGCTCGCGCCAAGCGATGTTTCACCCAGATCGAAGCTGTAACCGCAGGTCGCTCCGTAATCTCTCGTGCTGATGGAGAATTTTGTGGCGGAAGCAGAATAGGCGTTGTTCTCGCCATAATTCGCGTCTGCACCGAACGGCTCGGTATATGTCAGCAGGCAGTTGAAATCAGTCGCCAGGCCCATCTTGATGCCGACGGAATAGGTGGTGAAGTCCGCATCGACTTTGATTTCGTTGTCCGTATCGACGGGCAGTGCGGTGTTGATGGCGTTTATGGCCCCGTTCAACCGGGCAGCGCCCACAGCACCTCCACCCAGACGCGTGACTGCGGCTGCCTGATTCAACCGACCATCCTGAACACCATCGAGACCGTCAATTTGCGCGTTGGCCGCAGCGTTCTCGCCGCGACGCACATTCTTCAGTTTCCGCTGCGGCATTACGTGGCGGGTTTCCGTTTTGAACGAAAAACGCTGCTTGTCGAAAAGCTGGTCGATATTGACGCCGCCGCGGTCGAACCCGCCGGCCAGTGCCACGTTCAGCGCCGAAGTTGCCGTCAATGCCGCCATACCGGCGACGATCAGTGCCTTGTTAACTTTATGAGCCATGCTGGCCTCCCAAACCGACCGGCCCCTGCCGACCTCTCATTCGTGAGGCCATATGAGGCTCCACTTTACGTTTAGGTCAATCGAGTTGGGCGCGTTTGGGGCAAAAAGTAGGCATGGTGCCACATTCCTGGGCAGGGCCGGTGCGCAAATGTCACACCCAGATCGGCGGTCACTCCTCCAGTGACGTTATACGCTCCAACGCTTCCGCCACCTTAGCGCGTTTCGCTTCGGCGTCCGCCAGCCGTTCGCGATTCTCTTCGACCACGGCTTCCGGCGCGTTGGCGACGAATTTTTCGTTCGCGAGCTTGCCGGAAAGCTGGCGGATTTCCTTGTCGAGGGCGTCACGCTCCTTGGTCAACCGTGCCGTCTCGACCTCGAAGTCGACAATGCCCTTAAGCGGCAGCGCAAATGTCGTGCCGCCGACGAGAATTTGCGCCGACCCGGCAGGCACGGTGTCGGCGAACGAGACATTTTCCACCCGCGCCATGCGCTCGATCGCAACGCGGTGTGTATCGAGACGTGTCATGACCTCTCCATCGGCGGAAATGGCGACGAGTTCGGTTTTCAGCGATGGCTTCACGTTCATCTCCGAGCGCACGGAGCGGATTTCGGTGATGAGCGCGATCAGCCAGTTGATTTCGGCTGCCGCATCATCATCGCCGCCTGTCAGGCCCGGCCAATCGGCATGGCAGAGCAAGCCGTCGCGCGAGGCGGTTTCCGCCCACAATTCTTCCGTGACGAACGGCATGAAGGGGTGAAGCAAGGCGTAGATATTGTCGAACACATATCCTGCGACCGCGCGGCTTTCGGCCTTGGCGGCCTCATCCTCGCCCGCAAAGACAGGCTTGAGGAGTTCCAGATACCAGTCGCAGACCGTGTGCCAGGTGAAGCTGTAGGCGTGGGCGGCAGCGTCGTTGAAGCGGTATTTTTCCAGCGCGCCCGTCACGTCTGCCGTCGCCTTAGCCAGTTCGCTGATAACCCAGCGGTTGACGGTGAGTTTGGCGGAGGACGGGTCGAACCCTGGTTGCGGAGCCACCTCGTTCATCTGCGCGAAGCGGGTGGCATTCCACAGCTTGGTGCAGAAATTGCGGTATCCCGCGACGCGGGCCGGGTCGAGCCGCACGTCCCTGCCCTGCACGGCTAGTGCGGCCAGCGTGAAGCGCAGCGCGTCCGCGCCCACCTCGTCGATCAGGTCGAGCGGGTCGATGCCGTTGCCCTTCGACTTCGACATCTTCGCCCCGTCCTTGTCGCGCACGAGGGGGTGCATGTAGACGGTGTGGAAGGGTTCTTTTTCGGTGAAATGCAGCCCCATCATCATCATGCGGGCGACCCAGAAGAAGATGATGTCGAAGGCGGTGGAGAGCACAGAGGTCGGGTAATATTTCGCCAGCTCGTCCGTGTTTTCCGGCCAGCCCATCGTGGAGAATGGCCAGAGGGCGGAGGAGAACCAGGTGTCGAGGACGTCGGGGTCTCTTGAGATGGTAATTCTATCGTACAACGCGGCGCTCTTCTGAAGAACCTTTTCCGAATATTTCGGCAGACATAGTCGTTAGCGCTACATCATTATCTTCTATTTCTACCGTTACGCCTTCTCCATAGTATGCTTTAGCTTTTGAAATTGCTTCGCCTTCATCACGCGCGACAAAAATCTCACGCCAATAGCCTTTTTCATCAACCGGAACATTTCCCCGCTCGTCAAGGCGAGGCCCATACCAAGCCGGTATCCGATGGCCCCACCACAACTGCCGAGAGATGCACCACGGCTGAATATTCTCCATCCAGTGAAAATACGTATTTTCCCATTGCTGCGGCACGAACTTCGTCCGCCCTTCGCGCACCGAGGCAATGGCCGGTTTGGCCAGCGTTTCGGCGTCGCAGAACCACTGGTCGGTCAACATCGGTTCGATGACGACGCCGGAGCGGTCGCCGAAGGGCTGCATGATCTTCTTGGCTTCGACCAGCGGCACGAGCGCACGCACTTCACCGCCCTCTTCCGGTGCCAGCGGTGCCTTGACCGGACCGAGGCGCGGGTCGGTTTCCGGTACCATGATCGCCAGACCTTCGGCTGTGATGTCGGCGACGACCTTTTCGCGGGCATCGAACCGGTCCAGCCCACGATATGCGTCCGGCACGAGGTTGATCGTGTCCACACGGGCCGTGTCCGGCGTGCCATCATCTGCCATAACGAGCATCGCCAAGGCGGCGGCCTCGGCATAGGGCGCACCGTCGTCGCGCATCGAGCCGTCGCTCGCCATCAGCCGATACATGGGAATGTCGTTGCGCTTGGCGACCGCGTAGTCGTTGAAATCGTGCGCGCCGGTGATTTTCACCGCGCCGGAGCCGAAATTCTTGTCGGGGTATTCGTCCGTGATAATCGGAATCAGGCGGCGATGTTCTTTCGGGCCGACCGGAATCTCGCAGAGTTTGCCGATGATTGGCGCGTAGCGTTCGTCCGATGGATGCACGGCCACTGCACCATCGCCCAGCATCGTTTCGGGGCGCGTGGTGGCGATGGAAATGTAATCGCGGGTCTCGCGGAACAGTTCGTTTCCATCCTCGTCGCGCTCGATAAACTCGTAAGTCGCGCCATCGGCCAGCGGATATTTGAAGTGCCACATATGGCCGTCGACTTCGCGGTTCTCCACTTCGAGATCGGAAATCGACGTCTGAAAGTGCGGATCCCAGTTCACCAGCCGCTTGTCGCGGTAGATCAGCCCCTGTTCGTGCAGTGCTGACGAAGGCTTCGGTGACGGCCTCGACCATCTGGTCGTTGTGCATCATTCGGGTCGCCCATCGTGAAACGCTCGCGGGACCAGTCGCACGATGCACCGAGACGGCGCAGCTGCTGGCCGATCGTGCCGCCGGACTTTTCCTTCCACTCCCAGACGCGCTCGATGAAGGCTTCGCGGCCCATATCGCGGCGGTCTTCGCCCGCTTCCGCAAGCTGGCGCTCCACCACCATCTGCGTGGCAATGCCCGCATGGTCCGTACCGGGCTGCCACAGAACGTCCTTGCCGCGCATCCGCTCGAAGCGCACCAGAATGTCCTGCAACGTGTTGTTGAGCGCGTGGCCCATGTGGAGCGAACCGGTGACGTTGGGCGGCGGAATGACGATCGAAAACGTCTCGGCGCCCGGTTTGGCACCCGCCCCGGCGCGGAAAGCGTCCGCCTTCTCCCAGCGTTCGGCAATGCGCGGCTCAATGGAAGCAGCGTCGTAGGTCTTGTCGAGCATGGCCCGGTTCCGGCTTGTTGGCGTTCAGTCTCGGGGGATAAAGACACCGCCCGTGGTCAAGTCAACAGACCGTAGTTCCGCTCTTGGAAGACGTCGGTATCAGCGGGCCGTGCCGCGCGAAACCGCCTCGATTTCCTCGCGAATGAGGCGCTCCACCAGGCTGGGCAGGTTTTCCGCCATCCAGGCGCGAACGACCGGCGCGACGACCGCTTCCACCTGTTTCGTCATCTCGTCATTATGGGTGCCGATCCACCGTTCCACCACATCGCGGGCGACATCCTTGGTGGCCAGACCGGGCACGGTGAGCGGCTGATCGACGATCGGTGCTTGGGTGACGGTTGGGGCGGCAGTCTCGACGGCGAGAGCCTTGGCCATTCCCGCGGCGATTTCCGCATCGAAATCGCGGGGAGCGGTGTGCGGAATGGTTTGCGGAATGATCGGCTTCGGTGCCGCCGACGCCGTGCAACGGCTCGCGTTTTGGCAAAGGCGTGGCGGGCGGCGGCGTCGCATTGCTGTTGGACACATCGGTCGGCACTGCAAGGCCTTCGCGCTCGGGTTTTGCAGGCTTCGGCCCGCTGTCATCGGCAATGATCTGGCGAATGGAGGCGAGAATCTCGTCCATCGACTGCTCGGGCTGACCCTCCGGGACGGACGAGCGGAAATCTGGTTTGCCGGACATGCGTGTTACTCCATACGCCGCGCCCACTTACGGCGCGCTGATTCGCTTCGCCAAACTATAGGGATTGCCTGTGCGCGTCACAGGTGAACGGGCGCTCGTCCACCGATTGCGCCAGTCGGCGACCCGTCACCGACCGGACGGCGTCCGCAAACCGTACCATTTGTCCTTCACAGCATCGAAATGCTCTTCCGGGCTGTAGTGGGAAACACGAAGGCCCAGTTCGCGGCTGTTCAAACTGCCGATACCGGCAACGAGGCGGTATCCGGCGGTGATTTCCAGCTGTTCGGATTGCAGCAACAGTTCCTGCGCTGTCAGCACCTGGCTTTGGGCGTTCAGCACATCGAGCTGGGTCCGTTGACCGACATCACGCTCGGCAGTGACACCGCGCAGAGCAAGATTGGCGGCTTCGACCTGCACGTTGTTGGCCGACACATTGGCGCGGGCGGATTGCAGCGACGTCCAGGCCGTGACGATTTCCGCGCGAACGCGATCGCGGGCTTCGTCAACCTCTATGCGGCGCTGAGACAAGTTCTGCTTGTTCTGGCGAACCACCGAACTCGCCCTGCCCCCCTGATACAGCGGAACATTCAGGTTCACCGTGGCCTGAGCGGAGTCGGTATCGGTCCTGTTGTCGCCCGTGTTGAAGCGGCGGTTGGCAGAGCCGTTCAGTGTGACGGTGGGCAAGGAACGACCCTTCGGACACCTTCACGTTGAACAGTGCGAAATCAACGAGATGCTGGGTTGCCAAAACCGCCGGATGGCGGGAAGCTCCCAGTTCCATCGCCCGGTTCAGGCTGCCGGGGTAAAGGCGCGTCGGGCTGGTGGGCTTGCGGAGATCATCCGGCATCCGGCCGATCACCTGGAAAGTATGTGCCCTCCGCGCTGGCAAGCTGGGCTTCGGCTGCGAAAAGCTGGGCGCGTCCCAAAGCAAGACGGGCGTCGGACTGGGCGACATCGGTTCGTGTGCCCTCACCGACATCGAGACGGGCTTGTGACGAACGGCTTTGCTCCGAAAGAAACGAGATATTGCGTCGGCGAAGCTGCACGAGTTCGCGATTGAACACCACCGCGGCATAGACGCTGGCAGCGTTCAGAAGCGTATTTTGTTCAGCGTTTGCAAGGGTTTGACGGCTGGCATAGATCGCCGACTTCGCCGCTTTCACGCCGTTGACGGTGCGGAACCCGGCAAACAGGTTCTGCGAGATCGAGACGCCATAGCCGTATGGCCGACTGGAACTGCCCCGCGAAACGCCGCCAACGCCTTCGATGAATGTATCCGTCGAAGAGCCGGCAAAACCGGCATCGGCAGTCAGGTTTATGGTGGGTCGGTAGCCGGAAAGCGCCTGTGGCAGTTGCTCGTCGGCAGCACGCGTTGCAGCGCGCTGGGCGTTGAGCGTGGAGTTGTGATCGTAGGCGAGACCGAGGGCACCGATGAGCGATTCAGCCGATGCGCCTTGCGGAACGCCCACCAGTAATACGCCAAACGCGAAAGCCGACATGTATTTCGCTAGCCGCAACACAGACACCTTTCGACCAAACGCGGGACTGTTCGACGATTCGCTCATCGCGGTCCTTATGCTTTTCTCTATCCTATCGCCCGAATGGTTGCGCCATTACAGAGATGTTAAGAAGACATTAACGCGCGATGCGTTGCCGATAAGCGACACCTGTCGCAGAACGGTTCAGAACACGAACGTCTCGGCAACCTCGAAACCGGGTAGCGGAGCCACGGCGCTGTTGAACGGGCTGCGGGAACCGACCACGCCGCCGACATTGGTGTAAAGAACCGCCGTTGCCGCGTTGCCCTGCCCGACGACACCGACAAGGCGACCGCCGACCTTCAACTGGTCGAGCAGTTCATCCGGCACGGCGCCCATTGCACCGCCGACGAAGATGACATCATAGGGGCCTTCTTTCGCGTAGCCCTTTTCAAGAGGCCCGGTCACGACGACAGCATTGTCAGCGGACTGTTCAGCGAGATTGGCCGATGCCGACGTTGCCAGTGCCTCGTCACATTCCAGCGCCACGACCGAGGATGCGAGCCGGGCCAGCAAAGCGGTCGAATATCCGGTGGCGCAGCCGACATCGAGAACGATATCGGATTCCTGCACTTCGGCGAGTTGGATCAATTTCGCCAGCGACATGGCTTCCATCAGATAGCGGTTGTCGGCGACCTCGATATCCTCATCGATATAGGACAGCGCCTTCATCGCAGCTGGCACGAACGCCTCGCGGGGCACGAGCAGAAAGGCTTCGAGAACATCGTTGCGGGTGACGCCGTTGGGCATGATCTGGCAATCGACCATCGTGGTGCGAGCGCGGTCGAAGTCGATCATGGTATGGCGTCCAGTTTCATTGCCTGAAGACGCTGTTGGAGGCCTCGCCCGGAATCGAACCGGGGTGCAAGGATTTGCAGTCCTCTGCGTAACCACTCCGCCACGAGGCCATCCATTTCCGCGCGTCTTCGCCCGGCGGAACGGGCGGTGTCTAACACTGCCACCCTGCCCTGCCAAGCGAAGTGTTCACCTGTCAGGACCGGATCTGCCGACACTGGGGGGACTATCGACGCCATTTGGAAAGAAGCGGTTAAAAAGCCGACGAATCCAAGGTTGTGTTTGCGCCCATCGTCCGAGCCTCACGGTCCACCGACGGCGGAAGCGGCGGACACCGGCAAAGTCTTCGCTCAAGACCCAAAGGCCAAGCGGGATCATCCACAAGCCGAAGACCGGAAGCACAGCGAGGCATCCGCCGAGGATCAGGCCGATGCCGAGCGCAATACGGGCCGGCTTGGTGCGCGGCAGTCGCAATCGTTTAATCAAGAAAAATGGCTCCCCGGGTCGGATTCGAACCAACGACCAATCGATTAACAGTCGATTGCTCTACCACTGAGCTACCAGGGAACACACGGGCTTGCCCGCGTTCCGCACCGTCTAGCGCAGGCGGTGCGGGATTAGCAAGCGCCAAGCGCAGTGAACTACTGCGTAAGTGGCACCAATTCGATCGTGACACGGCGGTTTTGCGATTTGCCTTCGGCGGACGCATTGGAGGCAATCGGCTGAACCTCACCGAAGCCCTGCACATAGAATCGGCTCTGGTTAACCCCCTGGCTGACAAGATAACGCGACACATTGACGGCGCGGCGCTCGGAAAGCTGCTGGTTGAAACCGGCATCGCCGTCTGAGTCTGTATGGCCGTTGACATTGATGAGGTTGGATTCAAATTCTTTCAGCACCTTCGCAACCGAATTGAGCACGTTGAAGAAATCCGGATTGATCGAGTCGGCACCGCTGGCAAACGTGATGGCAGACGGCATATTGAGGATGATGCGGTCGCCTGCACGGGTGACACTGACACCGGTGTTCTGCAACTCAGCGCGCAGCTGGGCTGCCTGCCGATCCTGATAGAGCCCGATACCGCCGCCTGTCAGCGCGCCCACGCCAGCGCCGATGAGAACCGCCGTGCGGGTGTTGGCATCCGTTGTCTTGCCGACCAGCAGACCACCGAGAGCGCCGACTGCGGCACCGGCACCCGTGCCGATGGCCGTACGCGAAACGCGCTGCTGGCCAGTATATGGGTCCGCCGTGCAACCGGCGAGCATGATGGCCGCTGTCGAGGCGATGAAAATCTTACGCATAGAAAATCCCTTCAGGACTGCGAAAAAGCAGTGTTCGTCGCGCCGGTAAGCATCACATGCGTTGAAAGTGTGGCACATTGCGGCATCGCGTCTGCCTAAAGACGCATTCATGAACCCAGACTGAATGTAAGCCCGACCCATCCGGAGCCGATCCATTGTCCGACGAAGATAAAAGAAAACCGATCATCGTCTGGTTCCGGCAGGATCTGCGGCTGGCGGACAACCCGGCGTTGTATCAAGCCTTTGAAAGCGGTGCGCCGGTCGTTGCCATATTCGTGCTGGATGAGCTGTCGCCGGATATGCGCCCGATGGGGGCGGCGCAAAAATGGTGGCTGCACCATTCGCTTGCATCGCTGGCAGGCGATCTGAGCGACATTGGCGGTCAGCTGATTCTGCGAAGCGGGGCTGCGGAAGACGTCATCGTAGATCTGGTGGAGCAAACAGGGGCGCAGGGACTCTACTGGAACCGGCGCTACGGGGACGGCGAACAGGCTGTCGACAGCGCGATCAAGAACCGTTTCGAGAATGAAGGCCCGGAGGTACGATCTTTCGCCGGACTGCTGATGCACGAGCCGCTGAAAGTGCGGACGGGGTCGGACAGCTATTACCGCGTCTATTCGCCGTTCTGGAAGAACCTGGCCGAAAACATGGATGTGCGGCACCCCCTGCCCGCGCCCGATTCCATTACGCCTTTCGCCGACGATCTTGCGTCCGATGATCTCGACGACTGGAAGTTGCTCCCTACCAAGCCGGACTGGGCCGGCGGTATCCGCGAGGCTTGGGAACCCGGTGAGAAGGCTGCCCATGCCGACCTCGATGATTTTCTGGCCGACGATCTGCGCGACTACAACACTGCCCGCGACAGGCCGGGGCCGGACCGGACATCGCGCATGTCGCCGCGACTGCGGTTCGGCGAAGTCTCGCCCCACCAGCTTTGGCACGCCGCGCAAGACGGACGCCGCACTGCGGACAGCAAGGCGCGTGAAACGTGGCTGAAAGAGTTGGTGTGGCGGGAGTTTTCCTACCATCTGCTCCAGCACAATCCGGACCTGCACGAGACCAACTTCAACGACAAATTCGACGCGTTCGACTGGCGCGACGATACCGCTGGCCTGAAGGCGTGGCAGCGGGGCAAGACCGGTTATCCGATCGTGGACGCCGGGATGCGGCAGCTTTGGCAGACCGGCTGGATGCACAACCGGGTGCGGATGATTACCGGCTCTTTTCTGGTCAAACACCTGCTGATCGACTGGCGCGAGGGCGAGCGGTGGTTCTGGGATTGTCTGGTGGACGGCGACCCGGCCTCGAACCCTGCTCAATGGCAGTGGGTCGCAGGCACCGGGGCCGATGCCGCTCCCTACTTCCGCGTTTTCAACCCGATCCTGCAGGCGCAGAAGTTCGATCCGGAAGGCACCTACATCCACCGCTACGTGCCGGAATTGCGCGATCTACCGGCCAATCATCTTGCCGCCCCGTGGGAAGCGCCGCAGGACGTGCTGGAGAAAGGCCGGGGTGAAGCTCGGCGACACCTATCCGCAACCCATCATCGACCACAAGGAAGGCCGTGAGCGCGCACTCGATACGTTGGCTGCAATTTCCGGCAAGTTGTCGGGAGACGACGGTTGAGTCCTGCGCGGGATTTGCGACGGTTTGTTTGCAACGGGGAAACCGGCACGGCTATACCCGCGTTTCTGCTTTAGTATGATGGCCTTGGATGACTGGTGACGACGCATGAGTGAACAGCGCAGTATGGGGTCGGTCGTCTATATCGACGCGGACAATGTTTCGGAAATCGCCAAGGGCCTTCCGCGGAAGGTCTCGCTGGCGCTCAAGGCGCTGACGAACCTGCGCTTCGGGTCCATTCAGGTGACAATGCCCGGCGGGCGCACGTTCGCTTACGACGCGCCGGAAGCCGGACCGCACGGGCAGGCCGTGCTGCACAACTGGGGCATCGTGCGCCGCGCCGTCACCCACGGATCGCTCGGCGTGGCGGAAAGCTATCTCGACGGGGAATGGGATTCGCCCGACGTGACCGGTTTCCTGCATTTCTTCCTGCTCAATTCCTACGATGAAGGTGGCGCGCAGTTTTTCGCACGCTCCCGATTGGTCAACTTTTTCAACGGCGTGCTGCACTGGTTCAACCGCAATACGAAAGCGCAGGCGCAGAAGAACATCGCGGCCCACTACGACCTGGGAAATGCGTTCTACGAGCAGTGGCTCGACAGCACGATGACGTATTCGAGCGCTCTCTATTCGACGGGCGCGAACAGTCTGGAACAGGCGCAAACAGCCAAATATCGCAAGCTCGCCGAAGCGACCGGCGTTCAGGCTGGCGACCACGTGCTGGAAATCGGCTGCGGTTGGGGCGGTAATGCGGAATATCTTGCTGGCACGGTCGGGGCCAATGTCACCTGTCTCACGATCAGCCGCGAGCAACTCGATTACGCACAGGCGCGGATGCAGCGCGCGGGCCTGTCCGACAAGGTGACCATCAAGTTTCAGGACTACCGGGACGAGACCGGCATCTACGACCGGATTTCATCCGTTGAGATGTTCGAGGCGGTGGGTGAGAGCTATTGGCCATCCTATTTCGCCCAGCTTCACGACCGGCTGAAACCCGGCGGGCGGGCCGGTGTGCAGGTCATCACGATCAAGGATCAGGATTACGCTCATTACCGCGAGAACCCTGATTTCATACAGAAATATATCTTCCCTGGTGGGATGTTGCCGAGCGACGGGGTCATGAAGACGCTTGGCGAGAACGCCGGTCTTTCGGAAACCTCCGACTTCGGCTTTGGGAAGGACTATGCCGAGACTTTGGCCGCGTGGCGTGAGCGGTTTGTGGCTGCATGGCCGACGATCGAGCCACTGGGTTTCGACAGTCGGTTCAAGCGTATGTGGAATTTGTATCTCAGCTATTGCGAGGCCGGATTTCTGACCGGTTCGATCGACGTGCGGCAGATCGTATACGCCAAACCCGCTTAAAGCGCCTGCCCGGCTGCCCAGCCGGACGACCATGCCCATTGGAAATTGTAACCGCCGAGCCATCCTGTGACGTCCACCGCTTCGCCGATAAAATAGAGGCCGGACAACCGCTTGGCCTCCATCGTTTTTGACGACAGGCCATCGGTCGATACCCCGCCGACTGTTACCTCCGCCTTGGCGAACCCCTCCGTACCGTCCGGCTGGAAGGTCCATGCGGACAGTCTGGATTGAGCGGCGTGCAGGTCCTTGTCTTTCAAAGCCGAAAGCGGGCCGGACAGGCCGATTTTTTCCGCCAATACGTCGCCTAATCGGGCAGGCAGAATGCGGGCGAGGCAGGTGGCGAAAGTGGCGTTCGGCGTCGATGCCTTTTGCGTGATGAGGTCCGCAGCCCCGTGCAGGAAGTTCACCACCACAGGCTCCCGGTGCCGCCAGTAGCTCGACACCTGCAGGATCGCAGGGCCGGAAAGTCCCTTGTGGGTGAACAAAGCCGACTCGGCGAAGGCCGCACCACCCGCACTCACTGTCACAGGGGTTGAAACGCCGGACAGGTCGCGGAACAGGGCCTCGCTGGACGGCAGGGTGAGCGGCACAAGTGCCGGGCGTGGTTCGACGACTTTCAAACCGAATTGTCGTGCAAGATCGTAGGCATAACCCGTCGCACCCATTTTCGGGATCGACGGTCCGCCGGTTGCGACAACCAAACGTGCGGCGTGATATGTGTTGCCACCGCAGGAAACGTCAAAACCGTCTGCGGTCTTCCTTACTACGTCTACGGGATCACCGAACCGGAACTCCGCCCCTTCCGCCTCCGCCATCAGCATATCGACGATTTGCTTTGCCGATCCATCGCAGAACAACTGTCCGAGCGTTTTTTCATGCCATGCGATGCCGTATCGCTCCACGAGCGCGAGAAAATCAGCCGCCGTGTAGCGTTTCAGCGCGGATTTGGCGAAATGGGGGTTGGTAGACAGGAAGCGGTCTGGGGCACACTCCATATTCGTGAAATTGCAGCGTCCGCCGCCGGAAATCAGGATTTTCTTGCCCGGCTTGTCCGCATGGTCCAGCACCAGAACACGCAAGCCGCGCTGAACGGCAACGCCTGCGCACATCAACCCGGCGCCACCGGCACCAAGGATGATGACATCATATATGTTTGCGGATTGGCGGCGGGTCATTGCCCGCCTTAAACTGAAACGGTGTCAGATTGCCAGATAATCGTGGCGTAACTCTTCGTTGTCGAGCACTTCCTTCGCGCTGCCCGTAAAAGCGACTTCGCCGGTATCGAGAATGATCGCACGATCGGAAATTTTGAGCGCAGCCACTGCGTTCTGCTCCACGATAATCGTGGTGATGCCTGCTGCCCGCACTTCCATCAGCGCCTTTTCGATATCGTGGCGCACAACAGGGGCCAGACCTTCGTATGGCTCGTCAAGAAGAAGCAGCTTGAGGTCTTTCGCCAAGGCGCGGCTGATCGCCAGCATCTGCTGTTCCCCGCCGGAAAGCGTCGTTCCCTCCTGCGTGCGGCGCTCTTTCAGGCGCGGAAACAGGTCGTATATGCGTTCGAACTCCCACCCGGTTTGCCCGGCGATGATGGCCAGTTCGAGGTTTTCCTCCACGGTGAGGCCCTGAATGATGCGCCGGTCCTCCGGCACAAGCTGGATGCCAGCCAATGCCGCCTGATAGCTGGTCATGGAATGGACGGCCTGACCGTTGAGCCAGATTTCGCCGGACCGCAATTGCGGTGCATCCGCACGTGCAATCGCCCGCAGGGTTGATGTCTTGCCCGCACCGTTGCGCCCCAGAAGAGCGACGATTTCACCTTCCTTCACGCTGATGGAAACGCCTTGGACAATATAGCTGTCGCCATAATAGGCATTCAGATTCTCGGCGCGGAAATAATCCGACGCGGCCGTTTGTGCCGGACGCTCCTGTTCAACGACACTCATACCTGCTCCTCGCCGAGATAGGCTTCCTTGACCTTCGGGTTGTTCTTGATTTCGTCCGGCGTGCCCTGCGCGATGATCCGGCCACCGGCCAGAACGGATATGCGGTCGGCCAACGAGAAAACGACGTGCATATCGTGTTCGATGATAACCTTGGTCATACCCCCCTCCTTGATCTGCTTCAGCAGATCGATCGTTGCATTGGTATCATGGCGCGCCATGCCGGCTGTCGGCTCGTCCAACAGAAGGAGCCGCGGCTTTTGGATGAGACCCATCGCCAGTTCCAGCCGCCGCTTGTCGCCACGGGACATGGAAGACGCGAGGTCTGTGAGTTGCGCCTGCAGGCCCACGCTTCTCAGCACGGCTTCCGCCTCGTCCTGCAAGGCGGATTGCTTGCGGAAGCTGGAAAACGGGTCGAGATGGAAATGGCCGTATTTCTTCGACAATGCCGGAACCATGACGTTTTCGATCACCGTCAGGTCGGGAAAGACTTCCGGTGTCTGAAACACGCGGGCGACACCAACCTGGTTGATCTCGTGCGGGGCCTTGCCGGTGAGAATGTGGCCGTCGAATACGACCGCCCCGCGGTCCGGTTTCAAGCGACCGACACAGACGTTGAGGAGCGTCGACTTGCCCGCACCATTCGGACCGATGATGGCGTGGGTTTCACCCTCCCGTACCGACAGATCGACATCCGACAATGCATGGAGACCGGCGAAACTCTTGTGCACATCGTCGATGTGCAGAACCGTGTTCGGCGTACCCCGTTGGAACGCGCGGCTCTCGTCGATCGGCTGAATTTCCGTCGAGACGTTGGACATGGCGCTCACTCCCCTGCCTGCGGTGCGGGAGGCTGGCCCGGCTTTGAATTGGGAATGGTGGAGGATTTCACCGTCTCATGATTTTGAGGTCTGCGAAACTTCGCCGATATGCGCCGGAACCCTTCCATAAGCCCGCCGGGCAGGAAGATGACGATAAGCATGAACATCAGCCCCAGCGTCAGGTGCCAACCCTTGCCGATGAACGGGTAGATGATGGCGACCATCGCATCCTGCAGGACATCCGGTGCCCAAGCGAACCAGCCCTCCAGGACGGTCTCATTGATCTTGGAAATGATGTTTTCCATATATTTGATGAGACCAGCGCCCAGCACCGGCCCGATCAGGGTTCCCGCACCGCCGAGAATGGTCATCAACACAACTTCACCGCTGGCGGTCCAGAACATGCGTTCGGCACCGGCCTGCGAATCCATCGCCACCATCAAGCCGCCTGCCAAACCGGCATACATGCCCGATATGACGAAGGCCGCCAACGTGTAGGGACGCGTATTGATGCCGGTGTAGTTGAGGCGGTTCTGGTTCGACTTCACCGCCCGTAACATCAGCCCGAACGGCGAGCGGAAAATGCGGATGGAAATGTAGAAGCTGATGACCATGAAGAGGGCCGCGATGTAGTATCCCGCGTTGAACGTGAACGACCAACCGCCGATGACGAGATCGTAGGTCGAACTCATGTCCAGCCCGAACAGGTTGGCCGATGGTGACTGGCCCGGCTCGAGCGGTCCGTCGAAAATGCGCGGGTCCGCCCGTTTTGGCTGCAAACCTGTTTCACCGCCCGTGATGGGCGTCAGCACCGAATAGGCGAGTGCGTAAGACATCTGGGCGAAGGCGAGGGTGAGGATCGAGAAATAGATGCCGGAGCGGCGCAACGAAATGTAGCCAACGAGCAAGCTGAACAGGCCGGCAACGATGATGCTGAGTGCCATCGCGGGAATAATGTTCATCGTCAAAAGTTTGAACATCCAGATACCGGCGTAGGAACCGGCACCGAGAAACGCTGCGTGGCCGAAGCTGAGATAGCCCGTGAGACCGAACAGAATATTGAAGCCGATGGCGAAAATGCCGAAGATCACGAACCTTTGCATCAGGTCTGGATAGCCAGCGTTGAACTGGGCCAGGCTCGAATCCACCGGAAACGGGTTCAGGAAGAAGGGCGCGAAGACCGTCAGCACGATAACGAGCAGCAACGCGCCCAGGTCGCGTTTTTCCAATCCGAACATGGCCCTAATCCTCCATCACACCCGCCCGGCCCATGAGGCCACGCGGTCGGGTGAGCAAAATGATGATGGCGACCAGATACAGGACGATCTGGTTCAGGCCGGGAAGCACCTCCAGCACCTGCCCCATCGAGGCGAAACTCTCCAGAATGCCAAGCAGGAAACCGGCCAACACCGCCCCCACGAGGCTGCCCATGCCACCCACCACGACGACCACGAAACTGAGAACGAGGAAATCCATGCCCATGTGATAGTTGGGCGAGTTTATGGGTGTGTACATGGCCCCCGCCAGACCGGCGACGGCTGCCGCAAGGCCGAACATGATGGTGAAGCGGCGGTCGATATTGATACCGAGCAGGCCCACCGTCTCACGGTCCGCCATGCCGGCGCGGACGACCATGCCGAATGTGGTGAACCGGAGGAAGGAGAACACCCCGCCGATGATGATGGCCGCGAATATGAAGTAGATCAGACGCCAGTAGGGGTAGATGATGACGTTGGGGTCGAACCCGAGCGCGATGCCGAAATCCAGCGAGCCGCGAAATGCTTCGGGCGCCGGTGTGGGAATCGGATTGGCGCCGTAAAAATATTTGATTATCTCCTGAAGCACGATGGCGAGCCCGAACGTGACGAGTATCTGGTCCGCATGGGGGCGCTTGTAGAAGTGCTTGATCAGGCCACGCTCGATGGCGATACCGATCAGCATCATCACGGGAATGGTGAAGAGTATGGAGATGGGCACCGACCAGTCGATGATCGTCCTTCCCGCTGTCTCGCCGAAAAACTCGTAGATGTAGGGGATGTCGATCTGTGCGGGATTGCCCAGGAAATCCTTTTTCGTGTCGTCGATGATCGTATGGGATAGCGACAGAAGCCGACTGACGGTCACGGCACAAAACGCGCCGATCATAAACAGCGCGCCGTGGGCGAAATTGACGACGCCCAAGGTTCCGAAAATGAGCGTGAGACCCAACGCGATCAGCGCGTAGGCCGAGCCCTTGTCGAGCCCGTTCACGATTTGAAGGACGATTGCATCCATAGCCGTCGGCCGCGAACGGCCCCCCCCGGGTGGCTGGCTCCGGCACTCGCCGGGCTTATTCAGATTTCAGGTTAAAACGGGACGGTCGGAAATCGACCGCCCCGCTTCAATTTCAGAGCTTTACGCGCCCGCGTTGCAGGTTCCAATCGGCACGACGTTGCCGTTTTCATCCTTGAACTGCGGATGATCGGGGGCATACGTGACCTGTTCGGCTGGTGTCACTTCGACGATTTCCACAAGGTCGTATTCGTTGTCGGGGTTTTCCTTGCCCTTCACGACGACGACGTCCTTGAAGCACTGGTGGTCATCGGCACGGTAAAGCGTTGGGCCGTTGCCAAGGCCGTCGAATTCGAAGCCGGCAAGTGCCTCGACGATACCGCATGGGTTGAACGTGCCCGCACGTTCGGCCGCATCGGCGTAAAGCAGCGTCTGCACGTAGCAGGTGTGTGCCGCCTGCGATGGCGGGAAGCCATACTTTTCGCCGAAGGATTTGACGAAGGCATTGGTGCCGACGAAGCGGCTGCCCATCTGATCCTCGAGTTTCCAGTCCCAGTTCTGGGAGCCGAAAATGCCCTTGATATTGGCACCGGCACCACGGGCCATCAACTCGGAGTAGAGCGGCACGATGATTTCGAACTTCTTGCCGTTCACTTCCTTGTCGCGCAGGCCGAACTGCACGGCGTTGGTGAGCGAGTTCACCATATTGCCGCCGTAGTGGTTCAGCACCAGCACGTCCGCGCCGGACTGAAGTACAGGCGCGATATAGGACGAGAAGTCCGTCTGGGTCAGCGGGGTGAGGACGGACGAGACCGTTTCCCAGCCAAGCGCTTCCGTGGACTCGCGAACAGCCTGTTCGGTCGTGTAACCCCAGTTGTAATCAGCCGTGATGTGGTAGGCCTTGCGGTCCGTGCCGTATTCCTTGGCAAGAACGGGCGCAAGCGCCGCACCGGACATGTAGGAGTTGAAGAAGTGGCGGAAGCCGTTGGCCTTCTTGTCCTTGCCGGTCGTGTCGTTGGCGTGGGTGAGGCCTGCCATGAAGATGATGCCGGTTTCCTGGCACAGCGCCTGAACGGCCACGGCCACGCCGGAGGACGAACCACCGGTGATCATGACGGCACCGTCTTTTTCGATCATCGACCGGGCGGATGCGCGGGCGGCGTCGGACTTTGTCTGCGTGTCGCCGGAGACGTAAGCGACCTTCTTGCCCAACACGCCGTTGCCCTTGAGCTCCTTGGACGTGAACGTGTTCATCATCCCGCCGTCGCCTTCACCGTTGAGGTGTTCGACAGCCAGCTGGTAGGCGCGCAACTCGTCCGCACCCTCGTCGGCATAAGGGCCGGACTGGGGAACGTTGAAACCGAAGGTGACGGTATCGCCGGTCGGCGCGTTCAGGTAGCCACCGGGATCTTGTGCAAATGCGCTGCTGCTGAAGAAGTAAGGCGTGACGGCGGCGGCACCGAGAGCGGTCGCACCGCCCTTCAGGACGCGGCGGCGCGTGAGGTCTTTATGGTCGCTCATGATTATCCTCCCATGAGATTGACGTTTGACGGCCAAGCCTGCGACTCCCACCGCCGACTCTCCGACTGCCTGTCTAGGCAAAGAAGCGATGCGCGCGAAATAGGCCTTTGGGTGTAGGTGCGGGCAACAACTGCCTAAATACCCGTCACGAGCGCCTTCAACTCACCAGTTTCCGCTTGCTGCGGTGAGATCGGAATCGCGTTTTCGATCAGACGGCGAGCTGTCATGAAGGCCGGTGCGTCGTTCATGGCGTCGACCGCGAGCAAGGTGTCGCCTGCGAAATACCAGTGGGAGACGCTTCCTTCCCGCTTTCCCGGGCGCACGACAATACGGTCATAGCCGCCGCCAAGACCCGCGATCTGAAGCTTTATCTCGTATTGGTCGGACCAGAACCACGGCTTTGCTTCGTACGGCACCACCAGACCTGCCATGTTTGCCGCTGCGACCTCCCCCTGATGAATGGCGTTGGGCACCGATTCGAGACGGATGTGGGTCGTGCGATAAGGGAAGCTGGCGCAATCACCGGCAGCGAAGATGGCCCGGTCACTGGTTTGGCAACGGGCATCGACCACGACTCCGTTGTCGCACGTCAGACCGGCTTCCGTTGCCAGCGTATCGTTTGGCAACACGCCGATGCCGACCAGCGCGATGTCGGCATCCAGCACCGTATCGTCCGACAGGCGCACGCGCTTGAGAACACCACCGTCGCCCTCGAACCGGTCCAATCCCCGCCCTTCCAGCAACAGGACGCCCCTTGCACGGTGAAGGTCTGCGAACCACGCGGATGTTTCCGGGCACGCCACGCGCTGCAGGATGCGGGATGCGGCTTCCACAACGGTGACCGAAAGGCCCATCGAGCGCGCCACCGCCGCCGCTTCCAGCCCGATATAGCCGCCGCCGACGATGACAAGGCGCTGGCCCTCCCGAAAACCGGCGCGCATCGCGTCGATATGGCCGACGGTGCGGAGATAGTGGACGCCCTGCAGATCGTCTCCCAAACCGGCGGGAAGTTTTCGGACACGGGTTCCCGTCGCTAACAAGAGCCGGTCGTAGGCTTCGTTCGTACCATCGTCCAGCATGATGCGGCTGTTGCCCCGCTCAATAGCCCCAACACTGGTGCCAAACCGCGTTTCGATGCGTTGCTCGGCAAACCATTCTCGCGGTCGTAGCACCAGACGTTCGAGCGGCATTTCGCCGGACAGGTATTTCTTGGAAAGCGGAGGGCGCTGGTAAGGCAGAACGGGTTCGTCGCCGACGATGAGGATGTCGGCGCGCGCATCCAGTTCCCGCAACTTTGCCGCAGCGGAAACCGCAGCCTGCCCGCCGCCAACGATCACATGGCGCATCGCCTAGAGGCCCAAACCACCGATGCAGATATATTTGGTGTCGAGATATTCCTCGATGCCCTGCCGTCCGCCTTCGGAGCCGACACCGCTTTCCTTCACGCCCCCAAACGGCGCTTCCGGTGTGGTGATGACACCTTCATTGACGCCGACGAGGCCATATTCCAACGCCTCCATCACGCGGAATGTCTGGCCCAAATCGCTGGAATAGAGGTAGCAAGCGAGACCGAATTCCGTGTCGTTGGCGGCGTGGATGGCCTCGGCCTCGTCCGTGAACCGGAAGACCGGAGCGACGGGTCCGAAAATTTCCTCGCGTGCCAGCCGCATGTCGGCAGTCGCACCGGACAGCACGGTCGGCTGGTAAAACGTGCCGCCGAGGCTCTCACCGCCGGTGACGACTTTCGCGCCCTTCTCCACCGCATCGGCCATCAGGTCCTCGACCTTCTCCAGCGCCGGCTTGCTGATGAGCGGGCCTTGCTGGACGCCATCCTCCATGCCGTCACCGACTTTCAATTCGGATGCGGCCTGGGCGAGTTTCTCGACGAAAGTGTCATAGACCCCGTCCTGCACATAAAAGCGGTTGGTGCAGACGCATGTCTGGCCGGAATTGCGATATTTCGCGGCAATCGCGCCTTCGACGGCTTTATCGATATCGGCGCTGTCGAACACGATGAACGGCGCATTGCCGCCCAGTTCCATCGACACCTTCTTCACCGTTTCCGCCGCCTGCTTCATCAGCAGTTTGCCGACACGGGTGGAGCCGGTGAAGGTGATCTTGCGCACCTTGCCGTTGGCGCACATTTCCTTACCGATTTCGGAGGAATCGCCGGTTACGATATTCATGCAGCCATCCGGCAGACCGGCCTGTTCGGCGATCAGACCCCATGCGAGGCCGCTATAGGGGGTCAGTTCGGCGGGTTTGATGACGCTGGTGCAACCCGCGGCGATGGCTGGGCCGATCTTGCGGGCGAGCATCGAGGACGGGAAGTTCCACGGGGTGATGGCGGCGATGACGCCCACCGGCTCCTTGCGCACCAGAATGCGCCGGTCCGCCCAAGGGCTCGGAACGATATCGCCGTAGATGCGCCGCCCTTCCTCCGCAAACCACAGCAGGTAATTGGCACCGATGGCGATCTCGCCCCGCGCCTCTGCCAGCGGCTTGCCCATTTCCATCGTCAGCAGGTGTGCGAGGTCTTCCTGATTGTCCATCATCACATCGTGCATCCGCCGCAGGATGCGCGGCGCGCTCGTTGGCGGTCGTGGCCTTGAAGGACTGAAATGCCTCGTGTGCCGCGTCGATGGCGCGGCGCGTTTCGGCCTGTCCCGATTCCGGTGCCGTGCCGATCACATCGCCGGTGGCCGGGTTGGTGACATCGAAGGTGCCGCCGCTATCGGCGGCGATCCATTGTCCGGCAACGAGGTTGGCTTCCTTCAGGAAAGGATTGGTCATGGGGCAGTCCTGCAATGCAAAATGGGCCTGTCACGCTTATCACGTGGCAGGCCCCGTTTCTGCAAGCCTCGTTGGGCTTATTCAGGCAACCGCTTCTGCTTCGGCGAAGAAGAAGTCGTCTGCATTGATGAGGCCCGGGTCGATACCTTCGAGAATCACCTGCGTATCTAGGTAGGAAACGACTGTGCTGTTGGGACCACTTGCTTCGACCGTCACAGCCGTTCCAAGAAGCGAGCGCCCTCCGATGAACGAAACATCGATGCGGTCCAGGCCATCTTCGAAGTCGGACCAGAAATTTTGTCCCGAACCGCCCTCGATCTTGAAGATGTCGAGGCCCGCTCCGCCCTGTACGACGTCGATGCCAGCGCCCGCGATGATGAAGTCGGTACCGTCTCCGCCTGCCAGCAGATCGTTGCCGGCACCACCAACGAGGATGTCGTTGCCTTGTGCTCCAAACAGTTGGTCGTTGCCATCGCCACCTTCCAGGAAATCGGCACCGAATCCGCCATCGAGGGAATCGTTGCCGACGCCGCCATTCAGGAAGTCATCGCCGTTCTCACCGAACAATGTGTCGTTGCCCGACTCCCCCAGCACCACGTCGGTGCCGACGCCGCCGAAGATAACGTCATTGTCGAGGCCACCGAGCAACACATCGTTGCCGGTTTCGCCATAAATAACGTCGGCTCCGTTGCCGCCTTCGGCGTAGTCGTTGCCGAAGCCCCCGAAAATCGTATCGTTGCCGTTGCCACCAAACAGCGTGTCGTTGCCAGCCGTTCCCAACGCGTCACCGACGAGCAGGTCGTTGCCATCCTCGCCGAACAGAACATCGTTACCGGCGCCGCCGAAAAGCTGGTCGTTGCCGAAGCCGCCGAAGAGCTGATCGTTTCCGCCACCGGCGTCAAGGGAATCGTTGCCCTCGTTGCCCAGCAGCACATCGTTCAGTTCAAAGCTGATCAACGTATCGTCCCCACCCAATCCGATCAGCACGTTGTCCTGCGGATCACCGGTTAGAACGTCGTTTCCGGCGGTGCCGAACCGGGGAAGCGGATCGATGCCGTCATTCTGGATGACCGGCGTGCCTTGCTTCTGCAAAAGCGTGCCGATGTTCGGAACGATGATTTCGCTCACCGGGCGGTTCACGTCTTGCAATGTCACCGAGTTCGATCCAACCGCGGATACCTGGGAGAAAGCGACATCGATAATTGTGCCGCCAGTCAGCACACCATTGGAATCGTAGGTCAGCCCGAAACCGGTGCCGTCCACACGTGTCGCCGAAAAATCAGTGGTCTGTTGATAGACGAATGCGGTCGCCGTTGTTGTCGTGCCAAACGTGGCGTCTCCAATCGGTGCATTCAGCGGCCGCGCCGAAGCAATGAATGGCTGGACACGGTTAAGCAGTGCGAGCGTTGCATTGGAGGTGACGATTGCGATTGTCATGAAATTTTCTCCAGTTGGCCCGCCCGCATTGACGAGGGCATGGTGACGGTCTTTCGGCCAAGTGTGAGGTTGCCGATATGAGCAATCAAATTTATTCCCCATTCACAATGAACGTGTGGCAATTGATTAAAATGCAATCGACCATCCAAACATAGCTTCGGCGGGACGGACTATTTGCAAGGCGTTACCGTTACTATTAGGACATGCCGAACCGGTTTGCGTTGATCGCGGGCCCCACTCATTCATACGCACTCAAGGACCACCACCATGTCCACCTTCGACAAGGTCGCCGACATCATTGCCGATACGTCTGAAATTCCGCGCGAGGACATCACGCCAGAAAGCCACACGATCGACGATCTCGGCATCGATTCCCTCGACTTTCTCGACATCGTGTTCGCCATCGACAAGGAATTCGGCATCAAGATTCCGCTCGAAGCCTGGACGCAGGAAGTGAATGACGGGAAAGCGGCGACGGAAGAGTATTTCGTGCTGAAAAACCTGTGTGCCAAGATCGACGCGCTGGTCGCAGCCAAAGCCTGAACGCAAAGACATTGCAGCTCGAATATTTTCAGATGGTCGATGCCATAACGGCATTCGACGATGATGCGGGCACGATTTCGGCTCGCTCCACCGTGCCGGAGGAAAGCCCCGTTTTTCAAGGGCCATTTTCCCGGAATGCCGTTGCTGCCCGGCGTGCTGCTGATCGAGATCATGGCGCAGACCAGCGGCTTTCTGGTGCTTGGGCGAACCCGTCTGGCGCGGATGCCGCTGCTGGCCGGTGTGAAGAGCGCGAAGATGCGCTCAGTCGTCGAGCCGGGCGAAATACTGGATGTGACCGCCGAACTGGTGCACGACGGGTCCGGTTTCGCCATGACGAAGGCGCGGATCACGCGCGACGGCAAGCCCGTCTGCGATGCCGACCTGACGCTTGAAGACGCTCGAATTTCCCAGCGCGGAGTTTGCCAGCATGATCGCCGACAAGGCGCGCTTCCTCGGTCTGCCCGAAAGCGTTATGCCGGCAAGCCGCTAGTCGCCCGCAAGCCTTTGCAGCGCGGCCAAACCCGCCTAGATACGGCACCAACGCGCCCCCCGCATACGGACCTTCCATGACCAACCCAAGACGCCCCGTCGTCATCACCGGTATCGGGCTGCTTTCGGCGGCGGGAGAAGGCGTGGATGCGCACCGCGCGGCGCTGGCTGATGGCAAACCTCTCGGGCTGAACAGCGAAGCGTTCGCGCCCTACGCGGTCCATGCATTGGACGAGCCGGACTGGTCCACGCAGATTTCGCGTCGCGACATGCGGCAGATGGAGCCCTGGCAGCGCATCGGCACCTATACGGCAGGCCTCGCGCTGGACGATGCCGATGCGAAGGACGAAGCGCTGCTCGACCGGATGGACATGATCGTGGCGGCCGGTGGTGGCGAGCGGGATGTGGAGGTCGATACCAATGTGATGGCGCAAGCGCGCGGGCGTGATGACAAGGATGCCGTTCTCAACGAACGCCTTCCGGACGACCTGCGACCGACGCTTTTCCTCGCCCAGCTGTCGAATCTGTTGGCGGGCAACATCTCGATCGTCCATAAAGTCACCGGCTCGTCCCGCACGTTCATGGGTGAGGAAGGGGCCGGGATCTCGGCCATTGCCACGGCGCATGCCCGCATATCGTCCGGCCAGAGCGACATCATTCTCGTTGGTGGTGGCTACAATGCCGAGCGCGAGGACATGATGCTCCTGTTCGAACTGGGGCATCTGCTTTCGCACAGTGATGGCACAACACCAGTTGAAAAGCGTTCCGGCGAAACGTCCGGCGTACATTTCGGGTCGATGGGCGCGTTTCTCGTTCTGGAATCGGCGGACCATGCAACGGGGCGTGGGGCGCGGGTTTATGCTGAACTAGCAGCGGTTGAAGGCACGCATGGGCCGCGCGACAGCGATGGCGCGACCGCTCGTCTCGCAAGCGCGCTGGACCACGTGGACGTTCCTGCCGATGCTACGGTTTTGTCCGGCGCGACCGGACTCGAAACGCTCAGGGAAGCCGAAATCACGGCCCTCGAAGGTCGCAAGCCAACCTATTTCGGCTCCACATTCGGGCACGGTCTGGAAGCGCAGTTTCCATTCGGTGTGGCGCTGGCGGCAATCAGCCATGACGGCGCGGCAACGGGTGTAACGGGCGTGGGCGCATGGCGGTCCGAGGGTGCCGCGCTGGTCCGGCCATATCGAGGGAGACGCGACATGAGCGCCGATACGGACCATCTGGGCCGCCCCATCGTCGTCGTCACCGGCGTCGGCGTCGTCTCGTCCCTGGGCACGGGTTGCGCGGACAACTGGAAGGCGCTGACCGCCGGCACGTCCGGTATTCACCCCATCACACGCTTCGATACGACGGGCTTGCGCACGACCATTGCGGGGACGGTCGATCACTTCGACCTGCCGGACCATTCCGCCCCTGCCCTGTCCTTCGCACTAGCAGACAGCGCTGCGGACGAAGCCATTGCCCAGTCCGGCTTGCCAAAGGGTGATTTTCCCGGTCCGCTTTTCCTCGCCGCGCCGCCGGTGGAGATGGAATGGCAGCACCGCTTCGCGCTCGATCTGGAAACGGACGAGGGCGAGGGCTATGCCCGCCTGCTGGCGGCTGCGCGCAAGTCGAAGCATCAGGAGATGTTCGAACTGCTTCAGTTCGGGCGCACGGCGGACAGATTGTCGGAACGTTACGGCACGAAGGGACTGCCAATTTCCCTGTCCACCGCATGCGCGTCAGGTGCGACTGCGGTGCAACTGGGTGTGGAAGCCATCCGCCGGGGCGACACGGATGCGGCTTTCTGCATCGGCACGGACGGGTCTGTGACCACCGAGGCGTTGATCCGGTTCTCACTGCTTTCTGCGCTCTCGACACAAAACGAGACGCCTGAAAAAGCGTCCAAGCCGTTTTCGGCCAACCGCGACGGGTTCGTGATGGCTGAAGGCGCAGGCGCGCTCGTGCTGGAATCCCTCGCCTCCGCCCGTGCGCGGGGTGCCGAGGTGCTGGCCGTGTTGCGCGGCTGCGGAGAGAAGGCCGACCATTTCCACCGCACGCGGTCATCGCCGGACGGTTCGCCCGTCATTGCCGCCGTATCGCAGGCGCTGGATGATGCCGGTGTCACGGTGGAGGACGTGAACTACATCAACGCCCACGGCACCTCGACGCCGGAAAACGACCGCATGGAATACAATTCCCTCCACACGGTTTTTGGCGACCGCATCCACGCCATTCCGATCTCATCGAACAAATCCATGATCGGCCATACGCTGACTGCTGCCGGGGCCATCGAAGCGGTATTTTCCGTGCTGACGATCCGCAACGGCATGGTGCCGCCCACCATCAATTACGACCAGCCGGACGAGGCCATTCCGCTCGATGTGGTGCCGAACAAGGCCCGCACGGCAACGGTATCCACCGTGCTGTCGAACTCGTTCGGTTTCGGCGGGCAGAATGCCTGTCTCGTCCTCGGCGCTGCGGAGTAAGACCATGCGAGCCTTGCAACTTGTGTCGGACCGCGAAACCAGAGCCGTCGATCTGCCCGAGCCGGACGCCCCCGCCCCCGGCGAAGTTCAGCTTCGCGTTCGCGTCGTCGCGCTGAACCATCTCGATGTCTGGGGCTGGCGCGGCATGGCGTTCGCCAAGCGCGAAATGCCGCTCACCATCGGTGCGGAAGCGTCGGCCGAAGTCGTGGCGTTGGGTGACGGGGTGAGCGGACTGAAGCCGGGGCAACTCGTCTCGATCTTCGGCGCCCGCACCTGCGGCACATGCCACCATTGCCGGGCGGGGCGCGACAACATGTGCGAGCATGTGGAAGGCGTTCACGGATTCCACCTTGGCGGTTTCGCGCGCGAATTGGTCAACATTCCCGCCCGCCAATGTGTGCCTGTGCCACCAGGCTGTGATGATGTTGGAGCGGCGCTCGCGCCCATCACCTTCGGCACATGCGAACACATGCTGTTCGACAATGCGCTGCTGCAACCGTCCGAGACCATCCTCATTCAGGCCGGCGGGTCCGGCATCGGAACGGCGGCGATCCAGCTGGCCAAATCCATCGGCTGCACCGTCATCACCACAGTCGGCAGCGACGACAAGATCGAACCGGCCAGGGCGCTGGGGGCCGACCATGTCATCAACTACCGCACCGACCGCTTCGAGGGCGTCACGCGCAAGCTGACGAAAAAACAGGGCGTGGACGTCGTCTTCGAGCACGTCGGCAAGGAAACCTGGGCCGGGTCCATGCTGGTGATGAAGCGCGGCGGGCGGCTGGTGACATGCGGTTCCACATCGGGTGTGTCCGCCGAAACCAACCTGATGATGCTGTTCCAGCGCCAGCTTCGCCTCATCGGCTCCTTCGGATGCCGCATGGAGAACATGGTCAACGCGATGGACAAGATCGCGCGCGGGTTTGTCCGACCCGTGGTCGATACCGAAATCGAGTTCGGTGATCTGGCGACTGCGCTCGAACGCATGGAAAGCCGCAAGGTCTTCGGCAAGATCATCATGCGTATGAGCTAGCCTGATGGCGCGGCTCATCCGACATCCGTTCGTCGAGCGGCAGCTGTTGCGTGTCAAATCAGGTTGGGACTGGACTGTCGCCAAACTGGTCGGGTTGTTTCTGCACTATGCGAAGAAATTGCCGCCGAACCGCTCTACCGCTGCAGCGGAGAAGATCGGGCGCACGCTCGCGCCTATTCTGCCGCGTTCCGGTCTCGCGCGGCGTAATTTGATTGCAGCCTTCCCGGAGAAATCGAAAGCGGAAATTGATGGCTTGCTGCGCGGTGTGTGGGGCAACGTGGCCCGCACGATCGCCGAATACGTGTTTCTCGACCAGCTGTTTGATTTCGACATAGACAACCCGGGCGCGGGACGGGTCGATGTGGTGGGTGTGGAACATTTCGAGCGGCTGCGCGATGCGGGCAAGCCGGTCATCTTGTTCACCGCCCACACCGGCAACTGGGAGATTTTGCCGATCGCGGCGGCCGCGTATGATCTCAATGTCACCGCCCTCTTCCGCCCGCCGAACAATCCGTATCTCGCCAAGCGCGTGTTGAAGGCCCGCACGACTGCAATGGGGCATCTCGTGCCCTCGCGGGCCGGTGCGGCATGGGCGTTGGCCAAGACGCTGGAGCGGGACGAGGCGGTCGGCCTGCTGGCCGATCAGGCTTTCAAACGGGGGCCGCGCATCACCTTCATGGGCCGCGAAGCTTCCGCCAACCCGCTTGCGTCGACCTTGGCACAACAATTCGATTGCGCCATTCATCCGGCGCGCTGCGTGCGGCTGCCGGATGGGCGATTCCGGTTGGAACTGCACGATGCGATCGACATTACCCGCAAAACGAACGGTGCTATCGACATACCGGCGACAACTGCGACCGTGAACACGATCATCGAAGGGTGGGTGCGGGAATATCCGGAACAATGGCTGTGGCTGCACGACCGGTGGAAGATCAAAGGCCCGCCACCGGCCAAGTGGTCACGCTAGATCACTCGGCGGGAACCAGTGCGTCCTCGCCACCATAGTAGAGACCGACCGCATGTTTCGCGGTTGCAAAAAACAGCCAGCGTTCGACGAACAGGCCAAGCATCAAAGATGCCGCTGCCAGCCATTGCAGCAGCGGGATGGGCAGAAACAGGCTGGCAAACAACAGCAGGAACGGCAGCGCGAAGCCGGTGACAATCGTCACGACCCGCAGAGCGTCGATATGCTTGCGGGCGATGCGGAAGGCCATCTCGCGGGTCAGGTAATTCTCCATTGAATGGGGCCGTTCCAGCAGGCGGATCTTGCCGAGGTGCCCGAGGCCCGTGGCGCTCGCCATGTCCGATTGTCCGTAGCCGATTGCGGAGGCGCGGCGCGCCCATACCAGCTTGGCGGCCCATGCGACGATCAAAAACACCAGCGCCAGCCACACCCAGATGCGGTTGGACTCCGTGCCCGGTCCGTAACCGAAAAAGGCGAGATAGAGGATCGTTCCGCTCGTCAGCGAAAACAGCAGATAAATGGTCGGTGTCCATGCCGTATGCCACTGGGGCACCGTGCGAAGCGAGGCGTAGATCATCGCTGTGCAGAACACGGTGATCGCACACAGGATGCCGCCGACATATCCGAGCCTTATATCGAATGTGTCGCCGAAAATGCTCATGGCGGCCAGGATCGTCAACGGAATGAACGTGATCAGCGCCATCACCCCTTCCCGCGACAGCCAGCTTGAGCGCCATTGAGAAAATGCCCGCCACGCCCGCTGCGGGTTTCGCAGATGGAGAACGGACGACAGCAGCCCGATGCCGATGAGACCCAATGCGACGACCCATGCAATCTTGGTCGCAAGAAAAGCCGGATTGCCGTGACCGAGGGCCAGCACGAAGGCGAGACCGTATCCGGCGCCGGACAGCGTGGTGAATGCGATGACAGAAAGCGCCGGGATGCATCAGTGAGCCTTTCCGGTCGCGCCGGAAAGGGCACGGTCGATCCAGCCGAGAAGACCAGTCGCGCCGCTGGTGTCTTCATCGGCAAATGCCGGTGACTGTGCGCCTTCGCCCAGTGCCCGCTTTTCCCGGGGCGGCAGGTATTTGTTGACCGGCTTGTTGCCCTGCTCCGGCATCAGGTCAAAACCGCCACGTTCCGCGACCAGTACGGATACATCCGAGTTCGGATCACCCAGATCGCCAAAGTGTCGCGCGCCTGCCGGGCATGTGCGAACACAGGACGGGACGCGGTCGATTTCTTCTAGCTGCTCGTTGTAGATGCGGTCGACGCAGAGCGTGCATTTCTTCATCACACCCGCAGCGATATCGACTTCGCGCGCACCGTAAGCGCAAGCCCAGGCGCACAGGCCGCAGCCTATGCACTTGTCCTCGTCCACCAGCACGATGCCGTCTTCGACGCGCTTGTAACTGGCACCCGTCGGGCAGACGGTGACGCAGGGCGCGTCCTCGCAATGCAGGCAGGATTTCGGGAAATGCACGACCCGTGCCTCGCCCTCTTGTCCAATGATTTCACCGCCTTCGGGCACGATCTCGAACGTATGAATCCGGTTGAGGAACGCACCGGACGGTTCGGCGCCATAAGGATCCTGGTCCGACAGCGGCGCGCCGTAAGCGGACGTGTTCCATTCCTTGCAGGAAATGACGCAAGCGTGGCAGCCGACGCAGGTATCGAGGTCGATGACGAGGCCGAGTTTCTTTGCGCTTGGCTGCGCAGGGTAGCATGGTCATATGGCGGCCTCCCCTCTCGGTATCGCTAACCTCGGTCAGTGCCAGCATGATGGCGGCCAATGATCATGAATGTGCCGGAAACCTGTTTGATGAGCCTGCTGGCACCGCCACCGAACAGATCGACCGCCTTGCGGGCCAGACCACCCAAGACGACGAGCAGAACACCGTCGATGACAATGTAGGTCAGGCCCAGAATTGCGATCTGGATTGGCAAATCGGCTTGCGGCGTCAGGAACTGCGGAAAGAGCGCTGCAAAGAACACGATCGCATACGGGTTGGCAGACGATGTGATGAAACCCTGCCGGAACAGCGACGCAGGATTGGGTGGAGCAGGTTCCTTCAAATCGGAACGCGCCGAAAGGATAGATTTGATACCCAGCCACACGAGATAAGCGACGCCCGCCCATTTCACGATGGTGAAAAACAAGGCCGACGACGTCGCGATTGCAGCCAAGCCAAAACCGGCGATAAGAATCTGGATCGTATTTGCAGACAGGTCTCCGCCCATGACGGGCACGGATTTTGACACGCCGCGCTGCATGGAGTGCGCCATGAACAGCAACTGGCTTGGCCCCGGCGGGCGGGCGAAGAACACGAAGACCGTGGCCAGATAGGCGAGGTAGGTTTCGATGGTCATGCGCCGGTCCATTCCTTGCCGTAGCGCAATTCGTCCGTCGTTTCGGTGCGCTTGGCCTGTTCGCCCAGCACCGGCTCGGTCACTTCATCTCCCGCCTCGGCTTTCTCGATGCGCACCCGCAGGTCGTACCATGCAGCCTGTCCCGTCACCGGGTCGCTGTTGGCCCAGCGATGACCGTCGCCCTTCGGCGGCAGCAATTCGTTGATGAGATGGTTGAGCAGAAAACCCTTCTTGGCTTCCGGCGCGTCCTTGTCGAGCGCCCATGCGCCACGCCGCTTGCCGATCGCGTTCCACGTCCACATGGTCGAGGAGTTGAGCGCCTCCATGCGCGCGACCTGCACCTTGATCTTGCCATGCCAGCTTTCCACCCAGGCCCAATCCCCGTCGCGCAGGCCTTCCTCATCGCAAATTGCGGCGGGCACGTAGAGCGGGTTTTTCGTGTGTATCTGGCGCAGCCAAGCGTTCTGGCTGCCCCATGAATGATACATGGCCATCGGTCGCTGGGTGATGGCGTGGTGGGGAAAGCGGCTTTGATCGATGCCTTCACCCTCGAAGGGCGCATACCATGTGGGCAGCGGGTCGAACGCCATGACCACGCGGGCGCGCAGGCGTTCGGGAGGCTGGACCTTGCCGTGGCCTTCCCCGGCCAGACGGAATTTTTGCAGCACTTCCGAATAAAGCTGGAACGTGACCGGTTGGGGGGCGTCGAAGAAGCCTGTCTGAACGGCGAAATCCTGATAGGCGGCATTGGCGTGTTTGAAGAACTGCGCTTCGGGCGGAATGTCGGCGTGGCTGAACGAGCCGTGCTTCTTATATGCCTCAAGCTGGTTCGGGTTCGGCGCGCCCCGCCCGAACTGGTCGCCGTTCTCACCGCGCCAACCGGCCAGCGGTCCAATGCCGGGTTTGCGCTCGTGATTGACCATGTAGTCGGCGTAGTCAGCGTATTTCGCAGACCCATCTTCATTCGTCATACCGTTCAGGCCGAGCCGTGCGCCGAAGTCGAGCAACGCGGATTGGAAACCGCGCACCTCACGGTCAGGCTCGACCACGGGCCAGCGGATCGAGTCGCACACCGCTTCCGGCTCGCTGCACGGACGGTCGAGCAGGGAAATGCAGTCGTGACGTTCGAGGTAGGTCGTATCAGGCAGGATGAGATCGGCGAAGGCCACCATCTCGGACGAATAGGCGTCAGAATAGATGATACGGGGGATTTTATAGTCCCCATTCTCGTCCTTGTCCGTCAGCATCTCGATGGTGCCGCGCGTGTTCATGGACGAGTTCCACGCCATGTTCGCCATATACATGAACAGGGTGTCGATCCTGTAGGGATCGCCCGCATGGGCGTTGGCAATGACCATGTGCATCAGGCCGTGGGCCGAGAGCGGCGCGTCCCAGGTGAAGGCCTTGTCGATGCGGCGCGGCGAGCCGTCCGTATCGATGAGCAGATCGTCGGGCGACCGGGGATAGCCCAGATGCGGGCCAGCCAGTGGGCCGTTCGGCAGGCCATCAGGATGACGCGCGTGGGGCTTGGGATGGGCGTCAAAAGGCTTGGGATAAGGCGGCTTGTAGCGGAAGCCGCCGGGGCAATCGATGGAGCCGATCAACACCTGCAGAACGTGCAGGGCGCGCGCCGTCTGAAAACCATTGGAATGGGCGGAGATGCCGCGCATGGCGTGCATGGAGACAGGGCGGCCGATCATGCGCTCGTGGCGCTCGCCCTTCATGTCCGTCCACGGCTGCTCGATGGTGATCTCTTCCTCGAACGCCACACGGGCAATTTCGGCGGCCAGCCCGCGAATCTTTCTGGCTGATATGCCTGTCTCGTCCGCCACGGCTTCGGGCGCGTATTGGGCGGAGGCGTATTTCTCGGCCATCATCAGCAACACCGGCTTGGCGATGCGCCCGTCCGGCAATTTGACGGCTTCCGAGACGTGCGCGCGGGCTTTGCCGGTGTGGGCGACCGCATTGTTGCCATTCCAAACGCATTCCGTTCCCTCGGCGTCGCGCACGAAAAGTCCGTGATCTTCGGTGCCTGGCGCGTCGACCACCAACCATCCGGCGTTCGAATAGCGCAGCAGGTAATCCACATCGATCTGGCGGGTGCGGAACAGTTCATGGATGAGCGCGAGAATCAGCAAGCCGTCGGTGCCCGGCTTCACGCCGAACCAGTCGTCGGCGACTGCGCTGTAGCCGGTGCGCACGGGATTGACCGAGACGAACCGTCCGCCGTTCTTCTTGAGCTTGCCGATGCCCATTTTCAGCGGGTTGGAATCGTGGTCCTCGGCAACTCCAAACATCAGAAACAGCTTCGTGCGGTCCCAGTCCGGCGAGCCGAACTCCCAGAACGCACCGCCGATCGTGTAGATGCCTGCGGCTGCCATGTTGACCGAGCAGAAGCCGCCGTGGGCGGCATAGTTCGGTGTGCCGAATTGCTGCGCCCACCACGATGTCAGCGACTGTGACTGGTCACGGCCCGTGAAGAAGGCAAGACGTTTGGGATCTTGCTTCAGCGGTTCCAGCCATTCGACGGCGGTGGACAGCGCCTCCTCCCATGTAATTTCCTCGAACTCGCCGGAGCCACGGGGGCCGACACGCTTCATCGGCGCTTTGAGGCGTGCGGGAGAATAATGCTGCATGATCCCCGCCGACCCCTTGGCGCACAGCACGCCCTTGTTGACCGGATGGTCGCGGTTGCCCTCGATGTATTTGACGGTCTTCTCGCCATGCTCACCGGGCGCGGTGTAAACATTGATGCCGCAGCGACAGGCGCACATGTAGCATGTGGTCTGGTGCTTCTCGCCAATGGGCTTGGAAAGGTTCAGGTCCGGTTGTGCCAAAATCGTCTTCCCCTACATGACTTGCCGCAACAGACCCATACCTGCCAGACCGATCAAAAGCACGAGACAGAACGGTTTGTAAAACGGTTCCAGCCGGGGTTTGAACAGCATTTGACCGCACACTACACCGGCCATTGTCGGGACCGCCAGTCCCACTCCGCGAACAATCGTCTCATAGGTCATCAATCTATAGGCGAGAAGAGCCGCGAGGGAGGCGATTTCCGAGGCGAAGAGGTACATCACGAGGGATGCCCGCATCTGCCGCGCAGGTGCATCGCGGGCCAGCACGTAGAGAGCGACGACCATGCCTCCGATGGACGCAAGCCCTGTCGCAACTCCGGCTGCGATGCCGGAACCGTAGAGGCCGATTTGGGTGGCGAGAAAACGCGCCCGCACTTTGGCAAGTTGCAAAGTTGCCAGAACAATGAGCAGCGTCAGGACTGCGATTTTCGCTGTATCGACTGGCAGCAGGCGGTTCAGTCCAAGGCCGAGGACAATGCCGAATGCAGACCCGATCACCAGGCCTTTTACGACGGACCAATCCGCTTCCTTCCAGCCGCCGCGCACCATCAGAATACTGGCTGACACTTCGAGAAACCAACACAGAGCCACGAGTTCGAGCGGCGGAATGAAGGCTATCAGCAGCGCGACCGTCATGGCCGACAGGGCAAAGCCGGAAAAACCGCGAACTATGCCAGCGAGAAACACCGCACCGATTGCGAAGGCGGCGGTTGTCGGATCGAAACCGGCAAAGCCTGCCCACCGGTCGAACAGGACCACAAGACTATCCGCCAAACCGCCTCGCCCCCGCCTGCACTACAACCCGCCTTAGACGAGCGGCCGCTGCGATGCCAGAACCGACCGGCGGATGTCAGATCGGCATATGGTTGACTGGTTGCGGCAGGGCTTGTGTCGAACGCGGCCGCTTTCGATGTTCGCTGTGTGACCAAAGCATCCCGTCACCCCGTCCGACGTGCGAAAAATCTCGGCAGGCATGACAATACGCTGGAGGGAATGAAAGCGGTCGACGACATCGTCGAGAAAACGCACCGCGCTCCGTTTTGCCACGCGGCTGCCGGGGCGCCACTTGGGAACCGGTGCGTCAACCACCCACATCCGGCGCAGTTCGGCGGCGTAGCTGGGCGATTTCAATGCCGACAGCAACACGCTTTCGTTGCGGCCAAACTCATACGGAGCATAGCTGGCAGCAATGATGGGAGCGAGTGTCGATATGGTTTCGCGCGCAGGAGACTTCGGTTTTTCGGCCACCTGCACATCGGGTTCCGCGACCGGCTTGGCCTTCGGCATCGTTGCCAGTTCGATCGTCGGAATATCAGCGACCTCAGCCTCGGGAGCCTCGACCATGATTTGCGGAACGACGGGCTTCTCCGGCTCGTGTTCCCGGGCGGTCAATTCCGCAAACGGCCATGCCGCACGCAATTTGTCAGGTGCCATATAGGCCAGATTGACGTCGATCATGTGATCGGTGCCCTTGATACGGTGGGGGCAACGGCGCTTCGAGCAATTCACCATCGTGGAAAACTGCCACAGCGAATAACTGTCCCACTGGCCCATCGGAAAGGCGTCCGGCATGGACGGACGGTAGCGCGCATACCACAGGTTCAGCCGCGACAGCAGTTTGTAACGGTCCTTGTTGCGGGCGATGTACTGCGACGTGTTGTGGTTGGTATACAGCACCGGATAGCGACCGGTCCGCGCCTTGATGTAGTGTGCGAAGGTTTCGGCGTCCGTCAGCGACATCCATTTGTTCGTATTGTCCTCGATATCGAGGGCGATCAGCTCGTCGTCTTCCGGCTGGGCGAAGCGCAGGAAATGCTGGGCCTGTTCGATGGGATTGCCTGGCCGGGCGAGATGATAGGCACCCCATTTCAACCCCATCGATTTCGCCAGCGCGCGACGGGTGTGATACAGTTCCTTCGTCACCGCATAGCGCCGCCATTTCACGCCGCACAAACTGTCGCGGGACGGGCAGCGATATTTCGGCGGCAGACCATCAGACGCCTTGTTGATGAAACCGACGAGATTGCGGTTTTCTTTCAGGCGATCCCATTTGATCGGCGTGAATTCATAAGCATCCAGCACGAAAGAGACGTCCCGCTTCTTCCACGGCTGGTTGAATTCACCTGCGAGAGCAGGGACCGCAATGACAAACGCCAGAAGGAAAGCCGCAAGGCGCGTAAATTTCATCATATCCGGCATCAATCCAACGCTCAGTCCAGTAGCGCTTGCTAGGCGCACAATAGGACGAGAGTGTGGAAACATGGTTAGCAGGAGGTTAACGCCCATGCGGCAAACCGGCTTGGATCCGATATGGGGCACGATACGCCAAACCCCTCTGCAGGGCGGCGCTAGATATACCACCCAAGAGCGATCTGCGCCTCTTCCGACAGCCGCTCCGGTGTCCAGGGCGGGTCGAAGACCATGTTGACGTTGACACCGGAGACGCCCTGCACGGTGTTGACCGCGTTTTCGACCCAGCCGGGCATTTCACCGGCCACCGGGCAACCGGGTGCGGTCAACGTCATGTCGATATCGACCATCCGGTCATCGTTGATATCGATGCGGTAGATCAGGCCGATTTCGTAGATATCGGACGGTATTTCCGGGTCGTAGACGGTCTTGATGGCAGCGATGATGTCGTGGGTGAAGCGTTCGATTTCTTCGGTCGTAAAGCCGTCAGCGGTGTTCTGACCGATAGCTGGGGCGTTCGGCCCGGCAGGTGCGGGGGTAGCGGGTTCGGGTGTTTGGGTTGCCGTCTCGGTCATGCGAAAAACTTCCGTGCTTTTTCCAGAGCGTCCACCAGAGCATCCACCTCTGCGCGCGTGTTGTATAGGCCGAACGACGCGCGGCATGTGGAGGTGACGCCGAAGCGCTCCATAAGCGGTTGCGCGCAATGGGTGCCCGCGCGCACCGCAACGCCGGAACGGTCCACGACCATCGAAACGTCGTGGGCATGGATGCCCTGCAATTCGAACGAAAAAATGGCACCCTTGTCCGGCACATCGCCGATCATCCGCAACGTGTTGATGCCCCGCAGCCGTTCGCGGGCATAATCGCGCAGATCGGCCTCGTGTTCCGCGATTGCGTCACGGCCGATGCTCTCGACATAATCAAGAGCCGCACCGAGGCCGATGGCCTGCACGATGGGCGGAGTACCCGCTTCGAAGCGATGGGGCGGGTCGTTGTAGGTGACACCGTCGCGGGTCACTTCCAGGATCATTTCGCCGCCGCCCTGAAACGGGCGCGTGGCTTCGAGAGCCTCTTTCGTACCGTAGAGCGCACCAATGCCGGATGGGCCGTAAATCTTGTGCCCGGTGATCGCGTAGAAGTCGCAGCCGATGGACTGCACATCGACAGGCATGTGAACCGCGGCCTGTGAGCCATCGATCATGGTCGTAATGCCCCGTTCGCGGGCATTGGCACAAATGGTCGCAACGTCCAATACCGTGCCTGTGACGTTCGACATGTGCGTGATGGCGATCAGCTTCGTGCGATCCGTGCAGGCGGCAGACACCATGTCCGGCGTCACGTCGCCCTCGTCCGTGCAATCCACCCAGACCAGTTTGACGCCCATGCGCTCGCGCAGGAAGTGCCACGGCACGATGTTGGAATGGTGCTCCAGCAGGGACAGGACGATCTCGTCGCCTTCCTGCAGATGGGTCATCGCCCAGCCATAGGCGACGAGGTTGATCGCTTCCGTCGTGCCCTTGGTGAAAACGATCTGCTCGACAGTCGGCGCGTTCAAATAGGCCCGCACCTTTTCACGCGCGCCTTCGTAGGCGTCGGTGGTCGCGTTCGAGAGGTAATGCAGGCCGCGATGGACGTTGGCGTATTCGTTCTCGTAGGCATGGCTGACAGCATCGATGACCGCGCGCGGTTTTTGCGCCGACGCACCGTTGTCGAGATAGACCAGCGGCTTGCCGTGAACCTCGCGCGACAGGATCGGGAAGTCGGCGCGGATGGCATCGATGGGATAGGCGGCACTCATATATGCGCTTCCATCCACGTGTCGATGCGGGCCGACAAGCGTTCGGCCAACACCTCGTCATCCATATCGTCCAGCACTTCCTGCACGAAAGCCTTCACCAACAGGCGGCGGGCTTCCACTTCGGGAATGCCGCGGGCCATCAGGTAAAACATGTAGTCGTCCTCGATATCCGCGACAGTCGCCCCGTGGGCGCATTGCACATCGTCGGCAAAAATCTCCAGTTCCGGCTTGGCGGAAAAATCGCATGTGTCCGATAGCAGCAATGTGTTGCAGGCCATGCGCGCGTCGGTGAGCTGCGCCGGTTGGGCGACCTTGATCTGCCCCTGAAACACGCCCCTACCCTGTTCCGTCGCCACGTTGCGGAACAGTTCGGTGGAATTGGTATGCGGTACGGCGTGCAGGATACGCGACGTAACGTCGATATGGGCCTTGCCGCCGATGAGATTGACGCCGGAGATCTTCAATTCCGCATTCTCGCCCTGAACGTCGAAATACAATTCCTGCCGCACGAGTTTGCCGCCGGCATTCAAGACGATAAGATTGAAGGTGGAATCCGTGCCGAGGGTGACGGACAGCCGTCCGAGCCGCTGGGCGGCTTCCCCATCCTCGATGGACAGCACGTAATCGACATTCGCGCCATCGCCTACCGTCAGATCGACGAGAGATGATACGCAGTAGTTCAGACCGTCAGGACCGACCGAGCGTTCGATCAGACGACAGGTCGCCTTCGCGCCCACATTGACCGCAACGCGGGTCGCGCCGAAGCTGGATGCCGTCGGAGTGGAGGCCAGACCGATGGTCTGTTCGACCCTGGCACCGGCCTCACTTCGATGACTCGCGTGGAAGTCAGGAAGGCGGTGTTCAGCAATTCCAGCGTATTGTCGCTGCCGACAGCGGGAGCCGGGAATGGCGCGGTCGCTTGTGAGAGTGTCACGCCTTCGGGCAGGCTCTCACCCATGTCGAAGAAGTGGCCATCGCGGAAATGCAACACCGCTGCACCATCGACCAGGCGCGGGAAAGCGGCACCGGCGGCTTTCGCGGTAGCGTCGTCCGGACGTGGCACCAGCCCCGCCGGAGCGTTCAGTAAAGCGCGCAGATCGGTGTAGTGAAAGGCCTCGACGCGGCGTGTCGGCAAGCCGTTTTTGCGAATGGCAGACAGAGCCGTTTCACGCGTTTCCGGCGTCACGGCGTCGCTGAACGTCGCGGCCTCAAACGCGGCGAACAGGTCACTCTCGCCCTGGGTGTACATGCGGGGGGTGTGGGCGTTCATGGCGCTCACGCCGCAGCTTCGATGATGTCTGAATAACCGCTGGCTTCCAGTTCCTGCGCCAGTGTCTTGTCGCCGGATTTCACGATCCTGCCCTTCGACAGCACATGCACGGAGTCGGGCACGATATAATCGAGAAGCCTTTGGTAATGCGTGATGACGATAACTGCACGGTCGGGCGACCGCAGGTGGTTGACGCCGTCGGACACCACTTTCAGCGCGTCGATGTCGAGACCGGAATCCGTCTCGTCCAGCACGCACAATTTCGGCTCCAGCAGGCTCATTTGCAGAATTTCGGCACGCTTCTTCTCGCCGCCGGAAAAGCCGACATTGACCGGGCGTTTCAGCATGTTGAAATCGATTTCCAGCCCCTTGGCCCGCTCCCGCACCAGTTTGATGAACGCCGGCGTCGTCAGTTCATCCTCGCCGCGCTCCTTGCGCTGGGCGTTCATCGACGCCTTCAGGAACGTCATGGTCGGCACGCCGGGAATTTCGACGGGATATTGGAAGGCGAGAAAGACACCGGCGGCAGCGCGTTCGGAGACATCCATGTCGAGCAGATTTTCGCCCATATAGGTGATCGACCCGCTGGTGACCTCGTAGTCATCCTTGCCGGCCAGCACATAGGATAGCGTCGATTTGCCGGACCCGTTCGGCCCCATGATGGCGGCGACTTCTCCGGCAGCGACCGACAGGTTCAGCCCATTCAGGATTTCCGTTTCGTCTTCCGCGATGCGGACGTGGAGGTCTTTGATTTCAAGCATTCTGTTTCTTTCCGGGCGTTTGCGCCCACCTATTCCATCCGCCGGCAACCGCGAGCAGCCCGGCCATTATTCCCACATTCTTGGAGAACAGCTGGAACTGAATGCCCCAGGCCGCTCCCTCGAACACCCAGAACGGGTGCATGAACCAGTTGATGACCGCCACGTAGGCGATCAATCCGAGACAGGCTTCGCGCACCGCGATTCCTGCCAGTAATGCCGCGCCAAGCACTGTTTGCGCCAATGCAGCGGCGATATAAAACGGCAAAGGTGCTGCAAACCCTGCCGCAACCATCATGCCAAGCTCAGCATCCGCTGCATAAACCTTCAGCGCCGCAGACCCCAGAAAGAAGAGGCCGAAGAAAAGCCGCGCGGTAGTCAGCATTGCGGCCCGTCAGACGTCCTGATCGGCGATCAGCGCATCGCGGTCGTCTTCAAGGCGCTTGATGTCTTCCTCAAGCTGGTGAATCGACCCCTCACCGATTTTGGTGCGTGACATGGCTTCGCGGGCCTGAGTCAGCTTGCGCTCGATGTCTGCGAGGCGGGCCTTGTGTGGGTTGAGTTTGGTCAACATTCATCTCCATCGTTCTGATTAGTTTGGTCAACTTCCCCGTCCGGAGCTGGCAGCATCATTCTATCTTCTTTTCCGATTGCGACGATGTCTTTCACACCCTTAGATACAATTTCACCGGCCTCGCGAAGACGATCAAACAACGGCTTTGTATTTACGCCAGTCTGACCAGCTGCTGCAGATGCCTCAACAACAAGACCGGTATAGTAACCCATCGAACCAATATCTTTCGCAGCTTCAGAAGCAAACTTATCCAACTTTTTAAGCATGGAAAATTTGCGAATGTCGGAGACTTTTAAGTCTTGTATAATCAGGCGAATTTCGTCTATTTTTGAATAAAGTGCAGATCGGTCTTGAGAGTTCAAAGAGAAAGAATTTACGGAACCCGACGCACTTTCTCTTGCAGCTCTTGCCTGTAAACGGACCGAAAATGTTTTGGCAACTTGATGAAAATCCCAACCACGACTAATCTGTATCGAACTGGGTACGTCAATTAAGAGGTCATCTTTAGTTTCTTCGATGATTGCTAGAACGTAGTTTCTGAATTCATCCAACTGTGGATCGTCATTTTCTCGAATGAAAAGATCATCCGATCGTTGAGTTACAACGACGACTGACATTCCAGAGTCAGTGGGCAGGTTTTCTAAAATAAAAAATTCGTTTCGATCAAGTGTTTCATACTCATTACCGTCAGGGTCGAATTTTGTGGTGACAGGCCAAAGACTCATCACCCCACACTCCCCTCCAGCGAAATCCCGATCAGCTTCTGCGCTTCGACCGCAAACTCCATCGGCAGTTCCTGTATCACTTCCTTCACGAAGCCGTTCACGATCAGCGCAATAGCCTCTTCCTCAGGGATGCCGCGCTGGAGGCAGTAGAACAGCTGATCGTCGGAAATCTTGCTGGTGGTTGCCTCGTGTTCAAGCTGGGCGGAGGGGTTTTTCGCCTCGATGTAGGGCACCGTATGAGCGCCGCAACGGTCGCCGATCAGCAGGCTGTCGCACTGGGTGAAATTGCGGGCGTCGGATGCCTTGCGGTTAATCGAGACCTGCCCGCGATAGGTGTTTTGCGAGCGGCCTGCCGAGATACCTTTGGAGATGATGCGGCTGGTGGTGTTCTTGCCCAGATGCAGCATCTTCGTGCCGGAATCGATCTGCTGCATGCCGTTGGACACGGCGATGGAGTAAAATTCGCCGCGCGATCCGTCGCCGCGCAATATGCAGCTTGGATATTTCCAGGTTATCGCAGAGCCGGTCTCAACCTGCGTCCATGAAATCTTGGAGTTCCTGCCCCGGCAATCGCCGCGCTTGGTGACGAAATTGTAGATCCCGCCCTTGCCTTCGCTGTCGCCGGGATACCAGTTCTGCACGGTCGAGTATTTGATCTCGGCGTCATCCATCGCCACGAGTTCGACGACGGCAGCGTGAAGCTGGTTTTCGTCGCGTTGAGGGGCCGTGCAGCCTTCGAGATAGGACACGTAGGAGCCCTCTTCGGCGATGATGAGCGTGCGCTCGAACTGACCCGTGTTTTCCTCGTTGATGCGGAAATAGGTCGACAGTTCCATTGGGCAGCGCACGCCTTTGGGAATATAGACGAACGACCCGTCGGTGAAGACGGCGCAGTTGAGGGTGGCGAAATAGTTGTCCGTCACCGGCACAACCGAGGCCATGTATTTCTTCACCAGTTCCGGGTGTTCCTTGATGGCATCGGAAATGGAACAGAAAATCACGCCCGCCTTTTCGAGCTCCGCACGGAACGTCGTGACGACGGAGACGGAGTCGAACACGGCATCCACCGCGACGCGGCCGGATTTATAGACATTATCGTCCGCCATGTTCAGGTCGTCGTGCTCTTCGGCGTCTTCGGCTGCCGGTGGCTTGCGGACACCGGCCAGTATCTCCTGCTCGCGCAGGGGAATGCCGAGTTTTTCATAGGTCGCCAGCAGGTCGGGGTCGACCTCGTCCAGCGACTTGGGCGCGTTCGTCCAGTCCTTCGGCGCGGCGTAGTAATAGATGTCCTGATAGTCGATCTTGTCGTAGGACACCCGCGCCCAGTCCGGCTCGGTCATCGTCTTCCAGCGGGCGAACGCATCCAGCCGCCAGTCAAGCATCCATTGCGGCTCCTCCTTCTTGGCGGAGATGAAGCGGATCGTGTCTTCAGTCAGGCCTTTGGGCGCTTTTTCTGACGCAATATCGGTGGAAAAACCATATTTATACTGGTCGATATCCAGCGTCTTGACGGTGTCGATGGTTTCCTGAACGGCGGGCATGGCGGCTCCTGATGCGGCGGCTTAGGCCGCGTCCTGTGTGTCTGTCATGTGGGCGTCGGCGGTGCGTCGGGCAAGGCGTTGGGCCATGCGGTCGAACGCCGCGATGAAGGTGTCGAGGTCGGCTTGGGTGGTCGTCAGGCCGGTGCTGACACGCAAGGCGCAGCGGGCGATGCTATCCGGCACACCCATCGCTTTCAGCACATGGCTGGCACCGACCTTGCCGGACGAGCAGGCCGAACCGGAGGATAGCGCGATGCCCTGCAGGTCGAAGTCGATCAACGCGGTCTGCGCTTCAAGCCCTTCCAGCGCAAAACAGAGTGTGTTGGGCACGCTGTTTGCGCCGCTTGAAAAGAGGTGCAAACGGTCTGCCAAGCCGACATCGTTGCAGACCGAACGGATTTTTTCCGCCAGCGCAGCCGATGAAACCATCGTCTCGCTATATGTAGTCGCTTCCTGCGCCGCAGCCTTTGCCGCCGCGCCAAACCCGGCAATCGCAGCGACATTTTCCGTGCCTGCACGGCGACGGCTTTCCTGCGCACCACCACTGATGAGCGGGGCGGGTTCGAGCGTCGCGTTAGCGAGAACCAGCGCGCCCGCGCCCTGTGGTCCGCCAATTTTGTGCGCCGAAAGGAGAAGATAATCGACGCCGAGATCGCCAATGGACAACGGTATCCGACCTGCAGCCTGCACAGCGTCGCACAAAACGTAGCCACCCCGGGCGCGCACCCGTTCGGCCAGGCGCGCAACCGGCTGGATGATGCCCGTCTCGCTGTTGACGAGCTGGATCGCCACGAACGGTGTCTCATGATCGCGAAGGGTTTTGTCGAAGACATCCTCATCAACCAGACCATCGCTTCCCACTGGCAAATCGACCACTGAACTTGCGGGAAAGCGTCCACCGTTCAACACGCACGGATGCTCGGTGATGAGCCGCAACAGGGCATCGGCGTGGCGGGCTTTTCCGTTGAGCCGTTGATCGGGCGTCAGGGCCAGCGTTGCAGCTTCAGTGGCACCGCTTGTGAAAATGATGTTGGCAGGTTCCGCCCCGACAAGCGCCGCCACCTGCGCTCGGGCTTTCTCAACGATCCCCCGTGCAAGACGGCCCTCAGCGTGGATCGACGACGCATTGCCGCCTCCATCAAACGCCGTCACCATAGCATCACGAGCGACCGCGCGCAGGGGCGCGGAGGCGTTGTGATCGAGGTAAATACGGCGCGTTGCCATCGAATGAAGTATCCCGTCACGCGAAATGCGTGTTTTCCTTGAATTTTGCAGCCCTTGAAGACTATGTATCCGTCAACCGACTGCACGGCGCCGTCGATCCCACTGGCCACCCTATCAATTTTGGCCAGTCTGGAATCGTTCCAAGACGCTTTGAACAGTTCTAAACTAGGTTAGAAACCGTATGCGGCCCCGTCAACCGGCGGGGGTCGTCTGCGTTGCCACCCGTATCGGAGTTCCCTCATGCCCGAAGTGATTTTTACTGGCCCCGAAGGCCGGCTAGAAGGCCGTTATCAGCCTGCCGAAGACAAGAACGCGCCCATCGCGATCATTCTGCACCCCCATCCGCACCCGCAATTCGGCGGAACGATGGACCATCCGATCATCTACAAGCTGTTCTACATGTTCCGGGAGCGAGGCTTTACAACGTTGCGCTTCAACTTCCGTGGCGTCGGGCGCTCACAGGGGGAGTTCGACCACGGTGCGGGCGAATTGTCGGACGCTGCGGCCGCGTTGGACTGGATCCAGTCGCTGCACCCGGATTCGACCGGTTGCTGGGTCGCAGGCTTCTCGTTCGGTTCGTGGATCGGAATGCAACTGCTGATGCGTCGCCCGGAAATCGAGGGTTATATTTCCATCGCGCCGCAGCCGAATGTCTATGACTTCGCCTTCCTCGCCCCCTGCCCGTCGTCCGGACTCATCATCCACGGTGAGAACGACCGCGTTTCCCAGCCGAAAGATGTGCAGACACTGGTGGACAAATTGCGGAGCCAGAAGGGCATCACGACGACGCAGATCACCATGCCCGGCGCCAACCACTTCTTCTCGGAGCATCAGGACGAGTTGCTGGACGAATGCCAGATCTATCTCGACAAGCGGCTGGGGCTGATCGAAGGCGGGATCGAGGAAACGATGCTGCTGCGCTAGGCGCGTTCGAACATGGAACCGCTGATCCTCGCCGCCCTGTTCGCCGTCGGCATCGTGGCGGGCGTTTTCAATTCGATCGCCGGTGGCGCGACGTTCATTTCGTTTCCGGTACTGCTTGCAGCCGGATTGCCGCCGTTGGTTGCCAACGCGACGAATTTCGTGGCGCTGCTGCCGTCGAACGCTGCCGCCGTGCCGGGCTTTCGCCGCGAACTGGCCTCGCTCGGAAAGCGGTTGTGGATCGATCTGGCGATATGCGCTGCCGGCGGTTTGGTCGGTGTTCTGCTTCTTCTGTGGTTGGGTGAAGGCACCTTCACGACGCTCATTCCCTGGTTGATGCTGGTTGCAGTCGGCATCTACGCGGCGGGCGCGCGGCTTCGCCGTGCCATCGAAGGGCTGTTTTCGGAAAAGGGCGGCGACGCGTTGGGACGTGCGTTGCTGTTCGGATTTTCGATCTATGGCGGCTATTTCGGAGCGGGTCTTGGCGTCATCCTGCTCGCCTCGCTGACGATCGCCGGGTATCATAACCCGCAAATTGCGAATGCCGTGAAGAACGCTGCCGGAACCGTCATCGGGCTGGTTGCCGTCGCCGTAGTCGCAAGCACCGGGCTGGTTGCGTGGGGACCAGCGCTGGCAATGATGGCGGGAGCAACGGTTGGCGGCGCGGTGGGTGGATCGTTCTCACGCAAGGTCTCTCCCACCATATTGCGCGCGGTCGTCATCGGGTTCGGGCTGCTCGTTTCGGCCGTATATCTATGGCGCGCCTACGGTCCGTGACGGGCCAGGACACCGCCGGTGGCGGCCTGTTTGCATCCTGTGGTCGTGGGATAGGTCAGCGGCAGTCCCTTGAGGCTGCGGACCGCGAGATAGGCAAAAGCCTGCGCTTCCAGCATGTCGCCGTTCAGCCCGTGCTCTTCGGCTATCGAAACCGTCGCTTCATCTGCGGTCGCCAATTCTGCCAGATCTCGAACGATGATTGGGTTGCGTGCACCGCCGCCGCAGATGATCCAAAGTTTCGGTGGCGTCGGCAGATGCTTCACCGCTGCGTAGATTGCCTCCGCCGTCACCCGCGCCAATGTGCGCGCGCCATCGTGAAGCCCCACGGAACCCGGCTCCAGCGGTGCAAAGTCGAGTCGGTCCAGACTCTTCGGAGCTTTTGTCTTGAAATAAGGTGAGGCCATGTAGCGCTCGACCACCTGCGCCACGACGCCGCCTTCCGACGCGATTGTGCCGCCCTGGTCGAACGGCACACCCGCACCCGCCTGCACCCATTGATCGATCAGCGCATTGCCGGGGCCGGTGTCGAAGGCGACGAGTTCTCCGTGCTGCCCAACCCACGAAATGTTGGCGATACCGCCGATATTGACGACCGCCAGAGGGCGCGGGGCGATGTCGGCAGCCAGCGCTGCATGGAAGACCGGCACCAGCGGTGCGCCCTGCCCGCCCGCTTCCATGTCGGCTGCGCGGAAATCGAACACCGTGTCGATGCCGCGTCGCTTCTGCCAGCGCCGCGCCATCTCCAAGCTGCACTGTCAACGCCTGCTCGGGACGGTGCAGAACGGTTTGACCGTGAAAGCCCAGAACGTCGATTTGCGATTCTTTCAGGCCGTTTGCGGCGAGAAACTGCGACACCGCTTTCGCATGGGCTCGCGTGATCATGTCTTCGACATCCGCCAGATGCGCCGGGGCGTTCGTGGCGCTTGGTGATGGCCTTCGCATCCTCCAGCGCCTGTTCGATCTGCCGCCGCTGGGCGGGTGCGTACGGCACTTCCAAAGTCGCGCCGAAGGACTGAACGCTTTCGCCGTCGGTTTCCAGCAATGCCACGTCGATGCCGTCCATCGATGTGCCGCTCATCAGCCCGATAGCCCTCATGGTCGTAATTTCCGTGAATTGCGCTGCGGCTTGGTGTAGAGGCTGATCGTCCCTTCAACCAGACCGATCACAATGGCTTTCAAGAGCGATTTTTTGCGCGTGCTTTCCGAGCGCGGCTACATTCACCAGATTTCCGATGAAACGGGTCTCGACGACCTGATGGCGAAGGAAAAAGTGACCGGCTATATCGGCTTCGACGCGACCGCCACCAGCCTGCATGTGGGCTCGATGGTGCAGATCATGCTGCTCTACTGGATGCAGCAGACAGGCCACACGCCCATTGCGCTGATGGGTGGTGGCACGTCGATGGTGGGAGACCCGTCCGGCAAGGACGAGAGCCGCCAAATGATGACGCGGGAGATTATCGAGTCGAACAAGGCGGGTATCCGCGCCGCCTTCAAGCCGTTTCTCGACTTTTCCGGCCCCGCGATCATGGCCGACAATGCCGACTGGCTGCTGGACCTGAACTATGTGGATTTTCTGCGCGATTACGGCCGCCACCTGTCGGTCAACGCCATGCTGGCGCGCGACAGCGTGAAAACGCGGCTGGACCGGCAGCAGCATCTGTCCTTTCTCGAGTTCAATTACATGTGCCTGCAGGCATACGATTTCGTCGAACTGAACCGCCGCTACGATTGCCGCCTGCAGCTTGGCGGGTCGGACCAGTGGGGCAACATCGTCTCGGGCGTCGATCTCGGCCGCCGCTCCGGCACCGAGCAATTATTCGCGCTGACGACACCGCTGCTGACGACATCGTCCGGCGCGAAGATGGGCAAAACGGCGGATGGCGCGGTCTGGTTGAACGCCGACATGATGCCGGTCTTCGACTTCTGGCAATACTGGCGCAATGTGGAAGACGCTGATGTGGGCCGCTTTCTGAAGCTGTTCACGACGCTTCCGATGGACGAAATCGCGCGGCTGTCGGCGCTGGAAGGTGCGGAGGCCAATGAGGCGAAAAAGGTCTTGGCAACCCGCGTCACTGCGATGGTGCATGGCGAGGATGCGGCGCTGCAAGCCGAAGGCACGGCGGTTGAAACCTTCGAGCGCGGTGGCACGGCAGCGGACTTGCCGAGCGTCACGATGGACCTGTCGGAGCCGACGGGTATCCTCTCGGCTTTAGTGGCCGCCGGATTGGCCGGGTCGAACGGCGAAGCGCGGCGGCATATCAAAGGTGGCGCAGTGCGGTTGAACGATGTGGCCATTTCCGACGAACGCACCGTGGTTTCGACCGACGATCTGACGCAGGATGGCGCGGCCAAACTGTCGTTCGGCAAGAAGAAGAACGTTCTCATCCGCCCGCAATAGGAGTGTCCCTATGGACCTGACCGGCAAAACAGCCCCCGCCTTCACCCTGCCCTCAAATGGCGGGGAAACCGTCACCGTGCCCGGCGAACAGGCGACGGTTCTGTATTTCTATCCCAAGGACGACACACCCGGTTGCACCACCGAGGCTAAGGAGTTCACCGCCGCCGCTGACGCATTCGCTGCCCTCGGCTACCGTATCGTCGGCGTGTCTCCGGACAAGGCGGCCAAGCATGACAAGTTCATTGCCAAGCATGATTTGACCGTCACGCTTGCCGCCGACGAGGAGCAAGTCGCCTGCGCCGCTTATGGCGTGTGGGTGGAGAAGAGCATGTACGGCAAAACCTATATGGGGGTCGACCGCTCCACGTTCCTGATCGACGCCACCGGCATGGTTCGGCATGAATGGCGCAAGGTCCGCGTCAAAGGCCACGTCGATGCCGTGCTGGAAACCGCACAGTCGCTCTGAATTCCGCCCGTTTTCGCCGCTCCGAAACGCTCCGTTAACCTTAACAATCCATTGTCAGCGGGAGTATAGCGTAACCAGCGAGCGGATCCCCGTCATGTGGAACAGCCGACAGGCCCATCCATCCCACGACCATCTTGACACGTCCGCAAGTGGCCTCGTCTGGCACGGGCGAAACGGCAAGCGCACCATTTCACTGTCCGCAGCCGCCCTCGTTACGGCCGCAACACTGTCGTCCATCGTTGCCATCGGGCTTGCCGGTTACTCGACATACGATGTGCTGCACACCAGCCTTTCGGACGCGCAGGCCAGCCGTCAGACTTCCATGCGCCGCGCCTACGAAGACAGAATTGCCGAGCTGCGCACCCGGGTCGATATCGTCACCTCACGCCAGTTGGTCGATCAGCGCGAGGTCGAACAGCGCATGAGCGTGCTGCTTGCCAAACAGGCGGAACTCGGAGCGCGTCAGGCCCATGTGACGGACGCGGCCATGCGCACCGGCGTCGATCTGCCATCCATCACAACGCTCCCCGCTGCCAGACCGAAGCGGAACATCGCGCCATCCGGCCTGCGCCTCGGCGGGCTGGTGGGCACCTCCTCGCCGTTCGTTTCCGGCGATGCACCGCGGGTGTTTGCCGAGGTCGAAACCTCGCTTGCCGAAACCGAGCGGATGCAGGTGGCGGAAGTGACCGCCATCCACAACGAAGCCGTGCGCAAGGCGCGCGATCTGTCCGATATTCTCGCCAAACGCGGTGTCAACGTTCCCGCGACCACCGGAACCGGTGGCCCGCTCATCGAACTCAAGGGTGCGGGCGACTTCATGGCAACCGTCTCCAAGCTGGACGCGACGCTGGACACGCTCGATCAGGTCCGCCGCGCCGCCCGTGCCGTTCCGCAGGGTTCGCCCGCGCCGGGGCGCGAAATCTCGTCAAGCTTCGGCGCACGTCGCGACCCGTTCACCAAACGCTCCGCCATGCATGGCGGTATGGATTTCCGGGCCCCACGTGGGGCGGAGGTCGTCGCTACTGCCGGTGGCAAGGTCACAAAGGCCGGGCGCATGGGCGGTTATGGTAAGTTGGTCGAGATCGACCACGGCGGCGGCATCACCACCCGCTACGCGCATCTGTCGCGCATCAAGGTCGAACGCGGTCAGCGCATCGAGCGCGGCACCCTGATCGGCAAGGTCGGCTCCACTGGCCGTTCCACCGGCCCGCATCTGCATTACGAAGTGCGCCGCAAAGGCCAGGTGCTGGACCCGCTGCATTTCGTGAAGCTGGAAAAACGCCTGCGGCCTTATCTGTAGGCCCGCCTACTCCACATCCTCGACCTTCTTGTCCTCACCGCTCACCTGATGGGCCAGTGCGGCTTCCATGAACTGGTTGAGGTCGCCATCCAGCACGGCTTGCGGATTTGTCGATTCGACGCCCGTGCGCAGGTCTTTCACGAGCTGGTAGGGCTGCAGGACGTAGGACCGGATCTGGTGGCCCCAGCCGATATCCGTCTTGGAATCGTGCGCGGCCTGCGTCGCTTCCTCGCGCTTCTTCATTTCCAGATCGTACAGCCGCGCGCGCAAAGCCTTCATGGCGTTGGCGCGGTTCTGGTGCTGGGATTTTTCCGATGACGTGACGACGATGCCGGTCGGCAGGTGGGTGATGCGCACGGCGGAGTCGGTCGTGTTGACGTGCTGCCCGCCCGCGCCGGACGAACGGAACGTGTCGAGACGGATGTCGCTGTCGGGAATGTCGATCTCGATATTGTCGTCGATGACCGGATAGACCCAGACCGACGAGAACGACGTATGGCGCTTGGCGGCGCTGTCGAAAGGTGAAATGCGCACGAGGCGGTGGACACCGGATTCGGTCTTCAGATAGCCGAACGCGTTGGCACCTTTCACCAGCACGGTCGCCGACTTGATGCCCGCCTCATCGCCTGCGGTGGTGGCCTGCACCTCGACCTTGTAGCCGTTGCGTTCCGCCCAGCGCACATACATGCGCAGCAGCATGTTGGCCCAGTCGTTCGAACTCCGTGCCCCCTGCCCCGGAATGGACCTCGAAATAGCTGTCGTTTGCGTCCGCCTCGCCGGAAAGCAGCGTTTCCGTCTGCCGTTTGCCCAATTCGCCGTGCAGATCGCGCAAAGCCTGTTCGGCCTCGGCCAGAACACCGGCGTCGTCTTCCATTTCAGCCAGTTCGATCAGGTCCGCCGTATCGCGCAAATCGCCTTCAAGGCCGTTGATCGAGTTGATGCCACTGTCGAGTTGCTGACGTTCCTTCATCAAGGCCTGCGCCTTGTTCGGGTCCGACCAGAGGTCGGGGTCTTCGGCCAGATCGTTCAGTTCAATCAGCCGCGCGCTTGCTTTCTCCCAGTCGAGATGGCGGCGCAGGAGCGAAATCGTCTGGGTGATCTCGTCGGCAAGGGTTTGCATTTCCGTGCGCATTTTCGGCCTGTCTATAGGGAGTTTGAAATGGGGAGATACGCGGCGACGCGGGGCGGTGTCAAAGCAGTTGGAGTGCTTGCCTTATGAAGCTCGGTCGCCGTCTTCCAAGGCTTCCTTCACGGCAGTCGCCAGATGTTTGAGCGAGTAGGGTTTGGGCAGGAAGCCGAATTTGCCGTGCTCGGCAGCGGGCAGGTTCTTTTCGAACGCATCTTCCGCATAGCCCGAGGCGAAGATGAACGGCACTTTCGAGCCGGATTTTCGCACCGCGTTGAGCAGGCTCGGACCATCCATTTCCGGCATGACCACATCGGATACGATCAGGTCGATGGCCTCGCCCATCTCCTCGAACAGTTCGAGCGCCTCCTCGCCGTTCTCCGCCTCGTGGACGGTGTAGCCTCGGTTGGCCAGTGTGCGGGCACCGACGGCGCGCACGGCGTCTTCGTCCTCGACGAACAGAATGGTGGCATTGCCTGCCAGATCGCGTGGTTTCTCGACCTTCTGCTGGCTCTCGGCCGCCTGTTCGGCAACCTCGTTTTCGGTCGGTTCGTGGCGGGGCAAGCAGGATGCGGAACGTGGTGCCCTTGCCGAGTTCGGAATCGGGATAGATGAAGCCGCCCGACTGTTTGACGATGCCGTAGACGGTGGACAGGCCAAGACCCGTGCCCTTGCCGACGTCCTTGGTCGAGAAGAACGGGTCGAAAATCTTCTCCATGATCTCCGCACTCATGCCGGTGCCCGTGTCGGTGACTTCGATGGAGACATAATCGGCGTCCGGCACATCCTTGCGCGCAAAAGACTGCCCAAGCTGTTCGGCTTCCAGATTGCGGGTGGTGATCGTGACGGCACCGCCGTCCTTGCCCGCATCGTTGATCGCATCCCGGGCATTGACGCACAGGTTCACCAGCACCTGCTCGAACTGGCCGAGATCGGCCCGCACGGGCCACAAGTCGCGGCCGTGGTTGATGTCGAGCGAGACCTTTTCGCCCATCAAGCCGCGTCAGCAACATTCGCAGATCGGACAGCACATCCGGCACGGACAGGGTTTGCGGACGCAGGGTCTGCTTGCGCGAGAACGCCAGCAACTGCCGTACCAGCGTGGCGGCACGGTTGGCGTTCTGCTTGATGTTCATAATGTCCTGAAAGGACGGGTCGGACGGGCGGTGGTTGGCGAGCAGCAGGTCGGAAAAACCGATAATCGCCGTCAGCACATTGTTGAAATCGTGCGCGATACCGCCTGCAAGCTGGCCGATGGCCTGCATCTTCTGGCCCTGCGCCATCTGCCGCTCGAGCGCCTTCTGCTCGGTCATTTCAATGGCGTAGAGGATGGCGCGCTCATGCCGCTCGCCCTCCGCAGTCTCCACACCGTCACTGACGGTGGATACGAAGAAGCGCACCGAGCAGTCCTCATCCGCAATCTGGCTGGTGACGCCGGGCAGGATGGAATCCACATAGGGAATTTCCGCCCGCCCCTCATTGGCGCTTGCCATCGCCGTCGCCATGGCCGGACGCGTCATCGCGGGCGCAGAGATGCTCGATATTGACGCCATCCTTCGTTTTCGCATGTGCGAGAACAGGGGCGAACAGGCGCTGGAACGGCGCATTGGATTGCATCATCATGCCATCGGCATCGAAGGACGCGATGGCGATGGGCGTGTTGTTGAAGAAGCGCGTGAAACGCACTTCGGCGGCGCGCAATTCATCGTCGCTGGCCGCACCGGCCTGACGGCTGAGAACGAGGGTACGCGTCGCGCCGGGCGCGCCATCCGGTGCAAACGGCACCTTATGATACAGCCGCGCGGCAAACGCCTTGCCGCTCGAACGGGCCAGATCGAGATCCACCACGATGGTCTTCGACGTTCCAGGTTCCACATCGACGCGGTCCAGCAGCGCCGCGCCATCACCGACGATCAGGTCGGAAACCCGCATGGCACCGGGTTCGAACTGGGTGAGGTCGATGCCGATCCAGTCGGCCAACGTCGCGTTGAGATAGACCACACGGCCATCGGGGTCGGCGGAGAAGAAACCGGCAGGCGCATGATCGAGATAGTCGATGGCGTGCTGCAATTCGACGAAAACGCTCTCCTGCCGCTGCCGGTCCTGCGTTACGTCAGCCACTTCCCACACGATGAGCGGCTTGGAATATTGCGGGTGCGCCAGCGGGCGGACCGTCGCGCGATACCAGTGGGGCGCGTAGGCTCCACCGTCATTGTTCAAATCCCGCACATCGCGGACCATGCGGAACTCTTCCGTGATCGCCTTGCCGGACCGGACGGTCTGGTTCATGCGATAGACGATTTCAGCCGCCTCGTCGGAACGTGAGAAAACCCGTTCGACTGTTTCCACATTGTCCTCGTCACCCGCGCCTGTCAGTCGGCCATAGGCCTTGTTGGCGTAGACGATGCGCCCGTCCCAATCGGTCACGATCGCGCCCTGTTCCAGCCCTTCCACGAAAGCGCGGGAAAACACCTCGCCGTTCTCACGGGCCGTCAGGCGGATGAAACCGATGGACAGTGCGAATACGAAGAAACACGCCGAGCATCGACAGAACCGCCAGCAGCGTCAGCGTCATCGTTTCCGCATACCGTTCGGGGACGACGAGAAACGCGCCGACGATGCCGAGCAGCACCAGACCGACCATCAGCAGACGACCGATATTGCCTCCCCGGTCCGTGCGGTCGAGCAGCGGAGCGGTGTTTGGCGATTGCGGGTTTTTGCAGTGCGGGGGTCTTGTGCAGGTTGCGACCTTCACGTGCCTTCATCGTATGAATCGGTCGCTCCCTTGTATCAGTCTTCTTGAATCACGTTTCACCGGCAGGGAAAAGATAGCGCGTGCCCATGTGGATGCAGAATATCCTTTGGCTGACATTGCAACCGCAGGGCGTTATTGTAGCAAGGCAGCGGACAAGTGCGCGACGTCGCGCACGGTAACGGAGCAGAACATGGCAGCCTTCCTCGAAAATATGCTTGGCATGGAGGTGTCGGACACTGCTGCGCTTGCCTTCACCGCCGTGGCGCTGCTGGTGTTGCTCGCAATTCTGTGGCTCCTCGTTCGCTTTTTCCGGCAACCCAGGTTTGCCGGAAAGCGTGGCAAGCAAGCGCGACTGGCCATCACCGATGCGGCCCGTGTCGATGACCGCCGCCGCCTCGTTCTCGTGCGCCGGGACGATGTGGAACACCTCATCATGATCGGCGGCGTGACGGACCTTCTGATCGAAGCCGATATTCGCAGGACGGCTCCCGCGCGGGCCTTGTCGCACCACGATGACGAGCCGCTGAAAGCAGCCGAGCCAGCGCCGCTTCCGCCCCGCGTGTCGCGTGAAGACGACAAGCCTGCCCCTGTCGAGCCGAAAGCCGAGACCAAGCGACCGGAATGGCCGGCCGTGCCCCCTGCCTCCAGACCTGCCGCACCGGCTCACAATCTTGCTCCAGCCGTGTCTCCTGCGTCAAAACCCGCTGCACCGGCTCCCAATCCTGCCCCTGTCGCGCCCGTGTCGCAGCCAGTAGTCGTCAGCCCTCCGGCCTCCATTCCGCCGATTCCGAAGGCCAATCCAGCAATCCTGCCGATGCCGCCGAAGGTTTTGACCGATCCCGCTGCCATCCCTGCGAAAGCCGCATCCAGCGATCCGTCCGTTGATCGGCCAGCGCCCACACCGCAGGCACCGGTCCAGACCGAGCCTGCGAAACGCACCGCGAGTGACGAGATGGAAGCCCTCTTGAGCGGGCTGAAGCCGACCCGTTGATGGCAGGATTCCGACGCAGCCCAACCGGTTAATCGTCGCGGTAAATCTTCTCGCGGCGTTCGTGGCGTTCCTGCGCTTCGAGCGACAGGGTCGCGATGGGTCGTGCATCCAGCCGCTGAAGGCTGATCGGTTCGCCCGTATCCTCGCAATAGCCGTAGCTGTTGTTGTCGATACGCTTCAGCGCCTGATCGATCTTGGAAACCAGCTTGCGCTGGCGGTCCCGCGCCCGCAACTCGATGGAGCGGTCGGATTCCGACGATGCGCGGTCTGTAATGTCCGGCGCATTCAGGTTCTGGTTCTGCATCGTTTCGAGCGTGCCAGCCGATTCGCGCTGGATATCCGCCTTCCACGCTTTCAATTTATCCCGAAAATAGGCCCGCTGGCGCTCATTCATGAACTCTTCGGTGTCGCTGGGCCTGTAATCCTCAACTTTCATCGACATTCAGCGTTGAACTCCGCTTTCACCGGACCGCACGCAGCATTGCTCCGGTCTCGATCGTAAGGGGGCCTATATCGCGCACCCCGATGCGCTTCAAGCATCCAGTGCCAACCGCCGTGCAACAACACGGCAAGTGAAATGGGCGCTTGGAATTGAAGGGACCGCCCCCTAGAAGGGTGCGATGGTCCGTCTCACAATCCTTCGTCACGCGAAATCGTCCTGGGCGACGCCCGGTGGTTCGGACATCGACAGGGTGTTGAGCGACAAGGGGCAGCAACAAGCCGCCCGTCTGTCGCACTGGCTCGGCAACCGGGACGACAAACCGGACGCCTGCATCTGCTCTCCCGCCAAGCGGACGCGGCAGACATGGGATGGCATTGCGGCTGCGCTGGATGACGTTTCAGTCGATATTCGCGAGCGGCTCTATTCCGGTGCGCCGGACACCTATCTGGAAGAGATCTGGGCAAGCGATGCCCGCCATCTGCTGCTGATCGGCCACAACCCGACCTGCGATGAACTGGTGCGTTCCCTCGCCCGCCCCGGCGGAGAAGCCTTACGAGCGTCTTGCCGCGGAGCCATTTCGGCACCGCCAACTGGGCGACCCTGCGCTTCGATGGCGACGATATGCGTGCCGTCGCTCTCGCGCAGGGCCATCTGGAACACTATGTCCGGCCGAAGGATTTGGACGTTTAGGGCGCGGTCGCGCAGACTGGGCGGTTTCGGCGGGCATTCATGGCGAAAATGACCACACTGGGCGACGATGCGGGCATCGCGTTCGACAATCTGGCGGATGCGGCCTCCGGCCTGTTCGAACCGACGCTGCGCTTTGGCGTGACCGGCCTTTCGCGGGCGGGCAAGACGGTCTTCATCACTGCGCTGGTCCACAACCTGCTGCACGGCGGGCGGCTACCGCTCTTTTCCGCCCATGCGGATGACCGGTTGACCGGTGCACATCTGGCCCATCAGCCGGACGATGATGTGCCCCGCTTTGCCTATGAGGACCATTTGAAGGCCATCGTCGAAGAGCACATCTGGCCGCAATCCACGTCCTCCATTTCGCAGATCCGGGTCAAGATCGCCTACGAATCCGCAAGCGGCTGGAGCCGGACGTTCGGTGCGGGGGAACTGACGCTGGATATCGTCGATTATCCCGGCGAATGGCTGCTCGACCTGCCGTTGCTGGCGAAGGACTATCGGGAATGGTCGGCGGAGGCGGTTGCGCTTTCTCACCTGCCGAACCGAAAGCCACTGGCGCAGGGCTGGCATGCGGCGCTCGACAAGCTGTCGGCCGACACGCCAAACGACGAGATGGTCGCGCGCGATCTCGCCAAGCACTTCACGGCCTATCTGCGCGCATGCCGGGCGGACGGCACGGCCCTGTCCACCCTGCCACCGGGGCGGTTCCTGATGCCGGGCGACATGGAAGGCTCTCCCGCCCTCACCTTCGCGCCGCTGGATGCCGAGCGCATGGACGGGCCGCTGCACGCGCTGATGGAACGGCGCTACGAGGCCTACAAGACGCTTGGTGGTGCGCCCCTTCTTCCGCGAACATTTCGCCCGTATCGACCGGCAGATCGTGCTGGTGGACGCCTTGCAGGCGCTGAACGCAGGCGGTGCGGCGGTGGCCGATCTGGAAACCGCGCTGTCGGACATTCTGGCCTGCTTCAACCACGGCAAGCGCAACTGGTTCACGTCGCTGTTCACCACCCGCACCGACCGCATCCTGTTTGCCGCCACCAAGGCGGACCATCTGCACCACGAAAACCACGACCGGCTGGAGGCCATTCTGACCCGCTTCGTCAAACGCGCCGCCGACCGGGCCGCCTATTCGGGTGCCGCAAACGAAAGTCATCGCCATGGCCGCCGTGCGGGCGACCAAGGAGGCGACCGTCGATGAGGATGGCGAAAGCCTGCCCGTCATCGTCGGCACCCCCATGAAGGGCGAAACGATCGACGGCGAGACATTCGACGGCGAAGCGGCGCACCGCCATCTTTCCCGGCGATCTGCCTGCGGACCCTGCCAAGGCCGTGCAGGCCGACAGGCCGGGCGGACGATCTCAATTTCGTGCGCTTCCGCCCGCCGGGGCTGGAGAAAACCGATAGCGGGTGTCACACTTTCCCTGCCCCATATCCGCCTCGACCGCGCGCTGGAATTCCTGCTGGGGGACAAACTGAAATGAGCGATAGCACCCCGCAAACCCCGCCGGTTCGATGTGCCCGGCGAACCGCTGCCCGCCGATGCTGAACCGAACACCGAATCCAACGCCCCGCGCGCCAAAGGCCGTGGCGCCGGACACGGCGCTGGTGTTCGCGCCGGACGAGGCGGCGCAACGCGCGCCGATCGCCCTCGCGGTCGATGATCTGACGCCACCGCCGCCGCCGCCGAAAGCCAAGCGCGGCATCCGCTGGTCGCGCATTCTGTTCGGCGCGCTGGGCGCGCTGCTCTCGCTGGCGCATCGGGCTGTGGATCGACGGGCTTGATCCGCGACCTGCTGGCGCGGGAAACGTGGCTCGGCTGGATCGCCATCGGGCTTGACCGCGCTGATCGTTATCGCAGCTTTCGCCATCGCCGTTGCGCGAATGGCTGGCCCTGCGTCGTCTCGCGCTCATCGACGACCTGCGCCAACGAGGCGTGGAAGCGCTCGTTTCCGGTGAGCAGAAGAAGGCCCAAGCCGTGGTCGACGAACTGGTCGCGCTTTACGCGCGAACGCCCCGATCTGGCGCAGGCGCGGGCCGAGCTGGCAGCCCATTCCGGCGAAATCATCGATGCGGAAGACCGCTTGCATCTGGCCGAACGCGACCTGCTGCGCCCGCTCGACAAGCGCGCGCGCGCGTCTGGTGATGGGGTCCGCCAAACGCGTGTCGGTCGTCACCGCCGTCAGCCCGCGCGCGTTGGTGGACGTGTCCTATGTGCTGATCGAGAACATGCGCCTTATCCGGCAGATTGCCGACCTCTATGGCGGCCGCCCCGGCACGCTCGGCTTCTGGCGGCTGGCGCGCAACGTGGTGGGCCATCTGGCCGTCACCGGATCGATCGCCGTCGGCGACGGGCTGGTTCAGCAACTGGTGGGACACGGCGTGGCAGCGAAGATTTCCACCCGTCTTGGCGAAGGTGTCGTCAACGGGCTGTTGACCGCACGAATGGGCATTGCGGCCATCGACGTGTGCCGCCCGCTGGCCTTCTCCGACCAGAACAGGCCGAAGGTCGGCGACTTCATGGGCGAACTCGTGTCGCTTTCCGGCAACGCGAGAGGACGCAAATGAGCGCAGCGAAAAAATCAGCCCGTGCCAAATCGTAAGCACTGCATTAACCACTGTGGGCAATAGTCGATTCACGCCAGCCACGGATTTATTTGTCATGCGTTATCGTGCTTTCAGCCTCGCCTCCGCCGCCTTTCTCGCCGCCACTTCGCTGGCTGCGCCCGCCTTTGCAGGGGAAGCGGACTATTTCCGCACCGTTCAGGGCAAATGGTCCGGCGCAGGCGAAATCGTCGCCGGTAAATACAAGAACACACGCTTCACCTGCAAATTCGACGGCACGGCCCCACGTGGCGTCGCGATGGACATTTCCGGCACCTGCCGTGTTGGCCTGTTCTCACAGCCCATGTCGGCCACGCATTTCCAAAAAGGGCGGCACATTTCGCGGCGAGTTTCTCGACGGCGCGAAGGGTCAGGGTCTCGACCTGAAATCCGGCAAGCTGCGCGGCAACAAGATGGTGCTCGCCATCAACCGCAAGCAGCTCAACGGGCAGATGGTGGCGAACCTGAAGAACGAAAACCAGCTTCACCTGACGATTTCCGTTCATGCCGGCAGCACACTCGTGCCCGTGATCGGCCTGACGCTGAACCGCGATGGTGCGCGCGATACGACGATGCTGTCCGACTAAGCAGCGGTTCGTTCGCCACCAGTCGGTGGGCATATCCAGTTTCTCCATCTGCGGGTCGGCCAAAGCCGCTGCCCACTGCGCGGCAGTCTTACCCGCGATTTCGCATTGCGGGCGCGATATCCGCCAGTGGCACCATCACGAATGCGCGCTCCGTCGCACGCGGATGGGGGATGGTGAGGCCGTCCTCGTCCATCTCCACGCCCTCCATTGCGATGATATCCACATCGATGGTGCGCGGGCCCCAGCGCACATCCCGCACCCGTTTGCCTTCCCGCTCGACCGCCTGGCAGGCCGCCAGCAGGTCGCGCGGGGACAAGTCCGTTTCCATTTCGGCGCAACAATTGTGAAACCAGTCCTGCGCCACCGGCCCCCACGGCGGCGTGCGGTAGAGCGGCGAGACTGCAGTGACGGTGATATCATCGTGCACGTCGAGACGCTGCAAGGCGACGCGCAGGGCGGTTTTCACATCGCCGACGTTGCCGCCAAGACCGAGCCAAGCCTTGCTCAATGTTTCGCGCCTGGTCGTGACCGTCACTTCCACATAGTCCAGCACGCCTTCGATGGGCGCGGACGGTTTGCGGACCGTGATAGCCGCCGTCTCGACCAGTGGGAATCCATCGCAGATCGAACGTCCGATAATGATGGGCGAGATGTTCGATCAGATTGACGGGCTCTCCGGTCACGATGCTGTCGATACAGGCGAAGACCTCGCCGTAATGCACCGTGCCCTCGATCGTATCCGCCTCCACCGCACCGCGTATCCGCACCGTCAGTTCCGCATCCACGAAGAAGCGCTGACCGAGGCGCGTTTCCTCGGGCAGCACGCCGTGGCGGGCGAAAAAGGCGCAGTTCTGCAGGCGGATCGTGTAGCTCATGCCGGTCTCTCCAGTTCGGATGGCGTCGGCCACCAGAACGGCATCGCGGTTCTGAGGAATGGAATGGACGCGAAACAGCGCCACACCGGCGGCGCGGGCCAGCGCGGTGGTGGCCGCCGTCGCATCATCCCGGTCCGCAGCATCCGTCCGGTGATCGTGCCGAGAAACCGCTTGCGGGACGTGCCGAGCATGAGCGGCTGATCCAGTGCATGAAGACGATGCGAGATTCTTCAGCAAATTCAGATTGATCGCCGCATCCTTTGCAAAACCGATTCCGGGGTCGAGCACGACACTGGCGCGGTGGAACACCTGCCGCATCGGTGATCTCCAGCGAACGGGTCAGAAACGTGATCTGGTCTTCGACCGGGTCCGGCAGCACCTCCCTGCCCCGCCCGGTATGCATGACGACCAAGCCCTGCACCATGGCGCGCAGCGACCGCGGCGATATCCGGCTCCCGCTGGCATCCCCATACATCGTTGACGATATGCGCGCCGGCTTCCAGCGCGGCGTCGGCGGTTTCCGCGCGATAGGTGTCTACCGAAACGAGCAGCCGGCATCTGCCAGAGCGCGCGATGACCGGCAGAATACGGGCGCGCTCGGTCTCGCCATCGATTTCCTCCGCGCCGGGCCGGGTGGATTCGCCGCCGACATCGATGATCGCCGCTCCGTCCCGCGCCATCGCAACACCCTGCTCGACGGCCTTGTCGGCCGTGTCGAACCGACCGCCATCGGAAAACGAGTCCGGCGTCACATTGACGATACCCATCAGCAGCCCGCGCGGACCAAGTGTCAGGCTTCGACCGTGCGCCAATGGCCATTCGCGGGGGGCGAACGGGTTCATCTAGCGGTCGCGGAAGCGGTTTGTGATGGGGTAGCGGCGCTCGCGTCCGAAGGAGCGGCGGGTGATCTTCACGCCCGGCGCCGCCTGCCGCCGCTTGTATTCGGCGATGTAGAGCAGATGCTCCATGCGCTCGACCGTCGCCCGCTCGAAGCCGTGTTTTTCCACGATGTCATCGACCGACATTTCGTCTTCCACCAGCCCTTCGAGAATGGCGTCGAGCACCGGATATTCCGGCAGCGAGTCCTGATCGGTCTGGTTTTCGCGCAGTTCGGCAGTCGGCGCCTTGTCGATGATGTTCTGCGGGATCACCTCGCCCCCCGGCCCCAGACAATCCGGCGGCACGCGGGTGTTGCGCCATGCGGCCAGGCCATAGACCTGCATCTTGTAGAGGTCCTTGATCGGGTTGAAGCCGCCATTCATGTCGCCGTAGAGCGTGGCGTAGCCGACGCTCATTTCCGACTTGTTGCCGGTGGTGACGACCATCGAGCCGAACTTGTTGGAAATCGCCATCAGGATCGTGCCACGGGTGCGGCTTTGCAGGTTTTCCTCGGTGACGCCCACTTTCGTATCGTCGAACAGGGGTGCCAGCGTTTCGAGAAAACCGGCGACCGGCGGCTCGATGGGCACGATCTCGTAGCGCACGCCCAGCGCGCGGGCGCAGTCTTCGGCATCCTTCAGCGATTCGTCGGACGTGTAGCGGTAAGGCAGCATCACGCAGCGCACGCGGTCCTCGCCCAGCGCATCGACACTCATGGCCGCCACGATGGCGCTGTCGATCCCGCCGGACAGGCCCAGCACGACGTTGGAAAAGCCGTTCTTGTTCACATAATCGCGCAAGCCCAGCACGCAGGCGCGGTAATCGGCCTCCTGCGTGTCGGGCAGGTTGGCGCGAACGCCGGTGTCGCAAGCCCAGCCATCCGCACCGCGCCGCCAGGTGGTCAGCGCAACGGCGTCCTCGAACTGGTCGATCTGCACGGGGATCGTGCGGTCGGCATTGACGACGAACGAGCCGCCGTCGAAGACCAGTTCATCCTGCCCGCCGAGCTGGTTGAGATAGGCCAGCGGCAGGCCGGTCTCGACCACGGCCTTGATCGCGACCTGATGGCGCACGTCCATCTTGTTGCGGTAGTAGGGCGAGCCGTTGGGCACGATGAGGATTTCCGCGCCGGTTTCCGCCAGCGTGTCGACCACATCCATCGTGCCCCAGATGTCCTCGCAAACCGGCACGCCAAGGCGTACGCCGCGAAAGTTCACCGGCCCGGGCATGGGGCCGGACTGGAAGACACGCTTCTCGTCGAACACGCCATAATTCGGCAGATCGACCTTGTGGCGCAGCGTCACGACCTTGCCGCCGTCCAGCAGCGCGACGGAATTGTGCAGCAAGTCCCCTTCCCGCCAAGGCAGACCGATCAGAACGCCGGGGCCGCCATCGGCGGTGTCGGGCGCGAACGTCTCAAGCGCCTCGGCGCAGGCGGCCACGAAAGCGGGTTTGAGAACGAGATCTTCCGGCGGATAACCGCACAGGAACAGTTCGGGAAAGACGACGAGATCCGCACCCTGCCGGGCCGCATCGGCGCGCACGGTTCGGGCGAGCGCGAGATTGCCGGTCACGTCGCCCACGGTCGGGTTCACCTGTGCCAGCGCGATGCGGAGTGTATCGTCGATCTGTGTCATGGGTCCGCTCTAGCGAGGGGAATGGCCGCCGTCCATGTGCTCAAGCGCGCGGCGCACGGGGGTCGTGCTGATCGTCGGCGTCGAACTGCTTGTCACCGTCGGGAATGGCGTAATAGTCGCCCTTGTCGGCCACGAAGATGTGCCGGTCGAGGGTCAGGCCCGGTTGGCGCATCCATCGAACCGAGCAAAATCGACGTCGTGTCGGACCCGTTCGATTTCCAAAACAAAGCCGACCCGCAGGTCGTGCAGAAGCCGCGTTTGGCGTCACCGGAGGCGGCATACCAAGTCAGCGTGCCGCCATCAGTAATCGTCAAGTCGGCATCCGCGCTGTCTGTCGCCACATAGAAATGGCCGGACTGCTTGCGGCACTGGTTGCAATGGCAGGCCGCCAGGTCGCGCAGCGGGCCGGTCGCTTCGTAGCTGATCGACCCGCACAGGCAGGAGCCTGTCCGGGTCACGCGGCCACCTTGGCGGATTGGGCGGTTTGCTTACCCTGCTTCAACCGGTCGGCCACCAGGAACGCCAGTTCGATGGACTGATCGGCGTTCAGGCGCGGGTCGCAATGGGTGTGGTAGCGCGAGCCGAGATCGTCGTCGGAAATGGCGCGCGCGCCGCCGGTGCATTCGGTCACGTTCTGGCCCGTCATCTCGATGTGGACGCCACCGGCAATCGTGCCTTCGGCCTCGTGCACATCGAAAAAGCCGTTCACCTCGCCCATCACCCGGTCGAAAGGTCGGGTCTTGTAGCCACCGGCGGAAATGGTATTGCCATGCATCGGGTCGCAGGACCACACGACCTTTTTGCCCTCGCGCTCGACGGCACGAATGAGGTCCGGCAGATGCTCGCCAACCTTGTCGTGGCCGAAACGGGCGATCAGCGTCAGCCGTCCGGCCTCGTTGTCGGGCGACAGGATGTCGATGAGTTCCAGTAAGCCGTCCGGCGTCGTGGATGGACCGCATTTCAGGCCGATCGGGTTCTTCACGCCACGGCAATATTCCACATGGGCATGGTCCGGCTGGCGCGTGCGGTCGCCGATCCAGATCATGTGGCCGGAACAGGCGTAAGGCTCGCCGGTGATGGAATCGTTGCGGGTCAGCGCCTGTTCGTAGCCGAGCAGCAGCGCCTCATGGCTGGTGTAGAAATCCGTTTCCTTCAGTTTCGGATTTTGCTCCGGGTCCATGCCCACCGCGCGCATGAAATCGAGCGTTTCGGTGATGCGACCAGCCAGTTCCTCGTATTTCTCCGTCTGCGGCGAGTTTTTCACGAAATCCAGCGTCCATTCGTGAACGTGGTTGAGGTTGGCATAACCGCCGGATGCGAAGGCGCGGATGAGGTTCAGCGTGGCGGCGGACTGGCGGTAGGCCATGATCTGCCGTTCCGGGTCCGGAATGCGAGCCTCTTCGGTGAATTCGATGCCGTTGACCACATCGCCGCGGTAGGATGGCAGCGTCACGTCGCCCTGCGTTTCCTGTCCGACGAGCGCGGCTTGGCGAACTGGCCCGCCACGCGACCGACCTTCACGACAGGCTTTGGCGGCACCGAACGTCAGCACCACGGCCATTTGCAGGAAGGCGCGGAAGAAATCGCGGATGTTGTCCGCTCCATGTTCGGCAAAACTTTCCGCGCAATCACCGCCCTGCATCAGAAACGCCTCACCGCGCGAAACGCGGGCCAGATCCTGTTTCAGGGCGCGGGCCTCACCTGCAAACACAAGCGGCGGAAACGATGCAAGACGTTCTTCCGTGCGCGCCAGTTCGGCGGCATCCGGGAAATTCGGCATCTGCAGGCCGGGCTTGTCGCGCCAGCTGCTCGGGGTCCAGTTTGCGGCCATATCACTCACTCGATGCAAAGACATGCGCTGGACCAAGCCCGCGCGTTTGCGGGCGTTTTAGGGTGACATGGGGCGGACAGGCAAGGGCCTTCGCCTAGCCGGGTGCGGCAGAGCGCAAAACGCCCTTTTTCACGAAGGCGTCCCACGTCGCGCCCATCCATTCGCTGCGAAACGAATGTCCGCCATCGTGCAGGCAGAATTGCAGGAAAGTGGCGCCGGTGCCGCTCTTTTCCTGGCACGTCAGCCCTGCGCGATCGCCGATGGACGCCCATTTGCCGTAGCCACCCGCCGTCGCTCATCAAGTCCAGCGCGTTATAGACGTTGCCCTGCGCGCTGTCGGCGATGATGCGCGCCCCTTGAGCGGCACCGTGCGATCCGCCGTGCCGTGGATGTGGATCATCGGCACCGGCAGACCGGGGCAGCTTTGCGGAACCGGTTTCCAGAACGTGCCCGGCGATGGGCGCATAGGCTGCAAACGTGTCGCCCAGTTCGCAGGCGATGGTCCACGCCACCATGCCACCGGCGGAAAAACCGGACGATCATGATGTTGTCGCCATCGATGCCGTGGTTTTCCACCAGATCGGCTTTCAGCAGCTTCGAAATAGGCCATCTCGCGCTTCTGGCCTTCGACGTTCGGCCCACGGCGGGGGCGGTTGTGGAGTTGCCAGTCCTCGTCGCCGGCCTGCGCCGCGACAAAGGCCACGCCCCGCTCGTTCAGGGCATTGATCACGCCCTTGTTGCGCATGGTCCCCGCTGCCGTGCCGCGATAGCCGTGGGCGAAGATGACCGCGCCGGGTTTGCCGTTTGCCGTGTCTGGCATGGCGATGCGGTAGGTGCGGTTTTCGTCCGGCAGTGAGAGCGTGCAATCGCTCGAAACGCCACAGGCATAAGACGGCAGGCTTGAAGCGCACAGAAGCAGGCTAGCAATGACGAGTTTGAGCATGACTGCGGTCCGGTAAAGAGCGAAGTCTAGCCGGTGCCCCGGTCCAGTGGAACAGGGCTCGCAGGAATGTGCATGGTTGACGTGAACGTAAAGGTAAGAGACGCTTACACATCCATTCCACCGGTGAGGCGTGATATGCGTGACATTCTTATAAACGAGAAGCCTATCTCATTTGCTTCCAAAAGCGGGCGGATGCTGGGCGGCACTCTGTTCGAAGGCGACGGCGACGGACCCGCCGTTCTGATTTCCGGCGCAACGGCGGTGCCCCATCGCTACTACGCGCAATTTCGCCCGCTGGCTTGTGGAGCGAGGTGCGGGCGCTGTTTTAACATATGATTACAGCGGGATCGGCGCTTCGAAAGGCGCCGACACGATGAAGACCGTCGCGTATCGAAACTGGATGTTCGAGGACTTTCCCGCCGCGTTGGACGAACTGGAGCGCGTCGCCGGTGGCCGGCCGGTGGTCGGTCTTGGCCATTCCTTCGGCGGGCATACGCTGGGGCTGAACGGCACCGCGCACCGTTTCGAGCGATACTGCACGATGGGCACGTTGTCCGGCTATTGGCGGCACGTGGGCACACCGGTTTCGGTCTGGTTGCAAGCGCAGATCGCCCTGCCGGTCGTCGCCACATCTCTTTGGCGGCGTACCAAAAGGCCTTTCCCCCGGTGAGCCGCTACCGAAGGGTGTGGCGCTGGACTGGGCGCGATGGATGCGGATGCCGGATTATTTCTTCTCTGACCCAGACCTGCCCGAAACCGCAGGCTTCGCGGATGTCCGCATTCCCATTCTCAGTATCGGCGTTACAGATGACCATTGGGGTGGGCCGCGGGCCGTCGAGACCTTCATGCGCCACTATGGGAACGCCGATCTGCATCAGGTCTGGCTGGAACCCGGCGAAAGCGGCCCCGTCGGCCATCTGGGCATTTTCCGCAAGGCGCACCGGGAAACACATTGGCCGGTAATTGGCGATTATCTCATGAAAGGCGCGCTGCCAGGCGGTGCGTTCCGGCTTTAAACCAGCCGTCCGTACTGTTTCGCCGCTGCCACAAAACCGGCAAATAGCGGGTGTGGCGCAAAGGGGCGGCTTTTCAGTTCGGGGTGGTATTGCACGCCGATAAACCACGGGTGGACCTCGCGCGGATATTCGATCGTTTCCGGCAGCAAGCCGTCCGGGCTCATGCCGGAGAAAACCAGCCCGGCCTTTTCCAGCCGTGTCCTTGTAGTCCACATTCACCTCGTAGCGGTGACGGTGGCGCTCGGACACCTCGGTCTTGCCGTACATCTCGGCAATCAGGGTGCCTTTTTCCAGCGGATGCGGATAGGCGCCAAGGCGCATGGTGCCGCCGAGATCGCCCGCTTCCTCGCGCTTCTCCAGCTGGTCGCCCTTCATCCATTCGGTCATCAGGCCGACGACCGGCTCGTCGGTCGGGCCGAATTCGGTGGAGGATGCGTTTTCGATACCGGCCAGATTGCGGGCCGCGTCGATCACCGCCATCTGCATGCCGAAACAGATGCCGAGATAGGGAATCTTCTGCTCCCGTGCGAAGGTCGCCGCCCTGATCTTGCCCTGGCTGCCACGTTCCCCGAAACCGCCGGGCACGAGTATGGCATCCACATCGCTCAGGTGTTCGGCGGGGTCGCCGCTCTTGAAGATGTCGCTCTCGACCCATTTGAGATTGACCTTGACCCCATTGGCGATTCCGCCATGAACAAGGGCTTCCATCAGGCTCTTATAGGCGTCCTTCAGCACGGTGTATTTGCCGACGATAGCGACCGTCACCTCCCCTTCGGGGTTGTGAATGGCATGGCTGATTCTCTCCCATACCGCCATTTGCGGCTTGGGCGCGGGGTCGATGCCGAAGGCGTCCAGAACCTGCTGGTCGAGCCCCTCGCGGTGATAGGCCATCGGCACGTCGTAGATGCTTTTCGCGTCCAGCGCCTGCACCACGGCTTCCGGTCGGACGTTGCAGAACAGGGCCAGCTTGCGCTGTTCCTCGGCAGGAATTTCGCGGTCGGCGCGGACCAGCAGAATGTCCGGCTGGATGCCGATTGAGCGCAGTTCCTTGACCGAATGCTGGGTCGGCTTGGTTTTCAACTCACCGGCTGCGGCGATATACGGCATGTAGGAGAGGTGCACATAAATGCAGCCGCCACGGGGCAGATCGTTGCCCAGCTGGCGGATCGATTCGAAGAACGGCAGGCCCTCGATATCGCCGACCGTGCCGCCGATTTCCACCAGCACGAAATCGTAATCCTCGTTTCCGTCCAGCACGAATTCCTTGATCGCGTTGGTGACGTGGGGAATGACCTGCACGGTCGCGCCGAGATAATCCCCGCGCCGCTCCTTGGCGATAATGTCCTGATAGATGCGACCGGTGGTGATATTGTCGGACTGGTTGGCCGGACGGCCCGTGAACCGCTCGTAATGGCCGAGATCGAGGTCGGTCTCCGCGCCATCGTCCGTCACGAAACACTCACCGTGCTGGTAAGGAGACATCGTGCCGGGATCGACGTTGAGATAGGGATCGAGTTTGCGAAGTCGGACCTTATAGCCCCGCGCCTGCAACAAAGCCCCCAGAGCGGCTGATGCAAGGCCTTTTCCCAATGAGGAGACCACACCGCCGGTGATGAATACGTATCGCGCCATGAGAGTGCAGCCTTAGGGGTGCGATCGAGTCACGCCAACCCCAAACGGGGCACCATTCGGCGCGGCGCACATCTTTTTACAGAATATCGAAGTCGGTCTTTACTAGTTCCCCGCCGGAACGCCCGTTGCCGGAGCGGCAGGCTGGTCACCCGCGCCGGGCACGCCCGGATCGGCCATCAGATCGTCGAGCAGGCTGTCGGCGGACGAACCGGCGCCATCTTCCGGCGTGATCGGCACGCCCGTTTCCTGCGCGCCCTCGATCTGCTGCAACACGCCGTCGACACGGTTGTCGTTCTTTGCGATCACACCAAGCGAAATCGATGTGAGAAAAAAGCCCGCTGCGATGATCGTCGTGGATTTCGTGAGCGCATTGGCCGCACCGCGCGCGGACATGAAGCCGCCCCCCCCGCCACCACCGCCACCACCCATGCCCAGCGCACCGCCTTCGGACCGCTGGAGAAGAACCAGCACGATCAGCGCCAGCACGAGCATGATATGAATGGTGATGATGACGGTCGTCATGGGGCAGAACTTTCGGAAGAATTGGGGCAGCCTGTACGGCCACCGCTCGGCGTGGTCCTATCGAAGACGGGATGCGCCTTCAAGATGTCAAACGTCCCTGTATGTCTCGCAGATGGCGAGAAAGTCTTCGGCTTTCAAGGAGGCGCCGCCGACCAGCGCGCCATCAACGTTCAACACCGACAGCAATTCAGCGGCGTTCGATGGCTTGACCGAGCCGCCATACAGAATGCGCATCCGCTCCCCTGGCCCGCCGAAACGGTCTGTCAGCTTCAGGCGGATCAGGGCGTGAATGGCGGCAATGTCGTCCGGCGACGGCGTCTTGCCGGTGCCGATGGCCCAGACGGGTTCGTATGCGATGATGGTGTTCGTCTCGCGTATGCCGTCCGGCAAAGATTGAGCGAGCTGGCGCGACAGCACGGCCTCAGCCTGCCCGGAATCGTATTCCTCTTCCGTCTCGCCAATGCACACGATAGCCGTCAGCCCGGCACGGTGGCAGGCGAGAACCTTCGCCCGCACGTCCGCATCGCTTTCGCCGTGGTCCGCCCGCCGTTCGCTATGGCCAACGATGCAATGGCTGGCGAAGCAGTCCGCAATCATTTCCGCTGCAATGTCCCCCGTATGAGCGCCGGAGGCTTCGGCATGACAATCCTGCGCGCCCACTTCCAGCGGTGTTTCTTCCGAAAGCGTAGTGGCCACATAGAGCAGCGTGGTGGGCGGGCAGACGATCATATCGACCTTGGCCGCCAGTTCCTCGTCCGCTCCGCGCGACATAAGTGCGAGTTGATCAAGGCTGTCTCGCGCGCCGTTCATTTTCCAGTTACCGGCAACGACTGGTTTGATGTCTGGGGTCATGGAGAGCGTGGGATTGAGAGGTTTCCCATCATCTATGCGGCGACACCGGCGCGGGGGCAAGTCACGCCGAGAAACGGGTGACATTGTCTGCCCCGCTCCATATGTTGCGCACTGCATCCCGCCCGAACCAACCCGGATTCTACATTGCTGAGTTCCCTGCGCACCTTCGTCGGCTCCTGGGCCGCCAAGATCCTTCTCGTTCTGCTCGTTGGCTCGTTCGCCCTGTGGGGCATTTCAGGCAGTCTGTTAAGCCAGGGCGACTTGAATACGGTGGCGACCATCGGCGAGACCAAAGTGCCGACCCGCGAGTTCCTGTCCGCCTATCAGCGCAATATCAACCAGATACAGCAGACCACGCGCCAGCGGCTCACCCGCGAGCAGGCGCAGATGTTCGGCGTGGAATCGCGCAGCCTGTCGGACGTCATCGCCTTCGGCACGCTGGATGAATATGCCCGCCGGTCCGGTCTGGCGCTGTCTGACGAGGCACTGGCGAAGATGATCGGCGACAACCCGACCTTTCAGGATTCGTCCGGCCGCTTCAACCGCGATGCCTTCCGCCGGGCTGTATTCGAGGCGCAGATGAGCGAAAGCGATTTCATCAACCTGCAAAACCGCGCCGCGATCCGCAGCCAGCTGACGCAGGGTTTCGCCACCGGCAACATTCTGCCTGCCGCCTATACCGATGCGCTCAATCTCTATTCCGCCGAACAGCGCAGCTTCGATTACATCACCATCACGCCCGCCGTTGCAGGCACGGTGCCGGAGCCTTCGGAGACGGACCTGTCCACTTGGTTCGAGACCAACAAGGCGGATTATGCCGCGCCGGAATACCGCAAGCTTACATTGCTGCACATCAACCCCGAAATTGTCGCCGATGAGTCTGTGATTTCCGACGAAGACGTTGCGGCGGATTACGAACAGCGTGCGGCGTCTTATGTGACACCGGAAAAGCGGCGCGTTCAGCAGGCCGTTTTCGCGGATCGTGCTGCGGCGGACGATGCTGCGGCGAAACTGGCCGAAGGAGCGCTGTTCGAAACGGTGATGACCGAGGCGGGTATTACGCCCGCCGATCTCGGCCTCATCGCGCAAAGTGAACTGCCGAACACATTAGGTGAAGCGGCATTCGCTCTGGAATTGAACACGCCAAGCGCCGTTGTGGACGGACCATTCGGCCCGACACTCATGCGCGTTACGGAAATCACCGCCAGTGAAACGACCCCGCTTACCGAAGTGCGCGACGACATCCGCCGCGATCTCGCTCTACGCACCGCCGCCGACCGGGTGAACACGTTGTACGAGGAAATCGAGGACTCCCGCGCCAGCGGCGCGACGCTGATCGAAATCGCGCAGCAGTTCGAGCTTGAAACCCGCGCCGTGCCGATGGTGGACCGGGCATCGCGGGACGAAAACGGCATCGTTATCACCGACCTGCCCTCCTCGCGCGATCTGCTTGCCCAGGCCTTCGAAACCCGCGTCGGCGCGCAAAGCGGCCCTATCGATTTTGGTTCAGGCGAGCATGTCTGGCTTGACGTGGACGAAATTATCGAAGCCCGCGATCGCACGCTGGAAGAGGTCCGCGACCGCGTTGCGACGGACTGGACTGCCAATGAACGCGTCTGAAATGGTTCGCAAAAAGGCCGACGACCTGATGGCCCGCATGGGCGAAGGCGCGACGCTTGGACGCCTTGTCGACGGAGACCGGAGCGCCGGTGGAAAGTGCCGGACCGATGGTGAGAACCGGCGCGACGGAGATTTTCGTGCGCGAAGCGGTCGAGGAAGGATTCAAGGGCCAGCAAGGCGCGATCTTCACCGCGCCCGCGCAACGCCCGAAAACCTGCTGCTCGCACGGGTCGCCTCGCGTGACTGCACCGGACGGCGAGGCAGCGGAGCAACTCGTTGAAGCGGCGAACGAAAGCGCGTCGAACGATCTGTTGAATCAGCTCATCATCACGCTTCAAAACTCCTATTCGGTCACGCAGAACCCTGCCTCCATCGACTACGCCCTGACGAACCAGAGATGAGCGATCTGAAGCATTTCATCGCCAAGGTCGCCGACGGCGCGTCGCTCGACAGGGCGGAGGCCGAAAGCGCGTTCGATATCCTGATGTCCGGCAACGCCACGCCATCGCAGATCGGCGCGTTTTTGATGGCGTTGCGGGTGCGCGGCGAAACGGTGGACGAAATTGCCGGTGCCGTCTCGACGATGCGGGCAAAAATGCTGACGGTCGAAGCGCCCGACGGTGCCATCGACATCGTCGGCACGGGTGGAGACCAGTCGGGAACCTACAATATTTCAACGGCCTCCGCCATCGTCGCCGCTGCGGCTGGCGTGACGGTCGCCAAGCACGGCAACCGGGCGCTGTCATCGAAATCCGGCGCGGCGGACACGCTGGAGGCGCTTGGCGTTTCGCTGGAGGGCGGGCCGGATGTGATCGCGTCCTGCATCAAAAAAGCCGGTGTCGGCTTCATGTTCGCCCCTGCCCATCATTCCGCCATGCGCCATGTTGGCCCGACGCGGGTGGAAATGGGCACGCGCACGATCTTCAACCTGCTCGGGCCGCTTTCCAACCCAGCCGGCGTGACGCGACAGGTGATCGGCGTGTTCGACCCGAAATGGCTGGAACCGCTGGCGAATGTGCTGCGTGATCTCGGCTCCGATCATGTGTGGGTCGTGCATGGCGATGGCATGGATGAACTGACGGTGACGGGCGAAACACAGGTGGCCGAACTGAAAGACGGCGCGGTCACGACATTCACAGTGACACCGGAAGACGCAGGTTTGGCTCGCCATGCCATCGACGCGCTGAAAGGTGGCGATGCAGCCGAGAACGCCCGCGCCTTGACCGCCGTTCTGGATGGCGAGAGCGGCGCGCACCGGGAGATGGTGTTGCTGAACGCAAGCGCGGGGTTGGTCGTCGCAGGGCTTGCAGACGGCCTGAAAGACGGTGTTCGGCAGGCAGCGGAGGCCATCGACGACGGGCGCGCCAAGGCCACGCTTGCCAAACTTGTGAAAGCCTCGGGCGGTGCCGCATGAACGACATTCTGCTCAAGATCGAAGCGTATAAGCGCGCGGAAATCGCGGCCGCGAAGGCCGCTGTATCTCTCGACGACTTGAAAGCGATGCAGCAGGATGTATCGGAACCGCGCGGTTTCGAAGCAGCGTTGCGCCGCAAGCGGGAGGAGCGGCAATACGGATTGATTGCGGAGATCAAGAAGGCCAGCCCGTCCAAAGGTTTGATCCGCAAGGATTTCGATCCACCCGCCCATGCGACAAGCCTATGAAAACGGCGGTGCGGCCTGCCTGTCAGTGCTGACGGATGAGCCGTCTTTCCAAGGCTCACCGGACTATCTCAAACAGGCCCGCGCCGCGACCTCCCTCCCCTGCCTGCGCAAGGATTTTCTCTACGACACCTATCAGGTCCACGAAGCGCGCGCCTGGGGTGCCGATTGCATCCTCATTATCATGGCCTCGGTGACGGATGGCGAAGCGACGGCGCTGGAAGACACGGCCAACGAATTGGGAATGGACGTGCTGGTGGAAGTTCACTCGCAGCTGGAAATCATGCGCGCCTTGAAATTGCGCTCCAAATTGTTCGGCATCAACAACCGCAACCTGCGGACATTCGAGACCGACCTGTCGACCAGTCAGACCCTCGCATCGGTCATGCCCGACGAGTATCTCGTTGTCAGCGAAAGCGGCATGTCCAACCGCGACGACCTCGACCGGCTGGCGGAATACGGCATTACGACCTTCCTCATCGGCGAAAGCCTGATGCGCCATAAGAACGTCGAACGTGCCACCCGCAAACTGCTCGCATGAGCGGGTCTGACGCATATTGCTGCGGACGGCACGGCAAGCATGGTCGATGTGGGCAGCAAGGACACGACGAGCCGTCGCGCAGTGGCGGAAAGCTTCGTGCGCATGAAACCGGAAACTCTGGCGATGATCGCCGCTGGCGATGCCAGAAAAGGGGACGTCATCGGCACGGCGCGGCTGGCGGGTATCATGGCAGCCAAACGCACCCACGATCTCATTCCGCTGTGCCATCCGCTCATGCTGACCAAAGTGCGTGTGGACATCACGCTCGACGACGCCCTGCCCGGCCTCCGCATCGAGACGGAAGCGCGGGTGACGGGGCAAACGGGCGTCGAGATGGAGGCGCTGACCGCCGCATCCGTGGCGGCGCTGACCATCTACGACATGGCGAAAGCGGTCGATCGGGAGATGGAAATCGGCCCGACACGGTTGCTGCACAAGAGCGGCGGCAAATCCGGTTCCTTCGATGCCGGGATTGCCGCTGGGGGAGGCACGTGAGCGGTCTTCTCGATGTCGATACCGCGCTGGCACGCATTCTGGATGGCGTTGTCCCTCTGGAGACAGAGAGTGTGCATCTGAGCCTGTGCAACGGACGGACGCTTGGAGACAGCATCACCGCCAGCCGCACACAGCCACCATTCGCGGCCTCGGCAATGGATGGTTATGCGGTGCGGTCAGCCGATGTGCCGGGCACGTTGACGCTCATCGGCGAGGCGGCGGCGGGTCATCGTTTCGATGATGCCGTCGGACACGGTCAGGCTGTTCGCATCTTCACCGGCGCGCCCTTGCCGGACGGTGCGGACGCGATCGTCATTCAGGAGGATGCGGTGCGGGACGGGGCGGACGTGCGCGTGGCCGATGCCGTTCCCGCAGGCACATACGTGCGAAATGCGGGTATCGATTTTCGCAGCGGCGAAATGCTGCTCGAAGCCGGCCGGCGGATGGATGCAGGCGCGCTTTCGCTCGCTGCCGCCGCCAATTGCGCGCATCTTCCAGTCGTTCGCAAACCCCGCGTCGCGTTGATCGCAACCGGCGACGAACTCGTGCCGCCGGGAGCGGAACCGGGGCCGGACCAGATCATCGCTTCGAACACATACGGTCTGGCCGCGCAGGTCGTTTCGGCGGGCGGTGAGGCGATAGACTGCGGCATCGCGCGGGACAGCGCTGAATCGATGAATGCCGCTTTCGACAAAGCAAGTAATGCCGACATCATCGTCACGCTGGGCGGGGCCTCCGTGGGCGACCACGACCTCGTGCGCCGAACGCTGGAAGCACGGAGCGTAACGCTCTCTTTCTGGAAATTGGCCATGCAGCCCGGCAAGCCGGTGATCTTCGGCATCGACGCCGATGGACGCCGCTATCTCGGGCTTCCCGGCAATCCGGTCTCCGGACTGGTGTGTTCGCAGGTGTTTCTCATGCCACTGATTCGCGCGATGCTGGGTGACAGCACGCCGACCGTTTTGCTTACCGGCACGCTGGGGCGGGATTTGCCCGCATCCGGCGAGCGGCGGCAGTTCATGCGTGCTACGCTCGATACAAGCGGGGGAACGCCGGTTGTCACGCCCTTCGAACGGCAGGATTCGTCGCTGGTCAGCCTGTACGCAAAGGCGCAGTGCCTGTTGGTGAGACCGGAAAACAGTGCTGCTGCTCGTGCGGAAGACGCTTGCCGGTATATGCCGATCGGGTGAACACTTGCGGAACATATTAAGAACCTGTTAACCTGTTCTTGTTTTGTATCAGGCGGTGGCGAATCACCCGGAGAAATTGCGATGTTGACCCGCAAGCAGCACGAATTGCTCATGTTCATCCATGAGCGGGTGAAGGAAAGCGGTGTTCCGCCGTCGTTCGACGAAATGAAGGACGCGCTCGACCTCAAGTCGAAATCCGGTATTCACCGTATCATCACGGCGCTGGAGGAACGTGGTTTCATCCGCCGGTTGAAGAACCGTGCGCGGGCGCTCGAAATCATCAAGCTGCCGGAATCCTATGTGCCCAGTCCCGCCGGACGTCGCCCGTTCACGCCAAGCGTCATCGACGGCGATTTAGGCCGTGCACCGGCACCTGCGGGGCCTGCCGCAAACGATTTTGCGACCATTCCGGTCATGGGTCGCATCGCTGCGGGAACGCCCATATCCGCCATTCAGGAACATACCCATTCGATTACAGTATCGCCTGACATGCTCGGTTCCGGCGAACATTACGCGCTGGAAGTGAAGGGTGATTCGATGGTCGATGCCGGTATTCTCGACGGGGATACGGTTGTCATCAAACGGGCGGACACCGCCACGCCGGGCGAAATCGTCGTTGCGCTGGTGGATGACGAAGAAGCGACGCTGAAACGGTTTCGCCGCAAAGGCGACAGCATCGCGCTGGAGGCTGCCAACCCGGCATACGAGACCCGCATATTCGGGCCAGACCGGGTTCAGGTGCAGGGCAAGCTGGTGGGGCTCATCCGGCAATATCATTGATGGTCGAGGCGATCTGGTAGACGGGTTTATGTTCGGGCCCGTAGGTCGGACCATCGTGACAGACGCTATTTCGAAAATGCTTCCGTCCACGGGCGGTTAAGAAGCGGTCTGGCGACTTCGATCGTCACACCCCCCGCTTTCGATATGCGCAACGCATGTGCGCCATATGTCTCCAGTTTTGCGCTATCGATCACAAGCGGCCGGTCGTTTGGTGCCGCGCTTGCACAGGCATTGGGCGAGGCGAACGGCAGAACGATAATGTCGGCCAACCGGCAGTCCTCCCACAGCCGGTCCCCCTGTTCGACGACAAGCAGGAGTTGGCCTGCAACTGCCACTGCGCAGCCGTGCGGGTCGCACTGAAACCCGCCGTTCCCGGACATCGCATCTCCATAGGCCGCCTTCCAGATGCCGGTCGCAAACCCTTCCGCTCTTGGTCGCGCGAGGTGCCGGACGCCGTCAGCCCCGATCACGCCGACCTGCCTGCCTGTGCCGGAAATGAGGATATCGGGTCTGCTAACCCCAATCGGCAGCACGATGGCCAGCAGCATCGGCAGGGCAGCCAGCAATCGAAGCCGCGTGCGGGACAGGGTGACGCCAAGCAGGGCAAGGGTCATCAGCATCAGCGTTGCAGGCGCAATCCGGCCGGTCGAACCCTCTGGTCCGAGTTCGGAAATCCGTGTGGCCACTTCCACAACTGTCGTATTGCCCCAGCCCATGACCTGCAATGGCAGGCTTTCCAGCCCGAAGGGCATGGCCAGCATGGACACCAGCGCCATCGGCATTACGACGAAAGAGACGACCGGCATCGCCATCAGGTTGGCAGGTAAACCGAGCGGCGCGACGCGGTAGAAGTGGTAGGCCGCAAAGATGCCCGTCGCCAGACCGGCGATAATGGAGGTGGCCGCCAGCCCGGCAAGGTTGTGGCCGATTGCACGCAACCAGTGGGGCATACGCTCATGCGATGTGCCGGTGCTGTTCGCGCGGCGATCCCTTGCGATTTCGAACATGGCAATCAGCGCTGCAACGGCGGCAAACGACATCTGGAAACCCGGCGATAGAACGGCGTGCGGCGAGAGCAGCAACACCGCGAAGGCAGCGATGGCCACGTTGCGCATTGTCAGGGCACGCCGGTCGGCGAGCACAGCCAGCAACATGATGGCAATCATGATGTAGGCACGCCGCGCGGACACGCCGCCTCCCGAAATCGACAGGTAAAGCGTGGCGGCCATCAAAGCCGCGCAGGCAGCCCATTTCTTCACGGGATATTGCAGCGCCAAACCCGGTATAGCCGCCAACCCCAACCGTGCGCCAAGCAACACCGTTCCGGCGACGAGCGTCATGTGAAGGCCGGAAATTGCCAGGATATGCGCCAGTCCGCTGCGCCGAAGGGCCTCCGATACATCCTCCGGAATCCCGGACCGGTCGCCGACGATCAGCGCAACGGCAATACCCCCCGCCTCACCCGGCAAAGCGGCGCGGATCGTGCGCGCGATGGCATGGCGCACGCTTTCGATGGTGAAGCCGGTCGTTGCCACGGATACGACCTGCGGCGCGCCCAGAAAAAAGCCGCTCCCGCCCAAACCGTCGAACCACGCGTGGAAGGCGAAATCGTAGCCGCCCGGCATCACCGGAGCCGGTGGCGGCCCGACCCGGGCACGCCCTGTAAGCCTGTCTCCGATACGGGCCTCCGGCAAAGCCTTTCTCGCGGTCAGTCGTATACGCTTTGGCGGATTGTCGATCCCTCTGCCAACAAGGCTCAACACGCCCCTATCGAGTGCCAGGGTGTAGCGTGCGGACCCGTTTGCACGCTCCTCGATCCGCTCGATCCGCGCATCAACGGTGGCAACGGTGCCTTTGGACAACATGACCGTGGACTGCCAGTGGACATGCCCCTGCGCGACAGCCGCACCGCCCGCAACCAGCGCAACAAGCATGGCACTGCGATACCAAACCCCCGTTCGTTTGCTGCGCCACGCGGCGATGGTGCCCAAAACTGCCAAGCGCAGGAAATGCGAATGCGAGCGGCTCTCTCGGCAATGAAAAGTAGATCAAAATTCCGGCGGCGAAGAATACGGGGGCCCAAAGAAACGGGCCACCGCGCTCCTGCTCCTCGCGCAACAACAGGGCGAAACCTGCGCCGGATCGCTCCCGATGATACGCCATCCGCAATGCAAGACGGCGCATGAAACCCGGGCGCTCGAAGGACGTGATACGCTTGCCATAGCCGCGCTCGACGCCCGTTTCATCGGTATCGGCAGGCCCGTCATCACGCATTACCAGCCGCCTGTCATTCCCCGCCCGCGCTTGCATGATTGCAGGCCCGTGTTAGACCGGCAACGTCTCCCTTTGTTCCGCACCGCCACAGTCGGCAATCGCCCTGTCGCCTTGCGTTTTTTGGTGTTCTCATGCCCGATACGACATCCAAACCCGTCGTCACCCGCTTCGCGCCCTCCCCCACCGGCTTCCTGCATATCGGTGGCGCGCGGACAGCCCTGTTCAACTGGCTTTACGCCCGTGCCAATGGCGGCAAGATGCTGTTGCGTATCGAGGACACGGACCGTGAACGTTCCACACAGGCCGCGACCGATGCGCTGATCGACGGGCTTGGCTGGCTCGGCATCACGTGGGACGGTGAGCCGGTCTCGCAATATGGACGGGCCAACCGGCACCGGGAAGTCGTGGAAGACATGCTGGCACGGGGCGCAGGCCTATCGCTGCTACGCATCGCCTGCCGATCTGGACGAGATGCGCGAGAGAGCCCGCGCTGAAAAGCGTCCGCCACGGTATGATGGCCGCTGGCGCGACCGCGACCCCGCTGAGGCTCCGGAAGGCGTCGCCGCTGCCATTCGCATCAAAGGCCCGAAAGAAGGTCACACGATCGTGCATGACGCCGTTCAGGGTGATGTTTCGTTTCCCAACGCCGACCTCGACGATCTCGTGCTGCTTCGGTCCGATGGGTCGCCGACCTACAATCTGGCAGTCGTCGTGGATGATCACGACATGGGTGTGACGCAGATCATTCGCGGTGACGATCATCTGACGAATGCCGCGCGGCAGACGATCATCTACCGCGCAATGGGCTGGGACGTGCCGGGCATGGCGCATATTCCGCTGATTCATGGTGCCAGCGGTGCCAAAATGTCCAAGCGTGACGGTGCCATCGGTGCGGATGCGTATCGCGCGATGGGGTATCTGTCGGAAGCGTTGCGGAACTATCTGTTGCGGCTTGGCTGGTCGCACGGCGATCAGGAATATTTCACATTGGAGGAGCTGGACGCGGTGTTCTCCCTCGACGCCGTCGGCAAATCCGCTGCGCGGTTCGACTTCGACAAGCTGGCCAACGTGAATGCCCACTATCTGCGTCAAACCGATGATGGCGAGCTTGTGCGCCGGATCGAGGCAATCCTGCCGGAAATTGAGAACGGCCAGTGGTTCGCGGAGCGGTGGAGTGACGGAGCGCGCTGCCCAGCTTGAGGAAGCCATGCCCGGTCTGAAGGAACGGGCCACGACACTGCTGGACATATTGGACGGGGCACGGTTCCTGTTCGCAGAACGCCCGCTGGTCCCTGACGAGAAAGCGGCCGGCATTCTTGCCGGCGACGGCGCACGGCATCTCGCGGCGCTCGTTCCACTGCTCGAACAGGTGGAGGACTGGACGGTCGAATCGGTGGAATCTGTCGTGCGGGACTATACGAAGGATACGGGCGCGAAGCTGGGACAGGTCGCACAGCCAATCCGCGCAGCGCTCACCGGCACGACTCAATCGCCCGGCGTGTTCGACGTAATGGCGGTGCTTGGCAAGCATGAATGTATCGCGCGGATGGCGGATAAGGCGGCAGACTGAACCACCGCCGCCCACGCCACTTGCCGTAAGGTGAGTTTGCCATCCTTGCCGCGCGAAGGCGGATGGCTTATCAGTGGCACTACATTTCAAACGATGTGAAGCGCAGTTTCACCATCGCCACTCGCATCGATTGTCCAAGTCCCTCCCGACTTTGCTAAAGGTGCACGGTGACATGGGAGCCGCGCCCCTAACGAGAGGCGATACCCATGACAGATGAGACCGCGAAACTGACGATCGGTTCCGAAAACTACGAATTTCCAATTCGCAAGGGCAGCGTCGGTCCGGATGTGATGGATATCGGCTCTCTCTACAAAAAGACCGACCGCTTCACCTTCGACCCCGGTTTCACATCGACCGCCTCATGCGAAAGCGCGATCACCTATATCGACGGCGATGCGGGCATTCTGCTGCACCGCGGCTATCCGATCGACCAGTTGGCCGAGGAAGGCGACTTCCTCGAAGTTTGCTACCTGCTGCTCTACGGCGAATTGCCGAGCGCGACGCAGAAGGAAGATTTCGTATCCCGCGTCACGTATCACACGATGATTCATGACCAGATGCAGAAGCTGTTTTCCGGTTTCCGCCGTGACGCACACCCGATGGCCGTCATGGTTGGCGTCGTCGGCGCACTGTCGGCATTTTATCACGATTCGACAGATATCACCGACCCGCATCAGCGCATGGTCGCGTCCCTGCGCATGATCGCCAAATTGCCGACAATTGCCGCGATGGCCTACAAGTATTCGATCGGCCAGCCCTTCGTCTATCCGCGCAACGATCTGGACTATGCCGCCAACTTTCTGCAAATGTGCTTTGCCGTGCCTGCGGAAGACTATGAGATCAACCCGGTCCTGGCGCGCGCGATGGACAGGATCTTCATTCTCCACGCCGACCACGAGCAGAACGCGTCGACATCCACCGTCCGTCTGGCTGGCTCGTCGGGCGCGAACCCGTTTGCTTGTATTGCTGCCGGTATCGCCTGCCTGTGGGGCCCCGCGCACGGTGGTGCCAACGAAGCCGCGCTTAATATGCTTACCGAAATCGGCTCGACCGACCGGATTCCCGAATATATCGCCCGCGCGAAGGACAAGGACGATCCGTTCCGCCTGATGGGCTTCGGGCACCGCGTCTACAAGAACTATGATCCTCGCGCTAAGATCATGCAGAAGACCTGCCATGAAGTCTTGGATGCGCTTGGCATTACCGACGATCCGATCCTCGACGTGGCGATGGAGCTGGAGAAGATTGCGCTGGAAGACGAGTATTTCAAGTCGCGCAACCTTTACCCGAACATCGACTTCTATTCCGGCATTACCCTTGAAGGCGATGGGTTTCCCGACGGATATGTTCACCGTTCTGTTCTCGCTGGCCCGCACGGTCGGCTGGATCGCTCAGTGGAAGGAAATGATCGAGGATCCAAGCCAACGTATCGGTCGCCCGCGCCAGCTTTACACCGGTCCGACCGAACGGAACTATGTGAAGGTGTCTGACCGCTAGGCTCCCGAAAAGCGGAGCTTCAGCCCTTACGAGCGGCGGAAAGAACGATTTCCGCCGCGATCTCGCCTGCAGGTCTGATCGGTCGCCATGATCTGGCGCAATTCGTCGAACGCATCGGTTTGCAGGGATCGTGTTGGACCGGCGACGAGAAGTTGCTCGATACGACGGGCCAGACGCTCCGGTCTTGCCATATCATCAATGTCTTCCGGCACGACGACACGGTCCAGAATGAGGTTCGGCAACACAGCCGTCCAAGCCGTAATGAAGGCGCCCAAACGGCGCGTCACGATATCGGTCGTATAGACGATGGCGGTTGGTACGCCGTGTACGGCCAATTCCAGCGCAACCGTTCCGCTGCACGCGAGTGCTGCCGAGGCTGTTTGCAACGTCTGCCTGTTGTCCGCGCCGGAAACGACCAATGGAGGATGTTTCCATCCGGCGACCTGGGTCTCCAACACGTCGCGATGTCTGTCCACGGCAATTAGAACAGGCTCGAACGGCACCTTTCCACGGTGTTTCAGCACATCGACCGTCTTTTCCAGCAACGGCAGGATGCGTTTGATTTCGCCGCCTCGTGAACCGGGCAAGCAACATCAGCCTTGGCAGGCCGTCGCCTGCATTCGAGACCGGCGGCAAGTCTGGCGCAAGCGGGTGGCCGACATACGTGCCGGGCGGGCCGTCGAGGTCGCTGCAACACCTGCGGCTCGAACGGCAGCAGCGTCAGCACATGGTCGACGTAGGCGCGCATGGCCTTCGCCCTGCCCGGACGCCACGCCCACACACTCGGACACACATAATTGACGACCGGAATATCCGGGCGCGAGCGTCGCACACGTCGGGCGACGGCATGGGTGAAGTCCGGACTGTCGATGAGAACGACCACATCAGGATTGTAGTTTGAGAATATCCCGAACCGTCTGCCGCACACGTCGTACGATAGTCGGCAACCGGCCTGCCACCGCCGTGAAGCCCATAACAGCGATATCATCGAGATCGAACAGGCTTGTCACGCCGCGCTGGCAAACCGCGGCCCTGCAAGCCCGACAATCCGTGCCTTCCCGTCGGTCTTTCCGATGGATATGGTCGGCAAGGTCCGCGCCAAGGGCATCTCCGGATTCCTCACCGAGAACGAGATAGATCGTTGGGCTGATCGGATTCGTTCATGCTAGAAACCGTAGAGCGCCAGTCCGCTCGCATCGGCGTCGCGGATCGTCCTATCCCGCTCCAACACCAGCGTCCGTTGTGCCTGCACTGCAATTGCCACCAAACCCGCGGCGGCTTTGGCTGCACTGATCGTGTCCGGCCCGATGGAAGGCATATCGACGCGCGGATCCTGCCCCGCCTTCATCGCCTTCACCAGCAGGCATGGGTAGGCGTCGTTCAGCACCCCGGCCGCGCGCATATCTGCGGTTCGTCGCCAGCAGTCCGGCCGTTCCTTCCGCGCCCTCGACGGCGACGACCCGACGACCGGCGACGATGCAGGCCTGGCCAACATCGTGGCTCGACAGATCGTCGAGCAACTGTCGCCCGATATCGAGTCCGGCCATCACCGCTTTCGGCAACCTATGCTGTCCGTTGACGCCAGTCTCGACCAGCAAATGCGGCGCAAGATCATGGGCGCCGACCACCCGAAAACCTCGGTCTTCGAAGATCGATACGACCTTCGACAGCAGCGCGCCATCACCACCCAGCATTTCGCCTGAAAATGCGCGGCAAGGTCAGCATGGTGGCGAAGTCCATCTCCCTGTAACCGAAAGGCCGGACGCGCGCTGACGCCACCGGCAAGGGCGACCCGGGTCATCCCATGCTCCCGCAATAACTTGAATACGCTACCGATTTGTTGCCAGCCGACGATGCGATGTTCGAATAGGTCTCGATCTCGCTGCTCACCTCGCCTTCGATACCGATCAGAAGCGGGCGCTCGCCCTTTGGATGTGAAATGCCGGGCGACTTCGAAGGGAAGAGTGCCACTTCCCGCGATAATCGCAGTCGAGTTCACGACACCCGATTCATCGCTCACTGGTCAGCCCGGTGTGCACAGGGCACGATCCTTGGCATCGCGAATGAATGAGAGCATGTCATCAACGAGCGGATCGTTAGCTTCGCCGGAGAGCGCACCAACCGCTTCCTGAACCGGTCTGCCGCCCTGAAACACAGCCTTGTAGGCACGCGCGCAGAGCATGGATCGAACTGCGTTCGATGCCGCCACGCTTCATGCCGATGATATTCAGGCCTGCCAGCTTGGCGCGGTTTCCCATCGCCATGCCGAACGGGATCAGATCGCCTTCGACCCCTGCCAGACCGCCGATGAAAGCGTGGTGTCCGACGCGGGAGAACTGATGGATCGCCGAGCCACCGCCGAAGATGACATGGTCGCCAATGGTGCAATGACCCGCGATCATCACGTTGTTCGACAGGATGACACCGTTGCCGACACGGCAATCATGGGCAACGTGGGAATTGGCGAGGAAGACGCAATCGTCACCGATCAGCGTTTCGGCCCGGTCGGCACCTGTGCCGGGATTGAGCGTGACACCCTTCGCGGATCGTGCACCGTGCGCCGATCACCAGTCGCACGGCCTCGCCGCCGAATTTCAGATCCTGCGGCTCGTTGCCGACCGACGCAAAGGGAAACACGCGGCTGTCCGCACCAATGGTCGTGTCGCCCTGTATCGAGGCATGGCTGAGAACCTCGACACCGTCGCCCAGACGCACCTGTGGCCCGATATGGCAGAACGGACCGATGGTGACACCATCACCGAGCTTGCTCCATCTTCGACGACTGACGTTGGATGTACGACAGCGGACTACCCCTCCCCGTCACGGCTAGCCATCATCGCCCCGATCTCCGCCTCGGCGGCCAGCGTGCCATCGACCATCGCACGGCAGGCATATTTGAAGATATTGCGGCGCTGTCTCAGCTTCTCGATGTGATATTCCAGCCGGTCTCCCGGCGTAACGGTCTTGCGAAACTTGGCATTGTCGATGGTCATGAAATAGACCGTCTTCTGCTCATCACCGTAGTGATGCTGGGCGCAAATTGCACCGGCGGTCTGCGCCATGCCTTCGATGATGAGAACGCCAGGCATGATCGGCATGTGCGGAAAGTGGCCGGTAAAATGGGGCTCGTTCATCGTGACGTTCTTGATGCCGACGGCGGACTGGTCGCCGTTCACGTCGACGATGCGGTCCACCAGCAGAAACGGATAGCGGTGCGGCAACAGCTGCATCAACCGCATGATGTCCAGCGTTTCAAGGTTTTCGGAACCGGTATCAGACATTGCCGTCGTCCTTCTTCTTCACCCGATTTTTCCACGCCCGCCGTGCCTCGACCATATCGCGACGCCAGATCGACAGAGGCCGGGCCGGATCGCCAGCATATTGCACGCCGGGCGGGAATGTCTTCCACCACGACCGTCTTGCCCATGAGTTGCGCACCGCTGCCGATGGATATGTGACCGTTGACAGACACGCCTGCACCCATCAGCACGAAGTCGCCGATCTCCGTACTGCCGGCAATGCCGCATTTTCCGGCCATGACGCAATGGCGCCCGATCGGTCACGTTGTGGCCGATCATGACATGACCATCGATCTTGGTTCCTTCGCCGACAATCGTATCGCGGTTACTGCCGCGATCGATGACCGTATTGGGTCCGATTTCCACGTCATCCTGCACGACGACGCGGCCGAGCTGAACGATCTTATGGTGACCACCAGGACCCATCGCAAACCCGAACCCGTCCGCACCGAGACGTACGCCCGGCTGGACGATGACGCGATCTACCGAGAATGGAATGGATGACCGTGGTGTCGGGTCCGATCGTGCAGTCGCGACCGATCGTGACATTCGGACCGACAACGGCCCCGGCGCAAATCACAGTGGCTGCGCCGATCCATGCGCCCGCCCCGATCACCACCGACGGATCGACGGTCACATCGTCCTCCAGGCGTGCATCGGGATGAATATGGGAGCCCTCTGCGATGCCCGGCCCGAACACCGGTAATGGTCGCATCGCAGCAGGGAACATGTGGGCGGCGGCGATTGCGAAAGCGCGATAGGGATCGTGGCGCAATCAGAGCCGGGAGGTTGGCGGGCACATGCTCGACGTGGTTTTGCCCGACGATGACCGCGGTAGCCTTGGTGCTTTTCAGCATCGGCGTGTAGCGGCGATTGTTCAGGAAAGAGAGAGCGCCGCTTTCGGCGTTTTCGAGTGGTGCCACGGTATCGACAATTGTTGGACCATCCCGCTCGGAGCGCAGTTCCGCGCCGATGATCGTTGCCAACTCGACAAGGGATACCGGCTTTGCAGGTGGGAAGAATGCGCTCACGACAAACCCGCAATTCGTTTAGATATGGCCCGTCCTCAGGACGGGCCAAGCAACGCTAGAACTTGGTGCTGACACCAAAGCGGAAGAACTGGGTCTCGTCGTAATCCGCCTTTGCGACAGGATACGCGAAGTCCGCCCGCAGAGGGCCGAAGGGCGAGTCCCAGATGATCGACGCACCGACCGATGCCCGCAACTCGTTGTCATCGGTGATGCCAAAGCCGCCGAAATCGTTGTCGAACAAGCTGCCCGCATCGGCGAACACTGCACCACGCAGACCGTAGGACCGGTTGATGAGTGGCAATGGAAACTGCGCTTCGACCGACGCTGCATAATAGCTGGTGCCACCGACCGGCGTATCGATGCCAAGCAAACCAGGGCTCACGGCTGTAATCCGGGGTCCAATGCCGACGTGTTTCGAAGCCACGAATCGTCTCGCCACCAAGGAAGAAGTGGTCGGAAACCCGCAGCCTATCACCGCCCAATGGCTGTACGTGACCGCCGCTGACGGCGCCCTTGAGAACGATATCCGCGTCTTCGGACAGGAGATAATAGCCCGTCAGCTTACCGACACTTCTGATGTAGGTCGCATCGCCACCGGCACCGGCAAAGTCTTGAGCGAATGTCGCATAGATCCCTTCACGGGGATTCGGCGAGGCTATCGATATCCGAATACGTCAGCGAGTAACCGATAGACGACGTATCGTACGGGCTGCGGAGGAATGTGTCGGCCAACGCTGGTGCGATGGTGGCCGCATATTCGATTACGCGTCAGGGTCTGGTCGTCGGAGGGATCGTTTTCCTCGCGGACGAATGTGTAGTTCACTGTCGCGCTCAAATTATCCGTAATCGGAGCGGTCGCGCGAAGACGGCCGAGCGTTTCGATCGTATCGAAGAACGCGCCGTTCGATGCTTCCGCCTCTTCGCGGGACAGGTCGAAGCCGACGGCGATACGGTTGCCGAGAAAATAGGGCTCGGTGAACGAGAGGTTGTATTTCGTCACGTCCTCACCGTAACCGCCGGAGATGCGGAGATACTGGCCGCGGCCGAGGAAGTTGCGCTCCGTCAGGGAGATTTCGCCGATCGGGCCGTTGTTGGTGGAGTAGCCGCCACCGATCGAGAACTCACCGGTCGGCTTGTCCTGCACGTTGACCACGAGAACCACGCGGTCCGGCGCGGAACCGGCCCGGGTCGTGATGCGAACCTGCTCGAAGAAGCCGAGAGCTTCCAGACGACGCTTGGTCTGGTTCACGTAAACACGATTGTACGCATCGCCTTCGGAGATATCGAATTCGCGACGTACGACATATTCACGGGTGCGCGTGTTACCGGAGACTTCGATACGCTCGATATAAGTGCGCGGTCCTTCGTCGACGAAGAATGTGATGTCGATGGTGCGGTCGTCGAAATTACGATCGCCACGGGGCGTCACCTCGCCGAAGGAATAGCCGGTGCGGGCCACGGCCTCGGTCAGCGAAACAAGGGATTTCTCGACATCACGGGCGCTGTAAATATCGCCGGAACCAAATTCGAGAGCGCCTTCCAGCACCTCATTAGGCACCTGAGCGAGCGCGTTGTCGATCTGCACATTGCCGAAGCGATACAGTTCGCCCTCTTCCACCGTGATCGTGATGACGTAACTGTTGGTACCGGCATCGAAATCGCCGCTGGCGGACAGAACCTGGAAGTCGGCGTAGCCGCGGTTGTAGTAGAACTGGCGCAAACGCTCTTCGTCAGCCTGAAGGCGGTCCGGATCGAACAGATCGTCACGCTTCAGCCAGGACAGGAAGTTGCTCTCGTTGTGCGAAATGACTTCACCGAGACGACGGTCGCCGAACGCGTTGTTGCCGACGAAATTGATGGTGTCGATCTTGGTGCGGCCACCCTCGTTGATGAGGAAGACGATATCGACACGGTTGTTGTCGAGCTGGTCGATACGGGCCGTTACCTGCGCGGAGGCGCGACCGGAGCGCAGCACGGCACCCTTCACGCGCTCGACGTCGCTGTCGACTTTTTCCTGATTGAAAATACCGAGTGATTTCGACTGCACGATGCGTTCGAGCTGTTCTTCCTTGACCTTGTCCTCGCCTTCGAAGCGCACGAGGTTGATCGTCGGATTTTCTTCAACTTCCACAACAAGCGTCCGTCCGGATTGAGTGATGCGGACATCGGAAAACAGGCCTGTTGCGAACAGAGCGGCGAGGGATTCGTCGGTATCGAAGGTCGTGAAATTCTGGCCCGGCTCGATTGTGACGTAGGAACGGACAGTCTCCTCGTCCACACGGCGGTTGCCGCGCACGGAAATGGACGACACGGTCGCGGCTTCGGCCACGGTAGCGGACACCGCAACCAGCGCACCGGCGAAGGGGACGGCCAAAGTCCAGAAAAATGCCAGACAAAGCAAGGCTTTGAGGCCAGTGCTTTTTCGGTGAGCAAATCCGTTCATAAAGTCACTACGCTCTCTGTTGTGCGCTTCTTTAAAATTGCGGCGCGAAAACCGTCCGATTTCAATGTGCCGTTCGTCGGGCACCGGTGCGCTGCAAGCAACCCACCGTCAGTTCGAAATCCGGCTTCCGCCCCTCTGAAACGCATTCAAACCTATCGTCGTCTTACAGGCTTTCTTAACCTGCGCAACCACACCAGGAATGTCCTAGCCTCAAATTGTTACGACCGCGTCCGATAGGCAACACTGGCACCTTTGATCCTTAATACAGGGTTAACGAAGCCGGTTTTTCAACGGGCTCACGACCATAATGTGCGGATGATATCATTGCTCGTGGCGAAGATCATCAGCATCAAAACCAGAGTCAGACCGACCTTGAAAGCGCGCTCCTGAACCGTCGGTGACAGGGGTTTTCCCCGCACCCCTTCCAGCGCGTAGAAAACGAGATGCCCGCCATCGAGCATGGGCACGGGCAGCAGGTTCATCAGGCCGATGGAAACCGACAGCACGGCGGCGAGGGAGATGAGTTGCAGAATGCCCAGCGTGGCGACCTGCGATGTCATCTGCGCGATGCCCAGCGGCCCGCGCAATTCCCGCGCATCCTGCTTTCCGCCGAACAGTTCCACGATGAAATTACCGGTCCCTTCAACCACGAGCCATGTGCGGTCGAGGCCTTTCAGGAATGCATCGACCGGCCCGAGTCGTGTGCGTTCGAGATTGGCGGGGTCCGGGTCCGGCGATATGCCGACCAGCGCGGTGCGATACGTGTTGCCGAAGGGGTCGGTGCGCTCCGTAATGCGGGGGGCGGCGATGATCGTTTGTTCGGCCCCTCCCCTTTCGATGCGAAAGGCCAGCGGTGCGTCCGAACTCATCATCGTGATGCGCTGCATATCCGAAAAGGAATCGACCCGGGCGTCGTCGATGGCGATGATCCGGTCCCCCGGCAGAATGCCCGCCTCTTGGGCGGCGGACCCTTCCTGCACGGTGCCGACGATAGGTGCTACGGTGACATGGTCCGTTCCCATGAACAGACCGGTGTAAAGGACAATGGCGAGGATGAAATTGGCGATCGGGCCGGCGGCCACCACTGCCGCGCGTTTCCACAGCGGCTTGTGTTCGAAGGATTGTGCGCGCTGCACCTCGTCCATCGCATCGAGCGAGGCCCGGTCCGGCTGGCTGGCCGCATTCTCGTCGCCCATGAAACGGACGTAACCGCCGAGAGGCACGGCGGCGAGACGCCAGCGGGTGCCCTTGCTGTCGTTGAAACCCACCAGTTCGGGGCCGAAACCGACCGAAAACGCCTCGACCTTCACACCGCACCAGCGGGCGACGAGGAAATGCCCCATTTCATGGATGAAAACCACGAGTGTCAGCACCGCGATAAACGGCAACACCTTCATAAACAGGAAATCGAATACGAATTCCGGGGCAGCGAGAATATCCATCTTGGCTCAGTCTATCCTGCGAACGGCGAAATGAAGGCGGCATTGTCGATGGAAGGTGCCAAGCCGGTCAAACCTGTATCAGCGCGACCACCACCGCGACCGGAAAAGCGGCGGCGATAAGGCCGTCGACCCTGTCGAGAAAGCCACCGTGACCGGGGATGAGATTGCTGGAATCCTTGGCGTTATGCACGCGCTTGATCCACGATTCGAAAAAATCACCGGCCTGCGACGAAACGGATAAAATGGCCGCCGCGGCAACACCCGCTAGAACCGAAAACCCGTCCACATACAGTCCGAACAAAGCGCCCACGACCATAGCGCCAACCAGACCACCAATGCCGCCGGACCATGTTTTCTTCGGGCTGACCGCAGGTAAGAGTTTCGGTCCCCCCAAGGCACGTCCCGCGAAATAGGCCGCCACATCGGTCACCCATACGATGAGAAACAGAAAGAATATCAACGCGATACCGAGCGTTCCGCCGACATCGCGTATCGTCGGCAAGGCCACGGCAGCGGTGATGCAATACAGCGCGCCCATGCCGATCCAGCGCACGTCAGAACGCTCCGGGCCGTGGCGTGTCAGTTCCAGTGCGATGCCTACGAGGACGAATAGAATTAGGGTCGGCAGGAAGACATCGAACAGCGCGCCCAAGAGCATGAGGCCAAAGCCTGCAGTCAATATCGCCTCCGGCATGTCGAAGCGCGTCACCGCGACGATGCGCTGCCATTCGTAGAACAATAAAGCCGCCAAGGCGCAGGACATCAGGCGAAACGGCAAACCGCCTGCCCATGTCGCGGCAACAACGACAACGAGAAGGACGACGGCGGACACGATACGCAGCCCGAGTTCGGTTGCGAGAAAGCGACCGGAGCCGGGCTCGGGTTTCGGATCGGGAGACGTGGTCATGCGGTTGCCTGCACGGTCATATCGTCAAGCCCGCCGAAGCGGCGGTTGCGACGGGTGTATTCGGCAAGTGCCTGCTCCAGCGCCACGCGGTCGAAATCCGGCCAATGGCAATCGAGAAAGACGAATTCGCTGTATGCAGCCTGCCACAACAGGAAATTGGACAAGCGTTGCTCACCGGATGTGCGGATGATGAGGTCAGGGTCGGACCAGTCTCCCGTGTCGAGAGCAGCGTGGATCGCATCGGCATCGATGTCGTTCGCCACCATTTCCCCCGCCTCGACTTTTCTGGCGAGCGTGCGGGCGGCACGAGCAATGTCGTCGCGGCCACCATAGTTGAAGGCGATAACAAGCCGCGTCCGGTCGTTGTGTCGGGTGAGGTTTTCGGCCTCCTCCAGCAGCGACAATATATCGGCAGGCACGTTATGGCGCGCGCCGATAATGGACACGCGCACGTTTTCACGGTGCAATTCCGCCAGGTCGCGGCGGATGAACAGTTTCAGCAGGCCCATGAGATCGGAGATTTCCGACTCCGGCCGTTTCCAGTTTTCAGAGCTGAACGCGAACAAGGTCAGCGTTGTGATACCAAGCTCGCCCGCCGCGCGTACAGCAGCGCGAACCGCCTCGACGCCCCGCTTGTGGCCGGCGGACCGTGGCAGTCCCCTGCCCTGCGCCCAGCGACCGTTGCCGTCCATTATGATGGCAACATGCCCGGGAACGTCTCCGCACGATGAACCTTCACTCACGGAAGCGCCTGCGCTTTTGGCCTGTGTGTCATTCATGGGCATCGCCTTGATACGAACCGGACCTGCCGGTCAGACCTGCATGATTTCCGCTTCCTTGGTGGTCAGCACCCTGTCGATTTCCGCAACCTTGTCGGATGTCATTTTCTCGACCTTGTCGGACGTTCCGCGTGCGTCGTCCTTGCCGATGTCACCGTTCTTCTCGGCTTTCTTCAGCGTTTCCATGCCATCACGACGGATATGGCGAACCGCCACCTTGGCATCCTCGGCATAGGTCTTGGCGACCTTGACGAGATCGCGGCGGCGCTCTTCGTTCAAATCGGGCATGGGAATACGCAGGTTCTGGCCATCGACCACCGGGCTCAAGCCCAAACCGGCATCACGCACCGCCTTTTCGACAGGACCAACCATCGTCTTGTCCCAAATCTGCACCGTGATGAGTTTCGGCTCCGGCGCGCTGACATTGGCGACCTGATTGAGCGGCACTTTCGAGCCGTAGGCATTCACCATGACCGGGTCGAGCAAAGAGGCCGTCGCGCGGCCGGTGCGTAGCCCGCCGAGTTCCTTTTGGAACTTCTCGATGCTCGCATCCATACGTTTTTCTGTATCTTTAAGATCAAGCCCTTCGGCCATGTTCTTCTCCTCCTGATTCCACCCGGTAAAAACTGTGGCGGACGATGTTGCGGTGCCGCCGGGCTATGCCGGGGTGCTGACGGTGGTGAACGTCCCCTGTCCACAAATCACCTGCGCGAGAGACCCCTTGTGGTGGAGCGAAAACACCACCACGTCAATCGCGTTGTCCCGTGCCAGCGCGACGGAGGCGGCGTCCATGATGGCGAGGCGTTTTTCCAGCACCTCGTCGTGGGTCAACGTGTCGAAGCGTGTCGCGGTGTCATCTGTTCGCGGGTCCGCATCGTAAATTCCGTCGACCTGCGTGCCCTTGACGATAGCGCCCGCCCCGAACTCCGCCGCGCGCAGGGCGGCACCGGTGTCGGACGTGAAATAGGGCGAGCCGGTGCCGGCAGCGAATATGATGACATCGCCCCGCTCCCGCGCCTCGATCATCGCCCGCTGGCTGAATGTCTCGCACACGTCCGGCACGGCCAGGCCCGACAGAACCGTCGCAGAAACGCTCCGCCGGTCGAATTCCATTCGCAGTGCCAGCGCATTCATCACGATGGCAAGCATACCGATATGGTCGGACGTCACCCGGTCCCAGCCCGTCTCTTCCAGCTTCGCACCACGGAAGATATTGCCACCGCCAACGACAAGCGCGATGGACACGCCCAGTTTGCGGGCCTCGACCACATCATCGACGATGTGCGCGACCATAGCCGGATCGATGCCGGAAGACTGAGTGCCCAAAAGCGCCTCGCCCGAGACCTTGTAGAGAACGCGGTCATATCTGGGAGTCATATCGGGTGGCGTCCGGTCACGTGGCTGGGTGCGGAATACAAAAAGGCCGCCGCGATGTCACGCGACGGCCTTGCATTATCGCCGTTCAAGGACAGCTTACTTGTTCATCGCGGCGACTTCGGCTGCGAAGTCCTCAGCCGGACCCTTATCGATACCGTCGCCAAGCTGGAAGCGAACGAAAGTTTTCAGCTCGATCGGGGCTCCGACTGTGGCTTCGGCGTTCTTCAGAGCCTGCTCGACCGTGTTCTCGCCGTCGATGACGAATGTCTGCGAAAGCAGCACGTTTTCCTCATAGAACTTGCGAACGCGACCTTCGACCATCTTCTCGATGATATTGTCCGGCTTGCCGCTTTCGCGGGCCGATTCGATGAAGATCGCTTTCTCGCGCTCGACCACTGCCGGGTCCATATCCGCCTGCGTTGCGGCCAGCGGATTGGTGGCGGCCACGTGCATGGCGACCTGACGACCGATTGCGCGCAAGGCGTCTGCATCGCCGGTGGATTCCAGCGCGACCAGCACACCGATCTTGCCCAGATCGTCGGCGACCGCGTTGTGAACGTAGGAAGCCACGACACCGTTCGAAACTTCCAGCACCGCAGCGCGGCGCAGGCTCATGTTTTCGCCAATCGTCGCGATGGCTTTCGTGATGGCTCCGGCCACATCCGTTCCGTCCATTGCGCCGCCCGAAATGGCTTCGACGGTACCGTCCGTCAGCAGTGCGGTGTTGGCCACGGCCTTGACGAGCGACTGAAAGCTCTCGTTGCGGGCCACAAAATCGGTTTCGGAGTTCACCTCGACCACGGCAGCTTTGGAGCCGGATGCGGCGACGCCGATCAGTCCTTCAGCGGCGGTGCGGCCAGACTTCTTGTCGGCCTTCGCGATACCCTTGGCACGCAGATAATCGACCGCGGCTTCGACGTCGCCATCGGTTTCCTTCAGTGCGTTCTTGCAGTCCATCATGCCTGCGCCGGTCTTGTCGCGCAGTTCCTTGACCATCGATGCTGTTATGGCAGCCATCGGCTCGTCCTTTCAAAATGTGTGTGGCGCGGCGCGGGATATGCGCCTTTTCGCTCAAATGGGAATTGGTGCGCGCAGCACAAGGCGCGCACCGGTATGACGGCGGTTGCCTTACTTGGAGAGTTCGGCTGCCTGCGCCTTCCAGTCCTGCACCTGTGCGGTGGAGAACGGCATGTAATCGTCGACCTTCTGCACCTCTTCCGGTGTCAGCGCGGCGATCTGGGCGAAGGTGGTGATGCCCTGCTCCTTCAACTGGCGTTCGGCAACGGGGCCGACACCGTTGATCTGTTGCAGGTCATCGCCCTCACCGGCAGGGGCGGCAAACAACGGACCGTCCTGCGTCTTTTCGATGCCGTTGCCGAGTTCGGCCGCGGTGGTGGACGCGGTCGCGGCAGCGGAGACTGCAGCGTCCTTGGCCGTGTCGGCAGCTGAGGAGGCAGCCGATGACGCCGCGTCCACGGCTGACGAGGCTGTGTCCCTTGCAGATGCTGTCACGCCCGGTGCCGCATCGGTCGCAGAGTCAACCGCGGAACTCGCAGCTTCCGTGATCCGGGAAGCGGCAGCGGAGACGGCATCCATGATGGACGACGCGCCGGTGGACGCCTTTTCAGCGACTGTGGATGCAGCGGCGGATGCCGTTTCAGCAGCAGAAGAGGCAGCGCCGGACGCCATGCCGGCTGCGGAAGACGCAACGCTCGATGCCGTATCGGCAACGGTGGAAGCCGCGCCGGAAGCGGTTGCGGACACATCGTCGAGAACCGTTTCGCGCGGTGCATCAGCGCGGGCACCAAGGTCTGCACCGGATGCGCCCTGCTGACGTGCAAGACCATCAATGGCCGCTTTGGCAATCAGGTCGCAATACAGCGCAATCGCGCGGGAGGCGTCGTCGTTACCGGGGATCGGCAGGTCGATGCCGTCGGTGTCCGAGTTGGAATCGAGAATGGCGCAAACCGGGATTTTCAGCTTGTTGGCTTCCTGAACCGCAATCGCTTCCTTGTTGGTGTCGACAACAACGATGAGGTCCGGCGTGCCGCCCATGTCCTTGATGCCGCCGAGCGCACGTTCCAGCTTGTCGCGCTCGCGGGTCAACGAAAGCAGTTCACGTTTGGTGTAGTGCTGGTCGCCACCTGAGAGCAGCTCTTCCAGTTCGCGCAAACGTTTGATGGAGTTGGAAATCGTCTTCCAGTTCGTCAACATGCCGCCGAGCCAGCGGGCGTTGACGTAATACTGCGCCGAACGGCGGGCCGCATCGGCCACGAGTTCGGAGGCCTGACGCTTGGTGCCGACGAACAGCACACGACCGCCGCGGGCCACGGTGTCGGAAATCTGTTTCAGCGCCGTGTGCAGCAACGGCACGGTCTGCGACAGGTCGAGAATGTGGATGTTGTTGCGCTTGCCGAAGATGTAGCGGTCCATCTTGGGGTTCCAGCGGTGAGTCTGGTGACCAAAATGGACGCCTGCTTCGAGGAGCTGACGCATGGAGAAATCGGGCAGAGCCATAGCTTTGCTGGTCCTTATATTTACCGGTTGAGCCTTGCGCGGAAAAGAACGACCCTAAAAAAGAGCCGCACCGGAGTGGCGGTCGATTGCCATGTTATTGCTAACCGGGGGCTGATGGCCGCAAGCGACCAGTGACCGACACGCATCCGCGTGTGGAATGGGTGCTGACTAGACCGGGACACGGCGGAAATCAAGCGCTCTATGCATCGCTTTCCGGCGCGCGCATACAGGCCGGATGGACCCGTTCACCATCGCCATCGTCACCTTTGCCTTCCTGTTGGGCGGCATCGTCAAGGGCATCGCGGGCATGGGCCTGCCGCTGGTGACGGTGGCGGTGTTGACGTTCTTCTTCGACCTGCCGACTGCAATGGCCTTCATGCTGGTGCCAGGGCTCGTTGCCAACTTCTGGCAGTCATTGTCGGGCGGACGGGTGCTGGAACGGGCGATGGGTATCTGGACGCTGCTTGTGCCGTGTCTGCTGACAATCTGGATCGGCGTTGTCGTGTTGCAAACGGCGGACAATTCCACGCTCATTTTGATTCTCGGGCTGGTTCTCGGCTTCTATGCAGCGGTGAGCCTGACGAAATTCCGCATCGACATTCCCCTGCGCGGACGCGGCATCATCGCGCCGGTCTTCGGTGCGATCTGCGGAATCACCACCGGAATGACAGGCGTAACCTCCGTGCCATCCGTCATCTATCTCAACGGGATAGGGCTGAAACGTGATGCGATGATTCAGTCGATGGGCATTTTTTTCTTCACGTCCTATGTGGTGCTGAATGCCTGTTTCTATTTTCTCGGTCTGCTGACGGTCGAGCTGGGATTACTGTCCGTCTATGCGGTGCTGCCGGGTCTCGTTGGAATGGAAATCGGCAAGCGGTTGCGGGCGCGCACGTCGGAAGAACAGTTCAGGCGCATCTTCCTTTTCACGTTGCTCGCCATCGCGCTCTACATGATTGCGCGCTCGGTCTAGCGGCTACCCCGAATTGCCAGAACGATTCCTGCGCAGACGATGATGAGCGCGCCGACCATGCTCCAGAAGACCGGGATCACCCCGAACAGGGCGAAATCGTAGAGCGTGGCGAAGAGTAACACCGAATAGGTGAACGGCATGATGAAGCTGGCGTCACCGGAACGCAGCGCAGGCACGAACATCGCTTGCGCCGACAGCATCACCAAGCCCACCGCGCCGAGCATCAGCCACTGAACGGGCGTCGGTGTCTGCCAGAAAACCAGCATTGCAAGGCTGGCGATGATTGTGCCGCCCAGATTCGAGGCCAGCAAAATCTGAAACACAGGCTCGCGACCCGACAGCACTTTCAGCACGGTGATCTCGACCGCCAGAAGAAAGGCGGCCAACAGAGCAACAAGCGCGAAAGGCTGGAAGGTGGATGTGCCGGGGCGGATGAGCAGAAGCGCGCCGCCGAACGCGATCAACGCCGCCGTCCACCTCACGGGGCCGACCTTTTCGCGCAGGAAAACGACAGCGAGCCCCATCGCCACGATGACGTTGAGAAACGAAATCGCCGTCGCATCCGCCAGGGGAATCAGCGTGGCAGCGGCGAACATGGCGGTCACACCCGTGACGCCGAATGCCACGCGGATCGTGTGCAACGGCAGGTGCATGGGCGCGATGACGGGGCGGCGGATAGCGTAGAAGACGGCGACCGCCATCATCGCAAACGTGTAGCGGCCCCATGTGATCTGGAACGGCGACAGGGCATTCGGTCCGGTGCCGAGCATCTTTGCCAGCACGGTTGTCGCGGCAATGAGGGAACAGGCGACTACGATGGTCGCCGCGCCTCTGCGGGGCGTCATCGCGCGCGGTTTCGGTCAGACAAGCTGCACGTCCACCACGCCGGGAATGGCCTTGATAGCACCGGCGATCTGCGGAGAGATGAGGCGCTTGCCCGGCAAGCCGATTTCGACCTCCGGCGCGCCGTCCCCGCGCACGACGATGAGGCTGACCTGCCCCGCCCCTTCTCCATCCACACGGCGCTTGATGGAAGCCAGCGGTTTCTCGTCGCGCACGAAGATGGAGAGCTTGTGCTCGACGTTTCTGGCCACATCGTCCAGCGCCTGCATCGTGCCGATGCGAAGCTGCACGCCCTCCGGCTCGTTTTCCGCGGCGACCTTCAGCAGCACGGACGTGCCGACTTCCAGAAGGTCGCGGTACTGGTCGAGTTGTTCGGAGAACATCGCGGCTTCGAACTGACCGTTGGGTTCCGACAGCAGCACGTTCGCCATCATGTTGCCGGACCGGGTGCGCCGTTTCTGCACGGCGGAAATCGTGCCTGCGATCTCGCGAGGCTTTCCGCCCTTGCGGACGTCGCGCTCGAAAGACGGCCAGTCGCGCACCCGCATCTTCTTCAGCATGTCGGCATATTCGTCGAGCGGATGGGCGGACATGTAGAAGCCCAACGCCTGAAACTCCCGCAGCAGCCGTTCGGCCGGGCGCCAGGTGTCGGCCTTCGGCAGCACGACCTCGGTCTCGCCCGTATCGCCGCCGAACATATCGACGATGCCCATCGCGCTGTTTTCGCTCACCCGCGTGGCGTGGCCCACGAGGCGGTCGATGCCCGCGCACATCTGCTCGCGGGAGCAGCCGAAACAGTCCATCGCGCCGGATGCGATGAGGTTTTCCAGCGCCTTGCGGTTCACCTGACGCGGGTCGATGCGGGAGAAGAAGTTGGTGATGGACGTGAACGGCCCACCCGCATCGCGCTGGTCGACCACATGCCGCATGGCCTGCGCGCCGACGCCCTTGATGCCTGCCAGCGCGTAGAAAACCTTGTTGTTCCGCACCGAAAAGCCGACCGCGCTCGTGTTCACCGATGGCGGCACGACCTTGATGTCGGTGCGCTTCGCCTCGCGGTAGAAGTCGTGCAACTTATCGGTGTTGTTCATGTCCAGCGACATGAGGGCGGCAGCGAACTCGACCGGATAGTTCGCCTTGAGCCAAGCCGTTTGGTAGGAGATAAGCGCATAGGCGGCGGCGTGGGATTTGTTGAAGCCGTAGTCGGCAAACTTCGCCAGCACGTCGAAAATGAAGTTGGATCGCGCCTGCGTCAGCCCGCGCTCAACGGCCCCCTCGTTGAAACGCGCGCGCTGCTTTTCCATTTCGGAGGCGATCTTCTTGCCCATCGCGCGGCGCAGCAAATCGGCTTCGCCGAGCGAAAAGCCGGACAGAATCTGGGCGATCTGCATCACCTGTTCCTGATAGATGATGACGCCGTAGGTCTCGCGCAGAACGTCGGCGATGGCGTCCTCGTAATAATCCGGCTCCTCCCGCCCGTGCTTGCGGTCGTTGTAGGTCGGAATATTGTCCATCGGGCCGGGGCGATACAGGGCCACCAGCGCGATAATGTCCTCGAACTGGTCCGGCTTCATGCCGACCAGCGCCTTGCGCATCCCCGCCGATTCAAGCTGGAACACGCCGACCGTCTCGCCCCGCTGGAGCATGTCGAAGGTCTTTGCGTCCGTCAGCGCCAGCGCGTCCACGTCCACCGTCTCGCCCTTCTGGGCGATGAACTCGACGGCGCGGCGGATGACGGTCAGCGTTTTCAGACCAAGGAAATCGAACTTCACCAGACCGGCCTGTTCGACATATTTCATGTTGAACTGGGTGACCGGCATGTCCGACTTGGGATCGCGGTATAGCGGAACGAGCGCGTCCAGAGGCCGGTCGCCGATGACAATACCGGCAGCGTGGGTGGAGGCGTGGCGGTACAGTCCCTCCAGCTTGAGCGCGAGGGAGATCAGCCGCGCCACATCCGGGTCGCGGCGGGCCTCGATCAGCTCCGTTTCGCTTTGCAACGCCTGCGCCAGCGTGGTCGGGTTGGCCGGGTTGTTGGGCACCAGCTTGCACAGCTTGTCGACCTGCCCGTAGGGCATTTCCAGCACGCGACCGACGTCGCGCAGCACGGCGCGGGCCTGTAGCGTGCCGAACGTGATGATCTGCGCCACCTGCGCGCGACCGTATTTGTCCTGAACGTAGCGGATCACCTCGTCGCGGCGGTCCTGACAGAAATCGATGTCGAAATCCGGCATCGAGACACGTTCGGGGTTCAGGAAGCGCTCGAACAGCAAGCGCAAAGCGCAGCGGGTCGAGATCGGTGACCGTCAGCGCCCACGCGACCAGCGAACCCGCGCCGGACCCCCTGCCAGGCCCGACCGGAATGCCCTCGCCCTTTGCCCATTTGATGAAGTCGGCCACGATGAGAAAGTAGCCGGGAAACTTCATGCCGGTGATGATGTCGAGTTCCCGCTCCAGCCGCGCGTCATAATCCTCGCGGGTGAAACCGGGGGCAAGGTCGTGAACCTTCAGCCGTTCCTCCAGACCGGCGCGGGCCTGCGCCACCAGTTCGGCGGCTTCCGCAGCCAGCGGGTCGTCCCCCTTGCCGCCGGTGAAGAACGGCAGGATCGGATCGCGCTCCGGCACTGCAAACGCACAGCGCTCGGCGATGACGAGCGTGTTGGAGAGCGCTTCCGGCAGATCGGCAAACAGCAGCGCCATCTCGGCGGAGGATTTCAGGTAATGGTCCGCCGTCAGTTTGCGGCGGTCCTCCTCGAAGACTTTTCGCCCCTCCGCGATGCACAGAAGCACATCGTGGGCTTCGTAATCCTGCGCTTCGGGGAAATAGGCTTCGTTGGTGGCGACCAGCGCAATGTCCCCTTCGTATGCCATATCGAGCAAGGCGCTCTCGATGGCCCGGTCATAACCGCGATGGCGTTGCAACTCGATGTAGAGTCGGTCGCCGTAGAGGTCCTGCAATGTGGCGGCGATTTCGGCGGCAAGGTTCGCCTGACCGTCCGCAAACGCCCCATTGAGAGGACCGGACGGGCCGCCGGTCAGGACGATCAGGCCGTCCGTATGGGCGCGCATTTGCGCAAGCGTGACATGGGGGCGGCTTTCCTGCGCCCCTTCCATATGGGCGAGACTCGCCAGTTTCGACAGGTTGTCGTAGCCGGTCTGGTTCATCGCCAGAAAGATCAGCGTCGGGTTGGCGCGCATGGCGGCCTGCGTAGAAGCGTGCGTCGGCGCATCGTCGGCTTCACGCAACACGACTTCCAGCTTGCAGCCGATGATGGGTTGAAGGCCGGCGGCGACCGCCTTCTGGCTGAATTCCAGCGCCCCGAACAGATTCGACCGGTCCGTCACGGCTACGGCGGGCTGTTCGTCGGCTGTTACGCGCGCCACGATGTCCTTGATCGGCAGCGCGCCTTCCAGCAGCGAAAAAGCGGAATGAACGTGCAGATGCACGAATGGCATCGCAGGGTTGCCGCCATTTTCGCGCGCGAGTGCCTTGTTCATGTCGTCGCGTTTGGCCACGGGCGTTGCTGGAATCGAAAGGTTGGGACCGCTCTACCGTGGGACGCTGACACGAGCACTGCAAGGCGAATGTCGTGCCTGTGGATGACCCATTCAGCGCACCTTTATCTTGCCACCCTCAATCGTCACCGTGCGGTCCATCTGCGCGGCGAGCGCGTGGTTGTGCGTGGCGATCAGAGCCGCCAGCCCTGTCGAACGCACAAGGTCGGTCAACGCATCGAAAACGAGCGCTGATGTTGCCGGGGTCGAGGTTGCCGGTGGGCTCATCGGCCAGCAGCAGTTTCGGACGGTTCGCAACCGCGCGGGCGATGGCAACGCGCTGCTGTTCGCCGCCGGACAGTTCGGAAGGACGGTGGGTGGCACGGGGGCCGATGCCGAGGCTTTCCAGCAATTCATCGGCGCGTTTGACCGCATCGGCCTTCGACATACCCGCAATTTGCTGCGGCAGGGCAATGTTTTCGCGGGCGTCGAGTTCCGGCAACAAATGGTGAAACTGATAGATGAAGCCTAGATCGACGCGGCGCATCCTTGTTCGCTCGCTGTCCGACAGTTTGTTGCATTCCGTGCCGCCGATCGTCAGAGACCCGCCGTCGGGGCGTTCGAGCAGACCGGCGAGATGGAGCAGCGTCGATTTTCCCGCACCGCTGGGTGCCACGAGCGCGACCAGTTCGCCACGGGAGATTTCCAGGTCGGCGCCGTCGAGAACCGTCAGCGCCTGCTCGCCGGAGCCATATGTGCGCTGCACATTGTCGAGACGCAGAACCACATCATTCATAACGCAGCGCCTCCACCGGATCGAGACGGGCAGCGCGCCATGCGGGGAAGATCGTGGCCAACAGAGACAGGCCCATCGCCATACCGAGAACGACGAGGGTTTCGTTCATGTCGAGTTCGGCGGGAATATCGGACAGGAAGCGAATGGTCGGATCCCACACGCTGGTGCCCGTGACCGAATCCAGGAACGCCTGTATCGAACCGATGTTCAGGCAGACCAAAACGCCGATCGCAAAGCCCGCGAGGGTGCCGAAAACGCCGATCGCGGAGCCCGTTATGAGGAAGATACGCAGTATTGCGCCCCTGCTCGCGCCCATCGTTCGCAGAATGGCAATGTCCCGCCCCTTGTCTTTCACCAGCATGAAAAGGCCCGACACGATGTTCAGCGCGGCGACCAGAATGATAAGGCCGAGGATGAGGAACATGACGTTGCGCTCCACTTCCAGCGCCTTGAAGAATGACTGGTTGCGCTGTTGCCAGGTGGTCAACACGACGGGCCGCTCCACCGCCAGTTCGACATCGCGGCGCAGGTCGTCGACCGCATCGGGGTCCGTCACGAAAGCCTCGATGACGGAGGCTCTATCCTCCATATTGAAATAGAGCTGCGCCTCTTCCAGCGGCATGAAGACGAACAGGGAATCGTATTCGTTCATCCCGATCTCGAAAATTGCCACCACCGGATAGGCCTTGACGCGGGGGCTGACGCCGAAGGCGGTCTGGTTGCCTTCCGGAGAAACCAGCGTGAGCAGGTCGCCGACACGCAAACCCATCGCATCGGCCATTCCGACGCCGATTGCGACTCCCTCGGCCGTCATCGAAACCGTCCAGCGTGCCTTCCTGGATCGTATCCCCGACGCCTGACAGGCGTTTGACATCGACCTCGCGCATGCCCCGCACCCGCGCACCGGACCCGCCGGGACCGGCGGAAGCCAGCACTTCGCCCTCGATCAGCGGAAATGCCATCGTGATGCCGTTCACGCCTTCCGTGCGACGGGCGACGGCATCATAATCGGTCAGTTCCATATGGGCGGGCTGGACGATGAGATGGCCGTTGATGCCGAGAATACGGTCGAGCAACTCGGTGCGGAAGCCGTTCATCACGGCCATCACGATGATGAGCGTCGCAACTCCGAGCATGATGCCGATGAAGGAGATGATCGAGATGACGGAGATGAACGTCTCCTTGCGCGTCGAGCCGAGATAGCGTCGCGCCAGCATCCATTCGAATGGCGCGAAGGGCGCGGTTTTACCTGGGAGAGTGTCAGCCACCGAAGCGGGCCTTCGCGTCTTCATGGGCGCTGGTCAGCTTGTTCAATGCGGCTTCGAGCGACAGCGTTTCCTTCTCGCCGGTGCGCCGTTCCTTCACTTCGACCGTGCCCTCTTTCAGTCCGCGCGGACCGACGACGAGTTGCCACGGCAGACCGATGAGATCGGCACGGGCGAACTTGCCCCCTGCCCGTTCGTCGGTGTCGTCGTAGAGCGGGTCGAGACCGGCTGTTTGCAGTTTCATGTAAAGGTCTTCGCAAACCGCGTCCGTCGCTTCGTCTCCGGCACGCAGGTTGATGATGCCAACGTCGAAGGGCGCGACCGAAGCGGGCCAGATGATACCGTCATCGTCATGTCCGGCCTCGATCAAGGCCGCGACGACACGCGACGGGCCGATGCCATAGCTGCCCATATGGACCGGCACGTCCTTGCCGTCCGGTCCGGTTACATTCGCGCCCATCGCGGCGGAGTATTTCGTGCCGAAATTGAAAATATGCCCAACCTCGATGCCGCGCGCGGAGCGTTGCTTGTCGGCTGGAACTTCGGCCCACAGCGCTTCGTCGTGCATCTCGTCGGTGCGGGCATAGGCGCGGGTCCAGTCGTCCACGATGCCTGCAATCGCCGCATCATCGGAATAATCCACGCCCGCGTCCGGCACGGGAAGATCAAGATAGTCGGAATGGCAGAACACCTCGCTCTCGCCGGTATCGGCCAGAATGAGGAACTCGTGGGACAGGTCGCCGCCGATGGGGCCGGTGTCGGCGCGCATGGGAATGGCCGTTACGCCAAGCCGGTCAAACGTTCGCAGGTAAGACACGAACATGCGGTAATAAGCGGCGCGGGCAGCGTCGGCGTCGAGATCGAAGGAATAGGCATCCTTCATCAAAAACTCGCGGCCCCGCATCACGCCGAAGCGCGGGCGCACCTCGTCGCGGAATTTCCACTGGATGTGGTAGAGATTGAGCGGCAGGTTCTTGTAGGACCGCACATGGGCGCGGAAGATGTCCGTGACCATTTCCTCGTTGGTCGGGCCATACAGCATGTCGCGATCGTGACGGTCCACGATCCGCAGCATTTCCTTGCCGTAGTCGTCATAACGCCCGCTCTCACGCCACAGTTCGGCGGGCTGGATGGTCGGCATGAGGATTTCGACGGCACCGGCGCGGTTCTGTTCCTCGCGCACGATCTGCTCGATCTTGCGCATGACCTTGAGGCCGAGCGGCAGCCACGAATAAATGCCCGCTGCCTGCTGACGGATCATGCCCGCGCGCAGCATCAGCCGGTGTGAGGCGATCTCGGCCTCGCGCGGGGCTTCCTTCAGGACGGGTAGAAAGTAGTTCGACAGGCGCATGGAATGGTCCTCGTTTGTCACCGGAGACCACGCGAATGCGCGAAGAATCAGGCGCGACGCATCATCCGACGCGTCGCGCGCTTAAAACCGCATATGGAAGCGGGCGGCAAGCGCCCGGACACATAGGGTTCTATTAGAACGCATCAGAACTTGCCCGTATGCGAGTGGCGCGCCTTGATCCAGCGGATCGTGCCGGTGGAGGAGCGCATGGCGACGGTATGGGTGGTGATATGGGTTTTGCCGAATGTCACCCCGCGCAACATGTTGCCATCGGTCACGCCACAGGCGGCGAAAAGCACATCACCGGACGCCATTTCCGTCATGTCATAGGCCTTGTCCGGATCGTCGACGCCCATCTTGGCGGCACGGGCCCTCTTCTCGTCGGTATCGAGAATGAGACGGCCCTGCATCTGTCCGCCCATGCAGCGCAGGGCTGCTGCGGCCAGCACGCCTTCGGGCGCGCCACCGGTACCGAGGTAGAGGTCGATACCTGTTTCATCCGGGTCCACGGTATGAATTATGCCGGCCACATCGCCATCGCCGATCAGGCGAATGGCCGCACCGGTGGCACGGATTTCCGCGATCAGGTCCGCATGGCGGGTGCGGTCCATGACGCAGGTCGAGACCTGACTGACATCGACACCCTTGGCCTTGGCGACGGCCCGGATGTTTTCGGTAGGCGAGGCATCGATATTGATCGTGCCTGCCGGATAGCCGGGACCGATAGCGATCTTGTCCATATAGACGTCCGGCGCGTAGAGCAGCTTGCCGCGTTCGGCGATGGCGATGACGGCCAGCGAATTGGGCTGGTTCTTGGCGCAGATGGTGGTGCCTTCCAGCGGATCGAGAGCGATGTCCACTTCCGGGCCACCGGAGCCGACTTCCTCGCCGATATACAGCATTGGCGCTTCGTCACGCTCGCCCTCGCCGATGACGATACGGCCGGAAATCGGCAGGTTGTTGAGTTCGCGGCGCATGGCATCGACGGCAACCTGATCGGCTGCCTTTTCGTCGCCCTTGCCCCGTTCGCGTGCAGCGGCGACGGCGGCGGCTTCCACCACGCGCGTCATCTCCATCGTCAGCATGCGGTCGAGATGGCCGGTCTTGTCGGCTGATTTCATGTCCATTGGTGTCTTTCCCCGTGGTGGTGGCAAGCCTCCCTGCGGGCGTGCTCGAAGTGATTTGAGAACAGTTTACAGCTGCTCGATGCGGATCATCTGCGCCTCTCCGACGAGGCGACCGTCCGATGCGATACCATCGAGAGCTTTACGAATTGCCCCCTCCGTCGTCGCGTGGGTGACGAGGATGATTTGCGCGGAAGCGGTTCCCGCCTTGCGCTTGCCGCGCTGGACGATGGAATCGAGCGAGATGTCCTGTTCCGCAAAGCGCGTGGCGATAGTCGCCATCGTGCCGGGCTGGTCCGTCGCCATGAGGCGCACGAAATAGCCACCGGCATGGCGGGCCATTGGCGCGCGTTCATGGGGCGCGAGGGAATGTGCGGGCTGTCCAAGCGCCGGACCGTGCTGGTGCCCGGGGCGGGCCTTGGCGATGTCGCACAGGTCGCCCGCCACCGCAGAGGCAGTCGCCGCGCCGCCGGCGCCGGGGCCGGACAGCATCACCGAGCCGACCGCATCGCCTTCGATAGCAACCGCATTGGTCACACCGGAAATTTCGGCAATGGCCGAACTCAGCGGCACGAGGGCCGGATGGACGCGGCTTTCCACGCCTTCCACCGTGCGTGTAGCAACCCCGAGCAGTTTGATGCGGTAGCCGAGATCGCGGGCGGCCTCGATGTCTTCGAGCGTGATTTTCGTGATGCCTTCCAGATAGATGGCTTCCGGTGCGATGCGGGTGCCAAAGGACATGGCGGCCAAAATCGCCAACTTGTGAGCCGTGTCGTTGCCTTCGATATCGAAGGTCGGGTCGGCTTCGGCGTAACCCAGCTTCTGCGCGTCCGCGAGGCAGTCCGCGAATGACAGGCCATCACTCTCCATGCGGGTGAGAATGTAATTGCAGGTGCCGTTCAGAATGCCGAAAATGCGGGTGATATGGTTGGCGGTCAGGGACTCCCGCATCACCTTGATGATGGGAATGCCACCGGCCACGGCAGCTTCGAAGTTAAGCAGAAGACCACCCTGCTCCGCTTGAGCGGCCAGTTCGACGCCATGTTTGGCAATCATCGCCTTGTTGGCCGTGACGATGTGCTTGCCGGCGTCCAGCGCCGCCTGCGTCGCCTCGAATGCATCGCCGTCCTCACCGCCGATCAGTTCCACCAGCACGTCGATCGTGTCCGACCGGGCCATGTCGGTCGCGCTGTCGAACCATGTGATGCCGTCGAGATCGATACCGCGATCCTTGTCACGGTTAAGCGCCGTGACGCCGGTGATGGTGATGGGACGGCCGCACCGGGCCGTCAGCATCTCCTCCTGCTCGCGCAGGATGGTGATGAGCGCCGTGCCGACAGTGCCGAGACCGGCTATGCCGATGCGAAGGGAGTTGTTTGGCATTGGGCAGGTCCGTGTCGATGAATCGTGAGAATGTCCTGCCCTTATCACGAGCGACAGTCCGGTGGCATCCCGCAAATGCGGACGGCCGGTTTACTGGTCCGGTTCGACCACGGCAGATGAACCTTGAATGCGTTGCAGGCGTTCCTGAGTCAGCGCATCGCCTTCCTGTTGCAGTCGCACAATGCCATCCCGATAGGTGCCCGCATTGTCCGCCGCCGCCTGTTGCGCTGCCGGTGCGGACGACGCCTGGAGATCGGTTCGTGATGTTGGCCTCCTCCTCCGGCGTCAGCTGAGTCGCCGCGCCGGAGGGATCGGCCTCGAATGCCGGCACCTGCCCTGTCAGGGCAGCCTGACCGAGCGGAGCCTCTGTCTGGAGAATGAGTGCATCCGTAGACTGGCAGGCGGTGACACCGCCTGCGGCAACGAGAAGCGCGATGACGAAAGTTCGATTTATCACGTGTCGCGCTCCCTGTTTCGAAGTGATGCCTGAGGCCGGGTTATACCTGCTTCAACGCCTGGTCGAGGTCTGCGATCAGATCGGCGACGTCTTCCAGACCGACGGAGATGCGCACCACATCCGGCCCTGCGCCCGCAGCGGCCTGCTGACCCTCGTCGAGCTGGCGGTGGGTAGTGGATGCGGGGTGGATGATGAGCGAGCGGGTGTCACCGATATTGGCGAGGTGGGAGAAAATCTCCACATTCGACACGAGATCGACGCCAGCCTGATAGCCACCCTTCACGCCGAATGTGAACACCGCACCGGCGCCTTTCGGCATGTATTTCTGCTGCAAGGCGTGGTGGGGGTCGTCGTCGAGCCCGGCATAGGACACCCATTCAATCTTGTCGTGCGACTTCAGATGCTCGGCAACTTTTATTGCATTGCTGCAATGGCGCTCCATGCGCAGGCCGAGCGTCTCGATACCGGTGATGATCTGGAATGCGTTGAACGGCGAAATCGCCGGACCGAGATCGCGCAGGCCGAGCACACGACAGGCGATGGCGAAGGCGAAATTACCGAAGGTTTCGGCCAGTACCATGTCGTTATATTCAGGGCGCGGCTGGGTCAGGATCGGGAAACGGTCGTCCTTCGTCCAGTCGAACGTGCCGCCATCGACGATAATGCCGCCCATCGAATTGCCGTGCCCGCCGAGGAACTTGGTGAGCGATTCAACCACGATATCAGCACCGTGCTCGATCGGGCGGCACAGGTATGGCGTGGCCATCGTGTTGTCGACGATGAGCGGGATGTGATGTTTGGCGGCGACTTCGGCAATGGCGTTGATGTCCATGACAACGCCGCCCGGGTTGGCGAGGCTTTCGATGAAGATCGCCTTGGTCTTGTCGGTGATCTGCGCCTCGAAATCTCACGCCGCCTGCCCCTCGGCCCAACGCACGTGCCAGTTGAACGACTTGAAGGACTGGCCGAACTGGTTGATCGAGCCGCCATACAGCTTCTTCGACGCCACGAACTCGTCGCCCGGCTGCATCAGCGCATGCATCACGAGAAGCTGTGCAGCATGACCGGATGCAACTGCCAGCGCCGCAGTGCCCCCTTCCAGCGCCGCGACGCGCTCTTCCAAAACGGCGGTCGTGGGGTTGGTGATGCGGGTATAGATGTTGCCGAAGGCCTGCAGGCCGAACAGGCTGGCGGCGTGGTCCACGTCGTCGAACACGAAGCCGGTGGTTTGGTAGATCGGTGTAATGCGAGCGCCTGTCGCCGGGTCCGGCTGTGCGCCTGCATGGATGGCGAGAGTGTCGAAGCCGGGGTCGCGGTTGCTCATGGTCGTGGTCTCTGGGATTGCGATTGTTGCGGGCGTTATCGTGCAGTCCGGTGGCCGCGTCAAAGGCAGTTGTTGCGCAAAACTCTGCGTGCCGCGCAACTGCGTTCTAAAGACGGCTCAGAACGAGGCCGCTTACAACCAGCAGGATGGCCCCCACCCGCGTCCAGCTAATGGGCTGAATGGGAACACCGAACGCGCCGATGGAATCGAGTAGCAGCGCCATGACCATCTGGCCCAGCACGACACCGGCGAAAACCGTGACCACACCCAGCGTGCCGACGCTGGAAACGTTGGCCCAGACGAAATAGGCTCCCAGAAGCCCGCCGGTCCACGCCCACCACGGCACCGAAAGTGTGCCAGCGATGCCCGGTGACCCGCTGCGCACAGCGTAGAGCGCAAACAGAGCGACTGTGCCGACACCAAACGAAATCGCCGCCGCCAGCACGAAGCTGCCGGATGCGCGGCCGAGCACGGCATTGATCGGCACCTGCAACGCAACCGCCATGCCACCCGCAATGACAGCAAGGACGGGCCAGATCAGCGTGGCATTCAATGTGCGTTTCTCGGCCCGTTCCCAAGCCCGTAATGTTGAAAACCGCCGCTCATGGTCGGCTTCTTCGCGCTGATGGTGCGGCGGTTGAAGCCTGTCCAGGCGATCTCACCACACAGGCGGGCATATTCGATTTTCGGGCAGCGGTCCTGGATGACGGTGATTCCGGCCATCTCCAGCAAGGCAGCCACTGCATCGTCGCGGATGCCGAGCTGGAACCATACCACGTCTGGCAGGTCTTCCATCGCCATCACCTCGCGGGCGACGTCCGGCAAGGCTTCGGTGCGGCGGAACACGTCGACCATGTCGACGGGCTGCGGCAGATCGGCGAGGCTGGCATAGGTCATGGCACCCGCAATCTCGCGGCCCGCATGGCCGGGATTGACCGGGAAGATGGCGTAGTCCTTCGACGCCAGATATTTCGAGACGAAGGCCGATGGGCGGTTCGGGTTGGACGACGCACCGACGACCGCGATGCTTTTCACGCGCCGTAACACGTCGCGCAACAGGGCATCGGGATAGTGGTCGTGATCACTCATTGTCGTTGTCAGGCCACTTGGCAGGCCGGTCTTCGAGAAACGCCCCGATCCCCTCCTGCGCGCTGTCGCTCATCATGTTTTCGGCCATCACCGCCGCCGTGTGGGCGTAGGCGTCTGCAAGGTTCATGTCGGCCTGCTGGTAAAATGCCTGCTTACCGGTCTTCAGGGTAGACGGCGACTTGAGCGCTATCTTGCGGGCATATTGCAGCGTGACCTTCTGCAGATAGTCGGCAGGCACGACCCGGTTCACCAGCCCGATTTCGCGGGCGTGGCTCGGGGTGATCGCCTCGCCTGTCAGCAGCATTTCCATCGCGTGCTTGCGATGAACGTTGCGGGACAGGGCCACCATCGGCGTGGAGCAGAACAGGCCGATATGGACGCCGGGTGTGCAGAACGTGGCGTCCTCGCTGGCGATGGCCAGATCGCAGGATGCGACGAGTTGGCAACCCGCCGCCGTGGCCAACCCGTTGACCTCGGCAATGACGGGACACGGATGGTTTACGATGGCCTGCATGACGGCGGCGCACTTTTCCATCAAAGCGCCGAAATAGGCGCGTCCCCCATCCCCGTCGGTCCGTCGGGCGGTCAACTCCTTCAGGTCGTGCCCCGCACTGAACAGGTGGCCATTGGCGGCTATGATGATGACCCTCACCCCCTCGCCCGGATTGGCCAACGCCTCGGCCAGGGCGTCGAGCATGGCGTCGGACAGCGTGTTGGCGGGTGGATTGTTCAACACCAGCCGCAACACGCCGCCGTCGAGGCGCTGGCGCGCCAGCGGCGTTGTATCGAGGGTGTCGGGTGTGCGAATGGAAACGATATGAGCCATACCATTCCGTAGCCGCGAGCGGCTGCGGCGGCAACCACTGGGAGGAATTGATGGACGACGTAGTTTTGTACGAGGCGGACGGACGGATAGCCCGCATCACGCTGAACCGCCCGGAGGTGATGAATGCCATCACGCCCGATCTGACCACAGGACTGGAGGAAGCCGTTGCCCGCGCCAACGCCGATCCGGAGATCCATGTGATTATCCTGTCAGGGTCGGGAAAGGGCTTTTGCGGCGGTTATGATCTCAATTATTTCGCCGAGGCCACCGGTGGCGGGGGGCGGCTTCTGACCCAGGACATGCCGTGGGATCCCATGAAAGATTATGCATTCATGGGTGAAAGCTCGCGGCAAATCATGTCCGTGTGGCGCTCCGCCAAACCCGTCATCGCAAAGGTGCACGGTGCTGCGGTGGCTGGCGGTTCCGATATCGCTCTTGCCTGCGACATGATCATGATGGCTGACGATGCGGTGATCGGCTACATGCCGGTGCGTGTCTGGGGCTGTCCGACGACCGCCATGTGGACCTACCGGCTCGGCCCCGAACAGGCCAAGCGCATGGTGCTGACGGGCGACAAGATCGACGGCAAGGAAGCCGAGCGGATCGGACTGGTGCTGAAATCCGTGCCCGTCGATCAGCTGGATGCCGAAGTCGACAAGCTCGCGCACCGCATGGCCACCGTGCCGGTCAATCAACTCACGATGAACAAGATGGTCGTCAATCAGGCTATCGAGGCGATGGGGTTGTCGGAAACGCAGCGACTGGCCACCGTGTTCGACGGTATCACCCGCCATTCGCCGGAAGGACTGGCATTCAAGCGGCGCAGCGAAGGGCAAGGCTGGAAACAGGCGGTGCGCGAGCGCGATCTGGGCACGTATGACTGGACCGAAGATCGTCCGATCAACCCGAGAGGAGGCGCGCAGTGACGCCGGTTCTGAACGCCGCGGAGACGATGGCCTATATCCAGCAGGAATATCCGCAAATCTTCGAAACCTATCCCGGATTCGAAATCGCCTCTGTCGAGCCCGGTATCGCCACGGTCCGCATGGACACCGATGAGCGGCACATCCGGGCGGGCGGGACGGTATCCGGCCCTACCCTATTCGCGTTGGCGGATATGGGCGGCTACGCCTGTGTGCTGTCCCATGCGGGCCGCGAGGCGCTGGCGGTGACCACCAACCTCAACCTTAATTTCATGCGGAAAGCCTCGCCCGGCCCCATCGTCGCCGCGTGCCGTATTCTGAAACACGGCAAGCGGCTGATGGTGTTCGATTGCACGATCACCAGCGAAGTGAGCGACGGTATCATCGCCCATGCGACAGGAACCTATGCCATACCACCGAAATGATGTGGTAAAATAATACCGTAATTGGCATAATGCTGTTTTCATTCGTTTATTTCATATTTAGCGACAAGGCTTGGCCTTGACGTTGCCATTCCTGCCGCCTAAGGCACTGCCAACCCGGACCGCGTTTATCGCTGGCCGACGTTCGTTTGCGTCCAGCCGGTCGCCAACCCACCGAATTGAAGAGCTGAATTGATGAAAACCTTTACGCAGAAACCTGCGGATGTGGTGAAGAACTGGATCGTGATCGACGCAGATGGCGTCGTTCCCGGCCGCCTCGCATCCTTCGTTGCCAACCGCCTGCGCGGCAAGCACAAGCCTACCTTCACGCCACACGTCGATGACGGCGACAACGTCATCATCGTCAATGCCGACAAGGTTGCCTTCACCGGCAACAAGTTCGAGCAGAAGAAATATTACTGGCACACGGGTTATCCCGGCGGCATCAAGGAGCGCACCGCGCGCGCGCTGCTGGAAGGCCGTTTTCCCGAGCGCGTGATGCAGAAGGCCGTCGAGCGCATGATGCCCGGCGGGCCGCTCTCGCGCAAACAGATGAAGAACCTGCATGTCTATGCCGGTCCCGACCACAAGCATGAAGCGCAGAAGCCGGTCGCAATCGACCTTGCCGCGCTGAACCCGAAGAACAAGAGGACTGCCTGATATGGCCGACATCAAGTCATTCGAAGATCTGGCAGCCGCCACGCAGGAGGCTGCGAAAACCGCTGCGGAGACTGCGACCGACGCTGCGTCCTCCGCAGTCGACGCCGTTACGCCTGACCGGCCGTCCGACGCGCCCGTCTATGAGCGCAAGGTCGATGAGCACAACCGCGCCTACGCCACCGGCAAACGGAAGGACGCGGTCGCCCGCGTCTGGCTGAAGCCCGGCACAGGTCGAATCATCATCGAAGGTGTCCAGAAAAAGCGCGAAGTGCGTGCTACGAACCGCCGCGAAGGCAAGAAGGCCCAGAAGAGCCGCGATTTTGCGGAATATTTCGCACGCCCCGTGCTGCAGATGGTCGTCAAACAGCCGCTGATCGCGACGGGTCGCGAGACCCAGTTCGACATCGTGGCAACGGTTGCCGGTGGCGGTCTTTCCGGACAGGCCGGTGCCTTGCGCCACGGCATTTCCAAGGCGCTGACCTATTTCGAGCCGGAACTGCGCGGCACGCTGAAAGCCGGTGGCTTCCTGACCCGCGACTCGCGCGTCGTGGAACGCAAGAAATACGGTCGTGCGAAAGCCCGTCGTTCGTTCCAGTTCTCGAAACGCTAGGCTTCAAACCTTTCACCGATTATGGAAAGGCGGGCCAAGCGGCCCGCCTTTTTTCGTTTCAAGGACACATCCCTCATGCCAGATAACGGTATCGACAACGCCTTCACGGCATCCGACCTCAAAACCCGTTCCGTCGGATCGCACCTTTGCGGGTGCGACCTCGTTTGCGCGGCGGAAATATACAAAGGATATCAGCGGCGCCGATGCCGTCGTCTGGGGCGTGCCGCTCGATGTGGCGGTGACGAACCGGCCCGGCACGCGGTTCGGGCCGCGGGCGATCCGTGCCGCCTCGGTCATCATGGACAATGATCCGCAATACCCGTTCGGTGCCTACATATTCGACGATCTGGCCGTGGCGGATTATGGCGATTGCCATCTCGACTACGCGCCTCACGCCGAAATTCCGCGGCAGATCGAGGAGCAGGCCAAGGCGATCATCAACGCCGACAACGCACCCTATCTGCTGACGCTGGGCGGCGACCATTTCGTGACCGGCGCGCTGCTGAAAGCCCACGCCGAGAAGCACGGACCGCTGTCTCTGGTGCAGTTCGACGCCCATCAGGACACGTGGGACGATGGCGGCATCTTCGCTCTCGACCACGGCACCTTCGTTACGACCGCTGTGCGGGAAGGCTGGATCGATCCGGCAACCTCCATCCAGATCGGTATCCGCACCCATGCGCCGGACGATTACGGCATCGAAATGATCGACGCACTGACGGCCCATGCCATGTCGCAGGAAGAAATCGCCAAGCGCATTTACGAGCGCACCGGCGGCACGAACGTGTATCTGACCTTCGACATCGATTGCCTCGACCCGGCTTTCGCGCCCGGCACCGGCACACCTGTTTCAGGCGGCATGTCGACCGCTTGGGCCCTGATGATGCTGCGGCATCTGAAAAACCTGCAGGTCGTGGGTTCCGATGTGATGGAAGTCTCCCCCGCCTACGACCATGCCGAGGTCACGAGCATCGCGGCCAGCACGATCGCCATGTATATGCTGGGCAACCTTTGGGAGCGACGACAGGGTTGAGACTTCGATTCAAGTGGTTGGCACGCTGATTCCGCCGACCGCCTCTTGCCTCTTGTAATTGCGGACTTTTCCCATGAAACCGAAAATCTTCATCGACGGCGAACACGGCACCACCGGCTTGCAGATCATCGACCGGCTGGCCGGTCGGACCGACCTCGACATGCTGTCCCTGCCCCATGATCAGCGGCGCGATACCGATGCGCGGGCGGCCATGCTGCGTGAGGCGGACATTGCAATTCTGTGCCTGCCTGACGACGCGTCGCGCGAATCCGTGGCTCTGGCGGAAGGTTTCGGAACGCGGTTCATCGATGCGTCCACCGCACATCGCACCAACCCGGACTGGGTGTTTGGCTTCAAGGAACTGACCGCCGGTCACGCAGCGAAGATCGCCGCAGCCGATCGCGTGGCAAACCCCGGATGCTATTCAACGGGGGCCGTCGCACTGTTGCGCCCTCTGACGGAAGCCGGCGTTCTGCCCAAGGATACGCTCGTGACGATCAACGCCGTTTCCGGCTATTCCGGTGGCGGGAAGGGTATGATCGAGCAGATGGAAAGTGGCGAGATCGACGCGCCAATGTTCCTTTACGCCCTTGGCTTGACCCAGAAACATGTGCCGGAAATCAAGCATTATGCCATGCTCGACCATCCGCCGCTGTTCACCCCCTCAGTAGGACGCTTCATGCAGGGGATGATGGTGCAGGTGCCATTCCACATGGCGGCCTTGAATGCGAAAGGCCGCGCCGATGTTCATGCGGCGCTCGCTGCCCACTATGAGGGTGGAGAGCATGTGCGGGTCGTGCCGCTTGCCGAAAGCGACGCCCTGCCCCGTCTGGACCCGATGGCGCTGGCTGGAACCGATGTCATGGACCTGCATGTCTTCGGTAATGACACGCACATCAATCTGGTCGCCGTGCTCGACAATCTCGGCAAAGGCGCGAGCGGTGCCTGCGTGCAGTCGCTGGATCTGATGATCGCCTAGCGGATCGTGAATTGAACGGGTTTTTCCAACACGTCGGACAGTCCCTTCAGTCGCTTGTCGAGCCGCTCTCCCTCGAACGAACCGAGCGATTTTGGCACGATGACCTGCAAGCCATCGTCGCTGGCCGACCATTCCAGTTTCGGCAGCACGCCGGGCATGGCGGCGGAGAACAGGTATGCGACGCGGAACAGAGCACCAAGCAGGCGCGCGCGGGCGGTCAGGCGGTCATCGGCCAGTCCTTCCAGGGGTGGTGCTGAATCGAAGGCGCTCAGGCCTTCGTGCCGATAATATGTGGCCAGAGCCAGATAGGCGCGGCCCGGATGGTCGACGCCGACGAAATTGGCGTTGGAAATGAGGTTCAGCGCCTGATCGCCGCGGTAGTCAGGGTGGGAGCGCCAGGCGATGTCCGCCAGCAGACAAGCCGCCTTACGATAGCGACGCTCGCGCTTGGTTTCGTCATACCCGGCAGTCTTGAACGCTTTGTGAGTGAACGCCACGAGTTCGCGCGCGTGGACAGGGGACCGGGCGCGCAACACCGCCATTTCCTCAGCCGCCGTTATCAGCGGATCGGCGTTTTGCACCTTCGGCGGCAGGAGGGAGTAGAGATACCCCTCGCGCACACCGAGCGCGGAAAACACGATGCGTTCCGGCTTCATGATCTTGATGATCTGCTCCAAAAGAACCGCGCCGTAAGGCAGCAAACCGCGCCGGTTCGTGGAAATGTGCTCGATGCCGCGCACCGCCGCGCCGTGACCTTTGGTAAGACCCTTGCACAGCTTCAGCGCCTCGTCGGCGGTGATCGCATAGTCATGCATCACATGAAGCGGGTAGTCGCAGCGGGCCATGTGGAGACGCCCGAGGGCGCGCCATGTTCCGCCGACCGCATAGAAGGTCGTGCCTGGGTGGTCGCGCAGGACTTCTACATCCGCCAATGCTTCCTTGCACATGGTCCGTGCGGCTTTCACGTCACCGCCGGATTCGTCCTGCAACCGCAGGCCCCCGAGAGGTTTCGTCACGCCCTTGCCGAGCGGCTGCCCGTCTACCGCCGTGAACTCGACGGAACCGCCGCCCATATCCGCTGCCACGCCCACGGGCTCGATGAAGCCGCATACGATGCCGAGCGCGGCATAATGGGCTTCCTCTGCGCCTGTCAGCACATGCACGTCACCGCGCAGTATCTTCTTCGCGTCGCGCACGAAGGCCGGGCCGTTTTCCGCCTCCCGGGCAGCGGCGGTCGCGAGTGTGTAGATATCATCCGCACCGGCCTGTTTCGCCAATACACGAAACCGGCGAAGGGCAGCCAGCGCACGCACGACACCGCCCTCATCCAGCTTTCCGGTTTCCGCGATATGCGCGCCAAGGCCGCATAGCACCTTTTCGTTGAAGAGTGGCGTCGGAGAACGGGACAGCCCCTCATAGACCACCAGACGAACGGAGTTGGAGCCGATGTCGATGATGGCGATGGGCGACAGTTTCCGCAGGCGGCCCTGCGCCCGCAGAATGGATTTGAGGGTGCGGGCTATGGGTCGACTCCTGCGTCTTGCACCGTTTTTCCAACGGCCACGCGGCGTGTGTAGGCGATGCTCTTGGGCGAGTCTTCCTCCAATGACTTGCCCCGCCCGGAAAGGCTGGGGTTGGTCATGAACCATTCCTGCGCCGAAAACGGGCGCTCGCCCTCCTCCGGCTCGATCCGCCTGGCTGTGCCGTCGGGCAAAATCTCCCAGCTTTGCTGGTTGTCCATCAGGTTGGCGAGCATGATCTGGTCCAGAACCTGTTCATGAATGGTCGGGTTTTCCAGCGGCACCAGCACCTCGACACGCCTGTCCAGATTGCGCGACATGAGATCGGCGGACCCGATGTAGATGATTGCCTTGCGCGATGGCAGACTGTGACCGTTGCCAAAGCAGAAATATCGTCCGTGCTCAAGAAACCGCCCGATGATGGATTTGACGCGGATATTGTCGGAAAGACCCGGCACCTGCGGGCGCAGGCAGCAGATGCCGCGCACGATCAGGTCGATCTGCACACCGTCGCGGGAAGCCGCATACAGGGCGTCGATCATGCGGGCGTCGACCAGCGAGTTCATCTTCATCCAGATATGGCCCGGACGTCCCGCACGGGCATGCTCGCGCTCCTTCTCGATCAACGCGGTCAGTTTCTCGCGCAGGGAGCGAGGGCGAGACGAGCAGGCGCGTGACTTCCTTCGGCTCGGCATAGCCGGTGATGAAGTTGAAGACCCGCGCCACATCCAGCGCGATGGTCTCGTCATCGCTGAAGAAGGAGAGATCGGTATAGATGCGCGCGTTGGACGCGTGATAATTACCCGTGCCGATATGCACCAGATTGACCAGCTTGCCCTGTTCACGGCGTACCACGAGCGACAGTTTGGCGTGGGTCTTCAACTCGATGAAGCCATAGACGACCTGCACCCCCGCCCGCTCCAGATCGCGCGCCCAGCGGATGTTAGCCTCCTCATCGAACCGCGCTTTCAGTTCCACCAATGCGGTAACGGACTTGCCGTTTTCGGCCGCTTCGATCAGCGCCTTGACGATCGGGCTGTCGTTGGACGTGCGGTAGAGCGTCTGCTTGATGGCGACGACCGCCGGATCGCGCGCGGCTTGGGTGACGAAGCGCACCACCACGTCGAAACTTTCGTAGGGATGGTGAACGACGAGGTCCTTCTGGCGGATGGCGGCAAAACAATCGCCGTTATGCTCACGGATGCGCTCGGGAAAGCGCGGGTTATACGGTGTGTAGCGGTGGGCTGCGGGACCGGCATTCACGACTTCGGACAGGTCGGCCAGCGACAGCATCCCTTCCAGAATGGTGATTTCCGCCTCCGCGACGTTCAGTTCCTTCACCACGAAACGACGCAGGCGCTCCGGGGTATCGGACGTGAATTCGAGGCGAATGACCAAGCCGCGCCTGCGCTGTTTCAGGGCGGTTTCGAACAGGCGCACGAGATCTTCCGCCTCTTCCTGTATCTCGATATCGCTGTCGCGGATGAGGCGGAACATGCCGCGCTCCATCAGCTCGTAGCCGGGAAAGAGCCGCTCGATGAACAGGCTGATGATTTCCTCCACCAGCACGAACCGGGTCGGCGCATCGTCCTTGTCAGCCGGTAGCGCGATGAAGCGGGGCATGGCGTTGGGCAGGCGCAGCAATGCCGTCATCGGTTTCGCGTCGGACTGGCGTTTCAGGCTCATCACCAGCGTCAGGCCGAGATTTGGCACGAATGGGAACGGGTGGGCCGGGTCGATGCAGAGCGGGGTCAGCATCGGGAAAATCTCGTTCAGGAAATGGTCCCGCACCCATTCGATTTCATCGGAGTGGAGATCCTGCCCCACGACGATTTCGATGCCCTGTGATGCCATTTCCAGCGACAGCTCGTCGTAAATGCGCCTTTGCCGCCGTTGCAGCCGGTCGATCTCGTTCGTGGCATTGGCAAGCTGTTCGACAGGCGTCTGCCCATTATCGGAAAGTGTCGCCACCTGCTCGCGCACCTGCCCCGCAAGGCCGGCGATACGCACCATCATGAATTCATTGAGATTGTCAGCCGAGATGGACAGGAACCGCAACCGCTCCAGCAGTGGATGGCGTTCGTTCTCCGCCTCCATCAGCACACGGCGGTTGAATTGCAGCCACGAAATTTCGCGGTTGATGAAGCGTGCGGGAGACTTGCTCAGATCGCCCTGCTCTTCTGGCAAAGGATCGAGGGTATCGGAAGCGTCCGTGTCGTGTTCAATGTCTATGTCGGTCATTCAGCGGTTCTGCCCTTCCTTCTCTCACGTGACAATCGCATGAAGGAAAGACCGTTTGATGAACGACGAAAATCAGCCGACAAGACCGAGTTCGCGCAATGCTTCTCCGGCAAGCGGTCTGGTGATCGCGCGTTTGCGGGACAGGGACAGGCGGTCGAGTTCACTGACCAGCGTCTGGGCCGAGGAAAGAGACCGCTCCATGCGCACAGCCAGATAGTCCAGCACGCTGGCATCGACGGTGAGTTGCCGGTCGGCAAACAGTTTGAGCAGCACGCCCTTTAACAACGCATCGTCCGGTTCGCCGACCTCCATGAGATGCGCTGTCGCGAGGCGGGACCGCAGGTCCGGCAAGGCTATCCCCCAGTCACCCGGCCAGCGGCGGCTTGTCAGCAGGAGCGAAGCGCCCGTCTGGCGCACGGTGTTGAACAAGTGAAACAGCCAGGTTTCGCTGAATGCGCCCTGCATCATATTTTCAACCACCACACAGCCCCCGTGGTCCGGCGGCGGGCGTTCCGGGTCCGTCGATGGAGCCTCGAACCGGGCGTTGGCCTTCGCGGCCCAGATGTGAGCGAGGTGGGTCTTGCCGCAACCGACCGGCCCGGCCAGAATGCCCACCGGTCCCGGCCAATCCGGCCAGGCATCGAGATAGGCGACTGCCGAGGCGTTGGCGGAGGCGACGACGAGATCATCCCGCGCGCTGGCGGCTTCGAGAGGGAGATGAAGCGGTAGTTGTTCGAGTGTCGGCTTGCGCATCAGGCATCCGGCCAGTCTGCCGGAGGCTGCGGCGCTTCCAACCCGTCGCCCTTATAGAGCGGGCTGTCGAGATAGCGTTGCAGAGCAAAACGAACCAACACACCCAGCGCTGCGGCGACCGGCACGGCAATGAGCAACCCCGTGAAGCCGAGCAGCACCCCAAATGCCGAGAGGGAAAACATCAACCAGACCGGATGCAGGCCGACGCTGTCACCCACCAATTTCGGCGACAGAAAATTCCCCTCGACGAATTGCCCGAAGACGAAGACGCCGCCGACAGCCAGAATCCATACATAATCCGGCCAGAACTGAACGAGGGCGACGCCTACGGCGAGTATGAAGCCGACGATCGAACCGACGAAGGGAATGAAGGAGATCAGCCCCGCAATGATGCCGATGAGAAGCCCGAAGTTCAGCCCGACCAGCGTCAGCGAGACGGCGTAGAACACACCCAGAATGAGGCAGACGGACCCCTGCCCGCGCACGAACCCGGCAATCGCGCCGTCAATGTCCAGTGCCAGTTGCCGCAAGGTGCCCTTATGCTGGCGTGGCAACCAGCCATCGACGCTGGCGACCATGCGGTCCCAGTCGAGCAGCAGGTAAAACGCGACAATGGGCGTGATGACGAAGAGCGCCATAACGTCGACCAGCGCCTTGCCGGACTTCCAGATCGATCCGAACAGGGTCGTCAGCCACCCCGCGCCTTCCGTCACCACCGTATCGAGATTGCCACGGATGTTGTCCGCCCCCTCCCCGATCAGCTTTCGCAGCCAGACACTTTCCGTATCTGCGACAAGGGATTGCAGGCGGCCGATATAATTGGGTAGCCGCTCGATGAGGCCACTCAACTGGCTCGACAAAACCGGGATGACCACGAGCAGCGCAACGACGAAAACGATGATGAAAATGAGCAGGATCGCGGCCGTCGCCAGCAGACGGCTCGCGCCCAATTTCTCCAGCCGGTCGGCGACCGGGTCCAGCATGTAGGCCAACGCCATGCCGGTGATGAAGGGCAGCAGTATGGAGCGGAAAACGTAGAGGAATACGCACAGAACCAGAAAGGCCAGCATCCAGAATAGCGCCTGTCGCCGCACGTCAGGCGAAAGTACACGTTGCGATGCCATTCTAGATTTCCCGTCCGGCAGCGAGGTTCGTCGTGCCTATGCCGAACAGAGTCCGCACTCCCTGAATGGCGTATGCTGATGCGGACAGGACCGTGAAGGTAACGACGAGCCATTCCAGAACGCCAATGAAGGTCGGCACCGGGAATGCAAATGCGGTTGAGCCCAACACAGCCGCAACGAGTGCAATCTGGAACACGGTCGTGACCTTGGATACGGGAAGCGGTTCGATCTCGACCTTGCGGCCCAGCATCAGCGCCAGCGCGATACCGGCCAGTAAAAGCACGTCCCGCCCGATGACGAGGACGGCGATCCAGACGGGAATGAGGCCGAGCCAGGAAATGGCTGCGAAACCGCTGACGAGCATCAGTTTATCGGCCAGCGGGTCGAGCACGGCACCCAATGCGCTGCGCTGGTTCATCATCCGCGCCACTATTCCGTCCAGCGCGTCGGATAGTCCGGCACCAAGAAATACGAAGAACGCCATCAACGGGCGGTCGTTCACCAGTGCCCAGATCATCACGGGCACGAGAAAGCAGCGTCCTACGGTGATGAAATTGGGAAGAGTCACGGCTCGGTCCGGCGCAAACGGGTGGCAGAGCGCGAAAATGGGCGCAACGGGCGCTGAATGCAAGGAATTGCGGCGAGCGGGCGAAAGGTCGGTAAAGAGCTTTCCAAACTCACCCGTGAACAATTTCCGATTTGGCAAGACCTTGGCGACGGGGTCGATTAGGAGACTGCCCATGAGCAAGACCGACCGCCCCCTGACCTACGCTGATGCCGGTGTCGATATCGACGCCGGAAACGCTTTTGTGCGGGCTATCGGCCCACTGGTCGCCGCCACCCGCCGTGCAGGCGCGGACGGGTCCATCGGCGGGTTCGGCGGGGTCTTCGATATTGCGGCAGCGGGCTACAAGGATCCGTTGTTGGTGGCTGCCAATGACGGTGTGGGCACAAAGTTGCGGTTGGCGATAGAGACCGGGCGGCACGACACGATCGGCATCGACCTCGTCGCCATGTGCGTGAACGATCTCATCGTGCAGGGCGCCGAGCCCCTGTTTTTTCTCGACTATTTCGCCACCGGAAAACTCGATACCGGAACGGCGGAAGCGGTGGTCGCTGGCATTGCGGAAGGGTGCCGCATGGCGGGCTGCGCCCTGCTGGGCGGCGAGACCGCCGAAATGCCGGGCATGTACGGGGCGGGCGACTACGACCTTGCCGGTTTCAGCGTGGGCGCGGTGGAACGGGGCGACCTGTTGCCTGCAAACATCGCGTCCGGCGATGTGGTTCTGGCTCTGGCTTCGAGCGGGGTGCATTCCAACGGCTACTCGCTGGTGCGAGAGATCGTGAAACGGTCTGGCCTCGACTGGAGCGCCCCAGCGCCGTTCGACGCGGACACGTCGCTCGGGGAGGCCTTGCTGGAACCAACGCGGATTTACGTCGCTCCGGTTCTCAAGGCGATCGAAGCCGGTGGCGTCCACGGTCTGGCTCACATCACCGGCGGTGGACTGGCGGAGAATTTCGCCCGCGTTCTGCCGGATGATCTTGCCGCACGGATAGACCCGACGGCCTGGAGCCGACCCGCGGTGTTCGACTGGTTACAGGAAACGGGCGGCGTTTCCGATGGCGAAATGATGCGCGCTTTCAACTGCGGCGTCGGCATGGTGCTGGTGGTCACGGTGGAGCAGGCCGACGCCCTGACGACGCTGCTTACAGAAACCGGTGAGACCGTCACACGGATCGGCACGATCGTGCCCCGTGAGGGCGAAGCCGTGCGTTTCGTGGGCACATCATGAGCCGGTTGAAACTCGGCGTTCTGATTTCCGGGCGCGGCACCAATATGGGCGCGCTCGCACGCGCCGCGCTCGACCCGGATTTTCCTGCAGAGATTGTGCAGGTCATCTGCAACGTGCCGGATGCACCCGGCATCGAGGCGGCTTTGGAATACGACCTTTCGGTCGGCGTCTTCGACCACACCGAATACGAGAACCGTGCTGCCCATGAAAAGGCGATTTCGCTGCAACTGAAAGAGGCCGGTGTCGAACTGGTTTGTCTGGCCGGTTACATGCGGCTGCTGGAGAACGCGTTTCTGCAGGACTGGCGCGGGCACCTCATCAACATTCACCCCAGTCTGCTGCCCGCGTTTCGCGGTATGGAAACCCACGAACGCGCGCTTGCAGCAGGTTGTCGTATACACGGTTGCACCGTGCATTATGTGACCGCCGAACTGGATGGTGGACCGATCATCGCACAGACCGCCGTGCAGGTTCATCCGGACGATGATGCCGAAACCCTGCGCGAGCGTGTGCTGACCGCCGAGCACCAGCTTTATCCCCACGCCGTCCGGCTGATCGCCGACCGCCGCGTCCGCTACGGTGGAGAAGACGGCGTGCGCGATGGCGACCTGACGCAAGCCGATGTTTCGTTCTTCCATACGACTCCGGACGAAATCTGACGCTTGCGGCGGCGACCGCCGGTCCCTAGCGTGCGCTCAATGAATGTGGAGATTCCGCCATGCACCGCCTGATCCCGGCCCTGCTGCTCGTTACCGGGTTCCTGTCCGCGCCCGCACAGGCCGGATTGCTGGAGCCATTGTTGCAAAAGAAGACATTCCCGCAGTGCCACGAGACCAAGGTGCTCGGCAAAATTGTGGAACGGTTCAACTGGGCGGAAGAAGAGACGTGGCATCGCGGCATCTACATGAGCGATATAGACGATGTCCGCCCGCGCCTGTTGCTGGATTCCGAACACCGTCTCGTTCCGCGCCGCTACTGCCGTGCCACCGCAACGCTCACCAGCGGTCACCATCGCACGGTGTTCTACCTGATCGAAGCCGGTGGCGGTTTTGCGGGCAACAGCTTCAATCTCGAATTCTGCGTCGAAGGTCTCGACCGGTGGCGCATCCATGACGGCTCATGCCGCGCTCTACGCTACTAGGACATTAGAATGATGAAAATTCTGACGAGCGGCGCATCGCCTTTCGGTGCAAAGGTGGTGATGGCCGCAAAGGCCGCAGGCCTCGATGTGGAATTGGTGGAGGTGGATTCCGGCAATCAGGCGCCGGAATTGCTGGCCGCAAACCCGCTCGGCAAAATACCGGCGCTGGTGCTGAATGATGGCGTTGTGCTGTATGACAGCCGCACGATCACGCGCCACTTCGACCGGCTTTCCGGTGGCAAGCTGGGGCTTTCGGGCGGCGATGCGATGGTCGATCTCATGGAAGCCCATTGGGACGGGGTGAGCGAATGTGCCGTGGCCGGAATGTATGAAAAACGGATGCGGCCGGAAGAGAAGTGGCATCAACCGTGGCTGGACCGTCAATGGGGCAAGGTGGAGCGCGGGCTCGACAATGCGCCCGGTGGACTGCCATCGAACGGTGCCGATCTCTCAATCGGAGCGATCGCCCTCGCCGCCTGTCTGGGGTATTTGCGTCTGCGTTATGGTGGGCGTTGGGAAGACGGACGGAACGCTCTTGTCGAGTGGCTGAATGGCTTTGAAGCCGCCCATCCCGACCTCGCGGCATCCCTGCCCCACGCTTGATATTCAGGCACGGCATTCAGGCCTGATCCAATCCGCAATGTGGTCTTGAAGGTAGTGGCTGTCGCAACCACCTAGGCGGCAGCCTACGAACCGCGAAACCCATCTCACATGCTCGTCTATTTTCTGCTCGCTGTCGGGCTCGCGCTCCTGTTGCTCGGTGGGGAATGGCTGGTAAAGGGCGCCGTGGGTATGGCGCAGAAGCTGCACATTCCACCGCTCATCATCGGTTTGACCATCGTGGCGTTCGGAACATCCGCTCCGGAATTGCTGGTGTCGCTTCGCGCGGCGCTCGGTGGCGACAGCGGCATTGCGCTTGGCAATGTCGTTGGTTCTAATATTGCCAATGTTCTGCTTGTGCTGGGTCTGCCTGCACTGTTTGCCGCCATCGTCTGTAAGGAAGACGGCATTCGCGCCAATATGGTCATTCTGTCTGCCGTAACGGTGCTCTTCATCGGCATGTTGATCATCACGCCCCTGTCGCGGCTGGACGGGATGATCCTGCTTGGTGTTCTTGTAGCTTTCCTGGCCTATCAATTTTACCAGATGCATAGCCGTAAGCCGACACCGCAATCGGCGACGGAACCCGCCGACGAGCTGTTGGATGACGTGGGCGAAATTCCAACAAACGGGTTGACGGTTGCGGCGTATCTGGTTGCCGGGCTGGTCGCCCTGCCCCTGGCAGCCGAACTCACCGTATCCGCTGCTGTCGATATCGCCGAAATTTGGGGTGTGCCGTCCGATGTGATCGGCCTGACCATCGTTGCCATCGGCACATCGCTGCCAGAACTGGCCACTGCCATCATGGCGGCGCGGGCGGCATCGACCTCGGTGCTGCTCGGATCGGTTATCGGATCCAACCTGTTCAATATCGCAGGTATTCTCGGCATCACCGCGCTTGTCGTTCCCCTGTCCGTCAGTGAAAAGATCATGGACTTCGACATCTGGGTCATGCTGGCAGCCACCGCTTTTCTCGGTCTGGTCGCCGTCACGCGGCTCACGATCGGGCGGCTGCTGGGCGCGGTGCTGTTTGGGGCTTATCTCGCCTATCTGGTTGCGACCGTGATGCTGTAAACGGGGCGTCATGGACGATTCGACGGACCTGAAAAAAGCCAAACCGCGCGACAGCGGAGACGTGATGTGGGAGGAAACCGCACCGCTTTCCGAAACGCCGGGTGCTGCCGTCATCGGTGCCCTCGTCAAGCGCCTGCCGTCGCAACCGGGCGTCTATCGCATGCTCAACCGCGCGGGCGACGTGCTGTATGTCGGCAAGGCGAAGAACCTGCGGAACCGGGTGCAGAATTACGCGCGCGGCATCGGCCACGGTGGCAACCGCACGGCGAAGATGATTTCCGAAACCGCGGGTATGGAGTTCGTCACCACCCATACGGAGATGGAAGCGCTTCTGCTGGAAGCCAATCTTATCAAGCGCCTGCGACCGCGCTTCAACGTATTGATGCGGGACGACAAGTCGTTTCCGTATATCTGGCTGACCACCCACCACGACGCGCCCGGCCTGTTCAAGCATCGCGGCGCGCGCTCGAAGAAGGGGGACTATTTCGGTCCGTTCGCCTCGGCTGGCGCGGTCAATACCACGATCAACGCGCTGCAACGCATCTTCCTCGTCCGCACCTGCACAGATTCGTTCTACCAGTCCCGCACCCGCCCGTGCCTCCTCCACCAGATCAAACGCTGCGCAGGCCCTTGCACAGGAGAAGTATCGCCAGACGCCTACCGAGAAATGGTTGATCAGGCACGGGACTTTTTGCGCGGCAAATCCAGCACGTTGAAAGAGAATTATTCGGGCAGGATGCAGGCGGCGTCCGACGACATGGATTTCGAGACCGCCGCGCTCTACCGCGACCGTCTGACCGCACTGTCCCACGTGCAGGCTCACCAGGGCATCAATCCGCAATATCTGGTGGAGGCCGACGTGTTCGCAGCCTATCACGAGGGCGGACAGTTTTGCGTGCAGGTGTTTTTCTTCCGCACCGGGCAGAACTGGGGCAACCGGGCGTATTTTCCCCGGGCCGACAAGAGTTTTAACGAGGCGGAGGTGCTGGAAGCGTTCGTCACCCAGTTTTACGACGACAAGCCGGTGCCGAAACTGGTGCTATTGTCTCACGAGATCACCGACAGTGACCTGCTGGCGGAGGCGCTGACATCGAAGGCCGGACAAAAGGTGCAGGTCTATCGACCGCAGCGGGGCGAGAAGCGTGACATCGTCAAGCAGGTCGCACGCAATGCGAAAGAAGCGCTGGGCCGCAAACTGGCCGAAAGCGCAACGCAGACCAGGCTGCTCGACGGGCTTGCGGAGGTGTTCGGCCTCGATGCGCCGCCGCGTCGCATCGAAATCTACGACAACTCGCACATTATGGGCACGAACGCCGTGGGCGCGATGGTGGTGGCGGGGCCGGATGGCTTTGCCAAGAACCAGTATCGCAAGTTCAATATCAAGAGCACCGAAATCACGCCGGGCGACGATTTCGGCATGATGAAAGAGGTCTTCACCCGCCGCTTTTCGCGCTTGAAGAAGGAAGGCGCCGAAGGCGGCGATGCCGATACCATGCCGAACTGGCCGGATCTGGTGCTGATCGACGGTGGCGCGGGACAGCTTTCAGCGGTCCGCGAAATCATGCGCGAACTGGACCTCGAAGACCGGGTGGCGCTGGTGGGTGTCGCCAAGGGCATTGACAGGGATGCCGGGCGCGAACGCTTTCACGTGCCAGGCAAGAGTGATTTCACCCTGCCCTTGCGCGACCCCGTGCTCTATTTCATCCAGCGGCTGCGGGACGAGGCGCATCGTTTTGCGATCGGCACCCACCGCGCGAAGCGCAAGAAGGAAACGCTCAAAAACCCGCTCGACGAAATCCCCGGTATCGGCCCGACCCGCAAGCGGGCTCTGCTGCACCATTTCGGTTCCGCCAAGCAGACGGCCAAAGCCGCGGTGCCGGACCTGATGGCGGTGGACGGTATCAGCGAGAAGATGGCGCAGGATATTTACGACCATTTTCAGAATGTTTAAGCCAGTTTTCGACACGCTTTGTCGGTCGCCTTCCTTGAAACACAGTGCGGAATGCGCTTTCTGACGCCTATGACCCAGACGCCCGTCAAACCCGCACATACGAAACAGGCCGGCCCGTGGAGCGTGCCGAACCTGCTCACCTATGCGCGCATTCTCGTCGTGCCACTGGTGGTGCTGTGCTTCGATCTGGAAGAGCGGGGGAAGTCGACGGACATCGCGCGCTGGTCGGCGTTAGGCCTGTTCATATTTGCCAGTGTGACGGATTTTTTCGACGGCTATCTGGCCCGCACGTGGGAACAGACGTCGTCGCTCGGTCGAATGCTGGACCCGATTGCCGACAAGCTGCTGGTTGCCGCAGCATTGTTGTTGCTGGCTGCCGATGGCACCATCGCTGGCTGGTCGATCTGGGCCGGCATCGTCATTCTCAGCCGCGAAATTCTGGTATCCGGCCTGCGTGAATATCTGGCTGAGTTAAAGGTCTCCGTGCCCGTCAGCAAGCTGGCAAAGTGGAAAACGACCTTGCAGATGGTGTCGATCGGCTTCCTGATAGCGGGACCGGCGGGCGAAGCTATTTTTCCCTATACGATAGAAGTCGGTCTGGTTCTGTTGTGGATCGCTGCGGCGGTGACGCTGATGACGGGCTGGGATTATTTCCGCGCCGGTTTGCGGCACATGGTCGAATGAGCGGGCGGACCGTCACGCTGAAATATTTCGCCTGGTTGCGGGAGCGCATCGGCGTGAGTGAGGAAGTGGCGGCACTGCCGGAAAACGTAACGACTGTCCCTGCCCTGCTGGACTGGCTGGAAAGCCGGGGCGACGTTTACGCTCATGCTATGCAAGCGCGTGCCATTATACGTGTCGCGTTGAACAAGACTGTCGTACCAGCGGATGCCGACCTTGATGACGCGACCGAGATCGCGCTGTTTCCCCCGATGACGGGAGGGTGAGAGGTGGTCCAGACCATCCGCGTACAGGCGGACGATTTCGACGCCGCCGCTGAAACCCGCGCTCTGACAGAAGGGCGAACGGATGTGGGGGCGGTGGCCTCCTTCATCGGCCTCGTGCGCGGTGAAGGTGAACGCCTTTCGGCGCTGGAACTGGAGCACTATCCAGGTATGGCGGAAGCGCAATTGGCGGCGATTGCACGCAGGCGGGCGAGCGCTGGCCTGTCGACGGCCTGACCATCATTCATCGTCACGGTAAAATTCCGGTCGGTGGGCAAATCGTGCTGGTGATCGCCACGTCGCGACACCGTGATGCGGCCTTCGATGCGGCCCGGTTCATCATGGATTATCTGAAAACCGATGCGCCGTTCTGGAAGAAAGAACATGGCGTGGATGGCACGGCGACGCACTGGGTCGAGGGTGTTTGATGGCAGATGAACCTTGGCCACCTGCCGTTACGCTTGAGAATGTCCGCGTTCGCATGGAGCCTTTGGCGCCCCGCCATGCCGACGACCTGCGATTGGCCGCGACCGATCTCGGCCAGCTTTGGTACACGTGGGTGCCGACACCAGACGGCATGGACATTGAAATCGACCAACGATTGGCGAAGCGCGCAGCCGGTTCCATGCTGCCTTTCGCTATCCTCACGCCCGATGGGCGCGCCGTGGGGATGACGACCTTCATGAACATTGATGCTGCGAACCGGCGCGTCGAAATTGGCTCCACATGGCATGCCCGTTCGGTCCAGCGCACAGGCATCAATACGGCGTGCAAATTGCTACTGCTGAAATATGCCTTCGAAACGCTGGACTGCATCGCGGTGGAGTTCCGCACCCACCGGCTGAACGTCCAGAGCCGACGCGCCATCGAACGGTTGGGTGCGCAGTTCGACGGAATGATCCGGGCTCATATGGTGATGGCAAACGGCACGGTGCGGGATACCGCCTGCTACTCGATCACCGCACCGGAATGGCCTGCGGTAAAAGCCAATCTTGAATGGATGCTGGAAAAGCCACGCACCTAGCGCGCGCGGCGCATGGCGACCCATCCTGCCAGCAAGAGAGCAAATCCGATCACGAGTATCGCACCATAAATGATACCGCCCTGCCCGTAAGGATCGCGTGGCATCCATGTGGGGAAACCGGCGAGCCACAACAGGCTCAACCGATAGTTCAGCAACCCGCAATTATCCGAGCAAGCCGTGCCGAATGTCAGCCAGACGCCCCATGCGGCAGCGGCCAGATAGGCCGCGCCGGGGAGGAAATAGACGAGCTTGTTCAGCCGACGATTTCCGTTTCGGAGAACCAGTAGCCGATTTCGCGGGCGGCGGTCTCCGGTGCGTCAGAGCCGTGTACGGAGTTTTCGCCAAGGCTTTCGGCAAAGTCCTTGCGGATTGTGCCCGCATCGGCATCGGCAGGGTTCGTAGCACCCATGATGTCGCGGTTGGCTTTAACGGCGTTTTCGCCTTCCAGCACCTGCACGATGGTTGGACCGGAGGACATAAACTGCGTCAACTCACCGAAGAACGGACGTTCCTTGTGTTCGGCGTAAAAGCCTTCGGCTTCGCGCAGGCTCATGTGAACGCGCTTGGAGGCGACGACACGCAGGCCGGCTTCCTCGAGGCGCTGGGTGATCGCGCCGGTGAGATTGCGCTTGGTGGCGTCGGGTTTGATCATGGAAAAGGTGCGTTCGATGGCCATTGTCGGTCTCGTTCTTAAGAAGTGAAATGCATTGGCGCGCCTATAGAGGCGGCGCACCGTTCCGGCAACCGCCTAAGCTGCGGCAGGCACTTTACGGCCTTCGCCGTCATACATGTCGAGCAACCGGTCGAACCAGTCGGCGGACGGTGTGCCTTTGGGCAAAACATCCGTCTTGGCAGTGGTTCGCGCCCATTGCATCGCGCCGAACACCACGTAGTCGGCGAAAAGCGGAGTTTCGCCGCCAATGAAGGGCTGCTGTTTCAGCATAAGGTCCAGCGTTTTCAGCACGCCTGCGATTTCCTTACCGTCTTTTGGAAATTTCGCGGCGAATTCTTCCAGCGTGGAGCCGAAAATCTTCTCGCGCGTCGTGCGGAAGTGCTTCCTGATCGGCAGGCGCAAGTGACTTGTAAATGTCCATCAGCGCCACCTTGGTGACGGCGGCGTTGAAGTTCGCCTGCGTCCACGCGATGACGAACTGCGTGAGCGCCTCGTTGCCGATGAGCGGGGGCGCATCGGGATAGGTTTTGTCGAGATAACGCGCAATCTCCAGGCTTTCCTCGACCACGGTTTCCCCATCACGGATGACGGGCACGCGGCGGCCACCGCCTTCGATGCTGGCGACCTCGGAAAACGGCACGCCGACACCCTCGAAATCCAGCCCCTTATGGGCCAGCGACATGCGGGTTTTCCAGCAATGGGGCGAGAAGGCGTGGGCGGTGTCGGCGCCGCAGAGTTCGTAGAGTTTGATGGTCATGGCTTGTCTCCCGATGGGTTCTCGCGGCCCTATCATCTCACCGGCTTGCAATCCAGCGTCACCACACTCACAAGCCGTTCATGCTAAGAATCGAAGATCTCACATTCCGCATGCAGGGACGGCTTCTGCTCGACGCGACCACGGTTCACATACCGATGGGCGCGCGCGTGGGTTTCGTCGGGCGCAACGGCACCGGCAAGACCACCCTGTTCAAGCTGATTACAGGCGAATATGCGCCGGAATCCGGCTCGCTCGAATTGCGCCGGGGCGTGACGATCGGACAGGTCGCACAGGAAGCTCCGGGCACGGACATGTCGTTGCTCGACACAGTGCTCGCTGCCGATACCGAGCGCACAAATCTGCTTGCGGAAGCCGAAACAGCGAAAGACCCGACGCGCATCGCCGACATCCATACACGGCTTGCGGACATCGAGGCGCACTCTGCAGAAGCACGCGCCGGGGCGATTCTGCACGGGCTGGGGTTCGACGCCAAGGCGCAGGGCCAACCGTGTTCCGCCTTCTCGGGCGGGTGGCGCATGCGCGTGGCATTGGCCGCAGTGCTGTTTGCCGAACCGGACCTGCTGCTGCTCGACGAACCGACGAACTATCTCGACCTCGAAGGCACGCTTTGGCTCGAAAACTACATTGCGCGCTACAAGCACACGGTCATCATCATCAGCCATGACCGCGACCTGCTGAACACCTGCTGCAACACGATCGTGCATCTCGAAAATCTCAAGCTGACCTCGTACAAGGGCGACTACGATTTCTTCGAGAAGACCCGCGCCGAGCGCATGGTGCTTCAGGGCAAGATGAAGGTGAAGCAGGACGCCAAGCGCGCCCACATGCAGGCCTTCATCGACCGCTTCAAGGCGAAGGCATCGAAGGCCACGCAGGCGCAAAGCCGTATCAAGGCGCTGGAGCGGATGGGGTCCATCGCCGCCGTGCAGGAAACGGACGTGGCCCCCCTCTCCTTCCCCTCGCCGGAAAAGGTGGCCGCCTCACCGATCATCAATCTGGAGCGCGTGTCGGCGGGTTATGAGGAAGGCCAGTCCGGTCATTTCGCAGATCGACCTGCGCATCGATGCCGACGACCGCATCGCGTTGCTGGGTGCCAACGGCAACGGCAAGTCCACCTTCGCCAAACTTGTCGCCGGTCGCCTGGCGGCGGAGGGCGGTATTATCGATGGCACGATCACCCGCGCCGACAAGATGCGGGTGGCCATGTTCGCCCAGCACAACATGGACGACCTCGTGCCCGAACAGTCCGCGCTCGAACACGTGCGGAAACTTGTGCCGGATGAGCCGGAGTCGAAGGTGCGCGGGCGCACGGCGCGGATGGGGTTGGGCATCGAGAAGATGGACACGCCCGCGCGCGATCTTTCCGGCGGCGAAAAGGCGCGGCTGCTGCTCGGTATCGCCACCTTCAACAAGCCGCATCTGCTCATTCTCGACGAGCCCACCAACCATCTCGACATGGACACCCGCGAAGCGCTCGTGCTGGCGCTGAACGCCTATCGCGGGGCCGTCATTCTCATTTCCCACGACCGACATCTGGTGGAAGCCAGTGCCGACCGGCTCTGGCTGGTGAACGAGGGCACGGTCGGCCCTTACGACGGCGACCTCAACGATTATCGCCGCCTCATCCTCAAAGGCCCCGGTTCACCCCGTTCGCGGCGCGAGGAGAAGACCGATGCCGGACCCGGGAAGATGGAAGTGGCGGAGAAAAACGCTGCCGAAAAGCGCAAGCGCGATGCCGCCCGCCGTGCCGACCAGTCCGGCACCCGTGCGCGGGTGAAGCAACTGGAAGCCACGATGGCGAAGGCAAGTGCTGCCATCAAGAAACTCGACAAGCTCCTGGCACAGGCCAGCATGGAACGGGACGGCAAACGCATCCGCGACATTGCCACCAAGAAAGCCGAATTCGAGCGACGGCTCGTCGAGGTGGAAGAAGAGTGGCTGGACCTGAGCGAGGCGCTGGCGGGCTGATTCCGACACGTTCAGCATAAGCCGGAATTCTCGTGGACAATACTTCCGGGCAAGGAAAATGCGAGGGATGCACCCTTGTTATCGCGCCCATCTATTACGCACCCACAGCTTGCCGCGTCGTGCTTCGATCAAGGACTGCGAGGCCGAAAGACCAACCCCGCTGTTGCCGCTTATGGGCGGCGATGTGATGACAGATCTGTTGTCTGAAAAAATTTCAGCGGGTAAGCCCGGTCCATCGTCGCTGACGGTAAAATGCAGCGTATCCCCGTCCGCCTCTTCGACGTTGATGTCCACCGTTGTCGCACTGAACTTTGTTGCGTTGTCCAACAGGTTTCGCAGGGCAATATCGATGACGAATTTTTCGCAGCGAATGAGAACGTCCGGATAGGTGATAGTCTTGGTTTTCAAAGGATCCAGAACCGCCACGACATCGGAACACCAATGGCCAAAATCCATCCGTTCCACGCTTTGTTGGTCGAAACCGGTTTCGGTCACCATCGACAGGTTCAGGTCGATCAGGTCCAAAGCCTTCTCTATCACGTTTTCGGCGGTTTTAAGCAGCGTCAGTTTGTTGTCGCCGAGGTCTTCGAACCCTTCTCCCAACATTTCAACGAGCAGCTTTGCCTGTCGCATAGGACCCCGGATGTCGTGCGCGGTTGTCGATGACAGTATCTGCAAATCCCGGTTTTTCAGGCTCACCGTTTCGAGCGCTTCGGCGAGGCGTTTTTCGGTTTCCTTGCTGGGTGTGATGTCGGTGGCGATCCCGATGATACCGGTAACGCAATCGCCATCCATTATCGGTGTGAGCTGGGTGCGCCACCAGATTTCACCAAGCGGCAGAGCCAGCACTTCGTCGTAGGCATACAAATTCTTCGATTGCACACAGCGCAGATAATTTTGCATCACCGTGTCGGCCATGCGGACGGGCAGCGCTTCATGAGGCGTTTTGCCCACAAGCGCCTTGCTGTCGATGCCGGTGATCTGCTCGTGCACGGAATTGAGTGCACGGAAGGTGATCGCTTCACCGTTCACGTCCAGCAGGAATGCCGGGATACGTAGAAATTGCGTGGTTTCGATCAGGCTTTCAGCGAGCATGTGAGCAGGTTTCGGCAGGCACTTTGTCCAACGCACTTCTACCGAGGCTGACTTGCGCGACGATGGTGTCCGCGTAAAGCCTAGGGGTGGTGTTCAACCAGCCTTCTTTTCCCACCGACCCCCGTTCTGTTGCCAATAGGTCAGGTTCCGTCCGGCCTCTTTTTCCAAGGTCCACCGCTTGCGCGCATCCACCACCGCATCGGCGTCGTGACCGTCGAACATATAGATAATGCGCTGGCTCACCTGCGTGTTCTCCGGCACCGCACCGGCGACGATGAAATGCACGTCACGGCCTTCGGATTGATCGGCGGACGTATCGAGCCAGATCGGGTGATCGTTCGGTGTGCCGGGTGCGGAACCCGCAAGCCCGTGAGGCAGAAACGATTCGTCCCGGAAGGTCCAGAGAGCCTCGTTGAGGCGTTCGAGAGCGGCTTCGTCCCCGGACTGGACGAGGACGGTCCAGGACCGGTCCAGACACATCTCCACCAGCCTGGGCAGCGCCTGTTCGACGCGGCTTTCGGTGAGGTGGTAGAACAGGCAATCCATCGAGTGCATATGGTGCCGGGGCGCGGGAATTGTCCACCGGCATCTGAAAAGCGAAACGGGCTCAATACGACGACGCAGTCGTTGGATACCGCGCCGGCATACTGGTCTATCACACTGGCGTATGCGCGAAGCGCGACTAGTTTTCGTATTCAGCAGCAACCAGTTCGTTCAGCAACCGCACCCCGAAACCGGACGCCCAGCCGGTGCTGATTTCCGTTTTCGGTGACCCCATTGCCGTGCCCGCCACGTCCAGATGCGCCCACGGCGTTTCACCGACGAAGCGTTTCAGAAACTGCGCGGCGGTGATCGAGCCCGCATAGCGCCCGCCGGTGTTCTTCATATCGGCGTTTTTCGTGTCGATCAGCTTGTCGTATTCCGGCCCGAGCGGAAGACGCCAGACCTTCTCGTTGGATTCGATACCAGCCGCCGTGATATGTTCTGCCAGCGTGTCGTCATTGCTGAACAGACCCGCATGGTGGTTGCCGAGCGCGACCAGGATAGCGCCCGTCAATGTGGCGAGGTCGATCACGAATTTGGGATCGAATGTCTCGATACAGTGGGTCAGCGCATCGGCCAGAACCAGCCTGCCCTCGGCGTCCGTGTTGATGATTTCGATGGTCTGGCCGGATTTGGACACCACGATATCTCCTGGCCTTTGGGCATCGCCATCGGGCATGTTTTCGACCAGCGCAACGATGCCAACGACATTGGCCTTCGCCTTGCGACCTGCCAATGCGTGCATCAGACCGGCCACTGCGGCCGCGCCGCCCATGTCGCCCTTCATGTCTTCCATGCTGGCGGACGGTTTGATGGAAATGCCGCCGGTATCGAACGTCACGCCCTTGCCGACGAATGCGACAGGCTTGTCGCCTTCCTTGCCGCCATTCCACTCCACGATGGCCATGCGGGGCGGATTGCGGGAACCGCGCGAGACGCCGAGCAATGCGTTCATGTCAAGCGCCTGCATGGCTTCCTGATCGAGGATCGTCACCTTGCAGCCGAGGTCCGACAGGGTTTCCATACGCGCGGCGAAGCGCACCGGCGTGAGAATGTTGGCGGGTTCATCGACGAGATCGCGGGCGAGAATGGCCCCGTCTGCGACCGGTTCGGTGGTTTTCCAGAAAGCGTTGGCGTCGGCCTCATTGTCCACGTGGATGGCAACGGTGGCATGTTTGCTGCCCGTGTCGTCCTTGTCGGCCTTGGTGTGGTAGCGGTCGAACTTGTAGCTTGCCAGTTTCATGCCCATTGCCAGCGCGGCATATTCGGCGGGCTTCAAACCGTTCGGCAAGAATGGCCACGGCCTCAGCATTACCGAGGCTCGCGGTGATCTTGCCCCCGACCCGCGCCCAGCGGTCCGCCTCATGCTTATGCACATCGCCTGTGCCCGCCACCAGAATGCGGTCCGCCCCCGCGCCTTCCGGCACCCAAACATCCAGCATCTTGCCATGACCACCGGACCATTTCGCCGCTTCGATGGCACGCTCGATGGCCGCAAACCCGGCGACGTTCTTTGTATCGCCGGTGAAGACACCGGCTTTGTCGCAAAGCAATACGACCAATCCGGAATCGGGCAGTTTGTCTTCGGTGAACGTGAGATCGAGTTTCATGAATGCGTTTCTTCGTGCTGGTGTGTTGCGGGCGACACTGCGGTCTTGGACAGCGTGTGTAAATGGAACGCGTGACAAAGCGTTTACCATTTTCATTTGCCGCTTTTTAGCCATTCCCGATGCCTAATGGCACAATCAGAGGAAACGCCGCACTTTCAGCGTTTCGATAAACCCTCATTGACCACGGAGCGAAGATTTTGCGGCTGTCGCTCATCGAACGCTACGTCTTCCGCAAGGCATTGCTCTCCGTTGCCGCTGCGGGTGCGGGGCTGGTCGGGGTGATGTGGGTCGTGCGCGCGGTGCAGGAAGTCGACATCATCATGAACAAGGGTCAGGGTATCCTGACCTACCTGTCCATGATCTCCCTCGGCGTGCCGACGTTGGCAGCGGCGATTGCCCCGCTTGCTTTGTTGATCGGCCTGGTCAGAACGATCAACGGTCTCAACGACGATTCCGAACTTGTCGTGATGCACGCTTCGGGGGCGTCGCGTATTGCGCTGATGAAACCGTTTCTCGCAACCGCCGGCATCGTGGCCGTGTTCGTCTTCGCGCTTCAGGTCTGGGCGGGGCCGGCATCTATGGCCACGTTGCGCGGTTACGTCACACAGGTGCGGGCAGATCTTGTTTCGCTCATCGTGCGCGAAGGCACGTTCAGCGATGTGGGTGAGGGTATGACCTTCCATATTGCAAGCCGTGCGCCCGGTGGCGTGTTGAAAGGTGTGTTCATTCAAGACGCCCGCAGCGACAAGGAAGTGCAGACCTATCTTGCCGAAACGGGTGTGGTGGCGAAGGTGGCAGGCAAGGCCTTTCTCATTCTCGACAACGGTCAAATCCAGCGCCAGCCACGCACATCCGCACAGGTGTCCACGATACGGTTCGAGTCCTACGCCTTCGATCTATCCACCTACGGTTCGACAAACAAAAACAGTGGCCAAAGCCAGATGGAGGTGCCGACCGCGCAGCTTTTCCAGCCTGATCCCCAGAATGCGCTGTTTCGACATGCGCCGGAGCGGTATCGTGCGGAACTGCATATCCGTATGAGCGGCTGGCTGTATCCGGTGGCAATGGCCTTCGTGGTGCTGGTTTTTCTTGGTGACCCGGTTTCCCACCGGCAGGGACAGCAATTGGTGGTGACGCTCTGCTGCATCAACGCGATCGGGATGAAGGCGCTGGCGGTGGTTGCCGAGGGAGCGGCGCGGGATTCAGACCTCGCCATCGCTGCCCTCTGGTTGTTGCCGCTCAGTGCAATCGCCATCAGCGTCACCCTTCTTGCCACCGACAGAAAAGCCCTGCCGGACAGCGCGCGCAGGTCCGCCGAAGCTGCTCTTCGCGCCGGGTTTGCACGGGTCCAATCCCTACTTCCACTGGCGATGCGTTCGGACGATGCGGGGCGTACAGCATGATCGGCAAAACGCTCTACTTTTATCTGACCCGCAATTTCCTGCGGAATGTGGGGCTGGTGTTCCTTCTGTTCCTCACGCTGGTCATCGCGATCGATCTGCTTGAACTATCGCGCGACCTCGCCAGCGCACCGGATGTGACGTTCCTCGACATTGCGACGATTGCCGTCTCCCGCGCACCGGTGTTTGCGGGCGACGTTCTGCCCTTCGCCACCCTGTTCGGTGCCACGGCAACGCTGCTCTTGCTGAACCGGCGGCTGGAACTGGTGGTCGCGCGCGCATCCGGCGTCTCTGCGTGGCAGTTTCTCATGCCCGTTCTGGTGGCCGCCGCTCTGCTCGGCCTGTTCGCCTCAATGATATACAACCCGTTGGCGTTGCAGGGAAAAGCTTATTCCGCAGGCGTCGAAGCGACCGTATTCGGCAAGGTGAAAGGGGCATTTTCCAACAAGACCGAGAAATTCTGGCAACGGCTGCCCTCCCGCACGGGCGATACGGTCATCAAGGCTGAAGTCGTGGAAGATGCAGGTGCAAAGCTGAGTGGCGTGACCGCTTTTCGCTTCGACGAGGCGGGCGTGACGACGGAACGATACGATGCCGGATCGGCGATCTTCGTCGAGCAGGCGGACGGGCAGAACGTATACGTTCTCAAGGATGCGCGCATAAGCCGTCCGGGTGAAAGCGTCATTTCTTCCAATGACATCTCTATTCCCGTTCAGCTATCGCGCGAACAGTTGCAGGCCCGCGTCCAGCGTCCGGTCGATGTGGGTTACTGGCAGTTGGCGGAAACGGCCCGGCGCGCGGAGGATGCAGGCAAGAACGGCCTTCCCTTCTCTACACAGTTGAACGCGCTGAATGCCCAGCCCATCACATTTGCCGCAATGGTGTTGATTGCGGGCACCATGTCATTGGGATTCGCACGTTTTGGCATTGACTGGGGCGCCATCGCGACTGGTCTGGGATGCGGTTTCATGCTGTATGTGGTGTTGAAATTGGTCCTGACATTCGGGAGCAACGGGTTGGTTCCGCCGTGGGTAGCGGCTTGGTCCCCGGGGCTGGTAGCGAGTTTGATTGGTATGACGGTGATCTTGAATCGGGAAGACGGGTGAATATGCCCCGGACCGATCACCCTTTGCGGCTTTTGCCGACCGTCGTTCTGGCAGCATTGCTGGGCACGACCGCGCTCGTCTCCGCTCCATCGGTCACGGCTTACGCCCAGGCTCTTCCGCAGGGCAATCCCGATGCCGAATTGCTGTTGAGCGCCGATGAGTTGGTCTACGACAACGACGCGAAGGTCGTTACCGCCCGCGGCGCGGTTCAGATGGAATATGACGGCTACAATGTCGTGGCAGAGCGTGTCTCCTACAATCAGCAGACGCGGCGGGTGAAGGCGTTCGGCAATGTCGAGATCATCGAGCCGGACGGCAACCGCATCTACGCTCAGGAAATCGATCTGACGGACGACTTCAGCGACGGTTTCGTGAACTCGTTGCGTGTCGAGACGCCGGACAATACCCGCTTTGCCGCAGAAAGCGCCGAACGGCGCGAGGGCCAGCGGACGATCTTCAACAACGGTGTTTATACGGCCTGCGAGGTTTGCGCGGAAAACCCGGCGAAACCGCCGATCTGGCAGATCAAGGCCGAAAAGGTCGTGCTGAACGGGGTGGAAAAGACCGTCACCTATCGCAACGCGACATTCGAAATGTTCGGTCTGCCGATCGCCTATCTCCCCTATTTCCGCCACGCCGACCCGTCGATCAAACGCAAGCGCGGTTTCCTGTTTCCAACAGCCGGATTTACCGACGAACTGGGCTACTTCTACAGCCAGTCCTATTTCGTGCCCACGTCCCAATCCACGGATCTGACGTTCACCGGCACCTATTTCACGGAGCAGGGTCTGCTGGGAGATCTGCGCTGGCGACACCAGCTAGAAAACGGTTTCTATTCCATACGCGCGGCGGGCATTCAGCAGCAGAACAAGGACACGTTCGACTTTTCACCGGACAACGCCACCGACGACCGGGGCATGGTCGCAACGACGGGTCGGTTCGATATCAACCCGCGCTGGGCATTCGGGTGGCAATGGCTCGAACAGAGCGACATCAACTTCTCGCGCACATACGACATTGCCGGTTGGACCGCTCAGGAGATCACCAATGAGGTTTATCTGAAAGGTCTGGCAAACCGCTCGTCATTCGAACTGGCGGTGCAAAAGTTTCGGGTCCAGCCGGATACGTCGATCAGCCCGTTGACCGCAAATTACGGCTTCTTCTACGACGAGGACCAGCAGGCATTTGTGCGTCCGCTGCTCGACTACAATTACGAGACGACCGATGCCCCATGTAGGTGGGCTGGTGTCGCTGGATGTCAACTTTCAGGCTATCCAGCGGGACGAACAGAACATCTATACTGTCGGGAACACGCAAAGTGTTCTGGGCGTGGAAGGCACGAGCGAACGCGCCACGGCGGCACTGGGCTGGAAGCGCACTCTGACCAGCCGCACAGGTCTGCTGCTGACACCGGAACTGTCCATTCGCGGGGACTGGCTCAACGTGGATGAAGGATCGACGGCTTTCGCCAATACGCTGCTGGATGGGGATGGCTCACGCTTCGTCGCAACTGCGGGGCTGACGACGTCCTATCCGCTGCTGTTCACCGGAGCATCCTCGACCCACATCCTTGAACCGATTGCCCAGATATACGCGCGCCCGGATGTCGATAACGACAGGCTCTTCGTCAACGAGGATGCCCGCAGCCTCGTATTCGACACGACTAATCTCCTGCAGGACAACAAGTTTTCCGGTTACGACCGCGTCGAGGAAGGCGTTCGCGCCAATGCCGCACTGCGTTATGCCGGTTATTTTTCCAACGGCATGACGTTGAACGCCAAGGTCGGTCAATCCTACCATCTGTCGGGCGACAACGCCTATGCGCGACTGGATGGTGTCACCAATACCGGTGCCCAGTCCGGGCTGGAAGACGATGTGTCCGACATCGTGAGTTCCGTCACGCTCGGCACCGAAAGCGGTCTCGGCATCAACAACGAAAGCCGCTTCGATAAAGAGAGCCTCGATTTGCGGCGCACGACGCTCGGCACCACTTATTCCGGCGCTGCGGTCAGCACGTCTGTCGCCTATACATTCATCGCCAGCCAGCCTGCTATCGGATATGAGGATGACCGCGAGCAGGTAGGCGGTCTCGCATCCTACAGGTTTGCCGACCATTGGTCCGTCACTGCCGGGGCGCAATACGACCTGAACGACAACCGCCTTCTCAGCGACAATTACGGCTTTGCCTACGGCGACGAATGCTACACGTTCTCGCTCAACTTCTCCCGTTCCCATGCGGAAGATGGAAATGCTACGCGGGCAATTTCCTTCCGCTTCGGTTTCCGCACCGTCGGCGATTTCGGCTATACGCTCGGGGAATCACAGCTTGCCAGCTTCGAAAGCAACGGGTTTCTCGGTGGGGCCGAATGATCGCGTGCCAGTCGCGGTCACGTTAAAACCGTAATGGTGAAAGACATGAAGCCGCTAGTAAGAGCGCCGTAGCGCTCAGGAGTTGACGAAATGCCCGCCCTTCCCGTTTCCGGTATGTTTGTTCGCGTTGCCGCACTCGCATTGGCCGGGTTTGCCGCATCGGCCTGTAGCAGTATCGAGAACCCCTTCGACAAGTCCGATCCGCCACCAGTCATCGCTCCCGGAACGCCGTCCGTGGTCGGCGCTCCGGAAAAGCAGCGCATCACCTCGCCCGGCGGCAGTGGCATCGCGGCCTTCGTGAACGACGTTCCGGTCACGTCGAACCAGATCAAACGACGTGCAGCGTTTCTTCAGCTCCGCCGTGTCGGTGGCAACCGCACTGCCAAGGCCAAGGAAGAACTCATCGATGAAGCCCTGCAGATGCAGGAAGCGCGGCGTCTGAACGCCGTGGCGGATGATGCCACCGTCAACGAAGCCTATCTGAACTTCGCCAAGAGCAACCGTCTCACGCCACCCCAGCTTGGACAGGTTTTGTCGCGTTCCGGTGTTACGAAACGGGGCTTTGAGGAATATATCCGCGCGCAGATCAGCTGGCAGCGCGCACTTGGCCTGCGTCAGAGGGCTGAAACCGGCGGACAGGCCAGTGCCGATGCCAACCGTGGTCCGTCCTGGTTGCCCGCAGTTGGCGCCAAGACGTCTCAGGTCAACCAGTATACGTTGCAACAGGTCGTTTTCGTCGTTCCGCAAGACAAGCGCTCGCTCATCGGGGCAAAAAAAACCCAAGCCAACCGCTTCCGCGCATCCTGGAGAGGATGTGAAACGGCGAAGGCGCAGGCTGTCGGGCTCAATGATGTCACCGTGCTCGACCGCGGGCGCGTGCTGGCGACCGAACTGCCGCCGCGCTGGCGTGAGGATGTCGAAGCCACGAAACCAGGCGGGATCACATCTCCCAAGGAAACTGAAAAAGGCGTCGAGATGTTGGCCGTATGCGACACGCGCAAGATCGCGGCTGCCGTGCCGGCCGGTGGCGATGCGTTTTCGGATGAAAACCTGCGCAGCGAAATTTCAGCGCTCGAAAAGAAATACATGGATGAGTTGCGGGAAGTGGCGACGATCGAAACCCGCTAGATTGTGAAGCCGCTCGCCATTTCGATCGGGGAACCTGCCGGTATCGGTATGGACGTGCTTCTGCTCGCGTTACGGCAGGCTACCGACGGACTGATCGCTCCCCTACCCGATATGCTGGCTTTTGCCGACCCGGATGCGCTGGTCGAACGGGCGCGTTATCTCGGACTCGACGTCGATCTCCCGCCGATTGAAGCGTTAGACACATCTTTCAAAGCTGCTCCTGGCAAACCGGCTATGCAGGATGCCGCCGGTGTGATCGAATCCATCGACCGTGCTGTAGCGGCTGTGGCTGACAAGACGGCGCGGGCGGTTGTGACGCTGCCCATCAACAAGAAGTCGCTCTACGACATCGGCTTCGAATATCCCGGACACACCGAATATCTTGGCGCACTTGCAGCCCGCTGGCCGGATGGAGGAGACCGCTGCACCCCGGTGATGATGCTGGCAGGACCCGATCTTCGCACCGTGCCGGTCACGATCCACATTCCGCTGAGAGAGGTGCCACGGGCGCTTACGACATCCTTGATCGTCGAGACCGGGCGGATCGTGGCGCGGGACCTGCGGGAGAGGTTTGGTATCCCGAAGCCACGTCTCGCCGTTTCCGGCATGAACCCGCATGCGGGCGAAGACGGAGCTTTGGGGGACGAGGACAGCACGGTCATCGCACCCGCCATCGACATTCTTCGAGCGGATGGCATTGACGCGACCGGCCCCCTGCCCGCAGACACCATGTTTCACGCCCGTGCACGGGCGCAATACGACGTGGCCCTGTGCATGTATCACGATCAGGCACTGATCCCGGCCAAGGCGCTGGCTTTCGATGAAAGCGTGAACGTCACGCTGGGCCTGCCGTTCGTGCGCACATCGCCCGACCACGGCACGGCATTCGACATTGCCGGAACCGGCATGGCGAACCCGGCCAGCTTCATCGCGGCCCTGCGCATGGCCGATGCGATGACCGCATGAGCCATATCGACGACCTGCCGCCCCTACGGGATGTCATCGAAACCCACGGTCTGGCGGCGAAGAAGTCGCTTGGTCAGAACTTCCTGCTCGATCTCAATATCACCATGAAGATCGCCCGTGCGGCGGGTGATCTGCGCGGCCATGCGGTGCTGGAAATCGGCCCCGGCCCCGGTGGCCTGACCCGCGCTCTCTTGGCAAGCGGTGCGGAAAAGGTTGTGGCCATCGAGCGGGACGACCGGTGCCTGCCCGCCCTGGAAGAGATCGCGACTGCCAGCGAAGGCCGCCTCACTATCCTGTCCGGCGACGCGCTGGCGCTCGATCACGCGGCTTTGATGGCGGAACGCGGAGACGGCCTACCGGTGCGGATCGTCGCCAACCTGCCCTACAATATCGCAACGCCGCTCCTGACCGGCTGGCTGGAGACAGACCCCTGGCCCCCGTGGTGGGCATCGCTCACACTGATGTTCCAGCGGGAAGTCGCGCAGCGGATTGTCGCCCATGTGGGCGATAAGGCATGGGGGCGGCTCGGGGTCCTTTCGGATTGGCGCACGACCAGCGCCATCGCCTTCGATCTGCCGCCGCAGGTCTTCTCCCCACCACCGAAAGTCACGTCCTCCGTCGTTCTATGCCAGCCGAAGACAGCCCCGCTCGACGTTTCGCGCGCGGCGCTGGAGATCGTTACCCGCCACGCCTTCGGGCAGCGTCGCAAGATGTTGCGGCAAAGCCTGAAACCGCTGGGTGGCGACGCTCTGGCGGAACGGGCCGGAATAGATCCGACCTTACGGGCGGAAAATCTGGCAATGGAAGATTTCGTGGCTCTCGCCCGCGCGCTTTAGGAAGACGCCTTGCCGACCATCGCCCGGCCTTGTTTAAGAAGGCTGTCAACGAACCCGTTCATGCCGACCACCCGCCTTTTACCACGCAGGCGTTCGGCGGTGATGATGGCGCGCAGGCGGTCGAAACAGATGTCAATATCGTCGTTGATAAGCTGGTAGTCGTAAGCGCCATACTGCTTCAGCTCTTCCAGCGACCCGGCCAGACGCCTGTCGATCACATCGGCGGAATCCTCTGCGCGGCGCACGAGGCGGGAGCGCAATTCCTCCATCGACGGAGGCAGAATAAAGACGGAAACGATGTCAGCGCGGGCGCTCTGAAACATCTGCAGCGTCCCCTGCCAGTCGATATCGAACAGCATGTCGCGCCCGTCGCGCAGTGCGGCTTCGACCGGCTCGCGGGGCGTGCCATAGCTGTTGCCGTGAACCGTCGCCCATTCCAGAAGCTGGTTGTCATCCCGCAGATGGTCGAACTCACGCTGGCTGATAAATGTGTAATCCGTGCCGTTGACCTCGTTGCCCCGCCGTTGCCGCGTGGTGACCGAGACGGACAGGGACAGGAGTGGATCCTTCTGCAGTAATTTGCGGGCGAGCGTCGATTTTCCTGCTCCCGAAGGGGAGGACAGAACGAGCATCAGCCCACGGCGGTCGATCTTCGTCGTCTCGACCACGCTCAATTTCCGTCGCCTGTTGCGGTATCACGAATTTCGTCTGCCGCTTCGCCCAGCGCCTTTTCCCGTTCCGCCTCGATGGCGCGCCATTTGCGGACATTGGCGTTATGTTCGTCCAGCGTTTCGGCAAATGCATGACCGCCGGAGCCGTCGGCGACGAAATAGACGGCGGTCGTGTTTGCGGGTGCCGCGACAGCTTTCAAGGACGCCTCGCCCGGATTGGCGATCGGGCCCGGCGGCAAGCCGTCGATCGTGTAGGTGTTGTAGGGTGTTGGCTTCTCGATATCCGACTTGTAGATCGGGCGGTCGGACGGCTTTCCCTTACCGCCGAAAAGGCCGTAAATGATGGTCGGATCGGTCTGCAAGCGCATCCCCTTTCGCAACCGGTTCACGAACACGCCCGCAACTTCGGGCCGTTCGGAAGCGACGCCGGTTTCCTTTTCGACGATGGAGGCGAGCGTCAGCATGGCGTTCTTGTCGGCCAACGGCAGGTCGGGGTCGCGGCTTTCCCATGCCGCGTCGAGCGCCTTGGTCTGCGCTGCCTGCATGATGCCGATCAGTTTTTGCCGGTCGAAACCGCGCGGAAAAAGGTAGGTGTCCGGCTTCAACGTGCCCTCCTCCGGTATGGTCTCGACGGTGCCCGTCATATCGGGGCTGAACGTGATACGCTCGACCATCTGGTAGCTGGTCAGCCCTTCCGGAAATGACAGCGAATACTGGATCGGACGCCCCTCGGTCAGCACGTTCATCACCTGCCGCATGGACATGCCGGGTGCGAACGCGAACTCACCGACCTTGAGGGCTTTTTCCTTGCCCGCAGCGCGGACGCCCCGCGAGAAGATGCGCAGCGGGCCGGGGTTCTCGATAATGCCACGCTCGGCAAGCGCCGGAGCTATGGAGCGGAAACTGGCACCGGCTGGCACATCATACGTCGTCTCTTCAACCAATGGCCCCGGTGCATCGAACCGCTGGCTGCCATACCAGAAGGCACCGGCGAACAGGAGCGCCACCAGGAACACGCTGGAAAGCAGCAGGTTCAAGCCCCAAACCAACGGACGGCGGGCGCTGCGGGACCGCGCAGGGCGTTTCGAGCGCATATCTTCGGGGAGCGTATCGGGCGTTGTCACGGCGTTTCGGCCTTTCTTCGACAGGCAATCGGTCGGTGTATTCGAACGCCAAAGACCAGTTCAATGTGGCAGAAGACAGGACGAGATCGCCTGATCAAACCCTCTGAAATACAAGTGCAGCGTTGGTGCCGCCAAACCCGAAAGAATTGGACAGGACCGTATCGATCTGCATTTTTTTCGCCTTATGGGGCACGAGATCGACCACTGTTTCCGCCGCCGGATTGTCGAGATTGAGCGTGGGCGGGGCGATGTTGTCGCGCATGGCCAGCAGGCAGAAAATCGCCTCGACGGACCCTGCCGCGCCCAGCAAATGACCGATAGCGGATTTTGTGGACGACATGGTGAGGCTGCCGGCCGCGTCCCCCATCAACCGCTCCACCGCGCCCAACTCCATCGTGTCCGCCATAGTCGATGTGCCGTGGGCGTTCACGTAATCGATCTGGCTGGCCTCGATGCCCGCGCGTTTCAAACTGGCCTTCATGGCGCGGAAGGCACCGGCATGGTTCTCGGCCGGGGCGGTGATGTGATAGGCGTCGCCGGACAGGCCGTAGCCCGTCAGTTCGCCGTAGATTTTCGCGCCGCGCGCCTTGGCGTGTTCGTATTCCTCCAGCACCACGATGCCCGCGCCCTCGCCCATCACGAAGCCGTCGCGCGCTGCGTCCCACGGGCGGGAGGCTTTTTCGGGGGTATCGTTAAAGTCGGTAGACAGCGCCTTGCAGGCGGCAAAACCGGCCATTGCCAGACGGCAAACCGGGCTTTCGGCACCGCCTGCCACCATCACATCGGCATCGCCCAAGCGCGATCAGCCGACCGGCATCGCCGATGGCATGGGCACCGGTGGAACAGGCCGTCACGACCGAATGGTTCGGGCCTTTCAGGCCGTGCATGATCGAGACCTGCCCGGCGGCGAGGTTGATGAGACGGCCGGGAATGAAGAATGGGGAAACGCGGCGGGGGCCACGGTCGCGCAACACATGGCTCGTTTCCTCGATGCCCTGCAAGCCGCCGATACCGGAACCGATCAGCGTGCCGGTGGCTTCCTGATCATCATCGCTTTTCGGGTGCCAATCGGCATCGTTCAACGCCATCGTCGCGGCGGCGACCGCGTAGGTGATGAACGGATCGACCTTGCGCTGTTCCTTCGGCTCCATCCAGTCGTCGGGATTATAACCGCCCTCCGAGCGCGCTCCCAAAGGTATCTGACATGCGATCTTCGCGGCCAGATCATCGACTTCGAAAGTCTCGATGCGCTTGGCCGTGCTCTTACCGGCGAGAATGTTCTTCCACGATGTCTCGGCGTCGCCACCTGCGGGCGTGACCATACCGACACCCGTTACCACCACTCGTCTCATGGACATCTCACTCTCAGGAAATTACCGGACCTTCATGCGAAAAGGCCGGATGGGCGATGCCACCGGCCTTCAGCATAGCGATATGACGGCGGTGGCTGTGTGACGCTACCGCGTTCAGGCTTTGTGTTTGTCGAGATAGACGACAGCATCGTTCAACGTCTGGATCGTTTCGGCAGCATCGTCGGGAATTTCGACACCGAATTCTTCCTCGAACGCCATGACGAGTTCGACGGTATCGAGGGAGTCGGCACCCAGATCATCGATGAACGAGGCGTTGGATACGACCTTGTCCTCATCCACCGAGAGGTGTTCCACGACGATCTTCTTAACGCGGGCTTCAGTATCGCTCATGGGATTCTCCGGGTCGGCGATTTTGTGTCATGCCTAACTATGCAAGCGGCAACGGCTAATCAAGAACAAACGTCGCAGCTTGTAGGCTGCAAAGCGGGCAAACCCCGTCAGATCATGGCCATTCCGCCATTCACATGGATGGTTTGGCCGGTAACGTAGGACGCCTCGTCGGAAGCGAGATACACGACGGCGGATGCAATTTCATCGGGCGTGCCGAGGCGTCTGGCGGGCACGTTGCCGAGGATGGCGTCACGCTGCTTGTCGTTCAGCGCGTCCGTCATGGGCGTGGCGATGAAGCCGGGAGCGATGCAGTTGACGGTGACACCGCGCGAGGCGATCTCGGCGGCCAGCGATTTCGACATGCCGATCATGCCGGCTTTCGATGCGCAATAATTGCCCTGTCCCGGATTGCCGGTCACGCCGACAATGCTGGTGATGTTGATGATCCGCCCGCCCTTGCGGCGCATCATCGGGTAAGCGACGTCGCGCGTGAGGCGGAAGACGCCGGTCAGGTTCACGTCGATAACGGCGGACCAGTCCTCATCGCTCATCCGCACGAACAGGCCGTCTTTCGTGATGCCTGCATTGTTGACGAGAATGTCGATGCCGCCGAGATCGGCTTCGGCCTTGGCAGCCAATTGCTTGATGGAAGCCGCATCGCTCATGTCTGCAGGAAAGGCGTGAGCGCGCTCGCCGAGGTCGGCGACCATCGCTTCCAGTTTCTCCACCCGCGTTCCGTGCAAGCCGACGATCGCGCCTTGCGCGTGAAGCGCGCGGGCGATGGCCTCACCGATACCGCCGGATGCGCCGGTGACGAGTGCTTTCTTGCCGTTAAGGTCGAACATGAACGGGCCTCTATGTGTGAGTCATTCCAGGTGTTTGCGGTTCGGCGTTGCGAACTCGATTCAGATGACCGGCGTGGTCTCGAGCGAATCCAGTGCCGGCTTGATGTCGTCGCGGCCCCTGAATGGTCGCCGTGTCCAGCCCGCGCTCGATGCGCTTCGCCAACCCGGTCAGCACCTTGCCGGAGCCGACCTCCCAGACGCGGCCGACGCCTTCGCTCGACCATATAGGCCACGCTTTCCGCCCAGCGCACACGGCCCGTCACCTGCTCCACGAGGAGATTTGCGATGTCGTTGGGATGGGTGACCGGCTCTGCCGTCACGTTGGCCACGAGCGGCACGATGGCGGCCTTGATGTCGATTTGCTGCCAATGCTTCACGCATTTTCTCGGCAGCAGGCTGCATGAGCGTGGAATGGAACGGGGCGGAAACCGGCAATGTCAAATGCGCGCTTGGCACCGGCGGCCTTGGCGGCTTCGCAGGCCCGTTCGACTGCAGCCGGCATGGCCGGAAATGACCAGCTGACCGCCGCCATTGTCGTTGGCAATCTGCACGCTTTCATCGCCGGTCGAGACGTCCTCGCAGACCGTTTCCACCTGCGCCTGTTCCAGCCCGATGATGGCGGCCATCGCGCCCTGCCCGGCAGGCACGGCTTCCTGCATCGCGTCGCCGCGAATACGCAACAGGCGCGCCGTGTCACCGATCGTTAGCGAGCGAGCAGCCGCAAGTGCCGAGTATTCACCGAGGCTGTGGCCTGCCACATATTGGGCCTGCGTGATCTGAAAGCCTTCGCTTTCCATCGCGCGCAACACGGCCAGCGAGACGGCCATGAGCGCGGGCTGCGCGTTGGCGGTCAGTTTCAGCTCGTCCTCGCTGCCGTTCCACATCAGGTCAGACAGGTTCTGGCCGAGCGCGTCGTTCACTTCGTCGAAGACGGCTTTCGCTTCGGGATAGGCGTCCGCGATTTCACGGCCCATGCCGATGGCTTGCGACCCCTGACCGGGAAAAGTGACGGCGAGCATGGCGATTTCCTTCATTCGTTTCTGCGGTGGGGTGATGGACAACGCGCGCCGCGTCAAGCGGTTCGTTTCGCCGCCGCTTCGCGCAATGAAGTCACCGTGGCGCGCGGAGCAAGGCCTTCGGGGTCGATCATGATTTCGATCAGCGCGCCCGTTGGCGATGCCACCGCCCGTTCGAATGCATCCGCGAACTGATCGGTGGCCTCCACTTGCTCGGCGTGAAAACCGTAGGCCTGCGCCAGCATGACGAAATCCGGATTTACGAGATCCGTGCCGCTGACGCGCGCGGGATATTCCCGCTCCTGATGCATACGGATCGTGCCGTAGGTGCCGTTGTTGAGCAGCAGGATGATGGGCGCTGCACCGTATTGCTGGGCAGTGCCGAGTTCCTGCCCGTTCATCTGGAAATCGCCGTCACCGGCGAAGCACACCACCATGCGCTCCGGTTCGTTCAACTTGGCGGCAACTGCGGCCGGCACCCCTGCCCCCATGCTGCCGGCCTGCGGCCCGACAAGCCGCGCCTTGCCGCCGTGATAGAGATAGCGCCCGGGCCAGATGGCGAAGTTGCCTGCGCCGTTGGTAACGATGACATCGTCATCCAATCGCTCGCGCAGGTGGGCCATGATGATGCCCATATCGACCGCGCCGGGCTGCGGTGGCACGTCGAGACCATCTTCCCATGCTATGCGGGCTTTCCGTGTGCGTTCGGCCCAACCGCCGTGTAGCGGTTCCATTTTTGCCAGAGAGGACAGCGCCGCATTCGGGCACGACACCACAGCCTCGGTCGGCGTGAAAATCTTGCCGATTTCGGCTGCGTCGGCGTGGATGTGAACAAGCGCTCTTGTCGAAGGTGCGCGGGTCGAACAACGTATAGCCGTCCGTCAACGTCTCGCCGAAGCGGACATTGACCGCAAGGATGAGGTCACTTTCGTCGAGGAACGCGCGGATCGCCGGTGCCATGCCGAAGCTGGCGTCGCCGATGTAGCTTGGCGAGTGGTTGTCGATCAGATCCTGAGACCGGAACGTCACGATCACTGGTAAGTCGTTGGCCTCGGCGAATGTCTGAAGTGCCTCGCGCCCTGTGTCGTTCCAGCCACCCCCGCCGACGACCAGCACCGGCTTCGATGCTTGTGCGAGAGCATCACGAACACGCACGATATCATCGTCGCTTGCGCGGGCGCGAATTGGCCTTATCAGGCCCCGCGTGCGCGCATTGCTGGTGTCGACCAGCGTGTCCTCCGGCAGTGCAACGACCACCGGTCCCGGACGACCGGACATCGCTGTAGAGAATGCACGCGCGGTCAGTTCCGGCACGCGGTCGGCGCTGTCGATCTCGACCACCCATTTCGCCATCGACCCGAAAACCGCGCGGTAATCGAGTTCCTGAAACGCCTCGCGGTCGCGCATTCCGGTCTCGATCTGCCCGACGAACAGCACCATCGGTGTCGAGTTCTGCATCGCCGTATGAACGCCGATCGCGGCGTTCGTTGCGCCCGGTCCGCGGGTGACGAAGGCGACGCCGGGCTTGCCGGTCAGCTTGCCATAGGCTTCCGCCATAAACGCCGCGCCGCCTTCCTGCCGGGTGTTGATGAAGCGGAAATCCGTGTCGTGGATGGCGTCCAACACGGCCAGGTAGGATTCGCCGGGCACGCCGAAGCCCATGTCGATGCCCTGTTCCAGTATGGTTTCGACCAGAAGCTGCGCGCCGGTTCTCATGTTACTTCCTGAATCTGTCGTCAATCAAACGAAAGACCCGGCCACGTTTCCGCAGCCGGGCCGGATAAGAAACCTGATGTGAGGCCTAGCGGATTTTCACGGTCTCGAACTTGCCGTCCTTGACTTCCAGTTCCTTGAAGGAGCCTGCCGCTTCGCCGACATCGGTGAACTCGACGTTGGACGCGCCCTGATAGTCGATCTCACCGCCACCGGCGAGAATTTCAAGACCCTTGGCCAATTCGCCCGGGAAGATTTTCTCGCCCGGCGCGTTGGCGACGTCCATGATCTTGGCCTGAATGGCAGCGCGATCGGTCGAACCGGCGGCCTGCATGGCAAGAATGATGAGCGCGGCTCCGTCATAGGATTCCGGCATATAGGGACCATCGTTCTTCTCGATGCCACCAGCTGTCGCCAGTTCCTTGAACATGGCCGAGCCTTCGCTGTCCGAGCCCGGCAACGTGCCGATCGTGCCGTTCAGGTCGTCGCCGATTTCAGTGATGAGGCTGTCGCCGATCATACCGTCGCCGAGGATGAACTTGTCGAATCCGCCGGTATCGAGAGAGGTCTGGATGATGCCCTTTCCACCCTGATCGACATAGCCGAACACGGCCAGATATTCAGCACCGGCAGCCGAAAGCGCTCCGACTTCGGCGGAATAGTCCGCCTTGCCGTCTTCATGGGGTGCGGAAATGGCGACCACGCCGCCGTTGGCCTCAAACGCGGTCTTGAACGAGTCCGACAGGCCCTTGCCGTAGTCGTTGTTGGTGTAGGTCACGGCCACGTTGGTGATACCCTTGTCCTTCAGCACATCGGCCAGCACCTGCCCCTGACGGGCGTCGGACGGCGCGGTGCGGAAGAAGAAGCCGTTGTCTTCAATAGTCGTGAGCGCGGGAGACGTGGCGGATGGCGAGATGGACACGACGCCGTTCGGCACGGCCACGTTGTTGACGATGGCCGTCGTCACGCCGGAGCAATCCGCGCCGAAAATGCCGACGACTTCGTCGGAGGTGACGAGACGTTCTGCAGCCGCCGTGGCGGCGGCGGAATCGGTGCAGGTGGAATCACCACGCACGGGCACGACGACCATGCCGTCCAGCAGCTTGCCGGAGTCGGTCGCTTCCTTCATCGCCATTTCGGCGGAGGCTGCCATGTTCGGCGTCAGGCTTTCGATCGGGCCGGTGAAGCCGAGTATGATCCCGATCTTGACCTCTTCACCGGCGGCGAAGGCTGCGCCGGAAAGACCGGCAAGGATGGTGCTGGCGAGGAGTAGTTTCTTCATTTTTCGTTCTCCCGAAATCGGTTTGTCAGTATGATGGTGTTGTTGCGGTTTTGCGGGCGAAACGCAAGATTCAGCGTCCGCCGGATTGTCCGCCCGTCCGCTCCGGCAGCAGCCCGCCGGGGGAAAAGCGCATGATGAGCAGCATCGCCACGCCCATCGTCAGCAGGCGCATATATTGCGCGCTGTCACGCAGATGTTCGCGCAAGGCGTTGCCCGGTTCCAGCCCTTCGGTCAGCGTCACCATCAGCCAGTTGCCGACCGGCTCCGCCTGCACCCACACGAACCACACGATGAACGCGCCCAGCACCGCGCCGAGATTGTTGCCGGACCCGCCGACGATAACCATGACCCAGATCAGGAACGTGTAGCGCAGCGGCTGGTAGGTGCCGGGGGTGAATTGCCCGTCCAGCGTGGTGAGCATCGCACCGGCTACGCCCACCACCGCAGAACCGAGAATGAAGATTTGCAGATGGCGTTTCGTGACGTTCTTGCCCATCGCGGCGGCGGAGACCTCATTGTCGCGGATCGCGCGCACCATGCGGCCCCACGGGGATGCCAGCGCCAGCACGCAGAGCGCCAGAATGATGAGCAGCACCGTAGCGAACAGGCCGGTGTAGCAGAGTTTGACGAAGATGCTGGAGGACTCGATCACCAGATCGCGCAGCACGTCCGCCTGATCCTCGTCCGCAGCTGCCAAGATGCGGTTCGCATAGAAAGAGCTCACAGCATCCACGAACCACGGCGCGTCCTGCAACGCCACCTCGTAGGGCACCGGGCGCGGCAGGCCGGAGACGTTCTTCACGCCGCGCGTCAGCCAGTCCTCATTCTTGATGATGGCGATGATGATCTCGGAAATGCCAAGCGTCGCGATGGCGAGATAGTCCGACCGCAAGCCCAACGCGATCTTGCCGATGATCCACGCCACGCCGGCGGCAAACAGCCCGCCGACAAGCCACGACAGGACGATCGGCAGGCCGAGACCGCCAAGGAAACCGGACGCCGCCGGATTGTCGGCTTCGATGGCCGAGACCGCCGGGTCGTAGAACTGGCGGATGAGAATGAGGCCAACGATGATGGCTGCGGCGATCGCCACGTTCCGCTGCCAGCCTTGCGCCATGCGACGTAGCAGGAAAACGACCACACCGATCAGCACGGCCAAGAGCGCCAGCGCGGTCAGCAGACCCCCACCGCCAGCGCGGATCGCCGTTTCCACCGGCTCGACGGACACCAGAACCGCCGCCACGCCTCCAAGCGCGGCGAAGCCCATGATCCCCACGTTGAACAGCCCGGCATAGCCCCACTGGATGTTGGTGCCGAGCGCCATGATCGCGGAGATGATGCACAGGTTGAAGATTGCCAGCATCAGCGACGGCGACTGATAGAACCAGACGATGGCGAACAGCACCGCCATCGTTCCGAAGCCGAGAGTGGCGCGCAGCGTGTTGCTGCCCATCAAAGTGGTCATATCACCTTACCCCGCAGCAGGCCGGTCGGTCGCACCAGCAGCACGATGACCAGAATGACGAAGGAGACGGCGAACTTGTAGTCGGTGCCGAGCAGCTGCATCAGCCCGTCCGGCGCCCATGCCTCCGGCAGCAGGTACGCGAAGAATTTCTTGTAGGCGTAGGTGACCATGACTTCCGAGAAAGCGATGACGAAGCCGCCAAGTATCGCGCCGAACGGATTACCGACACCACCCACGATGGCAGCGGCGAACATCGGCAGCAGGAGCTGGAAATAGGTGAAGGGCTGGAAGGACTTGTCGAGGCCGTAAAGGGTGCCCGCAATGGTGGCCAGCGAGGCCGACAATATCCATGTCACTGCCACGACCCGTCGCGGCGAAATGCCGGAGAGCAAGGCCAGATCCTCGTTGTCGCTATAGGCGCGCATGGACTTGCCGGTGCGGGTGCGGTTCAGAAACCAGAACAGGGCAGCCACAAGTAGGACGGCCACGACAACAGTCAGTGCCTGAGACGATTTGATTGCCATACCTTCATCGAGTCCGGTCGCCCGCTTGAAATCTCCTGCCCTGATGAGGAACCGCTCGCCGTCGAAGAACGACCGGTCGTCCGGTCCGATGATAAAGCGCACGACCCCGTTCATAACGAACATCACCCCTACCGACGCCATCACCATACGGATCGGCACCGCCCGGACCTGCCGGTAATGGGCGTAAACCAGCTTGTCTGTCAGCAGCACGAACAGCACGGTCGCGATGATTGCGAACGGTAGAGCGAGCAACGCCGTCGGCAGAAAGCCGAAGGAGATGCCGAGGCTCTGGAACCACCATGTGAACAGGATCGCCGCCATCGTGCCGAAGGCCATCGTGTCGCCGTGGGCGAAGTTGGCGAAACGCAGCACGCCGTAGACCAGCGTAATGCCCAGCGCGCCCAGCGCAAGCTGGGAACCGTAGGCCAGCGCGGGCACGAACACGAAATTGGCGAACAGGACGAGGGCGTTGAGAAGGTCCATCATCACCCGCCCAGAAAGCTCTTGCGGACCTCGGGGTCGGCCAGCAGCGCCTGACCCGTGTCGGTAAAACGGTTCTCGCCCGTCACGAGAACATAGCCACGGTCGGCGATTTCCAGTGCCTGCCGAGCGTTCTGCTCCACCATCAGCACGGCCACACCGGCGGCGCGGATTTCAAGGATGCGGTCGAACAATTCGTCCATCACGATGGGGCTGACGCCAGCGGTCGGTTCGTCCAGCATCAACACCGAGGGCTTGGTCATCAGGGCGCGACCGACCGCGACCTGCTGGCGCTGTCCGCCGGACAATTCGCCAGCCGCCTGTTTGCGTTTGTCGGCGAGGATCGGAAACAAGTCGAAGATCTCGTCCATCGTTCCTGTGATGTCGTCGGTTCGCAGAAAGGCTCCCATTTCGAGGTTTTCCTGCACGCTCATGCTGGCGAACACGTTGGATGTTTGCGGCACGAAGGCCATTCCGGCGGCGATACGATCCTGCGGCGACAAGGCGGTAATATCCGTGCCGTCCAGCACCACGCGTGCCTTCGCGCAAGGGCAACATGCCGAGCATGGCCTTCATGGCGGTGGATTTGCCTGCCCCGTTCGGGCCGACGATCACGGCGATCTCGCCCTTCTCGACGCCCATCGAACAACCCTTTGAGGATGTCCGCGCCGCCATAGCCGCCAACCAGATTGTCCGCGCGCAGATACATCAGGCAGGACAGCCGCCTTGTTCTTCAATCCGCGTCCCAGATAGGCTTCGATCACGGCCTCGTCGTTTTTAACCTCGGCAGCCGTGCCCTGCGCCAAGACAGCGCCTTCCGCCATCACGATCACGGGATCACAAAGGCGCCCGATGAAATCCATGTCGTGTTCGATCATGCAGAACGTGTAGCCGCGCTCACCATTAAGCCGCTCGATGGCGGTGCCGATTTCGGCCAGCAGGGTGCGGTTCACCCCTGCCCCGACCTCGTCGAGCAGCACGACCTTGGCGTCCACCATCATGGTGCGGCCCAGTTCGAGCAGCTTCTTCTGCCCGCCGGACAGGTTGCCTGCCCGTTCATGGGTCAGGTGGGTGAGGTTGAGGAAGTCCAGCACCTCCTCCGCCTTGTCGCGCACCTGCCGTTCCTCCTCGGCGATTGCGCCGCGCCGAAACCATGTGGCGGTGAGTTTTTCGCCAAGCTGGTCCGGTGGCACCATCATCAAATTTTCGAGCACGGACAGCGTGGGAAATTCGTGGGCGATCTGGAACGTCCGCAGCAGCCCGCGCCCAAACAGTTCGTGCGGCGGCAAGCCGGTAACGTCCTCACCATCCAGCACAACGCGACCGGCATCCGGGGCGATGAGACCGGCAACGATGTTGAACAAGGTCGTTTTACCCGCACCGTTCGGGCCGATGAGGCCGGTGATCGAGCCTTGGGAGATCGTCAACGACGCGTTGTCAACGGCGTGAATGCCTCCGAACCGCTTGGAAAGACCTTCGACCGAAATCATACGATGCAGCGCGCCCGGCCGTTCTTGCGGCAAACATGGATGGTTGGCGGAATAGAAGATGCGGGCGGTGACTTCAACCGCCGCCGCTGTCCAACCTCAACCCGGAAGCGGAATGATGCGCTTGCCGTCAACAGTATTGACGGCGTCCACAGTGCCCGTTGTCGGCAGCACGACCTCCGCCGGTCGTGCAGGCAACGCTGGCATGGTCGACCGGATGACCGGCGTTTCCACCTTCGGCAGCGCGTTCGATGGTGCCGGCAAAACCGGCAGTGTGGCGGACGTGCGCGGCACGACAGGCTGTGGCGTTACTGTTCGGGGCAAAACGCGTGGCGTGACAAATTGCGGTTGGACCGGCGTCACGCGGACGATGCCGCCGGGCGGAAGCGGCACGGCCTTATCCGTGGTGAAAGCACGCGACGGTTCCTGCACGACCGGCTCGACTGTCCGTTCCCGCACCTTTGTGCGGCGGAAAACGCGGCGACGCGGCTTGTTCACGACCGGCTTGGCTTCCGGTTCGGAAAAGACGGGAGGAGATGATGTGTAGCCCGCTTCCTGCTCGCTTGGCGGAATGACGTTGGAGCGTACCTGCACGGGTCGCGCCGTCCAGCGGGATTTATTGGCCCGCAAGGCTGCGGCAGGGTCCGCATCGACGCGCAAATTCCGCATCAGATCGACAAGTTCACCTTCCGTCGCACCGGGGCGGCAAAACCGCACCCGAATACCGATCTCCGGCTGTTGGGACTTGCGCTCCAAAAAGCCCCAGCGGGATGGTTCATTGGCGCGCATCCGCTGCCAACCATAAAAGCAACCGGCCTTGGCGCTGCTGACGGCGTAACCGAACACGCCGTAGGAATTATTGTGCAGCGTGTTGGAGATGTTCATCGAGGCATAGGGAAATTCGCTGCGCAATTCCTGCACCACATGGCGCTGCTTTGTGGACGCGAGCGAAATCGGTTCCGCCTTTTCCTTCGGCCATTCCGTGTTGTTGACCATGCGGATGCGAACGCGGTTTTCGCCGTTCGACGATGTGCCGGCGTCGTAAACAATGGTCTGTTCCACGCCATTGCCGGCGCGGGTTTCACTGACATTGACGACCGTGCCCATGCGCGATGGCATGATGACGAAGGCCGCGCTGTGAGGAACGTCAGTTGTGATGACGTGCTGCACGGCGGCGACCTTGCGGATGCCGAAGACATCCGTGTTCATGCCGGGGTCGTAGTTCAGCGGGTTCATGGCAGCCGGAACCGTGCAACCGGCGACAGTGGATGCGAGCATGACCGTGACGAGGGAGGTTCTAGCGGCCATTGAGTTCCTTGATCGGGTTCTGTTCCAGCCGCGCCGCGCCAAGCCCCGAACGCGTTTCCGGCGTCGACAACTGGCTGTCGAGCGTGGCAAAGATGATCCTGCGCTCCGTTGTAGTCGCCCGAATGGTGGTGCGCCCAAGCGCGCATGAAAGACAGGTCGCGGCTTTCGGTCGTCAATTCGCGGCGGCGGTTCAGTGCGTGGATCGAGGCCGCGTAGTCCTTGCTGTTGAAGGCGGCACGCGCGCGCTGGGTCAGAATTTCCACATCGATTTCACGGCGCTGTTTGGCTGGCAGCTTGTTGGAATTGGCGATGTCGAGGGCGCGATTGGTCTTGCCGTCCCGCAGGGCGGCAAGTGCCTGGCCGTAGGCCGATGGCGAACGGGACTCGCCGCCCATCGCGACGGCGCGGCTGAAGGCACGGTCGGCTTCGGCGGGGCGTTTGGCACCCAGCAGGCACCAGCCGCGCATCTGATAGTCTTTCGCCAGAAGCGGCGGGCGCAGCTTGTCCAGCAGCGTCAGGCAGCGGGCATATTGCTTCTTCGCGTAGGCGCTCTCGATGGCCGTGCGGGACGTGTTGCGGGGCGCGGAACGCACGATGCGCTCAGGCTTGCGCGGCTGTGTGGTGATCACCTTCTCGATCTCGAATTCGAGCGAGGCGATCTTGGGATAGCTTGCGTAACCCAGCTTGATCCGGTCAAAAGTGGGCCGGTCATTCAGGCGGCGGGCCGTCAGCGCGCGACCATAGACGGCGGTTTCCGTTTCTTCCCACACGATAGCGCTATCAAACCATGCGGCGGCTGTCGGCAACTGGCTGGCATTATAAGCATACCAGCCCATCGCTTCGGCGCCTTCGCCGCTGCTTAACTCGGACGTCTTGCCAGCAAACTGCGCAATGAAGACTTCAGGTAGTTCCTGTTGGCCTTCCAGCAGGCGCGGTGCGTAGGCATTGATGTAGAGTCTGCCCAATTCCTCGGACTTATCGAGCCACGCCTGTAGCAACTCACCGGCGCGCACCAGATGGGACGAGCGTTGCGCGGCCATAATGGCCCCTTCGGCGATCTTGGGCGTCGGTTTGTCCATCGCCAGCGTGAACCAGGTGTGCGCGGCGGGATAATCGGCCGTCGCAAAGCGCCACCATGCCATCAGCGTGGCTTCCTGATGGGTCGGGTTCGCCAGCACTTCCTTCTCGTATTTGATGAGCGCAGGCACCAGGCTCTGCGGCAGCGGCAAACCCATACGGGCATTGCGGACCAGTGCGCCACGCACGATGGCGCCATCGACCGCAGGGTCGGCACCGATCTGCACATCGGCCAATTCCTCGACCTCTTCGACAGGCAATATCTCTGCCGCCTTGCGCAGCGTCGCGCGGCGTTCGTCTCCATCACGGGCGACTGCGAAAGCAGCCTTCATCGCCGTGGCGGCATCTTCAGGACGTTGGGAGTGGCTGTAGGCGTCGGCCACGAACCAGATCAGCTCCACGTCCTCCCCCAGCATCAGCTTAGGATTGTCGTTGGCGACGTCGAGTATCTTGTCCCAGTCTTCCGCCGTCCAAGCCACCGCAATGGCGTTGCGTTCGAGACGGGCGGCGAACTTGGTTTGAAACTCGACGGAGGGTTCGAAATCCGGCTCTTCCAGCTTCAGCCGCGCCAGTTCCGCTTCGATGTCGCCGACGACGCCGGTGCCGAACAGGGCCCACAGCTTTTCCTCGAAGACCGTGCGATCCTGAAAGATGTTGGCGGGCTGTTTCCAGTTTGGATAAAGCGAACGGAGGCGGGCAATTTCCGCTTTCACACGGTCCTGCTCGCCCCGCATGGCATAATACCGCAGAGCCGCCGTGTCAGGCCGCGCTTCGGTGTTCTGGCGATCCGGTTCGACGGCAAGCGCAGGCGTGGCGTGAACCGCGGCAGACAAGAGCAGGATGGTGGCAAAACGCCTTACCAGCATGAAGGATAGACCTGTTTGACTGCCATGATCGACAGCAAATGAAGACTTGCCGGATAATAAAGCGGATCAAGATTGCCTTTTAGTGAAGATGGAAACCTTTTGGACGACACCGCGCAGTCGGCGGTCGCGGCAATGGCCCGGTAGCCGATATCGGCAAACGCGCCCGTCGCCCTGCCGTTGGTGACATCCACCTGCGACAATCCTTTGCGGTTGACCCAGTTTGTTTGAAACTGCCGCAGGCTCGGGGAGCCCGGGTTGGCCCATGCGAGATAGAGCGGTATCCGCACCGCGTTGTAGGAAAAATCGTTGGCGAAGTTTTTTGCGGTCGTCGCCTTGCGTCCGCTCAACGCCGTCCAGTCGGCAGGCAGCCCGCCCTTGTTCTGGGATGCGGCGGCGATCAATGCCTCGCCGCTATCGAACAGTTCGAGCCAGGACGTGTCCCCCGTCAGGTCCGCCAGCCGCTTAAAGGCGGGAAACACCCAGTAGGACAGGTTGATGACGATGGAGCCCTGCGCCTTGGCGTCGAAACCCTTGGCGGCGGGCATGACGATCGGGCCATAAGGCGCAGGCAGGATGAGCGGCTTCACGTCGGCCAGTATCTTGAACGCCTCGGCGCGATAGTCTCCAAAACCGGCTTCGTGCGCTTCCAGCAGCGCCCACGCGACGAGAATGTCACCATCGGTCGCGTTGTTGTTGTCGGTGACTTTCCCGCCCAACAGGCTTGGCGTCCATTTCCACGCGAGCAGGCTGTCCTTGCGGACTGCCAGATTATCCCGCGTGAAAGCCCACAGTTTGGCGAAGGTCGCCGGATCGTTGGCACCGACCGCGATGACCATCGCGAACCCCTGTCCTTCCGAATGGCTGATATTGCCGTTGGCGTTGTCGATGACACGCCCGTTACCCTGAACAAACAGCGCCTTGTATTTCGCCCATAGTGTCGCCTCCGCCAATGTGCCGACGATCGGACCGGGCGCGGCGATGGCGGGTGTCATCAGGAGAGCGAGAAAAAGAACGGCAAATCGCAACATTTCCAGTCTCCTAGGTTTCACCCACGCGTTTGAGGGTGCGGTTGGTCAGAATGCCGAGGCCCAAAAGGGCGAACAACATCAAGCCGGTATAAACAAAGTGATTGCGTGCGAACCAACCGGCGACGACCAGATGCGTGTTGGACAAGGTGAACGCGCGCAGCTGCACATATTCTCCGCCGGCAATGGCTGAGGTGACGGTGCGGTCGGTTTCCGAAAGCGCCGCGGTCGGTCCATCCAGGGATGCCTGAATGTCGGGCGCGGCGATGGCGTCGACACCGAATTTCAGGTTTTGCGGCTGCGGGGCCATCACGATCGTCCACACACCGCCGGACCCGTTTGGCGACAGGCGCTGGCTGATGATGAAATCGGACTGACCGGCATCGATGGATGTGGCTTTCTGGGCGTCCGGGTTGCGGCTGCTGAGAATGTTGTCGAATGCGGTCACGACCCGTTCCGAAATCGACGGCCCGGCCTCGCCGTTATCGTCCCGTTCTTCGTTGAGGATGAAGCGGTCGAGGGGATCGATCTCATCGTCCCCGGCTTTGACGGGCACCGGGGCAGTCTTCGGCTTGATGGCGCGTTCTTCGAGAACATCGATTCCGCCCGGTGATGCCACGTCTATCGTGGCGGGAATGGTGAAGGCGCGCGGGCCCTCCCAAGCCTGACGCAAAACGTCCGGGTCGAAACCTTTCAGGTCTTGCGTAACGCTTGCGTTCACATCGCCGATAGCACCGATCACGATGGCATTCGATACGGTCTGCGGCGGCATCTCATAGGTCAGATACTGGTCCAGCATGACCCCGGAGCGGGATACGATACCGGTCGTCAGAGACGCGGCAGCCGACAGTTCCGCATAGCCCGCGCGGGCGACCGACAAAACTGTCGGGACGGACTGGCCGCCCCGGATATAGGGAAAGCCACCGGAAATGGTGCTGTGAAGGTCCGGCACCCGCGCCAGATAGGCGAGGCGGGGAAAGCGCAATGTGGACCGGGCGGAAAAGACGAAGCGGTGGGAGTCGGCGATCTGCTTTTGCGGAGCGCAGGCATCATCCTGCTTCTTGGGCAGCCGCGCTTCGATTTCGACGCTGTTTTTGCCGGCGCGGAAGTTGGAAATGGGTATCCGCAGGCTTTTATTGCGAAACACATCCCCGTCCGGCTTCGGCAGGGCGAAACCGGCGACCGTGACACCGTTGACGCGCACGATGGACTTCGCACCCCGTTCCAGACCGGCAGCATAGGCGATGGCCAGCTTGAGTTCCGCGCGGTCATAATCGGCAATGAAGGTGTCGGCGGGCAGTTCGATCTCGAAGGACGTGCGGAACAGACGGCCATTGAACCGCTCGCTTTCCACACCGAATGCCTTCAGCGGCACCTCTTCACCGGTAACGAGGCGTTTGCTGGCCTCCCCATTCATCAGCGCCAGCCCCTCTGCACTGCCGGAGCGGTTTTTCGTGCCGAAGGCTGCGGAAATGGAGGACGGCAATGCCGGGTCGTCGCTGGCCGCGATGGAATCGAGCAGCACGATCAGTGCCACGCGCTCGTGCCCATCGCGGGAAATGATCTGCACCGGCCCACCTTCAGGCAACGTATTGGCGTAGTCCGGCATGGTGGTGCGAAGCTGCTCGCGGGTGCCTGCATAAATGTCGAGACCCGGCCCCTTGCCACCGATGGCGGCCACATCGACGAGCGGGTTTTGATAGCCGGCGCGCAGTGCGACCCGGTGGACAAGTTCCAGCGAACGGGAAACCTGCGTCTTGTCGGCCGGGTCCGGCACGATCATGCGAATACGCACCTGCCCCGCCTTGTTGCGGGCAAGCACGGCAAGATCGTCCAGCGTGCGGATGGCGCTGTTGCCGCGGTCAAAGATAAAGCCGGTTTCGGTCGGGTCTATATCGACCCACAGTTCATGGGTCGCATCGACGCTGCAATCGACCCGGTGGCGCTGGCGCACCTTCATGGTGAGCGCATTGACGCCTGGCACGAGCATCTGGTTGGGCACGTTGATGGACAGGATGCGGCTACGGTCCGGCGACTGGATCGCGTGGCGTTCCAGTTCCTGCCCGTTGATGAAAACAGTGATGCTGGAGGCTTCGGGCATCACAGATACCGCATTCTTCAGGGCCAGCCGCAATGTCACCTTGTCGGCCAGTTGCGACAGGGTGAACTCGATCGGCCAGGATTTCGTCGTTTCCTCGCCTGCGAAACGCACGCCCCGGTCGTTGATCGGTAGATGGTAGAGCACCCGATCGACGCCATCGGATTTGATGATGGAGCCGGTCGTCAGCATGGCATCCACAGCCGACTGCCCCGCAGCCGACCAGGTGCGCGCGCCGACTTGCCGCAGAATATCCAGCGCAGGCTCGCGCAGATGCTCGTTGGCGCCAGCCGTGGAGGCGAGAACCAGCATACTTGCGCTGCAGAGAAGGAGACGTCTTTGTTTCAAGTCTTCGACACCGTTCGTTTGGTTGCGTTTCAGGCCGTCCGCGTCAGGATGCGAGCGCTTGTTTTTCCTGCTGTAGTTTCTGTTCTTCGGCCCACGTCCTGGCCTCGACCATCGGCGCATCCGCTGCCGGAACTTCCGGCACGAGCGGTGGTGCGTTGACGACTTGCGGTGCCGAAACTGTATGCTCCACGACAAGCGGTGCGGGTTGTGCCTCTGGTGTAGCGTCCTTGGGTTTACGGTTCGTGACCGCGGCCATCAGATAGGTGGTCGATCTAACGATGTGGTAAACGCCCCAATAGATGAACTCGAACGTGCCGCCGCTCACCGCACGTCCCGTATGGCGACGCTTGCGGATTTCGTCGAACCGGGCGGTGTTGGTATAGAGCAGTGCCGCGATTGCACGGAAATCGTTGGCCGATTTGTCGCGCAATTGTGCACCGATGCCCGGACCCTGATCGTCCTGGGTCGTGTGGCGCAACGTGACCTTGAACGGATAGCCGTGGGTGCCGCCGGTTTCGACCACGACAGTCGCCTCCTTGGCCTTCATACCATCGTAGGGCACGGGCGAACCGGACGTCGGGCGGATCATCATGCCGTCGAGCGAAACGTCGGAGATCGTGACCGGATAGTTGCCTTCCGGCGTTTTCAACATGCCCTTGCGCGAGATCGGAATGCGGTAGTGACGCCGCCGTTCGCGCAATTCGCACACCGCGCCGAGCGCTACGGCTGCGATGACAAGGTTGAAAATAGACCAGGCTGTGACGATGACGAGCAGTTCGTTGGCCAGTCCTTCCGACGCGATACGGAAGCTCGCATAGCCCGTGGTGGCGGCAAGCAGCGTGAAGGCGACGAAGAACGGCATTGCGATCGGCGACAGGTGGGATTCATCCAGCGTCTGCCCCTTGTCCGTCACCTGAAAGGATGGTGCGCGCGGGTTCTTTACGACGAGGAAGATCGACTTCGCCAGATGGATCGACTGCACGTATTCATACAGTTCCGACACCCAAGGCCACCGGACACGACCGTAAATGCGGTTTTGCATCAGGATGTTGGAGATCAGGAAGAAGGTCGTATAGGCGACGAATTCCTGAAACGAGGCGTTGTAGATCTGCAGGTCGAAGAAGATGTAGAGCGCAGGCGCTGCCACGAAGGTCAGGCGGGACAGCGGGAACAACCAGAAGAGCGGCGAGGACGTGTAGCAGACGCGCTGCGGCATCGTCAGGCCCTTGCGGAACATGGGCCGCTTCAGAATGAGAATCTGCAACATGCCCTGGCACCAGCGCGCGCGCTGGCCGATGAAAGACACGAAGGTTTCCGGCTGAAGACCAGCGATCATGGGTTTGTCGACATAGATCGAATTCCACCCTTTCGAGTGGAGTTCGAGCGCCGTCTCGCAATCCTCGGTGATGCTTTCGCCCGAAAAGCCGCCCGTCACACGCAACGCGGCGCGCGAAATCATCGCAGCCGAACCGCAGAAGAACGTGCCGTTCCATTTGTCGAGACCCTTCTGGATGATCGAATAGAACATCTCGTTTTCCGAAGGCATCCGCTGGAACGTGTCGAGGTTCTTCTCCACCGGGTCGGGGTTCAGGAAGAAGTGCGGCGTCTGCACGAGGAAAAGTTTCGGGTCGCGCTGGAAATAACCGACTGTATTCTGGAGGAAATCCCGCGTCGGGGCGTGGTCGGCATCGAAGATGACGATGAGATCGCCGTTGGTCTGTGCCATCGCCGAGTTCATGTTCCCGGCCTTGGCGTGCTCGTTACGCGCGCGTGTCAGATAGGTGACGCCCAAGTCCTTACAGAACGCCGACATTTCAGCGCGGCGCTCCCGAGCGGCCTGCGCCTTTTTGGGGTCGGTGTCGAAGCACTTCTGGTCCGTACCCCCATCGTCGAGCAGATAGACGTTGAAGCGGTCTTGCGGGTAATCGAGGTTCTTGGCTGCAGCCAGCGTGGTTCCGACGAGGTCGAGGTCCTCGTTGTAGGACGGCACATAGATGTCGACTGTCGGATAATCCTTCATCTCGCCCAGAATCGGCGCATCCTTGCGCTCGATCGGGTCGGAGATGAGAAAGAACGATACGAACAGCATGGAGACCGAATAGAATTCGGCAAAGAACAACAGGCCGCCGAAGAAGAAGTTCACCGGATCGTCGATGGACGGCAGTGTGCTGGTCGTGCGCCAGTACATGTAGCGGAACACGATGGTCGCCCCCAGCACCATGAAAACGTGCTGCCAGATGCCTTTCAGCTTCAATGTGCGGATGACGAGCATGAAGCCCACGGCGCTGAGGCCGAAGGTGAACTGGGCGTTGATGCCGACCTGCTGGGCGGAGAACAGCGCGATGACAGTCAGCATGGCAAGCCATGCGTAGACCATCACGCTCATGCGCCCTTTATTTTTGGAAGCCATACAGTCCGCCGCTCTACCCTGCACGCACCCACCCCTGGATGCGCTAAACTGGCGTCAAACTAGCGCGACAGCATTAACCGTGTGCGAACCGGTAAGGTTAATGAAATGGTCGTGTTGTCATACATTGAAATTGACCGGGCGCCCGCTTGTGAGCCATCGCGCGCATACGCGCTTGCGTTTACCGGCAATCGCGCTATATCCGCCCTCGCATACAGGTCGGACTTCCGGCTGGTGGCTGAACGGACGGGCATTGCACTTTAGTCGTACGATGCAGGAAAGCATTGCTTTCCGTCCTCCCGTGTCTCCGCTCTCGACCGTCTTTTACTTGCGCCTTTCCTGCCTATTTCGGCTCGATGCGTCTGTGAGGCTTTGCGCTGGAAGTCTGGTGAACAACAGGAAAGGACGGCCAATGGCCCTCTACGAACATATCTTCATGGCGCGTCAGGACGTGTCCTCCCAGGCGGTCGATGCTCTGGTCGACCACTTCAAGACAGTGCTGGAAGCCAATGGCGGCACGATCGGCAAGATCGAGAACTGGGGTCTCAAAACCCTTCCCTACCGGGTGAAGAAAAACCGCAAGGCGCATTACGCGCTGATGAACATCGACGCCCCGTCCGACGCTATTGTCGAGATGGAACGCCAGATGCGTATCCACGAAGACGTGCTGCGCTACATGACGGTCAAGGTGGAAGAGCATGAAGATGGCCCGTCCGCCATGCTGCGTAAATCCGACCGCGACGACCGCCGTGGCCCGCGGCCCGGTGGCAGAGATGGTGGCAGGGATGGTGGCCGTGACGGCGACCGTCCCCGTCGCCCACGCGACTAAATCCTCCCGCTCACGCAGTCGGGCCATGCCCGACACTGCCTTCTCCTGAAAAGTGAGGGCGCGGCGCATAAGCGCCGGGCGGCTGTTCGCCGCCTGAACCGATAATTCTACGAACAGGATCGACACGATGATACCCATCGAACAAATGCCAAGCCGCCGCCCCTTCCAGCGCCGCCGGAAGACCTGCCCCTTCGAGGGCGAGAACGCGCCGAAGATCGACTATAAAGACGTGAAACTGATGCAGCGCTACATTTCCGAGCGCGGCAAGATCGTCCCGTCACGCATCACGGCCGTTTCCATGAAGAAGCAGCGCGAACTGGCAAAAGCCATCAAACGCGCCCGTTTCCTCGCTCTCATCCCTTATGTGATTACCTAAGCGCCATCACGTAAGCCCCACACACCAGTTGGCCCACTTCGCACGAAGCGGGTCTAACTGCCGCGCAGATCGTGCGGCAGGACAGCGAGACCCATGACCCGACACATCGCCCTTGTTGCAACGATCTGCGGACTGCTCACAGCGGTCCTGTTTCTGTTGCCGTTGACGACCGGCGCGCTCGGTTTGTTCGTCTCGACATTCGCTGCCGCTCCGCTGTTCGTGTCGGCCCTGGGGTTCGGCACGCTGGCGGGCATCCTGTCCGGCGTCGTGGCGGCTGTTGCAGTCGCCGTCTTCTACGGGCCGGTCGTGGCCGTCGCTCTTACCATCGTCACTACCGCTCCCGCCATCTGGATCGGCCATCTGGCGGGTCTTTCGCGGGATGAAGGCGCGGGGCCGGAATGGTATCCCGCGTCCGACATCCTGTTCCGCATGGCGCTGGTAGCCGCTGCAACGACCGTGCTGTTCGGCTGGTTCAGCGGTTACAGCCCGGAAAATGCCACCGAGCAAATCCGCCTGATCCTCACCCAGATCGTGCCGACCGAAGGACCGGGGGCGTTGGCCGAGGCCGACCTTGCCGGTCGCATCGACACGATGGTCGCGGTCATCCCATTCGTCTTTCCGGTCTCTGTGCTGTTCCTGTTGCTGCTCAATTTCACGGTCGCCGAACGGTTCGCCCGCAAGCGCGGCTGGATATTGCGGCCCCGCGAAGATTACGCGCTGACGGTGGGGTTGCCGTTCGTCGCCATCGGCGTGTTTGCTGCCGCTGTCGCCCTCAGCTTTCTGCCAGGTACAACCGGGCTGGCGGCACAGGCTGTCGCCGGGGCAATGGGCGGGGCATTCGGCGTGGTGGGCTTGGCCACGGTTCATGTGATCACGCGCACCCTGCCACGGGTAGCGCGCGCACCATCACTGGTCGTCACCTATTTTGCGCTGGTGGTCTCGCGTTTCTTCGCCGTCGCGCTGGCGCTTCTGGGGCTTGCCGACACGCTGCTGGGCCTGCGCGCCCGGCTTCTCAATTCTCCGAACAATCCAACTCCGAAGGACTAAAACATGGATATCATTCTTCTCGAACGGGTCGCGAAACTCGGCCAGATGGGCGAAGTCGTCAACGTCAAGGACGGTTATGCCCGCAATTTCCTGCTGCCTCAGGGCAAGGCTTTGCGGTCCAACAAAGCCAACCGCGCCCAGTTCGAAGCCCAGCGCGAACAGCTGGAAACGCGCAACGAAGAGCGTCGCGGCCAGGCCGCTGGCGTGGCAGAAAAACTCAACGGCAACACCTATATCGCCGTACGGTCCGCCGGTGAAACGGGCCAGCTCTACGGTTCGGTCGCCACGCGCGATATCGTCGCAACACTGGAAGAGAACGGGTTCACCATCGGTCGTAGCCAGGTCGAACTGCGCCAGCCGATCAAGGTGATCGGGATGCACGACATTCTCATCATGCTGCACCCGGAAGTGGAAGCGACGATCACCATGAACGTCGCCCGTTCCGAAGACGAAGCCGAGCGTCAGGCCGCCGGTGAAGACCTCACCCGCCGTGATGCGTTCGACCGTGATGACGATGTTGCAGAGGAGGACGAACTGTCCATCGAGGACGTTTTCGACAATCCCGACGATGTGGAAATCGATGCGGACGGCAACGTGGTCAATGCGGAAACCGGCGCCATCGAAGCCGCCCCGGCCGATGCCGATCTCGGCCCGGAAGACAACGCCCACGAGCGTTCCGCCCAAGGTTAGGCAGGGCTAGGCGCTTGCTACGCTGTAGGGGTTTTCGGCTGTCAAGTTCGCGAACCCCTAAGCGTCTAACAATCCCCATGATTGTTGTTCAAATCGTTGCGTGTTGACCAAGTTGTCGATCCAGCAGACGTTGAAAATCCTGTAAAGCTGGTTGAGGTATTTTAATTGGCGATAACTGCGCCCACACTTTCACTAGTTCCGAAAGACGTGCCTCACAGGACGCCGCCGTTCAACATTGAGGCTGAACAGGCCTTGTTAGGTGCAATACTAGTCAACAACGACGCATTTTACCAGGTATCAAACTTCCTGATGCCCGAACACTTCTATGAACCTATACACGCTAGAATATATGAAGTCATATCATCGTTCATATGGTCAGCGAAACGTGCCAACGCTATAACGATTAAGACGTTTCTCGATGAGGAAGCTATTATTGCTGATATGCCTTTAAAGACTTATCTTACTCGATTGGCAATAGAAGCAACAACTATTATAAACGCACCAGATTTTGGCCGATCTATATACGATACCGCCCGACGTCGTAAATTGATTGGGATTGGTCAAGAAATGGTCGAGTTTGCCTATGACGCTGAAATTGACGTCGGACCCAATGAGCAGATTGAACGTGCGGAACAAGTCCTTTTCGAACTGGCGGAGTCCGACAAGTACCAAGCTGGTTTCTCGATGTTCGGGGATGCGGTAAAGGAGGCCATCGATATGGCAGCCGCCGCGTTCAAGCGGGACGGCAACCTGTCCGGCATATCCACCGGCTTGCGGGTGTTGGACCAGAAACTGGGCGGCTTGCAGAAATCCGACCTCGTTATTCTGGCCGGTCGACCGGCGATGGGAAAAACCTCACTCGCCACCAACATCGCTTTCAACATTGCCGAAGCCTACGAGCCGGAAATTCAGGCTGATGGATCCACGAAGCCGTTGAACGGTGGAGTCGTCGGCTTCTTTTCGCTGGAAATGGCGGCGGAGCAGTTGGCCACCCGTATCATTTCCGAGCAGACGGAAGTGTCGTCCTCGAAAATCCGCCGGGGCGAGATCAACGAACAGGAGTTCGAGCGCCTCGTGGGGTGCAGCCAAGTCATGCACAAGATCCCGCTCTTCATCGATGAGACCGGCGGCATTTCCATCGCCCAGCTTGCCGCCCGTGCGCGCCGTTTGAAGCGGCAGCGCGGGCTGGATGTTATGGTGATCGACTACATCCAGCTGATGACCGGCCACGGCAAGACCGACAACCGCGTGCAGGAACTGACGCAGATCACGACCGGCCTGAAGGCGCTGGCCAAGGAGTTGCAGGTGCCGATCATAGCGCTCTCCCAGCTTTCGCGACAGGTGGAAAACCGCGAGGACAAACGCCCGCAGCTTTCCGACCTGCGCGAATCCGGCTCCATCGAGCAGGACGCGGACGTGGTGCTGTTCGTCTATCGTGACGAGTATTACGCCGAACGGCTGGTCAACGATACCGACGCAAAAGACTACGAGAAGAATCTGGCACGCTACGAAAACTCCAAAGGCAAGGCGGAAGTCATCGTCGCCAAGCAGCGCCACGGGCCGACCGGTACGGCGGAACTGACCTTCCAGGCCGAGTTCACCCGGTTCGGCGACTACATTGCGGACGATCACCTGCCGGACCACCATGATTTCTGAGCCGACCATTGGCGCCCATCCCGACCTTGCGGGCGGGCGATTGACGATCGATCTCGGCGCGCTCTGCTACAACTGGCGCCTGTGCCGCGACCATGCCTTGCGCGACAACCCGGATGGCGAGACCGGCGCGGTGGTCAAGGCCAACGCCTATGGCTGCGGCATCGAGCCGGTGGTCGCAGCCCTGTGGAACGCCGGGTGCCGCACGTTTTTCGTGGCGCTGGTTGAGGAAGGTTTGCGCGTCAAAGCGACCGCGCCGGACGCGACCTGCTACGTGCTGAACGGCCTGTTCGAGCATGCCGCGCCGCATATGCTGAATGCCGGGCTGATCCCGGTTCTCGGCAGCGTGCGGGAGGTGGAACTGTGGGCTGCCACCGCGCAAGACATGCCTCTGCCCTGCGCGTTACAAATCGACAGCGGCATGACCCGGCTCGGCATGTCGGCGCAAGAATTAAAGGCAGTTGTCGAAGGTCCGCATTTTTCCGCGCTCGACGTGCGTCTGTTCATGACCCACTTCGCGTGCGCCGACGATATCGACCACGCCAAGACAGACGCCCAGCAAGCGGTTTTCGAGGAAGCCAGCGGCCTTCTGACCGGTGTTCCGCGCTCCGCCGCCAATTCTCCCGCAACCCTGCAAGCCAACGGCTACGCCTACGATCTGGCCCGCCCCGGGGTCGCGCTCTACGGCGGCGAGGCGCTGAACGATGTGATGAACCCGGCCCGTCCGGTGGTCACACTGGAGGCGCGGATCATGTCCGTACGGGATGCCAAGGCTGGCGACACGGTCGGGTATGGCGCGTCGGAAACGCTCGCGCGCGACAGCCGCATCGCCCATGTTTCCGTGGGTTATGCTGACGGCTACCATCGTGCTGCGTCCAACGCTGGCGTCGCCATGCGGCAAGTCGCGGAACCGGCACGCGCCGCCTTTAACGGCACCATCATCAATGGCGTTGGCCGCATCTCGATGGACATGTGCGCGTTCGATGTAACCGATGTCGAAGCCGAAACCGGAGACTGGATCGAACTGTTCGGCCCCACCATCGCCATAGACGACGTGGCGCGCGCCGCGGGCACGATCGGCTATGAGATGCTGACGGGGCTGGGGTCGCGTTTCGCGCGGGTTTACGTGAACGCTGATGGCTAAATCCCGGATACAATTCGTCTGCCAGAATTGCGGCGCGACACATCCAAAGTGGTCCGGACGCTGCGAATCCTGCGGCGAGTGGAACACGCTTGTGGAGGAAGGCGACGGCACAGGCGTGGCCGCCGGTCCGTCCCGCGCGCGCAAGGGCCGCATCGTCGAGATGCAGGATCTCGACGGCGATATAGAAGACACGCCGCGCATCATGGCCAATGTGGCGGAACTGGACCGGGTGACGGGTGGCGGCTTCGTGCCGGGCTCGGCGCTGCTACTGGGCGGCGACCCCGGCATCGGCAAATCGACGCTGCTCATGCAGGCAAGCGCCGCGCTCGCACGCAACGGCAACGCGGTTGTTTACGTGTCCGGCGAGGAGGCAGTGGCGCAGGTGAGGCTGCGGGCGCAGCGGCTCGGCGTCGGCACAACGGGCCAGAACGGCGCTTCCGTGAAACTGGTTGCCGAAACCAATGTGGAAAATATCGTCACCACGCTGGAAGCGGGCAGGCCCCCTGCCCTCGTCGTTATCGATTCCATCCAGACCCTCTGGTCAGACGGTGTGGACAGCGCGCCGGGCACGGTCAGTCAGGTGCGGTCTACGGCACAGGCGATGATTCGCTACGCCAAAGCATCCGGCTGCGCGGTGGTGCTGGTGGGCCATGTGACCAAAGAAGGCCAGATCGCAGGACCGCGCGTGGTGGAACATATGGTCGACGCGGTGATCTACTTCGAAGGCGAAGCCGGGCCATCATTTTCGCATCCTGCGCGCGGTCAAGAACCGCTTCGGCCCCACTGACGAGATCGGCATTTTCGAGATGGGCGGGCGCGGGTTGCGGGAGGTTGCCAACCCGTCCGAACTGTTTCTCGGCGAACGGCACAAGGCCGCGCCGGGTGCCGCCGTGTTCGCCGGGATGGAGGGGCGTCGCCCGGTGCTGGTGGAAATACAGGCGCTGGTCGCGGAATCATCCCTCGGCACCCCGCGCCGCACGGTGGTGGGATGGGATTCGGCGCGCCTCGCGATGGTTCTGGCTGTCCTCGATGCGCGCTGCGGCGTGCGAATGGGCGGGCACGATGTCTATCTCAATGTGGCAGGCGGATATCGCATCACCGAACCGGCGGCAGACCTTGCGGTGGCCGCGGCCCTCGTCTCCTCGCTCGCCAACATGCCACTGCCGGAAAACGGCGTCTATTTCGGTGAGATCAGCCTGTCCGGCCATTTGCGCCCCGTCAGCAACGGGGCGGGACGCTTGAAGGAGGCGGCCAAGCTGGGCTTCGAGCAGGCGACATTCACGAAGGCATCCGAAAAGACGAAGCCGGACGGTCAAACCGCCGGGTTGCGCCTCAATATGCTCACAACATTGTCCGATCTGGTGGTCGACCTTGTGAGTAGCGGCGGCAATGCCTTGCAGGACAAGGCCGATACTGCCAAATGACCCTACGACTGGACCCGGACACAAACCGGACGTGACACGCCCATGCCCATAACACTTCTGGACGGCATTCTGATCGTCATCATGCTCATCTCGGCCTTGCTGGCGATGGTGCGCGGATTCTCGCGCGAAGTTCTGTCCATCGTATCGTGGGTCGCGGCCGCCTTCGCCGCGCTGACATTCTATCCGACCGTCTCCCCCATCATGGCGGATTTCATCCCCTCCATCGCGGACAAACAGTTGGTGTTGGACGGTCTTTCCGCGGCGCTCGTGTTTCTGCTGGTGCTCATTGTCGTGAGCTATCTCACCATGCTGGTGGCGGACATGATCATCGACAGCCGCATCGGCGTGCTGGACCGTACGCTGGGTTTCATCTTCGGCGCGGCGCGCGGTGCGCTGCTCGTCATAATCGCGCTGATGGGCTTCATCTGGCTGGCGGACGAGAACGAGCCGGACTGGGTGGCCAACGCCAAGTCGCGCCCCATGCTGGTGTCCATCGGCACGAATATCCGCGATTCCCTGCCCGCCAATCTCGACCAAGTGGTGAAAGACCTGTTCGATGGTGGCGAAAGCCAGCCGGAAGGCCCTGTTCCGGGTGAGACCGAAGCTGAACAGAAGAGCTGACACGCCACTGCCCGACACTGCCTGATTGGAGCTGCCTTGCATGTTCGACGACAAGTTCCATGAAGAATGCGGTGTGTTCGGCGTATTCGGGCGCAGCGATGCGGCGGCAATATGCACCCTCGGCTTGCACTCCCTGCAGCATCGCGGGCAGGAAGCGGCTGGCATCGTCAGCTATGACGGCAACACATTCCATGCCGAACGTCATGTCGGCCTGATCGGGGATACGTTTTCCAAGCCCGCCGTCATCAAACGCCTGCCCGGCCACAACGCCATCGGCCATAACCGCTACGCGACGACCGGCGGCGAAGGCTTGCGAAACGTCCAGCCGTTCTATGCCGATTTTGCCGGCGGCGGCTTCACCATCGCCCACAACGGCAATATCACGAACGCCACCGCAATCCGCCGCGCATTGCAACAGCGTGGCGCAATTTTCCAGTCGACCTCGGACACGGAAGTCATTCTCCACCTCATCGCCATGAGCGGCGAGCAGAAGGTGCCGGAACGATTGATCGACGCGGTGCAGCAGTTGGAGGGCGCGTTCTCGCTGGTCGCCATGTCGCGCTCCCGCATGTTCGGCTGCCGCGATGCACTCGGCGTGCGGCCGCTGGTGCTGGGTGACCTGGACGGCTCCTATGTGCTGGCGTCGGAAACCTGCGCGCTGGACATTATCGGTGCACGCTACGTTCGCGACGTGAAGCCGGGAGAGATGGTCGTCATCACGCAGGATGGCATCGAAAGCCATTTCCCGTTCGGGCCACCGAGCGAGGGTGCGAAGCCGCGGTTCTGCGTCTTCGAATATGTCTACTTCGCGCGGCCCGACAGCACGGTGCAGGGCGAAAACGTCTATGCCGTCCGCAAGCGGATCGGCGAGGAACTGGCGCGGGAATCGCCGTGCGATGCCGACATGGTGGTCCCCGTTCCCGACAGTGGCACGCCGTCAGCCATCGGCTTTTCGCAGCAATCGGCGCTTCCGTTCGAGCTTGGCATCATCCGCAATCATTACGTGGGTCGCACCTTCATCGCGCCATCAGACAACATCCGACATATGGGCGTGAAGCTGAAGCACAACGCCAACCGGCGGCTGATCGAGGGCAAACGGATCGTGCTGGTGGACGATTCCATCGTGCGCGGCACGACGAGCCAGAAGATCGTGGCGATGGTGCGCGATGCGGGCGCGCGGGAAGTGCATATGCGCATCGCATCTCCGCCAACGGTGAGCGGTTGTTTCTACGGGGTCGACACGCCCGAAAAGAGCAAGCTGCTGGCGTCCCGCATGTCGGTGGAGGACATGGCAGACTTCATCAAGGTGGACTCGCTGTCCTTCCTCTCCATTGACGGACTGTATCGCGCAGCAGGCGAGGCCGCACGTGACAATGATCAACCGCAATTCTGCGACGCCTGTTTCACAGGCGATTATCCAACCCGCCTGACCGACCGCGAAGGTGTCATCGACACGCGCGGCGATAATGTCCGCCCGATCTCGCTGCTCGCCGGTGGGAGATAACCGTCATGGAAACCGCCACGCCGCTTGAAGGACGCGTCGCACTTGTCACGGGCGCATCGCGTGGGATCGGATTTGCAACCGCTCGGCTTCTGGCAGCCCGGGGCGCTCATGTCGTCGCGGTCGCGCGCACGACGGGTGGTTTGGAGGAGTTGGACGATGCGATCCGGGAAGACGGCTTTGGTGGCGCAACGCTCGTGCCGCTCGATCTGACTGACGAAGACGCGATTCAGCGTCTGGGGGTTGCGGTTGCAGAGCGTTGGGGACGGCTTGATTGCCTTGTGTCCAACGCAGCGATCTTCGGCACGATGACACCAGTTTCCCACCTGCGTCCGTCACAGTGGAACAAGGTGATCGCGGTCAATCTGACAGCGAATTTCAATCTCATTCAGGCTTTGGAACCATTGCTTCTAGCCTCCAAACAAGGCCGCGCGATATTCGTGACCGCCCTTGGTGCGCAGGAAAGCAAACCATTCGTTGCAGCTTACGGCGCTTCGAAAGCCGGGCTCGACAGTTTGGTCCGGTCGTGGGCGGAAGAACATCGTAACACACCCTTGCGCGTGAACCTGCTGGACCCCGGACCATCGCGGACCAGAATGCGGGCACAAGTCTTTCCCGGCGAGGATTCAAATTCCGTGCCGGACACGTCCGTTGCGGGAAATGCCATCCTGGATCGCATCGTCAGCGGTGATCCGATGACCGGCGGGGTGTGGAGCACAATGCAGGGCCGGTGGTTGGAACAATAAGGCGTCCACGTTGGACTGCTGGCTGCACAACCTGTCTCGTTTGTAAGAATGTCGCACTTGATATGATGGGCCGATATATGATGTAGGGTCATATATCGGAGTGGACTATGCTCCGTGTTAACCGGGCCATTCGCCATGATGAATGTTCAAACCATCTGCCTCGCCATTCTCCAATTGGGAGACGCGACGGGCTATGAAATTCGCAAGCGGGTTTCCGAAGGCCATTTCAGCCATTTCGTTGAAGCCAGTTACGGGTCGATTTATCCGGCGCTGAACAAACTGGAATCCGAAGGTCTGCTCTCCGCCCGTGTCGAGGAGCAGGACGGCAAGCCGAACCGGCGGGTCTATTCGATGACGGATGCCGGTCGGGCCGAACTGTCCCGGATGTTTCAACAGCCTGCGCGGCCTGACACGTTTCGCAGCGAATTCCTGTTTCTGGCGATGTTCGCTGAGTATCTGCCACTCGACATCATTCGCGGGGCCGTCGAAAAGCAGGTCAAATGGTTGGTGGCCGAACTCGACATTATTGATGCGGCCGAAGCCAGCGTGCCGCTAGAAGCTGCTTCATGGGTCGCGGAATGCGGGCGTAGCTGTTTGCAGGCTCAACTGGACTATATCTACGAACACCGCGACCGGCTGGTAGCTTTGGCCGGCACCGCTTCTTTTTCCTCCCCAACCGTTTCCCCCGAACCTGGCGCGACGTTCCTCGTCGCGGCCGAGTAGAAAGCCTCCAACCTTATGAAATTGCGCGGTTCCCACCTCGTCGCACTCGCCATTCTCGCCGGTATCGGAGGCTGGATGTTCACGGGTGACATCATACGCGGCGGCCAGATCGACCCGGATGCGGAATCCATCGCGGAGCGGGAAGACGCGCGGTCGGACGACGCCTTCCGCGTTCAGGTATCGACCATGCAGCCCGACCAGCGTGAGGCGGTTCTCGACGTGCGCGGTCGCACCAAAGCGAATGCGAGCGTGTCGGTACGTGCCGAAACCGGCGGAACGGTGCAGGAGCGTGTGGTGCAAAAGGGCCAGACCGTCGCCGCCGGCGACCTGCTCTGCACGCTGGATGAAGGCGTTCGTGGCACATCGCTGGCACAGGCCGAAGCCGCATTGCAGCAGGCACAGGCCGACTATGAAGCCAATGAAAACCTAGCCAAACAGGGTTTTACGACGCAATCCCGCATGCGCCAGCTTCGCACGGCACTCAATTCCGCAACGGCGGCACTGGCGGGGGCGAAACAGGACATGACGCGCACGCAGGTTCGAACCACGATTGCCGGTCAGATCACTGAACCGCTGGCTGACCCCGGCGACAATCTGGCTCCCGGCGGCATTTGCGCCACCGTTGTGCAGACGGACCCGATCAAGTTCACAGGACAGGTTTCCGAGGTCGAAATCGGCAAGGTTCGCACGGGTATGGAAGCCAGCGTCAGCCTTGTCAGTGGTGAAACAGCCGCCGGTAAGGTGTCGTTCATCGCCCCCACGTCCGACGAGCGCACCCGCACATTCGCGGTGGAAATCGACCTGCCAAATCCGGATCGCACCATTCGCGAAGGTATCACCGCTTCAGCGGCGATACCTCTCGACACGACGGAAGCCTACAAGGTTTTGCCATCGTGGCTGACACTGGCTGACGACGGGCAGGTTGGCGTTCGCGTGGTGGAAGCCGATGACACGGTTGCCTTCAAGCCTGTCGTCATTCTGGCGCAGGAAGAGCAATCCATGTGGGTCGCAGGTCTTTCGCCCGGTGACAAGGTCATAACGCTGGGACAGGACTTCGTCGCAGCGGGGCAGAAGGTCGAGCCAGTTCCCGGACAAGGGCTTGAGCAATCGAGCGAACAGGTGGAGGTGCACAATAGCGCTTCCCTGGACGCGAAAATACAGGACTAGAGCCGCCATGACATCCGCCCTCGCCGTCATTCTGAGCCGTCCCAAGACGGTCCTGACCCTCATGCTGGTCATGATCATCGCCGGTGCGATGACCTATATTTCCATTCCCAAGGAAGCGCAGCCGGATATCGACGTTCCGGTGTACTTCGTGTCGGTCACGCAAGCGGGCATTTCACCGCGTGACAGCGAGCGGCTGCTCATACGCCCGATGGAAACCAAGCTGCGCGGGCTGGACGGCCTGAAGGAACTGACGGCGGTCGCCAACCAGTCGAACGCTCTGGTTGTGCTGGAATTCGAGATCGGCACCGACAAGGACAAGGTGCTGGCCGACATCCGCGACAAGGTCGATCAGGCCAAAGCGGAATTTCCCGCCGACGCCAACGAACCGGTGATAGCGGAGACCAACTTCGCGCTTCAACCGACGCTGATCGTCACCCTTTCCGGCAATGTGCCGGAGCGGACGCTCTACGGCTTTTCCCGACGTCTGAAAGACGAGTTGGAAGCTATCGACACCGTGCGGGAGGCCAACCTGCGGGGCAACCGGGAGGAGCAGCTGGAAGTCATTCTCGACCTTGCCAAACTCGAATCCTACAACATCACGCAGATCGAACTGCTGAACGCACTGGCGCAGAACAACCAGCTTGTCGCCGCCGGTTTCATCGACAATGGCGCGGGCCGCTTCAACGTGAAAGTGCCCGGCCTCGTGGAAGACGCGCAGGACGTGTATTCCATTCCCATCAAACAGAACGGCGAAGCCGTCGTCACGCTTGGCGACGTCTCCGAAATCCGCCGCACGTTCAAGGATGCCAGCGTTTTCACACGGGTGAACGGCGATCCGGCCATTTCGCTGGAAGTGGTCAAGCGTATCGGCACCAACATCATCGAAAACAACGATGCCGTGCGTGCGACCGTGGCCGAGTTCTCGAAGGACTGGCCATCGACGGTGAAGATCAACTTCATGCTCGACGAATCGGCATTCATAAACGAGGTGCAGGGCTCGCTGCAGGCGTCCATCATGACGGCCATCGCATTGGTGATGGTCGTGGTGGTGGCATCGCTCGGATTGCGATCCGGCCTGCTTGTGGGCCTCTCGGTGCCGGTGTCGTTTACCGTCGGCTTCCTCATTCTGGGAACGGCGGGCATCACGGTCAACATGATGGTGCTGTTCGGCATGGTGCTGACGGTGGGGATGCTTGTCGACGGTGCCATCGTCGTGACGGAATATGCGGACCGGAAGCTGGCCGAGGGCATGGACCCGAGCGAGGCCTATACGCGAGCGGCACAGCTTATGTTCTGGCCGGTCGTCTCGTCCACCGCGACGACGCTGGCGGCCTTCCTGCCGCTTCTGTTGTGGCCGGGTGTTTCAGGCGAGTTCATGTCCTATCTGCCGACAATGGTCATCATCGTGCTGTCGGCGTCGCTGCTGACGGCGTTGATCTTCCTGCCGACGGCGGGCGCGTTGACGGGGCGGATTGCACAATGGGCCGGGCGTTATTCCGCCTGGTTCACCACAGCAATTCTGGCCGCCTCGCTGACGGGGCTGGCTGTTTTTCTGTTGACGCAGGCCGTGGTTTCCAGCGCCATCGGCTTCGGCTGGAACGACGTGCTGGGCTTCGCTTCGGCACAGGCGGGTGAGGCCAATGCGTCCACAGTGGCCAACGTCATTGCTGCTATTGCAGGCCTCACCGTGGCGATTATCCTGTTCCCGATCGTGCGCCGCTATGTGGCGTGGCGCGCCAGGAAGGCTGCACCGGAAGATCAGGTGTCACGGATGTATTCGAGCGGCACGCCGCTGGAGATCGACAAGGTGCCCGGCGCGATGGGCGGCTACCTCAAGTTCCTGAAATTCACGTCCGGCAATCTTGTCGGCAACGCGCTGGTCATCGGCGCGGTCGTGTTCGCAGCCATCACCGTGTTCTCCCTGTTCGGCACCCATAACAGCGGCGTCGAGTTCTTTGTGGACGAGGAGCCGGATCAGGCGATCATCCTTGTCGGTGCACGGGGCAACCTGTCCGCCACACAGATCCGCGATGTCGTGACTGGCGTCGAGCAACAGGTGCTGACCGTCAAAGGCGTCGAGAACGTCGTGATGACTGCCACGGCTCCCGGCGGTTCGAGCAGCGGGAGCGGCGGTGCGCCGCCTGCCGTGCAGGACAAGCCTGCCGATGTCGTCGGCGAATTGCAGATCGAATTGAACGACTATTGCTGCCGCCGGAAGGCCGCGGAAATCTTTGCGGAAATCCGCGAGAAAACCGCTTCCCTGCCCGGCATTACCGTCGAGGTGCGCAAAATCGAAGGCGGCCCACCGACCGGCAAGGACGTGCGGCTGGAAGTGAAATCCACGAGCTACGACGAGATGATCGCAACCATCGTCCGTGCCCGGGCATTCTTCGACGGGATGGAGAATATGCAGGAGGTCGAGGACGGCCGTCCCCTGCCCGGCATCGAGTGGGAACTGGAAGTCGACCGCGAGTTGGCGGGTCGCTACGGCGCAGGCATCACGTCCATCGGCGCGATGGTGCAGCTCGTCACCAACGGCGTGAATATCGGCAAATACCGGCCCGACGATTCCGAGGACGAATTGGACATTCCCGTGCGGTTGCCGAAAGAGCAGCGCTCGTTCGACACCCTCGACAATCTGAAAGTGCAGACCAGCGAGGGACAGGTGCCGCTGGCCAACTTCGTCATCCGCACACCCAAACAGGTCGTCGGTTCGATCACCCGCAAGGACGGGCTGTATGCGATGGAAGTGAAGGCCAATCTGGCCGACGCCTTCAAGGCCAATGGCGGCACGGTTCAGGTCAAGGTCGATGAGGTTCAGGCGTGGCTCGATAGTCAGGAATGGCCGTCATCGACGCAGTTCCGGTTCCGTGGCTCCGACGAGGAGCAGAAGGCGGCAGGAGAGTTTCTCGGCAAGGCAGCCGCCATCGCGCTGTTCATCATGTTCATCATTCTGGTGACGCAGTTCAATTCGTTCTACCAGACGATCCTGACGCTCTCGACCGTGGTGCTGGCCGTGCTCGGCGTGCTGATCGGGCTGATGGTCACGGGGCAGAAATTCTCGATTATCATGACCGGCACGGGCGTCGTCGCGCTGGCGGGCATCGTGGTCAACAACGCCATCGTGCTCATCGACACGTTCAACAGGCTGCGCAGCGAGGGCGTGGAAACCCGCGAAGCCGTGCTGAAAACGTCCGCGCAGCGGCTGCGGCCCATCATGCTGACGACCATGACGACCATTCTGGGTCTCATTCCGATGGCGCTGCAGGTCAACATGAACTTCTTCGAGCGCACCATCGCGCTCGGCGGCATCACGTCGGTGTGGTGGGTGCAGCTTTCGACGGCGATCATCGCCGGACTGGCCTTCTCGACCATTCTCACGCTGGTGGTGATCCCCTCCATGCTAGCCCTTCCTGCCAATCTCGTCGGCGTCGGCGCATGGGTCGGACGTGTCTTCACGAGCACAAAGGCGGAGAATGACGACGAGGCGGAAGTCAGCCCCTACATGCCGCTGGACGACCTCAATGCGATGATGGCCAAAGCCCGTGCGGCGGGTGCCCCACCGCTTGTCGCCAACACCAATGCGCCGATGCGTTATCCCGATGCAGCGGAGTGAGCCATCCGCCGACTATGATCGCGCGCACTGAACGGTAGCGTCGCCAGATAGACGAGGCTGGCGATGCTGAGGAACGCCCACGGGTAGCTGAACAGGAAAGCGACCAGCAGCACGAAACCGATCAGGGTCAGCGGCACGTTGCGGGCGGAAATGCGCTGACCGGTGCGTTTGGCAGACCAGGTGGGCCAGCTCGACGCCATCAGCGCGCCGATTGACAACACGTAGATACCTGCCGCGAGTGCGCTGATGCCGAACCGGTCCGCACCCAGCAGGCCGAGATAAACCGGCAACAGCGCGAGCAGCGCGCCAGCGGGAGCCGGAACCCCGGTGAAGAAGTCCACCTCCCAGTCCTTCCGTTCCGGGTCTTCCAGCATGACGTTGAAGCGCGCCAGACGGAGGCAACCGCAAATGGCGAAGACGAGCGCGACGATCCAGCCAAGGCTCGGTGCGTCCTTCAACGTCCACAAATAGACGATGATGGCCGGTGCGACGCCGAAATTGACGAAGTCGGCCAGTGAGTCCAGTTGCTCGCCGAAGGATGTGGACGCCTTCAACATACGCGCTGCGCGGCCGTCGAGAGCGTCGAGAATGGCCGCGAAGACGATGGCCAGCACGGCAAACGCGAAGCGCGCCTCAATGGCCATGCGGATGGCGGTCAAACCGGCACAGATCGCGCCAAGCGTGATGAGGCTGGGCACGAGCATGCGAAGGGGCACATCGCGCAAGCGGCGGATGGAGTTCGGCTTCCGCTTCCCTGCTCTTTGGCTCCGTATCGCTCGCCATGTCAGATGGACCGCACGGACGATGCTTCATCGAACGCGCCTTCGTGGGCGGCGAGAATGGTTTCGCCCGCTATCGCCTTCTGGCCAACCGCAACGCGTGGCACCGCCCCCTCCGGCACGAACACGTCGCAACGGGAACCAAAGCGGATCAACCCGAAGCGCTCTCCCTGTTCCAGCCTGTCACCGGCGTTGGACCAGTTCAGAATGCGTCGCGCCACAAGACCGGCGATCTGCACCGTGCCAACAGGCCCGTTGGGGCCATCGATGGTGATGCAATGGCGCTCGTTCTCCTCGCTGGCCTTGTCGAGGTCGGCTGCAAGAAACTTGCCCGCCTTGTGGGAAGACACCGTGACCGGACCGGCGACTGGGGCGCGGTTTATGTGGACGTCGAAGACGTTCATAAAAACGGAAATCCGCATCATAGGTGCCGCGCCCATGCCCAGTTCGGCGGGCGGTACGAAGGAGCCGATTGCCGAGACGCGCCCGTCGGCGGGGCTGACGATGATATCCGGCCCCTGCGGCACGATGCGGGCCGGGTCGCGGAAGAACATGGCGCACCAGATCGTCAGTGCCAGGCCGAGCCAGAAAAGCGGCTGCCAGACGAAGGCCAGTGCGACCGTGACGATCGCAAAACCCGCAACGAACCGTTTTCCTTCCGGGTGGATAGGAACGAGGACGCTTCTGATGGAATTGACGACGGACATGGAGCGCCCCGCTATTGGTTTGCGTCGGTGTTAGCGTGATGCGGCGTCCCGCGCAAAGCCGTTCGATGCGACGGCGGGTCCGTTGATCTCACGCAGCAACTTGCGCCGGATGGCATCCGCGAAGTCGTTGTAGTTCCGCGCTTCCATCACGAAGGCACCGGGACCGCCGATCACACGACGCAGATAATGCTGATACAGCTCGATATCGGCCAGTTCGCCCAGATCGTATTCGGTGGCATGAATGACCAGACCGTTGATGGTGATACCCTGAGCAAGCGCCACATCCCGTGCGGCGGCAGGGTCCGCGATGTCGGACGAGCCGTCGCCGGACACGTCGATAGTTTTGCGCACGCCTTCATAGGCGTTGGTGAGAATAGCAGCGGTGGCAAAGCGGATGGCGGTGGCAATGTCGGTCCGGCCTTCCATCTGTCGGGGCATCGCTTCCAGCACGGCAGCGACCGCTTCGATGTCGGCGTCGCTGCGGACATTGCACCCACGGCATTCCGAAGGCGGCACTGTCCCTGCCCGCCCATTGGGTGACGGCAATCGCCATACCATCGGGGCCGAGACCAAGAATGGCCTGCCGGACCTGCGGGTGGCGGAAGGCGGCGGCAAGGCCAAGCCGTTGCAGGTCGAACTCCTCCAGATCGACGCTGGTGGACGTGTCCAGCGCCAGCACCAGTTCCAGTGCGACGGGCTGCTGCGCCTGCGCCGGGCCGCACAGCAGAACACGCTGCAAGAAGCGCGCTACTCAGCCGGTTCATGGCTTGGCTTGCGACCGAGGAAACCACGATCATCCGCCGCCTGCGCCGCCTTCAGCGCGGCTTCGGCTTCCGATGCCTCGCGCTGGCGGTTCCACATGGAAGCGTAGAGGCCGTTACTTTCTAGCAACGCAGTATGTGTGCCGCGTTCCGCGATCTCACCGGCTTCCAGCACGATGATTTCGTCAGCGTCGATGACGGTGGACAGGCGGTGGGCGATGACCACCGTGGTGCGATCCTTCGAGACGATGTCGAGTGCGGCCTTGATCTCCTGCTCGGTCGCCGTGTCGAGAGCGGAGGTAGCCTCGTCGAGAATGAGGATCGGCGGCGCTTTCAGCAACGTGCGGGCGATGGCCACGCGCTGCTTTTCGCCGCCGGACAGTTTCAGACCCCGCTCGCCCACCGGCGTGTCGTAGCCCTGCGGCAAACGGGCGATGAACTCGCCGATCTGGGCACGGTCGGCGGCCTCCTGCACCTCTTCCTTCGTTGCATCCATCCGTCCGTAGCGGATGTTGTATTCGATCGTGTCGTTGAACAGCACCGTGTCCTGCGGCACCATGCCGATGGCCGCGCGCAGGCTTTCCTGCGTAACACCGCGCAAGTCCTGCCCGTCGATGGTGATGGAGCCGTCCTGAATGTCGTAGAAGCGGAACAGCAACCGCGAGATGGTGGACTTGCCAGCACCGGACGGGCCGACGATGGCGACCGTCTTGCCGCCGGGAACATGAATGGAAACATCCTTGAGGATCGCTCGATCCGGGTCGTAATGGAAGCTGACATGGTCGAAGCGAATGGCGGCGTCGTCAACCACCAAGCGCTTGGCGTCATCGGCATCCACCACTTCGGCGGGCACGGCCAGCAGGTCGAACATGTCCTCGATGTCGGTCAGCGCTTGCCGGATTTCGCGGTAGACGAAGCCGATGAAATTCAGCGGAATCGACAGCTGCATCAGGAAGGTCTGGATTAGCACGAAATCGCCGATCGTCTGCTCCCCACGTTGCACGGCGAGAGCCGACATCACCATGCAGGCCAGCATACCGACCGAAAAAATCGCCATCTGGCCGAAGTTCAGCCAGCCGAGGGATGTCCATGTCTTGGTCGCGGAAACCTCATATTTCGCCATCGAGTCGTCGAAGCGGTTGGCCTCCATCGTCTCGTTGCCGAAATATTTCACCGTCTCGTAGTTCAGCAGGGAGTCGATGGATTTCGTGTTCGCCTGGGTGTCAGCGGCGTTCATGTCGCGGCGGATCTGGATGCGCCAGTCGGACGCCTTGATGGTGAACCACGAGTAGGCCCAAACGGTCACAGCGATGACGACGACGTACCAGAAACCGAAAAAATACCAGAAGATACCAGCGTAAAGCGCGAATTCGAGGATGGTCGGCAGCGTGTTGAGGATCGTGAAGCGCACGATCGTCTCGATGCCCTTCGTTCCACGCTCGATGATGCGCGACAGCCCACCGGTGCGCCGTTGCAAATGGAAACGCAGCGAAAGTGTGTGCATGTGGACGAAGGTTTTGTAGGCCAACTGGCGCACCGCATACTGGCCGACGCGGGCGAAAAGAGCGTCGCGCAGCTGGGTGAAACCCCACATGACGAGGCGTGCCACGTTATAGGCAACGACCATGATGATCGGCGTCATCAGCACCATCGGTATCCAGAACACTTCGGGTTCCAAGCCGTTCAGGGTGTCGGTGGCGTATTTGAAGAAGAACGGAATGATCGCCGTGATCAGCTTGGCGACCACGAGAAAGAATGCTGCCCAGAAGACACGGGCTTTCAGGTCCGGCCGCTCGGCGGGCCAGAGATAGGGCCACAGGCTGCGGACCGTCGAGATGGAGGAAGCGTCGCGCTGTGGCGCGTCGGTGTTCTTATCGGACAAAAGGCATCTTTCGTTGGGTCAGCGGCAAGTCGTATCACCGGAATGGGCGCAGCAGGATTTCAGAAAGGCGCTGGCGGTTTCGGACAGTTCGGCGATCAGGACTTCGTTGACCGTGTAGCGCGACCGCGGCGGCACGATTTCCATATGGATGAGGCCCGCTTCGGTTAAAACTTTCAAGTGTTGCGAGACTGTGGACTGGGCCAATGGCACCACTTGCGTGATGTCCTTGCACCCGCAATGGCGGTGCATGGCCACATGGCGCAGAATATCAATACGCGCCGGGTTTGCCAGTGCGGCGAAGGCACCCGCCAGTTCAGCGCTGGCGCTCGGCACGGACGTTTCGCGGCACTTGCCCATGTGGATTCCATCATCGTAGATTTACGATGATGTAGCGTCGCAGTGGAGGATTCGCAAGCCTCTAGTTGACGGACGTTCCGTCTTCGGTCGGCAGCTTGAAGATTTGCCCGATATAGATGCGGTCCGGATTGCGTATCTGGTCGCGGTTGGCGGCGAAGATCGTGGTGTAGCGGATGCCTCGACCATAGGTCTGGCGCGAAATGCGCCACAGGCTGTCGCCGCCGCGGATGATGACCGAGGAACCGGTCTGTAGGGCGTCGGCTTCCTCCACCTGTTCAGTGGTTTGATGCAGCACGGGCACGACCGCACGGGCTATGACCGTGCCATCGGTGCGGTTCACCACATCGGCGCGCACATCATGGCGGCCCGGCTCAAGCTCTCGGGTGGTTTCCAGCAGAAAGCGCCCATCGCGCGTTCCGATGGCGAGGCCGATTGGCTCATTGTCAAGATAGACCTGAACGGTCGCGCCCTGTTCCGCCGCACCGGCTATGGCAAGTTGACCGTCATCCACCTCCACCGCCTCGATGGCAACAGCTGGTGTCGGTGCCGCCCCTGCGTCGGGCGTGACCGGGAGCGCTGTGTCGATGACGGCGACCGGTTCGTTTTCGGGAATGACGGCGGCCAGAACAGACTCTTCCACCCGCTCAGGGATGCTGACAATGGCCGCTTCCTCGGACTGGTCTTGCGTGCCTTCGCCGCTCGCGTGGAGCCGCAATTCATGTGCGCCCGGCGCAAGATTTTCTTCCGACAGGAGGACGAAATCCCCCGTCCGATCGACAACGCCGCTGGCGACCACGGCTCCCTTGCCGTCTTTCAGGTCGATGGTGCTGCCCGGTCTCGCACGGCCTGCAACGACGAAGGAACCGTCCGGCTCCGCGCGCAGGACGTCGATGGAAGGTGCCGCGCCGGTCGGTTCGTCCGGTGCGGAAGCAGCGTCTTGATCCGGAAGTGTTTCGACCGGTGTTTCGACGGCAGCCAGCCGTTGCAGTGCGTGCAAAGATAGGTCGGGAAGGCCAAACACGTTTGTCGTCGTCGTAACGCCGAATGCCGCGGCACCCGCAAGCAGTCCGAGAACAATGATGCCCGCCAGTCCCAAACCCGTTCCTCTCTTTGTTCGTGCCTACCCGCCCGCCTGGTGCAGTTTTGCAGCGCGGCGCGGCCGCAGAAACCCGAATGAGTACAATGCCAGAGCGGACCAGATCAGCCCGAAGGTCAAGCCTTCCACCCACGTGAATGCCTCACCGAACACGGTGAACGACAAAACGAATATCATACTGGGGGCAATATATTGCATCAGCCCCAGTGTGGCGAATCTGAGCGCCTTGGCCCCGAACGCGTAGAGGATGAGCGGCACGGCGGTGAGTGCGCCTGTCCCGATCAGCATTGCCGACGTTGACGCCACGAAGCCGAACTGCCCCTCGCCTGTAGCGGCCAGCCAGCCGAGATAGAGCAGCGCGAAGGGCAACAGCAGCAGCACTTCCATCACGAAACCCTGCGTCGGGCCGACATCAACCGTCTTGCGAAGATAGCCGTAAATAGCGAAAGACGTCGTCAGCAGGAGGCCGATGACCGGCACATCACCGGCAACGACTATGCGGATAGCGACCGCCGAAAAGGCGATAGCCACAGCGGCAAGCTGGATTCGTGACAGGCGTTCGCCCAATAGCACGGCCCCAAAGAGCACATTCATCAGCGGCGTGATGTAGTATCCCAGCGCCGCCTGCGAGGACTGGTTGCTGGCGATGGAATAGACATAAACGCCCCAGTTGAAGGCGATGAGGCACGCGGTCAGCGTCATCATCAGCACGAGATGGCGATTGCGAAACAGGGGGCGGATTTCACCGAGACGCCCCTGCGCGGCCATGATGGCGAGCGTGAACGGGACGGCCCAGACGATGCGGTGGCACACCACTTCGACCGGCGGAACGTCGGCCAATGGAATGAAATAGAGCGGCAGAAAGCCCCATATGATGAAGGCTCCCAGCGCGCACCAGAAGCCTTGGCGCGGCGTCAGAGTGGTGGCTCCGGGCTTTACCGGATGCACGGTCTCAACCATGTGAAGTCTTTTTCACCAGCCGGTAGACGATGGAATCGTTCAGCGCCTGAAACGAGGCGTCGATGATGTTGTCGGACACGCCGATCGTCCACCAGCGTTCGCCGGTCTCGTCGGCGCTTTCGATGAGCACGCGGGTGACGGCCTCGGTGCCGCCGTTGAGGATGCGGACCTTGTAATCGACCAGCTCCATACCCGCGATCATGTCGGAATATTTGCCGAGATCGGTGCGCAGCGCCTTGTCCAGCGCGTTGACCGGGCCGTTGCCTTCCGCGACCGATATGAGCCGCTCGCCGTCCACCACGATCTTCACGACGGCTTCCGACACGCTGATTGTCTCGCCCAGCGCGTTGTGACGGCGTTCGACGGAGGTGCGGAAACTCTCGACCTCGAAGAACTCCGGCACCGTGCCCAGCGTGCGGCGGGCGAGCAAGTTCAAAGCTGGCTTCCGCCGCCTCGTAAGCGAAGCCTTCCGACTCCCGCTCCTTGGTGAGCGCAATCAGCGTGTCGAGGCGTGGATTGTCCTTGGCAACGATGATGCCGCGCTTGGCGAGCTGGTCGATGAAGTTCGATTTGCCGCCCTGATCGGACACCATGACGTTACGCCGGTTGCCGACACTTTCGCGGCGGCACATGCTCGTAGGTTGTCGGGTCTTTCAGCAAGGCGGAAGCGTGGATGCCGGCCTTGGTGGCAAACGCGCTGCTACCCACATAGGGCGCCTGCGTGTCCGGCGCGCGGTTCAGCAATTCGTCGAACCGGCGGGACAGCGCGGTAAGGCCGGACAGGGCTTGGCGCGTAATGCCGGTCTCGAAGCGTTCGTTGAACGACGGTTTCAGCATCAGCGTCGGGATGATGGTGGTGAGGTTGGCGTTGCCGCACCGCTCGCCGATGCCGTTCAGCGTGCCCTGTATCTGCCGCGCGCCCGCGTTGATGGCGGCCAGAGAATTGGCGACCGCCTGCCCCGTGTCGTCATGGGCGTGGATGCCGAGATGGTCCCCCGGCACGGCTTCCGCGATCACCGCTTCCACGATGGCGCGGATGTCGATGGGCTGGGTGCCGCCGTTGGTGTCGCACAGCACGACCCATCTCGCTCCGGCCTCGTATGCCGTGCGGGCGCAGGCGAGGGCGAATTCGCGGTCCGCCTTGAAACCGTCGAAGAAATGCTCGCAATCGACCAGTGCCTCCTTGCCTGCCGCAGTGGCGGCTTCCACGGATTGGCTGATGGAGTCGAGATTTTCCTCGTTCGTGCAGCCGAGCGCCACGCGCACATGCAAATCCCACGCCTTGGCGACGTAGCAGATGGCGGATGCGGTCGATTGCGTGAGCGCGGCAAGGCCGGGGTCGTTCGACGCCGACACGCCAGCGCGCTTGGTCATGCCGAAGGCGGTGAAGGTGGCACGCTTGGTGCGGGGTTTCTCGAAGAAAGCCGTGTCCGTCGGGTTCGCCCCGGGATAGCCGCCCTCGATATAGTCCAGCCCGAACTCATCCAGCATCTTGGCCACCGCGATCTTGTCCTCGACGGAAAAATCGATGCCGGGGGTTTGAGCACCGTCGCGGAGCGTGGTGTCGAACAGGGTGATGCGTTCGCGGCGAGCGGTGGCTGCGGCTTCGTGAGCCGCGATTTTGGAGTCGTGGGCGGACGTCAACGGACGACTTCCCAAGTGGTGACGCGCTCTCCGGTTTCCGGGTCTTTTGAATCCTTTAGCTGAATACCTTGGGACAGAAGTTCATCACGGATGCGGTCGGCTTCGGAGTAGTTGCCAATCATCAATCTAGAGCGGCGCCACTCTATCTGCTGAGAAATTGCTTCCGCAGTGATGCTTCCTGAGACTGAAGCCGCTAGTTGCACCAACATCTTACCCAGATCAAAACCAAGAAAGCGAAAGTTCTTAATTAGATCTACTGCCGCTTGAGGTGCCGAATTAACGTCAGTTTGTCGTCTTGCAGTTTTAAGCAGAGGCATGACGACACCCGAGATCTGACCAGTGCTGAGGTCGTTGTCCAAAATGTCCGAGAAACTAGTGCCTAAGACCGGTTGAGTTTGGAATAAAGCCTCGTCCGCTGTTGTGATCGTTTCAGAACACGCCAGCGCTGCATCGTTCAGCAACCGTTCTGCCTGATTGAGCCCTGTTACCGTAAAGTCCAGCGGCTCGCGGTAGTGCGTCATCAGGATCGCCAGCCGCACCACCTCCCCCGGCCATTTCCGACCGCCGACCTTCTCGGTGTGCAACAGGTCATGCACCGTGATGAAGTTGCCGTCGCTCTTGGACATCTTCTTGCCCTCGACCTGCAGATAGCCGTTGTGCATCCACACATTGGCCATGCGGTCGGTGCCGTTCGCGCAGCAGGATTGGGCGATCTCGTTTTCGTGGTGGGGGAAGATGAGGTCGAGGCCGCCGCCGTGGATGTCGAAGGTTTCGCCGAGAAACGCCTTGGACATTGCGGAGCACTCGATGTGCCAGCCGGGGCGGCCATAGACTGTTATGCTATTGCTGTTTGCCTGTAGCTGTTCGCGGTTTTCATTAGAAATCTCGAAAGTTGCAGGCCATCCGGGTTCTTCGGTGTCGCTCTCTTTCCAGAGAACAAAGTCCGCCGGATTGCGCTTGTGGATTTCTACCGCGACCCTCGCGCCGCTTTTTTGCTCATCAAGTTTTCTGTTTGAAAGGGCGCCATAGTCGAAACCTGACTCGGTTGCGAAAGTGACATCGAACAACACCTCACGCCCCTTTTCGCCCCTTGCAACATAGGCATGGCCGCGGGTGATGAGAGTTCTGAATCATCGCCACCATGCCGTCGATATGGTCGGTGGCGCGGGGTTCGTGGGTCGGTGGCAAGCAGCCGAGCGCGGCCATGTCGGCCTGAAACTGCGCCGTCGTCTTCTCCGTCACCTGCGCGATGGCCTCGTTCAGCGGCAGGTTGGGAAAGTCGCGGCGGGCACGGTCGATAATCTTGTCGTCCACGTCCGTGATGTTGCGGACATAGGTGACCCGTGAGCCATCCGCGGCATCACCTTTGCCCGGATAAAGATGTTTCAGCAGGCGGAACAGCACGTCGAACACAATGACCGGGCGCGCGTTGCCGATATGGGCGTGGTCGTAGACCGTCGGTCCGCACACATACATCCGCACGTTCTTCGGGTCGATCGGCTCGAACTTTTCCTTCGAGCGGGTCAGCGTGTTGTAGAGGGTCAGATCGGTCATAGCGGTTCCGTGGCAGGAAGCCTGCGGACCGGGAAACACGACAAGGGAAGACCGGCCCGCGCGACGTCAGGCGGTAATGCAGCAGCGAATGGCGGTGCAAAGGGTCATGGGCGCATATGCTGCCGCTTGGGGTGCCGCGTCAAGTCAGATGAGGCGCGCAATCAATGACAGGGCGAGCAACAGCATCACCAAAGCGATCAGCGCGTCGAGCACTCGCCATGCGGAGGGTTTGGCAAACAGGGGCGCCAGCCATCGCGCGCCGTATCCGAGAGAGAAGAACCAGACGAAGGATGCCATCATCGCCCCCGCCCCGAATGCGGCACGGGCGCTGCCTTCGTAGGAGCCGGACAGGCCGCCGACCAGCACCACCGTGTCGAGATAGACATGGGGGTTCAAAAACGTGAAGGCGAGCAGCGTGGCGATGGCGCGGGAAAGTGGCGGCGCTGCCTGTCGGGCCGCTTCCATGCCCTGCGGACGCCACGCCCGCTTCGCCGCCAGCGCCGCATAGGCCATCAGGAAGAGCGCGCCCCCTGCCGTCACCACAGTCAACAGGACAGGGCTGGAATTGACGATGGTGCCGAAGCCGGCAACGCCCGCCAGTATCAGCAGCGCGTCGGCGGCGCTGGCGATCAGGCACAGAATGAAGACATTTGACCGCAGCAGCCCCTGTCGCAGAATGAACGCGTTCTGCGCGCCGATGGCGACGATGAGCGATCCGCCAAGGATGAAACCGTTGAGGAAGGGGAGCATCGCTTCAGAATAGTCCGAGTTGGGCCGGTTCCGTGCGCACAGGTTTTATCTCCACGCGGTTCTGCACGTCCGGCCCGGTGTTCGACACCTTGTTGACCGCCTTCCCAACCGGAATGGCCTCGAAGAAATCATCGTCCACGGGGCGCATGAGCGGTTCCATATCGCGCGGCTCGTTACGGCGGCAGTCGAGCCAGTCGCCGTAATGTTCAGGCTGGATGACGACGGGCAAGCGATGGTGGATGGTTGAAAAACTCTCGTTCGCTTCTGTCGTGACGATACAGCCGGTGTCGATCTCGCTGCCGTTCGGGTCGGCGTAGGTTTCCATCAACCCGCCGAATGCGATCACGCCGCCGTGGCGCGGGCGCACCCAGAACGGCTGGCTTCCACTGGCGTGCCGTCGCCATTCGTAAAAGCCACTCGCTGGGATGAGTGTCCGGCGGTGACGCATGGCGTTGCGGAAGGATGGCTTGGTCGCCGCCGTTTCGCTGCGGGCGTTCAATAACAGGGTGAAATTTGCCGGGTCATCGACCCATGACGGCACCAGACCCCAACGGACCAGCAACGGCACCCGCGCGCCGCCGCCATCGCCGTGGACCATGACGATGGGCTGGGTCGGCGCGATGTTGTAGCGGGGCACGATCGGCATGGCGGCACCTGGCGTGAGGGTGAATGCCTGCACCAGCTCGTGCCAGTCTTCGATCAACGCATACCGTCCGCACATGGATTCCGGCCTCCCGTTCGCTTCGCGCTTGCACATAGGGCGGTGAGGCGCGAAAGCGAAGCATGAGCGCGCGCGACTATCCAGAGCATCCTCTTGCAGGCGTCTGCGCCGCCGTCTGGCGCAACGGCAAGGTTGCCATCGTGCGGCGCGGCAATCCGCCGTCCAAAGACAAATGGGCGCTGCCGGGCGGGCTGGTGGAGGCGGGTGAACGGCTCGCCGAGGCGGTTGCCCGGGAAGTGATCGAGGAAACGGGCGTCATAATCGGCACACCGACCTTCGTGCGTTTGCTTGAAATCATCGTGCGGGACGATGACGATGCGGTCGCCCATCATTACGTGCTGGCCGCCTTTGCGGCGCAGGCGCTTTCCGGTAAGGGAAACGCTGCATCGGACGCAGCCGACATGGTGTGGGCCGACCCCGCCGACCTTTCGGCGTTCGACCTGCTGCCAGACACTGCCGCCATCATCACCGAAGGCCGTACGCTTCTGGACGCCGCTTCCGGTTCTGCCCTATGAGATTTCCATGCGTGCGCTCTTTCTCATCTGCTTTCTAGCTCTGATTTCTCCTGCTTACGCGCAGGACGAAGCGCCCGCCGGTCCGCCCCTGCCGGAACTGACGGCACCATATGACCCATATCTTCTGCGGCTGGCCGAGGTGCTGGGTTCCGTCCACTACCTGCGAACGTTGTGCAAGACGGGCGAAGGCACCACCTGGCGCGATGCGATGACGGACCTCATCACGCTGGAAAACCCCGACCCATCCCGCCGCGCGCGGCTGGTGGCGCGCTTCAACCGGGGCTACCGCTCGCTCGATGAGGTGTATCGCGCCTGCACCCCGTCGGCTCGACTGGCGGGGGACCGCTATACCGAGGAAGGGCGCACGCTCACACGCCAGATCACCCAACGGTTCGGTCGCTGAACGGGTCGTTACAACTTCTGTGGACGCATTAACCTTTCGTCCACTCCCCTGTGGCGTGCCACATTTGCGCGGGCTACCACCGGGCCACGGACACACGAACGGACGTTGCCTTGTCATGCTGGCCAATACTGCCGACAATCTGGACGAACTCATCCACGAGGAGAAACATCGCGTGGCGCACGAGTTTTTCCACGAAGCATGGACGGCGGCGTTGCAGGAAGGAATCGAACCTTCGATAGCCGTGGAGTCCGCACTTGGCATGGTATTGGGCGAATTTCAACGGTTGGCCGGGGACAACGCGGTGGCCGACATCATCGATTCTCTGCCGGCGCGTGCCGAAGCAGGACATTTCCACCCGGACCGCACACTGCAATAGGTCGACATGCCCGGACCAATAAATCGCGCGGCGCGAATGCCGCGATGGTTTTCGGCACCCCGTTCATGCTAGACAGGTTGGGTATCCGAACGGGTTCGTGACCATGCACGTCTTCACATTTTTGCTCATCGCGACACTTGTCGCTGCATCAACCGGCGAAACATTTGCCGCCGGGCCAGACGCCCCCGCGTCTTTCGAAATAGCACAACACAAGTCCGATAGTCACACCCACGATAACGATGATTTCGGCACGGACGCTCTTATTCCCGACGACGCCCTGCCCGATCTGACGATGCGCCCGAAGCGCGAGGCAGCGGAACCTATAGGACCGCCGCCACCAATTCTGCGCGACATCACGGCGCTGCCCGTACCGGTTCAGGCCACGCGGAAGGCCTTGATGGACGCCGCGCGCAGGGGCGACATAGAGGCCCTTCGACCCGAAATAACAGGCGGTTCCGATGGCACGATGCTGTCGCTTTCCGGTATCGGGGAAGACCCGATCGAATTTCTGCGCCAATCGTCCGGTGACGATGAAGGGTTCGAAATCCTGGCCATTCTGCTGGAGGTTCTGGAAGCCGGTTACGTCCATGTGGGCATCGGCACGGATGAGGAAATGTATGTCTGGCCCTACTTCATGGCATGGCCGCTGGACGCGCTGACAAACGAAAACCGTGTCGAGCTTTTCCGACTGTTGACGGCTGGAGACGTGCAGGATTCGGAGCAGTTCGGCAGCTATATCTTCTATCGTGTCGGCATCCGTCCGGATGGGGAATGGCGCTTTTTCGTGGCGGGAGACTGATATGGCGCGTGCCCATCTTGCAGACCGCACAGTGTTGCGGATATCGGGCGCGGATGCCGAACACTTCCTGCAAAACCTCGTCACGTGTGACGTAGAGACATTAGCGGATAAGAGCATCACCTTTGGTGCCTTGCTGACGCCGCAGGGCAAGATCCTGTTCGAGTTTTTTGTCAGCCGCGATGGGGGAGCATTCCTGCTCGATACAGGCACTGCATTCGCCGCCGATCTGGCGCGGCGGCTGACATTCTACAAACTGCGCGCCAATGTCAGCATTGAGATGACCGACATGCCCGTGAGTGCGGAATGGGGTGAGGGTATCGCGGGCAACGACCCGCGTTTGGTGGGTTTCGCGCGGCGCAGTTTTGCGGCAAAAAGTGGGGCGGACGATTATCATGCCCACCGTATCGCAAACGGTTTGCCGGAACTTGGGCACGATTTCGAGCCGGAAAGCGTCTTTCCCCACGAGGCGTTGATGGACCAATTCGCCCGTGGCGGGGTGGACTTTCGCAAGGGCTGTTACGTGGGGCAGGAGGTCGTGTCCCGAATGCAGCATCGCGGAACCGCGCGGCGGCGGTTCGTGCATGTGAGCGGGGCTAGTTTGCCGGATATGGGTGCGCCGGTCACAGCCGATGGGCGTGCAATCGGCACGATGGGATCATCGAGTGGTGAATATGGGCTGGCACTCATCAGGCTGGATCGCGCGGCAAAGGCGATGGCGACCGGCACGGACATTCTGGCAGGCGACGCAATCGTGACCGCATCGCTGCCCGCATTCGTGTCATTCGGCTGGCCAGAGACCGAACCGTTCGACGAACCATCGGCCGACGATGGCTAGGGACGGCACGGCGCGCGCCTGGCAGCGGATGCTTTCAGGGCGGCGGCTGGACCTGCTCGACCCCTCGCCGCTCGACATCGAGATCGAGGACATCGCCCACGGTCTCGCCCGTGTCGCCCGATGGAACGGACAGACGACCGGCGACCACGCTTTCAGCGTCGCGCAGCACAGCGTTCTGGTGGTGGATATTCTGCGCAACATGGAGCCGGATGCGGAGCGCGCCCTGTTGCTGGCCGCCCTACTGCACGATGCGCCGGAATATGTGATCGGCGATATGATCTCGCCATTCAAGGGCGTACTGGGTGCGGAATATGGTGCGGTGGAAGCACGGCTGATGGCGGCGATCCATCTTCGCTTTGGCCTGCCCGCAAGACTGTCGCTGCAAGCCCGGAAAGCGATTAAGTTGGCGGACCGGATTTCGGCCCACCGCGAGGCTGTCGATCTGGCAGGGTTCTCCGCCGCGGAGGCGCGCAAACTGTTTCCTCTGCCCAAAGGAGCGGTGGCATCTTCCCGACCGCTCGTGCCGCAAACTGTTGTTGAAGCACAGGGAGCATTTCTCGCGGCATTCAAGACGCTTTGGAAATGACAACGTTGCACATCACACCGCTGGACCATCTGGAAGCAACGCTTACGGCATCCGGCAGCCGCTGGCTGGCCTCGTTTGCCGCGCCCGGTTCCGCGCTTGAGAGGCCGGACGGGCTGGACGGGTTTCTGGCGCTCGATTTCAACGACATTCCGCAACCGCTCGAGGGATTGCAAGCGGTGACCGGGGAGCAGATCAAGAGACTGATCGCGTTCTTTCGAACGTGGAACGGCGATGGCCCGCTCGTGCTCCAATGCTGGATGGGGGTCAGCCGATCGACAGCTGCCGCGCTCATCGCGGCCTGCATCATTCTGCCGGAAAGCGAGCCGTTCACCCTCGTTTCGATGCTACGAGACGCGGCGCCTCACGCCACGCCCAATCCGCTGATGATCGCGCTGGCCGACGAGCAGCTTGGTTATGGCGGCGCGCTGGTTCGGACCGTCGAAACGGCAGGTCGAGGGGCGACGATCTCTTATGCACCCGCAGCAATTCTCGATCTAGATAAGGCCCTATGAGCGCGGCCATCGATATCGGCCTCCACGCGGTCGTGGTGTCATGCACGAACGCCACGCCGCAGGTTCTCACTTTGGGCAATGCCGCACCAGCCGCCCTGCCCTTCGGCCCGTTCCAGCCCGATCTCGATGCCACGATGGAACGCGGGCTGCGGCGCTGGGTGTCCGAACTCACGCGGCGCGATCTCGGCTATGTGGAGCAGCTTTACACGTTCGGCGATCAGGGCCGTCAGCGCGATGACGGACGGCATGTCGTGTCCGTGGGCTATCTGGCGTTGGCAAGACAATCGGACCGCGAGACGCTGCCGTGGAGCAACTGGTACGGGCATTTCCCTTGGGAAGACTGGCGTGAGGGGGCGCCCGACGTGTTGCAGAACCAGATCGCACCGGCTCTGCGCGCTTGGGCGGCCAACGCAACCCGCGAACCGTCCGGTTCATGGCCGGACCGGCCCAGTCGCCTGAAATTCGCCTTTGGACTGGACGCCGGAACGTCCGTCGGTTCTGCCCTGCCGGACTGGAACGAGGAGCGCGTGCTGGAGCGCTATGAACTCATGTACGAAGCCGGGCTGGTTCAGGAGGTCCTGACCGATGGGTTCGGGCCGGCAGTTGCGGCGTTTGGACTTCCGATGGCTCAGGACCATCGGCGCATTCTCGCCACAGCTATCGGACGCCTGCGGGCGAAGCTGAAATACAGGCCAGTTGTGTTCGAACTGATGCCTGAAGAATTCACGCTGACCGAGTTGCAAAGCACGGTGGAAGCATTGGCTGGCCGCCGCGTTCACAAGCAGAACTTCCGGCGCATGGTGGAAAAGGCCGACCTTGTGCAACCGACCAGCAATGCGCGGGTATCGACCGGAGGACGCCCCGCTGCCTGCTTCCGTTTCCGCCGCGAGGTGATGGGCGAGCGCCCCCCTCCCGGCCTGCGGATCGGCGGGCGCGGTTAGGTCTGTATCGCGATATCGAGACCGAGATCGAGCGTCGGGGCGCTCATGGTGATCTTGCTGGTAGAGATGAGATCGACACCGGTTTCTGCAATGGCCGCGATCGTCTCCAGCCGCACATTGCCGGACGCTTCGATGGGTATGCGCCCGTTTACAACGGCGACACCTTCGCGCAGCTGTTCGAGGCTCATATTGTCGAGCATCACCACGTCCGGCCCGGCATCCATCGCCTCGCGCAACTGGTCGAGCGTGTCGACCTCGACCTCGATCTTGACCAAATGGCCGAGATTGGCGCGGGCTGCGTCGATCGCCTGTTTCACGCCACCGGCGATGGCGATGTGGTTGTCCTTGATAAGGACTGCATCGAACAGGCCGTAGCGGTGGTTCGAACCCCCACCGCAGCGTACCGCGTATTTCTCGAAAGCGCGCAAGCCGGGGATGGTCTTGCGGGTGCAGCAGACGCTGGCTTTGGTATGGGCGATGGCGTCGGCATACTGGGCCGTCAGCGTTGCTATGCCGGACATATGGCACAGGTAGTTCAGCGCCACCCGTTCCGCCGAGAGAACAGCGCGCGCCGGGCCGGAGATGCGGGCGACATCCTGTCCGGGCGAAAGCCGGTCTCCATCCCGCGTCAGCGCCTCAAAAACGATCGATTCATCCATCGCAGCGAACGCTGCCCGGGCCAGCGCCATACCGGACAGCACACCGGTTTCGCGGCAGTCGAAAACCGCTGTCGCGGTTGCCCCGGCGGGGATGGTGGCCGCGCTGGTGATATCACCGCTGAGGCCGAGATCCTCCGCGAGCGCCGCTTTGACGGCGTCATTTATGAGCAGTGCGGGCAGTGGAAACTGGGTCAAGCACTCACCGCCTCACGTTCGCAAAGCAGATCATCCGCAAGAACGTTGGCTTTCGCGTATGTCATGAAGCTGCGCTTGGCCAAGGCCGGTTCGGCGTCGGGATAGTCCAGCCGGTAATGGCCGCCCCGGCTTTCGTGGCGGATGATTGCAGATACTGCGATCATCTTCGCCGACACGAGACTGTTGTCGAAGCGCTGATAATGATTGCCCTTTTCAAGCTCGACAATACCCTGCAAACCTTCGAGCATCCCCTCGCCAGTTCTCACGACGCCGAACTCGGCGCTCATGATGGCGCGCAGTTTCGTCATGGCCTCGGAGTCTTCCAGCGGTCTCTCCTCGTCCAGCGACAAGCTGCTCGCCGACCATTCCTGCAGGCGCGGCGCGGGCAGCAGGCCTTGTATATCTTCGGCGATGCGGGCAGCGAATACGACGGCTTCGAGCAGCGAATTGGACGCCAGCCGGTTGGCCCCGTGCGCGCCGGTGGATGTCACCTCTCCGCAGGCCCACAATCCGTCAAGCGAGGTGCGTCCGTTCGCGTCCGTCAACACGCCACCCATAAAGTAATGCGCGGCGGGGACGACCGGGATGAGGTCGGTGACCGGATTGATTCCCGCTTCCATGCAGGACGCATAGACGGTGGGAAACTCTTCGGCAAAGGTCGCACCAACGGCTTCGCGGCAATCGAGCCATGCGCCCTTGCCGGCCTTGATCTGGGAGAAGATGCCCCGCGCCACGACATCGCGCGGCGCAAGTTCGGCATCGGGGTGAATGGCGAGCATGAACCGTTCACCCGCATCGTTCACGAGTTTCGCGCCGTGGCCGCGCAGCGCTTCGGTCGCCAGTGGTGCCGGGTCTTTGCCCACATCGATGGCTGTCGGGTGAAACTGGACGAACTCCATGTCCGCCAGCATCGCGCCCGCACGCGCGGCCATGCCGATGCCGCCGCCGCGTGCTTCCGCCGGGTTCGTGGTGACCGCATAGAGGTGGCCGATTCCACCGGCTGCCATCACGACTGCACGGGTCGGCAGGAACATCTTGTTGCGCCCCTGCCCCGCATCGTCTCGCGCCACGATGCCGGAGACGTATTTTCCCTCGGTGCGAATGTCCTGCACCACGTAGCCTTCCAGCACGCGGATGGAAGGAGTGGCGCGCACGGCGGTGATAAGAGCCTCCATGATGGACTTGCCCGCCATGTCGCCGCGCACACCAACGATGCGGCTTTGGCTGTGGGCCGCCTCGCGGGATGTGGCCAGACGGCCTTCGAGGTCGCGGTCGAACGGCACACCGAATTCCAGCAGGTCGTGAATGCGGTTTGCGGCCTCGCCCGCCATCAGCCGTGCGATCCCCTCGTCCACGATGCCCGCACCGGCGATGAGCGTATCGGCCACATGCTGCTCGACCGTGTCCCCTTCCGACACCGCCGCCGCTATGCCGGCCTGCGCCCAGGCCGACGACGCACCGCGCCCGAGGGATGCCGCGGTGAGCACGGTGACAGGACGGGGCGCAAGTTTCAGCGCGCAGAAAAGGCCAGCGAGACCGCCACCGACGATGACAACATCGTCGGAACCGGTCCAGCCTACGGGGCGAAGGAAAGAGAGTTGTTCGGGCATGCTAATCAGCCAATGAGGCGGTCAATAGCAACGAAGAAGCCAAGGATACCGGCGGTTGCTAACAGGGTCTGGTTTCGAGATTTTTCTATTGCCAGCAGCAGTTCGGTTTTCATCTGGTCCAATTCAAACTTAGTCGCCAAATCAGTGCGGCCTTGATCTGCCGCCTCTACGATCGCTGTCGCGATCGCTTCTGCCTGCGCTTGAGAAAGCCCTTCATGAGCAAGTTGCTTGGCAATAGTGAGAGACTGGATGCTCATCCTTTAACCCTACCTTCAATTCTTCAAATTGACCATGCGCTCTACCGCGCGCCGGGCTTTTTCGGCCATCAATGGATCGACCACAACCTCCTCCTTCATCTCCAGCAGGCTGTCGAGAATTTTGGGCAGCGTGATGCGCTTCATGTGAGGGCACAGGTTGCAGGGTTTGATGAACTCGACGCCGGGTGCCTGTTCCTGAATGTTGGAGGCCATCGAGCATTCCGTCACCAGCAGCACTTTCGCACCGGGCTTCTGGCCGACCGCATAGTCGATCATGCCGGACGTCGAGCCGGTGAAGTCGGCGATCGCCGTGACTTCCGTCGGGCACTCGGGATGAGCGATGATCTGGATAGACGGGTCGGCCTGCCTGTAGGCCAGCAGTTCCTCGGCGGTGAACCGCTCGTGGACCTCGCAATGGCCCTTCCATGTAAGGATTTTCACGTCCGTCTGCAGGGCGACGTTCTGGGCCAGATATTCGTCGGGAATCAGCAGCACCGTATCGACGCCGAAACTTTCGACCACGGCGACCGCGTTCGAGGAGGTGCAGCAGATATCGCTTTCGGCCTTCACGTCGGCCGATGTGTTCACGTAGGTGACGATCGGCACGCCGGGATTGGCCTCGCGCAACAGGCGCACGTCCTCCCCGGTGATGCTGTCGGCGAGCGAGCAGCCGGCCCGCATGTCGGGGATGAGAACCGTTTTGGAAGGGTTCAGCAGCTTCGACGTCTCGGCCATGAAATGCACGCCGCACTGAATGATGACATCGGCTTCGACCCGGGTCGCTTCCTGCGCCAGTTGCAGGGAATCGCCCGCGATGTCGGCCACGCAATGGTAAATTTCCGGCGTTTGATAATTGTGGGCAAGAATGGCGGCGTTGCGCACCTTTTTCAGCTTGTTGATCGCGTATACATATGGCGCATGGACCGGCCATTCGATTTCAGGAATGTGGTGGGCCACTTTTTCGTAAAGGTGCGCCGTCGCTTCAGCCACTTCGGGCGTGTATTCCAGCGATGGACGCGGCAAACGTTTGTGGCGTTTGCCCGAAGACAATTCGATCGGGCCGGTTTCGGATGCTGAAATCATGAGGGAACTCGCTGTCGCCTGTTTATACTCAATATGAGTATAAGGTCGGTGAAAAACAAGTCCGGCAGTCGTATGCCGGACTTGGGAGAACGCTAGCGCGTCGGTTCGAGCGGGGCAAGGTGCCCCGTTTAATCAAGTGAACGTCACCGACACCGAGCCCAGTCCATCGAACCTTGCTTCGACCGTCTCGCCTGCAACCGCAGGAACGGGTGGCGTGCAGGTGCCGGTGGAAACCCATTCGCCCGCCTTGAGTTGGTCGCCGTTAGCCTCGAGTGTTTCGGCCATCCACACCAGCGATGTTATCGGATCTCCCATGACGGCTGCGCCGCTGCCGGTTTGAACGACCGCGCCACTGGCGATACCTTCGACCTTCGTTCCCACAAGATCGACTTCGCTCCAGTTCTCGACGGCAGGACCGACGACGAATGCGGCATTGCCGCCAAAATCCATCGTCACGCCGATACCGTTGGCAAAACTCGGATCGCCCATGCACCGGCCGATCACTTCGATTGCGAGATGGAGAGATTCGACCGCGTCCTTGATGGAGTCAGGTGTTATCGCTTCACCATTGGCGGGGAAGTCGCGGGCCATCTTAAATGCGTATTCCGGCTCGACCGCGCCAACGCAGGGCGTTTTTTTCAGGCTTGCACCGCTTTCCAGAACACTTCCTTCTGCCATTGGCCCATAAAACGGGCTGTCGATGCCGAATGCTTTTTGCGCGCCTTCGTTTGCGGCACCGACTTTCCAGCCGACGCTCTTCTGCCCATAGCGCTCGAACACGAGACCCTGAATATCGACCGCGTCGTTCCGGGTCATCGGCGGGTCCGGCATGGCGACCATCGTTTGCTGGCCACTCTTGCGCGCGCGGACGATCTCGTTGGCGAGTTCGGATTTGGTCATGAAAAATCTCCTCGAATATTAAACAACACGCATAGACCTGTTTCGTGCCTTCGCCTACAGCTGGATTTTGGACTATTTGGTACAAGTCCGCATTCTGGCGAGCGTATTGCATGGCTGTCTCAACCTCCACATCCGGTCCCGTCTGGCGACCGCCGGTCTGGCTCATCATCACCTGCGGCTGCATCATCGCGCTGCTGGCGTTCGGACCACGCTCGGCGATGGGATTCTTCCAACTTCCCATGCTGGCAGAAACGGGTTGGAGCCGGACCACGTTCGGGCTTGCGATGGCCGTTCAGAACTTGGCTTGGGGTATCGGGCAACCCGTGTTCGGCGCGTTGGCGGACAGATTCGGCGCATGGCGGATGCTGGCACTGGGCGGGCTGCTCTACGCACTCGGACTGTTTCTGATGGCGACCGCTGATACGCCTTCCATGTTGTATCTCGGCGGCGGTGTGCTGGTGGGGCTCGGCACGGCGGCCGGATCGTTCGGGATCATTCTGTCGGTTTTTGCACGCAACGTCTCGCCGGAGAACCGCTCGATGGTGTTCGGTCTCGGCACCGCAGCAGGCAGCGCGGGCATGTTTCTGTTCGCACCCCTGTCGGTCGGCTTCATCTCGCTCTACGGTTGGTCGGACACGCTGCTCATCATGTCGGTGTTGATGCTGGTCATACCGGTTTTGGCCGTGCCGCTGTTCGGCAATTCCAAGAGCGCGGCATACAGCGAACAGAGCGTCGAGCAGACCGTCGGAGCCGCGCTGAAAGAGGCGCTGGGCCACCAGTCCTACCTGCTGCTGATCGCCGGCTTCTTCGTCTGCGGTTTTCAGGTCGCTTTCATCACCGCGCATTTTCCTGCCTACATCGGCGACATCGGCATCGACGCGAAATATGCCGGTTACGCCATCGCGCTGATCGGCTTCTTCAACATCTTCGGCTCGCTTGCCTCGGGCGTGATCGGGCAGCGCTATTCCAAGCCGATGTTCCTTGCCTGGCTCTATATCGGGCGGTCGATTGCTGTGACGGTGTTCCTGCTGGTCCCGCAAACGCCCACCACGGTCATCATCTTCGCCATCGTCATGGGCTTGCTATGGCTGTCGACCGTCGCGCCGACGAATGCGCTGGTTGCCATCATGTTCGGCACGCGGCACCTCGGCCTGCTGGGCGGAGTCGTCTTCCTGTCCCACCAGGTCGGCTCGTTTCTGGGCGTCTGGATGGGTGGCTTTCTTTACGACATCTACGGCAGCTACGACATCGTCTGGTGGCTGGGCGTGGCGCTTGGCCTGTTCGCCGCAATCGTTCACCTGCCGATCCGAGAAGCCGCCGTGCCGCGCGGTCTGGCGGCCTAAACGGGCAGCTTGAAGATGGAGCAGGCTTGCGAGCCGTGGGCGAACAGCTTGCCGTTTTCGTCCACCAGTCGCGCTTCGGACGTGGCGATCTGACGGCCGGGATGGACGACTTCACCGGTGGCGAACAACCGCCCGGTCGTGGGCAGAATGGCGCGCACGAAATTGACCTTCAAATCGATTGACGTCGAGGCGTATCCCACGGGGCAGAGCGTATGGATCGCGCAGGCCAGTGCCGAGTTCGAGGATCGTCGCGGCCCAGCCGCCATGCACGGTGCCGATGGGGTTCATCACGCCTTCATGGGGCGTTCCGGCGAATGTCACCTTTCCCTCGTTCACCTCGACCATGCGGAAGTTCATCGCCGCACCGATGCTCGGGCCGGGCAGGTCTCCGGCGGCGATGGCGCGCATCAGTTCCAGCCCGGTCATGGTGGCGGCGTTGGACATGGCTACCTGCCCGACCTCGATTTCCTTTCCGTCGATCATCTGCAACGCCATCAGCCCAACTCCTTCTCGATAACCCGGATCAGCGCGTCCCGCTCCGGCGGCAGGGTGATGCCCCGCACCCCGTGGACATGCCTGTCGAGAAAATGTCCGGTCAAGGCGAAACCGGCAAGAATATCGTCCAGCGGCGCGGCCTGCGCCCGTTTCGGTTCGTCGTTCATCAGAAAGAGGGCAACCGCAACAGCCGGTCGGCATAGGGCGCGCCCGCCTCGCGGCTGACGGCACGGCCCGTGCGGGGGGAGACGTGTACAAGGTTGTCCCGGCTACCGGTGGAAGCACAGGCCGACAGATCGAGACCGAAGCCGAGCTCGTTGAGAATGGCACTTTCGTAGCGCACGACCATTTCGGCAGCGATGGCCGGATCGTCCAGCGTGTCCAGTACGATGTCGAGCGTATCGTGCAGATGAGGTTGGGCGTCACGTTCCGGCAACAGGCGCAGCAGGCTCGCCAGCCATTGAACGGCGTAGGTCGCATGGGCGCTTTCCATCAGCCGCGCGGCGCGTAAACGACCAGCGTCCAGCTTGTATGTGCCCAGATGGTCCTCCAGCCGCGCGCGCCAGACGGCATTGACGCTGTTGCCCGGTTGCAGCAGCGGGCGCAGCGACCGCCCCCTGCCCCCCTGCACCAGTCCCATATGGCGACCGTGGGTGCGGGTCATGATCTCGGCGATGACGGACGTTTCGCCATGCTTGCGAACGCCCAGAACGATGCCGCGATCAGTCCATTCCATATGCCTTACTTGGGAAACTCCAGCCCCATTTCGCGGTAGCGTTCGGGGTCGTCGATCCAGTTTTCGCGCACCTTCACGAACAGGAACAGATGCACGGGACGGTCGAACATCTCGCTCAGTTCGGTTCGGGCGGCGGTGGAGATGGCCTTGATCGTCGCGCCTTTGGCGCCGATCACGATCTTCTTGTGGGCCCTGCGCTGAATGTAGATGACCTGATCGATCTTGAGCGAGCCATCCTTGCGCTCTTCCCAGCCTTCCACCTCCACGTGGGCGCTGTAGGGCAGTTCCTGATGCAGGCGCAGGAACAGTTTTTCGCGCGTGATTTCGGCAGCCATGATGCGGGCGGGAAAGTCGGAGACCTGATCGGGCGGATAGAGATACGGCCCTTCCGGCATGATGCCCGCCAGATGGTCCAGCAGGTCGTCGCACCCGGCACCCTTGAGCGCGGAGATGAGGAACGTGTCGTCGAAGGCGCAAACGGCATTGGCCTCCTGCGTCAGCTTCAAGAGACTTTCCGCCGGCACCCGGTCGATCTTGTTGAGGATGAGGATTTTCGGCAGCTTCACGTCCGCCAGCCGCTTCAGGATCGTCTCCGCATCGCCACGAATGCCGCGCTCGGCATCGATCAGCAGGCAGACCACGTCGGCATCGTTCGCGCCGGTCCACGCAGCGTCCACCATAGCCCGGTCGAGACGACGGCGGGGCTGGAAGATGCCGGGCGTGTCGGCGAAGATGATCTGGCTTTCGCCACGCATCGCAATGCCGCGCACCACCGTGCGGGTCGTCTGCACCTTATGGGAGACGATGGACACTTTCGTGCCGACGAGCCGGTTGATGAGCGTGGACTTGCCGGCATTGGGCGCACCGATGAGGGCTGCGAAACCGGCGCGTGTCGAAGCTGTATCAGTCATTGGCGGCCACCGTGAGCGCTCCATCGTCTGCCTTGTGCCACACTCCCTCTCGCAACAACATGGCTTCCGCTGCCGCCTGTTCCGCGCTGCGCTTGGAGCGGCCCGTGCCGCGTGTTTCGTCCAGCCCGTCGGCGCGCACGGCGACGATGAATGTCGGGTCATGGTCCGGGCCGGACCTTTCGACGAGGTCGTAGGACGGCGTCACGCCGCTATGGGCATGGGTCCATTCCTGCAATGCCGTCTTACTGTCAGGCGTCGCGGCGCCCGCCTCGTCGAAGCGGCTGGCCCAGAAGCGTTCCACGAACGCCGTCGCGGCTGCGATGCCGCCATCGAGATAGATGGCGGCGATGACGCTTTCCACCACATCGGCGCGCACGCTTTTCATCCGTTTGGTGTGGATGTGGCGGGAATCGGTGCCCGCGAAGATGAAATCCGCCAGACCGATATCGTCGGCTACGGCAGCGCAGGTCGCGCCGCTGACGAGGGCGTTCAGACGCACCGACAGTTCACCTTCGCTGGCATCGGGAAAGGACCTGAACAGCCGTTCGGCCACGCACAGGCCAAGCACGCGGTCGCCAAGGAATTCGAGCCGCTCGTAGTGGGAGCGGGAGGCGGATTGGGTGGCGGCGCTCGTGTGGGTAAGCGCGCGGATCAACCGTTCGTGGCTCTTGAAACGGTGGCCGAGCCGGTCTTCGAGCGCCGCGAGGCGGGAGCCGTTGAGAACGGCCTTTCGTCCTGAAGGACGCGCCACCTACAGACCCGTGAAGATGCGCGACCAGCGCATGTCGCCCGGCCAGCGCCAGAACTGCCATGCCGCCGCGCCGTCCTCCAACGACAGGAAGATGACCTGCGCCTTGCCGACCAGATTATCGGCAGGCACAAAGCCCACGTCGAAGCGGCTGTCGGCGGAATTGTCGCGGTTGTCGCCCAGGAAGAAATAATTGCCTTCCGGCACCACGAATTCCGGCGTGTTGTCGATCGGGTTGCCCGGTGTCGTGTCGATGTCCAACGTTTCGTAGATCGCACCGTTGGAGAGGGTTTCCAGATAGATCGGCACCGTCTGCACCGCCCCGCGCACCGTTTCCGTGAACGTGCCGACCTGCTCGCGCATCGCCGGTTCGCCGTTGATGAACACCTGCGAATTGCGAAGCTGCACGGTATCTCCCGGCAGGCCGAGAATGCGCTTTATATAATCCTTCGACGTGTCGGAGGGATATTTGAACACGACCACATCACCGCGCTCGGGATCGGAGCCGAAGATGCGGCCATCGAACAGTGGTGGGCTGAACGGCAGCGAGTGGCGGGAATAGCCGTAGCTCCATTTGGAGACGAATATGTAGTCGCCCACCAGCAACGTTGGCTTCATGGAGCCGGACGGAATGTTGAACGGTTGAAACAGCAATGTCCGCAGCACCAGCGCGAGCAGCAATGCCTGCACGATGACGGAGACGGTTTCCCAAACGGGGTTCTCTTGTCCGTCGGATTTTCGTTTGGCCACGTGGCTCTCTTCTCAAGGTGATCCGCGGCGCGGGCCGCACGGTTGGCGCTATATGGCGGCACCGGCCCCGCTCGGCAAGGCTTGCAGCAGGTTGCGGGCGCGCACGAATACGGCGTCAAACATTTCCGGCGTCAGCACACCGGTGTTCGTGTTGTAGCGGGAGCAGTGGTAGCTGGAAATGATGGTGTAGGGCGCGATCTCGTGCACGCGGTCGTGGCCGAACGGGTTAGCCGCGACCCGCGCGGCCAGCGCCCGCACAAGGCTGTCATGGGCGATCTTGCCAAGCGTCACGAGGATTTTCAGGTTCGGCAGAGCGTCGATCGTCGGGTTCAGAAAGGCGCGGCAGGTATTGATCTCGGCCGCGACCGGCTTGTTTTGCGGCGGCACGCAGCGCACCGCGTTGGTGATGGCACAGTCGATCAGGTGAAGGGAATCGTTCGGGTCCGCCTCATAGCGCCCGCGTGCGAATCCGTGACGCACGAGCGTTTCATAGAGCAGATCGCCCGCGTAATCGCCTGTAAACGGTCGCCCCGTCTGGTTCGCGCCCTTCAAACCCGGCGCGAGTCCGACCACCAGAAGACGCACATCCGCAACACCGGTCGCAGGATACCATGTCGGCACGGGAGCGTTGAAGAATGTCGGATGGTTTTGCTCATTTCGCTTCCGAAATGCCACCAGGCGCGGGCAGAGCGGGCAATCGGATGGCGGGTCCACGGAGAGACCAGGCGGTGCGTTAATCGTCGTATTCCTCATATTCCGGTTCACGCTTGGGCGCCCGTTCAGCCGGGTCACGACCGATGTCATCCCGCAGGCTTTCCAGGTCGATATAGTGATCGGCCTGTCGACGCAAATCATCGGATATCATCGGCGGCTGGCTCTGGTTGGTGGACACCACCGAGACCTTTTTGCCCTTGCGCTGGAGCGCTTCGACCAGACGGCGAAAATCTCCATCGCCTGAAAACAGGACGAAATGGTCGCAGTGGGGCACAAGATTCATGGCGTCGACCGCCAGTTCGATGTCCATGTTGCCCTTGATCTTCCGGCGTCCGCTGGAATCGGTGAACTCGCGGGCCGATTTCGTCACGACCGCGTATCCGTTGTAATCGAGCCAGTCGATCAGGGGCCGGATTGAGGAATACTCCTGATCCTCGATGAGCGCCGTGTAGTAATAGGCCCGCAGCAGATACCCCCGCGCGCGGAAGGTCGTCAGAAGTTCCTTGTAATCGATATCGAAACCAAGCGCCCGTGAGGCGGCGTAAAGATTGGCTCCGTCTATCAACAGAACGATTTTTTCTCGGTCATCAAAATGCATCGAACAGGCTTTCGGAAAATAAAGTGTCCGCTTTTGCGGCTATATTTGACAACCGGCAGGGGGCCGAATGGTTTCAACAACGGCATGAGGCGCAATATCGCTGCCGCAATCCCTTATTTGCCTTGAAGTTGCCGGGGTTTGCGCCTAGGCACACTGCAATATCCAGAATTCGTTATATGCAGGAGACGCCCGTGGCTCGCGTGACCGTGGAAGATTGTGTCGATAAGGTTCCCAACCGCTTCGAACTGGTGCTGCTTTCAGCACACCGTTCGCGCCAGATTTCGGCTGGCGGGGCCATCTCGGTGGACCGTGACAACGACAAGAATCCTGTTGTGGCACTGCGGGAAATTGCAGACGAACAGCTTTCTCCCGGCGATCTGAAAGAGGATCTCATCCATTCCCTGCAACGCCATGTCGAGGTGGATGAGCCGGAAAACAGTGTCGAAGAAGCGACCCCCTCTGCTGACGGCACCAAGGAACAGCCCGCTCTCGTGGCGTTCGACACGATTCCCGAAGAGGAAATGCTGGCCAGCCTGCAGGGCCTCGTGGCACCGGAACGCACCGACGATATGTAATCGGGCCACGCTGGTGCGTTGTATAGGTTTTAAACGAAACAGCGCACTGCCGTGCGATAGGGTCTGCTAGCACGATGATGCGGCAGACCGAACTGGTCGATCGGGTGGTGCAATATCTGCCCGACGCCGACGAAGACCTGCTGAACCGCGCATACGTCTATGCGATGCACAAGCATCGACACCAGACGCGCGAGTCGGGCGACCCGTATTTCAGCCATCCGCTGGAAGTGGCCGCGATCGTCACCGACCTCCGGCTGGACCAGCACAGCGTCGTCGCCGCCCTTCTCCACGACACCATCGAGGATACCGACGCCACACGGCGCGAGATAGACTCCATGTTCGGTTCCGACATCGGCCAGCTGGTCGACGGCCTCACGAAGCTGAAGAACATCGAACTGGTTTCCAAGAAAACACGGCAGGGAGAAAACCTGCGTCGGCTGCTTCTCGCCGTTGCCGAGGATGTGCGGGTGCTTTTGGTGAAGCTGGCCGACCGGCTGCACAACATGCGGACACTGCACCACGTAAAGCCCGAAAAGCGGGAGCGTGTCGCACAGGAGACGATGGATATCTATGCCCCGCTCGCCGCGCGGATGGGTATGCAGACCATGCGTGAGGAACTGGAGGATCGCGCTTTCCGCGCGCTCTATCCCGAAGCGCAGGCGCTCATTTCGTCCAAACTGGACGCCTTGTCGGAAACGTCCTCCAAGCTGATCGCGGAAATCGAGACGTCCATCGTCGACAATCTTGGCAATCGGGGCATCACGGCTACCGTGAAGAGCCGCACGAAACGCCCCAACTCCATCTACCGCAAGATGGAGCATAATCAGGTGTCCTTCGAGCAACTGTCCGACCTGATCGGGTTCCGGGTCATCGTCGATAGCGTGGAGGATTGCTACACCGCTTTGGGTATCATTCACGGTCGCTGGCCTGCCGTTCCGGGTCGGTTCAAGGACTATATTTCGACGCCGAAGCAGAACGACTACCGTTCGCTCCACACGACAATTGCCGGGCCATCCCACCAGCGCGTCGAATTGCAAATCCGCACCCATGCGATGCACGAAATCGCCGAGTTCGGCATCGCGGCCCATGCGCTTTACAAGGACGGCGTCTATTCCTCCCCGTCCGACCCGAAAGACACGAGTGGCAGCCGGGCCTATGCGTGGTTGCGCCGCACGGTGGAGACGCTTTCGGAAAACGACCATCCCGACGACGTGCTTGAACATACGCGGCTGGAACTGTTCAACGAGCAGGTATTCTGTTTCACGCCGAAGGGCAGGCTCATCGCCCTGCCGCAGGGTGCGACCGCAATCGACTTCGCCTATGCCGTCCACACAAACGTGGGCAACGATTGTGTGGGTTGCCGTATCAACGGGCGCGCCGCTCAGGTGATGACGGTTTTGAAGAACGGCGACGAGGTGCTGGTGATCCGGCAGGACGGCCACATTCCGCAACCGTCCTGGGAAAAGTTCGCTGTCACCGGCAAGGCGCGGGCCGGTATCCGCCGCGCCACCCGCATGGCGTTGATGAAGCAATATCGCGCCAACGGCACGCGGATGCTCACGTCCGCCTTCCGCAAGGCGGGGCAGGAATTCGACGAAAAGAAGGTGAAAGCTGTGCTGGCGAAACTGGCACGTCGGTCGGTGTTGGACGCGATTTCAGCGGTTGGACGAGGGGAATTACCTGCCGAAGACGTGTTGCGCGCCGTCTATCCCGACTATCGCAAGGACCGCACTGCGACATTGAAGCCAACGGCGACGGATGGCTGGTTCTCCATGACCGGCGTCGCGAATTTCGTCTTTCGTATTCCCGGGCGCAAGCGCCGGCAGGAGCGGGAGGCGAAGCGGGAGGATGACGCCGCTTCCATCCCGTTCAGCGGTATCGACCCCGCAACCGCCGTGCGGATAGACCCGCTGTCGGGCGCCGTTCCGGGGGATCGCATCGTCGGTATCGTCGATCCCGGTCAGGGTATCGTGGTCTACCCGATCGAAGCCGATGGCCTGTCCGCTTTCGAGGACACCGCCGACGAGTGGATCGACCTGCGCTGGGATATCGATGAGGAAAACCCGGCCCGTTTTCCCGCCCGCATCGGCGTCACCGCGCTGGACGCACCGGGCACGCTGGCGGAAATCACCGACATCATGGCCAAGGCCGACGCCAATATCGACAATCTCTACCTCACCAGTCCGGATTCCGGCCTGTCGCGCATGGTGTTCGGCGTGGAGGTCTGGGATCTGAAGCATCTCAACCGGCTGATGCGGGAGATACGCGCACTGTCGGTCGTAACGGTGGTGGAGCGGGTTTACGGCTGACATTCGGACGGACCCGCCGATAATTCGTCACAAACCGGGTGTTAAGGCTCGTGGGATAGTGTGTGGCGAATTGTTCACAACGTAGCCGCTGAAACCCGTTCCATGAGTTGCCTCCCATGCTGCTGAAACGCCGTTCACCGCCAGGTTGGCTGGAATGGGTGCGCGTGTGGCTTTGGCCGCGGCGCTCGTGGATGCGTTCTGGCCAATATGTCACGAAACGCATCCTGCGCCTGACGGCTTCGCCCCACGCCATTGCCGCTGGCGTGGCGGCGGGTGCGATGACATCGTTTTCGCCGCTACTGGGCTTTCATTTCGCGATTGCCTTCGTGCTGGCGTGGATCATTCGCGGCAACTTTCTGGCCGCTGCCCTTGGCACTTTCGTCGGCAACCCGATCACATTCCCGTTCATCTGGGCCGCGACCTATAAGGCAGGCCATTACCTGCTCGGCAGTGCGCCGGTCGCTGATGGCGCGCCGGGGTTGGGACATGCCATGAAGGGTGTCGTGGCCGGTATGTGGCAGTTCGATCTCGGGCAGATGGCGAGCGGCCCTCAACGAGATCTGGACGCCCCTGCTCTATCCGATGATGATCGGCGGTTTCGTTCTGGGCCCGCTCATCGCCGTGCCGCTTTATTTCGCCACCCGCCGGGCATCGATGCTGTTTCGCGAGGCGCGGCAGGACAGGCTGATGGCGAAGGCCACACAGCTTCGGGACCGGGCGAAGGCTCTCAAGGCCGCCGGAAAGCTGCCATCACCTGCGAGGGGCAGTTCATCGGGCACACCGGCATGATCGTCGGCCTCGGTTCCGACCTCATCGACATTCGCCGGATCGACAAGTCCCTGGAACGGTTCGGAGACCGCTTCGTGCAGCGGCTGTTTACCGACGTCGAACAGGCCAAATCCGACAGGCGCGCCAACCGGTCCGCCTCTTATGCGAAGCGGTTCGCCGCCAAGGAGGCCTGCGCCAAGGCGCTCGGCACAGGTCTTTCCCGTGGCGTATTCTGGCGCGATATGGGCGTGGTCAACATTCCCGGTGGGCGGCCGACGATGAAATTGACGGGCGGTGCCGGCAAGCGGCTGAACGCGATAGTGCCGGACGGGCATCGCGGTGTGGTGCATGTCACCATCACGGACGACTTCCCGTGGGCGCAGGCCTTCGTGATTATCGAAGCGGTGCCCGCCCGCTAACCAAAAAGCCTAACCGCGTTCGCGCATGAGACGCGCCTTGTCGCGCTGCCAGTCGCGCTTCTGCTCGGTCTGGCGCTTGTCGTGATTCTTCTTGCCCTTGCCGAGCGCGATCTCCAGCTTCGCCACGCCGCGATCGTTGAAATAGAGTTTCAACGGCACGACCGTCATTCCATCCCGTGCCACCGCCATCGACATGCGGGCAATTTCGCGGGCCTTCAGCAGCAATTTCCGACGACGGGTCGGTTCGTGGTTGTTGCGGTTGGCCTGCAGGTATTCGGGAATATGGCTGTTGATGAGCCACATCTCGCCATCCTCGTAGCTGGCATAGCTTTCCGCGATATTGGCCTTGCCGTTGCGAAGGCTCTTGACCTCGGTGCCGGTCAGCACGAGACCGGCCTCCTGCACATCGTCGATGGCGAAGTTGTAGCGCGCGCGTCTGTTGTCCGCGATGACCTTGCGGCCATCGCTCGTCTTCTTGGCCATAACCGGCTTTCTAGTTTAGCAGGCCCGCGTGAACCATCGCCGCGCGGACCGCCTGTTTGGTATCGTCCTGCGGCTCAACGAGAGGAAGGCGCTGATGGCCTTCCATGCGCCCGAGCAGGGATAGTGCGTATTTGGCCCCTGCCGGGTTCGGTTCAAGGAACAGCGCCTTGTGAAGCGGGAAGAGCCGGTCGAACAGGTCGAGCGCCTTCGCCCGTTTCCCCGTCCGCCCACGCGGTCTGGAATTGCGCGCACAGGCCCGGCGCGACATTGGCGGAAACGGAAATGCAACCGTGTCCGCCCTGGGCGAGAAAACCGAGCGCGGAATCGTCGTTCCCGGAAAGCTGGATGAAATCCGCCCCGCACGCCGCACGCTGCTCGGACACGCGCTCCATCTGGCCGGTCGCGTCCTTCACACCGATGATCGTGTCGTGGTCGGCAGCCAGACGGGCCATCGTGGCCGGTGTCATGTCTATGATCGAACGGCCCGGAATGTTGTAGATGATCAGCGGCAGGTCCGTCGCCTTCGCAACCGCGCTGAAATGGGCATAAAGGCCGTTCTGGTTCGGCTTGTTGTAGTAGGGTGTGACGACCAGCACCCCATCGGCACCGACCTTGGCCGCGTGTTCGGCAAACTCGATCGCGGCGGCCGTGTTGTTGGACCCTGCCCCCGCCATGACCGGCACACGCCCGGCGGACACTTCCACCGTCATCTCAACGACCCGCTTGTGTTCCTCATGGGACAGGGTGGGGCTTTCGCCGGTCGTGCCGACAGGGATGAGACCGGTCGTGCCTTCGCCGATCTGCCATTCGACGAAATCCGCGAACGCTTTCTCATCCAGCGCACCGTCGGCGGTGAACGGCGTGACAAGGGCGGTCAGCGAACCGCTGAAGATCGGGTTGGTCACGGAGATGTGTCCTGCAAGGCGTGTTTCGCGGCGACCATAGGGCGGGCGATGGTGCGTCACAAGCGCGCCAAGCCGATTGAATGTGCCTTCAATGGCGCACTTGTTTACCGCCCCGCAACCTTAACGAAACTACACTTCCGCTTCACCAAAATGCCGTTTTCATCGGGCGTTATCCGCACATGCATCTTTCCCGTTCCATCACGTCCCTTGCGCTGGCAACCGGGCTCTTCGCTGGCTTGTCGGGCGGCGCGTCCCAAGCCGCAAACACCTATGCCAGCGCGGCGCAGATCGGCGTTACCAACGCTGCCAAAGACCGCGCGCCTGCGAGCGAGATACTGAAAGACGGCCTTCGAGCGCTGGATCGCGGCAACATGGCCGGTGCGCTTGCTGCACGGGCACAGCTGCGCGGCGGGTCGCTGGAGCGCAAGGTTCTGGCGTGGAACATAGCCCTGCTGGGTGACGGCGCGGATGCTGCAACGCTGTCGGCCATTGCAGCCGACCTGCCCCATTGGCCCGCCAGCCGCACCATTCGTCGCAACATCGAACAGGCTTTGGTGAAAGAGACGTCCGGCGCGGCGATGCGTGTCGCTTTTTCACAGGCCCTGCCGGAGACGATCGACGCCGCCATCCCGCTGGCCCAGCGCCCACAGGCAGGCTGGCGACGATAAAGCGGCGCGCAAGGTGATCGCGCCCTTTTGGACCGGCGATGTTCTAAGCGCTTCACAAGAGGCCAATATTTTCAAGCAGTTCGGCGACATATTGACCCGCGACGACCATCGCGACCGGGTGGAATATCTGCTTTCCAGAGATCGCATCACCGGTGCCCAGCGCATCGCTGGCAAGGCCGGCATGACATCACTTGTGGATGCCCGCGCAGCCGTGGAGCGGGGCCAGAACAATGCACAGGCCAAATTGGATGCTGTGCCGTCTTCGCAGCGCGACAGCGCCAATTACGCGCTGTCCAAGGCGCGGTATCTGCGGAAACGGGAGCGCGTGTCGCAGGCATCCGCCGCCTTGCAAGGTATCGACCCGGATACGATACCAGCCGACGCCAAAGACGAGTTCTGGACCGAAAGCCGCATCGTCGCTTCCCTGCTTCTATCCTTCGACAAGCCGGATATGGCCTACCGCACCGTGCGCCGCAACGTCGCCGGGTCCGTTGCCAAACAGATGGATGCCGACTTTTTTGCAGGCTGGATCGCCCTGCGGAAACTGGGTGATGCCAACACCGCCGCCCGGCACTTCAAGGAACTCGCGGCAAAGGGCGGAACGCCCATTTCCAAGTCACGGGGCCTTTACTGGTTGGGCCGTGCTCTCGCAAAGGCGGGTAACAAGATCGCCGCCGACAAATCCTACAGCCAAGCCGCGCGCTATGATTCCACCTATTATGGGCAGTTGGCGGCACAGGAAATCGGCCTCACGAAAATCAGCATTTCGCGCCCGGACGTGACCGCGAAGGACCGGGCGACGTTCGATGATTACGAACTGGTTCAGGCCATTGCCAAACTTGAGTCCGCGGGTCATTTCAACCGGGCGAAACCGCTCTACCGCCATCTGGCGCAGCATCTGAAACAGCCGGGAGAATTGGCCCTTTTGGCCGCCCGCGCGGAAGACAACCGGGACTTTCAACTGTCGCTGCAGGTTGGCAAGATTGCCGTTTCCCGTGGCTTCGATGTCGATACGCTGGCATGGCCCATTGGCGCGATTTCCACCGGCACGAATGTGGGCAAGTCTGATCTGGCGCTCGCCTATGCCATCGCGCGGCAGGAAAGCACGTTTCAGATCGATGCCCGCTCCCACGCGGATGCGCTGGGTCTCATGCAGCTTCTGCCCGCCACCGCCAAACGCACGGCGCAATCCCTCGGGCTTTCCTACTCACGAAACAAGCTGGTGCAGGACGGGGCTTACAACGCCCGCCTCGGCACGGCGTTTCTCGCGCAGCAGATGGAGCGTTTCGGCGGTAGCCCGGTGCTGACATTCGCCGCCTACAATGCCGGACCCGGCAAGTCCGTGGACTGGATCGAACGCAATGGCGATCCGCGCGGTGCGCCGCTCTATCAAGCCATCGATTGGGTGGAAGAAATCCCCTACGGCGAGACGCGCAATTACGTCATGCGGGTCAGCGAGAACCTGCAAATCTATCGCGCCCGTCTTCAGAGTGGGAACCTGACGCTCGGCGAAGATTTGCGCGCCGGAAAACGCTAGAGGCTGACGCGGCGGGCGGCATTGGTTACAGTGCCGTCACAACACCCTCACGCAAAGAATTCTGTGACCAAACCCGTCTTCTCCTCGGATCTGCTGTCCATCACCCGCGATGGGTTGACCGTCACGACCAGCGACGGTGTGCGGCTTCACGGGATGCGCTATCGCGGCCAACGGATTGGCCCGAAACGCCGCAACACGGTGCCTCCGCTGGCGGGCGGTTTGCTCGTTCTGCCGGACAGCGGCACGACGATCAGCGGTGTCGAGAGCGCCATACTCGCGCTGATGAGCGCACCCGGCGGGCCGGACAAGGCGGTGACCTTTGACAGGCGCGGGCATGGCAAATCCGGCACTGGGGATTTGTCCGCCATCGGGCCGGACAGCAGCGCCAACGATATCATCGCCGTTTGCGATGCCACCGGCCTGCACCACACCAACGCCATCGCATACGGTCGCGCCGCGTTCGGCCTCCTCGCCACCGCACCGAAACGGCCGACTTTGCTGCGCCGGTTCGTGCTGAACGATGGCGGGCCGCAACTGGACGGCGTCGGTCTTGCCCGCCTTGCGGCGCTTGCGAAACGGGGGCGTGTGCCGAAGGAGTGGGCGGAGGCGGCGCAAGTGCAAGAAGCCATTACGCCGGGCGCATTTCCCGCGCTTGATACCGAGGACTGGGGCCGCCGCACCCGCGCGGTCTGGCGGGAGGAAAAGGGCAAGTTCGTGCCGGACGTGAACCGTGCGCTGGTGCAGAGTTTCTTTGACGGCAGCAGCGATGCTATATGGTCTTTCTGGAATGAATTGAAGGTGTTGCGTTCAGTTTCGGGTCTCGTCATCCGTGGGGAGACCTCGCCGTTGGTAACTGTTGATCTGGTCGGTCGCATTCGCAAGGCGCACGGCGCAATTCAAGAAATTGTCGCGGAAGGTCAGGGGTTTGTTCCGTCGCTCGACAAGCCTGATATCACCGACGCGATTATCGCATTTCTACGCGACTAAAAGGTGCCGGTCTGCCGCGCCCAAAGCTGGGCGTATAGACCGTTTCCGGCGAGCAACTCGGCATGGGTGCCGTCCTCCACAATCTGCCCGTCATCGAGAACGATCAGCCGGTCGAGCCATGCAATCGTCGAGAGCCGGTGGGCAATGGCAATCACCGTCTTGCCGTCCATCAGCGCGGCAAGGTTGTCCTGAATGGCGGCTTCCACCTCGCTGTCGAGCGCCGACGTCGCCTCGTCCAGCAACAGGATCGGCGCGTCTTTCAGGAAAACGCGCGCAATCGCAATGCGTTGACGCTGGCCACCCGAGAGTTTCACGCCCCGCTCGCCAACGTGGGTGTCGTAGCCGGTGCGCCCTCTGGCGTCTTTCAACTTTACGATGAAATCGTCCGCTCTGGCCCGCTTTGCGGCTGCGATGATCTCAGCGTCGGTCGCATCGGGACGGCCATAGGCGATGTTGTCGCGGATGGAGCGGTTGAGCAAGGCGGGGTCTTGCGTGACCACACCGATCTGTTGGCGCAGCGCATATTGGCTGACTTGATCGATGGCGATTCCGTCGATGGAAATGGTGCCCGCATCGGTATCGTAGAGGCGCAGCAGCAGATTGCCGATCGTCGTCTTGCCAGCGCCGGACCGACCGACGATACCCACCCGTTCGCCCGCAGCGATTGCCAGATCAAAGCCGGTAAACACCGTTTCACTGCCAGCGTATTGGAAATCGACGCTGTCGAAGCGCACGTCTCCTGCACCAAAATCGGGGCGAACAGGGGTTTGCGGGTCATGAATGGACTTCGGTCGGGCGATCAGTTCGGCGGAATTCTGCACCGTGCCAAGATTGCGGAACAGACCATTGAGCAGCCCGAGCAGACGACCCAGAAGCAGGTTGAGGCGCAAACATAATGCCATCACCACCGCCACGTCCCCTGCGGAAAGCGTACCCGTCGTGTAGAGCCACAACGCCAGCGCGCCGACAACGACAAGCATGGTGCTCGACAGAACCTGGCTCAATATCCGCATCCCGGAAACGGCGCGGGTGAAGGCACGGAGCTTTTCCAGCGAGGTTCTCCACGCCGCCTGAATATGCGCGTCCTGCGCGTCTTCGGCGCCGTAGAGTTTGACGGTGCGGATGTTCGTGTAGCCATCGACAACGCGACCGCTGACGGTGGAAAAGGCTTCGGCCAATGCCTTACCGCGTTGTCTTATCTGCGGAATGTAGTTTCGCGCGATCAGGCCGACGAGGCCGAGCCACAGCATGACGGGTAGAAGGAGAAGCAGATCGAGGCGCGCGACGACGATAAGGGTCGTTGCCGCGAAAATGGCGATGAACCAGATGATTTGCAGCAGCGAGATCATGAAATCCCCCGCCGCCTGCCCGGCTTGCATCACCTTTTGCGATACCCGCCCCGCCATTTCGTCGTCGAAGAATGCCGTGTCCTGCCGCGAGACGACGCGGTGCGAGAACCAGCGCACGAGCGTAAAGAAATCGGGCACCACGATCTGTTCTTCCAGCACGGCGGTCGAGAGCGCGATGAGGGAACGGGCGACAAGAACGGTCGCCGCCATTGCCAGCAGTAATCCTGCGTTGTCGATAAAGAACATGTCACGCGGCGAACCAGCCATCAGATCCACGATCACACCGACGAAGATGAAAAGAGCCGCTTCCACAAGGGCTTGCAGAAAGCCTACGACCAGCATCGCGGCGAACGGCCAGCGTGTCAGGCGGGCGTAATGGAGGATAAAGCCGAGGCCGGACTTGGGCGGCGGACCAGGATCGGCATGGTCGAACGGGCGGGCGATGCCCTCGAACAGGCGCAGAAAGCGTTCCACGGTTCAGGCGTGCCGCGAAGCCCTCACTCCGCTGCCTCCATGTCCTGCGTCACGAGAAATCCGCCGGACTGGCGCGCCCAAAGGCTGGCGTAGAGGCCGCCGGAATCCTTTAGCTCGTCATGGGTGCCCTGCTCCACGATGCGGCCCTGGTCGAGCACGACCAGCCGGTCCATGTCGGCAATGGTGGACAAGCGGTGGGCGATGGCCAGCACGGTCTTGCCTTCCATCAGCGCGAAAAGCTGTTCCTGAATGACAGCCTCGACTTCGGAGTCGAGCGCGGATGTGGCCTCGTCGAGAACGAGAATAGGCGCATCTTTCAGGAAAACCCGTGCAATCGCAACGCGCTGCCGCTGGCCACCGGACAGTTTGACGCCCCGTTCGCCGACCTGCGCGTCGTAGCCCTTGCGGCCCTCGTTGTCCTGAAGGTCCATTATGAAATCATGTGCGTTGGCCTTGCGCGCCGCTGCCTCGATCTGCTCGTCCGTCGCATCGAGACGGCCATAGGCGATGTTTTCGCGCACGGTGCGGTGCAGCAGGGACGTGTCCTGCGTTACCACCGCGATGTTGGCGCGCAGGCTTTCCTGCGTCACCTGCGCCACGTCCTGCCCGTCGATCAGCACCTTGCCCTTGTTGATGTCGTAGAGGCGCAGCAGTACGTTCATCATGGTCGTCTTGCCCGCGCCGGAGCGGCCGATCAGCCCGATCTTCTCGCCGGGTGCGATGGCCAGATTCATGTCGGTAATGACGCGGCCATGCTTGTCGTATTCGAAGGTAACGCCCTGAAAATCCACGCGGCCTTCGCTGACCGTCAGTTCGAGGGCATCGGGGGCGTTCAGCACATCGCGGGGCTTCGAAAGGGTATTCATACCGTCGATGGCCATGCCGATATTCTCGAACAGGCCCGCCAGTTCCCACATGACCCAATGGGACATGCCGGACAGACGTGTGGTAACGGCAGCGGCCACCGCGACGGCAGCGACAGTGGACGAACCGTCGAGCCACTGGGCGATGGCGATGAAGCCGACCGCGAACAGGAGCAGATTGTTGATCGTGTCGATGATAGAGTTGAGACCCGTCGAAAGCCGCATCTGCGGATAAACGGTCTGCAGAAACTCATCCATGCTTTCGCGGGCATAAGCGGTTTCGCGCCCCGCATGGGCGAACAGCTTGACCGTGGCGATATTTGTATAGCTGTCGACCACCCGCCCCGTCATAAGGGACCGGGCGTCGGCCTGCCGCTTGGAGATTTCCTTCATGCGCGGCAGAAAATAGGCCAGCGTCGAGGCGTAGATCACCAGCCACGCGAGAAACGGCAGCATCAAGACGAGATCGAAACTGGCGACCAACACCAGCGAGCCGATGAAATAGACGACCACGTAAACCGCGATATCCAACACTTTGGTGACGCTTTCCCGCACGCCAAGTGCCGTCTGCATCACTTTCGTTGCCACACGCCCTGCATATTCGTCCTGATAAAAACCCATCGACTGGCCAAGCATAAAACGGTGGGCCTGCCAGCGGATCGCCATCGGGAAGTTGCCCAGCACCGACTGGTGGAACAGCAGCGACCACAGCAGATGCACCAGCGGCAGCACGACCAGCATGACCGCGCCCATGAGAAACAGCGTCATGCCTTCGTTTTGCAGGAACGTCTCGCGGTCGGCATTGGCCAGCCAGTCCACCACGTTGCCAACGAAGCCGAACAACATGACCTCCAGCAGCGCCGTGACAGCGGACAGGGTGACAACACAGGCCAGGACGGGCCAGAACGACCTGGAATAATGCCAGCAGAAAGCGAGCAACGTCGAGGGCGGCTGTTCCGGCTCGACGTCGGGAAAAGCCGTCGTGAGGTTCTCGAAACGGGTGAAAATGCGGTCAAGAAATGCGGGCATACGCAGTCTGGCGGATGAATTGTCGGTCATTGCTGGTGTCCAGTCGAAGGTCGGAACGCGCATACGGAAAGCGCGGATATGGCAACGGCTGGCAGTATCACGAGCGGTTGCCGGTCAGGCTGTTCGGGCGCCCTGATCAGGGTCCGGAACGGCCACGAAGGGAGGAGGGCATATAAACAGTGGCATTGCGCTCTCCCTTTTTACGACTTCGATGGGGACGCCTTTACACCCGATCCTGTGCAGCGTCCAGCTTGGTCAAACTGGGGCGGTCAGATCGAGACGCATTTCGATGTGGGGGATGCCCGCGTCATCGAATACCGCACCGTGAGGCCGGTAGCCGAGACGCTCGTAGAAGCCGGTGGCGTGGGTTTGTGCGCCGAGCGTGATCGTGTCGGCCATGCCTTGCGCTTGAACATGAAGTTGCATCGCGTCCATTAACGCCACCCCCAGCCCAGCGCCACGCGCCTCTGGCAAAACCGCGACGCGCTGGATTTTCGCCTTCCGATTTGGGCCGTCGCCAACCGCTCGCACCCGGCCCGTGCCGGTGGCAATGCCGTTGATCGTTGCGAGAAAGTGCGTGGCACCCGAAGTGTCGTATTCGTCGCGCTCCAGATCCTCCGGCACCTGTTGTTCCACGACGAAAACCGTGTGGCGGACAGCGAGGCATTGCGCGATGTCTTCCGCCTTCTCGGCGATTTTGATCTCGATCATGGCGTCCATCGGTTGCGTCGTGTTTTCAACGGTTCAATAAGACACCGCCTTTCCCAAGCAAACGAGTTTGTCCATGCGCGACCGCCACGCCCTGCCCGCCGGGCTTCCTGATGACATGGAGGACAAGAAGGAGACGGCCCGCATCTGGTTCGAGGCGTTGCGCGACCAAATTTGCGCCAGCTACGAGGCGCTGGAAGATGCGGTTGTCGGGCCGAACGCCGATATGGAGCCGGGCCGGTTCGTCCGCACGCCCTGGCAGCGGGACGGCGGAAAAGGCGGCGGCGGCGTCATGTCCATGTTGAGGGGCCGCGTCTTCGAGAAGGTCGGCGTGCATTGCTCGACCGTCTACGGCGAGTTTTCCGAGGAGTTCCGCAAGCAGATGCCAGGCGGCGCCGAAGACCCGCGCTTCTGGGCGTCCGGCATCTCGCTGATCGCCCATCCGTGGAACCCGAATGTCCCCGCCGTTCATATGAACACGCGACAGGTGGTGACGTCGCGGCAATGGTTCGGCGGTGGCGGCGATCTGACGCCCGTGCTCGATGCGCGCCGCACACAAACGGACCCCGATACCGTGGATTTCCACGCCGCGATGAAGCGCGCTTGCGATGGCCATGCGATTGCCGACTACGACGAGTTGAAGGCGTGGTGCGACGCCTATTTCCACCTCGCCCACAGGGACGAACCACGCGGCGTAGGCGGCATTTTCTGCGACTATGTGCATTCCAGCACGGAAGAAGGCGGGTGGGAGGCAGACTTCGCGTTCATTCAGGACATCGGGCGCGAATTTGCGGACATTTATCCGAAACTGGTCGCGCGCAACATGGAAACGCCGTGGAGCGAGAAACAGCGCGAGGAGCAACTGGTGCGGCGCGGACGCTACGTGGAGTTCAATCTGTTGCAGGATCGGGGCACGATTTTCGGACTGAAGACCGGTGGCAACGTCAATTCCATCCTGAGTTCCATGCCGCCGATGGTGAAGTTTCCCTAAAGCTTCAGAAGAGAGTCCGAAGACAGGGTGAAGCCACTGTCTATCCAGCGTTTTTCCAATCCGGATAGGCGTTCGGATATGCTTGGTCCGGGCGTCATACCTGCTTCAATGAGATCGCCACCGCGCAACGGAAATACGGGCCGTTCGTAGGTCTCGATAAGGTCGAGCAGACTGCGCAGGTCATCCCGCATCGCTTTGTCGATCATGGCCAGTCTAGTGCGGTCTTTCAGGGCGTTCAGGTCAGCACGGTAAAGGAATTTCGCCAGTTCATCGTCGCTCTGGCAGGTGCGCGGCACGGTCGCGTTCGCCCACGCAGTCAGGCGGTCGCGGACGGTATTGGGCAGTTTCAGGCGGACGGCCAGCGCTTTCATGCGCTCCACATCCGGCGGCAGAATGGCCATGATCCGCAGCACAGCATCCGGCTCCCAGCCTTCGGCATGTTCCAGTTCGATAAAGGGCGCGAGGGAATCGATCCCCCAGCGGTCCCCCTCTGGCAACACTTTCGCCATCACACCCGTCGTCCGCATCCACAGCACGGCGCGGGTCGGGTCGGGTGCGGCGAGGAGTTTGGAAAATTCGTGCCAGATGCGCTCCACAGAAAGCATCTCGATACCGTCCTTCAGCTTCGCACAGGCCTTCAGCCCCGCCGCGTCCGGACGGTGGCGGCCATACCAGGCGAAGAAGCGGAAGAAGCGAAGGATCCGGAGGTAGTCCTCGTTGATGCGGGTCTCGGCATCCTCGATGAAGCGCACCGTGCGGCTCTGGAGGTCGGTCAGGCCGTCGAGCGGGTCGAAGACGGTGCCATCCGCGTCGCAATAGAGCGCGTTCATCGTCAGGTCGCGGCGCAGCGCATCCTCGCGCCAGTCGTCCGTATACGCGACGACGGCGCGACGACCGTCGGTGGCCACGTCCCGGCGCAGGGTCGTCACCTCGAAGGCATGGCCGTCCACGATGACGGTGATCGTGCCGTGATCGATGCCGGTCGGCACGGCCTTGTGCCCCGCCTGCTCGACGGTGGCGATGACATCCTGCGGCAGCAGAACCGTGGAAATATCCACATCCGCCACCGGCTCGTTCAACAAAGCGTTGCGGACGGCACCGCCGTTGACGCGGGCCGGAGCAGCGTCAGTGGACAACAGCGACAGCACGGTCTGAAGTGACGGTTCCTGGAGCCATTCGCCCTCTATCTTCATCGTGCGGTTCCGTACAGGCGTTCCTGCACCATGCGGATCATGCCTGCCGTCACGCCCCATATGCGGCGCGGCGTTCCATTGTCGTCGTAGGGGATGACGTAGAAGAAGCGTTCGTTTCCCTTGAAGTGCAGGCTTTCGATTTCGTGGCTGCGCTGGTCCATCAGGAAGGACAGAGGCACCCAGAAGGCGTCGGCGACCTCGTCCGGGTTGCAGGTTAAAACCGGCTCGTCGTGTAGAATGGCGACGACCGGAGCGATGGCATAGCCGGAGCCAGAGTAATAGGTGCCGAATTCGCCCAGCACCTCCATGTCACCAGCGTGCAGCCCGACCTCCTCCTCCGCTTCGCGCAGGGCGGCCTCCAGACCGGTTTCGCCGTCGTCGATCTTGCCGCCGGGAAAGGCGATCTGGCCGGAATGGCTGGACAGGTGCGCGGTTCGCAGCGTCAGCAGGACACTGGCCGTGCCGTCGATGTCGGCCACCGCGAACAGGACGGCCGCGTCCTTGAAGCCGTTCGGGCGGTCGTCCGGGTTGTAGTCGGGATTGAGGGCATGGTCCCCCGCAACGGCTGCCATGATGTCGGCGCGGGTCTCGAACCGCTCCCGCACACGGTCTGCAAACGCTGGCAAGGCGTAGATATCGGGGGTGTCCAGCACGCGGGGTTCAGTCGCTGCGACGGGCAAGGTCAGCCAGCCGTGCGGCAGGCATGACGGGGAAGACGGCACCGTTGGAACGCAGTGCGAACATTGTCTCGCCGTCCACCTCGATCTCCTCGCCGTGTTCCACCAGTTCATACATCACGGAACGGGCGAGCAGCGCTTCCAGCCGCCCGCGCACCAGCACATAGGGCTTCAACTGTTCGCCACCGTTCGATTCGTTGCCCTCGAAATCGAACCGCAACGGGGTTTCGGGACCGGCTTCAACTGTGTCTCCCACGTTGGTGCGGAAGGTCAGCACCTGTTTGTCGCCATCGCCTTCGGCGTTCATTTCCACCGCGACAAATGGCGCATCCTCGACAGTGATGCCGACCTTTTCCACCGGCGTGACGAGATAGGTGCGGCCATCCTTGTCCTTGCGCAGCACGGTAGAAAACAGGCGCACAAGGCGCTCCCGCCCGATGGGGGAGTTCTCGTAGAACCACGTTCCATCGCGTTTGATGACGATATCGAGCTCGTTGCAATGCTCCGGTTCCCACAAATGAACCGGTGGCAGGCCTTCGCCTTCATGGCCCGCACGGGCAACGAGGGCTTCCAGCGCTCCGGTTCTGCTTTCGCTTTCGTTCGTCATGATGGTCGCACCCTTCCGCAATTCCTGTCTGTCGATGCCGTATTACCGGCGCAAACACGCGCCATGCCGGAGCGAATGAGTCACACGCTTGTAACTAGTCCGGCACGGCGGGACGTGACAAGCTGGCACGATGCGCGCAACGAGGCACCCTTTACCGATGAACGACATGAGCAAGCCCCCCGTTCCCGAAACAGACGATGCGGCGCTCGTTGCGCAGGCCGAAGCGGCTATAGACACCGTGGCCAAGGCCAAACGGGGCATCGGCGCGGTCATTTTCGGGCAGCAGGATGTGGTCGACAACACGCTCATCACCCTGCTTGCAGGCGGCCACGCGCTGCTGGTTGGCGTTCCCGGCCTTGCCAAGACCAAGCTGGTGGAAACGCTCGGCACCGTGCTGGGGCTGGACGCGAACCGCGTGCAGTTCACGCCGGACCTGATGCCGTCAGACATTCTGGGATCTGAAATCCTCGATCAGGATGCGGCGGGCGCGCGGTCGTTCCGGTTCGTGAAGGGGCCGATTTTCACCCAGCTTCTGATGGCGGACGAGATCAACCGCGCCTCGCCACGCACCCAGTCGGCATTGTTGCAGTCGATGCAGGAATATCATGTGACCATCGCAGGCGAACGCCACGACCTTCCCGCGCCCTTCCACGTGCTCGCCACGCAGAACCCGCTTGAGCAGGAGGGCACCTACCCGCTGCCCGAAGCGCAGCTCGACCGGTTTCTGATGCAGATCGACGTGCGCTATCCCGACCTCGACTCCGAGCGCCGTATTCTGCTGGAAACGACCGGCACGCGGGAAGCGAAGGCCGAGGCGGCGATGACGACGCAGGATTTGCAGTCCGTTCAGGAACTGGTGCGTCGCATGCCCGTGGGCGACAGCGTCGTGGAAGCGATTCTGACGCTGGTGCGCTCCGCCCGCCCCGGCGAAGGCGATGCCGATGGCCCGACGCGGCATATCGCCTGGGGCCCCGGCCCACGCGCCAGCCAGTCGCTCATGCTCTGCACCCGCGCCCGCGCCCTGCTCGATGGCCGTCTGGCACCAAGCGTGGACGATGTGCTGGCGTTGGCGGAACCCGTGTTGCAGCATCGCATGGCGCTCAACTTCGCAGCCCGTGCCGAAGGCATGACGGTGCAGACCGTGATCGCCGATCTGGCCAAGAAAATAGGCTGACGCGTTCGCATGGCGCTCGGCACCATCTCGGCCATCGGCGAAAGCCTGCCGCCCGTCGGTTCGCGGGATGCGCTTGCCCGCGCCCGCCAACGGGCCGCGCTGGTGCCGGACCTGCTTGTGGAGGCACAGCGCATCGCCAACACCGTTGTGACCGGCTGGCACGGGCGGCGCAGGCGCGGGCCGGGCGATACGTTCTGGCAGTTCCGGCCCTATGACACCGGCGAAAGCATGACGCGGATCGACTGGCGACGTTCGGCACGGGATGATTCCGTGACCGTGCGCGACCAGGAATGGGAAGCGGCGCACACCGCCTGGGTCTGGGCCGACAATTCCGCCTCGATGCTCTACAAGTCGCAAGGCGCTCAGGTTTCCAAACAGTCCCGCGCCCTGGTTCTTGCACTGGCCTTGGCCGAATTGCTGGCCCGCAGTGGTGAACGGGTCGGCTGGCCCGGCCTGACGCGGGCCATTTCCGCCCGCAACGCTGCCGAGCGGATCGCGCAGGAGATGGTCATTTCTCCCATCGCGCAAAGCGCGTTTCCCGAGACGGACGGCGTCGGAGGGCGCAGCGATCTGATCGTAATCTCCGATTTTCTGGAAACGATGGCCAGCGTCGTGGACCGCATCGACGAGGTCGCGCGACGCGGCGTTCGCGGCACGCTGGTGCACATCACGGATCCCGCCGAACATTCGTTTCCATTCTCCGGTCGCACGGAGTTTTCGGACCCCGAAAGCGGTGCGAAACTGACATTCGGACGCGCCGAAACCGTGGGCGACGACTACCGCCGTGCCTTCGCCGCGCGTCAGGAAACACTCGCCGCCCATTGCCGCCGGATCGGCTGGCTTTATGTGCCGCACAACACCGATGCGCTGGCTTCAAGCGCTTTGGTTTCCGTCCACACGCGCCTTTCGGGTGCCGCATGACGCTGTTGGGTATCACCTTCGCGGCTCCGCTCATTCTTGGCGCGCTGATTGCGCTGCCGCTGATATGGTATCTACTGCGCCTCACGCCGCCGCGCCCACAACGCGAGGTCTTTCCGCCTACACGTATTCTGCAGGAACTCGACCCGCGCGAGGAAACACCGGCTCAAAGCCCGTGGTGGCTGACCCTGTTGCGTCTTCTGATGGCCGGTCTCGTCATCCTCGCCCTGTCCGAACCTGTCTGGAATGCGCCGGACAAAAAATTGACCGGCGACGGTACCGTCGCCATCGTTCTGGACGATGGCTGGACCAGTGCGCCCGATTGGGACTCCCGCGTCGCCGCCGTCGAGGCACTGGTCGAGGAAGCCGCGGCTGCCGACAGACCGGTCACGCTTTTGCTCGCCAGCGAGGATGGCAACGGTCCCCAAGCCGGTCCGGCGCAGGACGTTCTCGACCGACTGCGTGGTGCCGGGCCAAAACCCGTGCGGTTCGACTATGCCCTGATTGCCAACCGCATCGCGCGGGACGCGCCCGGTTCGGTCGTCTGGCTCACGCCTGAGGTGGAACCGACCAATATGGACGTGATGAATGCGGCGCTTGACGGCGTCGGCTCCACGCTGGTTTTGCAGGACGACACCACACCGTCCGCCGTGACGCGGGTCGTGAACGAACCGGACACGATGGTGGTGGACCTGCAGCGCGTCGGGTTGGATGCCGCCGCTTCAGGCACTGTTTCACTCTACGACACACAAGGCCGGTCGCTGGCGTCTGAACCTTTCGCGTTCCCCGACGACGAGACGAACACGAATGTCGCCTTCGCGCTTCCGGTGGAGCTGCGCAACGATGTGGCGCGAGCCGAGATCGACAATGCCGGCCATGCCGGTGCCGTGCATCTGCTGGACGAACGCTTCCGCCGCCGTCTGGTAGGCCTGATTGCAGGCGGGAATGCGGATCGGGCGCAACCGCTGCTTTCACCACTTTATTATATCGATCGGGCACTCGCCCCATTCGCGCAGGTGCGTGAAGCGTCCAGCACCAATATCATCGAAGCGGTGAACGAACTGGTCGAGCAGAACATCTCGACGATGGTGCTGGCCGACATCGGCACACTGCCCGGCGAGGCGGAAACGGCGGTTGCGGAATGGATTGACCGGGGCGGGATGCTGGTGCGGTTCGCCGGACCCAGGCTGGCCGGCGCCGAGGATCTGGACGCGACGGGCGGTTCGCTCGTGCCTGTCATGCTGCGGAGCGGCGGGCGCAGCCTCGGCGGCACGCTGACATGGGGCACGCCGCAGCCGCTGGCCCGTTTCGAGGACGGCTCCCCCTTTGCGGGCCTGCCCGTCCCGGACGATGTGACCGTTACGCGTCAGGTGCTGGCGGAACCAGACGCCGAATTGCCGGGCAAGACATGGGCGAGTCTGGAAGATGGAACACCGCTCGTGACCGCCGCGCGGTTTGGCGCGGGCTGGATCGTGCTGTTCCACGTCACAGCCGATGCGAGCTGGTCCAACCTGCCCCTGTCGGGCGCATTCGTCGATATGCTGCGGCGTGTCGTTGCCGTCTCTAACGGGTCGATGGCGTCTGAGCGCGCGAGCGAAGGCGGAGAAGCTGCCGATGCCAATACCGTCCTGCCACCATTGCGAACTCTGGACGGCGAGGGTCGGTTGACCGGTCCGCCCGCCAATGTGCGCCCCGCCAGCTTTCCGCCCGGCCGCATCCTACCCGCCACGCTCGACAACCCGCCCGGTCTTTACGGCACGAGCGACGCGTTCGTGGCACTGAATCTCATTCAGGATGCGGAGACAGATTTGCGCCCTTTCGACGCCGCCACCTTGTCCGGCACGGTAACCACTTCATCGCTCGCTACCGGAGACCCGTTGCCGTTCAAACCGTGGTTGTTGGGCTTCGCGCTGTTCCTCCTCACGCTGGACTGTCTGGCCGTCTTGTGGATGGCCGGCGCACTTGGGTTCACGCGCCGTAGCGCCAGCGCAGCGGCGGTGCTGTTGGCGATATTTGTTCTGCCGGTTACGGATGCACAGGCGCAGTCCGACCCGAACCTCGACTACACGCTGCGCACCCGCCTCGCCTATGTGGAAACGGGCGTCGATCGCCTCGATACACTCAGCCGCAAGGGGCTGGAGGGGCTGACCCAGTTCATAGGTTCCCGCACCTCGCTGGAACCAGGACCACCGGTCGGCGTGGACATAGCCACGGACGAACTGGCGTTCTTCCCCATTCTCTATTGGCCGCTGGATGGTGACAGCCCCGTGCCGGATGAAGCGAGCATGGCGCGCGTCGATGCGTTCATGAAAGGCGGCGGAACGGTGCTGTTCGACACCCGCGACCAGCTGACCGGCGGGTTCGGTGGCGCGACGGTGAGCGCGGCTACGCAAAAGCTGCGGGAAATCCTGTCGAACCTCGACATTCCACCGCTGGAACCCGTGCCGGAAAATCACGTTCTCACGCGGGCTTTTTACCTGCTCGACGTATTTCCGGGGCGGTATCTCAACGGCAATCTGTGGGTCGAGGCGAGCGCCGAGGAAGACGAAACGGACCGGCCGGCACGCACCGGCGATGGCGTCTCCGCAATCATGATCACATCGAATGATCTCGCCGGAGCCTGGGCGGTGGAGAGCGACGGGTCGTTCAGCCTGCCAGTGGTTCCCAACGACCCGACACAACGCATCTATGCCTACCGGGCGGGGGTCAACATCGTCATGTATATGCTTACCGGTAATTATAAGTCCGATCAGGTTCATGTGCCCGCCTTGCTGGAAAGATTGGGCCAATGATGGACCTGTCGATCAGTTTCGAACCGTTGTTGCCGTGGCCGGTCGTCGCCGTGCTGGCCGCCCTTGCAGGCATGCTTGTTCTGTACGGTGTCGCCCGAAGCGTGCGTGGCTCGTGGCTGCGCGCCTGTGCCTGGCTGGCGCTCGCGCTGGCACTGATGAACCCGGCCATAAGCCGCGAGAACCGTGAGGCGCTGAAAACTGTCGTCGCTGTCGTGACGGATGAGACGGAAAGCGCGCGGCTCGATGAGCGCGGACCGCAGGGTGAAGCGGCGAGGGCGGCGTTGTCCTCGCTCATTGAGGCGTTCCCCAATTTCGAATTGCGTCAGATTACCGCCCGCAACGGTGGCGCGGAAACGGGCGATGCCTCCACCGCGCTGTTTTCCGCCCTGCGCGAAGGGGTGCAGGACGTGCCGCCGGACCAGCTTGGCGGTGCCATCTTTATCACCGATGGTCAGGTGCATGACGCGCCTGAGACAATCGAAGAACTGGGTTTTGACGCTCCGGTCCATACGCTGCTGACAGGCAGCGAAAGCGATGCCGACCGGCTTTTGGAAATCTTGCGCGCACCGCGTTTCGGCATTGTCGGTGAAACGCAGGAAGTCGCCTTCCGCGTGCTGGAAACGAATATCGGCACGGACGGGCTCATCGAAGTGCGCGCCTATATCGATGGTGAACTGACCTCCATCGAACAGGTTTTGCCGGGCGAGGAGGCGAGCTTCTATTTTGACGTGCCTCATGGGGGCAAAAACGTCATCGAACTGCGCGCCGATGTGGTGAATGGTGAGATCACGCCTGTGAACAATCAGGCTTTCACCATTCTCGACGGGATTCGTGAAAACCTGCGGGTGCTGCTGGTATCCGGTGAACCCCACGCGGGTGAGCGCACGTGGCGCAACCTGCTGAAGTCCGACGCGTCCGTCGATCTTGTCCATTTTACCATCCTGCGCCCACCGGAAAAGCAGGACGGCACGCCGATCAATCAGCTTTCCCTGATCGCGTTTCCGACGCGGGAATTGTTCATCGAAAAGATCGACGAATTCGACCTCATCATCTTTGACCGCTACCAACGGCGGGGTGTGCTGCCCCTGCTCTACTTCGACAACATCGCGCGTTATCTCACCGATGGCGGTGCCATCCTGATCGCCGCCGGGCCGGAACATGCCGACCAGAGCAGCATTCACCAGACGCCGCTCGCGTCCGTGCTGCCGTTCGAACCGAGCGGCGAGATTTCGGAAGAGCCGTTCAAGCCGCAGGTGACGGCCGATGGGCGTCGCCATCCCGTTACGCGCGACCTGCCGGGGCTACCGGCCCTGGACAGCGGTGTGGAGCCGGACTGGAGCCGCTGGTTCCGCCTGATCGACGGTGTTGCCGAACGGGGCGACGTGGTGATGGATGCTGGGGGTGACCGCCCTCTGCTGGTGCTGGACCGTCCCGGTGAGGGGCGCATCGCCATGCTGTTGTCCGACCATGTCTGGCTTTGGGCACGGGGCTTCGAAGGTGGCGGACCGCATACTCAACTGCTGCGCCGTCTCGGCCACTGGCTGATGAAGGAGCCGGAGCTTGACGAGGAAGCCCTGCGCGCTGAGGCGGACAACAACCGTCTGACCATCGAACGGCAGACGATGGGGGATACAGCGGGGCCTCTCGATATCGTCGGGCCGGATGGTAAGGCCGTTCGGTTGGAATTTGAACCACGCGGGGATGGGCGTTTCGTCGCGGAATACGAAACCGACCAGCTTGGCCTTTACCGTTTTGCCAATGGCGATCTGACGGCACTGGCCAGCGTAGGGCCTTCCAACCCGCGGGAATACCGCGATGTCGTGTCCACCGGCGCGGTGTTGCAGGATATCGTGAGCCAGACCGACGGCACGATCAGCCGTCTGGCGCGGACCGATGTGGCCGCCACTCTACCCCGCGTCGTACCGGTGCGAGCCAATGGCGCGGCGTCCGGGAACGGGTGGATCGGCCTGCGGACGACGGATGCGACCGTTCTGCGCGGTATCGACCGACTACCGTTGTTTGCAGGATTTTTGGGCCTTGGCATACTGTTGATGCTGCTGGCCGGAACATGGGCGCGCGAGGGGCGCTAAAGCGCCCGCACGACTGCACCGGACAGATTCTTAGACACGCCTTCGATACGTTCGCGCAGTAACACGCGCGTCGCGTCTACCGGGCGCGGCAGGGTTATGCGGCCGGGTGCTGTGGGCAGAAAACCGAAGGGGCCATAATAGGCCCGATCGCCGACCAGAAAGATCATATCGTTCCCGCTTTCATCGGCTTTCTCGACGCAGGCCCGCATCAGGCTGCGCCCTATGCCCATGCCCGCATAGGACCGGGCGACGCCCAGCGGACCGAGCATCAGGATCGGCGTTCCGCACCACAGCACAGGCGTCAGGCGGCACGTGCCGACAATAGAGCAGTCGATGAGCGCGACAAACGACAGGTCGATCCGGTGGGGCACGCCCTCGCGCAGGGCAGCCGCCGCGCGGGCATTGGCACCGGGGCCGAACACGGCGTCACAGAGTTTCGAGATGGCATAGCTGTCACTGGCCCGTTCGGACCGAATGGTGACGTGGGGCGCACTTGCGGGCGCGGACATATTCGATGGCATAGAGATGGCTTTCGACGGCACGAACAGGACAACCGGACGCAATGCTCCCGGCACTCAAGTTTCAATCCAGTCGTCGTCGAAGCCGCATCGTTAAGGTCCGTGTTCGCCAATTTGCGCGCTTTAGCCTGCGACTGTCCGACTGTCCACAAAAACCCGACAGGGTTTGCACGGTGCGCGCGATGCTTTACCAATTGGTACAGCGAAACGACGGGTCAGAATGATGGGTTTGTTGGTTGACGGGGTCTGGAAGGACCAGTGGTATGACACCGAGGAAAATGGCGGAAAGTTCGTGCGATCGGATGCGGGTTTCCGCAACTGGGTGACGCCGGATGGATCGGCAGGACCAACCGGCGATAGCGGTTTCGAAGCGGAATCCGGACGTTACCATCTCTACATTTCCCACGCCTGCCCGTGGGCGAACCGGGCGGCGATTTTCCGACGTTTGAAGGGGCTGGAAGACGTCATATCGGAATCGGTGGTCGATCACTTCATGGGCGATGAAGGCTGGACATTCGGCGAAAAGGGCGGTGAAGAAACGGTTGATCCGGTTCACGGCTTCAGCCGCCTGCATCAGGTCTATACCGCAGCGAAGGCCGATTATTCGGGGCGCGTGACGGTGCCGGTCCTGTGGGACAGGAAGCGCGAGACCATCGTCTCCAACGAATCCAGCGAAATCATCCGTATGTTCGACAGCGCTTTCGCGGCGCTGACTGGCAGCGATACCGACCACTACCCGCACGCATTGCGCGATGCCATCGATGAGGTGAACGAGCGCGTTTATCACACCGTCAACAACGGCGTGTACAAATGCGGTTTTGCAACGACCCAGGATGCCTACGAGGAGGCATTCCATCCTTTGTTTGAAACGCTGGATTGGCTGGAGGAGCGGCTATCGGGCCAGCGCTATCTGGTCGGGGACACGATTACAGAAGCCGACTGGCGGCTGTTCACGACACTGGTGCGGTTCGACCCGGTTTATGTGGGCCATTTCAAATGCAACCGACAGCGTATCGCCGACTATCCGAACCTGTCGAACTACACTCGCGAACTCTACCAATGGCCTGGTGTGGCGGAGACAATCCACATGGACCACATCAAGGCGCATTATTATGCGAGCCACGAAACGATCAATCCGACCCGCATCGTGCCGGTCGGCCCGGACATCGACTATACACAACCCCACGATAGAGCGCGTCTCGGTTAGGCGGATGCGCGACTGCGGTTACCATCTTGCGACGGGCGCAATGCGCCCCTAGGCAGGCACCATGTTTCGTCTCGCCCATATTTCCGACATTCATCTGGGCCCCCTGCCGCCGGTGCGGCGGCGTGAGCTCGCCTCGAAACGTATTACCGGCTACCTCAACTGGCACCGCAACCGTTCCGACAGCATGGGTGAGGATGCGCTGGAACATCTCGTGCAGCACATGCTGGCAGCCGCGCCGGACCATATCGCAGTCACCGGCGATCTCATCAATCTGGCTTTGAAGGAAGAGATCCGGTTGGCGAGCCTGTGGCTGGAACGGCTGGGGGAGCCGGACAACGTTTCGGTCGTGCCGGGCAACCACGATACGTATGTGCGCGGTGCGCTCGACCGTATCATCAAGGCATGGCGACCGTATTTAACCGGAGACATCCCGCATGGGAACCACGCTTTCCCCTATCTCCGCCGTCGCGGCGATGTGGCGTTGATCGGGGTCAATTCAGGCCGGGCCACCATGCCTTTCTACGCGACCGGCAGCTTTCGCAAGCAGCAGGCCCACGATACGAGCACGTTGTTGCAACAGGCGCGCGAGGATGATCTTTTCCGTATCGTGATGATCCACCACCCGCCGTTTCCCAACGCGACTGCCAGTCACAAGCGGCTGATCGGCGCGGACCGCTTTCGCACCATGATCGCACGCGAGGGCGCGGACCTGATCCTCCACGGCCACACCCATGTGGTCAGCCATGAAACGATCGACGGGCCGGACGGGCCTGTGCCTGTCATCGGGGTGCCATCGGCCAGCGCGGCACCGCGGATGGAAGTCTCGACGAGTCACGAAAACAAACGGCCGGCGGCACGCTACAACATGTTCGAGATCGTCAGAGACGGCGCCACGTGGCGTTGCACCCTGCAGGAATTCGGGTTTCCCGACGGGCAGGACACGATCGAATTGATCGGCAAACGCGACTTATAGAGCGCCGTCGACCGCAAAATAGAACGCGATTGCCGCAACGCCTATACCGGCCAGAATGCCCAGCACGATAGACACGAACCAGTGCAGAGGACGACGCTTCGGCCTTCTGTCGGCAGCGGTCTTTTCCGCGAGCGCGGCAGATTGTGCCACTTCAGAATTCGGCTGACCGTTTGGAGCGGGAAGCGTGTTGGCTGCAAGCCAGTCGCCTTCCATCATCTTTTCCCGCTCGATAATCCGCTCGGCCATGTAAGCCGCCACAGCGTCGGCGGCTTGATCGACGTCGGTGGACTCCGCCACGACCACACGGCCCAGCCGCGTATCGCGCAGCAACCGGTAGCCGCGCTTGGGGTTGCCATCCCTGTCCGGGCCCATCGCAACGAATGATGTCATATCGATCCAAAGGCGCGGGCGGGTGCCGGACGCCAGAACGAGGTCGAACCGCTCGTCGCGGGGATCGACCTCGTCGAGCAACGGGCGGACCTTTTCCGCCAACAGTTCCAGCCGGTTGCGTTCCGATACCTTCAATTCTTCGGCGATGTCGTCCTGGTCGGCCTCACGGGTGCGAACGACCGTCAAGGCCGCGCGCAGGGTGCGGACACGCTCGGGGTCCGACAGGCTCGTTTCCGCTTCCGGGATCTTCTGGTCACTCACGATCGGGGTTCCGTAAGGAGGTTCGGAAGCAGTCTATGCCTCGTCCTGCCTTACAGGCCAGAGCTAACGCGCATGATGGTTGACGGCGGCAGCTATTGCGTCCGGGTGAAGCTCCGGCAGCATGTGCCCTGCCCCATCGACCAACTCGACGGTGGCCAGATCATGAAAATTCTCGGCGTGACTGACCGGCAACACAGCATCTTCCGTGCCCCAGAGGACATGGATGGGAAACGGCGCGTTTTTCAGGCGGGATAGATCGAGCATACCCTGCTGACGGTCGTGCATGAGAGTGGGAACCAAAGCGGTCAGAGCGGCGCTGGATTTCGGATTCTTGCGCTGCTTCACGAGATGCTCGATGGCTTCCAGCGGAACCGCTTCCGGTGCGTAAAGCCTTGTTAGATCCGCAACAATTTCATCCTGCGTTTGCGCCTCTGCATGGGCCTTCAGATCATCGGCAGCGATTTCCGGTCCGCAGCCGCCGGGGGCGACGAGGGTAAGGGAAGCCGTTCTATCCGGGCATTTCAAAGCAACGAGAATGGCGATGGCTCCACCACGGGAATGGCCGACGAGATGCACCTTCGGCAAATCACGCCGGTCGATTTCGGCAATGACAGCGTCCCGCGTGGCAATCGTGCCATGATCGCCGGACCAATCGACCGCTTGGCCGTGGCCGGGCAGGTCGAAAGCGATGGATAGGGCCGTAAGCCGTTCTTGAACCGGTGCCCATTGTTCCGCGAACCCTCCGAAACCGTGCAGGAGAACGACGGTATCACCTCTCCCTGCCGTTTCGATGGCCGGAAGATCAGACATCCTTCGTCAGCGCCCGGTTGACCGCCGAGACGACACCTTCCAGCGACGCGGCCACGATGTTGGCGTTGATGCCCGCGCCGAACCACGTTTTTCCGAGGGCCGCGCTGGACACTTCCATATAGGCAATCGCCGTCGCATCGCTTCCATGCTGGAGCGAGTGTTCGGAGTAATCGTTCACCACAATGTCCAAACCGAACGCCGTATTGAGCGCGTTTAGCCCTGCGTCGACAGGGCCATTACCGACGCCGTTCAGCACTTGCTCCTCACCGTTATGGCGAACGGTCAGTTCGATGCGACGGCGGTTGCGGGACTCGCCGTCCGTCAACGTAGCGTGGTCGATATAGGTGAGCGGCGCATCGGCCTGCTCCACATAACGCGCCATAAAGCGGGCATGGATGTCGGCTGCAGGAAGTTCGCGCTCTTCCTCATCGGTGATGCGCTGCACGTCGTTGCGCATCTCGACCTGAAGATTGCGCGGCAGTTTCAGCCCGTAGTCGGCTTCCATCACATAGGCGACACCGCCCTTGCCCGACTGGGAGTTGATGCGGATGATCGCCTCGTAGCTGCGGCCCACATCCTTCGGGTCGATGGGCAGATAGGGCACCTCCCATTTCGTGCCGTTGGCCTGCTCGTAGGCCTTCATGCCCTTGTTGATGGCATCCTGATGGGAGCCTGAGAAGGCGGTGTAAACGAGTTCGCCGACATAGGGGTGGCGCTCGGCGATTTTCAGCTGGTTGCAGTATTCGTAGACGCCCTTGATGCGCTCGATATCGGACACGTCCAATTCCGGGTCGACACCCTGGGTCATCATGTTGAGCGCCAGCGTGACGACATCGACATTACCGGTGCGTTCGCCGTTGCCGAACAGCGTGCCCTCGACCCGTTCCGCCCCGGCCATCAGGGCGAGTTCGGTGGCAGCGATGCCGGTTCCACGGTCGTTGTGCGGATGGACGGAAAGGATGATGCTGTCGCGGCGGTCGATGTTGCGGGACATCCACTCGATCTGGTCGGCATAGATATTGGGTGTCGACATCTCCACGGTGGAGGGCAAATTCACGATCAGTTTCTTGTCGGGCGAGGGATCGACTTCCGTAATAACGGCGTTGCAAACCTCCAGCGCGAAATCGAGTTCCGTGCCGGTGAAGGATTCCGGCGTGTATTCGAACCGCAGACCATCCGCTCCGCCCGGTCTTGCGGACGCCATGTCCATGATCAGCTTGGCCGCATCGACGGCGATCTGCCGGATGCCGTCCCTGTCCTGCCGGAACACGACACGGCGTTGCAACTCACTGGTGGAATTGTAGAAATGGACGATCGGTGTCGTCGCGCCTTCCAGCGCTTCGAACGTGCGTTCGATCAGTTCCTTGCGGCATTGCACCAACACCTGCAGATCGACCGCATCCGGCACATTGCCTTTCTCGACGCACCAGCGGGCGAAGTCGAAATCGGTCTGACTGGCGGAGGGAAAGCCAATCTCGATTTCCCGGAACTGCATGTCGAGCAGCAACGCGAACATGCGTGCCTTGCGCTCGTGGCCCATCGGATCGATAAGCGCCTGATTGCCATCGCGCAGATCGACGGAGCACCAGTGCGGTGCCTTCTCGATTCTGGCGGATGGCCAAGTGCGGTCGGGCAATTCGACCTGCGGATAGGCGGAATATTTGTGGCTGGCTTCCATCATCATGGGAGCGGCTCCTTGAAGCGGCAGGCTTGGCCCTGCATATGAAGATATCGAAACGGATCGCTGGAGGCTGGAGTGGTGCTCGTTCAAGCAACTCTTGCGACCGTCGGGCGCCTCCTAGATGCGCGCGAACCAACGGCCGCTCGTAAGGAGCGCTAGAGCGATCTTTAGGCCGAGTTCGATGGGGCGCTGCGTCTTCATGCCCGCACTCTATGCACGGTTTTCCGCAGCCGCAACCAGCTTGTGAGCATCGCGCTCGTATCCAGGCTTCAAAGCCGGTTTGCCGACCAATGCTGCCAGAGTGAACGCGACGATGATCGCGGCAATCCACCAACCCTGAAGAAACTCCGTCGCCGTGCATGCAGCTGTGAAAGCCGTGATGAACACATATGTGAATGCGATGGTCTGCACACGCGACAAAGCACGAAATGCAAAAGCGGCGGAGATCATCGCGCCAGCCAGAAGGACCATGCCAACCGTTGAAAAATTGACCTGCCATTCCAACAGCAACGTGTGCGGGGATCGAACGTACGGGTCGTATCCGGCAGATGCCAACGCGTCGCTTACGGCTGAACGCCCCGTGCCGAGAGCCTCATCGGCGTTCGCACCCAACCCATACCACGGCACCGTATCGAGCGCCCCCGCATAAGCCTTCCAGGTCGCGATTCGGTGGTGAATATGGGCCGCATCGGCTATTCCGCCCTGTGGTATATCGGAGGGAGACGGCACCATATCCAGCGCCAAAGGCGCAACGAAAAGCGCCAGCGCACAGGTCGCAATCAGCGGAACGACCGACCATTGTTTCCAGAACACCAAAAGGGCGGCAAAGATGCCGGCCAGGCAGGCCAGTTGCGCGGATTGACCCTGTGCCAGCGAGATTGCCAGAAGCCCAAGCACGCATGCCGGGACAACCCACATCCAGCTGACCTGCCTGCACAAACCATAACAAAAGACCGGACCCAGACATAACGCCAACCAGCTCGTCGAGCGGTTCAGATCATACAGTTCGGCCCGCTCGGACAGCGCATTGAGGAGCGACGTAACGCCCAGCAACTCTGCGGTGATGAAAACTCCGCCCAGAATGATGCCAACTGACGCCGCCACGGGGGCGTCCATGATGATCGTCCGCCGGAGTGCGTATAACAGGATCGGAGGAATGACGATGAGGGACATAAGCATCGCCCCCTCCCTGACCGCATCCTTCGGTTCGGGTGTCCAGAACCTGGTCAGCAAGGCATAGAACGCCATAGCAAGCAGAAACGCCGCGCAAACTTTTGCCGGGAAGGAATACGTGTCTGGGACGATGACGTTACGCCATTGGCGGGTTTCCCCCAACAGAGTCGTCAGCAACAGCAGTGTCAGGCAAATCGCAATTGCTATCGGCAAGGAGCGCGTTGAGGCGACCTGTATGACGGGATACAGGATGAAAAGGGCGACCATAACGGTGTCGCGTCCAATTCTGTGAACGGCGTGGTGGTTCATGCGGTCTTTTCACTCCCCGCAGCTTCTCTCGACAGGGTGTAAGCCTTGAGAAATGCATCGCATACGGCATGGCGTCCGACCGCCATGCCGTGCAGATGGGCCGTCGCGTTTTCCTGTAGCGTTGAGCGTAAACTGTCATCGTTCACAAGACGTTGCAGCGCTTTCTCCAGCGTATCGGCATTGACAGGATCGAGCAGGAGACCGGTTTCGCCATCGATCACCAGCTGCCGGATGGCGGGTTGGTCACTGGCAACCGGCACGCAACCACAGGCTACCGCTTCAAGCAGGGCGCGGGGAAAGCCCTCGCGCAGCAATGTCGGCAGACAGACGATGTCATAGGTTTTCAGTGTGCTGGCCATGTCATCGGGTAACAGGGCACCGAGATAGGTGATGTGTCCTTCGGCACAGGCCGCCCGAAGCGCGGTCTCGTCGATGACATCGACGTCGGTTGGGTCGATCGGTCCAGCCAGATCGAACCGCATGGGAACGCCGCGATCCGTCAGGCGCTTGGCAGCTTCGAGATAGATGCCGACACCCTTCGTTTTGATGAGTCGGGAAGCCATCAATACGCGCAATGGTCCACTGCTTTCGATGCGACCGCTGCGGTTGAACACCTGCAAATCAAGCCCCGCTCCCGCCACGGCAATGGCACGGTTGCGCGGCACGATCCCAAGCGCGACGAGCCTGTCCCTATCCTGCGGATTTTCGGTCGTCATGACAGCACGGGTACGACCGACAGCGAAGCGAAGCGCCGCCGTCACGATGCCTTGCCGGACGCGTTTTGGCAGATTGCGGGCCGGTTCGAAGATTTTCCCGAGGCCGGGCAATGTCAACACGAGGGCCGGTTTCGGGCGGTTTGGAAACAACGCCAACGCCAATGCGCTAAACAGGACCGGTTTAATGGTGATGGCGTGGACGACATCGGGGGAGAGGCTGCGACAAAGGCTGCGGATGTGACGGATGAACCGAATATCGAGGGGGATGTTCAGCCGATGACGGTCGATCCGGAACGGGTGAAAGCCGACGTTTTCGGACCAGTTGTAGGGCTTTTCCGGCAGCGCATGCGGCGTCGATGCGCCGACTGCGACAGACACTCTGACACCCTGCTCCACCAGATCTTCCATGAGAATGCGCCGGTGAGCTTGAAAGTAGCTCAATTCGTTGACGACCAATACAACGTGCATCAGGTGCTTCCAGAAGCCGCTGCAAAACTGACGGCTTTCGCGATAATTCTATTTCGAACGGGGTGAAAATTACGTTTTGCGGCTGGTGAGGATGGCGTCTTTAGCATCCTTCTTTGTGCTTTCCACTGTGCCGCCTTCGGCGAGAATACGGGCATCGTCCTGCCAGTTCTCACGCTCCGCCCGACCGGGGAACCCCAGAGCTGTATCCAGCCAACGCAATTCATCCGTGTTCATGGCCGCGATCTGGTCGAAATGGAAGATGCCAAGCCGCGCCATCTTGGTTTCGATGACAGCGCCCACGCCGCCGATGTTCGACAGCGCATCCGGTTGACCACCACGCGGAGCATCCAGCAACACCGCATCCGGCTTGGCACCCATTCCGCTTTCGGAAGCAGCGCCAACGCTGGTCGTGACGGAACCGGAATCGACCCGTTTGGAAAAATCGGTCACCTCACCATCGGCCAGTTGCGCTGCCTGGAGAACCCATTTTTCCCGTTCGATCCGACCGGGGAAGGACATCAATTCACCCATCGCACGCTGGTCGTCGCTCGACCAGTCCGCGATCTGTCGGAATGTCACGACACCGATTTCGTTCAGCCGCGCCTCGTTTTGCGGACCGATACCCTTGATGCGCTTCAGATTATCCCGCGCGCCTGGCGCGGCTGCCTTGCCGACGGGCGGCGTGATGGACGGCGCGGCAACAGGTGGCGGGGTCGGGGATTTCGTCACAGGTTTTGACACCGGTGCAGACCGGTCTATCATCGGTGTCTTGGCCGGTGCTGGAGCCAACATCCGCCGCAACAGACACGCGACGATGCAGCCGAGGATGAATGCGGTTGCGACGAGCAAGGCGGTCTGCACGGTCAGGGCGAACATGGTCTGTTCCTCGAAGAGTGGTCGTCGAACGTGGCTTTCGAATTACGGCGGGTCTACCGGGTGGAGGGGCGCCCGCATGTCATCCAGCCGACGACTGCGCCGATGACGAAGGTGGCCAGCAGGAACGAGCTATATTGTTCGATAAGATATATCATTAGGTAACGCCTTTCAGAGTGGCAAAGCGGTCTATCGAAGATAGCCTGAATGCGATACGCCGATACGAGCCTCGGCTTTGGACATTGTCGTTGGACGCGATGGGCTGCATTCCCCCGTATCCTACAGAAAAAAGCAGGTTGGCAACGCCAGCTTTCGTTTTCAGTTACTCGGCAACGGCTTTGACAGGTCCATATTCGAGATGACCAGTTTCCCGCTGGAACTATCTGCGAGCAGACGACCTGCATGCGCAGCGGCTTTGTCGAAATTGTCCGACCGGTCGGAAGCAAGCCTGCGGTTATGAATACCTTGAAGACCGGGCGAGGCGTTTTCAACCGCCGTTAGCGTAGCCCTCCGCGACTGTACATCCGGCACACTGCTTTCCGACACCATGTTCGTTGTAAAGATGTGGGGAGGTCGTTCGGTCACCAGGCCGGTGCGATTATCGACAATTAGAACGCCGAAGACGACTTGCGCAGTCGTATCGGCACTATTGCGGGCGATATTCCTGTTGACCGAACCGGATACGATAAGGGCTCGACCATCTATTGTGATGTCAGCCTAAGAAAGATTGGGCTTTTCGATCGTTCGCGCCGATACATCCGGCTCGATGCGTTCTGCCGAAATCAGATGGCAAGAAGCGATGGCACAGCGCCTGTCAGCACGCCGGCTAATCCCAATTGTCCAGAAAATTCATCAACTACTCTCAGCGTATCATCCTTTGGGCTGAACACTTTGTGCGCAGAGGCACGAGCAAATTCGGGCCATGAAACGGTCGCCTATACCTTAGCGGAAGCAAGGTTTGGCTCACTGGGCATCTGATTCCGGCCAACAGTCTCCAACCGCAAGAGAGGAGCGGACACCAAGACGCAAAAAGCCCGGTCGTTGCCGACCGGGCTTTCTGTTTCAGATCGGGATTAGCCGATTAGAATGTGCGGTAAACGCGCAGGGCGTAGTCTTGGCCGAGATCACCATCAGACCATACACGGACGAATGGGCTAACGCGAAGACCGGAAACAGGCTCCCAGTTAAGGCGCACTGTTGTGTAGTCGTTCAAGTTATCGCCGTTCGTGTAACCGACTGCAAGCTGCAGATTATCCATCAGAGAATAAGCACCAGCAACACCCCAGTTATAATCACCGGTACCTTCAACAGTGCGGCTGTTTTCGCCGTCATCGCCAGTGAACCAGCCCTTGATCGTCAAACCTTCGAAACCGGTATAAGCTGCACTGACTTTGAATGCGGAACTGTCACCATCGTTGAGACGCCCAGGAACGTTGTCAGCATTGTCTTCATAAATATACGCAGCTTCGATATTACCCAGAGAGCCAGCATACGAAGCACCGGCGTAGTAGTCGAGACCAGCGTGCGGATTACCGGGAGTAGCGCTAAGTTGACCTGCATCCTGAAGACCGGCAGTAACCGAGAAACCACCTACAGCGAATGTGTAATCAGCGAAAATTGCCTGATCGTATCCGTAATAACCGTCAAGATTATCTTGGCCGGAAAAGCCGTATGCGAAGGTGTTGAGAGTGGTCAGGTAGCTGTCGGAATAACCAATCCGCAGTCCGCCGAGGCTGATCAAAGCACGGTCAACGAGCACATCAGCGTCACCGCCGTTACTGCGATCACCTTGGAAACGCAGCTGGGAACGCAGGGTTCCGTAATCGGTTTCATTACGCACATCAACTTCGAAACGAGCACGATAGTCCCAACGGCTGGCTGAGCCAGTTGCGTTGTCGGTGCCAAATTGATCTGTGGTGTAAAAATATGTCGTACGGAGGTAACCGCCGAAATCGATGCAAGTTTCCGTGCCAGGCATGTAGTAGAAGCCGGAACCGTAGAGGTCGCAAACGCGAACGTATTCGACGGGCTCTGGCTCGACGATCACTGCGTCGGCAGCGCGGACGCCGGTCACTGCGATCATCGCAGCGGCGGAGCCCAGAAGAAGGGTTTTGAGTTTCATGGTTTTATCTCCAGTGTAGAACCATATGAAAGGAGGGCGGTTGCCCCAGTGTGTCAGGTCAGACACTCGGTGCCCTGTCCCTGAGCGCAACCTACGCGGCGACCCACGGAACGCAATCCGCATATCGGGCTAATCAGACCCCTACCCCCCTTTCGCAAAATCGCTGTTGCACAAACAACACGTTTTTGGCTCCCGACCGCTCTGGAAGTGTGAACAGAGGGTTAAAACAGCCGTTCGACTCGTCGGAATCACCGCAAGGTCGCCGGTGAAAACGCCTGTCCATGCAGAATCGGACCTTAATTGCGGGAAACGGGTGACCGACAACATTGAGTGCGAAAACGCGCGCGGCATGGATTGATCGCCCGCAGGCTTTCCCTTAGTCACGGCGGTGGACAGGTGGCCGAGTGGTCGAAGGCGCTCCCCTGCTAAGGGAGTAGGCCCCTAAAGGGTCTCGAGGGTTCGAATCCCTTCCTGTCCGCCATTCCCCACTACAACCCAGAACCGCTTCAGCCCTGCGGGCCGATCGCGCCGGGAAACCCCACGACCGCCCGGGCCAATTCGTGGCCCGCCATCAGCCGGTCACCTTCGTTCCTGCCTTCGATCAACGCCGCCAGATAGGCTCCATTGAAGCTGTCCCCGGCAGCGGTCGTGTCTACGACATGTGCGGCGGGATCGAATGCCGGAAGCGCTCCCGTGAAATGGGGTGCGCAGGGACCAGCCTCGCCCCGCTTGATCGCACATGCCCGCCATTGCCTTTTCGCAAAGCGTGTCAGGACCGCCCCTCCGGTTTCACCAAACAGCGCCATCTCATCATCGATCGACGGCAGCGCGATGTCGGCGATGGTCCACATGCGTTCGGTCACGGCCTGTGCGGCGGCGTGGCTTTCCCAGAGTTTGGGGCGGTAGTTCGAGTCGTAAGCAACAGACACCTCTTGTGTATCGGACAGGGCGGAAAGCCGGTCCATCATCCGATGGCGCGCATCCGGCGACACAATCGCCAGCGTGATGCCGGACAAATAGACGATGGGCGCGCGGTCGAGGTGGTTCAGGTCGTTCTCGTCCGCGAACAGGGTGCGGGCCGCCGACCGGTCCCGCCAGTAATGGAAGCTGCGTTCGCCGGTATCGTCCGTCGAGACTGAGTAGATGCCGAGATTGCGGTCCGGGTCCGTCACGACGGCAGATGCCTCGATACCTTCCCCGTCCATTTTTGCACGGAGAGCCAGCGACAGCGGGTCCGTGCCGATGCGGGTCATGTATCCGACCCGGTGGCGGCCACCGAGCGCGCGGGCGCAATAGACGGCTGTATTGTAGGTGTCGCCCGCGAAGCCGACGGAAAACGCGTCCGTGTCGCCTTGGCGGATTTCCGCCATCACTTCGCCGATTGCGAGCAGGTCCATGCTTTTCGGGCTCCATCATGTATGGCGAGCAGCTTCCTGCCCATTCTTTCTATGGCGGACTTGGAACCGGAGCGGAAACCGGTTCTTGTTCCAGCACATTCATCGAACGCACGGATCGCGCCCATGCCCGACACCATCCTGACCCTCAATGCCGGTTCCTCATCGGTCAAGTTCGCGCTCTTTTCGACCGACAGTGAGCCGGTGATGATGTTGCGCGGGCAGGTTTCCGGTATCGGGTCGGATGCGCGCATCAAGGTGAAAGATGCCGATGGGCAGGTGCTGGACGACCGTGACCTCGACGAGGGTGCAGTTTCCGACCCGAGTGCGGCCTTGACCGTGGTGCTCGACGATATGGAGACACTGGCACCGGGTTCGCGCGTCACGGCAGTCGGTCACCGGGTGGTGCATGGGGGCGTGCCGTTCGACGCGCCGGTGCTGGTCGATGACAGGACCGTTGAAGCCCTGGAGGCGCTAACGCCGTTTGCGCCGCTTCACCAGCCGCACAATCTGGCCGGTATTGCCGCAGCGCGGGCGCAGTTTCCCGGCGCACCGCAGGTCGCCTGTTTCGATACGGCCTACCACAGATCGCACCCGTTCGTGAACGATGCATTCGCCCTGCCCCGCAGCCTTTACGATCAGGGTGTGCGGCGGTTCGGATTTCACGGCCTGTCCTACGAATATATCTGCCACCGCATGAGAGCGGTCGCGCCGTTCCATCTGGATGGTGGCGTTGTGGTTGCCCATCTGGGAAACGGAGCCTCCATGTGCGCGATACGGGGCGGGCAATCGGTCGGGTCCACGATGGGTTTCTCCGCTTTGGACGGCCTGCCGATGGGCACGCGATGCGGGCAACTCGACCCCGGTGTGGTCCTGTATCTGATGGACCAGATGGGCATGGACGCCGATGCCATCGAGCAGATGCTGTACAAGGAGAGCGGATTGCTGGGCCTGTCCGGCGTGTCCAGCGACATGCGGGTGCTGCTGGAAAGCGACGATCCGCGCGCGAAGGAGGCGATCGACTACTTCATCTTTCGCATTCGCCGGGAAATCGGCGCGATGGCGGCGGTGCTGGGCGGGCTGGATGGTGTCGTGTTCACGGGCGGGATCGGTGAGAATGCGGCCTATATAAGAGAGCGCATTTGCGATGATATGGACTGGCTGGGGGTGGAACTGGACGAAACCCGCAATCGCAGCAACTTGGAGGTGGTCAGCTCGGACCGGTCGCGGGTGCGCCTGTTCGTCATTCCCACAAACGAGGAACTGATGATCGCGCGGCATACGATGCGGCTGACGCAATAAAGTGTCGCAACCCTAGAATACCGCTTGTAAGCGCAGCAGGAGAGCGCATATTCGCGCCGCTCTGCCCCGCTAGTGGTGGCAGTCTGGTTCATGCTCCGATGCAAACGCATCATGCCAATGGCGTCACTGCCACCCCCGCTTCACGCGACTTTTTCACCGTTCTCTCCATCCTGTCCGTCATCGTGATGGTGACGACCGAAGCCGGAGCCGCTTTCGTTGCGGCAGCCTGGGGCTTATCCGGGCTGTTTCACCTGCCGGTCATGGTTCAGGATGGCCTTTATGGGATCGTAGCCATTGCAACGCTTGCGGTTGCGGTTTGGATCACATGTCGCGCCTTTGAAGATGGCGGTGACGAAGAGTTCGCCGGGGCCGCTCAGTAGAGCGTCTGCGCTTGCCTCTCTTCCCGTTCGACATCGGATGCTTTCCCACATCGCTGGTTTAGAAAAGAGCTAGACGCCAAGCAATGCGCCAATAACCGCGTCGATTTTCTGCAGCACACGGCTTGAGACGATCTGCGGTGTCATCTCCATATGGCGCGCGTTGCGGTCCACGGACTTAATTTGATCGCACAGGATGGCGCCGGATACGGGCGCTTCCTGTTCCATGAATACATTGTATGCCCAAGGTGAGAGGTTTGATGTGATCGGGCAAACGATAATTGTGGAACCGACATCATTGTAAAATCCGTCCGATACCACGATCGCTGGTCGGCGGCCTGCCTGCTCGCGACCGGCTTGGGGTGAGAAATCCAGCCAGACGACCGTTCCGCGCTCAATACTTTGCTTGGAGGTCAAAGAGCTTCGTTACCCCAAGCCTCATTGTCCCAAACATGATCAGGACGTTCTTGCGTTTTCGCCGCTGCCGCCAGGTCCTTTGGCGATAACGGAGCCTGCATCGGCCTCATAATGAGACGATCGCCTTCCAGCCGGACGTCCATCGCATCCCCCGGCTTGAGGCCCAGATCTTCGACCAGACTTTTAGGCAGCCGCACTGCGCTTGAGCCGCCCCATGTTCCGATTTTCGTAATCATGCCGACGCTCCGATAGAATGATACGGATTTCGTATCTAAAGTCCGTGCGGCAATTTTGCAAGGTTACATATTCGGATAGACCGGACCTTCGCCACCCTGCGGACAGACCCAGTTTATGTTCTGGTTCGGGTCCTTGATATCGCAGGTCTTGCAGTGGATGCAGTTCTGCGCGTTGATCACGTATTCCGCGTTCGGATCGTCGTTCGCAGCCGCATCGCCCTTTTCATCCACCCATTCATAGACGCCCACCGGGCAATAGCGGCGAGACAGGCCGGCATAATCCATGAACTCGGATGACTTCTGCAGTGCAGGGTCGAGGAGTTGCAGGTGCTTGGGCTGATCTTCCTCGTGGTTTGTGTTGGACAGGAAGACGGACGAGGAGCGGTCGAAGGTCAGCACGCCGTCCGGCTTTGGATATTCCAGCGGCTTGTGCAGGTCTTCCTTTTCGGTCGCTTCGTAATCGGCCTTCTTGTGCTTCATCGTGCCGAGTGGAGACCACGATCCGAGCAGCGTGTTGATCCACATCTCGATTCCGCCCGCGATGGTGCCGCCGACCTGGCCCAGTTTCGTCACGAGCGGCTTGACATTGCGAACGGGCTTCAAATCCTTGCCCACATCGCTGGTGCGCCATGCGTTCTCGTAGCTTTCGATCTCGTCATTGGCGCGCCCGGCGGCGAGCGCTTCTGCTACATGCTCGGCCGCCAGCATGCCGGTGAGCATGGCGTTGGCGGAACCCTTGATTCGCGGCACATTCACGAAACCGGCAGAACAACCGATCAGCGCACCGCCGGGGAACGACAAGCGCGGCACGGACTGCCAGCCGCCCTGAGTGATCGCGCGGGCACCGTATGAAATGCGTTTGCCGCCTTCCAGCAGGTCGGCGATGGCCGGATGGGTCTTGAACTTCTGGAATTCACCGAACGGGTTCAGGAACGGGTTCTTGTAACCGAGCGCCACGACGTACCCGACGTAAACCTGATTGTCCTCGATGTGATAGACGAACGATCCGCCGTCCTGATTGTCCTTCAACGGCCAGCCGAGGGAATGGAAGACTGTGCCTTCCTTGTGCTTGGCCGGGTCGATCTGCCAAAGTTCCTTGAAGCCGAGGCCGTATTTCTGCGGGCTGGCATCCTTGGCCAGATCGTAGTTGGCGATGATGCGCTTGGCGAGCGAGCCGCGCGCGCCCTCGCCGATCAACGTGTATTTGCCGTGCAATTCTACGCCGCGCTCGAAATTCGTGCCCGGTGTTCCATCGCGCTGGATGCCCATGTCGCCGGTGGCGACACCGATCACCGCACCGTTTTCATTGTAGAGCACTTCGGAGGCCGCAAAGCCCGGGAACACTTCGACGCCCAAGCCTTCCGCCTTCTCCGCCAACCAGCGGCAGACATTGCCGAGCGAGACGATGTAATTGCCGTGGTTATTCATCAGTGGCGGCATGGCCCATGTGGGCAGCGGTATCTTGCCCCCCTCGCCCATCAGATAGAACTTGTCGGTCTTGACCGGCACCTTGAACGGATGATCGGCTTCATCGCGCCAGTCTGGAAACAGACGATCGACGGCGATTGGGTCGATGACTGCACCAGACAGGATATGGGCGCCGATTTCCGGCCCCTTTTCCAGCACGACGACGTTGATGTCCGGGTCGATCTGTTTCAGCCGAATGGCGGATGCGAGACCAGCTGGCCCACCGCCGACGATCACCACGTCGAACTCCATGCTTTCGCGGGGTTCCATGTCTTCGCTCGCCATATCGTCGTTCATCACCAAAACTCCTGTCAATCTATTTCCGGTCTAGCCCAGCGGACGACCGTCAATCAAACCTTTTGCAGCGTGTCGAGATAGTCCCGACACCATGTCACAACGTCGCCTTGTTCCACGATCTTCTTCAAATCGGCATGCCGCTCGCGCCGCTCTTCAAGCGGCATATGAAGCGCGCGTTGCAGGGCATCCGACGTGTGCTGGATGTTGTACGGGTTCACCAGCAGGGCAGACGTCATCTGCTCGGCAGCGCCTGCAAATTCCGAAAGCACCAGCACTCCGGGGTCGTCGTCGTCCTGCACCGCGACATATTCCTTGGCTACAAGGTTCATACCATCGCGCAGGGGCGTGACCAGGCCGACCTTGGAAATAGCGAAGATCGCCGCCAGCCGCGTGCGGGCAACATGGCGGTGGATGTAACGGATGGGGGTCCAGTCGATCGTGGCGAATTCGCCATTGACGGCACCCGACAGCTTTTCGAGCTCCTCGCGAATGTCGGTATAGGCCTCGACCTCTTCGCGGGTCGGGGGGGCGATCTGAACGAGCGTGGAGACACCCTGATTTTGAGGATACTTCCGCAACAATTCCCGAAACGTCTTGAAGCGCTCCGGCAAGCCCTTGGAATAGTCCAGCCGCTCGACGCCGCTGATCCAGGCCCGACCCGACGCCTTGACGTTGAGCCGGTCGCGCAGTTCCTTCGCCTCGGGCTCGTCCAATAGATTGCGGAACTGGTCGACGTCGATACCGATCGGAAAGGCTTTCGCCTCAACCGACTGCCCGAACCCCTCGACCTTTGACGCCATATCGCTGGTCGCGTTAGGTTCATCCAGTTGCCGCTGGGCGTATTGGCGGAAGTTGGCGACATCGGCTTCCGTTTGAAAGCCAACGAGATCGTAGGCAAAGAGCGACCGCATCCACCACCGGCTGTTGGGAACCGCAGCGACAATCTGGTCCGGCGGAAACGGAATGTGGAGGAAAAAGCCGATGCGGTTTTTCACGCCCATCCCGCGCAGTTCGTGGGCGAGCGGTATAAGGTGATAGTCATGCACCCAGATGATGTCGTCCGGTTCGAGCAGACCGAGCACCGTTTCGGCGTAAAGCCGGTTGACCCGTCGATACTGCTCGAACGCCTTCTCATCGCTGTCCATGAGGTCGATGCGATGATGAAAAGCGGGCCACAGGACTGAATTGGAATAACCGAGATAGAACCCGTCGTATTGTTTCGGTGTCAGATCGACCCCTGCCAGCGTGATCTTGCCGAGATCGGTAATGGTTGGCCGCTTGCTCGCGGTCTCGCTCAATTCGCCGCTCCAGCCGATCCAGACGCCACCGAGTTCCATCAAGGCACCATTCAGTGCAACGGCAAGACCGCCGGATGCCGGTTTGCTCGGGTCGCCGAGACGGTTGGATATGACGACCAGACGGCTCAACGTGCCGCCGCCTCCAAGCCAGAGATGCACGGCGGCGACATCCGGCAGACGATGTCGGGCCTCGGTTGTTCCTTCGCCGACCTTGATGGCGAATCCGCCTAATTCCTGAGCGGCAACCATGCCCGGCTCGTCGTTGCAGGTCGTCGCCGATGAAGACGGGCACGCGACCTGCGAAAGGCGGACGCTCCATATGGGCGCGCAACGCTGCACCCTTGTTGGAATGCGCGTCTTTCAGTTCGACAAGCATCTTGTTGGGCATGACCACGAGGTCGTCCCGCGCATCGGCAAGCCGTGCCATGAAGATCTTCCACGGCCCGCTGCTTCCCGGGCGCCTTGCGATAGTGCAACGCGACGGCGCCATCCTTCGGTTCGATCAGAAGGTCGGGATTGGCACTGACGAAACGCGTGATCTCTTCGAGTTCGGCGCTGATATCGGGAACGAAAGACGGTTCCAGCGACCCGTCCAGTCCAGCGCATGTCGCGTCCGTGATTGCCCGCGCCGGGGAAAGTCAAGCCGGTGAGAAACGTGTCGAGTTCACCCAGTGTGCGGCCAGACAGAACGGCCAGTGCACCGTCGAACCGGGCCTGCAGTCTGCGCAAGCAGCGGAACCAGCGTTTCCGGTACGGTCACGCCATCCGGCGTGTCGGCGAATTCGATCAGTGTTCCATCGAAATCGAGAAACAGGGCGGCGTTGTCCGGAAGGTCGGGTGGCGTGGTCATGGAGTGTCGAACGCCACCTGCCTTGAGCGGTTCCCGCTACGCCGCACGGTCCAGCTTGATGATGCGTTCGAGATGATGGTCGCAATCACCGAACAGGTGGTCGATCATGATGACGCGCTTGGCGAAATGACCGGCGGCGTATTCCCATGTCATGGCGATACCGCCGTGCATCTGGATGGATTCCTCGGCGATCATCCGTCCGGACCGGCCGACGAGATTTTTCAGCGCGGAAATGTGCCACTCGGCTTCATCCGTCTCCAGATGTCCGGCGGCGTTGATGAGCGCGGAACGGATCTGTTCCCGTTCCATCATCATGTCGGCCATGCGATGCTGAAGGGCCTGAAACTTGCCGATGACGACACCGAATTGCTTGCGGGTTTTCATGTACTCGAGCGTCATGTCGATACAGACCTCGATAGCCCCCATCGCTTCGGCTGAGACAGCCAAAGTGCCGGCCCGCCAAGCCTTTTCGATGAGCGCAAGACCCTGTCCCTCTTCACCAATCATGTCGGAAGCGCTGACGTCCTTCAGCGCGATTTCCGCTGCGTGGTAGCCGTCGATGGAGCCGAAGCCGCGCCGGTGGATGCCGTCTGCATCGGCGGGCACGAGAAAGAGGGAAATGCCATCACGGTCAGTCGCGCTGCCGGAAGTACGTGCGGAAATGATGAGATGGTCCGCGCTATCACCGTTCAGCACGACGGACTTGTTGCCGTTCAGCACCCACGCATCGCCGTCTTTCTCGGCTGTGGTTTCCACATGCGCCGTGTCGTAGCGGCTGCCGGGTTCACCGTGCGCCAGCGCCAACAACGTCGCGCCGCCGATGACCTCCTCGATCAACTCGCCGCGGTCGGCGAGGATCGTGCCCGCCAGCAGGTTGGCGAGAAAGGGTTCCGTCACCAGTCCCTTGCCCAGCTCTTCGAAGATAACCGCGATGTCGAAACCCGTGCCGCCGAAGCCGCCCGCATCTTCCGTGAACAGCGCGCCGATCAGCCCAAGCTCCGCCATCTGCGACCATGTCTCGCGCGAAAAACCCTCGTCCGTTGCGGCATGTTTGTGACGGGTGTCGATCGGATATTGCTCACGCACGAAACGTCCCGCCATGTCGGCAAGCATCTGGCGTTCTTCGGTGTGGGAAAAGTTCATATCGTCCTCAAAGCCCCATCATCATTTTCGAGATGATGTTGCGCTGCACCTCGTTCGATCCGCCGTAGATCGTCGTCTTGCGGTGGTTGAAGTAGTCGGCGGCAATCGGGTTGGCGTAGTCGGGGCCGATGGGCTCTTCATTCCAGCCCTCATCAAGCGCTTCCGACACAAACGGTATTGCGTAGGGGCCAAGCGCGCGGCGGGTCAGGTCGTTGATCGACTGGCGGATTTCGGTGCCCTTGACCTTGAGCATCGACGTTTCCGCTCCCGGAGGGGCCCCGTCGGCGGCTTTTTGCATGACGCGCAGATTGGTGGTCCGCATGGCTGACAGGTCGATTTCGATTTCGGACAGCCGCGCGGCGAACATGGGGTCTTCCGCCAGCGCCCTGCCGTCCTTCTTCTGGTCGCGGGCGATATGCTTGAGGTGGTCGATGGAGGCCAATGCGTCGCCGACACCGGCAATGCCGGAGCGCTCATGGACAAGCAGATATTTCGCGTAGGTCCAGCCCTTGTTCTCTTCGCCGACGAGGTTTTCGACCGGCACCTTCACGTCCGTAAACCAGACCTCGTTCACCTCATGGGTGCCTTCGAGCAATATGATCGGGCGTACTTCGACGCCGGGCGTATTCATGTCGATGAGCAGGAACGAGATGCCTTCCTGCTGCTTGCCTTCCTTCGACGTGCGCACGAGGCAGAAAATCCAGTCGGCGTGCTGGCCGAGCGTGGTCCAGGTCTTCTGGCCGTTGACGATGTAATGGTCGCCTTCCCGCACGGCAGTCGTCTTCAACGACGCCAGGTCGGACCCGGCACCGGGTTCGGAATAGCCCTGGCACCACCAGTCGGTCCCATCGAGGATGCGGGGCAGATAATGGTTGTTCTGCTCCTCGGAGCCGAAGGCCATCAGCACGGGTGCCAGCATGTTGACGCCGAATGGCACCACGCGGGGTGCGCCAGCGATGTTGGCTTCCACATCGAAAATATCGCGCTGGATCGCGTTCCAGTCCTTGCCGCCGAATTTGGACGGCCAGTGGGCGTTCAGATAGCCCGCCTCGTGCAAAATAGCGTGCCACTCTTCACTGTCGGCTTTCGTCAGGCGCTTGCCTTGTTTCATCTTGTCGGACAGGCGTTTTGGCAGCTTGTCGCGGAAAAACGTGCGGACTTCCTCACGGAAAGCCTGTTCTTCAGGTGTGTAATTCAGGTCCATCTCATCGTTCCTCTCAAATCTCGCTGCCGCGAGGTTACATCGCGCTGGTGCCGCCATCCACTGCGACCGCCTGTCCCGTCATGAATGTATTGCGCGGATCGCACAAAAACAGCCAGGAGCGCGTAATTTCGTCTGGCTCCGCCAGCCGCCGCATGGGGATGCCACGGGTCAGGTGTTTTTCAGCATCCGCATTGGCCGCCATGCCTCCCATCATGCCCTCGGTCACGATGGGCGTGCGGGCGAAGGCGGGGCAGACGGCGTTGATGCGGATGCCGTAGCGGACATATTCGAGCGCAGCGGATTTCGTCAGGCCGATCACACCGTGTTTCGCGGCGGAATACATGCCGATGGTTGGTGCGCCGCCGATGCCTGCCAACGATGATACATTGAGGATCGCATGGGCACGGTCGTGCTTCTCTTTCGCCTCGACCATCGCGGGAAGCTGATGCTTCATGCCGTAGAAGGTGCCCATGAGGTTGATGTCGATGGTCTTGCGCGCCCACTCGCTGTCCACCTCATGGGTGCGGCCCGGCTTGTGGCCCATACCGGCATTGTTGATCGCCACATCGAGACGGCCGAAGGATTTCAGCGCCAGTTCGACAGTTTCGGCGCAGTGGTCCTCGTCTGCCACCGAACCGGCCAGCGTGACGACTTCGACACCGTCGGAACGCAGCAGCGTCGCGTGTTCCTCAAGCCCTTCGGCGTTGAAGTCCGTCAACATGAGCTTTGCACCTTCGGCTGCGAACATGGGTGCGGCGGAGCGTGCAAAGCCCCCTGCCCCGCCGGTGATGAGAACCGTCATGCCATCGTAAATCATGCGTCGATCTCCTGAAGCGCGGCTTGGGCGAGCAGCGGCACGGCGGTCGCCATTTCCTTGGCGCGTGTCGGATTGGAGGCATTGCCGTCCAGCGCCCGTTTATAGACGCCCTGCAAGATGGCGGTGAGGCGGAAGAAGCAGAAGGCGACGTAGAACGACCAGTTGTCGATCGGTTTCCACCCCGCGCCGCTCGCAATAGGCGGCGACGTATTCCTCTTCGGTCGGAATACCGAGCGCCGCACGGTCGATACCGCCGAGCCCGCGCATGCCGGAGCCGTGGGGCAGACCGCCATTGCATGCACTGGTATGCCAGATCGGCCAGCGGATGGCCGAGTGTCGAGAGTTCCCAGTCGAGAATGCCGACGACTTCCTCGCTGTCAGGCGCGAAAATCATGTTGTCGAGGCGGTAATCGCCATGGACGATCGATGTCTGGCCATCGTCTTCCGGCATGTTGGCTTCCAGCCACGCGATCAGGCGGTGGACGTCCTCGTTCCGCTCGACCTCGCTGGCGATATATTGTTTGGTCCAGCGGGATGTCTGGCGCTCGAAATAGTTGCCCGGCTTGCCGTAGTCCCCGAGACCGACAACTTCCACATCGACGGAATGAAGCGCCGCCAGCGCGCCGTTCATGGCGTCATAGATGCGGCCCCGCGCATCGGCATCCACTTCGGGCAATGCCGGGTCCCAGAAGATGCGTCCGTCCAGATGCTCCATGACGAAGAACGTCCGGCCAATCGGGGAATTGTCTTCCGCCAGCGCGAGCATTTTTGGCACCGGCACGTCGGTTCCGGCCAGCGCTTTCATCACCCGGTATTCCCGGTCCACCGCATGAGCGGATTTCAGCAATTCGCCCGGCGGTTTGGCGCGCAGCACGTAGGTGCCGCTGGCGGCGTCGATCCGGTAGGTCGGGTTCGACTGGCCATCGCCGTATTTGTGCAGCCCCCGAAAACCGGACAGCCCGGCCACATTGGCTTCAAGCCAAGGACCGAGGATTGTTTCGTCGAGGGCGTTGGCGTCGCTCACTTAGCCGCCATCGCCTTTTCAACGATCTTGGTCACGTGGTCGTTGCCCGACATCATTTCGCGGGCGTCGCTCATATCCGACAGCTTGTCCCAATGTGCGGCAATCCCTTCCGGCGTGCGCTCTTCTTCCGGCAGGTGAATGCCTTCCGCTTCCATCAGCTTGGCGATGGTGTAGCCACCGGCACCGGCCAGCATGACCGTGCGGGACGGGGCGTCCTGCGAGGCGAGATAAAGCACGGCTGGCGTGACCCAGCGTGGGTTGAGCGCGTCCAGCACGTCGCCGCTCATCAGGTCTTCCGTCATGCGCGTGGCTGCCGTGGGCGAGATGCAGTTGACGCGGATGTCATTCTTCGCGCCTTCGATGTGAAGCGTGTTCATCAGACCCCAGACACCGGCTTTGGCCGCGCCGTAGTTGGCCTGACCGAAATTGCCGTAGATGCCGGAGGTGGACGTCGTGTTGACGATGCGCCCGTAGCCACCCTCCTTCATGTGGTTCCAGACCGCCATTGAGCAATTCGCGGTGCCGGTGAGGTGAACCGCGACGACCGCATCCCACTCGTCTGCACTCATCTTGCCGAAGGATTTGTCGCGCAAAATGCCCGCATTGTTGACCAGCACATCGATGGAACCGAACCGGTCCATCGTCTTTGCAACCATGTCGGCGACCTGCGTGCGGTCGGTGACATTCGCTCCGTGCGCCATCGCCGTGCCACCGGCGGCTTCGATCTCGGCCACGACGGTTTCAGCCGCCTCGGACGAGCCGCCGGTTCCATCCCGCGCGCCGCCGAAATCGTTGACGATGACGTTTGCGCCACGCTTGGCGAATTCCAGTGCGTGGTTGCGGCCCAGACCGTTACCCGCGCCAGTGACGATGACCGTGCGGCCTTCGAATGAAATGCTCATACTCAATTCTCGCTTATGCTTTTGGCGGCATCATGAAAACCATCGCCAGCCATGTGGCCTTGATTGCGGGCTTTTCCTCGCCTTCAATTTCGACGGTTACATCCCGTGTGATGAGCAGGCGGCCCAGGCCACCGGCTTCCGCCACATCGGCGGTCTTGAAAATGCCGCGCACGTTGGCACCGGCCTTGACCGGCGAGATGAACCGCACCTTATCGAACCCGTAATTGACGCCCATCGCCGTGCCTTCGACTTTCGGCTCAGCGTCGATGGCCATAGCTGACAGCATGGAGAGGGACAGAAATCCGTGGGCGACCGTGCCGCCGAAAGGCGTCATTTTCGCTTTTTCGGGGTCGACGTGAATGAACTGCCAGTCCTCGGTCGCGTCCGCAAAGATGTCGATCTTGTCCTGACCGATTTCAATCCATTTGGAGGTGCGCGTCTCGCCCCCGACCTGCGCTTTCAGTTCGTCGACCGTTACGGTTTTAGCCATCGTCATGTCTCCATTGCGGCGAATAGGTTGGACTGCCCGATCTGAACGGAGGTGCCCCCATCAATGTTCAGTGTCGAGCCCGTGATGTAACCGCCGCCGGCACCACAGAGGTAGAGCGTTGCGGCCGCAATGTCGCGCGGCTCCCCCATGCGCCCAAGCGGGTTGCGATCGGCGGTATCTTTCGCGCCCTGTTCGCTCGCCGTCGCAAAGGCCGTCATGCGGCTCGGGAATGGGCCGGGCGCAAAGGCGTTGACCGTGATGCGGCGGCTGGTGAACTCCGCTGCCAGAATTTTGGTGAGGTGAATGACCGCCGCCTTCGACACCGCATAGGAATAGGCCCCGCCCGCCAGCGGCACGACGCCCATGACGGAGGCGGTGTTGACCACGCGCGCCGGGTCGGCGGTCGTGCCTGCCGCGTCCAAAAGGTCGGTCAGATCACGGGTCAGTTCGAAGATCGCCGTCACATTCAGTGTCATCACCTTGTCCCATGCGGAACGGGGAAACTCCTCGTAGGATGCGCCCCAACTGACGCCGGAATTGTTCATCAGGATGTGCAGCGTGTCGGTGCGGGAGCGCACTTCGGCCACCAGCGCCGCATGCCCTTCGGCGGTCGCCAGATCGCCCGCAAACCCTTCCGCGGAGCCGGAGGCACCCAAGGCATTCAGCTCTGTTGGCCACCGCCTCGCAGGCATCGCCCTTACGCGAACAGATGAGAACGCGCGCACCTGCCTGCACCAGTGCCTCCGCCATCATGCGACCGATCCCCGTTGCACCGCCGGTGACGAGCGCGGTCTTGCCGGAGACGGAGAACAGGCTGTCGAGATAGTCGCTCATGAGGATAGGCTCGCTGGCTGGGGCGGATTCGATGGGCGGAGACTAGAACAGCCGTTTCACGTTGACAACATACTCGGTAGTATGTTGACTTCGGCATGTCTTGAAGGAGGATTCTGGCACTGTCGCTTGCGCTGAAAGAGATGGGGGAAACCCGTGCGGACCGTTCGCGCGCCGACATTCTGTCGGCTGCCGCCGAATGTTTCATGGAGCACGGATTTTCGGCCACCAGCATCGACGTGGTCGCCCGGTCTCTCGGCGCGACGAAGGGCATGATCTACCACCATTACCCGTCGAAGACCGATCTGTTCATCGCGGTTTACAGCCGGGGCATGGATATCAACTTCGAGGCGGTCGAGCCATTTGTGGAGAACACGCCCCCGGCAGAACGGCTGGAAAACATGGCCCATGCCCATGCGGTGACGATGATGGCGCAGCAGGCCTTCCAGCGCACCGTGGCGCAGGGTGTCATCATGCACCAGACCGGCGCGACGACCCGCGCGCAACGGGATGCGCTGGCGGATCTGATCGACGAACGGGACCGCTATGAGACGCTGTTCTCCAAAGCCATCGTCGCCGCCGTCGAAGCCGATGGACGCCGGGTCGATGATGTTTCGCTGACGACGAAGAGCTTTCTCGCCGTACTGAACGGGGCGGTCCACTGGTATCGGGCGCGTGGAACGGACCAGTCCGTCGAGCAGAATATGATTGCAAACAAGATAGTCGCCTTTGCCCTGCGCGGCATCGGTCTGGAAACAACGAGCGGGAGTTCGACATGAGTGCAATGGACCTGGGTGTTAGTGACAAGGTGGCGGAGCTGCGGTCGCGCGTCGCCGATATGGTGCGCGAGGAAATCCTGCCGCTGGAGGAGGAATATCTCAAGGAAGTCGATACCGGCAGCCGGTGGGAGTTCACCGAGCGTCAGACCGAGATTCTGGAAAGCCTCAAGGCGGAAGCCCGCAAGCGTGGCCTGTGGAACTTCTGGCTGACGGATTCCGACAAGGGCTATGGCCTGACCACGGTCGAATACGCCTATCTCGCCGAGGAAATGGGCAAGGCGCATCTGGGAGCGGAAGTCTTCAACTGCGCCGCGCCCGACACCGGCAACATGGAAGTGTTCGAGCGCTACGGCACGCCGGAGATGAAGGAGCGCTGGCTGAAGCCGTTGCTCAACGGAGAAATCCGCTCCGCCTATGCCATGACCGAGCCGGACGTCGCCTCGTCTGACGCCACCAACATCGCCATGTCCTGCGTAAAGGATGGGGACGAGTGGGTGCTGAACGGCGAGAAACACTGGATTTCCGGTGCGGGAGACCCGCGCTGCGCCGTTTACATCGTGATGGTGAAAACCGGCAGCGACGACGACCCGAAGCACAAGCAGCATTCCATGATCGTGGTGCCCGCCGACACGCCGGGCATCGAGATTCTGCGCGCCATGCAGGTGATGGGCATGGACGACGCGCCCCACGGGCACATGCACATGCGCTTCACCGATGTCCGGGTGCCTCTGGACGCCATCCTGCTCGGCGAGGGTCGCGGGTTCGAAATCGCCCAGGGTCGTCTCGGGCCTGGCCGCATCCACCATTGCATGCGGGCCATCGGGCAGGCCGAACTGGCGCTGGAACTGATGTGCAAACGCTCCGTGCGTCGTGAGGCGTTCGGCAAACCGCTGGCGCAGCTTGGTGCCAATTTCGATACGATCGCCGACGCCCGCATGGCCATTGAGCAGGCGCGGCTGCTGTGCCTGAAAGCGGCATGGATGATGGATCAGGGCGATGCCCGCGCCGCCGCGCCGTGGATTTCGCAGATCAAGGTCGTCGCGCCGCTGGTCGCGCTGAAAGTGACGGACGATGCCATGCAGATGCACGGCGGTGTCGGTATTTCGCAGGACACGCCGTTGGCGAAACAATGGTCGCACTTGCGCACGTTGCGCTTTGCGGACGGACCGGATGCGGTGCACCGCAGACAGGTAGCACGGGCCGAGTTGCGGCAATATACGCAGGAGAAGATGGTATGAAATCGCTCATTCTGAAGAACGACGGCTATGAGTCTGAAAAGCCGGACAGTGCCGTTCTCAGCGACATGTCGCCTTTCGTGGAATATGGCGATCTGCCCGAGCCGGAGCCCGCCAAGGGCGAGGTGAAGGTGCGTGTCATTCTGGCATCGGTGAACCCTTCCGACGAGATGTTCATTCAGGGCCTCTACGGCCAGCCGCGCATTCAGGGGAACGGCGCAGGTTTCGAAGGGGTCGGCGAAGTGGTCGCGTCCGGCGGTGGCTCCCATGCGGACAGCCTTGTCGGCAAACGCATCGCGTTTTTCGGCACGCCCGGAAAGCCCGGCACGTGGAGCGAATTTTCCATCGCGCAGGCCGCGACCGCCATTCCGTCTGATGGATGGAGTGCGCGACGAGGACGGGGCGGCGATGATCGTCAATCCGCTCACGGCCTTGGCCATGTTCGATATCGCGGTCGAGGCGAAATCGGAGAGTTTCATCCTGTCGGCGGGCGCCAGCCAGTTGTGCAAGCTGATGATTTCGGTTGCCAGGGAAAAGGGCTACAAGCCTATCGCGCTTGTGCGCCGCGACGAGCAAATCGATATGCTGAAAAAGCACGGTGCGGCCCATGTGCTGAACGTGAAAAGCGATACTTTCCTGAAGAATTTCGCGGCGATCAGCAAAGCGGAAAAGCCGCGCATCTTTCTTGATGCGGTCGCCGACCAGACATCCGCCGACATATTCGACGCCATGCCGAACCGCGCCCGCTGGATCATTTACGGGAAACTCTCCGACGAGTTGCCGACCATCAAACAACCCGGCTCGATGATCTTTCAGATGAAGCAGATCGAGGGGTTCTGGCTTACTCGCTGGATGCAGGAAAGCGAACCGGCCAAGGTGATGGGCGCGATCAAGGAAGCGCAGACACGGTTCGCTTCGGGTGAATGGAAGACGGACGTGACGGCCATCGTGCCGCTTTCCGAGGCCGTCGAAAAATTGCCGGGGGAACTGGCAAAACCGAACGGTAAAGTGTTCATAAAACCGTAAGTTATCAATAATTTCGCCGTGCAGGGTTGTGCATGGAAAAAGCGGCTTTAAGGTCGTGTTTCATAAGGGTTTGGGAGGACCAGCGGCTTGGATGCCATTCAGCTTATCGTAAGCGGCCTTGCCAATGGCTGCGTTTACGGTCTCATCGCGCTCGGCTTCGTGCTGATCTACAAAGCGACCGAGGCCGTGAACTTCGCCCAGGGCGACTTCATGATGCTCGGTGCCTTCATGTGCATCGGCTTCACCAACGAGGCGTTTTTCGGCCTGCCCTTCTGGGTCTCCGTGCCAATGGCCATCGCCGCGATGGCTGCCTTCGGCTACCTGTTCGACGTGACCATTCTGCGCCACATGTTCGGGCAGTCGCAAACGGCCATCGTCATTCTCACCATCGCCTTCGGCTTCGTATTACGCTTTGCCGCCGGTGCGATCTGGACCCATGAGCCCGTGTCGCTGGAGACCCCGTTCGCGGGACAGTTCATACGCAGCAACGGGGTGGTGCTGGGGGTGAACGAGATCATCATAATTGCGGTAACGGCGGTGCTGACGCTCGTATTGTATCTGTTTTTCTCGCGCACGAAACTCGGCGTTGCCATGCAGGCCGCCTCGCAGAACCAGCTTGCCGCCTATTACATGGGCATTCCCGTCAAGCGTATTCAGTCGATGGTCTGGGCTCTGTCCGGCGCGGTGGCCGCTATCGCGGGCATTCTGTTCGCTTCCAAAGGTGCCATCGATCCGTCTGCCGGCCTGCTCGGGATCAAGGCATTCGCCGCGGCGGCCATCGGCGGGTTCGGCTCACTGCCGGGTGCGTTGCTCGGCGGTCTCATCATCGGGTTGGTGGAGCCGTTCGCGGCGCGCTACGGGCCTGTCGGCATCAGCCAGATCGCGCCTTATGCCATTCTCATTCTGGTCCTGATCTTCCGTCCCGGCGGTATTTTCAGCCAGACCCAGCGGAAGAAGGTTTGAGGCTATGAGGTTCGTTTTCAAGACCGATTACGACGCCGATATCAACTGGTTCCGCCATCCGGCGCAGATGTTCTGGTATGGCCTGTTGCTGCTCATCGTGCTGGCGCTGCCCCTCTATTTCGTGTGGACGGGCAATCCGTATCTGCTGGGTGAAATCACGGCGGTTCTCATCTTTTCCATCGTCGGCATGGGTCTGATGCTGCTGGTCGGACAAACCGGTCTCGCCTCGCTCGGTCACGCCGCCTTCATGGCGATGGGGTGCTACGCCAACATTCTTCTGCTCAATGCTGGCGTGCCGTGGCTGATCGCCTTCCCGCTTGCCGGTCTCATCGCAGGTGTGGTCGGTACGATTATCGCGCTGCCAGTGTTGCGGTTGCACGGCGTCTATCTGGCGCTGGCGACGCTCGCCATGTCAATCCTGACGGGTGACTTCATCGTGCTGGGTGAAGAGTGGACCGGCGGTGTGGCCGGCATCGTTGTGCCGGACATTTCGATCTTCGGTTACAACATCAACAAATACGCCAACCCGTTCGCGTTTTACTATGTGGTGCTGGTCGTGGTGCTGGTGGTGCTGGCCGCATACCGTAACATTCTGCGGGCACCATCGGGCCGCGCCTTCGCGGCCATCCGCGACAGCGAAATCTCGGCGCGGGCGATGGGTATCAACCCGACGAAGACGAAGGCCGGTGCCTTCTTCCTGTCCTGCGTCGCCGCCGGTTGGGCCGGTGCGCTGTTCGGCCATTCGGCGACCTACGTGACGCACGAGACGTTCGATATCGTCATGTCGATCACGCTGTTGCTGATGATCGTGATCGGCGGGCTTGGGCTTCATCCACGGGGCGTTCTTCGGGGCGATCGTCGTGGGCATCATTCCCGTTGCCATCGCCAATTTGCGCGGCGGGCTGTCGCAGGCCTTCGATGTGAACCTGACCATTCCCGGTCTCGAAAGTTTCGTGTTCGCAGCCATCGTGATGGGCTTCATCCTGCTGGAACCGATGGGTCTGTATGGCCGCTGGCTGAAAATCCGCACCTACTTCGAACTGTTCCCCTTCTACCGGAAGGACATGTTCAAGCGGCAGAAAAGCTACCTGAAGACGGAGCGTGTCCAGTGAGCTTGCTCGAAATCAAGAACGCGACGCAGAAATTTGGTGGTGTCGTTGCCGTCAACGATGTGTCGCTGCACGTGAACGAAGGTGAAGTGTTCGCGCTCGTCGGACCGAACGGTGCGGGCAAATCGACGGTCTTCAACCTCATCTCGCGCTTCTACACGCCGGTGGAGGGTTCGATTACGTTTCGACGGGGAAAACCTGCTCGACCATCCGGCCGACGACATCGCCAAGCTCGGCGTGGCGAGGACGTTCCAGAACATCGAACTGTTCGAGAACGCCTCCGTGCTGCAGAACCTGCTCGTCGGTCGCCACCGGCATAAGCGCACCAACATCCTGTCGGAAATGTTCTTCATGGGCTCGGTGCGGGCGGAGGAGAAGCGCCACCGCCACGCGGTTGAAGAGGTGATCGATTTTCTCGATCTGCAGGCCTTTCGTGACCAGCGCATCGCGGGCCTGCCCTACGGTGTCCGCAAGGTGGTCGAACTGGGTCGCGCATTGGCGACGGAACCGAAACTGCTGCTGCTCGACGAGCCTGCCTCGGGCCTTTCGGTCGAGGAGACGCAGGACATGGCATTTTGGATCGAGGATATTCAGAAGCAAATGGGCATCACCGTGTTGATGGTGGAGCACGACATGGGGCTCGTCTCTGCAGTCTCGAACCGTGTGCTGGCCCTGTCGGACGGCAAGGAACTGGCGACTGGCACACCTTCGGAAGTGCAGAGCCATCCGGCCGTCATCGAGGCCTATCTCGGCACGTCCGGTATTCAGAAGGGCGGCCAAACCGCCGAGAAGGTGACAGCATGAGCAAGACCACGAGTGTTGCCGGTGAGATCGTCCTTCGGGTCGACAATCTGGAATCCTATTACGGGCCGATCATGGCCATCCGCGGCGTGTCATTGGAAGTCCGCAAGGGACAGATCGTCACCGTGCTCGGTGCCAACGGTGCCGGCAAGACGACGCTGCTGAAAACCGTGTCTGGCGTCATGGACCCGGAAAAGGGAACCGTGAAGCTGGAAGGCGAAGAGATACAGGGCCGCGAGCCAAATAAGATCGTTGCCAAGGGCATGGTTCATGTGCCCGAAGGCCGCGAAATCTTCCCGCTGCTGACGGTCGCCGAAAACATCCAGATGGGCGCCTACACGCGCAACGATTCCGCCGAGATCAGCCGCGATATCGAAATGGTCTATGACTATTTCCCGATCCTGCGCGACCGGCGCACGCAGGCAGCGGGCACGATGTCCGGCGGGCAGCAACAGATGCTTGCCATCGGGCGGGGGTTGATGGCGAAACCCAGTATCATGCTGCTGGACGAACCGTCCCTCGGGCTGTCCCCCCTCCTCACCGAAGAGATTTTCACGATCATCGAGCGGCTCAATAAAGAGCAAGGCGTGACAATGATGCTGGTGGAACAGAATGCTGCCGTAGCCCTGTCCGTCGCCGATTTCGGCTACGTGATGGAACTCGGTCGCATCGTGATGGACGACAAGGCCAGCACCTTGGCGGCGTCGAAAGACATTCAGGAATTCTATCTCGGCGTGACGCAGGAAGAAAACCAGCGCGGACAGCGGCGCTGGAAGCAGCGCAAGACGTGGCGTTAGAGAAAGCAACAGGAGGAGCCGTGCGATGAATACAGACACACTCGTTCGTCAGACGAAAACCACCGTTCCGCCGTCGCAGACCATGCACGGCATCGCGGTCAACGCAGACCTGACGCAGGGGCCGTATTGCATCGACGGTTTCGACACGTTGCCGAAACTGTTCGCTGCCCGTTGCAAGGAGATGGGCGAGGCCACCGCGCACCGCGAGAAGGATTACGGCATCTGGCTGTCGTTCTCGTGGAACGATTTCTACAACGCATCGCGGCTCATCGGCTTGGGCCTGAAAAGCCTCGGCTTTGAGCGGGGCGAAGCGATTTCGGTGCTGTCGGAAGACAACAAGGAATGGCTGTATATCGACATGGCCGCGCTGTGCATGGGCGGCATCTGCTCCGGCATCTACACGACCGACAGTGCCCAGCAACTCGACTATCTCGTCAACAATTCCGACAGCAAGTTCCTGTTCGTCGAGAACGACGAGCAGCTCGACAAGTATTTGAGCGTGAAGGACAAACTGACCGATCTTCGCAAGGTCATCGTGTTGGACGATGATGGTCTGCACGGCTTTTCCGATCCCGACGTGATCTTCCTCGCGGACCTCTACGATATGGGGCGCGCCCAGTTGAAGGAAACGCCGGGGCTCTACGAGGACGAAATCGAGAAATCGAAGCCCGACGACACGGCCATCCTCATCTACACCTCCGGCACGACCGGCATGCCCAAGGGCGCGATGGTGAGCCACGGCAACATCATGTATTCGCTCTCCGCCACGCTGGAAAATGCGCCGACCTACCCGGAAGACGACATCGTCTGTTTCCTGCCGTTGTGCCACGTTCTGGAGCGGGTGTTTTCCGGCTACACGCCGTTGATGACGCGCATGACGATCAACTTTGCGGAAAGCCCGGAGACGGTGTTTGATTGCATTCAGGAAGTGTCGCCGCAAACCTTCGTGGCTGTGCCGCGGCTCTGGGAAAAGATCTACTCGCGCGTTGCGATCCTGACGCAGGATTCAACGACCATTCAGAAATGGGCTTACAAGCAGGCCGTCGGCACCGGCATGAAGATCGTCGATCTGAAGGAGGCCGGGAAGCCGGTGCCCGCGACGACGAAAGCCGCCTACGCTTTCTGGGACGCGATGGTGCTGAAGAACCTGCGCCGCATGCTGGGCATGGACCGTATTCGCCGTGGCGGGTCCGGGGCCGCGCCGATTTCGCCCAAACTCATCCGCTGGTTCCACGCCATCGGCGTGCCGTTGCTGGAAGGCTACGGCATGACGGAATCCGGCGGGGTCATGTCGATCAACACCCACAAGGACAACAAGTTCGGCACGGTCGGCAAGCCCATCGCGGGCGCGCAGGTGCGGATCGCCGAGGACGGTGAAATTCAGTACAAGGCAGGCAACGTCTTTCAGGGCTACTGGAAGAACAACGAGAAGACCGCCGAAACCTTCACCGCCGACGGCTGGTTGCGGACCGGAGACGTAGGCTCGGTCGATGAGGAAGGCTACGTGTCGATCACGGGCCGCCTCAAGGACATCATCATCACAGCGGGCGGCAAGAACATCACACCCGCCGAGATCGAAAACCGCCTGAAATTTTCGCCCTTCATTTCCGATGCGGTCATCATCGGCGACAAACGCAAGTTCCTGTCCTGCCTCGTGATGATCGACCAGGAAAATGTCGAGAAATTCGCGCAGGACAAGCGGGTGCCGTTCAGCAACTTCGCCTCGCTGTGCGCCGCGCCTGAGGTGCAACAACTCATCCGCGAGGTCGTGGAAGAGGTGAACAAGGATTTCGCCCGCGTGGAGCAGATCAAGGATTTTCGCCTGATCGACGTTCTGCTGACGGCGGAAGACGACGAGCTGACACCCACGATGAAGCTAAAACGCTCCTTCGTGGAACAGAAACATGCCGCACTTATATCGGATATGTATTAGCGCGGATTTGGTATAGACTAATGACAAGCGCCGCCCTTGAAAGCGCGGCGCGTAACCAATGGGAGAACTTCATGAAACTTCTTAAATCACTCGCAATCGCCGCAATGGCGACGACCATCGCCGGGGGCGCAGCCTTCGCACAGCAGATGCAGGGCGTGACCGATACTGAAATCAAGATCGGTGGCAACCACGACATGTCCGGCATTTTCGCCGCCTTCAGTGCACCTGCCGTGCAAGCAGCCAACATCGTGTTCGACGAAGTGAACGCCAACGGTGGCGTTCACGGTCGTAAGATCACCTACATCGTGGAAGACCACGGTTATCAGATGCCAAAGGCGATCGCCGGCCTGAACAAGCTGCTGAACTCCGATCAGGTGTTCGCCATGCTGCTGTCACTCGGCACGCCGATGAACATTGCGGCCTTCCCGCTGATGGAAGCCAAGGGCGTGCCGAACGTCTCGCCGCTTTCCGCCGCGCGCCAGATGAACGAGCCGTTCTCGCCGCTGCGTTATGCCGGGACCGCGTCTTACTACGAGCAGATCCTCAAGGGTGCTCCGTGGCTGGCCAAGGAAAAGGGCGCATCGAAACTTTGTTCAATGTATCTGCCGACCGATTTCGGTGAGGAAATCCATCAGGGCACCATCGACGCGGCTGCCGCCGATGACGGTCTGGAATACGTCACCGAAACCACCCACAAGCCGGATGATGCCGATTTTGTCGGCGCGCTTCAGAAGCTGAACGAAGCGGGCTGTCAGGTCGTTACGCTGGCCTTGGGTGTACGTCAGGCAATCACGGTTTCCGGCACTGCCAAGAAACTCGGCTACAACGAGATGTATTTCATGAACGCATCCGCCGGCTTCCACACCGTCATGGCCAAAGTGCCCGGCGGCGTGACCGAAGGCATGTATGCCTCCGCCGGTTGGGCCGACTTGCTCGAACGGATGGACAACGAGGAAGTGCAGAAATTCTTCAAGGCCTTCACCGAGAAGACCGGTGAAGAACTGCCCGGCACGGGTGCCGTTCTTGGCTATTCCGCGGCTCAAACGATGGTGAAGGCGCTGGAAGCTGCCGGTAAGGATCTGACGCCCGCGTCTTTCCAGGCCGGTATCGAAAGCCTGAACTACGAAGATCCGATCTCCGGTAACACGGTCGATTACTCCGCCGAGGATCACCAGGGTGCCGATGAGGTCATCGTTTCGGTCATCCAGGACGGTAACTGGAAAGAGTTGGCCCGCCTCGACTAGGCGCTTCCAACCACAAACTGTTCAGGGGCATCCTTCGCGCGAAGGGTGCCCCTTTTCTTTGGACATTCCACAATGATTGCCGACCGCCCAACCTTGGGCATTCTCCTCATGATCGTTTTCTGCGCGCTCGCGCCGTTGGGCGATGCGCTTGCGAAGTTGCTCGTGACCGGAGGCGTAGCCGTTGCCGTGCTGCAAATCCTGCTGGTGCGCTACGGGGTGCAACCCGCATTGCTGGTGCCCTACGCGCTTCTGTCCGGCAAAACGCTCACCATGTCGCCGCGTCTGATGGCACTCACGGCCCTGCGGACGGTGCTGCACATGGCGGCGATCTTCATGATGTTCACGTCGCTCCGTTACCTGCCGCTCGCCGACGCTATCGCCATCGCTTACGTGGAGCCGTTCATCATGCTGCTGCTCGGGCATTACGTGCTGAACGAGATGGTGGGCACGCGGCGGTTCATGGCGTGTGTCGTCGGTTTTGTCGGCGTGCTGATGGTGGTGCAGCCGAGTTTCGCGGAGGTCGGTACTCCCGCCCTGCTGCCCATCGGCGTCGCCATCGCCTTCGCCCTGTTCCTCGCCGTTACGCGTACGATTGCAAAGGAGGCCGACCCCGTGTCGCTTCAGGCGGTCAGCGGGTTGATGGCATTTGGCACATTGGCGCTCGCCTTCATCGCCCTGCCCTTCCTCGACTGGCAGCCGGTGGACACGACACAATGGATGCTGCTGATCGCCATCGGTGTGCTGGGAACGGGCGCGCATCTGGCCATGACGGCTGCGATGCGGTTTGCGCCAACAACCGTTCTGGCGCCCATCGGTTATCTCGAAATTCCTTTCGCCACAGCCATCGGATTCGTCATTTTTGCGGACTTCCCAAACGGGCTCGCTTTTATCGGCATCGTCATCACCCTCACGGCCGGATTGTATATCCTCTACCGTGAGCGGGTCGCGGATTGAGAGACAGCCATGTTCACCTTCGAAACATTCGCTTGCAATGAACAATCTATCCATACCGCTCTGGCGGGGCCGGACGATGCGCCTGTCGTGCTGATGCTGCACGGCTTTCCGGAATACTGGGCCGCATGGGCGGATGTCGCTGCGCAAATGGCGGACGACTTTCGGCTCGTGCTGCCGGACCAACGCGGGTTCAACCGCTCGTCCAACCCGCCGCGGGTGGAAGACTACGACGCCAAGCATCTGGTCGCGGACATGGTCGCGCTGCTCGGACATGTCTCGCCGGACAGGCCGGTCATTTTATGCGGTCACGACTGGGGCGCGTCCGTCGCCTATGCCCTTGCCATGCGCCAACCGGACCGCGTTTCGCATCTTGTCATCGCCAACGGTGTGCATCCCGTGTGCTTCCAAAATGCGCTCTACGGCGATCCGGCCCAACGGGAAGCGAGCCAGTATATGCGGCTGCTGCGGCAGCCGGATGTGGCGGACCACATGGCAGCGGACGGTTTTGCCAGGACGTTCCGCATGTTCGAAAAATTCTCCAGCGCTCCGTGGCTGAATGCGGAGAAGCGCATGGCATACCGCGACGCATGGGGCCATGACCACGCCATGCGGACCATGCTGCATTGGTATTCGTCCTCGCCGATAGTCGTGCCGGATATGGAGGCGGACTATAAACGTCTCCCGATCACGCAGGAGATGCGTGCGAAATATGCCATATCCGTGCCGCATCTCCTGATCTGGGGCATGGACGATACCGCCCTGCTTCCCTCCGCACGTGCTGATTTGGCCGAGTTTGCGCCGGACTTGTCGGTTGTTGAATTGGAGGATGCGAGCCATTGGCTCCTGCACGAACGGTCAGCCGACACCGCCAAGATCATCCGTGCGTTTCTGGAACAGCGCCCTCTATAGGCCTGCCGCTATAGGCCTGCCGCTCAGGACAGACGTGCTTCCTTCAGGAAAGCCTTGATGATGTCCGTCAACAATTCCGGCTGCTCCACGCAGGGAATATGGCCGCAGTTCTTGATGACCTCATAGCGGGCATCGGGGATCATTCTGGCAGTTTCCAGCACGATTTCCGGTGGAATGGAACCGTCACCTTCTCCGCCAATGCAGATCGTCGGCACTTTCGTTTGCGGTGCCGCGCCACGCAAATCGGCATCTCTCAATGCCATACACGTGCCGATGAACCCAGCAACGGGTTGGCGCACGAACATATTGGTGTATCCGGCCAGATCATCAGACCTGTTCTGGTGAAAGTCGCTGGTGAACCACCGCTCCATGTTCGCCGAAACCAGAGATTCCAGTCCGCCTTCCTTTGCCTGTGCGATGCGGCTGTCCCACATCTTCGCATCACCGACCTTGGCAGCGGTGCAACATAAGACCATGCATGCGACGAGATCCGGGCGGAGGAAGTTGAGCCCCTGCGCGATCATTCCACCAACCGACAATCCGCAGATGACGGCTTTAGAAATGCCGAGATGGTCGAGCAGACCGGCCAGATCGTTGACATGATCGTCGATCTTGTATGGTGCAGGCGTTACGTCCGACAGGCCGTGGCCGCGCTTGTCGTAGAGCACGATGGAGCATTCCCCCACCATCCGCACGATCACGTCCCGCCAGATGCGGAAATCCGTTCCGAGGGAGTTGGAAAACACCAGAGTCGGCTTGTTTTCCGGCCCTGCAATGACCTGATAGTGTAGCGTGATGCCATTAACGGTGGCGAATTGCATGGTGGAGCTCCTGTGATTTTTGCCCGACCCTGCCTATTTGGACCGGGCGCAGCAAGCACTTCTCAAGCAGATCATACCGATATGGTCAGGAGCAGGTATTTGCGCTGGTTGGGACTGTGCGCCCGATGAAACTTGCCGTCTCACCGTAGGTCGGTGCCTTGCGCCGCAAAACCCGTGCCATTGCGGCGATCGTTTCCGCATGGCTCGCCCCGTCGAAGACGACCTTCTCGACCCGGTTGCCGCCCTTGCGCAGGGCGCGAGTCAGGTTGTCGATGTTTTTCGTTTTCACCACCTCATCGGCGCGGCTGTAGATCAGGAGCGACGGCGGATGTTTGCCGCCTGCGAAATTGATCGGCGCGATCTGCTGGCGGATGGGCACGGGAAAGATCGGAAAGAATTCCGGGTCTTCCAGTGGCAAAAAGTCGTAGGGGCCGGACACGCCTATAAGACCCGCCACATCGCGGCATGGCGACAGTCCGTGACGGGCGAGATAACGGGAATCGAGGCTGAGAAGCGCCGCGATCTGTCCGCCCGCCGAGTGACCCATGACGAATACCGGACCGTCGCTCGATTTCCGAACAGCGGCAAAGGCGGCAGCGGCATCGTTTACGAAGTCAGGAAATTTCACGTCGGGGTACAGGCGATAATCGGGGATCGCCGTGGTGAAACCCGCATTGGCCAGCGCCTCGCCCACGAAGGCGTAATCCCCCCGCTCGCCTTCCTGCCACGAGCCACCATAGACGAACATGACGGTCGCCCTGGAAGGTCCGTCCGGGCGATAGATGTCGAGTTTCTGCCGCTCAAGCGTCCCATAGGCCACGCCCTTTTCCACCTGACCATCGAGAAAGGAACTCATGTTGAGCATGTCCGCACCGGAACAAGCAGCAAGCAACAGGGCGGCGAAAGCAAGGGATGCAATGCGATACATGGAAACTGGACCTGAGAGGTTTCGACTTGGCAAAACGCGACAATCGCGCGGTGGATGCATGAGGCGCAACCCTTTCGCCCGTTCCCGTTTTGCCCCATATGTGCGGGATGAGCGACAAATCGAAATCGACCGGCTTTTCCGAAGCCCCGCAAGCGCCTTTCGAGGGCAAACCTCAGAGCAAACGGTTGTCCGGTGATCTTTCGTCCTGGGCGCAGGAAATTGCCGATGAAGCGGATGCCGGGCCGCAGGGTTCGCGGGACGACGTGGCGCGGGAAGCCGAAGCGAACGGGACGAAGGGGCCGGTAAAGTCAAAGGCGAAAAAGCTCCCCAAGAAAAGTGAGACCGTCGGCGACAAGCGCACCGGCGGCGGCACGATCATCGGCGGGTCCAACGATGTGAAGCAGCGGGTCGCTGCTGGTTTGAACCCGGTCGCCGGTCTCGACGTGTCCGCCGAAGACGCGATGGCGATGGCCTCCACCTCCGGCGTCACCGCCACGGTGCAGGCGCTGTCGGACCTCATCGAGCACGGCCGCGACGAGATGAAAGGCGATATCTGGGTGCCCCACCGCCCTGCCCGCCCGGACAAATCCGAAGGCGGCATTCCGTTTCAGGTCGTCAGTGAATACGAACCTAAAGGCGATCAGCCGACAGCGATCCGCGAACTCGTCGGCGGCTTGAAAAGCGAGGCCGGGTCCAACGAAGGCGGCGAGCGCACGCAGGTTCTGCTCGGTGTCACAGGCTCCGGCAAGACGTTCACGATGGCCAAGATCATCGAGGAAACCAACCGCCCCGCCCTCATTCTGGCACCGAACAAGACGCTGGCCGCGCAGCTTTACGGGGAGATGAAATCGTTCTTCCCAAATAACGCGGTCGAATATTTCGTTTCGTACTACGACTACTACCAGCCGGAGGCCTACGTGCCGCGGTCCGACACGTTCATCGAGAAGGAATCCTCTGTCAACGAGCAGATCGACCGGATGCGCCACTCCGCCACCCGCTCCCTGCTGGAGCGGGACGACGTCATCATCGTCGCCTCGGTGTCGTGCATCTACGGCATCGGGTCGGTGGAAACCTATACCGCCATGACGTTCCAGCTGAAGATCGGCGACACGCTCAACCAGCGCCAGCTTCTCGCCGACTTGGTGGCGCAGCAATACAAGCGCCGCGACATGGACTTTCAGCGCGGCTCCTTTCGCGTGCGCGGCGACACGATCGAGATCTTTCCGGCCCACCTCGACGACCGGGCCTGGCGCATCAGCCTGTTCGGCGACGAGATCGAGGCGATCACGGAGTTCGACCCGCTGACCGGCCAGAAGACGGACGAGCTGAAAAGCGCGAAAATCTACGCCAACTCCCACTACGTCACGCCGCGCCCGACGCTGAATCAGGCCGTGAAGGAGATCCAAAAAGAACTGAAGTGGCGCATCGAGGAACTGACGAATGCCGGTCGCCTGCTGGAAGCCCAGCGGCTCGACCAGCGCGTCACCTTCGACATGGAGATGATCCAGGCCACCGGCTCCTGCGCCTCCATCGAGAACTATTCGCGCTATCTCACCGGCCGCAAGCCGGGCGAGCCGCCGCCGACGCTGTTCGAATACCTTCCCGACAACGCCCTCGTGTTTCGCCGACGAGTCCCACGTCACGATCCCCCAGATCGGCGGCATGTATCGGGGCGACTTCCGCCGCAAGGCGACGCTGGCGGAATACGGCTTCCGCCTGCCCTCCTGCATGGACAACCGCCCGCTGCGCTTCGAGGAATGGGACGCCATGCGCCCGCAGACCATCGCCGTGTCCGCCACCCCCGGCGGGTGGGAGATGGAGCAGGCGGGGGGCGTGTTCGCCGAGCAGATCATCCGCCCCACCGGCCTGATCGACCCGCCCGTGGAAATCCGCCCCGCCAAGGCGCAGGTGGACGATGTGGTGGACGCGATCCACGAGACCACGCGCAACGGCTACCGCACCCTCGTCACCGTGCTGACCAAGCGCATGGCGGAGGACCTGACGGAATACATGCACGAGCAGGGCATCAAGGTGCGCTACATGCACAGCGACATCGACACGCTGGAGCGCATCGAGATCATCCGCGACCTGCGGCTGGGGGCGTTCGACGTGCTGATCGGCATCAACCTGCTGCGCGAGGGGCTGGACATTCCCGAATGCGCGCTGGTCGCCATTCTCGACGCCGACAAGGAGGGCTTTTTGCGCTCCGAAACCTCGCTGGTGCAGACGATCGGGCGCGCGGCGCGCAACGTGGACGGCAAGGTCATTCTCTACGCCGACCAGATCACCGGCTCCATGGAACGGGCGATGGCCGAGACCGACCGCCGCCGCGAGAAACAGGAAGCCTACAACGCCGAACACGGCATCACGCCGCAGAGCATCAAGCGCGATATTTCCGACATTTTGGGCAGCGTCTACGAGGCCGACCACGTCCGCGTGAGCGCCGGGCTGGCGGACGAAGGCGCGCTGGTCGGCAACAACATGAAGGCGCATCTCGCCGCGCTCGAAAAAGACATGCGCGACGCCGCCGCCGATCTCGACTTCGAGAAGGCCGCCAACATGCGCGACGAGATCAAGCGCCTGCAAGCCATCGAACTGGAGGTCGCCAACGACCCGCTGGCCCGCAACGTGGGCGTCGAAAACACCCAGAAATCACGCGCCGATGCGGCACGTCGTCTGAAACAGGGCGGACGGGCTTCGGGTCCGAGGGGTGGTGGCGAGCCGAACACGGTGCCGGGGTCAAAGGGCGCGAACGCCACAAACGAAAGTTTGTTTAGGAAGCCGGAACTAGACGAAATGACGGTCGGGCGGACGGAAAAGCCGGTGGGAACGGGCAAGGTGCCCGAGAAGCCGAGGCCGGTGGCGCGGAGTAATAGCGGGAAGCCGGGGCAGCGCGGTGGATTTAAGGCGAACAAGCGGGGGCGGTCATGACATTTCCGACGTAGGGAACCTGGTCTATTTTCGGAAGTTAATCGCTCGTCACTCACTCTTCTCAGTCTTAGCAACGAAGCCTAGGGCATAGATCGCACTCTTGGTCGGACCCGATATACCCAGCCTCTTGTGGACCAAGCCATGAGCCAGCGCTCCAGATGGACACACAGATACATTGTGCTCAACGGCAGATATCATCATATTCTGAGCTATGTGGCCTGCCTCTATCATAACAACGCGATACGCATTGTCGTCATTCTCATACTTCCACATCGTCCGTTCAAAGTCCGCGCACAGAATGACAACACATGCCGAGTTTGCGGCCGATTTTGTTGAAAAAGGCGGTGTTGCTTGGGGGTCGAAGTGCTGATTCAATCTCTCGAAGACAGGAGGGCTTGGTGATGATGGGCAAGCAGTGCGGGTCGCAGACGGCTCTGTTTTACGAGTTCGATCTGGAGGTGCATGTGCCGCCGAAGCACCTTCTGCGTCTGATTGATCGGTTCGTCGATCTGGATGCTATCCGTCGACAGTTGGAGCCGTTCTACAGCACGATCGGGCGACCCTCGATTGATCCCGAACTGATGATCCGCATGTTGTTGGTTGGCTTCTATTGCTTCGGCATCCGCATCCGGAACGACGGCTGTGTGAAGAGGTGCACCTCAACCTCGCCTATCGATGGTTCTGTAAGCTTGATCTGACCGATGCGGTTCCCGATCATTCCACCTTCTCAAAAAACCGACACGGCGCGCTTTCGCGAGTGTGATCTGTTCGGCATCTCATCGAGCATGTCCTGAGCCGTTGCATTGCGGAAGGGCCGGTCGGTGGCGAAGCGTTCGGCGTGGATGCTTCTCTTATCAAGGCTGATGCTAACCGCGAAGACGGTATTAAGCCAAAGGACTGGTCGTCATCCGAACATGCCAGTCGGGCCACAAGCGAATATCTCGACACGCTGGACGATGCCGCTTTTGCGCAGCGACACCCGTTCAGCCCAAATGACATCTCGCCATCCGATCCGGCGGCCCGTTGGTCAGCAGCGGATCGCGGCAAGGCATACTTCCGCTACTGCACCAATTATCTGGTCGATCTTGACCACGCCATCATCGTCGATGTGGAGCCAAGCGTTCCTATCAGGCAGGCTGAGAACAAGGCCTGTCGCGACATGATCGAACGCACGATGGATCGCTTTGATCTCTATCCGGCACGGTTGGCTGGCGACACCGGTTACGGCACGCCCGAGATGCTAGGTTGGCTCGTCCATGAGCACGGGATCGAACCGCACATCCCGGTCTTGGATAAGTCAGCCCGCCGCGATGGCACGTTCTCACGCAACGACTTCCGCTACGATCATGCGCATGATGTCTATCACTGCCCGGCAGGTCATCAGCTTCAGCAATACAAACGCGCATTCAAAAGGCCGCGCGACACGATTTGCTCTGACGGCATGCGCCGCTACCGAGCCAGCACGCACGATTGCCAAGCCTGCGCCCTGAAGCATCGCTGCGTTCCAAAGGAACCGTCACGCAAGATCCTGCGATCGATCGATGAAGGTGCCCGGGAAATGGCGCGAGATATCGCCAAGACCGACGCCTATGTCGTGTCACGCTGTCAGCGAAAGAAGGTCGAGATGCTATTCGCCCATCTCAAACGCATCTTGAAGCTTTACCGCCTGCGCCTACGGGGGCCAAATGGAGCGAGAGACGAGTTCCACCTCGCAGCCACAGCGCAAAACCTCAGAAAACTGGCAAAGCTTGTGCCGCAAACAGCGTGAAGAGGTGATGAGACGAGCTACGGCTCGACATAAAGCCTCCTAAAAAACCGCCTTTTTCAACAAAATCGGCCCATTCCTGCCCACCCATTATATCACAACCGGTGTCGCCTTCTCGTTCGCCGACATATTCCAAACTGTGTTGGGTTGCTGAGTAATGATAGTAACCGTCGTCTAGTCCATTGACGGCGACTGCCAAAATATATGCCTCGTATGGGTTGCGCCCCCCGCCGGACGGCGTCGGTTTCAAAGGAAGGTCGCAAACCCCATTGTTTATCCAACCACTTATACCGAGACTGGATTTCAGCGCGTCGGCCACGACTTGAATTGAAATCGGGACGAGAGATGAACCCCGGTCAGTTCTCCTACCATTAATTATTGTTTGGAGACATTGAGAATTACTCCAAACCGGCAGTTTGTGCGCTGCATCAGTGTTTGGAGTGTTAAGAACGGGGCTCGGTGTTTTTTCCTGTTTGGCTTTCTGCAGTTCAGCAGTTTCGCCTATAGAAACAACGGGCCGGTCTGTAATCGAATTATGAAAGATGGCAGATGGCTTTGACCACTCCCACGTACGAACGTGGCGCTCCTCAACGGCTGACGATTTCGACCCCTCTTGTATCAGCGCACCCGCTGTTAAAAAGTGATTGAGCGCCGTCTTGGCGCATTCTTCCGGATAGTTATCTCGAACTATCGAGTAAGCATGATCAATTTCAATCCATTCCCTGAAATTATCAAGGAAATCGAACCCGTTTCGGTCCAGAACCATCTCGCGCCGGTCAATGAAATTGTACAAGATCCATTGCCGATCCTCACGGTAGAGAATTACACAACTGGAAATCTTGATACGCTTCATGGTTGTTTGACGGGCGAAGCGGTGTGGCTCCGCCCATCCATATTTTAGTCCTTCGAGAAACCTCGTGCAATACCGACGATTTTCGCGTCGCGCACTGCTGGAAGCGTTTTTTTGGTCACTGTTGTTTTCGTGACGTTCATAGGAACTGTCCTGATGGTTGCTGACAGGTTCGATTTAACACCAAAAAATTGAAATGCAACCTATGGTTGTATGAGGGTTAACGAAATCGACCGACTTGACTCATTGAGTCATACCTCTCCCCGAGAGACTCAGATGCAGTTGGTACAAACGAAACCGGCAGAAATCTTATGGGCGACGATAAATTTTACGAACTGCTTCAACTTCGGGACGCAGTGGACAATATCAAGGCTATGAAGGCGTCTTCACACTACCGAACAGTAGCATCCATCATTGGAATACTGGAATTTGAGATCGAACGCACGATCATCTCAACAGCCCGCCGAGGTGCCAATCGGACAATACCCTCAAACACCGAAGACCGATGTGTCCGGCAAGGCGTTTGCAAGAATTCTCATGACAAGCAAACCGTCACGAAACTCGACGAAATGCCGGATATGGCTCTTACGAATGAGACTCCGTAGTGGCGTTCGTTGGTCCTCCCTAATCATTACCGATTGAAGGACGTGCATAGTTCCACCTGAAGACACAAAAGTGGATCCAGAAAATGCAGTAATTCCATCTAGAGGTAACGAACGGTAGCATGAGAGCGTCGGCTCATGAGGTTCTAGAAGGTTCATTCCACGGAAATAAAACGCAGCCTGCACACCTAAGACAGAGCCTTCATGCACGCTCCAATACGACCTTGAATTGACCGAATGCAGGCCGAATGCGACGTATCTGCGATAAATGGTAGCATTGTTCTTTCTGCAAATGCGAGTGGCTGATCGAACTAATCTTTCATCATCGCCAGGGACGGCAGAATATGTGCTGTATAACCCTGAAGGAAATTTTTTTGCTGTAGCATGAGAAGATTTTTCAGCGCGGTCAAAACGTCGAGTTGTTGTCTTAATATTTTTTTCCGATGATTCATCGGCCTGCTTCATGAAAGGATCGAATAATTTTACTTGGTTCAAATTGAAATAATCTGCAATAAGGCTAATATTGTGATCATTAGGAATTGTTCCCGATAAGTAGCGATTGACTTGAACGGGACTGATACCGGTCGCTCGTGCCAAGTCCGCCTTTCGGCCGCGATCACGGCAGAGGTAGTTCAAGTTCTCCGAGAATATGATACGGATTGATTTGGAGGTTGTCTGCGTCAAATTGCTGCCTAAGGTGATTATATCCGCCACCGGAAATATTACAGAAACGTACGGGTTTGGTTTTTCCAAGGTTCCGTGGATAGCATTCTGTCGCTGGTTGAACCATTCCAAATCAGTGACTGATCACCGCAGTCACGCCCAACGTTGAAGATTTGATCAGACTGCTATCCCTCACTCCCGCCATCATCCCCGCGCACACCGCTCCCCACCGGGCACCATCGCCCGGCCACACATCGGGAGACTCCACCATGTCCGTCGCGCGCGTTACTGAAATCATTGCGTCCTCCACCGTCTCCTTCGAGGATGCGACCAAGCAGGGGATCGAGCGGGCCTGTTCGACGCTGAAGGGCGTTCAGGGGGCCTGGGTGAAGGACCAGAAGGTGACGATCGAAAACGGTAAGGTCACCGAATACCGGGTCGGGCTGAAGGTGACATTCGTTCTCAACGACTAGCGCCTTTTCCGAACGACCGACCGTTCTGCCAGGCCGCGACCGGTGGAAAGCGTTCGGCTGTATGCGGCAGTCAATGGCGTTTTGGCCGGTCTGAGAGGGGCTGCGAACGGCGCTTCGCTTCGCAGTGAATGGCACTTTGCCGGCCACGATAGCCTCTTGGCAGGCACCGTCTGGCAGGTTGGTCGCTGAACAAGCGCAGGCTTGTGCGGTGAACCGAACCCATCTAACTTACGTATACGTCAATAGGTCGCACGCGACCATCAATACGCCCGGCCATGCGTCCGGGTTCATGGGAGAAACTGAAATGACACTGAAACTCACACTCGCAGCGCTCGCTTTCGCCGCCGCCAGCATCACGCCATCCTTCGCCGCAGAGCCGATCGAGGGCAACTGGAAGACCGCCAGCGGCGAAACCGCTGCCATCGCCAAATGTGGCGGGGCGTATTGCGTTACGCTGAAGACCGGCAAATATTCCGGCAAGCGCATCGGCAAGATGTCCGGTTCAGGCGCCAGCTATTCCGGCACGATCACCGACCCTGCCGACGACAAGCAGTATTCCGGTTCTGCCAAGATTTCCGGCTCGGCCATGAAGATGCGCGGCTGCGCGTTGAAAGTGTTCTGCAAGACCCAGAACTGGTCCAAGCTCTAGGCTTTGAGCTGCATCGGCCCGCGCTTCGTGTGCGGGCCGATAACCTTGAATCAACGCGCCTTTTGCCCGAACAGCACGCTTTGCGAGCTCTTGTCGGACGCGATGTTGAAGCGGGACGCTTCGTCCGCCCCAAGCGCCAGCCCGCGCTGCACAGCCGGGCGCTCCATCACAGTCTTGAACCAGCGTTGCAGCGCTGGAAAGTCGGCGAGATCCTGCCCCTGCCGTTTGTGGCGGTGCACCCATCCGATGCAGGCGATGTCGGCAATTGAGTACTCATCGCCCGCCAGCCATTCACTTTGCGCGAGCCGCCGTTGCATCACGCCATAGAGCCGGTTCACCTCGTTGGTGTAACGGTCGATGGCATAGGCGATCTTGTCGGCAGCATAGATGCGGAAGTGGTGGGCCTGCCCGGCCATCGGCCCAAGCCCGCCCATCTGCCACATCAGCCATTCGTCAACGGCCACCCGCGCCCGTTCGTCCGATGGATAGAACAGCCCCGTCTTGCGACCGAGATATTGCAGGATCGCACCGGATTCGAATACCGAGATCGGTTCGCCGTCCGGTCCGTCCGGGTCGATTATAGCTGGCATCCGGTTGTTGGGGGATATGGCGAGAAAGTCCGGCTTGAACTGGTCGCCCGCGCCGATGTCGACGAAACATACGTCGTATGGCAGGCCCGCTTCCTCCAGATAGATCGCGATTTTCCAGCCGTTTGGTGTGGGCCAGTAGTGCAACTCGATCGGTTGGGTCTGATCGCTCATCGCATATTCCTCACATGAACGCTATCTGAACGGCGCTCTCAGCACCCGTTCAGCCTGCCTCGTTTATTCCGTTCCTACGCTACACCACCCGCCACAGGAACCGAACCATGCTGATCCGCCGCTGCGCCATTCTCGCTCTCACACTCGCAACCGCCGGGATGCTGCTTGGCCAGTCGATCGAGCCGAAAGGGCGGTATATGCCGGATGGGCTGGTGGGCGAGCGCATGAAGGGGTTCGACACACACGGCGGTTTCAAGGGTTATAGAAAACCGACGCGGCTGAACGGTCGGCTCATTGTGGCCGATCTTGGCTGAAAGACGCACGGGACGGGTGGAACCGTTGGCCAAAGTCGCTAAATACGGTGAATGACAACAGACCATTCCACCGATCACAACTCCGAAGTCACCCGCCACGAGCAGATGCTCGGTTCGGAAAGCCAGCAATCCGATCCTGTGGCAACGGGGCTGGCGATCAACACGCCGGAACACGCCGCCGATAAAACGTTCACGACCCCTCGGGAGGCCGTGGACTATCTGCGCGAACTTTACGACCTCAGCACCGGCTTTCTGCGGGACCGGTTCGACGCGGCGATGGAAAAGGGAGCGGCGACGGCGCGATACCGGGCATTCTATCCGCGCATTGAAATCGAGACGACCAGCCACACCCGCGTCGATAGCCGCCTAGCATATGGCTACGTATCCGGCCCCGGCCGCTATTCCACCACGATCACCCGACCTGAATTGTATGCCGAGTATCTGGAAACGCAGTTGGGGCTTCTTCTGAAAAGTCATGGCGGCAGCCTGACGGTTGGCCTTTCCGACACGCCGATCCCGCTGCACTTCGCGTTTCTCGAAGGCACCAGTGTGGGGTCTTCTATTGAGGAGCGGTTGAACCAGCCTTTGCGGGACGTTTTCGATGTGCCGGACCTGGGTTCGACGGACGACAAGATCGTCAACAACCGGTTCGATGACAAGGTCGGCGACATCCATCCGCTGGCACCGTTCACAGCACAGCGGTCGGACTATTCCCTGCACCGGCTGGCGCATTACACGGCGACCTCGCCGTCGCACTTCCAGAACTACGTGCTGTTCACCAACTACCAGTTCTACATCGATGAGTTCATATCATATGCCCATCAGGCGCTGGCGGACGAGAGCAGCGGCTATACGGCGTTTGTGGAGCCGGGCAACCGCGTCACCTATGCCGACGGCACGAGCGAAGGCGACACGGTGTTGCGCCTGCCGCAGATGCCCGCCTATCACCTCATCCGTCCCGGCTCGTCCGGGATCACGATGGTCAATATCGGCGTCGGGCCGTCCAATGCCAAGACGATCACGGACCACGTGGCTGTCCTTCGCCCCCATACATGGCTGATGCTCGGCCATTGTGCGGGCTTGCGGAACAGCCAGCGGCTCGGCGATTATGTGCTGGCCCACGCTTATGTGCGCGAAGACCATGTGCTGGACGACGACCTGCCGGTCTGGGTGCCCGTGCCTGCGCTCGCCGAGGTGCAGGTCGCACTGGAAAGCGCGGTAGAAAGCGTGACGGGGCTGGAGGGCTACGACCTGAAACAGGTCATGCGGACCGGTACTGTGGCGACCATCGACAACCGGAACTGGGAATTGCGCGACCAGCGCGGGCCGGTGCAACGCCTGTCGCAAAGCCGTGCCATCGCGCTCGACATGGAATCCGCGACCATCGCCGCCAATGGGTTCCGCTTCCGTGTGCCTTACGGAACGCTGCTGTGCGTGTCTGACAAACCGCTGCACGGGGAGTTGAAACTGCCCGGCATGGCGACCGATTTCTACAACACGCAGGTTCGGCAGCATCTGGAGATCGGCGTGAAGGCGCTGGAAAGCCTGCGCGAGATGCCGCCGGAGCGGCTGCATTCCCGCAAGCTGCGCTCGTTCTTCGAAACGGCGTTCCAGTAGGCTGATGCCGGAAACCGTCGATCTGCACGAACTGATCGCCTGGTATCATGATGCCGGGGTGACGGTCGCGCTGGCTGACGAGCCAATCGACCGGTTCGCCGCATCGCAAGAGGTGGCGAAGCCGAAGGCGGCACCCATCGTAGAGCAGAAATCGAAAGGGCCCGCTCCCGCCGAGACCGCCCGTTCAGAACAAGCCGGTCGTGCCAACGGACGAGGTCGCCAGAAGCGCCGCTGAACTCGCCGCCGCCTGTTCCACGCTTGAGGAATTGCGGGACGCCATCGCCGGTTTCGATGGCTGCAATCTCAAGGCGACTGCCCGCAGCACCGTCTTCGCCGATGGCAACCCGCAAGCGCGGTTGATGATCGTGGGCGAGGCGCCGGGGCGGGACGAGGACGAGCAGGGTCTGCCGTTCGTTGGCAAGTCGGGCCAGTTGCTCGACCGGATGCTCGCTGCCATCGGTCTTGACCGGACCGGTGTCTATATCGCCAACGTCATTCCGTGGCGGCCACCGGGCAACCGCACGCCGACGCCTGCGGAAGTTTCCATTTGCAAGCCATTCATCGACCGCCAGATCGAACTGGCCGCGCCGGATCTGCTGATGCTGGTGGGCGGCTCGGCGGCGAAGGCCATGCTGAACACATCGAAAGGTATCATGAGCCTGCGCGGAGGCTGGACGGCCTGCGCTATCGGCAACCGTTCCATTCCCGTCATGCCCACATTGCATCCCGCCTACCTGTTGCGCCAACCCGCCCATAAGCGGCTCGCATGGTCCGATTTGCTGGCGATCAAAGCGCGGTTGGCCGAACCGATAGCACCGGTGTCGCAGGAAGCATGATCGTGTCGCATTCTTCGTTGGACGCGCAGGGCCCGAGGGCGTAAGGCGACGCCGGGGCATGCAACGCCTGCTCTTTGCTCCGGCATCCTTGAACAATCCGCCGTTTTGAAAGTCCGACCCATGACGCGGCAAATCCTTCCCCTCGTTTCGCTGCTGTTCGGCATGGTCTTCCTGATGATGGGGGGCGGCCTGCACGCGATCCTTATTCCGGTGCGCGGTCAGATCGAAGGGTTCTCGCCGTTCACGCTGGGCTGGATCGGCACGAGCTGGGCGGTGGGTTTCACCATCGGCTGCATTCTCATTCCGCAACTCGTGCGCCGCGTCGGGCACGTGCGCACGTTCTCCTCGCTCACCGCGCTGTTGGCCGTTTCCGTGCTGTTGAACGCCATGTTCGTGGAAAGCATCACCTGGATCGTGCTGCGCGCGCTCTCCGGCTTTTGTTTCGCCGGGTGCTACATGGTGGCGGAAAGCTGGCTGAACGAGCGGGTGACGAACGAGATGCGCGGATCGATGTTCTCGATCTATGCGATCACCACGTTCGTTGCGATGGGTGCGGGGCAATATCTGCTGGTCGTGTCGGATGCCGACGGGGACACGCTGTTCATGCTCGGTGCCATTCTCTACGCGCTGGCCGTTATCCCGACCGCCATTTCGAAGGCCCAGTCTCCGGCACCGCTGAACAAAGTGAACCTCGACCTGAAGGCGCTGTTCCGCAACTCGCCATCGGCGACCGTGGGCGCGTTCCTGTCCGGTGTGATATCCGCATCCTGGTCCAATTTCGGGCCGGTCTTCGGGCAACAGGTGGCGCTGTCGAGCGCGGGCATCGCCTCGCTTCTGGCGGCGGCCATGCTGGGTTCGATCCTGTTCCAGTTTCCGATGGGCAAGCTGTCCGATATGGTGGACCGCCGCTATGTGATGGCGGGTGCCGGCATCATCGGCATGGTCTTCGGCTCATTGATGACGTGGCAGACAAGTATCGGCCAGTTCGGCCCGCTCTTCTTCATCTGCGTCGTTGGCTATGGTGGGGTGATCTATTCGATCTATTCGCTGGCCGTGGCGCTGGCCAACGACTATGCGGACCCGAGCGAGTTTGTGAAGACGTCTTCCGGGATGCTTATCCTTTACGGATTCGGCACGATGGTCGGCCCGCTGATGACGGCGCAGTTGATGGATATTATGGGTCCGTCCGGAGTCTTCACGTCCACGACGATCGCCCATGCGGTGGTGGCCATCTATGTGATCTACAGGACGTTCCGGCGCGCGCGCGCTTCCCATGAGGACAGGCAGAACTACCAGACCGGCCAGCTTGCGCGCACCGTCACGCCGGAAAGCTACCGCCTCGACCCGCGCGCCGATTTTAGCGACGAGGACTGGGAAGACGGGCTGCCTCCCATGCCCGCACCCGTAAAGGTCGATCTGGACGACTAGGCAGCGGCCTTCGTTTGCAACTTCTCCCACAATGCCAATGGCGTGACCGGCATGTCGATATGGTCGATGCCGTGCGCGCGGTAGAGCGCGTTGACGATGGCGTTCATGACCGCCGGGCAACCGCCGATGGTGCCGGCCTCGCCCGCGCCTTTCATGCCCAGCGCATTGGTGGTGGACGGCACGTTGCGGGTCGTGAAGGAGAAGTTGGGAATGTCCTCGGCGCGCGGCATCCGGTAATCCATGAACGAAGCCGTGATGAGCTGGCCGTCATCGTCATAGACCGTGTGTTCCATGATGCACTGGCCGATGGCTTGCGCCACGCCACCATGCACCTGCCCTTCCAGCAGCAGCGGGTTCACCACCGCACCATAGTCGTCGACGATGGTATAGCCGACGATCTCGATCTCGCCGGTCGCCGGTTCGATCTCGATTTCGCAGATATGGGTGCCGTTCGGGTAGGTCGCCTCGGCCTGCTTGAAGGTGCCGGTGGCCGACAGGGTCTCTCCCGCAGCGGCGGCGATTTCCGCGAATGTCATCGACCGGTCGGTGCCGACGATGCGCACTGTGCCTTCCTGCAATTCCAGATCACCGGCGGACGCTTCCAGCTTGTCGGCGGCGATTTCGCGAATGCGCTCGGCCAGCTTTTCGGAACCGTAGCGGACCGACACACCGCCGAGCGGGATGGAACGCGAACCACCCGTGCCGCCGCCGGTGGGCAGATCGTCGGTATCGCCCTGCTTCACCTCGATGGCATTGATGTCCATGTTCAACGCCTCGGCTGCGAACTGGGCGTAGGCCGTCTTGTGCCCCTGCCCGTTCGATTGCGTTCCGATATGCAGCGTGACCGTGCCGTCCGCGTTCAGATCGAGTTTGGCCGGTTCGGACCCGGCAAAGGCGCAGGCCTCGATATAGGTGGACATGCCGATGCCACGAATGCGGCCCGCGCGTCTGGCATCTTCCGCGCGGGCGTCGAAGCCGGCCCAGTCGGCACGCTCCATGCACAGGTCCATATGCGCCTCGATTTCACCGGTGTCGTACATTCGGTCAAAAGGCGTGGTGTAGGGCATCTGCTCGGGCTGGATGAAGTTGCGGCGGCGGATTTCTTCCGGCGCGAGGCCCATGTCGCGGGCGCACTGGTCGACCAGCCGCTCCAGCGCGTAGATCGCTTCGGGCCGTCCAGCGCCACGATAGGCGTCGGTTGGCGTGGTGTGGGAATAGACGCCGCGAAAGCGGTAGCCGCATGCCTTTATGTCATAGACTCCGGTGGCAATGGTCGTGCCCAAGGACGGAATGTACGGCGCGTACGAGTGGAGATAGCCGCCCATCGCAGCGATCAGATCGACGTCCAGCGCGAGGAACTTTCCGACCTCGTCCATCGCCATTCGCATGGTCGTCACATTGTCCCGCCCGTGGGCATCAGCCACGAAATGCTCGGACCGGTCGCACAACCAGCGCACCGGACGGCCCAGCTGTTTGGCGGCAACCAGCGCGACGGGATATTCGCGATAGGGAAAAACCTTCGTCCCGAAACCGCCGCCGACATCCGGCGTGATGACGCGCAGTTTATCTTTTTCGACGTCAAGACAGGTCGCCACTCGATCGCGCATTCCGTGTGCGCCCTGGCTACCGACTGTAAGCGTGAAGCGGTCATCTTTTTCGGACCACTCCGCTAGGCAGCCGCGTACTTCCATGTAGTTGCACACGAGCCGGTTGTTGATGAGTTTCAACTCAGTGACGCACGGGGCGGTCTTGAAGATCTCGCGGGCGCGGTCGGCGTTGCCCCGTTCGGCGTCGAAGGCGAGATTGGTGCCGGCTTCGGGATAGACGAGCGGTGCATCGTCCGCGAGCGCGCCTTCCGTATCGACCACGGCGGGCAGCATGTCGTAGTCGACCTCGATGGCTTCCGCCGCTTCACGGGCCTGCTCGACAGTATCGGCGACGACGAAGGCGACCGCATCGCCCACATGGCGCACGGTATCGGTGCAAAGGAGCGGGATATCGCGGGTTGCGTGCTTGGTGCCATCGCGCTGCTCGACGGTGTTGAGGCATTTCAGCGGCTTGTAGGGCGTCATGTCCGCACCCGTCAGCACCAGATGAACGCCGGGCATGGCGCGCACATCGTCCAGCGCGCCGATGGTGAAGGTGGCGTGCGCATGGGGCGAACGCAGCACGATACCGTGCAGCGCATCGGGGCGGCGCACGTCGTCCGTGTAGAGGCCGTGGCCGGTGATGAAGGCAGCGTCCTCCTTGCGGTGGACGGACTTGCCCATGCCGACATGGGCACCAAATTTCAGCGGTGTGTGAGCGTTCATACGGGGGCTACCGGGAGGGACAGATTTGAAGCCGAGTCTGGCGATGATAGGCTGCCAGCGCAAGGTTCGGCTTGCGGTGCAAAGTCACGGCTGCGACAAGTGGCGCTTCACCCTTCGGACTCTTCCAATGCTGTCGCCAGCTGCCTATTCGCGCCGCTTTCACGCCATGCCCGACAATCTGAAGGGTGCCGCGACTATTATGGTAGCGGCACTGGCGTTCGCGGGCATGACGGTGCTCATCAAATTGGCGGGCGAACGCCTGCCGGTGACGCAAATACTGTTTGCAAGACAGGTCGTAATGACTGGCATCGTTCTGCCGTCGATCGTCTCGCACTTTCCCGGTTGCCTGAAGACGGAACGGCTGGGGTTGCAATTCGTGCGTGTCGGGTTCGCGTTGGTCGCCATGCTGTGCGGCTTCACCGCGATCATCCATCTGCCGCTGGCCGACGCCACGGCGCTGGGCTTTGCAAAAGCGTTCTTCACCACCATTTTCGCCGTCTGGCTGTTGCAGGAGGTCGTCGGCTGGCGGCGGTGGATGGGGGTCGCGCTCGGGTTTCTCGGCGTGTTCATCATGATGCGCCCGGGCCTGCAGGGTTTCGACCCTGTGTCGATTCTCGCGGTCACGGGTGCGGCGGGCGCAGGGATGGTAATGGTCATCATCCGCATCCTGTCGCGCACCGAAATGCCGATCACCATTCTCAGCTATCAGGCCATTCTCGTGGGGCTGGCCGTCGCGGTGCCGGCCTATATCTACTGGGTTCCGCCGACGATGAATGAGTGGCTGCTGCTCGGCAGCATCGGTATCATTTCCTACGGCGCGCAGATGATGAACATCTACGCCTACAAGTGGGGCGAGGCGTCGTTGCTTGCCTCACTCGACTATGTGCGACTGCTTTACGCGACGCTGCTCGGCTTCGTGTTTTTCAACACGTTGCCAACGGTTTGGACGGCTGTCGGCGCTATCGTCATCATCGGCGCGTCGCTCTACACCGTCAACCGGGAACGCAAGAAAGCAGCCAACATCGCGCGCAGCCCGCATGGCAGAGGCTATACGAACACCTAGGGTTTTCGCATGTCGGCGAAGGCGGCCAGCAGTCCTTCGGTGGAGCCGTTACGGGTTTCGCCATGTTCGCCCATGACCCGTGGCAGCAGTTCACCGGCCAGTTCCTTTCCCAGTTCCACACCCCACTGGTCGAAGGAATTGATATTCCAGATCGTGCCCTGGACGAAGACCTTGTGTTCGTAGAGCGCGATAAGCTGGCCGAGAATATGCGGTGTCAGCATCGGGTAGAGAAACGTGCAGGTCGGGCGGTTGCCGGGGAACACCTTGTGAGGCGCCAAAGCGTTGGCGGCACTTTCCTGCATACCCTTTTCGAGCAATTCCGCACGGGCCTGCGCCAGCGTCTTGCCGCGCATCAGCGCCTCGGTTTGCGCGAAAGCGTTGGCAGCGAGTTTCTGATGGTGGTCGCCGACCGGATTGTTGGCCTGCGCCGCCAGCAGGAAGTCGGCGGGAACGACGGACGTGCCCTGATGGATCAGCTGGTAGAAGGCGTGCTGCCCGTTCGTGCCCGGTTCGCCCCAAACGACGGGGCCGGTCTGGCAGGTGACGGGCTCGTTGGTCCGTGTGACGCTCTTGCCGTTGGATTCCATGTCAAGCTGTTGAAGATAAGCGGGAAACCGCGCCAGATGCTGATCGTAAGGCAATACAGCGTGGGTGTCGTAGTCGCAGACATTGCGGTGGTAAATGCCGACCAGCGCCATCAGAACGGGTACGTTTTCGGCCATCGGTGCGGTGCGGAAATGGGTGTCAACCTCGTTGGCTCCTTCGAGAAACTCCGCAAACCGTTCAGGCCCGATTGCAATCATCAGCGACAGGCCGATGGCCGACCAGACGGAATAGCGCCCGCCGACCCAGTCCCAGAACCCGAACGCCCGCTCATCGGGAATACCGAAGGAGGCGGTCTTGTCGAGGGCGGTGGAAAGCGCCACGAAATGATCTGGCACCGCGTCCTCGCCCAGCGCATCGACCACCCAGCTGCGGGCGGTGCTGGCGTTGGTCATGGTTTCCTGGGTCGTGAACGTCTTGGAGGCAACGATGAAAAGCGTCGTCGCCGGATCGACGGATGCCAGCACCTGCAGGATGTCGGCCCCATCGACGTTGGACACAAAATGGGTGCGCGGGCCATCGTGGTAAGGGGCGAGTGCCAATGTCGCCATTGCGGGGCCGAGATCGGAACCGCCGATGCCGATATTCACGATATCGGTGAAACGGCCGCCCTGCCCTGCGATATCGCCGGAGCGGATACCAGCCGCGAAAATACCCATTGCCTCCCGCACGGCAGCAACATCCGGCATGACGTTTTTGCCATCGATTTCAACTGTTTCGCTGGCTGGAGCGCGCAGAGCCATATGCTGCACGGCTCGGTTTTCCGTGGTGTTGATTGCCTCGCCGGAGAACAGCGCATCACGGCGGGCTTCGAGACCGGCTGCCTCGGCGACAGCAAACAGGCCACTCCGGGTTTCGGCTTCAATTGCCGTCTTGGAATAGTCATAGAGTATCTCGCCGCAGCGGACGCTGAACGCGTCGAAACGACCGGCGTCCGCGTCGAACAGGTCGGCGATAACAGGTTGGGAAACATCGCGCTTTTGCCTCAGGTCGTCGATAGCACGTCTGGTGTCGTCGTTCATGGCGGGGTTCCCTGCGAAGCGGTGGTTTCCGGTTGCAAACGCCCTAGCAGACCAGCGCGCGGATGAGAAACGTGACTTGCAGCGGGCGGCGCAGCATAGAGGTGTGAAACGCGCCTTTTCGGACCATCTGCCATGAGAACCAACAACGCCCCGACCATTCATCTGCAAGACTATTCCCCGCCCGATTTTCTGGTGCCGAAGGTCGATCTCGATATCGCGCTCGACCCGTCCGCCACGCGCATCGTGAGCAGTCTCGTGATCGATCGAACACCGGATGCGAACTGTCCTTTGGTGCTGGACGGAGACGAACTGACCCTCGTTTCGGTGCGGGTGAATGGAGTTTTGGTCGAAGCGAACGGCTATTCGCTGACAGAGAACAGCCTTTCGATCCCGACCGATAGCCTTGGCGACCGGTTCGAGGTGACGATCGTGACCGAGGTTTCGCCGGAAGCGAACCGCAAGCTGATGGGGCTGTATCGCAGCAGTGGCGTCTATTGCACCCAGTGCGAGGCACAGGGGTTCCGGCGGATAACGTTCTTTCCGGATCGCCCCGATGTGCTGTCCATCTATCGCGTCCGGCTGGAGGCGAGCGAGACAGATTGTCCGGTACTGCTCTCCAACGGCAATCCGGGCGAAACCGGTTCGCTGCCGGGTGGCCGCCATTTCGCCGTGTGGAACGACCCGTGGCCGAAGCCTTGCTACCTGTTCGCGGCGGTGGCGGGAAAGCTGGATGTGCTGGCGGATACGTTCACCACAAAGTCGGGCCGCACCGTTGCGCTCAACATCTATGTGGAACCGGGCAAGGCACACCTCGCTGGTTATGCGATGGACGCACTGAAGCGTTCGATGGAGTGGGACGAAGAGGTCTACGGGCGCGAATACGATCTCGACGCGTTCAACATCGTTGCCGTCTCGGATTTCAACATGGGGGCGATGGAGAACAAGGGGCTCAACGTCTTCAACGACAAGTACGTGCTGGCGAACCCCGAACTGGCGACCGATGCGGACTTCATGCATATCGAGGCGATCATCGCCCACGAGTATTTCCACAACTGGACCGGCAACCGCATCACCTGCCGGGACTGGTTCCAGCTGTGCCTGAAGGAAGGGCTGACGGTCTATCGCGATCAGGAATTTTCCGCCGACCAGCGCTCGCGCGGGGTGCAGCGCATCGCGCAGGTGCGGGTGCTGAAAGCGGGGCAGTTTTCCGAGGATGCCGGGCCGCTGGCCCATTGCGTTCGGCCATCATCCTACAAGGAAATCAACAACTTCTACACGGCAACCGTCTATCAGAAGGGTGCGGAACTGGTGCGGATGCTGGCGACCTTGGTCGGGCCAGAAGGCTATCGCGCCGCGACCGACCTATATTTCGAACGCCACGATGGGGAAGCCGCCGTGATGGAGGATTTTCTGCGCTGTTTCAAGGAGACCTGCGACCTCGACCTGTCCCAGTTCATGCGCTGGTACGAGCAGGCGGGAACGCCGGAGGTTCATGTCGAAGAGACGTATGACGACGCGGCAAAGACCTACACGTTGACATTGCGCCAAAGCATTCCCGATACGCCGGGCCAGGCCGAAAAGGAACCGATGGTGATACCGATACGGTTCGGGCTTCTCGATGAGCAGGGTGCCGAACTCACGCCACGGACAGGGAGTGAAGCTGTCGAGGGAGATGTCATCGTTCTGCGCGACGCGGAAACGGAGGTCATGTTTACCGGTCTCGACGCGAAGCCCCTGCCCTCTTTGCTGCGCGGGTTCTCTGCGCCGGTTCGGCTCATCTACGATGAAACGGCAGAAGCGCGGATCGTCCGCGCCGGATCAGACTCGGATGCCTACAATCGATGGGAAGCGGTGAACGGACTGGCGCTGGACCTGCTAACGGGCATGGCGCGCGGCGCGGTCATCGATCTCGACCAGTTCGCCGGACTGGTTGCAAATCTGGCGTTCGATGAATCCTTGGAGCCCGACTTCCGCGCGCAACTGCTGACCTTACCGAGCGAACAGGACGTCGCGCGACACCTTCGCTCGAACGTCGATCCTGAAGCCATCGCCTTGGCGCGGCGCGGGATGCTCGAAGCGGTCGGCAGACGGCTTGGAGCGGAAGGGCTTGCGCTATATGACACGCTTGCAGAGAACCGGGCCGGCGACATTTCACTGGAAGCCGCAGCGCGACGTGCGTTGAAGAATGCACTGCTGGTGCCTCTGGCAAATGCTGGTCTGGCGTCGGAGATCGTGGAACGCCAGTTCGTCACCGCCACCACAATGACCGACAAGCTGGCAGCACTCACCATCATCACGCAGATCATTGGTGATGAGGCGCAATCGGAACGGGTGTTGAGTGCATTTCACGATCAGTATGCGGACTTCCCGCTGGTGATCGACAAGTGGTTCGGTGTGCAGGCCATGATCCCCGGTAAGGGCGCGCTGGAACGGGTCAAGGCGCTGGCGGCGTCGGACGGGTTCACGCTCGACAACCCCAACCGTGCACGCTCGTTGTTGGGCGCATTTGCGATGGCCAACCCGACCGGGTTCCACCGTGCCGACGGGGCCGCCTACCACTGGTTCACGGACAAGCTCGCCGCAATGGATGCGATCAACCCGCAGGTCGCCGCGCGTCTTCTGACGCTGATGGATTCCTGGACGATCATGGACGATGGCAGGAAAGCCCATGCGCGAGCGGCCCTGGAAGGGCTTGCCGGGCAAGACCTGTCACCGGATGTGTCGGAAATTGTGGAGCGTGCGCTCGCCGGAGCCTGACTATTTCTGCCGCTGGCGGTGGACACGGGATTCGGTGTGGATTCAAATACACCGATTCGCGGGGGCGCCGGAGACGTTACGAATGTGCAAGACACAGAGGTCTTTTCACACGGTTTTGACGGGTGACACCCTATGAACACCCGCCTCGCCCTCGACGAACAGATTTGGGACAGCCGCCCCAAACCACCGTCCACGCCCTGGCAGGAAAAGCTGATCGCCCGTTTGCAGTCCCTCGTTTCCTCGCCCCGGGCCTTTGCATCCGGCAAAGCGTCGAGAACAGAACGGGCCTGGCTTCGGGCCATACCGAGCGGCCTGATGCTGTTGTTCACCGCCGTCGCCCTGTTGCGTGCCGGACTGGTGCTGGAACAGTCCGGCACCGTTGAAACGAATGCCTATGTGAATCTCGCCCGTATCTCAGAAGTCGTGAGCCTTCGCCTTGCTGCCGCCGGACAGGACAATGCATCTATCGCCGAGCCAATTGTCGTTCAGGACATGCTGAACGATGCGCTGCCCGCTAATGCCACGCGAAACGGGCGGCGCGTGTTTCATGTGGATTCCAACGGTATCGTTCGGGCCGAACGCGGCATCGGCCCAGACCGCTTCGGCACCTCGCTGCTCGATCTGACCGGGGGTTCCTACACCATGACGACGCTTGGCACGGATGAAACGCAAACTACGTTCCGTTTGAACGGACAGGAACAGGTCTTTGCCGTGTTGAGCAGACTGCCCGAGGCTGCCGGTGGCGGAGCGCTCGTCGTCACACAGTCGCGCAACTCCGTTTTCACCGACTGGTGGGGCGATCTATATGTCGAACTACTGCTGCTGGCCCTGTTTTTCCTCATCACGGGCGCTGTCGTGCTGCTCTATCTGAGGGAAGCCGGGCGTACACGGCTGGAGCAGGAGGCGAAAGCCTGGCGGAGTGCGCAATTCGACAGCGCGCTTTTGCGTGGCCATTGCGGATTGTGGACATGGGACATCGCGCGCGGGCGGATTTCGTGGTCGAAATCCATGTTCCAGATGCTCGGACTTCCGCAGGAACGCGTGCTCAGTTACGCGAAACTGACCAAACTTCTGCACCCGAGAGACACCGATCTGTTAAAGGTGATCGACAACACTTTCAACGGCGACAACCACGTCGATCACCGGTTCCGCATTCGCGGCGCAAACGGTGGCTGGGTGTGGATGCGCCTGCGCGGTGAGGTCGTTCACGGGGACGACGGGGATTGCCGGCTGGTGGGCATCGCGTTCGATATTTCCGAACAGGAAGCGCTCAAGCAGCAATCCCGCAATGCAGGGCGAAGGCTTGCTGATGCGGTGGAAAGCATCTCCGAAGCGTTCGTCCTGTGGGACGCGAAAAAACGCCTTGTGATGTGCAATTCAAAATACCGGCTTCTTTATCAGCTGGGCGAAAAGGACGCCGTACCAGGTCGCCATTACGATGAACTGATGGGTCTCGGTGTCCGACCCAACGTGCGGCAGCGCAATACGCTCGACCGGTCATCCGAAACACCCGCGCATGTTTTCGAAGCGGAAACGGAAGACGGTCATTGGCTGCAGATCAGCGAGCGCAAGACCCATGACGGGGGGTTCGTGTCGGTCGGCACGGATGTGACCCAGTTCAAGCGGGCACAGGAACGGGCGGAGAAAACTGAACGGAACCACGAAGCGACGATTGAGGCCTACAAGTTATCGCAGAAACAGTTGGAATTGCAGGCCAACCAGCTTGTCGAACTGGCAACGGAGAGCACGCGTCAGCGCAACCTTGCGGAAGGTGCGAACCGGACGAAGTCGCAGTTCCTTGCCAATATCAGCCACGAACTGCGCACACCGCTCAACGCCATTATCGGCTTTTCCGACATCATGAAATCCCGCACCTTCGGGCCGATAGGGTCGGACAAGTATGGCGAATATGCCGAGGACATCCATCATTCCGGCACGTTCCTGCTCAACGTCATCAACGATGTGCTGGATATGTCGAAGATCGAGGCCGGTCGGCTGAAGCTGCAACCGGAGGAAATGAACATTCAGACGCTGATCCACGAGTCAATCAGGATCATTCAGGTACAGGCCGACAAGGCCGACATCGAGGTGAACCACAAGGTTCCCGACGACTTGATTATCAAAGCCGACAAGCGTGCCGTGAAGCAGATCGTCATCAACCTGCTGTCGAACGCCGTAAAATTCACGCCGGACGGCGGCCGTGTGGACGTGACAGTTCGGCCGCTTAAGAACTCCGTCAATATCGTCATCGAAGACAATGGTATCGGCATCGGCAAGGAGGCTCTGAAGCGGCTTGGTCAGCCCTTCGAACAGGTGCAGGACCAGTTCACGAAGGACCACAAGGGTAGCGGTCTCGGCCTGGCTATCGCACGCTCGTTGGCGCAGTTGCACGGAGGTGCGCTGAAAATCCGATCGCGTGTCGGAAAGGGCACGTTGATCGCAGTCCGGCTGCCGAACGATTGTCAGCAGCCGGACGTCGAACTGGAAAAAGCGAGTGCAGCCTAGAGGCTGTCTTCCGAACCACGCTCTTTCGACTGGTGTCGCTTTCCATGCTTGTGGCCGCGCTTCATTCCACGTGCGGCACGCCGCATTTCGCCTTCTTCGATAGAACCGCTATCGTCCCGGTCCATCAGCGCGAACTGCTTGGCGGCGCGGTTTTCGATCTCGGCCTTCGTGACCTTACCGTCGCCGTCCACGTCCATGCGGCGGATCATGCGGTCGGCCCGGCGTTCGAGACGCCGGCGCTCCATACGGGCCACCAATTCGTCGCGGGTCAACTCGCCATTGCCATCGGCGTCAGTCTCGTCGAAACGGGTGGTGCGCGCGGCGATGAACTCATCGGCGCTGATCGTGCCGCTCTTGTCGGTATCGAGGCGCTCGATCATCTTCGCACCTCGCTCGGCACCGCGTTCGCGCTTTTCCGCTTGGGCGGGTGCGACGAGGGCAAGAGCTAGGGTTCCGCCGATGATGACGGTCGTCAGTGTCAACTGTTTCATGGGTCGTCTCCTGTTCAGGCAGAACCGCTCACATGTGTCAGAAAGACGTCCCTGACCTGTTTTTGCAGGCTCTGCAGATGCGTTGCCGCTGTCGGAATATCCGGCAGTGACAACTCGTCCAGCAGCAGATCGATGAAGCCCTGCGGCGCATTCGCGCCATCGAACCCATCATCCAGACAAAGCCGGATAAGCTGCGCTGTTGACCTGAATGTAGTGAGTGCATCGCTCACGGTCACGTTATCATCGTGTAATGCTGCCGCCGCACTTGCGATGATATCCGCAGTCGATCGCCCTGTGCCCTGCCCCGTCAGCACAAGATATTGGGCAAGGAACTCGATGTCGACGAGACCGCCTTTCGCCAGTTTCACGTCCCATGTGCCGCCGGACGCGCGGGCGGTGTCCATCGTCAAACGCATTTCAAAAACGTCCGTTGCGACTTTCGCCGCATCATCACGGGGCATAAGCAGATCATCGATAACCGTCTGCACCCGACTGATGAATGCATCCGGACCGGCCGAAGCGCGGGCTCGTGTCAGAGCCATGCGCTCCCATGTCCACGCCTCCTCGCGCTGGTATTTTTCGAAGGCGGCCAGCGAGGTTGCAATCGGGCCGGCCTTGCCGGAAGGGCGCAGGCGGAAATCGAGTTCGTAGAGAATGCCCTGTGCGGTGGGGGCCGTCATGGCCGCGATGAAGCGTTGGGTCACGCGGCCATAATATTGCGAGGCGTAAAGCGGACGGGGTCCATCCGATTCCGGATCGCCCTCTTCGGTTCGATAGAGCAGCAGAAGGTCGAGATCGGAAGACGCCGTGAGTTCGGCCGAGCCGAGGTTGCCCATCGCCACGATGCAGCAGGCCCCGCCGGGCAAAGTGCCGTGGGCGCGCTCGATTTCGCGCAACACGAGATCGAGCATGGCTTGCACCACCACGTCTGCCAGATGGGTGTAGTGCGGGGCGGCATCGACAGGCTTCAATGCCTTGGCCAACACCCGTGCGCCGATGAGAAAGCGTTGCTCGGCTGCAAAGATGCGCGCCCGGTCGAGGGCGTCCTCGTAATCGCGGGCTTGTTGCAGGGTGACGGATAGCTGTTGGCGCATCTCGTCGGGCGTGGCGAGGCGACGGAAGAATTGCGGCTCCAGCATCCCGTCGAAAACGTGCGGTCGGCGAACGATGAGTTCCACCAGACGCGGCGCCGCAGCCAGTATCCGCACGAGCAGATTGAGCAGATCGGGGTTGGAATGCAGTAAATGAAAAAGCTGGAAACCGGACGGCAGGTTGGTGAGGAAGCGGTCGAAATCACTCAGCACCCCATCGGGCCGTCCGCTGGCGGCTATCGCTTCCAGCAAGCGCGGCGTGAACTCCGTCAGCCGTTGCCGGGCTTCGCTGGTCTGAACGGCGGGATAGCGCCCGAAATGCCAGTTCTTGACTGTCGAGATGACCCGCGTCGGGTTGTCGTAGCCCAGCCGTTCCAGCGTTTGCAGCGTGGCCGGATCGTCCTCGGACCCGGCAAAGACCAGACTGCCGCTTTCTATCGCAAGCGTGTCCTCCGGCTCGAAAAGCGCGGAATAGGCGTCCTCGACGTAGTCGGAATGGGCGCGGAAAGTGGCCTCGAACTTTGCAAGACTGGGAAAGCCGCAAAGCGTGGCAATGGCCGTGCGCGCTTGTTTGTCTTCCGGGATCGTGTGGGTCTGCTCGTCTGCGATCATCTGGATGCGGTGTTCGACATCGCGCAGAAAGCGGTAGCTTGTTTTCAGGCCGGCGGCGTTGTCCTGCGCGACCCATTGCGCTTCCGCCAACGCATCGAGCGCATTCAGCGTCCGTTTGACCCGCAGATCCGGAGCCCGACCACCGGCGATCAACTGCTGGGTCTGAACGAAAAACTCGATCTCGCGGATGCCACCCCGCCCGAGTTTGACGTTGTGGCCTGCCACCGTTTTCTCCAGCAGATCGCGATGGCTCTGCAGCTGTCGTTTGATGGAATGGATGTCCGCGATGGCGGCATAGTCGAGATATTTTCGCCAGATGAAGGGCGTCAGTTCCTTGAGGAAGCGTGCGCCAAGTGCAATGTCTCCAGCAACAGCACGGGCCTTGATGAGAGCTGCGCGCTCCCAGTTCTGCCCACGTGCCTCATAATAGACCAATGCGGTGCCCACAGGCACGGCAAGGGGCATGGACCCGGGGTCCGGCCGCAGGCGCAGATCGGTGCGAAACACATATCCGTCCGCCGTACGGTCCTGCATGATGCGCGTCATGGCTTTGGTCATCCGCACGAACAACGTCAGCGCCTCGTCCCTGTCCGGCATCCGCGCGGAATCGGGGTCGACCAGCACGATCAGGTCGATGTCGCTGGAATAGTTCAGCTCGCGGGCGCCGTGCTTGCCCATTGCAAGAATGGTGATCCCGGATTCATGGAACGGGTCGTCACTTGTTAAGGGGAGCAGTTTGCCGCGCGCTGTCGCGTCGTCGACGAGATGGCGCATGGTGAGCGCCAGCGCGAGATCAGCATAGCGGGACAGCCAAAGCTGCACGGTGTCGCTCGACCACCATCCGCCAAGATCAGCCAGCGCGACGAGCAGATGCACTCGCTGTTTGCCGAGACGCAGCGCTTTCGACAATGTGGCTTCATCGGGAAATGGTGCGCTGCTTTCCAGTTCGGCAAACAGCGTTTCCAGCGCTTTCTGAAATCCCTCCACGGCCTGTTCGACGGTGTCCGGATGGCGCTTGATGAGCCCGCCAATATAGGGCGACAGGCGAGACACCGCTTCGAGAAACCCGGATAGGTCGCGCGCGTCCGAGATCGAGACGAGAGGCGGGCCGAGACAGGCGTCGGCTGTATCGGCTGACGGTTTTATGGTGGAGAGCGGTTTTTTCACACGCGCTTTGTGCGCGCCTAGTCGATGCGTGGCAACCGCAGTGTCGCGCGCAGGCCGGGTTCGTTGTCGTCGAGTATCAACGTGCCGTTATGCACCCGTGCGATCGCCTCCACCATCGCCAACCCGAGGCCGAAGCCTTTCGTGGCGCGACTTTCATCCAGACGCACGAACCGTTCGCGGACGATTGAACGATCCTCTTTCGCAATGCCCGGTCCGTTGTCCGCAACGGTCAGGAAGATGGCGTCGGAGGCACACGAGACCCTCATGACGATGACGGCATGGTCACGAGCTGCGTATTTCAGCGCATTGTCAAGAAGGTTGGTCAAAACCTGCGCCAGCAATTCACGGTGCCCCTCGACCTGCGGCTCGCAGTCGATATTCAGTCGCAGTTCTGCGCCCACTTCCTCGGCGCTCGGTTCGAAAAGTTCGAAGACGCTTTCCACAATTGGCACGATATCGAAGCGGGCGAGGGTGACAGGGCGGGCACCGGATTCCGTTTGGGATATGAGGAGAAGCGCATCGAATGTGCGGATGAGGCCGTCGGCTTCAGCCACGATATGCTGCGCGGTAGTGACCGTTTCCTGCGGGTCACTGGAACCCGCAAGCGCCTCCGCACGGTTACGCAGGCGGGTCAACGGGGTCTTCAGATCATGGGCGATGTTGTCGGACACATTGCGCACGCCACTGTCCAGCCGCTCGACCCGTTCCAGCACCTCGTTGAGCGCAACGGACAGGCGGTCGTATTCATCCGCCTTTCCGGACACGGGCAAACGCTGCGAGAGATCGCCCTCGACGATCCGCCCGGTCGTTGCCGTTACCGTGTCGAGCCTGCGGACAGCACGGCGGCCCAGCACCAGAACGAGGAACAGGCCGGTGAGAAGGAGAACCGTGAGAGAGATAGTAGAGGCACGGCGAACGATGCTGCGAAAGGTGTTGGCGTCGCCAATATCGCGCCCGACGAGGAGTTTCGCACCCCCAGTCAAATCGAATACGCGGCCTATCGCCAGCGGCGGAGGGCCCGGGGTCGGGGTGCCGCGTTCGTAGCGGAAGGGACGCAAATGCCAGCCCGTGCGGTCCAGCATCCGTTCGTCCATGCTCGCAACGTTTCCGGCCAGCACGATGCTATCTCGTGATACCACCCGGTACAGGTTGGCTCCCGGTTGGCGGGAACGACGATCGATCGTTGCGATTAGGCGTCCCGTACCGAAACGACGATAGATCCGCGCGAGCTGCTGCACTTCCTCGTCGACCGTCACGCGCACCTGCTGGATGACGAGACGACCCGTAGATATGCTGATGTAGGAAACGACGCCCACGGCAAGCATGCCGAAGATCAATGTGTAGAGCAGCGTCAGCCGCGCAACGGTGGTGCCGAGAACGCGACTGATGTTACGGAACGCCACGGCTGCGCCCGTTCAGCCTTCGTCGGACAGTTTATAACCACGCCCGCGGACGGTATGCAGCAAGGGCGTCTCGAAATTCTTGTCGATCTTGGCCCTGAGGCGGGAGATGTGAACGTCAATCACATTGGTTTGCGGGTCGAAATGGAGGTCCCACACTTTTTCCAAAAGCATCGTGCGCGTGACGATGCGACCCGCGTTCTGCATGAGATAATCGAGCAGGCGATATTCGCGGGGAAGAAGTGAGATGGTCTCGCCGCCACGTTGAGCGGTGTGCTCAATTCGGTCCAGCGTCAGGTCGCCGACCTTGGATGTCGTGTTGGACGCTCCATCCGCCTGCTCCTTTCGGCGGCCGAGAACTTCGACCCGGGCCAACAATTCGGAGAAGGCATAAGGCTTGGTGAGGTAATCGTCGCCACCCGCCCGCAGGCCGGTCACGCGATCATCCACCTGCCCCATCGCGGACAGAATAATGACGGGGGTCGTGTCTCCAGCCTCGCGCAACTCGGTAATCAACGCGAGGCCGTTCATATTGGGCATCATCCGGTCGATGACCAGAACGTCGAAACTGGCACTCTTGCAGATCGTGAGAGCTTTACGCCCGTCTTCTGCGGTCGTGCATGTATGGCCGGAGTCCTCGAACGACTGCACAAGCTGCTCCGATAATGCCGTATCATCCTCGACGATCAGGATATTCATGAAAACCTGCTTGCTGGTTGCAAAGAGTTCGGCGGGGCGCTGATACCCCGCCGAGCGATTGCCGAGAACTAGCCCCGCGCCACAGGCAAGGCAACGAAGCGGTTGCTTTCGCCGCTTTGAACCTGAAGCAGCACAGCCTTCCGGTCGGCTTCCATCGCTTCCGACAGCGCACGACCGACGGAGTTGATGCCGTCCACGGCAGCGCCGTTGATGGACACAATCCGGTCCCCGGCCTGCAATCCGCGTTCCTCGGCAGCGCCGTCCGGCGTGACGGAAGCAACTGTCACACCGTCATCGGTTTCGGTCAGGGACAGGCCAAGGTCGTCGAAATCGACGGATGCGCTGTCCTTCGTGCTGTCGTCACGCTGCAATTCGGCACGACGTTCCTGCCCCGGCAGTTCGCCGAGCGCCACTGCGATCGTTTGCCGTTCACCGTCGCGCACGATCGTCACGTCCGCGGTCTGGTCGGGAGAATAGGCGGCGATGGTGCGTGACAGATCCTTCGGGCCTTCGATGGATGTTCCATCGACTTCCACGATGACATCACCTGCCCGCAATCCGGCGATGGCTGCCGGCGCGTCTTCGGTTGCTTCCGCAATAATCGCGCCATCGGTGGAATTCAGGTCGAGGGAATCCGCTATATCTTGCGTGACTGGCTGGATGCGGACGCCGAGATAGCCTCGTGTCACCTCACCGTTGTCGATGAGATCGGCCACGACCTTGCTGGCGGATTTGGCGGAGATTGCAAATGCGATGCCCACGTTGCCGCCGGATGGCGAGAAGATTGCCGTATTGACGCCAATCACTTCGCCATTGAGATTGAAGGCCGGTCCGCCGCTGTTGCCCTTGTTGACGGCTGCATCGATCTGCAGAAAGTCGTCGTAGGGACCGGAGCCGATGTCACGGTTCTGGCCCGAGACGATACCGGCAGTCACCGTGCCGCCGAGGCCGAACGGGTTGCCAACCGCAACGACCCATTCACCAACACGTGCCAAATCCTTGTCGAACTCCACATAGGTGAAATCGTCTCCCTCGACCTTCAGGACGGCAAGGTCGGTCTTGGGGTCGGTGCCGACGAGTTTGGCGTCGACCTCTTCACCGTCGTTCATGACGACCGTGTATTGCGAACCATTGTCGATCACATGGTTGTTGGTGACGATGTAGCCGTCCGCAGAAACGAAGAAGCCGGAACCCTGTGACGCGCCAAAGCGGCGGGGACCATTCCGGTCACGCTTATCGCGGTCCATACCGCGGTCGCCGAAACGCTCGTCAAAGAAGCGTTTGAAGGGATGGTTTTCAGGCAGTTCCATTCCGCCATTGAAGGCCGCCGGTTCCACTGACGTCTTCACGCGCACTGAAACGACCGCCGGAGAAACGGCGCTCACCACATCCGCAAATCCGGGTGCTTGGGGGGCTTCGATTTTTACCGCGTCGGCAAGAACGGGCGTCGTGGGGGCGACGATGCCGCCTGCGATAAATGCACCGCCCAACGCCAGCGCCGTTGCACTGCCGAGAAGACGGGTTTTAATTTTCGTGGATTGGGACATGATCAACCTCATATTATCCGGGAAACCGAGACGCTCGATCTGCTGCGCCAGTGGTCGGGATATGAGATTGAGAATACGGTCTGCCAACGGCGCGGAAATTAAACCCCTGTAAGGCTGTTACCGCTTTTGCGACGCGTTTTCGTCCAATAATTGCGACAACCGCGCCTCCTCATCAGGCTCAAGGGGCGCGATGGCTTGCGGTTTGGACGATCGCATACGGATGATGAGAAAGATGCCGAACAGGACGATCAACACCGGCGACAACCATAGAATGATCGTGTGTGCCGAGAAACGCGGTTTGAGAAGAACGAACTCGCCGTAGCGGTCCACGAGATAGTCGATGATTTCCGGATCGGACTTGCCCGCATCGATCTGCTCGCGGACAAGCTGTCGGAGGTCCTGTGCAACACCCGCCTCCGAAGAGGCAATGGACTGGTTCTGGCAAACGACACAGCGCAACTGGTTGAACAGCGCCTTTGCTCTATCGTCATTTTCCTGCGCGGATAGCGGCGTAAGCGACAGCAACATGATTAGCGCTGCGAGAACGCTCCTAAACATGACTGACAGTTCCCACCGGTTGACGCGCCGTCTTGCGCGCTCGACGGCGGCTGAATAGACCAATCGTCCCAGCGACCGACATGATGATCGCGCCGATCCAGATCAGGGTGACGAGAGGTTTCCACCACACCCGAACAGCAACAGAACCGTCATCACGGCCTTCGCCCAACGCGATGTATAGCTGGGAAAAGCCGAAGGTGACGATGGCCGCTTCCGTCGTCGGCATCTGGCGCGCGGGGTAGAAGCGCTTGGATGGCTCCGCTTCGGCGACGACCAGTCCGGCTTCCCGTATGGTGATGCGGGCGATCTGCTCCTCGAAATTGCCACCGTCCTGACTGCGATAGCCATTATTGGTGATTGTAAAGCCTGCCGCGTCGGCACTCGCGCCGGGCGCGAGTTGCACCACATGCTCCCGCTCGAACGCGGTGACGGCGACAATGCCCAGCATCGTCACACCGACCCCGAAATGGGACAGGGCCGTGGACCAGACGGAGCCGGGCAAACCAGCAAGGCGGCGCGTGGAGACGGCAACCGGATGTCGACCCAACCCGATACGCTGCACGATTTCGCCAAATGCGCCGACCATGAGCCACACGGCAATGCCGATTGCCAACGGTGCCAACCAGCGCCCGGGAGCGATGAATGCCGCGACGATCACGACGCTGACCACGGCAACCAAACCGGCAAACCAGAGCCGCTGGAGCGCCCCGCGTATATCACCGTTCTTCCAGGCCAGAAGCGGCCCAAGTGGCATCAGCAGAACGAGCGGAATGGCGATGGGGATGAATGTGAGGTTGAAGAATGGCGCGCCGACCGAAATCTTATCGTCCGTCAGAGCCTCATAAACGACCGGGTAGAGCGTGCCGATCAGGACGGTGACGGTCGTGGTCGCCAGCAGCAGGTTGTTCACCACAAGAGAGCCTTCGCGGGATATCGGCGAAAACAGGCCGCCTGCTTGAAGTGAATTTGCGCGCAGGGCGAACAGAACGAACGATCCACCGACGAAGAAGGACAGGATCGTGAGAATGAACAGCCCTCGCGACGGGTCGCTTGCGAATGTATGCACTGATGTCAGAACGCCGGAGCGGACGAGAAACGTGCCAAGCAAACTGAGCGAAAAGGTCAGGATGGCGAGCAGCACTGTCCAGATTTTAAGTGCGTCGCGCTTTTCCATTACCAGCGCTGAATGGAGGAGAGCAGTACCGGAAAGCCACGGCAGGAACGACGCGTTCTCGACGGGGTCCCAGAACCACCAGCCGCCCCAACCGAGTTCATAATAGGCCCAATAGGACCCCATCGCGATGCCGGCCGTCAGAAACACCCATGCCACGAGGACCCAGGGCCTCACCCACCGTGCCCATGCGGTGTCGATGCGCCCTTCGATCAGGGCAGCGACCGCAAAGGCGAATGTGATCGAAAAGCCGACATAGCCGAGATACAGCATAGGCGGATGGATCGCCAAGCCGATGTCCTGAAGGATGGGATTGAGGTCCTGCCCCTCCATTGCGGGAGATTGCCGCTCGAAAGGGTTCGATGTGAACAGGATGAAGGCGAAAAATGTGAGAAGCAGCCAGCCCTGAACGGATTGAACCGTCGCTTTCAACGTCTCGGGAAGCTGAGAGCCGAACCAGCTTACGGCAGCGGCGAACAGTGCCAGAATGAGCACCCAGAGCAGCATGGAGCCTTCATGGTTGCCCCATGTGCCGGTAAGTTTGAACAGGAACGGCATCTGCGAATGGCTGTTTTGCCAGACGTTGAGCACCGAGAAATCCGAAACCGCATAAGCATTCACCAAGGCGGCAAAAGATATGGCTGTAAAGAGCAGTATGCCGTTGCTCGATGCATCTCCGGTCGCCATCAAACGGCTGTCCCCGACACGTGCGCCCCACAGGGGCACAACGCTTTGAACCGCCGACAGGGCGAAGGCCAGCACGAGGGCGAAATGGCCGAGTTCTGCGGTCATGGCTTCGTGGTTCCGGCCGTGTCGCCCTGCCACAGGCCTTCCGCCTTCAACTTCTCGGCCATGTCGGCAGGCATGTAGTTTTCATCATGCTTGGCCAGCACTTCGTCGGCGGCGAATGTGCCATCGGCCTGCATGACGCCTTCGGTGATGATACCCTGCTTCTCGCGGAATAAATCCGGCAGAATGTCTTTAAAGGATACCTCGACGCGATTGTTGGCATCTGTGAGAGCGAATGAGACCTGAAGACCGTCACCCCGTTCGACGGACCCTTCTTCGACAAGCCCGAACAGCCGGATGCGTTGCCCGGCCGGTGGCGCCGCTGCAAGCAGTTCGCTGGGGCTCATGGCGTAGGATATGCCGGAGCGCATGGCGAAAACCGACAGACCAACGGCGAGCGACAATACGCAGCCGACAATGCCGATCCACATGAGACGGGTCGCGCGTGCGGTCATTGGGTGGAACCTTCCATATCTGTCCGAAGTGCGGTCAATTTCCGCCTCACTTCTGGCTCCAGATCACCACGCGCCAATGCGGCGTCCAAGGCCACTACAGCGTCTGCCGGGCGATTGAGAACTTCGTATGACCGCATCAAGCGTGTCCAGCCATCCAGATCGGTCGGATCTTCGATAAGCCTTGCACGCAATCCGGCGACCATGCCCTCGATCATGCTTGCCTGCTCTGCGATCTGACCGGCAGCCTGATTGGAGAAGTCCTCCAGCCGGGCGATACGCTGGCTGACGAGAGTTTGCCATTGTGCATCGTCAGGCGAGGTAGTGCGCAGTTTTTTCCAGGAAGACAGTGCCTTTTCAAACTCACCGGACTGCTCCATCGCGACCGTTCTGTAATAGGCGGCCTTCCTGTTCGTCGGATCGCTTTCCAGCGCCTCGTCCAGCAATGCGCGTGCGGATGCGGGAACGAGATTGCCGTCGATCTGTATTTCGGCTTCGGCCAGATCGGCAAGGTTGGCGGACGTGCGTCCCTGCAACCGCACGAGTTCCCTCACGGCTTGTCTGCGCTTGTCGTAATCGCCGGACGTTCCGTAAACGCGCGCCAATATCGTCCAGCCCTGCACGTCGTCCGGGTTCGATTTCAGATGCGCTTCGACGCGCGCAACCATCGTCTGCATGTTTGCATTTTCGCCAGCCTGCGCTTGTTGCGCCGCCAAGGGAACATCCGGTCTTTCGGGTTCGCCAAGCGATATATAGACGCCAAGCGCAAGTAGCGGCACGCCAAACAGGGCGACCAGCGACGCGGCTGTGCGGTAGGCAGGCCTTCTGCCATCGTGCGCCGCTCCGCTACGGCCTTCCTGCAAGCGCAAAAGATGCCGGGCAGCGGTGGTGCGCTCTTCCTTCAGCGTGTCATCTGCAGGGTCGGAGGCGATCGCATGGTCGAGTTCGGAGAGGCGGTGCCGATAGTGGCGAAAATAGGTTTCATCGCGCGGCTTGGCCGTTCTCGTGAGCGGGACGAGAAGAATCAGGATAGCAACGCCGAGCATGGCGCAAATGAGTGCCCAGAAAACCATGAGGCGTTCTAACCGTTGGGAGCGTCAATTCAACGGCAAGGCAGTCACGACAGCGCGACAAATCGGCGTGTCAGACGACCGGAACCCATTCCTCACCCACCCTGCGACACACCGTTACCTGAGATTGGCTGACCGGACCCGCGCCCTTGGAGCTTTCGTAGTTCAAGCGTCGACAGTCTCGACCGGCAATCCGGAACGGCTCGGATGCTCGGACAGAACCGCCTGTCGAGGCATCGACGGCCCAGGGATACGCGACATTCGGTTGCCCGAATTCAAGCGCGCTCCGCTCCGCGGCGGCCAAAGCCACTGACTCCCTTTCGTTCAAGCGCTGCGGCTTTGGTTCGCTCGACGTGTAGAAGACACCAGAGCGTTCCTGCAGGGGCGCAACGCCGCTTTCAATGGGACCACCAGCCGTGCAAGCGGACAAAAGCAGACCAAAAATAATGAACACGGAACGCAACGTCATCTGGACATGCTGTTCGGGACGGATGGTAATTTGACGACGCAGCGCAGCCCGCCCAATAGATCGGACTTCTCGATGCGGAACTCACCGCCGTAATCCTCTGCCATCTCGTTCACAATCGCCAATCCCAGACCCGATCCTGCTGCCGCCTCGTCGATCCGCTTGCCGCGAAGCAAAGCATTCTTTCTGTCTCTGTCATTCAGTCCGTCGCCATCGTCGTCGATAGTGATGAGGGCGTAACCCGGGTGCGTTTCATCCACGATGACATCAATATCAACCGTGCTCACGGCGAAGCGGGCAGCGTTGTCCAGCAGGTTTCCGATGGATTCCTGAAGATCGTCGCGTTCGCACAGCACTAGCACATCATCCGCTCCGGAAAGGTTGAAGGTCAGTTGTGGATGCAACTTTCGCATGACCTTGGTTAATCCCTGCAGAATGTCCATCACCGGCGTTCGGTGGGCAACGCCTTCCCGCCGCGCGCCGCGTCTGGCCCGTTCGAGATAGGCGGCGATCTGGTTCTGGATCGATTGCAGCTGGCCAACGATCGGCTCGCCGCCTTTCATGTTTCTCGCGTCATTGATGGCCGCTGAAAGGGGTGTCTTCAACGCATGGGCGAGGTTTCCCACCTGATGGCGCGCCCGTTCCATCGTCGCACGGTTTGCGGTGGCGAGCGCGTTGATCTCTTCGGCCAACGGGGCGATTTCAGGCGGCAAGGGACCATCGAGTGTGATCTGCTCCCCCGCCCGCATGGCGACCAATGCGGCGCGGGCATTCGTCAGTGGACGAAGCCCGCTGCGCACGGCAAACCATGTGGCCACCAATGTGCAGGCCAGAAGCAGAAGGAAAATGATCGCGATGAGCCGCAGCAATCCGTTACGCGCACTTTCGAGGTCCGCCACGGCTGCACCGACGCTCACCTGATAGAGATCACCATTCTCACCCAGAAAGACCTGCGCATCGAGTTGCTGTCCCGCACCACGGGATGTCTCCACACGCCAATACCGCTGGAATGTATCGTCGAATGATGCCGCGCTTTCGGGCGGCATCGGCAATGCATCGCCAGCAATGGACGGGGAATTGGCAAGTGAGACACCTGGGTCGCTGGCTTTGGAAATGGCCCAGTACCACCCCGAGAGCGGCAGCCCAAAACGAGGGTCGCCGATTTCCGGACTTGCCGAAATGCCACCGTCCTGGCCGACAATCGCCGAACCCATCACGTTATAGGCGTGAGCGAGAAGCAGGCTTCTCAACGAGTTGTTGGCATCACGCTGAAGGACAACGAACAGAACCATCGTGACAACGATCAGTCCGAAACCGAGGCTGACCACAATGGTCGCAAACAGTGTCGAGGTGAGAGACCGCGACCTTGCCACCATTGCCGTCTTGGTTTGCGTCAAACCTTATATCCGAGACCGCGCACCGTTTGGATGAAGGTCGGATCCAGCTTGCGCCGTAGCCTGCCGACAAACACCTCGATCGTATTGGAGTCCCGGTCGAAGTCTTGGTCGTAAAGATGTTCGATGAGTTCGGTGCGGCTGACCACCTTGCCCTCATGGTGCATCAGGTAGGATATGAGACGCAGTTCCAGTGACGTGAGCTTGACGGGTTCACCCTTGAATGTGACGAGCGATTTAGCCGTATCCAGTTCAACGTCGCCTATGGCGATCACCGAAGCGGCATGCCCAGCGGAGCGGCGTATCAGTGCCCGAAGGCGGGCCAGCACTTCCTCGATGTGAAACGGCTTGGTGACGTAGTCGTCCGCACCGGCATCGATAGCAGCGACCTTGTCGCTCCAGCGATCGCGGGCGGTCAGCAGCAGCACCGGCATGAGCCGACCGTCTGCTCGCCACTTTTCCAGCACGGTGATGCCATCCATCTCTGGAAGGCCAATATCCAGCACGACCGCGTCGTAGGGTTCCGTATCGCCGAGAAAGTGACCTTCCTCTCCATCGCTTGCGGTATCGACCGCATACCCGGCCTTGGTGAGAGACTCCGTCAACTGGCGGTTCAGGTCGGCATCATCCTCGACGATCAATATACGCATGGGCGGCTCCCTATTTCGACACCATGAATGTGCGCCGGACAGGAGGGCCGTCGCTGGAGGGGATGAGGAGCTTTATCTCGCACTCGCTGCCGACGGCGCGCACCGAGACCACCTTGCCGCCTTCAGCGCTCGCCAACTGGCTGGCATGCTGGTCGCAGGATGCTGCGTGGACCGGGTTGCCGACTGCAAGAAGCATCAAGGCTGCGGCGAATGGGGTGCGAAACATGTGGGTCTCCGTGGAACAAACGCGACCATATCGGCATCGGTGTGAACTGCAAATGAATGGCCGGAGCCCGGCCATTCAAATTTCACGTTTTTACAAGAGCTATGCGATCCGCTTCGTCGCCGAAACGCGCCCGACAATCGCGAACAAGGAGGCGGCAACGCCCACCGTCTGAAGCAGAACTTCCGTCATCGCCACCTGTACGCCATCGTCGAACTGATAGCCGAAAGCAGAAAGCACCATCGAGCCAACTGCAACGAGAGAGGCCAATACGGTTTTGGACGTGTACCAGGGTTTCTTGTCATTCATTTGAACGTTCCAATCTTGGTTCAGGTGAGGGAAAGGGTGGCACGCGGGCCGGCGCCCGTGCGGCGGGAGATTTGCGCGACATCGACACGGCTCGGCGGTACCGCGCCGAACGCCGTTGCCAAGTCGGTTTCCGCAATCGTGATGCGTGGTTGGAAAGCCGATAGGGTAAGCGTTTTTCCACCGGCGTGCACATGTATTTCATAGGTTTCGGCGTCCTCGCTCATGGGAATATCGAGCGCGTTCCAGGTATCGTCCGATAGCCGATCGCGTCTTATCCATGACAGGTCGAGAGCGCCTGCCCCCGATTTCTCTGCGCGCAAATGAACCGGTCGATACGTCTCGAAACCCCGCATTCCGGGCGTGTAGTCGATGCGCGCGTAATTGAATGCGTCGACCGGGTCGCGCGATGGGCCAACCAGCCATTCGTGGGGGGCACCCGCCCGGGTTCGTGCGCCGACCAGTTCGGGAACACGGATGTCGAGCAGAACCACGGATGCGCCTGCATCCGCCCCGAATTCCGCTTCCACCTCCGTGCCGACCTGACCGCGTAACAGACAGGACAGGCGATATTCTTTCTCACCGACAAGCTCGACGGATTGCGCCTGGACAACTTCATAGCGCCCGCTCCGGCTGAGGATCGCGAAGGCGTTGGCACCGGCGAATAGTGAAAGCGGATCGAAGGATTGCAGAGCGCCACCGACCACGCGCAGTTCGATGGCATCCGCCTTCGCGAACCGGGAGGTCACTGTCGATGCCGCCAACGGTTCGAGAAGCGAGCCGATAATTGCGCTTTCCGGCACGACCTGCGTCAGAACATGGTCTGCTCCGGTCGGCGAAACGAAGACAGCCGCCTCTCCCGGCCAAGGGCTCGCGGATATTGCAATGCGATTGGCCTCCACCTGATCCAGCCGGAGAAACGGCAGGTCCAGCATCGCAACGCGCGGCTTCGAGATGTTGGTGAGCGCGGATGGCACTCTGCCCCGTGGCGCATCTACGCGCGGGTTCCGCAGACCCCACGCTTTCGGCTCACCTTCGACGTATGCCGATGCGGTGATCTTGCGGAACGCACCATCTTCGATGTCTTCGATACGCCAGACGCGATCTTTGGAGAAATCGGGAAGCTGGATGACATCGCCCACACTCGTTGCGAGGCTCGATGGCGGAAGCGAGAACGATATGGCTTCGCGACCCAGTCTCAACCCTTCAATATATTGTCGGGCAACAGGTTCGAGACGATCGGCATTCGCAACGAACGGGAGCGATAGAACGATGTCCCCATCCGCGCCCTGTTCCAGAACACGTGCGCTGGTCTCCGCTTCCTCGTAAGTCATCTGCGGGTCGATGTGCAAAAGCCGAACCCTTACAGGCAAATCAGCGCCATGAAGGCGGTCGATGGAGGCCTGGACTGTCTCTTTCTCGAAAGTCAGTTCCTCGTTGCGGCAGGATTTGACCGAACCCCAGGCCGGAGACCGGAAGACCAGCGTTCCGCGATCCTCATGCACGGCGATGCGGTAGAAGGAGAGCACGGATTCGAGGATTGAGCGGGGCGATGCGGCCTCGCCCAGTATGTAGCCGTCGATCACGCCCTGTACGCCACGCACATCGTAGTCCGTTAAGCCCGCATCGGTCAGCACTTCCCCGATCAAATCCTTGATCGGCAATGCGTCCAACCGTCCGTTGAGCCAATGGCCTGTCCGCCAGTTTCCCGCGTCCGCCCATAGGTCTGTCCTGTCCGGAAAGGACGGAAACGGGCGAGCGTCCCAAGCCCAGAGTTGCGACGCCCCCATATCGACCATCCGCCCTGCATAGGACCGGGAATATGGATTGTCGGCAGGGTCAAAGCGCGGGTGTCGCTCGTCCCAGCGGGATTGCACGGCGTCAATCGCGTTCAGGACAACGAGATCGTCCCGCACGCCAGTGGAGAAATATGGAACGGTCGTTTCGCTCGACTTGGCGTCGACAAAAGCATTCGGCTGGGCCGCGCCGTTGTTGACTGCGGGAAAACCGAATTCCGTGAAGATGATCGGCTTGGAACCCGGCACCCACGCAGAGGCTTGGGCGAGTTCGGTTCCGCCGCGGCGGTCGAAATGCGGGTTGGACCACCAGTTGGTAAAATCCTTGTAGCGATAGACCCAAGGCTTGCCCGCTCCATCACTGATTGGCGTCCTGTTGCCAGATGCGCGGTCCTGTGGCGAAGCGTAGTACCAGTCATACCCTTCGCCCCGTGCCACATTTGCTTCCAGCATATCCGGGTCGGTGCTGAATGTGCCAATATCATCGGGCGAACCGCGGTCCCGCCAGTCACTGATGGGCACATAATTGTCGATGCCAACTGCGTCGATATTGGCGTCCGCCCAGAGCGGATCGAGATTGTAGAAGACGTCACCGCTGCCGTCGGCGGGCTGATATCCGAAATATTCCGACCAGTCCGCGCCGTAGGTGATCCGCGTTTGTGGACCAAGAATGGCGCGCACATCCGCAGCCAGCGATTTCAACGCATCCACAAATGGAAATGTGTCGCCGGTCCCACGCACCGAAGTCAGCCCACGCAGCTCCGAACCGAGGATGAACAGGTCCACGCCTCCCGCCTGAGCTGCGAGATCGGCGTAATGCAGGATCATGCGCCGGTAGTGCCAACCATCGGGTCGGTCGCTTGCAAACGCCGCAACCTGAGCGGCTGCTAACGTCGTGCCTTCAACGCGAACCCGATTCCCCGACGGCGGGTGAGCAGGTAATGCGCCCACGCCACGGATAGGCAGGTTGACCGATGCCACCGTAGGGCGACGGCAGTGTGTTACCGTCCGGCACATCCATCATCACGAACGGGTTGAGCGCAACGCGCAGGCCCTTGTTGCGGATCGCCTGAATGGCGCGGATGACGGACCCGTCCGAAGGCGTGCCGCCATAAGACGGCTTTCCATCGATATCGGTGACAAGGTTGGCCTCGCTGCGCGTCAGCCCTGCCACCCGCCAGGGCTCTCCTTGTTCCAAAGTGCGGCTGCGAACCTGAACGCGCGGTTCGATCTTGCACGAACCGGCGCGCAGATCGTCTCCGAACCAGGCGACGACGAGTGCGACTTGTTCGAGGTTCGGACACGTGGTGGCAAGGTCTAAAAGCGAGGCGTTGAAGTCCGTGTCGGCAATCGTTTGGGTGACGTTGAGATGTTCGACGCTCGTGTCACCCACCAGTTCGGACACCGGTTGCGTATCGTATCCAAACTCCGTTGCGCCGGGGATCATGTTGACCGCGCGGACGCGCTTTGCCACCGGACTGACCGGGCGGATGATTTCCACCGCGATCTGCGGAATACGATTGCCGTATTGGGCCAGCGGCAGATGCTCGAATACCACGTAGGCCAGACCGCGATAGGCGGGCGCGAGGCCGGCGCCCTGTTTTGCCTCTATCAACGGGTCCGGCAGCTGGACTTCCGTTCCCGTGTAACTGCGGATGGTATGGTCCGCCTGCATGATCTCCTCGCCATCGGCCCAGATGCGACCGATGCGCCCGATCTCACCTTCGCACAGACCGACTGCGAAGTTGGCGTAATAGCTGTATGTGGTCGTCGTGCTCTTCGGCCCGCCGCCAGCACCCTTGCCGCCACGGGACGTGCTTGTCGTGGTGGTTTCTTCCTCGAAAGCGGTCGCCCAGATGATTTCGCCTGACACGCGCCCGCGTCCGAAAATGCGCGCAACAGGTGCGCCCTCACGCGAAGACAGAACGCGGGTGTTTTCCAGCCGTGGTCCCTGAACGGATTTATCACCGCCTGCGCCGAATATCTGCTGATCGACATAGCGTCCGGCAAGGGCTCCGGCAGCACGTCCCAGAACGGCACCGAACGGGCCACCGATAAGCCCGCCAACGGTCGCTCCGGCAGCTTGAAGAACAAGGGTCGCCATGAGCTAGTTCCTTAGAATGAGTTTATCGAACGTCGGGAAAACGGAACACGCCGGCCAGCCGGTCCTGCCAGAAGGGCACCAGCGCGCCCTCGACAACGCTGTTGCCCTCGTAGGCGTGGATCAGCGTTTCCAATCCGTTCGCGATTGCGAGAATGCCAACGTGCTTGGCCACGCTGCGGGGCTTCATTCGGAACAGCAGCACGTCACCGGGTTTCCGCTCGGACGGACGAACCTGCTTGAAATGTCTCAATGCCGCAGCGAACAGACGCTCCGTGCCGGACGTTTCCGCCCAGTGCGAACCGTACGGTGGCACCTGCTCCGGTTCCGGCCCCATGACGCTGCGCCAGACTCCACGCACAAGGCCGAGGCAATCGCACCCTACGCCCTGAACGGATGCCTGATGGGCGTAGGGCGTGCCGATCCATTCCCGCGCCGCAATCACGACCCGGTCGGCGGTCTCCTTTGACGGATTCATGTGACGAGAGGTCTTCCATCGTGCACCGCATCCTTGACCGCATAGGCGAGCGCCTTCTGCGAACCGGGAATGTGCGGGTGGCCGCGAAAATTGAGATGGTTTGCAAACTTCGTCCGGCAGGTCGCGAATGTCTGGTCGCACCCGGCGTGTAGGGTGAAGCCGTCGCCGAAAGCAGGCAATCGACCCGGTGGCTGTTGCAAGGTGATCGTGGACACCGCATCGACAGACGCTGCGCGCGACACGAGCCCGGCATTCGCGCCGGATGTCCATGTCAACGCACCGCCGTCGAACCAGCCTGTCGGGTAAGGTCCAATACCCGTAACGAGGAGCGTTTTTGCGTCCAGCATATCGATAACCGTGCCGGACGCCGAAAACCCGGATGCAGCAGATCGACTTGACACCGCTCGTCTCCAACGACCGCATCGCAGGTCCGCGCATAACTTCGCCCCTGCACCCGGTCGAGAAGCGAAGTCAGCCCCCGCAGTTCGACACGGAACGTTTGGGCGTCGCGGGAAATTTCTCCGACGATCATCGTGCGCAGATGAAACGCCTGGCTCCAGTCCGCCCAATTGACCGTCCATATCTCGACTTTCGCACTGTCGTAGAGACCAGCCGCAATATCGTCCGCGCTGATTGCATCGGATTGCAGGGCACCTTCGATGTCCTGCGTATCGGGCGAAAGGCCGAGGCTCCGCACCGCCTCTGTCGCGTTGAAGCCACTGGTCGCCAGACAGGTGACACCGGACACAATGACGGCGTCGTCATGGTCGGTAAAGCCGAGCGCCACTCCATCGCCACGCCGCACGATCCAGCATGTGCAAAGCGTTGTCGTTCCGGTTGCGAGATGGTCTTGAAGCCGCTGATCGACCTGTCTCATAGCAAAATCTCCAACAGGGGAATGGACGGCATGTCACCTGCCTCGAAGCCAGCGAGATTGACCTCGATGCGCTCGGTATCGAACCGGACAGGGACATCGAACTCAAAGCCTGCCGTGATGGTCGCACCGGCAGCCGGAGCGTCTGGTAAAGTCGACTGTTCCGAGTGTGTGGTCGACCGTGATGGTCGATTGCGGGCACGCCATCGACGGCGATGACACGGAACCGGACACGGTTTTATGAATGCGTCTTCGGTAAGCACCGTCGGCCTCGCCATAGGTCTTGACGAGTTCGAAAATTCGCGTCGTCCCATCGCCGGTTCCGATCACCTGATCGCTGAAGCGTGGCGTTGCCTGCGGTGAGCAGGATTTCCAGTCGACTGGGTCGCGGAACCGGAAGCCGAAAAGCGGTCCGCGCTGCGCTTCGAAGAAGGCGACCACCGCGTTCAACTCATCGAGCGTCTTGACGCCGTAGCCCGCCTCGAACCGTCTGCGCGACCGTCGCCAGCGCTGGTTGCGCTCTTCCCTGCCGGAGCCGAGCGTGACGATATCGGTCTGTCGCTCCGGGCCGCCGGATGAGCCGAACCCGATATCGAGGGGAAAGCGGTTTTCGCTGAAATTACTCATGGTTCATCCTCACAGACTGCGACGTCCACGGTTGACGGTGCGCGCGAGCATCGCGGACACCTGCCCTTGCGATTTGGCAAAGCCCGCCACGTCCGGCGTGGATATGTTGAAGGTGACGTTGACCGCCTGCCCGCCACCGCCGGACCGGACGCCGAGGACGCCATCGCTGCCCCGTGCCAGTGGCAGGATCGCTTCCGCCCCCGCCTCGCCCATCAAGCCGGTGCCGGAGGTCATGGGGAAATAGGTGGGTGCCGACACGACACCGCCCTTTGCGAAAGGCACGACGGACGATGCCGCACCTCCGCCGACACCGCCACCGCCCAAGCCCGAAAAGAGCGAAGAGATCGCCGTGGAAGCCAGCGACTCCAGCGGACGGATACCGGCTTTCAGCGCCACATCCGACAGCCTAAGCGCCATCGTCCGCAACGTATCCTCGAAGGACTTCCCGCTGGTGACCGCACCGCGCATGGTGGACGAGAAGACGGTTGCGAAGGACCGCGACTGTTGGACAGGTCCGTCAGCGCCGACGAAAAACCGCTGAGATCGGCCTCGACGGGAATGCTGATCGTCTGGTCGTCATTGGCCATTGTTCGGCTTCCTCGTATCTGGATAGCGTCGCTGCAGGCGGTCAGGTCAGACCGTTCCGGCGTCAGGCTGCCGAGGCGTGTGCGCTTCCATCGCCGCAGCAGAGTTCGCGCACCGACAGCGACCAGAATGCTTCTGGCGAAAGGCGCAGGATGCCGAACCCGAAGCGCATCGCGTCGGCCCACGGAAACGGTCTCATCGTGCGCTCCGTCTGGTCCGTGCCGAAGGTCGCAGTCAGCAGGTCCGCGACCAGCTTCGCATAGCCGAGCGCACCGCCTTCGACCTGCATCTCGCCAAGTCCTGCATCGCTGATCGTGAAGCCCGCACCGCGCAGACCGGCACCGAGAATGCGCAGCATGTCGGCAGCGCGCAGGCGTCCGGTGCCGAACCGCTCGGTCAGAGCGCCAAGGTCTTCGGCATCGAATGCGTCTTCCAGTTCCGCCAGCGCGCCGAGGGTCAGGCAGAGCGTGTAGTCGCGGCCGTCCAGCCGTGCGGGCACTTCGCCCCTGTGACGGTTCGCCATCATACGTCCGCCGACGAAGCCGATGGCACCGGCGGATTCGAGGCTCATCTCGAACGTCACCTCGCCGTTGTGTTCACCGGCATATTCCAGCGACACGATCTGAAACGCGCCGGTGACGGTGCCGAAATCGGGAATGACGAGCGACCATGTTTCGATCGTTCCGTTGAAAAACGTCGCGCGGATCAGCGCGTCGGATGCCGCATCCTTGAAGATGCCGGAACCGGATACGGCGGCGCGCTTCACCCCGGCACCGTCGAGCAGTTCCCTCCATCGTCCGGCGGACTGGGAGTCGGTCGTGTCCACGCTTTCGGCGTTGAACGACAGGCGGCGCGAGCGCATGCCTGCCACGGTGACGGGGAATGCTTCGCCTGCCGGTTGCAGTTTCAGCAGCAGGTCTTTGCCTTTTTGAGCAGCCATGGGGCTCTCCTTTTCTGGATTGTGAAATCAGGTGGTCTGGCGTTCGATAACGGCGCGGAAGCGCAGCACGCCGTGGACGTATCCGCTGGGGCGGTCGCGGCGCGTTTCGGCAAGCTGGAAGCGCAGGGCGACGAGGTGGTTGTCGGCAAGCGTCAGGCCGTCTTCCAGCGCGTTACGGACGGCATCCTGAATGGCGTGGCTTTCCTGCCGGTCGTGGCGGCGGGACCATGTGTGGATGAAGAAGACGATCGCATCGCCCTCGTCGGTCGCCGTGTTCCAGTCCGAAACGGTGCTGCGGCCCAGAACGACGTAGGGCGGACGCACCCGCTCCGGCACGCGGTCGAAGACGCGGTCCGGGCCGGTCAGAGCGAGCAGCGCGGTGTCGTTCGCAAGCGCCTGAAAGCATGCGCGTTGCAGATCGGCTGCCGTATCCATCAGCGGTCTCCGTCAGATCATGCACGACAGCCGCCACATCGCCGCGCGCCGGTTCGTCGAGCGAGCCGTATTCGCGCTGCCACAGGTTCGGACCGGTCAGATCGATGGTCGTCGCTCCGTCTCGCGACGTGACGGTGGCAGTCGCTTCCACGCCACGGCGCTTCAGATCGGCTTCCAGTTGCGTCGCCAGACCCTCAGCCCGACCGTCGAGCGCCGATTGCAAATGGCGCGGAGACAAGGCGCGGATGAGACCGGTTGCGGTCAGCCCGAGTGCGGTACTCATCGCCCCTCCTCCGCGCATTGGCACTCGATGTAGCGGCGGCGCTCATCCGGGTCGTGAACGGTGGAGACCGCAAAGGTGCGGTACCCCATCCGCATCCGCCAACCGCTGGCAACGTCGTCGCGGAAACGCAGGATGATGCGGTGGGTGGTTTCCTCGTCGGTCTGTTGTGCCAGCTGCCGCGCCTTGGCCGACAAGGGACGAAGCGCACCCCAGACATGATCGACTTCGGTCCACTGCACCGCCAGCCCGCCGAACCCGTCCGGCGTTTCCACCGGCATCTCGACGGCGAAACGGTGCGACAACTGACCGGGATCGCGAAAGACGCTCACAGTCGCACCCCGCGATATGCGGCGACGAGCCTGTCAAAACCGGGCGGTAGCGAGACCGGTTGTTGCGACGGCGGCACCGCGCCGCGAAACTCGTACCAGTGGGCGACCAGCAACAGGATCGCCCGCTTCAACGTATCCGGCACGTCGACACCGAGATCACCGAAGCCGACGACGAGATCGATCTCCAATCCGTTCTGCGCAGCCGATGCGGGCCAGTCGGGCGAAAGTTCCAGCGATACGGGATCGGACCGGTCCAGCCGGTAGGCGTCCGCCATCCAGCGCCTGCGGGTCGCCGTCCCGATCGTAGGCCGTCACGGTCTCGATGCGTTGCACCGGGCCGATCAGCAGCTTGACGCTGCAACGCTCCGGTGCCGCATCTGGTGTAGATGCCGCCATACCTGGGTGATGAGGCGTTGCCCGCTGGCGAACTCCACGTATTGCCGCGCCGCTTTCAGCGTGTCGGCGATCAGCGTGTCCTCGTGGTCGTGGTCGACCCGCAGATGGGCCTTCACTTCGTCCAGCGAGAGCGGCTCCAGGGCCGGTGGGGTAATAAGTGCGATTGTCATAATAGTCTCCCGAAAATGTCCGGTCTGAAACGCATGCGGCCCCACCTCTCGAAGAGGCGGGGCCGCACTTGGCACGGGCGAGGAAAGGGCGGGCGACCGGGGTGAAACCCGCCCTTTCCGTTCGGGTGGGAGAAGCCCTACGCCGTGCCGAACTTGATGAGTTTGATGGCGTCGAAGTCCTGCACGCCGCCGCCGACACGCTTGGTCGTGTAGAACAGCACGTAGGGCTTGGCGGAATACGGATCGCGCAGCACCCGCACGCCGGTGCGGTCCACCACCAGATAGCCGCGGCGGAAGTCGCCGAAGGCGACCGACGTGCTGTCGGAGGCGATGTCCGGCATGTCCTCGGATTCCACCACCGGGAAGCCCATCAGCATTGCGGCCTGCCCGACGGCGGACGGTGCCTGCCAGAGGTAGTTGCCATCGTCATCCTTCAGCTTGCGAAGCTCCGCCTGCGTCCGACGGTTCATCACGAAGGTCGCGTTCTGCCGGTATCCGGCTTTCAGCGAGTAGATCGTGTCGACCAGCACGTCGCCGCCATTGGCCGGTGCGAGTGCACCATCCTCACCCGTGGCGATGGTGCCGAGCGAGCCCCACGACCAGTTCGCATCTGCCACCTGCGGCGCGTTCAGGAAGCCGGTGGGCTTGTTGATCCCGTCACCGGAAACGAAGGCGCGGCTTTCCTGTTCGGCGAAGGCCAGTTCCACCTCCTCGGCCAGCCATGCTTCCAGATCGACGGCGGAATCGTCCAGCAGGGTCTGCGTCGCCGCAGGCATGGCGTAGAGTTCCATTGCCGGGAATTGCAGTTCGGAAAGCGATGGCGCTGCCGTTTCGGGGCGGACCTGCGTTTCGCCCACCCAACCAACCGCCGGACCGGTGCTGGCGAACGGCTTCTTGTAAACCGTCGAGGACACCTGCCGCACGGTTGCCAGCGCACGGATCGGAGAGATGACGGCAAGGCGACGACCGATCTCGGTCGACAGCTCTTCCGGCACGAGATAGCCGCCATCCGGGTCGGAGGCGACGGACATGGCCTTTTCTTCCAGCCGTCGCAGACCGGTCTCACGACCGCCGCGCAGGTAGCCGTCGAAGCCGGTCTTGTGTTCCAGAGAACCGAGGCTGCGGGCACCGGCTCCGCCCATCGACGGGCGTTGCTGCTTCAGAAGCAGGTTGTCGATATGCCGCTTCTGCTCGTCCATTGCCGCGCCGATGCGGGTCAGGCGGTCTTCCGTCACCACGTCGGTGGAGACGTTGCTTTCGATCTGCGCGAGGCGTTCGTCGTTGGATTGCTTGAACTGCTCGAAGGCGTTCATGAAGTCGTCGAAGGCGACGGCGACATCGTCGCCCGTGCCCATTTTCGTTTCGGGAGCTTGGATCATGCGTGTTCCATTCTTGCTGATTGAAGTCGTTGGGTCGCGCGGCGGAGCGATGCCCGCAGCGCATTGTCGGTCGTCCGATGAGCGGCAGCGTCTTGCGTGCCGCGGCGGTTTCGTTTCGTCTTCGGGCAGCGTCCTGCTTGCCGAGAAGGTGGGTGAAGCCCTTGGTGATGACCGTGCGGGCTTGGGAGCGGGTAAGCCCCGCGCCACGGGTCAACCATTGCTCGAAGGTGCGAATATCCGGGATGGCCGCTACGGGGCGCTTTTGACGTTGGAAACGCGGGCGGCGGGCAGCATGGGAAAGGTGACGATCGAAACTTCCCAAAGGTCGGCCTCCAGTATCGTGCGAACGCCCGTCCTGCGGTCCGTGCGGCTGCGCTCGGTGCGGAACCCGATAGACAGGCCATCGATCGCGCCGGAGCGGAGCAGGCTCAGAACCTCCCTGCCCCGCGCGCTGTCGCTGGTGATGCGTCCGCTGACGAACAGACCCGTCGCGTCCTCCCGCACCTCGTCCCACACGCCGATCGGTTCTTCCGGCGCGTGCTGATACAGCATCCGGACGGACGACGGTTTGCGGGCGGCGAGGCAACGCCGGAATGCGCCGGTGGCCACCTTGTCCTTGCCGAGATCGACCACGTCGAACAGGCTGGCATAGCCGCTGAAGGCACCGTCCTCGTCGACCGTGCGAACCGGCATGGGCGCGCGTTTACGCTCCGGCGCGGCACGGGCCACCCGGTTGGATTTCATACTGGCTGACATCCGCTAGTCCTTGTTCTGACGGGTGTTGGCGTTGTCGGACTTGCCGGTCATCTTGCGGGTGGCAGCCTCGGTCCACGCTTCCAGCAAGCGCTGAAGACCGCCGATGGACCACCATGCGGCGAGGCTCGCGGTGGTCGCGCCGACAAGGGCGATTTCGTTGGGGGAGACGCGGCCCAGAATGCCGAGATAATCGGCGATCTTCACGCCCGCCGTTCCGCCGAAAACCAGTCCTGCGATGAAGCCGACGCAGAAGCGCACGAACGCTTCGCGCCGGTTTCGCGGTATGATGAAGGCGATGGAGATGAGCGAGCCCGCCACCGCGCCGCCGAACTTGGCGATCAGCAGGAACAGGCCCAGCGTTTCGACCGCGCCGCCCTGTTCAGCGATCACATCGCGCAGACGCTGCATCAGCGCCCCGCTCCGGCGTGTAGCCCACGGCTTCGCGTTGCTCGTCCTCGGTGAGAAAAGCTGGCCTCCCCGACACGACGCCACAGAGCGTCCCGTTCCGCCGACAGTCCTTCCACCCGGTCCTCGTCGATGGCGATGCGAAGGTCGGCTGCGTAGAGCGGCGCGAGCCAGTGGTTGAACGTCGCCAGAATGCGCCCGATCAGGGGCAACAGCGTCTGGCGCGCAAAGGCGCGATTGGCCTCCTGATAGTTGCGAGTAGGTATTGTCGCCGGGAATGCCGAGCAGCATCGGCGGCACACCGAAAGCCAGGGCGATATCGCGAGCGGCGGCGTTGCGTGCCTCTACGAAATCCATGTCCTGCGGGCTGTAGCCCATGGCCTTCCAGTCGAGACCACCTTCCAGAAGCAGCGGACGCCCCGCCCGGCTGGCACCGGTGTAGCCGTCCTCCAGTTCCTGTTTGAGACGCTCGAACTGGTCGTCCGACAGGTTCTGCGAGGCCTCACCCGCATAGACCAGCGCGCCGGAGGGGCGGGCGGAATTGTCGAGCAGCGCCTTGTTCCAGGTATTGGCCGCGTTGTGGACATCCAGCGCCATGCGGGCCGCCTGAAGCGGCGGAAAGCCGTAATGGTCGTCGAGCGGATGGAACAGGGCGAAGTGGGCGATGGCGCACCAGTCGGTCGTCTCGTCGCGGTTGTAGCGGATGGTCCTGTCGCCGATCCGGTGGTCGTAACCCTGCGCCCATCCATCCGTACCGCTGACGACGCTCACCCGGTCCGGTCGCAGCAGGTGCAGTTCGCGCGGCGTATCCGTTGGCAATAGGCCCTTCCACATAGGCGTTGCCGGACACCAGCAGATGCCCGATCAGGCATTCGATGAAATCCTTGCCGCTCTGGCGTCCGTTGGGCCGTCGCAACAGGTCGAGCACCGGATGGGTTTCAAGTTCATCGGCACCGTCGTAGGCCAGCAGCGGAATGGCCGCCGCGGTTTCGGAAATGAGCCGGATGCAGCGGTGCGCGACCGGGTTCGCCATATAGCCGGACCGCGCCAACGTGGCATAGTCGGCTTGCGACCAGACCGCTTCGCCCAGCGTATTGAGCGTGAACAGACTGGCGGAAAGCGCCTGTTTGTGTTCGGGCGCGTTCGAGCGGGCCGGCCGCAGCCAGCCAAACGGATTGACCATATTGTTTCCTGTTCATGAGGGTGCAGTGCGCCTCGAAATGGGCGTCTAAAAAGTGCGCGGCCGTTACAGTGCTCGCGCCCGGGGGCGCGGCTTCGCTGTTCAGCATCAGGTCCGTCAGCGCCCAGACCAGCGCGTCCAGCCTGTCCGGCGAGCGACCGGCGCTGAGGCCATCGAGCGTGAAATCGCACATCTCGTCTTCCAGCAGGCCCAGATCACCGCAATGGGTGACGAGACCGCGCTCGTAGAGATGGGCGACCGGTTCGGCCCGCAGATATTTGCCGCGCGTCGCCTTCACCTGCCGGACGGCACATGTCGGGTCGGCCGCGCGCAACACACTTTCGGCCATGTCGCCGCCCTGGTTCGTTTCCACCACGATGCGGTCGGCAGCGTAGCGGTGATAGAGTTCCACCGCCCGTCCCGACCAGCGCTCCGGCGAAACGGCGTTCATGGTCGCGTCCTGCAAGACATAGCCGTGGCCGTCCGCATCGATGCCCGCGACGATGATGCCACAGGCGTCGGACTTCGCGTGACCGGTCACCGGCGGGTCGAGGGCGACGACGATACGCGCCAGATCGTCCGGCGGTGCGGAGCGGTGCCGTTCCAGCAGTGCGCGCGTCCACAGCGCGCCCTCCCGCTCCTCGATCAGCAGGCCATCGAGTTCCTGACGCCCCAGCGCCGTTCCCTCGTAGCGGGCAATGATGCGGTCGAAGAAACCGGCGGCCAGATTGGCGCGGTTGTCGTCGGTTCGCATGACGGAAACGAGCGTGTCGTCGGCTTCCAGAATATCCTTCAGCAACGGCACGCGCCGCGGCGTCGTCGTCACCAGCTGGCGCGGGTTTTGACCCAGCCGCAGGCTGAATTGCAGGTTGTCCCAGGTCGTGCGCTGCGTTGTTCCATTTCGCCAGTTCGTCACACCATGCGGCTGCAAATTGCGGACCGCGCAGGGCTTCAGGGTCTTCCGACGAATAAAGCTGCGTGACCGACCCGTTGCACCATTGCAGGCGGCGGCGGGACGGTTGCCAGAGCGGGCGCTCCGCCGCGTTGCAGACGGCCAGCAGCCCGCTTTCGCCTTCCACCATCACATCGCGTCCATCCCCGTAAGTCTCTGCCACAAGCGCGATACGCTCCATGCGGCTCGCCACCGAGAACCGGATCACCCAGGGACAAGGATTTCACCCATTCGGCCCCGGTGCGCGTCTTGCCCGCACCGCGACCACCGAGAATGAGCCATGTCGTCCAATCCGTTGCTTCCGGTTCGTTGGGCGGACCGCGCCCAGAGCGGCCAGCGTCCCTCGAAGGAAGTCCAGCGTGTCCGGCGATTGTGCGGCAAGAAACGCCTCAAGTTTCCGGTCTCTTCGCAGCGTCTTCAAGAGTGACGCGATGCGTCTGTCCAGTTCGGCGGTGTGGTCCGGCCCTCCAGCAAGGCCGAGGCTGAAGTCCGGCTCGTCCGTTTCGATGTCTTTCGTCGGTCTCCTGTTGCGACGGTGTCGAGACCATTCATCTGTTCCATGCTCTTGAGCAGGTTGGTGCAGCGTGCGCGCCAGTTTCTCATCGTCGCCGGGTCCGATCTCGACGCTTGCAAGCGGTCGCCACCAGAACCCTCGATCTTGCCGATGAGCATGTCGCGTATCTTCAACACCGGACTTTCTACGACCCATGCTCTGATTGCGTCGCATATTGCTCGACGGTTTCAGTACGATAGCCGGCGACGGTTGCAATCAGGTGCCGGTTCGAACCTGGTGTCGTTCAAAAAGCGCACGCATGGCCGCGCGACGCTCGGGTGTCGGTGCCGCCATATCGTTCACTTGTCAGTTGGAGAGGAGACACCGGCGTTTCGCCCAGTTCTCCGATTGTGCCTGCAGCATACCCGCACGACCGCACCGCAGTCAAGCATGTTTTCCTATAATAGGAAATTATTCTGCTATACCCAGTCAACCAGATGAAACTCGTATGCGTCCGGCGGAATGTCATCTTCGCTCACGGTCGCATGACGGGCGCTGACGTTATGGGCGTGGACCTGTTGGCGGTCGCCGCACACCAGATGATGCCATTTCGGCAAATCTCCGCCTTGGTCCAGAATACGGTAGGCGCAGGTGGCTGGAAGCCATTGGTATTGGCTCACCGTCTGAGGTGTAAGCTGGATGCAATCGGGTACCGTGTCGAAACGGTTATCGTAGCGTTTGCACTGGCAGGTATCGTCGTCGAACAGGGTGCAGGCGACGTTGGTGAAGTGGATTTCGCCGGTATCCCAGTCTTCCAGCTTGTTGAGGCAACATTTTCCGCAGCCATCACACAGGCTTTCCCACTGTTTCGCGCTCATCCTGTCCAGCGGAACGGTTTGCCAGAAGGGCTTTGGTTCAGCCATCACCTTGCCTCAGTCGCGTGTTTGGGGAACAACTGGTATAGCGGTGCAACAATCGCGCCCGCCCTATACCTTTTCATTCGGATGACCCGCCATGCGTAATCCATTCGCGCCGAAACGAAAATGGAATCTCCGCACATTTCTCATGGGTGTGGATTCCTCGGTCGATGATTTCATGTACCGCTCGAAAGCGGGCGGTGGTGAAACGTGGGAAAACCTGACGATCTTCTTCCGCCGCTTTCGCGTCACGGGCTTCAAGAAAGCACTGTTCGAACTGGCCGGAGAAGGGTTCACACTGGGCGTTGTCGGCGCCGCACTTCTATTGGCGCTTGCCAAACCCGCCTTCGAGGAGACCGATAAGAACTGGCGCGCCAACCAGCAGATTTCGGTCACGTTTCTCGACCGTTTCGGCAACGAGATCGGGCGGCGCGGCGTGTTGCACAACGATGCCGAAGCGATCGAGGATCTGCCGGACCATTTCATCAAGGCCGTTCTGGCGACCGAGGACCGCCGGTTCTTCGATCATGTCGGCCTCGATTTTGCAGGCCTTGCCCGGGCGATGGTGGAAAATGCCCGAGCGAATTCCGTCGTTCAGGGTGGTTCCACGATCACGCAGCAGCTCGCCAAGAATGTCTTTTTGACCAACGAGCGCACGCTGGAACGCAAGATCAAGGAAGCGTTCCTGTCGCTTTGGCTGGAATACAACCTGAGCAAGAACGAGATCCTCAAGCTCTATCTCGACCGCGCCTATATGGGCGGGGGTGCTTTTGGGGCCGCGGCGGCGGCGGAGTTCTATTTCAACAAGAACATCAAGGACGTGACACTTGCGGAAGCCGCTATGTTGGCGGGGCTCTATAAGGCACCGGCAAAATACGCCCCGCACATCAACCTGCCCGCCGCCCGCGCCCGCGCCAACGAAGTGCTGACCAACATGGTGCAGGCAAACTTCATGACCGAAGGGCAGGTCATCTCGGCGCGCCGCGCGCCCGCCAGTGCGGTGGAACGGGCAAAGGTGGATTCGCCCGATTACTTTCTCGATTACGCATTTGAGAAGGTGAAGGATTTGGCGGTCGGGTTCACCACCAATTCGCTCGTCGCCAAAACCACGATCGACACGAGCCTTCAGGCGGCAGCGGAAGACGCGGTGCTGTCGCATCTCAGGCAGTATGGCGAGGAATATGAGACGGACCAGGCGGCCATTGTGGCTATCGAAAATGGTGGGGCCGTGCGCGCGATGGTGGGCGGACGGGATTACGGTGAAAGCCAGTATAACCGCGCCACGCGCGCCATGCGCCAGCCCGGATCCACCTTCAAACCCTACGTCTATGCCTATGCGATGGAACGCGGCTTCACACCGTCCACCCGCGTTTCCGGCGCGGCGATAACCATTCGTGGCTGGACACCGAAGAACTACAACAATCAGAGCTTCGGCACGGTCGACATGACGACCGCGCTGGTGAAATCCATCAACACGGTTCCGGTGCGGGTCGCGGCGCAGATCGGGCGTGGTCCGATCGTGGAACTGGCGGCCGCAATGGGCGTCGAATCACCTCTGACGGCGGAGCCCGCCATGCCGCTTGGGCACGAACGAAATGACCCTGATGGATCAGGCCACCGGCTACGGCGTCTTCATGTCCGGCGGGCTGGAAACCAACCGGCACACGATCACGCAGATCTCCGATTCATCCGGAAATCTGCTCTACGATTTCAATGCCGACGGCAGGTCTCCCAAACGCGTGCTTTCCGAGGAAGCGACACAAAGCATGAATGTCATGCTCAGTCAGGTGCCCGAATGGGGCACAGGCCGACGCGCCAAGCTGGATGGTATCAAGACGGCGGGCAAGACGGGCACGACACAGGCATACAGGGACGCGTGGTTCGTCGGCTACACCGGCAATTACACGGCGGCCGTCTGGTTCGGGAACGATGATTACGGCCCGACCAAACGGCTGACCGGCGGTCGCCTGCCAGCGATGACGTGGAAGAAATTCATGACCTACGCGCATCAGAACATCGAACTTTTGCCCCTTCCCTATGTGGAGGCCGAAACAGAAGGTCCGGCGGCACCGGTGGTGGAGCCAACAGGCGATGCGGATACTCCGGTTGCCGTCTTGCGCCAGCGCCCGCTCTCGCTTGAAACCGCCAACCGGATTCGGGTGCTGGAGCAGGCCTTTTCGCAGGCGCCGCCCCTTCAGACCCGGCCCGTTGCCGCCAATGAAGCCGACATACGCGCCGCGATTGCCGAACCTGCCCGATCTGTAACGCGCTGATTTCCCCGCCATGCGTTTCCTGACCGCCCTGATCTGCGTGGTTGTCTGCGGCGTTGCGCTGGGAAGCACCGTTACGTGGATATCCGTTCAGGAAACCCGTGGGTTCGGGGCATTGAAGGTCGGCCAATGGACCGCATGGCCCGACGCCGGCAGCGCTGATGCCGACCCCTACACCGATGCGCGTATCGCCGTGGATGGCCGGGTGCCTCTTGGTGCCGCCGAAGGGGTGTTGTTCGTCGCCAAGAAGGACGCGCAGGGAGAACCTCTTCAACGCCAGTGCGACTATCGCATCAACGGCCGCTTGCCAGCCGCACGATACTGGACGCTGACCGCACAAAACGTCGAGGGCATGGACATCACCGACCCGTTCGGTCGGGTCGAACCTGTGATTTCCGAACACGGCATCTGGCAAGACGGCACTGTCGACATTGCCGTCAGTTCAGCGCGCCGTGGAGGGGCCGACTGGTTGCCGCTGTCAGGACGCGGCCCCATGCAGCTGTCGCTTCGGCTTTACGATACGCAGGTCACCGGCACGGGTGCCATCGGGCAAATCAGCATCCCGGGTATCGAACGCATCCGGTGTGCGGCGTGATACGGTTCGGGTATTTCGCCCTTCTGCTGGTCGTGATCGCCGGTCTGACGCATCTCGTCAGCCTGCTTGCCATTCCGGCTTTTGCGGAACGGGATGCCTGGGCGAAGCTGTCGTCCGCAGGCAAGCCGTGGGAGTTCACACGGATCGCCTCGCCCGGACAGGTGGAACGTCCGGTCACGGGTCTGGACCCAGCGCTGCATGTGGCTGCCTGTCGCTTCGATTTGCGCGAGGGTGCGGTGCGCGTGACGGCGGATGGCAAACTGCCGTTCTGGTCGGTGTCGATCTTCGACCGGAGGGGACGCAACGTCTATTCCTTCAACGACCGCACCGCCGTCAACCGCCAGCTTTTTCTCGTCGTGGTGGACGCCGTGCAAATGGCCCAGCTTCGCACCGCACCGGCTGATACGATCGAGCAGGCCGTGCTGATCGAAGCGCCTATCGACGAGGGTTTTGTCCTTATTCGCGCCCTCGAACACGATTCCAGCTGGAAGAGCCGGCTAGACGCATTTTTCGGCAGCGCACGTTGCGAGCGGCTGGATATTTCCGACAGCGAAAACGCACAATCGTCTTCCTAGACATCAGCCGAATTAACGACGCGTTAACCATAGCAGACCGAAGATGAGCAGGTGAAAAACCCGATCCGGTCACCACAATGCAGCCTGCAAAAGTCTCTTCCGCGCCACACCTCGACAGCAGCGAAGCCGACACGCTCATGCTGGAAGTGGTCAAGCGGTTTGCTGCCCCCGAACGATATGGCGAAGTGTCTCAGCGGAATTTTCTGGACGCGTTCTACGATCTCATCGACCTGGTCACCCAGCGCACCAAGGCGGAAATGGCCTCCTTGCTGTGCAAATCCGAGCGCACGCCGCGGGCTGTTGCCCATTACCTTTCGCTGGAGCCGATCGCGGTCGGTGGTCGAATGCTGATGCATTCCCCTTCTCTTGGAAATCTCGATCTGCTCCGCATCGCCCATGCCGGAACTCAGGACCACAAGGCCCTGATCGCCAAGCGACGTGCGCAGGACGCGACGCGTGTCGATCAAGCGACTGTCGCCATTACCAGCGATGCAATTCTTCAGGCAGCGGCGCGCGGCGGGCGTCTGGGCGATACTTTATCGGCACCTATTCGGGTTTCAGCACCAGCAAACGTGCCCCGGCACAGCACGCTCGACGCGTCCGCTTTCCGCCATGCCATGTATCAAGCTGCGCGCAATGAAGACGAGGACGGCGTCACACAAGCGTTGTGCGACCGGTTCGGCCTCGACCGTGTGACGGTGGGCCGCGTAATGGAGGATCAGAACGGTGACGCTCTTGCCGTTCTTCTAAAATCCGACTCCGTGCCAGCTTCCGAAGCGCATCGCTTGCAGATCCTGCTGTTCCACGCGGTCGGTTCCAATACAGCCAATGCGGTCCGTGCGATGCGTGTGTATGACGCTCTGACGGTCGAAGAGTGCAGCATATCCGTCGCTTCGTGGCAGCGGTTGGCCGACGCGCGCGCGCAAACGATCGTCTCCAGCACCCAGACGCGAGAGCCATGCGGAAGCGATGTCGGAACGGCATTCGACAGCAGCAAACGCCGACCGCCCGGCACAGGTCGACATCGAACACCGCCGTTACGCATTCTAGGCAGAATCACTCCGCGATCACGGCGAATGGCAAGTCCCCTTCGGCCGGTTCCAACTCGACAATCCAGAAATCCGGATCGAACCGGCTTTCCTTTTCGATGAACGTGGCGATATCGGCATCCCGTAGAATGCCCCGCTCCTCGAACAGACGGTCAGCGGTATCGCCAACATCGTAGAAGGACTGGTTGGCTGGCGCGAAATGGCGACACTCCCCTAGGCCCTGGCGGACGAGAATATGGATCGCCCCGGCTTGCGCCTCGCCCTTCTTCAGCACAGCCCCGAAACCGCCATTGCTCTGCACCTTTCGCAAAAGGGCCGAAACGACGATTTCCGAGCGAAGGCGCATGAAAAGCGGTGCGCTTCAGGCGCCGACTTCTTCCAGTTTCTGCAACACCACGGGGGATGGCTCTCCGGTGATCTTCATGCCGAAATCGAGCTGGAAGCGCTGAATGGCAGTTGCCGTCTGCTGGCCCATACGGCCATCCACGACCACATCGTCATAGCCGTATTTGCGCAGACCGGCCTGAATGCGGGCGACCATTCCGTCCGCCACCTGATCCGGTGCCTTGGCGACCTGCTCTCCGGAATCGCTGGCCGCGACGACGGTCGCTTTTGGAACAGGCACTTCCGCAGGGGAGGACGAAGCGGACATGAGAACCTGTGTCAGCAACCGAACACTCGCCTCGCCGTCCTGCGGCATGGAATGGTCTTTCTGGAAGGTCTCGATGGCACTGCGGGTGCGCGAGCCATAAACGCCATCCAGCTTGCCTTCGTAATAGCCACGACTCGCAAGCGCAGTCTGCACTTCCTTCAATATCTCCCTGGACGCCTGTGACGGGGCCGCTTTGGGCTGTTCGGTCGTCGGGGTAATCGCAACAGTTCGAACGGGGGAAGGCACGACCGGGGCGACCGCCACATCGGCCGTGCGGGGCGTGAACATGGGCGCCGGATGCTGGCCGGGCTGAAACCACATGGCATTGACGAAGATCGCGCCCATGACACCGAGCGAAACCACAGCGCCGCCAAAAAGCGCGGGTGCTTCGGAAATGAATGCGGGAACGCGGGTACCATTCGGTTTGGAATGGCCGCGGAATTGAGCGTGGGCAGGTTTATCAGCGTACACGACAGTCTCCTTCTTGAACGCAAAACTGGGAGGAAACGGATGAATTTCCGTAGAAAGTGGCATTTGAAACGCGGGTTTCGACAGGCATGGCCGGTCGTGGGGTCACAGCCGGTTTCCGGCGTGACATCGCAGGGATGCGGGGCACGGGTATTGCAGAGCGGGCGCGGCGGTGCGTGTCATCGTCCTGCGACGTGCTGATTGCGCCATCCCGTAAGATCGGCTGCCCGACCGATGCAGTGGCATTCAGCGCCACGGCGGCGGCATATGCCAAAGCCCCGCAGGTGACCAACAGAGCGGTGCTGAAAGTCGGGACGCCATCGATGGCAACGAGAAACACAAATACGAGCCCGGCAGAGACCAGCGACAGGTTGACCAGGGTCCGGTCCTGTAGACGCGCGGCCTCCAACGGTGCCAAAGCCAGCAGGATCAGGACAGGGCCGTTCAGCCCATCGGAGCGAATACACATCCAAGCGACCAGCATGGCGAAGGCGACGATTGATGCGCAGCGCAAAATAAAAAGCGCGCCGGAACGGATCAGGAAAAGCGACAGAGCCAGAGCCGCGCAGCCCATCATGAGCAAAATACCTGCGAGGGCAGGTTCGGAAGGAAGCAACGTCAGAAACACAACCGCCGCCAGCGCCAGTGTTATGCCGACCGAGCAGTGAACCAGCACGAACCATGCCTGGGCGCGCCCTTCCTCCCGCACAACCGCATCGCGGTTGACGACACGATAGGCGCTTTGAAACAGGGCATTGATGACAATCGGCAGACGCAAGACACACAAACCTTTGCACCCGTTGGGGTGTGAATGGCTTCATTGTGCAGCAAGGGCTTTAACACTTGACTAAACATAAACCCGCGACCGTTCGCGCACCGGAAATTCGTTGCGCGAAAGGGTGTGGGCCTTACATGAGGTTATCCCCGTCCCCGCCCACATGACGCCTATGACCGACTCCAGCTTTCCGCTCACTCTCGACACATCGATCGAAGAGATTGTGGAAAATTTTCAGATGCTGGACGATTGGGAAGACCGCTATGGCTATCTGATCGAACTCGGGCGCGCGCTCAAACCGCTCGATGCCTCGGATACGGTCGATATGCATAAGGTCAAGGGCTGCGTCAGTCAGGTCTGGGTCGTGCCGAATCCGCTGCAAGATGGAAAGATGTCGTTTCGCGGCGCGTCGGACGCTCATATCGTCAGCGGGCTGGTGGCGATTGCGCTGACGCTGTTTTCCAACCGCACGCCTGAAGACATTGTTAGCACCGATGAGCAGGCCGTGTTTGCCGAGATCGGCCTGTCGGAACATCTGACACCCCAGCGGTCCAACGGTTTGCGGTCGATGGTCGGGCGCATCAAAGAGATGGCACACGCCGCATCCAGCTGACCCCTACGATATGCGTATCGGTGAATGACCACTTCGTCCGGCCCGCGTCCCATAGTGGGAGGCGAGAAGATCAAGACCGGTCCGCAACATCAGCTTGGCGGAACGGGGTGGCCAGCGGCGCTCCCTTTCGACGCATTCGAGACCTTTGAGAAAACAGCACACGTCGACCACCACACCGGACAGGTCCGGGCCGAGAATGGCGACCGCCTTCTCCAGCCGTTTGCGCGCATCGAGCGCATTGTCGCTCAGGTCCGCTTTCGCACCGTTGGCAGACGACGTCGCGTTGCCGCCGGCAAGTTCCCAGTTCGATGATACACTCTGTCGCAGATTTCCGAACTCGAAATCGCGCCGCAATCTTTCGCCGGCCGCAAACCCCGCATCGCTCACCCATTTGCGCCCATCCGCCGCCGCCCGTGCCCGTAGCCGGTTCAACGGGGATTCGTTCTCGTTGACCGAGAGCGTTTCCCATCCCGATTCGGCCCGAATACGCTTCGTTGCAACCGAGCGGTGTTGTTGCAGAAAGGCGTCGTCCTGTGTGATGGACGCCCGTTTTGCCGCCGCGCGACCAACATCCGTGAGGTGAAGGCGGTCCTGCTTCCATTCCATCAGTTCGTCAGCGCATATCCTCTGCAACACAGTGGCAGTGGCCAGAATGCGCGGTCCAGTCGCATTACCCCTTTCGGTCAAGAGAAGTTGATCGTCCCCTGCACTCAATGGCGCAACGCGGACATCCTCGCATCTGGCGCAAAAGGAAAGGATGCGGTGTTTCAATGTCGACACGCCGCTCATTGCCGCGCGCCGTCGATGCAATCGCGATCGACGCTTCTTATAGTGGAATATGCGACTTCGCCGGATACCGCCTGCATGGCATCGAGCATGGTCTCCAACTTGGTCACCATATCATCGAACGGCACTTCGTCCCGTTTTGTCTCGACCAACTGGCATGCGTGGGTGACGGTCGATTTGTCACGACCGAAATGCAGCCCGACCTCGGCCTGGGAAATGCTGAGTTTGGTGTGTGCCAGGTACATGGCGACCTGCCGTGCAAGCGCCACATCGGCCACCCCACGGCTTGCCCCGCGCAACTCGCGCAGAGGCACTTCCAAAGCGAAACTGACTAGCTGTATACAGAAGCAGCATGCCGCACCGTTGATGCAGGTCGTGCCAAGTTCCCTGTCAGGGTCGAGACGGTATGACCGGTCGAAATGCCGGTCGGCAGCAGCGATAAAGGCTTCCATGAAAAGTTATCCGGGGCAATGTTAGATGCCTGAGGCTAACGCTCGATAACCTGCGTTGGATAACTTTCCTAAGATTTAATTCCTATTTCAACCGGCGACCTCTTGCCGAGGCCGCCAGCCACGCATTCAGGAAGCGCGCTTTTTCTGTCCCAGACCCATCTCCTTGGCGAGACGCGACCGTTGCTCTGCATAGGCTGGAGCAACCATCGGATAATCGGATGGAAGACCCCACTTCTCGCGATACTGATCCGGCGTCATGTCGTAGTGGGTTTTCAAATGGCGCTTGAGCGATTTGAACTTCTTGCCGTCTTCCAGGCAAATCAGGTATTCCTGACCAAGCGACTTGCGGATGGAAACAGGTGGCTTCGGCTTTTCGACCTCTTCAGGCTCTGGCTCACCGGCCAAACCGCTGAGAGCTGTGTGAACATCGCGCAGCAGGGATGGAAGATCCGACGCCGCAAGCGGGTTGTTGCTGACATAGGCTCCAACGAGCTCGCTCGTCAGCTCTATAAATACTGAATTCTCTTCTTTGGTATGCATCGTCATATGATATGCCCCTATCAAGTCGTCAACATTATGCGTTGTTGAAGTGTTGCTTGTTGTGGCTCGTGCATTGTCCACAAATGCGGCCTGAATGCGTCGAGTAAGCGCGACGTATTGTGTGCAGCTTATGCAGTCAATACGGCGGTTATTATTTGCGCGCCTCTTTTTTCAATATAGATTGAAATGTGGCGGACCCTTGTCATTCCCGCCTCATAGGTGTGCGCCAAAGAGGTGGCATCGCGGTGGCAGGCTTGTTATGAGCGCGTCAGATTCCGGTGGAAGCGCATGGAGGTGCTTCAATGACGCGCCTTGCGTTGATTTTCGTTACCCTTTTTGCCCTGTGGCTTGCCATGTCCGGCATCTACGACAGCAGCCTCATTCTCGGTCTCGGACTCGTTTCCTGCCTCGTCTGCGTCTGGATCATCAACCGGCTCGGTCTCGTGTTTCCCGACGCCCCGCTCGGCGCGCTACGACCAATGGCTGCAGTGCGCTATGTGTTCTGGCTCATCGTCGAAATCGGCAAGGCCGACTGGGCGGTTGCGAAGGTCATTCTTTCGCCGGACCTGCCGCGACGGCAACGACTCATCAAGGTCGTGTGCCAGCAATCGACGGATCTGGGGCGGGCTCTGTTCGCCAATTCCATTACAATTACGCCTGGCACTGTGACTGTGGAGACTGAAGACGATTGCTTCATCGTTCATGCGCTGACCGACGAGGCCGCAGACATGCAGGCTCTCAACGAAATGGGCGCGCGCGTCGCCTCGCTGGAGGCCGGAATATGATCTGGGCGTTCGCGACCGGCGCGGTATTCCTGTGCATGGTGCTGCTGCTCATCCGCCTGTTCGCGGGTGCCACATTATACGACCGCGTGCTGGCACTGAACACGTTCGGCACCTGCACGGTGTTGTTCATCGGCACGACTGGTTTCCTGTTCGGGCGGCCGGACTTTCTCGACATCGCACTGCTCTACGCACTGATGAATTTCGTCGGCACCATCGCGGTGCTGAAATTCTTCCGCTACAGGCGTCTTGGGGACGACTTTGGTTCTCTCGAAGAACAACAGATGGTTATGGAGCCTCCGGTCGCGGACACGGGTGAGAACGCAAAGCCATGAGCACCGACTGGATCACACCGGGCTGGCCCACATGGGAATTCCTCCGCCATGTCGTGGTTTGGGTGCTGGTACTGTCCGGCGCTTTCTTTCTGTTCATCGGTTCCCTTGGCATGGTGCGCCTGCGGGATTTCTGGGCACGGCTCCATGCGGCCTCGATCATCGATTCCGCCGGAGTCGGCCTGCTTCTGGCTGGCATGATGGTGGAAGCCGGTTTCTCGCTCGTCACGCTGAAGCTGATTTTGATTGTGATCTTCCTCTTCCTCACCGGACCGACCGCCAGTCACGCGGTCGCCAATGCCGCCTTCACATCCGGTTCGCGGCCGATGGACATGGTGGAAGACGTGACGGCAAAGCGGAAGAAAACATGACCGACCTTGCCCTTACGATCATGCTGTTCTTCGCGCTGGTGAGCGTTGCCATCGCCATCGTCATGTTACGCTCACTGTTTGCGGTCGTTATGCTTTCGGGGGTGTTCAGCCTTTTGGCAGCGCTCCTGTTCATCGTCATGGACGCCGTGGACGTGGCGTTCACCGAAGCCGCGGTCGGCGCGGGAATTTCGTCGGTGCTGATGCTTGGCACCATCGCGCTGACGGCACGGCACGAACAGAAGGTGCGGAAATGGTCGCCGACGCCATTGTTCGTCGTGCTGCTGACCGGTGCGGTGCTGATCTACGGCACGCTCGATATGCCGGCCTTCGGCGATCCGAACGCGCCGGTTCAGACATATGTGGGACCGGATTATATCAAGCGGACGCCGGAAGAAATTCACGTCCCCAACATCGTGACCGCCGTTCTTGCCAGCTATCGGGGATATGACACGATGGGTGAGGTCACGGTCGTGTTCACCGCCGGTCTTGGCGTCATTCTGCTCATCGGCGGCAGCGGCGCCGTGAGGCGGCGTTTTCCGAAGGGCGGTGAGGAGTAGATGGACCATCACCTCATCCTGCGGGTTACGACGAAGCTGCTGATCGCACCAATCCTGCTGTTCGGTCTCTATGTGCAATTCCACGGAGATTTCGGCCCCGGCGGCGGATTCCAGGCAGGCGTGATCTTTGCAGTAGCGTTCATTCTCTACGGCATCGTGTTCGGCATCATGCCCCTTAAGGTAGCTTTTCCCGACCGTGCCATTCAGGTTCTCATCGCGCTCGGGCTGTTGCTTTATGCAGGCACGGGCATGGTTTCGCTTTTTCTTGGAGCCAATTTTCTCGACTACAATGTGTTGGCCGAAAAGGGCTACGAGGGCCAGCATCTGGGCATTATTCTGGTGGAACTCGGTGTCGGCGTGACCGTGTTCGCCGTCATGCTGGCGATCTTCTACGCATTCGCCGGTCGGCCACCCTCGCTCGACGACAAGGACTGGTAACGCCGTGTCCGTGTTTCTCGACGTTGATTTCGTGCTTGGCCATCTGAATTACTGGCTCTTCGTCGTGCTGATGATGACGGGGCTCTATGTGGTTGTGGCACGGGGCAATCTGTTGAAAAAGATCGTGGGTCTGAACCTGTTTCAGGCCGCCGTCTTCATGCTGTATATCTCGATGGGCAAGATTGCAGGCGGTACAGCACCGATCACGATCGACGACGCGACCGCTACCTATTCCAACCCCCTGCCCCATGTTCTCATTCTCACCGCCATCGTGGTCGGCATTGCAACGACCGCGCTCGGTCTCGCGCTGATCGTTCGCATCAACGAGGAATATGGAACGATCGAGGAGGACGAAGTCCTGCTCATCGACAAGGAGGACGGTGCTGCCGAATCTGCTCTGACCCGTGCCGTGGTCACGGAAAAAACAGAGCCTAGCGTGCGATGAACGGCGCGTTGGATATGATGGCGGCCCACGCACCCTTGCTGGCCATCGTGGTGCCGCTGCTCGCCGCGCCGCTTGCGGTGCTATTCGGCAACCGCACCGTGGCATTCGTCATCAGTTGGCTGTCCTGCCTCGTCTCGTTCGCCCTTTCGGCGTATCTCGCGCTGCTGGTGTCGGACGGTGCGGTGTTGTCCTACGCTATCGGCGGGTGGGCACCGCCACTGGGCATCGAATATCGTGTGGATGCCGCCAATGCGTTCGTCATGGTTATCGTTTCAGCCATTGCGCTGGTGATCTTCCCCTATGCACGCACGTCGATCGAACGGGAGATCGCGCAGTCGAGCCACACGCTGTTCTACGCCTGCATGATGCTTTGCTTCACCGGCCTGATGGGCGTGACGGTGACGGGGGACGCATTCAACGTCTTCGTGTTTCTCGAAATCTCCTCTCTCTCCACCTACGTTCTGGTAGCGCTGGGCGCGAACAAGGACCGGCGCGCCCTTTCGGCGGCCTACGATTATCTGGTGCTGGGCACGATCGGCGCGACGTTCTTCGTCATCGGACTGGGCCTGATCTACATGGTCACCGGCACGCTCAACCTCGTGGACCTGTCGCAACGACTGGAAGGCCTCGACGACAACCGCACGGTTCGCACGGCCTTCGCCTTCATCGTGATCGGTCTGGGGTTGAAGATCGCGATTTACCCGCTGCATCGCTGGCTGCCGGGGGCCTACACCTACGCGCCCTCCGCCGTGTCGGCGTTTCTTGCAGCGACGGCGACAAAGGTGGCGATCTACGCCCTACTCCGTTTCGTGTTCTCGGTCTTCTCACCGGACGTCGGGTTCGAGCGCGACACGCTGACCTTCATTGTCATGCCGCTTGCTATCGTGGCCATGTTCGCCGGTTCCTTCGTCGCGACCTTCCAGACCAACGTGAAGCGGCTGCTTGCGTATTCTTCCGTCGCGCAGGTCGGCTACATGCTACTGGGAGCGACCATGTTGACGACGACCGGTCTGACCGGGTCCATCGTGCACCTCTTCAACCATGCGGTGACGAAAGGCGCATTGTTCCTTGCGGTCGGCGCGGTGGTCTACCGCCTTGGCTCGGCCTCGTTGCCGGCTTTTTACGGCCTCGGGCGACAGATGCCGTGGACGGCGGCAGCCATCACGGCGGGCGGGATGAGCCTGATCGGTGCGCCGGGAACGGTGGGGTTCGTGTCAAAATGGGTGTTGATGCAGGCCGCATTCGAGGCGGACCTGTGGCCCATCGCCTTCCTGATCGGCGTGTCGTCCCTCATTGCCATCGCCTATGTGTGGAAACTGGTGGAAGCCATGTATCTAACCCCCGCACCCGAAGGTGCCGCTCGGCAGGAAGCGCCGTGGTCGATGCTGATTCCGATCTGGGTTCTCACGATCATATCCATCGGCTTCGGATTCGATGCGGAATATACGGTTGGTATGGCACGGACGGCGGCTGAATCCCTGTTGAGCGGCGCATTCAGCGCCGATGGGGCAATTATCCTCGGCACGGTGGGGCGTCCATGATAATTCTCTTCTCCGCCCTCTCACCCACCGAACTGATTCTTCTGGCGCTTGCCCTGCCGCTGTTCGCAACCGTCGGCTGCTTCGCCTTCCGCAATATGCCGAACCTGCGCGACGGACTAACGCTGGCATTGGCTGTCGCCACCTGCGCTACGGTCGTCGCGATCTACCTGCGATACGATGCCGGTGAAGTGTTCAAGTTCACCGCTTTCGCATTCCAGCCGCAGATTTCCATCGCCTTCGAAATCGAACCGCTCGGCATGGTGTTTGCGCTGGTTGCGTCATCCTTGTGGATCGTCACCCACATTTACGGCATCGGCTATATGCGCGGGAACGGGGAGACCAAACAGGCGCGGTTCTTCGCCTGCTTTTCCTTTGCCATCTTCGCCACGCTTGGCATCGCATTCTCGGCAAATCTGGCGACGCTGTTCGTGTTCTACGAACTGCTGACGGTCTCCACCTACCCGCTCGTTGCGCACAAGGAGAACGAGGAATCGAAGCTCGGCGCGCGCACCTATCTTGCCATTCTGATGGCAACCTCCATCGTGTTCCTGCTCACGGCGGTGATCTGGACTTATGTCGTCGCCGGGCGGCTGGACTTCGTGGCGGGAGGGATCATCGGGCCGGAGCTCGGCACGCTGTTGCCAATCCTGCTGGCACTTTACGCGTTCGGCATCGGCAAGGCGGCGCTCATGCCCTTTCATCGCTGGTTGCCCGCTGCAATGGTGGCGCCGACACCCGTTTCCGCCCTGCTCCACGCCGTTGCCGTCGTGAAAGCGGGCGTGTTCACGATGCTGAAGGTTGGCGTTTACGTGTTCGGTATCGACAACCTTGCAGCTACGGGCGCGAGCGTATGGCTGATGTGGGTGGCGGCGTTTTCCATTCTTGCCGCTTCGATTATCGCGCTCCAGCAGGACAATTTGAAACGCCGTCTCGCCTACTCGACGGTCAGCCAACTTTCCTACATTACGCTTGGCATGGCGTTGGCCACATCAATGGGCGTGATTGGTGGCGGGCTGCACATCGTCACTCATGCCGTCGGCAAGATCACACTCTTCATGTGCGCGGGCGCGATCTACGTGGCGACGCACAAAACGAACATATCCGACATGCGTGGGCTGGGGCGGGCCATGCCGATCACCTTTATCGCTTTCGGCATCGGATCCCTGTCGATTATCGGCCTGCCGCCGCTCGCCGGATCGTGGTCGAAATGGCTGTTGATGCTGGGGGCTGCAGACGCCGGGCAATGGGTGTTGATCGGCGTGCTGATGGTGTCGTCCCTGTTGAACGTCGCCTATCTCGTGCCGATCTTCGCTCGGGGTTTCTTCACCCCGGAAGCAGCGGACCATTACGGCGGGACGTTGCGGCAGAATTTCGCGGAAGCCCCGCTGCTCTGCGTCGCGCCCCTGGTCATCACGGCTACCGCGTGCTTCGTGCTGTTCTTCTATGCCGATGGGATCATGACGTTTCTGGAACCGATCACCCTGCCAGCCATTACGGAAACGGGTTCATGAGCGACAACCGGTCCACGTCCATCATCACGCGCTCCCTGTCATGGGTGGACAAGCTAGCGAAAGTGAAGCGGTTTTTCTGGGGGCTTGTCGTCGCCGGAGCTGCCCTGACAGTGCTTGACCTGATCTACAAAAAGAAAGTCTATTTCGAGGTCGAATACGTCTTTGGTTTCTACTCGCTCTACGGCTTCTTCATGTGCGCCGCCCTCGTAGTTGCAGCGCGGGGAATGCGGTTCCTGCTGATGCGGCGCGAAGATTTTTACGGCCCCACGGACACGGCGGCGGAAGACCATCCCGAGTTCGATCTGGACAGGAAGCAGGCCGGAGACCTAACGGATGTCTGAGTGGTTCCATCCGGCCCTGATCTACCTCATCGGCGCGGCGCTTACACCGCTCGTGCCGAACGGTCGCCTGCGCGCCACACTGCTGCTGGCCGTGCCGATCATCGGTGTCATCCCGTTGCTGATCGCGCCCTACGGCACGATGGGTGAACTGACATTCTACGGCGAAACGCTCACCCTTTTCCGGCTCGACCGGCTGAGTTTCGTCTTCGCGCTCATCTTCTCCCTCGCCGCCTTTCTCGCCACACTCTACGCCTGGCACATCCGCGATACGGTGCAGCAGGTGGCGGCCTTGGCCTATGCGGGCGCGGCCATCGGTGCGGTGCTTGCGGGCGACCTGATCACCCTTTTCGTGTGGTGGGAAGGCACGGCCATCGCGTCCGTCTTCCTCATCTGGGCGCGGCGCACGGAAGGCGCCTACGCCACGGGCATGCGCTACCTCATCATTCAGATCGCGTCCGGCGTGGCGCTACTGGCAGGGGCCGCCATCCACTACCGCGAAACGGGGTCGCTCGCCTTCGAGGCGTTCTCGCTGGAAGGCTGGGGGGCGTGGATCATCCTGTTCGCCTTCGGCATCAAATGCGCCTTCCCGCTGCTCCACAACTGGTTGCAGGATTCCTACCCCGCAGCCACCGTCACCGGAACGGTGGTGCTGTCCGCTTTCACCACGAAATTGGCCGTCTATTCCCTCGCGCGCGGCTTCGCGGGAACCGAATTTCTCATCCCCATCGGCGCGACGATGACGCTGTTTCCGATCTTCTACGCGGTGATCGAAAACGACCTGCGTAAGGTGCTGACCTATTCGCTGAACAACCAGCTGGGCTTCATGGTGGTCGGTGTCGGTATCGGCTCGGAACTGGCCATCAACGGCACGGCGGCCCACGCGTTCAGCCACATCCTTTACAAGGCGCTGCTGTTCATGAGCGTCGGCGCGGTGCTGTTCCGCACCGGCACGGCAAAGGGCTCCGAACTTGGCGGGCTCTACAAGACGATGCCGTGGACGATGGTATTCTGCGTCATCGGGGCGGCGTCGATTTCGGCGTTTCCGCTCTTTTCGGGCTTCATCTCCAAATCGATGATCCTGTCCGCCGCTGCGGAGGATGGCTATTTCGTCACGTGGCTCATTTTGCTGTTCGCCTCCGCCGGGGTCTTCCACCATTCGGGCATTAAGATCCCGTATTTCGCGTTCTTCGCCCATGACAGCGGCAAACGGCCCGCGGAAGCACCGTGGAACATGCTGCTGGCTATGGGACTGACCGCATTTCTTTGCGTGGCGATCGGGGTCTATCCTGACGCGCTTTACAGCATCCTGCCATACGATGTGACCTACAGCCCCTACACGACAGGCCATGTCATCACGCAGCTGCAACTGCTGTGGTTTTCGGCGCTGGCGTTCGGCACGCTGATGCTCACCGGCATCTACCCGCCGGAACTGCGCTCCACCAATCTCGATACCGACTGGACCTATCGCCGGTTTCTGCCAGCCGTGCTGGGCTTCGTGACGCGCGTGTTCGTGACCGTTTGGAGCGAGTTGGTGCGCGGCGTGCACGTTTCGCTCGGCGCGGGACAGAATGCCTTGCGGAAGATCTACGGGCCATCCGGCGTTGCGGCGCGGGCGCTGCCCACAGGGCAGATGGTGCTTTGGCTCGCCATTCTTTTGGCTGTCGCATTGTCCCTCACATTGCTGGATGTGCGCTAGCGCCGCTGTTGTGGCCGTCCCGTTGGCATCCTAATTGAAACGAAACGCGATAACGGAGACGACCTATGCCCAAAATAGAGAAAACCGACGCGGAATGGCGCGCCGAACTGACGCCGGAGCAATACCGCGTGTTGCGCGAGGAAGGCACCGAACGGGCCGGCACATCACCGCTCGACCGGGAGAAGCGTGACGGCCTTTTCACCTGTGCCGGTTGCGGCAAGCCGTTGTTCGGCATGGACACGAAGTTCGATTCCGGAACCGGCTGGCCCAGTTTCTATGCGCCCATCAATGACGAGGCCGTGACCGAAAAGACGGATCGCAAGCTGTTCATGAAACGCACGGAAGTGCGGTGCGCCGATTGCGACGGGCATCTGGGCCACGTGTTCAACGACGGCCCGAAACCAACCGGCTTGCGCTACTGCATGAATGGCGTGGCGATGGAATTCCAACCCGCTGAAAGCAACGGCTGACCGTGGCATTCGACCTTTCGGCCAAAGTGCCGGTCGCGGACAAGCGGCCCGTCACCGTCACCCATCACGGCATCGAAAAGACCGACGACTACCATTGGCTGCGCGCCGAAAACTGGCAGGAGGTTATGCGCGACCCCGCCAAGTTGCCGGACGATATTCGCGCGTATCTTGACGCGGAGAACGCCTATCAAGAGGCGCAGATGGCCGATACGACAAGCCTGCGCGATGCTCTGTTCGACGAGTTGAAGGGCCGCATGAAGCCGGACGAGTCGTCCGTGCCCTCACCCCACGGCGTCTATTCCTATTGGAGCCGCTACGACGAGGGGGACGAATATCCCCGTTTCATGCGCGCCGGACCGGATGGGGAAGCCGTGCTGTTCGATGGGCCAAAGGAAGCGGAAGGGACGGAGTATTTTGCGCTCGGCGCCATGTCCCATTCGCCGGACCACGCGCGGCTTGCATGGAGCGTCGATACGAACGGGTCGGAATATTATCATTTGCGAGTGCGCGATCTGGCGACGGGGACGGACAGTGAGGAACTCACCCGTGATGTTGGTGCGTTCGCCTGGTGCGCCGACGGACAGTCGTTTGTCTACGTGAAAGTGGACGAGAACCACCGGCCCAACAAAGCCTTTCACAAGGCTGCCGATGGCACCGAAACGCTGATCTACGAAGAAACCGACCCTCGTTTTTATGTCAGCGTTGGGCGCTCGTTGGACGGGCAATGGATCGTCCTCCATACGGGCCAGAACGATGAGGACGAGGTGCGTCTGCTGCGGGCCGACGCTCCGCTCGATGAGCCCTTGCTGGTGTCACCCCGCCGCGCGGGACACGAATATTCTCTTGACATGCATGGCGACACCGCCTTCATCACCACCAATTCCGGCGGCGCTCAGAACTTCCGCATCATGCAGGCGTCGATTGATGTGCCGGGTGAGGAACAGTGGCGCGAGGTCGTGCCGCACCGCGACGATGTGCTGATCGACAGCGTCATTGTTTTCGCCAAACCATCTCGTGCGGCTGGAGCGGCAGAACGCGTTGCCACGCATTATCGTGCGGGAACTGGCGACCGGCGAGGAACACGCCATCGCCTTCGATGAGGAGGCCTACTCGCTCGGCATTTCATCGGGCTACGAGTTCGACACCGACACTCTGCGCTTCCATTATTCGTCCCCGTCCACTCCGTCGCAGGTGTGGGATTACGATATGTCCAGCCGTGATCGCGTGTTGCGAAAAGAGCAGGAGATACCATCGGGCCATGATGCGGGCGACTACATCGTTCGCCGCCTTCATGCCCCTTCCAGCTACGGCGTGTCAGTTCCGCTGACTGTTCTCCACCATCGTGATACGCCGTTGGATGGCTCCGCCCCCTGCCTGCTTTACGGCTACGGCAGTTACGGCATGGGCATGTCGGCCTCGTTCTCACCAAACCGGTTGAGCCTCGTTGATCGCGGTTTCATCTATTGCACCGCGCACATCCGCGGCGGGGACGAACTGGGACGCGAGTGGTACGAACAAACGAAGAAAAACGGCAAGCGCCGCACCTTCGAAGACTTCATTGCTGCCGGACGCTTCCTTTCGAAAGAGGGCTACACCAGCGAGGGCAACATCGTGGGCATGGGTGGCTCGGCCGGTGGTTTGTTGATGGGAGCAGTGACGAACATGGCCCCCGACCTCTTCGCCGGAATCATCGCGCAAGTGCCGTTCGTCGATGTGTTGAACACGATGCTGGACGACAGCCTGCCGCTCACGCCGGGTGAGTGGAGCCAGTGGGGCAACCCGATCGAGAGCGCGCGAGGATTATGCGACCATCGCGGCCTATTCACCCTACGACAACGTGACGGAGCAGACCTATCCGGCAATCTTCGCCCTATCCGGTCTGACCGACCCGCGCGTGCAATATTGGGAACCGTCGAAATGGATAGCCAAGCTGCGTGAGAAATCGGGGGGCAAGACGCCGATCCTGCTGAAGACCAATATGGGGTCCGGGCATTTTGGCAAGACAGGGCGGTTTCGCCTATTTGGAAGAGGTCGCACTGGTCTATGCGTTCGCGCTGAAGGCTGTCGGCAAGGCATAAAAAAGCCCGCTGCGAGAGCGGGCTTTTTATTCATTGGCGCTAAAAATCTAGCTGGTCGCCTTGGCGTACATTTCGCCGACATAGTCCCAGTTGATCAGTTCATCGACAAACGCTTCGAGATATTTCGGGCGGGCGTTGCGGTAGTCGATATAGTAGGAGTGTTCCCACACGTCGCAGCCGAGAATGGGGTGCGCGCCGTGCGGCAGCGGACTTTCGCCATTCGGTGCGTTGGTTACCTGCAACTTGCCATCCTTGACTGAAAGCCATGCCCAGCCGGAGCCGAACTGAGTCTTGCCGGCATTGATGAAATCGTCCCGGAACTTGTCGTAACCACCGAAGTCGCTCTTGATCGCCTCTTCAAGCTTGCCAGGCATTTTCTTGCCGCCGCCATTCGGAGCCATCCAGTTCCAGAAATGCAGGTGGTTGTAGAACTGACCGGCCTGATTGAACAGTTTGGGGTCGTCCTTGAACGATTTCTTGACGATCTCTTCCAAGCTCATATCCGCGTAAGGCGTGCCCTCGATCATACCCGTCATGGCATCGAGATAGGCTTTGTGATGCTTGTCGTGGTGAAACTCGAGCGTTTCCGCCGACATGTGCGGGGAAAGGGCGTCATATGCATAAGGAAGGTCGGGAAGCGAAAAAGCCATTGGGAACTCCTGAAAATTGATGATGGTGCGAGCGGATCGTCGCTCTGCGTATTGTCATATTACAACGGAGCATACGGGTGAACCGTTCCCAAGCGGAAGGGGAAAGTGCAAGCTGGGTGCCAAACGCACAATCACAGGAACCCGCCATGCCAGCCGTTTACGCCTTCGATGCCTATGGCACCCTGTTCGATGTCCATTCCGCCGTGCGTCGCCATGCCGAAGCGGTGGGGCCGGATGCGGACCGGGTTTCGGAAATCTGGCGCACCAAGCAGTTGGAATATTCATGGGTGCGAACGCTGGCGGGACGGTATGTCGATTTCTGGAGCATCACGCAGCAAGCGCTGGACTTCGCTCTCACCGCTGTGCCGTCCGCCAACACCGCCGCACGGGACGATCTGCTCGACGCCTACTGGTCGCTGGAATGCTACGGCGAAGTCGCCGATGTTCTTCGCCAGTTGCGGGACGAGGGTGCGAAAACGGCCATTCTGTCTAATGGTTCGCCCGACATGCTGGACGCGGCTGTCGCGAATGCAGGACTGGACGATCTGCTCGATGCCAGTATTTCCGTGGACAGCATTCGCCAGTTCAAGCCTGTGCCTGCCGTTTACCAACTGGTCTGCGACGCCTTCTTATGCCTTCCGGCCGACATTTCTTTTCAATCGTCGAACCGATGGGACATTGCAGGCGCAACGGCCTCGAACTGGTCCTGCGTATGGGTCAACCGCACGAACCAGCCGGACGAATATCTCGATCTGCCGCCCGTCAAAACCGTGAGCGACCTGCGCGGCCTACTCTAACGCCCGCGTTTGAAACTGCCGAGAATGCCGCGCACCAACGCGCGGCCAAGCTGGGTGGCGACGGTGCGGGCGACAGACTTCATCGCGGCCTCACCAACGCTTTGGCGGTTGGATGAGCGGGTCGGGCGCTGTGCCTTGGCCTCCTTGCGGGCTTCGGTTTCCCGCGCCTCTTCCTCGGCTTCGAGGCGCACCTGTTCCTCTTCGGCCTTTGCCTGTTTCTCTGCCCGTTTGGCCAAAATCTCGAACGCGGATTCCCGGTCCAGCGTTTCATCGTATTGGCCGGACACCACAGATGTTGCTACGAGTTTTGCACGTTCGGACTCCGTCAGCGGCCCGAGACGGCTTTGCGGTGGGCGGATGAGCGTGCGCTGCACCATCGACGGAATGCCCTTGTCCGCCAGCGTCGAGACGAGCGCTTCGCCCACGCCGAGATTGCCGATGCAATCTTCCGCGTCAAAATCCGGGTTCGGGCGAAACGTCTGTGCCGCCGTTTTAACCGCCTTCTGTTCGCGCGGCGTGTAGGCGCGGAGGGCGTGCTGCACCCGGTTGCCAAGCTGCGCCAGCACACCGTCCGGCACATCGAGCGGGTTCTGGGTCACGAAATAGACGCCGACGCCCTTGGAGCGGATAAGTTTCACCACCTGTTCCACGCGGTCCACCAGGATCTTCGGCGCGTCGTCGAACAGCAGGTGCGCCTCATCGAAGAAGAACACGAGGCGCGGTCGATCCGGGTCGCCGACCTCAGGCAATTCCTCGAACAATTCGGATAGCAGCCACAGCAGGAATGTCGCGTAGAGGCGCGGCGACATCATCAGCTTGTCGGCAGCCAGAATGTTGACCATACCGCGCCCGTCCCGCGTGGTTCGCATCAGGTCGGCGATTTCCAGCGCCGGTTCGCCGAAGAAATGCGCGCCGCCCTGTTCCTCCAGCACCAGCAGGGATCGCTGGATGGCGGAAACGGAGCGGGTCGAGACATTGCCGAGGCGCTTGGATAGTTCATCGGCGCGGTTGGCTACCTCCAGAAGCAGCGATTGCAAGTCCTTAAGGTCGAGCAGCAGCAGCCCCTCTTCATCCGCGATGCGGAAGGCGATGTTCAGCACCCCTTCCTGCGCGTCCGTCAGGTCCATCAGGCGCGACAGAAGCAGCGGTCCCATCTCGGAAATCGTGGTGCGGATCGGGTGACCCTTTTCGCCGAACAGATCCCAGAAGATTGTTGGAAAGGCGTCGTAGGAGTAATCTTCGAGCCCGATATCGGCAGCGCGTTTTTCCAGAAAATCCTTGCCCTCGCCCGCCATTGCCAGACCGGAGAGATCACCTTTCACATCGGCGCAGAACACGGGCACGCCCGCGTTGGAAAAGCCCTCGGTCAGGATTTGCAACGATACGGTTTTACCCGTGCCAGTGGCACCCGTGACGAGGCCGTGGCGGTTGGCGAGTTTCAGGTTCAGCCATTCCGGCCCCTGAACCGTATCGTCGGGCGCACGGCTGGTGCCGAGGAAAATATGGCCCTCTTTGTCGGTTGTGTTGACCATGAAATCTTAAGCTCTCCGTTGCGATACCGCCTTATAGGTTGCGGGGAGCGGGGTTCAAAGCCTGTCGAAGGCGATTGTCGGTCAGCCCCGCGTCCCGTTACGGGACCGTAAACCTGGCACGCGGATTGCGAGTGGGGAGCTATGAACAGACGTGCATTTCTCACAGCCGCGGCCACCTTGGTCGGCGGTCCGGTGTTGGCCCAACAGCAGTTGGCCGGTTTGCGCGGCACACTGGATGTTGGAGAGCATGGTGTGCGCCCGGACCTGTCCAGCGATCAGGGGCGACTGATTCAGCGGTTGCTCGATCAGGCATCCGAAGAGGACCGCCCCGTCTTTCTGCCACCCGGTCGATACGTGGTATCCAATATCGACCTGCCACCCCGCACCCGACTTCTCGGTATTTCAGGCACCGCAAAGCTGGTCTCAGGCGGCGGCGGCTCGTTTATCACCGCGACCGGTTGCGAAGTGGTCGATATTGACGGCATCACCTTCGACGGGGCGAACCGGCTGCTGGACGACCCGTTCGCAGGCCTGATCCACGCCCGGGCGTGCCCCCGTGTGCGGATCAGGAATTGTTCGTTCATCGGCTCGCAGGCCGTGGGACTGTCGCTGGAAAAATGCGGCGGCGATGTTTCCGGCAACCGCATTTCCGGTGCGGCAGGGTTGGCGGCGCTCTATTCGGTGGAAGCGACCGGCATGACGATCCGCGACAACTCTGTCAGCGATTGTGCCAACGGCGGCATTCTCGTTCACCGGTGGAATGTGGGGCGTGACGATACGATCATCTCCGGCAACCGCATCACGCGCATTCGAGCAGCCGAAGGCGGCACGGGGCAGCACGGCAACGGCATCAATCTGTTCCGCGCCCACGGATGTATCGTCTCCGGCAACCACATCAGCGACTGCGCCTTCTCCGCAATCCGCGGCAATTCGGCCTCCAACGCTCTGATTTCCGGCAACAGCTGCATGAACTCGGGCGAGACAGGCATCTATGCCGAATTCGAATTCGAGGGTTCAGTCGTCGACGGCAACATCGTTGACGGTGCGACGATCGGCATTTCCATCGCCAATTTCGACAAGGGCGGGCGGATGGTCGTGTGTTCCGACAATCTGGTGCGGAACCTGAAAACCGACGGCCCCTATCCGGCGGAGGTCGCCGGTTTCGGCATCGGTATTTTCGCGGAAGCCGACACGATCGTTTCCGGTAATGTGGTGGAAGGAGCACCGCAATACGGCATCGGCATGGGCTGGGGACCGTATCTGCGCAATGTCATGGCGCGGGGCAATATTTTGCGGGACTGCGGCGACGGCATTTCCGTTTCAGTGGTGGATGGAGCCGGCCCGGCGGTTATTTCCGACAACATCATCGCCCGCCCCGCCCGGGATGCGATCGTCGGCAAGCGGTGGCTGGAGCGGGCGAGTAATGATCTGGCTGACGATGGGGCCGAGCAGTTCTCGCACCTGACAATCCGCGACAATACGGTAACAGCGGCTTGATGGCGCGGGTCTGACATCAGCGCTGTTCATCACCATATGTCGGCAAGCCTCCTCCGTTCCGGCACCATGACCCGCTTGCTCACCTATCCATTGCTGTTTCTCTTCATCGTCTTCATCGCACCGGCACTGCTGCATATCGGCGTGTGGTGGTGGTCCGATCCACCCCGCTCCTGGCGCGATGCGAACTGGGCATCCGCGCAACTTCTTAAACAACCTCAAAGGGATGGTGCGGAAGTCTATCTCATGTCTGCCCGCACCGGTGGCATGAAGGGCGCACTGGCGACCCATTCCTGGATCGTGATGAAACGACCGGGCGATGCGAAATACGAACGCTACGACAAGGTCGGCTGGGGCCAGCCGGTGCGGCGCAATGCGTTCGTCGCCGACGGCAACTGGTATTCGAACCCGCCTAAAATCATCTGGCAAGCCGAGGGCGAAGAAGCGCGCGATCTGTTGCCCGCGATCGACGCTGCCATTCGTGACTATCAGTATCAGAACAGCGGCGATTACGGCATTTGGCCGGGGCCGAACTCCAACTCCTTCGTCGCCCACGTGGTGCGGTCCGTTCCCGGCTTCGCCTCCGATTTGCCCGCCGAAGCGGTGGGGCGGGATTTTCCAAAAGATGACAAATGGATATGGCGCGACGCTGCCGGAACATGGCGCGCCTCGTTGGGCGGCTATGCCGGAGTGTCCATTGGCGGAACAGCCGGCTTCGAGCTGAATTTTCTGGGACTTGTCACCGGGTTCGACTGGCGGCGCGGCGAAATCAAACTGCCCGGTTTCGGAACGATGAAGGTTACTTGATGCGCTCCAGCACGCTGGTGTAGTTCGCCACCGCCGCACCGCCCATATTGAAGATGCCGCCGAGCGTCGCGTCCTTCACCTGCATTCCCTCCGGTGCCTCGCCGCAGAGTTGCATCGCGGTCAGCGCGTGCATGGATACGCCGGTGGCACCGATGGGGTGGCCCTTGGCTTTGAGACCGCCGGACGGGTTGACCGGCAGGCGACCGTCCATTGCCGTCTCACCGTTCAGCACAACGCTGGCACCCTTGCCCGGTTCGGCGAAACCCATCGCCTCATACTCGATCAATTCGGCGATGGTGAAGCAGTCATGGGTTTCCACGAAGGACAGATCGTTGATAGTCAAGCCCGCCTTGCCGAGAGCCTGATCCCACGCCTGCGTGCAGCCTTCGAACGCCAGAATATCGCGCTTCGACATGGGCAGAAAATCCTGCGCGTGGCCCATCCCGCGGAACGCCACGGCGCGTTTCATGCCGAGCGACGACTGGATGTCGGACAGCACGATGGCCGCTGCGCCATCGGACACAAGAGAACAATCGGTGCGTTTCAAGGGTCCGGCGACGAACGGGTTTTTGTCGCTTTCGGCGCGGCAGAATTCGTAGCCGAGATCTTTGCGCATCTGGGCGTAGGGATTGTGCACACCATTGGCGTGGTTTTTGGCGGCAATCGCTGCCAAAGCGTCCGACTGATCGCCATAGCGCTGGAAATAAGCGCTGGCGATGTTGCCGAAAACACCGGCAAAGCCGCCCTGAACTTCACCGTCTTCCGACCAGATAGGATGCCTTCAACAGGTTGCGCCCGATCTCCGGCCCCGGCGTTGTCGTCATCTGTTCCACACCGACGACCAGCACATGCCGCGCCCTGCCCGCCTCGATGGTCTTCACGCCCTGCTGAACGGCGGCGGAGCCGGTGGCGCAGGCGTTTTCGACACGCGTTGCAGGTTTGAAACGAAAGCCATCGTCGGCCTGAAAGACCAGACTGGCCGTGAAATCCTGCGCGGAAAAGCCCGCGTTGAAATGGCCGAGGTAAATCTCGTCCACTTCGGCTGCATCCAGCCCGGCATGGTCCAGCGCATCGCGTGTCACCTTCACGACGAGGCTTTCGACGGTTTCGTCGCTGTGGCGTCCAAAGGGTGTGTGGGCCCAGCCTGTGATTGCAGCAGTCATGGCGTGTGTGTCCTGTTGTCTTTTGGTCAATGTAACCGTGCCAAAAGCCTATTCCAAGCGCGGGCGTCGGCGTTGACGCCCGTTGCATCCGGTGTTCAAAGCCGGACAAGCCGGTTTCATCACAAGAAGGGTTTCCACCATGACCGTAAAAGTTGCCATCAATGGCTTTGGCCGCATCGGCCGCAACGTGCTGCGCGCGATCGTCGAGTCCGGGCGCACCGACATCGAGGTCGTCGGCATCAACGATCTGGGACCGGTGGAAACAAACGCCCACCTGCTGCGCTACGATTCCGTGCATGGCCGCTTTCCCGGAACGGTGCAGGTGGATGGTGAGAGCATCACCATTTCCCACGGCACCATGTCGATGGGGCCGATCCGCGTAACCGCGATCCGCGACCCGAAAGACCTGCCGTGGGGCGATCTCGGTGTCGATGTGGCGATGGAATGCACCGGCATCTTCACCGACCCCGGCAAGGCTAAGGCGCATCTGGAGGCCGGAGCCAAGAAGGTGCTCATTTCCGCACCGCTTTCCAACGCTGTCGGTGCCGAGAAAACCATCGTCTATGGTGTCAACCACAACACGCTGACGGCGGACGATACGATCGTTTCCAATGCCTCCTGCACCACCAACTGCCTCGCCCCGGTTGCCCATGTTTTGCAGAACGCATTCGGCATCGAAAAAGGCTACATGACCACCATCCATTCCTACACCGGCGACCAGCCGACCTTGGATACGATGCACAAGGACCTCTATCGTGGGCGCGCCGCCGCCATGTCGATGATCCCGACCTCAACCGGTGCCGCCAAGGCCGTCGGCCTCGTGCTGCCGGATCTTGCAGGCAAGCTCGACGGTTCCGCCATCCGGGTGCCGACACCCAACGTCTCGGTGGTCGACCTGAAGGTCGTGATGTCGAAGGACGTGACTGCGGAGCAGATCAACGACGCCATCCGCGAAGCCGCCGAGGGCGAACTCAAGGGCATTCTGGACTACGACACCGCGCCAAAAGTCTCCATCGACTACAACCACGATGCCCATTCGTCGAACTTCGCTGCCGAACAGACAAAGGTGATCGGCGGCAACCTCGCGCGTATTCTGACGTGGTACGACAACGAATGGGGCTTCTCCAACCGCATGGCGGATACGGCGGTAGTGATGGGTAAACTGAACTAAGGCTGTTCCCCACACGCCTACTGGAAAACTGACAGCGGGCGGTCCATCATCGGTGCAACCAGCCGACAGGACCGCCCGCCATGCCCATCAACCGCTTTTCCGTCGCCCCGCTGGCGACGATGACCCGCCACCTCTCCGACGTCGCTGCGCTCCGCGCGGAGCCGGACCACGTGATCCGCAATACGCGGATCGTCTCCACCTACTCGGAACGCACGATCGCCGACCGCGATGTGCTGATTTCAGGCGGTCGCATCGCCGCGGTTCTGCCCGCAGGGCGATACAAGGGCACTGCACCTTCTTTCGACGCTGGTGGCGCGCGCATCGCACCCGGACTGGTGGACCCGCATTTGCATATCGAATCATCGATGGTGACGGCCTGCGCCTATGCGGAGGCGGCGCTGCTGAACGGCACGACGACGATTTTCTGCGACAGCCACGAAATCGGCAACGTGATGGACGTTGCGGGCGTCGAAGCCATGCTGGAAGACGCGCGGGAAGCACCGCTTTCCATTTTTCTCACAGTCCCCTCGACGGTGCCTGCCACGTCTCCGCAATTCGAAACGGCGGGTGGCGATCTCACACCTGACAAGATTGCGGCGCTGTTCGACAAATGGCCGGAAGCAGTCGCACTGGGCGAAAAGATGGATTTCGTGCAGGTAGCCGGTTCGGACGCGCGCAGCCACGCCATCATCGCCGCTGCTTTGGAGCGTGGTCGCCCCGTTTCGGGCCACATCTATGGTCGCGAATTCGTCGCGCCGTATGCCGCGGCGGGCGTGACGGACACCCACGAAGCCATCGACGGCGACATTGCCAACGACCTGATCGAGGCCGGTGTCTGGATTTTCCTGCGCGGTGGCCCGCCGACGACCCCGTGGCACTCCCTGCCCCACGCGATCAAGGCGCTGACGGAACTGGGTGCATCCCACAAGCGCGTCGCGGTGTGCACCGATGACCGGGACGCCGATGACCTGCTGACTTTCGGACAGGACTGGGTCGTCCGGCAAGCCGTCGAAGCGGGCATGAGCGCGGAACAGGCCTGGTCTATGGGGTCGCTGCACGGCGCGACCCGCTTCGGCATGGAGAACGACATCGGCGGACTTGGCGGCGGACGGCGGGCTGATATCGTGCTGCTGGACGATGACCTCGACCCGACCTGCACATGGTATGGCGGGGAGTTGATGGTCGAGAGCCGTGCCATCACATCCACCCTCGATGCGGCGCTATCGAAGCGCTACCAATATCCGGAAGCCGCCTATCACACCGTCAAATTGCCGCACGGTTTGAAACTGACGCCCGATCTGCCGACAGGACCGGTCGCCGCCAACACCATCCGTGTGGAACTACCCGGTATCGAGCTGTTCCACGAAAAGCTGCACCTGGACGCGCTCGGTTCATGGCAGGAGCAATTCGAGGCTCATTCCATGTGCTTCGTCACGGTGGTCGAACGTCACGGCAAATCGGACGGCAATGTCGCGCATGGTCTGCTGAAGGATTTCGGGCTGACGGATGGGGCCGTTGCGTCCTCGGTCGGCCACGACAGCCACAACATCATTGTGGCCGGTTTCGACAACACCGACATGCAGGTGGCGTTGGACGAGATCGAACGCAATCAGGGTGGCGTCTGCGTCGTGCGCGGGGGCAAGGTCGTCGCCAACGTTCCGCTGCCGATTGCAGGACTGTTGTCGAACGAGCGCGTGACGGTCGTGGCCGACCAGATGCAGGCGTTGAAGGTTGCGTGGAAGGATGCAGGTTGTGTGTTACCCTTCATGGGTTTCAACCTGATCCCGCTGTCGGTCATTCCCAACATCCGCATCACGGACAAGGGGATCGTAACGGTGCCGGGGATGGAGTCCTTGCCGCTGTTTGAAAACGGTTGAAGTGGGAGCCACCCCCAGTCCGACCGGTTCCGATGGCCCTTCGTATGGACATTTCGACATGGACGCCTCGTCAGACATCGCGGTTGTCATTCCCTGCTACAAGGTCAGGCGACACATACTCTCCGTTCTCGACCGTATCGGCCCCGAAGTGGCGCGTATTTATGTCGTAGACGACAAATGTCCTGAAGAAACAGGCCACTATGTCAGTGACACCTGCACGGACGAACGGGTGATCGTTATCGAAAATTCCGTCAATCTGGGCGTTGGCGGTGCGACCTTGGTCGGCTTCCAAAAGGCCATCGAGGACGGGGCGCAGATATTTGTCAAGATCGACGGTGACGGGCAGATGGACCCTGCCCTGATCCAGAATTTCGCCGGCATCATCGCATCCGGTGAGGCGGATTATGCCAAGGGCAACCGGTTCTTTGAACCCTACAGTCTCGACCGTATGCCCCGGGGCAGGCTTATCGGTAATTCCGCACTCTCCCTGATATCGAAAATGTCGACCGGATATTGGCACAGCATGGACCCGACCAACGGTTTCATCGCCATCCACACCTCGGTGGCGCGGTTGCTACCGATGCAGCGCATCGCACCACGGTATTTCTTCGAATCCGATATGCTCTTCCGGCTGAATGTCATCGGCGCGAGCGTTACGGATGTACCGATGGAAGCGTTTTATGGCGATGAGGTCAGTCACCTCAATCCGCGCCGTGAAATCTGGCAGTTCGGCAAGGCTCATCTGCGGAATTTCTGGAAGCGCATCGCCTACAATTATTTCATCCGCAACTTCAGCCTCGCTTCGATCGAACTCGTACTGGGGATCATTCTCATGGTCTTCGGCGTGGTTTTCGGACTTTTCAACTGGGGTTCAAACACGCCAGCCACTGCCGGCACTGTGATGATGGCAGCGTTACCGATCCTGATCGGCGTCCAGCTTTTGCTCGCGTTTCTCAACTACGATATCCAGTCCGTTCCACGCACAGCGCTTCATCTGCGCTTGCGAAATTCGAAACGCCCGATGCGGTCTCTCAAGAACGGTGGCCATAAGCAATCTTGAGGCTTAGAGAAATATCCTGCCGTGTCGCTCGCACAGGGATAAGAGCAGCACCAAAGCGCGCCGAAGGGACCAGATGACCGACAAATCCTTTCGAGCGTTGCCCGACTACGAGCAACTCGTCGCCAAATGGCTCGATAATTATGATGGTGCCAATTACGAAAAAGGGCTTGCCGCCTCGGTTCTGCGCAGCACCCACAAATTGATAGAGAAACCGTTTCCCGAGACCCGTCACGTTCCCCAAGTATTGGAACTCGGTGCCGGTACGCTCGCCCACCTGCCGTTCATCCGCCACAGTTTCGACCGCTATATCGCCTCCGACTTCGACGAAACCGTCGTGGCGCGCGCCCGTGAGCAGGATCTGCCGGACGGTGTTGAACTGCAAATTCTCGACGGAACGACCTTGCCTTTCGACAGTGATACATTCGACCGGCTGATCGCCACCCATGTTCTGGAACACGTTCCGGCACCTCATCGTGCGCTGGAAGAATGGGTCAGGGTGTTGAAGCCGGGCGGTGTGCTTTCGCTCATTCTACCCTGCGACCCCGGCATCGCCTGGCGCATGGGTCGATACCTCGGCCCGCGCAAGCAGGCGGAAGCAGCGGGCCTGCCCTACGATTATTATATGGCGCGGGAACATGTGAACAGCATCTTCTCGCTGCACCGCATCCTCTCATATCACTTCCCAAACCGGAACGTGACATGGTGGCCGACGCGCGTTCCACTGGCCGATATCAACCTGATCTATGCAGGCAATTTCCGTGTTTAGGCCGGAAATAGCGCTGATAATCCTGTCCGTCGTCGTGATTGCGGCCGGACAGGTGATCTTCAAATTCGCCGCCGGACGGTTCGTCCACGAAGCGGGTGCATCGACGATCGACCTGGTTCGGTTAAACCTGATGCCATTAGGCCTGGTGGGTTTCGCCCTGTTCTTCTACCTGCTGTCCACGGTCGCCTGGATTTACGCGCTGCGAACGGTCCCGCTCTCGGTCGCGTTCATGTTCAACGCGATGGCGTTCCTTATTGTGCCGGTGGCGGGGTTTTTGTTGTTCAGGGAGTCCATACCAACCTATTTTGTGCCGGCATGTGCGCTCATCATCGCCGGTATCGTGCTCGTGTCGCTCTAACCGTCTTTCGCTGCGGGACGGGTGCGCCATGTTCGTGCCGTCTCGACGACCAGCCATGCGATCGTGATGGCAAACGGTGCGATCATCGGAATGTTGTAGCGCACCACGTTGACCGAGGTGAAACCGTGTAGCCCCGTCATGAACAGGGGAGCGCCGATCAGGAAGAGATACGGCAACAGCCGCTTCATACGATATGCCAGCATGAGGGTGGGCAACAGGCACAGTAGCGCGACGAGGCCCAGATATTTGCCTGCCCACAGCCCGCGCAGGGCCAGAGGGATCGTAACCAGAAAATGTTTGGTGAAGTTTCCGAACACCTCTTCCCGCAACAGGTAACCGAGTTGAAACTCCCGCCCGCCACTGGCTGCGACGGTTTGCGGATCGACGACCGTTCCACCGAGGACATAAAAACCCGTCGGGCTTTCGTAGAGCAGCCGCTCGATGGCTGCCGCGCCGAACAGCCACTCTGCAAGCCTGTCGCCGAAATCCGGCAAACCGTAAACAAGAAACGCCCACCATTCCGTCCAGGTCATGGCATTGTAGGACACCCGATAGGCGAGAATATATCCGCCATACCCTTCCGCCAGAGCGGGGGAGCCGAACTGGATCATGTTACGCGTTGCCCAGATGGCGATGACCGCAAGCCCGGCGACAGCGAACGATCCCGCAACGCGCCAATCGACGGGGCGCACGCGGAAGGCCGCCATCGCAAACGCGACGGCGACCAAGACGTAGAACAGATACAAATAGCTCGGTCGGGACAGGATGGCGACGCCCAGCGCCAGACCGGTGACTACAGCGGACCTCGTGGAACCGCGCACCAGCAAAACCGTGCCAGCTGCAAGAAAGAGGTGAAAACCGAAGAACGCTGTGTTTTCCGAAAGCGCCGTCGTGGCGTAATAGGCCGGCAATCCGGTGAGAACCATGATTGCCATGCCAAGGGCTGCAATCTGTATCGATGACGTCAGGATGCGCACCGCAACTGCGATTGCCGCCATCGAGACGGCCGCCAGAAGCGACTGGGCGACCGCCAGAATCAACGGAACGGGAGGACAGTTTTCCGTCACCCCCCCCGCCGTGCCGTAACAGCGCAAGAACGCGTCAACATCGTCGAACAGTCCCGCCATGCCGGCGAGAAACCCGGGATATATCGGCGCAAAGAACCGTCCGGGGGATGTGCCCCCTGTTAAGGCGTGGCCAAAGCCCCCGTTCGTGAAATTGCCTGTTTCACCCAACGTGTGCGCAATCTTGATGTAGACGAGTTCATCGGCCACCGGGTACCGCGCTTGGGTGAGCCAGACCTGAACGAGAATGGTGATGAACGACAGCACCAGGCATAGCCAGGCGAAGCGTTGCGAGCTGATGCGGGTCAATTCCACTTTATCTTTCGCGGGTTCATGTCCGGCGCACGGGTGATGATGTGCAGATCGGCGCTCCGTTCAGTCGAGTGGTCATCACGCGCGTGAAGCTGTCGATGTTTGGCTATGTGGGCAGTCTTGCGCGAACGGCTCTCTGGTCGGATTGGCAATTCTAGGGGAACTAGCAGGGAAAAATCGCAGTTATAGCCGGATTTGAATGCTTTCGACATGAGATAACCACGTAATTCCAATCTCTTACAAGGTCAATTCCTTACTCGTCGGAACAGGGAATTAACTCTGCGTTGAAGAGAAATAAGAAACGGCTGCAGGGAATGCGTTTTCCGGAGCAAGGAAAGGCGGTTAGCGTCCGGTTTCCTTTCGATTGATTTCGTACTGACAGTTTCAATTTTGTGTTTCACACTGCTGTTTGTGGAGGATGGATCGTGCCGCACCTGAACGATACCAACGTGTTGAGCTGGAGCGATTCTGACATTCTTACCTTAAGGGCTGGGTTGAGAGTGACCTGACCTAGAACAGTATTGCGGAGTGCATGGCTTGACCCTGAAGCAGTTTGGCAACTGGTCGTGCGAGTTCAAGTTCAAAGCTTCCACCCGTGTTCGCAGGCAGCTTTATCGGCGTGATGGAGGCCGTGGACATTTGGCCAGCCGTATGTCTGACAGGGACATTGACGGCGCGTCGTCGGCTTGTGTTCCCTCAGTGCTGGCTATGTTGGATGGTCGACGGAACTTCCGTAGTGCGGACAAGTAGCAGATTGTGGCCGGGTCAACGGAGCCGCGAGCCTCGGTCTCGGGCGGGGCCCGTAAAAATGCGGGTTCAATAGCCCACTGCTGTTCCATTGGAAGCGGGAATTCGTTCCACCTCCGTCGGAGCCGATCTTTCTGCGCGTGTCTGTAGATGCCCGCAAGGAACAAGCTGTAAAATTGGATGGCGTGATGGTTTTCAGCTCCTTTCCCAGCTGGAAAGTGGGAGCGGAAAACTATAACCAAAAGCGAGGACGCTTTTGTGAGGCAGAGCAATCCGGTATCGGATTCTTTGGACGACCTCGCGATGGTAGTCGGTTCCCAAGTTGTTAGAAGCCAAAGCCCGGACAAAGTTCCATAACAAACCTTATGCGACCGGGCTGTGTAGCCGCAATTTAGAGATGTCCTCCTTCGGCAAGATACAGATGTCCCATAGGCTGTTTCGCACTTGTGTTTCGAGTGCGGTGGTTTTGGGTGATGACGGTATGGCTGATGAGCAAACAGGAGTTGGATCGCGCTGAGGTGCTGCAGCGTGTCGTGGAGCGCAGGCTGGGCGTTGCGGATGCGGCCGAGTTGATCGGTCTGACGCGGCGACAGACTTCGCGGCTGTTGGTTGCCTACCGTTCCAGCGGCACGGTCGGCCTGATATCGAAGCGGCGTGGCCGGCCATCGAACCGCAGACACACGGAGGCGTTCCGCGGCTATGTGTTGGGCCTCGTTCGCAACCACTATCACGACTTCGGCCCCACGCTCGCATCGGAGAAACTGATCGAGCGCCACGACGTCACCGTGTCTCGCGAGACGCTTCGCCAATGGATGATCGCGGATGGTCTTTGGGAGAGCCGCGTCGAACGCAAGAAGCGCGTTCAGCAGCCCCGACAGCGCCGCGCCAGGTTCGGCGAACTCGTGCAGATCGACGGCTCGCTACACTGGTGGTTCGAGGATCGTGGACCGAAGTGTGCGCTGCTGGTGTTCATCGACGATGCAACGGGACGGATCCTGCACCTGCGGTTCTGCCCGTCTGAGAGCACGTTCGACTATCTACAGGCGGCGAAGGCTTCGATTGATCGCTATGGCAAGCCGCTGGCCTACTACTCGGACCGGCACTCGATCTTCCGGACGGCAAAAGCTGCAATGAAGACGCGTGGATACAAGGACGGCATGACCCAGTTCGGTCGTGCCTTGCATGAGCTGAACGTCGACATCATCTGCGCCAACTCTCCGCAGGCCAAAGGTCGCGTCGAACGTGCCAACAAGACGCTGCAGGACCGGCTCGTGAAGGAGATGCGTTTGGAGGGCGTGTCGTCTATCGAAGCGGCGAACGCGATGGTGCCGGCGTTCGTGGACGCGTTCAACGCGAAGTTCGCCAAGCCGCCCTACAGTACCGAGGATGCGCACCGACCGCTCGCACCGCATGACAGTCTGGACGGTGCGATGTGCGTCAAGCACCAGCGGACCGTCTCGCACGCGCTCACCCTGCGCTACGATCAGGTGCTGTTCATTCTGGAGCCCACCGATATCACGGCCACCCTCGCCCGCAAGCGCGTGACGGTCTGCGACTATCCCGATGGACGGCTGGAGATCGAACATGACGGTGTCGCCCTGCCCTACACGACGTTCGACAAGGTGAAGCCCACCCGGCGTGCTGAGGTGGTGGAGAACAAGCGGCTCGATGATGTGCTGTCGATCATGGCGCAGATCGCGCCGGTCGAACCGAGAAGGCGCTCGCAGGCCGCCCCCAAACGCCGCGGACAGACCGGCCATATGTTCGGGACGGACGCCACTCCGTCAGAAGAGAGAGGACATCTCTAAATTGCGCACAGGAGGACATTTCTATTCAGCCGTCACAGCTACTGTAGGGGCAAAATAGAAACGCGACAGTTGTGCCGATGCACGAATTCTGAGTCTGAAATCACAAATTCTGAGTCTCAGCATTTGCCTCAATTTTATAGGTGGTTACGCGGGCGAACTTACCCCGTTTAAGCGGTGTCGATGCTGTAAGTTGCGCTACGTGGTTCTGCTTTCAAGCTCCTGAGTTGACGAAGGCCTATGTCCTCCCTTCTAGGCCAGCGGTGACCACTCCAGCGATGTAAGTTCCGCGGTAGTCTAGAGCCTGCAGAATGGCCACCAACGGAGCGCCATTGGCATACATATGAGCGATCCCTGCCCACCGCAGATCCGAGATACGAACTGATTGAACAATGCCCATGCCGGCAGCTCTTCGGCCAAACTCCGCATAGACGGTATCAGGGTGAAATCCGTTCCCCTTCTTTGTAATAAAAAGACGTTTTGACGGATGGTCGGTAAGCGATGCGCCGCTCCCACGTTTCGCGACGGCGCCTGATCTGAGATCTCCCATGTTTTGGGAGATTGATCATGAGAATGTCCGTGGAGCGCTCAGTGGAGGTTCTCAGGAACGCTGACCTTATTATCGGTCCGAAGGGACGTCGGCGTTGGCCGGATGAGTTAAAGGCGCAGATCGTAGCGGAAACGCTAGAGCCCGGCGCCAAAGTGAGCAGCGTTGCGCGGCGTTATAGTCTGCTTCCCAATCATGTCTCGGAATGGCGGCGCATGGCGCGGGACGGCAAGCTGATCCTGCCCGCGCTGTCGGAGAACGATGTCGGCCCGGTGTTCGCACCGGTGGTCATCGCTGAAGAGGCCACGAACGTTCCGGCACCTTCGGCACCGGGGATCCTTGAGGTCCTGCATGGCGGCGTGACGATCCGGCTGGACCCATCGACATCCGCAGCACGGATCGGCGAGATCGTACGTGCACTTGGTTCGGTTGCGTCGTGATCTTTCCGTCCAATCGGGTCCGGGTAATGGTGGCGACGACACCAGTCGACTTCCGCAAGGGGCACGACGGGCTGGCTGCACTGGTGAAGAATGAGCTTCGCAAAGACCCGTTCACGGGCACGGTGTTTGTGTTCCGCGCCAAGCGTGCGGACCGGCTTAAGCTGTTGTACTGGGACGGCACTGGCTTGGTGATGGCTTACAAGCGGCTGGAAGATGCGAGCTTCGCGTGGCCGCAGGTCCGCAATGGATTGATGAACCTGTCGCATGCGCAGTTCGAAGCCCTGTTTGCGGGGCTCGACTGGCGACGTGTTCGGGCCGTGACGACACGGGCTCCGATGGCTGTGGAGTAAGGGCAACACCCGCACTCGGAACGGGCATTTGTCACCTTTACGGCGGGTGGTTCGGGGTTGGATCTGCTAGGTTCAGACCATGCAGATAGCCGCAGATCTTCCCGACGACATAGCCACTTTGAAGGCGATGATCGAACGTCAGAATGATCAGATCGTGCAGCGTGATGGCCTGCTCGATCGCAAGGAAGACCGCATTCAGCGGCTTGAGAAGATGGTCGCGGACTTCCGCCGTGCCCTGTTTGGCCAGCGTTCGGAGAAGAGTGCGTGCGGCCAGTACGATCTGGCCTTGGAGGATATTGAGACAGCTATCGCCGCCATCCATGCAGAGGACGATTCCGATCAACTGGCGGACCAGTTGTCAGGGGCCACAAAGCCAAAAGTCCGCAACACCAACCGCGGCGCGCTACCCAAGCATCTGCCGCGCATCGAGCAGGTGATCGAGCCGAACAGTTCGGTCTGCGCCTGCGGCCACGACCTGCACATCATCGGCGAGGATGTATCCGAACGCCTCGACATCGTACCAGCCCAGTTCCGGGTGATCGTCACGCGCCGCCCCAAGCTCGCCTGTCGATCGTGCAGCGACGGTGTGATGCAAGCTCCCGCACGGGCCCAGCTGATCGAAGGCGGCATCCCGACAGAAGCGACCGTCGCGCATGTGCTGGTATCCAAATACGCTGATCACTTGCCGCTTTATCGGCAGGCCCAGATTTACAACCGTCAGGGTGTCGATCTCGACCGCTCCACGCTCGCAGGATGGGTCGGCAAGGCGGCTTTCGAATTGCGGCCCGTCTTCGATGCGCTGATTGCGGATCTGAGGCGCTCCACCAAGCTGTTTATGGACGAGACGAGAGCACCGGTTCTCGACCCGGGCAAGGGCAGAACCAAAAGTGGGTACTTCTGGGCATTGGCCCGCGATGATCGACCGTGGAATGGCGACGACCCGCCCGGCGTGGCCTTCACCTATGCGCCGGGACGTAGCGGACAGCATGCCGATGATATTCTAAGCGACTTCGGCGGCATTCTGCAGGTCGATGGCTATGCAGGCTACAACCGGCTGTTGAAGCGCACCGGCCAGGAGACCAACCGTCCAATCCGGCTTGCTTACTGCTGGGCCCATGCCCGCCGCAAGCTGTACGAGGTCGCCCGCAACAGCACCGCGCCTATCGCAGAGGACGGTCTGCGCCGCATTGCCGAGCTCTACGCTATCGAGGCCGGAATCCGTGGTTCAACATCAGAGGTACGGCTGGCAATCCGGCAGGAGCGGTCCGCGCCAAAAATTGCCGACTTCGAGCTCTGGCTGCAGCAGCAGCGGGCCCGCGTCTCGGCCAAATCCCCATTGGGAGAAGCGCTCAAGTACATCGCCAAATTCTGGGACGGGTTGATCCTGTTCCTCGCCGACGGTCGCATTGAGTTGGATAACAACGCCGTTGAACGCACGATCCGACCCATCGCCCTCAACCGGAAGAACGCCCTGTTCGCAGGACATGACGCCGGTGCACAGAACTGGGCCATGATCGCCTCGCTCATCGAAACCTGCAAACTCAACGCTATAGAGCCGCAAGCCTGGCTGACGAAGACACTCGAAGCCATCGTTAAAGGTCACCCACAGCGCCGTATCAACGAACTCCTACCATGGAACTACACCGAAACCGTGTGATCTGCGCACCGCTTACGACATTCTACAACAACCAACGACCGCATTCAGCGCTTGGCGGAAAGCCGCCGGCGATGTTCTACTGGCAACGAAACACGATCACGCAAACCGATCAGCAGGAGCAGAGAGTAGCTTAAAATGCGCCAGATCCTGTCCAACGATTGGGGAGTAGCTCAATCACCGCATGGTCGCAGATGGTTGCCGGTGAAAAGTTGACTATCAAAGGTAAGATGTCAACGCCGGACCAAAACCCCGCCACTCGCCGGAGTAAAACTACACCACTGACGGCAAGAGTTTTCGAGGAGGTTTCAGTCTTCTTTCGGCTTGGTGCTTTGTTTGAGGCGGTAGCTCTCGCCGTTCATCTCCAGAATGTGGACATGATGGGTCAGTCGATCGAGGAGCGCACCGGTGAGACGTTCTGAGCCGAAGGTGCCGGTCCATTCATCGAACGGCAGGTTCGACGTGACGATGGTGGAGCCACGTTCGTATCGTTGGGAGAAGACCTCGAACAACAGCTCGGCGCCGGTTGGCGACAGCGGCACATAGCCAAGCTCGTCGATGATCAGCAGACTGTATTTGGCAATCTGCTTTTGCAGGCGCAGCAGACGCTTCTCGTCACGGGCTTCCAGCAGTTCGTGGACCAGTGCCGATGCCGTGACGAACCCGACCGACAGGCCCTTTTGGCAAGCGGCCAATCCGAGCCCGAGTGCGACATGCGTCTTTCCGGTTCCGCTGTTACCGACTGCAATTATGTTCTCGCGGGCAGCGATATAATCGCAGCGGGCCAGTTCCATGACCAGCGTTCGGCTCGGCACTCGAACCAATGGCGTGCTTTCGCCTCACTGTTCAGGGACGGAATGGCTTTGAAGTCAAAGCTGTCGAGACTTTTAGTTGTTGGGAACCTGGCAGCCTTGATGCGCCGTTCCACCATTCGACGCTCCCGGTCAATGAGTTCCAGTTCCGCCAATCGCAACAGATAGCGGGAATGATCGACACCCTCAGCCGCACATTGCTTTGCGATCTTGTCATGTTCCCGCAGGAAGGTTGGCAGCCGCAGGGCCTTCAGATGATGGGCCAGCAGAAGCTGTGGCGTATCGTTCATGTCCCCGGTCATGATCGCCCACCTGACAGCAGCGCCATGTAATCACCGGCAGATGTGGCGGCGACATGGGCTTTGGGCAGGTAGGGATAGACCGTCATATCCAGCCGTGGTGGACGGCGCTCGATCCGGCACAGCATCAGATGCTTCACCGCATCGAAGCCGATCGTTCCCCGTTCCAAAGCAGATACGATCCCGGCTTCGACATCGCCCATGGAGAATGTCTCCAGCAGCCGGAGCACTTGAACGAACTCCCGTTTGCCGGGCTTGCCCATGCGAGATTCCGATCAACCGGCGCAGGGTAATGAACGCTTCAGGCAGTTCCCAGCCAGCAAGCGGTGCGGCCTGATCAAGTGCATTGGTCTTCTGCTCGATCAGCGCCAGATAGTGCAGCGGATCGAAGACGTAATCCTCTTTCTCCCATGAGCGCGGATGCCGGGCGATAATCTCCGTTCCGTGGGCAATCACCACCTCATGGACGTAGCCACGCACCGTAACCGGTTGATGGCCGTACTGGGTGGGGACGGAATAATCGTTGCTGCGATACCGGACCAGAGACAGGGAACTGACCCGAACCGTTTGTTTGTCACAGGCATCATAGGGAACAGCAGGCAAAGGCTGTAACTGCTCAGCGTCAGTGGCAAACCGTTCGCCAATCGTGCCTTTGTGACCACGCAGCTTGTCCGCCATGCGCTTGCGACATTGTTCCCACAGATAGGCATTGAGATCGTCGAAGCTGGCGAACCGGGGTTTGGGTACCATGAAGTTGCGGCGAGTGTAGCCGACCATCCCTTCCACCTTGCCCTTGTCGTTCCCCTTGCCGGGACGACCAAAGCGATCCTCGAACAGATAGTGGGAGACCAGCTCCGAGAACACGCGGGTTCGTTTGCGCTTCCCGTCACCCAGAATACGGGCAACAGCGATCTTCGTATTGTCATATAGAATGGAAATCGGCACGCCACCGAAGAAGTCGAATGCGGCCACGTGGCCATCGCAAAAGGCTTCTGTTGTCTCCGCGGGATACGCCTTCAGGAAGCACGCATCTGAATGCGGCAGCTCAATCACCAGAAAGTGGATCTTGCGTTCGATACCGCCGATGATCGCAAGGGCTTCGCCAAAGTCTGCCTGGGCATGACCCGGTGGATGAGCCAACGGTACGAACATCTCCCGCTGACGCTGCCTGGCCGCAAAGATGTAATCCTTCACAACGGTGATGCCGCCAGCATATCCATGCTCGTCACGCAGCCGTTCGAACACCCGCTTCGACGTATGCTTCTGCTTCCGGGGAACGGTCTTATCAGCTTCCAGAACCGCATCGATGATCCCGACGAAGGGATCCAGCTTCTGCTGCTTCACTGACTTCGTGCGACGATAGCCAGGCGGTATCGAAAACAGCAGCATCTTATCGACCGTCCGCCGATCAACCCCAAACAACCGGGCAGCTTCGCGGCGGCTCATACCGTCAATCAAAACGGCACGACGAACTCGACCATACAAATCCACGCTCTTCACCAATCCCTCCGATCAAACGGAGAGCCTATCAGTGGCGGAGTTTTACTCCGGCCTCAGCGAAAACAATCGCCGTTCCTGTGGTGGATTATTGCTCCGGCGTTCTCACACCTATCTTTCATCCATAGATCGTTTGGACTTGATGGATGCGCTTGCATATAGCAGCATCCAGGCGGAACTGATGCAAATATCCAATCTCAAAGTTCGCAATCTGCTTACATCGCTCTCACAGGGTTCATGGACATGAGCAAAATCGAAAATAAAGTTTGCATTACATTGGGCGAATTTGAAGTCCGGTACAGCAAAAATGACTACAATATCTTGGTACGCATGATAGAAATGTTTCGATATTTCCTCGACGTCATTCATACTGACCTATTGAACTGAGCTACTCCCCAATCGTTGGACAGGATCTGGCGCATTTTAAGCTACTCTCTGCTCCTGCTGATCGGTTTGCGTGATCGTGTTTCGTTGCCAGTAGAACATCGCCGGCGGCTTTCCGCCAAGCGCTGAATGCGGTCGTTGGTTGTTGTAGAATGTCATCCATTTACGGATCCCGGCTCGGGCCTGCGAACCGGTCTCCCATGCATGCAGGTAGACGCACTCGTACTTCATGCTGCGCCACAGGCGTTCGATGAAGATGTTGTCGAGGAAGCGGCCCTTGCCGTCCATTGAGACGCGGATGCCCGTTCGCCGGAGCCGGTCGGTCCAGGCGAACGATGTGAACTGCGATCCTTGATCGGTATTCATTATCTCAGGCGGGCCGAACCGAAGGATGGCTTCGTTCAGCGCATCGACGCAGAAGTCGGCTTCCAAGGTATTCGAGATACGCCAGCTCAGGACCTTGCGCGTGTGCCAGTCCATGATGGCGACCAGATATAGAAAGCCCCGCCGCATCGGCAGATACGTGATGTCGGAGCACCAGACCTGATTGGGCCGGTCAATTCGCAACCCACGCAAGAGATATGGCCATATCCGGTGCCCCTTCGCGGGCTTGCTGGTGTTCGGCTTCTGGTAGATCGGCATGAGCCCCATCAATCGCATAAGACGACGGATGCGCTTCTCGTTCACCGGGTGCCCTTCGTTGCGCAAATGCCAGGTCATCTGGCGCACGCCGTAGAACGGTGTCTCCAGGAACTGTTCGTCGATCTGACGCATCAGAATGAGGTTGAACTCACTCTCGCCGACGGGCCGATAATAAAACGACGACCGTGAGATCGACAGCAGTTCGCACTGGCGGCCAATCGATAGGTCCCGGTGTGCAGGATCGATCATCGAGCGCCTCACTTCCCGATCCAGGGTTTGAGCTTTCGCTCCAAAAAAGAGTTGGCTACCGCCAGTTCCCCAATCTTGGCATGTAGATCACGGATCTGATCCTCGTCGATCTCCGGCGGCTTCCGGCTGCCCCGCTCGAAGACGCCCGACGCGCCGTCGAGAAGCGCCCGCTTCCACTGGTGGATCATCGTTGGATGAACCCCAAACCGGCTCGCCAGTTCGGATATCGTCTCCTCGCCCTTCACGGCTTCCAAAGCCACCTTCGCCTTGAAATCCGGGGCATGTTGCTTGCGTTTTGACATCTTAAATCTCCTCATTGTCGGAGATCAGCAGACAGCAAATCGTAGCTTACGTCAGTGTCCTGATTTCGGGGGGTAGCTCAGAACGCAACCAAAATTCACGCACGACTATGGGTTCGAGATCACATGGATGTCCGCCAAAATACGCTGTATCAGCGGTGCAGGATATTGAGGAACTACTATCAACTGCTACGGCCTACCGATTGTTCTGCAGCGAATCCGTTTGCCGGAATAGGGTTAGAGCGGATGAAAAAACCCCTACGTGTTCGTGCAACCGATGAAGTTGCCGCGAGAGTACGCGAAACTATGCTGTTTGTGTCAGAGAGGCATGCGGAGACAGGAAAGTCGATTTGGCTCCGACGTGATCTGGCACTGTCGTTGATTGCGGAACACTCTCTCACCCCCCGAGAAATGGAGGCTCTGATCTGGACGAAAAAGAAGTACGGTGAAATTGGAATTGAGTGCGAGCCCTCAGGTCGCGAACTTAGACTGTCAGCTGCATCCCACTTGTTGGCTACTGAGTATCATCGAAATATTTCTCGTAATGGGTGGCCGGTAGTGGAGGCTGTGTTTGCGGCCCAATATGGTGGAGGTCCATCCGTGAGATCGGAAATGTTTCCAATAGAAGTCTACCGAATGGGCAAAGCAGCTGGCATAGCCGGAACCGTGAGATATGAAGATGTTCGGAATTTGAATTTCGTCGAAGGTCTTGAGGTGGACTACTGCAATGTGCCGGTAAACACAAAAGGTGCATTCAAAAAATTACGTTCGTATGATATCGAACGACACTCACCGGTCGAAGTGAGTAAGTTTGTCAATCGGTGTCACCCGATTTCGATAAAATTGGCCCTTTCACACCCCTAAAATTTTGCTCGCCGAAGCGGGAGACTCGCAATTCGTGCAGTTTTAAAATGGGAGACTCGAAGTTCGTGATGCCTGTATCCGGGAATGACAGCATTCGAGGGATTGAGACTCACAGTTCATGACTTTGCATCTTTCTAACCTATTGTAATCGTTGGATCCACAGACTCAGAATTCATGCATCGGCACACGACAGTTCAGCAAAATAGAGATGCGACACTCCCCGGCTTTGGATGGCTGGGATTTGAAGCATGGAACTCTATACGATGAGCAAACGCGAACTCGACCGTCTGGATCTCATTCAACGCATTGAAGCCAAGGATATTGGTGTCACGGCTGCAGCCCGGCTTATGGGCTTGAGCCGCAGTCAGGTTCATCGTTTGTTGGCTGGTTATCGTGAGCGTGGTGCTGCTGCGTTGATTTCGACCCGGCGCGGCAAACGCAGCAACCGGGCTCTACCTGATGTGCACCGCGAGTTGGCTATTGCAATTATTGCCGAGCGTTATGCCGACTTCGGGCCAACGCTTGCGGCAGAGAAGCTGTCGGAGTTGCACGATCTGACCGTTTCGAAGGAGACAATCCGCAAATGGATGATCGCGGCTGGCTTTTGGACGACGAAGGCTGACCGGCGGCGTATCTACCAACCCCGTAACCGGCGTGATTGTCTGGGCGAGCTGGTTCAGATCGACGGGTCACCTCATGCCTGGTTCGAGGATCATGGGCCGAAGTGCGCCTTGCTGGTGTTCATCGACGATGCGACGAGCGCGATCATGCATCTTCGGTTTTGTCCTTCCGAGAGCACGTTCGACTATATGGCGGCGTTTCGTGCCTATGTTGGAGAGCATGGCAAACCGGTAGCGTTCTACTCCGACAAGCATTCGATTTTCCGCACACCGAAGGCTGCGAGGAAGACGAGTGGCGATCAGGAGGGCATGACCCAGTTCGGGCGCATGCTGGACGAGCTGAACATCGACATCATCTGCGCCAACACCCCGCAGGCCAAAGGCCGTGTCGAGCGCGCCAACCGGACATTGCAGGACCGGCTGGTGAAGGAATTGCGGTTACAAGGCATCGATACGATTGAAGACGCCAACGGCTTTGCACCGGCGTTCATGGAAGACTTCAATCGCAGATTCGCAAAGCCGGCGAAGAACCCGAAGGATGTTCACCGCCCCCTCGCCCCGCATGACGATCTCAATGGCTCAGCCTGTGTGAAGCACCAGCGAACCGTCTCCAACAGTCTGACGGTGATCTACGACCGAGTGCTATTCATTCTAGAGCGCAATCAAGTCAGCGAGCGTCTTTGCCGCAAAAGGGTAATGGTATGTGATTATCCTGATGGCAGGCTGGAGATCCGGCACGGCAACGATGTGTTGCCCTATACGACTTTCGACAAGCAACAGCGCGTGAAGCGGGCGGAAGTTGTCGAGAACAAGCGTCTCGACGATGTATTGGCAATCATTGCAACCCAACAGCAGAAGACGCCGCCGAAACGTTCAACCAGAACGCCCAGACGCCGCGGTCAGGGACCGAACATCTTCGAGCTTGAAGGAGAACAAATCACCCCGTAGCCTGAACCCGAAACCAACCGACTGTCGCATCTCTAAATTGCCCGCGACGTCGCATGGCTACTTTGCTTCAACACACGCCGCGTGAAAGCATTGAGCGCCGCGTTGTGGGACGAGCGGGTTCTCTTTGCTGCCGCAGAATACTGCAAGTTGATCAGATCTGCATTTACCGACATACTGCAGATGGGGTGCAGGGGACGTGACATGCGCAAAGCAATTGTATTCATACACGGCGTCAATCCTCATCTGCCGCGTGCAAGGCAGGAAGAGGCGTGGCGCAAGGCTGTCGAACGGGGCGAGATTTCGCTCGTCGGCGTTCCCTCGAAATTCTGCTTCTATGCAGACTGGTTCTTTCCCGAGTCCGTCACCCCTTCCCTGTCCGAAGTGCTGGTTGCTGCAGCCGTCGATGCGGTTTCGGAACTGACCGACGATCAGGACGAACTTTTGGATCGTCTCACGAAGCGTGTGCTGAAATCGGAAGCGGCTGCCGCATTGGCCATGAAACCCGGGCTCGAGAGGAGCATGTCACGCGGCCACGGCACGCCAGATCCCAGCAAGGAAGGGCTGTCGAATCTCGACATCACGACCCTTCTGCCTCCGGCCATGGTGAAAGCGGCGCTCGGCTCGCTCGCGCATCAACTCTACGCCTACTTCGAGAACCGCAGCATCACGGCACCTGGTGGAACGGACAGCGCAAAAAGCCGCGATTTGATCCGCAAGTTGTTCCGCAACGCGGTCAGGGACGCCCGCACCCGTGTGGGCGAATCCGGAAAAGTGATCGTGCTTGCCCACTCGATGGGTTCGGTCGTCGCTTGGGACTGTCTGAACCACGACGCCCGTTGCGGCAGCGTCGATGGGCTCGTAACTTTCGGCAGTCCGCTGGGTCTCGATTTCGTGCAGCGCGGCCTGGCAGATGCCAACGGCAGCAAATACGACCGAACGTTTCCCGACAGGCTGCGTGGCAAATGGGTCAATCTGGTCGCCAATTTCGATGTTGCTGCCGTCCTCGACACCGATTTCGACGATATCTTCCCCGGCGGCGGCGGTAACGAGCCGCGTACCGTGCGGATGTCCAATCCGGATTTCCGCGCGTTCGGACCGTTGGGAACGCGGATTTCATCGGCTCACAGCGGATCGGGCTATCTGCGATCGAAACCGATGGCCGACGCTCTGGAAGCCTTCGGCATGACCCGTCGGCGCTCCGCCTTCGAAAGCGTGTCCAGCCATCCCTCGGCGCGGGTCGAGGCCCTGGCCGTCCAGCGCTACAATTCCCACCGCGCAGCGCGCGAACGCAAGCGTGCCAGGCTGGAGGCGCAAAGCAGCGTTCTGGGCGTGGAGGTCGATGAACGCATCGTCAACAAGCTGACGTTGCGCGGCCTCGACCATATCACCGCCGCCCACATGGTTGCCGACGCGCACGAAAACGCCGCCGGTCGGGTGGTGCTGGAACGTGTGCTGGGTGCTCCTGATTTCCTGCAGCGCAGCTACGCGTTGAAGATGGCAGTCCTGACCGGCGCTGTGGGGCAGATCGTCATCGGGGGGCAGCCTCCTCCACACCCGGCGGGTTCGGCACGGGCTTTCTGATTTCGCCGCGCCTGCTGATGACCAACAACCACGTGTTGCCTGATGCTCAGGCCTGCACGAACTCGATCGTCCGCTTCGATTATTCCCAAAGCGTCAATGCCGAGGACCTCGACGGGGAGACGTTCCGGCTGGACCCCGAGCGCTTCTTCCTGACGAGCCCGGAGAACGAGCTCGACTATACGATCGTCGCGGTCGCCGAACCGCAAGGCGGGTTGCACCGTCCTTGGGCACGGCTTATCGAGCGGTCGGGCAAGGTGTTGCTCGACCAATCCGTCAACATCATCCAGCATCCCAGCGGTCGCAGGCAGGAGCTGATCACCCGCGACAGTACGCTCACCTATATCGGCGAGGAGCCCAGTTTCGCCCATTATTCGGGAGACACCGAGCCCGGATCGTCAGGATCGCCGTGTTTCAACGACCGGTGGGAACTGGCCTTTCTACACCACGCCTCGGTGCCCGACACCGATGCGACCGGCCACTATCTGAAGAAGAACGGCCAGGTCTGGAAGGGTGGCGACGACCCTGCCGACATCAACTGGGTGGCCAACGAGGGCATCCGGATCAGCAGGATCGTCGCCGACGTTCGCGAACGCTCTTTGAGCCAGCAACGGGCGGCGCTCTTCGGGGAATGCTTTACCGATCCCGAACTGTCGCGTTTCATTCCCGGCGGCCCGGGGCGCGGAAAGACGGCCGCCGCCCGCAAATCCGCCTCCCAAATTAGGGAGGAGATAACCCCGTCCGGGCAGACGATACGCCGGTATCCAGACGGGCGGGTGTCCTATCTCTTCGAGGTCAGCTTCGGACCGCACGGCATGGCCAGCGGCTCGCCGAACGGCGCTACATCGACAGATATAGCGATGCCTTCCGACGCACTGCCCCCTCCCGTCGTCTCCAGCCGGAGTTCCGCCGCTTCGGCCACAGCGCTGCTGGAGCGGTCGATAGCGGACATGGTGGAGCAGGCCCGGTCCTCGGAGCCCTACTACGACGAGGATCGCGACCGGGACGACGCTGATCTCTACTACGCCGCCATCCGCTACGACAGCGGTGAGGTTCGCATGTTCCAGGACTATTCCCGCCTCGTCAGATCGACCCACGACCGGATCTATGGTTACAATTCGGCACGCCTGTCCGTTCTCTATCCCTATGTGGATTTCCACGAGGACGGTACGCTCCGCAGCATCTATTCCGGCCACACCATGCGTCCGGCGGACGTCATCCTAGAAGAGGCGGCAATCCTTCTCGATGGCCTGCACCAGGCGAAGGAGAGCCTCGCCGTTCTGGGGATCGACGGCCTGCTCGCGCTGGCGGACGCAAGGCAATCCCCCTTCGAACTGGAAGCTGCCGACGTGCCCTACAATTGCGAACACGTCGTGCCGCAATCCTGGTATGACAAGAAGAGTCCGATGGTCAGCGACCTGCACCACCTTTTCACCTGCGAGCGCAACTGCAATTCCTACCGCGGCAATCGCCCGTATGGCGAGTTCGGTGACTACGAGGCTGGCACCCTCGATCCGCTGGAAGCCAGCTTGCGCGCGCAGTGCGGTCTGGTGGAAGCGGGCGCGGATGGGCGGCTGATGTTCGAGCCGGAGCGCAACAAGGGCACGGTGGCACGCGCGGTGCTGTATTTCCTGCTGCGCTATGCGGATGAGACCCTTGTCGGCGACGAGCCCGGCGAAATGCCCGCGGACCGCGTGGCGATGTTGCTGGAATGGCATGAGGCGGAACCCGCCGGGTTGTATGAGCGCCATCGCAACCGGGCGATCTTCCTTACCCAGGGCAATCGCAACCCGTTTATCGACCGACCTGCCCTCGCCCGCAAACTGGCCTTCCGCAAGGGATTTGAGGAATGAGAGATCTGACCGAAAAAGAGGCCGAACATTTCAACGCCGATTTCCTGAAAATCTTCACGGGCGGCGTCGGTGTGGGCCTTGTTATCTTCGGCTACTCCTACACTCATACCTTCTTCCGCAGCTTCGGCCTGTCGATGCTCCAGTTCGACATGGAGTGGATCGACATCCTGTTCAGAGGCACCGCCCTCACTCAGAACTGGATCGTGGCGTGCAGCTTTGCTGCGGTCATTCTTTTGGGTTCCCTCGCCTTCGCGGGGAGAACTCTCGTGGGTCCGGGGACCCAAGTGTTGATCACATCCTTGACCATTTTGGCCTTCATCGTAACAGCGACCTGGGGCGGCAAGGTGCTGGGATATTCGCACGCCCGGGCCATTTGGGAAGGCGGATCCGGCAAAAAGGCTTTCTGCAAGTTGCAATCCAATGCACCGGAAATTGCGACATTAGCCGAAGCCATCGATCGACTCACGCTCGTTCAGTGGATCAGATTCATCCACCATACACGTGATTTCACCGTATTGGCGCCGGTCTTCGAGTTCGTCAAGGAAGACCAGAATACAGGAGAAGCTTTTGTCATCCCTACAAAATATATCGTTTATTGTCGTATTGTCGGTTCTCAGCGCAGTTTCTGCAGCGGCCTTCGACGTTACGTCCGAAGAGTTTCGGCAGGCCTGGCAAAAGGCGATCGAAGGTGACGACGTTGTCAAATGCGACCCGTATGTCGATGTGGGCTGCAATATCGTGCCGCCTATTAGCCCGCCTGGCTGCACCGACTGCGCCCCCGCAAGCCTAGAGGACATGATCAGGCCCGATGACACGTTGAGGATTCCGAAATCGCTGGAACTGGGGGGCAAGACCATGGAGCTTGTCAAACCTGCCCGTCGCGATCCCTACTCGGTGTTCAGCCTGCCCGCCGAAACCGGGCTGTAGCGCATCATATCGAACGATCATCAGGCGTTTTTCCAGCTTGGGATGATTGGCGGTTTTCGGGACCTCCCCACGATACGGCTCGTAGTGGCGGAGCGCCGGATGACCATGCGAAGCGATGAACATCCTATCCTGATCGTCAACCCGATCGCACCGGTCCGGTCGTTTCCCGTTCGACTAAAGTCACCGGCAGCACCTCTTGGTCGACTGCCGTTTCGCCATCGATCTTCTGAAACAGTTTCATCGCCGCCTGGTCGCCCATGCGAACCGCCGGTACGTGAACGGTCGTCAGCTTGGGAACGCAGAACTCAGCGATGGGCAGATCGTCGAAGCCGATGATCGAGATGTCCTGGGGAATACGCAGACCAGCAGCACGGCACGCATCGATGGCACCGATTGCCTGAATGTCGTTGGCGGCGAAGACTGCGGTCGGCGGCGATGAAGAGGCCAGCATCTGCGCCATCGCATCGCGCCCTTCCGAAAATTCGAAATCCCGTTCGAAGATGATTTCGGGATCGACCGCGACGGACACGCTTTTCAGGGCATCCTCGTAGGCACGCCGCCGCTTTTCGGCACGGTCGTTCACCTCCGCACGTCCGCAGATCAGTCCGATGCGTCGGTGTCCGAGTTCGGTGAGCCGATTTATCGCCAAAAGACCCGCTTCGTAATTGTCGAAGGAGACGCAGGTCATTTCGGACGTTTCCGCCATGCGCCAGGTCAGCACGCAGGGGATGTTGTGGCGCTCCAGGAGTTGGTAGATCGCGGGGTCGTGTTCGCCACCGGTCAGGATGACACCATCAACGCGACGCTCCACGAGGCGACGGATCAGGATCTTCTCCTGCTCGGGTTCGAAGTCGCTGACGACGAGAATGACGGAATAGCCCTGTTGCTGCGCATAGCGCTGGATCGCCTGCGTCGAGGCTGCATAGATCGAGTTGGTGATCGTGGGAATGACCAGTCCGATGGTGCGCGAGCGGCCTCCCGCCAGCGATTGCGCGACCCCGTCATTAACGAAATCGTTGCGGTCGATGATGTCCTGAACCCGGTGGCGGCGTTCCGCCTTCACGCTTTCCGGGTTGTTCATCACCCGTGAAACGGTCGCGGTGGACACGCCCGCCGCGTCCGCGATCTCGCTGATCGTGCGAAGGCGTGGCCTCTGCGATCTCTGCCCCTGTTGCCTTGTCGGTTTCCGGATCGCCCCGTTTGCGAGAACATCGCCAGCCCCATGAGCCGACGCTTCACATGAAGTTGGAGATGAGGTTGGTGGCAGCTTGGACATGGCCCTGACTTGTCCGCTCCATCCGGCAACAATTCAACCGGAAAATACAAGACCTGCTTGACGGGTGGCCGCGTGTCTGCAATTTTGTAAGCGCTTACATTTGGGAGGATGCGGGTTTGGGGCACTATCTAAAAAAAGCGCCGCCGCGCGAGGAACGGGATTTGACAGCGGTTCGAGATACCGTTCGGTCGATGCTTTCCGATATCGAAAAAGAGGGCGACGCAGCGGTCGAACACTACGCCGACACGCTCGACAAATGGCGCGATCGGCCGTTCCGCGTGTCCAACGACGCCATCGCCCACGCCACGTCACGCCTGTCGGAGACCTTCAAGGATGACTTCGCCCTGTGCCTTCACAACGTGCAGGAATTCGCCAAGCGTCAGCGGGATTCCATGCAGGATTTCGACGTCGAACTCACACCCGGAGTCACGCTCGGGCAAAAACATATCCCCATCGAAACTGCCGGATGTTACATTCCCGGCGGTAAATATCCGCTTATCTCCGCAGCTGCCATGAGTGTGGGCACCGCGCGTGTTGCGGGTGTATCCCACGTGATCGGATGCGCCCCTCCCCGTCCGGGTGAAGACGGCATGTTTCCCCACACATTGTATGGACTGCATGCCTCCGGTGCCGATGAAATCTATTGCATCGGCGGCGTGCAGGCGATGGCGGCGATGGCCTATGGCCGGATCGGCATGAAGCCGGTCGACATCATCACGGGACCGGGTAACGCATTCGTCGCCGAAGCCAAGCGGCAGCTCTTCGGCACGGTCGGCATCGATCTTCCCGCAGGCCCTACGGAAGTGTGCGTGTTGTGCGACGAGATGGCCGATGCGGACCTGGTCGCCATCGACCTGCTGGGACAGGCCGAGCATGGTCCGGACAGTCCCGCATGGCTTGTGACCACATCTGCCGAGATGGCTCAGGCCGTACTTTCAGCAGTTGAAAAAGCACTCGAAACCCTTCCCACCGCCGAAATCGCCCGCAGATCGTGGGCCGATCACGGCGAGATTCTGATTGCGAACACGCCCGAAGAAGCGTGCGAACTGGTCGACGCCTACGCGCCGGAGCATCTGGAAATCCAGACCGACCGGGACGATTGGTATCTCGACCGGCTGAAAAATTACGGCAGCGTCTTTGTCGGGCCGGAAGCAACGGTCGCCTATGGCGACAAGGGTGTCGGAACGAACCACACGCTGCCGACAAGCGGTGCCGCCCGCTACACGGGCGGGCTTTGGGTCGGCAAGTTCATTAAGACGGTGACGTGGCAGAAACTCACCCGCTCGGCGAGTGCCAAACTCGCCGGTCCGCTCGGTCGCATGTGTGAGGCGGAGGGCATGCTCGCCCACGCCATGACCTGCGATATCCGGGCGGACATGTATCGCGGTGATAACAAGCAGGCAGACGAGGAACAGGCACGATGATCTTCTTCAAGGGTGATACGCCGGATGGCTGGGGCATACCGGGCATCCACGGGTTATGGGCGGAGGACGAACTGGACGGCAATGTTCAGGGCGCCGTCTATCTGATGCGCGGCAAGGGCGGGAACCTGCTCTTCGACACCGGCAACTGGACAATTCCCGAACACGATAACGGCATGGGCGACACGCTGGTGGAGTTGCTCGACAAGGAAGACAACGAACTCAAATACATCTTTCTCAGCCATTTTCATTACGACCATACCGGCAACGCGGCGATGCTGAAGGAGCGCTACGGCGCGAAAGTCATCGCGCATCCGATTGAAAAGGCGGTCATCGAAGACCCGATGATGGTCACCCGGCCCGACATGGTGACACGCTTCGGCGTCACACCGCAGGAGGTGCTGGCGGATTTCAACCTCATGCCCGGCGAAGGTCTCGGACTGTCGGACCCTGATCTGGTCAAGAAATACTGGCACTTTCCGGTCGGCGTCGACATTGAAGTCGAAGACGGGGACATGATCGAAGTCGGCGGACTGGGGCTGGAAACGCTGTTTCTCGGCGGGCACGCGCCGGGACAGATCGGGCTGTGGAACGCAGCGACCGGCAGCTGCTACCCCGCCGACCTGCTGCACTACCCCTCGCCGCTCGGTCCCTACCCTGTAGGCAACGCCGAAACCCACTGGAATTCGATCCAGCGGTGCAAGGCTCTCGAGCCCACCCTGTTTCTCGAAGGCCACGGCCTCGGGGCTTACGACAAGGCGGCTTCCATGCGGCGCATCCTGCATCTGGAAACCCAGCAGCGTGAAACCTGGGAGCGTATCCTGAAGGTTCTGGGCCGCAACGACGGACCCATGACGATCGCGGAGCTGCTGCCGGAAATCATCCCCATCAAGGTGGACCTCGACTACGCCGTCGATACCGGCAAGCGCATGATGCGCTGCTTCGCATCCTGCTGCATCCAGACTCACCTCGTCTGGCTGATCGACCAAAGCAAGGTGCGCCGCGTCACACAGGACGACCTCGTCAAGTTCGAACTCGCCTGAACAGGGCCACACTCAGGCTCAACCGAATTCACAAGGGAGGAACTACAATGACCAACACCAAGCGCGGGATCATCGTCCCGGATTTCACCAAAAAAGCCGTTATCGACGGGCACATGGACAGGATGGACCTGCACGGGGTTTCGCGGCGGGAGTTTCTCGCTTTCTCGACCGCAAGCGTAGCGGCTCTGGCAGGGGCCGCCACCTTCGGTATGCCGGGCGTGGCCTTCGCCGATACAGCCGGCAAGATGGCGCATCTGATGATGACGCTGCGGCTGGAATATGTCGTCAACGCCGATGCCGGCGCGCAGGGTGCCGCAAAGGCCTTCGGCATGGAGCATTCCGCAGTCGACGGTCAGCTCGACAGTGGGCGACAGCTCGACCAGTTCGAACAGCAGATCACGTCCGGCGTAAAGGGCGTCATGCTGCACGCCCCCGGTGGCGGGTCGATCAAACGCATCGCGCAGCTGGCCAACGAAAACCAGATCTGGCTCGACAGCACTTGGGGCACCCTGCCCTGGTATACACCATATGAGGCGGGTGATTACTGGACGCTCTACGCCGTGCCGGAAGAATTCTCCGCCCACGGCGATGTCACCCGGGAAGTCTGCAAGGCGGTGATGGAGAAATTCGGCGGCGGACAGCTGGTCGGTGTCACCGGCGTCGAAGGCAACTCCACCGACCTCATCCGTTCGCGTGGACGCAATGCGGCGATCGAGGAATTCCCGGAGATCACGCTGGTCGGCGAACTGCCGGGCAAGTGGAACCGGGAGGACAGCCAGAAGGCGATGGAAGACCTGATCTCGCGCTTCCCGGACCTGAAAGGCGTCATTGCCCAGAACGACGACGTGGCAGACGGGTGCATCGCAGCCCTTCGTGCCGCTGGAATGCGGCCGGGTGAGGACGTGTTCGTTTGCGGTGCGGATGGCACGTCGAGCGGTGCGGAAATGATCAAGCGCGGACAGCTGCTCGCCACCAGCGCCAACGTTCCGCAATATATGGGGGCCCTCCTCACCTCGCGCCTCTATGACGTGATGAACGGCTGGACACCCCGCGCTGCCGAACGGATGATGAGCTGGCGCTCGGTGCCGATGACGGCGGAAAACGTCGACGTCTATCTCGACCGTTACGTCAACAACGGCGATGTCGAGCCCTTCGACTACGAGTTGATGTCGAAAGTGAAGCATCCCGACGACTGGGACCCGCAGGCTGAACTGTTTCCAATGGATATCGACCTGGAATGGGGCGGCATCGACAAGCCTGATGGCTGGGATTACCCAGCCGCCTACAAAGAGGCCCACGACAACGGCGAGGCCGAGGCGGTGGCGAAGGAATACGCGGAACACTACAATATTCCGCTCTTCGGCCCATCTCCGAACCGCTAGGAACATCGAGCGTGTCCGGCGGAAATAACAACGAGGTGCTGCGAGCCCGCAAGGTGAGCAAGCGCTTCGACGAAACGGTCGTGCTGGACGCGGTCGATCTCGATATTCCGCTGGGCAAGGTCACCGGACTGGTCGGAGAGAATGGGGCGGGCAAATCGACGCTCATGAACATTCTGTCCGGCCAGCTGGCGCCGATTCCGGTGAGGTGCAGTTTCCGATATGGCAAACGACACCTTCAGGAACACAGGCACACCCCTACCCGGCATCCACGGAAGGCGTTTCGCGGGTCACGCAGGAACAGTCCCTCGTTGGTCCGGTTCCCGTGTTCGAAAACCTGCTGCTGGGTGCCGACGCGCAATTTGCCTTTGCCGGCCAGTTTCTCAACCGTCGTCGGATGCTGGAGACCGCACGACACATGATGGACCTGGCAGGGTGCGATATCGACGTGCGGAAAACCACGTCGGACCTCTCGTTCTCGCAGCGCCAGCTGGTAGAGATCATCCGCGCCTGCCTGGCACCTTCCGTCCTGTGGGGTATCGAAAACCCCATCGTTCTGCTGGACGAACCCACCGCTTCGCTGGAGCTGGGCGACGAGGCCATCTTCCGCGATCTGGTGGAACGCACGCGCCAGGCGGGCGGGTTGCTGTTCGTCTCGCACCGCCTCGGAGAGGTGCTGGAGCTGGCCGACACAATCGTCGTGCTGAAGGACGGGCGCACCGTCGCATCCGTCGATCCCGACACACACGGCGAGAAAGAGCTGCACCGGCTGATGGTCGGGCGCGAACGCGACAGGGACTATTATCACGAGGACCGGCAGATCGACACATCCTTTCGTCCGCCTGCCATCGAAGTGCGCGGACTGACCCGCGAGAGGGCTTACAGCGACGTGAGTTTCTCGGTCGCCCCCGGCGAAATATTCGGCATCGGCGGCTTGCTGGAAAGTGGAAAGAGCGATTGCGCGAAAGGATTGTCCGGCGTGGTGCCGCCTCGTAGCGGCACCGTCCGTCTGGCGGGCGGTGAGTGGCGCAAGCCCGCCATCGCGGACATGATAGCAGACGGTATGGCCTATGTTCCCTCCGAACGACTGGTGGAGGGAATGATCGCGCCACAATCGGTCGCGTGGAACGTGGCGCTCGGCAATGGCGATCAGTTTTCCAACAGGCTGGGATTTGGCGTCACCGGAAAGAGCGCGAGGCTGCGGAAGCGAACCATCGACCGCGTGGGCGTCAAGGCGGACGGACCGTCGACGCGCGTTGTGACCGTCTTTCCGGCGGCAACCAGCAAAAGGTCGTGTCTGGGCCGCTGGCTGTTGCGCGATCTGAAGGTTCTGATCCTCGACAATCCCGACCCGCGGCGTCGATGCGGGTGCCAAGGAGAAATTTACAGGCTGATACGCGATCTTACCAATTCCGGGGTCGCGATCGTTCTGATCTCCGACGAACTTCTGGAACTGATTGGAATGTCGAACCGCATCGCAATCATGCGTCACGGGCGCATCGAGACGCATGCTGCCTGCCGGTACGAGACAAACCGACCGAACAGGCGCTGGTCGAACCATGTTGTTGGACGGACTCAGAGTGCTGATGCCGAGCGGTCCGCAGAGCTGAACCGCTCCGAAACAAGACAGGCCCCCAGTCGCATCGACATGCGGTCGGGCCTCTGGCTGCCGATCTCGGTGGTCATATCCCTGATCCTGTTCTTTTCCATCGCGTCGGATGCGTTCCTGACCGTCCGAAACATGACCGGCATTCTGGGTCAGGCGAGCACGCTTCTACTGGCCTGTCTGGGCGCGACCTTCGTGGTGCTTATGGGCGGGATCGACCTGTCGGTAGGGGCCATCGTGCTGCTTGTCGGTGCGATCACCGTCACGGCGCTAAACCATTTCGATGTCGGAACGTGTCGCCAATTCTGTCGGCATGGGTACGGGCGCCTGTCTGGGGCAGCTAACGGCACGATCTACGCCATCGGGCGCATCCCGTCTTTCGTGGTGACACTCGGCACGCTGTCAGTCTTCACCGGCGTGGCATGGCAAATCCTTGAAGGTCGCGCGCTTGCGCTTTTCCTCGACGTCCATTCGAAGATCTGGCCATCGGTCAAGCAATCACGGCGGTCCCCAATATCGCACTGTTTGCGCTCGGGGCATGGCGCCAGTCATGGCCCTAGCCGGACGATTCACACGGTTCGGGCGCTACATGTACTACTCGGCGGCGGCGAAGCCGTGGCGCGGACCGCCGGTATCTCGGTCACGCGATACAAGATCTATGCCTTCACGCTGTCGGGAATGACCGCCGGTCTTGCCGGGTCCCTCGCCGTCGCCCGTCTCGGTGCGGCCGGTCCGACATTGGGCCAGGACCTGCTCCTCAACACGCTTGCGGCGATCGTGGTGGGTGGAACGTCGCTGTCTGGGAGGCATCGGCGGGGTGCATCGCACACTCATTGGCGTCGCCATAATCGCACTGCTCGACAACGGGCTGAACCTGATGGGTGTCAACCAGTACACGCAGATGATCATCAAGGGTGCCGTCGTCATTCTGGCGCTGTGCTGATCGGACAAGACCGGAGCAAATCCGGCATTATCAAATAAGTTTGAAACGGGAGGACTGACATGACGAAACGACCAACGGACTGATCGACAGAAGGGCCCTGCTGAAGACCACGGCAACGATGCGGCGGCCTATGCGATGTCGCCCATCGCTTATCGGCAGAGCGAGGCACAGGCCGGTGACCTGGCCACCATTCACGAACAGCCGCTGCGCTGCCAAGGAACTCGCCAACGGACAGTCGCATCACACTGACGATCCTGCAACCGTCCGGATCGCTGGGGAACATCAAGCCCGTGGCCGACCTGTTCACCGAAGCGACGGGCGATCAATTTTCCTATCTCGAAGTACCTAACGGCGAAATCAGCCAGAAAGTTCTGCTGGAAGCAGTGTCGCGGTCGGGCTCTTTCGATATGGCCCTGCCCGCCTCGTTCAGCATTCCGGATCTGGTCGAATTCGGCATTCTGGTCAATCTCGACAGTTCGCGAAAAATACAACCCGCCGAATACCAGTCCGATTTCACTCTATACGATCGGCGACTACTACAAGGGATCGCTCTACGGGTACCAGACCGATGGCGACACCTACTGATGTTCTACAACAACCGTGGCTGGAGAATGCCGAGCGAGCAGAAGGGCTATTCCGACAAATACGGCTCCGACACTGAAAGTGCCGGACACCTGGGCGGAACTCGACCGATGATGGAATGGTTTCACCGTCCCGACGAGAACATGTATGGCGGTGCACTGTTCCGCACTCAGTTCTTCATCGCGTGGGAATGGTGGGGCCGTTTCCACGCCAAGGGCTTCTATCCCTTTCCGACGACATGGAGCCGCAGATCAACAACGCGCCGGTGTGGACGCGCTGGAAGAGCTGATCGCTGCGTCCAAACATCTCTATCCCGGCGCCCGCACCAACGGCCTGTTCGAGAATTTCGAAGCTTACGGCGAAGGCGACAAGTTTGCCAATATCGGCTGGGGCGGCACCCAGAAATATCTCCACTCCGACAAGTCGAAGCTGAAGGACAAGATGGCCTTCGGCACTATGCCCGGCGGTATGGTGGATGGCGAATTGCTTGCGCGTGCCCTACTTCAACTGGGGCTGGAATTATGTGGTCAACTCCAGTCAGCACGCACCAGAAACTGGCCTACCTCTTCACCCTCTTTGCATGTTCACCGGCCATGTCGACGATCGCGTCGCGCGATCCAGCCGGCTATTTCGACCCGACACGCGGCGCACACTACGACGATCACCGCCATCATCGAGACCTATTCCAAGCCGTTCCTCGACGTGCATTACGAATCGATGCGAGACTCGATCCCGGATCTGTATCTGAAAGGTCAGGGTGAGTATTTCGACGAATTGCGCGTCGGCATTGCAGCCGCGGATGCGGCACAAAAACCCGCCAAGGAATTGCTCGACGATGTGCCGCCTGCATGGTCGCGTATCAACCGCCGCATGGGTGCCAGAAGCCAGGGGTGCAATGGTAGTTCATCAAGTCCAACTATCCCGCAGATGTTCGGATCGTCTCAAGTGAGTGTAACGTGCGACAGAATTCCGCCAGGCGGCGAGCCGACTTCACCGCGGCGACGTAACGGAGAAAGCGCAGCGCCGCTCCTGCCCTTCAATGTCGCGCTGGTCCTACCCGCGCAGCTGACCGTCATGGCGGTCGTCGTAGTGCCGACGCTGATCGTCTCTGGCTATCGCTGACCGACTGGCAGCCGACACAGGCGTATCCCTGGTGGCAGGGCCGATTTCATCTGGTTCTGGAACTTCGTCGACCTCTGGTATGACGAGCGCTTTATCAATCGCAGTGTGGCGAACCTTGGTGTGGTCGCTGATCTGCATCGCCGTTGAACTGGCGTTGCGCTTGGGCCTGGCGCTGCTGTTCGTGGAGGAATGGTGGTGGAAGCGTCTCGCCGTGTCCGTCATCATCCTGCCGATGATGATCATTCCGGTCGATGCCGCCAATGCCTTCTTCATGCTGTTCAACGACCGTGGACCGATCAATCATCTAATCAGCATTGTCACGGGGAGCCGTTTCACTTCTCATGGTTGTCGCACCCGACCTGGGCGATGGTACCGATCATGCTGTGCGAAATCTGGCAGTGGACGCCGCTAATGTTCCTCATGGTGCTGACCGGGTTGATGAGCCTGCCGCAAAACCAGATCCGCGCAGCGATTGCGCTGGGTGCGTGCCCGGCCCGCATCTTTCGCGAGATCATGCTGCCGCTGCTGACTCCGGTGATGGGCATCGCCGTGCTGATCCGCTCCATCGAGACGTTCAAGATATTTCGATCCGGTCTACATCCTAACGCGCGGGCAACCGGGCGGCGCGACCGAAACGATCTCGATGTATATGTATAACGGCGCGTTCGTGTATTTCCGCATGGGCTATATCGCAGCCGCCGCGTTGATCGTGCTCGTGCTGGTCGTGTCGATCTGCCTCGCAATGTCCAAACCCCTGCAACGACACTCGTGAGGCGGGCATGAACCAGAGCAGCCTCTTCGCAACGGGTCTGAAGCGCTTCGCGGTCATAGTGGCGATGATCTTCGCGTTCTTTCCGATCTACTGGCTGTTTGCCACGTCACTCAAACCGTTCGAGGAATGGGCGGCGTGGCCTCCGGTCTGGCTGACCGACAATCCGACGCTGCAGAATTATCGCATCGTGTTTTTCCCAGAAGCGGCACGCGAATACGCCACCGAGCAGAGCGGGTCGCTCGACTACAAGGTGTCGGGGAGCGCCTGGAAAGCGTTTCAGGACAGCACGATCATCTCGACCTGCGCCACCTTTCTGTCCGTCCTCTTCGGCACGCTGGCGGCCTATTCGATCGCCCGTTACCGGACTGGTGGGCGAGAACTATTCGTTCCAGTTTCTCACCGTGCGCATGATGCCCCCGATCGCGGTCGTGGTGCCGATCGTCGCGCTGTTCTCGATTTTGAAGCTCACCGACACCTATCTGGGCCTTATCCTCGCTTACACGGCATTCACCCTGCCGTTTTCCATCTGGATGATCCGCTCCTTCATCGAGGAAACACCCGCCGAGCTTGAAGGCGCGGCCATGGTGCACGGCATGGGCCAGTTCGAGGCGTTCCTGAAGATCACGCTGCCACTGGCGCGGGGCGGCATTCTGTCGACCGCCCTGTTCATTTTCATTCTGAACTGGTCGGAATTCCTGTTCGCGCTCGTTCTGACATCCGGTGACGTGACGACGGTCACGCTGCAGGTGGCGAACTATGTGTCCGCATCGTCCGGCAAGCTCTACGGGGTGCAGGCGGCGATGGGGGCAATCTCCACCCTGCCCGTCATCTTTCTCGGTTACATCATCCAGAAACATCTGGTGCGCGGTCTGACCTTCGGAGCGGTGAAACGATGACCCCGCGTCTGGAACTTAAGAACCTGGCGAAATCCTTCGGCGACAATCAGGCCGTGCGGGACATGAACCTGTCGTTGGCACCGGGCGAATTCGTCTCGCTGCTGGGGCCGTCCGGTTGTGGCAAATCCACGACGCTGGCCATGATTGCGGGTTTCGAACCGCCGACCTCCGGTGATATTCTGGTGGACGGGCAGAGCATCAGGGAAGTCGAACCGGGCCGCAGGGCCATCGGTCTCGTGTTTCAGGACTATGCCGTCTTTTCGCGTCTCACCGTGCTGGACAATCTGAAGTTTGGTCTAGAGGCGCAGAACGTGCCCCGCCGTGAACGGCAGGAGCGCATCGGCCCCATTGCGGAGAAACTCGACCTGACCCGGCTGTTCAAGCGCCGCGGCGCAACGCTGAACATGAGCGAGATGCAGCGGGTGGCGCTCGGGCGGGTGCTGGTGACGAAGCCGAGCCTGCTGTTGCTGGACGAACCCATGTCCAATCTCGACGCGGCTTTGCGCGCGTCGCTGCGCAGCGAATTGAAGGTCCTTCAACTGGAGCTGGAACAGACGATCCTTTATGTCACCCACGATCAAGTGGAGGCGATGGCCATGTCCGACAGGATCGCCGTGATGAACAATGGTGTGATCGAACAGATCGGGTCGCCGGACACAATCTACAACCGTCCGGAGACGCGGTTCACGGCCGAGTTCATCGGCGATCCGCCGATCAATCTCGTGCCCTGCACCATTCGCTCGTCCGGGTCAGGGCAAATCGTTGAAACAGCCGGTCATCGCACGATTGATCTGCCCGGCACGCCCCGGCCAAACGGAACCTGTCTGGCGGGTATACGGGCGCACGATTTCTATCTTGCCGATGCTGGCGATGGAAACGCACAGGAATCGCGCGTTCGCTTCGTCGAGAACCACGGTGTGGAGCATATCGCCCATTGCGAATACGGGAATGAACTGGTGGCCGTTGCCATCGAACCAGGTGAGGCGTCGGCCGGAGAAACGGTCCGGCTCGGCGTCCGCCCCGGCACGATCCGCTTCTTCGACGCTGACAACGGCACGGCAATCGGGAAAGTGGACGCCGATGTCCTGGCTTGAGGTCGACCCCGTCAGCGTCGCGTTTGGGAGCGATGTTCAGGCGCTCGACGGTGCGGCGTTCACAGTTGAGGATGGCGAATTTTTCACCATCGTCGGCCCGACCAATGCCGGCAAGTCGACACTGCTTAAAGTCATCGCCGGGCTGGAACGACCAACGGCTGGAGCCGTTCGTCTGGCGGGTCGCGATATCACCTTTCTGGAGCCCAAGCGACGCAATGTCAGCCTGCTGTTTCAGAACATCGCGCTGTTTCCCGGACTGTCCGGCTTCGACAACATCGCGTTCCCGTTGAAGCAACTCGGTGAGAATTCGACAGTCATTGCTGACCGGGTGACGCAGGTCGCCGGCATTCTCAACATCTCCCACATTCTCGACCGGCTGCCGCGGACGTTTTCCGGCGGCGAACAACAGCGTGTCGCCATCGGTCGTGCCATTGCCGCGCCAGCCGACCTGCTGATGCTCGACGAGCCGCTCACCAATCTCGACGCCCGGTTGCGTATCAAGCTGCGTCTCGAATTTCAGAAGATGCATCGGGAAACCGGCCAGTCCCTGATTTACGTGACCCACGACCAGACCGAGGCCATGTCGCTGTCCGACCGGATCGGCGTTCTGAACGAGGGCCGTTTCGAACAGATAGGGACACCTGACGATCTTTACCTGCGGCCTGAAACGGCGTTCGTCGCCCGCTTCATGGGATCGCCGCCGATGAACATCGTCGATGCTAAAATCGAGGAGACAGCCGGGGGATTTCTGGCACGTGGCGACGGGTTCGAAGTCCCACTCGACGGCGTTTCCACATCCGGCCCGGCATCCGACCGACCGCAAGCGTATTTCATAGGCGTGCGCCCGGAGAGTATGACGGTCGGTCCCGAAACGTCGCCGGAGACCCCTGTCGCCGGTCGCATCCTGTGGATCGAACGGCTCGGCAGCCACCACGTCCTCGATGTCCGCATCGGCGCGCAGACGTGGAAAGTACGCACCCGGGCAGATCATCCCGTCCAGGTCACGGGGCCCGCCTGGTTCGGCTTCACCGTGCGCGAGGGTCATGTGCTCGACCGTGCCACCGGACGTTTCATTCAGTAAAGACAGGTTGAAAAGGAGAGAGATTATGTGTGTTTGTGGTGCATGTGGCAAAGGCGGGGCGATGCCCGGCAAGTTCGCCTATCAGGCGTTTTCCGGCGAGCTGGATTTGTGCGAAACGCGTAGCATGGAAGAGGTGATCGCCATGTCGCCGGAGGAGATGGCGCGCGCGTCCCGGCTCGTGATGGGCACATACAACGAACTCCTGCAGGTCGCGTCATCGCTCGAAAACGACGATTACCGCAAGCTGATGACCGAGTGCATCACCGGACCCAAAGTCACCTTTCTCGAACTCTATCCGACCGACGCGGACCGCAGAAAAATATTCAATGAAATGGTCAAACTGGACTTTTTCAACGCCAAGGACGATCCTGACCACGTATGGCCATCGGGCCATATGGACCCGCAAACCTATCTCACGGCTCCCTCAAGCCACAACGATTTCTACAACGCCCATCCCGGCGGCCTCGCCGTGACGGTCGCCTACAATATCCGCATGGCGGAGGCCTATACGGCCAATTACCGACAGATGTTTGGGGTGCCGGTCAATCGGGATGTGTCGGTGGCGGGGTTGCTCGTCCACGAATATCCGAAGGTCTGGCTGTACCAATGGAAAGATGATGGTTCATGGCTTGAGGAACCGCGCACGGTCTATGACGATACGTGGCACGCCCATTGCATCTATGTGACAGCGGAACTGATGTATCGCCGCTTCGACAGCCGCATCGTTATGGCGATGGCTGCGGCGCACCAGTTGAGCGCTCTGGATGCCAGTATGGATGGTCGTGACGTCGTGACCAACTGGGTCGGCATGGAACGGGTCGCCCATTTCATCAAGGCTGCTGCGGTGCTGGCGCAAGTCGACCCGGTCGCCTACGGCCTTCTGGAACACAAGGATGGCGACATGGTGCTCGCGCCGCAACCGGCGGAACAGTGGGTCACCCACCTGTCGGACATGAACTGGCCCTACACGATGGGCGCGGCGCATCTCTACACCCAGCCGGCCCTGCGGCAGGTTGCGGAAGATGACCTCGGCATCAAGGGCGCGGACCTGCACGGCAAGCCGTTCAACCAGTTGAAGAACTATGTCTGGTCCCAGATCAGCCAGATAACGCTGTACGAAATACTCGTACGCGAGGGGGAGGACGCCATGCGCCGCACCGTCAATAGGCTCGTGGCAGCGTGAACGAGCCACGAAGCGGCAGCGCTGCAGACAAGGCTGCCGCCCTCGCCTTCGGGCGGGATGTCTATAGCGGACACGGCAAGATTGAGATCTTGCCCAAGGTGAAGGCGCGCACCCTTTCGGAAATGGCGACGGCCTATACGCCGGGTGTCGGCCATGTTGTGCGTCATCTGCTGCAACATCCCGACCAGCTGGACGAGCAGACCGCACATGGCAACATGATCGCTCTCGTGACGGATGGCACGGCAGTTCTTGGCCTCGGCAATACCGGGCCATCGGCTGCCATACCGGTCATGGAAGGCAAGGCGGTGATGTTCAAATCGCTGACCGGGCTGGATTGCATGCCCCTATGCCTACGGACGGACAGTATCGACTATTTCTGTGATACGGTGGCCGCTCTGGAGCCGAGTTTCTCCGGTATCAACCTGGAAGACGTGGCCGCGCCCGCCTGTTTCGAGATCGTGCGGCGGTTGGAGGACCGGCTGTCGATCCCGGTCTTGCACGATGATCAGTTCGGCACCGCAACGGTCGTAACGGCCGCCATGATCAACGCTTTGAAGACGACCGGTCGGACCGCGGCGCACTGCACCGTTGTTGTCAACGGGATTGGAGCTGCGGGAACAGCGGCTGTGCAGATGTTGGAAGCACTGGGCATCGGCAATGTCATCGCGGTCGATCGTTCCGGGATTCTTAACGCGGACGACGACACCGCTCATCCTCACTGGCGCGAGATTGCGGCACGGACGAACCGTGACGGCCTGCGCGGGGATCTGGCAACCGCCATGCGGGAAGCCGACGCATTCGTCGGGCTGTCGAAGGGCGGACTAGTGTCGCAAGACATGGTGCGTTCGATGGCCGACGGCGCGATCGTACTGGCCCTCGCCAATCCCGAACCGGAGATCGACCCGGAAGACGCGGTCGACGCGGGCGCAGCCGTCGCAGCGAGCGGCCGGTTCGACTATCCCAACCATTGCAACAACGTGTTGGCTTTCCCCGGCCTAATGCGCGGCGCGGTCGAGGTGAAGGCCAAGCGGATATCTCTCACCATGTGCCTCGCCGCCGCCCGCGCGATTGCCTCTCACGGTAACGATGGGTCCGGAAGTGGGGCATTGCTCCCCTCCCCGCTGGACCTGTCGGTCCACGCCGCGGTTGCCGAGGCCGTTGGCCAGCAGGCGATTGCGGACGGACTTGCCCAAGAGTCTCGTAAGTGAGGGCGAAATCCAGGAAAAGACTGTGCGTCTCACCTCATTTGTCCATAACCGGATCAAGGATATGTAAGCGCACGGCGCTCACCCCACGAAACATCTGCAATTTCGGTTGGCCGCTCTTCAGCCCCTACGGAAAGCGCCAGCTTTCGTTGCCGGTTTCAAAGATGTGGCAATGGTGTGTGAGACGATCCAGGGCGATGTCAAAGCAAAAACTCCGGGTCCGCAGAAACCAGGGTTTTGACGGACCTCAGGCGGCACACATATACCGCCATTCATCCAGAGCGGCGTTGCGATCAAGTTTGAAATTGATAGTGCTCGTGAGGTGTCGTGGGAGATTGAAGTGGTTGCAGACGACGCATGGAATGATGTGAATTTCTGGAGGCCTCGCATCGAGCGAAGCCGCTGCATGGTTTGTTCCCGCCATCGAAATGGAAAATGAGAGTTCTCAGACCGGTTGTTGAGCCATTGTTCTGTTTTCCAGCGGCGGGCATTTCCAACGACTTTCATCGCGGCACCGTAAGATCGCAGCTTGTCGGTCCCAGTGACGTGCGGATCGCCGTATCGTTTCATTTTTTTCCTGAGGAATCTTAAAGCCGACTTACGGTCCCTGCGTTTGGTGACATAGCTTTCAAGAACTTCGCATTCATGATTGACGGCCCTCCGCAAATGGTGCGTCTCGCCGTTAATCCGTACGAATACCTCGTCCAGATGCCACAGCCAATTTGAACATGCCATAGATATTGGATACGCTGTTGCCGCACTTTTGCGTCGAACTTGGGACCAAATCTGTTCCATCAGAACCGAGCCGTCTCACGGCAAATGTCGACACCCCGCTCGTGCAGAAGATCTTCAACATTTCGAAGCGAAAACGGAAACCGGGCATACATCATCACGGCCAAAAGGATGATGTCGGGTGAAGAGTTGAAATATTTGAACGGATTGGCGTTGGCCGTAAGACAAGCCGTCCGCTAAACGCCAGTGGCGTCAAGTTGCTCTGACAACACCCATCGCCCACATCCGCATTCTGGTCAGGCGCTTGGCGAAGACATTGCGATGTCTGACAGTCTTTGAAAGGGGCTCTAAGCGCGCAACTTCGCACTCCAGTTCGACAGGGCGCTGGCTAGGATAATCTTGTCTGCGCCGACCGCAAAGCATCGCACGCCCTGCTCTCTCCAATCAGCAACCAGCCGTTCGCTCTCGGCCGGATCGGCTGAAAAGACCGGCATCATCACTGTGTGGCCCTGCACGATGGCGCGCTCCACCATGGAGCTGATGGCGTCCGAGACGTCCGCGGCGCGCCAGTCGCCGCCGAGGCCCATGGAAACAGACAGATCGAAGGGGCCGAACATGATCGCCTTCAACCCCTCAACGCGCGCGATGCCGTCGAAGTTCTCCACGCCCTCCACACTCTCGACCAAAGCCACAATGCCCGCGCGCTCTTCCTCCCGCCCTACATACGCGGGCCAGTCGGTGATGAAATGGCCGCCCGAGCGCACGCAAGGGCACGCGCCGCGCGTGCCGCCGGGCGCGAACCGCGTGGCCGCCACGGCACGCGCGGCGTCCTCGCCCGACGCGATGTTCGGCACGACCACGGTCGACAGTCCGGCGTCGAGAGCCTTGGTAATCCACACCGGATCATTTGCGGGCACCCGCACGAGCGCGGCAATTCCCGCCGCCTGGCACGCCCTTCCCTGTCGCTCCGCCGCTTCGATGCCGAACGGTCCGTGTTCGCAATCGATGATGGCGAAATCGAACCCGTTTCCGCCGATCAAGTCGATCATTTCGGGCGCGGCAATCTGGTTCCAGGTTCCGAGCGTGGTGCGGTCGGAGGCGAGGATGGTGTTGAAGTCCGTGGTCATGCCGCCCCCGAACCAGAACCCGGGACCGCCGTCACCTTGATCTCCACAAGGATGCCGGGCATCGAAAAACCCTTCACCGCAAAGCCCGTCCATGTGGGGTATAGGGGCCGGCTGAAATAGCGGTCCTTGACGGCGAGAAACAGTTTGAGATCCTTCATGTCGTCTGCAAACCAAGTCTCCAATTCCACCACATCCGCAAAGGTTGCGCCTGCTGCGTCGAGGACCAGACGCACGTTCTCGAAGGCCTGCAAGAACTGCGCCTCGACGCCATCGACGACCTTGAGATTTGAATCGCGGCCCACCTGGCCGGAGACGTAGAGCGTGTCGCCGACCATGATGCCGGGCGCGTAACGGTAGGTTTCATAGACCGCCTCCAGCCCGGGCGGGATGATGGTGCGCCGTTCATTTGACATAACAGACCTCCTTGACCGCGGCCATGATGGCGCGGGAATCCGGCATGTATTCGCGTTCCAGCCGGTCGTTGTAGGGAACCGGCATTTCCGGGGCGCCGATGCGGTTAACGGGAGCATCGAGCCAATCGAAAGCCTCCGTCATGATTTGTGCCGCGATTTCCCCGCCGAAACCGCCGAAGAGCGGCGCTTCATGCACGACGACGGCGCGGTTTGTCTTGCGGACGCTGGCGACCACCGTCTCGATATCGAACGGCTTGATGGTGCGCGGATCGATCACCTCGACGGAGATGCCCTCCCGCTCCAGCCGCGCCGCGGCCTGAACGGCCCGATCGACCATCGCAAGGGTAGCGATGACCGTGCAATCCGCCCCTTCCCTCACGATGCGCGCGCGGCCCGGGGGCACGGCATAGGCGGCTTCCGGCACCGGAGCCTCGGGGCCAAGATACAGCATGTTGTGTTCGAGGAAGACGACCGGATTGTCGCTGCGGATCGCCGCGGCCATGAGCCCTTTGGCGTCGTAGGGATTGGACGGCGCATAGATCTCCAGTCCCGGCACGTTGGCAAACAGCATTTCGAGCGACTGGCAGTGCTGCGCTGCAAGCCGGATACCAGCGCCCTGCGGTCCGCGAAAGACGATTGGAACTTTCACCGCGCCCCCGAGCATGAAGCGCGCCTTGGCGGCCTGGTTGACGATGGAGTCCATCATCAGCGAGACGAAATCGAAAAGCTGAATCTCGATGATCGGACGAAAACCGCGCATGGCCGCCCCCACGCCGCAACCGGAGATCGCCCCTTCCGCGATAGGCGTGTCGCGCACGCGCGCCTCTCCAAAACGGTCTTGCAAGCCACGGGTGAGACCGAAGATTCCGCCGATCGCGCCGACATCCTCGCCGAGCACGATCACGGTCTCGTCGCGCTCCATTTCCTGACGCATAGCCTCGGTAATGGCGGCGGGCAGCGTGAGCATGCGGGCTCCCGGTTCCGGCTCAACCGCATCGATAGCGACGGTGGCGGGCGCGGTGACCTTGGTCATAGCCTTCTCGAACGTGATCTCGCCCGCCCCGCGCGCGCTCATTATGGCCGCTTCGACCGTTTCGGCTGCCGCCTCAGCGAGGCCTGCAAGCCCATCCTCCTCGACCGCACCTGCCGCCAAGGCGCGACGTTCGAGGCGGACGATCGGGTCAGCCCGCTGCCACTCGTCGAGCTCGGCACCCTTGCGGTATTCGGGCAGGTTGGCGCGCATGGAATGATCGTCCCAGCGGTAGGTGAGCGCCTCGATGAGCGATGGCCCCTCGCCCGCGCGCGCGCGCAGTACCGCGCGTTCTGTGGCGGCATGCACGGCTTCAGCGTCGTTGCCGTTGATCCGTTCGCCCGGCACGCCGTAGCCCGCCGCCCGCGCCGCCACGCCAGGACCTGCGGTGACGCGGCTCGACAACGTCGACAGTCCGTATTGGTTGTTTTCGCAGAAGAATATCAGCGGCAGCGACCAGATCGCGGCCAGGTTCATCGCCTCGTGGAAAATGCCCTCGTTGGCCGCACCATCGCCGAAGAAGGCGATGCCGACATTGGTCGTGCCGCGCAGCACTTCCGCGAGCGCCGCGCCCGTGCCAAGTCCCATACCCGCGCCGACGATCCCGTTGGCGCCCAGAATGTTGGACGACAGATCCGCAATGTGCATCGAGCCGCCCAATCCACCGGAATAGCCCGTCTCGCGTCCCAGCAGTTCGGCGAACATGCGGGTGATGTCGGCACCCTTGGCGATCGTGTGCCCGTGCCCGCGATGATGGGTCAGCAGGAAATCATCACGCTCCAGCGCCCGGCATGCGCCGACCGCGATAGCCTCCTGCCCGACCGAGGAATGGGCGGTGCCCTTGATCTCACCTGCCAGAAACATCTCCTTGGCGCGAATTTCGAAGCGACGGATGATGTGCATCTGCTTCAGCATCGCCACCAGATCATCCGGGCCAAGGCGGTTGGATGGCGGTGTCGACAGGGCATCGAGAATGGATGGCGGAGATGTTCATCGGTTCAACTCCACCTCACCCGTAAACGAGATTTGGAAGCCACAGGGCGATCTGCGGAAACAGGACGACGAGCGTCAGTCCGACGATCTGCAACCCGATGAAGGGCCACTGCGCGGCGAAAATGTCGCCGAGCGACACGTCCGGCGGTGCGACTCCTTTGAGATAGAAGCAGGCCGGACCGAACGGAGGCGTCAGATAGGCGATCTGCATCGACAGGTTGAACACGATACCGAACCAGATCGGATCGTAGCCGAAGGCCGTCAGCACCGGCAGGAAGACGGGCATGGTCAGAAACAGGATGCCGATCCAGTCCATGAAGAAGCCGAGCGCGATGAAAACGCAGATCATCACGAGCAACACGATGGCGGGTTCCGGCGATATGCCGGCCAGGGCGGTGCGCGCAAAGGCGATCCCGCCCAGCAGGTTGTAGATTCCGACCAGCGCGTTGGTGCCGAAGACGAGCCAGAACACCATTCCGCACGTGCGCATGGACTGGACGACCGCGTCCCGGACGATCGGAAAGGTGAGTTGCCCCCGTGTCCAGGCGGCAAAGGATGCACCCAGCACGCCGAGTGCCGCGCTTTCCGTAATCGATGCCAAGCCCGTATAGATCGATACCAGCACGCCGAGCGCGACTGCGAGCGGGAGCACGACACGGCGCACAACCGCGCGCCGCTCGTCCGGGTCCATCTCGACCGCCAGATTTTCTGCGGGTGGAGCGAGGTCCGGCCGCAAATGGCAAATGACGATGATGTAAAGCGCGTAAAGCGTCGCCAGCAGCAGGCCCGGCATCAAGGTCGCGAGGAACAGCGAGGAAATCGAGACCTGCGCCGTGATGCCGTAGAAGATCAGGATGATCGACGGCGGAATCATCGTGCCGAGTGACCCGCCTGCGGTAATCGTGCCGATGGCCAGTCGCTTGGAATAGCCGAGCGCCAGCATCTGTGGCAACGCGACCAGTCCCAGTAGCACGATCTCGCCGCCGATGATTCCCGTCGTCGCGCCCAGGATCACCGATATGCCGATGGTGATGACCGGCACCCCCGAACGGAAACCTCCGACCCAGATCTGGAAAGCCCGGTAGAGGTCTCGCGCAAAGCCTGTGCGTTCCATGATGGAGGCCATCAGGATGAACATCGGCACCGCAACCAGCGCGAACGAAGACAGCAGTTCCACCGTGCGACTGCCGAGGATGAATAGCCCGCCCGTGCCGAAGCTGGTCCACGCGAGCACCACCGCAATGGAGCCGGAGACAAACGCCAGCGGCACGCCGAGCAGCAACAGGCCTGCCATCGCGAACAGGATGACGCCCGTGAGCGTTCCGATGTCCATCAGCGCTCATCGCCCCGCTCTCCCGTGATTTTTTTCGGCTGTACCATCGGATCGGTCGCCGGCAGGATGACCGTTCCCGAAGGGTCGAACCGACCCCGCGCCAGTTCCCAGGCTCGCACCAGCACCACCAGCAGAAAGATGATGGCACCGGCCAGCAACGCGGCTTTCAAAATGGCGGGCGACGGTGTGTTCCACGACGTGCCGGACCGTTCCGGATTCCATGCACCGTCGGCCGCGAACCGCCATACATTGTTCCCACCGATGTTCCACATGGCGACCGCAAGACCGGTGAGGAAGATCATACCGCACACGAGGCTCAACGCTTCCGCCGCGATCCGACGGCGTCGCCCCATCATGTCGATCAGCAACGTAACGCGCATGTGCGAGCCGTCGGCCATGCAATAGGCACCGCCCGCGACGAAGGCGATGCCCGCGATCAGGCCCGCGATCTCGTGTGCCCAATAGGTGGGCGCACCGAAACCGTAGCGCGCGATGACCTCGTAGCCCATCATTAGCGCGATGACGGGGAAGGCCCAGGCGAGCCCCTGCCCGATCACCAGTGCGAGGCGGTCTATCCAGCCCATCAGTTAGCCGCTTCGGTGCGCCTTACCCGGTTCACTCGATTCCGAGCGTGGTTAGATAGGCCTTGTGGCTATCGACGAGCGCCTGCGCCTGAGGGCTCTTGGCACCCCAGTCGTCCCAGACCGCCCGCGTCATATCACGGAAAGCCTTGGCATCTTCCGGGCCGAACTCGATCAGGGTCACGCCCAGCTCATCCGTCGCCTGCTTTGCAGCGGCGTCATCTTCTTGCGTCAGCGTGGTCTTCAATTCGGCTGACATGGCGTTGCAGGCTGCTTCGAACTTCTCTTTGGAGTCGTCGGAGAGCACGTCCCACTTCGCCTTGGAGACCGACATCTCTGTCACCGCCATCGAGTGACGCGCGAGAACCGAAAACTTGGCCTTGTTGTGCATGCCGAGCGCCACGTTGAGCGCGATATTCGCGAGGTCGGTTGCGTCCAGCGTTCCCGTCTCCATCGCGGTGACGCTTTCACCGACGCCTAGGTTGACGAGCGAGGCGCCCGCCCGGTCGAGCAAGTCGGACGCAAGCCCGCCCGGCGCACGCATCTTGAGGCCCTTCAAGTCTTCGACCGAGTTGATGGCGATGGTGGAGGGAATCTGTTCCGTCGGCCAATAGACGGGGCAGACGAAATGCAGCCCGTATTCGTCGTAGAGGCTGCTTGCCAGTTCCATCCCGCCACCGTCCGTGAACCAGCCGTCCCGCGTTGCGCTGTCGGGATAAGCAGCCAGCGTATCGCCGAGCACGCCAAGTGCCGGGTCCTTGCCCGCGAAATAGGAGGGAGCCGTGTATTGCCCGTCGAGCAGGCCGTTCTGAATGGCGTCGATCGTCTCGGCCGCGCCAACGACCGCACCACCGGGCAGAACGGTAATGGCGACTTCACCATTGGTTGCGGTGTTCAGATCGGCGGCCATCTTCTCGAACGCCTTGGTGGTCGACGCGCCTGCTCCGAGGAACGTCTGCATCTTGAATTCTTCCGCGTGAACGGGCGTGGCGAACGCCAGTGCCACGGCGGCGGTGAAAGCGAGTTTGGCGGCTATGGATTTCAACATGTTGGTTCCTCCCAGAACTGTTGGTTTGTTGCGTCCGGTTTCAGTGGGTCGTGGCATGTTCCATTTTCAGAATTGCGCGTGTTTCCTCCACGGTAGCCGGTTCGCGGCCGAGCGAGCGCGCCTGTTCGACTACGCGCGCGATGACGTCGGCGTTGGTGGGTGGGCCCTTACCGGTCGTCATGTCCGTGTAGGGAAAATCGCCGAGCCCGATCGATATGTGTCCTCCAGCGCGGATGATCTTTTCAGTCAGCTGGAAAAGGTCACCCTTGTAGTTGACGACAGTCCACACGAAATCGCGATCCTTCGGCAGGAAGGTCAGGTGGGCGTCGAGGCCCTCTTCGGTGCCGGGATGGCCCGAGAGCATGATCCCGTCGGTCAGACAGAAGCAGACATAGGCGGGCTCCGCGACCGCGCCCATCTTCATCAGGGCATCGAGTTGCCGCGTGAACGAGACGTTCCACAGCACGCAATACGGTGTCAGGCCGTGGTGCCGGATGCGCTCGGCGAAATGCAGCAACGTCGCCGTCGAGTTCTTGTAGATGAGATCGCTCGTCTCATAGCGGTTCTCCTTTGGGTTCCACCAATCCACATTGACGGAGCCCGTATCCATAGGCGCGAAATCCACGCGGGTTTCAGCGTTTTCCATTGCGGTCTCGATGGCCGCGAACCGCTCCGGCGCACTCGCATCATTGGCCACATAGCCGAGCGAGGGATGGATCAGAATGGGGCACCGCTCCCGAATCGCACGGATCGTGGAGAGATAATGCGTGGCCGAATTGTCGGGTGCGCCATCGGTGGCACGGCCGTGAAAATGCACAATGGACGCACCGGCATCGAAGCAGGCTTCCGCATCGGCGGCGATTTCATGAGGCAGAAACGGCACGTTGGGATTCTCATCGCGCGGGGCCAGCTCGTTGACCCGCGCTTCTATGATGATCCTGCTGTTATCCGCGTCGTCTTTCGGTGGGTTCACAACTACATCCTCCCAAATGCAGGGCCAACCTATATCTTAGGTCCAGTTTTGTGAAGCCTGAATCTTGAATATTCGGATATTTCGCTTGTTTATATATCTTTAGTTATGTATCATTGAGACATGTCGGATATCATTGTTCCCGAACGACCGAGCGGTCGTTTTCCTGTTCATTCCATGCGCCGCATACGCACGGCCGATGGTCGTTTTCTGTATCGTAACGTCAGCGACAGCGTGGCTTCGGCTTTCGGTCTCGACAACGACCGGCTCACCGACCCCGACGGCGTCGATCATGCATGGGTCGATGAACGCGACCGCGCTGGCTTTGTGTCGGCCCTGAACGCTTCGGCCGACACGGGAGCGCCACTCGACACCGAGGCGCGGGTCGTCATGCCGGACGGGTCGCGCAAATGGATCCGCTCAATGGGCGATCCAGTCCGTCAGCGTGACGGCTCGACCGTTTGGGAAGGCGTAGCGCTTGAAGTAACCGACCGCCGCGAAGCGCTGGAACGCGTGGAACAAGCGATGGACGCCGCCCGTGCGGCAGAGGCGGCGGCCTCGGTTCCAGCACGGACCGCCGACCCCAGATTTCGCGAAGCCGTCGGGCGTCTGCGCTCCCTGATCGGCTTCGAGGGCCGGTTGGAGAATCCGGAAGCTATCCGCGCATCGCTTCGAGCACTCGAAGAGCTTTTTGATGCCACGCTGAACGGAGCGCATGGCTCCGACAAAAGGACCACAAAGCATGCGCAGAGGGGCGAAGATAATCTCTCCCTTAAGCTTACGCCTCGACAGCAACAGATAGTTGGACATATCGGCGAGGGATGGTCGAACCGTCAGATCGCCGAGCATCTCTCGCTTACGGAAGGAACCGTGAAACTACACGTCACCCGCATTCTCAGGCGAACAGGATCGAAGAACCGCACCCAACTTGCCATGATGATTTTGGACGACTGGTGAGACCGGTTGCTCTGCCTTCTGCCCTCGCACGCGAAATGGTGACCGGCCCCCCGGAGAGCGCCACATCACTGTCCGTCGTCAGGGTTTTTGGGTCTGCGGGCCGCGTGATTTAGCAGAGAGATCGGCTCATTGGTTTGGTTAGTTTAAGCAGCGCGTTGGCGGTGCTGCAAACGACGCTGTTCGATCGTCTTTCGTTTGATCCTTTCGCGTTCGAGTAAAATGGTCTGGCCGCATCCGGTGTAGACGTCGGCGGGCGTGAGATTGCCGATACTCTCTTGGTAGCGGTGGTGGTTGTAGTGCTGCACGAAGTGCTCAATGCTGGCTTCGAGGTCGCCGGGCAGGAAGTAGTTCTCCAGCAGGATCCGGTTCTTGAGCGTCTGGTGCCAGCGCTCGATTTTACCTTGTGTTTGCGGATGGTAAGGAGCGCCGCGAACGTGATCGATGCCTTTGCCGTCGAGCCACTCAGCGAGATCGGCTGCGACGTATGAAGCGCCGTTGTCGGATAGCCGGCGCGGTCGGTGCAGAATGGCGACCTGATCGCAGCCGGACGCTTCAAGCACCAGTTCCAGTGTGTCGTTGACGTCGGATGCCTTCATCCTTGTGGCGTTCTGTCTTCTGTCTCATCGGTCACTCCTCGTGGATGATGATGAGCCAAATCATTCCGTTAGAAAATCAGCCCGCGCTGTTCCATTGGTGCTGACGCCGGACAGCCACATCACGAGCCCGACACGTTCCCCCGGCACCGTTACGCTGTCCCTATGATTTACGCTTCAAGTTCGAAGATGGCACGGGGCCCCATTGACTGCGCGAATGGCGATTGGGAAGCCCACGCCATGTTCTTCAACGGCCGTCGGCGGGAGGGATCCGACAAGGCTGCGCTGGACTGGATGAGCAAGACCTTCAACGAGGAATACCCTCGGAAAGGCATGTTGTTCTGTGTCGGCAACATGGCCAAGCGCCATCATACATGGCAGTTGCTGGGTGTCCTCCGTGTGGACGACGCCGGCCAGACATCGTTGTTCTGAAAATTGGATGGCCACTATTGTCCATCCTTGGCGCAGACAGGAGCCGAGGACGGCGGGTGCAAGCCGCCATTCGCCTTGCTTCATCATGCACTTGCAGTTTGGTTTGCGGCCTTAAACGGCGGTTCTGTCAGCTCATTTTCGCAGGGCGTTCCAGCAAGTTCGTCGCCGCCTGACAGGATATAACAATGATGATAGCCGCGACCGCGATCCCTACCACCTTGCCTGCCCATCGGCCGCCTGCGGTCGAGCGCGCGCATGCTTTGCGCCATGCTCCACGCGCGGGGCATCACGGTTGCGGTGCAGCGGAGGGTGAAGGGAACGAGGTGGCAGCGTGTCGCGGCTGACGGACCTGATTGCACGAGGCAAGGCCAGGGACGCGACCTTGGGGGATGAACTGGAACGGGAATTCCAGGCGCTGGCCAATCGCCGCGCCTTCGGGCTGAACTTCGAACGCCATGCCCCGGAAAGCGTGGAACTGGCCGGTCGGCCTATTCGCAAGGGCGACAAGGTGCGGGTGTTGCCGCCCCGTGGCAGCAAGGACAAGGGCGACCCGCTGCTGTGGAAGGTGAACCGAACCTATAAGCAGGACGGCAAGCGCGTGGCGGACCTGACGCTGCATCAGGCGCAAGAGCCGGAAGCGCAGACGGTCCCGGTCGAAGACCTGATCGTGGTGGCCGAGTTCCGCGACTACATCTATCCCGGACTTGTCAGCACCGGCAAAGTCGAGCGCGGCGGCGACAAGCCCTATCACACGGTGATCAACGGCGAGAACTTCCACGCGCTAGAGGCGCTGACCTACACCCATCGCGGCAAGATCGACGTGATTTATATCGACCCGCCGTACAATACCGGGGCGAAGGACTGGAAATACAACAACGACTACGTCGAAGGTGACGACCTGTATCGTCACTCGAAGTGGCTGGCTTTTATGGAACGACGGCTACTTGTTGCTCGAGAATTACTCAACCCAGTCGGATCAGTTTTGGTCGTCACAATTGACGAGAAAGAATATCTCAGGCTCGGCTTGCTTCTTGAGCAGTTATTTCCTGACGCTGAACAGCAAATGGTTACGATCGTAATTAATCCCAACGGAGTCGCTAGGGGCAAAGATTTAGCGCGGGTTGAGGAGTATGCGTTCTTTATCTCTTTCGGAGATGCTGGGCCCTCGCTGGTAGTTGATAGCCTGCTAGACACCGAGAGTCTTTCATCCTCCCAAAGGTCGGGCGTTTGGTGGGAGTGGCTTTTGCGTGGTGGAAACAACTCCCGCCGCCAAGATCGTCCAAATTTGTTTTTCCCCATATTTATTGACCCACAGACGCGTACAATCGCCAAAGTAGGAGAAACGATACCGCTAAGTGCTGACCGTTCAACGGTTCCTGATCAGCCCGGCCTGATAACCGTCTGGCCTGTTCGAGCTGGACGCGATGAGGAAGCGACGTGGCAAAAATCACCTGCATCGCTTCGCAAGTTGGTTGCGGATGGTTTTGCGCGAGTCGGGGCGCACGACGCAAAGAATGACCGATGGTCAATCCTCTATCTGGGCCCGTCGCAAATTCGGCGCATCGGTTCCGGAGAGTTGGTGGTTACAGGGCGCAGACAGGACGGTTCGGTAGAGGTCGAGTTCGGTGAGCGTGGAGTCCGTAGAACACATGAGACCGTCTGGAACAGAGGTGGCCACAAGGCTGGCGAGTACGGATCTATGCTCGTTAGGCGCCTCACTGGAGATAGAAAGGTTCCCTTCCCCAAGAGCCTCTACGCTGTTGAGGACGCACTTCGCATAGCAGTTGCCGAGAAGCCGACAGCAACCATCCTCGACTTCTTCTCAGGATCAGGCACCACTGCACATGCAGTTATGCGTCTCAACCGTCAGGATGGCGGCCGGCGGCAATGCATCTCCGTCACCAACAACGAAGTTGCGGCCGACGAACAAAAGGCAGCTCTTGGCAAGAATGGCCTGCGCCCCGGCGATCCCGAGTGGGAGAAACTGGGGCATTTGCGACTACATCACCAAACCTCGCATCGAGGCCGCCATCACCGGCAGACGCCTGACGGCTAGGACATCAAGGGCGACTACAAGTTCACCGACGAATTCCCGATGGCGGAGGGGTTCGAGGAGAACGCCGAGTTCTTCACCCTGACCTACGAAACCCCGGTCGCCGTCAGCCACAACCGTCGCCTTCCAGCGCATCGCGCCGCTACTGTGGATGCGCGCCGGCATCGAGGGCGCGCCGCATCGACGAGCTGCCCGTCGCAGGCTGGGACGTGGCCGATACCTACGGCCTGCTGATCGACCTGGACGCGCCGCCGCGTTTTGCCAAGCCGTCGCGGCCCAGGCGACCTTGCGCATCGCCTATATCGTCACCGATGACGACCGCCGTTTCCAGGCGGTGGCGCGTGCGCTGCCCGACAGCGTCGAACCGGTTCGGCTCTACGAGTCCTACCTTTCCAATTTCCGCTTTTCGATGGGCCGCTGAGCCATGAAGTTCACGCTCAAAGACTACCAGGAAGAAGCCGTTCGGGAGGTTCTGGTCAAGCTCAAGAAGGCGTCGCGCGCTGGCACGAGGACGGCAACAACAGCGCCTTTTCGCTGACCGCCACCACGGGCGCGGGCAAGACCGTCATGGCGGCGGCGGTGTTCAAGGCGCTGTTCCGCGGCGACGACAACTACGACATCGAGCCCGATCCAGGCGCGGTGGTGATCTGGTTCAGCGACGATCCGTCTCTGAACGAACAGTCGCGGTTCCGACTGATGGAAGCGTCGGACCGGCTGTCGATCTCGGACCTCGTGGTGGTGCAAAACACCTTCCAGCGCGAGGTGCTGGAAGCCGGGGAAGATCTACTTCCTCAACACCCAGAAGCTGGGCAAGTCGAGCCTGCTGGTGCGCGGCACATTCCCGACGACGAGGGCATCGAGAGGACGGAGATCCGGCTGATGCCCGACAGTCGCTCCACGATCCGGGACACGATCCAGAACACCATCGATGACCCCGCGCTGACGCTGTACCTCGTGCTCGACGAGGCGCACCGTGGGATGCGCGCCGCGACCGGCGCGGGCGAGAAGACCACCATCGTCGAGCGACGGATCAACGGCTCGGGACCGGTCCCGGGCATCCCGGTCGTCTGGGGCATCTCGGCCACGGTCGAGCGGTTCAACGACGCCATGACCGACATGACGGGCCGCGCGACCTTGCCGAACATGGTGGTGGATTCCGCCAAGGTGCAGGCGTCAGGTCTGCTGAAGGACACGATCATACTGGACGTACCGAAGGAGGCGGGGCACTTCGACACCGTGCTGGTGCGCCGCGGCACTGACAAGCTGAAGGAGATTTCCTCCGCCTGGGAGTCTATGGTCAGTATCAGGACGATGCCGGAACAGTGCTGCCCCTTATGGTTCTGCAGGTCCCGAACGCGCCAGATCACAACGACATCGGCCGGGCTCTCGACACCATCTTCATGCAGTGGCCGGACTTGCCCGAGGATGCGGTGGCGCATGTGTTCGGGGAACACTCCACCCAGACTTTCGGCCGCCACACCGTGCCCTATATCTCGCCCGAACGCGTTCAGGAATTCGACGTGGGTATGCATTTTGATCGCGAAGGACGCCATCAGCACGGGTTGGGACTGTCCGCGCGCCGAAGTCATGGTGTCTTTCCGGCCCGCTCGGGACCAGACGCACATCACGCAGCTCTTGGGACGCATGGTGCGTACGCCGCTGGCGCGGCGGATTCCGGGCAACGAACGACTGAACTCCGTCGATTGCCTACTACCGTTCTTCGACAAGCCTCGGTCAAGGACGTCGCCAAGGCGTTGATGTCCGGCGGGGACCGTGGCGACGACCTGCCGGGTCGCAGCGTGCTAATCAACCCCGTCGAGTTGAAGCCGAATCCTTCGATCCCGAGCCGGGGTGGGACAAACTGCTCTCGCTGCCGTCCCAATCCCTGCCAAAGCGGCATGCCCGTCCAGTCAAGAGACTGACTTCGTTGGCGCATGAGCTGGCCGTGGATGGCCTGCTTGAGGACGCTGGCAAGGCTGCCCATGCGGAAATGCACAAGGTGCTCGATGGCGCCAGAGCGCGCTACAAGGCGGAAATCGAGACTGCCCGCAAATCGGTCCTGACAGTCGAAGGCAAGAGCCTGAAGGCCGACCTGAAGGGCGGTAGCATGTCGTTCGATGACTTCCTCGAAGAAGCGGACTGCGCCGTCATCGAAGACGCATATCGCAGGGCGGGGCGTGCGATCAGTCCGGATCTCGCGACGTCGTACAGCGACTACCTGGCGCGGAGCGAAGGCGATGCGGACGACATGGAAGCCGCTCTCATTGATGCGCACGTCACGATTGGCGCTCTGGGATTGGTTCCCGGCATTCGAGAGACATTTGAGGCTGAGGCCGAGAAACTCGCGAACCAATGGCTCACTCGCTTCCGGGTCGACATAAAGAACCTCTCCGATGAGCGTCAGGACGTGTATCGCCAGATCCGGGAGATGAGCGCGAACCCCATGGATGTGGACCTGGCTTCGACCGACGTCTTGGCTGCAGCCGACGACGATCCGCGAGGCGAACGGCTCAGAGATCCCGTTGCCATGGTTTGAGCGGCACATGCTGTGCGATGAGCATGGGATGTTCCCCGAGGACTTCAATTCCTGGGAAGATGAAGTCGTGAAATCCGAGCTCGCGCGGGCGGGAGCCGTCGCGTAGTATCGGAACCCGTCGCGCGCCAGCCAGGACTTGCTTGGCGTCATTTACGAGGATGGGGGCGAACAAAGGATTGTCAGGCCCGACTTCGTTTTTTTCGTTCAGCAGGACGATGGGACCGTCGCCGCCGATATCGTCGATCCGCACGGCATTCGGTTCGGCGACGCGATGCCGAAACTCAAGGGCCTGGCGCAGTACGCTGAACGCTTCGGCGATCAGTATCGTCGGATCGAGGCAGTTGCGAAGATCAGCGACAAGTTCCGTGTTCTGGACCTGAAGGAAGCCGCGACGCGCGTGTCGGTCTCTAAGGCGACAACCAGCAAGGTTCTATATGAAAGCGCAGATGCGTTCGATTTTTGCCCTGAAGATCGCCGAAGTTGGACGCCAAATCCGTGCGCCATGGATACGGCTCTCCAACGGTTACGCGTGAGCGGCAATCCAAAACCCTTCGAGATCAGGGGATTGATCGGCTTAACCGGATCTGGCGCGGTTAACAGGTCCGGAGAATATCGGCTAGGAGAGAATGCGTGCGCGCCCTTCGGGGCGTGAGCCGGTTAACAGCCCCTCCCGCATAACCCCCGAAAACATTGAGAAAATCCGGCCGCAGCCGGATCGGGAGAACGCTTTCGCGAGGGCAAGTGTCGGAGCGGATGGGATTCGCACTGCCAGGTCTTTTCATCTGAAAACCACCCATGCGGACTGGACTTAATACCGTCTGCAAACGTTGGTGGCGTCGCACCCGGTGAGTTCCGGGCTTGAGTTGGTAGCAGCGCCAGCATGAGGCCAGCGCGTAGTGGATGGAGATTTCCATGGCTACCATCAGACTTTCAGACACTCAACTGGTCATCCCCGGCGCGGTCGCGAAACGAGAGAATGGACGCGTTCTGCCAACACCGCGAAATCTGAAGTCGAGCGGGGGTGCGCTACGCAGGATCATTGGCGCATTCTTGAAGCGGGGACTGGTTGCAGCCGCAGGGCACCAAGGGAGTTGCGCTGGTCCAGCTTTTGCAGCGCGAGACAGGAGCCGACCTCGCCGAACTGATGGACGACAGCGGATGGCAGCAGCATTCCGTCAGGGGCTTCCTGTCCGGCAAATTGAAGAAGAAGCACAAGCTTGTGGTCGATAGCGAACAACATAAAGGTTTGCCCCGCCGCTACAGGATTGCCGGATGAGCGGCACCGTGGTCGAGGCCGACGTTGCAACCGTGATCAGACATTTGGCTGGTCTCGATATCGCGGGGCTGCGCGAACGTTGGCGGAACGCGTTTGAGGGCGAGGCCCCAATGCGCATGAGTCGCGAGGTGATGGGACTGGCCCTTTCACACGACTTGCAGGTTCGCACCTTCGGTGGTCCCTCCCCCGCTGCTCTCGAATGGTTGCGGGGCGGAACTGGGGATTTAGTCTCGGAGTAGGAGCCATCAACGCGTTCAAACCATCAAGACCGGAACGCGTTTCCTCAGGTCGTGGCAGGGGCGCACGGTCAACGCTGTAGAGCGGGATGGCGGTCAGTCCGATCACGACGGCAAGGTCTGGCGGTCGCTTAGTGCCACTGCCCGCTGTGTCACCGGCACACGCTGGTCAGGCCCGGCTTTCTTCGGTCTCGATGCAGGGCAATAGGATGGCCGCCCCTCGCCACACCGGCACTGTGCGGAAGCTGCGCTGCGCTGTCTACACCTTCAAATCATCCGAGGAAGGACTGGAGCAGAGCTTCAACTCCCCTCGACGCGCAGCGCGATGCCTGCGAAGCCTATATCGCGAGCCAGAAGCACGAGGGCTGGTTGTTGCTGCCCGATCGCTATGACGATGGTGGACTGTCGGGCGGATCGATGGAGCGCCCTGCCCTGCGGCGACTGCTGGTTGATACCAAGGAGCACCGCGTCGACGTGGTGGTGGTCTACAAGGTCGACCGGCTCACACGCTCGCTGGCCGACTTCGCGAAGCTGACCGATCTGTTGGATGCGAATGATGCCTCGTTTGTCTCGGTAACGCAGCAGTTCAATACCTCCACCTCCATGGGGCGTCTGACGCTCAATGTGCTTTTATCCTTTGCCCAGTTCGAACGGGAGGTGGCAGGCGAGCGCATCCGCGACAAGATTGCCATGTCAAAACGGCGTGGCATGTGGATGGGTGGTCTTCCGCCACTTGGCTACGATGGGATCGACCGCAAACTGGTGATCAACGAAGCGGAGGCAGACACGGTCCGGTTGATCTTCACCCGCTATATTGAGATCGGCTCCGTCGCCGCCCTCAAACTCAGTCTTGACGCCGAAGGCGTTGTCTCGAAACACCGGACCTTCGCCAACGGTCGCACGATGGGCGGTGTGCCGATCAGCCGGGGCGCGTTCTATCAGATCCTACGCAACCGGCTCTATCGCGGTGAGATCGAGCATCGGGGAGAGGTCCACGCCGGACAGCATCAGCCGATCATCGACCCGACGCTCTGGGATACGGTTCAGACCCGGTTGGCGCAACACGCCGTGAGATCACGCGGGAACAAGTCCACCACGACGTTTACGGCGCCACTTGCCGGACTGGTCTTCGACGCAGCGGGAAACCGCATGACGCCGACACACGCGCAGAAAGGCGGACGACGGTATTACTATTATACGTCGGCTTCGCTGGTCCGTAGACATGAACGGAGGGAAGACAGCAAAGGCATCCGCGTTCCAGCCTCCGATCTTGAACGTGTCGTTACCTCCGCGATAGCTGAGCGGCTGGCGGATCCCGCGCACATCGCAGAACTGGCAGGTGATGCGGGTGCGGATGAACTGGTGAGGATCATTGAGGCGGCGAAGCGGCTGTCGACGACCGGAACCAACGATCAAGCGACCAAGTATGACTCCATTGCACATGCAGAAATGGCAGGCGTTGAGCCAACCGCAACCGTCGGGCCATTGGAACTGGACGTTCAAAAGTTTCGCGCGCTCGTGCACCGTATCGAGGTGGCCAAGGATCGGGTCGTCATCTCTCTCGATGCAACACCGTTGCTCGATGCGTTGGGCATTGCCTCCGGTGGACTGGATATGCCCGATGCAAGACACGATGCGCTCGTCATTGGGGTTCGAACCATCTTGCAGCGCAGGGGCAAGCAAACGCGACTGATCATCGGCGCGGTGGACAGTGAAGTCACAATCATCAATACGGAGCTGCTGAAGTTGATCCGTGACGGCCATCGCTGGTTCGACGATCTTCGCAACGGTACCGCATCCTCCATCGCTGCCCTAGCGAAACGGGACGGCGAACAGGTTTCCCATGTCAGCCGCTCAATCACACTGGCGTTTTTGGCTCCCGACATTCTCGACATGATCATCGCCGGTTGTCAGCCACCGTCGTTGACACCGGAACGGCTTAAGTCGGCGCGGCCATTGCCCGCCTACTGGTTTGACCAGCGAAAGCTGCTGCTGGCCTGATTGGCGACAACCCGCACCCTCATCATTGCGACGTAAACTCGGCCGCAAGCTTTGGTTGAACAACCTATGCCGGTTTCAGCCTCTCGATGAACGGCTGACCTTCACTCGCCAACCATCCAAAACCATGTGGGGAAAATGGTGCGCGGAGAAAGTTGGGCGGGTGGAGCGGAGAAAAGCCTTAAAACACGGGAAGAGAGAGCGGCATTCGGTCGAAACTCCACGTAACCCACTGACAACACGCACCAACTCAGCGAGCGCGTAAAACGGGACCTGGAGACAGGATTAGCTGGCTGTGGGCGCAGTCTGGCGCGAACGGGTCTCTTGTTTTTCTTGCCAATAACCGGCTATTTTGGCCATAACCGACCGGAATCGCGTGGTTTTTCCGCTTGACCTGGTGAATATCGTAACAGGTGATAACAGGTTTTATCACACTGCGAGCAGGCACCGATCAGGAGCCTATCAGGCAATTAAATCGGCTTTACAGGGACGTATCAGGCTCGCTGCGGCAAACCGGTAGAACTGCGGCCTTTTGCTCGAATCGAAGTGTCTGATTCAAAAGTCGGTCAGATATAAGAGTGCCTTGCCCACCTCCTGATCAGGATACGGATGTGGGCAATGAGCGTCCATGCAGCTGAACTTTCTATGGTTGTTTCCCAAACCCCGCCACTTTCGGCGGTTTTGACGCTCTGGCTGTCGATAATCCCAGCACTGGGACATGGCTCCTTTCCCTCCAGCTCGCGAGCCTCCTGCACCAGGGCATAATTCATCAATGCTAAAGTTCCATCGCTGCGCCAGCTGTAGAAATAGCCCGCACGGTGGAAACCGGCGGGAAGTCCTTCGTCAACATCCGCCATGGAATTCCGCCTCCCGCCATGTAGAGAATAGCGTTCAGCACCTCGTACATGTTGGTGGATCGAGGACGCCCACCGGGACGGGACGCCGGAACGAGCGGTGCAATCACCTCCCATTCGGCTGCGGTCAGATCGCTTAGAGCCCGTTCCGAAAGTTGTTGAGTGATATCAGTGTTTTGTGATTCCCTCGTTGTTGCATAGCATCGAAGGAGACCACCATGTGGACTGATATCACCCGCGCCGAGCATAAGCGCACGAATGCTCGTTACCCAAGTGATATGTCTGATGCAGAATGGGCGGTGATTGCACCGTTTGTGCCGCCCGCGAAATTTGGAGGCCGCCCACGCGAGGTTGTCATCCGGGAAATTATCAACGCGATTTTCTATCAGGCATCATCGGGTTGTCAGTGGCGCATGCTGCCGAAGGAATTTCCAGCCTACTCTACAGTTCAGAACTATTTTTACCCGTGGCGCAATGACGGCACACTCGCGTGGATGAATTTCGCGCTTATACAGGCGGCTCGGGAAATGGAGAACAAACAACCTTGTCCAAGTGCCGGTGTGATTGACAGCCGGAGCGTTAAAACCACTGAAAGCGGTGGGGTTCGCGGGTACGACATAGGCAAGAAGATCAAAGGCCGCAAGCGCCCCATCGTGACTGACACCAACGGTTTCATGGTCGGTCTGGTCGTCCATAGCGCAGGTATTCAGGACCGTGATGGTGCAGTTCCCACGCTGCAATCAATCCGCCGCTTCTATCCATTCCTGCGGCATGTCTTTGCTGATGGCGGCTATGCTGGAGACAAACTCAAACAGGCATTAAAGGGCAAAGGTGATTGGACAATTGAGGTTATCAAACTGTGCGACAACCAGAAGGGCTTCAAGGTACTACCACGACGCTGGGTGGTTGAACGAAGGCAACACGGTTTTGGGAACGGTAGGTCGATTGCTTCGAATTGAACGTAGCGTTGCTCAGTGCGTTGTCCGCCAAATTGAAAGAACCGCACATGATAGCTACTCAAATCACACGGCTGCGGCGTCTCTGACACGATACCGTTGAAAAACTCGCTGTTCCAGACGATCGGGATATCGGAGTGAGAGCCTCTTGGCTTCTTCCTACGCCGGTTGTGGCACCAGCTTGGCCAGTTTGCGGAGGTTCTGGGTGGTTGCGGCGAGGATGAACTCGTCTTTGGCACCGTTCGGTCCCCGCAGGCGCAGGCGGTCGAGCTTCATGATGCGTTTGAGGTGGGCAAACAGCATCTCCACCTTCTTTCGCGCGTAGCTGGCCGTCACGTAGGCGTCAGTCTTCGTGATGTCTCTCGCCATGTCGCGGGCGCCCTCATGGATGGATCGCAGGACCTTCCGAGATGCCTCCTTCGGGCAGCAGCGGGGCTTCAGGGGACAGACGTCGCAGTCGCTCTTGGCAGCGCGATATCGCTTCATTCCAGCCTTGTCGCCCGTAGCCAGACGCGGCGTCTTGTAGGTTCTTCTGAACTGGACGAGCTGTTTGCCGGCCGGGCAGACATAGGCGTCTTCGTCGCGGTCGTATCGGAAGTCCTCACGGGAGAAGGTGCCGTCGGCGCGCACCGACTTGTCGATGACCGGGATGTACGGCTCGATCCCTTCCTCCTCGACCAGCCAGCCCAGCATGGGGCCCGACCCGTAGGCCGTGTCGGCTACCAGCTTCTCGGGATAGAGCCCGAAGCGGTCGCGCGTGCGCACGATCATGTCGCGTACGCAGCCGACCTCGGCCTGTCGGATAGGAGCCGTCGCTTCGACATCGACGATCACCGCGTTGTCGAGATCGACAAGATAGTTGGTGGAGTAGGCGAAGAACGGCCGGTCGCCATTGGCACCGGTGTAACGTGCGGCCGGATCGGAAGCGGAAAGGGCCTTGGGATTGACCGGGGTCGATGCGCCGAAGGCTTCGTCATCGAGCGTGTCGAGATACTCCTGGGTTGCTCGGGTCACAACCTCCGGCACCGACCAGTCGGCCCACTCGATCTTGTTGTAGCGGCTGGCCTCGGCCTTGATGAGCGAGGCGTCGGCACCGAAGTCGTTGCCCCCGACCAACCCTTCCGCGATGCATCGCGCCAGCACCGTATCGAACAGGTGCCGGAACAACCCGCTCTGCCTGAACCGGCCGTGCCGGTTCCCCCGGGTCGGAGCCCGAGGACATGCTTCGTAAAGGTCGAATGATCAGGCACCGGCGTGCTCAGATCCAGCCGACAGAACCAACGATAAGCCAGGTTCAGATGCACCTCCTCGCACAGGCGACGCTCGGACCGGATGCCCATGCAGTAGCCGACCAGAAGCATGCGGATCATCAGCTCGGGATCGATCGACGGGCGGCCGGTGGAACTGTAGAACGGAGCGAGGAACCGGCGCACGCTGGACAGATTCACAAAGCGATCGATCAGCCTGAGCATGTGATCGCCGGGGACGTGGTCCTCCAGCGAGAACTCATAGAACAGCGCCGCCTGCGCCTCCTGTCGGGCACCCATCATCGCTAATATCCTCCCAGTTCAACTGGGAAATTGAATCAAAGAAGAACGCGGTCAGCAAGCGAGTTTTTCAACAGAATCCCACCCAAGTCGCCTCCTTACTTTCAAGCGGCTTGTCAATTCTTGGCCCGACGCGATAGACAATCAGATGCAACAATGGATGAGCCAATTCGAACGGCCAACTCCCAGAGGGATACGGCATTCCTCGCCTATGTGGAGCAGGTGCTCGCTCCCACCCTCAAACCCGGTGATGTCGTCATTATGGACAATCTACCGGCGCATAAACCGGTCGCAATACGGGAAGCGATAGAACGAGCGGGAGCCCGTCTGGAATTCCTGCCCCCATACAGCCCGGACTTCAATCCATGTATGGATGGCTCCTGCGGGTCAAGGATGTCGGATCGGTTTTTGATGAACTGGTCGGTTGCGGCCATGTATACGGCGTCTGAATATGCAGCGGGGTCGCTGCGCGCCCTGATGAATGTTCGCTTGGAGAACAGGTCCCACTCAATCGAGCGCGCTCGAAGCGCTTCGGATTGATCGGGGTGTCCTGGTTCTTCGTCTCCGTCCGTTCGCCATCACCTCACTTTGCCCTGACCATTCCTTTAGCAGATTAGGCGGTCGCCTGCGGCTGATAGCGTGTGCCGTCCCGAAGGACAGCGAAGATCGTTCTCGCCATGCGATGTGCCAAGGCGATGGCGACAACCTTTGTTTTCTTCCGGGTCAGCATGTTCGATAGCCAGTCGGATCCCCTCCCGCCCGAGCCTGCGTCTAACCATGATCTGCGCCATGGCACCCAGATACAGCAAGCGCCGGATATAACGGTTGCCCATCTTTGATATCCGTTCGACTTGCTGCTTGCCGCCGCTAGAGTGCGGTTTGGGTGTGAGGCCAAGCCAGGCGGCATAGTCTCTCGCAGAGCCGAAATTGCTGACATCAGGCGTCGTCGCCGCGATGACCGTGGCCGAAAGCATGCCGACACCCGGAATTGTGGCCAGGCGCTGGCTTGTCTCGCTTTGCTTGTGGGTCTCTTCGATCTCGCCGGTCAGTTGCTCGATACGCTTGTCCGTCTCGGCAAGCTGATCGAAGAGCACGCACACGGGCATCCGGGCCGCTTCCGGCAGGCTATGCAGTTGCTCCCTCAGTCGATCGACGTACTGCGCGCCCTTCGCCGCTATGACACCGAACTCCGCCATATGCGCTCGGATCGCGTTGCCGGTCTGCGTGCGTTGGCGAACCAGAAAATCGCGTGTGCGGTGGAGAACGAGAACCGCTGAGCAGGCTTCGCTCTTGACAGCAACAAACCGCATTGAGGGACGCGTGACGGCTTCGCAAATCGCAGCCGCGTCCGCAGCGTCAGTCTTTCCGCGTTTGACATAGGGCTTGACCTAAGCCGGCGGCATCAGCCGGACGTCATGCCCCATCTCCTGAAGCTTACGGCCCCAATGATGGGCACCCGCGTAAGCCTCCATGCCGATCAGGCAACATGGCTGCTTCTCGAAAAACGCGAGCAACTGGCCGCGACGAAGCTGACGGCGTACGATAACCTGACCATTCTCATCGACACCGTGGACCTGAAAGACAGACTTGGCGAGGTCGATGCCTATTATGGAAAGCTGTGACATGGGTGGCTCCTTTGCTCGGGACAATGACATCCCAACTATGGCGCAATTCGACGCCGGGAGCAGGAGCCATCCACACCATCAATCGAAAACGCCTTCGCCAAGATGAAGGCACTCATGCACAAGGCAGCAAAACGGACCATTGAGGAAATGTGGGATACGGTCGGTTCCCTGATCTACGCATTCACACCGACCGAATGCGCCAACTACTTCAAGGCAGCAGGCTATGAACCGGAATAAGCTGAACCTGCTCTAGTTTCGCTGCCCCAGAAAGGTGCCCACAGCCTGGCGCGTTGCGTCCTGGATGCCGAACTCGCCCAACACGCCTTTTGCAATGTCGGCACCATCGTTGGCGAACGCTCCAGCGGCTTGGCCGGAAATACCTGCGCCGGAAAGACTTGCATCGAACTGAGCGTAATTGTTGTTGTCATTTCGGACGCCCAACGCACCGGCTGCAGACATGTTGCCATCGAAGTTGGTGATAGCAAAGTTGCCGGTCCGACTTGCGAAATTAACGTTCATATTGATGCCACCCGTCGCGATATAGGCTGCTGGACTATTTGCGACAGAGGTATCGAGGACCGTGCCGATTGCCGTGCCTGAATAAGAAGCCGTGCCAATGGTCGGCAACTGAGCGTCCGTCGTTAGATCACCCGCAACCCAGCTGCCCATGTGGACAAACTCCCTCACCGTGCCTTGATCAGTTGGTGCAGCAGTTCCATCGTTTTCAACAGTCACCCGGGTACCCCACCAGCCCCAATCCATGAAAGTACAAGTGGTACAATGCTGGTAACCAGGGATCGGATTCGCACGGCCTGAAACAACAAATGTACCGGCCGAACCAAAGGTTGTACTTTGTTCAATCGTATTGTTTGAGTCAGTAATGAGGGTCGTGCGGCTCGGATCATTTCTTTGCACTGCCGCAAATGTGTTGTTGTCCACGAAAGTGCTCCCGCCAGAACCATTAAAGGCTCCAAAAGCCACGTTCAAAGCACTAAGAAAGGGTTGCGCGTTGAATCTGTCGCCAACGAATATGTTTCCACCAACGCTGTTTTCTCTAGCGTTGATGTTTATGAACATGTTTGGAACAAAATTAAATACGTTTGGATCAAGTCCAATCTGACCAGTGCCAAACGCGGCTGAAGGCAACCCGCCGAGGCTCTGGGATTCAATCAAACCATTTGCGAAGCCTACATGGAATCGAGAGGTTCGTGCGAAAGAACTCTGAGGTGTCTCAGAAGTCAGGTCAGCAACATGAAATGTTCCAAAGTTTGGCCGATCTGTATAGTCCCCATTGGGATCACCATTGATCCCGAAGTCGGAACTGTTCACTGCTGAATCCGTGTACGCGTCAGCAGTTCCTAAGTAATTCTGTGACCCTACAACAAAATTCTCTGCATTCGGGCCAAAGAATGAAGCTTCCCCCGGCCCCGAGACGGAGCCGAGGCCGCCGCGCAAATTAAAGGATCCAAGTGTCGCGTCAGGTCGCATGCTTCCTCGCCGCGAACCAGTAACGACGGGCAATCCCGATGCGTCGTTCTCAAATATCGCGAAAGTATGAACCAAAGCGGCACTGCGTTGGTTTCGACCCGTTTCAGTGATATCGACAAACGAATAGTAGGTTTCGATTTCACCGAGACTCGATTGGTTCGGCTCCACGATAAAGAATGGGCTAGCGTTGAAGTTGCCGGGCTGACCATAGAAATCAGTCGCAAAGAACGCCAAGGGACTCGGGCGCACCGGATCCGGAGTGAGACTGTAGGCACGAATGTCAGCGCCATTGTCGTTCGCAACGATAACATTCAAATCCGTTGGTGTTCCAGTGATAGCATAAATCGGGTCGTTCATATTTCCGTTGGCAAACAAGGTGTATACAGCGAAGTCGCCGCGACCTGCATAAGCCACCCCTGTGGCAGGCACACCATTAACCAACGCGTCAGTGATTACTATTGTGTCAAGTTGAGTGTCACCTTGGCTCCCGGTGACGTCTGGCAAGTTGATGCTTCTTCCTCCAACTGTACCTACGAGACGATTGCCTTCCTTGGTTGCCTGTATCTCAAAATCAGAATCTTCGGTAGATCCAACAAGCCCGCGAGATCCTGCTTGGCCCAACGGCCCAACAAACGAACCTGCCCTGAACTGAAAAATGCCAGGGTTTGTGCGAACACGGATTGATCGGAAAGTTGGAAGAGGCGCTCTCGCGATAACCAATTCCGCCACATCTTCGGCGATTGTATCTATCTCACTGGAGCGCACGGCCACTGGTCTAAACGTTGGAGTGGTTACACGCAACGATGCACCGGAATTAACAGCCGTAATCGGGCTTTGTTCCACAGAGGTGTCTGTCGGTTTTTGTTTTGCTCCGCCAGTTTTACCTGCTTTCCCTGCCAAAGCCACTCGAAACACCTGCGCGTCGCTCGTCGTGCGGCGACGAACTTTTGTGCCGCCCGAGCCATCGACCACCAGCGTGTATCCTGGCTCGTAAAGGCGTGTCGTCTTGCCATTCGTTCCGGTGAATTGGGCTTCGTCGCCAAATACGAGGGAGAACAAGGTGCCCTGCGCGGTTCCCACCACGCCTTCCAGCATGGCCCCGCGAATACCGATCGTACCAGATGGCGTGTTGATCGACGCACCACCGCGCCGCTTGCTGGCAAGGCCGCCGATCATGCGGAAGGCGCCTTTGGTTATGGTTGCTGCCACTTCGGCCGTGCCCCGGTCCGGGTCGTAGACAAAGCGGTCAATGACGAGCGATGTGCCCGGGCCAACCGTAAATGTTGTGCCGTCGCGCAGCAGCACCTGAACCAGACCGGCGCCTCCGGTGTTTATGCGTTCATTGGAGATAACGTCCTGACCCAGACTGATAACTCTTGGCGCGCCCCCCGGAGGCACGCCTTGCGCGGACGGATTGACTGCTGCTGCGACGCCAACGGTGGCTGCATCAACATGGGCCGAGGGCAACACGACGCCAGCGGCAAGAGCAAGTGAAAAAGCAATGCCGACCGAACGGTCGCGACAGAAAGAATTGGAGGAGAAGATCATCGGAATTACCACCTTTTCGACACATACAGAGAGACGGCGAAATTGTCGTGCTCACGAAGATCATAGTTAGAATTGACGTTGCGGTATTCGGCGTCTGTACCGAAGACCCAACCGGGTTGATTGAATGGAACTTCCAAGGCGGCGCGAAGGAAGAATTCGCGGTCTCGCTCTTCATCCGTCACGTTTACAAGGGGATCAGGTTCCCGGTAGTCACGGAACACCAGCCCGCCACCGAGGCTTACGATCCAATCTCTCTCAAGCTTTGCGATAGGGCTGTCGAACGAATGGCGGTAATTGGCAGATTTTGTTGAAAAAGGCGGTGTTGCTTGGGGGTCGAAGTGCTGATTCAATCTTCTTGAAGACAGGAGGGTTTGGTGATGATGGGCAAGCAGTGCGGGTCGCAGACGGCTCTGTTTTACGAGTTCGATCTGGAGGTGCATGTGCCGCCGAAGCACCTTCTGCGTCTGATTGATCGGTTCGTCGATCTGGATGCTATCCGTCGACAGTTGGAGCCGTTCTACAGCACGATCGGGCGACCCTCGATTGATCCCGAACTGATGATCCGCATGTTGTTGGTTGGCTATTGCTTCGGCATCCGATCGGAACGACGGCTGTGTGAAGAGGTGCACCTCAACCTCGCCTATCGATGGTTCTGTAAGCTTGATCTGACCGATGCGGTTCCCGATCATTCCACCTTCTCAAAAAACCGACACGGGCGCTTTCGCGAGTGTGATCTGTTCCGGCATTTATTCGAGCATGTCCTGAGCCGTTGCATTGCGGAAGGGCTGGTCGGTGGCGAAGCGTTCGGCGTGGATGCTTCTCTTATCAAGGCTGATGCTAACCGCGAAGACGGTATTGAGCCAAAGGACTGGTCGTCATCCGAACATGCCAGTCGGGCCACAAGCGAATATCTCGACACGCTGGACGATGCCGCTTTTGGCGCAGCGACACCCGTTCAGCCCAAATACATCTCGCCATCCGATCCGGCGGCCCGTTGGTCAGCAGCGGATCGCGGCAAGGCATACTTCCGCTACTGCACCAATTATCTGGTCGATCTCGACCACGCCATCATCGTCGATGTGGAGCCAAGCGTTCCTATCAGGCAGGCTGAGAACAAGGCCTGTCGCGACATGATCGAACGCACGATGGATCGCTTTGATCTCTATCCGGCACGGTTGGCTGGCGACACCGGTTACGGCACGGCCGAGATGCTAGGTTGGCTCGTCCATGAGCACGGGATCGAACCGCACATCCCGGTCTTGGATAAGTCAGCCCGCCGCGATGGCACGTTCTCACGCAACGACTTCCGCTACGATCATGCGCATGATGTCTATCACTGCCCGGCAGGTCATCAGCTTCAGCAATACAAACGCGCATTCAAAAGGCCGCGCGACACGATTTGCTCTGACGGCATGCGCCGCTACCGAGCCAGCACGCACGATTGCCAAGCCTGCGCCCTGAAGCATCGCTGCGTTCCAAAGGAACCGTCACGCAAGATCCTGCGATCGATCCATGAAGGTGCCCGGGAAATGGCGCGAGATATCGCCAAGACCGACGCCTATGTCGTGTCACGCTGTCAGCGAAAGAAGGTCGAGATGCTATTCGCCCATCTCAAACGCATCTTGAAGCTCGACCGCCTGCGCCTACGGGGGCCAAATGGAGCGAGAGACGAGTTCCACCTCGCAGCCACAGCGCAAAACCTCAGAAAACTGGCAAAGCTTGTGCCGCAAACAGCGTGAAGAGGTGATGAGACGAGCTACGGCTCGACATAAAGCCTCCTAAAAAACCGCCTTTTTCAACAAAATCGGCAAAGACCGACCCTTCAGAAAACGCAAAATAGTCCCGTTCTGCCGTCGTATACTGGAAATTGGCACCGAGCGTGATGAGTTGGCTCGGGCTCAGGATACGGTTTATCAAGCCACCGAAGCGATATTCATTACCGTCACGGAGCGAGGCGGTTGGGGCAGTGTCAGTGTCATGATAGGTCCGTCGACGATATTCCGCCTTGAACGCAACTCCAACATCTGGGTGCAGCTGAGCGACGTAACGTGATCCGACGCCCAGCGCATGGGCATACACATCGTCATCAAGAACCACCGCCGATGCAATCCCGAACACACCCAGTTTCGCGTCATCGATGTCGAAACGCCCCAGGTCGAACGAAGGGCCAACTGTGATTTCGGCAGTGGCAAGATCGAGTTCGGTGCGGTTGAACTGTTGTGCGCCGTAGCCAATAAGATCGATATCGAACGTGTCGCCCTGGCTTTCGAGATCTTTCGAAAAGTGCATGTTGCCAGAAACAAAAGCGTTGAAATCTCGGTCTTCCGTTGAGTTGGCCCCCAATGTGAAACGGCGTCCGTTCAGGAAAATATCTGCTCCCTCTGGCGCCCGATTCGCATTTGTCTGGAAGCGCAACCCGGTGCGAACCTCTGCCCGAAAAATATCGCGGTCTTGTGCTTTAGCGATGCGGGCCAAGATCGCTTCCACCCGCTGACGCACCTCATCGGGCGCGTCTCCGGCAATCGCGGCTTCAAGATAGCTTTGCGCCGTCAGATGCGCGTTGAGACGGTAATGCAGAAGGCCAAGTTCAAGCTGTAGCCTTGGCAATCCGGGCGCATAGATCAACATCCGCTCAAGTGTCGCGATTGCGCCTTCCAGGTCGCCTATGCGAACTGACAGTGTTGCGTAGGCAAATGCCGCATCCAGATCGTCGGGCCGCTGCAGCATACGCTGGAACAGAGCGCGACGCTGCTGCTCGGCTGCCGCAACGCTTTCACCTTCCAGATTGGCGGGCGCTGTGGTCGGCACAAGCGCTGTCGAGGATTGCCCAAATGCCGAACTGGCAGCAATCAATCCAACAAGTATCACCGTTAGAATCTGAAGAGAGCGGAGCGATACTGGCAACATGACAATCTGATCTATTACTTTTATTGAATTTCGACCAAACCAAATTAGCTCACCTATTGAAAGACTCAAAATCAAGCCTGTCCGGAAAGCAATGCACTGTTGCCATCGCGCCACACAGCTATCGTACGATATTGATCTATCCAATTATTCGTGTGAATTATCTGTTTATTAATACTTTTTGCAACGAACAATAAGTGGAATCCAGACCGTAAAAAGGCTGAAACAGCATTCTATTGACGATGCAGCCATTGACGATCTTCCATCAGTCACTGTGGATAAACGCCGATGAGCCGATACTGGAAAAAGACTTTCATTGTGTGGGTTTGCGGAATCACCGCAGCATGTCTGGTCTGGATTCTTTCAGCTTTGCCGAGTGCGCCGCTCGCCCCTATCAACCTGCTTGTCTTTGATACTTATCAGCGCCTTGAGCCAAGAGTCTGGGCGGGGTCGGACATTGTGATCGTAGACCTCGATGAGGCTTCGATTCGGGAAGTCGGCCAGTGGCCATGGCCGCGCACAGTTCTGGCACGGATGACGGATCGGCTTCATGAACTCGGCGCTGCAGCAATCGTTTATGACATCGTTTTTTCTGAGGCCGACAGAACCTCCCCGTGGCGTGCCGTCGACAATCTCAGACTGGCTGGTGTGGCGGTGCCTGAACTGCGCAATATAGAGACGCTGGATAACGATCTCGCGCTGGCCCGGAGCTTTGCCAATGCGACTGTCATCACAGGCATGCAGATTTCAAGCACGGCAACAGATGTTCCCCCTAAGCCGAAGGCGGGTTCAGGGTTTGTTGGCTCCCCGCCACCACGCTTGATGGGCCAGAACGTTTCAGCCGTACGAAACCTGCCAATGCTGGACGAGGCTGCCGTCGGCATTGGCGAATTCAGCTTCGATAGCAGTCTTCAAACAGACGCGGTCGTTCGGTTCACACGTTTGATGCGAGGAGCAAATGGCGCATGGTACCCATCTCTGGCACTGGAAACGCTACGAGTGGTTCAAGGTGCCGGGGGTTTCAAAATTAAGAGCAGCGATGGTAGCGGCGAGGTGAACACTGCGGACCTTGCATTGGTGGCTGTCCAAGTCGGCGTGCTTGATATTCCGGTAGACGCCAACGGCGCAATAGCCATTTACCATTCCCCCGTTGGAGAAAAACCGGTCCTGTCTGCCCGCCACGTCGTCAATGAAAGTCGGAGCGGGCTCTCCACACAGGAGCTTCAGGAAGCCGTCGCCAATCACATCGTTCTGATCGGTACTTCTGCAGCGGGACTACTCGACCTTCGCGCCACGCCGCTGCACCCCGTTGTGCCTGGCGTCACGATACATGCCGACATTATCGATCAAATTCTTGCTGGGGATTTTCTCAGTCGCCCCGACATCGCACCGGGAGTGGATCTCGCCGCTGCAGTGCTGGCGGTTGGCTTTTTGTTGGCGGTATCGCCCTTTCTATCAGGTCCCAATATGGCAAGCGCAACCATTTTGCTCATCATACTTGTCATTGGTGGGTTTTGGTATGCATTTTTAGAATATGGCATGCTGTTCAGTCCGGTGGTTGCCGTTCTGTCTCTCGTGGCAGCCTATGCTGCTGCAGTTGCTGCCAACTTGTTGATTACGGAAAAGGAGGGGAGTTTCGTAAGAGAGGCGTTTGGACATTACCTGGCGCCAGCCATGGTGGAAGAGCTTGCGCGCAACCCGCAGCGACTGTCACTGGGGGGAGAAGAGCGGGAGATAACGATACTGTTTTGTGACATTCGTGGGTTCACCAGCCTTGCCGAGGGCATGGACGCTACTGAACTGACCGAACTGCTCAACGATTTCCTGACTCCCATGACCACCGCTCTGCTGAAGCGTGAAGCGACCGTTGATAAATACATGGGTGACGCGATCATGGCCTTCTGGAACGCGCCAATCGAGCAGGAAGATCACCGGATGCTGGCCTGTAAGGCAATGATCGACATGCGCCGCAAGCTCGAAAAGCTGAACGCCGATGCGACGCACTCCATCCGCATAGGCATTGGTCTCAATACAGGCAAGTGTTGCGTCGGCAATCTTGGTTCTGAGCAGCGCTTCAACTATTCCGCAATCGGTGACGCCGTAAACATCACCTCCCGAATTGAAGCTCTAACAAAAGTCTACGGTCTCGATAATTTGGTGACCATGGAAACGGTTTCTGGTCTTAAAGATCCGAAATACCTGGAAATAGACCAGATTGTCGTTAAGGGCCGCGATGCGCCAGTTACTGTATGCACGCTCCTGGACCGAGTGCGCCGGATGCGGAAGTCCGACTTCCTCCAGCTTCGCGCCGACCACACGAGGCTTCTTGAAGCTTACCGAAGCGCTAATATTCCGGAAGCCAAAGCTGCGCTTGCGCGTTGTCAGGCGCTGTCGGAAAGAGTCTCAGACAATGGGCTTGCTGGGGTCTATCGTCTTTACCACTCAAGACTGGAAGACCTTGAAGCTGCTCCAGTTCCTAGTGATTGGGACGGTATTTTCCGGCCAGATTCAAAGTAGTGGCTTTTACCGTTCCCGTCATGTCCTTTCAATAGAGTTGCATTTTAGTTTGGGTTTTGGTTTGCTGTGTGGCGGCTTGGTGGGCTTTTCGCCATAAGGACCAAGCGATGACGTTCGCAGGGCCAAAGGGTCTTTGACCGATGCGGAGTGCGATCCGACGGATTTCCTGTATTGACCAACGGATCAGCGTTTGGGATGTGCGCGCACCTTTTTGGCGACAATATTTGGTTTGCCTCATGACGGATGAGCGCAGCACTTCAATGTGCTTTTGGAGAGCGGCGGAAGCGCGGGCAATTCTCTATTAAATAATTGAATACCGATCTTTCGACTGGTGTCCGGGATCAGCACCAGTGGAACAGCTTGGGCTGATTTTCTAACGGAGTGATCTGGTTCATCATCACCCACGTGGAGTGCCCGACGCAAGTTCTTCGATGTGGAAAAGGCGACCGGTTCGCCGATTGCAGCCGAAGCGCTCGAACGCATCGGCAAACTCTACGCTGTCGAGAAGGCGATCAATGGTCAAATCCCGCAGGAACGACTGGGCGTACGCAATGCCAGCTCACGGCCTCTCGTCGAGACCTTGAAGCCATGAGCGCAGCACATCAGCGTGCTTTTGGAGAGCGTCGGAAGCGCGGGCAATTCTCTATTAAATAATTGGATACCGTTCTTTCCACTGGACTTGTCGCGGCAGCAGAGCGGTAGTGGTTCTGACGCAGGGACGTTTCACTGCGCCATTTGCCCCGACGCCATGCGTTTTGGGGCTTTAGAGGGTGGGGCCAGGCATGGAGCCGGTCCGCAAGGAGAACCCCAAATGGCAACCACCAAGACACCTCGAAAATCCGATGGCATCACGACCAAGACGAATGCACGGGCAGCGAAGAGCAAGCTCGACAAGATCCCCAAGTCGAACACTACTTCCAGTAAAGCTGAGCGCGCGCAACAACGACCGACCGGTAAACTTGGGCTCATCATCGATCGGCTCGCAACAGCGAAGGGTGCAACCGTCGCCGAACTGGCCCAACAGCTGGGATGGCAAAAGCACACCGTCCACGGAGCACTCAGTCGACTGCGTTCCCGAGGCTTTGCCATGCAGCGCTTCACAGAAGACGACTGTAGCCCTTATCGACTGTCGTCGGATCAAGGTTGAGCCATGCAATATCCTTACGCAATTCCCGACAGCTACAGCTCCGCCGGCGGGGAGATCGCAACGAGACTAACCTCGCTCGAAGACTGGAACCACCCGCAACTTCAGGCCAAGTGGCGGCGCCTGTTTAGGGCGCCGCCACCTAAACGGATCAGCCGCGACGTGTTGCGGCTTGGCATTGCCTGGAAGCTTCAGGAGCGGATGCGAGGCGGTCACGGTAGACCTGTCATGCGGCAACTGACGAAACTTGCCGACATGTTGAGTGAAGGAAGGGACGTAGCCCTTCCACACTCCCCGTCTCTGAAGGCCGGCGCTCGGCTCGTTCGTGAGTGGAACGGCGAGACGCACGACGTGCTCGTCGTCGAAGGCGGTTTCCGATGGCGCGGCAAGACCTGGACCTCCCTGTCGACCGTCGCACGGCAGATCACCGGCACGCGCTGGTCGGGTCCACGGTTCTTCGGTCTTACCTCCGGTAACAATCGCGGTGCGCTGAGACCCACTATGGAGAGCGACAAACCTGAGGAGGCGTGTCATGACCCGATCGTCTGAACGAAGAAGTGCTCCCACCGTCACGCGCTGCGCCATCTATACCCGCAAGTCGTCCGAGGAGGGCCTGCAGCAGGCATTCAATTCCCTCGACGCGCAGCGCGAGACATGTGAAGCCTACGTCCAGAGCCAGAAGCACGAGGGCTGGATTGCCCTTCCGCAAATGTACGACGACGGAGGTATCTCCGGCGCTACGCTGGAGCGACCAGCGCTGCGCCGACTGCTCGACGACATCGAGGCGCGCAAAGTCGATACGGTAGTCGTCTACAAGGTGGATCGTCTGACGCGATCACTGTCCGACTTCGCCAAGATCGTCGAAGCGTTCGAGAAGCACGACGTCACCTTTGTGTCCGTTACCCAATCGTTCAACACGACGACGTCGATGGGCAGGCTGACGCTCAACATGCTGCTCTCCTTCGCCCAGTTCGAGCGCGAGGTGGCGGGCGAGCGCATTCGCGACAAGATCGCCGCGTCGAAAAAGAAGGGCATGTGGATGGGCGGCCTGCCGGCCCTCGGCTACGATGTCGCCGATCGCAAACTCGTCGTTAACGAGAGCGAGGCCGAGACCGTCCGCCACATCTTCCACCGCTACACCGCACGTGGCTCGGTGCGGGCGCTGAAGGAGGAGCTCGACGACGCCAGCGTCATGAGCAAGCGTCGGACCGACCGCTTCGGCAGGGAGACCGGTGGCAAGCCAATCTCCCGTGGCGCGCTCTACCTGATGCTGCAAAACAGGCTCTATCTCGGCGACATTACCCACAAGGGCGCTTCGTATCCTGGCGAACACACCGCGATCGTCGAAGAGTCGCTGTGGGACGCAGTTCAGTCAAGACTGGCCGTGAACCGTGTTGAGCGAACCAGCGGTGTCCGCTTCGCCGAACCCAGCCTGTTGGTTGGCCTCGTTCACGACGACCGTGGCGAGCGGATGACGCCTACCCACGCCAACAAGAAAGGGACCCGATACCGGTACTATGTCAGCCACGGTCTGATCCGACGCAGTCGCGGAGAGGCCGGCAATCCGGGGCGACGATTGCCAGCCGGCGAACTGGAGCATTTGGTGGAAACGAAGCTGCTTGCGTTTCTGAACGACGAAGCATCGCTCTACCGATTGCTGGAACCGATCGCCAGGGAGGCCTCACAGCGCAAGGCGCTTGTCAGCGAGGCGACCGGACTATCGCAATCCTGGGCGGCCCTGGCACCGTCGGCCAAGCGTGATCTGCTCCACAAACTGATCGAACGCATCGACGTCAGGCCAAGCGCTGTCGAGATCGCCCTGCGTTCCGAGTCGCTCATCAGCATGTTGGCGCAGAAAGTGGGCATCCAGTTGTCGATGCAGGGCACTGCCGCGACCGTCCTGACCGTGCCGATCCGATTGCGCCGGGCCGGCAAAGGCATGCGGCTGTTGATCGATGACGCCGACAATGTCTCCACGATCGCCCCATGACCGCAGCCTTATCCGCCTGCTTGGGCAGGCCCATCGCTTCCACACCATGGTCATGCGCGGTGACGGTGCCTCCATCGCCAATCTCGCAAAGGATGCCAACGTCGATCCCTCCTACTTCACGCGCATCCTGAAACTCAGTTTCCTCGCGCCACAGATCGTCGCCCCCATTATAGAGGGACGGCAGCCAGCCGAGCTCACCGCGCAACAGATCATCCGCAGGGCCGGTCAGCTCTCTACGGATTGGTCTCGGCAAATGGAACAGCTTGGCCTCGGGTGACCCGACGTTACCGGTCAAACACCGCCTGCATTCTCCGTAAACAACTGAACGATCCGCAAGCCACGCGAGCATCCGCGCATGCGTTGTAGCGCAATGGCGCCCTTCGGCTGTTGCGCCAAGTTGTCCGTCGACTGACGTACAAATCCAAGAGGCATTGTTGCAACGCACGCTGCGTCAACGATCGACGACGCTAAGTCGCGACGCACTCCATGGCACGAGCGAAAGTACTCGGACCACGAAAAGCGCTGCCAGAGACATTCGCCCGACGCGACGGTCGTTCTGCCAGCTTGCGTGCTCCACCCACGGCAGAACAGCCATCATGCCCGAGCTAACCGCCCGAAATATGGGGACTATTCGGACGACGCGTCAAAGAGTCGAAATATCAACGGAAACAACGGTTTAACGTGGCTGGGGCGGCAGGATTCGAACCTGCGAATGGCGGCACCAAAAGCCGCTGCCTTACCACTTGGCCACGCCCCAGCATGGTCGCATGTTTCGCCTTGCGACGCGCTGGTGCTTAAGCGGAAATTGCCGTCACGACAAGCGCCGAGTGGTTATGCGCCATCATCTTCGCCATTATCGTGGTGCAGCATGGCGTTCAGTCGCAGGCGTGCGATTTCACTGATCTGGCGCAAGCCCTCACGATGCTCCGCGTCTTCATCGTTCTCAAGACGTTTTTCGAAAGTTGCGAGAATGGAATGCTTGTCGTGGCCTTTCACGGCGAGGATGAACGGAAAGCCGAAACGGCTTTTGTAGTCAGCATTCAACGCCGTTATGCGCGCCAGTTCCTCATCGCTCAGGCGGTCAAGACCCGCTCCCTGCTGCTCGCCGGTCGATGCCTCGGTGAGGCTATCTTCCAGAGCCGCCTTTCCTGCTAAATCAGGATGCGCGCGGATCAGCGCGCGCTGTTCGCGTTCGCTTGCCAGGCTCACTTCTTCCGTCATGGCCTGATGCAGGCTGCGGACCGATGTGAACGGACGGCGGTCCACCACACGTTCGGCGACCCACGGGGAATGTTCGAAGATATCGGCAAGGGCGTCGATGAATTCCAACGACGACATGGCGTTGAGGTCTTCGAAATCGATATGCTCGGTCATTCAGACAGTCCCCGCGGGACGGCCCAGCGCCGGAGCCGCACAACAAGAATAGCGAAAGCGCCGACAGGCGCTACGGGCAAAGTGACGCCGACCCGGTGCCACAACAACCCTCAAGCGACAGGCACGTAACCGAGCCAATCGTCCTGCCGCAGACGCAGCGCGTAAAGGGGCGTATCCCGGCGAACATCGACAGCATCGCGGGTGATGAGGGCACCCTTCGGAATGTCACGCGTGACGGTAGCCTCATTCAAAAGCCCTACGGGGATGGCACCCTGTTCCCGCGCATCGTCGGCCCGCATGGCCCACGACCGATAGGAGGTTTCGCCTATGAAATCGAGCGTGTCGCCCGCCTTCAGATCGCGCTTGGCCAGCGCGCAGACTTCGCCGACAGGTCGCGGCAGAGGCCGCATGTCGGACGTGCCGTAAAGCACGGCCCGCGCGGCCGACAGTGGCACTTCGAGACTCGTGAGATGGTATGGGCGGTAGAAGGTGTAATAGGGCCCCGGTCCGAGATGGAGGTCGTTCAACCGTTCACGCACGCGGGGGTGGTGCATGTCGGCGATGACGAAGACACCGGGGGCCACGTCCTTGCTGACCGTGAAATCGACACAGCCGTAGCTTTCGAGAATGCCACCACCGGCTTTGGGAACGAGAGTGGTGCAAAGATCGTCCAGCCTGCAATCCGGCCCGTGCATTCCCGGCCTGTCGGGCATCAGGCCCGTGGCGTTGGCAATGGCGATCATTTCAACCATCGTCTTGGAGCCGTCGACGAATTCCACCAGCATCCGAGGGTTCATATTGCGCCGTTCGGCCTCCGCGCGATAATCGTCAGGCACGGCGTCCACCCTGAACGCGTTGTTCTTGCCCTTGCCTGCGGCGACGACCGGATAGCCCAGCGCGGTCACAAAATCGTAAAGTTCCATGACGCTGGACGGTTCGTCCCCCGCGCCGACGGTGTAAACCAGCCCCTTTTCCTCGGCGATGCGAGACAGGATCGCTCCGACAGTCACGTCGGCCTCCACGTTCATCATCACCAGATGCTTGCCCGCATCCAGCGCAGCCAACCCGTATTCCGCGCCAGCGGCGGGGCTGCCGGTAGCGTCGATCACCACATCGACGAGATCGTGGGAAAGGCCGAGATGGGCGTCGGCCACGATGGGAATGTGGCCCGCTTCAAAGGCTGCAGTGACGGCAGACGCTGTTTCACAGACCTTGCCAATGTTCGCGTCGTAACCGGCGATGCGCATGGCGTCCGGTGCGCTGGCCAGTCTGCGGTCCACGATGTTGGCAACAGCCATTCCGCGCATCTGGCGAATGGCGGTAACGAGGTCCGTGCCCATTTCACCCGCGCCGATGATGCAGACGCGGATGTCGCGCCCTTCATCGGCCCGCCGGGCAAGATCAGCAGCGAGGCCGCGCACCTGCAATAGGGGTGCGCGGGAGTGATAGGGGGATGTCACCCCTTGGAGGTCAGACTTTTAACTCAAACCTTGCGCGGGGACACTTTCCACAAGGCCGTCACGATGGCGGCGGCCAGCACGATTTTCACAAGACCACCCAGAATGAAGGGCATCACACCGGCGGCGTAGGCAGCCGACGCACCGATGATGGTTGCAAGCCATGCAAAGCCCAAACCGAAAACGATCAGGTTGCCCAACAGCATTGCGGGCATAATGCTCCAGATGCTGCGGCTCCAGCCACGGTCGGCGGCTTCACCGACAATCGCTGCAGACAGGACGAAACCGACGAGATAACCAGCGGTCGGACCCATGAGGTATGCGGGACCGGCGACAGGGCCGGCAAAGACGGGCAGACCAGCGAAACCTTCGGCGAGATAGAGCAACATTGTCGCTACAGCCAGATTGCGGCCATAGGCGGCGGCGATACCGAACACGGCAAGGGTCTGAAGTGTTTGTGGAACGGGGTAAAACGGCACGTTGATCTTGGCGGCAATCGCCATGATGGCGGTGCCTGCAACGGCGAGGGCAGCGAAAAGCAGCGCATCACGCGTGGTGCCGTTGCCCATGAAGGTCGTGGCGAGTGCCCGGTTTGCAGTCGTGTCAGCCATGAGGTCTGTCCCGTTCGGTGCGGCCAGCGCCGCGTTTCGCTTCCCTATATTGACTTGCGCCCCGCCTCACAAGAAGGTCCGGCGGTTCTTCACCGCCCTTCGGAACGATCATGGCTGCCAAAACGCCGAGTTTCCGCACGCAATTCGACCCGCGCTACGGCGAGGCGGTGGAGATGGTGCCGGGCCTGTCGCGGATCGTGTGCAACAACCCGTCCGCTTTCACCTTCCACGGCACGAATACATATCTGCTCGGACACGACTCTGTTGCCATTATCGACCCGGGTCCGGTCGATGAGGCGCACTATACTGCTTTGCTGAAGGCCATCGGGCGGCGTCCGGTCAGCCACATCATCGTGACGCACACCCATGTGGACCATTCACCGCTTTCAGCAAAACTGGCGGTCGAGACAGGGGCGAATATCTATGCCGAGGGTCCGCACAGGGCGGCGCGTGCGCTGGCGTTGGGTGAAACCAATGCGCTCGACGCCAGCGGGGACGCCGATTTCGTGCCGGATATGCGGCTTGCGCATGGTGATGTGATCGAAGGCGACGGTTGGAAACTGACCGCGCTTTTCACTCCCGGCCACACGGCCAACCACATGGCGTTCGCGTGGAACGGGACGGATTATCTGATATCCGGCGATCACGTAATGGCGTGGGCGACCAGCATCGTCGCGCCGCCAGACGGTTCAATGAAGGACTACATGGCATCGCTGGACACTATGCTGGACCAGCCGCAACAGACCTACTTTCCGGGCCACGGCGGGCGGTTGGAAAACGCCCACGCCTTTGTGCGGGCCCTGCGGGCGCACCGCAAGATGCGGGAGGCTGCGGTTCTCGATCAGGTTCGCAAAGGCCTTGAAACGATACCGGCCATCGTTTCCGTTATCTACCGGTCCACCGACCCGCGACTGCACGGAGCGGCGGGCCTATCGGTCTTCGCCCATCTGGAAGATCTGGTGGAGCGGGGCCTGGTGGTGACGGACGGTGCGCCGATGCTGGACGGCTTGTATCGCGCGGCCTGACGCCTGGTTTCCTGTGCCCTAGTTGCCTGTGCCCTGTCCCTGCAACGCCTCGTCCAGATCGGCGAGAAAGGCGATGATGCGCGCAGCGTTGGAGCCGAGATCATGTGGGCCCCAACGGGAAGCGGAGCGCATATCGACCAGCGTGCCGTCTTCCTCATCGATCAAGCGGATAACGATGTCCGATTCGAACCCCATCAGAAACGACGACGCCACGGCTTCGATGTAGCGTTCGTCGGCGGTTTCCGCCCCTTCATCTCCATCGCGCCCGACGGGAGAGACTGTGACGGGATCGACAGGGCCAGTGGCCACGGTCAGATTCTCGCTCACATCCGGTCTTGCTGTGGGAATGGTGGGCCGCAGCGCCAGGCCATCATTGTCGGTCAAAGGGTTGGCGACCAGACCGGACCCTTCCTCGTCGATGGGGGCCTGTCCCTGCTCCACTTCGCTTGCGAAGATCGTCCAGTCCCGATCGCCCATCATCGCCACCACTTCGGTGAACACCCGCCCGGAGCCCAGCGGATAACGCCGTGCCGCCACCTGCGGATAAGCGCGGATCTGCACGTCCCGCAATGCCAGATTCATCTCGCCGAGTGGGTTCATGCCCGCCTCACGATCGGCGATTGCGACCTCGAAAGCGGGGGGCGTCACCAGATCGGTGGATACATCGTGGATTTGCGGCAGCGCCAACACCTTGAAGGCGAAGAAGGCGAACGGAGCGAGCAGGAGAACCGCCAGCGTGGTGCCACGGAGCGAGCGTATCCCGCCCGTGTTTCCATACACCCACAATTCGTAGAACCCGCGGACCCCGAAGCCGATAGCTGCAACCAGGAGCAACACCCCGAGACCCAGCAACCAGAAGGCTTGTGGCGTCTCGATCATGTTCAGCCGGTGTCCAAGAACGACGATCGCCAGATAGGGCAATGCGAACACCGCCAGCCGCTCGCACCAGCGGGCGGGCTCGCTGGTGCGCCGCTGGACGCGCTGCAATCGCATGTCGATGGAGGTCATGGCCGGCCGTATCGCTCTCCGCCTTACGCGGCTGGAAAGCTGTAGTCGGCGAACTGGTCGCGCAGGGTCGTCTTCTGAATCTTGCCGGTCGCGGTGTGGGGAATCTCATCCACGAAGGCCACCGCATCTGGCATCCACCATTTGGCGATCTTGCCCTCCATGTAGCCCAGAATATCGTCTTCGGTCGGATTGGCTCCTTCGTTGCGAATAACGACCAGCAGCGGCCGTTCGTCCCATTTCGGGTGGGCTATACCGATCACCGCCGCCTCCTGAACGTCCGGATGGCCGACTGCGAGGTTTTCAAGATCGATGGAGGAAATCCACTCACCACCGGATTTGATGACATCTTTGGACCTGTCGGTGATCTGCATGATGCCGGCCTGTGAAATATGCGCCACATCACCGGTATCGAAAAATCCATCGGGGTCGAATTGCTCCGCTCCGTCACCGCCATAATAGCGCTTGGCGATAGCTGGACCGCGTACCTTCAGGCGACCGAACGTCTTGCCGTCCCACGGTTGTTCGTTGTTTTCATCGTCGGTAATTTTCATTTCGACGCCGTAGGGCGGAAAGCCCTGCTTCTCCTTGATCGTCAGCTGTTCGGCGTTGGACAGATGCAGATGCTCGGGCTTCAACGCGCCAAGCGATCCGAGCGGAGACATTTCCGTCATCCCCCAGGCATGGCGGACCTCGACGCCGTATTTGTCCTGTAACGTCTCCGTCATGGAGCGGGGGCAGGCCGAACCGCCGATGACCACCCGTTTCAGGTGCGGCAGGTCCTTGCCGGTCTTTTCCAGATATTGCAGCAGACCGAGCCATACCGTCGGCACGGCGGCGGAAAACGTCACCTGTTCGGTATCCAGCAATTCGAATATGGATTCACCATCCATACCGCCGCCGGGATTGACGATCTTCGTGCCGTTCATGGGCGCGGCATGGGCGATGCCCCAGGCGTTGGCGTGGAACATGGGCACGATCGGCAACACGGTTTCGGAAGCCGCAAAACCGAGCGAATCCACCGGCGTCGCCATCATGGAATGCAGCACGTTGGAGCGATGTGAATACAACACGCCCTTGGGATTGCCGGTCGTGCCGGATGTGTAGCACATGCCGCAGGCATCATTCTCGTCCACTTTCACCCACTCGAAATCGCCATCGACGCCTTTGAGGAATGCCTCGTAAGAGATGCCATCGAAGCCGATCTCCGGCATGTGGGTTTCATCCGTCAGCACGACGATCTTACGGATTGTGGGAATCTTGTCGGCAATCGCGTTGACGATCGGCACGAAGGTCAGATCGACGAACAAAGCCGCGTCTTCGGCATGGTTGATGATCCAGGCCAGTTGTTCGGGGAACAGGCGCGGGTTCAGGGTGTGGTAGATGCCGCCGATACCCATCGCGCCATACCAAACCTCCATATGCTTGTCGGTGTTCCAGGCCAGCGTCGCCATCCGGTCGCCGACACCAAAGCCTTCACGGGTCAACGCCTGCGATACGCGCAAGGCATTGTTGCGGATCGTGGCGTAGTTGGAGCGGGTGATCGGCCCTTCAGTGGAGCGCGTGACGACCTCCCGTGTGCCGTGAACGCGCGCGGCATGGTCGATGATCGTGTGGCACAGCAGCGGCCAGTCCTGCATCAATCCTTGCATGTGAAAATCTCCCGAAATCATTTTCGGCAGAACCTAGTGGCAAGGCGAATGAGACGCAAAACCTTTGCGGGGTCCGGTGGACGAAAAGTCCTAACCTTCCACCCCCTGCTCCCGCGCCCACTCCAGCAATGTCGCCACGTCACCATCCGGTTCCGGATGCTCGATTGGCTGTGCACCTGCGTAGATATAGCCGGTCGTGCCATCGATGGTGATGGTGTCGCCAGCCCTGATGACGGAACCCATAACCTCGCAGACGTTTCGTTCAAGGTCGATCACGACCGATAAGGCAGCGGTGATGCAGGGCTTGCCCATCGACCGTGCAACGACAGCCGCGTGGCTCGTGAGACCGCCACGGGAGGTGAGAATTCCGACGCTGGCGGCCATGCCATGCACATCTTTCGGGTCGGTGGTCGGGCGCACGAGGATGGGTGTGCCACCCTTGTTCTTGAGCGCGACGGCTTCGTTCGACGTGAACACGACCTGCCCGCTCACGGCACCCGGCGATGCGGCCAACCCCTTGGCCAAGGGCCGGTCGGCACCGGTTGCGATCCTGTCGATCAGGTGTTCGCGCAAGATGGCTGGCGGTGACTGGGAAACGGCTTCCTCCCGTGACACGATACCCTCGCCCGCCATGTCTACGACCGCTTTGGCCAGCGCCAGCGGTTGCAGCTTGGCCGAGCGGGTTTGCAGCACGAACAGGCGGTCGCATTCCACGGTGAACTCAATTTCCTGCACCGAGCGGAAGTGGGATTCGAGGTTGCGGCCGGTGTCCACCAGTTCCCGAAACGCTTCCGGAAAGGCGGTTTCCATCGACTCTCCGGTCGAGAAACTCTCCGTCGCGGCGGCTTGGGTAAGATCGTAGCCGGAATGGGCACCGCCAACGACATCCTCCCCCTGCGCCACGGGCATATATTCGCCCCACGGTTCGTTGACGCCGGTCGACGGGTTGCGCGTATTATAGACGCCCGTGCAGGAGCGCTTGTCGCGGTTGCCAAACACCATCGACTGCACCACAGCCGCGGTGCCGGACCCGCCGTCGATACCGGAAATCTCCCGAAACCGTTTGGCGGACGGCGAATTCCACGATTCGAAGACGGCGACCATTGCCCGTTCAAGCTGCTGTTCCACATCGTCGGGAAACGGCTCACCGCTTTCCTCGGCAACAATTTCGCGGAACGCTTCGGTCAAGGCGCGCAAATCCTGAACCGGCAGATCGCCGTCGGTTTCGACGCCGCGACGGGCGCGGGCCTCTTCCATCACGCTGTCGAAGAGGTTCGGGTCGATGCCCAACACGACGGTGGAATAACTTTGCACGAAGCGGCGGTGGGTGTCCCACGCAAAGCGCTCGCTGCCGGTTTCCAAAGCCAGCGCCTCGGTCGTGGTGTCGTTGAGGCCGACATTCAGCACCGTGTCCATCATGCCCGGCATCGAGATGGCCGCGCCAGACCGCACGGACAGCAGGTAGGGCGAGGGACCGGAGCCGAACGTGCGGCCCGCATGGTTTTCCATCAGGCGCAAGGCCGACCGCACGGCCTGGCTCACCTGCCTGCGAAACGGCTCTCCCTCGCGGGCGATACGGCGCCCTGTTTGGGTGCCGACGATAAAGCCCGGCGGGACCGGGAGACCGAGTGCGGACATGGCGACGAGACCCGCCCCCTTGTTGCCATGCACAAGCGGGTCCGGCGTGGTTTTGGCGTTGCCAAAACCGAAGGGATAGACCGGGATTTCAGATATCGGATCGGGCATGGCGGCCTCAGACAGCTTCGCGGAATGTCTCCGCAGTCTGTAGATCAACCGAGACCAACTGGCTAACCCCCCGTTCGGCCATTGTGACCCCGAAAAGGCGATCCATGCGGGCCATCGTGATGGGGTTGTGGGTTATGATAACGAAGCGCGTATCGGTGTCGGCGGACATGCGGTCCATCAGGTTGCAGAACCGTTCGACATTGTGGTCGTCGAGAGGCGCGTCGACTTCGTCCAGCACACAGATGGGTGCGGGGTTGGTGAGGAACACGGCGAAGATGAGCGCCATCGCACGTCAGCGCCTGCTCACCGCCGGATAGAAGCGTCATCGTCTGCGGCTTCTTTCCCGGCGGGCGGGCGAGGATTTCGAGACCGGCTTCGAGCGGGTCGTCGCTTTCCACAAGCTGAAGCTCCGCCGTGCCACCGCCGAACAAATGGGCAAACAGGGTCTGAAACTGGGCATTGACCGCGTCGAAAGCGACCAACAGCCGTTCGCGTCCCTCCTTGTTCAACCCCTGAATGCCGTTTCGAAGCTGGCGAATGGCTTCCGTGAGATCGTCCCGTTCCATCACCAGCGTGTCGCGTTGTTCGGCAATTTCTGTCTGTTCGATCTCCGCCCGCAGATTGACCGCGCCAAGCCGCTCCCGTTCGGCGCGGAAGCGTTCCAGCTTCGCCTCCAGCGATTCGCGGTTGGGGAGATCGGCTTCCTTGTCGGCCCCGGAAAGGGCGAGCGTGACATGGGGTTCGACCGAGAGGTCTTCCCGGATGCGCGCCGCAATCTCATCGAGACGCTCCTGAGCCGCCTCCAGACGCTCCTCGGCGCGCGCTCCGTTCTGTTTGGCATCGGACAGGGTATTGAGCGCCGCGCTGGCGGCTTGATCGGCCTGCCGCAGAACGGTCTCGCCCCGGGCCAGAGTGTCCGCCGCCTTACGTCGCATTTGCTCCGCAGCCTCGATCTCCCGTTGCAGGCCAGCCTGTCGCTGTTGCAGATCATCCGGACGCTCGACGAGCTTTTCCAGATCGTCACGTGCCTTCTGTTGCCGCTCCCTGAGCGTGCCAATGTGGCGGTCGGCATTCACCGCACGGTCGTTCCAAGTCTTGCGCTCACGACCGATTGCGCCGAGTCGCTCCTGTCGCAGGGCATTTTCACGTGTGAGAGAATCGTAGGTCGTGCGCGCTTCGGTGAACGCGGAACGGTCGGTCGCAATGCGCTGACGCGCGGCCTGCTCATTGTCCTCTAGCCCTGCGAGGTCCGGCAGCGACTCACTTTCCTGTTTGGCAGCATCGACAGCTGCCTCCGCTTCGGCAACGTCCTGTGACACCCGTTCGTCACTGTTCTGCAGCGCGGCCTGGCGTGTGGTGAGGTCCGCGACAGCGCGTTCTGCGTCATCCAACGCACGTTTTTTCTGCGACAGATCGCGTTGAGTTTCCTTCAGGTTCGTGCGGGCAGCTTGCTCGGCGTTCCGTGTGGTGTCGGCCAGCGACCTGGCAGCGTCCAGCCCGGCTTCGGCACTGGCGAGAGCCGCTTCGGCCTCGATTGCGGCGCTGCTCAATTCGGCTATGCGGTTCTTCTGCTCCAGCTTCACGGCAGCCGCCGTCTTGGCGTCAGAACCGGCGCGATAGCCGTCCCAGCGCCAAAGGTCGCCGGAAAGGCTGACGAGGCACTGGCCGGACGCCAGATGCTGTTGCAGCCGGTCGCCGGATTCGCGGTCGACAATGCCGATTTGCGCAAGTCTGCGATGGAGTTCGCGGGGTGCTTCGACCCGGCCGGAAAGCGGCTCCACATTTTCCGGTAAGGATGCGTCGCTTTCCGAAAGGTTCAACGTCCAATGTTCGGCGGATGACCGGTCGAGGGGCACGTCGAGGTCTTCGCCAAGCGCAGCGCCCAGCGCCTGCTCATAGCCCTTATCGACCCGCATGGCATCCACGACCGGCGCAAACAGGTCGCCCTTGTGGCGATCGACTATGGATTTGAGGGTCTGCGCTTCGGTCTGAATCTGCGCCAAGACCTGCCGCGCGTGAGCCGCCGGTTCCCGCGCGGCGGACAGAGCGTCCTGCGCGACCATTGCCCGCCCTTCCAACTCGGCCAAAGCTGTTTCCTGCGTCGCTGACCGCGCTTCGAGTTCGGCAACGGTCTCGCGATGCGTTTCCACCTCACTGGTCGCCGCAAGGCGCGTCTGCACGTCTGATAGAGCAGCCTGCGTTTCATCGCGCCGCACCGCCAGTTGATCGCGGCGTCGTTCGGCGTCCTGCAACCGGCGCAGCACGGTCTCCCGGTTGGCCCGGGCGGTAGCGAGCGCGGCGGTCATGTCGGCCCCTGCGGCCTCGGCTTCTTGCAAACGCGCCGTGGCGGTTTCGACCGCAGCGGCAAGGTCTGTCTCCCGCTCTGCGCGCGTATCTTCCTCGGCACGAAGCTGGGCTTCCTCCCGGTCGAGATGGCCGATGATGTCGCTGTTTTCCGCGACCATACGCTCTTCGCGGGCAATGTCGGCCTCGAGCTGCTCAATGCGTCCCTGGATATCACCGATCCGACGCTTGATTCGCTTCGCCTCATCCTGTGCCTGTTCGCGCTGGATGGTCTTGTGCTGCAAGGCGGCGGCGGCTGATGATTCGGCGTGACGCAACTCCGGCAGTTTGGCGGCGGCGATCGCCTGCGCTTTTGCCGCCTCGCCCTGCGTAATACCCGCCTCGGCGATGGAAACGGTCGCGTCCTGTAATGTGGCGGACGCTTCGCGCACCCCGCGGCTGGCGGCAGCCCAGCGCAAATAGAAGAGACCCGCCTCGGCGCGGCGGATTTCGCCAGCCAGCGTGCGGAAGCGGTTGGCCTGCCGGGCCTGCCGTTTCAGGCTGTCCAACTGGGCTTCGAGAGCCACCACCACGTCGTCCAGCCGTTCCAGATTGGTCTCTGCCGCACGCAGGCGCAATTCCGCCTCGTGGCGCCGGGAATGGAGGCCGGAAATGCCGGCCGCTTCCTCCAGCAACGCCCGGCGTGCCTGCGGTTTGGCGGAAATCAGCTCCCCGATCCGCCCCTGCCCGATCATCGACGGGGAACGGGCACCGGTGGACACATCGGCGAAAAGCAGCTGCACGTCCTTGGCACGCACGTCCCGCCCGTTGATGCGATAGACGCTGCCAGCCTCCCGCTCGATCCGGCGGGAGACCTGCAATTCGTCGCTGTCGTTGAAGGCTGCGGGCGCTGTGCGGTCGTCGTTATCGAGAAACAGTGCCACTTCGGCCATGTTGCGCGAGGGCCGGTTGCCGGAGCCGGAGAAGATCACGTCATCCATCGAGGACGCGCGCATGTTCTTGTAGGAGTTCTCGCCCATCACCCAACGCAGGGCTTCAACAAGATTGGACTTGCCGCAGCCGTTGGGGCCGACAACGCCTGTCAGGCCCCGCTCGATGGCGAACTCGGTGGGCTCTACGAAGGATTTGAACCCGAGAAGGCGCAGCTTGTTGAATTGCAAGACGCCACCTCCATTTCCGGGTCCTTCACCCTTGCGCTATAGCACTATAGCGCTGCGTCGATGGCTTTCGTGACCGTCTCCAGCGTCGAATCCCCAAGTTTCTGGTTGTTCACGAAGATAGTCGGGGTGGATGAGACGCCAAATTTCTCGACAGCGAGGTTCCGGCCTTCGATGATCTGTGTCAGCAATTCCTGATTAGACAGGCATTCCTTGAACGCTGCTTCATCCATGCCGGACAGGGCCGCCATCTGCATCAGTTCGGGCACAGGGTTCTGAGCCGAGGCCCAGGACGACTGGCTGGCGAACAGGGCGTCGACCATCGGGTAATAATTGTCGTTGGGCGCGCATTTGGCGAGCATAAACGCCGCTTCGCCGCGCCGGTCGCCGTTGAACGGGAACGGGCGCAGGATATATTTCACCTTACCGGCGTCGATATAGTCAGCCTTCAGCTTCGGCACGACATTCTCGTGGAACGTGCGGCAGTGGGGGCATGTCATGGACGCGTATTCGACGATCGTGACCGGCGCATTGACGTCGCCCATCACGTTGTCGTCGATCGGTATGTCGTCGAACAGGCCCGTGACGGTGTCGGGGGACTGGGCGAATGATGGCGCAAAAGCCGCAACGGCGGGAATGGCGGCAGTGGACAGCAGGGCTGCAGCGAATGTGCGTCGTGTAAGGGGCATGGTCGTTTCCTTCGATGGTTCTAATTGCTGCTTTACAGCCGCCGAATGCGGCCCGCCAATGACGCTTTTGTCAGACGGGTCGGGAATGGGTGAACGCTAATCCCTGCGCCCTGAACCGCGACTGAACACGCCATCGCCCAGCCGTTGCAAGGCGGCTCGCAGGTTTTCGTCGTCGATGCCGTGCAGCAGGTGGTCGATGCTGGCGGGCGACGGGGCGGCTGGCCTTCTTCGTGGCGGCGCGGAGTGTTCGACCGGCTTTTGAACGATCCGCAAGCGGGCGATGGCGCGATAGCCGAAATAGGCGTTCGCGCGGCGGATGATAGCGTCGCTCTCGTGCTGCAGAAACAGCGCCTTGCCGCCCTCGCAGGCGACGACGAGCGTCGCCGGTTCCGACGATGAGGAATTGCGTGCCTTGTTGGCCCATTCGAGTTTTTCCGGGCGTGAGCATTCCGTCATGCCCGCGCCGGCGATTTCGGACCACTGGGCCAGAATATCCAGCGTCATTCCGGCGCGCTGTTCGATCACCGGATTGAGCAGCTTGCCGGCCAGATCGCCGACCGTGCGGGCGCTGTAAGGGCGGCGCGTCGGTTTTGCCATTGCCTTCTTCTCCCGTCCGCGCCACCCGTCCGGCATGGCAACTTTCAGCGATCACTCTACTCGGCTGGTACGACCGGCACGCCCGGACCCTGCCGTGGCGTATGCCGCCGGGGTCCACCGACCGTGCCGACCCATACCATGTGTGGCTGTCGGAAGTCATGCTGCAACAGACCACCGTGGCGGCGGTCGCGCCGTATTTCGGAAAGTTCGTCGCTCGCTGGCCGACCGTAGCCGAGCTTGCCGCCGCCAGTGACGAGGATGTCATGTCCGCTTGGGCTGGCCTCGGCTATTATTCCCGCGCACGCAATCTGAAGGCCTGTGCCGACCTCGTGGCCAACCAGATGGGTGGCCGGTTTCCCGAAACGCAGGAAGCACTGCTCGCGCTTCCCGGCATCGGCGACTATACGTCCGCTGCCATCGCCGCCATCGCATTCGGCAAACCGGCACCGGTGGTCGACGGCAATATCGAGCGGGTCGTCACGCGCTTCACCGCCGACGCAACGCCCGTTCCAAAAGCGAAAGTGCCGTGTCGGGCGTTCATGGCGCGGGAAACACCCACCAACCGACCCGGTGATTTCGTGCAGGCCATGATGGATCTGGGCGCGACGATCTGCACCCCGCGCAACCCGGTCTGTGCGCTGTGCCCTGTTTCCAAGGACTGCCGAGCCTTCGCGGAAGGCACGCAGGAGAGTTTTCCGGTCAAACCAGTCAAAGAAGGTCAAAGCCGGTGCGGCGGGCGCGGCCTTTGTTGCCATGCGGGGCGATGCCGTCTGGTGCATCCGCCGCGCGGGAACGGGCTTGCTGGGCGGCACGGCGGCGGTGCCGTCTACCGACTGGTCGTCGCAGTCCGATGGCGAGACCGGGCGCAGCGCGGCACCGTTCGAGGCGGACTGGCAACTTGGCGGGAACCGTGCGGCACACGTTCACGCATTTTCATCTGGAACTGGAGGTTTGGACCGTTCAAGTTCAACCGGAGATTCAAGGATGGTGGGAACGCGATTTCAACACGTTACCCACACTTTTTCGCAAGGTGATTCAGGTCGCCGATCAGGCGGCGCTGCCGAGCCGTTCGCGATAGATCGACCGCAGGGCGTCGATGGGTTCGAAGCCGTTGCCCTTGTCGATGTGCCAGAAGGTCCAGCCGTTGCAGGCGTCCAACCCCTGAACGAGCGCGCCGGTCTTGTGGATGGATGCCGCCTTGCCTTCATAGTGCAGAGAGCCGTCCAGGCGCACGGTCGCTTTCCATCGCTTTTTGGAATCGCACAACACGTCGCCGACATTCAGCAGCCCGGTCTCGATCATCGTCCCGAAGGGCACACGCGGTTCGGCACGTTTGCCGGTGGTGACCACGAGATGGGCCGCCTTTTCCGGTTCGATCGCATCGATGCGTGCCTGCGCGGCATCGATATAGTCCTGCTCGCGCTCCACACCGACGAAATGGCGACCCAGTTTCTTGGCGACCGCGCCGGTCGTGCCGGTGCCGAAGAACGGGTCGAGAACCACGTCGCCGGGTTTGGTGGAGGACATCAGCACGCGGTGCAGCAAGGCTTCCGGCTTCTGGGTCGGATGGACCTTCTTGCCGTCCGCCCCCTTCAACCGTTCGCCACCGTTGCAGATGGGAAAGACCCAGTCGGACCGCATCTGCACATCGTCGTTGGCCATCTTCATGGCGTCGTAGTTGAACGTGTAGGCCTTGGCATCGGCATCGCGCGACGCCCAGATCATCGTCTCGTGGGCGTTGGTGAAGCGGCGACCGCGGAAGTTCGGCATCGGGTTGGTCTTGCGCCACACCACGTCGTTGAGGATCCAGAACTCCATGTCCTGCAGGATGGAGCCGACGCGGTAGATGTTGTGGTAGGAGCCGATGACCCAGATCGTGCCGTTGGGCTTCAGCACGCGGCGCACGGCCAGCAGCCAGGCGCGGGTGAAGGCGTCGTAGGCTTCGAACGTGTCGAACTGGTCCCAATGGTCGTCGCAGGCATCGACCTTGGACTGGTCGGGCCGGGACAGATCGCCGCCAAGCTGGAGATTGTACGGCGGGTCCGCGAAAACCACGTCCACCGAATTTTCCGGCAGTTTCGACAGGGCGGCCACGCAGTCGCCCTTGATGATGGAATCGAGCCAAGCGAAAGCTCAGCTTTGGCAGGTGTGGTCGACCGCTTAGCGGCATTGGAAATCGGCATATGGAACCCGTACGCAAAACAAAATCAGGCTTGCCGTAGAGTTACCGGGCGCGGTGAATATTTGCTTAAGAGCGGCTCATACGCAGCGGGCCGAGCTTGGTTCAGCACCGGCAGGTCTCATCGAAACCCACGAAGATTCGCACATTCGTCGCGGTCGGTGCGGGCATGACGATCGTGTCGTCGACAAACTCGAACGGCGCGAAGCCGGAGCCACCGGCGATTGTGGCCTGCTGCCGGGCGAGGCGGAAATGCCGCGAGCAATCACCCTCCTGCACGGCGACGCGGATGGGCAGTTCTACCGTTCCGGGACCACCTTTCGGGCCGGTGATGACACGGCCCCGTGCGCCGACGCGGATACGCAATTCCTGACCCACATACTGGCATTCGCGTGCGGCCTTCGTGATCGTCGCCTGATAGCGAATATCCGCCGCGCTGCTCGTATCGGCTCCCGCACTTGCCACACGGTAGGTTTCCGTGCCCGAACGAATGACGATGCTCGGACAATAATCGGACAGCGCGTTTTGCGTGTTGATCTGGCGCAGGTTCGCATTCGGGTTGCGCCCTTCCTGCACGGCAACCGTCTGTTGCTGGGCGGGATCGGCGGCACTGCCGAGAATGCCGTCGCCGTCGCCAGCCGACTGGCAGGCTGCAAGCAGGCTCGTTGCGGTCAACGCAAGCAAAAGACGCAATTTCATGGGAACTCCAGACACGATCAAACCCGATACCTTCCACTTCCTCTAGCAAAGCGGCGCTGGCGTGGCGAGAGATCGAACGCAGGATTCGCGCGTCGCGGTTTGACACCAACGCCTACCGGTTTAACAACCCGCACGCGGCAAACCCCACAGTCGTGCCGGAACGGTTACCATGAAATACATCAGCACACGCGGCGAAGCGCCGGATCTCGGGTTCTGCGATACGATTCTCGCCGGGTTGGCGCGGGATGGCGGCCTGTATGTGCCGGAAACGTGGCCGCAATTTTCGCACGACGACATGCAGGCGCTTGTCGGCAAGCCTTACGCTGAGGTCGCCAAGGCGGTGCTGTCACCGTTTCTCAATGGAGAAATCGACGACGCAGCGTTTGGCCGCATGGTGGATGATGCCTACGGCACCTTCACCCACCCTGCCGTCGCGCCGCTGGTGCAGAGCGGGCCGAACGAATGGTTGCTGGAACTGTTTCACGGCCCGACGCTGGCGTTCAAAGACGTGGCGATGCAACTGCTCGCCCGCATTGTGGACCATATCCTGCAAGAGCGCCGCGAACGGATGACGGTCGTGGGCGCGACCTCCGGCGATACGGGCGGGGCAGCGATCAGCGCCTTCAAAGGCCGCGACCATTCCGACATCTTTATTCTGTTCCCGCACGGAAGGGTGTCCGACGTCCAACGGCTTCAGATGACAGGGGTCATGGACGCCAACGTCCATGCGCTCGCCATCGAAGGCACGTTCGATGATTGTCAGGCGCTGGTGAAGGGCATGTTCAACCACCATGCCTTTCGCGATGCCAACCGGCTTTCCGGCGTGAATTCGATCAACTGGGGCCGGATCATGGCCCAGATCGTCTATTATTTCACCTCCGCCCTGGCGCTCGGTGCCCCGCAGCGTGCGGTGTCGTTCACCGTGCCGACCGGCAATTTCGGGGATATTTTCGCAGGCTATGCCGCGATGCGGATGGGCCTGTCCGTCGACAAGCTGGTGATTGCCACCAATTCCAACGACATTCTCGTGCGCACACTGGAAACGGGCCGATACGAGACCGCAGGCGTCCACGCCACCACATCGCCCAGCATGGATATTCAGGTGTCCTCCAATTTCGAACGCTTGGTGTTCGAGGCGTCCGACCGCGATGCCGCGATGGTGCGCGCCAATCTGGGTTCGCTGGCGCAGTCGGGATCATTCACATTGCGCGATGACGTGCGCGATACGATTGCCCGCAGTTTTACGGCAGGGCGGGCGGACGAGAACGCGGTGCGCGATACGATCGGCACCGTTCATACCGATGCCGAAATGCTGCTCGACCCGCACACCGCCGTTGGCCTGCATGTGGCGCGGGCGCAGGACGCATCGTCTTCACCGATGGTCGTGCTGGCCACGGCCCATCCGGCGAAATTTCCCGATGCGGTGGAAGCAGCAAGCGGTGTTCGCCCATCCTTGCCGGACAGGAGCCGGGACTTGATGGCGGGCAACGAACGCTTCACAGTGCTGCCCAATGACCTCGCGGCGGTGGAAACCTATATCGCCCGCAACACACGTGCCGGGAAATAGGCAGGCGCACGGTATTTTGGAGCGGAGCGCACCCGCATTTGCGTTGGGAGGCGCGTCCTATGAAGAGCAGCCTGCACACCATCGCATCCAATCCGTCCAATATGAGTCCCGAACCGGGACATCCGCATATCGACCTTGTCCAACGGGCTGACTGTCATGACGGACAGGATGGACCATCTGGAAAGCGCCTCGCTCGGTATCTGGGTGCGTGCGGGCTCACGGGACGAACGGGCTGATCAGCACGGCATTTCGCACATGCTCGAGCACATGGCATTCAAGGGAACCGGATCCCGCAACGCGCTGGAAATCGCCGAAGCAATTGAACGCGTCGGTGGCGAGTTGAACGCGGCCACCAGCACCGAAACGACGTCGTTCTATGCGCGTGTTCTGAAAAACGACGTCCCGCTGGCAATCGACCTGCTCGCTGACATACTCAACGATTCCGTGATCGACCCGACCGAACTGGAGCGTGAGCAGCATGTGATCCAGCAGGAAATCGGCGCAGCGCAGGATTCGCCGGAAGACGTGGTGTTCGACGATTACCTGTCGGCCACGTTCGCCGACCAGGCCCTCGGCCGGCCCATCATGGGCACACCGGACTCGGTCAACAGCTTGAACGCCGATAGTCTGCGCAATTATTTGCAGGACCATTATCACGGTTCCAACATGGTGCTGTCCGCAGCCGGTGCGGTGGACCACGATGCCATTGTCGCACAGTCCGATACCCTCCTGAACACCTTGCCGTCCGACGATGTGGGGGAGCCTGAGGAAGGGCATTATACCGGCGGGGAAAGCCGCTCGGACAAACCGTTGCAGGAAGCGCAAATCGTGCTGGGGTTCGAGGGGCGTCGCCTATCAGGCAAAGGATTACTACGCCAGCTCCGTGCTTTCCACGCTGCTCGGCGGCGGCATGTCGTCCCGCCTGTTCCAGCAGGTCCGTGAGAAACGCGGGCTTTGCTATTCCATCTACGCCTTCCACTGGGCGTTCTCGGACACCGGCACATTCGGCATTCACGCCGCGACCGAGGCCGGTGACGTATCGGAACTCATGTCCGTATTGTGCGAGGAATTGCTGCGCTGTGCCGATACGATCTCGCAGGAAGAACTCGACCGGGCGCGGGCGCAGATCGGCGCGAGCCTGCTCATGGCGCTGGAAAGCCCCGGCGCACGTGCAGGCCAGATCGCGCGGCAGCAACTTCTGTTCGGGCGGATCGTTAGCAACGAGGAACTGATGGAACGGCTGGCGGCCCTGACCGTCCAGCGGATGCGCGACCTGGCCGGCAACCTGTTCACCAACGTGCCGCCGACCATCGCCGCCATCGGTCCGATCGACGGCCTGCCGTCACGGGATGCGCTGGGCGACATGTTGCGTTCCAGTCCGTCTTCGAGCGCTGCCAAATAGGCCGTTTGTGTGAAACTGCTCAATTTTTCGCAGGTCCATGAAGGACCGGCACTCATCACGACGCAAAGGCTCCTTTTGCGACGTCCCGAACCCGGCGACTTCGACCAATGGGCCGCCTTGCGCGGTGAAAGCGCCGCGTTCCTGCAACCGTTCGAACCCCAGTGGACCGATGATGAACTTTCCAAACCGTCTTGGCGGGCGATCATGCGGCGGCAGCAATCGGACATTACCCGGGGCCGCGCGCTACCGTGGTTCATCTTTCTGCACGACGGCACTCTGGCGGGCGGTCTTGCCCTTGGCAACATCCGGCGCAAGGTTTCGCTGTCGGCAACGCTCGGCTACTGGATGGGCCGTTCACACTCCGGACAGGGCATCATGACAGAGGCGGTCGGCGCGGTTTGCAGCGACACATTCGCCCGCCTCGGCCTGCACCGGATCGAAGCTGCGACGGTCCCCGAAAACGAGGCGTCCCGACGGGTTCTGCTGGGCAACCGGTTTCAACAGGAGGGAACGGCGCGTTCCTACCTGCGGATTGGCGGGCAATGGCGTGACCACCATCTCTTCGCCCGATTGGCAAGCGACTGAGCGTGGCCTAGACAGGCATCTCCCGCGCGAACGGGTCTCGTCGCGCCGGAAGGAACACAGTGTATGGCATTCGAATCGGTATCGGGCGTTTTGAAAAATCTGTGTTGCGTCTTCGTCGTGCTCATTCTCGCCACCACGCAGGCGTCCGCTCTGGAGCCAGTGGACGTGTCCGGCGATATTCCGGCGATCGATCTGACCAACGTGACGGAGAGCTACGGGGTTGATGGCGACGGGATCAGCGTCACGGCCGCACCGGACGCCAATGGTGTCATCAACCGCATCGAGGTGCGGTCGGAAAGCGAAACGGGCGCGGGCGGTTGGCTCGCTTTCGCACTGGCCAACCCATCCACCGAACAGATCGACCGGCTCATTGTCGCACCGCATTTCCGCCTCCCCGGCTCCGGTCTCTTTTGGCCCGAGATGGGTCACGCCCGTCTGGTTTCCATCACACCATCGGCAGGTTTTTCTCTCGACCGGCAGGCCGCGCCGGATGCGGATATCTTCCGCATCACGCTAAACCCGGAAACTGTCGTCACCTTTGTCGTGGAACTGACGCGTCCGGACGTGCCCCAGCTTACGTTGTGGGAACCGGATGCCTACAAGGACGCGGTCAATTCCACGACGCTCTACAGCGGTATCGTGCTGGGCATTGCCGGACTGCTGGCTCTCTTTCTCACCATCCTCTTCGTGGTTAAGGGGTCGATCATGTTTCCCGCCACGGCGGCGCTGGCCTGGGCGGTGCTGGCCTATGTGTCGGTCGATTTCGGTTTCATTACGAAGATCGTCACCCTCGACCCGGAGGCGCTCAACATCTACCGCGCGGGCACGGAAGTGTTTCTGGCCGCCTCGCTCGTTCTGTTTCTGTGGGCCTATCTGCATCTTAACCGCTGGAACGTGCGCTACAGCTATCTCGTCTTTCTGTGGCTGGCGGCACTGGCGGCGCTGGTTGCCATCACCGCGGTAGCTCCATCCGAAGCGACCGGGCTGGCGCGGTTCTCCATTGCCCTGACGGCGGTTCTCGGCCTGCTGTTGATTGTGCGCATGGCGATCGGCGGGTTCGACCGGGCTGTGCTGCTGGTGCCCACCTGGATCCTGTTCGGCGCCTGGGTGATCGGCGGATGGATGACGGTGACCGGGCGTCTCGACAACGACATCATCCAACCGGCCCTCGGTGGCGGGCTTGTGCTGATCGTGTTGCTGGTCTCGTTCACCGTCATGCAACACGCCTTTGCCGGTGGAGGGGTCAATCAGGGTCTCGTCAGCGACATGGAGCGGCAGGCGCTGGCACTGGTCGGCGCGGGCGATTCCGTCTGGGACTGGGATGTGGACAGGGACGAGTTGATAGTCGGACCGGAAGTTGCAGCCCTCATGGGCATCGAGCCCGATGCGCTTTCCGGCTCGCCGTCGAAATGGAGCGAACTCATCCATCCGCAAGACCGGGACCGGTTCAAGGCATGCCTCGATGTCGTGCTGGACCACCGCCGGGGCCGCATCGAGCAGGACTTCCGCCTGCGCGGCAAAGGCGGACAATATCACTGGCTCAGTCTGCGTGCCCGGCCCGTCATCGGGTCCGATGGCGAAGTGCTGCGCTGCGTCGGCACATTGAGTGATGTGACGAGCGCGCGTGTTTCCCAGCAACGCCTGCTTCAGGATGCAGTCTACGACAACGTCACCGGCCTGCCCAATTCGGAACTGTTCAACGACAGGCTGAAAAGCGCGATTTCGCTGGCGGGCAGCAACAAGGGTCTGCGTCCGACGCTTTTCATGATCGACCTCGACGGGTTCGAGGATGCCGATGAGGGGTTCGAACTCTCGGTCGAGGACTCCATCTTGATGACGGTCGCACGACGCATGTCGCGGTTGCTGAAGGGCCATGACGCACTGGCGCGGCTGGGCGGCGAGCGGTTCGGGTTGCTGCTGCTTTCAGAATCGGAGCCGGAGAGGATCGCAGTGTTTGCAGATGCCTTGCAGCGCGCACTGAAAGCGCCGGTGACGTTTTCGCGTCAGGAATTGCTCATCTCCGCCTCCATCGGACTGGTCACATGGTCCGCCGACCAGAGTTCACCCGAGGGCCTGCTGCACGATGCCGAACTGGCGATGATGCAGGCCAAGCGTGCCGGTGGCGGGCGCATAGAGCCGTTCCGCCCCGCCTTCCGCACCGCGCAAAGCGCGTCCGGCCAGTTGGAGAGAGACCTTGAAGAAGCGTTGGAACGCGCTGAGATCGACGTTTATTATCAGCCGATCGTACGGCTCGAAACAAACCATATAGCCGGTCTGGAAGCGCTGATGCGCTGGCGGCACCCGTTGCGCGGCACGATAAGCCCGGGGGAGTTCATACCGCTGGCCGAGCGGAACGGTCTGATCGGGCGGCTCGGTCATCACGTCATGCAGCGGGCAGCGCAGGATCTGGCCGAGTGGCAGCGGCTTTACGACGACACGTCGCTGTTCGTATCCGTCAACGTATCCAGCCGCCAGCTGCTGCGGCATGATCTCATCAATGACGTGAAGTCGGTGCTGGAAGAGACGAAGGTGCCAAACGGCACCCTCAAACTGGAACTGACCGAGTTCTCTGGTGATGGAAAATCCCGAGCAATCCAGCCGCATTCTTCAGGAAATACGCGATCTGGGAACCGGGCTTTCGATGGACGATTTCGGCACAGGCTATTCGTCCCTGTCGCAACTGATGCGGTTTCCGTTCGATACGATCAAGATCGACCGGTCGTTCGTCGCTCATCGCGAGGGTGTCGGGCGACCCGTCATTTTGCGATCCATCGTCGGTATGGCGCATGATCTCGGTATGGAGGTCGTCGCGGAGGGGGCGGAGGATGAGAATGATGCTCTCGAATTGCTCCAGCTCGGTTGCGAATACGGGCAGGGTTTCGTCTTCGGCGAGCCGATGAACGCAACCAGCACAAGCCGCGCTCTCAAGATGGACCGCGCGAACCGCTAGCCGCGCCTATCGATCAGGCGTGCCCGGCCTGGGACGACAGCATTTCCTCCGACACGCCAAGCGTCGCCAGGGCCGCCGCATAGCGGGCATCGTATGCCGTATCGAACAGCAGCTTCGGTGTGGCGGGCACCGTCAGCCACGCGTTCTGCGCCAGTTCCTGTTCCAACTGCCCGGCGCTCCAGCCGGAATAGCCGAGCACGACGATCGACTGTTGCGGCGGGTGCGGACCGGACAATGCGCGCAACACGTCCAGCGTCGCAGTCACGCCAACGAGATCACCCACACGGGTCGTTCCGGGTGAGCCGTAGTCGAGAGAGTGGATGACGAAACCCCTGCCCTGTTCCACCGGCCCACCGAAAAACACGTCGATTTCAGACCGCACACGCTTTTGCCGCGCGATCTCCATGTCGAGATCGAGTTCCTCCAGAATCTCCATAAAGGTCGGCGTGACGACACGCTTGTTGAGCACGAAACCCATCGCGCCCTCGTCGGAATGGGAACAGACCAGCACCACCGAGCGCGCAAAGCGGTCGTCGCGCAGGCCCGGCATGGCGATCAGAAAATGCCCGCGCAGGTCGAGGGCGTCTGCCTGCGTCGAAGTTGAGGTCGGGCTGGAGGGGCGTTGCTGCATGGAGCGAACCTATCGTCCGTAGGCGGGGCGGTCACGCATAAATGAGGACGCCTCCATCGTATCGCAACCATTGCCGCCCTATCGTTCGACCCATGAAATATCTTCTTGCATTCATGTTGGTATGCTTTCCCGCTGCCGCCCATTCAGCCAGTTCCGACTGGCTGGAAACGTCAGGCGCGAAACTGCGTCTGATCGCCCGCGATACGGGTGCGGGCAAGGTCGAGGCAGCGTTTCAAATTTCACTGGAAAACGGTTGGAAAACGTACTGGAAGGTGCCCGGATCGTCCGGCGTTCCGCCCCATATCGTTTTCGCCACAGACCCGTTCGGAACCCCCCTTCCAGCGGGGGCGGATGCGACAATCCATTACCCCGTTCCAACCGCGTTCAGCGACGGGGCAGGATGGGCCGCCGGTTACACGAGCGATGTCACGTTTCCGATCGATATCGTGAATGCCGGAACGCTGACGACGCTTTACGGCTCCGGTCTGGTCGGTATTTGCGCAGACATCTGCATTCCCGTGCAGTTCAATCTGAGTGTCGATTTGAACGGCAGTGCACAGAGCAACGCCGACGAGGCGCGTATCTTTGCGGAAGCCCGCGCGCGTCTCCCCACTGCCGACCATGCGGTGATCGACGTTGCGAATGTGGATGAGGCGACGGGAACGGTGGGTGTCACCGTTCCACGAACGGCCAAGACCGCCTTCTGGTTCGACCTCGCAAAAGGCGCGCCGGTGGAAGCCGACCATGTGGAGAATGGCCGCGCGACATTCTCCCTGCCCCCTCACGCCATCTCGGCAGAAAAAGCGCTCATCGTCGTCGATGACGAAGGGTGCAATCGTCTCCCTTCGCTGATTGTCGCCTTGACGCCCGCCATGCGGATTCACATGGTGCGGCAACACTTAAAACAGTTGGATGACGACCGATGAGCATTTCAAAAGGCGATACAATTCCCGCACACGAGTTCGTCTCGATGGGCAGCGACGGGCCGATCAAAATTTCCACATCCGAACTTTTCGATGGCAAAACGGTCGTTTTGTTCGCCGTTCCCGGCGCCTTCACGCCCACCTGCCATCAGAACCACCTGCCCGGCTTTCTGGAACATTACGATGCGATGAAAGAGAAGGGCGTCGATACGATCGCCGTCACCGGCGTCAACGATGTTTTCGTGATGGATGCCTGGTCGCAGCAGTCGAAGGGAAAGGGCAAGATCGTTTATCTGGCCGATGGCGCTGCGGATTTCGCCAAGGCAATCGGCCTTGAAATGGATATGTCGGCACACGGCATGGGCGTGCGCTCCAAGCGTTACTCCATGCTGGTCAAGGACGGTGTGGTGCAGGAACTGAACATCGAGCCCAATCCCGGCCAAGCCGACACCAGCGGTGCTGCGACCATGCTGGGTCAGCTCTAGACTGCGATCGAGACTATAAGCCGGCACAATCAGTCCGGCTTGTAGGGGGCCATTCCCATACGCGCCAATTCGTCAGCGCGTTCGTTTTCCGCATGTCCGGCGTGGCCCTTGATCCAGCGCCAGTCCACATCATGGCGGGTGACGGCCTCATCCAACGCTTTCCACAGTTCGACATTCTTGACCGGCTTCTTCGCCGACGTGCGCCATCCGTTCTTTTTCCAGCCGTGAATCCAGCCCGTGATGCCGCCCTTCACATACTGGCTGTCGGTATGCAGCGTGACGATGCAAGATTGCTTGAGGGCGTTGAGCGCCTCGATTGCCGCCATCAGTTCCATGCGGTTGTTCGTAGTTTCCAGTGCACCGTCCGAGAGTTCACGCTCATGCTCACCATATCGTATCAGAGCGCCCCATCCACCCGGCCCCGGATTACCGGAGCAGGCACCGTCCGTCCATATTTCGACAGCCTTCCTCATGCGCCATACACCTGTGGCCTGGCGACCTGCTGGTGAAACCGTAGACGTGCCGAAAACGGTTTGGGGTCGTGGGGGATGACGAGCGCATCGGTGGGCACATTCAACCAGTCGTTCACACGGGTGAGCAGAAACCGCAAAGCCGAGCCACGGCACAGCACCGGCAACGCCACGCGTTCAGCTTCTGACAATTGCCGCTCGCTGCAATATCCCCCGATCAGTGCAGCCGATCGTTCGGGATGAAACACGCCCTTCTTATCGAACGCCCATGCGTTGATGGCGATGGCGAGGTCGTAGGCGAGAAAATCGTTGCAGGCGAAATAGAAGTCGATGACGCCGGACAATTCGCCATCAAGGAAGAACACATTGTCGCAAAACCAGTCGGCGTGAATGACACCACCGGGCAGATTTTGCGGCCAGTGCGGAACCAGATAGTCCATCTCGTTTGTCATGAGGTCTGCGAGACCACCCTCCACGCTGTCGGCACCATTCAGCGCGGTTTGCAGCAGGGGCGGCCAGCCCGAGGGTGAAAGCGCATTGGCGCGTGTGAGCGACATGCCATCTGCCGAGGCATGCATCCGCGCCATCCCGGCCCCTGCTTTGCGGCACTGGTCGATGGAGGGTGAGGACGTATCGACGCCGTCGAGGAATGTCACAAGCGCGGCCGCGCGGCCCTCAAGGCGGCCAAGCGCCTGACCGTTCAGGTTCAGTACGGGTTTCGGACACGGAAAGCCCTGACCGGCGAGATGGTCCATCAGTTCCATGAAAAACGGCAGATCGGCTTCCGCCACGCGCCTTTCATACAGTGTGAGAATGTAGCTGCCAGTCGTGGTCTGGAGCAGGTAATTGGTGTTCTCCACACCCCCGGCGATGCCTTTGAAGGCCGTTATGTTGCCGAGATCATAGCCCTGCAGAAAACCGGCAAGCGCCGCGTCGGAAACTTCCGTATAGACCGCCATAGGGTTTCAGGCCGACGCCGGGTTGGCGACGGGTCCGTTCACGAATGCCATATCGCTGGCATCCAACGGCACGGAACGCAGTTCCCGCATAACCAGAAACTCCTCGTCTTCCACCGTCGTCGTCGCCAGTTCGACCGACAGCTCGTAGCGCTCGCGGAAGGCTTCGATGATGGCTTCCACCAACACTTCCGGCGCGGATGCACCAGCTGACAGTCCGATCGTCAGCGGTCCGTCCGGCACCATTGTCCAGTCGATCGCCGATACATCGGCCACCAAAGCCGCTCTCTCCGCACCCGCGCGCAGCGCAGCCTCCACCAGCCGTTTGGAATTGGACGAGTTTTCAGCGCCGACGACCAGAAACAGGTCCGTGCCGGGGGCCGCCGCCTTTACGGCTTCCTGCCGGTTGGTGGTCGCATAGCAGATGCTTTCCGCGGACGGCGCGTTGATATGCGGGAACCGCGTTTTCAGCGCGTCGATGATGTCGGCAGTGTCGTCGACGGACAGGGTGGTCTGGGTCACGAAACCGAGACCCGCACCCGTTTCACCTGCCGCCACGTCGAGCGCCGCCACGTCTTCGCGGGTTTCCAGCAATGTCACGGCGCCGGGCTCCAACTGACCCATCGTGCCGACGACTTCGGGATGGCCGCGATGGCCGATCAGCAATACGCGCCGACCGCGCCGCTCGTGGAGCATGGCCTGTTTGTGAACCTTGGACACCAGCGGGCAGGTCGCGTCGAGATACAGCAGATTGCGTGCTTTCGCATCGGCAGGCACGGACTTTGGTACTCCGTGGGCGGAGAATATCACCGGCTGTTCGGTCTCGGGCACTTCCGCAAGATCCTCCACGAAGACCGCCCCCATCGTCTCCAACCCTTCGACGACATAGCGATTGTGAACGATCTCATGGCGCACATAGACCGGCGCGCCGTGCTTCTTCAGCGCGAGCACGACGATCTGAATTGCACGGTCCACACCGGCACAAAATCCGCGCGGGCCGCACAGGCGGAGGGTTGCTTCGGGTTGCTTGGTCATCATGGTGCCGGACTAGCCTGTATCCGCCGCCACAGGAAGGTGCCACCGACACCGAGAAGCGCTGCGGCCAGGCCGAACCATGTGATTGCATATTGCAGGTGGGAATTGGGAAACTCGATCAGCGTCACCCCGCCAATGGGGGCGCCCTGCCCGGCAATGACGGTCGAATCGGCATCAAGAAAGAAGGGCATGAGGCGATCAGTCACCGTGTCCAAACCCTGCGACGACATCTGATCGACATTCTTCCAGTAATACACGTTCCCGGTCGTATCGTTGTTCGGCACGAACATATTGGGCTTCGCCTGCGGGTTGGAACGGGCGAGGCCTTGGATGGTGACTACACCGCCGACCTGTCCTTCAGCACGCGTGTCCGGTTCCTTGCGGTCCATCGGCACGAAACCACGGTTCACCAGCAAGGTCGAGCCATCCCCGCCGCGCAGGGGCGTATAAACGAAATATCCCGACGCACCGTTGAAGGTCGCGAAATAGTGCGCCTCCTTGTCGTGGAGAAACGTTCCGGTGGCCTGCATCGGGCGGTATTCGATATCGCGGCGCGACTGAACGTCGGCGAGGATATCATCCACTCCAACCGGCGTAGCCGACAGACCGGACTCGACCCGCTCGATCAGCGCCTGCTTCCACTGGAGACGCTCGATCTGCCAAAGACCGAGTCCGCTCAAAAAGGCGAAACCGGCTGCGATACAGGCGGCCAGAATGATGTTGGACATTTTCATAAGGTTGAGATGTGGCGTCGCGCCCTAACGGTCAAGACGACCGGATGCGGCATCGTTGGTGTATTGAAGCGCGATCAACACACCTTTCACGGCGCGTATGGCGGGCAGTCCGATCGCGACGATCATCACCGGCCACAGGAGGAAATGAACCCAGGCAGGCGGAAAGTAGCTAAACTCCAGCCATAAAGCGCTGCCGAGAATGATGAAGCCAAGCGCCATGATGATGAACACGGTCGGACCGTCTCCGGAATCCTCGAAGTCGAATGGCAGATCGCAGGCTTCGCACGCATCTCGCACGGTCAGGACGCCTTTAAACAGGTGCCCCTCACCACAGCGTGGGCACCGGCCGCGCAGGCCCGTAGGAACGGGATCGAGCGGTGGATATGACGACACTGGTTCAGTGAGCGTAAATCGTGGCTCCAGCCGACGCCCAGATATACATCGCGAAGAACAGGAACAGCCAAACCACATCGACGAAGTGCCAATACCAGGCGGCGGCCTCGAAACCGAAATGCTGCTTGGGAGTGAAGTCACCGCGAACGGCACGTACCCAGCATATCGCCAGAAAGATCGTCCCGATGATAACGTGAAAACCGTGAAAACCGGTCGCCATGAAGAATGTCGCGCCGTAGAGCGAGTTTTTGAACTCGAACGGAGCGATTGCGTATTCGTATGCCTGCACGAAGCTGAACAGAATGCCGAGAATCACGGTAAGAGCCAAGCCCCAGATCAGTCCCTGGCGATCACCCTTGAGCAACGAGTGGTGCGCCCACGTAACGGTCGTGCCGGACAGCAGCAACGTGATGGTGTTGAACAACGGGAAATGAAGCGGGTCCAGAACCTCGGTGCCCTGGGGCGGCCAGGTGCCTCCGGTGTAAGCCTGACGCGCCACCTGAATGGCCTCGTCAGGGTAGAGTGCCGCGTCGAAAAAGGCCCAGAACCATGCGACGAAAAACATCACCTCCGAGGCGATGAACATGATCATGCCATAGCGCAGATGGATGGACACGACCCGGGTATGATGACCCTCATGTGCTTCTTTCACCGTATCGGCCCACCAGCCATACATGGTGTAGAGCACAATCAACAGACCGATGATGAAGACCCACGGGCCGGTCATGGGAAGGCCCAGCAGGCTGAAATCAGCGCCTTTCAGGCCCTGCATCCAGGCAATTCCACCGATCGCCATGACCAGAGCACCGACAGAACCGATAAGCGGCCACGGGCTCGGGTCGATGATGTGATAATCGTGGTTCTTGGAGGAAGCGTCGGCCATATCGTGTCCAGTTCTTGCCGTTGGGACGAAAACCCTGACGGGCTGTCGTTGCGTCTGGCAGCCTGTATAGGCCGCGATGGTTTCGTTTCAAAGCCTCATGCCTTCCGGCAGGCGCTAAAGTTTTGGATTGTCGGGCTCGATCAATCGAACGGTTTCGGCGTCGAGGCTGGCGCTCTCGTCCTCGAAGAACGTGTAGGACAGCGTGATGGCGTCGAGATCCTTGAGGAGCGGATCATCGACGATTTCAGGATCGACGAAAAAGATCACTGGCATATCCATCGATGCACCGGCATCGAGATATTGCTCGGTGAAGCAAAAACATTCGATCTTGTTGAAATAGGCTCCGGCCTGCGGTGGCGACACGTTGAAGGTCGCGGTGCCGAAGGAGCCGGATGAGCCGGTGTTTTCGGCGCGATAATAGATTTGTGTCTTGGCGCCGATAGGGATTGTCACGTCGCGTTGTTTGGGAGCGAAGTTCCAATTCAGTTTGTTGTCGATATTGGCGTCGAAGCGAACGATGATCGTTCGGTCAAGAACTTTTCCGCTGATGTCGTCGGCCCGCTGGGTCGTGCCGGCATAGCCGGTGACCTGACAGAACAGCTGATAGAGTGGAACAGCTGCGTAGGACATGCCGAGCATTGCGACCGTCATACCGGCGCACAGAACGGCTACCCTGATCTTGCGATTGTCCGAAATCGGGTGATGTTGCAGTTCGCTTCCGTCGCTCATTGGTCCACCACCACACTGCCGGGAATTTTCGGCGGGTTGGAGCCGAGTTTCACAAGCGTTGCGCCGTAAAAGACGATGACCAGCAGGGCCAGCGCGATACCGATCGCGATGTTGCGTTTGCGCTGTGCTTTTGCGGCCGCTTCGGAAACCTCGACCAGTTCCAGCTTCTCGCTCACAGAACACCTCCACGACGCAGAAGCGCCTCGATCAACAGAGCGCCGAACACGGCAAACAGGAAGAAAATCGAATAGGCGAAGAGCCGTTTTTCAGCGACGAGTTTGGCATCACTGCCAGCGATCACCCAAACGCGCCATGTGAGATAGAGGAACACACCGCCAAGACCGGCTGCGACAACGCCGTAAACTGGCGAGGCAAATCCCATCGCCCAAGGTGCAATTGTGACCGGCGCAAGCAGGGCCGAATACGCCAGCATCTGGTTGCGGGTGGACGTCTCGCCGCGCGCGTTCGGCATCATGGGAACGTGAGCATCGTCGTAGTCCCGCATCTTCCACAGGGCGAGCGCCCAAAAATGGGGCGGGGTCCAGATGAAGATGATGGCGAACAGAACAAGGCTTTCGATGCCGACATGGCCGGTCGTGACCGCCCAGCCGATCATCGGCGGGAAGGCACCGGCGGCACCGCCGATGACGATGTTCTGTGGTGTGCGGCGTTTCAAACCCATCGTGTAGATGACGGCATAGAAAAATATGGTGAAGGCGAGCCAGAAACCGGCGGTCCAGTTGACCAGAAGCCCGAGCGTCATGACGGACAGAACTGACAGCACCATGCCGAATGCCAGCGCCTGACCGGCGGTTATCTTGCCGGCTGGAACCGGCCGCTTCATCGTGCGGGTCATCACCGCATCTATATCGGCATCGTACCACATGTTGAGCGCGCCGGATGCACCGGCACCCACGGCAATCGCGAGTATGGCAACGACCGCCGTTACCAGATTGAGTTCACCCGGCGCAAGCAGCATTCCCGTCACCGCGGTAAAGACGACGAGCCGCATGACCCGTGGTTTCAACAACGCGATATAGTCTTCCGGTGTGGCGAGAGAGAGCGTGTGATCGCTCTCCCGAATTGTGTGCGCGGTCATGGTATCAAGCAACCTGATTACTTGACCCGCGGCAGCTGTTCCCACTGGTGGAACGGCGGCGGGGACGGCAACTGCCATTCCAGAGTGGTCGCGCCTTCACCCCACGGGTTGTCACCCGCCAGCCGCTTGCCGCGGAAGGCTTCGACGATACCGGCGATGAAAATCAGCACGGCAATTGCGGAGATGTAGGACCCGATCGAAGACACGAAGTTCCAGCCCGCGAAGGCGTCCGGATAGTCCACATAACGGCGTGGCATACCGGCGAGGCCGAGGAAATGCTGCGGGAAGAAGATCAGGTTCACGCCGACGAAGGTCACCCAGAAGTGGGTCTTCGCGATAAGTCGAGTTGTACATGTAGCCCGTCATCTTCGGGAACCAGTAGTACCAGGCCGCGAAGATCGCGAACACGGCACCCAGCGACAGGACGTAATGGAAGTGGGCGACCACGTAATAGGTATCATGGAAGGACCGGTCGAGACCGGCATTGGCCAGCTGCACACCCGTCACACCGCCGACGGTGAACAGGAAGATGAAGCCGATGGCCCACAGCATCGGGTGTGCGAAGGCTGATGGAGCCGCCCCACATCGTCGCAATCCATGAGAAGATCTTCACCCCTGTCGGCACAGCGATGACCATTGTTGCGAACACGAAGTAGCGCTGCGTGTTGAGCGACAGGCCGACCGTATACATGTGGTGCGCCCATACGATGAACCCGACCGCGCCGATGGCGACCATCGCATAGGCCATGCCGATGTAACCGAAGATCGGCTTGCGCGAGAAGGTCGAGACGATGTGGCTGATGATGCCGAAACCGGGCAGAATCAGAATGTAGACTTCCGGATGACCGAAGAACCAGAACAGATGCTGGAACAGGATCGGATCACCGCCGCCTTCCGGCACGAAGAACGTGGTGCCGAAGTTACGGTCCGTCAGCAGCATGGTGATGGCACCGGCCAGAACCGGCAGCGACAGCAGCAGCAGGAAGGCGGTGATGAGAACGGACCAGGCGAACAGCGGCATCTTGTGCAGCGTCATGCCCGGAGCGCGCATGTTGAAGATGGTCGTGATGAAGTTGATCGCGCCGAGAATGGACGATGCACCGGCCACGTGGAGCGCCAGAATGGCAAAGTCCATTGCCGGACCGGGTGAAGCGCTTGCGTTGGAAAGCGGCGGATAGATCGTCCAGCCATTGCCCGCGCCGAGCGAACCGGGAGCGGATGGCATAAAGATGGAAATTGTGAGCAGGATGAGCGCTGGCGGCAGAAGCCAGAACGAGATGTTGTTCATGCGCGGAAACGCCATGTCCGGCGCGCCGATCATGATCGGCACCATCCAGTTGGCGAAACCGCCGATCAGCGCCGGCATCACCATGAAGAAGATCATGATGAGGCCGTGGCCGGTCGTGAACACGTTATAGACGTGCGGGATCGGTGAAGATCTGCAGACCCGGCTCCTGCAATTCCATCCGCATGATCACGGACAGCAGGCCGCCATAGATACCGGCGAAAATCGCGAAGCCCAGATAGAGCGTTCCGATATCCTTGTGGTTGGTCGAATAGAACCAGCGCTTGAAAAAGGCCGGCTTGTGATCGTGGTGTGCCCCGTCGTGGGTTGCTCCGTAAGCCATGCTCTAAATCCTCAGTCCTGTGTCACGGCGTCGGCGGCGTTGGCCACGTCGACACCCGTTTTCATGGCGGCTTCGATGGAAGCGACCAGCGATTCATTGGCGGCCTGCACATCGGTGGCAGCAGCCGTGCGCCAGGCGGCGTATTGCGCTTCGGACACGACCCGAATGCCGATGGGCATATAGGCGTGATACTTGCCGCACAGTTCGGAACACTGGCCGTAATACAGCCCTTCGCGCGTTGCCTGGAAGAATGTTTCGTTGAGGCGACCCGGATAGCCGTCCATCTTCAAACCGAAGGCGGGCATGGCGAAGTTGTGGATCACGTCACCGGCTGTCACGAGAACGCGCACGACCTTGCCGACCGGCACAACCAGTTCGTTGTCGACGGCCAGCAGGCGCGGATAAAGCTGAAGGTCGGTCTTGTTGAGCGACACACGTTCGGCCTCCGCATCGGCTTCACCGACGAGCAATGGAACGCCAATGGGACGGGAGTCGAAGGCCAGCGCTTCGGCGGTATCCCCGCCGGGTTCTTCGGGAGCAGCCGGGCTTTCAAGTTCCGCCGCATCGCCTGCTTCCGGCACACCGGTCGCGTCCTGGTATTCATAGTTCCAGTACCACTGATACCCCGTCGCCTTGATGGTCAGGGACGGCGGCTCCGGCGGGTTGAACTGGGACGACAGCAGCTGGAACGACGGAATGGCGAGAAACACCAGAATGGCGACCGGACCGAGCGTCCACACGACTTCGATGAGCGTATTATGCGTCGTTTTTTCAGGAACGGGATGATTGCTGGCCCGGTAGCGGAACATCACCCATGCGAGCAGGCCCATTACGAACAGCGTGATCGGAACGATCACCCACAGCGTCAGAATGTCGAAGGAATGGATCGCCTCCATGCCGGGTGTCGCGGCTTCCTGATGGTACATCTGCCAATTTTCGGGCTTGCCGACATACGGGGCTGCCGCAAAGGCTACGGTGCTGCCGACGGTGGCAATGAGCGCCCCCACCGATCCTACTGCCAGTCGAGCCAACGAACCGCTCGCAACCATCATGTAAAACTCCATCGTTCTTCAATTCCGCCGTCATCGGCTTTTCAGCCATCGCAACGGTCACATGGGGCCTGTAGAACCATAACAGCCGACCCCCCGCAAGCGTCGTGACGCCACAGGAGCGCCTCAACCGGGTGTCTATGTGCCACACCCTGCCTATAGGAGGCCGAAAGACGCTCAAGCCGCCCCAGCCATGCCGCATTCGCCGCCAATGGCCTTGTCGTAAACCTGCAATGCTTTCCCGTGGCGCGGCATCCGCTTACAACGACGCAGGACAAGGAACATCGATGGCAACCATGATTCGCAATTCTTCCCGCAGCAGCGCTCTCACAGCATTCGTCGTTACGCTGGTCTGGTCGATCTTCGGAGCCGGAATGACCGGCACCGCATCCGCACAGGCCACCGCACCCCAGGCATATGGGGCATGGAACATCATTTGCGAAACGCCTGCCGGTGCGTCCAGCGAACAATGCGCGCTGATGCAGAATGTGGTGGCGGAAGATCGCCCGGAGGTCGGGCTGTCGGTCGTCGTACTGAAAACGGCAGACAACAAGGCCCGTATTCTGCGCATTCTCGCCCCGCTTGGCGTCATCCTGCCGAACGGGCTTGGCTTGAACATCGATGGAAACGATCTGGGCCGCGCCTATTTCGTGCGGTGCATGGCGGATGGGTGCTTTGCGGAAGTCATCCTGCGCGACGATCTGCTGAACAACCTGCGTGACGGCACCAGCGCGACCTTCATCATCTTCGCCTCGCCCGAAGAGGGAATCGGCATTCCGGTCGATCTCAACGGGTTCAAGGACGGTTTCGCGGCACTGCCGTAGGGAGTACGGCATGAGCGATTCCCTCATCGACCGTTTCGATTGCGACCGCGCGCGGCTTGAACGCCTGCTCGGCGAAACGCTGTCCGGGGCCGATGACGGGGAGCTGTTCCTCGAATCGAGCGAAAACGAGAGCCTCGTCTTCGATAATGGCCGGCTGAAATCCGGTACCTACAGCAGCGGAAACGGCTTCGGCCTGCGCTCCGTGGCAGGCGAGGTGACGGGCTATGCCCATGCGGGCGATCTGTCTCTGGCAGCCCTCACCCGCGCTGCGGACGCCGTGCGTGCCGTGGCGAGCGGTCATGGCGGGTCGTATGGCGAACCGCCGGTGCCGACGAATGCCCGCCGCTACGGCGATCACAATCCGCTGCTGGAACCGACGTTCGAGGCGAAGGCGGCCTTGCTGGCCGAGATCGACGCTCATGCGCGGTCGCTCGACCCCGAAATCCGGCAGGTGTCGGCTGTCGCTGGCAACCTCGTGGCAGACAGTGGAAATCCTGCGCGCCGACGGACATCTGGTGCGCGATGTGCGCCCGCAGGTGCGGCTGAACGTGTCGGTGGTCGCCGGGCGCGGCGACCGGCAGGAAACGGGCTCGTTCGGCGTTGGCGGGCGGCACGAACTGGGCCGGCTGATCGACAAAGCGACATGGCAGGAATGCGTCGGCGAAGCCGTGCGGCAGGCCAAGGTCAATCTGGAAGCCGTCCCCGCTCCCGCCGGAACTTTCGACGTGGTGCTCGGCCCCGGCTGGCCCGGCGTCATGCTGCACGAAGCGGTCGGTCACGGCCTGGAGGGCGACTTCAACCGCAAGAAGACCTCCGCCTTCGCCGGTCTGATGGGCGAACAGGTGGCCTCGAAAGGCGTGACCGTCGTGGACGATGCAACCATCGACGAGCGGCGCGGCTCCATCACAGTCGACGACGAGGGCACGCCGGGCGAGAACACGGTGCTGATCGAGGACGGCAAGCTCGTCGGCTACATGCAGGACCGTCAGAACGCGCGGCTGATGGGCGTGGCGGGCACGGGCAACGGCCGTCGCCAGTCCTACGCCCACCCGCCCATGCCGCGCATGACGAACACCTATATGCTGGGCGGCAGACCACGAACCAAACGAAATTCTTGCCAGCGTGAAGGACGGCATCCACGCCGTCTCCTTCGGCGGCGGACAGGTGGACATCACGTCCGGCAAATACGTCTTCAACTGCACCGAGGCGTATCGTATCCGCGATGGCAAGGTGTGCGAACCGCTCAAAGGGGCCATGATGATCGGCTCCGGCCCTGCAGACATGCAGCGGGTCCGTATGGTCGGCAACGATCTGGCGCTGGACCGGGGTCAGGGTAACTGCGGCAAGGCAGGGCAATGGGTGCCGGTCGGCGTCGGCCAGCCCACGGTGCGGATCGACGGTATCACGATCGGAGGAACGCAGGCATGAGAATCTATGTTCTGAAAAACTGCGACACCTGCCGCAAGGCGCTGCAATGGCTCGATTCGCAGAAGCTGGACTACGAGCGGCAAGACGTGCGCGATGACGGGTTGAGCCGCGAGGATGTGGCAATGTTCGTCAGTTCCGCAGGGCGTGATGCAGTCCTCAACAAGCGCAGCACCACATGGCGCGACCTGCCCGACGATGAACGTGCAAAGGCCGACGATGACGATGGGGCCGTCGCGCTGCTGGTCGAACATCCCACCCTGATGAAACGCCCGGTTTTCGTCAGCGGGCTGCAGGTCTATGTCGGTTTCGACGACGGCACCAAGCTGGTGCTTTCCGAAGCCTGATTACGGGTTGAGCCGCTGGCCGTGCCATTCCGCACCGGCGCGCGTGAACAGCACGCGGTCGTGCAGGCGGTGGTCGCCGTCCTGCCAGAACTCGATTTCGGACGGCACGACCCGAAAGCCGGACCAGTGGGGCGGGCGGGGAATGTTGGTCGTGCCGTATTGCGCTTCGTAACCCGCCTGCCGGTCGAGCAAAACCTGTCGTGATTCGAGCGGACGGGACTGTTCCGACGCCCATGCGCCGAGCCGGGATTGGGGGTGGCGAGAGTTAAAGTACGCATCCGCCTGTTCCGCATCGACGATTTCCACCGCACCGCGAATGCGGATTTGCCGACGCCGCGTCTTCCAGTGAAAGAGAAGCGCCGCTTTCGGCGCTTCCAGCAATTCCCGCCCCTTCGTGCCCTCGAAATTGGTGAAGAAGACGAACCCGTCCGGCCCATGCCCTTTCAGCAGCACCATGCGCGCATTGGGCAGGCCGGAGGCGTCGACCGTGGCGACCGTCATCGCGTTGGGATCGTTCAATTCGCTGCTCAATCGCCTCGGCAAGCCACTCGTCGAACAGCGCGAAAGGGTCGGTCCGATCCACGAAATCTGCATCGCGGGAAACGTGTTCGGTCGCTGTCGAATCGGACATAGTGCAGGTCGCAATGGCGGCGGAAAGTCTATCGGTATAGCAGGTATCGACGGAGCGGAAAACTATTCTGTTTGCGACAGAATTCCCGCTTCGGCATCTTCAACATGCTGCTTCGGAAACCCATATGATTGGCAACATCGCCCATTCAGGGCACACTGATGATCGACGGCCCGGCATCGACCGGGGCCTTGTTGACAACGAACGGAAGACAACCATGCGCGACCCATATTCAGTGCTCGGCGTCGCCAAGGACGCGAGCGAAAAAGAGATCAAATCGGCCTTTCGCAAGCTGGCAAAGCAGTATCACCCGGACCAGAACGCCAAAAACCCGCAGGCGAAGGAGAAGTTCAACGACGCCAATCAGGCCTACGAAATCATCGGCGACAAGGCGAAACGAGCCAAGTTCGACGCCGGTGAGATCGACGCCGAGGGTAAGGAACGGGCTTTCGAGGGATTTGGCGGCTTCGGCGGTGGGGGCAGCCCGTTCGGCGGACGCGGCGGAAATGCCGGTGGTTTCAGCGGTGCCGAAGACATTTTGAGCCAGATGTTCGGCAGCGGTGCGCGGGGCGGCGGCAGCCCGTTTGGTGGCATGGGTGGCGGTGGCGACCCGTTCGCCCAAGCGCGCCAACAGCAGGCCCGCGTGCCCGCCCGCCGAAGGGTGCCGACCGGAAGATCAGTCTGACCGTTTCACTGCCCGATTTTGCAGCGGGCAAGGCACCCGTGCGTCTCGGACCAGATCGAACCGTCAACGTGTCCATTCCCGCCGATGCCCGCGAGGATCAGGTCATCCGGCTGAAAGGCCAGGGCGGCGAAGGTCCCGGCGGACGTGGCGATGCGCTCATCACGCTATCGATTGCAACCTCGTATGAAAAAGACGGCGCGGTCTTCCGCCGCGAAGGCGCGAACCTGCGCGTTCACGTTCCCGTGCCCCTTCGCACCGCTGTTATCGGTGGCAAGGTGCGCGTGCCGACGCTGACGGGCGCGGTGTCGTTGAGCGTGCCCGAATGGACGACCTCCGGCACGACAATGCGCGTGCGCGGCAAGGGTTTGCCGAAACCGGATGGAGAAACCGGCGACATTCTGGCCGTCACAGCCGTCGATCTGCCCACGGAGCGTGACGCTGCGTTGATAAACTTGATGCAGGACAAGACGGCGGACGCGGCCTGACCCCTTTTTAATTCCGCCCCGCCCTGCCATACCGCGCCGACATCGGGTTGAGGATTGTATGGCATGGCTGGAACGAACGGATTGATGGCGGGCAAGCGGGGCATCATCATGGGCCTCGCCAACAACCGCTCGATCGCCTGGGGAATCGCCAAGTCTCTCGCCGACGCGGGTGCCGAGCTTGCGTTCACCTATCAGGGCGACGCGTTGAAAAAGCGCGTCGAACCGCTGGCCAACGAGCTGGGCGGCTGGGTCGTGGGCGACTGCGATGTCAGCAACGCCGAAACGATCGACGCCGTGTTCGATGCGATCGGCGAGAAATGGGACAGTATCGATTTCGTTGTCCACGCCATCGGCTTTTCCGACAAGAACGAACTGACCGGTCGCTACGTCGATACAAGTGCCGCCAATTTCGCGCGCACGATGGATATTTCCGTCTATTCCTTCACTGCAGTCATCCAGCGCGCCGAAAAGCTGATGACCAACGGCGGCTCCATCCTCACCATGACCTATTACGGTGCCGAAAAAGTCATGCCGCATTACAATGTGATGGGCGTCGCCAAGGCCGCGCTGGAAGCCAGCGTGCGCTATCTGGCAGTCGATCTCGGTGGCAAGAATATTCGCGTGAACGCTATTTCCGCCGGGCCAATCAAGACATTGGCCGCCAGCGGCATCGGCGATTTCCGATACATCATGAAATGGAACGAATACAACGCGCCGCTGAAGCGCAACACGACTATCCAGGAAGTGGGGGGCGCCGCGCTCTATCTGCTATCCGACCTCTCGACAGGTGTGACCGGTGAAATCCATCATGTGGATTCCGGCTATCATACGGTCGGCATGAAGGCGGTGGACGCGCCCGACATTTCGGTGGTGAAGGACAAGGACTGATAGAGTCTGCAAGATCGTCGTTTGAAACCTTTGCGCGGTGAGTGCATGTTTGCAATGAAGATTCGCGGCGGCTGCCAGTTTGCCAAGATTGCAACCGCGCCCACAAGCACCAGTCCATGACCCTTCTCCTCATCTACATCGCCATCGCCGTCGGTGCATCGTTCCTCTGTTCGGTGCTGGAAGCGGTGCTGCTGTCCATCTCACCCTCCTATCTGGGTGCGCTGAAGGAGCGCGATCCTGCTTTGGGCAAGCGCCTGCAGGCGTTGAAGGATGATATCGACCGCCCCCTTGCCGCCATTCTAACGCTCAACACGATAGCCCACACAATTGGGGCAGCGGGTGCCGGGGCGCAGGCAGCAAAAGTTTTCGGCGATTCCTCGCTGACTATTTTCTCCATTGTGCTGACGCTCATCATCCTCTTCGCTTCCGAGATCATCCCCAAAACCATCGGCGCAACATACTGGAAGTCACTGGTGCCGTTCGTCACCCGCACCTTGCCTCCATTGATCTGGATTTTGTCGCCGTTGGTCTGGGTGTCTCAAATGCTATCGAAGATGATTTCCGGCGGTAAGGAAAAGGGCGGTGTGACGCGCGAGGAAATCGCGGCGTTGGCCGATATCGGCCGTCAGCAAGGTGTTGTCGGTGAGCAGCACAGCCGCATCGTTCGCAACCTGTTCCGGTTTTCCAAACTGACCGTCGAGGATGTGATGACGCCGCGCACGGTGGTTTTCGCGCTGGATGAAAAGACGACGATCGGCGCGCTCGTTCCGGACCTCGGCACGATGCAGTTCTCGCGCATTCCGGTTTACGGCGAGAGCATTGATGACATCACCGGCATGGTTTTGAAGAACGACATCTACGCAGCCGCGCTCGACAAGAAGGACAAGACACTTCTGTCCGATATCAAGCGCGATGTCTTTCGCGTGCCGGCCGCGACGACGCTGGAAGATTTTTTTACGCAACTGCTCGAAGGCAGCCACCATCTTGGTGTCGTCAACGACCCCTATGGCGGTATCGACGGTGTGGCGACGATGGAGGATGTGGTGGAAACGTTGCTCGGCCTCGAAATCATGGATGAAGCCGACTCGGCGTCCGACATGCAGGCATTCGCCCGCCAGAAGGCGCGGGACCGCGCGGAACGGTTGGGCCTTGTCGTGGTGAGCCCGGACGATTCGGATGCGGGCGAAGCTACCGATCCCACCAAACCCCTTGCGGACAAGCCGAACACGGCAGCCAACCCCTCACCCGGCTCGCCTAAGATCACGGGGTCCTGATTGTGACCAGACCGACGCTATACTTTCTCCGCCACGGGGAGACGGACTGGAATGTCGCCTATCGGCTGCAAGGGCAGATGGATATTCCCATCAATGCCAACGGGCGAGAGCAAGCCGCACGCAACGGCAAACGGTTGGCTTCACTCATCGATGACCCTGAACGCATGGCCTATATCGCAAGCCCACTCGGGCGAACGCGGGAGACGATGGAAATTGCGCGGCGGGAACTGGGGCTGAAGACCTACGGCTATGAGACCGACGACCGGTTGAAGGAACTGTCCTTCGGGCTTTGGCAGGGCTTCACCTTCGAAGAACTGCGCGGGCAGCAGGACCCGGCCGTGGAAGCACGGTTTGCCGACAAATGGGGTTTCGTGCCCGCCGGCGGTGAAAGCTATGCCATGCTGCTGGAGCGGCTGAAGGGCTGGTTGCCCTATCAGAGCCGTGACGCGGTGGTCGTCACCCACGGGGGCGTCATCCGCGTCCTCATGCACCATCTCGGCGACATGCCGACCAAGCAGGCAGTGCGAGAGAGCGTGCCGCAGGACCGGATTTTCGTATGGGACGCAGATGGTGTGCGGTGGCTCGACTGAAATATCGACTGTGGTCGCAAGACGTCTCGATTCCGCCCGAATATCCGCTAGGTTAGTCAGACGAACACTATTCCGGCAGCCGCTTCGTGAGCCTTTCAAACAGCCTACAGACTTTGCTTGGCCGTGCCACGCTCATGATCGCGATCACATGCTCGGCAACGACGGTCGTGCGCGCACATCCCCACGAATTCATCACCATGCATGTGGGCGCGGCCTTCGACGATGCGGGGCGGCTCGCCGGGTTCCGTTATCACTGGACGTTCGACGAATTCTTCTCCGCCTACGCGATGGAGGGTCAGGATGCGAACGGCAACGGCACGTTCGAGCAGAGCTGAAATCGACGCCCTGCACGAAGAAATCCTCGGCAATATCAAAGAAATCGACTACTTTACGAGTTTCGACAAGGACCATGCCGTGGGCCAATTCGCCGCTGCCGTTCCCGTCAGCGCGGGCATCGTGGCCGACCAGCTTTCCGTGGTTTTCGATCTTGCGCTTGAGAAACCGCTCGATTTGAAAGGCCGACAAACCCGGTTCGCGATCTACGACGGCTCCTTTTACACGGCCATGAACTTTCAGGTGGAGGGCGACGCGGTGACGCTGACCAATGCACCGAAAGGCTTGCACCACCGATCTCGAAATTCCGGAGCCGGAGGAAGACATAATGGCCTTTGCGAACTCCCTGTCGCAGAGCGAGTCCGGCGGGGACGATCTGGGGCGGGCGTTCGCGGAAACGGTCATCATCAAATGCTAGCTGTTGCCGAACGAAACCGCGGTCTGATCGCTCTGGGTCTTGCCGTTTTCGGCACGGTCCTGTTGGTCTGGTTTGCCGCCGATATGCTGCGCGCGGCCTATATTTCCGCGCTGTCCTTCATTTATGGCGAACAACGCGCTTTTCATCAGAGCCTGATCGGAGCCGTTCGCGCCCATGCGGCTGCCGCCACCTGGGCGACCGGGTCCGCCATCGTCGTGGGCAGTTTTTTCTACGGTGTCTTCCATGCGGCCGGTCCCGGGCACGGCAAGGTCGTGCTGTCGGCGTATCTGTTGAGCCGTCCGGAGAAGCTGGGCCGAAGTGTCTGGCTCGCCGCGGCTTCGTCGCTGGTGCAGGGGCTGGTGGCCATCGCGCTGATCTACGGCCTGTTCCTCGCATTCGGGATCGTGGCGCGGGATGCGAAACTGGCAGTGGCGTGGAGCGAGCGGCTGGCCTTCGCGATGATCGTCGGCCTCGGCCTCATGCTCATCTGGCGTGGGGTGCGGGCCCTGCCATCGTGGCGGGCTACATCGGGCAACCATGAAACCCACGGTCATGAGCATCATCCCGTGCATGACCGCAGCCATCAGGCGCACGACCAAAAGCATCAGCACACGCATGAGCACGAGCACGAGCACGGCGATCGATCATGGCCAGCCATTCCCATGATGACCATGCCGTTTGCTCGACGTGCGGCCACGCCCACATGCCAACACCCGCGCAGGTGGATCAGGCCGGTGACTGGCGTACCGCGCTGGGAATCGTTTTGTCGATCGGGATGCGGCCCTGCACCGGGGCGGTGCTGGTGCTGGTCTTTGCGAGGGTAGCGCAAATACCGTGGACGGGCGTTATAGCGGTGCTCGCCATGTCGGCGGGAACGGCGATCACCGTATCGGCGCTGGCGATAGTGTCCGTTCACGCCCGCCGTTTCGCGCTGCGGCTGTTGGGCAGCGACACCGGCGCGGCAGCTTGGGGCGGCGCGGTATTAGCCGTGCTAGGCGGCGGATTTCTCCTGCTTATGGGCGGCGGCCTTCTCGCCGCATCCTTCGATGCACCTGTCCGGTCACTCGGTCTTTAGGCGCTTTCGTAAGACGCGCTCCATTCCCGCGGCGCGTTGAGGAACTTCTCCACCTCATCCAGCGTCGCGGCATCGAATTTTTCCGCCCGACGCGCTTCGGCCAACACGTCCCACCATGTGCCGAGATGGTGCAGCGTGATACCTGCATCCGCCATTTTCGCGGGCGTGTCCTTGAAGATATCGTAGTAGAAAACCGCGAACGTGTGATCGATTCGCGCTCCCGCCTCGCGGATGGCCTTGGCGAATTTCAGCTTCGAGCCGCCATCGGTGGTCAGGTCTTCGACGAGCAACACGCGGGCACCGTCGGCGAAATCGCCCTCGATGAGCGCGTTGCGGCCAAAGCCCTTCGGCTTCTTGCGAACGTAGATCATCGGCAGGCCGAGCCGTTCGGCCATGAAGGCGGCGAACGGTATGCCCGCCGTCTCGCCGCCCGCCACCACGTCGAACGCTCATGGCCCGCCGCTTCCAGCACCGTGCGGCAGGCTTCGTCCATCAGGCGGGCGCGGATGCGGGGGTAGGAGATCAGCTTGCGGCAGTCGATATAGACGGGCGAGCGCAGGCCGGAGGTGAACGTGTAAGGCTCGTCGGCATTGAAATGCACCGCGCCGATTTCCCACAACATGCGGGCGAGGAGCGGGCCTGTTTCGCCTGTTCTTGAAAAGGTCATGTAGTGGTCTCCACGTGCCAGAATACGGGAAAGCCGGGGTCGAAAACCATGACCGGTCCCGCTCCGGTTTCGATGTGCGCAGGCCATATCGGTCGGCGTCCGGCGCTTCGTCAAAGTAATCGTCTCTTCGTTCACCGGCAGACCGTAGAACGCCGGGCCATTGCGGCTGGCAAACGCCTTCCAGCCGGTCCAGTGCGCCCTCTTCCTCGAACACATGCGCCAGCAGCGGCATCGTGTTGGGCGCGGTGAAGCAGCCGGCGCAGCCGCAGGCGCTTTCCTTCGCGTCCGTCGGGTGCGGCGCGCTGTCGGTGCCGAGGAACACGCGCTCAAAGCCGCTCGTGACCAGTTCGCGCAAGGCCAATCGGTGGGTCTCGCGTTTTGCGACGGGCAGGCAATAATAATGCGGACGAATGCCACCGGCGAGGATGTGGTTGCGGTTGATGATGAGATGGTGCGTCGTCACCGTCGCGGCCAGATTGTCGCCACCCGCGCGCACGTAGGCCACGGCATCGGCGGTGGTGATGTGTTCCATCACGACCCGCAGACCCGGCACGCTTTTACGCAACGGCTCCAGCACCCGCTCGATGAACACGGCCTCGCGGTCGAAAATGTCGATGTCGGAATCCGTCACCTCGCCGTGGACGCAAAGCGGCAGACCGATTTCAGCCATGCGCTCCAGCACCGGCATGACACGCTGGATATCGCGCACACCGGCATCGGAGTTGGTCGTGGCTCCGGCGGGATAGAGTTTCACCGCCTTCACCAGACCGCTCGCGGCAGCCTGCGCCACATCGTCGGGGTCGGTGGTTTCCGTGAGATAGAGCGTCATCAGCGGCTCGAACGTCTGCCCGTCCGGCAGGGCTGCCAGAATGCGGTCACGGTAGGCCAACGCCTGCGCGCCCGTCACCACCGGCGGCACGAGGTTGGGCATGATGATCGCGCGTGCGAAATCGCGGCTCTCGGGCAGCACGCCTTTCAGCATCGCGCCATCGCGCAGATGCAGGTGCCAGTCGTCGGGGCGGGGAATGGTGAGCGTATCCATGCCGCCTCCCTGCCCCAAGCCGCCGCGACATGGAAGAGTTTGACGCATGGCAGGTGCGGTCATACACAACCCGGACGAACGCCCTCCGCAGCCCCACCATGTCCCACAACAGTTTCGGCCATCTGTTCCGCTTCACCACATGGGGCGAATCCCACGGGCCTGCGCTCGGCGTGGTGGTGGACGGCTGCCCGCCGAACATCGCCATCAGCGAGGCTGAGGTGCAGGCGTTTCTCGACAAGCGCAAACCGGGGCAGAGCAAATACACGACCCAGCGGCGTGAAGCGGACGCGGTGCGAATCCTGTCCGGCGTCATGCCGCAGGAGGATGGAACGTATCTCACGACCGGCACGCCGATCTCGATGATGATCGAGAACACGGACCAGCGGTCGAAGGATTATGGCGAAATCAAAAACCGCTATCGCCCCGGCCATGCGGATTTTTCCTACGACGCCAAATATGGCATCCGCGATTATCGCGGTGGCGGACGGTCTTCCGCCCGCGAAACGGCCGCGCGGGTGGCGGCAGGTGCGATTGCGCGCAAGGTCATTTCCGGCGTCACCGTCCGCGGAGCGCTGGTGCAGATGGGGCCGCACAAGGTGGACCGGTCGCGGTGGGACTGGGAGGCGGTCAACGCCAACCCGTTCTTTTGCCCGGACCCGGTGGTGGCGGAAGAATGGGCGGACTATCTCGACGGCGTCCGCAAGGCGGGGTCGTCGGTGGGCGCGGTGATCGAGGTGGTGGCCGAGGGCGTGCCCGCCGGTTGGGGCGCGCCGGTCTATGGCAAACTCGATCAGGACATCGCGTCGGCCTTCATGTCGATCAACGCCGTCAAGGGTGTGGAAATCGGCAACGGTTTCGACGCGGCAACGCTTTCCGGCGAGGACAATGCCGATCAGATCCGCATGGGCGCGGACGGCAGGCCGGTGTTTTTATCCAACCAGTCCGGCGGCGTGCTGGGCGGCATTTCCTCCGGCCAGCCGGTGGTGGCGCGGTTTGCGGTGAAGCCGACGAGTTCGATCCTGACGCCGCGACAGAGCATTACGGCTGACGGCGAGGAAGTGGACGTGATGACCAAGGGGCGGCATGACCCGTGCGTGGGTATTAGGGCCGTGCCGATAGGCGAGGCCATGATGGCGCTCGTGCTGGCCGATCACATGCTGCGGCATCGGGGGCAGAATGGGTGAGCTTGTCGCGAAGTTTCCGTGGCTGAAACAATTATCATCATCGAAATGGACCGGACCATCATTTTTCGCGTTTGTGTCAATTTCTGCACTGGCGTTAGGTCGTAATGCCGTACTTTTTCGACAGTGAAAATCAGATTACTATTACGGTGCCAGTATCCCCTTCGCAAATAGATGCCGTATTCAGTGGGATTCTACGTCGATTTAGAGCGTTATATTCCAATCTAATGACCGGAATTGCAATAAAACGTGAGACTGAACTGGCGAAGTACATCGCGGATGCACTATCGAAATCCGTAAGAATGAAGACTTAGAACACTTTCACCAAGACATGTCAGAGCGCTTAGACGGGAAAATGGTCAGATTCAACGAACGAGTAAATTTGCATTCAAGAGTATTACGTACAACCCAGTGGTTCCATAGCGCAATAGTGCTGGTCGCAGTAATAGGAACCTTACTCTGGGCATTCGGCGACCCGAACGTAGGCGAGGCAATTATAAAATGACCGAAATCGAACGCGTCGAAGCGGCCATCGCGGCCTTTGCAGCCGGTGAAATCGTCGTTGTCATGGACGATGACGACCGGGAGAACGAGGGCGATTTGATCGTGGCGGCGGTGCATTGCACGGCGGAGAAGATGGCGACGATCATCCGCCACACGTCCGGCATCGTCTGTGCGCCCATGCCAGCCTCAGAAGCGCGGCGGTTGAACCTGACGCCGATGGTGGCGGACAACGACGCGCCCCATTCGACCGCGTTCACCGTCTCCGTCGACTACAAGCACGACACGACCACCGGCATTTCCGCCGAAGAGCGCACCTCGACCGTGCGCGGGCTGGCCAACCCCAATTCGGGCGCGGCGGATTTCGTGCGCCCCGGCCACATCTTCCCGCTGGTCGCGCGCGAGGGCGGCGTGTTGCTGCGCTCGGGCCATACGGAAGCCGCCGTGGACCTGTGCAAACTGGCTAATCTCCCGCCGGTGGGTGTCATTTCCGAACTCGTCAACGACGATGGCACGGTGATGCGCGGCCCACAGATCGACGCCTTTGCCGCCGAGAAGGGCTTCAAGACCGTCACGGTCGCGGACCTCATCGCCTACCGCCAGCGCCGTGAGCATCTGGTGGAAGCGATGAAAGACGAGACCATCGAAACGCCTAACGGCACCGCCCGCGCCGTCACATACCGCGCCGAGATGGACACGATGCAGCACCTCGCCATCGTCTATGGCGACATCGGTGACGGCACGAACGTGCTGGTGCGGCTGCATATCGAGAGCGTGCTGGACGATACATTCGGCGCATCGCCCAGCCTGCACCGCTATCTCAAGCGTATCGCCAAAGAAGACGGGTGCGGCGTGCTCGTCTATCTGCGGGAAGGCTCCGTGGGTGTCGCCCGCGAAGCCAGCCCGCGCAACGAAGCCGGTGCCGCGTTTGGCGAGGAGCGCGAGGCCCACGGCACCGCAAAGAGCCGCAAGGAGGAATGGCTGGAGATCGGCCTCGGCGCGCAGATCCTGCGCGACCTCGGTGTCCGCACTATCCGCCTGTTGGCCTCACGTGAGCGCCATTACGTAGGGGTGGAAGGGTTCGGCATCGAGATCGTGGAAACGGTGACGGATTGAGGCTGTTTGCGGCTCTTCTGCTCTGCCTGTCAGCCGCGCCAGCCTTTGCGGAAGACTGGACTGTCACGAAGGTTTACGAACCAAACAGCGCGGACAACGCACAGGAAGTCGATCGCATCGCCCGGTCGGTGGAAACGTGGCCGGTTCTGGTGCCCTGCTCCGATACATCACCGCCATTCGCCTACGATTGCGCCTCATCTGGCAACAGGGTCGATGGCACCGAAGCCACGCTCCCGCCTGAAGGCGGACTGCCAGACGGAACAGTCGCCTTCGCGCCGGATTGGTCCGACATGAACGCGGCCTGGTATGCCGACCCGACCGACCGCTACGGCCACGGGGCATTGGGTGACCGCATCGAGGCGGCAACGCTGGTGGTGGAACGCAAGGATGGAAGCCGTGACAGCGTCACCCTTCCCGACACCGAAGTGTTCGAGGACCGCGCGCCCCGCATTGTCGATTTCGACGGGTTCGGGCGCACCCATATCGTCACTATCGTTGCGGATGTGGCGAAGGGTGCTGCGGTCGTGGTGTTCGCCGTCACCGATTCCGGTATCGAGCGTGTGGCCCAGACGCCCTTCATCGGGCGCGCCTACCGTTGGCTCAACATCGCTGGCATCGCCGACTTCGATGGATCCGGCAGCACGAGTATCGCGCTGGTGGAAACGCCTCATCTGGCGGGCGTATTACAATTCTGGCGCTGGTCGAAGGGGACACTCACTCTCACCGCAAAAGCCGCCGGTTTCTCGAACCACCATAACGGGTCGCGGGAACAGCGTCTGTCCGCCGTGGCGGATTTCGACGGAGACGGCGTATCCGATCTTGCCCTGCCGAGCCTCGACCGTCAGTCGCTGCTGATCGTCCGCTTCCCGGACCGTAAAGCCAGGGCGTTCAACACCTTCGCCTCCATCCTCCTGCCCGCACGGATCGACAAACTGATCGGCGTTCATGCGGAGGGCAAGGCAGCCGTGCTGACCGTGGGATTGGACGACGGATCGGTTTACGCGGTGCACCGCAAGACGCAGAGTGAGTGAAACGGGAGCCATTGCATGACGACTCATCTCTATACCCACGATATTTTCGCCGAGCATCTGACGCCCGAAGGCCACCCCGAGCGCCCGGACCGTATTCGCGCGGTTTCCACGGCTTTGTCGGATGACGCCTTTAACGCGCTGGTGCGGTTCGAAACGCAGCAGGCTGACGAGGCGACGTTCCTCTACGCTCACCCCGAGCAGCATATCGACACCATGCGCGCCGCCGTACCGGAGGAAGGCAGCGTGCAACTGGATGCCGACACACATATGAGCCCCAAAACGTGGGAGTGCGTGCGTCATGCCGTGGGCGGTGGTCTGGCGGCGGTGGATGCCGTAGTGACGGGCAAGGCCGACAACGCCTTCCTCGCCGCCCGCCCGCCGGGGCACCATGCAGAGAAAACCACCGCGATGGGGTTCTGCGTGGTCAATACGGCGGCGGTGATGGCCCGCCATGCTCAGAAGGCGCACGGGCTGGAGCGGGTGGCCATCGTGGATTTCGACGTTCACCACGGCAATGGCACGCAGGATATCTTCGAAGCCGACAAGAGCGTCTTTTACGCCTCGACCCACCAGATGCCGCTTTTTCCCGGCACCGGTGCAAAACACGAGGAAGGTGTTGGCAATATCTGCAACGCGCCGCTCTCCCCCGGCACGGCAGGCGAAGGGTTCCGCGAGGCTTTCACATCCCGTGTTCTGCCCGCGCTCGATGCATTCAAGCCGGACCTGCTCATCATCTCCGCCGGTTTCGACGCTCATACGCGCGACCCGCTCGCCAATATCGATCTGGAGGACGATGATTTCGACTGGATGACGGGTCGCCTGATGAGCATTGCCGAAAAACGCTGCGGCAGCCGCGTCGTCAGCCTGCTGGAAGGGGGATACGACTTGCAGGGGCTCGCTTCGGCTTGTGCCACCCATGTGAAGCGGCTTATGCACGGCTGAACGATTTGGAGCGGCACGATGGCTGAGAAAAAGACGAGCGATGTGAGCAGCCTGTCCTTCGAGCAGGCGCTCGAAAAACTGGAGACGATCGTTGCCAAGCTGGAGCGCGGCGATGTGGCGCTGGAAGATTCCATCCGCATCTACGAAGAGGGCGAGGCGCTGAAGAAGCACTGCGCCAAACTGCTGACGAGCGCCGAGGACAAGGTGGAGAAAATCCGCGTTGGAGCCGACGGCACCGCAAAAGGCACCGAGCCGCTCGATCCATAAGCTGCCGCGCCCTTGTCACGCATGGTGCCGTGACCGATATTCGCGTTGACTGGACCGTCGCGCCCGTTGCATCGCGAACAAACCCGAACGTCAGGACCATGCGTGCCCTCTACTCCGCTTCTCGACAAGGTTCCTCTGCCTGCCGATCTGCGCCGCCTTAGAGACGAGCAGTTGCCGCAGCTGGCCGAAGAATTGCGCGCGGAGATGGTGGATGCCGTCTCCGTCACGGGTGGTCATCTCGGTGCAGGCCTCGGTGTTGTGGAACTGACGATTGCGCTGCACCATACGTTCGACACGCCCCACGACCGCATCATCTGGGACGTGGGCCACCAGTGTTACCCGCATAAAATTCTGACTGGTCGCCGCGACCGTATTCGCACGTTGCGCAAGGAAGGCGGATTGTCGGGCTTCACCAAGCGGTCAGAATCCGAATATGACCCGTTCGGTGCCGCCCATTCCTCCACGTCGATTTCCGCCGGTCTCGGCATGGCGGAGGCGAGCAAGCTGGCCGGTGTCGAGCGCAACGTGATCTCGGTGATCGGCGACGGCTCGATCACCGCTGGAATGGCTTATGAGGCCATGAACAATGCCGGTGGTCTGGACGCTCGGCAGATCGTCATTCTCAATGACAACGACATGTCGATCGCCCCGCCAACCGGGTCCATGAGCCATTATCTGGCACGGCTCGTGTCAGGCAAGACCTACCGTTCGATCCGCGACGTGGCGAAGCAGCTGAACGAGAAGCTGCCGAAATTCATCGCGGAAAAGGCGCGCAAAACCGAGGAATATGCGCGCACCTACTGGATGGGCGGAACGCTGTTCGAGGAGTTGGGCTTCTACTATGTCGGCCCCGTCAACGGGCACGATCTGACGCAGCTTCTGCCGATTCTCCGCAACGTGCGCGACGCGAAACGCGGGCCGATTCTGGTTCATGTGATTACCGAAAAGGGCAAGGGTTACGCGCCTGCGGAAGCGGCAGGTGACAAACTTCATGCCGTTTCGAAGTTCGACGTGATTACCGGCGAGCAGTCCAAATCCGTTCCCAATGCGCCGAGCTATACGAAGATTTTCGGCCAGTCGTTGGTGCAGGAGGCCGAGCGGGACGACCGCATCGTCGGTATCACCGCCGCAATGCCGGGCGGCACGGGGATCGATATTTTCGAGCAAGCCTTCCCCGACCGCACCTACGATGTGGGCATCGCCGAACAACATGCCGTCACCTTCGCCGCGGGTATGGCGAGCGAGGGTTTCAAGCCGTTCTGCGCCATCTACTCGACCTTCCTCCAACGGGGCTACGATCAGGTGGTCCATGACGTTTCCATCCAGCAGTTGCCCGTGCGTTTTCCGCTCGACCGTGCCGGATATGTGGGAGCGGATGGGTCCACCCATGCCGGTTCGTTCGATCTGGCCTACCTGACCTGCCTGCCCGGTTTCACGGTCATGGCCGCAGGGGACGAGGCGGAACTGAAGCATATGGTGGCCACCGCAGCTGCCTACGACGAGGGGCCGATCGCCTTCCGCTATCCGCGTGGTGAGGGGGTCGGGGTCGATCTGCCGGAGCGCGGCAGTGTGCTGGAGATCGGCAAGGGGCGGATCGTGCGGGAAGGCACGAAAGTCGCACTGCTTTCCCTCGGTTCCCGGCTGCAGGACTGCCTGCTCGCCGCTGAGGATCTGGCCGACCGCGGGCTATCTACGACAGTCGCGGATGCCCGCTTCGCCAAACCGTTGGACACAGACCTCATCGAACGCCTCGCGCGGGAGCATGAGGTTCTGGTGACGGTCGAGGAAGGATCGCGCGGCGGGTTTGGCGCCCATGTGCTGCAGCATCTGGCAAGCGTCGGGCTGCTCGATGACGGCTTGCGTATCCGCACGCTGACGATGCCGGATGTCTATCTCGACCAGATGGCGCCGCACGCCATGATCGTCCAGGCCGGGTTGGACCGTGTCGGCATATGCGACGCGGTCATCTCTGCCCTTGGCTCCAGCGCACGCAACGCCCTGCGCGCTTGATTGCCGCACGACATGCCTCGGTTGTGAGATGACTCCGGCGCTTCCAATGCCTAAATCGTTTCCATGAGAAACCTTCGCATTGTCCTGTGGATCGCCGTCGCCGCCCTGGCTGGCTGGCTTGGATATGAAACCATCAATCGCACCATGATGGCCGGCACCAACACGCCCGCCACCTTTGGCGTGGCCGATATCGGCGGGCCGTTCACGGCTGTATCGACCGATGGCACCACCATCACGCAGGAGGATATGAAAGGCCGTCCTCACGCACTCTTCTTCGGCTTCACCCATTGCCCGGACGTCTGTCCGACGACGCTCTACGAAGCCTCGCAATGGCTGGCGAAGCTGGGGGATAAGGGTGACGATGTGGATGTCTATTTCGTCACCGTCGACCCGCTGCGCGACACCCCGCAGATGATGGCGGATTACATTTCCGCATTCGACCCGCGCATTCGCGGTATCGCGGGCAGCGAGGAGCAGATCGCAACGATGGTTTCCGAATGGCGTGTGGTAGCCCAGAAGGTACCGCTGGAAGGCCATACGGAAAACGACCCAGACTACACGATGAACCACACGGCAACGACATTTTTGATGAACGCTGATGGGTCATTCGCGGGCACCATCGCCTATGGCGAGGACAGCGATATGGCGGTGCGCAAGCTGGAGCGGCTGGTGGAGCGTAATACGTGACCGCCGTGCAGACCGGATCATGCGCTATTGGACTGGCGCTGGTCGGGGGAGCGGGGCTCGCGCTGTGGCAATCGTTTGGTGGAGATGTGTGGTTTTCATATCTGGCAGGTGCCTTCCTCGCCTGCTTCTGATACTGCGCGGCCATGACAGGCCAACGCATCAGACTGGACGCCCTGCTTCCCCTTCGCGGTCTGGCACCCAGCCGGTCCCGTGCTCGGGACATGATCTTGCGCGGTTGCGTGCAGGTTTCGGACCACGTTGCGACGAAACCCGCCGCACTGGTCGCGAATGATGCAACTATCGACATCACCGACAGCGGGTCCACCTATGTGTCGCGCGCCGCGCTGAAACTGCTCGCCGGTCTCGATGGGTCGGGCTTTTCCGTGTCCGGCAGACACTGTCTCGACCTCGGCGCATCAACCGGCGGATTCACGCAGGTTTTGCTGGAACGCGGTGCGGCCCATGTGGTAGCGCTCGATGTCGGGCACGGACAGATGGTGCCCTCCATTGGAGATGATCCGCGCGTAACAGTGCTGGAAGGGTTCAACGCCCGCGATCTCACGCCGGACGACCTGCCGTTCGCGCCCGAAATGGTCGTGAGCGATATGAGTTTCATCTCCTTGCGGCTGGCCGCTGAACCAGCGCTTCTCATGGCCGCAAACGGCGCGCGGGCCGTGTTGCTGGTGAAGCCGCAATTCGAGGTTGGCCGTGAGGGTGTCGGCAGCAACGGCATCGTGCGGGATGAGGCTCTGATCGAGCGGACGGTAGCAAATATCGTCGAATGGTTTGATGCACTGTCAGGATGGGGACATACGCATTTGCTCTCTTCCCCGATCAAAGGCGGCGACGGCAACCGCGAATTTCTGCTGTGCGGAGAACGGGCATGACCAGATTGACGATCCGCGCTCTCGGGGGACAGGGGGATGGCATTGCCGAGACGAACGGGCATCCGGTTTTCGTTCCGTTCGCCCTTCCCGGTGAGACTGTCGAAACCGACGGACAGCGCCCTCATGCCGGGCTCGAATCGGTCGTCGAGCCATCCCCGCACCGCGCCGTGCCGCCCTGCCGTCACTTCGGCACCTGCGGGGGCTGCGTTGCGCAGCACATGCAGGCCGATCTGTATGCGGACTGGAAGCGGCAGATCGTGGTGGACGCATTCGCGCGGCGAAAGTCTGGCAGCGGCGGTCGAACCCCTCGTCACCATTCCGCCGCACAGCCGCCGTCGCGCGGTGATGTCTGCCTACAGGGATGGTGCGCAGGTGGTGCTGGGCTTCAACCGCCGCAGCAGCGACGACATTATCGACATGATCGAATGTCCGGTTGTGACGCCGTCCATCGAGGCTGCATTGCCTGCCTTGCGAGCGGTTCTCGCCACGATCCTGCGTGGCAAGGACCGGGCGCAAATCACCGTGCTCGCATTCGCAGACCGGTCTCGACCTCGATTGCGTGCTGCCCGTGCCGCCCGGCGAGGATATGCTGGCGGCGTTCGTGCGTGCCGTTTCGCGGTCAGACATCGTGCGGGCCAGCATCGACGGCGACGTGGTGTTCGAGCGCACATCACCGATGCTTCAGTTCGGCGAGGCGGAGGTCACAGCTAGCACCCGGCGCCTTCGTTCAAGCTGTCGCGGAAGCCGAGGCGGCGATGGTGGACCTCGTCACACGGCATCTGAAACCGGCCAAACAGGTCGCGGACCTGTTTGCAGGCTCCGGCACATTCTCATTTCCGCTCGCCAGACGCGCTGCGGTTTCGGCCTATGAAGGGGATGCGGCAGGCATCGGTGCCATCGTCGCCGCAGGACAGCCGAAAGGTCACAAGCCGGTCAAGGCCATTCAGCGCGACCTCTACGACACACCGCTTTCGGTGCGCGAATTGAAGGCTTTCGACGGTTTGTGTCTCGATCCGCCCCGTGCCGGCGCGCAGGCACAGATGCCGGCGCTGGCGAAAGCCGAGATCGCGCGCATCGCCTATGTGTCCTGCAACCCTGACGACGCTGGCGCGAGATGCCGCTCTTCTGGTGAATGGCGGCTACGCGCTGGAGACGGTGGTGCCAGTGGACCAGTTCGTCTGGTCGCACCATGTCGAAGCCATCGCCCTGTTCAGCAAGACCGTGTCGAAGCGGTCGACTTCAATTTTCAAGAAGCGCTAGGCGGCGTAGAAGCCTGCACCCGCTTCGAGCAAGCTGTCACTGCCCGTTTCGATCGTGCGTCGCAGGCTGCCCGTTTCGCCACACAGGTTGGTGGCCATGAAGCGGGCAATGGACGCACGATTGGCGACGCCGTCATCGGCAAGCGCGGACTTTGCGAGATAGACACCGCCTGCCGCGAGACCGAACAGGCGCAAATAGGGTGTAGCGCCAGCCAGTGCCCGGTTGCGCTCTCCGTCGGCCTGCCATTGCAGCAGCGTTTCAGTCGTTGCCGAAAGATCGTCCAGCGCTTCCGATAACGCCCCGGAAATTCCTGTCAGATCCTTGCGGTTGGAGCGGGCGGCTTCAGCGACGATGTCCCGCAATTCGGCGATATAACCGCGCACCGCATCGCCGCCATCCAGCGGCAGTTTGCGGGTGATCAGATCGATAGCCTGAATGCCGTTGGTGCCCTCGTAGATCGGTGCGATACGCGCATCGCGCATCAAACGGGCCGCACCGGTTTCCTCCACGAAGCCCATTCCGCCATGCACCTGCACACCGATGGAAGCCACCTCGCAGCCGATGTCGGTGGAGAAGGCTTTGGCAATGGGTGTCAGCAGTCCCGCACGGTTGGTCCAGTGGTCGTGGTCGTGCTGCTCCGCACCCGCCGCCGCGCCGCGGGCGGAGACTTGGTCCGCTCCACCATGAGAGCGGTCGATGGCGTGGGCGCAGTTGTAGGCGATGGCGCGGGAGGCGTTGGTGAGCGCCCGCATGGTCAGCAGATTGCGCTGCACATCGGGGTGCAGAACGATGGGGGCCATGCCCTCCCCCTCATACCCGTCCGCCCGCCCCTGCCGCCGCTCGTTGGCATAGGCCAGCGCCTTTTGCGTCGCCGCTTCAGCGACCGCCGTGCCCTGAATGCCCACAAGAAGGCGCGCATTGTTCATCATCGTGAACATGCAGGCGAGACCGCGATTTTCCTCGCCAATGAGCCAGCCGACCGCACCGGGCTGGTCGCCGAACTTCCCGTCACCGTAGATCATGGTGCAGGTGGGCGAGCCGTGGATGCCCATCTTGTGCTCGATGCCGCTGCAGAACACGTCGTTGCGCGCGCCCAGCGAGCCGTCGTCATTGACGTGAATTTTCGGCACGAGAAACAGCGAGATGCCCCGCTGCCCCGCAGGCGCATCCGGCAGACGAGCCAGCACGAGATGGACGATGTTGTCCGTCATATCGTGTTCGCCGTAGGTGATGTAGATTTTCTGGCCGAAAATCCGGTAGGTGCCATCGCCGACAGGTTCAGCACGGGTTTTCAGGGCGTTCAGATCGCTGCCTGCCTGCGGTTCGGTCAGATTCATCGTGCCGGTCCATTCGCCGGATACCAGCTTGGCGAGATATTTCGCCTTCAATTCATCGCTGGCATGAGCGTCAATCGCCTCGATCGCGCCGGTCGTCAGGGTGGGACCGATACCGAAGGCGAGCGAACCGGAGTTCCACATTTCGTAAGTTGCCGTCGCCACCGCCATCGGCAGGTTCTGGCCGCCAAAGGCTTCCGGGCCGGTCAAGGCATTCCAGCCGCCTTCCCGCCAGCGGGTATAGAGATCCTTCCAGCCGTCTGGCATGGTGACAGCACCATCCTTCAATGGCGTGCCTTGCCGGTCGCCGTTTTCGGCCAAGGGGGCTACTTCCTCGGTGGCGAACTTTCCCGCCTCTTCGAGGATCGCTTCCAGCAAGTCGGCGGACAGATCGCCGGTGTTGCCCTGCTCCATCTGCGCGCCAAGGCCGGTGACGGCTTTGAGCGTATGGACGATCTCTTCGACGGGGGCGCGATACATGGGGATTTCCAAAGCTGCACATGTTTTGTCAGAGGTGGCACGGGTTTCCGTTTACGTCAAAGCATCGACTGTCGCATAAGGCGGCCATGTCCCGTGTCGTGCCCGTTTCCGATGACGCCTTGAACGAGGCCGCCGATATCCTGCGCAACGGCGGGCTTGTCGCCGTGCCGACCGAGACCGTCTACGGGCTGGCCGCCGATGCGACGAATGCCGATGCGGTTGCGCGCATCTACGAGGCAAAGGGCCGCCCCGGTGCGAACCCGCTCATCTGCCATGTGGCAAATGTCGAGATGGCGCTGCGCTTCGGGCTGCTTGGCGAAACCGCAAAACGGCTGGCAGACACCTTCTGGCCAGGGCCGCTCACGCTCGTGGTGCCTGCCGGTGCGATGCAAACCGCGCCCGCGGTGCGTGCGGGGCTTGCCACCATCGCCCTACGCCACCCTATCGGCGCCATGACGCAGCTTTCCGCCCTGCTCGGCAAGCCGATCGCCGCACCGAGCGCCAACACGTCCGGCCGCCTCAGCCCGACCCGCGCGCAGCATGTGGCGGCCGATCTGGGCGAGCCGCGTCGATCTCATTCTCGATGGCGGTGGCTGCGCGGCGGGGCTGGAAAGCACCATCGTGAAACCGGAAGGCCAGTCGGTTCGGCTGCTGCGCGAAGGGCCCGTGACGCGGTCCATGCTGGAGACAGTGGTTCGATTGGCCGACGACGTGCCGGCCAGCGCCGCCCCCGAAAGCCCCGGCACCCATTTCCGCCACTATGCACCGAACACGCCCCTTCGACTGAACGCCGAAAGTGCGGGCGACAGGCGAAGCCCTGCTGGGATTCGGCACCGGCAGCGAAGCCACGCTCAATCTCAGCCTTCGCGGCGATCTCGCGGAAGCGGCGCACAACCTGTTCCACATGCTGTGGCAACTGGACCGGCAGGGCTACGCTGGCATCGCAGTCGCGCCAATTCCTGAATACGGTGCAGGCCGTGCGATCAACGACCGTTTGCGCCGGGCGGCAGACGCCGCCGGGTAACAATTCCGGCAGGCTTACCGGTCCGTTACAGGGTGTGACGAACCGCTAACCCTGCCCGCTGGCAATTTCTCTTAACCGCGATCCTTAAGCCAATTCGGCATCACACCCGCTAGGTTGCATGTGTGACGGGCCAAAAGAGCCTGCACGACAGACGCATCGAAGAGACCGGGCCAGAAGGCCTACCCACAAGGGCGGCTCTCGAAGGGTTTCAGGTAGAGAGAGACGCAATATGCAAACGGCAATCCAGGGCCAGACGCCCGAAACAGTGCAGACATTCGAACCGACCCGACGCGATTTTCGCGTCGACCCATATGGTGGGCGTCAACGGATTGCGTCTTCAGACGGCGTCGAAGTCGTTCTGGATGACAACGGCGCTGTGATGAAGCGGACGTTGCGCTGCGGTGCGCCCCTTTCGATGGCGCTGCCGAACCGCGTATTTCAGGGTGTCGCCGCCCGCTCGGTCGAACATGAGGATGGCACAACATCCGTTACGCTGCATCTGCATCACGCCGACCCGGACCTTTGCGTGCCGCTGATGACATGCGACAGTGTGGAAAACGCGGCTGCCGACTGGCATTCGTGGGCCCGCCGCACCGGCTTGCCGATGCTGATGGTCGGTGCCGCTGGCGCGGTGACGGTGGTGCGCGAGGCGGGCCTGCAAAGCCGTGCGCCGAAACAGCGTCGCGCCCGCATCACGCAACTCGCCCGCCGCCCGCGCTTTCTGCGCCGCCGCAAGCAGGGCATCGTCGGCCCCGTCATGCGACTGGATGCGAGCGAGATTATAGCGCGGAACTAGACCAGCAGGTCTGCCACAAGCCCGAGAAAGACGATCCAACCGAGATCGCGGTTGGACTTGAAGATCGAAAGACACGCTTCGCCATCGTCGATGTCGAGGCGGACAAGCTGCCAAGCCATGTGAGCGGCGGCGATCATCAGGCCCACATAGGCTGGCCAGCCTGCACTGGCGGTGACAAAAGCCAGCGCCAACAGCAGAACGGTCGCTCCATAAAGCGCTAGAATTGCAGCTTTGCTCCGCTCCCCGAACAATCGCGCCGTCGAACGCACGCCGATCAACGCGTCGTCTTCCCTGTCCTGATGGGCATAGATCGTATCGTAACCGATGGTCCACAACACCGCACCAGCGTAGAGCCAGAACGCCGGTGCGGCGATTGTGCCTTCCAGCACGGCCCAGCCGAGCAACGCTCCCCACGAAAATGCAAGACCGAGCACGAATTGCGGCCAGTCCGTCACCCGTTTGGCAAACGGGTAGGCCGCGACCACCGCCAGCGATGCGATGGCCAGCACAAAGGCGAACGTGTTGAAGCCGGAAGTCGACCAACGCAACAGACACAGGCACACCAGAACCGCAAACCCTGTCAGCACCTGTGCCCGACGAACGCCAACGTCGCCGTGCGTGACACGCGACCGGACGGAATGGGCCGGGAAGCGGTGCGGGCCACGCGGGCATCGATGCCGACATCCACCATGTCGTTATACGTGCAACCGGCCCCGCGCATGGCGACCGCGCCGAGCCAGAACAGCGCCAGCGCGATGAGCAGCGTGCCCCAGTCCACCGCCTCGCCCTGCCCGGCCGCCAGCGCCAGCGACCACCAGCATGGCCATAGCAGAAGCCACCAGCCGATGGGCCTGTCCCATCTTGCAAGCTGGGCATAGGGCCACAGCGCGCGGGGCAGAAGGCGGTAGACCCAGTTACCGGAAGGGGCATCGGCGACGCGGCCAGTATCGACCGGCATGTCAGCCTGCTTATCGCCCTGTGTGTCTGCGCTTTCCATCGTGGGGATGTGGCGGGCGCTGGGCTGAGGGTCAAGCACGGGACCGTGCGAAAGACCGTGGACAAAAACGCGCGAACGCTGCGCCCATCCTGTCGCGTGGTAAGGAGAGGCCATGAACATTCTTCTCATCGGCTCCGGCGGCCGCGAACACGCGCTTGCCTGGAAAATCGCCCAATCGCCGCACTGCAACCGGCTGATTCATCGCGCCTGGTAACGGCGGAACCGGCAAAGTGGCGACCCACGTCACGCTCGACGTGGATGACCATTCCGCCGTCGTGGCCTTCTGCGGCGAGCAGTCGATCGGTCTTGTGGTCATCGGTCCCGAAGCGCCGCTGGTGGACGGGCTGGCTGACACCTTGCGCGCGGTAGAGATTCCCGTATTCGGGCCATCGGCCGCCGCCGCGCAATTGGAAGGGTCGAAGGCGTTCACGAAGGCACTGTGCGACAGAATGAAGATTCCGACGTCTGCCTATGCCGCTTTCAATGCGCTGAAACCTGCGCTCGAGTATCTGGCGACGCGGACCATGCCCATCGTCGTCAAGGCCGATGGGCTGGCGGCTGGCAAGGGCGTGACCGTCGCGCAAACGCAGAATGAAGCCCGCGCGGCACTGGATGCCATTTTCGCCGATGGTCCCGCCTCTGTCGTCATTGAGGAATGCCTCGTCGGCGAGGAAGCCTCGCTGTTCTTCCTGTGCGACGGCACGACCGCCCTGCCCTTTGGCACGGCGCAGGACCACAAGCGTGTAGGCGATGGCGACACGGGGCCGAATACCGGTGGCATGGGTGCCTATTCGCCCGCCGATGTGCTGGACGCAGCGCTTGAGGCGCAAATCCTCGAACAAATGATCGAACCCACGCTGCGCGGCATGGCAGAAGCGGGCACGCCGTTTTCAGGCGTGTTGTATGCAGGCGTCATGCTGACGGCGGACGGTCCGAAGCTGATCGAATACAACGTGCGGTTCGGCGATCCGGAATGTCAGGTGCTGATGGCGCGGCTGGAAAGCGATCTCGTGCCGGTTCTGCTGGCGGCTGCGAATGGCGACCTCGCCGGGCAGGAACTGCAATGGTCCGCGAAAGTCGCCCTCACGGTGGTGATGGCGGCACGGGGGTATCCGGGACAATACGAGACAGGCAGCCGCATCGGCTTGCCGCAGGACGGGCTGATCTTTCACGCGGGCACGGCCCTGGACGGCGACGATCTCGTCGCATCCGGCGGGCGCGTGCTCGCCGTTACCGCACTGGGCGACACCGTGCGCGAGGCGCAGGAGCGGGCGTATGCACTGGTGGACCGTGTCGATTGGCCGGAGGGTTTTTGCCGCCGGGATATCGGTTGGCGGGCGATAGCGCGGGAGAGAGACAATGAGTGACCCACTATTGGTGACCGACGACGGGCCGGTCCGCATCGTCACGATCAACCGCCCGGATCGGCGCAACGCCGTCGACGGAGCGACTGCGCAGGCGCTGTTCGACGCCTTCCGCGCTTTTGATGCGGACGATGGGGCATCCGTCGCCATTCTCACCGGAGCGGAAGGCGCCTTTTGTGCGGGCGCAGACCTGAAAGCCTTATCGGACGGCGATCTGGACGGGCGCGTATCGGAAGACGGCGAGAACAGCCTCGCCCCGATGGGCGTCACGCGGCTGGCGCTCTCCAAGCCGGTTATCGCTGCCATTGAGGGCTATGCGGTCGCGGGTGGCATGGAACTGGCGCTGTGGTGCGATCTACGTGTGATGGCACGGGATGCGACATTCGGAATCTTCTGTCGCCGCTTCGGTGTGCCGCTGATCGACGGCGGCACGTTCCGCCTGCCCCGCCTGATCGGCCAGAGCCGTGCGATGGATCTGGTGCTGACGGGGCGGGCTGTGACTGCGGAGGAGGCCCTCGCCATCGGTTTGGCGAACCGGGTTTCCGAACCGGGCGAGGCACTGGCGGATGCTGTCGCACTGGCCCATCAGCTCGCCGGGTTTCCGCAGCTGTGTATGCGGAACGACCGGCGGTCGATGCTGGAACAGTGGGGCCTGGACCATGATGCGGCCCTGCGGAACGAAGGGCGGTTGGGCTTGGAAACCATCCGCTCCGGCGAAACGGTCGCCGGTGCCACCCGCTTTGCCGGTGGCGACGGCCGGCACGGGGCGTTCAAAAGCGACTGAGCCTTACGTCTTGTCGGTGTAGCCCTTCAGCGTTCCGTCGATGACGTAGCGCAGGATATCGACCACCTGTTCGGCGGTTTCCGCGACTGCCAGAGCGGCGGCATCCACCTCTTTCAACGCATGGGCATGGTCCGGGCCGTGAATGACGATCATGGGGATCGCAAGCGCCGCCGCCTGCCCTGCATCGAAGGCGGCGTTCCACTGCTTGTATTTCTCGCCGAAGCGCACGACCACGATATCGGCCTCCGCGATCAGCGTGCGGGTGCGGATGGCGTTGATCTGCGCGCCCTTGCGGTCGTGCCAGACTTTGTTCGGCTTCCGTCGCCCAGAATGGCCACGCCGCAATCGTCGCTCGCCTCATGATGGGTGACGGGGGCGGTGAGCGTGACCGGCAGGTCGGCGGCCTCGCAGCCCTGTTCGATACGCTCGCGCCAGTCGGTGTGGATTTCGCCGGAGAGATAGATCGTCCAGTGTTTCATGGTCTTAGCCTGCAATTTTGGAGAAGTCGGCAACCGTGCCGGTGGCGTCGCGGATGCGGCGCATGAGGGCGAGACGGTTGGCGGCGTGGCCGTCCTCGGTCACCATCACATCGTCGAAAAAGGTATCGACCGGGTGCGCGGAGAGCGGCGAGCGCCTTCATCGCGCCCTCGTAATTGCCATCCTTCACCGCCTCGCGGGCGCAATGTTCGGCGCTTTCCAGCGCGCTGAACAGGTCGCGTTCGGCATCGGTGACGAAGTAGCGCCGGATCGACGGAATCGGCGATGGCCGTGCCCTTCTTTTCCTCGGCGGCAAGGATGTTGGTGGCCCGCTTGGTGCCCGCGACGAGGTTCTTGCCGTCCTCGGTGTCGAGGAAGGTGGAGAGGGCTTCGACGCGGCGCGTGATGGCGAGGATGTCGTCGGATTCGGGGCGTGATGACCGCGTCGATAAGGTCGTGGCGCGCGCCGGCGTCGCGGAGATAGGTTTTCAGGCGGTCGTGGAAGAAGGCGAGGAGGCTTGAAACGACCGATTTTCCTGAAGTCGGAAGGAAGCGAGATCAAGAATTCTGCCAGTTACTAGTCAGCGATGGGTGAGATGCGCCTTGCTCACGATCCGTCCGTCAGCCGCAGGCTGACGTCCTGTATGCGATCCAACAGTTCGTTGTGTCTGGCTGGGATTCAGCTTCGCAGCTTTCGAAGCCGATATTGCAAGGTCAGTATCGTCAGAATACCGTTTCCAATTAAACGCGGCTGATCGCTTCAGCCTCTAACGCCTCCAACTAAGCCACTAAGTTCTAATCTCAGCCCATTCTCCAGAACCAACCGAATAACCCCCAGAGCCGCCCGTCGCAGTGCGTAGGGATCCTTGCTGCCCGTGGGCTTCTCATCGATCGCCCAGAACCCGACCAGCGTGTCCAGCTTGTCGGCCAGCGCCACGGCGACGCTGACCGGGATCGGTCGGCACATCGTCGGATGGGCCGAGCGGGCGAATAATGCTCCTGCGCGGCGCGGGCGACGGAGGCGTCCTCGCCTGCGCGCTCTGCATATTGCCGTCCCATGAAACCCTGCAATTCGGGGAATTCGTAGACCATCTGGCTCGACAGGTCGGCCTTGGCGATTTCGGCGGCGCGACGGGCGAGCGCCGGATCGGCACCGACCACCGGAGCCAGTTCCTCGGCCAACGCGGCGATGCGTTTAATGCGCTCGCCCTGGCTGCCGAGTTTGGCGTGAAAGGTGACGTCGTCCAGCTTCTTGAGCCACGGCTCGAACTTTTGTTCGCGCACCGAATGCAGGTCGGTTTCCCAGAAGAATTTCGCATCCGACAGGCGAGCGTTGACGACCTTTGCGTTGCCGCGCGCGATCTCCACACCACCGTCGCTGGCCTCGATGTTGGCAACGAGCAGAAAGCTGTTCGACAGAGCTCTCCCCCTTGCGAAGCACGAAACACTTCTGGTTTTCCTTGATCGTCAGGCGGATCACCTCGTCGGGAATGTCGAGAAAGGCAGCGTCGAATTCCCCCATCAGCGCCACGGGCCATTCGACCAGATTGGCGACTTCCTCCAGCAGCGCCTCGTCCGCCACCAGTTCCAACCCGCGCGCAAAAGCGAGGTTGTTGGCGTCGGCGCGGATCGTGTCGCGGCGGCGTTCGGCGTCGAGCATGACGCGGGCCTTGTCGAGGCTGGCCGCGTAATCGTCGAAGCGGCGCACCTTGATCGGCGCGGGCGCGTGGAAGCGGTGGCCGTAGGTGACGTTGCCGGATTTCACGCCGCCGACTTCGAACGGCACGACCACCGGCTCCTCCGTTTCCGGGCCGAAGGTGCAGAGAATGGATTGCAGCGGGCGCACCCATTTCAGGCTGCCCGCTTCGCGGGACTTTTCGCCCCAGCGCATGGATTTCGGCCACGGGAAAGTGCGGATGATGTCCGGCATCACGTCCGCGATAATTTCCTCCGTTTCCCGGCCCGGCGTGCGGATGACGGCGACGTAGAACTCGCCCTTCTTGGGATCACTACGCGTTTCCGCTTCATCGACCGAAGCAAGCCCCGCTCCGCGCAAAAAACCGGCAATCGCCTTTTCCGGCGCGTCGGTGCGCGGGCCCTTGCGCTCCTCGGACCGGTCGGCAGACCGCGCCGTCACGCCACGTAGATCAAGCGTCAGCCGCCGCGGCGTCCAGTATTCCTTTGCCCCTTCATAAGTCAGTCCGGCATCGACCAGCGCATCGGTGACGAGTTTGCGCAGATCGCCTGCTGCTTTCCGTTGCATACGGGCAGGGATTTCCTCGGAAAACAGTTCGAGCAGAAGATCGGGCATCTAGGCCGCCTCCGCCGGTGACATGCCACCGGCCTCGGTTGCCAGAAACGCCTCGCCGCAGGCCTTGGAAAGCGCCCGCACGCGCAGGATGTAGCTTTGACGCTCCGTCACGGAAATCACGCCACGCGCGTCGAGCAGGTTGAACACGTGGCTGGCCTTGATGCACTGGTCGTAGGCCGGGTGGGCCATGACGATGGGGCGGCCTTTTTTCGGATCGACCGGATCGGCAGCGAGAATGCGCTGGCATTCGGCCTCGGCGTCCTTGAAGTGCTGGAACAGGGTTTCGGTGTCGGCGATGTCGAAGTTCCAGCGGGAATATTCCCGTTCGGTCTGCTGGAACACGTCGCCGTAGCTGACACGATCGTTTCCGGTGGCACCGTTGAAGTTCAAATCGTAAACGTCATCGACGCCCTGCACATACATGGCGAGGCGCTCCAGTCCGTAGGTCAGTTCGCCAGCCACGGGCGAACATTCCTGCCCGCAGACCTGCTGGAAATAGGTGAACTGGGACACTTCCATCCCGTCGCACCACACTTCCCAGCCGAGCCCCCAGGCACCCAGCGTCGGGCTTTCCCAATCGTCCTCGACGAAGCGGATGTCATGGAGCAGCGGATCGATGCCGATGGCGGCGAGGGAACCGAGATAGAGTTCCTGCAGGTCCGGTGGGGATGGTTTGAGCAGCACCTGATATTGATAGTAATGCTGCAGCCGGTTGGGATTTTCGCCATAGCGTCCATCCGTCGGGCGACGGGACGGCTGCACGTAGGCGGCATTCCACGGTTTCGGACCAAGCGCCCGCAAGGTCGTCGCCGGGTGAAACGTGCCGGCCCCAACTTCCATGTCGTAGGGCTGCAATATCACGCAGCCGTATTTCGCCCAGTAATCGTGGAGCGTCAGGATGAGGCCCTGAAAGGACGTTTTGGGGTCGTGAGACATGGTGCGTCGCGGTGGGATACGGGATGGCGATGCCGTGCCACGGAGGCCCGTGCTTATCAAGTTCACTTCTTGGGGCGGTATCGACCTGTTTCCTCGTCCCGCTCCAGCTCGCCGCTGGCGCGCGGGCCTTCGGCCTTGCGGCGTTCTTCCGCCTCGATCTCGGCCATATGTTTTTTCAGCGACGTCCACGCCACATAGGCGACGCCGCCGATGCCGAGTGCTGCGATGAGAGGAACCATTGGCCGTGTCCGTTCGGGCGGTAAGCGATCAGTCTATCAAAGACCGATACGTGCCCACAAGGCGCGGCTGTCGGCTTCCGCCACCACCCGGTCCGCAATCTGGTCGCAGATGCCAAAAATCGAGCTGCGCCCGAACAGGCCCTTCTTGGCTTCGATCAGCTTCATCTTTGTATCCCTGCCGTACAGCCGCTTGAGCGTGCCGCGCAGGTCGCCGATGGAATCGACCAGCCCCAGCTCCAATCCACGCCCGCCGGTCCAGAACAGGCCGGTAAACAGGTCGGGATCATCGGACAGGCGGTCGCCGCGGCTTTTCTTGACGAGTTCGATGAAGATACCGTGGATGTCGAGTTGCAGTTCCTTCAAGTGCTCGACATCGCTGTCCTTCTGCGGAGAGAACGGGTCCAGCACGGCCTTGTTGCTGCCTGCCGTATAGAGCCGCCGCTCCACGCCCAGCTTGTCGAGCGCCTCCACAAAGCCGAAGGACGATGAGACGACGCCGATGGAGCCGACGATGGAGGACGGGTCGGCGGTGATGTCATCTCCGGCGCAGGCAATCATGTAACCGCCGGACGCTGCCGCATCCTCGACGATGATGTGGACTTTCTTCTTTTTCTCGACCGCCAGATCGCGGATGCGCTGGTAGATCAACCGCGATTGGACGGGAGATCCCCCGGGCGAATTTACCACGATGGCGACAGCCGGAGAGTCCTTGAACGAAAACGCCTTCTGCAACGGCCCGGCCACACTTGCCAGATTGAGCGCGGGGCGCAGCGGCGACCCGCCGGACATGATGGCGCCGGACATGCGCACCACTGGAATGACATCGCCCTTCGGGCGGAAACGGGCGGGGATGAGGCGATTGAGTTGCAGGGCCAAGAGGGTTCATCCGGGTAAGATTTTCTTTCCGCCGAAGTGGTTGCCGTGAGGGCGGATTGCAAGGTTACAGGTCGATTGCCGCCCGACCGTGCAGTACGGCGTCGATCTCGTCGCGCCAGCTTCCATCGGCTTCGTGCAGGACCAGTGGCGGGAGGATTGCCAACGGTGCCTTCGTACCTTTTGTCGCGCGGATGAGAATGCGGGAAGCCGGCTGGTCCGCGCGGGGCTGGACGGGGCGGATGCGCAGGGTGGCAAAGCGGCCACGGATGGCGGTCAGAATGTCGGGCAACGCTTCGGGGCGGAGTATGAATGTGATCTGCCCGTTCGCCTTCAGGCAGGCGGCGGCTGTCTTGAACCACGGCTCCAGCGATGGCGGAGCGACGTGGGCAGACGCCCGGGCTTCATCGGGCGATGGTTGATATGTGGGCGGATTGTACGGCGGGTTGGCGATAATGTGATCGTAAGCGTTGCCAAGCAAACCAGCGCGTTCACGTTCCGCGCCGCGTGTGGTGATGTCTGCATCGATGACATGAATGCGGGCCGTCAGCGCAACATTCTCGCCAAGCTGCAGGGATTGGCGCACAAGGGCGAGGGCGTGCGTGTTCCGCTCCACCAAGTCGATGGCCACACCTTTCAACCGGGTGGCAACTGCCATTCCGGCCACGCCGCACCCCGCCCCAAAGTCTGCAATGCGACTGCCTGCGGGCGCCTTCACGCAAGCCGCCAGCAACACGGCGTCGAGGCCCGAGCGATGTCCACCCTTTGCCGGTTGGAAAACGCGGAACGCGTTGTCGAGAAAGCCGTCTTTCGTAACGGCATCGTCCTGCGGCATCAGACCGGTCGGATCGGCTTGTCCGGCAATTCGTTGCCAAGCCCGGCTTCGCTCATCAAAGCGCGCGCCCGTTGCAGGCGTTTGCCATCCACCATGATGCGGCGCGGCAGAATGCCAATGGAACCGTCCAGCACGCTCATGTGGGTGTCGGCAACGAAATGGGTGATCCCCTCCTCCTCCAGCAAACTGGTGGCGAAGGATACGGTAACGGCATTGTTTGTGCGAAGCAGTTCTTCCATGTGCGGACCGTGGCTTGCGCGGTTGGTTCTGACAAGAGCCTGACCTGAAACGGGCGCACAATGTCGCCTTGCCGACGCCACGCTGCCTACCTATTGGTTATCTCGATAGAAATGCAGTTTCGCAGAGACCATATGGGCGTCGTCATTTCCCTGAAAGACACGAAGAAACCGGCAGCGGGCATCGAGCCGCTCGTCGCGCTGACGGCGGATGACATGGCGCGGGTCAATACGCTTATCCTGTCGAAGACCGGCAGCGATGTGGAGATGATTCCCGAGGTCGCCAAGCACCTGATCGATTCAGGTGGAAAACGTTTGCGCCCCATGCTGACCCTCGCTGCCGCGCGCCTGTGCGGTTATAAAGGCGAACATCACATCACCCTGTCCGCCGCCGTGGAGTTCATGCACACGGCAACGCTGCTGCATGACGATGTGGTGGACGAGAGCGACATGCGGCGCGGCAAGAAATCGGCACGTATGGTCTGGGGCAATCAGGCCAGCGTGCTGGTGGGCGACTTCCTGCTGGGGCAGGCTTTCCGCATGATGGTGGATGCGGGGTCGATGGAGGCGCTGGATGTGCTGTCCCATGCCTCGACGGTTATTGCGGAGGGTGAGGTGATGCAGCTTGCTGCCGCGCAGTCGATGGACACGACGGAGGACGACTATCTTGCGGTTATTCGTTCCAAGACCGCCGCGTTGTTTTCCGCCGCTGCGGAAGTCGGGCCAATCCTCGCTAATGCGCCGAAAGGTCAGCGGGATGCCCTGCGCAGCTACGGTATGAACCTCGGCATCGCCTTTCAGCTTGTTGACGACGCGCTCGATTATGGCGGTTCCAAAGCGGCGCTCGGCAAGAATGTCGGGGACGATTTTCACGAGGGCAAGATCACGCTTCCCGTGTTGCTCGCATACCGGCGCGGCACGGCGGAAGAACAGCAGTTCTGGCGCGATGCGATGGAATCGGATGCAGCGGACGATACGGCTTTGGCCAAAGCAACGGGTCTGCTCCAGAAACACAATGCCGTTGGGGACACCGTTGAGCGGGCGCGGCATTACGGCGGCATCGCACTCGATGCGCTCGGCCCCCTGCCCGCAAGCGACATCAAGGACGCGCTCGGCGATGTCGTCGCCTTTTGTATCGATCGGGTGCATTGATGGCCTTTGGCAAACAATCATGCCTGTGACACAACACGTCCGTAACGCGCCAGACGAGGGAATTCGACTATGACACTGTGGCACCGCCATTCCCGCTGGCTCCTTGGCAGCGTCCTTGCAGGCTCCCTACTGGTCGCGCCCGTTTCCCACGCCACCAATACGGAAGATGTGGTGCAGGCGAGCGACAGCCTTGCAGGAAATTATCTGGCCGCGCGCATCGCTGCGACGGACCGCAACACGCGCGCCGCAGCCACATTCTACCGGCAGGTGCTGAAGCTCGACCCTGACAACGAGGAATTGCAACTGCGCGCCTTTCTCACGTTCATCGGAAACGGGGATTTCGATGAAGGTGTGGCACTGGGCGAGACACTCACCACATACGACACTACGCCGGAAATGGTCTCCATCGTGCTGGCGGTCGACCGGATGCGCTCGAAAAACTGGCCAGGCGCGGTCAAGCAACTCGATAAAGACTGGGAAAGTGCGCTGGATCGCTTGGTCGCCGGTCTCGCCGAAGGTTGGGCGCATTTCGGTGCCGGTGATACCGACGAGGCATTGCTCACCATCGATGGGTTGAACGGCCCAAGCTGGTTCGACCTCTTTGTCCAATATCATGGCGGCCTCATCGCTTTAGCCGCAGGTGACGCCATCGATGCCGCACGGCGGCTGGATGTTGCCTACAACAATCGCGGTGGCGCGCAGGCGAGCGCGGCGACCTATAGCCGGGTCGTCAACGCCTACGCCTTGGCGCTGGCCGGTGCCGGTCGACGGCCCGAGGCACTCGAAATCGTCAATCGCGTGCTGGACGACCAGCCGCAGAACCCGGTCTTCCTCGAACTGCAAACTGCGTTGAACGGTGCCGGCCCACTGCCGAAAAGCATCGCCAATGCGCGGCGCGGCGCGGCTGAAATGTTCCTCAACGTGGCGTCGGCGCTTAACCGCGACGGGGGCGAGAACTTCGCCCTCATCTACATGCAGCTGGCCCGGCAACTGGCTCCGAAGGACGAACTGGTGACGGCATCTCTCGCCGACCTGCTGGACAGGCAGGGCGTGCTCGACGAAGCCAATACCCTTTTTGACTCCCTGCCGGACGGGTCGATCTACGCGCCGATCGCACGGCTGGAAAAGGCCCTCAACCTCGACGAACTGGGTGAGGAGGACGAGGCACGGGCCATCTTCGAGCGTCTGATGTCGGAGCGACCGGATGATATGGTCGTGTCCATGTCTTATGGCGCTGTTCTGTCACGCCACGAACGCTATGACGAAGCGGCCAAGGTCTATCAGGCAGCCGTCGACCGCCTGCCGCAACTGGAGCCTATCCACTGGAACCTCGTTTATCGGCTTGGCATTTCCTATGAGCGTACCAAGCAGTGGGACAAAGCCGAACCCATGTTCCGCAAGGCGCTGGAACTGAACCCGGACCAGCCGAGCGTGCTGAACTATCTCGGCTATTCGCTGGTCGATATGGACGTGAAGGTTCCCGAAGCGCTGGATATGATCCGCCGCGCCGTCGCCCAAAGGCCGAATGACGGCTACATGGTCGACTCGCTTGGTTGGGCCTACTACAAGCTGAAGCGGTTTTCCGAAGCCGTCGTCGAACTGGAGCGTGCGGTGGAACTGCGCCCCGGAGACCCGACGATCAACGACCATCTGGGAGACGCCTACTGGCGTGCCAACCGGAAGCTGGAAGCCATATTCCAGTGGCGTCACGCACTGGCGCTCGACCCGGACGACGCGAACATTCCCGAAATCACGCGCAAGCTGAACGACGGCATGAAGCCCTTGCCGAAGCCCGGTGAGCGCGAGGCGTTGACACCCGATCAGCCGACAGATGACGACAAGGAAGGCTGATCCTTCGGCCGTCGATAACAATCAAGTTTCGGCATTTGCCGGGGCCAAGATCAATCTCAGCCTGCGTGTCGTCGGGAAGCGGTCAGACGGGTATCACCTGCTGGAAAGCCTTGTCGTTCACGCCTTGGATGTGGGCGATAGATTACGGGTTGAAGCTGCCGATACAACATTGCTGACAAACGAGGGGCTATTCGGCGCGGACCTGACAGCTGGAGCCGACAATCTCGTTCTGCGCGCTGCGCATCTGCTCTCCCCGTATCACGCTGCCGGTTTGACGCTCGACAAGGCCTTGCCGGTCGCATCGGGCATTGGTGGTGGCTCTGCTGACGCTGCGGCCTGTCTTCGTTTGCTCAACGAGTTCTGGGAGCTCGGACTGACCGAGGATACGCTTCGCATGATCGGTGCGGAACTGGGAGCGGACGTGCCCATGTGCATCGACCCGGTCCCTACGTTCGTCACCGGCATCGGAGACATTCTACATCCGGTCGCGCTGCCGCCGCTTCATCTGGTTCTCGTCAATCCGGGCGTGGAAGTCTCGACACCATCTGTCTTCTCGCAGCGATGTGGCCCGTTTAGCGGCAGTCTCCATCCCCCGTCCAGCTTTACGGATGGCAGAGCGGTAGCCGACTATGCAAGCAGCGCCGGAAATGATCTGTTCGAACCCGCCGGTAGGTTGCAGCCTGTCATAGTGGACGCATACGCCGCACTCATCGCATCATCCGGTTGCCTGCACGCGGCCATGTCCGGCTCCGGTGCAACGTGTTTTGGGATATTTCAAACCCGCGCCAGTGCCGAAAGGTCCGCGAAACAGTTAAGCGATACTCATTCAGCCTGGTGGGTGCGTCCCGCAACGACACGAGGAAGCAAGCAATGAACACGGTCGACACCAGCCGCCCTTTCATCCCGGTCAATATCGCCGTGCTGACGGTGTCCGACAGCCGTTCCCTCGAAGACGACCGGTCAGGAGACACGCTGGTATCGCGGCTGACCGAAGCCGGGCACACGCTGGCCGGGCGTGCAGTCGTGATCGACGACCGTGCAGACATCACGGATGTCATCAAGATATGGGCCGGACGGAACGATGTGGATGTCATTATCACCACCGGCGGCACAGGCTTCACGGGCCGTGACGTGACACCGGATGCGATCGAACCGCTGTTCGACAAGCGTATGGACGGCTTCTCCATCGCGTTCCACATGGCGAGCCACGAGAAGATAGGCACATCCACCATCCAGTCCCGCGCGACTGCCGGATTGATCGGAACGACATTCGTTTTCTGTTTGCCCGGCTCCCCCGGTGCCTGCCGGGACGCCTGGGACTGGATTTTAGCGACCCAGCTGGACTACCGGCACCGCCCCTGCAATTTCGTCGAGATCATGCCGAGGCTGGACGAACACCTCAAACGCTAGTTTGTTCTTGTAATGTTCTCATTTCACGACTAGGAATTGTTTCCGCACTCATGCGCGAAACAGGAGCTTGGTCATGGCAACGCAGCAATCCGGTCTTCAGACGGTCAACGAGGCCGACCGTTTTGCGTTCGCACCCGTCAACGGCGCAATGGGCGGGCAGCAAGCGGACTCCTTTGTCGAGCGGCATGGCGAACGTATTCGCGATACGCGGCGGCGCGGGCGCGGCGCGGGTGTTAACCCGAGCGGACGGTTCGAGCCGATTTCGCGGCATGTTTTCGATGATGGCTGGCAGGCTTTTGACGATCTGCCACCCTTCAAGACAGAAGTGCAGGTGGAAGCACCGCGCAAGATCGTCACGCGCAATGAATCGCCCGACGTTCCCTTCGACCGGTCCATCAACCCCTACAGGGGCTGTGAGCATGGCTGCGTCTACTGCTTCGCCCGACCAACACATTCTCATATGGGGCTGTCGGCAGGACTGGATTTCGAAGCCAAGCTGTTCGCCAAACCCAATGCCGCCAAACTCCTCCGCAAGGAATTGGCCGCGCCCGGTTACGAGCCGCGCTGCATTGCGATGGGCACCAATACCGACCCCTATCAGCCTATCGAAAAGGACTGGCGAGTAACGCGGGAGATCCTAGAAGTGCTTGAGGATTGCAATCATCCGGTCGCCATTGTCACCAAGGGCGCCTTGGTCGCGCGGGATATCGACATTCTGGCGCGCATGGCGCGCAGGGGTTTGGCACGGGTAGCCGTTTCGGTAACGACGCTGGACCGCAAACTGTCCCGGTCGATGGAGCCGAGAGCGGCTACGCCGACATTGCGGCTGGAAACGATTCGGAAATTGACGGATGCCGGTATTCCAACGTCCGTTCTGGTGGCACCGATGATTCCGGCGATCAACGATCAGGAGATGGAGCGCATTCTCGATGCCGCGAAGGCCAATGGCGCGCAGGATGCGGGGTATATGTTGCTTCGTTTGCCTCATGAAGTCGCAGGGATTTTCAAGGACTGGGTGCTGCAGCACTATCCTGACAAATACACCCACGTCATGTCGCTGATCCGCTCGATGCGCGCGGGCAAGGATTACGATTCCGAATGGGGCACCCGGATGAAGGGTGTTGGACCCTATGCCTGGCAGCTGGGACGGCGCTTCGAGATTGCTACCAAACGCCTGAAAATGAACAGCCTTCGCCAGCCATTACGAACGGATTTGTTCGAAAAGCCTGTCCTGTCCGGAACACAGCTGTCCTTGTTCTGACCGCTTGCCGGTCATGGAGCATTCTGCCATCGTTCAATGGTGAAGCGCGCACTATCCAAGCCGACCGGGCCGACATTCCATCGTGAAATCAAACTGCTGTCTGAGGGAAAACGTCTGGTTTGTGGGGTCGATGAAGTGGGGCGCGGGCCGTTGGCAGGACCGGTTGTGGCAGCAGCTGTCATTCTGGATCCGTCGGACATTCCCGCCGGTCTGAACGATTCCAAGAAACTGACACCAGCCAAGCGATTGGCGCTTTATGATGCTATCTCAAAGAGTTCCATTGCGTGGAGCGTCGCATCTATCTGTGCGCCCGGTATCGACGCAATAAACATTCGCGCAGCATCACTGGAAGCGATGCGGCGGTCTGTTGCCGCTCTTTGCGTCCATCCGGACCATGCCTTGATCGACGGTAACGTCATTCCCGATGATCTCGATTGCACAGCGGACTATTTGATCGGTGGCGACTCCTTTTCGTACTCCATTGCCGCTGCTTCCATCATGGCGAAGGTGATGCGCGATACGATGATGGAGCAGGCGGATGCTGTCTGGCCGGTTTACGGTTTCGGCCGACACAAGGGCTACGGCACGGCCTATCATAGAGCCGCTATCACCGAACACGGGCCCTGCCCTCTGCATCGTATGAGCTTTGCGCCGATGCGGTTACAGGCCGAGCGTTCCTTAAAACGCATCAACTGAAATGCCTTTCGCTCGTATCGAGACGCAAAAAAGGGCCGCTTAACGGCCCTTTCAAACGTCGATCGGTCAAAGCGAACTGCGCTTCACTCAGTTCATACGGGCTTTCACTTCCGAAAGGCTTTTCTCGAACATATCATCGGAACCGGAGCCGGCCATGCGGTCAGCGATGATCCGCGCCGCCGCATCGATGGCCACATCGACGGCACGCGCCTTCACTTCGGCGACGGCCTGTCCCTCGGCCTGTGCAATTTTCTGCTCTGCCATTGCGGTGCGGCGCGCAACATAATCGGCAGTCTTGCGCTCACTCTCCTTGGCAAGAGCGGCGGCCTCACGACGAGCGGAAGCGACCAATTCTTCAGCCTCCGCTTCGGCGTCCTTCCGCTTGCGCTGATACTCGGCGAGCAGGGACTGCGCTTCCTCGCGCAAACGGCGGGCCTCATCGAGATCGCTGCGGATCTTGTCGGCGCGGTCGTCGAGAGACTTGGTTATCAATGCCGGAACACCGAAATAGACCAGCACGCCAATAAAAAGGATGAGGGCTACGAGTGCCCAGAATGTTGCGTCCATAATCGGCTCCTACGCTGCGGCCTGCAAAACGGCAGCCTTGATCTCGGCCCTGGACACTTTGCCTTCCAGCAGAGCATTGACGAGTGCTTCGGTGGTTTCAATGGCGATACCATCGACCTCCCCATCGCAGCGGACTTTGTCGCGGCGATCCCGGCTTCCGACTTGGCGATAAGATCAGCCAGCTTGGCCTCTTCCGCGGCGCGAAGGGTATCGGCTTCAACCTTGGCGGCATCCGTCGCTTCCTGACGGATCACCTGCGCGTTGGCCTGCGCCTCGGCGGCAGACTGCTCATAGGCAGCGATTGCAGCGTCCGATTCGCCTTGCATCCGGTTGGCTTCATCGAGGTCTTGCTCGATACGATCCGACCGCACTTCCAGAATGGAAGAAATGCGCGGCAGGGCCACTTTGGCCATGAGATAATAAAACAGCCCGAACGTGATGACGAGCCATAGAAGCTGGGACGGGTAGGTTTCAGTCTGGAACGGCGGAAATGGTGCCGGTCCTTCCGCAACGCCTACTTCACTATGCGTATCTGTCGTGCTGGACGCCATGCGAGCCTGCCTCAATCGTCACTGAAAACGGCGCGACCGGCAACGGCCGCGCCCTGTAGAACTGCAAATCAGGTGAAGAGAAGCAGCAGTGCGACGAGCAGGGAGAAGATGCCCAATGCTTCCGTCACGGCGAAGCCGAAGATGAGGCGACCGAACTGGCCGTCAGCTGCGGACGGGTTGCGCAATGCGCCGGAAAGATACTGGCCGAACATGTTGCCCAGACCGATACCGACACCGCCCATGCCGAGGCATGCGATACCGGCACCGATTGCTTTTGCTGCGTCTGCTTCCATGATGTGTTCCTTCAAGATGCTTGGAAGTGAGAAGAGTTCCGACCGATACGCGATGGCATCTAGTGGGAGGGATGGATCGCGTCGTTGATATACATGCAGGTCAAGATCGCAAAGACGTAGGCCTGCAGGAAAGCGACGAGAAATTCGAGACCGGTCAGCGCCACGGTAAAGGCGAGCGGCAAAGCCGCGCCGACAATACCGAGAAACCCGAGCGAACCGAGTGATGTAACGAAGCCGGCAAACACTTTCAGTGTGATGTGGCCGGCCAATACGTTTGCAAACAAACGCACGGAAAGGGAAATCGGGCGCGACAGGAAAGAGATAATCTCGATCAGTACCACGATTGGCACAAGCGCACCGGGCACGCCTTCCGGCACGAACAGTTTCAGGAAGCCGATACCGTTCTTGTAGAAACCGTAGAAAATGACGGTGCCGATGACAAGAAACGCCATTGCAGCAGTTACGACGATGTGGCTCGTAAACGTGAAGAAATACGGAAACATGCCGAACAGGTTCGCCACCAGAATGAAGGTGAAGAGCGAGAAGACCAAGGGAAAGAACTTCATTCCTTCGTGGCCAGCCGCATCGCGGAGCATGTTGGCCACGAATTCGTAGAGCATTTCCGAAATGGATTGCAGCTTGTTCGGGATAAGCCCGCGTCCGCTTGTCGTCAGCACCAAGAAAGCTGCGGTGACCCCGACGGTCGCCACCATGAACAGGGCGGAATTGGTGAACGAGAAATCGAAACCACCGACCTGAAGGTCGAGAATCTTGGAAATCTTGAACTGATCGATCGGGTTGTCGGCCAAAGTCGCCTCGTCTGTTTCGACCGCCTATCAGGCAACCGGTCGCAAAAAACCATCCGTCCAGCGAAAACGCCGAACCAGCGCCGTTCGTTTGGCATGACGGGACACGTTTCTCAAGGGGTCAAAGGCGTGTTCGTGCGCCTTAGCATGAGCGTGGGAGCGAACCATCCGGTCGGCCGCGTCACGGACGGTCGGAGCGGTCGTCCTCGGCGGCGTCCAGTTTCAGACGTGACGGGGCAAGTTGTCCTGCAGCCCGCAACACGTTCAATACGGCGGCGCAAAAGCCCAGAAGAACAAAGCCGATAAGGCCCCAGGGCGATGTGCCGAACATCCAGTCGAAACCCCAACCCAGTGCGAAGCCGACCAGGACTCCGGCCAGAAATTCGCTGGACAGGCGCCATGCCTGCGCGATTCCGCCGCGTGCGGAGCGGGTATCGGTGGAACGGTCCGGGGCAGCCTTATGCTCCGTCGTGCGGTTTTTCAGCCTGTCGCGCAGCGCACTGCGTCGAGCATCGGACGAATCGTCCGGTTCCTGAGGCATGGACGTCCTAGCTCCAGCCACCGCCATATGTGCGGTAGAAAATGTGGCGGCCAATCTTGACCATGCGCTTCATGCTGCGGCGCCAGCGTGGCTTCACATAGTCGGCGTGGTAATGGCTGGACGACCCTATCGAGGAGAGCCAGACACGGCCGTCGATGGCGTCATTGGCGACCTTCTTGGCCATTTTCCAATGACGTCCGGCAGAAACGCGGTCGCGGATACCGTCGCAAGCGAAAGAGAACTGGCAGGCGTTTTTCATGTGCTTGTTCTGATAGACGACGCCGCAAACGGAGTTTGGATAGGCGGGGTTCTTCACGCGGTTCACGATGACCTGCGCGACGGCCTTCTGACCTTCGACGGATTCGCCACGGGCTTCGAAATAGATGCCGTTTGCAAGACAGCGGCGTTCCTCGGCGGTGCGGGCGCGGGTGGGAAGTGGTTTGGCGGCCCATTTGTGGTCGCCCCGACCAAGTCGGATCTTGCCGTTTGCGGCACCCGGGTTCAGCACAGCCTTGAAAGCGCTGGCGATGTCTTTTTCCTGAGGGGCATAAGCGGCCAGTGTGGTTTCACCCGCCTCGACAGCCTCTTTGACCTTGGCCATGACGCGGGTCATCTTGCCGGCTGCGGCACGGGCCTGCGAAAGCTGGCCGACTGAAAGGCGCACGCGATCTTTTTCGGTGCCCGCATCATACAGGTCTTCATCCATGCCCTTGGTGGACCGGAAGGCCGACGCCATGCGTGTGGGTTCGGAAATCACACGCTTGGCGATCGCGATGCCTTCTTCCAGCTCGTGCTGGGGAACCTGAAATTCAGGTGATGTCAGCGCAACCGTTGCGGGCGCGTAGGATGACGTGACTGGCGCAATGGAAACGGTCTGGGAGGTGGTCGGGAAGGCAGCGCGCACGCTGTCGCCCTTCATGGAACGGTCGAGCACCGCGATCTGCTCGGTAGCAAGCTCTCGCGCACGGTCGAGCACCGCGATCTGCTCGGTAGCAAGCTCTCGCGCACGGTTGAGGAAATGACGTCCCTCGAATGTCTGAACGGCCATTGCATGGTTGACTGTGCGCTCGGCACCGGAGGATGCATGAACGGACCCTTGCGGCACGGTCACGAGGCGGACCAGCCAACGGGCTTCGGCGCTCGTGTGGGTTCCGGTCATGTCGGCAATGTCCTGCAGGGCTGCCGTGCCGGACGTGGCGCCAAGCATCACAAGAGCAAGCGAACCAGCGATCGTTGCTCGCGCAACCTTTTTGCCACTCGTGTTGTTATTCAAACGCATACCGAACTCCAAGATCGTGACATCATCTGCTCAAGAGCCCAAACATGCGGGACAGAGCGATGCGTCGGATTGGTTTCGAAGGTGCGGTGTTAACCTTGATATTCGGTTAAACACGCCCGCTGAAAATGTCAGCTATCTGAACCCCCATCGTATGGCAGCGTTTCTTGCAGCGAGGCGGCGAGAGATTGACCCGAACGTGGAGCGGGCGTGACAAGTTTGAGGCGATTGCGTGGCAAGCCGCTTGCATCCGATGTGAACACAAGATGAACGTCGTGCATCACCTAAACATATATCAGCCGATCTTGCGCGCTTTGCGTGGTTTGTAGGGGTTGTTGCCCTTGCGCAAGAACAGCCTCAGCGGCACGCCCGGCAGGTCGAACGTCTCCCGCAATCCATTCATCAAATACCGTTCGTAGGACGCCGGCAGGGCTTCCGGCATGGAGCACTGGGCCACGAATGTGGGCGGGCGTGTTTTTGCCTGCGTTATGTATTTGAAACGGATGCGACGCCCCGCGACTGCCGGAGGCGGGTGGTGGGACTGGACGGAAGACAGCCATTCGTTCAGCCGCGCTGTCGGCACGCGCTTGTTCCAGATGCGGTCGACTTCGGTGACCGCTTCCATCAGCCGATCGATCCCCTTGCCGGTCTGGCCCGACAGGGTGACGGTGCGGACACCCCGCAGTTGCGGCAGCAGACGCTCTGTCTTCTCGTGCAACTCCGTACAGCAGCTTTTGCTTGTCGGGCACAAGATCCCACTTATTGAAGGCGATAACCGGTGCCCTGCCCTCGCGCGCGATCAGATCGACGATCTGTAAGTCCTGTTTTTCGAACGAGATTGTTGCGTCAAAAACCACGATGACGACCTCGGCATACTGGATGGCGCGGAGCGCATCCTGCACCGACAGTCGTTCCAGCTTTTCCTGCACCCGCGCCTTTCGGCGCATTCCTGCCGTGTCGTGCAGACGGATGGGGCGGCCTTGCCACATCCATTCCACCGCAATCGAATCACGGGTGATACCGGCTTCAGGGCCGGTCAGCAGGCGCTCCTCGTCGACCATCGTGTTGATGAGCGTGGATTTGCCCGCATTGGGGCTGCCCGACGATGGCGATTCGCAACGGGCGATCCGGGTCGTAGGTCTCTTCGATCTCGCCGTCCGACTGGGCGGCCTCCATGTCGAAGGCGTCCGGGTCGAAACCGTGTTCGGCGTCTTCGTCCAGCGGTTCCGACTCGACCAGACCGTAGGCCACATCCTCCCCCACCGATGCCACCAGTGCATCGCGCAAATCGGCCATGCCTTCCCCGTGCTCGGCGGAAATCGGCACCGGCTCTCCGAACCCCATGCCGTAGGCCTCGTAGAGCCCCTCGTCGCCGCGACGGCCCTCTACCTTGTTGGCGACCAGAATGACCGGCTTGCCTGCACGCCGCAAAGCCGTGGCGAAGGACGAATCCAGAGGCGTGACACCGGCCCGGGCATCGATGACGAACATGGTCACGTCCGCTTCGAGAATAGCGGCTTCGGTCTGCCCGCGCATACGGCCTTCGAGCGACGTTTCCGAAGCATCCTCCAGGCCTGCCGTGTCAATAACTTCGAATGTGATGTCCCCCAGCCGCGCTTTGCCGGGTCTGCGGTCGCGGGTGACGCCGGGCGTGTCGTCCACCAAAGCCAGCCGTTTGCCGACCAGCCTGTTGAACAGGGTCGATTTGCCGACATTGGGCCGACCGACGATTGCGGCGGTGAAGGTCACTTAACCGGCTGCCGGTTCTTCGGCATCACGCACCGGGCCACCCTGCGCGGCGATCACATCCAGCATCACACCGGCGCGCTGGCGCAGGCCGGATGGCAGGTCGTTATCGTCGGCGATGGTCGTGAACTGCGTAAATGCCCCTTCGAGATTTCCTGCCTTGTAGGACGCCAGCCCCAAAGCCTCCCGTGCAGACCCCCGCCAGGCGGCACCGGGCGCGGTGAGGCGCTGCACGCGGCTTTCCACATCTGAAAGGCTGCCGGTATCGACAAGCACCATCGCGGCACGGATGGCAGCAATCGCGCGCAGTTCCTCGTCCACAGAGCTTTCTGCAGCGACCTGGTCGTAAAGCGCGACGGCTTCGGCCTGTTGGCCTGCGACAGTCAGCTCGGTGGCTCGGCGCATGTCGGCCAGCGCACGATAGGTTGCGGGCGCGTCTTGCGAGATAGCAGCAAATGCAGCCTGTGCCTCGGCACTCTGGCCTTCTTCCGCCAGATCGACGGCTTGCATGTAGGCGTCGCCCAACGTTTGTGCGCGGTTGGTCTGATACCAGTCCCACGCCCGGGCACCGGCGATAACGAGGACGATCAGAACGGCAGCCGCGATGATGATGCGCCCAAAACGGGCCCAAAACTGCTGCATCCTGTCGGAGCGCAACTCGGAATCGACTTCGCGGAAGAAGGAATCGTCGGACATATGCGTCTCGGGCGGCTGAAAGCGGAGGGATCGTAGGGCGTTCTACAGCAAAGCGGTGCGGTTGGAAGGGGTAAGCGCAGCCGTCGCTTGCTAGACGATCGCCACGCCGAACAGCCATTCATGCAGAAATGCGAGAAAAGCCCAAGTGAGAACAGCCGTGATGGCAAGGCTCACGATGTCCGGCCATATGGCCGTGCCGATACCGGCGGGCGCCGCATGCGGATTATTGGCGCGTGCGCCGAACCGAGGAGACCAGCGTAATGAGAGCCCAAGCGAGAAAGGTGCCGAACAGCAGCACCGATGCCATATCACCGTTGTTGGCGAGGTGCACGGTAGCCCACAAAACCGTGCCGAACAGCATCGGATGGCCGACTGCCCGTTTCAGATAGCCAGCGGGGAAGTTGGCCGCCACGAATAGCCAGAGCGCCAGCGGCATACCGATAAGCGCCACACCCCGCGCGCCCTCGACTGGTGGGTAGAGCAGCGTCGGATCGTCATAGGTCGCGTATCCCCACACGATGAGCACGAGGCCAATGAAGGAAACGAGGGAGTATATGCCCTTCCACGGCCCTTCGCCGCGCCGCGCGATAAATGCGGTCCGATAATCGGGGGCAACGACCTGAACGAGATGGATGCCGATGAAGACTACAAGGCCGACGATGAGCAGGATCATGATGGTCTTTCAAATGCTGGCGTTGTGGCGGAAGGATGCGATAACGACGGGGTTCAGCCCTTCGCAGCCATGTCACGAATGAACTGCGCCACACGGTCCGGCTCCGGAAAATATGGCATGTGGCCGATACCGTCGAGAAGGACCAGTTCGGTTTCGGGGAACCGCTCCTTGAACCGCTCGCCTTGCTGCCGATAATTGATGACCCTGTCCTTGGTGCCGTACAGAATGCCGATCGGCACTGCGATCTCGTCATACTGTTCCTGCAGGCGCGGCAGGTGGTCGAGCAAGGCAGCGACATCGGTCGAGCAGGCGTAAAAATGGTCCGGGAAGTAAGACACCATTCCGCCATTCGTCGTGCCGAAGTCTTCCGGCGCGTCCTGCGGTCCAAAGATAAAGGCGAGTGTCTGGTCACGGCGCTTTTTCGATGTGGGAACGGCGAATGTGTCCGCCACGAACCGGCGGCGCTTGTTGGATGTGATGAGGAGCGCCTTGAGCGCCGGTGATACGTTCTCGACCGCATGGGTGAGCGGAGAAACAAGCGCCAGCGCCTTCACCCGCTCGGGATGCGAAACGGCCGTTTGCAGCGCCACGGCGCCTCCAAGGGAATGGCCGATGATGGTCGCTTTCGTGATCCCCAGATGGTCCATCAATCCGGCGATGTTGTCCGCGTGGTCGGGCAGAGACCCTTCAGCGTCGAATGGTCGGGTGGAAAAGGCAGAACCCGCCCGGTCCAGCGCAATGATGCGAAACTCGCTCTCCAGGCGCGGAAACAGCGTGTCGATAAAATTGAGCAGATTGCCACCGAGACCGTGGACGAACACGAGCGGGGGGCCATTGGGGTTTCCGATGTCGAGGAAGTGGATCCGGTCCGCACCGATCTGCACGAAGTCACCAACAGGTCCGATGGTCCCCCGCGCTTCGCGTTCGATCTTGCGGGTCTGGTAGCGCAGATACAGGATCAGGGCCGCAATGACGGCAAGCGTCAGCGCGACAGCTATGAGAAGATAGGTCATTGTTGCCTCCGCGCGGCGTCGCGCTCCGGCGTTCGATGATTATTGGCGCCTACGCCGCCAATTTCGTGCTGTGCCCGAACCATCATCTCACTCCCACTCGATCGTGCCCGGAGGCTTGGATGTCACGTCATAGACTACACGGTTGATGCCGCGCACCTCGTTGATGATGCGCGTGGCGGCACGGCCCAGAAACGCCATGTCGTAGGGGTAGAAATCCGCCGTCATGCCGTCAACGCTGGTGACGGCACGCAGGGCGCAGACAAATTCGTAGGTCCGCCCGTCGCCCATCACGCCAACGGTCTGCACCGGCAACAGCACGGCGAAGGCTTGCCAGATCGTGTCGTAGAGACCGGCCTTGCGGATCTCGTCAAGATAGATCGTGTCGGCCTGGCGCAAAATATCGAGTTTTTCGCGCGTCACCCCTCCCGGCAGCCGAATGGCGAGACCCGGGCCGGGGAACGGGTGGCGTCCCACGAAGGAATCCGGCAATCCCAGTTCCTTGCCGAGAACGCGCACCTCGTCCTTGAATAATTCGCGCAGCGGTTCGACCAGTTGCATGTTCATGCGCTCCGGCAGACCGCCGACATTGTGGTGGCTCTTGATGGTCACGCTCGGCCCGCCGGTGAACGACACGCTTTCAATCACGTCCGGATAGAGCGTGCCTTGGGCGAGAAACTCCGCGCCACCCAGCTTTTTGGCTTCCGCCTCGAACGTCTCGATGAACAGGCGACCGATGGTTTTGCGCTTCGTTTCGGGGTCCGTCTCCCCTTCCAATGCCGATATGAAGGCATCGCTCGCGTCCACATGGACGACCTTGAGGTCCGTCTCGCGCCCGAACATCGTCACCACATCGCGGGCCTCGTTTTCGCGCATCAGGCCGTGATCGACCAGAATGCAGGTCAGCCGGTCGCCTATGGCCTCGTGGATGAGCATGGCGGCCACGGAGGAATCGACGCCGCCCGACAAGCCGCAGATCACCCGACCCTCTTCACCAACCTGCGCGCGGATGGCGGCGACGGCCTCATCGCGGTAAGCCGCCATCGTCCAGTCGCCGGTGATGCCCGCTATTCGGTTCAGGAAATTGGCGATCAGCCCCGCGCCGTCCGGCGTGTGGTGCACTTCGGGATGGAATTGCGTGGTGTAATAGCGTCGCTCCTCGTCCGCCGCGACGGCGTTGGGGGCGTTGGGCGAGGTGGCGATGACCTCGAAACCGTCCGGCAGTTTCGTCACCCTGTCCCCGTGGCTCATCCAAACCGGATAGGCGCCGCTTTCGCTCCACACTCCGTCGAACAGCGGGCTCATCTTGTGAACCGTGACATCGGCACGCCCGAATTCGCGATGGTGGCCGCTTTCGACCTTCCCGCCAAGCTGCTCCGCCATCACCTGCTGGCCATAGCAGATGCCTAAAATCGGAACACCGCTGTCGAAGACAATCTGCGGCGCGCGCGGACTGCCATCGTCCGGCACGCTTGCGGGGGAGCCGGAGAGTATGACGGTCTTAGGATTCAGCCGCGCGAAAGCGTCGCCCGCCTTATCAAACGGCACGATTTCGCAGAACACCCCGGCTTCACGGACGCGGCGGGCGATGAGTTGCGTGACCTGCGAGCCGAAGTCGACGATGAGAACCGCTTCGTGGGCAGCTTCGACGCGCTCTTTCAGGGATGTCGGGGAAGATGTATTTTCCATGCGCCGAGTTAAGCCGATGCCGTCCCGCCCGCAACGCCCCGCCGCTATTTCCGCACAACCTTAAGCCGTGCGGCGGTTGGCGCTCACCAGCTTGCGCAGGAGATTGGCGGAAAAGGCGGCTTCCAGCGCGTTGCGCAGTTCCAGGTCTTTTGCCAGTGCCGCCTTCAGTGCAGCGCGGTCGAAGCTCATGGCGCGGCCGGAATGGGTGACGATGGCCGTCGCCGTGGCCGCACCATCGTTCATGAAGCCGATCTCGCCTAAAATGTCGTCATGGCCGCACACGCCGACCATTGCGCCACCGACATCCACACGGGCCGCACCGCTTACGATGAAATAGAGCCTTGCAAGCGGTTCACCCTCGCGGGTCAACACATCGCCCTCGGAAAAATCGTCGTGGCTCGCCAACGCCATCAGCTTGCGCGCCTTGCCCGGCTCGACCCCTTTTAGTGCAGCCGCGACGAACCGTTGCTCATCTTCGGAAAACCGCGCCCGCCGGTTTGCAAATTCCAGCAACATCAGCTGCACCAGATTGACGGCAGTGAAGACGGCTTCCCAGAACACCGTCACTGGATCACCAAGAATGACCCCTCCATAGACGATCGATACGAGGCCGGAAGCGATAGCGAGAATACGCAGGCGCTTCATGGTTCGCATCATCATGGATGCGATGAGCAGCACATAGGCGACGTGGCCAATCAGCCTGTCGGGAGTGAGAAAGTCCGTCGCCAGCGCCAGCAGGTCCATTTGGACGCCCTACATATCAATCGCTAGTTCAGCCACCAGATCGAGATGTTGAGCAGCAGCGCGAAGCCCAGCCATGCGGTGTAGGGAATGAAGCAGAAGGCCGCGATGCGGTCGCGGCTCCACGTGGTCGCGATGAATGCCAGCGACAGCAGAAAAGCACCGAGAATAATCCAGATACCGAGGAACATCTGGTGCAGGCCGAAAAATACCGGTGTCCAGGCCCAGTTCAGGACCAACTGTCCCAACCACAGACCCCAGCCCTTGATACGCAAGGTGAAAACGCGCCAACCCGCAATGGTCACCAGCAGATAAAGCGCCGGCCAGACGTAGCCGAATATCCAGTTCGGTGGATTGAAGAACGGCTTTTGCAGCGCAGCATGCCAGTCTCCTGCCGGAAACCCCAGACCGATCGCCATGCCGACACCTTCGACGACGAGGATGAACACGAGCAGGAGAATGAAGCGCATGGGGTCTGTTCCGTTTCAGAAGGCGTCGGGAGGACTGTATCCGGCAACCGTAGAATTGGTTGCTCGCTTTTGCTAGCCGGTTCGGCCCATCACCGCGACAAAGAAACCGTCCGTGCCCGTGCTGGCAGGGGTGAGCGTGACACTTTTCATGTCCGACGACCACGGTTGCGGCTTGTCGAAGCCGAACAGATCCTGCCAGACCTCGCCGACCGACAGCAGTTCGAATTCGGGGTTGTCGGTGGTGAAAGCGACAACCTGATTCTCGTTCTCCTCCGGCAGGATCGAGCATGTGATGTAGATCAGGAAACCGCCCGGCTTCACGAAAGGGGCAGCCTGCGACAGCACCTCTTCCTGTTCGGTGAGCCGAGTTTCCAGCTGCTCCTTCGTCAGCTTCCATTTGGCATGAGGGTGCCGCCGCCAAGTGCCGGTGCCGGTGCATGGGGCGTCGATGACCACCCGGTCCATCGCGCCGATCAGGTCCGACAGGTCGCTGTCCGGTTCGTGCACCTGCGCATTGCGGATACCGGCCCGTTTCAGGCGTTCGTGAATGGGCTTCAGGCGGTGGCGGTCGCTGTCATAGGCGTGGATCTGGCCGCGGTTTTCCATCGTGGCCGCCATTGCCAGCGTCTTGCCGCCGGCACCGGCGCAAAAGTCCAGCACCTGTTCACCGGGACGGGCGAAGACGAGATCGGCGGCGATCTGGCTGCCCTGGTCCTGCACCTCGAACGCGCCACGCTGGAAAGCGGCGTCGGCTGTGACATTTGGCAAACGCGCCGGGCCTTCTCCCGCTTCGACCCGCAGGCCGTAGCGGGCGATGTCGGCGGGTTCGGCCTTCGCCCGTTCCAACTGTTTCGTCACCTTGGCGACGGTGGATTTCAGAGTATTGACGCGCAGATCGAGCGGCGGACGGCGTGTGAAGGCCTGCGCCTCGGTGATCCATTCATCGTCGAAATTCGCTTTCAAAGATGGCACCAGCCATTCCGGAACATCGGCCAGAATGTGTTCCGGCGCGTCGGACAGCTTGCGGCCGGTGAACGTCTCAACCTCATCGTCCGTCAGCGGATCGGGCGCGTGACGGTCGTCCTCGAACGCCGTGTTGAGCGACGCTGCATCGTAATCCCATGACCGCAGAATAGTGCCGAGCACCAGCTTGCGGATGCTATCGGAGTTCATGAGGTATTGCGTGGAAGAGCGGCTGCGAAGGGCATCATAGACCAGATTGCCGATAGCCGCGCGGTCACCGGAACCGGCGAACCGGTTGTCCAGCCCCCAGTTCTTGAGCGCTTGCGACACCGGGCGACTGCGCCGGTCGATATCGGCAATGACGTCGATGGCCGCCTGCGCGCGACCGCCAATCCTCATCCGTCTAGGCCCACAAAAGCGTGGAGATGGCCAGTTCGGCCATCATGGCCAGCAGCACCTGAAACGACATCAGAAACAGTTTGCGGCGCTTCATCACATCATGCGCACCGATCATCTCGTTGCCGTGCATCCAGCGCAGAGCGACGTAGGCGGCTGCCAGAATGACGGTGAGCCAGCTTGATACGTTCAGCGCCAGCGCTATGGCGACGATGGCGTAGAACAGAACGGGAGCTTCGAACTGGTTCGAGACCGCGCGGTTGAAGACTGCCACATCTTCAGGCTCGTTCTGGGTCGCTTTATAAGTTTCGGTCGTCACGCGACCTTCCTTGGCGGCCTTGAAACGCTTTTTCGCCATGACGGTGTAAAGCCGCACTGCCAGCACCATTTGCGCCAGCACGATGAGGACCAGAATGCGGACTTTCCAGTCGTAGGCAGCGGTCCAGAGTGGTTCGATCAAGTCCATAAGTGTGTCCTAACGGCCCGAGTAATTCGGGCTCTCGCGTGTGATTGAAACGGAATGGGCGTGGCTTTCCGAAAGCCCCGCAGATGAAATGCGCACGAACTTCGCACGGTCGCGGAAGTCGGTGAGATTTGCCGCTCCCACATAGCCCATAGAGGCACGAAGGCCACCGGCCAACTGATGAAGCACGGAGCCGACTGGTCCCTTGTAGGGCACCTGGCCCTCGATGCCTTCCGGCACCAACTTCAATTCGTCGGTGACTTCCGACTGGAAATACCGGTCCGCGGACCCCCGCGCCATCGCGCCGACGGAGCCCATGCCCCGGTAGGCTTTGAACGACCGGCCCTGATGGAGATAGACCTCGCCGGGCGATTCGTCCGTGCCCGCAAGAAGCGAACCGACCATCGCCACCGATGCGCCCGCAGCGAGCGCCTTGGCGAGATCACCTGAATATTTGATGCCGCCGTCGCCGATGATGGGGATGTCCGCGTCGTGAGCGGCTTCCACCGCCGCCATGATGGCCGAAAGCTGGGGCATACCGACGCCCGCCACCATTCGGGTGGTGCAGATGGAGCCGGGGCCGATGCCGACCTTCACCACATCTGCGCCGGCGTCGATCAACGCCTTTGTGCCATCGCCGGTCGCCACATTGCCTGCCGCGATCTGCACATTGTTGGACAATTTTTTCACCGCGCTCACCGCATCCAACACACGCTGGCTGTGGCCGTGGGCGGTGTCGATGACGAGCAGGTCGACGCCCGCATCGATCAACCGTTCCGCCCTCTCCATACCGTCCGGCCCGACTGTAGTGGCGGCACCGACGCGCAGCGAGCCGTGAGCATCCTTCGTTGCGGAGGGGTGCAGCTGGCTCTTCTCCATGTCTTTCACGGTAATAAGTCCGGTGCAGTTGCCCGCCTTATCGACGACCAGCAACTTTTCGATACGGTGCTGGTGCAGCAGCTTCTTGGCCTGTGCCTGTTCGACACCTTCCTTCACCGTCACCAGACCCTCGCGGGTCATCAGTTCATAGACTTTCTGTGCCGGGTCGTCGGCAAAGCGCACGTCGCGGTTGGTCAGAATGCCGACGAGACGCCCAGTTTTGCGTCCGCCCTTCCCGCCATTTTCTACCACCGGGATGCCGGAAATACGGTTGGCCCTCATCAATTCCATCGCATCGGCCAGCGTCGCGTCCGGCCCGATGGTGAGCGGATTGACCACCATGCCGCTTTCGAACTTCTTCACCTGCCGCACTTCCTCGGCCTGCTCTATCGGCGTGAGATTGCGGTGGACGATGCCCATGCCACCGGCCTGAGCCATTGCGATGGCAAGACGCGACTCCGTGACCGTATCCATTGCAGCCGACAGAATCGGCAGGTTGAGGCTGATCTCCTTCGTCAGCCGCGTCGCCACATCCACCTCGCCGGGCATGACCGTGCTGTGGCCGGGCTGCAGCAACACATCATCGAAGGTGAGCGCGTGCTCGCCCGTGAGGGTGGAAATGATTTCGGCCATGAGGATTGCTCGAATCGTGTCAGGAGCGGGCGTGCGGGTCAGCCCGTTTGACGGCTCCGCCTAGCACGGCAACGGGCACTGCAAAAGGCGGTTCAATGCCCAGAACACAGGAAGCTGTGCCACCGAAAGACTGTCCGTTTAACGGCATATTTACCACGATTGTCTTTGCTGCCCGCAACAGGGTGAAAGTCTCGGCTGGTGTGTTCCCAGTACAGCCGGACGGGCCCGATGCATAATCGGGAACAACCATGCTTTCATCTACCGCTTCGCGGACCGGCATTCGCCTCGGTCTGGCGCTCACATTCGCCATCGGCTTTCACCGCGGCAGCCCACGCTGCCTGTCTCGGTGTCTCGCGCTCCATCAACGTGACGAAGTTCCAGCCCCATCTGGGTGCCAGCCCATCCGGCGGTATCGGGCTGCGGCACAAGGAAGTTGTTCTGACGTTCGACGACGGGCCCAATCGGGGAACCACGGACCGGGTGCTGGCGGCGTTGCGCAAGGAGTGCACGAAAGCGACCTTCTTTGTGGTCGGTCGGATGGTGCGCGCCAATCCCGGTCTCTTGCGAGCAGGTGAAACGCGCGGGGCACACGATCGCTCACCACACCCACGACCATGCCAATCTGGCCACCCAGCTCGTCGGCAGCCGTACGGTCCACCATCCTGCGCGGCATGGGTGCCGTCGATGCCGCACTCGGGCGCGGCAAGGCCTCCCGGATGTTCCGCTATCCCTATCTGGCACGGTCGTCGCGCACGGATCAGGTTGTGCGAAAGCTGGGCTTGCTGCCGCTTTCCGCAGCGGTCGATTCTCTCGACTGGAAAGGTGGTGATTTCGTAGGTCGCACCATGAGCCAGTTGAACCGCAAGGGGCGCGGCGTCATTCTGCTGCACGATCTTAAGGCCGGAACCGCCAGCAAATTGCCAACCCTGCTCCGCCGTTTGCGGCAGGGTGGATACAAGGTCGTGCATCTGCGCGGTGGTCGGTCCCGCACATCAAAACCTGAGCTGGTCGCATCGCTCGATCAGAAGGCAGCGAAGCGCGCCAAGGGTTTGACCCTGACGGTGACACCCCGCAAGGAGCCTCGCCGATCGACGGTGACGCTTGCCAGCGCCAAATCGGGCGGCGGGTTCTTCGCACGAATCAAAGCGCGACGGCTCGCAAGGCTGGCAGCGCGGGAAAAGACATATGCATTGGCTGCCAGAACGGAACCGTCGAAGGCGGGCGTCACCAAGGCTGGCACAAAGCGCAAGTCGTTTCTGGAACGGATGCGGGAACGGCGTGCGGCCCGGCTTGAACGCCGCCGTTTGAAACAGGCAGAGCGTGAAACGCTGATGGCCAAGCTGGACGGGAAAAGACCCTCTTTCTTCGAGCGTATCCGGGCCCGCCGCGCGGAACGCCTTAAGGCCCGCGACGGCAAGCGCATCGAGACCCAACGGGTTTTCGCCCTGTCGCTGGCGACGCTGAACCCGCAAGTCGATCCGCTTTTGGCCGAAGCCGAACTGGCCTTTCTGGAAGCCAACGCCATGACGGATTTCGACGCCGTGAGCGAGTTGCAAAAGGCGATTCCAAATCTGGATGCTCTGGACGCCGAAGCCTTGCTGGACGACGCGCGGGAGATTCTGAGCGACAACCGTTAAGCGGCATCATGTGGTAATGTATAAGGGCGGGACCGGAGACGGTTCCGCCCTTTTGCATATCTGTCTTATGCAATTCAGTCCTGCGGCTTCCGTGTTTTCGCCAGCAAGTAAAGTTCCACCGAGCCGTCCCGGCTCGCTGGCGGTTTGACGTGGTGGAGGCTGGTGAAAGCGTGCTTCATCTGGTTCAGCAGCTCCGCCTCCGTGCCACCCTGAAACGTCTTGGTCAAAAAATGCCCGCCGGGCTTCAGCACCTTGAGCGCAAAATCCAGCGCGACTTCCACAAGCGCCATCGTGCGGATGTGATCCGTGCGGCGGTGGCCGGTCGTTGGCGACGCCATGTCGGACAACACGATGTCCGGCATATGTCCGCCCAGCGCCTCGATCAGCGCATCCGGCGCGTCATCGTCCAGGAAGTCCTTCTTGAGGATCGTCGCTCCTGCCACCGGGTCCATGTCGAGGTAGTCTATGCCGACGACGAGTGGATTGTCCGCCGTCGAGCCGGTTTTTGCCGCAGCGACCTGACACCAGCCACCGGGAGCTGCACCGAGATCGACCACGCGCAGGCCGGGTTTCAGCAGGTCATACCGCTCGTCCATTTCCAGCAATTTGTAGGCAGCGCGGGACGCATAGCCTTCCGCCCGCGCGCGCTGCACATACGGGTCGTTCAACTGCCGCTGCAACCAGAGCGTGGACGACAGTTTGCGACCCCGGGCGGTCTTCACCTTCGTGAACATATTGCGGATGTTGGGGCCCGCGCTGGCAGACCCGCCTGCGGCGCCCTTTCCGCCACCTTTCGAACTGCGACGTGCCATTATGCGTTTTGCCTCGTTGCCGGTTTGCCGTTTGGCCGGGGTGGCGGTTTCACCCAAGCGTCGTCGTCGTCCATCATGCGGGTCAACAGCCCTTCGCGCAGGCCACGGTCCGCCACGCGCAAACGTTCGCAGGGCCAGCGGTTCTGTATCGCCACCAGTATGGCGCAGCCCGCCAGCACAAGGTCCGCCCTGTCCTGACCGATACACGGATTGGCCATACGCTGCTCGTAGGTCATGGCGACCAGTTCATCCACGATACGTGTGACCTGCCGCCCGCTCATCCACGTGCCGTCCACACGGCGGCGGTCGTACCGTGGCAATTCCAGATGGATACCGGCCAGCGTCGTTACCGTGCCGGACGTGCCCAGCAGATGAACGTCGCCGCTCCGGACCGCTTCGGACAGGCTGTTGTCATCGTCGAAACCGACCAGCATATCCTCGACTTCCCGCACCATTCCGCTAAAAACGTCCGGCGTGACCATGCGGCCCCCGCCGTGGCGTTCCGACAGGGTGACGACGCCAATCGGCAGGGACGTCCAGTCGGTGATCGCGTTCGTATAGTCCGGCCGTACGCCGCGCTGCGTTGTCTTCGTGAGGTCGAGCAGTGCAAGCTCAGACGAGCCGCCTCCGATGTCGAACAGCACAACGCCCCGGGTTTCCGGATCGACAAGCGACGCGCAACCCGCCACCGCCAGATGCGCCTCGGTCTGGCGGTCGATCAGTTCCAGTTTCAAGCCGGCTTCCCGCTCAACCCGCTCCAGAAACGCGACGCCATTGTCCGCCTGACGGCAGGCCTCGGTGGCAATCAGTTTCATGCCGCGCACCGGCCTGTTGATGAGCTTTTGCGAGCATGCCTTAAGCGCTTCCACTGCCCGGTCCATCGCAGCCTCGCTGAGAGAACCGGACGTGCCGAGACCTTCACCGAGGCGCACGACGCGACTGAACGCATCGACTACCCGAAATCGCCCCGTCTGTTGGGGTACGGCAATCAGCAGGCGGCAGTTGTTTGTGCCGAGGTCCAGCGCCGCATAGGCATCGGGGACGTCCGGCCCGACGTTGCGCGTATCCAGCCGCACCGCGATACCCTGCCGACGCCTGCTCCTGCGGTTACGCATTTTGGCGACAGGCTCTGTTGCCAGTGCGAGCGTTTGCAATGGCTGGTTGGAAGGAGCCGCATCCTTGGACCGCCGCCTGCGTCGGCGCCGCCTTTTGGACGAGCCTGCGAGGACGGAAGCGGCTTCGGATAATTGGGTATTTTGGTCACAAGTTTGCCTGGCCGCTTCCGCAACCGGCTTTACGCTGTCTGTTCCAACGTCCGTCCCATCAGTGGATGCAGCTTGTGCCGCTCCACTTTCCCCTACAGCTGCCTTGCTGCGCCTACGCGATCTGCGGCGGCGACGACGGCGGCGACCGGGCGGTTCGGAGTCGGAACCGGGTCCGGGCCCCTGCCCGTCCTCATCGTTCCGCACCTTCGTCCTGTTCCAACGGCACCAATTGTGCGGGCAAGCGGGCGTCTGTGCCATGGCCCGCATGAGACGATGCCGTTTACATCAATTTGCGTTAGCCCGACCCTAACACACCAGCCGCTGCTGTGAAGCCTCAACTAGACACTCGTCTCCGCTCAGCCCAAGCGGGAACTGTCGTAGACCATGACAATTTGCAGGCCAACGCGAGCAAACTTGCTCACGCCGACCCGACGAACCTTTCCCGCGCGTCGACCAGTGCCGCGATCATGCGCTTGAGATCACGAAGTGATCCGCCCCGCCAATGCTGATGCAATTGCTTACGCTCTAGCCCATCCAATGGCAGAGCCCAATCTTTATGGAGGCCGCGATGGGCATATTCAGCGTCCAAAAGCTGGTCCGCTAACTTATCGAGGTGCTCCGGTGCGGGGTCGGGACAGTGCAGCACCTGTAGCCGATTGATAAGCGGTCCAGGAATGCTCTCGACACTATTAGCGGTGAACACCCAGCTAAATGCCGACATGTCGAGTGATGCAGACAAAAAGGGATCCATAAACGCTTTCGCACGCCGGGGTTCGAGAAGTCCAAGCAGGCGCTGCCGAACGTCCCCATTACGATCCGAACCACCAATCTTCTCCAATTCGTCGATGACTATGACACCATTGGCAGTGTTCGTTTCCATCATCAGATCGAGATGTAGTCCAGCAGCTCCCGTTGACCACCGACAGTCGACGCCCAAAATGTTGGCGTCTAACGTCCCCGCACCATCGTATGTCCGGTGCGGAATGCCCAGCAGCTCCACGAGCGTTTCTGCAAGTGTGGTCTTCCCGCAGCCCGGTTTGCCAACGAGGAGTAAAGGCGGGATCTGCACATGCTTCTGGCGAGCGACAGAGTTGAGGATCGTGTCGGTTACGGTAGCCAGATGCGGCAGCATGTAATGCAGACGCTCACGGATGGAGACAAGGTCGGGGGTTGGCACAAGAGCGAGAGCTTTATTCAACACCTTGTCCCGGATCGGTTCGAGCTTGGCGCGTATTTCAAAACCGGACCGGTCCGGCAAATGGTGCAGAACGACCGTAGTGTCGGCTGATGCCGTGCTGGCGCTACCGTCATCGTCGGAACCGTCATTGGTAGGTTTTGTATCAGCAACAGTTTTGCTGGCGTCGGTACCGAACCTGGATTCCATCTGTTTTACGAACGGGTCGCCGGTGTCGCATTCAGTCCCGTCGACCGTAGTAGTTGCTGGATCGGTATTGGCAGACTGCCTTTGGCCTGCACCGTTGGCCTTATCTTTAGCGGTGTTCTCGTCGTCTGACGTTTCTAATCCTGTTCCTTTGTGGTCGCCGACTGTCAGCCCCATTCTCATAGCAATCATCCGCATTGCGATGAGCGCTTGTTCTAAACGAGCGCCATTGGACGACCTTTTAGAATAAAAGCTGGCGGACTTCTCGGGCTGCACCACAAGATCGGCGGCGAGTTGCAAAAGCGCATCGTTTTCCTCAAACAGTCGCCCGGACCCGTCAGCGATCCAAACCCCGATCGCCGTCAAAATGTCATTAGTGGCCGTCTGTGTCTGTCGCCTCAGCTCTTCGCCGATGAACGCGACGCGTTCTGCCAGGGTCAGCGATATCGGAACGAAGCATTCGTGACGCTCGGCGCCAAAGCTGAGCTTGAGCAAAGCCACCCGGTCGAAGGCGATGTCGTGGGCAGCAAGCCTCAGCGTGGACGCATGGCCCAAGTGGCGCTTAGGGCTTGTCGCGTAAAGAGCCCGATCGATACGTTCTGTCAGCCGTTCATATATCAATGGGTTTGCGCCATCTGTGCCGAAGTGGAACGCTAAGATGTCGGCTACATCCATCAAAGTGGCATTACCGTGCAGCACCGCTTTTTCGTATAGGGCGTCCAGCATTTGCAATGTGCGCCGCTCATCGTGCTCTGGCGATCTGTCGAAGGCGTGCATGGCAGCATCGGGAATCATAGCTTGCACGAACGGACGCAAATCCGAGACAACTGCATCTTCCGACATCACCGGCAGACCGATCAGAATGCGGATGAGAATGGGCATGTTACACAGCGAGTTCTGCGCGGGATCCTTGCAGCAGGTGAACTGCGCATTGGATAGTCTCGTGAGCGGACGCGAGCGATGTGTAGGCACGAGATCCAATGTATCGGCGGGATCACGACCGGCTTCGGCATCGAGAATAGCGGAAAACGTCACGGATAGCTCGTCCACGATGTGGTTTCCGAGGGGCAGCAGGTTTAGCGCCGTCCCGGCGTTGTACGTGCTCGCAGCGACAGATGCGCCGTAGCCGCTCCCCACACCGTGTTGCGGATCGGATGCGGCAGGAATGTCTGTCGCAGCCACAGGGTCTGGGCCTGTCACGGAAACCGCATCGTCCACACTCAGTCGGCGAGCACGGATCTGGCAACGTTCGGCGCGGACGCTTGGAGTCGAAGGACGTCCCAAAAGCGCAAATCGACCAGCATGGCGGGTGTAGATGAACAGCTTACTCACGGTTGCCACCCTGCAAATCATAGGCATTGTCGGCACGATCTTTCCCGAAGGGTTCACGGCTTGCGTTCGGACGCGCGTCAGCAAGTGTAACTGCGCGGGCGGATCTGGCGGCACCAATTGCTTTTAGCCATGTGGTTACCAGCTGTGCGGTCGGATCGCCGTGCTCCGTATGGGCTTGCAGCAAGGCCGCTACCGGCGGCGGAATATTCAGCGTGTCGGATGTGCCAAGCATGTTGAACTGCATGGCCAAGCCCCTCGACTGCGCGGGGTTGCTCCACAAACAGCTGGTCAGCTGCGTAGGGCCTGCTGTGCGCGTCCCGCGTCCGGTATCGACCGGAGTGGGCTGCGTTCCTACGACAGCGTTGTGCAACGCGCTATGAGTGGGATTATCATGGTGGGTTTCGGGCGCACCGGTCCCATTGCCGTGATCTGGCATTGCGTAACCTCGTGGGAATGATTGAGTGTGCGAGGGGCCGAACTCGTGGTCCAGACCCCCATCGCGATGGCCTCTAGTGGCTAGGAAGCGTTTGTCGGTGCGGTGTCATCGCGCTCGTCAGCGCCGCCACTACCACCCAGACCATCGACGTCAGCAAGGTTGTCGTTAGCTATGTCGAGGCTTTCCAGGACCGCGCGTACCAGTTCCGGCGAGAAACGCTTGCCTCGCGTTTTGCCGAACCCCTCTGTAGCCAAGGCGGAGACCGTCTTTAGCAGAACCGGCCAGACCCCGGCCAACGTCGCAGTCCTCAGTTCCGTTTCCAGCTTGGTCATCGTCGTATCAAGGTCAGGAAGACGAAGGGCCCGATCGAACTGCCCACCAACAATTCGGATGTCGTCGGGGAAATTCGAGTTGCCGTAGTGATCGGCCACATACGTGCAAACGGTCTCCACACCTTCGATACCCATCCAGGCAAACCAACCCGGAACTGAGCGCTTGGCTGCTTCGATCTTGGCAAGCGTCGTCTCAGAGTGGGCCTTGTCCGTAGCACCGTTCCCGCGCTTGCTTTCGATTAGCCCCACAGTTCCCGTACGCGTATCAACGACAAGCAGATCGATTTTGCAGACGTAAATCTTCTCTCCCCGTTTGGGCTCAGACCATTCCCCGCCTTCGACGCGCACGTTCGGTACGCGCCTTGCGTGCTTAAAAGCGTCAACGAACTTTGAAACGACCGGAATCGATACTTCGCGGAACACAACCATGTCCTGATGACCGGCAATCGCAAGGCCGAGCATGGTCGAGAGATGATCGCCGCACCGCTTTGGGATGCAGGCAACCGTGGACGTCAATTCTGACAGTGAGCCAAGGACAGGATCGGTTGGGTGCTGCGCGTCTACGGCGCACTGAACGATCCATTTCGGAACCGTTGACAGATACACCGCATGCAGGTCCGCCAACGAAATCGTATCGTGGTCCCGCCCATCGAAGGGATCTTCGAGGTTAAGGACCAGCGTGGCTTTCTCGATGTTGGCGATCGCCATCGCCGCGACTCTAGGCGCACCGAGTCGGTCGCTCAGTTCTTTAACGTAATTGTGGGCGTCAAAGATGTCGATCTGCATCCGCGGGACGACTTCCGCGTCAACTGCCGTATCGACAGCTTCGCCCGCAACTGCACCACGGTTCTCAGTAAGGTTGCTGCCGGATTTGGACGCCTCAGCGGTCGTGGGAGCGCTCGTAGAAACTACGGGCAAGTAGGGACCATTGGGCTCGGCGCAACCCTGTGCGGGCTTGCTAGCGCAGGTCTTAACCGTAGCGGCCTCGGAAAGGGTTCCGGAATGGGTCGTCATGATGCAGTCCTTTCAAAGTGCACCGGCCGTTACGGCGAGGTGCAGGAAATTTGAAAGAGAACCGCTTGGCTTTGATCACGGCATCGATGTACGGCAAGGCGTAGCCAGGCTGCACGCACGACGGCGCTTCCAAAACTGACAGAATATCGGTATCCGTGCTCATAGCTCGGCGATCTCCTCGACAGATGGCTGGGTTAGGCTGGGGTGGAGCGTTGGTAGCGCTTGCCCCGGTCGTCCTAAGACGCCCAGAGTGGCCCTCTCATCATAAACTGGGCGACAGCACCAATACTTTAAGGACTCTTGGTTAATTTACACCCCATTTCCGTTCTTGCGTGAGACGTTTGCGGCCATACGGCTGCATACATCATCGAACGATTAGCAAATCCGATATCCGCGTTGTATAGCGCGGGCTCCTGTGGTCGGATCGTAGTTGCAATGAGCGCTCAAAACCTTCCGCGCCGACAATCAGCGTTTTTATTCCGAACCGACCGTTGATGAGATCGATAGCCCGCGAAATCCGCGCATCTCGCGTATCGTAATCGTCGAACAGCAGTCCGGGTCGGTCTGCCGTCGCAACCAAATCATCAACCACCACGCCTGCCTTCGTGTAAGCGAACCCGTTGTTGTCCCGATCACCTTTCCAGGCAGATTCAAGACACCGTCGAGCAGCTTGAACGAGGGCTAACGTATCGTTCGACATCCCGAACAGCGCGGTAGAACGGCTTGCGCCGTGTTGAGGCCGGTCCGGTTTATGACGATTCGTATGAAAGAAAGCTGTGAATGTCCCGGCCACGAGACCGTGCTGGCGCAACTTTTCAGCGCAGCGCGTTGCATGAGCCGTTAACGCCTCCATCACTGTGTCGAAATCGGTCATAGGCGTGCCGGCGCTTCGTGTGACTGCCATACCTTTGCGCTGCGGTTCTACAAGTTCCATGTCGAGACAGGGTTCCCCCTGCAGTTCGAGAACCGTGCGTTCGAGAACCACGGTACCAAGCTTGCGAGCTTGGCGCAGCGGCATGTCACGCAATTCAGCGGCTGTACCGATACCGATCGAATGCAGCTTGGCTTCGGTCGCTTTACCAATGCCCCAAAGATCGCCGACAGGGACGCGGTCCAACAGCCAGTTGCGTAGGCTGTCATCCATGGCATCCATGACGCCATCGCAAATCGGGTTCTTCTTCGCGATCTCATTCGCGCATTTGGCGAGCGTTTCAATCGGTGCAATTCCTACACGCACCGGCACTCCAACCTTCCGCAGAACGTCCGTCCGCATTCTGCGTACGAAGTGCTCTCGGTCACGGTTTCGATGGCCAAAGCCGGAAAAATCGAGAAAGCTTTTGTCAATGGAATAGACTTCTACGGTAGGTGAGTACCCCTCGTAGGCCTCGACCACGCGCCAGGAGATCTCGCCGTAGAGCGTGCAGTTCGAGCTGAAAACACGAATGCCGTGTTTTTCAATTTTGTCCTTCAGATGGTGCAATGGCTGGACCATCTTTACGCCCAAAGCCTTGGCCTCATCGCTGCGTGCGATCGCGCAGCCATCATTATTGCTCAGAACAATGACCGGCACACCGCGTAGCTTCGGATCAAAATACGCTCGGCTGACACGTAAAAGTTGGCACCGTCCAAGATTGCGATCGGCTTGGCTCAAGAGCGTCACATTCGGTCCGCTATTCGATATCACAGCGGCGCACGACGCCAGCGACCTCTGAACCTTCGACCATTCGGATTGGCTCGTAACTGCCTTTAGAATTGGCGGGCAAAAGCCAGTATTCTGCTTCGGCACCTTGCCCTTTCCGGGTCAGCATTTTCACTGTCACGTCACCATCAACGACTGCCACAAGCACTCGACCGACACGACACTTACCATCGCGGTCGACTGCGATCAGATCACCATCCCGAATACCAAGATCGTCAAGACTGTCGCCCTGAACCTTCTACCAAAATGTTGTTGTCGGATTGCGTGTGATCCAGTCGATTGGATGGATTTCGCCTTCAAGATCATCCGAAGCAGGAGATGGAAACCCAGCCGGAACCGCTCCGGGAGCCAACCGGACGACACGAATTGGCATCGGATCCGTGACGGAAATGGGGATCAATTGCAAAACGAAACCTCCGGGCTGACTTTTGTTTTATTTTCCTGTTTCTCGGCACGGAGCAAGTGTAATCTGAAATCTATGTTGGATCGAATTGAACTCTTGCCCAGTGACAAACCGACCTTGCGGCGTTCAGAAAACCAAGGATACCCGTCAAGCACGAGCACGCTGTTACAACTTCAAACCTAGCGATCCTCGGTAGCAGCAGTTTGGCGTTCCGATCGCAATCCGTTCCAGAAGTCAAAACGTTTTACAGTGGTCTTACCATTCGTCTTCCGTACGGTTCTAACCGACCAGAAAAACGCTCCTGAGAATTTTGGGCGCGTACTAATGGCCTCTTATCTTTGGCTTCGAACCACTCGCGCCGTAATCCACAGCACGCTCCACGTCAAAATTTTCAGCCAGACGATCACGTCGCTGTGGATCATGATCTAGATCACTCCAAACGCCTTCTATAACTTCCCGCAGGTCGGCTAACGCAGTCTCCAGGTTATTCATACCCGATCCCCGGCGTCGAACGCCCCTTCCGTTTTTGGCGACCACTTCTGTGACAGCCAGCACGATATCATGGGCCGATTTTAGCTCCGCTTGATCGAACGTCAACCAGACTTCGATATACTCGTTGACCGCAGAATGGGGCAATCGCTCTTCGGATTGTAGCATGCTTTCCACAGCGGATTTCATTAGGTCAGGGAGCGCATCCAGGGCCGTAGCGCATTCGCGGACGATGTCCCTTGCGTCACGCTCCGGCACTACGCTTGGATCGGAAACGCGCCCACCATCGACAGCATGATTATGCGAATTCACCGGACCGTTTACCGTTATCGCCGCCTGATCGACTAAATTCGTTTTCGATCCCGTTTTTGCAGGTAACAGTGCCGCAACTCTAGATGCTGTCGTCTCCCGCTCGGTACTCACCGGTGCAGTCTGACGTACCGGATTAGCTTGCAACCCTGATCGTAATACGACTTCAAGCGCTCTATTCAGGGCTTCCTCCGTACCCGTCAAAGCGCGACAAAGAGTTCCCAGTCGCCGTCCAGCACTGTCACGTGGTGAGCTGTCTCCATTAGCAATCGTGGATGCCTCTTTGATCGACAATATTGCGGATCTTAGGACATCAGGACGGAGAACATTTGCATATTCATTGGTTAGTCGATCAACAAGATCTAGGGGAACTCGCCGACCGGCTTGCCGCATCTCCAGAAGGCCATTCTGTATCGTCCTTGGAAGCATTGCCAGAACACTTTCGGCCGCCTCTACGGCCAAGTCTTCGGCTTCATGCCTTGTAGCAATGCTAGCGGCAGCCGAGCTGATCTTCGGATAGAGAGAATGAATATCGTCACGGACAACGCCAGAAGCGATTGACTCAGTCGTTATGACTTTCGGATTTGGTTTTTGATTCAAACCGTAATCTGCAAGCCGCTCAATCGCGGCTTTTGTTGGCACAACCCACTCAGCCAGCTCGGCGATAGCGTTGATTGGTACGAAGCGCTTTAAAAGGCGGCTTGCTTCCTCCCGACGTTCCTCAAATGAATTGGCCGAAAGCCTTTCCTGAAGCCACGTTGCATCGGTACGAATGCTGTCTGCATTCCAGTTTTGATCATCTTCATTGAGAGCCGGAGGCGGAAGAATTCTGCTTTCACCAGTCGCAAGATCGCGCGCGTTTGCGTAGATTTGCCCCACGTGGACAGACGTCGGCACCATCATCGCTATATGGCGGTCTGCATAGCTACGGCAGTCGATGCGCGCAACGCAACCGGCACGTTGCAGATGATCATTGGCAAGCTTTTCCCAGTCGCGACGCAGCTCACCGATCAGTTCCTGCGTCAGAGGAAGTCCGGCTTTTTTCAGATTGCCATTCGACCATTCCATCATGCTCTTCGCGCCCGGACCGGCATTCGAAATCGTGCGCGTGGATGCTAGCAGGTGTGCATGGAAATTACGTTGATCGCCACCATGGGACGGAGCGTGGACAGCCAGATCTACGACGACAGCAAAACGCTCAACAATGAGTTTTGCATACGCTGTGACGAGCTCGACGCGCTGTTCATCGCTCAACTCATAAGGCAAACCAACGCGGTATTCCCGTGCCAACCGGGAGTTCGACCGGTTCTCTGCAGCTTCGAATGCATTCCACAGCGTTGCCCGGTCTGTTGTCCACGGAGCATCGACGCCATCAGGTAGCAAAAGCGCTGTATGGAGGACACCAGTCCGACGCGAATAGTCATGCTTCTTGACCACGGGGAGCGCTTTTCGTTGTGCCGATGGCCGTCCAACGAACTCTTCAACTGTCCCTTTCCGTTGCACAAGTTTCGATCCCGAGCGGTACGCGCTGGCCCCCACTGCAGTCCGTTCGGCAGCCGATATTTTTTTGCGCGACCGGCTGATTGTGTATGTCGTATTATGATAGATTGCCATGACTTGCAGCTTCTATCAGCATCTTGAAAAGAGCAAATCTGAGGAAGCAAAACGATAGTTTTCGTAAGCGTGCTATTGGCCCTATTGGCCACGTCAAGCGTCGTATTCGCTCCACGCTTCTCTACCAGAAGTTAAAGGTGTGCATAACGTGCTCAGAGCATCGGGATTTCAGAGGAACGACATACACTCTATCCAAATATCATCTACCCCGGACAGAACCAATGGCAAAGACGAACTTCGATGCACAGATCGCTGCAGCTGAGGAGAAACTCAAAGCTACGCAAAAGATCATCGATAATCTGGAGGCACAAAAGCGTGCAATGGAAGCCGTCAGGGAACAGCGTCGCGTTCAAATTACGGGCGAGTACATCCTTCAGGCAGCGCGGCAAGATGACGATTTCGGGGAACAAATGCGCCGCGGTATCGAGGCGCATGTCACAAAAAACGTCAAGTCTGCACAAGACGTTGCTCTCATGCAGGCCGTCTTCACTCTGCCAGATTTGAAGAAGCCCAAAAAGAAATTGGCTCGATCTGAAAAAACTCAATCTGCCGGTTCCACGGGTGATGATGCCGAGGAAGAGCTGCCCCCGCCTGGAACCGGCCAAATGCTGTCGGGCGGCGACGACGTAGAGACCGGTGAGCCCGGTAGCGAGAAAAATGCCAGTGACGAACTTCCCGAAACGGAAGCCAACTCTGAAGATGTCGGGACAGAAGGAGACGCAAATGTTTCATCTGAAAGCGTCTCGACATCTACGACAGATCCCGAAAATGAACAGGACGGCGTAAGTGTTGCCGCAAACAGAAAGACTGACCTCGATCTTGAAAATATTGACGGTGATGCCGATCAGGAAGCACCATCCGAGGAACCCGATATGCCCGCTGGAAAACCACAACTCCGCGGAAACTCGCCGTTTGGCAGGAAGCAGATCTAGGCTCAGGACCCATTAATTTGTTGCGATGCCGATCTTCCTCTGACTCACTGACGGCATGGAGGTGCTGTTATGAGCGATCTGTTTTGGCTGTCGAAGGCGCAGATGCGTCGGATCGAGCCGTTCTTTCCACTATCGCACGGTGTGCCAAGGGTCGATGACCGCAAGGTCGTGTCGGGGATCGTGTTCGTCATCAAGAACGGACTGCGTTGGCGCGATGCGCCGTCTGCCTATGGCCCGCACAAGACTCTCTACAACCGCTTCGTGCGCTGGAGCCGCATGGGTGTGTTCGACCGCATCTTCGCGGGACTGTCGGCGGAAAAGCGGGAAGCCCGGTGAGGTGATGATCGACGCCACTCATCTGAAGGCGCACCGCACTGCGGCGAGCCTGCTAAAAGGGGGGTACTACCCCGACGTATCGGGCGAACGAAGGGCGGCCTGAACTCGAAGCTGCACGCCGTTTGCGATCAGGCCGGACGCCCGATCATCCTGCTGCTCACCGAAGGCCAGGTTAGCGACTACAAGGGTGCGGCGACCATTCTGCCCGTGCTTCCAGTATCCGCCAAGACGCTGATCGGCGACAAGGGATATGATGGTGACTCGCTGCGCAACGCCATCACGGCGCGCGGTATCGAACCTTGCATCCCGCCTCGAAAGGGGCGCAACAATCCTGCCGCCTACTGCAAGCGAACCTACCGCCACCGCAACCTTGTCGAGCGCATGTTCGGCCGCCTCAAGGACTGGCGACGCATCGCAACGCGCTACGACCGCTGCGCCCACACCTTCTTCTCAGCAATCTGCATCGCCGCAACCGTCATATGGTGGATCAATGAGTCCTGAGCCTAGTATACTCAGTTGGTTTCTTGTCGCAATGATGAGTGCCGAAGACGCATACGATCTACGCTTGTATAGAGCGATTGGCTGGAATCTGGTACCGGCTCAATGGCGTATGGTAATTGTCCAGCCAGTCGGGAAACGGGGGCTGCATCGTGATCTTAAAGTAGCTTTATGGACAGCTTGGCGGCGGAAGATATTTCCAGCCAGTCGCGATACTCGTTGAATGCATGGCTCGTGTCCATCGCAAAAGCCACCTGCCATGCTGCCCCATATGGCACTTTAAACAATCAGTTCCGAAAGCAAATTATGTTCCGAACTTCTGGAAATTGCAGATAGCCTTGGAAAACGGTGCAGGGGATTTTACTGAGCGTTTTGAAGCACCGCTTGAAGCCATGTCGAGAGTTGCAACGCGCGTTCATTCAGCCTGGTGTGGTTCGAACCTGGGCTATCATTCGCGCGTCTTTTATTCCGATTTAGCTACTCCGCCATCTGGTGCCAGATTCAGTTCACAATGGGGACTTCGGGAATCATTCGTCAGCGATACGACAGGTGACTGGGTGGAGTATGATCGTGATGGCGTCCGAGAAGAAATAGCCCGGCTTGCTGGAAATCCAGATCTCACAGAGGCTCGGAATGCTAGCAGAGAATTGTCAAAACGGGTTGAGACCGCACGAAGCGAACTGGAATCCATCTTGTCCATACAGGCCGATGACGATCGTTTTCTCGGTACCTTGAAGAAGGAAACCAGAGCCGTTCAGATGGCAAACGCTGCAACTGTCGCTCGACTGTATTTGCCAAAGGGTGACTTCATGTCGACCGATATGGTCGCATTGACTGCGGGTCTGCAGATTGCGCCGCATCACGAAGTTGTAGCGGACGTGATATCCTTGCGAATGCCAAGACAGGCAGCCGAACAGTTGGCTTCTATCGCACGCAAAGCAGGGTCACATATTGAATGAACGAGCAAACGGACCGTGGTATCGGATCGTATCGGAACGAACATTTTCATTGGTCACGGACGGTCTCATTTGTGGCGCGAGCCAAAGGATTTCGTCTCCGATCGATTTCATCTCCCCTACGATGAATTCAACCATGTGCCGGTAGCCGGAACGACGAATGTCAGCCGCCTGTCCGATATGCTGGATGCAGCTGATTTGCTCTGATTGTCATGACCGCAGAAGATGAACATACTGATGGTGGCAAGCATGCGCGTATGAACATCGTTCACGAGGCTGGTCGGTTTCAGGGCAGGCTTGGCTTCACTCGGGCGATCGTTTTGTTGGAGGAAGGCTGTGCGCAGTTTTCCAACATCGAGGGCCTCGGCCAGATCCGGTTTCCAGCCGGAAACATCGCTGCTGCTTTCGAAGATGTGCGAGCCGTGCTGGAACGTGAAGGGCTCGTATAGGTCGGGTGAACCATTTATCTTTCTTGCGCAAACCGCCCTGCCCCTTCGCTTTTGGAAGACCGATTGCACGTACATCCAGTCGTCCGGCTCTTCCATTGCGGTTCGTAATTCCAGACGCTGCATCGGTCCGATTTCCAGCGATACAAGTGTTTCATGATCGCTATCAACACTTTCCAGAACTACTCCACCCGCGAGAACGTCATCACCAACACCACGCTGCTAATGGTTCGGCATCTACACCGTCAGCGGCCTGATCTGTTCGAAAATTTCCTCAACGTCAGGTTGGTTGAAAACGGCCCTACCATTGGCCCGCGTTTTCTCAGCAAGAGCGCGAAAGCTGTCAACGCCGGACCAAAACCCCGCCACTCGCCGGAGTAAAACTACACCACTGACGGCAAGAGTTTTCGAGGAAGATTTCAGTCTTCTTTCGGCTTGGTGCTTTGTTTGAGGCGGTAGCTCTCGCCGTTCATTTCCAGAATGTGGACATGATGGGTCAGTCGATCGAGAAGCGCACCGGTGAGACGTTCTGAGCCGAAGGTGCCGGTCCATTCATCGAACGGCAGGTTTGATGTGACGATGGTGGAGCCGCGTTCGTATCGTTGGGAGAAGACGTCGAACAACAGCTCGGCGCCGGTTGGTGACAGCGGCACATATCCAAGCTCGTCGATGATCAGCAGAGCGTATTTGGCGATCTGCTTTTGCAGGCGCAGCAGACGCTTCTCGTCACGGGCTTCCAACAGTTCGTGGACCAGTGCCGATGCCGTGACGAACCCGACCGACAGGCCCTTTTGGCAAGCGGCCAATCCGAGGCCAAGTGCGACATGCGTCTTTCCGGTTCCGCTGTTACCGACCGCAATGATGTTCTCGCGGGCAATGATATAATTGCAGCGGGCCAGTTCCATGACCAGCATCTTGTTCAGGGATGGCATGGCTTTGAAGTCGAAGCTGTCGAGGCTTTTGATAGTTGGGAACCTGGCAGCCTTGATGCGCCGTTCCACCATTCGACGCTCCCGGTCGATGAGTTCCAGTTCCGCCAGTCGCAACAGATAGCGGGAATGATCGACACCTTCAGCCGCACATTGGTTGGCGACTTTATCGTGCTCTCTCAAGAAGGTTGGTAGCCGCAAAGATTTGAGGTGATGGGACAGCAGAAGCTGTGGCGTATCGTTCATGTCCCCGGTCATGATCGCCCACCTGACAGCAGCGCCATGTAATCACCGGCAGATGTGGCGGCGACATGGGCTTTGGGCAGGTAGGGATAGACCGTCATATCCAGCCGTGGTGGACGGCGCTCAATCCGGCACAGCATCAGATGCTTCACCGCATCGAAGCCGATCGTTCCCCGTTCCAAAGCAGATACGATCCCGGCTTCGACATCGACGATGGAGAATGTCTCCAGCAGCCGGAGCACCTGAACGAACTCCCGTTTGCCGGGCTTGCCCATGCGAGATTCCATCAACCGGCGCAGGGTGACGAACGCTTCAGGCAGTTCCCAGCCAGCAAGCGGTGCGGCCTGATCGAGCGCGTTGGTCTTCTGCTCGATCAGCGCCAGATAGTGCAGCGGATCGAAGACGTAATCCTCTTTCTCCCATGAGCGCGGATGCCGGGCGATAATCTCCGTTCCGTGGGCAATCACCACCTCATGGACGTAGCCACGCACCATAACCGGTTGGTGGCCGTACTGGGTGGGGACGGAATAATCGTTGCTGCGATAGCGAACCAGAGACAGGGAGCTGACCCGAACCGTTTGTTTGTCACAGGCATCATAGGGAACAGCAGGCAAAGGCTGTAACCGCCCAGCATCAGCGGCGAACCGTTCGCCAATCGTGCCGTTATGGTCCCGCAGTTTATCCGCCATGCGCTTGCGACATTGTTCCCGCAGATAGGCATTCAAATCGTCAAAACTGGCGAACCGGGGTTTGGGTACCATGAAGTTGCGGCGGGTGTACCCAACCATGCCCACCACCTTGCCTTTGTCGTTCCCCTTGCCGGGACGACCAAACCGATCCTCAAACAGATAGTGGGAGGCCAGCTCCGAGAACACGCGGGTGCGTTTGCGCTTCCCGTCACCCAAAATACGGGCAACAGCGATCTTCGTATTGTCGTACACAATGGAAACCGGCACGCCACCGAAGAAGTCGAATGCGGCTACGTGGCCATCGCAAAAGGCTTCTGTTGTCTCCGCCGGATACGCCTTCAGGAAGCACGCATCTAAATGCGGCAGCTCAATCACCAGAAAGTGGATCTTGCGTTCGATACCGCCGATGATCGCAAGAGCTTGCCAAAGTCTGCCTGAGCGTGACCCGGTGGATGCGCCACCCGCGTTAAATTGCGGTACGAACATCTCCCGCTGACGCTGCCTGGCCGCAAAAATGTAGTCCTTCACCACAGTGATGCCACCAGCATATCCATGCTCGTCACGCAGCCGTTCGAATACCCGCTTCGACGTATGCTTCTGCTTTCGTGGAACGGTCTTGTCAGCTTCCAGAACCGCATCGATGATCCCGACGAAGGGATCCAGCTTCGGCCGCTTCACTGACTTCGTGCGACGATAGCCAGGCGGTATCGAAAACAGCAGCATCTTATCGACCGTCCGCCGGTCGACGCCAAACAACCGGGCAGTTTCGCGGCGGCTCATACCGTCAATCAAAACGGCACGACGAACTCGACCATACAAATCCACGCTCTTCACCAATCCCTCCGATCAAACGGAGAGCCTATCAGTGGCGGAGTTTTACTCCGGCCTCAGCGAAAACAATCGCCGTTCCTGTGGTGGATTATTGCTCCGGCGTTCTCAACGAGGAGCAGATTGGGCTTGATCCCGCATGATGTCTCGGCGGTTTCACACAAGAGCCTCCCGAAAACGTTCTTCGCTGCCCGGCTTCACTTTAATGAAAGCGGTGCGCTGCTCCCACATTCAGTCTAATCGCCTGATCTGCCATTACGCGGTTTCCGAACTTTTCAGGAGTGTGGAATGGGAGCAGGTCAAAATTGAGGGCCATTTGGCGTCCGTTGGACGATTGGATGTTCTGGAAGGACCGACGGGGACAGCGACGGTGGCCGGATGCGGTTAAGGGACGGATCGTTGCAGAGACGTTCATTCCGGGCGTGAGCGTCCGCGAGGTCGCGGAAAGGCACGGGATGCAGCCCGATCATCTTTCGTCGTGGCGCTCGCTTGAACGTAAGGGGGAGCTCGTGGTCTGCGAGCTGCCTGCGATGGATTTTGCATCTGTCGTCATTGAGTCTCCGCAAGACGTGCCCCGATTTTAAGCGCTGAGCTACTCCCCAATCGTTGGACATGTTTTGGTGTAAATTAAACTACTCTCTGCTCCTGATGATCGGTTTGTGTGATCGTCTTTCGTTGCCAGTAGAACACCGCTGGTGGCTTTCCGCCAAGCGCTGAACGCGGTCGTCTGTCGTTGTAGAACGTCATCCATTTACGGATCCCGGCTTTAGCCTCTGTGCTGGTCTCCCATGCATGCAGGTAGACGCATTCGTATTTCATACTCCGCCACAGGCGTTCGATGAAGATGTTGTCTAGGAAGCGGCCCTTGCCATCCATTGAGATGCGAATGCCCGTTCGCCGGAGCCTGTCCGTCCAGACGAACGACGTAAACTGGCTTCCCTGGTCCGTGTTCATGATCTCGGGCGGGCCGAACCGGATGATGGCTTCATTGAGCGCCTCGACGCAGAAGTCGGCTTCCAGCGTGTTAGATATTCGCCAACTGAGAACCTTGCGCGTGTGCCAGTCCATAATGGCGACCAGATCCAGAAAGCCCCTCAGCATCGGCAGATACGTGATGTCGGAGCACCAGACCTGATTGGGGCGATCGATCCGAAGGCCGCGCAAGAGATACGGCCATATCCGATGCCCCTTCGCAGGCTTGCTGGTGTTCGGCTTCTGGTAGGTTGGCATGAGCCCCATCAACCGCATAAGACGGCGAATGCGCTTCTCGTTCACAACGTGCCCTTCGTTACGCTAATGGCAGGTCATCTGGCGCACGCCGTAAAACGGCGTCTCCAGAAACTGTTTGTCGATCTGGAGCATCAGAGCGAGGTTCAGATCGCTTTCCCCAACGGCTTGGTAATAAAACGACGACCGAGAGATCGAAAGCAACTCGCATTGCCTGCCAATCGATAAGTCTTGGCGCTTGGGCTCGACCATCGAGCGCCTCACTTCCCGGTCCAGGGTTTGAGCTTTCGCTCCAAAAAAGAGTTGGCCACCGCCAGCTCTCCAATCTTCGCATGGAGATCATGGATCTGATCCTCGTCGATCTCTGGCCGCTTACGGCTACCCCGCTCGAAGACGCCAGACGCGCCGTCGAGCAAAGCGCGCTTCCATTGATGGATCATAGTCGGATGAATCCCGAACCGGCTTGCCAGTTCCGAAATCGTCTCCTTACCCTTCACGGCTTCCAAAGCCACCTTCGCTTTGAATTCCGGGGCATGCTGCTTACGTTTCGACATCTTCAATCTCCTCGTTGTTGGAGATCAGCAGACAGCAAATCGTAGCTTACGTCAGTGTCCTGATTTCGGGGGTTAGCTCACTATTGTAATGTGGCTGCAGAAGTATAATCCATTAGTGGATAATTGATCAAAATTTTAACACGTTGTCGATAGCAACCCGAACAGGGTACTGGTGGTTTGAGTACAATATTTGCCGTCATAATGTGCGGCGGTTCCGGCACGCGGCTTTGGCCTGCGTCCCGACCATCACGGCCCAAGCAATTCATCCCTCTTCTGGGCACCCGCACACTGTTTGAGCAAACGGTCGATCGGGTCTGCGGGATTGACGGAATTTCCGAGATTATCGTGGTCGCCGGCGAACTTCACGCGGAGTGGGTGTCAGCGCAGGTTGGTCGGGCGAGCGTGCCGACGACCACGTTGCTGGAACCGGGTGGTCGGGATTCCGGCCCCGCCATTGCAGCAGCGATTGCCCATGTCGAAATGATCGACCCGTCGGGCGTCCTAGTGGTCGTGGCATCCGACCATTACATTCCTGACGGAAAAGCGTTCTGCAGCGATATCGATGCCGCCGTGCAAAGTGCGCGCACCGGAGGCATCGTCACGCTCGGCATCGCGCCTGCGGAAGCGAGTTCGGCCTACGGATACATCCGTCCCGACTTTTCCACTGGCTCGATAGGTCCGGTGAGCGACTTCTACGAAAAGCCCGATCGCGAAACGGCGGCGCGCTACATCAGCGAAGGCTGCCTTTGGAACTCCGGCAACTTCATCGCGCGCGCCGACACGCTGGCTGCAGCTTTCGAAGCCACGGCATCCGACATTCTGTCCTGCGCCCGTCGCGGCCTGCAATCCGGACGGACGGTCGACGGAGGCGTCGTTCTGGGTCAGCCATTCATGGACGCGCCGAAAGTGTCGTTCGACTATGCGGTCATGGAAAAGTTCGCGGACCGCAAGGTCGTGCGGTCCGCGGTCGCCTGGTCTGATCTGGGGGCGTGGGACGCGGTTCATCAAACCATGCTCCGTGACGACAACGACAATTCTATCGTCGGCGATGCGGTTCTGGTGGACGCCCATAACTGCCACGTGCGCGTGTCCAAAGGACAAACGGTCGTGGCGTCTGCCGTCGATGGTCTCAATATCGTCACGGAGGACGACGTGATCTTCGTCTCGCGTCTCGACCGGTCGCAAGACGTCAAGAAGGTCGTCGACGAACTGAAGGCGCGCGACCGAAAGCAGGTCGATGCGCCGGAAGCGACCTTCGATGTGGCAGTCACGGCGAAAAAATGGCGGCGCTGGCTGGACACGGCCGCTTTGCCGTTGTGGTGGAGCAATGGTTTCGACCGTGAGACCGGTTTGTGGCGGGAAAGCCTGGACGCCGATAACGCCAGTCCCACGGGCGCGCCGATACGGGCCCGTGTCCAGGGTCGGCAGGCCTTCGTCTATGCCCGTGCCGGTGCTTCCGGTTGGCCGGGACCCTGGAAAGAGGCACTGCGGGCCGGGTTGAACGCGGCAGACAGCCCGTTTCGCAGCGACGATGGCCTGTTGCACACCTTGGTCGCGGACGACGGCTCGCGGATGTCCGACGATATTCTGCTTTACGACCAATGCTTCGTGCTGCTCGCGCTGTGTCACGCGCGCCAGTTCGTTCGACGACGCCGAGCCCCAGGCTCTCGCCATGCTGGATGCCATCGAAACACGGTTCCGCCGGACGGATGGCGGGCGCGGGTTTCGCGAGGCGGGTGCCCACCCGTTCCAGTCCAACGCGCATATGCACCTGTTCGAGGCGGCCATGGCGTGGGTCGAAGCGGACGGTGACAGACGCTGGCACGATTTGGCGACCGAAATCGCCACGCTTGCAGCCGACGATCTGATCGGTGCCCAGGATGGCCTGCTTCGGGAATTCTACACGCCCGACTGGACTCCCGGCGAACGGGGAGGATGGCCGCCTGCTGGAACCCGGACACCAATTCGAATGGGCCTGGCTCCTGAAACGATGGGCGAATACGACGACGAGCGAACGGTTCGCAACCATCGCCGCAAATCTGTTCAAGTCGGGGCTTTCCGGTCTCGACCGTACGCGCGGTGTCGCTCTGCTGCAGATCGACGATACGCTGAAACCGCTGTCCGATACGGCACGGCTGTGGTCACAGACCGAATGGCTGAAGGCTGCCATCGTGCTGGCCGCCGACGCTCCCGGGGACGATGGTCTCCTTCTATCGTGGACAGATCGCCAAGGCGACGCAGGCCGTCGATGTGTTTCTGGGCACGCCCGTGGAAGGCCTGTGGCGTGACAAGATGCTGAAGGACGGCAGTTTCGTCGACGAAGACGTGCCCGCCAGCACCCTGTATCACATCGTTTGCGCCGTAGAGGCTCTCGAAGACCACGTGGCCGGACGGGATGGTGCACCCCTGTGACGACGGTGAGGCAAATCCTGTCGGCGAGTGACGTCGGTTTCGGAACAAGTGGTCTTCGCGGGCTGGTCATCGAGTTGACCGATGTCGTGTGCTTCGCGGCCACGCTCGGATTTCTCAGCCACTGCCGGCAGACCGATGGTTTCCATGATGGCACCGAGGTGATCGTTGGATGCGATCTGCGTCCATCCTCACCGCGCATCGCGCGAGCGGTCGCGGCCGCCATTCGCCATTGCGGGCTCGTTCCAGTCTATGCGGGCGAGTCCCTACGCCGGCACTGGCGCTCGCCGGTCTCGCCCGCGTCGTCCCGTCCATCATGGTCACCGGCAGTCACATTCCCTTCGACCGCAACGGAATCAAGTTCTACACGCCGCGCGGCGAGATATCGAAGCAGGACGAGCAGCCGATCCTCGACTGTCGAGGAGAGCCTGCCTGACACCATCGACCTCGCTCCACTGCCGGACATTGACGGCACTGTCGTCGAGGCGTACGAGGCGCGCTACCGGGCGGCCTTCCCCGGTCTCCTGCAAGGGTATGCGCGTGGGTCTCTACGAGCATTCCGCGGTGGGCCGCGACATCAACACGTCGATCCTTCAATCTCTCGGGGCGGAGGTGGTGTCGCTCGGACGCAGCGGAGAGTTTGTGCCGATCGATACCGAATCCGTCTCGAAGGCCGACCGTGAGCAGGCGCAAGCGTGGGCTGTCGAACACGGGTTCGATGCTATCATGTCAACGGACGGCGATGGTGACCGGCCTCTGCTCGCCGATGAGACGGGCGCCTATTTTGCCGGAGACGTTCTCGGTGTGCTTGCGGTACACATGCTCGGGGCGGATGTGGTCGTCACCCCTGTCTCTTCGAACACTGCCGTGGAACGCTGTGGCTGGTTCGACACTGTCAGCCGCACGCGGATCGGCTCGCCCCATGTGCTGGCAGCGATGGCCGAGGCGAACGGAGCTGCGGTGATCGGCTACGAAGCCAATGGCGGATTTCTGACCCAAACCCCAATTCACGTTACCGTCGGCAACCATGAGAAACGCCTCGCACCCCTCCCCACCCGGGACGCCGTCCTGCCTGTGCTTGCCGCAATCGCGCTTGCGAAACGGGAAACCGTCGCCCTGTCCGGACTGAGGGCGTTGATGCCTGCACGGTTTTCCCGTGCCGACAGGCTAACGCAGTGCCCGACCGTGCGGTCGCAAGAGCTTGTGCAGAGAATGATCGAGAACGATGCCGAGCGCTCGACGTTCATGCATCCGGTCGGAGACATCATTGAATTCGACACGACAGACGGTTTGCGGATGACGGCCGACAACGACGAAATCGTTCATCTGCGACCGTCCGGCAACGCGCCGGAATTTCGAGTCTATGTCGAAACCGCAAGCGAAAGACGCAGTGCGGAGCTACTCGATGCCATGATGGACAGGTTGGCGGGAATACTCAGCCTGTGCACGGCGGTGACAAACTAGGCCACGTAGCGGCGGCATTTGGGTCGTTCGCGCCGGTATAATACCCGGCCAGTGGTTAGGCTGTTTTCCTTTTGGAGGATGGCCGGGATGTTTGCCTTGGAAGTCTATGCTGCCGTCCGACGTTTTGTGTTTGTCGAAGGGAACAGCCGTCGTGAAGCGGCGCGTGTGTTTGGCCTGAGCCGCGAGACGGTGGGCAAGATGTGCCGGTTTTCGTTGCCGCCGGGCTACACGCGCACGAAGCCGGTGACGAAGCCGAAGCTGGGTCCGCTGTTACCGGTGATCGATGCGATACTGGACACGGATCTGACAGCGCCGGTGAAGCAGCGGCACACGGCCAAGCGCATCTTCGAACGGTTGCGGGACGAGCACGGCTTTGCCGGTGGCTATACGGTAGTAAAGGACTATGTCCGGATCGCGCGGGGCCGTTTGCGCGAGACCTTCGTTCCGCTGTCGCATCCCTGGGGTCCCCATGCGGCGAGCCGCATGGGGTGGGGCACCTGGGCATGCCCAGGTCGATTTCGGCGAAGCGATCGGTGTGATCGGGGGCGTCCGGCAGAAGCTCCACTTCTTCTGCATGGACATGCCGCAATCAGACGCGCCGTTCGTGAAGGCGTATCCGAGGGAGACGACAGAAGCGTTTTTGGACGGGCACGTCTCGGCGTTCGCGTTCTTCGGCGGGGTTCCGTTGTCGATCCTGTACGACAACACCACTATCGCCGTTGCGAAGATCTGTGGCGACGGCCGGCGCGAGCGAACCCGGGCGTTCATGGAACTGGTGAGCCACTATCTGTATCAGGACCGGTTCGGGCGGCCGGGCAAGGGCAATGATAAGGGCAAGGTCGAGGGGCTGGTGAAGTACGCCCGCTCGAACTTCATGACGCCGATCCCGCACGCTGGAAGCTTCGAGGAGCTGAACGCCATGCTGGCAGAGCGTTGCCAACTGCGACGCAACGAGCGGGCAGGACGCCACAGTGAGACGATCGGCACCTGCCTTGTGGCCGACGAGGCCGTCCTCAAGCCGCTGCCTGCCGTTCCACTGAAGCCATGCGAGAAGCGTGCCGCACGGGTCTCGTCCACATCGTTGGTCCGATATCGTTGTAACGATTACTCGGTGCCCACGACCTTCGGCTTCCGCGATGTGCTGATGAAGGGCTTCGTCGAGGAGGTGGTAATCCTGTGCGCGGGGGAGGAGATCGCGCGTCATCCACGCAGCTATGCGACCGGCACTTTCGTCTTCGATCCGCTGCACTACCTGATGCTGATCGAGACGAAGCCGAACGCGCTGGATCAGGCTGCTCCGCTTCAGGCGTGGGACCTGCCGGAAGTGTTCCAGCATCTGCGCCATCTGCTGGAGGCCCGCATGGGCAATCCCCCTGGTCACATTTGGGCAAGCGCGAGTTTATCCAGGTGCTGCGTTTGATGGAGACGATGGAGAAGACGACCGTTGCGGCCGCCGTCACCGAAGCCATCCGATTGGGTGCTATAGGCTTTGAAGCGGTGAAGTTGATTGCGCTCGCACGCGCGGAGAGACGCCCCGCACGGCTCGATCTGTCGGGAGTGTCATGAACTCTGTGTATCTGAGCTGGCCCATGCGGGTTTCAGATATGGTCACGCATTGAAGCGTTCTTCGAACATGATAGCGAACTGGTTTCGCGCTGCAAACCATTGCCGTACGTGGCGTCCATCTTTCTCGAACTTTCGAATGGCCAAATAGATCAGCTTTGTGGCGGCTTCCTCTGTGGGGAATGAACCGCGCGTCTTGATTGATTTGCGGATCACGCGGTTCAGGCTTTCAATCGCATTGGTGGTGTAGATGATCTTGCGGATTTCCGGATCGAAGGCAAAGAACGGGATGACCTCCTGCCACGCCCGCCGCCAAGCTGGTGCGATTGAGGCATATTTAACGGCCCATTTCTCCTCGAATGCATCCAGTTCGGCTGCGGCCTGATCGACGGTTGTGGCCCCGTAAATGAGGCGCAGATCGGCGGCTACAACCTTGCGATCTTTCCAGGCGCAGAAGTTCAGAGAATGGCGCACCAGATGCACGATGCAGGTCTGAACCGTGGCATTCGGAAATGCGGCAGTGATTGCGTCAGGAAAGCCCTTCAGTCCGTCGACAACGGCGATCAGGACGTCCTCGACGCCGCGGTTCTTAAGTTCACTCATTACCGAAAGCCAGAACTTGGCACCCTCGTTGTCAGCCACCCAGAGGCCCAGAACCTCACGCACACCGTCACGTGACACGCCCAGAGCCACGTAAACCGCCTTGTTCTTGACCATGCGGCTGTCCGCATCGCGGATTTTGACCCTGAGTGCGTCGAAGATCACGATCGGGTACATGCGATCCAGTGCCCGGCTTTGCCATTCACGGACCTCGTCAAGCACAGCATCGGTAACCCGGCTGATCAGATCGGGCGATACCTGCAGGCCGTAGACGTCCTCCAGATGGGCGCGAATGTCCCGAACAGTCAGGCCGGCGGCGTACAGCCCGATGATCTTGTCATCCATGCCGTCGATCCGCGTCTGACCCTTTTTGATCAGTTCCGGTTCGAAACTGCCGTCACGGTCGCGGGGTACGGAAATCGGCACCTCGCCATCCTGGCCCCTCAAACGTTTGCTGGCTGTCCCGTTGCGCCGATTTGGCTGATGAAGCGGGGCATCCTTGCCTTCCTTATAGCCCAGATGCGCCGTCAGCTCGGCGCCCAGCATCCGCTGCATCAGCTTGACCTTGAGCTCTTTCATGAGCCCGGCATCGCCAAGCAGGTCTTCAGGCCGCTCGCAGCCCTTCAGAAGTTCGTCCAGAAGTTCCTTCGAAATCGTCATCGTCATTGCTCCGTTTAAGAAGCATCGACCAAATCACACTTACACAGAAAATCGGACACTCCCGATCTGTCCGCCTATCCCCACCTGCCGAGGTTGCAGGTCCACACGACCGCTGCCGCCGACTATGCCGCTCTCGTTCCCGGACATTCAGCATGAACGACACACCACAGGTTCTGCTGGCCCACCATCTCAAGCAGCTGAAGTGGCCTGCGGTGCTACGGGAGTACGACAAGGTCGCCCGCGAATGCACCCGCGATGGCGTGGATCATCCCCGCTACCTGCTGCGCCTGATCGAACTGGAACTGATCGACCGGGAACGCCGGACGATCGAACGGCGCATCAAGGCCGCCCGCTTCGGCGCGGTGACGAGCCTCGACACTTTCGACTTCCTCGCCATTCCATCGCTGAACAAGATGCTGGTACTGGAGCTGGCCCGCTGCGAGTTTGTGATGCGACGCGAGAACGTCATTGCGCTTGGCAGCTCCGGCACGGGCAAGACCCACGTCGCTCTCGCCCTGGGTCTGGCCGCTTGCCAGAAGGGGCTCACCGTCACCTTCACGACGGCCGCTGCCCTCGTCCACCAGCTGATGGAGGCCCGCGACGAGCGCCGTCTGCTGAAGGCGCAACGCGATCTGCAGAACGTGAAGCTGCTCATCATCGACGAGCTCGGTTATGTGCCGCTCTCATCAACCGGGGCGGAACTGCTGTTCGAGGTTCTCTCTCAGCGTTACGAACGGGGCTCCACCATTATCACATCCAACCTGCCGTTCGAGGACTGGACCAGCGTCCTGGGCTCCGAACGGCTGACGGGCGCACTGCTCGATCGCCTGACGCACCACGTTCATATCCTGACGATGAACGGTGACAGCTATCGGCTGGCTCAGTCCACCGGACGCCGCCGTGATGACCAACATTCGAACGGCGCAGCGGAGCAAAACCAGGCCACCGTCACCACCTTCGATCCTGCAACTGACGAGACTGCGACACACTGGACGAATATGACAGCAAATGCGGAAAGGGGGGCCGATCGGCCCCCGTTTTCGCATCCGCATCACACGCCTCAATGGCCTGCTTTTACTCCGCCACACTGGCCTGGAATTACTCCGCCGTTGACACCCTCACGGCCCATCGTCGAACTACGCTCAAAAATCCCATGTCTATCACTCCAATAACCCCCGACAAATCTAGAACCCTTTTCTCCGGGGTCGATTCAAGTTTGAGTTTGTGTTTCATCATCACAGCGAAGGAGGCTGCGATGATGGCACGGGCATATAGCGAAGATCTGAGGATGAAGGTTCTGGAGGCAGTTGGCGCGGGAGCTTCGGCTCGCTCGGCGGCGGCCCGATTTGGCGTTGGGGTAGCGACGGCGGTGATCTGGGCACGGCGCTACAGACAGAACGGTGAAACCAGTGCACGGAGGCAGGGCGGACGCCGTGGTTCCAGGCTCGATGCTCACGAGGAGTTCGTGGTCGGATTGATTGAGGCGAATGCGGACGTGACGCTCGACGAAATGGTTGAGCATTTGTCGAAAGAACGCAGCGTAGCAATGAGCCGTGCCGGGCTGTGCAAATGGCTTCGTTCTCGCGGCTGGACGCATAAAAAAGACAGTTCATGCTGCCGAACAGAACCGGCCAGACGTCTTGAAACGGCGGCAAGACTGGTTCGATGGACAGCTCGATCTCGATCCTGAAAAGTTGGTCTTCATCGACGAGACCGGCCTGTCGACGAAGATGGCGCGCCTGCGCGGGCGGGCTTTGCGCGGCAAGCGATGCCGTACTGCAATTCCACATGGGCACTGGAAAACAACAACGTTTACCGGCGCATTGCGCCTGACAGGCATGACGGCGCCGATAGTTTTGGATGGACCAATGAACGGCGCAGCGTTTCTTGCGTATGTGGAGCAGGTTCTGGTGCCCACGCTGAAGCCCGGTGACGTGGTCATCATGGACAATCTGCCGGCGCACAAATCGGCTGCCGCGCGCGAGGCAATCGAGCGGGCTGGAGCAACCCTGTTATTTCTGCCGCCCTACAGTCCCGACTTCAACCCGATCGAAATGGCGTTCTCAAAGCTCAAGGCCATCATGTGGAAAGCCGCCGAACGGACCATTGAAGCGCTCTGGGCTACCGTTGGGAGCGCGATCGACGCCTTCACACCCACCGATTGCGCCAACTATTTCAAAGCTGCGGGATATGAGCCGGATTGAGGCGAATCCGCTCTAATCAGGGGAAAGGTTGCACATGGGTCAGTTCTCAGTGACAATTCTGCCCTCTCCAGGGTCACTTCTGAGCGACATTCAACACTGATGGGAAATGATGGCTTCCATGTCGGCTGTCGCCATATCGCGGGCTACGTTCATTGCCGTCGCTTGCGGCGCCCAGCCCAGCCTGTCGCGTGCACGGCTCGGATCGCCGATCATTGCGGCGCTGTCGATGGGTCGGAAGAATTGTGGGTTGATCCGCACGATGGTGCGTCCGTTCCAGGTCCCCACCATGTCCAGCCTCTTCCCCTGCCACACGAGCTCGATTCCGAGCGCCTCGGCTGCCGCTTCGGCAAACTGCGCGACGCTGGTCAGCTTGCCCGTCGCCACAACGTAATCGTCGGCTGCATCGGCGCGTGCCATACGAATTAAAGCATCAGCGTATTCGCGTGCATCCCCCCAGTCCCGCTGCGCCGCCACATTCCCAAGTTCGAGAACCGTGTCTGCACCGTTCGCTATGGCGGCCAGGATCGTTGTGATCTTACGCGTTACGAACTGTTCGCCGCGCAGCGGGCTTTCATGGTTGAACATGATGGCGTTAGAGGCGTGCATGCCGTGCGCATTGCGCGCGATGCGCGTTATGAGATGGGCACTTAACTTGGAGACGCCGTAGGGCGTGGTCGGACCGAACGGGGCTGCCTCGTCCTTGGGACCATCGCCTTCGGTCGGCGCGAAGATCTCGGACGACGAAGCGTTGACGAACCGGCATCCGGGCGCATGGGTGCGGCACGCTTCCAACAGATGAATAGTCCCTACCGCGTTGACAGCTACCACCTCGGCCGGCTCGTCCCACGAACGACCCACGGAACTGGCGGCGGCCAAGTGTATGACGATATCGGACCGCGCCTCGCGAACCGCCGCGCTGATCGAGTCCGGATCGGTCAGGTCCACGACGAGAGGGCGGACGGCCTTTACAACGCCCAGCGCCTGGAGGTTCGGCGACCCATCTAGCGTTTCCGCGCTGCGGCAGCTCCCCCAGACGTCCACACCGTCGTTGAGTAATTGACGCGCGACATAGGCACCATCCTGGCCCGTAACCCCCGTAATCAGCGCGCGCGTCATTGTGCCTGTGCCCTGACACCTGAAGCATCAGCGCGGGCGCGCTTCAACAGCGCTGCCGCATGGCCCACATCCGGCTCGGCCCATCGGGCCTTGGGTCCGGCCTCGTAGATTCCATCGGGGTCGGAGAGGGGAACGAGATTGTAGTCTACTAGGTAGGCACGTTCGTCGTCCTCCATGAAATCGAAATTGCCCGACCAGCCGGTGGCCACCACGCGCTTGTTCAGCATCAACGCCTGCTTCAGCAACAATCCATAACCCTCCGCCCGGTGCATCGATAAAATTGTGTCACAACATGCGATGAGGGACCACATGTCATCGTCCGACAATTCCTCCTCGATAAGGACGTGTCGGCCACCTTCAATGGCGGCGACAAGGGCGGCGCGACGGTCACTGAAGATCCGGCGACCGTGCAACTTGATGACCAGAGCTACATCATCGTCCTGTCCAAATGCCTGATCGTAAGCAGCCAGAACTCCGGCCAGGTTCTTTCGCTCCATACCCGATTCCAGATTGGCTGCGACGAGAACAAGGTGCTTGTCCGGCAAACCGAACCTGCTGAGGTCCGACTGCACAGCCGTTGGCAGGGTCAGGTCGTAGGGAACGAGTTTCACCGATTTTTCGGGAAAGACTTTGGAGAAGGCATCGGCCACGAAACGGCTCGGAGCCCAGATTTCGTCAACGAAGGCCGTTGGCGCAAGCCACGTTGGAGGAAGTTCTTCCTGCTCCCACACAAAGTAACCCACAATGCGCTTGTTGGCGACGGCACCGGGCGGCAGCGCGCTGATGGCATAGGCGAGCTGGTTGGGGTTGATCGCCAACACCAGCGTGCCAGGTCCGTCCACCGTTGTCACCTCCGATCCGCCGTCAAACGCCTGATCATGCTCTGTGCCAAAGCGGTCGGAGACGTTCCAGACATGGGGGGCGAACCCGCCTCTCTTCAGATGCGAAATTGCGCTGCGTGCAGCCCAGCCCAGGCTCGTGTGGCTGGAAACCACGCCAACCACAAAGACTGGGTCTACGACCGCATCGGGTACGGTGCCGGTACGCTTGGGCAGCCGAATGAGAAGCCGGACCGCACGTCGGCGCAGACCGGCCGGCACACGACTCCACAGGCCGAGCAAGCCCCAATCGAACAGCGCCTTGGCCGCAGCCGCCACGAAACGGTTCTTCAGGGACACAGGTATCACTCCCGCCGGGGTCACCGATCGCTGGCTCAAGCGGCGGCGCGAAGCCGTTCCAGATCGGCATCGACCATTTCGACGATCATCTCTTCCAGCGTCGTCGTTGCCGTCCAGCCCAGCTTTTTCGTCGCCTTGGCCGGGTTACCTAAAAGCACCTCCACTTCGGCAGGCCGGTAGAATTTCGGATCGATTACCACGTGATCATCCACCGACAGGCCGACATGGTTGAAGGCGATGCGACACATGTCGCGAACAGTTGTCGTCACACCCGTTGCGATCACGTAATCGTCGGCCACCTCCTGTTGCAGCATCAGCCACATGGCTTCCACGTAATCGCGCGAATGGCCCCAGTCGCGCTGGGCATCGATGTTGCCAAGACGCAGTTCCTGCTCCATTCCGAGTTTGATTCGCGCTACACCGTCGGTCACCTTGCGCGTTACGAACTCGATGCCGCGCAGTGGAGACTCGTGGTTGAACAGGATGCCACTAGACGCGTGGAGCCCGAAACTTTCGCGATAGTTCACCGTCAGCCAGTGCCCGTAAAGCTTGGCGACCGCATAGGGAGAGCGTGGGTAGAACGGCGTCTCCTCGCTCTGCATCGGCTCTTGTATCAGCCCGTACATCTCAGAAGACGACGCTTGGTAGAACCGCGACTCGGGGGCTTCCAGACGCATGGTCTCCAGCATATTGGTCACGCCAAGGGCCGTAACTTCGCTGGTCAGGATCGGCTGTTGCCATGAGGATTTGACGAACGATTGGGCACCGAGATTGTAGATTTCGTCCGGCTTGACGTCGCGGAAGGTGCGAATGAGACCGGAGATGTCCCGCAAGTTGCCATCGACATATTCGATGTCCTTTGAAATACCGAGCCACTTCAGTCGGACATTGTTGACGTCTGCCGTACTTGAACGACGCACGAGACCGCATACGCGGTAGCCTTTTTCAAGCAAAAATTGAGACAGGTAGGCCCCGTCTTGGCCGGTCACACCGGTGATGAGTGCAGTTTTCAAGAGGACACCTTTAAGTTGGGGTCATGGGACGGGCGCCGGATGGGTGAAGGACAATGCAGGCACCACCGCGCTGATGGATGCACTGTTACGCCATCTATGACCCGGGACGCAAGTCGAGCATTGAAACGGCAGAGCGGTTCGAGGATCGGCTCCGGGTCGCGGACGAGATCCAAGAGCGGCAGAAAGTTGGGTGTTTGTCAGATCGTAAACACTTGCCTCGTTTGGACGTTGCGGCGATGACTGTTCCGGTGCTAGGTACAGGTCGGCATCGGGCAGACTTCGTTTCCATCCTCGGCAAGCGGGTTTTCGGAAGATCGATCGCGCATTGAACGGTCGGGGGGGCCGTACGGCCCGTGCAGGAAGGTGGTCTGCCAACCGTCGCAGACCTCTAATCAGATTGAGTGTATTCAGACACATGCTAGGTATTTTCAGATCACTATGGGCTTTCCGGCGGTTCATTCTCACCTCGATCCTGGCCGAGTTGCGCGGACGTTTCGCGCGGTCGAGTCTGGGCGCGTTGTGGCTGGTCATTCAGCCGCTGGCACAGGCGGCCATCTTCGCCATCGTGCTGGGACAATTGCTTGTCGGGCGCATTCCTGACAGCGACATGGCCGGTGCCTATCCTATCTACCTTCTGGCGGGGCTGAGCTGCTGGACGCTGTTTTCGGAACTGCTGGGGCGCAGCGTCAACCTCTTCTTCGAGTTCACACAGGTGCTCAAGAAGATCTCTTTCCCGCGAGTCTGTCTGCCCGCCATCGTGCTCGGTGGAGCCTTGATCAACAACCTTACCCTGATTGCCGCGAGCGCCTTAGTGATCGCCTTTTTCGGCAAGTTCGTCACGATCCACTGGGTCGCCCTGGTACCGGTCATGCTTATCACATTGATGTTCGCACTGGGTCTGGGTCTGATCCTGGGCGTGCTGAACGTCTTCACCCGGGACATCGCCCAGCTGATGACCATCGTTCTCCAGCTCTGGTTCTGGATGACCCCCGTCGTCTACCCGCTGTCCATCGTTCCGGAGGCGCTGCAGTCGATCCTGCAGTGGAACCCCATGACCCCGCTAGTGGAGGCGTTCCACTTGATCGTCTTGTACGAACGATGGCCGGATGTCGGCGAGCTTGCCTACCCGTTCGTGCTATCGGTGGTGCTGGTTTCCTTCGCATTCGTGTTGTTCGGCCGTGCCAGCGCAGACGTGGCGGATGCGCTGTGAACGCTACGGTGCTGAGCGTCGATAGCGTCACCAAACGCTACGCGTCCTATCCTTCCGTGCTGCACAGGCTGGGAAGCTGGTTCGGTGTGCAAACGGAGGCGACGGCCGAGTATTGGGCCACGCGAGGCATCTCGTTCGATCTCCATGCGGGCGAAGCCATCGCGCTAATCGGCAACAACGGTGCCGGCAAGTCGACATTGCTCAAGCTCATAACCGGCGTTTCGCGCCCGACTTCCGGCACCATCACGACACATGGGCGGGTGGCGGCCATCCTCGAACTGGGAATCGGGTTCAATCCGGAATTCACCGGGCGCGAGAATGTCCGCCAAGCCGCAGGTCTGCTGGGCCTGTCCCCCGAACGCATCACCGAACTGATGCCCCAGATCGAGGCGTTTGCCGAACTCGGGCCCTTCTTCGACCAGTCGTTGCGGGTTTATTCCAGCGGAATGCAGGCGCGCCTTGCTTTCTCGCTCGTCACTGCCGAACGGCCGGACATCCTCATCATCGATGAGGTACTCTCAGTCGGCGACAGCTACTTCCAGCACAAAAGCTTCGGCCGCATCCGGGAATTGAAGGCACAGGGGACGGCCTTGCTTTTCGTTACCCATGGTCTCAGCGACGTGCGCGCCCTGTGCGAACGCGTTCTACTGCTGGAGCAGGGAACTGTCGTTCAGGATGGGCCTCCGGACCAGGTGATCGACTACTACAACGCGGCGCTCGCAGCGAAGAAGGAAAGCCCCACGGCCATTGAGCAGACCCGCGACGAGAAGGGGTGGTTGCGGACCAAGTCCGGCACCCGGCAGGTTTCCATCGTGAAGGCGAAGCTATTCGATGTGGACGACTGGGAAGAGGTCGAACAGGCCACCGTCGGTCAGGCGTTGGCGCTTGTCTTGAAAGCCAGGGTGAACGAGCCCGTGGAGCGTCTGGTGCTCGGTTATATGCTACGGGACCGTAGCGGCCACCTGGTATGGGGTACGAACACGTGGCACACGCAACAGATCCTCACGGATCTGAAGCAGGGCGAAGAGGTCGAGTTCCGCCTGCGCTTCCCCTGCACGCTCGGCCCCGGCTCCTACTCCTTCAGTCCGGCTCTCGTCAGCGGTGCCACGCATCTACAAGACAATTACGAGTGGCGGGACAACATGCTCGTATTCGACGTCGTCAACGTCGGGCACCCGGTCTTCTTCGGCTCGGCCTATCTTGACGCGAGCTTCTCCATCGAGCGTACCGGTTCCGGTAAAGGGCATGTGTGATGGACGGTGAGAACCAAATTAACAGGTATGATACCGACGTCCGCACATCGCCGCCGCCAGTAATCTTCTAAGCGTAGAATTTTCGAAGACGTCATGTGTCCACGCAGGACTAAAAACCCGACATTCGACGGAGTATCCGTGTTGATCAAGCCCGTTTTCCGACCAGTTTCGGTTGTCTTTGAAGAGCGAGTTGGCAAGGATGATGAGCTTTCGCATGATGGCTGTGATTGCGACCTTTGCTGGTTTTCCGGCCTGTCCAAGTGTTTAACATTTTTTTACGAACTTATGATTGTATCGAATTGCGGCGAGTGCTGCCATGTACAGGGCTTTACGCGCCCTTGTTCTTCCACCTCAGATGAAGCTTTTTCCATGCCAGTTCCCGGACTGCCTTGTGATTGGCGCAAGCTCTGGCTGGAGAGACACATGCTGACCAGTCGCATTCATCGTCGCAAGCCCAAGGGCAACTCTATGCCTGAGGCAATGGCCCGTGCCAATGCACGCAAATCCTCCGTCCGTGCCGTAGAGCATGTCTTCGGTCATCAGAAGAATCGCTTCGGACTATTCATCCGAACCATCGGCTTGGCACGAGCAGAAGCCAAACTGATCCTCTCCAATATGGCCTACAACTTCGACCGCCTAATCTTCCACGAGCGCAAACGCGCCATGGGGTAAGTGCAACTAAAAACGGCGAAAACACCCCATTCGTAGTCGGATCTAACAGATCCGGCGACCGAAACGCGTGCTGTCAGCCCTTCATGTAAAAATCAGCGCCAACAAACCCGGTTTTTGCGGGTGTCCAGCTGAAACGGGCTTCGTCTGGTAAGAACGGGTGGACCATCGAGGTGATACGGCGATGCGACACCACCACAGGCTTCAAGGTTCTGCCACGCCGTTGGGTCGTTGAGCGAACTTTTGCACGGCTCGGCAGATGTCGGCGACTGGCCAAATACTGGGAAACATCCATCGAGAGTTCAACATCATAGACGCTCGTTGCCCACATCCGCCTCCTGATCAAAAGGTTGACAAGGCACTGTTATATCTAGAGCGTGTTCACCTCAATCCGGCTCGTATCCTGCGGCTTTGAAATAGTTGACGCACTCGGTGGGTGTGAAGGCGTCGATGGCGTTACCAACGGTTGCCCAGAGCGCTTCAATGGTCCGTTCGGCGGCTTTCCGCATGATGGCTTTGAGCTTTGAGAATGCCATTTCGATCGGGTTGAAGTCGGGACTGTAGGGCGGCAGAAATAACAGGGTTGCTCCAGCCCGCTCGATTGCCTCGCGCGCAGCGGCCGATTTGTGCGCCGGCAGATTGTCCATGATGACCACGTCACCGGGCTTCAGCGTGGGCACCAGAACCTGCTCCACATACGCAAGAAACGCTGCGCCGTTCATTGGTCCATCCAAAACTATCGGCGCCGTCATGCCTGTCAGGCGCAATGCGCCGGTAAACGTTGTTGTTTTCCAGTGCCCATGTGGAATTGCAGTACGGCATCGCTTGCCGCGCAAAGCCCGCCCGCGCAGGCGCGCCATCTTCGTCGACAGGCCGGTCTCGTCGATGAAGACCAACTTTTCAGGATCGAGATCGAGCTGTCCATCGAACCAGTCTTGCCGCCGTTTCAGGACGTTCTGGCCGGTTCTGTTCGGCAGCATGAACTGTCTTTTTTATGCGTCCAGCCGCGAGAACGAAGCCATTTGCACAGCCCGGCACGGCTCATTGCTACGCTGCGTTCTTTCGACAAATGCTCAACCATTTCGTCGAGCGTCACGTCCGCATTCGCCTCAATCAATCCGACCACGAACTCCTCGTGAGCATCGAGCCTGGAACCACGGCGTCCGCCCTGCCTCCGTGCACTGGTTTCACCGTTCTGTCTGTAGCGCCGTGCCCAGATCACCGCCGTCGCTACCCCAACGCCAAATCGGGCCGCCGCCGAGCGAGCCGAAGCTCCCGCGCCAACTGCCTCCAGAACCTTCATCCTCAGATCTTCGCTATATGCCCGTGCCATCATCGCAGCCTCCTTCGCTGTGATGATGAAACACAAACTCAAACTTGAATCGACCCCGGAGAAAAGGGTTCTAGCAAGGCCACAATGTCAAACACCTCCCAAAGTTTTTTAGTGACGCCAGCGGCCATGGCTGGAGTAACCTTGGTTGTCTCAGTGTCTGTCTGAAAAGCTGTTGAGTGAAGGTACCAGTTCTGATTCTTTGTATTTTGCAACAAATATGGAGAATGCAGATGGTTTGGACGCCCTTCACTCGCAAGAATCATAGCAGGGCTGGCCCGCGGCATCCAAGTGACCTTACGGACCGCGAATGGGCTTTGATCGAGGCCCAAATTCCCCCGGCAAAACCTGGAGGCAGGCCGCGAACGACCAATATGCGCAACCTGATTGATGCGATCTTCTACTATCTTCAATCCGGACGCCAATGGGCGATGCTGCCAAAGGATTTTGCGCCACAATCAACCGTGCACGGTTATGTAAAGCGGTTCACAAGCGATGGCACCCGGTCGCGTATCCATGATTGCCTGTATATTAAAACCCGGGAACTGGAAGGTCGGGAAGAAAGCCCTTCCTATGCGATCATCGACAGCCAATCGGCCAAAACCGGACCGGATGCGCGGGAAATGGTTGGGTTTGACGCCGGAAAGAAGGTCAAGGGACGCAAGCGGCATATTCTGGTCGACACACTTGGCCTGATCCTCAAATGTAAAGTTCATTCGGCAAGCGTTCAGGACCGTGACGGCGCGGCGCTGGTGTTTGACAGGCTGACGGCACGGTTTCCATTCATTGAGGAGATCTGCGGCGACGGCGGCTATCAGGGCCCTCGGGTGCGCGCATCAAGTCCGCGACCGGTTGAGACCATCAAACGCAATCAGGCCGGTTTTGAGGTGTTGCCAAAACGCTGGATTGTCGAGCGAACCTTCGCGTGGCTGGGCATAAACCGGAGACTTGCAAAAGACTTCGAGCGCTTCGCAGCCACAACCGAAACCCTCATCGACATCGCCATGATCAAGTTGATGACAAGACGCCTAGCCAGACACCCGACTTTCTGAACAGACTCTAATGGATGCAGACGAAGTTGCTGACGTCATACACCTTGCATGCACCGGGCTTCTAGTCTAGAGAGCAATGTTTATAATTCCTCTGATAAATTGAGATCAGCCGTTGTCTAGTTCTACCTTGAATATTCAAGAAATCGATGTGTTTCTTCAAAGACTTGATTCCGCGGTCGATGATGACGAGTTGCGAAGTCTTTTTGAAGAATACAACGCGCAGTACGATTTAGATGTTCCGCCTGATCCATTTAGTTCAGATTATCGGGAAAAACAGTTTGCTATTTATGAGTTTCTTTCGGGAAGAAGCTACAATATTCAGAATGAAAAGACACTCTTTGATGTGGAAGCGGCCGCTATCAGTCCTTTTCCCTATAATCACCGATCGAGTGAAACAGTCGGAAACCAGCTTTTGGCGATCGGTTTCCTAATCAAGGTAATGGCTTTGCCACCCAATGCACGCATACTCGAGTTTGGCCCAGGGTGGGGAAATACAACACTAATCCTGGCCAAGATGGGCTATCGGGTTACGGCCGTCGATATCGAGCCAAATTTCGTGGAACTAATCCAGCGCCGCGCTGCCATGGAGAATCTTGAAGTCGATGTCGTTCTTGGAGACTTTTCAATAATAAAAGACTTTGACAAGTCTTTTGATGCTATTCTGTTTTTTGAATGTTTTCACCATGCGAGCGACCACTTGTCTCTAATGAGCGATTTTGAATCGGTTGTTGAGCGCGGAGGTCTCGTTTGTTTTGGCGCTGAGCCGATTACAAACGATTTTCCAATCCCATGGGGCTTACGCATGGATGGTCAATCGTTGTGGGCCATCAGAAAGAACGGGTGGTTAGAGCTGGGTTTTAATCGAGAATACTTCAACGGTGCTCTGCGACGTTATGGCTGGATAACGGAAGAAAAAACAGGCCACGACGGACCCTGGTCGAACGTAGTTATTGCGAGGCGCTTGTCCGAAATGGTTCTACTGTATGACTTTCAAGATGGCGGCCTTCGTCATCAAATTGGAACAAGAACAAATTTAGGTATTGAAGTAAATGAGCGCGAAGTCGGCTATGTTGCGTACGGGCCCTATCAACGGCTTAACGCTGGTAGTTGGATAGCTTCGTTGCTCGTGGTTCCAACCACTAAGCTTCAAGGCAAGATCGTGTTTGACGTGGTCGATGCGGGAACTGGAAGGGTAATCGCCGAGCAAACGTTTAATCTCGACCGTAAGACCGAAATGCAAGACATTGAAATTACGTTCTCCCTGGATCAGGCAGTGCAGTCATTCGAGGCCCGGGTTTTTTGCGAGGAAGGGGGTCGACTACACATCAAGGGCGTTGAACTTCGACCAGACTAGTAATGATCCCCGAGATATACCAACCTCAAAGGCTTTGTGGTTGCCGCCCAGGATGCAAGATGATTTTGTCCCAATTTGCATGTGACCAAGTGCGGTCTTCTGTCAGGCCTTTGAATGCGGCGTTTTCAGAAGCCGCTGGCCAGTATGGTGATCTGCGGAGCAGGTCCAAATCTGACTCCCGACTGCAACGCTCACGACTCTAAACTGGTTTTCCTGATCCAGATCTAATCGATCATTTTGCCCATTCGGGTCGTCGCCTTCTCACACCTCCTTTATCCAGCGTCAGGTAGGATTTGCTGCATGTTGATCATGCGGCTGCCCCCTGTGCTGTCAACGGCGGAGCAATTCCAGGCCAGTGCGACCGCGACCAGCATCCTGGGCTTTCGCGCGATCATCCGCGCCAGCCATGAACCGTCGGGGATCGATTGTCGGCTCAGCCGATTCAGACGCGACATCGCGCCGATAATGAGCAGTCTGCGGATGTCAGCTTGTCCCGCCTTTGAAATGCGTCCAAGGCGCTCCTTGCCACCAGATGAGAATTGGCGTGGAACGAGACCGAGCCAGGCGGCAAAGTCGCACCCACATTTGAAATTCTCCATCGGCGGGGCAAAAGCCCCGACTGCCCACGCTGTAATGAGGCCAATTTCGGGCATCGTCTGCAAGCGCCGAGATGTGTCAGCTTGTGCTGCCAGAGCCTTGATCTTCTTCGCACGACTATTGATCCGTACCGTCTTATCGGCGATCTGTTCAAGCAAATCCAAGCATTCCTCGCGCATCAAATTGGGCAAGTCTTTGCCGGGCGCCTCAAGAGTATCAGCGATCCACTTTACCTGGTGCACCCCTTGCGGAATCACATGGCCGCATTCACGGAGACCGGCCCCCAGCGAGTATACCAGCTCGGTGCGTTGGTGGACGAGCCGTTCCCGGGTACAAAACAAGATTGCCCTGCTTTGTTGATCCGCAGATTTAGGCTCAACAAAACGCACCTCAGGCCGCTGGGCTGCGACGACGATCGTCTCTGCGTCCGCTGCATCATTTTTTTGCCGCTTCACAAACGGCTTGACGTAATGCGGTGCAATCAACTTGACCTCATGGCCATGCCGGGCCGTTTTGACATCGTTGAGACCGGCAACGAAAGCTGGCGCTTCAAAAACCGCAGCTGAACCGGTCCGACAAAATCAACAAACGGAAACGTGACAGGTCCAGCGCGGGTTCATGATCGCACCTCCATCACAGAAATGAATCATAATCAGCCGGGTAGAGCGAGGTTATTGCGGGTGTCCAGCTCATGACGGAGTGAACGATGCGCCGAACCGATGCATCAAAATATCAATGCTGCTGTTTCCTTTGCACTCTTGCCATACTATAGAAATCAGACTTGCAATGAGAAGAATGATACAAAAAGATGCCGACCGAAGGTCATCGCTTTCCAGCGTACCCGATTGTCTCAAACAAAAGTGTCAAATCGTTGAGCGCGTTCCGGTGACGTTCGTCTCCTACGCTCAGAATTTCGAAGATGTCATACTCTGGCGCGCCCTTAAACACGTTGAGCAGGGGGTCTACGTGGATATCGGCGCCCAGCATCCGGAAGTCGATTCCGTAAGTCGTGCGTTTTACGAGCAGGGATGGCGCGGCGTTCATGTGGACCCTAGTCCGCAATATGCCGATCTCTTAGGCAAAGCGCGACCGGACGAGGTTGTCATTGAGGCTGCGATCGGATGCAACGAGGGACCTATCCAATTCTTCGAGTTTCCCGATACCGGTCTTGGAACATGCGACCCTGCCATCGCCGAACGAACCGAAGCTGGAAAGTGTTTAACTAAGCCGAGGGAAGTGAAATGCCGCACCTTGGACGACGTGCTAGCACCCTTGGCGAACAAGGATATTCACTGGCTGAAGATCGATGTCGAGGGCATGGAGTCCGAGGTGATCGAGAGTTGGCGCTCGTCCTGTAATCCGTGGATACTGGTCGTCGAGGCCACGCTTCCGAACTCTCAAGTGCCAAGTTTCGAGGACTGGGAGCCCCGACTTCTGAACCGCGGATATGAGTTTGTTTATTTCGACGGATTGAACCGCTTTTACGTTCATGAAAGTCGTAAGGAGCTTAAGGAGGTTTTCGGACCAGGTCCGAACTACTTCGACTTTTTTAATCTCAGCGGTAAATCGACCGGACCCTACTGCTTGTTGTTGACGAAAGAAATAGACGTGCTGCAAGCCGACGTTGCGGCCAAGCGAGATGAGATTGCTGCTCTTGAAACGAGCAAGCGAGATGAGATTGCTGCTCTTGAAACGAGCAAGCAAGATGAGATTGCTGCTCTTGAAACGAGCAAGCAAGATGAGATTGCTGCTCTTGAAACGAGCAAGCAAGATGAGATTGCTGCTCTTGAAACGAGCAAGCGAGATGAGATTGCTGCTCTTGAAACGAGCAAGCGAGATGAGATTGCTGCTCTTGAAACGAGCAAGCGAGATGAGATTGCTGCTCTTGAAACGAGGGTGGACAATCTTCGCCAAGATGTCGAGGCGCTAAACGCCTCGACATCTTGGCGAATCACGGCCCCGATGCGCGCACTGTCGAGTGCGTTTGCCTACGCTTATACATACGGGAGAGATGGGACGAAGGCCTGGTTGCAGCTTGCGCCGGGGTCACGCCCGCGTCGCGTAATGCTGGAAACTGCTCGCATCATCTATCGCATGCCGGGCCTCCGCGTAGGTTTGCGGAAAGTTTTCGAAAGTTCTCCTTCCCTACGCAGCTGGGCAGAGCCGTTTCTGCACAGAAGCAGGGTAAACCTAGTTAGCAATGCTGTTGCGACAACCACGAACAGGTTCATATCAATACCCGAACCGGAGCGGCAGCGACTGGATCGCCGCAAGAGTTCGCCGCGCACATTATGGATTGTTGAGGGGCTTCAAACGGCCGAGAAGGACGAAAACAGATGACCCGTTTAGTTTTCGATCTGCAGGGTGCGCAAACTCAGAGTCGTTTCCGAGGCATTGGTCGCTACACCCGTGAATTGGCGCTGGCGATGATAGAAACTCGAGGTAGTAATGAAATATTTTTCCTGGAAAACGCTTCGCTCGCTTCTCTTGGCGAGGAATTTCGAGCGCAGATCATAAAAACTCTGGGCGAGAAAGCGATAATTAGCTTTCGGTCGGCCGACACGATATCTTTTGAGCAGACAGCGCAGCAATGGCTGCAAGAGGTTTCGGTCGCTGCCCGCGACTTTGTCGTCGCAGCTACAGATTGTGACATCTATTTGATTAGCAGCCTTATCGAAGGTTTTGCCGAGGACGCGCTGTATAGCATGCCTGGAATTGCAAAGCCGTTTGCGCCGCTCACTGCGACGATCGCATACGACTTTATTCCTGCCGAGCATCCTGAAGACTACCTGAGTTTGCCGATAATCGAAGATTGGTACAACCACTGTGTCCGTCAACAGGCTCGGGCGGATATCATTCTGGCGATCTCGGAAAGTTGCCGTAAAGCGGCGGTACGAATTTTGGAGCGACCATCTGTCTCAGTTGTTACCATCATGGCAGGGCAGAACACCGGCTTCGATCCAAAGTCTCACCATGGCGCCGTTCAAGACGAGTTTGGAGACAAGCCGTTCGTGTTGACTACGGGCGGCATTGAGAAGCGTAAGAACGTCAAAAACGTCCTAAAAGCGTTCTCGGCGCTTCCTGAACGACTGCGGAATCGGCACCGGCTTGTCGTGTACGGTGTAACCAGCGCCGATCACCGAGCGACAATAAAAAAATGGGCGGTGCGAAGCGGTCTTACAAAAGACAATATCGTCGTTCTTGGCTATCTAGATGATGCTAAACTTGCCCGGCTCTACAGGGCCTGCAGATGCTTCGTCTTTGCGTCTTTCCACGAAGGTTTCGGCTTTCCCTTGCTTGAGGCGATGCAATGCGGAGCGGTTTGCATTCAAGCGGACAAAACCAGCCTTCCAGAAATTTCAACCTACCGTCCCAGCTTTTTCGATCCGCACGATATCGATGAGATCCGTGACCGGATCGAACGCGCGTTGGAAGATAAACATTTCCGCCGAGAGGCAATCGAAGCTGCCAAACACGATGCCAGTCGCTTTACATGGGCGCGTACCGCTACAGCAACTTGGTCCGCGTTGACGGCGGCGGTAAAGGAGCGAGAAAACAGGGCTACAAGGTCGAGACGGCAATCCTACCTCGAACTTCAGCGCCGGGTGGCGCGGCTTGTGACAGGTGACGAGCAAAAATTGCTCGCCTCCGCAGCCGCAATAGATTCCAACTTGGAAGTTTTTGTTCCTGGTGCTTCCTTAACAGCGGAGGCTACTTCCTGGCGTATCGAAGGCCCCTTCGACAGTTCCTACAGCTTGGCCCTTCTCAACCGGGAAACCGCGTTGGCGTTTTCTGCCGATGGTCTTGATGTCGCTTTGCATTCGACGGAGGGACCGGGAGATTTCGAGCCGTCTCCGGCGTATTTGGCCGCGAATCCCTCTCTTGCCGCGATGCACGAACGGGCTCGCAGCCTCGATCAGGGCCACGCATCAGCGACCAGCCGCAATCTTTTTCCTCCGCGTGTGAAGGACATGCGCGGAGGCGTGAACATGCTGCATCACTTCGCGTGGGAAGAAAGCGCTCTTCCGCAGGAATGGGTGCGCGATTTCAACGAGTCCCTCGACGCAGTCGGCTGCCTGTCCGAGCATGTACGCAAGATACTCCTCGACAGCGGTGTGCACACTAGCCTTTTCGTCTCAGGCTGTGGTGTCGATCACTGGGAACGCATCATCCCAAACCGAGGGTTCGAGGTCGGAGCGAAGGGCCGACGTTTCCTTCATGTTTCATCGTGTTTTCCACGCAAAGGCGCGGAAGTATTGTTAAAGGCGTTTGGTCGAGCGTTCACGCGAGAGGATGATGTCACTCTGATCATCAAGACGTTCGACAACCCGCATAACGTCATCGCCGAACAATTGGCAGAGCTACGATTGGATCGCCCCGATTTTCCGGACGTGGTCGTCCTGAACCAAGATTTTCCGGTCGAAGAATTGAAAGCTCTCTATGAAAGTTGCGACATTCTCGTCGCGCCCAGTTTCGCTGAAGGGTTTGGCCTGCCGCTGGCCGAAGCGATGTTGTCAGGCCTCGGGGTGATCACCACTGGATGGGGTGGCCAACTCGGTTTCTGCAACTCCGAGACATCATGGTTACTGGACTTCAGTTTCGAACCCGCTCGGACCCATCTTTCGCAACCGGGATCGATCTGGGCGCGACCGGACGAAGATCATCTTGTCGCCCTTCTGCGTGAATGTGCTATCCTTGACAAAAGAGAAATTCAACGCCGCGCCAAGGCTGGCCGCGCGCTGCTCCTGCGAGACTTCAAATGGTCGGACACAGTCGATAGGCTCCGTACGAACTATCGGAGCGTGTTGGTCAAATCCGAGCCTTTGCCAAACCTGCCAAAGATCAGCTGGGTGAGCAGCTGGAATACGAAATGCGGCATCGCGTTGTATTCACGAAATCTGGTCAGCGAATTGTCCCTAGATATAGAGGTTCTGAGCCCGGACGTGAACTCCCACCGAGGAATCCAACCCTGTTGCTCATCGAGAAAGCTGGACGATGTCGATGGGCAACCTGGATCGTATCAGAACCGCCGCGCGCAACGTGGTCGTTGTTCAACACAATTACGGATTCTACGAGATGGCTGCTTTTGGCAATCTGCTTCGCAACTTGCATGCGGACAACAGGACGATCATTGTCGAATTGCATTCGACAAACGATCCGTCTCCCGACAAGAAGCTTAGCGACATCCGAGAAGCCTTGAAGTTGTGCGATCGTATTCTCGTGCATTCTGTTGAGGACATGAACCGCCTCAAAAAGATAGGTCTCATCGAGAACGTGGCCCTGTTCCCTCTCGGGGTTCTCGATCTGCCGCTCCGGCGGCAAGATGCTTCGCCGAAAAAGCTGACTGTAGGCACCTATGGATTTCTGCTTCCACAGAAAGGTTTAGTGGAAACTGTTCGAGCTCTTGGATGTATGGTTCAGCAAGGCCATGATGTTCATCTCAAGATGGCAAACGCCCTCTATCCCCAGCCCGTTTCTTCAGAACTCGCCGAAACGATACGCTTCGAGGTGGCGATGCTCGGCCTTACGGATAGAGTTGAACTTTTTACGGAATACTTGCCGGAGACGCAAAGCGCAGATCTGCTCGCCGAGGCGGACGTCATGCTTTACCCCTATGGAGAAACCGGAGAGTCCGCGAGCGCTGCTGTTCGTTACGGATTGGCGATGGGAAAGCCCGCAATTGTGTCGGATCAGCCAATATTCGACGATCTCCGCGATGTTACTTTTCGAATGGCGCATAACACTCCCGAAGCGATTGCGGAGAAAGTTTGTTCCGTCTGGAAAAAACTGGCCAGGGACGATGAAGATACGATTCAAGTCATTAATCGTGCCAGAGACTGGCGAAGCTTTCACCAATTCTCAAATCTGGCCAAGCGGTTTGAAGGGATCGTTGTAGGGATGCACCGGCAGAAATCGAGATAGAGTTGACCTAAATTATATTGCCAAACTCCTGACCCATAGGCGGGCGGCTATGGACCTGTTGCGGATTTGTGCCGCTCTTTTGATAGCATATTATGCAACAAAGGAGACGAACTATGGGACGCAAACGATCTGACGAATTCCAGAAGGACGCGGTGCGGATTGCGCTGACGTGCGGGCTGACCCGCAAGCATAGGGCGGGCGATCTCGGTATTGGAATGTCGACGCTAAACACATGGGTGACAGCGCACCGAGACACAGATGTGATGTCGAACGAAGATCTTCGTCTAGCTCAGGAGAGTGAGCGGCTTCGACGCGAGAACCGTATCCTCAAGGAGGAGAGGGAGATATTAAAAACTGTTCTGGGTTGTGGCCCGCCTGTGCGCGGTAGAAACAGCCTGTGCTACTGTCAACGGCGGAGCAAAAACCTGCAAGTGGGGCGGAGTAAAACAAGGCCACTTGGATTAAATTTTAGCGCATTGAGCTTTGCTTTGATTGAGCCGGTAGCTTTCGCCGTTCATCTCCAGGATGTTCACGTGATGGGTGAGCCGGTCGAGGAGCGCGCCGGTCAGGCGCTCCGTGCCGAAGGTTTCCGTCCATTCCTCGAACGGCAGGTTGCTGGTGATCAGCGTCGAGCCCCGTTCGTAGTGCTGTGAGATCAGTTCGAACAACAGCTTCGCACCGGTTTTGCTGAGCGGGACAAAGCCCAGTTCGTCAATGACGAGTAGTTGGACCTTTGCCAGTTGCCGCTGCAGTCTCAGCAGGCGTTTCTCATCCCTCGCCTCCATCAGCTCGTGAACAAGTGAGGCGGCAGTGACGAAGCTGACCGACATGCCTTTTTGGCAGGCCGCCAAACCCAGCCCGAGAGCAATATGGGTCTTGCCGGTTCCTGACGGGCCGAGGGCGATGACGTTCTCCCGTCGCTCGATCCACTCACAGTGCGCCAGTTCCAACACCATCATCTTGTTCAAGGACTGGATTGCTTTGAAGTTGAAGCTGTTCAGGCTTTTTACGGCAGGGAACTTTGCCGACTTGATCCTGCGTTCGACCATGCGCCGTTCCCGATCGATCAATTCCAACTCGGTAAGTCGCGCCAGATAGCGCACATGATCGACGCCCTCTGCGGCACAGATACGGGCTTGCTTGTCATGCTCGCGCAAGAAGGTTGGCAGGCGCAAGGTTTTGAGGTGATGGGTGTCAACGCCGGACTAAAAATCCACCATTCGCCGGAGTAAAACTACACCACTGACGGCAAGAGTTTTTGAGGAGGTTTCAGTCTTTTTTCGGCTTGGAGCTCTGTTTGAGGCGATAGCTCTCGCCGTTCATCTCCAGAATGTGGACATGATGGGTCAGCCGGTCGAGAAGCGCACCGGTGAGACGTTCTGATCCGAAGGTGCCGGTCCATTCATCGAACGGTAGATTTGACGTAACGATGGTGGAGCCGCGTTCGTATCGCTGGGAGAAAACCTCGAACAACAACTCGGCGCCTGTTGGCGAAAGCGGCACATAGCCAAGCTCGTCGATGATCAACAGAGCGTATTTGCAGAGCTGCTTTTGCAGGCGCAGCAGACGCTTCTCGTCACGGGCTTCCAACAGTTCGTGGACCAGTGCCGATGCCGTGACGAACCCGACCGACAGGCCCTTTTGGCAAGCGGCCAATCCGAGGCCAAGTGCGACATGCGTCTTTCCGGTTCCGCTGTTACCGACCGCAATTATGTTCTCGCGGGCAATGATATAATTGCAGCGGGCCAGTTCCATGACCAGCATCTTGTTCAGGGATGGCATGGCTTTGAAGTCGAAGCTGTCGAGGCTTTTGGTTGTTGGGAACTTTGCGGCCTTGATCCGCCGCTCGACCATCCGACGTTCCCGGTCGATGAGTTCCAGTTCCGCCAGTCGCAACAAATAGCGGGAATGATCGACACCCTGAATTGCCCCTTGAATTGCCCCTAGATTTGTAGACGCCTTGGTCCTTACAAAATGAGGACAAGGAGGCCGTTATGGGCACACCAAGATTCAGCGACGAGTTCAAGAGATGCGGTCCACCAAGTGGTGGATCGAGGGTATCCGGTGACGGAGGTATCGGCCCGACTCGGGGGTGAGCAGTCACTCGCTGTATAAGTGGGTCCGGCAGCTTTCGAAGCAGCCAAGTCGATCCACCGACGACGATCAGACTGTCGAGATCTGACGACTGAAGCGAGAACTCGTGCGGGTCACGGAGGAACGTGACATCCTAAAAAAGGCCACCGCGTACTTCGCCAGAGATGCAAGTTGAAGTACGCATTCGTGGCCGAGCATCGACCGTCGTTTTCGGTGCGCGCAATGTGCCGTTGTCTGCGTGTTCATCCCAGCGGGTTTTACGCCTGGTTGAAGGATCCTTTGAGCAAACGAGCGCTCGAAGACCGGCGGCAGACCGGGCTGCTCGATGAGGCGTGGAAGGACAGCGGGAAGGTCTACGGCTATCGCAAGCTGCATGATGATCTGCGCGACCAAGGCGAGACCTGCAGTCCCAACCGCGTCGCCCGGTCTGGCAAATCTCGCAGGGATACGGGCGCAGATCGGCTACAAGCGTCGTCCCGGATCTCACGGCGGGCGGCCCTCGGTCGTCGTCGATAACCGTCTCGACCGACAGTTCGACGTCGCGGTGCCGGACAAGGCGTGGGTGACCGACATCACCTACATCCGCACCCACGAAGGCTTCGCCTATCTGGCCGTGGTGATCGACCTGTTCTCGCGGCGTGTTGTTGGCTGGGCGATGCAAAGCCGACAGACAACAGACCTCGTTCTGCAGGCGCTGCTGATGGCGGTATGGCGCCGCAAGCCGAAGAGCACAGTGCTTGTGCACTCGGACCAAGGCACGCAGTTCACCAGCATGGAGTGGGCGTCGTTCCTGAAGCACCACAATCTGCAGCACTCGATGAGCCGACGCGGCAACTGTCACGATAACGCCGTCGCAGAAAGTTTTTTCAACCTGCTGAAGCGCGAACGGATCCGCCGTCGAACGTACCGAACCCGAGACGATGCCCGACAAGACGTGTTCGATTACATCGAGATGTTCTATAATCCAAAGCGCAAGCACGCACACAACGGAATGCTGTCGCCAGCTGAGTTCGAACGGCGGCAGAAAACCACGACCAAGAGTGTCTAGAAAACCCGGGGCTATTCAACCTGACTGGTGATGTTGTCGGAGAATATGATGCCATTGAGCTGCCCCAAGTTGCACCACAGATAACCCGCCACCGGCGTTTGCGCGTATGTTGCCCGCACTGTTCGGCAGCCGTGAAAGCGCCCCTGCCGGATGCGGCCGTCGGTTCGCCCTTTGGCCCCCGGCTGCATTCCCTGGTTCTGTATCTAAAGACGCTCCAGGCGATCTCATTTGTTCGGCTAGAGCGGATGTTGCATGACCTGTTCGGGGTCAAGTTGAGCCAAGGGGCGTTGGCGAATATGCTGAAACGCTCGCACAAACCTTTTGCAAACCGGAAAACCGGTATCATTGAAGATCTGCGCGGCGCCGGGATGGTGGCCAGCGATGAAACAGGCATTCGCATCGAAGGCCTCAACGGCTATCACTGGGTGTTCATGAGTAACAAGGCGGTTGTGCACGAGGCTCAGCTTTCCCGGGCAGCACAGGTGGTGCGCGATGTCATGGGCGAACACCGCCCTAAACTGTGGTTGTCAGATGGTTATTCCGCTCAACAGGGTCATGGGGAACATCACCAAGCCTGCCTTGCCCACTTGGCGCGCGACGTCGCTTATGCGGTGGAAACCAGCAACGACATGGTGCCTGTTCAGCTGAAATGGTGGCTGGATAAGGTGTTTCGCCTGGCCCGCACTCTCCCTGACTTCGCCGCCAGCACGGTGAATACCAAAAGGCGGCAATTGAGAAACGAACTGAATGACGTTCTTGCCGCCAGACCGTCGTGTGAGACTGCGGAAACCATCCGCGCTAAGATGGCAAGAGCCAGTCCACGCCTGCTGACTTTCCTTGACCATCCCGGTGAAGTCGAGGTGACCAACAATGGTTGCGAACGTGCATTGCGACCGGCTGTCATTCAGCGAAAGGTTGTGCCCCATCACGTGGTGTAAATTGTTCTCCGGCGTTTTGGATTTGCCGGTTTACATGGCCGCGATTGTTGCTGCGTCCATGATTTGATTATCGCAGATTGCGGCGACGGTTTCCAGTGTCATGTACCGCCGGGTGACGGCCCATTCATCGTTCTGTTCAAGCATGAGTGCGCCGACCAGGCGGGTGATAGCGGCCTCGTTGGGAAAGATTCCCACCACGTTGGTACGCCGTTTGATTTCCTTGTTCAGGCGTTCCAGCGGGTTGGTAGAATGGATTTGGCGCCAGTGGGGGGCCGGGAAGGTCTTGTAGGCCAGCACATCGTCCTCGGCCCGCTCCATCAGGTCTGCCAGTTTCGCATGGCGGGGCCGGAAAGCATCGATGAGTTTGGCCCAGTTTTCCCTGGACGCCGCCAGCGTCTCCTGATCGAAAGCGGTGCGCAGGGCGGCGGTGACGATGGCGCGATCTTTCTTGCCGACGCAGGCGAGCGCGTTGCGCATGAAGTGAACCCTGCATCGCTGAACCGATGCACCCAGCACCTTGGCGGCGGCGGCTTTCAGGCCCTTGTGATCGTCTGCGATGATGAGCCTGACGCCACGCAATCCGCGATCGGTCAATGATCGCAGGAACTCGTCCCAGAAGACCTCCGCCTCGCTGGATTGGATGGCGATGCCGAGAATCTCACGGCGACCTTCCTTGTTGACCCCCACGGCGACTATCGCGGCGACGGAGACGATGCGACCGTTTCTGCGGGTCTTGATGTAGGTGGCATCGAGCCAGAGGTAGGGCCATTCACCCTCCAGCGGCCGGTCGAGGAAGGCATTGACCCGCTCGTCGATCTCCGAACATAGCCGCGAGACCTGGCTCTTGGAGATACCGGTCATTCCCATGGCCTTGACGAGGTCATCCACCGAGCGCGTCGAGATGCCCTGAATGTAGGCTTCCTGGATCACCGCCGTCATCGCCTTTTCCGACGCCCGGCGCGGCTCCAGGAACTCGGGAAAGTACGAGCCCTTGCGCAGCTTGGGAATGTTGACGCCGACCGTACCGGCGCGCGTGTGCCATGGCCTGCTGCGATAGCCGTTGCGGTGGTTGGTGCGCCCGGCACTGCGCTCGTGGATGCCCGCGCCGCACAGCCCGTCGGTATCGAGAGCCATCAGCCTGTCGGCGACGAAGCCCAGCATCTCGACGAGTAGCTCATTGTCGGAAGTCTGCGAAAGCAGCTCTTTCAAAGCTGCGGTTTGTGATACCGTGTCGTTGGTCATTGTTGGTTTCCTCATCGGTTCGATTGGTTGGCAAACTCAATCTACCGGAGAACAACAATGGCCGCCTTCGCTCAACGCCCGCCCGGGCTTCGCTTGAGCTACGCATGGCTCCACTCAGCCCGCGCTACCACCGAATTTACACCACCTCTGGGGACACAACCCGGTAAAACACATCTGTGCATCGCCATCGCTTCGGCGGTGATCCGAGCGCGTGCCAGGGGGCGCTTCTACTACCTCGTCGATCTGGTCAATCAACTGGAACAGGAAAAGGCTGCTGGCAAAAGCGGGCGGTTGGCGGAGAAGCTGCTGCGCTACGATCTCGTGGTCATCGACGAACTTGGATATCTACCCTTCAGCCAATCCGGTGGCCAACTGCTCTTTCAACTCATCAGCAAGCTTTACGAACACACCTCGCTACTGATCACCACCAATCTCGCCTTCGCCGATTGGCCGCAGGTCTTTGGCGACGCCAAGATGACTACCGCCATGCTGGATCGTCTTACGCATCATTGCGACATCGTTGAAACCGGCAACGAAAGCTGGCGCTTCAAAAACCGCAGCTGAACCGGTCCGACAAAATCAACAAACGTGAACCCGTAAGGGCATCAATGGCGCGGATCTGAACCTCCGGTCGGGCTACGCCCTTCCTGCGTTCTAAACCCGCGCCATTCATATCCGGTCTCTACGCCCCAATTCTGCATCAGCATAACACAGCATCAGGGGGTCAATATTCAACGCGAAACAGGGGTCACGCTTGGATGCGAATAGACACTCGAAGCCATCGTCAACGGCCACCAGCAGCGGCAGATCAACGAGCTGGACACCCGCAAAAAACCTCGCTCTGACTGGCTGGTTGTGATTCACTTTCGCGATGGAGGTGCAATTATGAATCCGAGCAGTCTTTTCAGCCTTGCTGATCATCTAGAGAAGTTGAGCCAGGACGGGGATCCGCTTGAGGTTCTGGGTGCAACGGTGGACTTCGAATATTTCCGTGGGTGGCTGGTTGTCGGTCTGGGCTACGGTGATGGTGCCAAGGGCGGACGCCCGCCGTTTGATCCCGTGTCGATGTTCAAAGCGCTGATCCTGCAGGCCCAGCACAATCTGTCGGACGCAAAGACGGAATTCATGATCCGGGACAGGCTGTCCTGGATGCGGTTCCTTGGCTTTGAACTGGGCGGGGCCACACCCGATGAGAACACCATCCGCCACTTTCGTAATCGGCTGATCGAAACCGGGACACTCAAACGGCTGATGAAGGCGTTTGACTGGCAGCTGCAGAAGAAGGGGTACATTCCGATGTCGGGGCAGATTGTCGATGCCTCACTCGTTCCTGCTCCCAAACAGCGCAATACCGAAGACAAAAAGGCCGCCGTGAAGGCGGGCAAGTCAGCCAATGAGATTTGGCCCAACGAACCCAACAAGGCTGCTCAGAAAGACGTTGATGCACGCCCCCCTAGATTTGGATGGACGCTGAAGATCGGTGGCAAGGTTCGCTACCGCCCAGATGGTGCGCCATTACCGATGATTGCGATCCCGACGTTTGGCTACAAATCCCACATCTCAATCGACCGGCGATACGGCTTCATCCGCGAGGCCACAGTGACGTCAGCAACGGGGGCTGACGGCCGCCAGTTACGCCATGTCGTCAGCACCGACAACACCGCCTCCGATGTCTGGGCCGACACTGCCTATCGCTCGCAGCGCAACGAGAACTGGCTGGCGAGACACATGCTGACCAGCCGCATTCATCGTCGCAAGCCCAAGGGCAAACCCATGCCGAAAGCGATGGCGCGCGCCAATGCCCGCAAATCGGCCGTCCGCGCCAAGGTCGAGCATGTCTTTGGGCATCAGAAGAACCGCTTTGGATTGTTTATCCGCACTATCGGCTTGGCACGAGCCGAGGCCAAACTGACACTTGCCAATCTGGCCTACAACTTCGACCGCCTGATCTTCCACGAGCGCAAACGCGCCATGGGGTAAGTGCGACCAGAAACGGCGAAAACACCCCGTTCGTAGTCGGATCCAACAGATCCGGCGGCCGATACGCGTGCTGTCAGCCCTTCACGTAAAAATCAGCGCCAATAAACCCGGTTTTTGCGGGTGTCCAGCTCCTGCCGTGGAACTACACCGCAACCGTGCGAGCGGCGCACCGCTTACAATTCATTTCGCCCCGTGCCCAACTACTAATACCCGCGCCGTTCGCAGGACGATGAGGAAATCTAGCCAGGCGGACAGGTATTTGATGTAGAAAAAGTCGTAATGCAGCTTCGCCAGCACATCGGTGTTGCCAGTCACATGCCCTTGATTGACCTGCGCCCAGCCCGTCAGGCCGGGCCTTACAATGTGACGGTAATGGTAGAACGGCAGCGCTTCCTGATACGTCTCGACCAGAACACGCGCTTCCGGGCGCGGGCCGATCCAGCTCATTTCACCCTTCAACACATTGATAATCTGCGGTAATTCGTCCAGCCGGTAGCGCCGCAAGATGCGCCCGATACCGGTTATGCGCTCATCGCCATCCTTGGTTTCCGCCGCCCGTGCCGTGGTCGCCTTGGCCTGTTTCACCATGGTCCGCAGCTTCCACACGGTGAACGACTTTCCCCGATAGCCCACCCGTCGCTGGTGAAACAGCACCGGCCTGCCCTGGGCGATCATCATAATGGGGGCGAGCACCAGCAACAGCAGCATCAAAGGTATGAAAAGGACCAATGCGAGCGCAATGTCGAATACCATTTTCAATTGTAGATACAATGGGTTGGGAAGAAGTGATCCGAACGAGTTTTCGGCCAGGTGGTCCACCGCCACCTTCCCGACAATCTGTTCCGCAATCTGTTTCGTGTGATAGACCGGTATGCCCTTCAGCGCACAATCGGTGGCGAAAATCAGCCATTCATCGCTGTAATTCATCCGCATATTCATCACCGGCGAACCCATTCCCGGTCGGTATTGGTCCGGACTGTCGATCTGCGTGAAAATGACGTGGGTATCTTCCAGAACGGCCCGTATATTGGCGTGCGGCAGCAGCACAAGCCGGGGCATGTTGGCCCGGCGAAGTGCAAAATACATCGCCATGTAATAGGCCGCAGTGGTGCCGACGCCAGCCACGTAAACCGCGATGGAATAGGGTATGCGAAAGATGAAATAGCCAGTTGTTACCACGGCAAAGGCCACCATGACGCTGACGAGCACATAGCCGCCGTTCGAGACGCCGGGGTAGGAATTGAAGCGCGTGATTGCCAGGTGTGCGAGGACAACGGCAATCGCTACGCCCCCCGCCGCATTCCATGCCGGTGCAAGCAGGCGGTAACGATAGTCGAACAGTTCTCCCACCGTCGCTAGCAGCACCGAAGGCAAAACCGCAGCCATGAACACCGCAACCACCAGTTGCAATGTCGAATTGCCTTGTTTGTAGCCACTTATTCCGGCGACAGTTTTCATCCATCTTACTCGAAACAGATACCGAGCACTCCCTTAATATGTTCGTCGAATGTTTTACAAATCAAACCCGTCAATACATGAGCGATCCGCCGATCATTGGACAGGATCAGGCGCGTTTGGTGCTGCTCTCCGTTCCCGCTGATCGATTTGAGTGATGGTGTTGCATTGCTGGTAAAGCAGCGCTGCTGACTTTCCGCCAAACCTCATTAAAGTCGTTGGCTTTGAGAAAACGTCGTACAACAGGGGCCACTACGATGAGGCAATTCAGGCACCTGACGCCCACGTACGCAGCTTGGTCAACAATTAGTAATGACGCCGCTATATTCAAATATTATGAGGTATCACTTCCTGTCGCCTACACGTCAACAGTATTCATTTTTCGTCCGGCCGGAACGTAAAATCCCAAGTTTTGTCATTAGATCTAGCCGTCAGAGCGTAGAAACGCCTATCGTATAAAGCATAAAGCTCGCTCAATGCGCCGCCGACCACTGCTCTCGCCGATTTCCGACATCGAGCAAGCGCCACCAATCCGTGCTCGATCTCGGCATTGCGATAGGCATGCAACAAAGCCGTATGATCTTCACGCAATTGGAGGAATTTTTCTTTGTTCATTCGCCGGACACGGTTGAGTAGCGTGCAAACGGTGATTGGGGCCTCCCTGCCCTTCACGACTACGGTATCAACTTCAAGATATTTCGGGTCCTTCAATCCTTCCACAGTTTCGAGAGTGACTAGGTTGTCCAATCCGTAGATTTTCGTCAGTGATTCAATGCGGGCCGTGATGTTCACAGCATCCCCGATGGCGGAGTAGTTGAACCGCTGCGCAGAGCCCAAATTGCCTACGCAGCACATGCCGGTGTTGATGCCTATTCCGATGTTTATAGGATGTGTGGCGTCGGCATTTAGACGCTTCAGTTTGCGGCGCATGTCTAGCATCGCCCTGCACGCCAACATGCGGTGATCTTCCTGATCGAGCGGAGCGTTCCAGAACGCCATGATCGCATCGCCCATATATTTGTCGATGGTCGCACCACGATTCAGCAGTGCTGTCGTCATGGGTGTGAGGAAGTCGTTCAGCAATTCGGTCAGTTCCACCGCCCCCAATCCCTCCGACAGGCTGGTGAAACCGCGAATGTCGCAGAACAGAATGGTAAGCTGGCGCTCCTCGCCACCGAGCGACAGCTTTTCGGGATTGCGGGCAAGTTCCTCCACCAAAGCCGGGGCAAGATAATGCCCGAACGCATCCCGAACGAACGTACCCTCGCGTTCCGTGACCAGCAAATCCACTGCCACGGCCACCGCATAGGTTGCGATGAGCGACAGGACTGCGATAACAGGGCTGAACAGCAGGCCGTGTTCAGAAAAGGCATACCCGAACCCGCCGATGACAGTCATGCCGAGCACCAGCATCACGCTCGCGGTGTTCGGACCTGACAGAAGTGGTGCCGCAGCCAAAAGCAAGACAACGGCGACCACCGCTGCCGCAAGGTCGACACCAGGGGCAATATCGGAGCGTTTCAGAAAATCGCCAGCTATAATCTGGTCGATAATATCGGCGTGTATCGTCACGCCGGGCACGATCGGGTGCAGGGGCGTTGCGCGCAGGTCCAAGAGGCCTGCCGCTGACGTTCCGACCAAGACGATATGGTTGGCAACAGTATCTTGCAGGTCGCTCGTTGAAGGGCCACCTGCATTGCGTGCCAGAAGATGACGAGCCGACAAGCACGGGTTTTTCGCCGACAGGCGAGTGATAGATCGCGATTGCACCGTCGGCGTTGACTGGAATATCGAGGGCGCCCACCTGAACGGCAACAAGAGCAAGCCCAGCCGTGTTGGCCTCCCCGCTACCATCGGTGCTCTTGATCTTGAACCCCCCTGCCCCCTGCACAACTCGCAGGGTTTCCAAAGCAAGCGAAGGATACCATGCATCGTTTGCCCCCCGCATCAGGCGGGTAAAGCGCACCACTGCGTCAGTCTGACGGCTGCTGTCGAAACTGAATTCGCCTGTTCCAACAGCCGCATCATCCAGGATCGGTAGATTGCGAACCGCTGCCACATTCTGCGTCATTAGGCGTGATGGCGGCGTGCCGATGAAGCCGGACCCTGCTTTTGGTTTTGGCGGTTTATCGGTTGCCGTTTGCGAAATCTGCATGCCGGTAACGACAGTCGCGTTCGCAAAACTCTTTGCAAGAGCCAAATCGTTATCCAGCGCGCTTGTGTCTAAAACTGGCGGAACGGACACGCCCGCCTTGCGTAGATCATCGACCGCCCGCCAGGGCGAGGTTCTGTCCGGTTCCGAAAAAACGATATCGAACACGATGGCGGCGGCCCCGAGCTCATGGAGACGGTCCGTCATCTCTGCGAGTACAGTGCGTGGCCAAGGCCACTGGCCGTTCTCGCGAATGGAGGCTTCGTCAAGATCGACGATTACAATATCCGACCCGGCCCACAACCTTGGCTTCAGCCGCTGGTAGGTATCGAACACCAAAAGATTCAACGGCGACAAAGGGGCGGCCGGCAAGGCTGCTAGTCCCCACACCAAAGATGCAGCTATCAGCCCGCAAATCCAGATGATTACGGTTTTGCGCCAAAATCTGGTCATTGCTCAACCATTCTCAAACTCCCACAATCTTACCAAAATCACTAACCATCTGATTTCTATGATAATTTTACTGCTTCACCCGCTCTCACCGGCAATTTGCGTAAACAAACTCGTAACACATCATCGGTTGAGCCCGCTTAATATCAATAACAATTACGGCAGTGATAATTATACAACAAACCTGCACGCAATTGGGAAACCCGCTTATTGAGGCCTTCTCAGCTGAACCCGTTCCTGACTAGTAAGAGGGTGTGTAGTATAAGGAAATCACCTGCAATGTTGTTGTTACAGTATCGCATGACCCGCATATTGTCAGTCGCATTGTGTGGATTCTTCGTTATTAATCCAACACTTGCGCAAACTTCGTCTCCTTCCGTGCCTGTTACAGCGCCTGCGAATCTGGAAGGCCTGAAGGTCGAAGAGGCGGAACGGCAGCGCCGGGTCTTGTTTCAGCGTATGTTGCAACAGCCTGACGATCTGGATGCGGCGTTTGCCTATGCAACGCTTTCAGTGCGTATCGGCGACCTCGAAGGGGCAATCGCCACGCTTGAACGCATGTTGATCTACGCCCCCGGTCTTCCCCGTCTGCAACTCGAACTGGGTTTGCTGTATTACCGTCTCAACGCCCATCTGACGGCGCAGGGCTATCTGGAAGCTGCCATTGCCGGGGATGCGCCCGATGAGGTGCGCGTTCGCGTTGAGGCCATTCTGGCCCGTATCGCAGCTGCGCAAGACCGTGACGTCTTCCGCGCGCAGGTCCGCACCGGCATCCGGTTTCAAACCAACGCGAACCGGGCGCCGGAAGCGCAGGACGTGTTTCTCAACGGACGCCGCTTCACTCTGGGAGCAAACTCGACCGAAGACAGCGACTTCAACGCCTTCGTGTCGGGCAACGCGCATTTCTCAAAAGATCTCGACAGCCAGGGCGACACGTTCGACGTCGATATCATCGGCTACGGTTCCCAGCAGTTCAACCGGACGGAACTCGACCTTGCCACGGCTGAGATAACAGTCGGTCCATCGTTCGATCTCGGCCGGTTCGATATCGACGACGCCAAGCTGGGCATTTTCGGCATCGCGTCGGCGGTCATCCTCGATGACGATGTCTATGCCCACGCCCTTGGAGTGGGCTCGCGCTATGTGGCGCAAGTGCGGCCCGACATCGGCGTCGCCTTCAAGGCGGAATACCGGCGGCGGACCTATCACAACACCACTGCTGCGCCTGTTGCATCCCTGCGGGATGGCAACGAGTATCGCCTCGGCGGTCTCGTCAACCGCATTCTCAGCCCGAACCAGCTTGTTACCCTTGGTGCCAACTACCAGTACACCACGGCGGAGCGGGACTATTTCGCCTATTCCGAAGTATCGGTCTTCGCCAATTACCGTCACGCCTTCGACAGCCCGATTGCCGTGCTGGAGAGGGACTGGATCGTCAATCTGGGCGGGGGCCTAACGTTTCGTGACTATCAGGACCCCGACCCGCTCGTCAGCCTGACGGAAGACCGCAGCGACGATGAATTCTTCCTGCGCGCAGGGTTGGAGATTCCGTTCAACCAGCCTGACTGGGCGTTCGGACTCGATACCGAATATCGCAACATCAGTTCCAATTACGATCTGAGTGACCACGACAATTTCGCGGTTTCCGTTTACGTGTCAAAAAGGTGGTAAGTTCCATGACCCGCTCCTCCCGCATCGACCGCCGTTTTCACTCACTCAGCGCAGGCCTCGCGCTCGTTCTTGCAGCCAGTGTGGCAATGCCCGCATCCGACGCCCTTGCGACCGTGGGGGTGGCGGCCGCCGTCAATCAGTCGGCTGAGGGTGTCCGCCCCGGCGGTGCGCCGCAGGTCATTACGATCGGCAAGGATGTCATCGCCAACGAGCGGATCGATACCAGCGATGTCGGGCTCGTGCAGGTTCTGTTGCGGGACGGCACGACATTCACCGTCGGGCCGGGCACGTCGCTGGTCATCGACCGATTTGTTTACGATCCAGACCGGGGCACTGCGGAAGTTGCAGCCACAATTACCAAAGGCGCGTTCCGCATGATTGGCGGGCTTGCCACCAAGCGGCGCGGCGGGGCGACAATCAACACGCCATCCGGCTCCATCGGCATTCGCGGTGCGATGCTGGAAGGTGTCGTGGGCAGTGCGCAGGGCACACAATTCTCGCTGGTGTTCGGCGATGAGGCCCGCTTCACAGGCACAAACGGCAAGACGACCCGGCTCTACGAACCCGGTTACACGCTAGTCGTCGGAGATGGTGGAAGCCCGAAGGTGCGCCGCCGCACCGCCGGCGACGCTCAGGCGTTTCGCGTGGCACTGGCCGGAACAACGGGCAAGACCGGTGGAGCGCGCCGCAGCCCGACCAACGCGGTCGTTGCCCAAAGCCCTATCACGGAAGTGAATTCCGGCGCGTCCCTGCGGGTGACAACCCCGGTATTCCGACCGGTTGCCGTGCAATCCAGCGAGATCGAGACGATCGCCGAGGAAGTGGCGGAAATCGCGATTGAGGAACGGATCGAGCCACGTGTCTTGGGTTTGCAGGAAGAGCCCGTTGTGGTCCTGGACGTGCCAACGCCGGTGTTTCGCTCGCTTCGCGTCAGAACCAACCCCGGAACGTATTTATTGAGATCGGGGTCGTTCTCGGCGGATCTGGGTAATGCAGGCTCACGGGGACTTGTAGGTTCCACCGAAGCCAGTGATTTCATTATTGATGCGGCTTCTCGGGAAGGTCGTCTCGTCGGCTCAGTCGGAGGACGCGCCATCGACCTACCGGATGTCACCGGGACCCAAGGAGACGTACAACTCGACACGATTATTCTCACTGACGCCACTATCGACGGGGTGGCCGCCTCCGGGGTGGCATATGCGGGCCGTGGAGATTTTGCTGTCTATACGTTGTTCGAAAACGGTAACCTAACGAACCCAGTCTATGCCATCACAGGAACGCCCACGGACGAAAGTGTCCTACTCGCCACCGACACGGGCACCGATATTCGCGCGTACAGTTTGACATCCGACCCGGTCCGCCCAAGCCCAGCCGCATTCTTTGCAACGGATTTCTACGGGCAGCCCAGCAATTTCAACGCAACCCCGTTTTACCTTGTCGAACCTAACCAATCTTCAAGCGCAGAAACAGAAACCTACTATTCCTTTATCGACATTTCGGGTACTGGTCGTAACCAGCGGAGTGCTGCCGTTGTTCATGCCTCCAATGTATTCACCAATCCCGACTCTGGTCGCGCCATATTTGATGGATCGAGGCGAGGTGGTATGAGAGTGGATGCGACCCTTGGCTCTTTCAATTTACGAGGTGGCCTTGGAACGATTTCCGGCGCTAATGAAGCCAGCTTTTTTGGCGCAAATGCGGAACATTTCGTTGTCGGCAGCGCCAATCACGCCGGTCACACAGATACCTTTTTCGACAGTCCCGTAAATGGATCGCAGTTCGGCATTACATTCGACACGGCTGGAACATATGTCGATGACCCGGACTTCGGAACATTTCACGTCGCCAGTCTGACATCGGAAACTCCGCAATCCCAGTTCAGCCGCACCTCACGGCAAGTCTCCGGTTTCGCGAATGGCTTGATTGAACCAGCTGGCACGACGCTACAGAGCGCTTATTTTGGAACCTCGGAGATCGGTAGCACGAGCGCGCCAAATTTCACGATGTCCATAAGCGCTGCATTCAACGGTTTGGGTGGTTCTCTTACCGTCACCGATACGGCCGAAGGCCGGGCCGGTGTGCAAAGCATCGTTGTTCCATTCGGCGCATCGCAAACGACAAGAGGCGGCAACACCTTCGTCACCGACGATATATTCGCCGCAGTGCAACCGAATGACCGGTCGCAAACCAAGATCGTGAACGATTCAGGAACTGTGCTTGCTCACGACCCTAACAATTCACCCGGTACATATCTGGTCTCCGGTCGCGCCAACCCAATCCCCGGCTATCAGCACTGCACGACCTGCACGTTCATGGACTGGGGATGGTGGGGCACGCGTGTGCAGGCTAATAACCCGGACATAGGTTCGGGCGGAAACGTGAACATGAGAGAATATGTTCACATGGGAACTTGGGTAGCTGGTGACATAACGACGGACGCCCAACTTCCGACCTTCGGCACCGCATCTTATGCAGGCACCGCGATCGGAACCGTTCTAGATAATGGGAGTTCAGAGGGCGCTGCGGCCTATATCGCCACCGGTTCAGTAAATATGGACATGAACTTCTCCAGCCGTATGGGCAATTTCGCCATCACGAATTTCGATGGCAACATGTCTGCGAACGGGGCTATTTCAGTCAAGAATGACAATGACAATTTCGCACAATTCGATGGCAGCCTTGCCGGTATTGGTACGATAGGGCAAGCTACCGGCGCCTTTGCGAATGATGGTTTAGATATCGCCAAAGGCGTGCTCGGAGAATTTAGACTGCAAGACGCCACTCGTCAGGCCGTAGGGACGTTTTTGGGAGAACGGAACTAGAGTGGGAGACCCAACCCGACATGCGGTATGAACGGCGATGAAGGGTTGCTGCGGCTTAGAACTGAAATGCAGGCGCCCTTAGAGGAATTCGCCTCTTGTTCGTTGACCAACCTCGGTTTTCACGAGAAGGCGGCAAGGCCAGTTGGGATGAAACGGGAGTAGTAGTGTCGAACCCTACTCGTCTTTCGAATTAGGGTTGCCGCGCAGTTTGGTCTCCGTATCCAACTCCTCCCACCAGTCGGCATAGCTGCTATTCCATGGCGCTTTGCGGGTTCCGTCAGGCGTATCGTCGTCCCACCACACCGGCCCGCGTTCGCCGAGAGTGTGCTTGGCTGCGTCCACAGCGTTGCGGGCCTGTCGGGTTTGGTCATCATCTTCCGCAAATCGGACCGCCCGCCGCGCCTGCATAAGCGCCTTCACCGCAGCACGCTGTTCCGGTTCAGATAGCGCAGGATCGGTCTTCCGCCACAGGCGGCCTTTCGATACGAAATACCGTCCGTCCGGAGTATCAGGATAGTGCTTCTTCACTCACGTCTTCGCTCCGTCGCGGGTCGTCACTGCCTTTGGCCCTGCCGCACCCACCTTTAAGATGGCTGTCTGTATCTCCTTATCCCACTTTCACATCCACAGTCTGCTCAAGCAGTTCGGTCGTCCCAAACGCCGTTAAAAACGCAACGTTCGCGGCATCCGGCCCGACGCCTATCCGCACGATGTCCGCCGGTGATGCCATGCCCGTGGCGTCAACCAAATGCCACTCTCCAGCGAGATACACTTCCGCAACGGCGTGAAAATCCTGCGGCGTGACGCCAGGCGCGTAAACGCTCGCAAACCGTGCCGGAATGTCGGAGGCTCTCGCCAGCGTAATCAGCACATGGGCAAAATCCCGGCAAATGCCCTCGCGCTGCATGTAAGTGTCGAGCGCGGTTGTCCGGGCATCGCTCGATCCCGGCACATAGCTGATAGACTGCCCGATCCAATCCCGGATAGCCGCGACGCATTTGTCCCCCGATACTCCGCCAAACTCAGCTGCGGCGACCGCCTGAAATATGTCCGACTGGCAGAAACGAGACGGCATCAGATATCGGGTGGCGTCCGCTGGCAAACGGTTGAGAGACGTTGCATCAAGCGTTTGTAATTCGATGTTCGCACGCTGTATTTCGACCTGTGCTTCGTAACGGCAACGAACGTCGCCCTCAGCCCGAAACCAGATGCGGTTGCCGACGCCATCATCCGACGCAATACGAGTAAGCTCGCCCGGGTTTGGCACTTCCAGTTTTTCGGACACCACTTCCTGGTCGGCTTGATGCGCTGCCTCGATCTGAAGCAAAACGTCGGCAGGCGCTTGAAACCGGTAGAGCAGATCGACCGCGATATTTATTTGCATTCGTATGGTCCTTGCTACAGTCACTAGTCTGAAAACCTGTGACCGCACTCCGTGTTGAAAGGCAAGACACTGGAGTCCGAAAATCTCTGTCTAGCTCCTGCAGGATCGCTATAACAGGCCCCGCCCTCTCACCGACCTGCCCATACCGGACGGCGTTTGGAGAGGAAGGCGGATGCACCCTCTCTCGCGTCCAAGGTCTCAAGCATAGTCCGCAGGATTGCGTCGCTTTGCTGCCAGAGTTCCGATGTGTCCCGTCGGGTTATCGCAAGATGGCCCGCTACTGACAACGGTGCGTTGGCCGCGATGGTGATCGCAAGAGCATTTGCCGCTGATAAGGCTTCTCCCTCGGTGACCACCTCGTTCAGCAAGCCGTAAGACAATGCCTTTTCAGCGTCGATGGTGCGACCGGTCGAAGCAGGATGCGTTGGCAATCGCCTTGGGCAGCATGCCGGACAGGCGGATCACGCCTCCACCACCGGCGACCAGGCCGATCCGTGACCTCCGGCAGGCCGAACCGGGCGCCCTGCGCGGCAACGGCCAGGTCGCATGCCAGCATCAGCTCGAACCCGCCGGCCAGCGCCGAACCCTCCACGGCAGCGATGACCGGTTTGGTTCTGCTGCGTTTCACGAACCCTGCAAAACCGCCTTCCTCGAACAGCACGGGGGCGACCGAACCTGCCGCGAAGGCAGCCAGATCCAGACCGGCACAAAAGTGGCCGCCCGCGCCGGTCAGGATGCCGACCCGCAGCGCGGGGTCGCCTTCCAGCCGTGCGATGGCCGCGCGCAGGGCGGTTGTCATGTCCGCGTCGATCGCGTTGCGCTTGGCGGGTCTGTCCAGCGTGATCGTGGCGATGGCGCCGGCCGTTTCAAAACGCACCGTGGAGCGCGACACGTCGCTCACAGGGTTGCCGCGCGGCGTCGCAGTTCGCCGCGCATCAGCTTGCCGGTCGTGGTCAGCGCAATGTCCTGGGCAAACACCACCATGCGCGGATATTCGTAGGCCGCCAGTCGATCACGCACATGCGCGCCGATGGCGTCGCGCAGCGTCTCCGTCGGCTCGGTGCCTTCGACCAGCTGGACAAAGGCCACCACGATTTCCCCCCGGGTGGCATCCGGCTTGCCGACCACCCCGGCCCGCTCGATGCTCGGGTGGGTCGACAGGCAATCCTCTATTTCCGCAGGGCCGATCCGATAGCCCGACGAGGAAATGATGTCGTCGTCGCGCCCGATGAAGCGCAACCGGCCACTGGCCGTCCGTTGCCCCCGGTCGCCCGTCATCAGCCAGGCTTTGCCGTGTGCCGTCACCAGTTTCCTGGCCGTGGCGTCCGGGTTGTTCCAATAGCCGAGAAACATCACCGGGTCCGGTGCCATGACGGCGATTTCTCCCTCCTCACCGGCGCGGCAGGGCCGGTGTTGACCGTCGAGCACGGCGACCTCGTGCCCCGGAACCGCAAATCCCATCACGCCGGGTTCCGCGGGTTCGAGCGCGCCGCACGACGATACGACCATGTTGCATTCCGTCTGGCCATAGAACTCGTTGATCGTGACGCCCAGCACATCCTGGCCCCATGCGATCAACTCCCTGCCCAGCGTTTCGCCGCCACTGGCCACGGACCGCAGGTTCAGCGTCCACCGCCCCGGATCCTCGACCTGGCGTAACATGCGGATGGCGGTGGGCGGAAGAAAGACGTTGCGCACCCCGTGGTCCTGCATCAGCGCGAAGGCGGCTTCACCACTGAACTTGTGAAACCGGCGCGCCACTACGGGCACCCCGTGATGCAGCGCGGGCATCAGCACGTCGAGCAGCCCACCAATCCATGCCCAGTCCGCCGGTGTCCAGATTTTGTCACCGTGCTGCGGCAGGAAATCGTGGCTCATTTCCACGCCCGGCAGATGGCCGAGCAGCACGGCATGTGCATGCAGCGCGCCCTTCGGCTTGCCGGTCGTGCCCGATGTGTAGATGAGCAGGGCAGGGTCTTCCGCACGGGTGAGGGCTGGTGTAAACATGTCAGGCTTTTTTGC
>CAWCWS010000001.1:0-52931 GCA_963799325.1 uncultured Alphaproteobacteria bacterium | reverse complement strand
CGGGCAGGAACTGCAATGGTCCGCGAAAGTCGCCCTCACGGTGGTGATGGCGGCACGGGGGTATCCGGGACAATACGAGACAGGCAGCCGCATCGGCTTGCCGCAGGACGGGCTGATCTTTCACGCGGGCACGGCCCTGGACGGTGACGATCTCGTCGCATCCGGCGGGCGCGTGCTCGCCGTTACCGCACTGGGCGACACTGTGCGCGAGGCGCAGGAGCGGGCGTATGCATTGGTGGACCGTGTCGATTGGCCGGAGGGTTTTTGCCGCCGGGATATCGGTTGGCGGGCGATAGCGCGGGAGAGAGACAATGAGTGACCCACTATTGGTGACCGACGACGGGCCGGTCCGCATCGTCACGATCAATCGCCCGGACCGGCGCAACGCCGTCGACGGAGCGACTGCGCAGGCGCTGTTCGACGCCTTCCGCGCTTTTGATGCGGACGATGGGGCATCCGTCGCCATTCTCACCGGAGCGGAAGGCGCCTTTTGTGCCGGCGCAGACCTGAAAGCCTTATCGGACGGCGATCTGGACGGGCGCGTATCGGAAGACGGCGAGAACAGCCTCGCCCCGATGGGCGTCACGCGGCTGGCGCTCTCCAAGCCGGTTATCGCTGCCATTGAGGGCTTTGCGGTCGCGGGTGGCATGGAACTGGCGCTATGGTGCGATCTACGTGTGATGGCGCGGGATGCGACATTCGGAATCTTCTGTCGCCGCTTCGGTGTGCCGCTGATCGACGGCGGCACGTTCCGCCTGCCCCGCCTGATCGGCCAGAGCCGTGCGATGGATCTGGTGCTTACGGGGCGGGCTGTGACTGCAGAGGAGGCCCTAGCCATCGGTTTGGCGAACCGGGTTTCCGAACCGGGCAAGGCACTGGCGGATGCTGTCGCACTGGCCCATCAGCTCGCCGGGTTTCCGCAGCTGTGTATGCGGAACGACCGGCGGTCGATGCTGGAGCAGTGGGGCTTCGACCATGATGCGGCCCTGCGGAACGAAGGGCGGTTGGGCTTGGAAACCATCCGCTCCGGCGAAACGGTCGCCGGTGCCATGCGCTTTGCCGGTGGCGACGGACGGCACGGGGCGTTCAAAAGCGACTGAGCCTTACGTCTTGTCGGTGTAGCCCTTCAGCGTTCCGTCAATGACGTAGCGCAGGATATCAACCACCTGTTCGGCAGTTTCCGCCACGGCCAGAGCGGCGGCATCAACCTCTTTCAGCGCATGGGCATGGTCTGGGCCGTGAATGACAATCATGGGGATCGCAAGCGCCGCCGCCTGTCCTGCATCGAAGGCGGCGTTCCACTGCTTGTATTTCTCGCCGAAGCGCACGACCACGATATCGGCCTCCGCGATCAGCGTGCGGGTGCGGATGGCGTTGATCTGCGCGCCTTTACGGTCGTGCCAGAATTTGTTGGCTTCCGCGCCGAGAATGGCCACGCCGCAATCGTCGCTCGCCTCATGATGGGTGACGGGGGCGGTAAGCGTGACGGGCAGGTCAGCCGCCTCGCAGCCCTGTTCGATACGTTCGCGCCAGTCCGTGTGGATTTCGCCGGAGAGATAGATCGTCCAGTGTTTCATGGTCTTAGCCTGCAATTTTGGAGAAGTCGGCGACCGTGCCGGTGGCGTCACGAATGCGACGCATGAGGGCGAGACGGTTGGCGGCATGGCCTTCCTCGGTCACCATCACATCGTCGAAGAATGCATCCACGGGCGCGCGCAGGGCTGCGAGCGCCTTCATCGCCCCTTCGTAATTGCCCTTCTCCACCGCCTCGCGGGCGCAATGCTCGGCGCTTTCCAGCGCTTTGAACAGGTCGCGCTCGGCATCGGTGACGAACAGCGCCGGATCGACGGTTTCGGCGATGGCCGTGCCCTTCTTTTCCTCGGCGGCGAGGATGTTGGCCGCGCGCTTTGTGCCCGCGACGAGGTTCTGGCCGTCCTCGGTTTCGAGGAAGGTGGAGAGGGCTTCGACACGCTGGACGATAGCGAGGATGTCGTCGTTGGCGGCTTGAGCCTCACCTCCCCCTTGAGGGGAGGTCGAAACGGCGTCGTCGTTTCGGGTGGGGGTTGTGGCGGGTGCGGAGCCATTACCCCCACCCGTATCGCCTTCGGCTCCCCGACCTCCCCTCAAGGGGGAGGTTGCGCTGCGGCCCGACAGCACCGCGTCGATCAAATCGTGGCGGGTGCCGTTGTCGCGGAGGTAGGTGCGGAGGCGATCGTGAATGAAGGCGAGGAGACCATCACTTAATTCGTTGATCGAGGGAAATGTGTCAATTATTTCTTCATCATAGATGTCATCTCTCATACCGATAGTTTCAGAGGTGGTGCTCCTTGAAAAATTGTCGCGCACCAACAGTATGGGTGTATCACGATCTATATCGCCCTCATCCCTATGCCAGTCATTCAGATATTTGGTGACCGCAGTGATAGTGAAGTATGCCCCGTCTGATGCCATCTTGATAAAAACAAGGGTTTGATCTTTTTGTAGAGACAAAAGAACCCTTAAATACGCAAACATGATTGCTTCTCGAAGGCCGACAGATCCACCGCTCTCTCGGACCAACCGAATAACGCCCAACGCCGCCCTCCGCAGCGCATAGGGATCCTTGCTCCCCGTGGGCTTCTCATCGATCGCCCAGAATCCCACCAACGTGTCCAGCTTGTCGGCCAGCGCCACGGCGACGCTCACCGGATCGGTGGGCACGGTGTCGGACGGTCCCAGCGGCGAATAATGCTCCTGCGCGGCGCGGGCGACGGAGGCGTCCTCGCCTGCCCGTTCGGCATATTGCCGGCCCATGAAGCCCTGCAATTCGGGGAACTCGTAGACCATCTGGCTCGACAGGTCGGCCTTGGCGATTTCGGCCGCGCGGTGGGCTTGCGCGGGGTCGGCACCGACGATGGGGGCCAGTTCCTCGGCCAAAGCCGCGATGCGCTTGATGCGCTCGCCTTGGCTGCCGAGTTTGGCGTGAAAGGTGACGTCGTCCAGCTTCTTGAGCCACGGCTCGAACTTTTGTTCGCGCACCGAATGCAGGTCGGTTTCCCAGAAGAATTTCGCATCCGACAGGCGAGCGTTGACAACCTTTGCGTTGCCGCGCGCGATCTCCACACCACCGTCGCTGGCCTCGATATTGGCGACAAGGAGAAAGCTATTCGACAGAACCTCGCTCTTGCGAAGCACAAAACATTTCTGGTTTTCCTTGATCGTCAGGCGGATCACCTCGTCGGGAATGTCGAGATAGGCGGCGTCGAACTCACCCATCAGCACCACAGGCCATTCAACCAGATTGGCGACTTCCTCCAGCAGCGCCTCGTCCTCCACCAATTCCAACACGCGGGCCGAGGCAAGGTTGTTGGCGTCGGCGCGGATCGTGTTGCGGCGGCGTTCGGCGTCGAGCATGACGCGGGCCTTATCGAGACTGGCGGCGTAATCGTCGAAGCGGCGCACCTTGATGGGCGCGGGCGCGTGGAAGCGGTGGCCGTAGGTGACGTTGCCGGATGCCACGCCGCCGACCTCGAAAGGCACCACCACAGGCTCTTCGGTTTCCGGGCCGAAGGTGCACGGATCGATTGCAGCGGTCGCACCCATTTCAGGCTGCCCGCTTCGCGGGACTTTGCGCCCCAGCGCATGGATTTCGGCCACGGGAAAGTGCGGATGATGTCCGGCATCACGTCCGCGATGATGTCCTCGCCGCCCGCCCGGGAGTGCGGATGATCGCGACGTAAAACGTGCCCTTTTTCGGGTCGGTCCGCGTTTCCGCCTCCTCGATCGAGGCGAGCCCCGCACCGCGCAAAAATCCGGCAATGGCCTTTTCCGGCGCGTCGGTGCGGGGCCCCTTGCGCTCTTCGGAACGATCAGCGGAGCGCGCCGTCACACCGCGCACATCCAGCGTCAGCCGACGCGGCGTCCAGTATTCCTTTGCCCCTTCATAAGTCAGTCCGGCATCGACCAGCGCATCGGTGACCAGTTTACGCAGATCGCCTGCCGCTTTCCGTTGCATACGGGCGGGGATTTCTTCGGAGCACAGTTCGAGCAGAAGATCAGGCATCTACGCAGCCTCCGCCGGTGACATGCCGCCCGCTTCCGTCGCCAGAAATGCCTCACCGCAGGCTTTCGACAGCGCCGCGCACGCGCAGGATGTAGCTCTGGCGCTCGGTCACGGAAATCACGCCCCGGGCGTCGAGCAGGTTGAAGACGTGGCTGGCCTTGATGCACTGGTCGTAGGCCGGGTGGGCCATGACGATGGCGCGGCCTTTCTTCGGGTCGACCGGGTCGGCGGCGAGAATGCGCTGGCACTCGGCTTCGGCGTCCTTGAAGTGCTGGAACAGGGTTTCGGTGTCGGCGATGTCGAAATTCCAGCGGGAATATTCCCGCTCGGTCTGCTGGAACACGTCGCCGTAGCTGACGCGATCGTTGCCGGTCGCGCCGTTGAAGTTCAGATCGTAGACGTCATCGACGCCCTGCACATACATGGCGAGGCGCTCCAGGCCGTAGGTCAATTCGCCCGCGACCGGCGCGCATTCCTGCCCGCAGACCTGCTGGAAATAGGTGAACTGGGAGACTTCCATCCCGTCGCACCAGACTTCCCAGCCCAGCCCCCAGGCGCCCAGCGTCGGGCTTTCCCAGTCGTCTTCCACGAAGCGGATGTCGTGCAGCAGCGGGTCGATGCCGATGGCGGCGAGCGAGCCGAGATAGAGTTCCTGCAGATCCGGCGGCGACGGCTTCAGCAACACCTGATACTGGTAATAGTGCTGCAGCCGGTTGGGATTTTCGCCATAGCGGCCGTCCGTCGGGCGGCGGGACGGCTGCACATAGGCCGCGTTCCACGGTTTCGGGCCGAGCGCGCGCAAGGTCGTCGCCGGGTGAAACGTGCCGGCCCCGACCTCCATGTCGTAGGGCTGCAATATCACGCAGCCGTATTTGGCCCAGTAATCATGGAGCGTCAGGATGAGGCCCTGAAAGGACGTTTTGGGGTCGTGAGACATGGTGCGTCGCAGTGGGATACGGGATGGCGATGCCGTGCCACGGAGGCCCGTGCTTATCAAGTTCACTTCTTGGGGCGGTATCGACCTGTTTCCTCGTCCCGCTCCAGCTCGCCGCTGGCGCGCGGGCCTTCGGCCTTGCGGCGTTCTTCCGCCTCGATCTCGGCCATGTGCTTTTTCAGCGACGTCCACGCCACATAGGCGACGCCGCCGATGCCGAGTGCTGCGATGAGAGGAACCATTGGCCGTGTCCGTTCGGGCGGTAAGCGATCAGTCTATCAAAGACCGATACGTGCCCACAAGGCGCGGCTGTCGGCTTCCGCCACCACCCGGTCCGCAATCTGGTCGCCGATGCCGAAAATCGAGCTGCGCCCGAACAGGCCTTTCTTGGCTTCGATCAGCTTCATCTGCGTATCCCTGCCGTACAGCCGCTTGAGCGTGCCGCGCAGGTCGCCGATGCCATCGACCAGCCCCAGCTCCAATCCGCGCCCACCGGTCCAGAACAGACCGGTAAACAGGTCGGGATCATCGGACAGGCGGTCGCCACGGCTTTTTTTGACGAGTTCGATGAAGATACCGTGGATGTCGAGTTGCAGTTCCTTCAAGTGCTCGACATCGCTGTCCTTCTGCGGAGAGAACGGGTCCAGCACGGCCTTGTTGCTGCCTGCCGTATAGAGCCGCCGCTCGACGCCCAGCTTGTCGAGCGCTTCCACGAAGCCGAAGGACGATGAGACGACGCCGATGGAGCCGACGATGGAGGACGGGTCGGCGGTGATGTCGTCTCCGGCGCAGGCAATCATGTAACCGCCGGACGCTGCCGCATCCTCGACGAAGATGTGGACCTTCTTCTTTTTCTCGACCGCCAGATCGCGGATGCGCTGGTAAATCAACCGCGATTGGACGGGAGAGCCCCCGGGCGAATTGACGACGATGGCTACAGCCGGAGACGTCCTTGAACGAAAACGCCTTCTGCAACGGCCCTGCCACACTTGCCAGATTGAGCGCGGGGCGCAGCGGCGACCCGCCGGACATGATGGCGCCGGACATGCGCACCACCGGAATGACGTCGCCCTTCGGGCGGAAGCGGGCGGGGATGAGGCGATTGAGTTGCAGGGCCAAGAGGGTTCGTCCGGGTAAGATTTTCTTTCCGCCGAAGTGGTTGCCGTGAGGGCGGATTGCAAGGTTACAGCTCGATTGCCGCGCGCCCGTGCAGCACGGCGTCGATCTCGTCGCGCCAGCGTCCATCGGCTTCGTGCAGGACCAGTGGCGGCAGGATTGCCAGCGGTGCCTTCGTGCCTTTCGTCGCGCGGACGAGAATGCGGGAAGCCGGCTGGTCCGCGCGGGGCTGGACGGGGCGGACCCGCAGGGTCGCGAAGCGGCCTCGGATGGCGGTCAGAATGTCGGGCAACGCTTCAGGGCGCAGGATGAATGTGATCTGCCCGTTCGCTTTCAGGCAGGCGGCGGCTGTCTCGAACCACGGCTCCAGCGATGGCGGAGCGACATGGGCAGACGCCCGGGCTTCATCGGGCGATGCTTGATAGGTGGGCGGATTGTACGGCGGGTTGGCGATGATGTGATCGTAAGCGTTGCCCAGCAAACCAGCGCGTTCCCGTTCCGCGCCGCGTGTGGCGATGTCAGCATCGATGACATGAATGCGGGCCGTCAGCGCGGCATTCTCGCCAAGCTGCAGGGATCGGCGCACAAGAGCGAGGGCGTGCGTGTTCCGCTCTACCAAGTCGATGGCCACGCCCGTCAACCGAGCGGCAACCGCCATTCCGGCCACGCCGCAGCCCGCGCCGAAATCCGCGATGCGACTGCCGCCGGGCGTCTTCACGCAGGCGGCCAGCAGCACGGCATCGAGGCCCGACGCGATGGCCGCCCTTGGCCGGTTGCAGAACGTGGAAAGCGTTGTCGAGAAAACCGTCTTTCGTGACGGCGTCGGCCTGCGCATCAGACCGGGCGGATCGGCTTGTCCGGCAATTCGCTTGCCAAGCCCGGCATCGCGTCATCAGCGTGCGCGCCCGTTGCAGGCGTTGGCCGTCCACCATGATGCGGCGCGGCAGAATGCCGATGGAACCGTCCAGCACGCTCATATGGGTATCGGCCACGAAATGGGTGATACCCTCCTCCTCCAGCAGGCTGGTGGCGAAGGACACGGTGACGGCGTTGTTGGTGCGAAGCAGTTCTTCCATCCGCGGACCGTGGCGCGCGCGGTTGGTTCTGACAAGAGGCTGACCTGAAACGGGCGCACATATGCCGCCTTGCCGACGCCATGACAGCTACCTATTGCGTTGTCTCAACCAATCGCAGTTTCGCAGAGACATATGGGCGTCGTCATTTCCCTGAAGGACACGAAGAAACCGGCAGCGAGCATCGAGCCGCTCGTCGCGCTGACGGCGGACGACATGGCGCGGGTCAATGCGCTCATCCTGTCGAAGACCGGCAGCGATGTGGAGATGATCCCCGAGGTCGCCAAGCACCTGATCGATTCCGGCGGCAAACGCCTGCGCCCGATGCTGACACTCGCCGCCGCGCGGCTGTGCGGCTACGAAGGCGACCACCACATCACCCTGTCGGCCGCGGTGGAGTTCATGCACACCGCGACACTGCTGCATGACGATGTGGTGGACGAAAGCGACATGCGGCGCGGCAAGAAATCGGCGCGCATGGTGTGGGGCAATCAGGCCAGCGTGCTGGTCGGCGACTTCCTGCTGGGGCAGGCCTTTCGCATGATGGTGGATGCGGGCTCGATGGACGCGCTCGACGTGCTGTCCCATGCCTCGACGGTCATCGCCGAGGGCGAGGTGATGCAGCTTTCCGCCGCGCAATCGATGGACACGACCGAGGACGATTACCTCGCCGTCATCCGCTCCAAGACCGCCGCGCTCTTTGCGGCTGCCGCCGAAGTCGGGCCGATTCTCGCCAATGCGCCGAAAGGCCAGCGGGATGCCCTGCGCAGCTACGGTATGAACCTCGGCATCGCCTTCCAGCTCGTGGACGACGCGCTCGACTACGGTGGTTCGAAAGCGACGCTCGGCAAGAATGTCGGGGACGATTTTCACGAGGGCAAGATCACCCTGCCCGTGCTGCTCGCCTATCGGCGCGGCACGGCGGAGGAACAGCAGTTCTGGCGCGATGCGATGGAAGCGGATGCTGCGCGACGATGCGGCGCTGGAAAAGGCAACCGGCCTGCTGAAGAAGCACAATGCCGTTGGCGACACGGTGGAACGGGCGCGCCATTACGGCGGCATCGCGCTCGATGCGCTCGGCCCCCTGCCCGCTGGCGACATCAAGGACGCGCTCGGCGATGTGGTCGCCTTCTGCATCGACCGCGTGCATTGATGCGAGCCTTTGGCAAACGAGTGCCTGTGACACAGCCTTGCCGGGCGCGCGAGACGAAGGATATCGACCATGACACTTGTGCGCCATCCGCCATTCGCCGCTGGCTCCTTTCGGCAGCCTGCTTGCAGGCAGCCTGGTGCTGGCCCCTGTTTCCTAGGCGAGCAATGGATCGGAAGAGGTCGCAACCAGCGACAGTCTGGCCGGCAACTATCTCGCCGCGCGCATTGCGGCGACGGACCGCAACACGCAGCGCGGCCGCCACGTTCTACCGGCAGGTGCTGAAGCTGGACCCGGACAACGAGGAACTGCAACTGCGCGCCTTCCTCACCTTCATCGCCAACGGGGATTTCGACGAGGGTGTGGCGCTGTGGCGAAGAACTGACCACCTACGACACGACGCCGGAAATGGTGTCCATCGTGCTGGCGGTGGACCGCATGCGCTCGAAGAACTGGAAGGGCGCGATCAAGCAACTCGACAAGGATTGGGAAAGCGCGCTCGACCGTCTCGTTGCCGGTCTGGCCGAAGGCTGGGCGCACTTTCGGTGCCGGCGATGTCGACAAAGCGCTGACCACGATCGACAGCCTGGACGGTCCGAGCTGGTTCGACCTGTTCGTGCAATATCACGGCGGTCTCATCGCGCTGGCTGCTGGCGATGCGATCGACGCCGCCCGCAGGCTGGACGAGGGCTACAACAATCGCGGTGGCGCGCAGGCAAGCGCGGCGACCTACAGCCGTGTCGTCAACGCCTATGCACTGGCGCTGGCCGCCGCCGGACGACGGACGGAGGCGCTGGAAATCGTGATCGCGTGTGTTGACCGACCAGCCGCAGAACCCGGTCTTCCTGCAATTGCAAACCGCGTTGAACGGTGCCGGCGCCGCTGCCCAAGGGCATCACCAACCCGCGCCGTGGTGCAGCGGAAATGTTCCTCAACGTCGCATCGGCACTGAACCGCGACGGCGGGGAGAACTTCGCACTCATCTACATGCAGCTTGCCCGGCAGCTGGCCCCGAAGGACGAATTGGTTACCGCGTCGCTTGCCGACCTGCTGGACCGGCAGGGTGTGCTGGACCAGGCCAATACCCTCTTCGATTCCCTGCCGGACACATCCATCTACGCACCGATCGCGCGGCTGGAAAAGGCGCTCAACCTGGACGAGACTGGGCGAGAAGGACGCGGCGCGGGCCATTTTCGAACGGCTGATGTCGGAGCGTCCGGACGATCTCGTCGTCTCCATGTCCTACGGCGCGGTCCTGTCGCGCCACGAACGCTACGACGAGGCGGCCAAGGTCTATCAGGCCGCTGTCGATCGGCTGCCAGACTGGAGCCACAGCACTGGAACCTGATCTATCGCCTCGGCATCTCCTACGAGCGCACCAAGCAGTGGGACAAGGCCGAGCCCATGTTCCGCAAGGCGCTGGAACTGAACCCGGACCAGCCCAGCGTGCTGAACTATCTCGGCTATTCGCTGGTCGATATGGACATGAAGGTGCCGGAAGCGCTCGACATGATCCGCCGTGCCGTCGCCCAGCGTCCCAACGACGGCTACATGGTCGATTCGCTGGGCTGGGCCTACTACAAGCTGAAGCGGTTTTCCGAGGCTGTGGTCGAACTGGAACGGGCGGTGGAACTGCGCCCCGGCGACCCGACGATCAACGACCATCTGGGGGACGCCTATTGGCGCGCCAACCGCAAACTGGAAGCCATCTTTCAGTGGCGTCATGCCCTGGCGCTGGACCCGGACGAGGCGAACATTCCCGAGATCACCCGCAAGCTGGACGAGGGCATGAAGCCGCTGCCGAAGCCTGGCGAGCGGGAGGCGTTGACGCCTGACAAGCCAACCGATGACGACAAGGAAGGCTGATAACGAAAGCGTCGTTCGACAACCGGACGTCGTGCAGAGCGGCGAGCGCCCGGCAGCTTTCGCAGGTGCCAAGATCAACCTCAGCCTGCGCGTCGTCGGCCAGCGGGACGACGGATACCACCTGCTGGAAAGTCTGGTCGTTCACGCAGCGGATGTGGGCGATACGCTGTCGTGCCGAGAGTCGCCGATGCAACCTCGTTACAGCTGGCAGGCGAATACGGCGACGGCTTGCCGAGCGACGTGCGACAATCTCGTTCTGCGAGCGGCGCGACTACTCTCCCCGGACAGGACCGTTCGCCTGACCCTGCGACAAGGCACTTCCGATCGCGTCAGGCATCGGCGGCGGTTCTGCCGATGCTGCCGCATGCCTGCGCCTGCTGAACGCGTTCTGGACGCTGGACAACGATCACGACGCGCTGAGAGCCTTGTGCGGAATTGCTCGGAGCCGATGTTCCCATGTGCATCGATCCTGTCCCCGCCATTCGTAACCGGCATCGGCGAAGGCATCGAACCGGTCGGCATGCCTGCGCTTCATCTGGTTCTCGTCAACCCCGGGGTCGAGGTCTCGACCCCAGCCGTCTTCGCGCAACGACACGGACCGTTCACCGCCAGCTATCAGTTTCCCACGTCCTTCGACGAGCTGTCGAGCGATGTCGCTGTACCACGCGAGCGCGGTTGGGGAATGATCTGTCCGATGCCCGCGACCGAGATTGCAGCCGGTCATCGCGAGATGCGCATGCAGAGCTTGCCGCCGCTCCGACTGCCTTCACGCTGCCATGTCCGGTTCCGGAGCGACCTGTTTCGGGTTGTTCCCCACGCGCATCAATGCCGAGCAGGCCGCAATCGCCATAGGCAAGGCTCATCCCGCATGGTGGGTGCGCGCCGCAACGACACGAGGAAGCGCATCATGAACAAGATCGACACCAGCCGCCCCTTCATTCCCGTCGACATCGCCGTTCTGACGGTGTCCGACAGCCGTCGCTGGAAGATGACCGGTCCGGTGACATGCTGGTATCGCGGCTGACGGAAGCCGGGCACACCCTCGCAGCGCGCACGGTTGTGATCGATGAACGGACGGATATTGCCGAAGTCGTGGAAGTATGGGCCGAGCGGGACGATGTGGATGTCATCATCACAACCGGTGGAACCGGTTTCACCGGCCGTGACGTGACGCCGGAAGCCATCGAACCCCTGTTCACGAAACGCATGGACGGGTTTTCCATCGCGTTCCACATGGCCAGCCATGAGAAGATCGGAACATCCACCATCCAGTCCCGGGCGACCGCAGGGCTGATCGGCACCACCTTCGTGTTCTGCCTGCCCGGCTCCCCCGGTGCCTGCCGCGACGGGTGGGACTGGATTTTGGCATCCCAACTGGACTACCGCCACCGCCCCTGCAATTTCGTCGAGATCATGCCGCGGCTGGACGAACATCTGCAACGCTAGTTTGTTCTTGTAATGTTCTTTTTTCGGGACTAGGAATTGTTTCCGCAATCATGCGCGAAACAGGAGCTTGGTCATGGCAAGGCAACAATCGGGTCTTCAGACCGTCGAGCGAAGCTGACCGTTTTGCGTTCGCGCCCGTCAACGGTGCGCTGGGCGGGCAGCAGGCGGACAGCTTCGTCGAGCGGCATGGTGAACGCATTCGGGATACACGACGACGCGGACGCGGTGCCGGTATCAATCCGAGCGGTCGGTTTCGAGCCGCATCTCGCGGCATGTTTTCGACGATGGCTGGCAGGCGTTCGACGATCTGCCGCCGTTCAAGACCGAAGTGCAGGTGGAAACACCGCGCAAGATCGTCACCCGCAACGAATCGCCGGATGTTCCTTTCGACCGGTCCATCAATCCCTATCGCGGCTGCGAACATGGCTGCGTCTATTGCTTCGCCCGGCCGACCCATTCCCATATGGGCCTTTCGGCAGGACTGGATTTCGAAGCCAAGCTGTTCGCCAAACCCAATGCTGCCAAGCTGCTGCGCAAGGAACTCGCCGCTCCTGGGTATGAGCCACGCTGCTATTGCGATGGGTACCAATACCGACCCCTACCAGCCGATCGAAAAGGACTGGCGGGTGACGCGCGAAATTCTCGAAGTGCTGGAGGACTGCAACCATCCGGTCGGCATCGTCACCAAAGGGGCGCTGGTCGCACGGGACATCGACATTCTGGCGCGTATGGCGCGCAAAGGTCTGGCGCGGGTGGCGGTTTCGGTGACGACACTGGATCGCAAACTGTCCCGTTCGATGGAGCCGACGCGCAGCGACACCGACATTGCGGCTGGAAACCATCCGCAGACTGACCGATGCCGGCATTCCGACATCCGTTCTGGTCGCGCCGATGATTCCGGCGATCAACGATCAGGAGATGGAGCGCATTCTGGACGCCGCCAAGGCCAACGGTGCGCAGGATGCGGCCTATACGCTGCTTGCGCTTGCCCCATGAAGTTGCCGGGCTTTTCAAGGACTGGGTGCTGCGCCACTACCCCGACAAATACACCCATGTCATGTCGCTGATCCGCTCCATGCGCGATGGCAAGGACTACGATGCCGAATGGGGCACCCGGATGAAGGGCGTCGGGCCCTATGCCTGGCAGCTGGGTCGTCGCTTCGAGATTGCTACCAAGCGTTTGAAGACTGAACGATATCCGCCAGCCATTGCGAACCGACCTGTTCGAAAAGCCGGTGCTTTCAGGAACGCAACTGTCCCTGTTTTGACCGCTTGCCGGATCATGGAGCGTTCTGTCATCGATTGGCATGGCTGCTAGCGTCGCAAAACCACAATTCGACCGGACCGACATTCTTTCACGAAAACAGCCTGTTGGCCGACGGCAAGCGTCTGGTTTGCGGGGTCGATGAAGTGGGGCGCGGGCCGCTTGGCCGGGCCTGTCGTGGCGGCGTGCCGTCATTCTCGATCCGTCGCATATTCCCGCCGGTCTGAACGATTCCAAGAAGCTGACGCCAGAAGACGCACGGCTCTTTACGATGCGATCTCAACAGCTTGCGTCGCGTGGTGTGTCGTCTCCATCAGTGCGACCGTCATAGATAGAATGAACATTCGCGCCGCGTCACTGGAAGCGATGCGACGGTCGTTGCGGATCTGTCGGTTAATCCGGATCACGCCTTGATCGATGGCAATGCGTTACCCGACGGTCTCGATTGTACAGCAGACTATTTTGATCGGCGGTGACGGCTCGGTCATGCTCCATCGCCGCTGCATCCATCATGGCGAAGGTGGTTCGTGACGGGATGATGGTGCGGGCTGACGCTGTCTGGCCCGCTTACGGCTTTGCTCGCCACAAGGGCTACGGCACGGCCAGCACAGAGCCGCCGATCTGCCGAACACGGCCCCTGCCCGCTCCATCGCATGATCGTTCGCACCAATGCGGCACGGTGGCCGAGCGTTCCGGAGAACACGGAACGAAAGGCATGTTTGCTGATCCCAAACGCAAAAAAGGGCCGCTCGACGGCCCCTTCAAACGCTCATAGTCAAAGCCAAGCGCGCTTCGCTCAGTTCATTCGGGCTTTCACCTCGGACAGGCTCTTTGCGAACATATCGTCGGAACCCGAACCGGCCATCCGGTCGGAGATGATCCGCGCTGCAGCGTCGATGGCCACATCAACAGCCCGTGCCTTCACCTCGGCAACGGCCTGACCTTCGGCCTGAGCGATCTTCTGCTCCGCCATCGCGGTGCGGCGAGCGACGTAATCGGCGGTCTTGCGCTCGGCTTTCCTTCGCCAGCGCATCGGCTTCACGGCGGGCGGAAGCGACGAGTTCCTCGCGCCTCGGCCTCTGCATCCTTGCGCTTGCGCTGGTACTCGGCAAGCAGCGACTGCGCCTCTTCGCGCAGACGGCGTGCTTCATCGAGATCGCTGCGGATCTTGTCGGCACGGTCGTCGAGCGATTTGTTGATCAGTGTCGGCACGCCGAAATAAACCAGCACGCCGAAGAAAAGGATGAGAGCGACGAGGGCCCAGAATGATGCGTCCATGATCGGCTCCTACGCTGCGGCCTGCGAAACCGCAGCCTTGATCTCGGCTTTCGACACCTTGCCATCGAGCAGAGCATTCACGAGGGCTTCGGTCGTTTCCACGGCGATGCCATCGACCTCCGCCATCGCGGCCGACTTGGTCGCAGCGATCTCGGCTTCGGATTTAGCGATGAGATCCGCCAGCTTGCGCCTCCTCTGCCGTGCACGGCGCTGTGTCGGCGTCTGCCTTGGCAGCGTCCGTCGCCTCCTGACGGATAACCTGAGCGTTGGCCTGCGCCTCGGCAGCGGCCTGTTCGTAGGCAGCAATCGCCGCATCCGACTCGCCCTGCATACGATTGGCCTCATCGAGATCCTGCTCGATACGGTCCGACCGCACTTCCAGAATGGAAGAAATGCGCGGCAGGGCCACTTTTGCCATCAGGTAGTAGAACAACCCGAACGTGATCACGAGCCATAGCAGCTGTGACGGATAGGTTTCGGTCTGAAACGGCGGAAACGGTGCCGGTCCTTCCGCAATGCCTACTTCACTGTTGAGTGTATCTGTCGTCGGGGTCGCCATGCGAATGCCTGCCTCAATCGGTCACTGAAAACGGCGCGGCCCAAAGGCCGCGCCCGGTAGAACTGCCGATCAGGTGAAGAGCAGCAGCAGTGCGACGAGCAGGGAGAAGATGCCCAATGCTTCCGTCACGGCGAAGCCGAAGATGAGGCGACCGAACTGGCCGTCTGCTGCGGACGGGTTGCGCAATGCGCCGGAGAGATACTGGCCGAACATGTTGCCCAGACCGATACCGACACCGCCCATGCCGAGGCATGCGATACCGGCGCCGATTGCTTTTGCTGCGTCTGCTTCCATGATGTGTTCCTTCAAGATGCTTGGAAGTGAAAGGGGTTCCGACCGATGCGCGGTGGCATCAGTGGGAGGGATGGATCGCGTCGTTGATATACATGCAGGTCAGGATCGCAAAGACGTAGGCCTGCAGAAATGCGACGAGAAATTCGAGGCCGGTCAGCGCCACGGTAAACGCGAGCGGCAGGACTGCACCGACGATACCGAGAAAGCCGAGCGAGCCGAGGGACGTGACGAAACCGGCAAACACCTTCAGCGTGATGTGTCCGGCCAATACGTTGGCGAACAGACGCACGGAGAGTGAAATCGGGCGCGACAGGAACGAGATGACCTCGATCAGCACCACGATCGGCACCAGCGCGCCGGGCACTGCCGTCCGGCACAAACAGCTTCAGAAAGCCGATGCCGTTCTTGTAGAACCCGTAGAAGATGACCGTGCCGATGACCAGAAACGCCATCGCGGCAGTGACGACGATGTGGCTCGTGAAGGTGAAGAAATACGGGAACATGCCGAACAGGTTCGCCACCAGAATGAAGGTGAACAGCGAAAAGACCAGCGGAAAAAACTTCATGCCCTCGTGGCCCGCCGCGTCGCGCAGCATGTTGGCCACGAACTCGTAGAGCATTTCCGAGATGGACTGCAGCTTGTTGGGGATGAGCCCGCGCCCGCTCGTCGTCATAACGAGGAAGGCTGCCGTGACACCGACCGTCGCCACCATGAACAGGGCGGAGTTGGTGAACGAGAAATCGAAGCCGCCGACCTGAAGGTCGAGAATCTTGGAAATCTTGAACTGATCGATCGGGTTGTCGGCCAAAGTCGCCTCGTCTGTTTCGACCGCCTATCAGGCAACCGGTCGCAAAAAACCATCTGTCCAACGCGAACGCCGGACCAGCGCCGTTCGTTTGGCATGATGGGCCGCGTTTCTCAAGGGGCAAAGGTGTGTTCGTGCGCCTTCCGATGCAGGCCGGAGCGAACAGGCTCTTCGGTTCCGTTACGAACGGTCGAAGCGATCGTCTTCAGCTGCGTCGATCTTCAGGCGAGACGGTGCAAGTTGCCCGGCGGCACGCAGCACATTCAGCACGGCGGCGCAGAAGCCAAGGAGGACAAAGCCGATCAGGCCCCAGGGCGACGTGTCGAACACCCAGTCGAAACCCCAGCCCAGTGCGAAACCGACCAGCACACCGGCCAGAAACTCGCTGGACAGACGCCAGGCCTGCGCGATTCCGCCGCGCGCGGAGCGGGTGTCGGCGGAACGGTCAGGGGCAGCCTTATGTTCGGTCGTGCGGCTTTTCAGCCTGTCGCGCAGGGCGTCGCGCCGTGCGTCGGACGAATCGTCCGGCTCTTGCGACATGGCCATTCTAGCTCCAGCCACCGCCATATGTGCGGTAGAAAATGTGACGGCCGATCTTGATCATCCGCTTCATGCTGCGGCGCCAGCGGGGCTTCACGTAATCAGCGTGGTAATGGCTGGAGGAGCCGATCGATGAGAGCCAGAAACGCCCGTCGATGGCGTCGTTGGCGAGTTTCTTCGCCATTTTCCAGTGCCGGCCGGCGGAAACGCGATCGCGGATACCGTCGCAGGCAAAGGAGAACTGGCAGGCGTTTTGCATATGTTTGTTCTGATACACGACGCCGCAAACGGAATTGGGGTAGGCCGGGTTCTTTACGCGGTTCACGATGACCTGCGCGACCGCCTTCTGACCTTCGACAGATTCGCCGCGCGCCTCGAAATAGATGCCGTTTGCAAGGCAACGGCGTTCCTCGCTGCTGCGGGCGCGGGCGGGAAGCGGGTTGGCCGCCCATTTGTGATCGCCGCGACCGAGGTGGATCTTACCATTGGCAGCACCCGGGTTCAGCACAGCCTTGAAGGCGCTGGCGATGTCTTTTTCCTGCGGCGCATAGGCGGCCAGCGTCGTCTCGCCCGCTGCGACGGCCTCTTTAACCTTGGCCATAACGCGGGTCATTTTGCCGGCTGCGGCGCGGGCCTGGGAAAGCTGACCGGCGGAGAGGTGCACGCGGTCTTTCTCGGTGCCTGCATCATACAGGTCTTCATCCATGCCCTTGGTGGACCGGAAAGCCGACGCCATCCGTGTGGGCTCGGAAATCACACGGCTGGCGATTGCGATACCTTCTTCCAACTCGTGCTGGGGAATTTGAAACTCCGGCGATGTCAGCGCCACCGCAGCGGGTGCATAGGACGACATGACGGGCGCGATGGACACGGTCTGGGACGTGGTGGGATGGGTAGCGCGGACGCTGTCGCCCTTCATGGAGCGGTCGAGCACCGCGATCTGCTCGGAAGCCAGTTCGCGCGCACGGTTGAGGAAATGACGCCCTTCGAATGTCTGAACGGCCATTGCGTGGTTGACGGTACGCTCGGCACCGGAGGACGCGTGAACCGAGCCTTGCGGCACGGTGACGAGGCGAACCAGCCAGCGGGCTTCGGCGCTTGTGTGCGTGCCGGTCATTTCAGCAATGTCCTGCAACGCTGCCGTGCCGGATGTGGCACCCAGCATCGCCAAGGCAAGCGAACCGGCAATCGCCGTCCGTGCAACCTTTTTACCATTGACCGTGTTATTAAAGCGCATACCGAACTCCGAGATCGTGACGTCATCTGCTCAAGCGCCCGACGATAAGGGCAGAGTGATGCGTCGGATTGGTTTCGAAGGTGCAGTGTTAACCTTGATATTCGGTTAAACGCGCGCGCTGAAAATATCAGCGATTAGAACCCCCATCGCACGGCAGCGTTTCAAGCAACGAGGCGGCGAGAGATTGGCCCGAACATGGAGCGGGCGTGACAAGTTTGAGGCCATTGCGTGGCACGCGGGCTGTGTCTGACCTGAATACAAGCTGAACGGGCAGCGCCGCTCACAGGACTGTCAGCCGATCTTGCGGGCTTTCCTGGGCTTGTAAGGATTGTTGCCTTTGCGCAGGAACAGCCGCAACGGCACGCCCGGCAGGTCGAACGTCTCCCGCAATGCGTTCATCAGGTAGCGCTCGTAGGAGGCAGGCAAGGCTTCCGGCATGGAACATTGAGCCACGAATGTGGGCGGGCGCGTTTTGGCCTGCGTGATATATTTGAAGCGAATGCGACGCCCGGCAACCGCCGGTGGCGGGTGGTGGGATTGAACGGATGACAGCCATTCGTTCAGCCGCGCCGTGGGCACGCGCTTGTTCCAGATACGGTCGACCTCTGTGACAGCTTCCATCAACCGGTCGATTCCCTTGCCCGTCTGGCCGGACAGGGTGACGGTGCGGAGGCCGCGCAGTTGCGGCAAAAGGCGTTCCGTCTTTTCGTGCAACTCCGTCAGCAGTTTTTGCTTGTCGGCAACGAGGTCCCATTTGTTGAAGGCGATGACCGGCGCGCGGCCCTCGCGCGCGATCAGGTCGACGATCTGCAGATCCTGCTTCTCGAATGAAATCGTGGCGTCGAACACCACGATGACGACTTCGGCATACTGGATGGCGCGGAGCGCATCCTGCACCGACAGGCGTTCCAGCTTTTCCTGTACCCGCGCCTTGCGGCGCATGCCTGCCGTATCGTGCAGGCGGATCGGGCGGCCCTGCCACATCCATTCCACCGCAATCGAATCACGGGTGATCCCGGCTTCCGGACCAGTGAGAAGACGTTCCTCATCGACCATCGTGTTGATGAGGGTGGATTTGCCCGCATTGGGGCGACCGACAATGGCGATTCGCAGCGGGCGGTCCGGATCGTAGGTTTCCTCGACCTCTTCTTCGGACTGGGCGGCCTCCATGTCGAAGGCGTCCGGGTCGAAACCGTGTTCGGCGTCCTCGTCCAGCGTTTCAGCCTCGACCAGACCGTAGGCGACATCTTCACCGACGGCCGCAACCAGCGCATCGCGCAGATCGGCCATGCCTTCCCCGTGTTCGGCGGAAATCGGTACCGGTTCGCCGAACCCCATGCTGTAGGCTTCGTACAGCCCTTCGTCCCCACGACGGCCTTCAACCTTGTTGGCCACCAAAATGACCGGCTTGCCCGCACGGCGCAAAGCCGTGGCAAAGGACGAATCCAGCGGCGTGACACCGGCGCGGGCGTCGATGACGAACATGGTCACGTCCGCTTCGAGAATGGCGGCTTCCGTCTGCCCGCGCATGCGGCCTTCGAGCGACGTCTCGGTGGCATCTTCCAGACCTGCGGTGTCGATGACCTCGAACGTGATGTCCCCCAGCCGCGCCGTTCCGGGCCTGCGGTCGCGGGTGACGCCGGGGGTATCGTCCACCAAGGCCAAGCGTTTACCGACCAGCCTGTTGAACAGGGTCGACTTGCCGACATTGGGTCGGCCGACGATGGCCGCGGTGAAGGTCATGTTAACCTCGGCTGCCGGTTCTTCGGCATCGCGCACCGGGCCACCCGCGAGGCGATGACGTCCAGCATCACACCGGCACGCTGGCGCAGGCCGGATGGCAGGTCGTCATCGTCTGCGATGGTTGTGAACTGGGTGAACGCCCCTTGCAGATCACCGGCTTTGTAGGAAGCCAGTCCCAACGCCTCCCGAGCCGACCCGCGCCAGGCGGCACCGGGGGCGGTGAGGCGTTGCACGCGGCTTTCCACGTCCGCAAGGGTCCCGGTATCGACCAGCACCATCGCGGCGCGAATGGACGCGATGGCGCGCAATTCGTCGTCCACCGCGTTCTCGGACGCGACCTGCATCGTAGAGCGCCACCGCTTCGGCCTGCTCACCCGCAATGGCCAGTTCGGCAGCGCGGCGCATGTCAGCCAGCGCACGGTAGGTTGCGGGTGCGTCTTCGGCGATTGCAGCAAATGCAGCCTGTGCCTCCGCGGTCTGGCCTGCCTCTGCCAGATCGACGGCCTTCATATAGGCATCGCCCTGCGTTTGTGCGCGGTTGGTCTGATACCAATCCCATGCCCGCGCGCCTGCTATACCGAGCACGATGAGAACAGCGACCGCGATGATGATGCGCCCGAAACGGGACCAGAATTGCTGCATCCGGTCGGAGCGCAGTTCGGAATCGACTTCACGAAAGAAGGAATCGTCGGACATATGCGTCTCTGGCGGCTGAAAGCGGAAGGATCGTAGGGCGTTCTACAGCAAAGCGGTGCGGTTGGAAGGGGCAAGCTCAGCTGCCGCTTCCAATACGATGCCTACACGATGGCGACGCCGAAAAGCCATTCATGCAGGAACGCGAGAAAGGCCCAGGTGAGCACGAGCTGCGATGGCAAGGCTCACAACATCCGGCCAGATGGCCGTGCCGACACCGGCGGGCGCGGCATGCGGGTTCTGGCGGGAGCGCTGAACCGACGAGACCAGCGTGATGAGTGCCCAGACGAGAAAAGTGCCGAACAGCAGCACCGACGCCATGTCGCCGTTGTTGGCCAGATGAACAGCGGCCCACATGATCGTGCCCACGAGCATCGGATGGCCGACTGCCCGTTTGAGATAGCCTGCCGGAAAATTGGAGGCCACGAACAGCCACAACGCCAGCGGCATACCGATCAGCGCCACACCGCGCGCACCTTCGACCGGTGGGTAGAGAAATGCCGGATCGTCATAAGTCGCGTATCCCCACACGATAAGCGCGAGACCGGCGAAGGACACGAGGGAATAGATGCCTTTCCACGGCCCCTCGCCGCGCTCGGCGATGAATGCGGCCCGATACGCGGGGGCGACGACGCGCACCAGATGGACGCCGATGAACAGGACGAGGCCGATGATGAGAAGGATCATGATGTTCTCTCACATGCAGTCTTGGCTGCGGATGGATGCGACAGCCGCACGGTTCAGCCCTTTGCAGCCATATCGCGGATGAATTCCGCCACCCGGTCCGGCTCCGGGAAATACGGCATGTGGCCGACCCCTTCGAGCAGGACCAGTTCGGTTTCAGGACGTCGTTCCTTGAACCGCTCGCCCTGCTCCCGGTAATTGATGACCCTGTCCCTGGTGCCATAGAGAATGCCGATCGGCACGGCGATGTCGTCATATCGCTCCTGCAGGCGCGGCAGATGCTCGATCAGGGCGGCCACGTCCGTGGAGCAGGCGTAGAAGTGGTCCGGGAAATAGGACACCATTCCGCCATTGGTCGTGCCGAAATCGTCGGGCGCTTCCTGCGGGCCGAAAATGAACGCGAGCGTCTGGTCCCGCCGCTTTTTCGACGTGGGCACGGCGAATGTGTCCGCCACAAAGCGGCGGCGTTTGTTCGACGTAATGAGCAGCGCCTTCAGCGCTGGCGAGATGTTTTCGACCGCGTGGGTGAGCGGCGAGATGAGCGCCAGCGCCTTCACCCGGTCGGGATGCGAAACGGCCGTTTGCAGCGCCACCGCACCACCAAGGGAATGGCCGACGATGGTCGCCTTTGCGATGCCGAGATGGTCCATCAAACCGGCGATATTGTCGGCGTGGTCGGGGAGAGACCCTTCGGCGTCGACCGGACGGGTGGAAAAGGCCGACCCCGCACGGTCCAGCGCGACGATGCGGAAGTCAGCTTCCAGACGCGGGAACAGCGTGTCGATGAAATTGAGCAGATTGCCGCCGAGACCGTGGACGAAGACGAGCGGTGGCCCATCGGGATTGCCGGTGTCGAGGTAATGAAGCCGGTCTGCGCCGATCTGCACGAAGTGTCCGACCGGCGTGATGGTCGCCCGCGCTTCGCGTTCGATCTCGCGTGTCTGATGGCGCAGATACAGGATCAGCGCCGCGACGACGGCAATCGTCAGCAGCAACTGCCATGAAAAGATAAACCATCATCTCACTCCCACTCGATCGTGCCCGGCGGCTTCGACGTTACGTCATAGACGACCCGGTTGATGCCCCGCACCTCGTTGATGATGCGGGTGGCGGCGCGACCGAGAAAGGCCATGTCGTAAGGGTAGAAATCCGCCGTCATGCCATCGACGCTGGTGACGGCGCGCAGGGCGCAGACGAATTCGTAGGTCCGCCCGTCGCCCATCACGCCCACGGTCTGCACCGGCAGCAGCACGGCGAATGCCTGCCAGATCGTGTCGTACAGACCGGCCTTGCGGATTTCGTCGAGATAGATCGCGTCCGCCTTGCGCAGAATGTCCAGCTTCTCGCGCGTCACACCGCCGGGCAGGCGGATGGCGAGGCCGGGGCCGGGGAACGGGTGACGGCCGACGAAGCTGTCCGGCAGGCCCAGTTCCTTGCCAAGCACCCGCACCTCGTCCTTGAACAATTCGCGCAGCGGCTCGACCAGTTGCATGTTCATGCGCTCCGGCAGGCCGCCGACATTGTGGTGGCTCTTGATCGTCACGCTCGGCCCGCCGGTGAACGACACGCTTTCGATCACATCGGGATACAGAGTGCCCTGCGCGAGGAAATCAGCGCCACCGAGTTTCTTCGCTTCCGCCTCGAATGTCTCGATGAACAGGCGTCCGATGGTCTTGCGCTTGGTTTCCGGGTCCGCCTCCCCTTCCAGCGCTGAAATGAAGGCGTCGCTGGCGTCCACGTGGACGACCTTGAGGTCGGTCTCGCGCTCGAACATCGTCACCACGTCGCGGGCTTCGTTTTCGCGCATCAGGCCGTGGTCGACCAGAATGCAGGTCAGGCGGTCGCCGATAGCTTCGTGGATCAGCATGGCGGCAACGGAGGAATCGACGCCGCCGGACAGGCCGCAAATCACGCGCCCCTGTTCGCCCACCTGCGCGCGGATGGCGGCGACCGCCTCGTCGCGATAGGCCGCCATCGTCCAGTCGCCGGTGATGCCCGCGATGCGGTGCAGGAAGTTGGCGATCAGCCCCGCCCCGTCCGGCGTGTGATGCACTTCGGGGTGAAACTGCGTCGTGTAATAGCGCCGTTCCTCGTCCGCCGCGACGGCGTTGGGAGCGTTCGGGGACGTGGCGATGACCTCGAACCCGTCCGGCAGGTTCGTGACCCTGTCGCCGTGGCTCATCCAGACGGGATAGGCCCCGCTTTCGCTCCACACGCCGTCGAACAAGCGGGCTCATCTTGTGGACCGTGACATCGGCGCGACCGAACTCGCGGTGATGGCCGCTTTCGACCGTGCCGCCGAGTTGCGCCGCCATCACCTGCTGGCCGTAGCAGATGCCCAGCACCGGCACGCCGCTATCGAAGACGATCTGCGGCGCGCGCGGGCTGCCGTCGTCCGGCACGCTGGCGGGGGAGCCGGACAGGATGACGGCTTTCGGGTTCAGCCGCGCAAAGGCGTCGTCGGCTTTGTCGAAGGGCACGATTTCGCAAAACACCCCCGCCTCGCGCACGCGACGGGCGATGAGCTGCGTGACCTGAGAGCCGAAATCGACGATGAGAACCGCCTCGTGGGCGGCTTCGACGCGCTCTTTCAGGGATCTGGGGGGAGATGCATGTTTCATGCGCCGAGTTAAGCCGATGCCCGCCTGCCCGCAACGGCCCGCCGCCATTTCCGCACAGGCTTAGGCAGTGCGACGGTTGGCGCTGACCAGTTTGCGCAGGAGATTGGCGGAAAAGGCAGCCTCCAGCGCGTTGCGCAGTTCCGGATCTTTTGCCAATGCGGCCTTCAATATGGCGCGGTCGAAGCTCATGGCGCGGCCGGAATGAGTAACGATGGCCGTGGCGGTGGCGGCGCCGTCGTTCATAAAGCCGATTTCGCCTAAAATATCGTCGTGGCCGCAGACGCCAACCATCGCGCCGCCGACATCCACACGGGCAGCACCACTGACAATGAAATAGAGCCTGTCGAGCGCTTCGCCCTCGCGGGTCAGCACATCGCCCTCCACGAAATTCTCATGCTTTGCCAGCGCCATGAGCCGGCGCGCCTTGCCGGGCTCGACACCTTTCAGCGCGGCAGCAACGAAGCGCTGCTCATCTTCGGAAAACCGCGCGCGGCGGTTGGAGATTTCCAGCAGCATGAGTTGCACCAGGTTGACGGCGGTGAAGACCGCTTCCCAGAACACCGTCACGGGATCGCCGAGAATCAGCCCGCCATAGATGATCGACACGATGCCCGAAGCGATTGCGAGAATGCGCAGCCGCTTCATGGTCCGCATCATCATGGATGCGATCAGCAGCACATAGGCGACGTGGCCGATCAGCTTGTCGGGGGTGAGAAAGTCCGTTGCCAGCGCCAGCAGATCCATGCGGACGGCCTATGTCTCAATCGCTAGTTCAGCCACCAGATCGAGACGTTGAGCAACAGGGCGAAGCCCAGCCATGCGGTGTAGGGGATGAAGCAGAAAGCGGCGATCTTGATCGCGGTCCCAGGTGGTTGCAATGAAGGCTATCGACAGCAGGAACGCACCGAGTATGATCCAGATGCCGAGGAACATCTGGTGCAGACCGAAGAAGACCGGTGTCCACGCCCAGTTCAGCACCAGTTGCCCCAACCACAGGCCCCAGCCCTTGATGCGGAGCGTGAAGACGCGCCAACCGGCAATGGCCACCAGCAGATAGAGCGCCGGCCAGACATAGCCGAAAATCCAGTTCGGCGGGTTGAAGAACGGTTTCTGCAACGCCGCATGCCAGTCTCCCGCCGGAAAGCCGAGGCCGATGGCCATGCCGACACCTTCGACGACGAGGATGAACACGAGCAGGAGAATGAAGCGCATGAGAACTGTTCCGTAAGTGAAGGCGTCGGGTGGCCGGTCGAGATTGACCGTAAGTTCGGTTCGCCGATTATGCTAGCCGGTTCGGCCCATCACGGCGACAAAGAAACCGTCCGTGCCGGTGCTGGCGGGGGTAAGCGTGACGCTTTTCATGTCGGACGACCACGGCTGCGGCTTGTCGAAACCGAACAGGTCCTGCCACACCTCGCCGACCGACAGCAGTTCGAATTCCGGGTTGTCGGTGGTGAAGGCCACGACCTGATTCTCGTTTTCCTCGGGCAGGATCGAGCATGTGATGTAGATGAGAAAGCCGCCCGGCTTCACGAAGGGCGCGGCTTGCGACAGCACCTCTTCCTGCTCGGTCAGGCGCGTTTCCAGCTGCTCTTTCGTCAGCTTCCATTTGGCGTGAGGGTGCCGCCGCCATGTGCCGGTGCCGGTGCAGGGGGCGTCGATCACGACACGGTCCATGTTGCCGATCAGGTCCGACAGGTCGCTGTCCGGCTCGTGCACCTGCGCGTTGCGAATTCCCGCCCGCTTCAGCCGTTCATGGATGGGTTTGAGGCGATGGCGGTCGCTGTCATAGGCGTGGATCTGGCCACGGTTTTCCATCGTCGCCGCCATGGCCAGCGTCTTGCCACCGGCACCGGCGCAGAAGTCCAGCACCTGTTCGCCGGGGCGGGCGAAAACGAGATCGGCGGCGATCTGGCTACCCTCGTCCTGCACCTCGAAGGCACCGCGCTGGAAAGCCGCGTCGGCGGTCACGTTTGGCAAACGATCCGGGCCTTCGCCGGGTTCGACGCGCAGTCCAAAGCGGGCGATGGCAGCAGGCTTCGCCTTGGCACGTTCAAGCTGTTTGGTGACCTTTGCGACGTTGGATTTCAGCGTGTTGACGCGCAGGTCGAGCGGCGGGCGGCGGGTGAAGGCCTGCGCCTCGGTGATCCATTCGTCGTCGAAATTGGCCTTCAGGGACGGCACCAGCCATTCCGGCACATCGGCCTGAATATGCTCCGGCGCATCCGACAGCTTGCGGGTGGCGAAGGTCTCCGCCTCATCGTCCGTCAGCGGGTCTGGTGCGTGGCGGTCATCCTCGAACGCTGCATTGAGCGATGCGGCGTCGTAACCCCAGGACCGCAGCATCGTGCCCAGCACCAGTTTGCGGATGCTGTCGGAATTCATCAGATATTGCGTGGAGGACCGGCTTCGCAGGGCGTCGTAGACCAGATTGCCGATGGCAGCGCGGTCGCCCGAACCCGCGAACCGGTTGTCGAGACCCCAGTTCTTGAGAGCCTGCGACACCGGGCGACTGCGCCGGTCGATATCGGCGATCACGTCGATGGCCGCCTGCGCGCGACCGCCTATTCTCATCGGCTCAAGCCCAAAGCAGAGTGGACAGGGCCAGTTCGATCATCATGGCCAGCAGCACCTGAAACGAGCGCAGGAACAGCTTGCGGCGCTTCATGACGTCGTGGGCGCCGATCATCTCGCTGCCATGCATCCAGCGCAGGGCGACATAGGCAGCAGCGAGAATGACGGTAAGCCAGCTCGACACGTTGAGCGCCAGCGCGATGGCGACGATGGCGTAGAACAAAACCGGGGCCTCGAACTGGTTGACCACGGCGCGGTTGAAGACGGCCACGTCTTCCGGCTCGTTCTGGGTCGCCTTGTAGGTTTCGGTCGTCACGCGGCCTTCCTTGGCGGCCTTGAAACGCTTTTTCGCCATCACCCCGTAGAGGCGGATGGCGAGCGCCATGTTGGCCAGCACGATGAGGACCAGAATGCGGACCTTCCAGTCGTCGGCGGCGGTCCAGAGAGGTTCGATGAAATCCATGATGCTGTCCTATCGGCCCGAATAATTCGGGCTCTCGCGGGTGATTGAAACGGAATGGGCGTGGCTTTCCGAAAGCCCTGCCGATGAAATGCGCACGAACCGGGCCCGGTCGCGGAAGTCTGCAAGCGTTGCCGCTCCCACATAGCCCATCGAAGCGCGAAGGCCACCGGCCAACTGGTGCAGCACGGAGCCGACCGGCCCTTTATAGGGCACCTGCCCCTCGATGCCTTCGGGCACCAGCTTCAACTCGTCGGTCACTTCCGACTGGAAATAGCGGTCGGCGGACCCCCGCGCCATCGCGCCGACGGAGCCCATGCCGCGATAGGCTTTGAACGAACGCCCCTGATGGAGATAGACCTCGCCGGGTGACTCGTCCGTGCCCGCCAGCAGCGAGCCGACCATTGCCACGGACGCGCCTGCCGCCAGCGCCTTGGCGAGGTCGCCGGAATATTTGATGCCGCCATCGCCGATGACGGGAATGTCGGCATCCTGCGCGGCTTCCACCGCCGCCATGATCGCGGAAAGCTGCGGCATGCCGACACCGGCCACCATACGCGTGGTGCATATGGAGCCCGGGCCGATGCCGACCTTGACCACATCCGCGCCCGCATCGATCAGCGCTTTGGTACCATCCCCCGTCGCCACGTTGCCCGCCGCGATCTGCACCTTGTTGGACAGTTTCTTCACGGCGGCCACTGCGTCCAGCACGCGCTGGCTGTGGCCGTGGGCGGTGTCGATGACAAGCAGGTCCACGCCAGCGTCGATCAGCCGTTCGGCCCGCTCCATTCCGTCCGGCCCGACCGTTGTGGCGGCACCAACGCGCAGGGAGCCGTGCGCGTCTTTCGTTGCGGACGGGTTGAGCTGGCTCTTTTCCATGTCCTTGACGGTAATCAGGCCGGTGCAGTTACCCGCCTTGTCGACGACGAGCAGCTTTTCGATGCGGTGCTGGTGCAGCAGCTTCTTGGCCTGCGCCTGCTCGACACCTTCCTTCACCGTCACCAGACCTTCGCGGGTCATCAGCTCATAGACCCTCTGGGCCGGGTCATCGGCAAACCGCACATCACGGTTGGTCAGTATGCCGACGAGCCGCCCCGTCTTGCGCCCGCCCTTGCCGCCATTCTCCACCACCGGAATGCCGGAAATGCGGTTGGCACGCATCAATTCCATCGCATCGGCCAGGGTCGCATCCGGTCCGATGGTGAGCGGGTTGACCACCATTCCGCTCTCGAACTTCTTGACCTGCCGCACCTCCTCCGCCTGCTCTTCCGGCGTGAGGTTGCGGTGGACGATGCCCATGCCACCCGCTTGCGCCATTGCGATGGCGAGGCGGGATTCCGTCACCGTGTCCATCGCCGCCGACAGGATCGGCAGGTTGAGGGTAATTTCCTTGGTCAGCCGCGTCGCCACATCGACCTCGCCCGGCATCACCGTGCTGTGGCCGGGTTGCAGCAGCACATCGTCGAAGGTGAGCGCATGCTCGCCCGTGAGGGTGGAAATGATCTCGGCCATGATGAATGCTCGAATCGTGTCAGGAGCGGGCGTGCGGGTCGGCCCGTTTGACGGCTCCGCCTAGCACGCGGGGTGGCGCTGCAAAAGGCGTCTCTTGGCGCAGCGCACAGCTAGATCGCTGACAATATGCTGTTCGTTTAACCGCATATTTACCACGATTGTCTTTGCTTCCGGCAACAGGGCGAAAGTCTCGGCTGGTGTGTTCCCAGTACAGCCGGACAAGCCCGAATGCAGATCGGGAACATCCATGCTTGCACTTGCCATTTACCGGACCGGGCTTCGCCTCGGTCTGGCCCTTACATTGCTCGTCACCCTTTCCGCAGCGGCCCACGCTGCCTGTCTCGGTGTTTCGCGTTCCATCAACGTAACGAAATTCCAGCCTCATCTGGGTGCCAGCCCTTCCGGCGGCATCGGGCTGCGGCACAAGGAAGTGGTGCTGACATTCGATGACGGCCCCAATCGTGGAACCACGGACCGGGTGCTGGCGGCTTTGCGCAAGGAATGCACGAAAGCGACCTTCTTCGTGGTCGGCCGTATGGTCCGTTCCAACCCCGGTCTCCTGCGGCAGGTGAAAGGTGCGGGGCACACAATCGCTCACCACACTTACGATCATGCCAATCTCGCTGCCACATCATCGCCAGCGATACGGTCAAACATCCTGCGCGGCATGGGGGCGGTGGATGCCGCGCTCGGGCGTGGCAAGGCCTCCCGCATGTTCCGCTACCCCTATCTCGCACGGTCGTCGCGCACGGATCAGGTCGTGCGAAAGCTCGGATTGCTGCCGCTCTCTGCAGCTGTCGATTCTCTCGACTGGCGGGGCGGTGACTTCGTCGGGCGCACCATGAGCCAGTTGGACCGGAAAGGGCGCGGCGTCATTCTGTTGCACGATCTGAAATCCGGAACCGCCAGCCAATTGCCGACCCTGCTCCGCCGTTTGCGGCAGGGTGGATACAAGGTCGTGCATCTGCGCGGTGGCCGCTCTCGTACGTCGAAGCCCGAATTGGTCGCTTCGCTGGACCAAGAGAACGCCAAGCGCGGCAAGGGTCTGACCCTGACGGTGACACCACGCAAGGAGCCTCGCCGCTCCACGGTGACGGTCGCGGAGACAAAGTCGAGCGGCGGGTTCTTTGCCCGGATCAAAGCGCGCCGACTGGCACGGCTGGCCGCGCGGGATAAGACATACGGGTTGGCCACCAAAACAGGAAAATCGGAGACACGCGTCGCCAAGGCGGGGCCGAAGCGCAAGTCGTTCCTCGAACTGATGCGGGAACGGCGTGCTGCCCGCCTCGAACGCCGCCGTTTGAAGCAGGCAGAGCGTGAAACGCTCATGGCCAAGCTGGACGGAAAACGACCCACTTTCTTCGAGCGCATCCGTGCCCGCCGCGCGGAACGCCTTAAGGCCCGCGATGGAAAGCGCATCGAGACACAGCGGGTTTTCGCACTATCACTGGCGACGATGAACCCGCAAGTCGATCCCCTTTTGGCCGAAGCCGAACTGGCCTTTCTCGAAGCTAACGCCATGACGGATTTCGACGCCGTGAGCGAATTGCAAAAGGCAATTCCAGATCTGGACGCATCGGACGCAGAAGCTCTGCTCGACGATGCACGGGAGATTTTGAACGAAACCCGTTAAGCTGCAACACTTACAATACAGGGCAGGAGGGCGGGACCGGAGACGGTTCCGCCCTTTCGCGTTTCAGTCCTGCGGCCGCGTTTCAGTCATGCGGCTTGCGGTTTTTCGCCAGCAAGTAAAGTTCCACCGAACCATCCCGGCTCGCAGGCGGTTTGACGTGGTGGATGCTGGTAAAGGCGTGTTTCATCTGGTTCAGCAGGTCCGCCTCCGTGCCCCCCTGAAACGTCTTGGTGAGAAAGTGCCCGCCGGGCTTCAGCACCTGCAATGCGAAATCGAGCGCGACTTCAACCAGCGCCATCGTGCGGATGTGGTCCGTGCGCCGGTGGCCTGTCGTTGGCGATGCCATGTCGGACAAGACGATGTCCGGCATGTGTCCGCCGAGCGCTTCGATCAGCGCATCCGGCGCGTCATCGTCGAGAAAGTCCTTCTTGAGAATCGTCGCACCCGCGACCGGGTCCATGTCGAGATAGTCGATGCCGACGACGAGCGGATTGTCCGCCGTCGAACCGGTTTCCGCCGCCGCCACCTGGCACCAGCCGCCGGGGGCCGCGCCGAGGTCCACCACGCGCAGACCGGGTTTCAGCAGGTCATACCGCTCATTCATTTCAATCAACTTGTAGGCCGCCCGGGACGCGTAGCCTTCCGCCCGTGCGCGCTGCACATAGGGGTCATTCAACTGGCGCTGCAACCAGAGCGTCGATGACAGTTTGCGACCGCGGGCGGTCTTCACCTTCGTGAACATATTGCGGATGTTCGGACCGCTACCTGCGGCGCCCTTGCCGCCGCCCTTCGAACTGCGCCGTGCCATTATGCGTTCTACCTCGTTGCCGGTCTTTTGGGCGGTTTCACCCACGCGTCATCGTCATCCATCATGCGGGTCAACAGCCCCTCGCGCAGGCCACGGTCCGCAACGCGCAAACGCTCGCAGGGCCAGCGGTTCTGTATCGCCACCAGTATGGCGCAGCCTGCCAGCACGAGGTCGGCCCTGTCCTGCCCGATGCACGGATTGGCCATGCGTTGCTCGTAGGTCATGGCGACCAATTCGTCCACGATGCGCGTGACCTGCCGACCGCTCATCCAAGTGCCATCCACGCGGCGGCGGTCATAGCGTGGCAATTCCAGGTGGATGCCGGCCAGCGTCGTGACCGTGCCGGACGTGCCGAGCAGATGAACGTCACCGCTTTTGACCGCTTCCGACAGGCTGTTGCCATCGTCGAATCCGACCAGCATGTCCTCGACTTCCCGCACCATTCCGCGAAACACGTCCGGCGTGACCATCCGGCCGCCGCCGTGGCGTTCCGACAGGGTGACGACGCCGATCGGCAGGGATGTCCAGTCGGTGATCGCGTTCGTGTAGTCGGGCCGTGCGCCGCGGTGCGTGGTCTTGGTCAGGTCGAGCAGCGCAAGCTCCGACGAGCCGCCGCCGATGTCGAACAGCACCACACCGCGGGTTTCCGGATCCACGAGCGAGGCGCAACCGGCGACGGCCAGATGCGCTTCCGTCTGCCGGTCGATCAGTTCCAGTTTCAGACCTGCTTCCCGTTCCACCCGCTCCAGAAATGCCCGGCCATTGTCCGCCTGACGACAGGCTTCCGTGGCGATCAGCTTCATGCCTTTCACGGGCCGGTTGATGAGCTTTTGGGAACATGCTTTCAGCGCTTCGACGGCCCTGTCCATTGCCGCCTCACTCAAAGAGCCGGACGTGCCGAGCCCTTCGCCCAGGCGCACGATGCGGCTGAACGCATCGACCACCCGAAACCGCCCGATCTGCTGCGGCACGGCAATGAGCAGGCGGCAGTTGTTCGTGCCGAGATCGAGCGCCGCATAGGCGTCGGGGATATCCGGTCCGACACTGCGTGTGTCGACGCGAACCGCCAGACCCTGCCGACGCCGGATCCTGCGGTTTCGCATTTTTGCGACGGGTTCGATTTCCAGTGCAGCGGTCAGCAATGGCTGGTTGGACGGTGCTGCATCCTTGGCACGCCGCCTGCGCCGACGCCGCCTTTTCGACGTGCTGGTGGCTGCCTGTGCCGAGACATCCGTGGCGCGGGGCTGCGTGGCCACATCGCCGGCTGGCACTGCGCTATCGGTCTCGACACCCGTTCCGGAAGCGACAGCAGCCTGCGTTGTCGCACTTTCACCGGTTGCTACCTTGTTGCGCCTGCGCGACCTGCGACGGCGACGACGGCGGCGACCGGGCGGTTCGGAGCCGGAACCGGGTCCGGGCCCTTGCCCGTCCTCATCGTTCCGCACCTTCGTCCTGTTCCAGCGGCACCACGACAGGAAGCCAGCGGTTTGAGAGACCGCGCTCCGCACGTGACGATGCCACTTGCATCAATCTGCGTTGAGACAACCTTAACACGCCTGCCGCGTGTGTGAAGCCGTGTTCGGACACTCCGCCTCATTCAAGGTTGTCTTGGGTCATATGTGAAAACCCTTTGCGGGGGAAAACCGGAGCCCTCCGGTTCAGGCTTTGCGCTGCCTTACTTCTCGTCCGGCCTGTAAATGCCGTCCCAATCCTCAGTGACCGTGCCAGTCTGCAGCGCCTTGAACCGTGCTGCGTAGAGCGCGTAGAAGTCATCGAGTGCGCCGCGGGACACGCGTTTGGCCACGACCTGACATCTGGCGAGCGCGGCCAGCCCTTGCGCGACATCGGCACTGCGATAGGCCTGCAACAATGCCGTATTATCTTCACGCAGTTGAAGGAAGTCAGCCTTGTTCATGCGCCGGACGCGATTGAGCAGCGTGCAGACGGTGATTGGCGCTTCTCTACCCTTCACGGCAACGGTGTCGACCTCCAGATATTTGGGGTCACTCAATCCTGTCACCGTTTCCATCGTGACAAGGTTGTCGAGGCCATAGGTCTTCGTAAGGGATTCGATACGCGCCGTGATGTTCACCGCATCGCCGATGGCGGAATAGTTGAACCGCTGGTCGGAGCCGAGGTTGAGCTGCTCCCCAATCGTTGGATAGGATCTGGCTCTTTTTAAGCTACTCTGTGCTCCTGCTGGTCGGTTTGCGTGATCGTGTTTCGTTGCCAGTAGAACACCGCTGGTGGCTTTCCTCCAAGCGCTGAATGCGGTCGTTGGTTGTTATAAAATGTCATCCATTTACGGATCCCGGCTCGGGCCTGTGAACCGGTATCCCATACCTGCAGATACACGCATTCATCCCTCATGCTGCGCCACAGGCGTTCGATAAAGATGTTGTCGAGGAAGCGACCCTTGCCATCCATCGAGATGCGGATGCCCGTTCGCCGGAGCCGGTCGGTCCAGGCGAACGATGTGAACTGCGATCCTTGATCGGTATTCATTATCTCGGGCGGGCCGAACCGGATGATGGCTTCGTTGAGCGCCTCAATGCAGAAATCGACTTCTAACGTGTTTGAGATGCGCCAGCTCAGAACCTTGCGCGTGTGCCAGTCCATGATGGCGACCAGATACAGAAAGCCCCGCCGCATCGGTAGATCCGTGATGTCGGAGCACCAGACCGGATTGGGCTGGTCGATCCGAAGGCCACGTAAGAGATACGGCCATATCCGATGCCCTTTCGCCGGTCATCTAGAGCACGTTTCTCGGGGATCGATTCAAGTTTGGATTTGTGATTCATCATCGCAGCGAAGGAGGCTACGATGATGGCACGGGCATATAGCGAAGATTTGATGATGAAGGTTCTGGAGGCAGTTGGCGCGGGAGCTTCGGCTCGCTCGGCGGCGGCCCGATTTGGCGTTGGGTGAGCTACGGCAGTGATCTGGGCACGGCGCTACAGACAGAACGGTGAAACCAGTGCACGGCGGCAGGGTGGACGCCGTGGTTCTAGGCTCGACGCTCACGAGGGGTTCGTGGTCGGATTGATCGAGGCGAATGCGGACGTGACGCTCGACGAAATGGTTGAGCATTTATCGAAGGAACGCAGTGTAGCAATGAGCCGGGCCGGGCTGTGCAAATGGCTTCGTTCTCGCGGCTGGACGCATACAAAAAGACAGCTCATGCTGCCGAACAGAACCGGCCAGACGTCTTGAAACGGCGGCAGGACTGGTTCGATGGGCAACTCGATCTCGATCCTGCAAAGCTGGTCTTCATCGATGGTGAGACGGATCAGCAAACGATCCAGTCAATCGTTTGCCCGTCGAACGGCCTGTCGACGAAGATGGCACGCCTGCGCAGGCGGGCTTTGCGCGGTGAGCGATGCCGGGCTGCAATCCCACACGGGCACTGGAGTGAGGCCATCAGCCCGCCATCGGTCCGAGGGCGAGGCCGAACAACAACGTTTACCGGCGCGTTGCGACTAACAGGCATGACGGCACCGATGGTTCTTGATGGACCGATGAACGGAGCCGCCTTCCTCGCGGGAGCCTGCCCTCGGACTTGATCCGGGGGTGGAGCAGGTTCTGGTGCCCACACTGAAGCCCGGTGACGTGGTCATCATGGACATTGAAGGCGGGGAAACAATCGTGGATGGACCCGCGATTGCCCGCCTGAAACCGGCGCACAAATCCGCTGCCGCGCGCGAGGCAATCGAGCGGGCCGGAGCAACCCTGGTATTTTTGCCGCCCTACAGTCCCGACTTCAACCCGATCGAAATGGCGTTCTCGAAGCTCAAGGCCATCATGCGGTAAGCCGCCGAGCGGACCATCAAAGCGCTATGGGCAACCGTTGGCAACGCCATCGACGCCTTCACGCCCACCGAGTGCGCCAACTACTTCAGAGCCGCAGGATATGAGCCGGATTGAAGCGAATCCGCTCTAGATCGCGCAGTGCGCCATTAGAGCAGGTTCATCGAACGCTGGATCATACGGGGTAGCTTTTTCCGGTGTAGGCTGATTCCATCCTCCTTTTGGGGAGAATGAGATGACCCGAGCCTATAGCGATGATCTTCGTGGCCGCGTTCTTAAAGCGCTTGCAGACGGCAGTTCGGCGCGCAGTGCCGGGCGCCGGTTCGGTGTTGCACCATCGACTGCTGTGCGCTGGGTGGATCGCCACCGCTCGCTGGGCGAGACGTCGGCACGGCGTCAGGGCAAGCCGCGGGGCTCACGGCTCGATGCACACGAAGCCTTCATCCTCGCTATGATCGATGAACAGAAGGATATCACCCTGACCGAGATGGTTGAACGGCTTCAAGCGGAGCACGGCGTTCGCATCAGCCGGGCCATGTTGTGTATCTGGCTGCGCCGTTGCGGCTTTACGCATAAAAAAAGACGGGACATGCTGCCGAGCAGCAACGCCCTGACGTTCTGATACGCCGCCAAGCCTGGTTCGATGGACAACTCGACCTCGATCCGGCGAAGCTGGTCTTCATCGACGAGACTGGCCTGTCTACGAAGATGGCACGGCTGCGCGGTCGTGCACTACGCGGCGAGCGGTGCCGGGCTGCCATTCCTCACGGACACTGGAAGACAACGACCTTCACGGGAGCGTTGCGGCTGACAGGAATGACCGCACTGAGAACGCCGGAGCAATAATCCACCACAGGAACGGCGATTGTTTTCGCTGAGGCCGGAGTAAAACTCCGCCACTGATAGGCTCTCCGTTTGATCGGAGGGATTGGTGAAGAGCGTGGATTTGTATGGTCGAGTTCGTCGTGCCGTTTTGATTGACGGTATGAGCCGCCGCGAAGCTGCCCGGTTGTTTGGGGTTGATCGGCGGACGGTCGATAAGATGCTGCTGTTTTCGATACCGCCTGGCTATCGTCGCACGAAGTCAGTGAAGCGGCCGAAGCTGGATCCCTTCGTCGGGATCATCGATGCGGTTCTGGAAGCTGATAAGACCGTTCCCCGGAAGCAGAAGCATACGTCGAAGCGGGTGTTCGAACGGCTGCGTGACGAGCATGGATATGCTGGCGGCATCACCGTTGTGAAGGATTACATCTTTGCGGCCAGGCAGCGTCAGCGGGAGATGTTCGTACCGTTGGCTCATCCACCGGGTCATGCCCAGGCAGACTTTGGCGAAGCCCTTGCGATCATCGGCGGTATCGAACGCAAGATCCACTTTCTGGTGATTGAGCTGCCGCATTCAGATGCGTGCTTCCTGAAGGCGTATCCCGCGGAGACAACAGAAGCCTTTTGCGATGGCCACGTGGCCGCATTCGACTTCTTCGGTGGCGTGCCGATTTCCATTCTATATGACAATACGAAGATCGCTGTTGCCCGTATTCTGGGTGACGGGAAGCGCAAACGAACCCGCGTGTTCTCGGAGCTGGTCTCCCACTATCTGTTCGAGGATCGCTTTGGTCGTCCCGGCAAGGGGAACGACAAGGGCAAGGTGGAAGGGATGGTCGGCTACACTCGCCGCAACTTCATGGTACCCAAACCCCGGTTCGCCAGCTTCGACGATCTCAATGCCTATCTGTGGGAACAATGTCGCAAGCGCATGGCGGACAAGCTGCGTGGTCACAAAGGCACGATTGGCGAACGGTTTGCCACTGACGCTGAGCAGTTACAGCCTTTGCCTGCTGTTCCCTATGATGCCTGTGACAAACAAACGGTTCGGGTCAGTTCCCTGTCTCTGGTCCGGTATCGCAGCAACGATTATTCCGTCCCCACCCAGTACGGCCATCAACCGGTTACGGTGCGTGGCTACGTCCATGAGGTGGTGATTGCCCACGGAACGGAGATTATCGCCCGGCATCCGCGCTCATGGGAGAAAGAGGATTACGTCTTCGATCCGCTGCACTATCTGGCGCTGATCGAGCAGAAGACCAATGCACTTGATCAGGCCGCACCGCTTGCTGGCTGGGAACTGCCTGAAGCGTTCATTACCCTGCGCCGGTTGATGGAATCTCGCATGGGCAAGCCCGGCAAACGGGAGTTCGTTCAAGTGCTCCGGCTGCTGGAGACATTCTCCATGGGCGATGTCGAAGCCGGGATCGTATCTGCTTTGGAACGGGGAACGATCGGCTTCGATGCGGTGAAGCATCTGATGCTGTGCCGGATCGAGCGCCGTCCACCACGGCTGGATATGACGGTCTATCCCTACCTGCCCAAAGCCCATGTCGCCGCCACATCTGCCGGTGATTACATGGCGCTGCTGTCAGGTGGGCGATCATGACCGGGGACATGAACGATACGCCACAGCTTCTGCTGGCCCATCATCTGAAGGCCCTGCGGCTGCCAACCTTCCTGCGGGAACATGACAAGATCGCAAAGCAATGTGCGGCTGAGGGTGTCGATCATTCCCGCTATCTGTTGCGATTGGCGGAACTGGAACTCATTGACCGGGAGCGTCGAATGGTGGAACGGCGCATCAAGGCTGCCAGGTTCCCAACAACTAAAAGTCTCGACAGCTTTGACTTCAAAGCCATTCCGTCCCTGAACAGTGAGGCGAAAGCACGCCATTGGTTCGAGTGCCGAGCCGAACGCTGGTCATGGAACTGGCCCGCTGCGATTATATCGCTGCCCGCGAGAACATAATTGCAGTCGGTAACAGCGGAACCGGAAAGACGCATGTCGCACTCGGGCTCGGATTGGCCGCTTGCCAAAAGGGCCTGTCGGTCGGGTTCGTCACGGCATCGGCACTGGTCCACGAACTGCTGGAAGCCCGTGACGAGAAGCGTCTGCTGCGCCTGCAAAAGCAGATTGCCAAATACAGTCTGCTGATCATCGACGAGCTTGGCTATGTGCCGCTGTCGCCAACCGGCGCCGAGCTGTTGTTCGAGGTCTTCTCCCAACGATACGAACGTGGCTCCACCATCGTCACGTCGAACCTGCCGTTCGATGAATGGACCGGCACCTTCGGCTCAGAGCGCCTCACCGGTGCGCTTCTCGATCGACTGACCCATCATGTCCACATTCTGGAGATGAACGGCGAGAGCTACCGCCTCAAACAAAGCACCAAGCCGAAAGAAGACTGAAACCTCCTCGAAAACTCTTGCCGTCAGTGGTGTAGTTTTACTCCGGCGAGTGGCGGGGTTTTGGTCCGGCGTTGACAACCCGTGAACCGACTTTGTAAGACTGGCATCGTGATATGCGACGCAGTAGGCACCTTCGTCATCGACCGCACGCCACAAATAGTGAACCCTGCCGCCAATCCGCACGAAGACTTCGTCGAGGTGCCACCGGCCCGACGCGCTTGGGCGTCGCAGGCGGATCCTTTTTGCGTAAGCAGGACCGAACTTATGCACCCACCGACGGACGGTCTCGTAGGAAACATCGATACCGCGTTCGGCCAGCAAGTCCTCAACGTCACGCAGACTGATCGCAAACCGGTAGTACAGCCAGACAGAATGCTGGATGATCGCGGGTGGAAAACGATGGCGTGCATAGCTGATCTTGCTCATGCCGCAACTGTAGCGGCCGGAACCAACAGCGTCAGCGCAATGACGTGACAATGCCTGTATGGTCGATATCCAGTTTCACCGCGCAATGTCGGAGACCTGCTGCACAAGCGATGCATCGATATCAGCCAGAAAACAGTCCGTCGGTATTGGAACGGATTTGGTCCCACGCTCGCTGGTGAAACCCGCAAACGGCGTACCCAAACCTCCATGCCAGTTTCAATACCCTATGGCACCTCGACGAGGTTTTCGTGAGAATCAACGGCGAGAAGCATTGCCTGTGGCGGACCATAGCTCACGAAGACGGCGTTATGGATTTTCGTGCCGCCAGGCGCCGGGATCGCAGCGCGGCATTGAAGTCTTTCAAAAAACGATGAAGCGCCTTGTTCTGCCCACAACAGCCTACTTGTCCTTACTGTGTAAGGACCAAGTCCTCTACAAATCTAGGGGCGATTCACTCAGTCGGGAAAGGCAGGCTCAAAAGCCGGACGGAACCAGTGGAAAGCCAGCCATCTGCCAGGCTCTGAGGCCACCTCGATACCAGAACACCTGCTGGTAGCCCGCATTGATGGCGCGCAGCGCGGCATTGTAGCTTAGCCAGCACTGCGGGCCACTGCACAGGACGACGATTGGGACAGTCGGATTGTTGCCTGTCATCTGGCCAAGCCATTGTGCGGTTTGTTGTTGTATGCGGTCCTGAAAGGTGCCGCCCGCTGCCATGAGGGATGCGCTATTGGCGGACGGAATTGTATAGGCGCCGCCCAGCACATCGACGATCAGCATCTGTTGTCCAGCCTGCATGGCACCGGACAATTCCGCAGTCGTTATCAGGCGCCCTCCGGGCAGAGCTGTTGGTGTCGGACCGTGAAACTGACCCTGACGCAAATCACCGACGGGCTGGACGCCGAAGTCCCGCATTTCGAAGGCAGAAATTTCGCGGCTGACTTCAGGGTCGGCGGGGGCGACTGTAGAATCATCCGGCTTCGCAATATTATCGATCACGACCGGTGCTGTATCATCCTGCGGTTTCGGTGGTTCGACGACCGTCTCGGCAGACTCTTCTTCGAAACCGCCCGTTCCAAAATCGCCTCCCCCAGCTTCCTGTTGATCGTCGCCAGCACCCTGATTGTCTTGCTCAGCTTCCTGCCCGTCGCTTGCAGCCCTGGTATCGTCTGCTGCGCTTTCGGACTGACTGACGCCGTCATCAGAGCCAAACGAGCCATCATCAAAGCCGCCTCCCTCCGCCTTCTGTCTCTCGGGGGTGACAGATTCCTGAATCTCGACCTGTGGCTGGGTGTCACCGAAAGAACTGTCGGCAAACGAGTTTGCCAGTGATGGCAGGTTGCCAACGACCAGCCAGATCGATGCCAAGGCGAGAACTCGGGTCTGAGGCACGGTCTGCTCCTTCTTTCGTGTTGTCTTGGGTTCGGACGATCAGTTGCTTTGCAAGGTGCTGGCAATCCAGTCGCGATAATTGGTAAGGCGCGTGTACACGGCGTAAAGCTGCCTCTTGCCGCACGGTGTGATCTGTTCATTGCTCAATGGTTTGGCACCCCATGATACGATCCCGACCTGCAGCCATTTGCCGTCAGTCTGCTTGATCATCAACGGCCCACCGCTGTCGCCGTGACACGATGTGCGTTCCCCGAGAGGCGTGCCGGCGCAGATCATGTTTTCGGTCATCGGATTGCCCAGCGCTTCGGCAAGATAGGCGTATCCTTCCTGCAGTTTCTCAAGAGGGATCCGCAATCGCCCTCCCACGTCTGTCAGCATGATGGCCAAGTCCCGACGGTGATAGCTCAGCATCCCTTTGGTGCATGTCGCGTTATCGAAGATGTCGATATCTGTTTCCAGAAGGATCGGCGAAACGCTTTCTCGCAGCGTTTGCCCCCAGCCGATTACCACGGCCGGCCCTTCCGGCAGGTCCGCACCCTGATCAACCACTGGAATTGCACCGATCGGGCCGTTGGACTCTCCGATAGGTTCCTTCAATTTGATGAGCGCGATGTCGTGGTCAAACGTGCTGGGATCGTAGTCCGGGTGGACGATGATCCGGTCAGGGGCACGGAGATCTCCCTTCGTCAAATCGACCGATCCCGACTTTACAGCGATGGAAGAGGGTGGAGAGACCCCACCGCCGTTGACGACGCAGTGGGCAGCCGTCAGAACCCATTGACGGGTAATGATTGAGCCGCCGCAGAAATGCGACCAGACGCGGCTTTCAGGCTGGTCATTCAGACTGCCGACACTCAACAGACTGACTTGTGCGGGCCACTGTCCCTCCTGCGATGGTCGTCCGCCGTAGATGCGCGTATCTCCGGTCTCACCGGGACGGACAATTTTTGTGCCGGACCGTTCTGCCGTCACCGCGTCCATGTAGCTGGACTGTGCTGAACCATCGTCCACCGCAACACTCTCCAGCCCTGTCGCTTCCAGAAGAGGCGAAGGCGATGATTGAGCCTGAGCGGAGGTCGTGGTCGCGCTAGAAAAGGATAGGGCGGAAAGCGTTAAAAGGGTTGAAAGTATATGTCTCATAGCTGTCATCCTTCGTTTCGTTAGACACGGTTTCGATAGGCACGTTTATTGTCGTTGGGCTGCCTGATATGGAGCAAGTGCTATTTCGCGGGGCAGGACAGTCCAGTCAAAGCGTTTTACCCAGACATCCTGTGGTGCCATGCCGCCCATCGAACCGCGGGTGCCGGGTGGCTTTCCAAATGTTGTCAAAAGGTCGTTGAGCGCGGTTGCTCCGGCGCCGCGGGTCGCCGTTAGCTCGACACAGTTGTCGACGAATGACGAAAGATTCAGCTGCTCTGCATTTGCCCGTGCCTTGGACACGAGCACGAACATGCGCTCCATGCCTGCGGAATAGCCACCCGGACAATCCGAACAGGCCAGAAGGCTGCCGCCTACCGGTATCGCATTCACGATACCATCGACCGGCCGGTGCTGTGCGGTCATGCAATAATGCGCGTCTATATAAATGCGGTTGACATCATAATTGTCCGGCACCTCGCCCCGGGCGACAACACGCAGCCGGTCACATTGCTTGACGCCCTGACCCGGTTCCACCGCTATAGCTGCGCCATAGGCCTGCCGCTGCTCGATGCGCTGACATTCGCGGCGAGGCGCCATCTGGCCGGTTTCAGAGGTCAGCATGCCAGGCTCGCTTTGTTCGACTTCCAGCACGGCCTCGATTGGGGTGGGCGAAAGGATCGATGCGCTGGCGGCAATCGTGTTCATGGTTGCCGCAAAACGTTCGGCAGCCGCAATGCGCTCCAGCAAGGGTTCGAGCTCACCATCGTAGGCGGACCAGGAAAGTCCGATTGGCGTATCCCCAAGTGCGATTTCAGGGCCGAACCACAATCTGTCTTCATGCAAGCCCGCCTGTACTGCGTAATTGTCCTGCGAAAGCTCAATCAGCATCCCGCCGGATGCCAAACCGGCAATCGCGTCCTCATATGCCCTTACAAGCGGGGAGTCCGCCGCAGCGACTTTCTGCCCGTCTGCAATCTGAAGGACAGGAGATAGACGCAATGTGAAACTGTTCGAAACGGCAACGATGCGAGCATATTTTGCACCTTCCGGCATTGTACCGGTCAAGACGCACAATTGGTTCTGGTCCGGAATGCACTGGTCGCTGACAGGACGGACGAATGCGGTAGCGGGCCGCGCATCCTCCACTTGAGCGTATCCGATAATCTCGTCTTTGGCAGCCGTCGCATCTGCCACGAGGCCAAGCACCGTTCCGACTTCCAGGCCATGCACGCGACCGGCAGCGACCTCGTCGAAATCCACCGCAAACTGCTGCACCCCCAAGGTGGCTGAGCCGCCAAGAACCAATGCGTCGGAAAGGGTCCCTTCCCGTTGGGGGGTTTGAAGCTGTGAGCCACCGGGAACGTGGCCAGTTCTCATATCGTCCAAAACGCCCTGAAAGAGCTGGCCATACGTGATGCCGGACGAGGATTGCAGTCGCGCGGCAATCTTGGAGGTGAAGAGCCCATACCAACCTTCTTCGCCACCGGTCTCGCGTCCGAAATCCACCTCACGGGCAACTTCGGACGCGCGCGCGGCGTAAAATGCGATCAACCCCCCTGGTAGATTTGTCTCATCATCCGACGGTGCGAATTCACGCGGGGAAGCGTCCGACATGACAGGTGCAGGCGAGACATTCAGACCCAACGCCTGCGGGTCTGCGAAACGGCTGGCAGAATGTGTGCTGCCAGACCGCAAGCCAGTTCCGGCATGGCAAAAATCCATGATCGTCCAGACATCCACGCCGTTGCGCCGCAAGGCGTGCACGATCGTGCCGATCTCCTCATCGATAATGGCGTTGGGTATCTGGCCGTTCTCGGCCCGCGCAACGTCCGATGGAAGAAATATCTCGTCGTATCCGTCGGCCTCGTCGCCAGACCTGTCGATCTGTCGTGTGCCATGACCACTGAGATGAACGATGACCAAGTCGCCGTTCACTGATCTCGTCTTCAGACCTTCAAGAGCGTCCATGATAGCGGAGCGGGTGGGGGCCTTGGCACCATCAACCCCATCCGCGAGAACGATTATATCCGTAACACCGCGTTCCCGCAGAACCGTGTTAAGCAGCACGACATCGTTCTTGGGACCACGTAGATCGGCCAGACCGATATCATTGTCGTATTCGGACACACCGACCAGAAGCGCGCGGGTTTCGGCGGCCGCGGGTTTCAGGGCGAACGAGAGGCAGGCAAGGCCGAAACAAACCAAACGGGCGATATGACACCCAGTGCGGGAAAATGTCAGCATGTGTCTCGCCCCCCCGGGTTTGATCTCTGCTTTGCTGCACTAAAAACCAGATTGATCTGGAGTTAACAACACGGTGGAGTGTATGACAACAAGAATGCCGATCACATTCGATACATCAAACGCACCTTCCTCTTGCGGCCAGCGCACCGGCAAGCGCTTTTCATCGATCACTGTGTGCTTCATTTTGCTCGTCACAGCGATGACCTACAGTGGTCCTGCCAAGGCAGATGTCGGCCCGCTTTTCGCACAGGAAATGGCCGCCTTGCCACCTGATACGGCAATGGAGCGTATCGATCGCGAGATTATCGAGATATCCAGCCAACAGCCGCTCGATGCCGCAACGGTCGTTTCGCTTCTTGAACTCAAGGCCGAGATCTTGCGTGACGACAATCCAGTGGAAGCGGCAGATGTTCTGGTTCAGTTGGCGCAATTCGTAGCGCGCAATCGAGAACTGCTCGACACCGATCCGGGACCGCTATTTCGGGATGCCGCGCGGCTTTATCGGGAAGCGGAGAGGCTCCGTGATGCCAGCGCCGCGCTGCAAGCACTGCTCAATCTCCTCATTGAGGAAAAGGCAGAGGCTGAAAGACGCATCGAAGTGCTTCGACACCTTGCAGCCATAGCGGCGCAGCGGGGTGATAGCGCGGCACAAACAACATACGAAAACGCAATAACCGAGATTCAAAATCCACGAAGTGAGGATCAATCGACCCGTGGATCAGATGAACCCTATGTCAGCGTCAAGGTGCACTATGCCACTGACCGGGCACCAACCGGGCTAACCGATCCCGCACGTTTCTTCGGCGCAGGCAGGGCAGACCTGCAGTATGGCAGCGCGGTTGTCACCATTCCTGCAAGCCATGCGTCAGCGCAACTTGAAGCGCCGAGCATCTGGAAATTGGAATTTTCGGAGTCGAGCGACAAACACATCATCCTGAAATCCGTGGAGCCTACTCCAGAGGAAGCATTCTTTCAGACAATGCGTGAGGGGCTGGCAGAGCGGGACGCGGATGAGGCTTTCGTGTTCGTGCATGGCTTCAATGTCAGCTTTGAGAAGGCGGTAAAACGCACCGCCCAACTGGCTCATGACATGGGCTTTGCCGGTGCGCCAATCACGTATTCATGGCCCTCCCATGCCTCGGTGCTGAGTTATGTGGCGGACACCGCGGTCGTGCGCCTGTCAGGCCGTCGTCTGGCCCGCTTTCTTGAAGATGTCGTTGCCCGCTCCGGGGCAAAACGCATTCATGTCATCGCTCACTCGATGGGCAACAGGGCGCTCACGGATGCGCTTGAACTGATTGGTACGAGACGGCAAGCCAACAGCACTAACAGCGCAATTTTCGACCAAGTCATCTTCGCTGCTCCAGACGTGGATGCCGGATTGTTCGCGGAGATGGCGCAGACCTTTCGTCCGCTCGCCAGACGGCTGACACTCTATGCGTCCCGCAATGACTGGGCGTTGAAAGTCTCACGTAAATTGCACGGTGATGCTCAACGCGCGGGCCAGGGTGGAGATGAAACGCTGGTTTCGGCAGGTATCGACAGCGTTGATATGTCGGAACTTGGCGGAGACATGCTCGCGCACGGCTACTTTGCGGACGACTCGTCCGCTTTGGTGGATCTCGTCTCTCTGTTCTGGCGCAACCTCGACCCGGCAGGTCGTTGTGGTCTGGAGAGAGTGGATACAGGCAGTATGGGAGGTTTCTGGCGGTATAAACCTGAGCTTTGCGATGATCAGGTGATGCTGCCATTGCTGTCCGCCATTCGCGCAAGGAACCTGTCCGGGCTTAGGGACGTTCAGCGCCTGATCCGCGACCTGGTTCAGGACGAAACTAAATTGCCGGGTATCGAAAGCATGGTCGGACGAATGAGCGGCGACTGACGCATTCAGCGCTGTGCAGGATCCAGCATGGGTGTCGTGCCGATCCGCCAATTCGGCGCTGTAGAACGCACAGGTGTGGCGTAGAACAACTTGATGATCGCCGGTCCAATGATCAGAATGCCTTCCTCGCGAATTGTCGCGATGAATTTTGCATGCTGCTCGTCATTCGACCGCTGACGCTCCTCGTTTCGCGCATTGGCCGCCCTTTGTCTTTCTTCCGCGAGCCTCCTGCGCAGCATGTCTGTCTGCGACTTCCAGTGTTCGTGAGCCACCAGCGAATTGGACATACGCCGGAAAACTGAACGCCATTCGTCGAGCTCGCCAGCCGGGGCCCACCATGAATGGGGAGACAACACGAAAGTTGTCTGGCTGATCGTTCTGCCACCCATGGCATCGTCCAGCACCTGCTGCGTCATGTTCCAGCCGAACATGACCTCCTCTTCGATCTCGACGCCCGCCGCGCCATAGGCAACCCGCACCCGCACGAAATCGAAAACAGACGTTACGCCGGGAACCTGCGCTCCGGCGGCAATCGTGTCCTCAAACATCTTGCGGCCCGCGGGATCGACTTCGATGCTCAGCAATCGTGCATCCCTCGGACGGGCTTTCAGGATGAGATTTCGGACCAGTTGCTCCGTTCCCTCGACCACAGCGACGTGACAGTTCGTATTCTTCGTCTGCTGTCTCGATTCGTTGCGTTGGGACTCTACGAGCGCGACCATCTGGCGGTTGGATTGCGCCGCCATCGGATCAATTCCCATCGCGCCGCCATTGATGATCTTGTAGTCGTTCCACATGACGAGATGAGACGGGGCCACCGTGAAGCCGTAGCGACCATCGGGTGACGTGGAGCGAATGACCAGCTCGAACAGCTCGTCTCCGGAACAGGGCTTGTTCCAGCGAATGCCGCCCGTGACAGCCCAGTTTTCCGGTGCCTTGAACCTGTAAGCCGGGGTCGGGCTGCTGAACCCCTGTCTGTCCATAATATCATGGTCGGTCAGCTTGACCTCCGCCCATGCCGGTGCGCTGTTGAGCCAAAGACACGCTGCGACCAGAGTGGCCGGTAGCATAACGCTGACGCTTGACTTGTAGAACGAGTGAAATCTCATCGCGTCTATATCCTTTGTTTCTCGTTGCCTTCACCGACCAAAGAAAACGGCGCCCAATAGAACGGGTCCAGGTCGCTGGCTGTCGCATTCGGGTCATCCAGTATTGCGAGCATGGAACGTCGCATGGCCTCGGCCCGCCCAATCGAGGGATCCTTCTCAAGCGCATCAAAGGCTCCGGTGGTGAGCCTTACGGCCGCTGGAGAGGCAACCGGCCAATAGGAGACAAGCAGGCTGCGTGCACCAGCATAGAAGAAGGCGCGGGCCAGGCCGGACAGGCTTTCGGTCCCCTGCGCCGCCTCTTCGCTGCTGGTTCCGGCGGCTGTGTTGCAGGCCGACAGTATGACCCAGTCGGCATTGAGGTTGAGCGTGGCCACTTCGCTTGCTGTCAACAGGCCGTCGTCATCCACGGTGCCGATTTCGGGAGGGGTCAGCACAAGCGCGGGTTCCGCGGCTCCGGCTTCCCCGGCAACAAGACCGTGGGTCGCAAATGAAAGGATCCGATAATCACGCAATCCCCCGTTTGCATTGAGAGCCTTGATCAGGGTCTCGTTGGCATCTTCATCCAGCAGCAGGTCGCCTCCACCAACACTTTCCGCAACCCGCATCAACTCGCAGCGCGTATCCGGCAGCCGGGGAAGCTGTCGCACGGCGGAGGCCTCGGCAACGGCGATTTCGATCCCGCCGAACTGTTCGGAGTCGCGTATCAATGATGCAACCGAGGAGCCGACTTCACGCAAACGCGGCTCTTGCGCCAATGCCACCAGAAGCGGTTCATCCTCGCAGCGCATGGGACCGGAGCGACCGATCACCGGGTCCCCTACACCGAGAAAGGCCTTGGTCGGCCGCGGCGCGTCTTTCGCAGCGCCGAAGAGACGTATTGCTCTGAGTGCCTGCACGTTCGGCAGAACTGTCAGGGCATGGTGTCTGATCAGCCAGTGCGCGTTCTGAAGGGCGGCCTCATCCTCTACAGGCGCGCTTAACAGCACCTGCATCGGTACGTTCGACAGCGCATCGTGGTCCGTCACAATGATCAGATGGTCAACGCCGGAGAGTGCCGGCGTTACGTGTCCGAAAATTCGCTTATAGAGATCGTGAGCCAAGGCAGCGTCAAACCCCCGCTTCGGCGCAGAACTCTCGGGGCGCATAGCACCCCGTGTCAGGTCTTGTCCGTTAGTCTCAAGACGACTGCCGCTGCTTTTGTCAGATGCGGAACACCTATCCTGACGCACGAAGCTGCACCGCAAACGGGAGAAATCCCTTTGAAGGCCGTCGCCGCCTTCCAGGGCCGCGGACCTGACCGAACCGTCCGGCAAAACGATATGGATGGAGCCTGGCACGGGGTGATCGATGTCCCAAAGTCCTGGCGAAATCAGAGCGAGCGCTTCTCCGTCATGCAACAGCCCTGCGGCGGCTGCGGCAGTCACCGGTTCGGCCCCTGTCAAGGCTTCGAACTGGGGGAATTCCCGTGTGATTATCCGATCCCTATCGGCCAGTGCGTTCGCTACAGCCAGCTGACGTCTCTTGAGTGCTTCGGTTGTTGACTGATCGCCTGTTGCGAAAGCGGTCAGCAGTCCCTGATCAAGTTTGCCTATTTCCTCGCGTGCATCTTGTTGCGATCGCAGGAGCGCTTGCAGTTGCGGTTGAACTGCCGAAGCACGGACCGCCATAGCGTCTATTGCGCCACTTGCTGCGCCACGCATCGGCCATTGGACTAGTTCAAAAGTCTGCTCGGCAGTTGCGGTGCCCGATTTGGCAGCCACCGCGCTTATGAAGTCCGTCCGCCGACCGGAAAGTGACGGTCGGTTGATCGGGCGGGTAAGGGCCTCGATGGCGAGGTCGAATTCGATACCGGCGCGCCCCGTATCACCGACACTGGCGGCCAAACCGGCGACCTCGATGCGGGCATCGGCAACATCGATATGGTCCGGCCCATAGAGTTGCTCATAAATGTCGACGCTGCGTTCGTAATTGGTGAGAGCCAGTGCCTGCTGTAGCAGGCCACCGGAACGCCGGAGGGCGCGGGCATAGTTCGACAGGGCGATTGCCGTATTGGGATGAACACGCCCGGACGTGCGTTCATCGATCTCCAGCGCATCCTTGAAGATCACCTGCGCTTCATCGTAGGCGCCGTCCGCCTCCAGGGCGAGGGCCAGATTGTTCATGACGATGGATGTGTCGGGATGGTCGGTGCCCCGCACGCGCCGTGATATTGGCAGCATAGCTCGAAAGAGGTCGATGGCCTCGCCATGACGGTCGAGTTCCATGAAAGCCAAGCCCACGTTGTTTTGCGCGGTCATGGTGGAGGGCGACTCCGGCCCGTAGATATTCTCCGATATGGCCGTTGCCCTCTGCAATAGTCCCAAGGCGTCGGCGTATTGACCGGTATTGTAAAGCAGAAGCCCGAGGTTGTTGAGAAGTGTCGAGACCCGCTCGTGATCTGGCCCAAGACCCGCTTGTGTGCTGGCAACTGCCTGCCGGTAAAGCACTTCCGCTTCTGCGTTTTGTCCCAATGCGGCCAGTACATCGGCTAAGTTCGACTTGGCTTGCGCCGTCGAAATATGATCGTCTCCCAGATTGTTGATGTCGATGCTCAGCGAACGGCGGAAAGCTTTCTCCGCTTCCTGCAGTTGCCCGTCGCTCTCCAGAGCAAGCCCGAGCCGATTGAGAGCGAGCGATGTCTCGTTGGATTGTGCTCCGGACAGGATTTCCTGCGCGGTGATCTCGGCGCGAAAATGGCTGGAAGCTTCGCTGAAATCTCCCGTATCGCGCGCCATCAACCCCAGTTGTCTGAATGCAAACATTCGTGAGGCGATGAAGTCGGCATCACCGGGATCGCTGTTGCTGATAGCGTCACGAAGCAAGCGGCGCGCATCTTCGAGCCTCTCGTTCTGTCGTAGAATGGAAGCTAGAGAAACCTGAATACTGATCGTGTTAGGGTGCGTATCGCTGGTGCTCTGCCTTTGAAACTCGAAGGCTTTCCGCATCGGGCCAACCGCTTCCTGAATGGCACCGGTGCGTTCCAGATAGATGCCAAGCTTGTTGGCGACACCGGCCGTAATAGCCGGATTGACTCCGGAAAGGCTTTCCAGAATGACGAGCATACGGCGCAAATGAGGGATTGCCGTGCCGGGATCCTGCTGCTGATCTGCAAGGGCAACCAGATGGTCGAGGGCCCCATAGATCGGGTCGTCATCGACGTGCCCAGCCGCCTTCCGGGTGCCGAGATAGTCTTCCAAGACCTCCCGCGCACGTTCCGGTTTGGCAGCATTGTAAAGCGCCTTTCCGTAAGAAAGGTGCGTTTCAAGCGTTTCAGGGGCCTCCACACCCAAAGTGCCCTGACGGATGTCTAGAATCTCGCCGTGCAATGTTGCGGCCTCTTGCCAAAGGCCTTGCCGCTCCAGCATCGCGGCCAGATTGGCCATATAAATCACCGTTTGCCGGTGGGTTTTGCCATGCACGCGCAAGGACATCGGAAGAATAACGTCCCGTGTGAGCATTGCAGCTTCAGAAAAAAGGCCTTCGTTGAACAGGTCCACCGACTTGCGGCCATGAGCGTCCAGGATCGTTGCTGCTTCGTCCGTGCCTTTGTCAGCCGCTATGGCGCCGTCAGGCAAGAGCCAGCTGGTCGAGACCACTGGCATTGCCAAAGCAAAAGCAACGAAAAGCGCTTTGAAAGACATGGAACTCCACCTGATCGCTGAGTGGGCCGAAGTCTAAACCTGTCATGGCACGAAAACCAAATCTGCGTTGCGTGGCCTTGGGCCTGCCAGCAGCCAGGTCGATCAGTTTTTCTGCGGAGTGGCGTTCATGATCGACTGGTTCAGATCGCCAACGGCGTCCAGTCCCTGCAATCCGAACACCGGCACGAGCAGCAGATATGCAATGAGAGCCCAGAACGCTAAGAGTATAAGCGCGCGCACAAGGGAGTTTCCGGAATAGCTGCGTTGTCGCAGCCACGTTTCCAGCTCCCCGGGATTTGCAGTTTCCGGAAAGCGTTTCAGGTCGGCCACCGTACATTCCAGGCCTCGATAGGCATCCCGCAAGTTCCAATAGGTGATGAACACATTGAAAGAATAGAAGCCGAGGACTATCGATCTGGCGGCAAGATAAGGTTCGTTGCTGCCGGCAAGAAAGATGACGGCAGCAACCATCCCGATATGAATATAGACGATGCGCTGCCAAAGGGTGTCGATCTTTGAGCCGAATGCGAATGCATGTCCGAACAATTGATGAAACGTCATGTGCGACACGAGAACTTCGCTCGATACCGCATCAGATGCAGGCCGATTTTCGGGCTTCATAGTGCTCAACCAGTGCAAGACATCACGAGGCGAAGCCCTAGCATTTCCGTCAAGCGACGGAAATGACAATGTCAAAGGGCATTGTCACGTTAATCCGTCCGGGCCGAGCTTTACGGCGTGGCGGCTCGTTCAGGCCGTCACAGCTTCTCGCCAACCGGCGAACGCTGCGATGCGGAATAATTTCATCGTTGGTCCGGAGATCAGGTGACGTTGGATGTTGAACTGGTTGTAGATGGCGGCGTGTGTGGAAAGGAACTTCTGTGCCGAACCCGGCGATCGAAAGCGCCGGTATTGGCGCTCCCGCTGTCGGGTATGTTGATGGGAGACTTCCGCCCGGGTGTTGGAGCGACCTCCCATGATGGCATTGTCACGTTAACGCGCTGACGCCATCGGAACCTGCTGCTACCGTTGTGGCATGAGCAAGATCAGCTACGCCCGCCATCGGTTTCCGCCCGCAATCATCCAGCATTCGGTGTGGCTGTACTATTCCGTTCGCTCTGAGCCTGCGCGATGTGGAGGACTTGCTGGCCGAACGCGGTATCGACGTATCCTATGAGACCGTCAGGGGGTGGAGCCACAAGTTTGGTCCGGCCTACGCCAAGAGGATCCGCATGCGTCGTCCTCAGCCGTCGGGGCGGTGGCACCTGGACGAGGTTTTCGTTCGGATCGGTGGGAAGGTTCACTACCTCTGGCGTGCTGTGGACGATGAGGGCGAGGTTCTCGATGTTCTTGTTCAGTCGAAACGGGATCGGGAAGCAGCGCTCAAGCTGATGCGAAAGCTGCTGAAGCGGCGAGGGTTCGTAACGGATGCCATCGTCACCGATAGGTTACAATCGTATGGTGCAGCACTGCGGGAACTTGGCCTTTGCCACCGCCACGAGATGGGCGGTCGTTTGAACAATCAAGCTGAGGTTTCACATCAACCGACCCGACAGCGGGAACGCCAACGACGAAGATTTCGATCGCCGGGTTCAGCACAGAAGTTTCTCTCCACTCATGCCGCCGTCTACAATCAGTTCAATACCCAACGCCATCTGATCTCCCGCCGAACGATGAAGGCTTTCCGAACAGAAGCCTCCGCGGACTGGCGAGATGCGGTGGCGGCTTGAATCGGGTCGCCCTGGGTCAAAGCTCGGGCGCCGACGATTAACGTGACAATGCCGGCGAGCCTGCTCAAAGAGCGGCTTGGGCGTCTTCAACCGTGTTTAAATTAGCTTGGCCAAGAACGTTCACCAAACGAATGACCTCTGCTTCCGAAAATAGCGCGTCCGGACCTTCAGGGGAAAGTTCCTTGAAGGGACTTTCATAAAGAGCGGAGGCTTCCATCACGCCGTTTTCGGTCAGATAGTCTACAATCATTTCGATGAATTCGATCTGATCCGCTGTCGCACCATCGTCCAGGAATTCTGCAAAAAGTGCTTTCGCTGCTGCGCGATCTAACCCAACCAAAGATCGAATGAAATTGGCAAGTCCATGGGATGCATTGGCAGCGCGCTCCACGTCGTCATGGTTCGCGATGCCGGATTCGAGCAGCATGTCTTCCAGCGCTGCAAGGTCGGCCTCTGTAAGCGGCTTTGCCATGCGTAGTTTTGCCAAGGCCAGATGGTCCGCATGGTGGCGCAGGAAATCGCGTGTCTTTCGGTGGAAGCTATCGAGATCCACACCGGTCGTGCCGGGAAGAGCAACAACTTCAGATGCTCCGAAATAATCTTCGAAGTCTGAATAGAGAATCGTGCGTTCGGTTCGGTCAATGAGATGAACCACCAAGCGCAGTCGGCGTCGAACCAATTCCAGTAGGGAGACGGTGATGCCCTCCCACCATTCATCGCGCTGCACCTCTTCGATCATAATGAGATGCTGTGCGATTGCCGGTACGGTGGCACGGATTTCCAGCGCAGCGGCAATCTCGACCAATTGTTTCTTGAGGCGATCGAAACGGGCTTCCCCGTGCAACAAAGCCAGTTGCAGCGACAGCACAAGTAGATCGAACCGCTTTGCTTCTTCCTTCTCGGGAGCAAGAGTGTTCGGCAGACCGCCAACAACGGCGAGTTCTTCTGCGGCCTCATCATTTAGCACGGTCCAGTTTTCGGCCTTTTGGTATTTTTCAACCAGTTTGCGCTGCGTGCGAACAACAAAGTTATCCAGGCTCATGGAACTGACCTGCGCCTGCAACTTATCTCGCGTGTCCTTTGCAAGTTGCTCAACAGAGGGTGCGGCATCGGGGTGGCCCTCGAACGGGTCTCCCGTTTCACGCATCCCGTCCGGCACCGCATCGCCTTCCAGCTCGCGCAGGAGGGCGATGCGTCCATCTGTCCGTCGTCAGGGTTTTTGGAACAACTGGCCGCGTGATTTAGCGGAGAGATTGGTTCGTTTGTCGGGTTAGTTTAAGCGGCTAGTCTGCGGTGTTGCAAACGGCGCTGTTCGATTGTGTTTCGCTTGATCCTTTCACGTTCGAGCTGAATGGTCTGGCCGCGTCCAAAATAGACGTCGGCCGGTGTGAGATTGCTTAGGCTCTCGTGATATCGATGGTGATTGTAGTGCTCCACGAAGCGACCGATGCTGGCTTCCAGATCTCCGGGCAGGAAGTAGTTTTCCAGCAGGATGCGGTTCTTGAGCGTTTGATGCCACCATGCTGGAAGCATGTCTCCGACATGGGCGATCTTGCCCTGGGTTTGCGGATGGTATGGTGCACCACGAACGTGATCCATGCCCTCTGCCTGAAGCCAATCGGCAAACTTGTCGGAGACATAACTGGCGCCGTTGTCGGACAACAGGCGTGGCTTGTGCCGGACGGCGACCTGTTTGCAGCCCGAAGCTTCCAGGGCGAGCTCCAGCGTGTCGGTGACGTCAGTGGTCTTCATCGTGGTGCACAGCTTCCACGCCACGACATACCGGGAGAAGTCGTCCAGGATGGTCGACAGATACATCCAGCCCCAACCCAGCACCTTGATGTAGGTGAAGTCGGTCTGCCACATCTGATTGATGGCCGTGGTTTTGTCCCGGAACTCGTCAGCTGCCTTAATGACGATAAAGGCCGGGCTGGCGATGAGGTCGTGGGCTTTGA